>NZ_JAPEPW010000005.1 GCF_026339955.1 Streptomyces sp. NBC_01549 | reverse complement strand
CTCCGGCAGCCGAATACTCGCTTCGCTCGTTTCGCGCGTCCCCGCGCGAATTGCCCGCCTCCGGCGGTGGGTTATGGAATTGGCCTCCGGCCATTCCATAACCCTGCGTGCCTCCGGCACGGAAAGACGGGCGGAGAGGGTTTGTGCCTCCGGCACAAATTCGGGTGCTGATTTTGATTGTGGGGGTGGAGAGTTCGGGTTTGAGTTGGGGATTGGGTTGAGGGTCCGTCATGCGCCCTTTCCCGGGGTGGGCTTCGGGGGGAATCTCCGATTCCCTTCAAACCGAGGGGACTTGAATTGTATTCCGTGGGAAAAGTAAATCACGGAATACGAGGGAAGGGCAATAGGGCCCCTCCGGGGCCCGATCGCCCGTTCGGGTGGGGGGTTGGGCTGCCTCCGGCAGAACAGCCGGACGTCCCCCGGGGTGTGGGGTGGAGGAGAGAGACAGACGGAGAGGGCAGGGCAGGGAGCTGGAGGACGGGAAAGGCCGGGAGAGGAGCCCTCCGGGCCCCTGCTCCCCCTCCCCCACCCCTGCCCGTCCACCGGGCCCGTCAGCACGGCACGGCGCGGCGGCGCCAGCCGACGCGCAACCAACACCAGGCCGCCCCCAATCCCCGAACTGGGCTTCGAGCTAAGGGAGTTGGCAGCAACTGGGTTGTCCGTTGAACTGATCTCTGCCGTCTGGTGGTTGAGGGCGGTTCTTTAGTTAAGAGGCCGCAGAAGAAAAGTGCCTCTGACCTGCTGTTTTGTGTTCAGCAATGTCGGTGGCCGCCGACATTGCTGTTCGTTGCGTGTCGGCGTCTGTCGGCATCGAGGGGAGAAAGTTGCGGATGCGCGCAACTTCCCGCGAGAACTTGCGGGCATCCGCAACTCTTGCCAGGGCGCGACCTGTTGCCGTGCCCCGCTCCAAGATTCTTTGCCGGTTGGGCTGCCCCTCGGGACCGGGGAGTGAGCAAGGTTCACCCGAACAACAAAGGAAGCAAGGATGTTTGAGCGCTTGATCACGGCCCCTCGGCCTTCTTGGACTGATCCCGCTGGAGGCCCCGGCGTCGGTGAGGTGAGCCGAGTCAGAACCTGGATGGCACACCTGCCGCCAGGAGACCTCACCTTGGCACCGGCAGTGCAGCCGAAACAGGTCGTGACTTCGGGGGACCGCCTGATGCTGATGCCTGCAGACCACGTGCCTCATGAGGACGAGCATGGGGAACAGCCGGCCCACGACATGATCCGGCTGATCGAGGTGTGCGACTTTCTCACGTATCCGTCCAACCCTGCCTCGCGCGACGCTGAGATGTACACCAGGGACGCTGCAAGCTGTCTGGTGCTCCCCCATGGGCCTCGCTGGCAGGAAGCCCTCGAGACTGCCCTCCTGGGCCCGTGGAGCGCCCCTCTGTGGGATACAGGGCAGTTGCCGAGTACTGCCCTGAGCGCTTTGAAGGCCGAAGCCCGGACCCTGCACCGGCAACTGGTCCCGATCTGGCGTCGCAGAACTCAGCATGGCCGAGTGCTTTCGCTCGATGCGGACCTGGGAGGCGTGTCACTGCACGACCTTGTCGCGGCCGACCTCGACGTACTCGCTCATGCGGCGAACGGGGTCTTCGAGGACGACCGGCTCAACGCCGTCCTCCGAGCCCTGAGCCGGACAGAACGGCAGGTCGTCTTCGCCTACGCCGCAGACGGCGGCATGACCTGGGCGGAGGCCGCGGCGGTAGCCGGCGCCACGTCCCCGGAAGCGTTCGGCGAGCGAGTCCGACGTAAGACCAAACGACTCGCTGCTGAGCAGCGCCGTCGCGCCGCCCAGCGTCGGTCCTGAGCGCGTCGCCCTCCCCCGCCATCCGGGGCCAGGCGTCTTGGTATCCGGCCCGGCCACCGCCGATAGCCAGTGTCGGCGGCGGCCGACACAAAGTTGCGGCGATCAGCAACTCTCCGGCGTGGAACATGCGGCTGGCCGCAAGTTTTGCCGTACAGTGCCGATCACCTGTACGCGAAAGGATCATCACCATGGGAGAAGCGGCACGGCCGCTGCGCGGGCGCCGCGCAGGGCCGCCACACCAACAGCCCGGCGCCGTCAGGGCCGTTGGAGCCGACGACGGCACCGACCTCGCCCGTCTAATCGCCGAGCAGTTCGGCAAAGGCCCGGTCCACGAGGTCAAGACCGTCGTCTACCGCCGGCCCCCGCACGACATGCTCGGCGCCGACGGGTACTCCCTCGTCAGCAACTACTTCCTGCGCCGTGTCCTGCCCTACTGCCTGATGCACAACATCATCAGCAAGCTCCAGGCCGCCGTCCTGTCGAACATGATCGGACGCCAGAAGAAGGGCAAGATCGAGGCCACCCACGCCGAGCTCGCCGAGGAGATCGGCGTCAAGCGCACCAGCATCGGCCACGCCCTGGACGCGCTGTGCGAGAAGAACCTCGTCCGCAAGGTGAAGAGGTCCTCCTACCAGCTCAACCCCCGCGTCGCGTATAACGGGAACGGCCAGGAACAGCGCGACTTCCTGGCCGAGCTGAGGGCGCTCGCACTGGAATCCAAGTTCCCCGACGAACTCGCACCCGAGCTCAGCCTGTTCCCCAGGTCTGAGGTCGGCTGACCGAAGGGATCCCTCGCCATGTCATTGATCAACACCACCGGGCTGTTCGGCATGCTCTACCAGCTGCAGCTCACCCCCACGGCGATTGACGTCCTCTCGGTGATGGTCAAGCACCAGGACGCCGGCGGCAACGTCGGCATGAAGCAGTCCGAGATCGACGAGATCCTCGGCGTCGGCCAGGCCTCCATGAGCCGCGCCATGGCCCTCCTCGTCGAACGCGGCATCGTCCTGCGCTCCGGCGGCGGCCGTGGCCACCGCTACGCCCTCAACCCCGCAGTCGCCGGCTACGAGTCCCAGACCGAGCTGGAGAAGTCCATGACCGCCCAGCTCGCCATCGGCGGCCCTCCCCCGATCAAGGTCCCCGGCTACGCCAAACGCCCGCCCAAGCCCGGCAAGGGCGGACTCCACGCAGTCGCCTGAACCAGGTCTGAACGCAGCGAGGCCCCGGCGGGATTGCCGGGGCCTTCTGCACCTGTACGCAAAAGCGTCCACCACCAGTATGCCCGCCATCCTGGGCGCCAGCCACAGGAGCTCGGGCGCGGCAACGGGAGGGCGCGCAGGTCCGGCCGAGGAGAATAGCCAGAGTGACGTACAGGCCAAGAGTTGTCTGCGATTTTTCCTCAGTTGCCGCCCCGGGCGCCTGCGCGGGTACCGCTGTTCCCTCGTACAGCAGATGCCTTGCCCATCTGGATAGCAACCGGCGCGCTGAATACCTGGACAGTTTGTCTCCCGGCGCGGACATCGACTGCAGAGGCGTGGATTTCAGCGACCCGCTCTTGCGTGAACTCCTTAATGCGCTTTCTGACTCAATGGGCCATGCCGTCCTGGGCGACGCAGTGTTCGAGGAGGCGCACTTTCAGGGAGCTGCACCTTTCGCCGAAGCATCATTCGCGGGAAAGGCATGGTTCGGCAAGGCGAAATTCAGTGGCGCGGCAGAGTTCAGATTTGTGAAATTCGACGGACCTGCCCGATTCCGCGGAGCCCATTTCGCCGGAAAAGCCCACTTCGATCAGGTGAGCTTCGAGCGCGGAGTGCGCTTCGAGAACGCCCAGTTCGACGCAGAAGCCTCTTTCACGGATGCTCGCTTCGTCGGAGATGCGTGGTTCGACAAGGTGGACTTCGGTGCTGCTGTCTGGTTCGAGAGAGCGGAATTTAGCCAGCAAGTTCGCTTTCCAGACACCCAGTTCCATGAGCCTGCCCTGTTCGACGAGGCGAAGATCGACGGCGAGGCTCGTTTCGATCACGGGCTTTTTCACCGAAAGGCCAGTTTTGATCAGGTTCTCTTCGGTGGCGCAGCCAGCTTCGAGGGAGCCCGGTTCGACGGCATGGCCCGGCTCGACCAAACCCGATTCGCCGACCACGCCTCCTTCGCCGGCGCTCGGTTCAACGATGCCTCCCAGATCGGGGCCCTCGTGTGTGCGCGCACGCTCGATCTGTCCGGAGCGATCTTCACGCTCCCTGTGACACTGCAGATCGCGGCCGGCGAGCTGAAGTGCGCGCGCACACAGTGGGAATCCACGGCGACGCTCCAGGTGCGATACGCACGCGTAAATCTCGCGGGTGCGGTGCTGTCTGCCCCTCTCGACGTGACTGCTCACCCCGTGCCCTTCATGACGCACAGCGGACGCGCAGTGGACGAAAGCCTGCTGAGCGGCCGGGATGAGGCCGTCCAAGTGGTCTCGGTACGCGGCCTGGACGCCGCCCACCTGGTACTCACCGACACGGATCTCAGTAACTGCCAGTTCAGGGGCGCCTTCCACCTCGACCAGATCCGGATCGAAGGCCGGATCACCTTCGCGAAGGTACCCAAAGGCATACGCCGACGCTTCCGTATCTGTCCGGTGCGCTGGTCACAGAGACGCACCGTGGCCGAGGAACACTATTGGCGCGCCCAGAACGCGGACCAGGCCCCCAACCCTGACGGCACCGCAAAACGCTTGTGGCGCACCGGGCCCGACCACGACGATCCCGCACGCACACCGGATCCTGACGACGTGACGGCGGTGTACCGCCAGCTGCGCAAAGCATTCGAGGACAGCAAGAACGAACCCGGAGCCGCGGACTTCTACTACGGCGAGATGGAGATGCGGCGACACGACCGCGACAACACATCCCGCTCCGAACGCGGCCTGCTGCACGTCTACTGGCTCCTGTCCGGCTATGGCCTGCGCGCCTCCCGTGCTGCGGGGTGGCTGACCGCCGCAATGATCACCACCGTTCTGCTGCTCATGGGACTCGGACTTCCCCAGAACTCCCCCAGGCAAGAAGCGAGCGGGAACGTGCCGGCCGGTGGCGGCCATGTCACCTTCACCATCGACAAGGACGACCCGCAAAACCCCACGCACGACCGGTTCACCGACAAGCGGTTCGAGAAGGCGCTCAACGTCACCCTCAACTCCGTGATCTTCCGCTCCAGCGGCCAGGACCTCACCACCACCGGTACCTACATCGAGATGGGCTCCCGCCTCCTGGAGCCGGTCCTTCTCGCACTCGCTGTCCTCGCCGTCCGAGGACGAATCAAACGCTGACGATCATGTCTCGCGGCGACCGTGTTTCTGGCACGCCCATCGCCGCATCGTCCGCCAGTCACTTGCGGGAGTAGGCAGAGGGCGTCACCCGATTGCCTGCGACGATGCCGACGACCACCGCCCGGTCGGTGGTCGTTCCCTTGGGCCGGTGGAGGGTGGTCCACGCAGCCTCGTCGACGCGCATGTTGCCTTGAGTGTCGCTCTTCGGCGTGAGATCGAGGACGAGGAGCTGCCCGAAAGGGGCGTTGGTGTTGCTGTACTCGGCGGCTTGGGCGAGGTAGCGGCCTTCGAGGTACATGCGGTCGTTGTCGGAGCCGTCCTGTTTGATCTCAGTCAGGTAGCGAAGGGCACCGAAATGCGCCATGACGTCTGCGCGGCCCATGCCAACATCGACAGGCTCGACGAGGACGACGTTGTGCAGAGGACCTGCATGGAGCCACTGGTGGAAGTCGCGTTGCAGGTCGGCCTCGACCGCTTTCCGCGCGCCCTTCCCCTCAGGTTTGCGCCGGTAGTCGAAGGGCGGCGGTTCGTCCTTCTTGGTTGCGCCGAGGAGGTTGCTGCGTGTGAGATCGGAGCGGCTCTTGAGGAAAAGGAGCGTCTGTTCGACCAGCGCTGAAAACGTTCTGCGCACCTCCCCCGTGAACGTGGGGTGAGCGGACAGTTCGGTCATGAGCTCATCCAGCTTGGGCACAATGAGGGGATCAGTGGCCTTGAGGCGGGAGACGTCGCTGTCGTAAGCGAGGCCTTCGAGGAGGAGCAGCTGCTGGTCGTCCAGTGCGATACCGATGCTGATGGCCCGATCTCCCAACAGAAGCAGCAGAGTCGGCGCCAGTCGCTGCAAGCGGGTCATCGCCGCTCCGCCAGGGTCGTCGTCATCGCTCCCACCACCGCCCGGCGAAGGGGCCGCGTCCTCAGGTTCGCGCTGGGCGGCGGCTTCGACAGCCTGAAGCAGGGCGCTGGCGGTGGCAGCGTCGAATCCTCGTACGGCGTGCTGATCTGATTCTTGAGCGGCTCGGCGCAGTTGTGCCAGGAAGGCCTGCTGTCGCAGGAAGCGGTCTTCGATCGCCGGCTGGACCAGATGGACCATGCCCTGGCTGGTGTCGCCGGCCAAGGGGCAGACGGTGCGGGCAGCGCTGTAGGCGCTGAGTACGGTGTCCAGTGCTTGCCAGGCGTCCATCCAGGCGTCCTCCTGGAGAGCCGTTGCGGCGGCACGCAGCTGCAGGATGAGGCGTTGCCAGGCGATCTCTGCCGAGCGGCGTGGCTGCAGCCAGGAGGCCTGGTATGTGCGGTGGAGCCAGGCTTCGCGCTGGTCCAGGGCGTCGGCGATCTCATCGGCTGCACGCGTGATGGTCTCTGCGTCGTGCCGGCTGAAGGCCAGGATGGCGTCACAGACGGCGGCGTAGGTGCGGGCGTCGTCACGGGCCTCTTCAGCCTGCGCAGCGGTCTCGAACTGCTTGCGGGCCAGCACGAGGTGACTGGTGATGGCACCCAAGTCCTGGGAGGTCAGGGCACGGCGCAGCAGGTCGCAGCCGAGTTCGAACATGGCGTCCACGTCGGCGGCTTCGTCGTGGGTGAGCTGCTGCAGCAGATTGCGCACTGTGTCGGCGATCGTGTCCTCATCTGACCATCGGTCGAGGGTCAGGCCGAGTAGGCGCGGGAGACGTTCGAGGAAGTCTTCGGGTCCGTCGCTCGGCACGTCTTCGAGGGCTTGCCACACCTTGAAGGGGGTGACCGCATCGGCGACGGCCAGGCGGACGGCGCCCTCAAGACGGGCTGCGGCCAGAAGCGGGGCGCGTTCGATCTGTTCGAGCAGGTCGTTCAGCAGGGCAGTAGTCAGGGGCTTGCCCAGTGCCTTGGCGGCCGTGGGGCTGTGCAGCAGGGCGTCCATGGATGCAGAGAGGTGCAGGACACTGGGCTGCGAGGCCAGCCCTTTGGGGAATGCGGTGGCTGCGGGCTGCCACTGGGCGTCGCTTCGGTCGTATGCGTCGGCGACAGCCTCGGCGAGGTAGGGGGCGAAGGGGCCGGCGGCGACATCGCCGGCCTCGCTGGCGACCGTGTCGGGGCTGAGTCCGATGGCAAGGAAAGTTATGGCCTGGCCGTCTGCGGCCAGTTCGGTGAGCCGGTCGGCGAGTTGCGGCATGGCAGCCGTCCCTTCTTGCCTGGTATCGGGCGTGGCATCACCACAAGGAGGCACCGGCCTCGGCCTGCCGGATGGTGTCCGCAGGGAGCGTGGCGACGGCGAGTTCGAAGTCTGCAGTGGTGATGACCACCTGCAGGTCGCTCTCGGCGGCAACGGTGGCCAGCTCCGTGAAGAGCTTACGGGCGTCGGCGGATTGCATCTCCTCGGACTTGGGGCTGTCAATCAACAGCAGTCCGGGATGCGTGGATACGCCGTAGCGGCGGCCGACGCGCAGCAGGGCGATGACGACCGCGATGCGTAGCCGCAGACGCGCGCCAGCCGTCTGGTCCTTGAACCACTCCTGCTTGCTGCCCAAGGGGTAGATCCTCAAGCGGGCGCCGCGGTCGATCGACACCGACTGCAGCGAGGGGACACCAAATGAGGTCGCCAGATCGGCGATTTCCTTGTTGACTTCGCGGAACAGCGCATCGGCAGCAGCCTTGCTGTCCTGCTCGAGCAGATCGGCGGCAGCTGCCAGAATGTTGATGGTCTTCGCCTCAGCCGCATCCGTGGCCGGCGTCTCCGGCTCACGGAATACGCTGAGCGCGCCTTCCAGCCGCAGCACGTTCTCCTGCGCGGCAAGACGCGCAGGCAAGTCGGCAGCGGACTGAGCGCGCCGAAGCTGTCCCTGAGCGGCCTCCAGTTGCTGGGTCAAGCGGTCGACGTCAGCCTCGGCTCGTTCCAGATTCTCTTTGGCCGCTGCCTCGACGGTGGCGCTCGTCTCCAGCCGATTCTGCGCCTCTGCGGTGATTTCCTGCGGCTCTTCATCGTCGCCGCTGACCTCCCGCGCACACACTGCGCAGGTGCCGGCGTGCTGTTCCTGGTTTCGGCGCGCGTCGTCGATGTCCTTGTCGCAGCGCGGGCAGTTGGCCGGGTTCAGCCCGTGGAAGAGCCGGCGTGCGGTGGCGCTCTCGGTGACGTCGTTGAGGAGCTTGGCAGCCTGCTGACGCTCGGTGCGGGCCCGGCGGAAAACCCGGGAGGCCTCGTCCCACTCGTCTTGTGCGTCGGCCAAGGCACGGGCCAGTTGTACGGCGTTTTTGGCGAGGTCGACCAGCGACGCATCCTCACCGTCACCTGGCAGCAGGCGCGCCAGTTGCTCGTGGGCACGCGCGAGGTCCGCTTCGAGGCGTTCGCGCTCCGAGGCCCGTTCCGCCGCTTCGGCGGCCGCCGCCGTACGGCGTGCCTTGTCCTCGGCGGCCCGCACGTCGTGAACGGTCTTCACGCGGGTGAGCGCAGCCGCAGCGGGTAGGTCGAGGAACACCTGCAGCAGACGTCCCGGCAGGCCGTTGGAGGTGACCTCTCCCAGCAAGGCCTTGTCCCCGCCGGCCGGAAGGTAGACGGCTCCGAAGTAGGCGGGCCAGCCATGGGTCTGGGTGCTGGTCTCCTTGAAGCTGTTGACCAGCGGCTGCAGGTCCATCCGGCGCAGCATCAGTCCGGCGATCTGCTCTGCGTAGCTGTCGGTGCTGGACGCCCGCAGCAGCGCCGTGATGCCTCGGCCCGGGTCGGGGGCGCGCACACCGGCCAGCGAGGCGATGTCGCTGCCCGTCAAGACCACGGCTGAGGTGATCTCGCCGTCGGTGAGATCGATCCGAAATCCCATGGGTTCGCCCGCGACGGTCGCGTCGAGATCCACGTGGTGCAGCCATCCGCGGACACGGTTTTGCATCTCGTTTCGCGGCGTGCCGCGAAGGCACCACGTCAGCAGTTCCAGCACGGACGTCTTACCCCGGAAGTTGGAGGCGACGAGAGCTGTCAAACCGGGACCGAACGACAGGGGGGTATCGAATGGGCCCGGTTGGACGTCGCCCGTGCGCTCCCCTGCCACCCGCAGCCGGTGCACGTGCAGCGACCGCGGCCGCGCCGGAGAGATGACCAACGGCAGCCCGTACTCGGTGAACACGTCGCGGATGTGGTCGACCTCCACGCCCGCCTTTTGCGCGATGCGCGCCTCGAGCAGAACCTCTGACTGCACCGTGCTCATGCTGCCCCCGATCCCTGTTCTTGCAGTTCCTGCCGGAAGGCCGCCAGTCGTCGACGCGCCTGCTCACTGATTGCTCCGATCCGGCTCCCCCGCGGCGTCTCGGCATACTCACGCGTCAGGTACTGCTGCTTCTTCAGCTCAGTGCCGCTCTTCTCCCCTGCGAGCCGCATGACCTGCTCAACCCGCTGCACGTAATAGTCGAATGCTGGCTCCTGGCGGATGATCTCGCGGGCAACATGACGGCCGTGTTCCAGCAGGAAGTAATCGTGCTGCCGCACCCGGTTGACGGTTCCTCGCCGCTTGCGGATCAGCAGCCCGGCGCTACGCAGTACGGACAGCGCATCGTCCAGCCACTCGTAGGCGCCGAAGTGATGCCGCAGCATCGGATAGCGCCGCACCTCCGGCTCCTCGGAATCCAAGATGCGGCCGGCGATGTCCAGCAGTGCCTCTTCGTGGTCGCCCTCATACGCGGTCAGCAATTCGTTGGCCAGGTAGTCCGGGTTGCGTAGCCAGAAGTCAAGCTTCTGTAGCTTGACCTGCGTCCGCATGACACCCACGGCTTGCTCCAGAGCTGGCATGGCCTTTTCCGCTGCCGTCAGCGGCTCGCACGCCCCGTCGATCAGCAGCAGCAGACGCACCGCGTCTTGCTCCCGGCTGGTCACCGAATCCCCCGGCCCCCGGGCCGCCCCCTCGTGATCCATTACGACAGCGTAACCATGCGCACACGAGCCTGACCATGGTGTGACTGCGGCGAACGTGACCCAGGCAGGTGATCCGAGACTCTGGTGCACCGCCGCCGGGGCACGGACCCTCTGCGTACGGACGCGATTGGCAGCGGTCGGGCGAGCGGTTGCCGGTCAGGACGCACCACTTCCTCGCTTGCCGCGGCCTATGACAAAGCAGGTGGCCCTGCCCCTGCGCACCCTCCAGGGTCGAGCCGCAAGCACTGGGAGCGTCGGCACCACGGTGAGCCGCGAGAATGAGGCTATGGCGGACTACTCCTGGGTCATGGTGGGCGAACACAGGTTCCTGCCTGCGGGCTACGGCTACTTCCCCGAAGTCGCGGCGCTGTTCGCCGAATCGGAGCGTCAGCCCTGCCTGGACGGTACCGACGGCGAGTCAGCCATTCGCTGCGGCTACCTCGCGAGCGCCCACGTCCTCCTCGAACGACTCCATGCTCTGGGCATTTCACCCGATCGCGTACGCGCGGACCTCGATACAGCGCTCGGCGCGCTCGCCGAGCAGCCTCCGTCCGACCGGCTCCCCCACCCCATCCCAAGCCGCGCCGCCTTCCTGGACGAGCTTCGCGCCCTACTCGCCTCCGACGGCGCCTCCTGGGACGACAAGGAGCTCTTCGACCGCTATCTCGACCTGAGCACCATCATCGATGGACTCCGTGGACACATGGAGATCCGCAACCTCGTGAGGGTGCTGCTGGAGTGCAGCCCCGCGCAGGCGCCGGTTGGTCTGGACTTGTACGAACTTGACCGCGAGGGCATCAGCGCGGACCCGCACCAGCCGCTCGCCGGCCAAGCCCGCAGCGAGCAACTGGCCGAGGTCGCCCAGAACGCCTCCCTGCTCGTCCTGACCGAAGGGAGCAGTGATGCGGACCTGCTTGAGCTGGGAATGCGCGTCACCCACCCGCATCTCATTGGCTTCGTCAACTTCATGAACTTCCGTCTTGCCCCGGCCGAACGAAACGTCGCTGCCCTGGTGAAAACGGTGAACGCCTTCATCGTCGCTGGCGTCGCCAACCGCTTCGTCGCCATCGCCGATAACGACACAGCCGGTCACGACGGGCTCGCCAAACTAACGGCTCGTCAGCATCCCCCGTCCTGCCGCGTGCTGCACTACCCCCCACTGGGACTTCTAGCCGCCTACCCTGCCGTAGACCCTGACACCGGCCTGCTCACGATGACCGACGTGAACGGGGCGGCAGGGGCGCTGGAGATGTACTTCGGCCGGGACGTCCTGACCCGCGACGACGGCACACTGATGCCCGTCCACTGGGGCGGCCTGGTCCCCCAACTCGGGCGCCGCCAGGGTGCACTGTCTCCCGCTGACAAGAAGGCCGCACAGAAGCAGTTCCGCCGAAAAGCAGCGGCAGCACAGGCCGGCAACAGCGCCGGCGACGAAGACTGGGACGGGATCCGCGCGATCATCGACGCCATCGTCCACGCGTTCGACTGACGTCCGACCGATCGTGACGCTCACCGGAAGCAGTCCTGGTTTTCGTCTCGGCTGACCGGGACGAACGGCTCGGAGGTCTCGCAGTCGCTGCGAGGCCACCACGCTTTCACCGAGGTCGCCGCCGACACGCCACTTCACGACCGGGCAGGGGGCGCTGACGAAGCACGGAGCCGCTGCCTCACGTGGTCGGCGGCGTCACATTCGCCGCGAGCCAGTCCTACGGCTCGCGGTGGCGGAACTCGTAGGAGCTGCCCGAGCGCCGCCGCGGTCCGGTACCGGGGGCTCAGTGGAGGACCTCGTTGCGACGTGGGGGACTTGGCCCCGATTGCGGTTGGCGAAGGGGAGCGCCCCGTGAAGCGCGGTGAACTCCGCGATCAGCTCCGCCTCGGCCTGGCCGGCGGGCGGCTCGGCCACGGTGCGCCAGGCGACCAGGAGCGTGTCGGAGTCGGCAAGCTGCCAGATGTACTCGCCGCCGCTGTGGCCGGCGTTGCGCCCCTGGCCCTGGCGGCGGTAGGCGTTCAGCCGCTTACTCAGCCCTTGGCGGCCGGCGGCCTTGCCGACGTACACCACCGTGGCGCCGGGCACCCAGGCGCCGTTCAGGATGGCGGTCGTCGTGGAGGGCTCGTGGCCCTTGCGGTGGCCGGCGGGACTGCGTGCGAGGAAGACCGGGGGTGAGGCGGCGGGGCGCAGCACGACGTAGATGCCCTCCCCGGCGGGGACGTTGCTGTGCGGGAGATCGGCGAACGGCATGAAGCCGACGAAGCCGCGCTCCGTCAGCGTCGCGCGTGTCAGAGGCACGGGGCGGCCCGTTGAGGCCGCGCCGGGGCCATTCTCGGCAGTTTCGGGCCCGGTCGTCATCGTGTGTCTACCTCCAGGGTGGAGCGGCCGTCCCGCAGCTCGCGGAGGTCGGGGGATGTGGTTG
Source organism: Streptomyces sp. NBC_01549 (assembly GCF_026339955.1). Lineage (GTDB taxonomy): Bacteria > Actinomycetota > Actinomycetes > Streptomycetales > Streptomycetaceae > Streptomyces. The sequence continues at coordinate 250,008 of NZ_JAPEPW010000005.1, read as the reverse complement.
TGGAGCGTGCCAGGGCTGACCCGGCCTCGGGCATCGGCTTGTGCGTGCCCTCAACTTGACCGCTCAGCTCGGGATAGTGTTCTTGAGCTGGGCGTGCGGCAAGTCTATGGAGGCCCCGTGTTCATCGACGTCGTCCAGGTCTCTAAAGAGCCGCCCGCTCCTGGGTCAGCCGGGCTCGTGCTCGTGCCCGTGAACACCCACGATCAGGGCTACCGCACCACCTACCGGCTCTACATCCGTGCAGAGGACCACGGGCGGGCCCTGCTTCTCGGCACGGTCAAGGTCGGCAGCACTGAGCAGCAGCCCGGCGGGCGCGCCCTGCGCGCCGGACGGTACTCCTCGCTGAACGCGAACGGCCGCAGTCTGTGGTTCTCCCTCGGTCAGGACGACGAGTACTACGTCAACATCGCCGCGCTGGGCAACGAGATCCGGATCTCTATCCTGACCGCTCTGGGTGACATCGCTTACGACCCCGGCACCTTCGCCGTGGCGATGGAGCATGCGGTAACCCACGTGTCCCTGCTCCGCACCGTCACTTCGGTCACCGTAGAGCAGCAGTTCAGACGCATCGCCAGAGGAGGCGCCCGTCTCGGGAGGGGCTACGACTACCAGTACGTCGGCCCCCGAAGCGCGGACGGACACAGCAGAACGACCCTCGACTTCGTCGTCGACCCGCTTTCCATACCCCCCAGCAACATCCACGTCCTGATCGGGCGCAACGGCGTGGGCAAGACGACCCTCCTCAGGGAGATCGCGCGGGCCGCTGTCCGGGTCGACCAGGCCGACGACGGCAGCGGTTTCTGGCCCAGGGGCGCCGCGCCGTCAATGCCGATGCTGGCCAACGTAGTGTCCATCAGCTTCAGCGCCTTCGACCCGTTCGCGAACCTCGTAGACCAACGACCGGACGGGCTCGTCTCCTTCGAGTATGTGGGCCTGCACATCCGAGCTGGCGCTCACGACGAACGCAAATCACACACGGACCTGGCCGCCGAGTTCTCCGGCAGCCTCGCCGCCATCCACTCCTCCGGCAGGACACAGCGCTGGGCCCGCGCCGTCAGCGGCCTCATGACGGACCCCGCCTTCGCGGCAAGCAGCGTTCCGGGCCTCGTTGACGACATGGCCGGCACCGGCCCCGACACCTTCACCCACGAGGGCCCGCAAAGGGTGTTCGCCGAGCTGAGCTCCGGCCACGCCTGCGTGATACTCATCCTCACCCGGCTTGTCGAGCTCGTGGCCGAACAGACCCTGGTGCTCCTCGACGAGCCCGAGAGCCACCTGCACCCGCCGCTGCTCTCCGCCTTCATCAGAACCCTCTCCCAGCTCCTGGCCGCCCGCAACGGCGTCGCCATCATCGCCACCCACTCTCCTGTCGTCCTCCAGGAAGTCCCACGGTCATCCGTGTGGAAGCTCATCCGGCACGGCCGCCTCCGGGCCGAGCGCCCCAGCATCGAAACGTTCGGCGAGAACGTGGGGGTCCTCACCCACGAGGTCTTCGGCCTGGAGGTTCGGCAATCCGGCTTCCTGGCGACCCTCCAGGCGGCTGTCGACCAGCTGGACACCTACGAGCAGGTGCTGCAGCATTTCGGCGGCCAGCTCGGCAGCGAGGCCAAAGGGATCGTCCGGATCCTGCTGGCGGACAAGTCCGCGGGTGAGGACAGCTGATGTGGCCCCTGCGCCCACCCCGTTACGACGCCCGCACCTCCTACGAGACCTGCATCTCCCGCACCAGGGAGATGGGCGAGCAGAAACGGCGCACCCGCCTGGCCGCAGCCGCGGACGCCGTCGAAGCATCCGGCGACCAACTCCGGGCCGCAGCCGTCGAGCAGACGCTGCACGCCCTCGAACCCGAGGACTTCCAGATCCCCGGGATCCGCACAGGCGAGAAAGCCGTCACCTGGATCTACCAGAACGGCATGGTCAGCGGTCCCGGCCGCGCCATCTACGACGAGCTGATGAGCGCCCCAGAGAACGAGCGATGCCCGCTGTGCGGGCACGGGACGGTCAGCCAACTCGACCACTTCATGCCAAAGAACAGCTACCCCGCCCTGTGCGTGGACCCCCTCAACCTCATACCGGCATGCTCCGACTGCAATTGGGCCAAGGGCGACACAAGAGCCGGCACCCCTGACGAACTACCCCTCCACCCGTACATCGACGACATCGACGGCGAACCGTGGCTCGACGCCAGGGTGATCCACGAGGACGGATTGGTACGGCTGGAGTTCTTCGTCGCTCCTCCCTCGGCCTGGGACCACACCCTGGCCGCTCGTTGCCGCAGCCACTTCCGGCTTTTCGGTCTTCGGAAGGCTTACGCCCTTAAGGCCAACGGCCATATCAGCGAGATTCGCGGCTACCTGAGATCACTGCTGGCCACAGGCGGAGCCGACGCTGTGCGGCGCCACCTACTGGACGTAGCCTCCAGCTCCCTCACCCAGCGCCCCAACAGCTGGATGGGCGTGACCTACCGGAGTCTGGCCCGCGACATGGACTTTTGCCAGGGAGCGTTCGGCGGTTTTTAGCTGTCGGCGGGCGCGTCCGGGGTGCCGGAGGCGACGAGGGTGTTAATGCGGCGCGGCCGGCCGGCCCGCCGTGGCGCCGCCGCAAGGAGGCACACAGCCGTCAGGAGCTCGCAGGATTCGGGGTGCGGTCGTCACGGCGGTGCGGGCCGGACATCGGCCAGCAGGCTGCGGGCCCACCGCATGGCACGCGCGCGTTCGTGGGGTCAGGTGGGCAGGCGCCGGAGGGTACGGACGGCGTCGGCGAATGAGGCGTGGCGCTCGCCGGTGGCCTGGACGTGCCAGAGGCCGTCGGCGTCGCGGGCGTGGAGGGTGCCGAGGTAGTCCTCGGGCCGGTAGCTGCCTGGGGTGTAGACGCTCCAGATGGGCCGGTCGGTGTCGCTCGGCCGGATGCATTCGATGGGGACGGTGTCGATGGTCGTGATGAAGATGTCGCTCCAGGTCTGTGCGTCGGAGCGGGACAGGTCGGTGTTGGGGGACGGCGGGCGTGGCGGGAGGTAGCGGGGGTTCATCTGCTGGGACCTCTCGGTACCGGTGCGTATCGAGATGGGAGCTGCGAGGTCACCGGCGTGATGGGCATCGCCATGTCGCGGATCTGGGGCAGCAGCGGCGCATTGGGGGTGAGGAGGGAGCGGAGCTGGGGAAGCGGGAGGGCTTCGTGGCGCAGCACCAAGCCATCGGTGAGCAACTGTGCGACGGGAGCGGCGAGGTGTGGTGGCAGCCAGCTGGCCGCGGCATGGGCTTCGTCGGCGGCGACGGGCGGGTGAGAGCGCGGTGGGCGGGTGAGGAGGGCCTGGTAGAGGCCGGCGGCGGGCTGGAGCGAGGGAAGACCGACAGCATGGGCGCGCTCTGTGGCCTTCTGGGCGCAGCACAAGCCCTTGAGGTCGAGATCTGCGTAGAGCAGCAGGGTGTCCACGGGGTGGTCGCGCTCGCGGAAGGAGGCCTGGGCGGTGGGCAGGGAGGCGATGAGGTGGTCGCCTTCGCCGAAGCCGAGCCAGCCGACCTGGCTGCGGTCGGGCCAGGTGCCGAGGATGTCGCGCAGACTGGTGAACGCGGCGGTGTTCTCGACGATGAGCAGCCAGGGCGCCGGCCCGAGTTCATACATCGCCAGTGGGGCGGGCGTGAGCCGGGCTCGGAGGTGCACGGTGAGGTCCAGCAGCCCCTTGGTGACGAGGTGGTGGCGCTCGATGTTCTTGAGGCGTTTTTCGTCGCCGTACAGCTCGTAGGAGCGGTCGGCCACCGGGATGATCTCGGCTTCCGGCTGGTCGCGCAGCAGCGCGTTGACGGGGCCGAGCAGGGCGTGGTCGCCTGCCGTCAGGCGCAGGGTGGTGGCGAAGCGCAGTTGCTCGACATAGGCGTGGGGGGCGGGCTGGTGGCGGGGCGGCCGCGCGGCAGGCGGGCGTTTGACCCAGCGGGGCAGGGGTGGGTGGGCGCTGTAGTCCCAGCCGTCGTTTCCCTTGGGCAGGGTGGCCAGCCCGCGGTGGGCCAAGGTGCGGGCGGCGTCGGCGAGGATGCGGCGGCGCTGGGGCGAGGCGGCCAGGCTGGAGTCGCCCGCGTCGGCGGCGCCCGCCAGCGCGTCGAAGTCGACGCGCTGGCGCGGCTGTTGGGCGAGGAACGCGGCCATGTGGTCGGTGGCGGTCACCCGGCCTCCTGCTCGGTCTGCGTGTGTGGTTCTGTCTCCATGCGCAGGACGGCGCGGCGCAGGAGGTGGGCGGAGGTGATGCCGTCGTCCTGGGCGCGGGCGACGCCGGCCGCGACGGCGTCGCCGTAGCGGTCGAGGATCTGGACGTAGCGCCGTTTGGTGCGCAGGTCCACGCCGTTGCGCATGCGGATGATGAGGGGGAAGCGGCCCAGGGCGGGCAGATCGTTGGATCCGGTGGTGTAGACGAGCTGGATGCCGTGGGCGGCGGCGACGCGGCGCTGCAGGTCGACGAAGGGCCTGTAGTTGGCTTTCCCGAAGGGGTTGTCCAGTACGAGTGTGCCCACTCCGCCGGGGATGCGCCGGTCGCGCTGGGCGGCACGCATCCGGGCAAGCGTGCAGTACAGCAGCACGGACACGGTCAGCAGTTCACCGCCGCTGAATTTTTGGATCTCGGTGACGGATTCGCGTTCGACGGTGTCCAGGCTCTGGGTCGGCTTGATGATTTTCGCGACGATGTTGCCGCGGCCGCCGAGGGCTGCCAGGACCAGTCGCTTGGCCAGGGGCATTGCCTCGGGCAGGGCGCTGGCTCGTCCGGCGGCGCTGGCCGGAAGGGCGGTGATGAGACGGTCAACCTCGGCGGACAGTCTGCGGGCCAGTTCGTCGCCTGTGGCCCGCTGGCGCAGCTCCAGCGACAGGAACCGCTGGCTGGACCAGCTCCCCAGGTTTTTGGGAAGACGGGAGTGGCGGGCGACTTCTTCCACGCTGTCCAGGACCGCTTCGACCGTGCTTGTACAGGCGTCTACGACTCGGGCCTGGTCCTCGGCGGACTCGGCCAGCAACGCGACGACCTGCCGTTCACGTTCCTCGATGTCCTCCAGGAGTGTGGTCAGCCGGGTGGGGGTGGTGAGGTCTTGCTGCAGGCGTTCGCGCAGTCGTCCGTCGACGATCTGCATGTACTCCGGCTGTTGTGCGAGCCGTTCAACCTTCTGCACGTCCTTGCGTAGGGCGTTCCTGGCCCTTTCCAGGGCGCGGTCGGCCTGAGTGACCTCGCGGACGAGAGCGTCCTTGATCTGTTCGGCGTCGTGCGGTTGCAGCGACTGCGCGGTCACTGCGGACAGCGTGTGCTGTTCGAGCAGGAATGCGTCCACGGTCATCTCCGGGGCGCTGTCAGCGCCCTGGCCGGGGGCCGGACGGTCGCTTGCCGCACGAAGGGCGCTGACTGATTGCCGAAGTTGCGCGGCGTGGCTGTCCGCCTGGTCGGCGCGCCGGTGGATCTTCTCGGCCTCCAGGTGCCGCACCTGGGCGAGGGCGCGGTCCTGTTCCAGCAGCTGCTTGGCTGATTGCAGTTGTTCCTGCGCTTCCTGGGTGCTGTCGAAGACCGGGACCTTGGCACCGGGGAAGTCGTCGAGGGCGGTGGTCGCCTTTTGGTGGTCTTCGGTGACCTGCCGCAGCAGCAGCCCCGCTTCCGCCTCCGCCCGCTCAGCGTCCTTGAGGGCTTTGTCGGCGACGGCGATGCGGGCGGCGAGGTGCTCGGTATCCATCGTCTGGGCTTGGTCGACGAGTTTCTTGGCCCGCGTGCGGGCCACAGAACCGGCCTGGGCCAGCTGCTGATTGAGGCTCTCGATGGCGGTCTCGGCCGTGGTCAGCCGCTGGTGCAGGACCGTGTCGCTGATGCCGTTGAGCCAGTCCCGGCGGGCCTGGGTCCAGCGCTCGCGCAGGGCCTGCGCGCTGCTCTCGGGCACGACAGCCGGACAGGCGGCATGGAGGACCTCGGCGGACAGGTTCTGCCGGATCTCCTGCGCCCATCCCTTCCAGCGCTCCGCGCGGTCCTGGCACTGCCGCAGTGCTGCTTGTGCACCCCGCTGCTGCTCCTGGGCGCCTTGCCAGCGGTCTTTGCATGCCTGAGCGGCCACGCGGTGTTCCCGGGCCTCGGCCTGAGCGTGCTGCCGCTGCGCAGCCCAGTGTTCCACCGCGCGGGCTGTCTCCACCAGCGACTGGACCTGGGGGAGCGCCGCGGCGAGTACCCGCAACGTAGCCGTGTGCTGGGTCAACCGGTGTTCCGCCCGGCGCCCGGCACCCTCGGCTTCGGCGGCCTGGCGGACCAGGACGCTCGTGCGCTCGGTGAGCGTGTTCACCTCCTCGTCGAGCTGCCCGAGGAGTTCCTCCAGACTGGTCCGTGTCCGCGCGTCGAACCTGTCCAGATGGTTGCGCAGCCGCCCGCGGAGAACGCGATCGGCCTCCCGCCGTTGGACGATGGCTGTGCAACGCTCGTCCACGGTGGCCAGGCGGGCATTGACGCGGTGCAGTTCTTCCTCGCCGGCCTCGGCATCCAGCACCGAGGGGCGCAGCGGCAGCACCGCGATGTCACCGAGGGGCTGGGACAGCAGGGCGCGGGCCTGGTCGTCGGTGGAAAGAGAGAGCACCGTCGGCAGGGCGACGTCGGCCCGCCGGGCCAGCGCCGCCAGATCGCCGCCGGGCACGGGTCCGCAGAGGACCACGCCGCCGATCAGGTGTGGGATGGCCGCGATGACGGCGTCGTGCTGCTGGGCGGGCACGGTCTCGCGGAGGAACTGCACCCCTGCGACCGCGGGGGCGCCCAACTCGCGCAGGGCGGTGACGGCCTGTGCGACTTCGCGAGGCGGCGGGCAGAACCCGTCCTGATCCAGGCCGTCACGCAGGCGCTCGTCCTCGAACGCCTGGGCACGTTCGGCGGCCAGTTGCCCGTCCGCGGTCACCAGTTGGTCCGTGAGCATGGCGACGAGGTCGGCACCGACCGCGTCCAGGTCCAGCTCGCCGGCCGCCTCCCCGATCCCGGCCAGCTCCCTCAGTCGGAGATCGGCTACCAGCTCGCGGCGCTCTTGGACAAGGGCGTTCCACTGGTCCCACACGTGGTCGTGCCGCTGCCGGGCGGTACTGAGCCGGCCGGCGCTGGAGACCCGCTCCGCCGCGATGGCGGTGGCCTGCTCGCGGGCCGCTTCCACTTGGCACCGCGCCTGTTCGGCCTGCTCGGTGGCTGCTTCTTCCTCGTGGACGAACCGTGCCAGCGCTTGGGTGGGATCTTCCTCCTTGCCGAGGAGGCCAGTACGGCGGGCAGCCGCCAGCTTCGCCTGTTCCTTCTCGCGGGCCTCCTCGGCGGACAGCGCCCGGCTCTCGGCCCGGCCGGTCGCAGCCTCCGCTTCCGCGTACTCCCGCTCACCCGCCTGGGCCTGCGCGGCGGCTGTCTCGAGCGCGGCACTGCTTTGGTCGGACTCGACCGCAAGCCGTGCGAGACCGTCTTCGAGCTTCGCGTACAGTTCGGCGCCGGCGTGCTCCACGGCCTCGCGCAACGGGGCCTGCTCGCTCTGCGCGCAGGCCAACAGCTGCTTGGCCTCACGGCGTTCGGCTTCCTGGTCTGCCAGGTCCAGGAGCCAGGGGACTGCCTTCCAGGCCGCTGCCTCGCGTCCCGCATCGGCAACCGCCTCAACCCGAGCGGCATGGTCTCGCCGGTGGTCAGCCATCCGCAGCCGTTCGGCCACCTCCCTAACCTCCGCCACCCGTTGCTTCCGCTCCCCGACCCGGCCCTCGGCCTCGCACGCCTCGTGTTCGGCTGTGTCCGCCTCGCTGCACAAGGCGGTTGCCTGGTGCTCCTGGCGCTCGGCCTGGGCCTGCATGTGCTCGCCTGCCCGCTGGGCGATCCGGGCCTGCTGGTAGAGCGTCTGCTCGGCGACAGCCACCTCGGCCGTGCTCTTCTGCACCGGCCTCAGCCTCAGAACAGCTTCGGCGAGGAAGCGTTCCTCCATTTCCCGCGCGGGACGGGCGGCCAGCTTGTCGGCATGCTTGGACAGCGCCGCGCGCGCCGCAATGGGCGCGGCCGGATCAACGACCATGTCGACGAGGAAGTCAACGAACTCCTCGGCAGTGCGGAACTTGAACAGATCGGTGATGCCACCCTCTTCCTGGTTCATGGCCTTCTGGATCTTGAAGACCTGGGGGTCCAGTCCGTGATTCCCCAGATGCTCCTCCCACTCGTACTGTTCGTCCGCGACGGCCAGTTGCAGCCGCCGCTCCGTCTTGTTGGCTGCCTCCAGCGCCTTGACGTACGTGGACATGGTGAGCTGGCCGTCCTCGGTGCGGACCGGCAGTGAATCCAGTTCCAGTCCACCGGGCTGTGGCCGCAGCAGGTACCAGCGGCGCTCCAGACGTTCCCAGCCGCTGCTCGGGTCCGCCGGACGCTGGCGGTCACGCCACTGGTAGACCCCTCCCGTGAGCAGGACGGCGCCGGATGCGGGACGTTCGGAGTCACCCCACTCGGCGATCACATGGGAGACCTGTCCGTCGGGGACGTACTCGGCGAGCGACTTGGCCTTGGCCGCCCCGATGAAGTCCTTCTTGGCCGGCAGCAGCAGGCTGAAGAGCAGCGAGAGCAGGCTCGACTTGCCGCCGCCGTTGCGCAGCCACAAGATCACGTCGACCGGCTGCAGGGAGCGGCCGTCGATCGAGCTGGGTCCGCCGGTCAGGTCCAGGACGAGTGACTTGAAGCCGGCCGCCCGGTGGCCGATGTTCTCCAGACGAATGCGTCGGACTTGGAGCATGGTCAGTCCTCCTCGGCGAGGTGGGCGCGGCGCAGGTCACACAGCGCGGTGAATGCCGCCGAGGCGGCTGCTTCGCGTACCTGGACGCGGAAGCGGTGGGCGAGCCGGTAGGTCCCGGGCCCGAGTTCGTCGGAGCGATAGGCCATGCCCTGATCCACTAGCCAGTCCAGTGCCTCCTTGATCACCCGCTGGGTGCTCGACTGCGACAGCTGCCCCTTCTTGCGTGTCAGCTGGGAGGGCGGGAGCTTGGTGTACAGCTGCCAGGCGGCCTGGAGTTCGGGGTGCGGCACCGGCAGGCCGTCCGCGTCCACGGCCGCCTCGCGGAGCTTGGCGGTGAGCCGCCGCAGAAAGTCGTCGACATCCGTGAGCGAGATCCGCTTGACGCTCTCCTCCTCCAGATCCCCGGCCGTGGGGTAGGCGCGGGCGGCGATGGCGAGATGGGCGAGCCCGAGGACGAGGCGGTCGTTGACCCCCAGCTTCGGGTGGTCTTTGAGGCGATAGGACAGCCAGGAGCCCTCCCGGGGATGCAGGATGAGCCCTTCGACCGTGTGCGCCTCCATCACGTCCAGGTCCAGACCGTCCGCGGCGGCGTCCACCGCGTCGCGGAACGCTTGGTCCATCCGGTAGCGCTGCAGCAGGTCCCGGTACTGCGGGATCTGCAAGGGCCGAAGGCGCGGCTGGCATCCGAACCGCACCAGCACGGCCGCGTCGGCCAGGTCGTCGGGAGAGTAGGCATACGTGCTGGTGGTCATGCCAGGACCTCCAAGTCGTCCTCAGCGGGAGTGGGATCGGGAATCAGCGACTGGGCGGGGACGAGCAGCAGGTCACTGCCCGCGAGTGGACCGATGTCGAAGACGGCGCCGTCATCGAGCACCACCACGAGTTCACCGAGCAGGTCCGCCAGCTCGTCCGCGGCATCGTCCTCCTCGTCCTCCTCGGGATCGGGGGCGTAGGCGCGTAGCACGGAGACAGCCAGCAAGTCCGCGGCCTCTGCCGTGTGATCCAGTGCCTGTTCGAGCAGCTGGGACAGCCGCACGGGGGTACGCAGGGCCTCCATGAGCACGGTGCGGGCTACAGCGAGGTCCTCCTGGCTGTAGGCAGAGAGCTCGCCCGGGTCGTCGGCGGTCAGCTCGATGTCCTCGTCGGGCACTGCCTCCTGTACTTCCCGGGCCGGGGCCAGCAGCGACGCCCACCAATCCTGAAGCCGCGGCTGATGTGAGACCACGGGACCGCCGACCCCATCGGCGAACCGACTCGCGATCACTTCGGCTTCCTCGATGCCGAGGCAGAGCAACGGCTCCAGCACGTCCTCCTGCACTCCCACGAGAGCCAGACGCGGCGGGGGACGGAAGCGCTGGTCGGCCTGGGACCGCAAGAACGCCGGACGGGCATCGATGATCTTCTCCAGCAGCTGCGTATGACGCAGATGGGCCCGGCCCAGCAGCCGCAGGACCCGCTCACAGGTACGGCGAACGTCGGCGTCCTCCACGGCGTTGCGGACCCCGCGCATGTACTCCATCAGGTCGCGCTCCACTCGGTGGCGCTCACCGAGGTGTTCGCGGGACGCCGTCAGCAGCACGGGTACGTCCCGGCTCCAGTCCACCGCCCGCACATCGCGTTCGGTCTCCTCCAGCACCGCTCGCACCCGCTCGCAGTACATGAGTGACAGCTTCAGGCTCTCGGCCGCGCTCTCTTCCGCGCGTCCCCACCGGCCACTCGCCACCTGGCGGCGCAGCATCGTGTCCTTGGCTGCCTGTTCGTCCTCCAGGTCGTGCTCCAGACCGGACAGCAGCAGATTGATGGCCGGGGTCGTGGCCCGCAGCACGGCCTGGCCACGCCTGCCGATGCCCTCCTCCAGCATCCGCAGCGACAGCGTGACCCGGCTGTGCCCCGCGCGGTAGTCGCTGTAGGAGACCTCGAACTCCTCTCCGTGCTGCGCGTCATTCAACAGCTCACGCAGGACGAACCGGGACACCGCCAGATGCTCCGAGGTCTCCCGCTCGGGCGCCGCGCCCGCCGCCAGCGACGCGAGGAACTCGACCACCTCCCCCGTCGTCGCCTCCGCCTCCATCTCCTGCCTGCTCACCACCGCCTCCAGCGCGGCCAGGGCGAGGGTGCGGGGATCGTAGAGACCGCGAGGGAATCGCTGCCAGGCCTGGCGCTGATCGATCCGGTGCAGCGGGGCCCCGCGAGCCAAGACCGAACTGCGCCGGACGAAGCCAACCGCGGCCACCAGCGCCCGCCACTCATCAACGCCATCGGGAACTGTCGATGCCGAGGCGAGCAGCCGCCGCTCCTCGCGATCCAGAAGGGCCTGGATCATCGAATCGCAGTCGTCTTCCTCCGCACGGTCGAAGCCGTCGAGGAACGCTCTATGTTCTGCCATGTCGTCAGTGGAGCAGCAGGCACTGACAAACTATGCGAATAGCGGACCAATGGTTAACCGGTTTGGTGCGCAGCCAGAATGATGAAAGCTGAAGCTCTAACCCCAGGAATAACGGGGTCCGCAGCTACGTAGGCACGTCCTCGATGACGCTGGCACCCACACTCTGACCGGCGGCATGCGGCGCTCGTCGCTTTCAGCGCCGGGGCCGCGGGTCCTGCCCGATCACGTGCGGAGCAGGACCCGCTGCTGGTCGGCAGCCAGTCAGGAAGCCTGTGTCGTACGGGTACGGGGAGGAATGCGGGATGCGTGCAGCGCCTCGGTGAGGCGGTGCAGGTCGAGCCAGTAGCGCAGGCGCACACCGGGCTGGCCTGCTTCCCTGTCCTTGCCTGTGCGGTCCGTCGTTGCCCCTTCCCAGCAGGCGGCGACCGCTTCGCGGAACGCGGACGCGGACTCGGCGTCGACGTCGGCTGCCGCGAACTCCACGAGGACCCGCTTGGGCTCCGGCTGCCCAGCCGGTTCCTCCTCCAGCTGATCGGTGCAGTTGAGGCCGAGAGCACGACGGGCGGGAAGGGTGCGGGCCGACTGCCGCCCGTGGTGCGTGCGGGGAGCGGGCGAGGTGGTGGCGAGGATGATCTCCAGCTGCTCGGCGAAGTACGGGCCCGGAAGCGGGATCTCGACCTCGGGGTGGTGTGCGTAGCCGGTGGCGACGGCCGCGGCGACGTAGTCCATGACGGCGAGGGTCGCCTCCGGCGTTTTGGGGTGCGGGGTGTTGGCGGGTCAGGCGGCTGCATTGTTCCGTGACCTCATGATCACGTTGGTGCCCGCCACGGTGGCGGTGGGCGCGGTGCATGACGCGCGAGCGCAGCAGACGCCACGCGTGACGGCGGACGTCGGGGCTGGCGACGGCCTGAGTGCCGGGCGGGTGGCCCGCCATGCTGTCGTTCACCTTCGGCGGCGCTTCAGCACCGCGGCCGAAGTGCCCTTCAGACGACTCGAGTTCAGGGAAATGGTGCGATGCCCAGGAAGCAGGTGTGGATCGTCGTTGTACTGGCGGCGGTCCTCGCGTGGAGCACGGTGATGACAGTGCTGGGACAGCTTGCGGCGGTGGCCGCACTGCTGCCCTCGCTCGGACTGCTGGTGCAGCAGATCGCCGCCGCGTTCGCCGGGACGGAGCTGCGGCCTACCGGCGCCGTGGACACTGGTCCGGCCGTGGCCGTGGGCGAGGAGCCAGGCTACCGCTGCACGTACGCCACCGACTGGGTGGCAGTGAAGACCCGCTGGCGGCTCGCCATCGACCCCGCCGAACAGGCCGCGCTCAACGGCATCCTCGCCGCGTGCCCCAACAGCCCCGTCGACGTCGTCCGCACCCGCTGAACACGATCTGGGCCGCCGCTCGGGGAAAGCGGCGGGCCAGCTTCTTCTCCGCGGCGTCACAGCTGCAGGGGACACGTATGCCGTGTCGGCAAGTGGCCGCGATTCCTGGCGTGCCGGTTTCAACCGGGCCACTGGCAAAGGCACCGTGGTCTCGGTCACCAGCCACGGCGAGGGTGATGGCGGCACCCGATGTACGGGCTGACGCTCGACACCAGCAGGACTCGGTCCTCCAGCGGCAGGCTCCACGGCCGGCCCTTGCGCACCGGGTCCGCACCTTCGCGCCGCAACGCGGTGATGAACTTGCCGAACTGACGTGAACTCAGCCCGGTGAACGGGGCTCTCCAGGAGAGCTCTGTCGCCCACGACCGGCAGACTCTTCCCCTTCCAGGGCTCGGTGTCCGACCCTCGGCCTACGATGCCCGGATGCAGCCGTGCAGGTGAACGTCGCCGCCGACGATGACAGGTTCGCCCGGGCCGGATGTGTATTACGCCTGGAGCGGGAGGCGAGGAGGAATCCCAAGGAAGCCTGTTCCGCTCTGCAAGTGGCTCGCTTGTGAGGGGGCTTCGGTCCAATCGGCGAAAGGCCGACGTACGCCGTCAGCCGCGTACGGCCAGGCCGTCTCCCCGGTCGCGGGTACGCTGCCGACCGGACGTGAGGTTCGGGGGGGCGTGGGGTGCGTACGGTATTTCTGGCCGTGCTGGCCGGTATCTGCGGGCTGCTGGGTGCGTTGCTGGGGCTGGCCGCCAACGCGGCTACCGGGGACGAGAAGTGGCCTGGGCTGCTGGACCAGGTGCGCGCTCATGCCTGGCCTGTGACGGGCGTCCTGGGCGGGGCGATGGTGGTTCTCGGGGTGCTGGCCGTGGTGATCGAGCGTCGGCCCGAGCCCGCGGTCCGCAACGACCCACGTCCGCCGAGTCCACCCCAGGTGCCCGATCACTTCGTGCCCCGTGAGCAGAGCCGCGAGGTCGTCGCGGCGGTGTGTGCCAGGGCAGGTCAGGTGGGGATCACCACGTCGCTGCGCGGGTCGGGCGGGTTCGGCAAAACACTGCTGGCACAGCACGTGTGCGGGCAACGCCAGGTGCAGCGGCACTTCCGTAAGCGCGTGTACTTCGTGACGGTGGGCCGGGACATACGCAGTCGCGCGGAGATCGCCGCGAAAGTCGGCGAGGCCGTCACGCTGATCACCGGGAACACCAGCACGCCGGCCACGGACCCCGATGCTGCGGGAGCACATCTTGGCAGGCTGCTCGATGAACGGCCCCGTACCTTGCTGGTGCTGGACGATGTATGGGAAGAACGCCAGCTCGCCCCCTTTCTCATCGGCGGTCCGCGCTGCGCGCGCCTGATCACCACCCGCAACACCACACTGCTGCCAGCCGGCGCCGCCCAAGTCCACGTCGACCAGATGACACCCGAGCAAGCCGAACAGTCCTCACCCGGGACCTGCCTCGGCTGTCCCGTCGGCTGGTCGCCGGACTACTGCAGGCGACCGGCCGGTGGGCGCTGCTTCTGCGCCTGGCCAACCGGCTCATCGTCCGTCATGCCAGTGCCGGCACGGATGCTCACGAGGCGGCCGAAGAACTGCTGCAGCAGTTGCGGAAGCGGGGCCCCGTGGCCGTTGACGGCCCGGCAGGCACCTGGGACATGGACGATCGCGATCTACGCAATCAGGCTGTCGAAGCATCCATGGAAGCATCCACCACACTCCTGCAGCCGGAAGCCGCCAAACGCTTCACCGAGCTGGGGATCTTCGCTGAGGACGAACCGGTCCCGTTCACCCTGGCGGCAGCGCTTTGGCAGGCCACTGGCGGCCTGACCCCGGCGCAGGCCCGTCTGTTGTGCCAGGACCTCGCCCACCTTTCACTGATCACGTTCGCACCCGCCGAGGGACGCCTCCACCTCCACGACGTCATCCGCGAGTACCTGCGCGCCCGCATCGCACCCGACGACCTGGCCCGGCTCCACTGCACGTTCGTGGACGCCGTCGCCCGCAACCTGCCGCCTGCCGCCCCGCTAGCACCAGATACGCCGGATCCGGGCCGGGCCTGGTGGCAAGCCACAGAGGGTTACCTCCACGACCACCTCATCAGCCACCTTCTCGCCGCCCATCGGCCGGAACAGGCCGAGACCGTGGCCGGTGACATCCGCTGGACGGAGATGCGCCTTAACCAGCGCGGCCCCAACGCCCCGTGGAATGACCTCATCCGCATCGGTAGCCCCCACAGCCTCGCCCTGGCACGCCCCCTCGCCCAGAACGCCCACCTCCTCACCCTCAATGAACCCGCACACGTCCCCACCCATCAGCTCCACGCACGCCTGGAACATCACCCTCACTGGCGCCCGCAGATCCAAGCTCGCCGCCGTACTGACCCATCCCTCCTCCCCTGCCTTGCACCACGGTGGCCGCTCCCCGACACCCACCCTTCCGCGTACCGAACTCTGCCCGGCCACAGCGGAGGCGCGTGGTCGGTGGCGTGGTCGGCGGATGGCCGCCTCGCCACCGGCGGCGGCGACGGGACGCGGGTGTGGGATGTCGAATCTGGCACCGCTACCGAGTTGGCTGGCCGTACCAATTGGGTGCGGTCGGTGGCGTGGTCGGCGGACGGCCGCCTCGCCACCGCTGGCCAGGACGGAGTGGTGCGGATTTGGGACGTGCAAGCTGGCACAGCCGCCGAGTTGGCCGGCCACACCCGAGGGATGTGGTCGGTGGCGTGGTCGGCGGATGGCCGCCTCGCCACCGGTGGCATCGACGGCGTGGCGCGGGTGTGGGATGTCGAAGCTGGCACCGCTACCGAGCTGCCTGGGCACACCGGAACGGTGTGGTCGGTGGCGTGGTCGGCGGATGGCCGCCTCGCCACCGGCAGTGACGACGGGACGCGGGTGTGGGATGTCGAATCTGGCACCGCTGCCGAGCTGCCCGGCCACTCCGGAACTGTGCGGTCGGTGGCGTGGTCCGCAGACGGCCGCCTCGCCACCGGCGGCCGGGACAGGATGGTGTTGGTATGGGACGGCGGAGCCAGCACTGCGACTCAGCTGCCGGGGCACACAGGAGGGATGCGGTCGGTGGCGTGGTCGGCCGATGGGCGTCTCGCCACCAGCGGAGACGACCGGACGGTGCGGGTGTGGGACGTGCATGCCGGCACTGCGACTGAGCTGACCGGCCACAGCGGAGGGGTGCTCTCTGTGGCGTGGTCGGCCGACGGACGTCTCGCCACCAGCGGAGACGACGGGACGGTGAGGGTATGGGCCGTTGACGCTGACACTGCGACTGAGCTGACCGGCCATAGCGGAGGGGTGCTCTCTGTGGCGTGGTCGGCCGACGGACGCGTCGCTACAGGGGGCATCGACGGAGTGGTGCACCTCATGGACGTGCACACCAACACCGTGACCGCATTGCCCGGCAACATCGGAGGGGTGCTCTCTGTGGCGTGGTCGGCCGATGGCCGCCTCGCCACCAGCGGCCAGTACGGGACATTGCGGGTATGGGACGTGCAGGCCAACACCGTGACCGAGTTGCCCGGCCACAGCGGATGGGTGCAGTCGGTGGCGTGGTCAGTTGATGGCCGTCTCGCCACCAGCGGCGAAGACGGGACTGTGCGGGTGTGGGACGTGCATGCCAGGACAGCCAACGAACTGACCGACCACACCGGAAGGGTGTTGTCGGTGGCGTGGTCGCCGGACGGCCGCCTCGCCGCTGGCAGCGACGACGGCCTGGCGCGGGTATGGGACGTGAACGCTGGCACCGCCACTCAGTTGCCCGGCCACTCGGACTGGGTGCACTCGGTGGCTTGGTCGGTAGACGGCCGCCTCGCCACCGGCGGCATCGACGGGACGACAAAGGTATGGAATATCGACGTCGATACTGCGACTGAGCTTACCGACCACCCCCGAGGGGTGCGGTCGGTGGCGTGGTCGGTAGACGGCCGTCTCGCCACCAGTGGCATCGACGGGACGGTGCGGGTATGGGAGTGGGCAGAGCGTCGCGTACTCGCCCTTCTCCAGTTTGATGGAGAGGTGACCTCGTGCTGTTGGTCTCACGACGGCAAGGCCCTGGCAGTAGGATCCAGCAGCGGGCTGATTCTGCTGGATTTCCTCACCACATGACTCACAGACACGTTTGCCTGTGAAAACAGGGCGCAGAAGGCGGCTCTCACTTCTCCGGTACGGCACTCGCACAGCCGATCAACGGCCCGGCGTTAGGCGGCGGGCGGCCTCCACCTTCAGCCGGAAGAGGTCATTGCCTCGCGCTTCGCGTAGCTGCATTCCGATGAAAGTGGATTCGTCACGGTGGTGTCACCTCAGCTCGACGGAGTAGGAGGCGCCGGGGAACTCCCATCCGTCGGTGCCTTCGCCGATGTCCGCCACGATGACGTCGTCGATGAAGTGGTCCTCGAAGTCGTCGTCGGTGAGCTCGCCGGCCAGCCAGAGTTCCTCGATGGCTCCCCAGTCGCCCCTGCTGCCGTCGATCCGCAGGGGCGCGGCCCGTCGTGTGCCGCGCACGCGTTCGTCGTTGCCGGTCTTGACGGTGCCGCTGATTTCGAACTGGCCGTTCTTGACGTGGTCGGGGATCGGGTCGGCGGGGACGGTGGCGACGTTCTCGTAGGCGGTGTGGACGAGGTCGCGGTAGCTGCGGCGGATGTTGTATTCGGGGTCGGACAGCCAGTTGAGCAGTGTCTTGGTGGTCACGTGGAGGCCGGCCTCGTCCAGGGCCTGGTAGCCGCGGTGGGTTGCGGTGAGCTGGCTGAGCTGGGCGTGCCAGTGCTTAGCGTTGTACGACGACAGCCGGTGCCGGGGAGTGACCTGAGAGCGCAGGAGCTCGTTGAGGGCGGCGCCCAGGGATCCTCCGTGGCCTGTGGGGCCGGCCATCAGTCGTCACCTTCGGGGATGATGTCGCCGGGCTGGACGAACTTGGCCTTCACTTCGCCGAAGCCGGTCCCGATCCGGTACGTGGCGGGGGGCGTGCCGGGGGGTGTCCAGAAGACGGCCGCGTCGACGTTGCGCAGGGCGATGAGCTTGTGCCCGTCCTGGACGGCCCGGAAGGCTACCGACCAGTGGCGGACGGAGGCCTCGGCGACCATGCTCATGCGCCAGTCGGGCCGCCAGAACGGGGACCGCTGTTCCGCGCGCTTGGGCCACAGAAGGCGCAGGGCGATGGACAGCCGCGTCTTGTACGCCTTGTAGGGGTCACCGCCGACCTGGACGAGCTCGGTCCGTGCTTTCCGGGTGGCCTCGTAGAAGGGCTTGAAGAGCGACTCGTTGGCCTTCCCGGTCCAGGAGTCGTGGATGGTCGGCGCGGCGGCGAGGTGGCCTTCGCGGACGAGTTTCTCGAGCTGCTTGATGTGGGGCGTGGTGACCCACACGCGGCCCTGCTCGTCGGGCCGGTCGATGATCCGTCCAAGGGGGTGCGGCATGTCGGTGTGGTTCCACTGCGGGATTTCGATGAGGTAAATGCCGGCCTGGGTCTTGTCGAACGCTTGGAGGGGGCCGGTGTGCAGGAGCTTGTTCGGGGCGAGGGGGACGGCTGAACAGGCGGAGGGGTAGCTGCCGTTGCGGTCGATCAGGCACATCACGCCTGCGCCGAAGGAGTCGGGCACGTCGAGCCGGTCGCGTCGGACGCGCTTCCCGTTCGCCTTCATGTGGGGGACACGCGTGAGGGTGACGTCGGGGTGCACCCAGCGGGGCTCGCCGTCCATGTCCTCGCTGATCAGGGTCCACGGCCCGCTGTCGCGTTCCTCGGTGCGGATGACCGGGATCGGGTGCATCTTCGAGCGGGCGACCGCGTCTTTGAGGATCTTCAGGGCGGGGAAGACGGCTCCCTCGGGCTCGTCCTCCTCATCCCCCGGCGCCAGGCCGTCCCTGTCGTCGTCTTCTTCGTCGACATCGTCGGGGACTTGCCCACTGTCAGCGGCGGGCTGGACACCGGCGGCCTCGGGCTGCCCGGTGGTGTCGGCGGGCGCGGTGGTGTTGTACGCCTGCAGCGCGGAGGCGAGGCGGCGCCCTTCAGCGGTGTCCGGCAGTTGCGGCGGTGCCGAAGCTGCCTCAGCGAGGGCCGGTCCGAGTTCCGCGAGGGCTTCACGATCGCCGTTGACCAGTGCGGTCCGCAGTGCCGCCAACACGTGGGTGACGGAGGCGGGCAGCCCCTGCTGGGCACCGGACGTGTAGGGGAGCGCGGCTTCGGCCAGCTCCTGCTCCATCGTGCTGCCCAGATTACGTGCGGTTCCTTCGCCACCCGTACGGCCGGCGGGGGCGGCTCCGGCGTCGAGGAAGCGGGCGTGCAGCAGGTCGGGCTGAAGGTACGCCGAGCCGATCGCGCCGAAGTCGCGTTCCGCGACGGTCACCTCCACTTTGGAGGGGTCTTCGGTCGGCGCGAGCGTCAGCATGATGTCGGCGTCCAGGAGACCCAGGAGCGTGGGATCGGTGCTGTCCACGATGGCGAGGACCGGCACGTGCAGGGTGCGTGCGAGGGAGGCCAGGACCTGGGAGGCGTCCGGGAGGCGGTTCCCGGACAGGGGAAGGCGGGCGTTGTGGGCGGCCTGGAGCCGGTCGACGACCACGAGGGCCAGGTCCTCGACGTGTGGGGCGGTTTCCGCGATGGCTTCGGCGGTCAGGTCGCTGCCGTCGTCGATGAGCAGTACGGAGGCCTGCTGGCGGAGTTGCTGGGCGACCTGCTGTTCGTGTTCGGTGAGGCGGCCTTGCTTTAGGCGTGGGTAGTCGCCGCCGGTCTCGGCGGCGAGGATCCGGCGGAAGATGTCGGCCCGGTTGGGTCCCGATGCCGCGTACAGGACCTTGCGGCTTTCGCCGAGCGCGGTTTTTCTGGCGGCAGCCAGCCCGAGCAGGCTTCCGCCGCCGGCCGGTGGGGCTGCGACGAGTGTCAGCAGGCCCGGCTGGAGACCGCCTGTCGCGGCGTCCAGGCCGGGCAGCCCGAACGTGGGGCCGCCGGCCGGGCCGGAGGCGAGCACCGAACCGATGGTGTCGCCCAGCGTGGCGAGCCTGCGCGGCGTGCTGCCGCGGTCCTGAGTGGCTTGGCTGTTCACCGCACCTCCTGCGGGCGCCGCGCTCATGGCCGCGGCCTGTGACGAGTGGGGAGCAGAGTCGGTGTCGACGGGCAGTAGCACCGCGACAGGTGTGCGGCTGCGACGGAGCACTTGCGGTTGGCCTTGAGCCGCTCGCGAGATCAGGTCGCCGAAGTCCTTCTGCGCTGCACTGAGCAGGTGTGAGGGGAACGCGTCGGGTTTCCGTGCTGCCGGAAACCGGTCCAGCGGTACCAGCAGAGCGCGATCCTCCCTCTTATGGATCAGCGTGGTGACCCCGTCCTCCTCGGCGCGCTTGACCAGGGCGTAGAGATCCTTACGGGCTTCGGTCGCGTTCATCGCGGCCCCGGCCGGCGGCTCCTGGCTCACTCACCCTCCTAGTGCACTCAACTCCCCACTATGGTAACAGAATCGACTCAGTCCATGGGCTTGAGCCATACACTTAGCTGAAATATTCACTCACTAGTGAAGCGGTTGCATGTGAGTTGACCGCTTGAAGCACTCACCGGCGAGCCGCAGCATGGAAGGGCCAAGGCCGGGACCCGGCCTTCGCTCACTCCGCCTGCAGAGGATCGCCCCGCGCCGAACAGGCAGGCTCAACTACGCGCTGCCGACTCCTGCTCTTCGGGCATCTCCTTGTACGCAAGGTGACCGACCGCGGAGTGGGCCCTGCTCAAGGTGCCGTGCAGGTCGCCCGCGAGGTCCCGCGCCCTGCCGGAAGCCTCGGTGAAGCGCTCGAGCACCTCGTCGAGCGGCTCGCCCCGGTAGTCGGACATCAGGCGCCCCCTGTTATGGAGGCCCTGGACGGAGGTTGTGACGAGGTCGAGGGCGGTCCGCATCAAGAGCGGCCACGGGGCGCCTATCCGCCGCTGGCCTGGCCCCCCTCGCCCTCCCGGCGGACAGGCCCGGTCAGTCCTTCAGCCTCCTGCAAGAGCCGGTCCGTGGAAGCGAAGTCCCCCAGCTCGACCGCGAGCGCGGCGCGCACGAACGCGGCGAGCGCGATGCTCCCGTTGCGCACCTCGAAGATGCGCAGCACCCCGTCCGCGTACGCGGCGCGGTGTCGGCACCCGGCCTGCACGCAGTACCCCTCGGCGGCCAGGGCGAGCCGCTTGAAGGCAGCGTTCTTCTCGTCGGTGAGCTGGGCAGGACAGCCCAGGTGGTCCAGCGTGATCCGGATGTGGGCGGGCTTCTCCGGCGGGCGGATGGTGAGCCGTCCGCCGCCGGGCGTGACGTAGCGGCCAGGCATCACCGGGGCGTACGGATGGATCAGCGGCAGATCCTTATCCACCGCATGCAGGGCGGGCAGTCCGTCGTACTCGAAGTAGGGGCCTGCAATGCCGTTGTGCTCGATTGCCATGCGGTCCTCGTTTCGGTCGCGGGGCGGAGGCCGGGACGCCCCGTCACGCGCTGGTGCCGGGCACGTTCCGCAGCAGTGCGGCCGTCATCGCCAGCAGCGTCTCCGCCTCGGCCCGGTCGTACTTGAAGGTCTTGGTGACCGCGTCGTTGTGCAGGGCGCCGCAGGTCTGGCCGTACAGGGCGTCCTGGATCCGCCACCACCGCTCGGTCTGGTTGCACTGGCTGGCTTGCTTCCTCGATCCGGGGTTGTCCCAGGTGACGTTCTCCCGAACCCACTCCAGCGCCCGCCTGACCTCCAGGATCGACGCCCGGACCTCGCCCACGGTCAGCAGCCGCTGCGCCTCCCGCAGCGTCCGGCCGACCTCATCCCGCTCCGGATCGCCGAGCGGGTACGGCACGGCCATCTCGAACGCGGCGGACGGCCCCAGCTGCGCGAGCTGCTGTTCCCACCGGCTCTTGGCGATGGTGATGTACGCCGTGTCCTGGGCGCTCCCCGGGTATCCGGGCGCCTGCGGCAGGGTCGCGTTGAGGTCGATCTCGAACCGGACGTCGCCGGTGCGGCCCTCCTCGATCGCGTGGACCTGCAACGACGTCAGCGGGAACGACAGGTTCACGCGGTGGACGGTCACCGTCGGGGTGTACGCCAGGTTCGCCGTGGTCCGGGCGAGCCGGGAACGCTGCCCCGTCGTCTCGAAGCCGAACAGGTCCGCCTCCAGGACGAGGATCTTCCCGGCCTCGGTGAAGGGCGACACCCCGACGGCGAGCTGGACGCCCAACTGGTGGGCTCCCAGCGCGCGTTGCAGCCACGTTTGGTCGCTGCTGACTGCCGCGGTGAACCGGATGTCGTCGTCGAAGCGGAGTTCCTGCATAGCTCCCCCAAAGGGCGTGTCGGTCACCCGATTCTGCCGGGCGGGCCGCCGCATCACCGCCGATTTCCCCCCGGCCGCGGGCTCCAGCCGGCAGACCCGACGGGCCCGGCTCCAGCTACACCGGCCGCGGTGCCGTTCGGCGCGCACCGTCCCGGCCCAATACCTCCGGCCCGCGCCGGGATGGAGGGGGTGCGCCCGGCACGGTGTCCGTCATCCCGTACACCGGGCCGGAGTTCGAAGTCGGCTGCGTGCTGGACTGCCCGCAGTGCACTACGCGCGTCTCCCGCTGGGGGCACGATCGTTGCGGTGATGCAGACCAAAGGACGGGCGCGGTGACCTTCTAGGCCGTCGCTGCTTCCGGATGCCGGGCCGTGGTCCGTACTGCGGCCTCGACTTCGAACCGGGGTTTGTCCTCGTCTTTGGCGTGCGCGGTGACGGCGGCCTGGGCTTCACCGGCTAGCTTCCTCCAGTGCTGCCAGGCCTGTTCGTACGTCTCGGTCTGCTCTGGCGGCCACGGGGTCACCGTGGGACGGCCGTAGGTGTCCCGCAGTTCCAGGACCCGGCCGTGCGCCTCATCGGCCGCCTTCTGCATCTCCACGAGACCGTCGAATGTGTGTGCCACGTTCATGGATCCTATGTTGCTCGCGCTAGGCAGCCTCGCATCGTCGACCGCCGCGCCCGCAGGTCATGCGTTCTCGGCAGTGGTCTCGCCTCCATCTGTCCGACGATGGCTTCCGCTGGGCCGTGCCTCTTCCGCCGTCGCCTTCAGTGGTAGGCAGCGGCCGCAGGTCGGCCGGTCGCACACCTGCAGCGGACCGTCCCATCGGTGGCGTCCTTCCCAGCGCTGTTCGTAGCACAGCTGGTCAGGCCCAGACTGCGGCGTCACCCGCAGTGCGCAGCGCATGGCCGACCGGGCCGCGGTCAGCGCCCCGAGCACGGTGGGTGGAGCCGACGAAATGCGGATCGAGCGGTGACGGAATGCGCGGATGGGAGCAGGTCGGGCAGCTGCTGGGGGTTCAGGAGTGCTGCGGAACTGGACAACCGTCGCACGGCGATCGACGGTCGCGGCAGCCGGGTTGGCCCGTTTCACTCAAAGTGATCTCCGGTTGGCGGGTCGGTGTCTAAACTTCTTCCAGCTCTCGCGGGGAGCGCCATTGACGAGGAACGGGGGGCTAGATGGCCCAGGTGCGGATCACGGGGGAAGTTCCGAATCTGAGGATGCTGCTGGATGACCTGAACAGCAGTCAGGAATTCTCGATCGGTGCATCCACGTCCATCATCCGAGTCGAGCAGGACAGCCACCGGCTCGGCAACGCTGAGCTCGTCACCTTGATCATCGAGGTTGGCGTCGGTGTGGCCAGCAGCGCTGTGTACGACTTGATCAAGCTCGCGGTGCTGTCCGCCCGCAGACGCGGCACCCTTACGACGGAGGGCTTGGGCGCGACCCAGAGCTTGGAGCAGCGTCCAGAGGAGGAGACGGCGGAGCCTGATGCCGTCGACTCCGGGGCCTGAGGTGTTTGCGGCGCCCCTGCTGTCTGCGGGTCCATGCGGCTGGCATCTGGACCTGAGAAGCCACATCCTCTTCAGCCCGGACCGCTTTGAGAGCGACGAGGATGCCCGGGACTTCTGGCACGCGACTTACCAGCACGAGATCGCCCATTGGGTTCGCTACCAGACCTCCAGCATTGGGCTGCTTCTGGTTCTGCTGCAGCGTGCACGCGCGATCACGGCCCAGCGGGCGATCCAGGAAGTGCCCGATCGAATGCGCGATCAGATCGTCGAGCGGTTCAGGGCCGGGCACCCGTTATGGTCGTACGAGTCCGGTTACGACCCTTCCATGGCAGGTTCCGAGTTCGCCCTCATGGGCCAGATCTGGCTCGACCTGCGCTTCACCTACGAGGCGCTCCTTGACTTCGAGAATCTCAGAGGAGTCCGCTGGCGCGCTGCGGATGCCGTGGGAAACGCGATCTCCGACACGGCAGCTGTAGTTCTTGATCACGGTTGGTCGTGACGGTGGTGTCGTTGCTGGTGGCAGGCGGTCGCGACGGCTTGGTGATGGCGTCGCCAGGCGGTCCAGTGCAGGACGTGCTCGCGGTCGCGGACGGGTGGCGGCAGCACGAGGGCTCGCAGGAGCCGGATGAGTTCGGGGCAGCTCAGCGGGACGAGCGCGGGCTCGTCCTCGGCGGCATCGTGGACGGCGGTGGCCGTGAGGGCAAGGACGGCGGCGGCGATGAGGGAGAACAGTGACCAGCGCATCCAGGAGTTCCAGCAGGTCACCTGGCCCTGGTCGAGTCCGGTGAAGCCCTTGGCGAGTTGGAAGGTTTCCTCGATCCGCCACCTGCGACAGATCACTTCCACCAGCGTGCCGAGCGAGACGTCGCCGGGTGCCCAGCAGCGGAAGTAGGACACCTCACCGGTGTAGCGGTGCCGCCGCGCGACCAGCACACTCGTCCCGGGCTCCTTCTCGTTCCGGTTCTCCTCGGGAGCGTCGTCGGGGCGGACATCGAGCCAGGCCCAGTCGTACTCGCGGGTGCCCTTGGTGCCGTGTCCGGTCTGCCGGCGCATCCACTGCCCGGGCCGCACTTTATTGATCATTTTGCGGGCCTCCCACCGGCGTCCGGTCCCGTCGATGACCTGGTAGGTGGCGGCGATGCCAACGGTGTAGCCGAGCCCCAGCGCCCGTATGCCCCGGCGTAGTTCGCGCCCGCAGTACACCTCGTCGCCGGCGAACCAGCGGGCCTTCAGCCCGGCGGCGAGCGCGTCGGTGACCATGGCCAGCGCCTGCTGCGGCTTCGTCGCGAAGGCGATCTCCTCCGGCACTCCGGCGACCTCGCGGCGTTCCTCGTCCGCAGCCCAGTCCGCCGGGAGATACAGGGCCCGATCGATGATCACCTTCGTCGTCGCGGTGACCGCCGCCAGGTGTACCGCCACCTGGCACAGTCCGACACCGCCGATTGCACCGGAGTATTGACGGCCGGCGCCCACGCAGTCCGTGGACGACTTCGCATCCCCCGTCTCGTCCGCCACCAATACCACGCTCTGACCGGCGAGTTCATCGATCACGAGGCAGGCGATCTCCTGCCGGGCCCGCTCATGGTCGAACCGGGCGCGCGAGAGCAGGTGCTGCAGCCGGTGCGGGCCCGGATGTCCCAGAACCTGCGCGAGCGTCCAGCAGTTCCGCGTGTCCACCTCCAGCAACAGCCCCGCGACCAACTCCGCCGCCGTCGCCCGGGCTTCACGTCGCGCGAAGCAGCCCGCGACCGTCCGCATCGCCCTCCCGAACGCCTCGCCCCACGCCCGCTCGGCTATCGTTGCTTCCGCGGCCACCGCGTCTTGATACGTCGTCACAAACGTTCATGATCACGGTGGCCGTACTCATGCCCGCACCCGCCCCGGCAACTCACTGACCAGCGCAGACGCTGGAACTACAGCTGCCGTGTCCGACGCGTGGCGAGCGGCTGAGTCTTTTTCTGGCATGACCGCGCATCCAGGCAACGAGATAGCCGACGGTCTCCTGCGCGGGCGAGTGAGACCCGTTGTGGTCGACGGAGTCCACCTGACCACCCGCTCGTTGTGGGAGAGTGCCTCCACGCTGGATGAGCTTCGGCCTAAGTGGAATGCCAATGCGAGCAACTTGGTCGAACTGTCCAAACTTGTCCGCTATAAGCTGGACGAGCCGGTCTACGGCGACGCATGGAAGGTGGCGAACCAGCTCTGCCGGGCGGGTACGACACCCGAGATGTTCCTGGTCGTCGTACACATTGCCACCAACCCCGCACTGCCTTACTGGGGCTCGCCGATCACTCGCCTGCAATGGGAGGACCTGTACCCACCAAGCCGGTTCCTCAGGATCTATGAGTTCATCGCCCGGAACATGTACCTGCACGACTTCCCGGGGCTGGGCCAGGAGGAAGGCATCGCCTACGTATTCGACCAGATCCCCCGCAAGGCAGGCGTGAGCTATGCCGGCCCGATCACTCACGCCGAGCCCGGCCTGGACAGTCATCCCGCAGCCAACCAGCACTTGGTCGGTGATCTCAACGCCGTCATTCGGTGCGGCCTGTACCTCCGCCACCACTGGAGCGAGTCGCCGTTCAGCTTCGTCTTTCCCAGCACCTCGCATGTCTCCGCGATGGCTGACGGCGGGAAGGGCGAGATCGATCACCTCAGGCTGGTCTGGAGCGCGGCGCATCCGCCGCTCATGCAGTTCACCGACGGTCTCTGGACCGGACCCTTGTTCCACGACAGGTGTCCAGCGTTCCTCCTCAACGCGTGGGCGCACAACACCTTGGATGCGCTCATCACAGGCGGCGATCCGGGAGATCAGTCATACCTCCCGGAACAGTCGCGGCAAGATGGGGTGTTCGAGCGCTTTTGTCAGCGGTATTTGACCGACAATGTCGCCGTCTGGTAGCGGAACGGCTGCACCGCACGATGGCACCGGGGCGACACTGCTGGCATCTCCTCCAGGTCCTCGAACGGCAGCGTCTCCTGTATGGGAGATCACCGCACCTGCCCGTCCGCGGGTTCTTTCAGGCTGTCAGCGAAGATCGGGTGTGCTTGTAGGCCTGTCGTGGGTTACGAGGTACGGCTCGTCAGATGACGGAATGCACCGGCACGGAACACCCGACCGACGACGCCGACGGACGGCCGTTCACCGGGAACCCCTCTCACTCCAGCACGGGAACTCCACACAATGCGAGCCATGTTCCCGCAGGTCAGCGAATTCCGTCGGTAGCCCGGTGGGGTCGGCCAGCAGTCGCACCACCTCGTCGATCGCAGCACAGCCCTGGCGGTAGCCCGGCAGCTCGCCCGGGGGGACGCCTGGGCCGTGGACACGGTCGGCCGTGTCCACGGCCTGGCGCCATTCCCGGGCGCCCGGCTCGTCCTGCCATGTCGCCATCGGCCCTCCGCCCGTTCCTTCCCGCGCCGGTTCCCCCTCCTTGTAGCGTCCGGGCTCCGGTCAGGGCGCTGGTGACACCGCCCTCTTCACCCGGACGGCCCCGGCTCGGCCGGACCCAGGTCCTCGCGGAGGCGAACGAACCGCACGGTGCGGTGCCGGGTGGTGCCCACCTCGATCTCAGCGAGCAGCGGCGTGACCACCCGGTGGCCTCCGCCGGGCAGCGCCTCCCGGACGCCTTCGGCGAGCGCCCGGCCGACGGCGGCGCGCTGCCTGCTGTCCAGCTGCGCGGTCTGGGCGAGGGTGCCGTCCGGGAGCCGGACCACGAGGTAGGCGGGGCGGGCCGGGGAGCCCGCGATCGCCACGATCTCCGTGTCCACCGTGTCGACATGCTTGATCTTCAGCCAGCGGGTGCGGCCGGGAGCGTACGAGCTGCCCAGGCCCTTGGCGACCAAGCCCTCCAGGCCATGGGGCCGGAGCTCCTCGTACCAGGCCAGGGCCTCCATGCGGCTGGTGGTGGCGGGCACCGGCTGGATCACACTGGGCGGTGGCCGCAACAACTCGCCGAGCCGGTCCAGGCGTTCCTGCAGCGGGCGGGGGCGCAGGTCGGTGCCGGTGATGGCGAGGCAGTCGAAGACCAGGTACACGATCGGTGGCCATCGCCGGCGGTCGCGGCCGCGGCGGCGGGCCAGCGCGGTGAAGTCGAGGCGGTCGCCGACCACGGCGCACAGCTCTCCGTCCAGGACCGTTCCGACCGGCAGATCGTGCAGCTCGTCCAGGACCTCCGGGGCCATCGCGCCGAGGTCGCCTCCCTGCCGCGAGTACAGGACGGGACGGTGTTCTTCGAGGACGCCGGCGACGGCCCGCCACCCGTCGGCCTTGACCTCATAGCGGGTGTTGGCGCCCGGCCAGTGGTCCTCGGCAGGAAGGTCCCGCGCGGTGACGGGGCGTACGACATCGACGGGCGGGCGTACGGGGACATCCTCGCGGGCCATGGCCTTCAGCGCACCGGACGAGCGCTCCGCACCGGGTGTGACGCGCGGGGAGCAGAAGCAAGATCCACCGGTTGGCCGTGCCCGCCGGCCCGGTCGCGAGTGTCGTCGCCGTAGCGGCTGGTCGGGCAGGATGGCCCCGTGGGGACATGGCACGTCACGATGCAGTTCAGGCCCAGCGGCCCGGCCGTGGAAGGCACCTGGACCGACCACGCGGTGGCGTTGGAGAAGTTCCGCGGCTGGCTGGGGATCCACGGCAGCCGTGACGGAGTGACCATCGTCTTGCTGGAGGACACCGGCGCGGAGCGTGAGCCTCTGCGAACGTGGACGAAGGAGCGGGGCGAGGTCATTCACCGTGCCGCATAACGCATCCGGCCCCCGCGACATGGCGTCAAGGGGGCCGGAGTTGGTAGCGGGGACAGGATTTGAACCTGCGACCTCTGGGTTATGAGCCCAGCGAGCTACCGAGCTGCTCCACCCCGCGTCGATAGACCGCAGCCTACGGCATGCGAGTGGTCCGAGCGCGCCATTACTCGCGGCCGAAGCTGTACGGGCGACTCCAGACGGTGCCTCAACCCCGGTCCGCTGAAGCGATCTACGGTGCGGTGTCTTCAAGGAGTTGAGGGCCGTTGTTGCGGACGTTGTTGACTGCTGTGGAGACCGGCCGGGCGTCCAGGTGGCCGTCGGCGGGCTGGGTCAGCAGTGCGCGCAGTTCGTCGGGGTTCTGGTGGTGGGGGTCGAGCCACGCGTCGTAGTGCTCCGGGGTGAGCGCCAGCGGCATGCGCGGGTGCACGTGGCCAGCTGCGTCGGTGGCCTCGGTGGTGATGATGGTGCAGGTCATCAGCCAGGCGGACGGGTCGTCGTCCTGCTTGACCGCTGGATCGCGCCAGTACTCGTACAGTCCGGCGAGCGCCATCACCTGGTCGTTCTCGGGATGGATGAAGTACGGCTGCTTGCGGGCCTTGCCCGTGTCCTGATCTTTGAGCTGCTGCCACTCGTAGAAGCCGTCGGCGGGCAACAGACAGCGGCGCTTGGCGAACGCGCGGCGGTAGGCGGGCTTCTCGTGCACGGTCTCCACCCGTGCGTTGATCATCCGGGCGCCAACCTTCACATCCTTCGCCCACGACGGCACCAAGCCCCAGCGCAGCGGCCGCAACTGCCTGCCCTCCGGTGCGGCATGATCATGTCCACGCGCGGTGCGCTCGAGGACAGCCCACACATCGCTGGTCGGCGCGACATTCCAGTTCGGCGCGAGCGTCTCCTCGGCACGCCAGTCGGTGACCTGGAAGAGCTGGACCAGATCCTCGGCACTGCGGGTGGAGACGTATCGGCCACACATGCAGCCACTGTGCCACCGGCCGGGCTTACGACTCCTAACAAAAGTGCTGGGCTTTGGCCTGGTCAGCGGTCGGTGTCGTGCACGAGGCCGCCAGGTAGCAGGACGCGGTCAGCCGCGCAATCGCACGCGCTAAACCCGGCGACGTCGACGGTCATCCGGGATATTGGTCGCCATGGATGAGGTCAAGGTCGTCGTCGCCCATTCCGAGCGCGCGACCCTGCGCGTCGGCGACGTGTTCCTGAAGGTGGACGCCGATCACGCACGCATCGACGTCGAGGGCGAGGCGATGCTCCTGGCGCCGGTCCCGACCCCGAAAGTTCTGTGGCGCAAGCCGCCCGTGCTCGCGCTCGGCGCGCTGCCGGGGTGTCACTGAGCGAGATGGTCGCACGGTCCCGGGACCAGAGCAGATGAGATGGTCGGCGCCCCGGTGCTACTCAATCACAGCCCCCTATGGTTGGGTGGATCCGGCAGATGGGACGCGTTGTCGGCGCAGGAGCAGCCCTGCGGGCCGCCACAGGGCGAAGGCCAGGCCGAGGCCGAGTGGGATCTGCAGGAACTGCTGGATCACCGGAGGCCCGGGCTTGTCCCCCCGACTGAGCGGGGCACTGCCCTGGGGATCGACGGTCACCGTGTAAGTGCCGCCTACCACCCACTTCCAGCCCATGAGCCCGTTCTCCTCGAACGGAGCCAGCGGTGGGCCGTCGAGGACGGTGACCGTGTAGCGGTGGACACCCGGATCCATGCCGTCATCGGCGGACCACTGAATCTGTCGGACCCTGACGTGTTCGGTATGCCCGTGCTGGTGCAGTGCCTGCTGTTCCAGCTCCAGGTTCTGCAGGATCAGCACCCCGAAGAGGCACACCGCACACAGCAGCCACCGGAGGTCCAAGTACCAGCACGTGCACAGGAACACGCAGCCGAGGAGGATCGCCAGCGCGCACAGCAAGTCGATCCACTGGGCGTGCGCGACGAAGGCCGTGCGCCCGATCAGACGCACGATCGCCCACAGCGCCAACGCTGCGCCGGTGCTTGCGGCGCCCACCAGCACCCGCCAAGCCACGCCTGTCCGCCCTGTGCCTGCTTTCTCCGCGCTCACCCTCACCCCTGCTTTCGACGAAACCGCCGGCCTGGTGGTGCACGCGTTCCAATGTATGGATTGTTGAACGATCCTTCAATAGGATGGTTCAACATTCCATCGTCGGCTTCGCGGACGCGGAACGGCAACCAACCGGAGGGCTTCAGGAGATGAGCAGGCGTCAGTTCGAAGAGGTGGACGACCACGGGCAGATCCTGTTCAGCGACGACCCCGCGCTGCGGCTCGAGGCCGTCCTGATGGGTCTGGAGACCGCGGAAGGCACAGTCACCCTCGATCACGCACAGACACGTCACATGCCCGCTGCCCTCTTCGAGTTCAGGCGTTCCCTGCGTGTGGGCGGCTACGGGATCCAGTACGCCGTGCCGGAGGCGGCCTCGATCGACGAGGTACCCAAGGAACCGCAGATCGAAAGCGCCATCCTGTTCGGCATGAGGCGCCTACCGCCTGAATTCTCCGACCTGCGCCTGCCCGACCCGCCAAGGTCAGACGACGAGGGCTGTCTCGACGAGAAGCGGCCCACCATATTCGACGAGCTGCGCATGCGCGAACCACCGCGACGCGACCCCGACGAGGTCTACTTCGGCATGAAACGCAGGCCGCCCGGCGACGCCGACCTGCGCTCGATCCCCGGCTGGGAACTGCACGAGATCCCCGATGACCAGCCAGGGCCGTGGCAGGACTTCGGATACACCTACTCCCGGCTGGAACTGCGGACGCCCGACGGTGAGCTCTACTCGCGGATCTGGGTCCCGCACGACCCCGAATGGGAGGCCGCCGCCCTGCGTCACGGATACGTCGTGTGCCTGTGCGGCGTGAGACTGGGGGTCCGCTTCCCGTACGGGATGACCGACGCGCAGTACACCCCGAGCATGCGCTACGAATACTTCCGTTACGGATGCGCAGTGGGTCTGACCGTCGGCGGACTCGTCGCCTACGTCAGCCACCGCTGACGCGCAACACCGAGCCGGCACACATCGAGTACGAACCGGGCCGCGACGCGGCGTTCGAGCGGGCCCGGCGGACGATGCGGTTCACCTGGTACGGGATGCCGGCGCGGCGTCCCCTCGCGAAGATCGAAGCAGGTAACAACTTCAGCGCTCACATGGTGACAGCCGGCACGCTCAACCCGACGACGGACCCCGCGTCGCCGCACAACTGTGGTGACAACTACCTTGCTCAATCACACGGGGACGGCACTCGGCCGCCTCGGCGAGCCGTCGCCGACGGCGTGAGCACGGCGGGTGCTGCCATCCGGAAGTTGCACGGCGCACCGTTGCCGCCGTGGCCCGGCCAGAGCGGCCGGAGTCTCGACAAGTTGGCGGCGGATCTCGACGGCGAGTGCGAGTGGCTCCTGACGAACGGCGTCGTGCCCGCCGACCTGGTCACCCGCAACCGCCAGGTCGCCGAGGCCGTGCTCCGGCCGTGGCCTTTGGCGTTCGCGCACGGCGACCTGCAGATCGCTCACGTGTTCGTCGACGGCGACGAGATCACTGGCATCATCGACTGGTCCGAGGCGGGCCAGGGCGATGCCCCATACGACCTCGCCACCTTCACACTCGGACACGAGGAGCACCTCGGCGACGTCGTCGCCGGCTACGGCACCGACACCGACGTGATCCCACGCGTGGTGGTCGTTGCGAAGCCTGCTGGCGGTTCGCTGGCTGAGCAAGCACGGCTTCGACCTCGCACCAGGCTGCGAGGTCGACGTACTGAGAGCCCGGCTGTGAGGCTGCACGGGCTCGACTACCACGAGTGCGTTCTGACGCATCGAGCAGGCCAACTCCTCAAGCGCATCGCCTGCCCTCACTCCCGGCAAAGTGCGGTGCGCAGTCGACGCCAGCAGATGACGGCGCAGCCGAGGGTGACGAACGCGTGGTGGATGTCGTCGCGGATCTCCCAGCGGGTGCGCAGGCGGCGGAACCAGTGCAGCAGCGCGATCGCTCCTTCCACGACCCAGCGGTAGACGCCCAGGCCGGAGCCGTGCCCGGTGCCGCGCCGGGCGATGTGCGGGGTGATCTGGAACCGGCGAACCCTGTCCCGGTAGACCTCGTGGTCATAGCCACGGTCGGCGTAGAGGTGCTTGGGGCGGCGCAGTGGCCGGCCGCGCTTGCCGCGGATCGGCGGGACGGCCTCGATCAGCGGGATCAGTTGGGTGACGTCGTTGCGGTTGCCGCCGGTGGTGATCGTCGCGAGCGGGATGCCGTGTGCCTCGACGATCAGGTGGTGCTTGCTGCCGGTCTTGCCCCGGTCCACCGGGGACGGACCGGTAGCCGGCCCGCCCTTCATCGCGCGGATGTGGCTGGAGTCGACCGCAGGCCGGGAGAAGTCCAGCAGGTCTGCGGCCCGCAGCTCGCAGAGCAGCAGCTCGTGCAGGCGCTGCCAGACCCCGGCCTCATTCCAGTCCCGCAGCCGTCGCCAGCAGGTCATCCCCGAGCCGAAACCCAGCTCCTGGGGCAGAAACTCCCAGCGGATCCCGGTGTACAGCACGAACAGGATCCCACACAGCACCTTGCGACTATCCAGACGCTTACGACCTGGACGCCGCGGATTACGCGGGACGACCGGCAGTAGCGGCTCGATGCACGCCCACAACTCGTCTTCGATCTCCCAGGGCCTGGCAGCGGTCTTCCTGGTCTCGACTGGCTCGCACCCCCTTCGGTCAGCATCAACGAAAACTGACACGCCGTCATTCCCGGAGGTCCAGAAGCCGCCTTTTGTTAGGAGTCGTTATCGAAGAACCATCTGGCGCCCCCGTGCCGGGTCGTGTCCCGAAGCTGCGGCAGGGCGTCCGTAGTGCCGACGCGGGACATGGTCGTAGTTCTCATGGCCAGGCCCGTGCTCGTACGTGATGAATTGAACCGGTTGGCCAGCTCAACAGCGTCACCGAGGGCCGCGACACGACAGGTCGGAGGTGCCGATGGCCGCGCGAAGTGGACGGTGCTGGCAGATCGGCGGGGGGTGCCGGGTTCAGTCGAGGGTTTCGTCCGACAGGACGACTTCGGCTTGGGCGGCCCACTCCCGTACGGCGGGGCCGTACCGTTGCGCGCTCCAGTACTTGCTGCGGATCATGCCGTCCGTGGTCATCTGCGGCGTCTCGGGGTAGCCGAAGTGCTGGATGAGGCCGGCTGACATGGCGGAGGTAGCCGCGATCAGTGCTGGCCCATTCTCGGCGAGGTCGTCGATGTCGAAGACTGACGTTACTCGGGGTGTCTCCGTTGTCTGATGGGTGCCGAGCTGACCACCGATGTGCCCGCGTGGGTGCCGCAGTTCGGCTGGCAGTTCGGGTGCGACAGGACAGATGGTCGCGGAGACCGTGGCAGGACCGCCGGCGGCAGCCCGATCCCGCGCATGGCGGGCCAGCAGGCGCAGACCGGACCAGATGTCCACGACCAAGTCCTCGTCGATGATCCGGCTCACAGCCGCGGTCTCGTCCTGGTGGCCCGGCGTGGCAAGGGAGGCGCGGTCGGAGGCGAGGGCGGCGAAGGAGCCGGCGCCACTCTGGTGCAACTCGCACGCGATCCAGCTGGCCTTGGCTGGCTCGCGGCCGCCGTGCGCGATCAGGCGGCGGCTGCCCACCATCACGTGGCGGACATGCACCCCTCGCGGGAAGACGAGCAGGTCCTTGTCGCGGGTTTCCTGCTGGAAGGCACGGAGGGTCCTGGTGTCGAGGGTGAAGTCGCCGCCGAGATCCGGGACCAGGGTGACGACGACGTACGTCTGGTCGCTCACGTCCAGACGGCTGATCAGGTCGCCTTCGTAGCGGAGCAGGTCCTCGTGGCGGGTCTGGCGGCGGGCGAAGCGGTCCTGATAGGCGGCCGCGACCTCGGACTCAGACAGGTAGATGATGCTGGCCCCGTTGCGCCTGGGGTAACGCAGGCCCTCGTTGACCAGCACCCCGTGCGGGGCGGAGGGGCTGCGGAGCACCGCGATCATCAGCAAGCCCTGACCGGGCTTGTCCGGGTCCTCGATCTGGCGGACGTCGAAGGTGGGCAGCGGGTGGACCATGTCGGCGACGATGCTGCGGTATCGCAGCACCTCACTGTCGCTGAGCGCGACGCCGGGAAGCCCGGCCGCTCGGGCCTGGTCGTCTTCGGCAACCCCGAGGAGCAGCACTCCGCCGGCCGTGTTGGCGAGCGCCGCCACGTCACCGGCCAAGTCCCGTTTGGCCTTGTCGTTGCCGCCGTAGAGCTCCCCCTTGAACTCCAGGTCGTAGGACTCGGAGACCGAGTTCGTCTTCAGGGCGGCGATCTGGGTGTACGAGACCGCGTCCAGCGGGGCTCCGAAGAGCCCTTCCAGACGACGGGAACGAAGAGCGACCATGCCGCCAGATCCTGCCTGAACCACCCCTTTTTGTCACTGAGATTGACAACTGTCCCGCTAGTTCCGGCGCGGCACCACGACGAGGTCAGGGAGCGTGTTCCATGTGTTCCTCGAGCTCGACGGCGAGCGCGGGGTCGGGACGGGGCACGAGGCCGTAGTCCTCGTCGGGGTCGGCTTCGAGGCGGCACACGGCATCGGCGAGTTTGAAGTGATCAAGTGCCCAGCTGAACACTCCTGCGGCCGCGCAGGTCGGCACGTCTGCGCGATCGCCGGAAGCGAGCGGGGTGATGGCGGCGATCGCGGCGGCGACGGCGCGGGGGGTATGGCAGCTGTTGGTGAGGGGCGTGGGGGGCTCGGTGTCGATGCGCGGGTAGAGGTCGCCTCCGGTGTGGTGGTGGAGGGTGAGGGCCTGGCGATACCAGAAGCGTGCAATGTCGTCCTCGCTGCACTGCGTGTGGTGCAGGTAGAGGCAGTAGGCGGCGGTGGCGACGCCGGCGCCTGCGGCGAACTGCCACCAGAACTGGGCGCCTTCGGAGCGGTCGGAGAGGTAGAGCAGGCAGGCGAAGGTGAGCGCCCCGGCCGGCTCGATGCGAGAGCGTGAGTTGACGAGCTGGGCCATGGCCTCCACCGTGTCGGGGTCGCGTACGACCCGGCAGGAGAGTTCTGCCAGGTTCATGGCGGCCCGCCGGTAGACCGGTGGGTTCGCGGGCACCGGCTCTGGGCGCGGCCGGCCGGGGGCCTCGGCTGTGACGAGGCGGGCGCATTCGTCCATGGCGTCGGTGGCCCGGCTCAGCGCCCGGCGCGCGATCCGGCTGAGCATCGCGGCGCTTTCGGCGTCGTCGAACTCGAAGCCGGGCACCATCACCTGGGCCTGAGGCAGCAGGTCGTCGATGTGGTCGTGGTCCTCCCTGCGGGTCATGCGATCTCCTCCGCTTCCGTTTCCTTGCTGTACTGCACCCCGAGGTCACGCGCTAACCGCCGGCGCGCGGCATGAACGTGCGAGCGCACCGTCCCCGCCGAGACGCCCATGATCTCGGCGACCGTCAGCACGTCGTAACCCAGCACGAAGCGCATGACGACGACGTCCATCTGCCGTTCGGGCAGGCGCGCGATGGCGGCGTACAGGCCGAGCGAGGACTCCAGCACCTCCAGCTGTCGGCGCGTGGCCATGCGCACCTTGGCGAAGGTCGCCGTCTCCACCAGGGCCGTGTTGCCGTGGCGCAGCACCATCTGGTTGGCGAGGGTGCGGCGCAGCACGGAGTGGGCGTAGCGCTGCACGCTGGGCTGCGTGAGGACGTCGGACCAGCTCTCCAGGAGCTGGACGAAGACTGATTCCACCGTCTCGATCGCGGCCTTGCGCTCCCCGAGGTGTAGGTACGCGTAGCGCAGGTAGGCGCGGTGGTAGCGCTGGTAGAAGGCCTGGAAGTCAAGCGGCGGGTCTGGCACCGGGCGGGTCATCGGGCCTCCTTCGCGCTCTCACCTGAGGCTGCCGGCTCGGTGGTTCCACGCCGTTCACGGGCGATCTCAGCCGCTCCGACACGAACCCCGGCGCCCAGGAGTCGCCGTCCGAACAATGCGACGTCCCGGCCGAAGACGCGCGCCGCGACTGCCGCTGACGTCACGTCGCCCCATCCCCAATCCACCACGGCTCCCCTATCGGGTCGACGCCGGACGAAGCCCGGCGCGTGATCACTGTATGAAGTCATCCCATCGCACAGAGGCCTCGAACGTTCAGTCGCTCCACAAGACTTTTTGGCGAACAGGCGCACGCCCGTTTACGCGCGCCCCCTTCCCGAAGACGCCGCACGGCCCCTGGTGGCGGCAGCTGTTGGCGCCTTCCGCAGATCGAGGAAGAAGATCACGCTGCGGGTACGGCCGTGCCAGCCACCGCTGTAAAGCCCGCCTCGCGCGACATGGGGACGAAGTCATGTCGCGCATTCGAACGTATTATCGATTATAGTGGAGGTCTGGGGGGACGCAGATCAGGGAGGGGCACGCGAGAGGCGGGAGGTGCAGCACTGTGGATTTACTCATCTGCACGTCGCCTCCGGATACTCCGCCCGCTACGGCGCATCCCTCCCCGGTGCCCTCGTGCAGCGCGCTGCCGAGCGTGGGATGACGACGCTCACGCTCACCGACCGGGACACCGTCGCGGGCACGGTCCGCTTCGCCACCGCCGCCGCGGCCGCCGGTATCCGCCCCGTCTTTGGTGTCGACGTCGCCGTCGCCCCGCTTGCCCCGCCCGACCCGGCCGCGGGTCGGCCGCGTACGCCCGTGCGCGGCGGCGCCCACGTGGTGGAACCGCCGCTGCGGATCACCCTGCTCGCGCAGAACGCGGCCGGGTGGGCACGGCTGTGCCGCCTGGTGTCCGCCTCCCACACCGAGGCCGGCGGCGCGGCGCCGGTCGTGTCCTGGCCCACCCTGCGTACGTACGCCGACCAGGACCTGGTGGTGCTGCTCGGCCCGGCCTCCGAACCGGTGCGGGCCCTGTCCGCCGGCCGCCCCGACGTCGCCGAGCAGCTGCTCGCGCCGTGGCGGGAGGTGGCCGGCGAGCGGCTGCGGCTGGAAGCCATGTACCTGGGACGGCAGGGCACCGGCGCGGGCTCGCTGCGGCTGGCCGCGCGCACCGTGGGCCTGGCCGACCAGCTCGGCGTACGTACGGTGCTGACGAGCGCGGTCCGCTACGCCGACCCCGACCAGCACCGGCTGGCCGACGTGCTCGACGCGGCCCGGCTGCTGCGGCCCGTCGACCGCCGGCACCTGGACGGCGGGGAACGGTGGCTGAAGGACCCGGCCGCCATGGCGGCGGCCGCCGACCGCATTGCCCAGGCCGTCGGCGACGACCCCGCCCGGGCGGTCCGCCTCCTGGCCGAGACCGAGGCCACCGGCCAGTCCTGCACCCTCACCCCGGCCGATCTCGGGCTCGGGCGTCCCCACTTCCCCGAACCTGCTGTCGTCGGCGCCGGCCCCGAGCGCGGTTCGGCCATGCGGTTGCTGCGGCAGCGGTGTGAGACCGGGATGGTCGCCCGTGGCCTGGACACCGACGAAAGTGCCGTACGACAGCTCCGCTACGAGCTGGACGTCATCGGTCGGCTGGGTTTTGAGGGGTACTTCCTGGCCGTGGCCCAGGTCGTCGCGGATACCCGGGCGCTGGGGATCCGGGTCGCCGCGCGCGGCTCCGGCGCCGGCTCCATGGTCAACCACAGCCTCTTCGTCGCCACCGCCAACCCGCTCGAACACCGGCTCCTGTTCGAGCGCTTCCTCAGCGAGCGGCGTACGTCGTTGCCGGACATCGACCTCGACGTGGAGTCCGAGCGGCGCCTGGAGGTGTACGACGCGATCATCAAGCGGTTCGGGAAGGAGCGGACCGCGGTCACCGGCATGCCCGAGACCTACCGGGCCCGGCACGCCCTGCGGGATACCGGCCTCGCCCTCGGGATTCCGCCGCAGGTCGTCGGCGACATCGCCATGAGCTTTCCGCACCTCCGCGCCCGGGACATTCGCGGCGCCCTGGCCGAGCTGCCGGAGCTACGCCAACTCGCCTCTCAGGCGGGGAAGTTCGGACCGCTGTGGGAGCTCGCCGAAGGCCTGGACGGGCTGCCCCGCGGCTACGCCATGCACCCGTGCGGAGTGATCCTGTCCAACGCGGCACTGCTGGACCGGCTTCCGGTGCAGCCGACCCCGGCTGGCTACCCGATGGTGCAGGCCGACAAGGAGGACGTCGAAGATCTCGGCCTCCTGAAGCTCGACGTCCTGGGCGTCCGCATGCAGTCCGCGATGGCGTACGCGGTCGCTGAAATCCGCCGCACGACCGGACGCCTGCTTGATCTCGACAACCCCGACCACGTCAGCCTGAACGACCAGCAGGCCTTCGAGATGATCCGCGCCTCGGACACCGTCGGCCTCTTCCAGCTCGAAAGCCCTGGTCAGCAGGATCTGGTGGGACGTCTGCAGCCGCGGCACATGCAGGACGTCGTCGCGGACATCAGCCTATTTAGGCCAGGACCCGTCTCAGGGGGCATGCCCGCTTTGTATATCGCCGCCCGGCACGGCGCCGCCCCCAAGTACCCGCACCCGGACCTGGAGCCAGTGCTCAACGACACCTACGGCGTGGTCATCTGGCACGAGCAGATCATCGCCATCCTGTCGAAGATGACCGGGTGCGACCGTGCCGCCGGTGATGTCGCCCGACGCGCCCTGGCCGACCCCGACCGGCTGCCGAAGGTCGAGGCCTGGTTCCGTCGCACGGCCGGGGAGCGCGGCTACGCCAAGGAGGTGCTGGATGAGGTGTGGGAGATCGTTTCCTCCTTCGGCGCGTACGGCTTCTGCCGCGCGCACGCGGTGGCCTTCGCTGTCCCCGCCCTGCAGTCCGCGTACCTGAAGGCGCACTTCCCGGCGTATCTGTACGCCGGCCTGCTGGAACACGATCCGGGCATGTGGCCGCGCCGGGTCCTCGTCGCCGACGCCCGCCGCCACGGCATCCCCGTGCTGCCCGTCGACGTCAACCACTCCCGCGGGCAGCACAGTGTGGAGGAGACCGGACAGGGCTGGGGGGTGCGCCTGGCGTTCTCCACGGTCAGGGGCATCAGCGAGGCGGAGACCGCCCGCCTGGCGGCCGGCCAGCCCTACACCGGGCTGCAGGATCTGTGGGTGCGCGCCCGCCCGTCTCTGCCGCTCGCGCAGCGCCTGATCCGCATCGGCGCCCTCGATGCCCTCTCCCCCGGCCTGACCCGGCGGGACCTGCTGCTGCAGGCGGTCGAGTTGCACCGGCAGTCCCGCAACCGCACCGCCACCGACGGGCAGCTGCCGCTGGGCGGCGAGCTGGTGACCGCGGCCCCGAGCGGGCTGCCGGAGATGACGAGCCGCGACAAGCTCGGCGCCGAACTCGACACCCTCTCCATCGACGTGAGCCAGCATCTGATGGAGCACCACCACCGGCTGCTGCGCGAGCTCGGCGCGACCGATGCTGCTCACCTGCGCGGCTTGGTGCCCGGACAGAAGGTGCTGGTCGCCGGAGTGCGGGCCTCCACGCAGACGCCGCCGATCCCGTCCGGCAAGCGGATCATCTTCTGCACCCTGGAGGACGGCTCCGGACTGGTCGACATCGCCTTCTTCGAGGACTCCCACGAGCACGTGGCGCACACCGTGTTCCACTCCGGGCTGCTGCTGGTGCGCGGCACCGTCGAGGCGCGCGGCCCGCGCCGCACCGTCGTCGGCGAGATGGCCTGGGACCTGGACGAGGTGGCCGCCGCCCGCCGCGACCACGGCCCCCAGGCCGCCCTCGACCTCCTCGGCCGCACCGGCCCGGCCCCCACCCCCGCACAGCCGAACACGCCCCAGCGCACGCTCGCCGACGGAACGGCCGGGGCTCGGCTCCACCCGTACGCCGACCTCCAGCCCGCCGGGACCCGCTCGGCGGATCTGCGACGGCTCGGCCACCGAAGTCAGGGAAGCGCAGGGTGATCATGATGAGCGGCCGCAGCATCCTCCGCCTCTCTTTGGACCTGCCGCCCGACACCTCCGCCGAACTCCTGGAACGGTTGCGCCGCTTGCTGGAGGACTTCACGCCGCGCGTGCAGATGCTCGAGGACGGCGCTGTCCTCGACCTCACCGGGGCGATCCGGTGGTGGCAGCGCGACGCTCGCGGCATCACCGAACTCGTCCAGCTCCGCACGCTCGCCCACTTCGGGGTGCGCAGCTCGGCGGGCGTGGCCGGAACCCCGATGCTCGCCGCCATGGCGTGCGCCCTCACCCCGCTCGGGCGGCGCACCGTCATCGACGACTCCCCCGAGGCGATCGCGGCATTCCTTCGCCCCCGTCCGGTACGGGAACTGCCCGGCGTAGGCGGGAAGACCGCCGCGTTGCTGGGCGAGTACGGCCTGCGCACCGTCGGCGACGTCGCCGACGTCCCTCAGCACACACTGCAGCGCCTCCTCGGAGCCCGCGCCGGCCGCGCCCTCTACGAGCACGCCCAGGGCCACGACACCACGGTCGTCGACCCCACCCCGGCCCCGGCGACCCTCAGCACGGAACACCGCTTCCCCCGGGACGAACTCGACCCGGCCGCCCACCGACGCATCCTGCTCGCCCTCGCCGACGACCTCGGTGCCCGCCTCCGCGCCACCGACCAGATCGCCACCGGCGTGACCTGCACGATCCGCTACGCCGACCTGAGTGCCACCCGCCGCAGCCGGACCCTGCCCGAAGCCACCCAACACACCGTCCTCCTCGCCCGCGCCGCCTACGCGGTCTACGACTCCCTCGGCCTCCAGCGCGCCCGGGTCCGCAGCATCGCGCTGCGCGCCGACGCCCTTCGGCCCGCGGCCCGGGCCACCCGGCAGCTCACCCTCGACTCGGCGGACGACCCCTCGCGATCGAAGCCGTCGCCGATCGCGCCCGCGTCCGCTACGGCCGCCAGGTGCTCTACCCCGCCGCCCTCGCCATAAGCTCCCGTCCCCCGTCAGCCCGGCATCAGGACGGAGGTGGCCGCCCAGAGGACGCGCGTGGACGTCGTGCGACGTAACTACCCCAGACGCCCGCGATGTGGCCCATTGCTTGGGTGCCGATGCCGGATCCACTTGGTTTCTGCGACCATCTACCCATGGTCGACAGCTGGGATCGTTCAACGCTGCGCGCACTGGTTGGCGAGGTCGTCTCGGGGCTTGGCAGCCTGACGCACCGGGAGCTGAACCCGGCCTTCGAACAGCTGGGGATGCCACCGGTCCCTGATGACGCCGGCAGCAAGCGCGAGCGGATCGAGATGAGTCTCAGCCAGGTACCCGACGCCGAGCTGCCACAGGTCACGCAACGCCTCCTGGAACAGAGCCACCTCCACGTGAGTCCGTCGCGGCGCTACCGGCTCGAGGACCTGCTGTGGGAAGAGGACGCACCGCCCGAGATACCCAAGAAGGCCCGCCGTGAACTGGCGCGCGCCCTCGACCTGTCGGAGTTGGCCCGGCACCACGACCGTTTCATGCGGCTACTTGAACGATTCTGGATAGCCGAGGACTCGGGCCTCTCCTTCGCGGAGCTGGAGGGCCTGCTGTTGAACGGGGTGCGTCCGGTGACGCTGAGGGACCGCATCGAGCGGTATGTCTTCCGTAATCCCGGGGACTGGTCCACGGAAGACCTTTTCGACAACCTCGGGGCGTTCGAAGCCGGGGACGCCAGGCTCGCCCGCTTCCTCGAGGGCCTGGTATCGGCGGATGTCCTCCTTGACGAGCACCTCCAGGAGAAAACCGTCAGTACGATCAACGGTCATCTCCAGGCTGCTGGAGTCGAGTTGAGAGTGACCGGCAACGATGGCGGCTATCCAGTGTTCACCGTGGTATCGACCCGACTGCCCGGCAACCGGCGGCCGAAGAACATCATCTTCGCCTCGTTCACCAAGCC
The DNA here is from genome assembly GCF_026339955.1 of Streptomyces sp. NBC_01549. Classification (GTDB taxonomy): domain Bacteria; phylum Actinomycetota; class Actinomycetes; order Streptomycetales; family Streptomycetaceae; genus Streptomyces. The sequence continues at coordinate 208,223 of NZ_JAPEPW010000005.1, read as the reverse complement.
GGACATCCGCTTCCAGTCCTCAGTGGACAACGACATCGAGATCGTCGGAGGCAACCCGGACGACACCCTCGTCTATGACCGTGAGATCCCCATCGAGGGCCTGCGCTGGCGTGATCTGCATGCCTGGTGGCAGGACACCCGCGAGATCAGCAGTGACACCGAGGCCAGAGGGGACCTGTACCAACGACTCCTCACGAGCCTGCCGGACAACTCGGAAGGCCAGAAGAACCTCTTCATCGCCTACCACCAGATCCTCGGGCCCTCCCCGGAGGATCCCGCTCTCCTGCCCGAAGTGTGGCTGCACTGGGACCACAGGACCGTTCAGGAGCGCGGCCCCGAGGCGTTGCTGCGCTCCCGCATGGATTTCCTGCTGCTGCTGCCACATGGACAGCGTGTCGTCCTGGAGGTCGACGGATCCCAGCACTACACCCGCGACCGCGGCCGCACTCCGGATACAGGCAAGTACGCGGACATGGTTGCCGCTGACCGAGATCTCAAGCTCAGAGGGTACGAGGTGTTCCGCTTTGGGCACGACGAACTCAAGCGTCTCGATGCCGCCCAGACCCTTCTGCGGCATTTTCTCCCGGACATGTTCCGCCGCTTCAAGGTAAGCAACTGACGCCGGGGTCGGTGCAGGATGCTAGGTACAGGCCAGCGCGCCAGTCCGACCGATACCCGCGAGGGCTGCTCAGACAAGAGGCAGCTGACCGAGCGGCCGTCCGTGATCGGCCTGCGCTTCCAGCACAGCATCCACGTCCGGCTCCCTCGTGAAGGCCGGGCCCTCCCAGTGCGCCGGGACCGCCACGGGTGTCAGGCGCACCCCGGTGCCGTGGACGCGCGCGGTGTCGAAGAGGGCCTGCAGCAGTTGCAGGCCTGCCAGGTCGAGCGCGCCGAGGCGGGCATGCCACGTCTGGGTCTCGGGGTCATACGAGGCGATTCCGCGGAGCCTGTCGAGTTGCTCCTGCCATTGAGGATTGGCGGCCGGCGCTGTCCGGATGGTGGCCTCCAACACCCATGCGTCCTCAGGAGAGTTCGGCAAACTGGTCATGCAAGGGACGGTAGACGTCGCCACTGACAACTCACCCGGTCAGGTGAATCCGGAGTCTGAACAGAACCCTGGCGCCCACGAACACGTACTGACAGACGTGGACCCGATCCGAGAAGTGCACCTGTCCGAACCCGGCCTGCTCGTCATCGACGTCGCGGGCGCCGACGAAGCGACTGTGATGGCTTTCCAGCACGCCGTCGCCCGGACGTGGGGGACGGCGACGGCCGAGCGTGCGACGCGGGATCCGGGTCAGCCCGGCGTACGGATCCGCCTGTACACCGATCTCCGACAAGCGCTTCCCGGGCCCATGGACGCGGAGGAGTCCGGAATGCAGTGAGGCTGGCTCCGTCGCTACGGGGGAAAGCGGCGGAGCCAGCCTGGCTCTACGGTGCCATACCGGCGTGCGACGTGCTCGCTTCCTGAGCAGAAGTCGCCTCCGCAGGAGTTACCTGAGCACCTTCAGGGGGTGAGTTCGTCCAGGAGGTGGGCTCCGTTGTTGCGGACGTTGTTGACGGCGGTGGAGACGGGGCGGACGTCCAGGTGCCCGCCGGCCGGCTGGCCGAGCAGGGCCCGCAGCTCGTCGGGGCTCTGGTGGGCGGGGTCGAGCCAGGCGTCGTAGTGGTCGGGGGTGAGGGCGAGCGGCATGCGAGGGTGGACGCGGCCGGCCGTATCGGTGGCCTCGGTGGTGATGATGGTGCAGGTCATCAGCCAGGCGGCCGGGTCGTCGTCCTGCTTCACGGCCGGGTCGCGCCAGTACTCGTACAGCCCGGCGAGTGCCATCACCTGGTCATCCTCGGGATGGATGAAGTACGGCTGCTTGCGCACCTTGCCGGTGGCGGGGTCCTTGGCCTGCTGCCACTCGTAGAAGCCGTCGGCGGGCAGCAGACAGCGGCGGCGGGTGAACGCGCGACGGAACGCGGGCTTTTCGTGCACCGTCTCGACCCGCGCGTTGATCATCCGGGCGCCGATCTTCACGTCCTTCGCCCACGACGGAACCAGGCCCCAGCGCAGCGGCCGCAGTTCCCGCTGCACGTTGCCGGAGTCCTCTTCGTCGCGGGGTGTGCGCTCGAGGACGGCCCACACGTCGTTGGTCGGGGCGACGTTCCAGTTCGGCGCGAGCGTCTCCTTCGCGGGGACGTCGGGCACCTGGAAGAGCGGCGCCAGTTCCTGCGGGCTGCGAGTGGATGAGTATCGACCACACATACCGCCACTCTTGCACTAGGGCGTGTGTCGAAAGTGGATCTTGAGCGTGAGATGATCTTGATTCGTGGCGCGGGGAGATCTGACGGACGAGCAATTTGCGCCGTGAGGCGCTGTCGATTCGAGCGGAGGTGTGAGACCTTCGCCGCCGATCCTGTCGCAGCAGGAGGGCGGAGCTGAGGGCAGCCTGATCCGGGTGATGCCGGGGAGGGCGGGAGCAGCCCTGACAACGTCGGGACGTGCCAGTACTGCCAGATGGTGCGGGTCCGGTCAGCGTGGTGGAGAGGAGTACGAGAGGAACCGGCGCCGTTACGTCCTAACTTCGTCACCGGCTCAAATCTGGTGGATATGGGCCGGGTGCGGTGCGCACGGCCGTTCGCGGCCGGAACTCTGAGGGCGTCTTATTGTTTGCGCCCAGGAGGCCATGAGGAAAGCCTGCGGCGTACTCATGGCGATGCCGCTGGGATACAGCCGGGCTCCTACTTCGCCAAGCGAATCACAGTGAACACGGGAACCACCCATCCGCAGTTCCCGGTTGGCGGGCATCCAGCTTGCGGGCCGGGATAGGCACATCGACTGCTGAACGGGATGGGTGGGGCGGAGCCGCCGTAGTACTCCGAGCCGGGGAAAGCCCGGCACATGGGGAAGGGCGGCAGCGGTTTTGAGGGGGGAGGAGGCTGCAATGCCGAAAGACGCACAGGTGAATACCAGTGCATCGCTGGAGGAGGTCCCGCTGGGACCGCGTCAGCGGGTATCGGAGATGCAGGCCAAACTTCACCGTTGGGCGGTGGCCGATCCGGGCCGCCGATTCGACGACTTGTTCAACCTCGTGCACGATCCGGCGACGCTGGTAGTGGCGTTCGACCGGGTGGCCGGCAACCGGGGAGCGCGAACCGCAGGCGTGGACGACCTTACGGTCGCCGACGTTGAGGAGCGGATCGGGGTTCCCGGGTTCCTGAACGACCTGCGTACTCAGATCAAGACGGGTGCGTTTCGGGCACTTCCGGTACGGGAGAAGAAGATTCCCAAGCCGGGCGGGTCGGGGAAGGTCAGACGACTGGGGATTCCGACGGACACGGCATAGCGCCGTAGCGTCCAGGCAGTCTTTGGGTTCTTTGACGGTGACCCACCCGTTCCACGCGCTGGCGGGCCAGCAGTTGGACATTCTGTTCGTCAAGCGGCGCAGTGGCGCGCTGGTCTTCGTCTGCGCGTACGGCGTAAGCCGGAGTGTGACGTTGCCGCAGGAGTGGACGGATCGCGGCGGGGAGCCGGGCGGGGACCGGCTCGCGGTCGAGGGGCTGAGTGCTCTTCGTGCGCTGGTGGATGCCCTGGTGAGCCGTGGTGCTGGCGCGAGCGGAGGCGGATCCTGATGCGACGAGAGTTGTGTCGCGCATCAGCCCCGGGGCGGGCGGAAGCGAGGGGCCGTGCCGTCATCACCGCAGTGCCGCGTGGAGATGGTGATGGTGCTGGCCAACATGGTCGAGTCCGCGTTGGGAGGCAGCCGTGATCGTGAACGGGACCTCGAAGATCACAGCGTCCCACCGCTTGAGGACAGCGGCGGTCTATCTGCGGCAGAGCACGTTGATCCAGGTCCGCGACAACACCGAGTCCACGTTGCGGCAGTACGCGCTGGGCGACGAGGCGGTCCGGCTGGGCTGGGACCGCGAGGATGTGCTGGTCATCGACGCGGACCTGGGCCTGTCGGGGAAGTTCGGGCAGGTCCGGGAGGGTTTTCGCGATCTGGTCGCCAAGGTCTGTCTGGGCGAGGTCGGAGCGATCTTCGGCCTGGAGGTCTCGCGTCTCGCGCGGTCCTCGGCCGACTTCGCCCGGCTGCTGGAACTCGCGCGGCTGACGGACGTACTGCTGATCGACGACGACGGGGTCTACGACCTGACCAACTTCAACGACCGACTCCTGCTCGGCCTCAAAGGATCGATGAGCGAGGCCGAGCTGCACATCCTGTCGAGCCGGCTGCAGGGCGCGAAGCGGGCCGCCGCCGAGCGCGGCGACCTGCGGTCCCCGCTGCCGGTGGGCTACGTCTACGACGACGAGGGCAACTGCGTGATCGACCCGGATATGGAGGTGCAGGCCGCGATCCGCGACGTCTTCGCCGCGTTCGCGGCCGGCGGCTCGGCCTACCAGGTCGTCGCAGCATTCGTCGACCGACGCTTCCCGCTCCGCGCCTACGGCGGCGCGTGGGCAGGCCAGTTACGGTGGGGCAAGCTCACCCACGCCCGGGCACTGGGGGTACTGAGCAACCCTTGTTACGCGGGCACGTATGTCTATGGCCGCAACACCACCCGGCGCCGGGTCCAGCCGGACGGCAGCGTGCGCACCAGCCTGACGCGGGTACCCCGCGAGCAGTGGCCGGTGGTCCTGCATGACCACCACGAGGGCTACTGGACCTGGGCGGACTACGTGGCGGCCGAGGCGAAGCTCAAGGCCAACTGCACCCGCGACGGCGCCAGGCCGGCGCGTGAGGGACTGGCCCTGTGTCAGGGGATCATGTTCTGCGGATCGTGCGGACGCCCGATGACCACCCGCTACCACTCGAGCGGCCGGGCTGCCTACGAATGCTCGCTGTCCCGGGCCGACCACGAGGCCACCGCGACCTGCCGCTCGATCCGCGCCGACATCGTGGACGACGCCGTGGTGGCGGCACTGCTGGAAACCCTCAGCCCTGAGCACATCGAGCTGGCCCTGGCCGCCGCCGACGAGGTCGCCGGCCGGCACACCCGCTCGCACCGCGCCGCCGAGCTGGCGGTGGAGCGAGCCCAGTACGACGCGGACCGCGCCGAGCGGACGTTCACCGCCGTCGATCCGGAGAACCGCATGGTCGCCCGCACCCTGGAAGCCCGCTGGGAAGCCAGACTCGCCGCACTCGACCAGGCCCAGGCGGCCCTGAACAGCGCCCGCGAAGCCAAGCCGGCCCTGCCGGACCGCTCCGCACTGCAGGCCCTGGCCGCTGACCTGCCCGGACTGTGGCACGCCCCCGACACCAGGGACCGCGACCGCAAACGCCTGCTGCGGACACTGATCTCGGATGTGACCCTGCTGCCCGAGACCGACCGGGCCCGCGCCCGGGTCGGGGTGCGCTGGCACACCGGCGCCACCGACGAACTCGCCCTGACCCGCCCCCGGCTCTCGGCCGACATCCGGCGGACCCCGGCGGCGGCGCGGGAGTTGATCGCGACCCTGCGTCCGGACCACAGCGACGAGCAGGTCGTCGCCGCGCTCGCCGCCGCCCAGCTGACCACCGGGACCGGGCGCCCCTATGACGTGGCGGCCGTCAAGTGGGTCAGCTACACCTACAAGATCCCGGCACCGGTCCCGTTCCGGGACGGGGAGATCTGCGTGAATCAGGCAGCCCAGATCCTGGGCATCACTGCGGACGCCGTCTACTACTGGCTCACCCACGGGCGCCTGGACGCCCGCAAGGATTCCGGCGGCCGCTGGTGTATCCCGTGGAATGACCAGGTCGAAGCCAACTGCCGCCGCCAGATCGACACCTCCGGCCACCTCACCCCCCGCCCCACGACACCGCCGCAGACCTTGCCCGGCGAGGTCAGCGTCCAGCAGGGCGCCGCCCACCTGGGCGTGGTCGAGCACGCCCTCTACTACTGGATCCGCTGCGGACGGCTGACCGCGCGCAAGGACGTCGGGGGCCGCTGGTGCATCCCTTGGGACGACCAGGTCGAAGCCGACTGCCGGGACTGGATCACCCACCCCGAGCAGTTCATGCCCACCGGGCGCCGCCCACTGCCCGCCGAGGCCGCCCGAGCCGACGAGATCAGCATTCCCGAAGCAGCAGCCCGCCTCGGAGTCCTCGACGCGGCCGTGCGCTACCAAGTACGTATCGGACGCCTGCCCGCACATCGCACTCCCAGCGGCCGCATCGCCATCCCCTGGAACGACCAGGTCGAGGCCGCGTTGCGGGCCGACCTGGACCGGCCCAAACACTCCGGCCCCACCGGCCCCGGCAGTCACCCACTGCCCGACACCACCACCGCACGCGGCGAACTGAGCGTCCAGCAGGTCGCCGACCGGCTCGGCGTCCGCGCCGGCGCGGTCTACTACTGGATCGCCCGCCACCGCCTGGACGCCCACCGCGCCGCCGACGGCCGCCTGAGCATCCCCTGGACCAGCGACAACGAGGCCGCCGGTCTCCAACTCGCCGCCCAGACCATGAAATCCGACCTCACAACCCGAACACCCACAGCAGGAGGGGCAGTATGAAGCCACCATGCCCGTGGTCGCTGACCGGGTCGTTCAGGCCGCGCTGAAGCTGGTGCTGGAACCGATCTTTGAGGCCGACTTCAAGCCGGTCTCCTACGGGTTTCGGCCCAACCGGCGGGCTCAGGACGCCATTGCTGAGATCCACTTCTTCGGGACCCGCGGATACCGCTGGGTCCTGGATGCGGACATCCAGGCGTGCTTCGACGAGATCGATCACACGCCGCTGATGGCCCGCGTCCGAAGCCGGATCAAGGACAAGCGGGTCCTTGCCCTGGTGAGGGCGTTCTTGAAGGCCGGAGTGCTTACCGAACTCGGCGAACTTCAGGACACGCACACCGGGACGCCGCAGGGCGGCGTCATCTCTCCTCTCCTGGCCAACATCGCCTTGTCCGTGCTTGATGAGCACGTGCACCGGGCCTGGGAGCCAGACGGTGTGATGGCGACACAGCGACGGCGCGAGCGACGTCGCCTCAAGGATCTGCCGAACTGGCGGATCGTCCGTTACGCGGACGATTTCGTGGTTCTGGTCCATGGGACCGCGCAGGACACCGAGGCATTGCACGAGGAGATCGCGCACGTGTTACTACCGATGGGGCTTCGGCTGTCTCCAGCGAAAACCCAAGTGGTGCACATGAGCGAGGGATTCGACTTCTTGGGGTTCCACATCCAGTGGCGCCGCAAACGAGGCACGAATAAGTGGCACGTCTACACTTTCGTCGCTCAGCGGCCCTTGCGGTCGGTGAAGGCGAAGATCCGTGCCCTGACCCACAAAACGTCACAGCAGGACCTGGGTTACGTGCTGACCAGCTTGAATATGGTCATGCGCGGGTGGGCCAACTACTTCCGGCACGCCGTCGCGAAGAACACTTTCAGCACGTTGGACAACTTCACCTGGTGGAGACTGATCCGCATGTTGCGCGAAAGGCATCACTGGACGTGGTCGGACGTCCGTCGGCGGTTCACCACTGCCTCCGGGCGGTGGCTGCCGATCACGGCGGGTGAGATCGAGCTGCGGAAGATCAGCGAAATCCGGGTCACTCGGTATCGCTACCGCAGCAAGTCGATTCCCAGCCCTTGGCTCTTGCAGCAAACCTGACGGCAGAGGCCGTGGAGAGCCCGTTGCGTTGAGAGGCGCACGGCGGGTTCGGCGAGAGGTCCGGAGAAACGGACCGAGAGTGATCTCGGCACCGCGCTCCGGGCCTACTCAGCGGGCCGTGCTGGAGCTGTTGTTGCCGAAGGGCAAGAAGCCCGGGCGGCCACCGAGATGGACCAGGCGGCAGCTGATTGACGGCATACGCTTCCGGGTTCGCACGGGCATCCCGTGGCGGGACATGCCCGAGAAGTACGGGCCATGGGGGCGGGCGTACGACCTGTTCCGCCGCTGGCAGCGCAACGGCACCTGGCAGCGCATCTTCACCGAACTCCAGGTCAGGGCCGATGCGAAGGGCTTGATCGCCTGGGACCTCAACATCGACTCCACCGTCTGCCGGGCCCACCAACATGCCGCCGGAGCGCGGAAAAGGGGGATCTGCAGAAGGAGCCGCCCGGCGGCGTCGCCACCGAGCCTGACGACCACGGCCTCGGGCGCTCACGCGGCGGCCTGACCACCAAGCTGCACCTGGCCGTCGAGCAGGGGCAGAAGCCCATGTCTATCGTGATCACCGCCGGGCAGCGCGGGGACTCCCCGCAGTTCGAGGTCGTCCTGAGCCGCGTCCGGGTGCCCCGGCTGGGGCCCGGCAGACCGCGCACCCGGCCGAGGCGAGTGCGCGCCGACAAGACACCCCATGCAGCTATCGGGTCAAGCAGCTGCGGTGAGTGGTGATGGTTTCGGTGGCGCGAATGCGATCGCCTCGTTGAACTTCTGGTGGGTGGTCAGGCAGTGGTGGAGCTGGCCGAGCATGCGGTTGAAAAGGTTTCGGAGAGCCGCGTAGTAGCGATCGCCGGTCTGCCTTCGGCGGTTGTAGTGGTCGTGGGCGCCGATTGAGGCAGTGAGTGCGGCGAAAGCCCAGTGTCGGCCGGTTGCGGCCAGGCGGCTGTTCTTGATCCGGCGGTGGCTGACGCGGCGGCTTTTGCCGGACTCGCGCGTCACGGGGGCACTTCCGGCGTAAGCCTTCAGATCGCGGGCTGTGTCGAACCGGGTGCGGTCGTCGCCAATTTCGGCGAGGAGCCGGGCACCGGTCAGCGCGGCGAGACCCGGGAAGCTCGTGATGATCTCCGCGTCGGGGTGCTGAAGAAAGAGCTCCTCGGTGGCGCTCGCCAGCTCGTCGCAGGCCCTGCAGGCGGCTTCGAGCTGGGCGAGCAAGGCAAGTGTTTGGTGTCCCATCGCCGTTTCCACCAAAGCCGGCTGACGAAGCCAGGTCCGGCGGAACACCTCGAGCAGGCGGTCGGTCTCGGCCTCGATCCGGCGCTGGCGGCCAGCCTGTTTGACGGCGGCTTTGAGCTTGCTGCGGGCGAGCTTGGCGGCTTTGGCCTGTGTGGGCGCGATCGCCAGTATCGCTCGAGCCTCTCGTGCCAGTAGCTTCTCGCGCTTGTCGGCAAACGCTTCAAGGACTGCCGGGTAGTACTCGCGCAGATGCGAGCGCAGCCGGTTGTGGGCACGGGTGCGGTCCCAGACCGCGTCCTGCTGGGCTCTGGCGAGGACGGCGATCGCCTTGACCAGCTCAGTGCGTTGTGGCAAAGGGAGTCCCTGTTCGATGAGCAGGGGCTTCTTCGTGTGCGGGGCATGATCGCGACGGGGTAGGGGAGGCAGCGGACGGCGTGTTGTGGATCGAGGAGGGTGCGATGCCGTCGGTGCTGGGGTTGATGGAACGGCGTGAGGCGCGGGCGAGGCAGGATCTCGAGTCCTGGACGGAGGTCCTGGAGCAGGCTCAGGCGGAGGTGGATGCCGCGCGGGAGTGAGTCGAGCGGGCCCGGGTGGGGCGTGAGGAGCTCGTGTCGGTGCTGGCGGAGGAGAGCACGGTGAATATGCCGGTTTCCGTGCCTTCGGGTGGTGAGACGGCTGCCGCCGTGGGATCGAGCGGCCCCGGCGCGGGGCATGGCGAGCGGCCGCCGGTGTGGCGGTCGGGCATGGGTGAGGAGGTGCTCAGCGGCCTGTACCGGGAGGTGTTCGCCGCGGTGGTGGCTGCGTCGGGGCCGGTGAACGGGGTGGAGCTGACGCGGGCGGTGGGCCGGGAAGCGGAGATCAAGAACGAGGTGGAGAAGATCCGTCACCGTGCCTACGTGCTGGAGAAGCGGGGCTGGCTGGTGCGGGCGAAGGACGGACGGTTCATGCCCGCGCCCGCAGCAGTCGGCCGGGGCGCTTCTCCGGCCAGTGCGGAGCGTCCCCGGCCAGGCGCCGGGACAGCCTGATCACGGCGGCCCACCACACCATCTGGGCGTGGTGGTCGGGGCGGCGTTCGTGGTCGCGGTTGAGGCGGCGTGAGCGGGAGAGCCAGCTCAGCGTGCGCTCCACCACCCACCTGCGGGCCAGTACGACAAATCCGCGTCGCCCGTCAGAGCGGCGCACGACCTCGACGCGCACTCCGTGGCATGCGAACGCCTTCGCCAGCGCCGGACCCTGGTAGGCGCTGTCGACCCACACCAGCTTCAGCAGCCGGCCGGGCTGGTCCATGAACGTCTCCAGCAGCGCGGGGGCGGCCTTGGAGTCGTGCACGTCGGCCGTGGTCACGGTGACCTCGAGCAGCAGACCGTCGGTGTCGGTCAGGACGTGACGCTTGCGCCCGTCACGTGCCTTGCCGCCGTCGTATCCGCGACTGTCCTCGCCGACGGTCTCGGAGGCGTCCACCGACTGACTGTCGATGACTCCCGCACTGGGCTCGGCGTTGCGGCCTGAGCGTTCCCTCGCCGTGCGGCGCAGGCGTTCGTGCAGTTCCCGCACGTAGTCGCAGGCCCGCCAGCGGCGGAAGAAGTCGTAGACCGCCCGCCAGTACGGGAAGTCGACCGGCATGGCCATCCACTTCACGCCGTTGTCGACCAGGTAACGCACAGCGTCGAGCATCTCACGGTGGCAGTACGCCTCCGGACGCCCGCCCTGTCTGAGCAGCCAGGCCGGCACCGGCACGGGCTGTCGGTGAAGAGGGCGTGGTGGCGCCAGACGCCGAACAGTTCGGCCTGCCCCTCGGGCACGCTCTTGGGGTTCAGCCGCTTCACGCGGCGCACGATCAGCCGGACGGTGGTGTGGTATGCCTTCTTCTTGCTGGTGAAGGCAGTGAAGGGGACTTCGGCGATCTCGGCGTCGGAGATCCAGCGTTCCTCCCGGTCGTCCCAGACGGCGGCGGTGTACTTGATCGGCGCCCAGGCGTCCTCGGCGATGTGTGCGATGGCCTCGCGGATCTTCTTCCTGACCGCGACCGCGAGCGAGAACCGTGCGCCGGCCTTGCGGCAGACCTCGACGACCTTGTGGGAGAAGTACGCGGAGTCGGCGCGGACGATGATCTGGGCGGTGATGCCCATCGCCCGCACGGTGGCCAGCGCCTCGCGCAGCAGACTGGCCGCACCCTTGCCGGAGTTGGCAGAGCCCTTGCGCAGCCTCGTTGCCACGATCACCGGCGCGCAGGTGCCCGTCTTGACGGTGACGATCTGGAAGTGCAGGCCGCGCTGTCTGGTGTAGCCGAACGAGGCGCCCTGCTTGGCTGGTCCGTAGACCTGCTTGACCTTGGAGTCGATGTCCACGAACACCACCTCGTCTCCGGTGGGGACCAGGCCGGTGTGCGTGGCGAGGTTGCAGGTGAACGCCCGTGCGGCTGACTGCAGTTGGCGTACGTGTCCCCAGGTGAAGGCGCGCAGGAACGTGCCGAGCGTGGAGGGCGCACGCACCCCGCCGAACAGGCGGGACAGGCCACCGTGGCGAAGAACGTCCAGGTCCTCGATGCTGTCCGCCCCGGCGATCATGCCACCCACGATCGACAGGGCCTTCGCGTCGGCTGCCGTACCGGCACCGTTGGCCGCGCCGGTGAGCTTCACCTTCTCGGCCACCAGCCGGGGCAGCCCGCACCGCTCGGCCAGCCGGATCATCGGGACCAGCCCGGCATGCGCGATCAGGTCCGGGTCGTCGAAGGCGGCGAACAGGGCCGCCGGGCTGTGGGAGACTTTCACTTACGAGGTGCCTTGCTTCGTGGGACTGATGAGGGTGTAGGAACTCCCATCATCCCAGGTCAGCGGGCACCTCTTCTTATTTCGTCGTCCACAGACCGACTATCGCGCGGTGGATCCAGGCTGAGTTAGTAGGAGAAGCCATGGGAAGTGCGAATTTTAACATCTTCACCAACCAATTCTTTCGCGAGAAAAAAAGCGCCGCTCGCGTCCCAGAGATAGTACATGCGAGCCCGGTAAATGTACAGCGCCGATTCGGCAACAAGTGGCTCAGAAGTGCGCAATTCGGCGAAAGTGAAGGGGTATCCTCGATTGCCCCCGAATTCGGTACTTGGGATATAGGGCGACTCTGACTGGAGAATCTCTTTGTATGTTTCGTTCCCCTGGTAGGCTCTGTTTATGTTCTCCCGAGAGACTTCGATTATCCAATCAGGAACAGGCCAGCTGGAAATGTCTCTCGTCAGTGGCGGCAGCGAATTCATGGTAACGAAACCGGAGTAACTCGATTTCCATTGCGATGCAAAGCGTTCCCTTCTTTGGGATGCCAAAGTTGAGTCTGTTTCTGTCTGAGCGACCCTCAGGTCGTCTGGGAGAACTCCAGTATAGTCACGCGTGTACCATTTCGTGTCCGGCAGCGGACTGTCGGTACGGTCGCCCTCTACATCGCCCGGCATTTCCCCCGCATCCGGTCTGGGTGTCCCCGCCGCACGGGCATCCTGCCCGTGCGGCGCACGGGCAGGATGCCCGCTCAGCGGGACCTGCCGTCGGCTTATTTGCGTCAGGCTGCCGACAGCTCCGGACACGCCGCGTTGAGCTTGGGCGGCTCGCACGCCGTAGACAAAAGTCATCGCGGTCGTCGCCGAGGGGCTAGCACCTTCCTGGGAGCTGTGGGTCTGCCGGAACCCTGCGGCGAAGAAAGGACGACGCCAGCCTCTCGCCGGCAATCTGCTTGAGCCCGCCGACTCGCTCTCCCGCTGTACTGACACTTCATTGGAACCACGACCCACTGCCCGACCCGCGTCACGCACATCCAGCGATGAACGACGCCCGCTTTCGCCGACGCTGCTACTCTGCCGCTCTTCACCGTCGTCCGATGGCCTGAACGGCGAGGAAAAGAAGTTCCCAAGACGCCTGCCCACCCCGCCGCGCAGACGTGGCGTATGGAATTCGTCGGGCCCGAAAGGTTCGCCCGGCGCGGGTGAGGGCGCACGCAGGCCCGAGGACCGGCCCGGCGCGGGTGAGGGCGCATGTCTGCCAGCGGGGCCTGCCGCCGGGGGCCCCACGGGACCAGTGGCGGCCCGATTGCCGGGCTGCCATCCACCCGAAACCGGGGCCAGGGAGCCTGTCCCGGCCGGGCCAGGCTCCCTGGCGAAGCCTGCTGCGGATGGCGGGCGGGGCAGGCCCGCGGTTGCCGGGGAGGTGAAGGGCTGTCCGCTCAGTGAGCCCCGGCGGCCTCCGCCGCTACTGTTGCTGGGGCCGGCTACCGGGTGGCGTGTGCCGCCCGGGGGGTTCCTGCTGACGGCGTATTGCGCCGGACGGGCACTGCCCAGGGCCGAAGCGGGGCGAGCGGACGGCTGTGGGTTCGGCGCGGGTGAGGGCGCATGTCTGCCAGCGGAGCCTGCCGCCGGGGGCCCCACGGGACTCCGATAGCCCTCAGGAAAGACCGGGCGGGGTTCCGTGGCGCCAGGTGTCGCCGAACGCCGAAGCCCGACCACACCAGCGGCGTCCGTCCCGGCCAGACCAGAACGCCGGCCGACCACGTCACGACCCGGGCCCGACAGACCAGACCTCGAAGGCTCTGCCCGCCCCACGACGGGGCCGGCGCCGGCACCGGCCGACGAATCCCGCACACCCAACGAAGAACGACGCCCACTCCCCCCAGCACCACCGGCACCACTCCGCCTGTCACCGCCGCCCCCCGACGACCCGAACGGCCCGGACGGCCCGGACGGCCCGGACGGCCCGGACGGCCCGGACGGCCCGGACGGCCCGGACAACGAAGAAAAGAAGGCCCCCGCACCCCTGCCCGCCCCCCCACGCAGACGCAACAGACCAGCACCATCAACCTCTCCGCCCGGAACGCCCCCGGAACCAACCGCGGAAGCGGAAGACCCCGCCGCCGGGTGACCCGAACGGGAGAACAGCCGGTCCATGACACGGCGCAGGGACCCGCCACCGCTCCAGCCACTGCTGCCACCCCTCGGACGCATCGGCTCTCCGGGTGACCTGCCCGCAGAGGAAGAGGCGGCCGAAGCGGGACGGCCCCCGCCCAGGGCCGAAGCAGGGCGGGCCCCGCCCAGGGCCGAAGCAGGGCGGGCCCCGCCCAGGGCCGAAGCGGGACGGGTGGCGGGAGCGGGGGGACGGGAGGCTGCCGGCGTCAGGGAAGCGCTGGTCCCGCGATCACGGGAGAAGAAGAAGGATCCGCCGCCGCTCACGGACGTGCTCGCCTCGTGTCCGCCAGTGCCGACGGGCCGTTGACCTTCCGGCCCGCCGGTGCCGAGCCGCCGCTCCCTCAGCAGCGCCGAAGGAGCCTGCGGGGGACCGGCAGGGAAGGGCCTGGCCCCCGCAGCCGCGAGCCTGCCGTCACGCGAGGTGCTGGGCATACCGGAGCCAGTCACACGCGAAGGCCCGGGCACGGGCCCGCTCCCGCTCCGGCTGGGTAGCCGGGGAACAGCAGGACGGGCAGCGGGAGCCGGGGGAGCCGGTACGGACGGCGGGGAAAAGCCGCTGCTGTGGCTGGTTGCGCGGGGGCGGGTGGAGAAGAAGGAACCACTGCCGCCGGCCACGGACGCGCCTGCGGCGCCGGCCCCGCCGCCGGCCGGCCGCCAAGGTTCCGCCCGTCCGGTGCTGAGCCGCCTTTCCTGTCGCCAGGCGGGGGCGGACGGGGCCGTCGGCACAGGTGGCATACCAGGCATACCCGCAGCCGTTCCCCCCCGTGGCGCCGCTGACCGAATTTGTTCGGCCGTCCCGCCCCGCCCGGCCGGCCCCGCCGCCGGGAGCCGGGAAGCCGTGCCCGCCTGAGGTACTGGTTGTGCGCTGGACGGCCTTCGTGGTGGCTGGACGACGAAGAATGGGGAAGGCTGTGGGCGCTCTGGAGGAGCGATGCTTCTGAACGTGCGGGACGCTTCCCGGACGAGCACGTTCGATGGACCGTCGCCGGATTCGTGGCTGATCCCACCGCGCCGCATCGAGACGTGCCGCGCCCCCCAGTCGTCCCGTCCACTGGTCAACTTGCTCGTGGGTCTGGGGCGGCCGGTTTCCGGATTTACCCGGATGCGCCCCTCTGCGACACGAGCCCCGAATCGGCCGCCCAGCAGCTGACCCGGGGGGCCTTTCGGGGCTCTTGGTGCAGTCAGGGGTTTTGCCACGTCTGTCCGGTCGGATGTCCTGTCGGCGGCGTGACGTTCTTCATCCATCAGGTGGCGGAGCGCCTGCAGAACCTGATCGTAGGCCGGGTCCTGGGCGCGCGCGGTCAGGTCGGTGAAGTATTTGCCAAGTGTTGTTCCTGGATCACCCGCCTCGGTAATGGCGTCGGCCACGAAGCGGATCCGGCCGGAGCTGAGTTCCACGGACAGATGTTTTTTCTGCTCACGCAGTTCTACGACAAGATTTGCGTGAGCTTCTGCAATTCGATCCTGCAGGTGCTTCAAGCGTTCAACCGGGAACGTGTACGCGGGAAGTTTCGTCCCGGAGTAGCTGGCGTCCCGGATGCCCTCAAGTCCGAATGAAAGAAGATGGGCCACCTTGGCGGTATCACCCAAAATCCGTTTGATGCCATTTTCGCCGAGAAGTTCCCTGATGTCTTCCATCACCTCGACTGTAAGCCTGGGTTCTTGCGCCCAGCGGTTTTCCAGCACACTTTCGCTGGTTTGGATTTTTTCGTATAGCTCAGGTGCCTCGTCTTCGATGGCCCGCGCCCACCGCGTTTTACGAGTAATATATTCCGTAACTCTCTGCAATCTGCGTGGTGCCTCGGAATGATGATCGGGGTATGGCGTCTCATCGGTCTCCACCGAGAAGAACGAACGACGGAGTAGCATAGTCAGGTTGAGGGTGTTGGGCCCTTCCAGGACTCTGGGCAGCGTGCCGATCCGATAAAGCTGCCGGAAGACGTCCTGGGGCAGCGCGCCCGCGCGAACTAATAGGACATCTCCGTTTCTCAAGTTTTTGATCTTCCCTTCCAGGTCATCGGCTTCGAGATCGGCACGGAACAGCCATCGTTTAGCGTATTCAGGGGTGAACTCTATCGCCACATTCTTGATGGCCATTACGATGGCACCCCGCCTTCCCGCCGGAGCCTGTAGCATGGATTCACGGATCCCGTGAGCGAGCGTGTTCAAGGAAGACTCGCGCACCAATTCAGATATACTGTGCAGCCCGTACACAGGCATGAATTCAACACGCGCAGTTTGACGAGTTGTCGCGGCTACGATGGCCTGCATCCCCCTCGCCGAGGCCCCATTCGCCCGCCCCATGCTTCTACTGATTAAGTCTCTGATTTCACCCGGTGTTTGCCGCGGTATTTCGAATTGATACATTGCATCTCTTCTGATCGCGCGCGGGCCAGTCTCCGGAACCTTCACATC
This sequence comes from Streptomyces sp. NBC_01549, assembly GCF_026339955.1. GTDB lineage: Bacteria > Actinomycetota > Actinomycetes > Streptomycetales > Streptomycetaceae > Streptomyces. The sequence continues at coordinate 192,062 of NZ_JAPEPW010000005.1, read as the reverse complement.
TGGCTCAACCGACCACGGTCCCAGAAGCCGTGTCTTCAGCTCGCTATTCGGCCCGGTGCGCGTGAAGAGAATTCGCGGCGCGTGCTTCCAGAGGAATGGCTGGAGAAAAATAGCCCGGTCAGCGCCCAGGAAGTCCAACAGGGCGGTAGCCTCGCCCGAATCATCACCCAACGAGTCGTTCGCGGCGACGAAAACCAGCGCCGAATCTGCACCCTTGCCAATTCGCAGATTATGGGGATCTTGCCGGGCGTCAGAGCTGTTGAATTTTTCCTCAATCCGCCTGATGCCCTCCCGTTGAGATTCGAATATGAGTACGTCAAGATCACGCTGCATATCTCGGGAAGCAACTACGGTTATGTTGCCCCAGTATCCGTTCTCCCTTAAGGAGGCTATCGCATGAGGGGTCGCCGACTGGTGTCCATAATGCGGCGTATCCTCCACATAGAAAATGACACTCTTCAGATTCCCGAGGAATCGACGCACCTCAGCGTCGCCCTCTCTGGCCGGCGTGTAACCGGTTCGCTGGGGTGGTGCTACCGGACCGGGTCTCTCATAACCTGATTCCTTTCCGGTCGGAGCTCTCAGGTAGCCTCCCAACGAATGGTCAGAAAGCCGGCGTGCTGCCCGCCTGGCGGCGTTGTCCCCCGGCGTTCCTTTTCGGGGAGCGGCATCTCGAACAGTCAACGAGTGGTCGGTCGCCCATTGCGCCGGACGGGCGCTGCCCAGGGCCGAAGCGGGGCGAGCGGGCGGCTGTGGGTTCGGCGCGGGAGAGGGCGCACGTCTGCCGGTCCCCCCTGCCGCCGGGAGCCCTTGGGGACCAGCAGCGGCCCGGCTGCCGGAAGGCCGTCCGCCCAGGCTGGGATGCCGGATCTGGGCGGCAGAGCCCGGGCGCTGCGGGTCCGGGGGGAAGAAACCGGCGGGGCGCGACGGGCCGGCGTCACCGTAGTTGCTCGCGCGGCGGTCCGTTCCGCCCGGCAGGAACCCCGTCGTACGCGCCGTTCCGTAGGTCGAGGCAAGCTCCCGGGACCGGAGCATTGCCTCCTGCGCGCCCTTGGTCGCGTAGACATGGGCGACGAGTTTGATCATATGATCCAGCAGGTCACGCCGGTGGGCAGCCGCCGACTCCGGCGCATCCCCGCGCGACAGCAGACCATGGTGATCCATGTTCACCTGTCGCGCGGCCCAGACCAGCTTTTCATCGGACAATTTCCCTCGTGCGTCGATTGAGGCCAGGGTGGTCTTGTCCGCCTTGGTCAGGTCGCTGGGCCCGGCCGGGGACGCGGCCCGCCCTGCGCCGGCCGGCGGCGGCGACCTGAAGTCCCGTACGGCGGGAACCGGGCCACCGGACGGATCGCCCACCGCAGGCCCGGGCCGCGAACGCTGTGCCCGGCCCTGGGCCGCAGTGCCGTGCGGGGAAGGGTCATCACCGGATCGGGCACCGCTTCCGCCGGGCGGACGCGTCAGCGGATCCCGTCCGGCGCTCTCCCCGGCTCCCGACGGCTCGGCGTCCGGCGCGTGGTAGGGACGAGCGGTGTGCCCGCCGGTGCGGGCCCCCGCACCCGCGGGTGGTGTGCTTGGACGTGTGCCGCCGGACGCCGCGGCGTCGTCGGTCCGGGCCGGTGTGCCGGGGTCTTCCCGTCCGGGGCCGCCACGCGTTGCCGGGGACCGGTCCGGGACATGCTCGGCGGCAGGAACCCCGGAGGTGACGGCGGTGACGGAGGTGACGGCCGTCGGTGACAGCGGCCGGCCCGCCGTGGTCCCGCCGGCCGAGGCCGTCTTGGTGGTCTCGCCGGCTCGTCGCGAGCCCGGGCCGGAGGCGCTCTTGTCGCCGACGGCGTCGGTCTGCGCAGCGCGGTCCGGGCCAGGTGTTCCCGGCCCTCGTGTGCTGCCGTCCCCGGCGTCGGTGGCCGCGGTGGCGAGCCCCGCCGCCCGGCCGCCGGCACCCACCGCCCCGGCCGGGACCACGCCGTCGCCGTGCGCGGGACCAGGTCCGGGCGGGGGCCCTGCGGCACCCCTCGTGCCGCCCTCGCTCACCGACCCGGCACCCAGGGGTGAGTCACTGCCGGGGACAGGCGCTGTCCCGCCGTGTGCCGTCATCCCACTGCCGGGCCCCCCGGTACCGCCGCCGCGACGACCGCGTCCGGCTGGGGCCGGCCGGCGGCCCGGAAGAGATCCGGCCTCCCGGCCGCCGCGGGCACCGCCGACGCCGCGGTGTGCTCCGCGTGGGCTGCCGGCCCGCGTCCGCCCACGCCTTCGGTCTCCCTGACCCCACCGGAGGGCATCGCGCGTGCCTCGGTCCGCGCGAGGGTCGAAACGGCGGGCTCCGCCCCGGGAGCGGCGGGCTCCGTCCCGGGATGACCGCTGCGCAGCTCAGTGTGGAAACCGGGCAGTCCACCGGGCACGGCCGCGCCACCCGCCGTGACCGGCCCGGTCGCGGACGTCCCGGCTCGCGGCGGTCCCGATTCGGCCCGAGCCTGCCCGGACACCGTGACATCCCCGGCCCCAGCCCCGGCCCCAGCCACGGCCCCAGCCCCGGTCCCAGCCACGGCCCCAGCCCCGGTCCCGGGAGCGGCGACCGGACCCGTCCCGCCCGCAGCCACCGGCCCCACCTGCGCCTGCGCCTGCGGCGGCCCGGCCGCGCGGGAGGAGACACCGGCATTCACGGATCCGCCGGAAGACACGAACCGTGACATGCCAGCCGGAACCACCGACCCCGGCAACCCCGTTCCCGGCAACCCCGATCCCGTCGCCCCGGGAACCGTCGACCCGGCTCCAGCCGGCCCCGTTCCCGCCGTTCCTGTTCCCGCCGTTCCTGTTCCAGCCGACCCCGTCGACCCCGCCCCCGTTCCCGGGACCGTCGACCCGGCTCCCGCCGCCTCCGGCTTCTCCTTCGTGTCGCCGGTCTTGAAGTCCTGGTCCGTAAACCCGCCACCGCCCTCACCATGGGGGATGTCGATGTGGGGAACGTGGATGTGGGGGCGTTCGGCCATGACACCGACCGCTCCCGAGATGAAACCCAGTCCCAGACCACCGTTGTAACCCGAGGCCGCGTTACCGATGACCGTGGCACCCAGCCCCGCCGCCCCGCCCACCGCGGCCCTGGCGGGCAGCGACCTCAGCCCCGCGGCACTCTTCCACTCCGTGAAGTTCTCCGTCTTCCACGCCGGCCGCGTCACCGCCGGCGGCGTCACCCAGCTCGTCATCTCCGCCCGGACCTCGGCCACACGAATGACCCGCTCCGGGCCCTTGAGGCCCTCCGCGTCAGCCCTGCGCGCCCCGAACTTCTCCCCCAGCCTGCCCACCGCGGACTGCACCCCATGGATCAGACCCGCGCCCAGCACGCCACCGGCCACACCCGTCAACGCGCCGAACGCCGTGGCCTGCGTGTTCCACGACTGCCGCACCCCCGCCGCCATCTGACCCGCCTGGATCCCCACGTCCAGACCCACGTTGAAAGCCGTGCCCGCCAGCGCGCCGTTGACCATCCTGCCGCCCAGCTCACCCGCCGAGCGCGCCACACCCTTGTCCACACCCAGCCGCTCCAGCAACTGCGCGATCCGGCTCGCGGAAGCCGCACCCGCCGCCTGCAACGCACGCGAGAACGACGCACGCGCGGCCACCGAACGCAAAATCCGGCCCAGCAGCGTCCTGGCCACCACCGCCGCCGCGGCCTCCACCGCCTCGATCAACGCCGAAACACCCGGCACCCACGACCACGGCAGCAACGCCGCCAGCTCCGCCGCCAGCCAGATCATCACCCCGATGATCATCAACTTGCCGTACTGGATCTCCGCCGCGGTCGACTTCGCCGAATCCCCCAACGCGGTCGCCGTCTCCACCAGATCCGGTATCACGGACGACAGCCGGTCCAGCAGATCCGTCATCGCCTCACCGGCCGGACCGGTCGCACTGGCAGCCGCACCGGGAATCACACGCCGCAACGCCTCAAGGATCTCACCCAGCAGCCGGGCCGCCTCCTGGTCCAGCTGCCCCAGCTCCCACAGGAGCCCCTCCTTGACCTTCGGCCACTCACTACCCACCACGATCTTCGCCAGCCAGGCCAACGCCCCCGGCACCTCGATGGTGTCCACGCTCAGCCGTCACTGAGATCGGCGGCGATCTTTCCGGTCGTCTCATCCACCTGCTGGAACACACCCGCCGTGCCGTGCGCCGCGTCCGCCGAACCCGCACCCAGCGGCCCCAGACCCTGTATTGCCTCCACCAGCCCCTGCTGAGCCGGCAGGAAACTCTCCCTCAACTGCCGGCCCTCCTCACCATCACCGATGAACATCCCCCGAGCCCAGCTCCCGCGTCCGCGCCTGGAGCCGGTCCGCGAGCTCCTTCCACCGCTCACCCAGCTCACCCAGGGCCGACCCCACCCGGGCCATCGCCTCGGCGTCATTCCTGACCGTCTCGCTCATCACCGACCACCCCTCGCCTAGGCAGAACACACCCCGCGACCCAAGCATCCGAACCGCCGTCGCACTGCCGTCCCGGGCGCAGCCTGCCCTTCTGGCCGCGAGGAAGTGCCCCAACGGGCCCGTGGTCAGGCGGCGGCGCCACGAATTCACGGGCTACTTCGGTGGTGCGCGGTCGGCGCTGGCAGGTTGTCTCCTGGCCATCGACGAAGCCCGACCGTCGGTTAGGTCCCGGACGAATCTCCGGGCCGCCCCCAGACAGGCCGGGGATGCAACCATTCCCTTCAGAGCTGGAACCCCCGGAAGCCGACCGCGCGTGAGAGACCATAACCGCGGGCACTGACAACGGACCTGCCGGTGATCGACGGTATGGGTGCGCGTTCCCGAATCGAGAGTGCCGGCCGGCCGCTCACGGACGTAACACCTGGCCGGGCCGGCCTTCGCCGTTGCGCCGCCGTCCATCTCGAACCAATCGCGACGGGGATCGTCAACTATCGTCTGCGGCTGTAGACGTACGTTCGACAAGGAGAGCCGACCCGTTGAACCGAGCCTCGGCCGGCAGGTCTCGTACGGTGGCGATCGGTGCCGCCGCGTCGCGGCCCTGCACACTGGTCGTCTGCCGTGGGTGTTGCTGCGGCGATCCGCGGAAGTATCCCGACGACGATCACGTCTGGCAGCTGGAGCGGTTGCGGGCCGGGGCCGAGGCGTCCGGGGGACGCTTCGTGGTGCGGACCGTGGACTGTCTCGGACCCTGCGACCAGGCCAATGTCGTGGTCGTGCAGCCTTCGGGGGACGCGCGGCGCCGGGGTGCGCGGGCGATCTGGATCGGGTTCGCGATGGGGGACGACTGCACCGAGGAGCTGGTGAGTTGGGCGTCCGCCGGAGGGCCGGGGGTCGCCGAACCTCCGGTCGCGCTGGAGTTGCAGTTCGTCCGGCCGCCGCGCGAGGCACGGGCCCGTACGCGTCGCTGAGGCGACGTCGGTCTGCCGGCCGCCCTCTGGAACCACACCTCCCCGTGCGGCACTCTTCTCCCTCGTGGGGACCCTTCCGTATCAAAGCCCGTCGACCGACACGACCGCGCACATGGTGGTGGCCGGTGACGACGCCCTGGCGCACCGGCTGGCCGCCGAACTGCGGGGTGTGTACGGCGAACGGGTGACCCTCGTCGTGCCGCCCACCCAGCGCAGTGTGCGGCCGCCGGTGGTCGGGCGGGCGCGGGCCTCGACTCTGTTCGACCGGATGTCCGCGGCGGTGAACCGGGCCGCGGGCAACGGGGAGGGTCCGCCCAACCGGACGGCCGAACCCGCCGGTTCCGAGCGGGTGTTGGAGGCCACCGAACTCACCGAGTCCGTACTCGCCGAGGCGGGTGTGGAACGGGCCGCCGCCCTCGCACTCGTCCATGACGACGACGAGACCAACATCCGGGCCGCGCTCACCGCGCGCCGCCTCAATCCGCGGCTGCGGCTCGTCATACGGCTCTACAACCGGCGCCTCGGGCAGCACATCGAGGAACTCCTCGATCAGGCCTCGGCGTTGGCCATGACCGTGGCCGATGGTGAGGGAGACGGTGGCGGCGGGAGCGGGGGGATCGGGTTCGATGCCTCCACCACCGTGTTGTCCGATGCCGACACCGCCGCGCCCGCGCTCGCCGCGACCGCCGTCGCCGGGACCAGCAAGGTCGTCCAGACCGATGGGTTGATGCTGCGGGCGGTGGAGCGGCCGCCGCCGGGGCCCGGTGAGGTCGCCGATCCCGGGCTGTGCACGCTCGCGCTGCTGTCCGCCACCACCAACGACCCCGCCGGGGCCGACGGTTCGGAGAGCAGCGGGTCGCAGGGGCCTCGGCTGCTGCCCGACGAGCGGGCCGTGGCGGCGGCCACCGGGCGCGGGACCGTCGTCCTGGAGACGGTGTCGTACGCCGCGTCCGCGCCGTCCGCCGGGCGCAGCGTCGTGCCCTTCGGCTCGCTGCTGTCGCGGCGGCTGCGCTGGTCGTTCGCCGGACTGGTGGGGTGTGTGGTGGGGCTGGCGGTCGCGTCGATGCTCGTCACCGGGGAGCCCCCGCTGCAGGCGACCTATCTGACGTTGCTCGATCTCTTCGCCATCAACAACCCCGCCATCGGTCAGCCCATCGGGCGGCAGATTCTTCAGTGCGTTGTGGCAAAGGGAGTCCCTGTTCGATGAGCAGGGACTATTCCGTGTGCGGAGCATGATTGCGGAGGGATAGGGGCAGGCAGCGGACGGCTTGTTGTGGATCGAGGAGGGTGCGATGCCGTCGGTGCTGGGGTTGATGGAACAGCGTGAGGCGCGGGCGAGGCGGGATCTGGAGTCTTGGACGGAGGTTCTGGAGCAGGCTCAGGCGGAGGTGGATGCCGCGCGGGAGCGGGTCGAGCGGGCCCGGGTGGGGCGTGAGGAGCTCGTGTCGGTGCTGGCCGAGGAGAGCGACGTTGATACGCCGGTTTCCGTGTCGTCTGGCGGTGAGACGGCTGCCGGTGTGGGATCGAGCGGCCCCGGCGCGGGGCAGGGCGAGCGGCCGCCGGTGTGGCGGTCGGGCATGGGCGAGGAAGCGCTCAGGGGCTTGTACCGGGAGGTGTTCGCCGCGGTGGTGGCTGCGTCGGGGCCGGTGAACGGAGTGGAGCTGACGCGGGCGGTGGGCCGGGAGGCGGAGATCAAGAACGAGGTGGAGAAGATCCGTCACCGTGCCTATGTGCTGGAGAAGCGGGGCTGGCTGGTGCGGGCGGGGGACGGACGGTTCATGCCCGCGCCCGCAGCAGTCGGCCGGGGCGCCTCTCCGGCCAGCGCGGAGCGTCCCCGGCCAGGCGCCTCGACAGCCTGATCACAGCGGCCCACCACACCATCTGGGTGTGGTGGTCGGGGCGGCGTTCGTGGTCGCGGTTGAGGCGGCGTGAGCGGGAGAGCCAGCTCAGCGTGCGCTCCACCACCCACCTGCGGGCCAGTACGACAAATCCGCGCCTGCCGTCGGAGCGGCGCACGACCTCGATCCGCACTCCGTGGCGGGCAAACGCCTTCGCCAGTGCCGGACCCTGGTAGGCGCTGTCGACCCACACCAACTTCAGCAGCCGGCCCGGCTGGTCCATGAACGTCTCCAGCAGCGCGGGGGCGGCCTTGGAGTCGTGCACGTCGGCCGTGGTCACGGTGACCTCCAGGAGCAGGCCCTCGGTATCGGTCAGGATGTGACGCTTGCGCCCGTCACGTGACTTCCCGCCGTCGTATCCGCGGCTGTCCTCGCCGACGGTCTCGGAGGCGTCCACCGACTGACTGTCGATGATTCCCGCGCTGGGCTCGGTGTTGCGGCCTGCGCGTTCCCTCGCCACGCAGCGCAGGCGTTCGTGCAGCTCACGCACGTAGTCGCAGGCCCGCCAGCGGCGGAAGAAGTCGTAAACCGCCCGCCAGTACGGGAAGTCGACCGGCAGGGCCATCCACTTCACGCCGTTGTCGACCAGGTAGCGCACAGCGTCGAGCATCTCGCGGTGGCAATACGCCTCCGGACGCCCGCCCTGCTTGAGGAGCCAGGCCGGTACCGGCATCGCCGCGCGGACCTCGGCCCACTCCGCGTCCGTCATGTCACTGGGATAGCAGCCTGCCCGCCGTCCCGGAGCGATCGAACCGAACCTGTGCGCGTAGCAGTCGCACTCCGGGGTGACCGCGGTGGACGCGGGTACAGCAGAGATGGTCAACTGGTCGGACAACGGGTCTCCTTGCTCGTGACCGGCCTCAACAACCACGTCACTACCAAGGGGCCCGTTTCTTCATGCCCGCGACCACACCGGCAACTCTGTCCGAACGATCACCCGCGCCGCAGGCTTCGAACGAGATCCGGTTTGCCACAACGCACTAAGTTCTCCAGACGCTCGTGATGTGTCTCGGTGCCCGCATACGGGTGCCGCTGCCGGTTCCTCTTGGTTTCTGCGACCATCGCCGAATGGCCGAGAGCAGGGATCGTTCAGCGCTTCGCGCACTGGTCGGCGAGGTCGTCGCCGGCCTTGGCAGTTTGACGCACCGCCAGTTGAACCCGGCCTTCAAACAGCTGGGCATGCCGCCGGTCCCAGATGATGCCGGGAGCAAGCACGACCGGATTGAGCTGAGCGTCAGCCAGGTACCCGACAGTGAGCTGCCGCAGGTCACGCGACGCATCTTGGAACAGAGCCACGTCTATGTGAGTGCGTCGCGCCGCTACCAGCTCGAGGACCTGCTGTGGGAAGAAGACACACCGCCCGAGATACCCAAGAAGGCCCGCCGTGACCTGGCGCGCGCCCTCAATCTCTCGGAGTTGGCTCAGCACCACGACCGCTTCATGCGGCTACTTGAACGATTCTGGATAGCCGAGGACTCAGGCCTCTCCTTCGCAGAGCTGGAGGGCCTGCTGTTGAACGGGACGCCGCCGGTGACACTGAGAGGCCGCATCGAACGGCACGTCTTCCGCAATCCCGGGGACTGGTCTACGGAAGACCTCTTCGACAACCTCGGGGCGTTCGAGGCCGGGCACGCCAGGCTCGCCCGCTTCCTGGAGGGCCTGGTATCAGCGGACGTCCTCCTTGATGAACACCTCCAGGAGAAAACCGTCAGCACGATCAACGGTCATCTCCGGGCCGCTGGGGTCGAGTTGAGAATGACCGGCAACGACGGCGGCTATCCCGTGTTCACCGTGGTGTCGACGCGACTGCCCGGCAACCGGCGGCCGAAGAACATCATCTTCGCCTCGTTCACCAAGCCGGACATCCGCTTCCAGTCCTCGGTGGACAACGACATCGAGATCGTCGGAGGGAAGCCGGACGACACCCTCGTCTACGACCGTGAGATCCCCATCGAGGGCCTGCGCTGGCGTGATCTGCATACCTGGTGGCAGGACACCCGCGAGATCAGCAGTGACACCGAGGCCAGAGGGGACCTCTACCACCGACTCCTCAAGAGCCTGCCGGACAACTCGGAAGGCCAGAAGAACCTCTTCATCGCCTACCACCAGATTCTCGGGCCCTCCCCCGGGGATCCTGCTCTCCTGCCCGAAGTGTGGCTGCACTGGGACCACAGGACCGTTCAGGAGCGCGGCCCCGAGGCGCTGCTGCGCTCCCGCATGGATTTCCTCCTGCTGCTTCCTCATGGACAGCGTGTCGTCCTGGAGGTCGACGGATCCCAGCACTACACCCGCGACCGCGGTCGCACTCCGGATACAGGCAAGTACGCGGACATGGTCGCCGCTGACCGGGATCTCAAGCTCAGGGGGTACGAGGTGTTCCGCTTCGGCCACGACGAACTCAAGCGTCTCGACGCCGCCCAGGCCCTTCTGCGGCAGTTCATCCCGGACATGTTCCGCCGCTTCAAGGTGAGCAACTGACACCATCCGTGTCGGCCAGCGTGCCGGTCCGATACCGGCGCGGGCTCCTCAGGCCAGAGGCAGCTGACCGAGCGGCCGGCCACGATCGGCCTGCGCCTCCAGAAGAGCGGCCACGTCCGGCCCCCTAGTGAAGGCGGGGCCCTCCCAGTACGCCGGGACCGCCACAGGCGTGAGGCACACCTCGGTGCCATGGACGCGCGCGGCGTCGAAAAGGACCTGCAGCATCTGCACGCCCGCCACATCGAGCGCGCCCAGGCGGGCATGCCACGTCTGGGTCTCCAGGTCGTACAAGGCGATCGGCCGGAGCCTGTCGAGTTGCTCCTGCCATTGAGCATCGGCGGCCGACGCTGTCCGAATGGTGGCCTCCAACACCCATGCACTCTCGGAGGAGTTCGGCGAATTGGTCATGCAAGGGACGGTAGACGTCGCCACTGACAACTCGCCCGGTCGGGTGAATCCCGAGCCTGAACAGAACCCCGGCCGTCCACGAACACGTACTGACAGACGTGGATCCGATCCGAGAAGCGCACCTGTCCGAACCCGGCCTGCTCGTCGTCGACGTGGCGGGCTGCGACGATGCCACCGTCTTCGCCTTCCAGGCGGCGATCGCCCAAATCTGGGGGACTTCGACCGCCGAGCGCACCACCCGGGATGCCGGCCAGCCCGGTGTGCGGCTGCGGATGTACACCGATCTGCGGCAGGCCCTCGAGGAGACCTCGTCTCCGAAGCCGGCGCCGTCGGCCACGTAGACAGGCATGGTCCGCCACCACGGGGGGAGTGACGGACCACGCCTGCGTCCACGGTGCCACACCCGTCCCCGGCGCGCGCAGTCTGCGGGTGAAGCCACCGCAGAAGAAGGCGACTTCGTCCGACTGGCGGCGTTAGGTGCGGGCCGGGCTGTTCAGAGAAGGCGCAGGACGCCGACGACCTTGCCGAGGATCTGCGCGTCGTCGCCGGGGATCGGCTCATAGGCGGGGTTGCGGGGCATCAGCCACACCTGACCGTCCTGCCGGCGCAGCACCTTGACGGTGGCCTCGTCGTCCAGGAGCGCGGCGACGATGTCGCCGTGGTCGGCGCTGTCCATCTTGCGCACGGTGACGATGTCACCGTCACAGATCGCCGCGTCGATCATGGAGTCGCCGACCACGGTCAAGGCGAACAGGTCGCCGTCCCCCACGACCTGCCGGGGCATCGAGTAGACGTCCTCGACCATCTCCTCGGCGAGCAGTGGTGCGCCGGCGGCGATCCGTCCGACGAGCGGCACGTCGACCGGCGCCTCGCTCCTGCCGCCCAGGTCGGGTGCCCACGAAGGCCTCACCCGGTAGGCGCGCGGCGTGTGCGGGTCACGATAGAGGACGCCCTTGCGCTCCAGCGCCATCAGCTGGTGGGCCACCGAGGACGTACTGGCGAGCTGCACGGCCTGGCCGATCTCCCGCATCGACGGCGGGTAGCCCTGCAGGTCGACAGCCTCAGTGATGTAGCGAACGATGGCTGACTGGCGGTCGGTCAGCTCCCCTTCAGCAGTCCGGGGGCCCGGGGGCCGGCCCCGGCGGGCGGGCGCGTTGCTCTCCATTCGGGACACCTCCGTACAAGATCCCTGCGGAACGTGACCCTAACCCGGCCCACCCCACGAATGGAACACTGTTTCGATATAGGTCGCCTTCCACCAGATCCGGCACGTGGGGCCGATGGGCACCCTCGGCGCCGGATGCCGCTCCGCCTGCCGTATCGATACGAAGGCACACACCCTGTCCTGGGTGCGTGCCTTCTGCGTTCAGAGGTGCGGCGTTACCCCATGGCGGCATAATCCTGCGGCGCCTTGCTCAGCCTCTCGAACATCTGCTCTTCGCTCATCCCCCGCCAGGCCACTGCGGAGGCACTAGCGATCTTCCGGAACAGGACGTCGGCGGGGATCGGCGGCAGACCGGCGAAGAGGGGGTGATGGTCTGCACCTGCGCCTTCGCTGAACTCGCGGTGCAGCAGCCACACAACCTCGGCGAACATGGCGTAACTACTCTGGTGCTTGTTCCACAGGCACCGCAGTGCATCGCCGCCGAAATCGCGCTTGATGAAGCCCCACAGGTACGACATCTCTGCCGTCTTGTCCGGGAGCTGATCGTCATTCAGGTACCGGACCCAGTCATTCAGGATGTCCCACCGCAGCGCGTTGGTGATCACACCGGCTGGTGCCACGCTCTGCCGCAAGTCGGCCGCGAACTCATCGTTGAACGTCATCCGGCGACCGTAGCTAGAACGACACCGGCGCACCACGGCGCCCGCCGCGCCGATCGTGACGCCGATGTCGCCGGGCGGTCAGCGAGGGGCCTGACTCCCCGGCCGTCGTTGATAGCCCAGCCGGAACGCCGGGCCGCGGAGAGGTCGCTTCGCACCCTGTAGGGCCACGGCCCACTTCGGCGATGCGCTGACAGTACGGAGGAGCCCCGGAACCGCGAGGTCCCCGGGCGCTCCGGCCTACTTCTCCGGCTCCAGCACCCTCTGTGGCGGGGATCAGTCCAGTACGACGGGCAGCGCTGGCGTGCGCCCTTCTACTACGGCCTCGACCAGGTCTGCCAGACGTACGGGATACACCGTCTCCGTGGCGGCCCGCAGGTCGCTGACGGTCCACCAGCGGGCTTCACAGATGTTGTCGGTCTGCGATGCCCGGTCCGGGGCGACGTCGGCTGCCGAGACGCGGGTGAGGAAGTACTTCTCCACCTGGCGGACCAGACAGCCGCCGACGACATGGTCCTTGCTGCGCTCCGCGAGCTGCGCCCCCAGTTCGACCGCCTTCTCGTCGATGCCGAGTTCTTCGCGCAGTTCGCGGAGCGTTGCCGTGGCGTGGTCCTCCCCGTCCTCCAGTGAGCCGCCGGGCGTCGCCCAGAAGCCGCCCTCCTCGTCGTAGCGCAGCAGCATGACGCGGTCGGCGGCGTCGAGGACGATGGCGCGGGCGGCTTCCCGCAGCGGAGGGATGGAGGTGGTCATGCCCTCCAGTGTGGCCGTTACTGTCCGGCTGCGGCTTCCTGGTCCTCCCGGGTCCATTGCACGATCTTGGGCCAGGGAATGCGGAGGGGATCGTGCTGCTTGGTGGCCTGGATCGCCTTCCACAGGCCGCTGTTGTGGGAGCGCTGGCCGACAAGGCGGTTGAGCCATTGGGAGGTGTCTTCCCACCCGTCGAGGGTTGCGGCCGTGAGCGCGTCGTACAGCTGGCCGGGTCCGGTGCCGGGGTAGCCCCAGGTGTACTCGGTGGCGCCGCCGGAGGACGGCAGCGGGTCGATCCGCAGCTCGCCGTCCGGGGTGGGGGTCAGGGCGAAGACGCCGTCGCTGGATTTGTCGCCGGCGATGACGGTGTGCTCGCCCCAGCCGGCGGGCGGTTTGCCGGTCGGCCATTCGATGGCGAGGTCCGGGTGGTCGGTGTCGTCGACGTGGCTGTGCCCGGGCTTGAACTCGGCGACCCAGCGTCCGGCCGGGTCGGTGTAGAGCTGGGTGAGATCCTCGAGCTCTTTTTCGAGGAAGCGGTAGTGCTTGAGGGTCGGTAGGTGCGTCTCGTTGGTGAGCAGGCGCATCAGTCGTCGTGTGGGCTTCGCCCGCAGTGTCGTCACGGTCTGTGGTGGGAGCGGGGTCAGCTGAGCCCGGTAGTCCTGGGCGACCGGGCCCGCCGTGCTGATCAGCTCGCGGTTGACGGTGGTGAAGACGTCCTCGGGCGAGTAGTGCACCAGGTGTCCGGCCAGGGAGCGGGCCGCTTCCCACAGGGCCTCGCCGTATGGAGAGTCCCATGGCTGTTCGGCTTCGGCCGCCCGCACCTCGTGGAGTTCCGCGGCCGCGTGCCCAAGGTGGAGCTCGCGGGCAGCGGCAGTCCGGACGGCCGTCTCGATCGCCAGCGGCCACTCCGGTGCCGCTGGGCGGGCCGGTGCGTACCAGCCCTCGCCCCGCCCGGTGGCATTGGCGATCTTGGTGCGGGCCTCCTCGAAGGCGCTGAGGGTGTCCGCGGCGAGCACTGTCCAGGCGTGCGGGAACTGCGCGTGCATCTTGTTCTCGTACGCGGCGAGGATCCGCTCGCGGTGCTCGGGCCAGGCGGTGGTGCTGTCGGCCACGGTGAAGGCGGTGCCCTCCCCCATGGTGCGTGCGCGGCGCACCGCGTCGGGCGTGCAGGTCCCGCGCCACCACAGCGGCAGGTCGTGGCCCACAGCGCGGGCGACGACGTCGACGTCGGGAATCCCGGCGTCCCGTACGGGGACGGTCGCCGGGTCGGCGGGCGGCCGCTCGTGTTCCTCGGCGCGGGGTTTGATGAACTTCGGTACCGAGCGGGGCAGTTGCTCCGGCTGACTGCCCTCGGGCGGGTCCAGGCGGAAGGCGTCGACGTCGGGGGCCCACCGCTCGTCCCGGCCGCGGAACGGCAGTGCGTCCGGGACCAGGACGACGGCGTCGCGCCACAGGGCGGGAGGCAGTAGCTGTGCGGCCGCGCGGGCCGCCCTGTTTTTACTGATGTCGTACTCGAGGCCGCTGTAGCGCTGGACCCACACGATGGGCCCGTGGTCGGTCTCGAAGAGGGTCACGTGCACGCGGATTTGCTCGCCGGTGCGCCTGCTGCCGGGCAGCAGCACGTCATCGGCGAAGGTGACGGGTGCCGGGCGGGTGGCCGCGGGCCGCCGGTACAGCGGGGCGGCGTCGTCGGGCAGGGGCCGGCCGGTGTCCTGGCACCAGCGGTCTATGGTGTCCGGCCGCCACCACGGTTTTCCGTCGGTGTCGGTGCCGTCCGCCTTTGGCAGCCGGTCGCCCTTGGCGAGCAGGGTACGTGCGTAGCTCTCGGAGATACGCACCCGGCGGGCGAGCTGCGCGAGCGTGTACCGGGTGCCGAAGTCGGCGCGGTCACGATCATTGCCACGGAAGGGAAGTGACGTCATGTCACCCACAGTACACCCGCTAAAAGCGGAAGCGCTTTTCATTGGAAGCGGTTTGGCTTGAAGTTGTGCGGCATCCGCTTTCGAGGATGGGTAGGCTGCCACTGTCGCATCGCGGCGGGCTGCTCGTGCGCGCCCCGTCCGGGGCGGCGCCCCCCCGTCCGCCGCGGCGGGCACGGTCACAGTCGATGACATATAAAGAGCGTCATGGACTTCCGCCCCATCCCCCGCGACTCCCACGCCTTCCAGCAGTCCGTCACCGCCGCTGAGATCGAAGCGATCGCACGGCGGGCCCTCGGCAGCCGTATCCGGGTCACGTCGGCCGTCGAGCTGGCGGGCGGCATGTACAACAACTCGTACCGGATCACTACTGAGGGCCTGGAGCGGCCCATCATTCTGCGCATCGCCCCCGCCCCGGCAGGCCAGTTCACCTCCGAGCACGAGCTGATGCGCAACGAGTACGCCACGGTCCCCTACCTCGCCCCCGTCGCGGACCTCATCCCGCGCGTGCTGTTCGCGGACTGGTCGCACGAGATCACCGGGCGGGACTGGATGCTGCAGAGCCATCTCGACGGTGCACCCGCCCCCGACCGCCTCGGCGACTACCCCCGCGACCTCTGGCCGGGCTTCTTCGCCCAGCTCGGCGAGATCACGGCGCGTGTTCACACCGTCCGCGGCCCGCACTTCGGTCCGGTCGCAGGCCCAGGACACCACACCTGGGGTATGGCCGTGATCGCCTCCCTCAAGGCCATCGCCGACGACCTGGGCAGCCTCGGCCTGGACGCGGCGGACGTAAGCAAGGTCGCCGATCTCGCCGCCGAACATCGCAACGTCCTGGACGAGGTCACCGAACCACGACTGCTCACCGGCGACTTGTGGACCGTCAACACAATGCTCGCGGCGGCTCCCACACCAGTAATCAGCGGAATCCTCGACCTGGACCGCACCCTGTGGGGCGACCCAGCCGCGGACTGGACGATCCGCATGGCCAGCGCGAAGGCCGACGAGCGCACCGCGTTCTGGGAGACCTACGGCCCCCGCGCCACCTCGGCGGCCGACGCCTGGCGCGCGCTCGTCTACGAAGCCCGCCACCTGGGCGCCATCCGCCTGGAACGCCACCGCCTCCACAACAGCGAGGGCGTCCGCGACAGCTACGCCACCATGGCCGCCGTTCTGGCCCAGTTGACGTGAGCGAGAGGAGACCGACCACATGCGGTACCGGCCGGTGACGAAGGAGAATGCGCTACGCAGTTACGGCGCTGCTGCTCTCGCCCACGAACGTATGACCGCTGATGGCACCGTCGAGCCCGGCTGGTCCGGCCCCGCCGACGTGCAGAGCAGCTTCGCATCCTGGTACGGGAGCGCCACTCGGCTTGGCGCGACCGCGGAGGAACTCGGCAACGCCGTTGAGGTAGCCCGCGCCGAGCGGAAGGCGGATCTGATCGAGCGGGAGAACGAGGTCCGCGCCCAGGATGCTGCCCGGGCAGATCTGCTGAGCGACGTCGCCACGGCGATCGATTACGACCCGGACGTCGCACCCTGGTAGCAGTTCGGAAGCCCGCTACCTGGCCGGGGCCCGCTTGGATGCGGAGTCTTCTGGGTGCGCTCCGCACTCAAAGTGCACTTCCCCGAACGGTACGGACGGGAATTGCCCGACAACACGTGTGAAGGCGGTCGCCCCATCCCCGGGCGACCGCCTTCACGTTGTACGGCAGGGTCAGCGCGGCGCGGTGGATCCCCTGGGAGGCAGCGTCGCAGGCCCGGGGTGCCGGGCGCAGTTCATGCCAATGGACAGGTTTCGGGTCACCGGTCGGCGTCCTCCTGTGCAGCCCGTTGCTCGGCGACGAACGCGTCCTGGGTGCGCACGTAGGCGCGGAGGTCGATGTCGTGTACGAGGACGGGCGGGGAGGGCAGTACCGAGGCGCCCGCTGCGATGAGGAAGGTACGGGTGGCTGCGTCGGCCCCACGTTTTGTGCGGGGCGCCTGGTAGAGGAGATAGGCCGCCTGGAGCCAGGCTGCAAGCGCGGCTGCTGGCGTTGGGTGCTCGGTGGCGAGCAAGCCCATGGCCTGGTGGCGGATTGCCTGCCGGTCGGCCTGCGGACCGGTGGCGCAGTAGATCAGGTGCCCGTCCGTGATGATGCGGGAGGTGTCTCCGCCCCGGGCGGCGATCCGGGTGGCCATCTCGGCGGCGGCCTGATGGGCGGCTCGGCCGCGCAGCAGGCACATGCCCTCGGCGATCCGGCCGTCAGGCAGGGCGACATGGTTCCTCACGACATCGCCCTCGGACGTCTGCGCGAAGCGCGCGTTGGCGTGGGCCTCGAAGTCGCGCATGGTGCGGCTGGCCGGGGTTTCGGTTCCGCCTTGGTAGGTGCGCGTGTCCGGGTCCCAGACGGCGCCGTCCCGGAACCGGGCGGGTTCTCCGATGCGGAAGAGATTGGGGTTGTCGTCGGTGATGGGGGTCCGGAAGCGCTCTGCCCAGCGGGCGCTGTAGCGGCCTTCGGGGTGCCGGCTGCTCGCCGCGGCCCGGTACCGCCAGCCTTCTGCCGCTGTGAACGCCACTTCGAACGCTGTGGCCCGCTCGGCGGTGTCACGGCTCCGGTGCAGGGCGGTGATCAGGGTGTGGTGTAGGCGGGACGCCACTGTGGACTGCTGCTGCGCGCAGTCTCGGATGAGCTGTTGGGCGGTCGTGTTGTTGGTCCGCAGGAGGAGTCCTGGGACGGGGAAGCAGGCTGCGGTGATCACTGCGGGGGCGGCGGGCAGGGTCAACTCTGGCTCCTCGGGGCGACGGTGATGGTGATCTGGCGCAGGATGCGGTCGGCCTGGGTGTCGACGGTGCGCGGATCGTGGCCGGTGACGATGACATGGCCAAGGCGGCCGCGGTTGGAGGTCACCGGGCCCACGTCTGCACCCTCAACCGCGCGCACGCGTACGGCTGGGATGGTGGCAGTCACCTCCGGCAGGCCGGTGACGGAGACCAGCCGGCCCGGATGCGGCGTGGTCAGGAACCGGACGGTGGCGTACCCGCCGGATGCCGGGGCGAGGGTGGCCGGATGGCCGAGTGCGATGTCCCACAGGGTGCGCCACGGGTCGATGCCGAGAGCGTGCTGGATGAGGACGCCGATGTGTCCGGCGCCGAGACGGGCGCCGATCTCCAGGACGGTGCACCGGCCGTCGGGACCGAGGACGAGTTCGGTGTGGGTGGCGCCATTGCGTACGCCGACCGCCGCGATCGCCCGGTCGGCCTGGTCGAGCAGGGCGCGCTCGGCGACCGCGGGCAGGCGGGCGGGCAGCGCATGGCCCAGCTCGACGCGGTGGATTCCGCCAGTGGTGTGCTTGCGGGTGATGCACAGGTGGGTGGTGACACCGTGCTGGGTGATGGACTCGACGCTGAACTCGCGGCCACACACGTGCTCTTGGACCAGGGTGCACTCGTCGCGCGGCATGCCGTAAATCGTTCTGGCCGCGCGGGCGGCGTGCCAGGCCGGCTCGAGGCCTTCGTGGCCGGTGACCACGGTGACGCCGGCCGATCCGGCGCCGTCGGCCGGTTTGACGACGCAGGGGAAGGCGACCGCCCCGGCCGCGTCCAGGGCCCGCAGCTCACCCAGGTCCGAGACGATCGTGGTGCGGGGCGCGGTGACGTGGCCGGCTTCGAACGCGGCCGCCATCACCGCTTTGTTGCGTGCGGCGGGCGCGCGTTCGGGATCGTTGCCGGGCAGACCGAGCGCGGCGCACGCGCGGGCGGCCAGGTCGGTGAGGTACTCGTTGACGGTGAGCAGGGCCTGCACGCCGATCCGGCGCCCGTAGCCCGTGATGTCCGCGAGGGCTTGCCCGGGCTGAGTGAAGTCGGTGACTAGACAGCCCGCTAGGAGCCGGCGCAGCTCGCCGGAGTAGGTGGTGAGAGTGGCGGCGTCGGTGACGGCGTGCACGCGGTGGCCGGAGGCGGCCGCGGTCCGGGCCAGTTGCTCGGACTCGGGGCCGGCCGCCTCCAGCAGCAGGACCGGCAGGCTCACCGGTAGTCCGCCCGTCCGCCCGCACGGCGCATGCAGAGGGTGAAGCAGTGGAATCCGCCGCCGAACAGGCGGCGGTGCCGGTGGCGGACCGGGATGACGGTGAAGCCCTCCCCTTCCAGGGTCTTGATCAGCCCGGCGCAGTCGGCGTTGACCAGCACCCGCTGCTCGTCCAGGGACAGCACGTTGATGTCGATGTACGGGCTGGTCAGCAGCAGCTCGGAGTCCGTGTAGACGGGGAACTGGCCGGGCTCCGGCTCGGGCGGCACGATGAACTTCCAGTTTTGGAAGGGCGCGGGGAGCAGGTCGCGCAGTCCGGCGTGCCGGGCGAGGAACACCCCGGGCTTGAGGGCCAGCAGCATGGAGTCGATGTGGTTGTCGGCCATGCGCCACACCCGGTGGATGCGGAAGCGGCCGGCCACGTGCCGCTGAAGCCAGTCGACGCCGAGCCGGTGGTTGTCCTGCGCGATGTTGACGATCAGGTCCTGGCCCAGGCGCAGCACCTGGGCGCCGTCCAGCATCATCTCGATGCCGACGTCGTACGGGCTGGGCTGCGGGTCGGTGACCGGTTCGGTCGGCCCCCCGAGGGTGGTGGCTGTGGACTGGGCGTAGGAGAGGTCGAAGCTGGCGTCGGTGAGGGTGGGCCGGGGCATCGTCGACCAGCGGGCGCCGGCGTCGGCGTAGCGGCGGAAGACGGGGGTCAGCAGCCGGGTTTCCAGGTAGCGGCTGCGGATCGCGGGCGCTGTTTCGATGATCTCGTCGCCGAGGATGAGGGTGTTGTCGCGCACGTTCAGGGCGGGGGTCGGGGTGGACTGCCAGCCCAGCCCGGCGATCGGTAAGGCGTCTGCGGGCAGTGGCAGCGGCCGGTGCACGGTGATCCCGAGCGAGGCGAGCGTGGCGGCGAAGGTCTCGACGTCCTCGTGGAGTTCCTCGGTGTACCGCTTGCCGATCTTCCACGTTTCGGCCTGCCCGCCGCTGCCGCTGGCGGCAAGGCGCGGATAGGCCCAGTCGGAGCGGTAGCCGCCGATGGCCTCGTGGAAGAACAACTCGAACGTGAGGTCCCGGTCGTGCCCCACGTAGTTCTCCGCGGACCCCACGATGATCTCGCTGAGGGGGGTGAAGTCGTCGTAGCTGTTCAGCATGGGTTTCGTCCTCGATCCGTCTCGTCAGGCGGCCGGGCTGCCGCTGGCGGCTGCGGGGAAGGGAAAGTGCTGGCTGGTCAGGGCGCGGCCGTGCCGGGCGTGCAGCACGATGTGGTCGTCGCCGAGCTGGAGGGTGCGCTGCTCGCTCCAGCCGGCGTAGCGGTACTCGCCGTCGGCGACGTGCACGAGGGCGAAACGGTGCTCCCCGGCCTGAAGGACGAGCCCGTCACCGCGCTCGGCGATCCGGACGGTGGTGGTGCGGCCCTCCAGCGGGGTGTCGTGGCCGAAGTCCATGAACCCGGACGGCAGGGCCAGAACGGGCGGCAGCGTGGCGGGCGGGCGTCGTGCGGGGGCGGGCTGCCGGTTGACCAGCACGTCGGCTTCGGCGAGCTCCTCCTGCCACGGTTCGGGGAAGAGCGCGGCGAGCTCGCGGGTGAACAGGGCGTCGATGACCGCGTGGACGCGCCGTGCGGGCCCGGTGTTGCGTACCAGGTGCTCGCGGGAGAAGTCGCCGTACCAGAGGGTGCCGGGCTGCCACCGGTGTTCGGTGCCGTCCAGGACGAGGACCGCGCCGGGGTGGGTGACGATCGGGATGTGCAGGCGCACCATGCCCCGCCGCAGGTCGTACTTGGGGTCGCAGTGCGGCTGGGAGGCGGCGCTCGGGCCGAGGGCGAGCAGCCGTACTGCGTTCAGCGGGGCCGGGATGGTGTCGAGGATCTCTTGCAGGTAGGGCAGGTGCTGAAGCCAGTCGGTGGCGGCGTAGTCGTCGGGGCCGGGGCCGCCGGGGTCGGTGCGGTCCGGGTCGCCGCCGGGGCTGCGCAGCGGCAGGACGCGCCAGTCGGTCGGCGTGTCCGGGCCGATGCGGCCGGCGGCGTAGTGGGTGCGCTGGCGCTCCCACTCGTGCTCGGTGACCTGGGCGAGTTCGCGGGCGAGTCGGGCCGGGTCGAAGACGGGGGTGAGGCGGGCCGCCGGTGCGGGCCGCGCGGAGGTTGTGGTGCTCATCGGGATGTGCCTTTCGTCAGGCCGCCGCGCGGCAGTCGGCGGCGAAGCGGGTCTCCAGGGCGTTCCAGATGGCGTCGTGGCGGGCCGGGGTGTCGTAGACGGTGGAGAAGGTGAACTGGGCGGCGCCACCGGAGGGCGGGTCGACGATGGGCATCGACACGATCACGCCGGTGCGGGTGGTGGGGTCGTAGCCGAGGCCGAGCTCGGTCAGCGTGCGGTGGAAGGTGACGCCGTCCGGGACCGTCCAGTGGCCGGGGACGTGGGATTCGGTGACGGTGCGCTCGGGTGCGGCGTTCGCGTGCACGATGTGGTGGGCGAACACCTCGTAGATGTGCCAGGACCCGGTGACCTGGGCGTTGACCTCGGTGTACAGCACCTGTCCGTCGGGGGTGACGATGGCATCGGTGCTGAGACGGCCGCGGTATCCGACGTCCCGGTAGGCGGCGGCGAGGCGGGCGGAGCCCTCCAGCAACTGCTTCTCCACTGCCGGGGTGAGGTCGCGCAGGGGGACGCTCTCGTGGCTCAGGCGCCGGCCGGTGTAGCGCAGCTCGCCCATCTCGGTCGGCTGGATACCGGTGTCGGTGAGGTGCTGCTCGCAGTACACGGTCCGCGCGTCGGGGATGAACTCCTCGAGGACGACGGGGAAGCGGCCGCCGGCCGAGGCCCACGCCCAGCGCTCGGACCAGTACGCGGTGACGCCCTCGGTCAGGTCCCCGCCGCCCAGCTGGTGCAGGTGGCGGGCGCCGGCGTGGCCGGTGGCCAGCAAGGGGTCGGCCACGAGCAGCTCGTTGCCCACCCCGGCCCCGTTGTGGGCCTGCTTGACCACGACCGCCCCGGCGTTGTTCAGCAGCTGCTCGGTCGCGGCGGCGGCCTCGCCCGGGTCGCGGACGACGGTGCCCGCCGCGACGGGCGCCCCGGCCGCAGCAGCGAGCATCCTGAACGTCGCCTTGTTGTTGACGAGTTCGCCGCCGCCCTGGGCGAGGAAACCGGCACCGGGCAGCTTCTCGCCCAGACCGAGGGACATGGCGAAGCGGGCGACGGACGCGGACGGCCACAGCGCCCACACCTCCTCCACGGCCTGGACGCCGCCGTGCTCGGCGAGCACGGAGCGCACTCGGTCGAGGAGGTCGGGGTGGGTGAGCATCTGCGGGTCGAGCAGGCGGCCGCCGTACTGGCCGGGCGGCACTGTCACCAGGTGCAGCCAGCGGGGGTCGGTGCCGGTCAGGGCGGTCGAGTAGCGCAGGAAGTGCGGG
This sequence comes from Streptomyces sp. NBC_01549, assembly GCF_026339955.1. Classification (GTDB taxonomy): domain Bacteria; phylum Actinomycetota; class Actinomycetes; order Streptomycetales; family Streptomycetaceae; genus Streptomyces. The sequence goes on along the minus strand of NZ_JAPEPW010000005.1, from coordinate 169,995 downwards.
TCGGGCGGGGCACACAGGACGACGAGGTCGCCGTTGCGGGCACCCCACAGCGCGCGCTGCGTCCACGCCCACAGGTCGGTGCGGTTGCGGATGGCCGGGTCGATGTGGTTGGCGACGATGATCCTCAACGCATGCTCCAGATCGGGGAGTTGGAAGGGGTCAGGGTTGAAGAGAGAGCGGCAGGCGGGCGAAGGTCCGCATCGTGGCCGTGCGCCGGCGCGGTGCCGACCCGGCCGGGCGCGGCAGGATCACGGTGTCGAGCAGGGTGTCGACGAGCGCGGCCAGGACGCGCTGCGCCATGACCGTGCCGAGGCAGGCGTGGGCGCCCCAGCCGTAGCCGAGGTGCCGGTTGGGCGTACGGTCCAGCACCAGCCGGTCCGGCCGGGCGAACACGGCGGGGTCGCGGTTGCCCGCAGCGAACAGCACGGTGACCTTCTCGCCGCGACGCACCGCGATGCCGCCGATCGTGACCTCGGCGGTGGCCAGGCGAGTGGTGCCCTGCACGGGGCCGTCGAAGCGGACCAGCTCGTCGACGGCCCCGTGCACCAGGCCGGGGCGCTCGCGCAGTGCGGGCAGGATCTCCGGATGGTCGGCCAGGGTGTGCAGCAGGTTGCCGAGCGCGGCAGTGAGGGTGGAGTAGCCGCCCTGGAACATCACGCGGGCCGTGTGCCGTACGTAGGCCGCCTGCTCCAGGCCGGCACCCGCGGTGCGGGCTCGGACGTGGCCGAGCAGCCCGGCGGGTTGGCCGGTGGTGGTGAACCAGGAGTCCACCAGGTCGCTCAGCTGTGCGCGGGCGCGGCGGCCGGGCTCGATCAGCTCGGGGTTCAGACCGGCGTCCATGCTCCGCATGATCGTGTCGGAGATCTCCGCCCACTCTTCCAACGGCGGGGGCGTGACGCCGAGCAGGTCGGCGATGGCGACCAGGGCGACGGGCTGCGCGAGCTCGCGCATCGCCTCCACCACCGGCAGGGCAGCGACCTGGTCAAGCCGCTCGCCGATCATCTGCCGGAGACGGTCCTGGAGGGCGTCCAGGTCCTGGGCGTGCAGCGCGGTCATGAACAGACTGCGCACGCCCGCCTGCTGGGGCGGGTCGAGGACCTGCACGCTCAGGTGCGCCTCTGCTACGGCGATGCCGAGCCGGCGCGGATCCCGCGCGAACGTCTCATGCTCGCGCAGCACGCGCACGCAGTCCTCGTACCGGGTGATCAGCCAGCACTCCATTCCCTCGTGCCAGGCCACCGGCGTCTGCTCGCGCAAGGCGGCGAGCTGCGGGTACGGGTCGGCGAGCGTCGCCTCATCCAGCGGGTCGTAGCCCACCGGGGATGTCATCGGCCGTGTGGCCATCGCGGGAGGTCTCCTTCACAGCAGAGGGGTGATGCGGTCCCGGCCGCCGGCGATGCCGGCGGCCGGGATGCGGACAACGGGCCTCGGGAAGTGCGAGGCGATCAGTGGTCGTAGCCCATGACGGCCCCTCCTCTCATCCGGAGGTCTCCCGGCCCGAACCGGCCGGGGATGCACTCAGCCTCGCCTGCACCCCTCCGGAAGGTCATTGCGCCTGTTCAGGACCCGGATTGCGGCTTGCCGCAATGCTCGTTTCCGGCCTGCCAGGACAGCGGCGCCTGGGATAGCGTGAAAGGGCGGAAGGCCATTTGGCCGGAGCCCTTGGGTGCTGGCCCGGCCAGCACATCAGCGGGCCGGAGTCGCGTAGCGGCGGAGTGCGCTGTGGTGTCAGTGGCCCGCACTATGGTGAATTTCGTTGAGGGGGGTGTTCCCGTGCTGTCTGGCCGCAGGTACCGGCTTTCGCTCACTGTTGATCAGGCCGCTTTGTGCGAGGAGTTCGGGAACGTCTGCCGGGCAGTGTGGAACACCGGTCTTGATCAGCGGCGTCAGTACAGGCGTCGCGGCGGATGGATGAACTTCGCACCGCAATGCGCAGAGTTAGCCGAGGCCAAACGCGAACACGACTGGTTGAAGGCTGCGCCGTCGCATATCTTGCAGCAGGCCTTGAGGGACTTGGACGGAGCCTGCCGAAGGCACGGCACGTTCAAGGTCCGCTGGCGTTCGAAAGCGCACTGGTCGCCCTCGTTCCGGTTCCCTGATGCCAAGCAAATCCAAGTTGAACGCCTCAGCCGTAAATGGGGGCGCGTCAAGCTGCCGAAACTGGGATGGGTTCGCTTCCGCTGGTCTCGTCAGCTCGGCGGGGTCGTGCGGTCGGCAACAGTCAGCCGGAAGGGCGCGCGCTGGTTCGTATCGTTTCTCGTGGACGATGAGCAGGACGCACCCGCCGTGCACGCGATGCCGGACACTGCGGTCGGGATAGACCGCGGCGTGAGGGTCGCGGCGACGACAAGCGCTGGCGACTTCCATGACCGGCCGTTTGTCACCGGAGGCGAGAAGACCCGCTATCTCAGGCTTCAGCAGCGGCTCGCGCGCCAGAAGAAGGGTAGTGCGAACCGACGCAAGACGATCGCGGCGATGAACCGGATCACGGGGCGAGTCACCGACCGTCGCGCGGACTTCTGCGCCTACCTGGCGAACCGCATCACGTCCCGCAACGCGCTGGTAGTCCTGGAAGATCTCAAGACGCGCACCATGTCGAAGTCGGCGTCCGGCACGATCGCCGAGCCAGGCCGGCGCGTGGCCCAGAAACGGGGCCTGAACCGAGCCATCCTCGACAAGGGATGGCACAAGCTAGAACTGGCCCTCACCAGCGCGGCCCGGTCCACGGGCACGCGAGTGGTAAAGGTCAATCCCGCGTACACGTCGCAGACGTGCAACCGGTGCCGGGTGGTGGACGCCAACTCCCGTAAGAGCCAAGCGGAGTTCGTGTGTACCGCCTGCGAGCACACCGCGCACGCTGACGTCAACGCCGCGCTCAACATCCTCGGGGCCGGGCAGGCCCTGTCAGCCTGCGGAGACCTCGGCACCAGCCGGTCTGCGAAGCAGGAACCCGTAAGCCGGGCGACCGGCCGAAACCTCTCATAGAGGAATCCTCGGGCTTCGGTCCGAGGAGGAAGTCAAGGGGGCGCCCATGACCGCCGCAATCACCCGCTCGCGACGTGCTGCCATCGCGCGGGAGGCCGCGTTGATCCGCAGACGCTGCCAGCGCACGGGTTTCACCGCCGAGCACATCGCCGCGGCGATCCGCGAGGAGCTCGCGGAGGTCACCGAACTGGAGGCGTGGCGCCTGGCGTTGGGCTGGTCGAGGGCCGACACCATCGCGCAGATCGGGGAGCTGTATGTCGCGGACGGGCTGCTGCCGCCGGGCTTATCGGAGTCGATGCTGTGCCGCTGGGAACACGACCCCGAGGACTGGCCCGGGCAGGACTACGCGGTGATGCTGTGCCGCGCCTACCGGGCCACCCCCGAGCAACTGGGACTGCACAAGGTTGCGCGTGTACGGCAGTTGTCGGCGTGGACGGCGGAGCTGATCGGATACGGTCGCAACGACGCCGGCGTTGCCGCATCCGGCCGGCAGGAAGGGGCGGATCCGATGACCACCGATGCGGGGCTCCCCTCGGTCAGAGAGTCCCTCCAGCTCGCGCTCCTGGCGGAACCCGAGGGCAGCCCGCTGGTCGACGAACTCGCCGAAGCCGCCGCCGACCACTACCACCTCAACTACAGCAAGCACCCCGTCCCGGTCCTGTTCAGGGAAGTCCGCGCCGCGCGCACCCTGCTGGCCGGGGTGCTCCCCGCCGACACGGGCGGCACCGAACTGCACCGTCAGCTCGGCCGGCTCTCAGGACTCCTGGGCAATCTGGCCTTCCACCTCGACGATCCGGCCGGCGCACGCACCCACCTGGGCACCGCCGTCTCGTACGCCAACCGGTGCGGTGATACGGCGCTGGCGGCGTGGGCGTACGGGGCGCAGAGCATGGTGGCCCGCCACACCGGCAACCTGACCGCCGCGTACACGTACGCCGAGCGCGGCGTGGCCGCGGCCCCCGCCGGCCTGGTCCGTGCCCAGCTCCATGCCTGGGCGCTGCTGCCCACCCTCGCCCAGCAGGGCCGCGACCGGGAGGCGGCTGCCGCCCTGGACGTGGCCTTGACCGAACTTGAGGCCGACCCGGCCGGCCAGGCCCCGGGCCGTTTCGGCTTCGACGAGCCCGAACTCGCCCTGCACCAGGCCGAAGCGCACCTCACGCTGGGCCGCACCGAGGAGGCCCGCACCCGCGCCGAGGCCTCCGCGGCCGCCTGCATCACCGGCACCCCCGGATGGGCCGCCGCCACCCTCGTCCTCGCCCAGGCCGAGGCCTCCGAGACGCCGTCCGATGCCGCGCAGCGCGCCCTGGACGTCCTCGACCGGGTGCCGCCGAGCCGCCTGCGCGCCACCGCCCGTACGCGGCTGGAGCGCCTGAACGGCCTGCTCTCCGCCCGCCCCGCCGAGTACGTGGCCGATCTGCGCGAACGCCTGCGCACCCTGCCGCCTCCCGTAGACGCGTCCGGCGCCGCATCGGCGTGACGCCGTTGCTGGGCGTGGCCCGGCTACGGAACGGGGGACCGGGGTCGATCCGGGGTCATTCGTCGTCTTCCTCGGACACGTCGTCGACGTGGCCCGTCGCGTCGTAGAAGGCGTCGTCGTCGTAGCCGACGCTGACGTACTCGGGCTCGAACAGGTCGTCATCTGGGTCGATGCCCTCGGATGACCGCATCACCTTGACCAAGAACTGCTCTGCGTCGGCGAGTAGATCGGGGTCATCCAGCCAGACGCCGAACTCCAGACCCAGCCGTGAGCTCTCGGTTCCGTTGGTGCTGCCCAGCCACAGCCGTTTGGGGGTGAAGCCGGTGACGTCGGCGACGCCAGCCGGAGATCCGTCCTCGTCGTGCCACCACAGATGGCCCAGGAGGAACATCTTGGCGTGGATGAGGGGCACGGGACGGCCTCCGGTCTTGCGGAACCCGAACGAGCGGATACTCGGGACACGAAGTCCCTCCGTCCGGGGCGAGTAGGGGCCAATCACCGGGGGCGGGCCGTCATAGCGGGACACCAACTCGGTCATCTCGGCGAAGACGTCGGCAGGGAAGCCGTTGCCCTGCTGGGCGTACTGCTTGAGCCGCTCGAACTTCTCCCTCCCCCGCTTCTTCAGCTCCTGCTTCGTGACGACCACGCACGCCGACGGGAATCGATCGATCGCGCTCAGGAGAGCCGGGTCGTCCAGCCAGGGCACGCAGCCGAGGACTGCGGGTCCCAGGGAGCGGTACTGCCTCCAGCGGCCGTCGGGATCGGTGAGGAAGTCGTCCATCCCGGTCACCAACCCAGTGAGCACGTCCGTGCCGAAGTAGGCGTTGCCGCTGCGCTGACCGATCCCGGCCCGGAAGTGAAAGGTGTCTGGGAACTTCAATCTGTCGTCGCTCATCGTTCCTCCCCCGACCAGTTGTGAGATGAGCACTCTCGCCGAATCGGGTTGGTTGCAGATCCATGGGCTGCTCGGGACGGCCGCCGTTGACGCGCGCCGTCGGGCTGAGGTCACGGGCGGCGGAAGCCGCGGTCGGGGTCGCGGGCCAGATCGGGGTCGAAGGCTGCGAACCAGTCGTGCGGAGCGAGATTGGTCATGCCCAGCGACTGATGGATCTCGTTGTCAGGCTGCTCGATGCCGTCGAGGGAGTGGTCGAACAGCATCAGCACGTCGTGATCCTGGAAGAGGACGTCAGAGCAGGCGTCCCAGTCGAAGTCCGCTCGGTCTTCGGGCAGGTCCGCCACGGTGTCCCGCACGAGCCGCGGCCGGTTGCGCGTCAGGTCCTGGGCGCGGGCGATGCCGAGGTGCAGGGCCATCTCCTCGCCGGTGCTGCGCGGCTCGACCTCGGCGTTGGACGAGCAGTCGGCGGCGAGATCGTCGAAGGCCCGGGCCATCTGCCGCCGCCAGGGACCGTCTTGGTGCCAGGTCACCCGCGGCAGTGAGCCGAAGAGTCCGCCGGCGCTCCGCTGGACCGGTTGATCACCCAGCGCGGACACCTCCTGCCACGCCTGGTCCGACAGTTCCTGAAGGGCCAGGTGCAGCACCGCTCGCGTGCACGCGGTGAGGGCCTCCTCCCCTTCGTCGTCTTCTTCGTCCCAGTCCTCGCTCAAGGGGTCAGCTCCGCCGTAGCGGGCGCGGGAGCGCAGGTGCTCGCGGACACGGTGCGCGGCCTCTTCGGGGCGGCGAGCGACGTGTCGATGATCAGCAGTTCGTCGGAGAACGGTTCGGCGCTCAGCAGGACGCCGGCCTCCGTGAGGAGGGCCGTCTCCGTGTCGCCGGAGACACGGGGGAGGACCACGGCGTACTGGTTGTCGGTCAGCCGGTCGATGATGCTGGAGGTCAGCCCGGCGACGACCCAGGGGTCGTCCCAGGGTGCGGCAATGTGGAGGTCGTCGATCACAAGGACATTGCCCGGAAGGTCGACGACGTCTTCGTACTCCGGGGTGAACTGGCCGTCGGTGTCGAAGAGCTGTTCCGCCACCACCGCGGGGAAGGACTGCTCGTCGGCGATGCGGTCGTGAAGGTTGTGGGCCTTCCAGTACAGGCCGCGCGTCGCACGCACTCGGGCCACCGTCTCGTCGTCGGCGAGGAGGGAGATCTGCCAGGTCTGCACGCCCTCCGCGGCGGGATCGATAAGCCGGTGGACATGCCGGAACTCCAACGTCAGGGTGCTGGGATCCGCCTTGGCAGGAGACCTGGTTGCCTGATCGGTCATCGACTTCCTCTCGCCGTGCAGCCGCCCGCGACAGGGTGCCACTCCCCCAGGCTAGCCAGCACGAAGCCCGCTCCGTGCGTCATCACCAGCCCTCGGCCCAGCGGCCCCTTGGGGTTCGCGATGCGGCAGTCAGGGGGTCAGCGCAAGAGGCTTCTCGTAATGCGCTCCACCATGCTGCACATGCGCTCGAACACGCGATAGGCATCGGCACGTTGGCGTGCGTTGGGGCTGAGGCAGGCGACGAGGACCACTGCAACGACGGGCACGGCAATGACAAGGGCCACGGAAAGAGGGGGCATGCCCAGAAGGTATGGCGCTGAACGGGGCCCTTGCTGAGGTCAGTTGGCCATTGGAAGCCCTGTGCCCGGAGCCGATAAAGGTGTAATACATCAAGAGCTCGCGATCTTGAAAGCAGGCTCTGAGAACTCGGCCAGAAATGATCGATGATTGACGCAACTGGGGTGCTGTGACGCCGCGTACGAGCAACTGCACGAAGCGGCTTCTGGCAGGCCGGGCATCCGTCATTCGGTGCCACGGTTGCCGGGGATACGACTCCCACCACGGCGGGATCGAAGTCCATGAGCACGTAAACGGTCCCGCTCCAGCCCCGGCCCGAAGCCGCCGTGCTGCCTTGGCCGTCGCCGCCTTCACCGCTACGTCACGCGGGGCCATGCTGGTTCTGGGGGTGACGGTGATGCCGGTGGACAGCAAGCCGAGGCGGCGCCGATGCAAGTACAGGCGCTGTCGCCGTCTGCTGCCGAAGAGCGCGTTGCCGCGCCGCCGGTACTGCGGCCCGAACTGCGTGGCCGGCGCGTATCGGCTGCGAAAGCGGCGTGAGCGGGCCTGGAACCTGCTGACCATCACGATCGACGCCGAGGCCGCGGAGTTCCTGCACACGAGCACGGGGCGGCAGGAACGGTTGCTGGCGTGGCAGACCTGCGGCGGACCGGTTTGCCGTGTGGTGCTGCGGGCTGGTGTCCGGCGTCGACGGACCGCCCGGTATTGCAGCGCACGGTGTCGTCAGGCCGTCTACCGCGAGCGGAAACGGACTCCCACCACCTAGATGACCACGACACGGTGCCGTAACGGTGTCCGTTTTATTCGGCCGGCTGTGACGGTACGACGTCATGATCAGGTAGGCAGGGCGAGAGCACCGCCCGTTCTCGCTTCCGTCACCAACCCGGTCGGCTTCGCGGGCAGGGACTCATTGCGCGGAGGAGCCCAGGAGCACGCCGGCCAGCGTTCCTGCGAGCAGGAACGGGCCGAAGGGGATCCTGGTCGTCCTGCCGGCCCGGTCGGCGAGGATGAGGCCGATGCCGTACAGGGCGTCGAACAGGTACCCGGCGAAGGTCCCGACCAGGACCGATCGCCCAGCCGTACCGGCCCGGGAGGGCGCCCAGGACGACGGCGAGCTTCACATCGTCGAACCCGGAGCCCTTGCTGAGGAGGAAGAGCACGAAGTAGCCGCCGCCCAGGGTGAGGGAGCCGAGCAGCGCGGATGTCCAGCTGCCGTCGGCGTTGGGCAGCACCGCGGCGACGCCGAGCAGGACGAGCGCGGCCGAGGCGAGCGGCAGGGTGAGCACGTCGGGAAGCCGGTGCTCCGCGAATTCGACGGTGGCGCGCAGCACGGCGGCAGGGGCAAGCAGCAGCCAGACCACCAGCTCGGGGCGGGCCCCGGTGGCGGCCGCCAGCAGGGCGCAGACCACGGCCGTAGCGGAGGCGACGGAGAGGGTGCTCGGCCCGTGGGTGTCCCCGGCGGCGCAGCGAGCACGCCCCAGCCAGCCGCCGCCGGTCCCGGTGAGGGGATGGCCGACCGGGCACGCTGACCGCCAGGGTTCCTCGGGTGGCGCGGAGAACCGGTACGCGGGAGGGGGTATGAGCACGCCCGTGCCGCATCCCCACAGGACGGTGGCCGTGATGATCAGCAACGTCTCCACCGGACGGAGCTTAGGGTCACGCCGGTGTCGGGGTAGGACGGCAAGACGCGCGGAGAGGATCTTCGGCGCTATCGGTCTTTCTGACCGAGTGGTGACCATCCTCCGCAGCCGACGGCCGACTACTTGATCACGTAGACCGTGGCGGAGAGGCCGATCCAGACGACGTCGACGAAGTGCCAGTAGTAGGACACGACGTCGTTTAGGTGGGCCTCGATCGCGGCGGTCGCCTGCTCGAATTTGACGCGGGTGGCGAGGTGGACCGGCAGGTCCTGCGACTCCACGCTGCCCACGGCGATCCGGACGCGGTGCGAGCTGATGGCGCCACCATCAGGTGCGGGCCGTGGTCAGGTAGAACACCGAGCCGTACGGGTCGGAGGAGCGCGAGAGCCTTCACGTCACCACGCTCATCCCCGAACCCGCTGAGTAGGCAGGTGAGGGAGGAGAGCACCAGGATCGTGGTGTTCGTGGCTGAGAATACGGGCCCCGGGCCCTCGGCCATGTGATCAGGGTCAGTCACTGATCGCCGGGTGAAGTACATCGCGAAGAAGGCCGCGAAGAACATCAGCTCGGAACTCAGTCAAATGATGGTTCTTCCGACGCTGGTGAGGTTCGGCCGGTTGGCCGACGGGTGAGCGTGCCCGGGTTCTACTGCCGTTGCTGTCGCCACGACCGACATTATGTCGGTCGCTTATCCAGCCCCTCACGCGGAGGGGTGCCATTCGGAGTCTGTGCAGGCCAGTTGTCCTATGAGGCCGCAATGGAAGCCCTGTTGACGTGCCACCGGATGACGTACGGTGCCATGTACGACTGCGAAGGGAGGAGCTGGTCCGGGAGGGCCGCGGATGAAGCCGCGAGGACCTCAAGGTCCCAATGTTCGCCAGGTGGGGGAGGAAGGAGGAACCGGGGATGATCGAGTGGCACTGTTTCCCGGCCGAGGTGGCCGCAGCTCTCGTCGCATACGTGATCATCTGCGTGATCGTGTGCATCTTCCCTGCGCTTCGGCGAATGACTGTGTGATCTTCTGCTTTCCAGGGCCGAGATCCACAACAGCCACCGCCGTCGCGCCGCTCAGTCACTGAGCGCGGGATACCAGGCGAGCGTCGCTCGCACCGATACGGGACTGAGCTTAGCTATCGCGGAGGAGGCGCGATAGCTCGAGGCGGTACGGCACTGCCGTACCGCCTCCTTCCTTGATCCAGTTTCGGGATCGGAGTCGCCATCAGCGCAGGTCAGGAGCGTTCCGTCCACTCCTTTAGGGCGGCGGCCAGGGCGCGCACGTCCACGTGCCCGGCGGACACCTGGTCGGCGAGGTCGGCGGCTTCCTTGGCGGTGAACCGCACGGGCAGGCCGGACGCGTACAAGTAGCCGGCCGCGACCGTCGCACCGAAGAGTTCGTTGCTGTGCTCCAGGGCCGGCACCCGGGCGAGCGAGTGGAAGAGGGCGGCGGCGCGGTGATGCGGCCGCGGGTATACGGGTTCGTCCAGTACTCGGAAGGCGTGCCGTGCGCGGGCCGCTTCCAGCGCTCCCCAGTCTGTGACGTCCGGGTCGCCCAACTGTGTGCGGGCGATCTCCATAAGCCATGGAAGATCTACCGAGAGGTCCACTGCGCCGCTGCCCGCCTACGCCGCGGACGCGGCGGTACCGGGCTGCGGGCCGAACCGGCTGGCGAACTCCTCACGCACTCCGGGCGTGGCGAGGAAGAGGGCGCTGCCCTCGAGGAACCGCGCCTTATTGAGCTCCTGGGCCAGGACGCGGCCGGCGTACACCGTCGGATCCTCGTGCCGCTCGTGCGCCTCGCGTTCCAGCTGCTCGTACTGCTCGTCATCGATCTCGATACGGAGTTCCCTGGCCATGCCCCCACGGTAGCCGGACCAGACGCTTGGCGGGGAGGGCTCTGAGCAGAAGGGCCGTCGGCCGGCGGGTTCTCCCAGCCTCGGGGTGTGCGGGCAAAGCGGGTCACGTACGGCACCTCGCGGAGCTGCTCGGCCCCAACGATGCTCGAATGGCTTCCTACGCGAAGGACCCGCGCTGCATCGCCATGGCCGAGTCCCTGGTGCCGTTGCTGCGCCGCGCCTGTCCCGAGGGTGCTGGTGGCTTCGGCGGCTCGTACCAGGTGAATCTGGACGATGAGGAGGCCGTCGGCCTGGGCGGGGTGGAACTGATCAGGGCCGCGATGCGCCGGGCGGCCCGTCAGCTGGGCTGGAAGGTCAACACGATCGGGTGGATCGGCACCCGCTTCGGCACGATGGTCGCCGTTCAGGACACCCGCGACGTCCCCGAGGAGTACCGGCCGGTGGTCGACGCGGCGATGCACGAGCGCATGAGTGCCGCGCTGGCCAAGGTGTGGGGCGAGCCGGGTGTGGCCCCCGTCCAGCGCGGCACGGTCGCTCTGATGACACAGGAGTTCCGCGCGGCCGTCAGCGCGGCGGACGCCTGACCCGCCCGAGTGCCTCGGCCGGTGCGAGGGGTACATCTACCGCGTGACGGGTGAGCGGGTGCGGCGGCCGGTAGTCGTGGACCGGGCGCGGGAGATCGTGGAGAGCTACGAGGGTGGCGTCACGCTGCGCAGGTGATGTACCTGCTGGTCTCCGAGGGAGTGCTGCCGCACACGCCGTCGATGTACCGGCGCCGGCCCTCCTGGCTGGCGCAGGCACACAGGGAGGGCGGCTTCCCCGATCTGGTCGATACCCTGCGCGAGGTACACGTTCGTGGTTTTGGTGCGTCGGTCCGCGACTTGCCGCACAGGGACGCGCAGTTGGTGCGGGGCGCGCTGCCCGCGCGCGAGACGGGAACACGTGGACTATTGCCGGATTCATGTTCGAGTAAGGGGGTCTGAAGCCGGACATGGCTGGCGTTTTCGGTTGAGAGGGATCTTCCCTGTGGTGCTCGTCACACGAAGGGTGGCGGCAGCAGGGTTCCGGTTTGCGCAAAGAAGCGAGCCGCCCGGCTGCCGCACAGGCGAGGGGCATGGTGCGGCACATGGTGCGGCCTGGCGCAGGGGTAACTGCGAAGCAACGCAAGCCACTTGGGTGTAATCGAACGGCTTCGTTCCGTGAGAATTCTGGTTCGACCGATGCACGATCGCGCCCTGCCGCACGCCATCGGAAGCAGAGGGCGCGTTCGGGCGTCGCTCCGGGTCCGGGGGAGGGGGCCCGCCCATTCAGCGGAGGGATGAAGGCCTGTGTCATTGCGTCTACTTGGGGATGTGGTCCTCGTGGTGCTGGCTGTGCGGGTGCTGGGCCGGGACGCGGTGGCGCTGCTGCGCCGCGCGGCCGCGGCCGGGGTACGGGTGGGGGTCAGCGAGCTGCGCCGCAGCGACCACGAGGACGGGCAGGCGTGAGGCGGGACTTCGCGGAATATTCAGCCGGCGCTACGCCGATGACAGAGCTGCCGTTGGACTTCGAGGCGTTCCACCGGATGCACCGCCCGGCGTATGTGCGCTGGGCGAAGACGTACCTGAACAACCAGGCCGACGCCGAGGAAGCGGTCGACTGCGCCTTCGAGCAGCTGCTCATGGCCTGGCCGCAGGTCCTGGCGAAGGAAAGCCCGGCCGCCTACGCCTGGCAGGTGATGAAGAACCGCACGGTCGATGCGGGCCGGGCCCGCGGCCGCCGTGAGGCACTGGTCGACACCGCGGCCTTCGAGACGGCCGCACTGCGCGATGCGGTCGACCCCATCGGCCAGCTGGAGGAGAACATCACCCTCTTCCACGCGATCGAGACCCTGCCCGAGCGGCAGCGGGACGTCACCGTGCTGCTCCACGTCCTTGGGCACTCCGTCCGCGAGAGCGCCGACCATCTCGGCATCACGCCGGCGGCAGTGCGCTCCACCGCCCGCTACGCACGGCGCCGCCTGCAGGAAACCCTCGGGCTGGCCAAGGAAGGACACGCCGATGACGTCGCACATTGACCAGCTGCTGGCCAAGGCCCGACTGGTCAACGAGCCCTACACCCACGAGGACATCGACGCCGCGGCCGACCGCATCGCCGCGCGGGTCGCCGCCCGCCGCGCCGATCCCGGCACGGATGCCGGCCCGGCGCCCTGTAATCCACCACAGCCCCCAGGACACGTCGGCGCCGACGCGGCGGCGCAGGATCTGCGCACACTGTGCGAGACGGCCGTCATGAGCACCGGGGCCGTGGCGAGCCTGCGGCACTTCGTGGCCCGCTCGCTGCCCGAACCAGCAGGAGCGCGGGTGCTGGGGTGCATCCTCCAGCTCACCGAGCGGGAAGACTCCGCACGGTTTTGGTGGCAGTACGCCGCCGGGGCCGGAGACAGCCCCGCCGTCTACTGCCTCTACCTCCATCACATGGCCCACGGCGAACAAGGAGAAGCCGAGTGGTGGCACACCCAGACGGAAGTGTCCTGCGCCCGCAGCGCAGAAGAAGCCGGGCCACAGGAACTGGCTACGACCCTGCGCGTCCTGCAGGGCCTGAAAACTGGCGAAGAATTGTCAGACCTGGCCACGAGAACAGCGGTGGTCAGCGCCGTCCTTGACTACGTCCCCGCAGCAGTGGCCTACGTCGACGACGACCTCGACCTGCCCCTGCCCGACCCCGACTTCGCCGACCACATCACGTCGCTGACCACGACGCTCGCCCCCCGTGCACCCCGCCGACGAACCTTCGACCCCTTGGCGGAACGCCACTCCCGCTGGAGCGCACCGCCATCGGCCGCGCCAGCCCGTCCGGCCGACCTCATGTCCTGTTTCCCCACATCACCGACAAGCCCGCCCGCATGGAAGTGGAACGACAGCGGCGGGGCGTTCGGCCACACACAGCGCGTCGGCGACTTCGCGGCAGCCCGCCGCCGGGACCGGGCCTGGCAGGCGTTCTGGCAGCACTGCGAAGACTGCGCCGACTGCGATCCCTCCGGAATCCCGTGCCGTACCTACGGCACTCTGTGGTAGCCCATCGCCAGGAAGCGCGCCGCCCCCAGTCCCTCCGCGATGTCGCTCAGCCCTGGGGCGGGTTCACACCAGCTCGGGTGAGACGACGGCTCCGGAACCTGCGCACAAAAACCGCGGGCGCCAGCCTGTGCGCCGAAACCTTCCCGGCCCGGTCCGGAGGCCCGCCCGGCTCAAAGAACCACCGGCTGGCACCTCGTCACGACGTGGAGCGCATCCTCCCCACTGGCGAGGCCCATGCCCGCCCCGCACACCACAAGACAGGCACCAAGCCCCGCCGCGGGGGCGGCGAGGGAGCCCAACTCTGTCTGAAGACAGAGTTGGGCTCCCTCGCCGCATGCGCGCAGCCGACCCTTGGGATCGATCACCAGGCGGGGTCTACGGTCCTACTGGAGGTCAGCCGATGCCGGTGACCTGGAGCGCGGTGGTCCAGTTGTTCTTGATGGCGCTGCGGGCGGCGGACAAGGTGATGGTGCCGTTGCAGACGGCGTTCTTCAGCTTGGTCTCGGTGCCGTCTTTGGTGTACGCGGTCTTCGTGCCGTAGTGCGGCTCGGGCCACAGGTTGCCGGGGTCGCGGGGCGCACCGCCGAGCTCCAGCGGCACGAGGTGGTCCTCCTCGTAGTCCGACATGTTGGTGTCGGAGTACCCGTAGTCGATGATGCCCTGCGCCTTGAGGGGGTTGGTGTAGGACGTGGAGGGCCGGACGGTGGCAGTCCAGCCGGACACGCAGATGGTGCTGTGGATGTTCGACTGGGTGACGTCGGGGTTGTATGAGCCGGGCGTGCAGGACGAGTCGGGCAGCGGCAGGTAGGACTGGGAACAGGCGGAGGCGTGCGCGGTGCCGCTCACCGCGATGATGAGGCCGGCGGCGGCCATGCCGAGGGCGGTGGTGGTGGCGGTGACGCGGCGCAGAGGTCGCATTTGGGGTCTCCCGCTTTTGGCCCGGAGGCGAGGTTCCGGGCGGCTGACGGAATGACAGCACCGGCCGGGTCTATGCGGGTAGACGTGGACGGTGAACTTCTCGTGACCTGCACCTTTTCCTTACCAGGGCATAGGCGAGCCTTGTCCAAATCCCCAGTTTCGCTTGGGAGTTGCGTCGAAGAATGTGGTCGCAGGCGAAGGGCTTGCCGAGGTCCTCGACGGCACTCTGCCCCCTGATCCAGTGATTCACCAAGAGCCCGCGCAACACCGGAGTGACGCTCAGCCGGTGCGGAGACTCGAGGGGTCCTGCAGACGCCCATGGCCCGGCGGGCAGCGCGGACGCATCCGCGTGAACAAGGAGTGGTGCCGGTGTGTGGTTCAGTCGAGGCCGAGGGTGCTGAGGGCCGTGGTCCAGTCGGTGACGATGGCCTTCTGCGCCGCTGTCAGGGAGACCTTCCCGGCGCAGACCGCGGTGTGGAGTTTCGTCTCCACCGGGTCCTTGCGGTTGTTGACCCCGCCGCCCGTCTTGTGGCCGGGGTCCGGCGGCTCGACCCACAGGTTGCGGGGATCGTTGGGGTCGCCGCCGAGTTGGAGACTGATCAAGTGGTCGTACTCGGCATCGCCCATGGGACCCTTGTAGCCGTACGAGGCCGCGTTCAGCGCCTTCTCCTTGCCGGTGACGGACGTGGACGGCCGGATGCCGGAGGTGTAGCCACCCTTGCGGCAGATCGTCGACTTCAGATTCGCCTGCGTGACCGCCGGAGAAATCGCGCCCGGCGTGCACGCCGGATCCTCCAGCGGCTCCCCCTTCTCATACCGGAAGTGGCAACTGCCCGCTGGAGGCTGCTTCTGGACGGTGTAGGTGGTCTGCGGACCGGCCCCGACCGCAATCGCCCCCGCCGGGCCGCCCCGCGCGTCCGTACCCGACGGTCCCGTGGTCGAAGTTCCGGCCGGGGACTCGGCAGATCCGCCCGTTGCGGCCGGCGAGCAGCCCGCCAGGAACACCGCGGCGAACAGCACGGATGACGCGGCACGGTAGCTGGAGTACATATTGACCCCTCACGAGCAGGCAATGGCTGGGCACATACTGCCCGGTGCGCGCATCAGCACACCGGCCGGGGCCCGCGCCAAGAAGCACGGCAGAATGCGGGGGTGCGCCACCGCGCAGCCCGTCGCTTGCGTCCGCGCTCACCGAAACTCTCAGCGCCTGCCCCGAGCAGCCCAATCACGTCACCCTCGCCCACCGCCCCCCGCACCACCCCGCGCGGCCGGAAGTCCCTCGCCCGAGTCCCACGCCGGGCTGTGCACGACGCCGTACTCGCGGGCGAAGCGGTTGGCCTCCGCGGCGGAGCCTGTCATCCGGTGCAGCCACAACCCATACGCCACGGACGCGACCTGCCCAGGCGTCAGATGCAGCCGCCATCGCTTGATCCCGTGATCACACGACGCCGAACGGACCTGCTCGGCCAGCCCCTCGGCCGGTGGAACTCGCAGTCGGTCGGCGAGGCTGACGAACACGCGCAGTGCCGCCATCTGCGACGGGATCAGCTCCACCAGCTGCCGGTCCGGATCCGTCTCAGCGGGCGTGGACTCGGGCCGGGGACGGGACTGGGCATAGGCAAGCGTGTCGTGGCCGTTCGGCGTCAGACGGGCCGCCCACCGTACGGGCCGACCCTCCAGCGCCGACAGCTCCGCGCAGTCCTCCCGCCCGGCGAGCTCCGCCAGGCCCTGGTTCTCCAGGGCGTTCACCTGCTGCTGGTGCGGCAGGAGGAGCTCCGTGTCGAGCGTCCAGCCGTGCCTGGCCGCCTGCCCGCGCTCGCGCAGCGCCTCCAGCACGGACAGCGCCTGCTCCCAACTCCTCATCCCACTCCCCCGCGTTGTGTGCCGCGCCCGTACGCGTTCGCCGACCGTAGACGTCGATGCCGGTCCAGGCAGCGCCAAGCCGGGGAAGGCCAGCCCAACGGGGGAACCCGTCCAGCGCTCAGTGCGCCGTCGGCCAAAGCCAGCTTCACGGCCTGGCCGCCGGTGAGGAAGTGCTGCCGCGACCGCCGACGCCCCTCGCGGCAGGCCAGGCAGGCGCTCATGGTCTCGTGCGCGGGACAGTTGGCGTAGGGTGGAGCAATCCGACGCGGGGTGGAGCAGCTCGGTAGCTCGCTGGGCTCATAACCCAGAGGTCGCAGGTTCAAATCCTGTCCCCGCTACTGAAACCTGAGGGGCCAGCACGATGTGCTGGCCCCTCAGGCGTGTCCAGCCCCGGCGCACGCGGCGTTACTGCCCGCTCGCCAGGCGAGCCGCACTGCACCGTGGGCATAAAGGGACGCGGACACACGGGGCATCACGCGGAATGCAGCACCGACCCGTACGCATACGGGCGGCCCCTGATGGCCGATGCGGTGGTGCGGGCCCGGCCGGCTCAGTGGCCCGAGGGCTGCTCCCTCTGCGGCGTCTTGGCTGATCAGCCCCAGTTCTTCAGCGCCTCGGCGACCTGGCGCACGTCGCGGCGTCCCTCGATGGCATCGATGACCAACGCGATCGCCTCCTGGCTGCCGACCTTGACCTGGATACCGCTGGCGTGGAGGTAGGCGTAGGCGACCTGCGCGGCGAACAGCTCGTTCGAATGCTCGAGGGCAGGAATCCGCGCGAGGGCGTGCAGGAGCGCGGCGGCTCGGTGATGCGCAGCCGGGTAAACGAGGGTCCCCATGACCTCATGCCGGTGGCGGGCGATGGCGGCGGCCAGCGCGCCGTAGTCGGTGACGTCGGGGTCCCCGGGCACGAGGTTCTGCGCGATATCAAGCAGCCATCGCTCGTCGATGAGCACAACGGGCGGCATCAGGCGGCGTGGCTCCTGGAGCCGGCCCCGAAGCGGTCGGCGAAGGCCTGCCCGTGCTCCTCGACGAAAGCCTTCGCGCCCTCGAGGAACCGGGTGCGCGCAAGGTCGGTGGTCAGCCGCCGACTCGCGTACTGATCTGGGTCCACGTGGTCGTCTGCGGCGAGACGCTGCAGCTCCTGGTATGTCTCGTCGTCGACCTTGATGCGGATTTCCTTCGCCATGCCCCCACGGTATCCCCGCACGACCACCGGCGGGGAGGGATGAGCTGGAGTGGTCCACCACAAAGACCAGGCTATGACGCGCACGCGCCACTCACGGACAGCACGATTGGCCTTTTGACCAGGTCAAACGTTGGCGATGGTCCCGCGGAACGGATGGGCGGCAGGAGAGAGCTCCCGGCGCCGGGCCGGGGCCTGGCGGGCATGAGGAACGCCTTCGCCGGCGGCGCAACGCAGGACACCTTCAACCGCCACCCCGGAGCACACTGCGCCGCGCCCGACAGCTACCGGCCGGAGATTGCCCCGCCGGCGATCCTCCTCCTCGCCCACCCACTGCTGCGTGCGCTGAACCAGGACCTCGAGTATCCCGACGACGAAGACGACGCGTAGCCGCTCCTCAACGTCACTGCCCCTTGGGGTCCTCGCGAGCCCGCCACTCCCGGCGGGCGTACGCGCGTACGGCATCGCGCTCCGCCTCCGTACAGCCGTCCTGAAGCGGCGGCGGTATGTCGCCGGTCAGGCTCGTGCCGTTCCGCAGGTCGTGCTCCGCCAGATCGCTGGCGACGCTGGAGGCGTCGGTTCGCAGCTCATCCGCTTCGTCCGGTCCGCCGGGCTCCTCCTGGTAGGGCAGGGGCAGGTAGCCGCCCGGCGGGCGGCACAGGGCGAGCACGTCCAGGACCACCGCCGTCTCCAACAGGTCGTCGCGGCACTCCATCGCCTGGAGACCCACGTCAGCCAGCACCCGGTCCCGGTCGCCGCGCTCGTGCGCTGCGGCCAGGTCCCGGCGGTCCATGACCTGGCTGTAGAGCAGGGCCGGGATGAGCTGGCCGATGCGAACCAGGTGCTCGCCGTACACGGCCTGCGCCGCCCGGCTGGTCACCCAGCCCGGCCATGGCTCAACTGCGGACGCTCGGTGCGGGATCATGCTCGTCACGCTACCGGCCGCTTGCGACATTCAGGCCGGACACCGGACAAGCCCGCACCGCAAAGGAATTGGCCGGTGAGTTCCGTCGAGGGGGGACCGTCATGACGGCTGATGCCGTGCGATACGGCTCAGGTGGCCTGGGGCCAGGCACGCAGCAGGTCGGCGATCCGGGCGGCGGTGCAGGAGGGATCACGCAGCATGTCGCGAAGGGCGACGGCGTCCTCGCGCGTGGGCTTGACCGGGATCCCGGAGGCTTCCAGGTACATCACGCCGGTTGCGGCGGCCACGGCCATGTTGGAGCGCTCGAGCCAGCGGCAGCGCCCGAGGATGTGCACCAGCGCGGCGGCGCGGGCGTAGGGGCCGGCGTAGACGGGAGTATCCAGTAGTTCGGCCCGGTGGCAGGCGACTGCGGCCACCGGCACCCCGTAGTCGTCGGGGGCGGGATCTGCCGCGCCCGCGATCTCCGCGACCTGCAGAATCCAGGGGACGTCGATGTACAGGTCCATTACGCGGCGTGCGCCCCCGAGAAAGGACGGTCGGCGTCTTCGGCCTCGTCAAAGACCCTCTGGTGTTCGTCGAGGAAGCGCCTCGCTGCGTCCAGGCCTCGCTGCCGCAACCCACCGACGTCTTCCCGCACGAGAGCAGCGATGTAGTCGCCGACGCTCATGCCGCGGTCCTTGGCCCGGGCCGTGGCAAGTTCCGCGATCTCGTCGTCGACGCGCCAGCCCTTCTGTGTCTTCGCCATCTTCTGCTGGTAACAGCTGGTACCAAGAGGTGGAGCGTCCTTCCCCCGGACGTGCCCACGGGCATAGCCGCCGGACGGGACCGTGAGGCGCCCGGCGGCCGCGGACCGGATCCGAGGGTCGGCAGAGCTGAGGAAGAGGCCTGCTGCTGTCCGTAAGTACTGGGAGACCGAGCCAGAAGTGAAACGCGTGTGGGCAAGGACCCTGGAACCGGCCGGGCATCGCGGCACCGCGGCGACTGGGGGCCCGCACGATAAAGAACGGTGCCAAATCAGGTCACCGCGCAGGGACCGGCCACAAGTTCCGTGACGCCGCCCAGTGTTGGGAGCGGCACCGGGTACAGACAGCATCCACCTGCCTGCACTCCCCAACCGTCCAGCACCGCCCGAGAGCTGACGTCCACGAGATCGGCCAGTGGTGCCCCGACGGGGTGCTTGTCGTCGGCGCAGGACGAGCAGCGGGCGAAGCAACAGCGAGGGGCCCGGCGGCAGGCGCCGGACCCCTCGAGGAGCCGTCGGGTTAACGGCCCGGGTAGCGAACGGCTTCCTGCAGCTCCAGCAGGGGCTGGCTGAGACCGCGGACATCCTCTCCTGCTGACCGCACGGCGTGGGTTAGCGCGAGCGTCGCGTTCGCGATGGCCCGTTGCGCCGGGTCGGTGACTTCCTCCAGGGCCATCTCGGCAAGTTGAGCGTGGTGCTTGGCATCGCGGTGATGGTTGGCCACGAAATCCCTCCTGATCCTCGCCATCGACCGTACGGCTCGGCACTGACAGCGCCCGAGCTACCCCCGCGGGCGCAGGGACGACAGGGCTGATGAGATGTCCGGGGGGAGCAGGCTCGAGCTACCCCCGCGGGCGCGGGGACGACCCGGCACCGGTACTCGTACGGCATCAGGGGGCCGAGCTACCCCCGCGGGCGCGGGGACGACTACGCGGCGGTGACGAGGCTGGACTGCTCGATCGAGCTACCCCCGCGGGCGCGGGGACGACGACCACGCACCAGCCGTGAGCATCCGCTCAAGGGAGCTACCCCCGCGGGCGCGGGGACGACAGGCCCTGCTCGGTGGCCAGGTACATACGGATCGAGCTACCCCCGCGGGCGCGGGGACGACCCGGGGTCGACGTGGGAGTTGCCCGGGATCTGGGAGCTACCCCCGCGGGCGCGGGGACGACCGTGCCGTGCGGTACGCCGACCTTGGCGGCCAGGAGCTACCCCTGCGGGCGCGGGGACGACCCGTTCAGCCCCGCGGGGCCTCCTCTGGGAGGGGGGCGAGGGTGAGCAGGCCCTGGCCGTAGCCCTTGGCGGGGCCGATGCCGGCCAGCAGGGCGTTACGCAGTGCGTCGGGGTCGGTGACGCGCAGCCGTCCTTGGAACGTAGCGGTGGAGACGGTGACGCGGGGCCCGCCCGTGCGCTTGTGGAAGCGCAGGATGTCGCGGGCGGTCAGAGCGACGGGGGGCGCCGGGGGCAGGGCTTCGTCGATGCGGAGGCCGGGGGCGGGCTCGGTGGTGGGTGCGGTGGGGATGGTGAAGCCGTGGCGGTCGGCCTGTTTGAGCAGCCAGCCGATCTGCTGGTCTGCTGTGCGGTGCGCGACGCGGAAGCCGCGGTGCCGGGTGGGTGTGCCGGGCGTGTCTGCGCCGGCTTTGAGGCGGGCGGTCTGCTCGTCGCTGGGTTTGTCGGGCCGCTGCACGGACTGCACGGGGTTGGCGGTCAGCCGGAAGGCGAACTCCCTGCCGAGGACGATGCGTTGGAGCAGGGGCGTGTAGTCGGCGATGAGGGGTTCGCCGCCGTCGGCGCCGGGCCAGCCTGCCTGTTCCACCAGGTGTTCCCAGGAGGGCCGGCTGTTGGTGAGGACGAGGATCTCGGCGCGGTGGGCGGTGTTGGTCTCCAGGCGCCACAGGATGCGCTCGGCGACGGGCTGGACGGCGAGGCCGCCCAGGACGGCGGCGTGCAGCCGATGGGGGTTGGAGAGAAGGGCGAGCGCGCTGCGGCGGCGCGGGTTGAGGGCGACCTTTGACAGGTACGGCATGTTCGTCACCAGCCCAGGAGGGCGAAAGGGTCGTGACCGGGACCGGTCTGGTCGGGCGTGGGCCCGGCCGGGTGGCCGGTGGGGATGGTCACCCACAGGTGCCGCACGGCGCGCCGGCCGAAGACGGTGCCGGTCTTCAAGCTGTAGGTGTCAGGGACATCGTCGACGAGAAGGTCTCCGGAGGGATCCTCGACGGTGGCGTCCAGCACCACTTGCGGGGTGCGGATCTGGCGGCGGCGGTGCGCGGACGCTTGCCAGGGCACGTCGGCGAGCACCTCCTGCAGGTCGGCGTCCGGGCGCAGGCCGAGACTGACCGGGCCGGTGGGCGGACAGGAGCGGCGGCCGAGGGACAGCGGGAAGACCGGCTGCCGTACGGCGTGTTCCAACCCGGCCAGAAGCGGGGCAGGGCCGCGCAGGACGGCGGTGAAGACCGCGTCCTGGAGGTAGTAGCGCTGGGTGACGCCGGTGTACTTGGCCGGGCTGGTCTTTTTCTGCAGGCCTTTGGCGTCGACTTTCGCCGAAGGCAGGGGAAGGCCGCGGTGGTCGCTGACGGTGTGGTAGTCGCGCAGCAGGGTGCCGGGCTGGTCGACGCGCACGCCCAGGTGCAGGCCGAGCAGGTCGCTCAGGGATGCCTCGCGGGACCGGCCGTCGGCTGCGGCGAGCAGGCCGAGGATGCCCGATTTGGTGGGCTGGGGCAGGGTGTCGCGCCGGTTGTAGCGGGAAGGGCCGCCCCAGGACTGCAGGGGGGCGGCCAGCCTGAGGACGAGCATGGCCTGGTCGGTGGTCATCGCGCACCGGCCTGTGCGGTCTCGGCCTGGCCGAGGTCGCCGTCGGCCAGCCATGCGCCGACCAGGGCGTCCACCTGGTCGAGGAGGGCGGGGAAGGCGAGGGATGGGCCGAACGTGTCGGTGAGTTTGTCGGCTTCCAGGGCGTAGGTGGCCACGGTCCGCGTCGGCACGGTGCCCCACGTTTGTGCGACGGAGGCGAGTTCGCCGGCCAGGCGCACCGCGGATTCGGCGGCCAGGCCGCTGTGGCCGGTGACGGGCTCTTCGAAGGCGGAGACCAGGTTGACCGGCTGGCCGGTGCGCACGGTGACCAGGACCAGGTGGGGCAGGGTGCGGTGGGCGAAGGAGTTCTGGTGCCCGGTGGGCATGGAGCGGGTGAAGGCGTCGATGAAGCGGACGGCGGCCTCACGGGTGGCCTGTGGTGAGGTGAGGTTGTCGCGCAGCTGGTGCACGCCGAGGACGGCGTAGCGGTAGAGCGTGGAGGAGTTGAACTCCACGGTGCCGATCATGCCGGCGCCGCTGTCTTCGGTGTTCTCGTCGTCCACGGCTGTGTAGTAGTCGAACTCGGTGCGCACGGCGTGCGTGGACAGGGCGTGCGCGACCTGGACAGCGGCATCCACGTTCAGGGCGGGCAGGTCGGCGACCATGCGTCCGAAGAGGGCGACCTCGGCCGGGTGCCCGGTGGACAGGGCGGACACCACGGGCAGCTTCGCCACCTCTTCCTTCAGCCTTTTTTCCGGCAGGGCGAGGAGTTCCCCGGCCCGCCCGTCGAGGAGGGCGACGAGGCTGTCGAGCTGCCGCTTGCCGAAGAAGAGCAGGTAGGCGGATTGCTCCTCCTTCTTGGACGACTTGGTGATGCCGAGGGGCTCCAGCAGGGCGGCGGCCAGCCGGTCCGCCTGGGCGGCGTCCAATCCCGCGCCGCCGTCGGACGCGGGCCGCGCAAGCCGCTCCGCGAGGAGGGCGGCGATCCGTTTGGTGCGGGTGGCGCGGTCCGCGACCGCCTCGGCTTTGGCGAACTCCACCCGGGTGGCGCGCTTCCACGCCTGCGAGGAGACGCGGGCACGGCGGGCACCGCCGTACAGGGCCTGTTTCGGAGTGCCGGAGTCATCCCTGTTGATGTTGGACGGCGGCAGGCTCTGCAGGATGTGCACCTCGACGAACAGGGAAGGCTGGGTCATCACAGGACTCCTTCGACGGTGAGACGTCCCGCTCGAGACCGTGCGGGACGGAAAACAAGAAGCTGACGCCGTCCAGGCGCCCGTACACAGCACGAGGCGTGGTGTGGCGAGGCGTTGGCCAGCAGCGGTCGCAGGGAAGACGCCCGCGGGCGCCGGTCAGAAGCGAGCTCGGTGGCCGCTGCCTCCGCTGCCAGGGGACTGGGCGCGACACGACAATTCGTCAGCTGCGCTGGGGCGTTGATTCCATGTGGAAGTCGCGGTCCCACCGGCTGCGGATCCGGGACTGCTCGTCCGGCCGTTGCGGGTCGTCCCAGCGCCGCAGCGCCTGGCGCAGTCCGTCGTAGTCGAGGCCGATGCCTGCCCGGCGCAGCAGCGGCACCAGTCCGCGCAGATGCTGCGCCAGTTCCCCCGTGTCGAGGGAGGTGAGCAGGGCGCCGAGTCTGCGCTCTATTGCGGTGCGGTCCACACCGGCGTCCCTGACCAGCAGAAGGCGGCAGGCGCTCCCGGGACTGAGACCAGGGGTGTGCACCGTCGTGCCCCGGCCCTGCTGATGCACGCCGAACACGGTAAGCGCCGCATGCTCGGCGACCAGGTCGCGCGTGAGGGCGCCCCTGTTACGTAGCTGCGAGCCGATGCGCGTGCGGTAGAACGGCCACACGGCGGGCACCGTGCCGGCTTGACGGCCAATCCCAGAGCGCAGCGCCGCCAAGTGGGCACCGGCCGTGGCGGTTTGAGGATCGAAGACGGCCCAGAACGGCCTGACGACGGGCTCGTCGGACAATGCATCCTGTGCGGTGCCTTCAGGGCCGGGGTCGGTGTACTGCAGGCCCCAGGCGCGCAGCACCCTGCCGTTGTCCGCCGTCAGCCAGTTCCGCAGATCGCGGTAGAGGCGGGTGTAGTCCAGGCCGGTGTCCGCCTGCCGCAGCAGAGGGATCAGGCCGCGCAGGTGCTGCACGAGTTCGTCGAGGTCCTGCGCGGTCGCGGCAGCGATCAGGCGGCGCTCTGCGGCATTGTCGGACAGCACTCCCTCGCGCAGGCGGCGCACCGCCGTGCCGAGTCCGACACCGGACCGGTGAACCGGCGCCGCCGCGGCCTGCTGGTGCAGGCCGAACAGGGTGAGCGTGGCGTGCTCAGCCTGGTAGGAGCCGGGCAGCTGCTGCGCGGCCTGCTGGTCGTCGGTGAGCTCCACACGGTGCAGATGCCGCATGCCGGGCGCGCCACCCGGCTCGCATCCCAGCCCGTCCCGCAGCGACCGCAGGCCGCGCTCGGCCCACACCGGCACAGACTGCCGCCGGCCCTGCCCCTGTGAGCGGGCCACTACAGCTTGGGTGAACTCCTCCCAGAAGAAGGGCCGGTAACGTCGACTGGCCGACGTCGTCGAGATGCTCATGCGGCACTCTCCCCCTTCACGGCGCGCGTCTCAGCGGCCCGCGGCAGGATCTCGTTCAGCCGCTTACGGAACACCCCGGTGGCCTTGCCACTGCGGAAAACGACCTCCTTGCCGTTCACCTTCTCCGTACGCCCCACCACCGCCCGCGCCGGCACGACCGCCAGCAGCGCGTCCGCTTCTCCTGCGGCCGCCTGGAACAGCGTCAGCTCCCACGCCCGCTGCGCCTGCTCCAGCAGGTCGTAGTCCTCGCCGATGGTGCGCAGCCCGGCCAGCAGGCGCCGCATGCTGCCGTCGACGGCATGCAGGAAACGCGCCGAGGGCCGCTCCCCTTTGTCACGGGGCAGCGGATCCCCACCCGCGGCGCGCCGCAGGTCGGCGTGAAAACCGTCCAGGGCGCGCCCCAGTCGGTCAGCCTGCTCGGCGCACTCCAGCAGGGCCGCACGCAGCCAGTCGTCGGCGGCGACGAGGGAGACAACGGGCAGCGGGAGAGTGTCGGCGATGGCGTTCTCCACCACGGCGGACTGATTGCCGTACTCCAGCGCGGCAGTCTCCACCCCCAGCGGGTAGTCGGCGGGCAGCACCCCGTCCGCACGCAGGTCACCGATCTGCCGCAGCAGCACGGAGGTGTACGGGCCGTCGCCGTCCTCAGGCAGAGCGAGCGCGAGCAGGGCACCCAGCCCCTGCCAGGCCGCCCGCCCGGACATGTGGCGGCGAGGCCGGCGCGGAGGCTGCCCGGGCTTCGGCTTCGCCGTGTGACTCCACGCGGTGTGCGGATCGGTCTCAGGCGTCTGGGCCAGCCGGTCCCCCGCGCACACGACCACCTGCCGCACCCGCAGCCCCTCCTCGGTCTCCTCGCTGATCAGCCGGATCCTGCGGGACTGAAAGGTCAGCAAGTCCAGCAGGCCGCCAGCGGGGCGGGCAGACCATTCCGGGCCCGCCGGTGACTTCCAGCCGAGCGACGCCGGACGCTCGTCCCACGCCCACTGAGGGCGGTCGGTCTCGTCCAGGCCGTCGGGCAGGACCGGCATGTTCAGCAGCAGCGTCTCGTACAGAGTCCGGCCCGTCGGGACGATCACACCGAGCTGCCCGAGCGGACCCGTCGGATTCCCGGTGGTCTTCCCCGCCTTGGCCTGCGGATCACCAACAGCCCCGGTCTTGATGGCAGCAGCGTCCCAGCACTGCGCGTGCACCAGCCACCGCGCCGCCTGCACACCCGTCAGATCCAGATGGTCTGCCTCGCTGAACGCGCTGAACAACGGCACGTTGTTCCCGGACGCGATCGACGGCACCAGCAGCGTGGCCGGCTTCGCCTCACCGCTCAGCGCCGTCAGCCCCGCAACCTGCCCGAAGGGCCGCTCAAGATCGAAGAGCCGGAAGCGATCGCCGTACCGGCTGGTGAGATAGTCAGTGAGCCGCTCGACCTCCTCGGGCGAGAAACGTCCCCGCTCGAACCGCTCCCCCCACTCCCGGCGCGAACGAGGCGCCCCGAGCGCATCCAGGACCACCGGCAGCAGCAGCTGACGATGCAGCGCGGGCAGCATCGTCGCCACCGGCACACCCAGACGGCGGATGGTATGCGAGCCGACCAGCGCCCGCAGCAGCCCGACGTCATCCGCCTCGCCATCCAGACCGGCAGCAGATAACCAGCCCTCCCGGACGAGATCACCCGTTGTCTCCATTGCGGTTTCCCCTCCCGGCCCGTGCGGCACCCCGCCCCGGGGCACACCCGTCGGCATCCCAACTTGCCGCCTATGACAGCAAGTTGAACGCTTTATCCGACCCGCCCTACGGTGGCACCCAATGTTCACTACTTGCAACCGATTCACGCAGATCCGTTGATGACACCGCCCTGCGAGCGGGTACGCTCCCGGCAGCGCGGCGCCCCGACTCCCCGGCGCCGGGGGTGCTCCCGTTCAGTACTTCACGTCGTCCCCGCACCTGCGGGGTCCACCAAACAGCCGACGGGGCGCCGCGCCCGCCTCACAGCCGCTCGACCACCAGCCCGAGCACACCGTCATAACCAACCCGCTGCCCGCCCACGACCGCCCAGCCGTCCTCCCCCAGGACCAAGGCACGCGCATAACGCAGCCACGGGTGGGCCTCCCAGCCTGGCAGCGCAGTCAGCGCCCGTTCCGCTTCCTCGGTGAGCCGGGCAGGCAGCCGCACCGTCCCGCCCAGCAACCGCTCAACCACAAGCTCGTCCAGGGCTTCGCCATGCGAACCGAGCCGCGTCCCGTCAACCGCCGTGTAGCCGCCCGCGAGGCGCCGCACGATGACCGCCTCAAGGCTGCGTTCTCCGTCGCGTACCACGGCGTCGAGTTCCTCCTCGGCATGCGCGCGGCTGCCGGCGTAGTGCAGGCCCTCCAGCGTCGCCGCCGCCCACTCACGCGGACGCGTCAGCACGAACGCCTCCGCGTTCTTCTCACGCACGGTCTCCCTGGCCAGCCAAGCCTCGCGCGCCACCGACTCCCCCCACCCGGCCGGACACAGCTCCACCTCCCCATAGGCTCGCGCGACCAGACCGGGCACGTCCTTCGGGATGCTCCAGCAACCACCAGCCGCCCAGCTGCCCGCCCTGGCGTCGTTCTCCGGCAGCGGGCCCGCCACCTCCGCCACGAGGGCCGCAGCCCGCAGTAGCAGCCACTCCCTGTAGATCGCCTTCGACGCGGGCAGGAAACGCGGTCGCCCCTGAACGCCGCCGACCACACCCGTCACCAGGACCCGCGGCACCTGGTGCACGGCGGGACGGTGCGTCCCCTCATGCCGGTGCAGCCGCCCGATGCGCTGCAACAGCAGGTCAACCGGCGCAAGATCCGTGATCAGCGCGTCGGCATCCACATCGAAGGACTGCTCGGCCAGCTGGGTGGCCACCACCACCATGCGCCCGGGCCGCTCGGCACCCGGCCCCATCAGACGCAGACACCGCTCCGTCCGCTCCGCGCGGTGCGCCGCACAAAGCCGCCCGTGGAGCAAATGCAACTCCCCCGCGAAGCCCCCCTTGCGCAACGCCTCGTGAATCGCCTGAGCCCGGTCCACCTGGTTGACGACCACGAGCACAACCCCGCCAACCGCCACCGCCTCCCGCGCCGCCGCAGCCACCGCCGCTCCGTCCTTCCCGGCATCCGGCAGCCACCCGACGTGAACTGGCCCCGACGCCCGCCAAGACGGCACAACAACCCGCGAGCTTTTCGCCACCGGCTTCCCGTCCACCGCGAACGCCGCCGTGACACACGGGTAGCCGGCCGGCTCCGGCACCCGCTCTGTCACATCCGCCGCCCCCAGAACACCAGCAAGGTAGGCATCGACAAAGGCCTGCCGCTGCGCCGGCGGCAACGTCGCCGACAACAAGACCACCGGCACCCCGGCCTGCCCCAGCCACCGCAGCGCCTCCAGCAGGAACTGCCGCATGTAGACGTCGGCCGCGTGGACCTCATCCACGATCACGACCTTGCCCGCGAGGCCGGCGAACCGCAGCATCACATGCCGCGTCCGCGTCGCCGCGTACAGCAGATGATCAACGGTTCCGACAGCGAACGCGGTCAGCAACCCCCGCTTGGCACCCAAAAACCACTGAGGCGGCCCGCTGCCCTCCCGACCTTCCGCAGCCGCCAGATTGTCCGGGGCCGAGGGCATACCGAACTCGTCGTCCTCGTCGATCGCGCCGTACACATCCCACGGATCGGACACGGACCCGTCCGCCTCCCCCGCCCCAGCCCGCGTCTTCCCCTCCCAGATTTCACGCCAGCGCGGATTGAAGCGGCGCTTGCCGTGCAGGAGCGCCACCTGCGATTCCAGCTCCGGGCCGAACGAGCGCACCCACGCCAGCACCTGCTCGTACATCGGATCGCTCGTCGCCTGCGTCGGCATTGCCACGAACACACCGTCCAGGCCGAACCGAGCCGCCAGCACCTCCGCCGCAGCCAGCGCCGCCTTCGTCTTCCCCTCCCCCATCGGCGCCTCAGCCACCAGCAACCCCGGCATCGGCAACGACCACGCCCGCTCCACAAGCTCCACCTGCGAAGCACGAGGCGTCACCCCCAACCGCTCCGTCAACGGCGCCAACGGCGAATACGGCAGCGATAGATCACGCCAGCCGCCCCGCAGCCCAAGGCGATGCCAGGCCTCCTCCGCCCGCCGACACGCCCCAGCCGGCGAAACATTCCGCGCATCGGACAAGCCCGGAAAGTGCTCGCTGTCACTCGCGATCCAGTCCGCCATCACGATCAGACCAGACAACGCCAACTGCTCAGCCTTGGTCAGTGCTCCAACCGGGCACACGGCCCGGAGATCTTCAAAGCCCACCGCCCACGTGACCACATCCACCAGCGCACGCTGAACCTCAACCCAGCCCACTCCCCTGCCCTGCACTTCCGGGTGAGCAGGCCGCAGACTTCCTACTGGCGGAAACGTCCCGTGATGTCCAGCCACCAGAGGCCACACCCAGGCAGCAGCATCCACGTCCCCCCACTCTGCCCTCATCCGTGGCAACAGCATCGCCGCGCCCGCCACGTCGTGTCGCCACCGCCGCCTCTTGTCGGTCGGTAACCGTCCCCACGACAGCCCCGTCGCAAGGACCGCCGCCGCCTCGGCGGCGTCCACCGCCTGGAATGCCGGACACGCCTTACCACAATCGTGGATGCCGCTCACCCACGTCAGCCACGCCCGCCCACGTCCGCCGCTGATCTCGTCAAGCCTCTGGCGAAATGATCGGGACAGATACCCATCCCACATCAGTCCAGCTACAGCAGCCGTATCCAGGAGATGCCCAAGCAGCAGATGAGTCCGCCCGCCATTGCGCGCAGCCGATTTCCCCCACAATTTCGCCACCCGCGCGATGACCTCATCCGCCAGGTCCATCGACCGCATCAGCTCCCCGATCGACTGCTCGTCTTCCACCAGCCCCGCCCCCGGCCCCTGCCTACAGTTGAGCGGCACCATAGAGGGCACCACTGACAACGCCCTTGAAATGCCGGTCCGCCTCACGGAGCAGGTGAAGGAAGATGAACACTCTTGCTAGCATCGCCGCAGGTCAAGAAGTGTCGTCCCCGCGCTCGCGGGGGTAGCTCTCGTGGATACCGCACACCCACATCAACCACGTCGTCGTCCCCGCGCTGGCGGGGGTAGTTCGGACGCGTTCGGCAACCCTCTGATCGTCGGCCCGTCGTCCCCGCGCCCGCGGGGGCAGCTCCCCCATCTGGTTCGCCAGCACCTTGGCCTGATCGTCGTCCCCGCGCCTGCGGGGGTATTCGGGGCAGCCGACCGGGCTGGACTGCCTGGTGATGTCGTCCCCGCCCGAAGGGGTAGCTTCTCGTCCCCGCGCCCGCGGGGGTAGCTCTGGGCTCTCCGGAACCGGAAGCTCGAACCACTCGTCGTCCCCGCCCCGCGGGGGTAGCTCGCGGGATGACTTCACCACGATCAAGGATGCACTGGTCGTCCCCGCGTCCGCGGGGGTAGCTCGTACGGGCGGATGTGGTTCTCGATCATCGACCGGTCGTCCCCGAGTCCGCGGGGGTAGCTCGCAGACCATCAGTGTCCTTGCCATCGAGATCGGGTCGTCCCCGCGCCCGCGGGGGTAGCTCCGGCCTGGTCCCCACCAGGCCGTCGGTCCATCCGTCGTCCCCGCGTCCGCGGGGGTAGCTCGGACATCGGTCTCGGCGAGTCACCGAACGGCTCGTCGTCCCCGCGCCCGCGGGGGTAGCTCCCGGTTTGAGTTGATGACGCCCACGGAATGAGCGTCGTCCCCACGCCCGCGGGGGTAGCTCGAGCGAGGCAGGGATTGCCCGTGCGGCACTGGCGTCGTCCCCGCGCCCGCGGGGGTAGCTCGGTCATGCGGGCCATCGAGCTGATCGAGGACGCGTCGTCCCCGCACCCGCGGGGGTAGCTCGAACACGGTCGCCATCGACCGCGCCCATAAGCAGTCGTCCCCGCGCCCGCGGGGGTAGCTCGTACTTCTTCCGCATCCGCGACACGAACTGGGCGTCGTCCCCGCGCCTGCGGGGGTAGCTCCCCACTCGGAAGCCGAAGGTCGCGGTCGCGTCGTCCCCGCACCCCCGGGGGTTGCTCGGACGCCTTCGGTAACCCACTCCTCGTGGGCCCGTCGTCCCCGCGCCCGCAGGGGTAGCTCGCCGGGCGTCGTCTCAGACACGGGCTGCCTCCGGTCGTCCCCGCACCCGCGGGGGTAGCTCTGTGAGCGAGCGTCGCCTCAAGGCCGCTGCCGCGTCGTCCCCCGCACCCGCGGGGGTAGCTCCATGGCCGTCAAGCAGCCCAACGGCCAGACGATGCCGTCCCCGCGCCCGCGGGGGTAGCTCGAGGACGTACCTGATGCTGCTGACCGCCGTCGTGTCGTCCCCGCGCCCGCGGGGGTAGCTCTCAGATCCTGGCGTTCTTCGGCCGCAAGGGCTCGTCGTCCCCGCGCCCGCGGGGGTAGTTCGCGGATCGTGGCCACGGCAACCGTAGCCGTGGAATCGCCCCTGCCTGAGGCTTTGTCCCGTAAATGATCTCTGCGGCGATGGAGTCGCGCCTGCTCGATCGACGGACGGAAGAGTGAGCTGCATGACGGACTCAGCAGACCTGGCGCTGGCGCACCGCGTGGCTGATCAGGCAGACGAGGTCGCGCGGCACTACTTCCGTGCACCTGGCCTGGGTGCCGAGGACAAGCGCGACGGGAGCCCGGTCACCGTGGCGGACCGGGAGATCGAACGTGCCCTGCGCGCGTCGATCCGTGCGGACCATCCGGGCGACGCGTTCGTTGGTGAGGAGTTCGGCGCCCATGGGCGGAGCAGCCGCCGATGGATCATCGATGCCATCGACGGCACAGCGAGTTTCCTCGCGGGCGAGCCAGAATGGAGCACCCTCATCGCCCTGGAAGAACACGGCGTCGTGACCATGGGCATGGTCTCCGCCCCCGCGCTCAGGCGCCGCTGGTGGGCAACCCCGGGCGGCGCGGCCTGGATGGGGCCGTGCCCCTCCGATCCATCAGCACCGCCGCGCCAACTGACGCTCACGGCGGGAGGAAACGCCAAGGATGCTGCCATCGGAATCTGGCCCCCTCCGTCCCGATTGAGCGCAACCGAACGCGCGGTTGCGGCGCGGCTCGCAGCAGGCACCGCAACCGTGCTCCCCGCGCTCGACTGGTCCACGGTGGACCCCACCGCACCGCCGCCCCGCAAGCCGTCCACCGGATCCGGCACCTGCCACGGCGCTCTCCTGGTCGCAACAGGAAAAGCCGACGCCTTCCTCCTCCTGGGCGCCGGCCCCTGGGATATCGCCGCACTGATCCCCATCGTCGAGGAGGCCGGCGGCACCTTCAGCGACCTCTCCGGCCAGCGGCGAACGGATACGGGCGCCGCGCTGTTCGCCCGACCCGGCCTCCACCAACAGCTCCTGCACATGACCGCAGCCCCCAACTGACCAGCTCACCAGGGCTGTTTCACCCCGTCCCAGGGGTTACGGGACAAGCTTTGTGGCGGGGGTTGTCCAGACACAATCCCCGATGGAATCCTGACGATGCCGATCTGGACGGATGTTGTCTCCCTAAGGGGCTAGTACTGCAACCAACATCAATGGCTTCGGTCCCGAGGCTGTTGTGTGTGCCAGCCACGCAGGCTATTGACCAGGCGGGAGGTCCCCGCCCAGAACTGCGCGCCCCTCCCCCACGATCAGGGAGTGGACGTCCCAGCGTTCCTCAACCTGGCGCTGCTGCTCTGGCGTCCGATAGTCCCCCGCACAACCCGGATCGGTAGCGTGCTCCTGCCTCAGATCCTTGATGACCACGAGTTCCGTCGTGTACTTCTTGCACAAGTCATCGGTGAGCCCAGCCATTTTGCGCGGTCCTGCTAGGGCAACGGTCACCTGCCACTCTCTGATCGAACGGGCGGCTTCTCTCGCCGCCACGACGGCCGTCGCCGAGTCCTCACCAAGCGGTGCCGCCCACGCATCCATGAACTTGTCATCAGCCTGATGGCAAGCGCAGAGAAACCCCGCGTAGGCAGCCCGCCGCACCTCCTGCTGACGCTCCAGCCGCAGCTCCAGACGGTCCCGTTCCTTGTCCGCGCTCTCCTTGCGCCCCTTGAGGAGCGTGAACGCTCCGGTGACCGAAACTCCAGCGAGAGCGAAGAGGCCCCCGGACAGTGCACCGAACAGCTGTGACACTTGCTCCCCCTCCGTCACGGCAGCTGTAGTTCGTGACTCGTGAGGTTCCTGTCATGCGATGGCCACTGCTGTGACGTTGTTCCAGCGGCGGTGGCAGGCCGTCGCGCGATGCTGGTGTCGGCGACGCCAGTTCGACCAGTGCAGGGCGTGTGCCGGATCGGTGTCCTGGCGGGGCCTTGGCAGGGCGAAGACCCGCAATAGCGCGAGGAGTTCGCGCGGGCTGACGGGCACCATGGCCAACTCGTCGTCGGAGTTGGCGGGGTGGGCGCGTTGCCGCTCGTGGAGGGCGCCGACGGCCAGAAGTGCGTAGGCGATCATTGACATGAGGCTCCAGCGGTGCCAGGACGTCCAGCAGGTGACCTGGCCGGTGTCGAGGTGGGCCAGGCCCTTGGCTCCCTGGAAGTCCTCCTCGACCCGCCACCTGCGGCAGACCGCGCTGACCAGCACCGATATCGGCTGCGGGTCGGGGTGCCAGGTCCGGTAGAAGGAAAGGGTGCCGGTGCGGCGGTGGCGTCGGACCAGGACCTGGCTGTGCCCGGCGGCCTGTCCGGGCGGCGCATCGTCGGGGTTCACGTCGATCATCGCCCAGTCGTAGAGCCGCTCGGCCTTGGTGCCATGGCCGGTCCTCAGCCGCATCCAGGCCCGCTTCGGCACCCGCTCCAGCAGCGCGGTGACCTTCTTCTTCCCGGCGCCCGGGGTGGTGACCCGGTGGCTGGTGGGTACCGCGATCGCGTAGCCGTAGCCCAGCGCACGGATCCGCGCACGCAACTCCCGTCCACCGTAGACCTCGTCGGCGGCCACCCACGCGGTGTGCACCCCCGAGGCGTGGGCGTCCTCCAGCATGTCGCCGGCCAGTTGCGGCTTGGTGGCGAACACCCTCTCGTCGGGCACCCCGACCAGCTCACGGCGCTCGTCGTCCGCCGCCCATGCCTCGCCCAGGTACAGCCGACGGTCGACCAGCGCGTGCCCCTCGGCACTCACGTAGGAGAGGTGTACCGCGACCTGGCACAGCCCGATCCCGCCCAGCGCCCCGGAGTACTGCCGGGCCGCGCCGACCGCGTCGAGGGACGACTTCTCATCGCCCGTCTCGTCCACCACCAACATCACCTCCCTCTCGCCGAGTTGCTCCACCGTCCAGGCCGCGACCGACCGGCGGACTGCCTCGGTGTCGAAGCGGGCCCTCGACAAGAAGTGCTGCAGGACATGCGGACCGCTGTGGCCGATCGCCTCGGCCAACGACCAGCAGTTCGCCGATTCCTTGACCATCAGCAGCCCAGAGACCATGTTCCGGCAGGTCAGCCGGGTCTCCCGGCGCGGGAAGCAGCTCGCGAACCGGCCCATCAACCCCTCGAACAGCCCGTCCCACCCGGCGTGTACTACCGTGGCCTGCGCGGCCACCGCTTCTTGATTCTTCGTCACACAAGATCACGATGCCGGTGGCCGTACCCCTGCCGCAGGCACCCCACCCACCACGCTGGCCAGCGGCGATGCCTCACGCCTCACGAACTACAGCTGCCGTGTCAGCCCTGGGCCTCCACCCCACGGCGAACGACTCACCGCCGAAGGTACTGATCTTTATCTCAGCGCTTGACGGTCACTCCAGCAATGGCAGCCCGGTTCCGGCAAGGAATCCACGCAGGAGATGCGGCGCCTTCTTGATCTTGCTGAGCGCTGCTTCGGCGGCCTCCGCCAGCTCACGAATCGAACGGAATGCGCGGTTCGCAAGGAGATCTTTGACGATCTTCCACAGGAGCTCCACCGGGTTCAGCTCGGGGGCGTAAGGCGGCAGCTGGACGATCCGCAGCCAGCGCTCCTGCTCCTTGGCCCACTCGCGCACCTCGGCGCTGGTGTGACTGGAGTAGTTGTCCCACACGAGCGTGACGGGGCCGCCGAGGCGGGCGTGCAGCATGGTCAGCAGGAGCGGGAAGTGCTCCTTGGTGTACCCCTCGCTGCTCTTGTGCCACACGAACAGTCGCGGCTCGAAGCCGGGCCGGTAGGCGACGAACGCCACCATGTTCTCCCGGTCCCCGCGCGACCCGTTCAGCTTGATCACCGGTGTGACGCCCCGCTGCCCCCAGGTACGGCCCACCACCCCGGTGAGCGCCGCCCCGGACTCGTCCTCGAAGACGATCCAGCACCCCTCGGTCACCGCTTGCCCGGATGGGACACCGCCGGCCACGTCTGCGTGCGCCATGCTGTGATCGCCTCCTCGTCGCGCTGGACCGCCTGCGTCTTCGGGACCTGCCACGACCAGCCCAGACGGTCCATGAGGTACCACACCCCCGGCACCGTGAACCGCACCCCGAACCTCTCCTCGATCACGCGCGCGATGCGCGACAGCGTCCAGCCCTGGCCCTCCCAGCCGTGCGCCGACGCTCCCAGGCGCAACACTCGCAGCAACTCCTGCTCCTGCTGCGGCGTCAGATACGAGCGGGACCCGTTCGGCCGCGCCACAAGCGCCTCACGACCGCCCGCCCGCCACGCGGCATGCCACTGGCCGACCGCCTGCCGGGACACCCCCAGCAGCCGGGCCACCCGCACCTGCCTCACACCCTGTTCGAACAGGTCGGCGGCCTGCATCCGCCGCGCCTCCCGCTCAGCCGGCCCCCAAAGCGCGGCATTCGAAGTCCCCATACCGCCCTTATGCCCACCCTGACAGATCGTCAAGAGTGGCCTTAAAGATCAGTAGAAACCCGACCCGCCACGCACATACCAAACCCTCGCGAATCACCCCAACGAAGGACCCTCACAGGAACTGCACCCAAAGAGGGGTCTATCATGATTTAGGTGTTTTTAGGCCCTTTGGCCTAGTGGTTTTTGGTTGGTCCGACTGGCTTATACCCGTCCGGCGGTAAGGCGGCCGTCGAAGAGCTGGTCGAACTCGTTCAATGCTGCCTTCCACTTGTTGTTCCAGCGTTTGCGTCCCCGGCCGGAGGGGTCGAGGGCGAGGGTGGCCAGGTAGATCCTCTTGAGTGCTGCCTGTTCGTTGGGGAAGTGTCCGCAGGCGGTGGCCGCGCGGCGGTAGCGGGCGTTGAGGGACTCGATGCTGTTGGTCGTGTAGACGACCTCGCGGATGGAGTCGGGGAAGGCCAGGAAGGGTACGAACTCGCTCCAGGCGCGCTGCCAGACGGTGGCGATCGAGCCGTATTTGTGGCCCCACTTGGCGTCGAACTCGTCGAGCCGCTCGCGGGCCTGGGCCTCGTTGACGGCGGTGTAGACGGGCTTGAGGTCGGCGGCGACCTCGGGCCAGTCCCGCCGGGAGGCGTAGCGCAGGCTCTGCCGGATCAGGTGAACGACGCAGCGCTGCACAACGGTTTGGGGCCACACGTTCGCGACCGCGTCCGGCAGAGCGGACAGCCCGTCACAGACGAGCATGAGGACGTCTCTGACCCCGCGATTACGCAGGTCGGTGAGGACTTGCTGCCAGAACTTGGCGCCCTCGCCACCGTCGCCGGCCCACAGGCCGAGGATATCGCGGTAGCCGTCGGCGGTGACCGCGATGGCCACGTAGATCGGCCTGTTGGCGACCTGCCCGTCCCTGATCTTGACGTGGATGGCGTCGACGAAGACGACCGGGTAGACCGCGTCGAGCGGGCGGGTGCGCCACTCGTTCATCGAGTCCAGGGCCTTGTCGGTGATCGTGGAGATCGTCTCCTTGGACGTCTTCATCCCGTACACCTCCTCAAGGTGCGCGACGATCTCCCCGGAGGTCATGCCGCGGGCGGTCAGCGAGAGCACCATCTCGTCCAGAGCACCGGTGCGACGGGCACCCTTGGGCAGGATGCGGGGCCGGAAAGTGCCCAGCCGGTCACGGGGGATCTGCAGCGTGATCGGCCCGACCTCACTCATCACCTTCTTCGTGCGATACCCGTTACGGCCGTTGCCGCCCGAACGCGAGCCCCGCCCGCCGCCGCGCTCGGCCTCGGCGGCCAGATGCTCATCCAGCTCGGCCTCCAGGGCGGCCTGCATCAGGTGCTGCGTGATCGCGGGCAGCAGACCGTCCTCACCGACCAGCCTCAGCCCACCACCGCGGACCCTGTCCTGGGCCAGCAGCGTCAGCGCGTCCAGCAGGTCCAGGCCCAGCCCGTCCACGGACTCCTGCGTTCTCCTCATGCCCGCACCGTCCGCGGCCGCCCCGTCAGTGGCAAGCGACACGCCGCCCACCGTCTCGAGAGAGTGAGTCTTCTGGATCGTCATCAGGTGTCCCTTCCGGTGAAGTTCCCACCTAATTCATGACACTCCCCCAAAGAGGTTCAGTGCGTGTCAGTTTGCGTGGTGGCGGGTGCCGACCCAGTGGTTTGCCTCGTAGCCGGTTTTGAGGAGGGTGACGTGTCGGTCGGGGTATTGGCCTCTGTTGAGGGTGAAGAATAGGCCGTCGGGCATGATGATGGTGATTTCCAGTTGGTAGATGTTCGCGATGAGGGCGGGTGCTATTTCGCCTGCGGCGTTGTCCCAGCTGCGTGGTGTTCTGAGGTTTTGGATGGTTTGGAGGCGAAGGGAGTCCAGGTCGTTGGCGGGGACGCTCCAGTACGCCTCTAGTAGAGCGTTCTTAAGGTCGGTGTGCTCTTCGGGTGTGGTGAGGGCGGCCATGCGGGCTTCGTCGGCGGCGAGGCCGTCGAGGAACTGGCCGTGGCCGTTGGTCCAGTGGGGGCGTTGCGTGGGGGGTTGGTGCATTTCCGCGGTCAGGACGTCTGCGAGGTCGGTGCGTATGTCGTGTGGCGTGCGTGCTGTCCGTCCGTTGTGGTGCAGGTGTACGGGTGCGGCGGGTGCGGCGGGGCGGGGGGTGAATGTGCTGTGGAGGACGGCGTTCATGAGGCAGTCGCCGTCCGCGGGGGGGCTGACCACGTGCAGGGCCCTGTGGTGCTCCGGGGTGAATTCTTGCAGCCTCAAGTGTTGTGCGCGGGTCAGGTCGGCCGTGTGGTTCGGCGGGAGGGGGGGCGGGTCCTGCGATGCTGAGGTACGAGAGCCGGGGGCGCCGGGGTGGTGGAGCCCGTGGGCGGGTGCCGACGGGCCGGGCATCGTGTCCGCGGTCCGGACCGGGGCCGGACCGTCAACGTCCATGCCGTGGAAGGCGTCCGTTCCGTCCGGACCGTACGTGCGGGACTCCAAGACTCTGCCCGGTTCCCTGGTGGTCTCTTCCATGACGTCGGCGACCACGTCTGAACCCGGTTCATCCGAGGGAATAATCGCCTCGCGCGGAATAATCAGCCCCGCTTCTCTTCTCAATACGACAGCAAGCCACTCCGGAATCCGCCTAATATGTGCTGCCGACGACGTACGCATATAGTACAGCCTTTTCCCGATCGGATACGACACGCCCCGGCCGTGGACTACTATGTTGGCGATTTTATAGGAAGAGATTTCCTGCTGCGTGTTCCATTGTTCCTTCTCTTTGGTGGTTAGGGTTTTGGCGGCGGCTACGAGGTGTTCGTCCCCGGGGACTTC
Organism: Streptomyces sp. NBC_01549; assembly: GCF_026339955.1. Lineage (GTDB taxonomy): Bacteria > Actinomycetota > Actinomycetes > Streptomycetales > Streptomycetaceae > Streptomyces. The sequence continues at coordinate 131,869 of NZ_JAPEPW010000005.1, read as the reverse complement.
GGGGATCGCTTCGTTGCGCCATGCGTCCGGCAGATCGAAACCTAGTCTCCGCATTCCGTCGAAGAGGACGTGTGAAATCTTCACCGCATTGCGCTCTCCCGGCACCCTTAGGTTGGTGTGCAGATACCTCCCGATCTGGAGTTGTTCCAGCACGCCGTCCATTCTTGGAACATCAACAGCTAGTGACTTGGATATTGTTCGCCACTGGTGTATGTCATCTCGGGTGAGCTGGCGCATGGCGTCGAGTGCCCGCTGGTCACCGACCCTTATGCTGCTAGAGGTGGGCAGTGTGGCCCGGTCGATTGCGAAGGGGAACCCAATTTCTCGGAGTGCACTCTCTACCTCTGGGCGCGGCACGGCAGGGGCAGCGACGGGGACACCGTTTTTGATTCTGGCCAACCTGTGCAGGGTGTTCCCGAAGGGCACTTGAATCCGCCGTCCGTCTATTTCTACCGACACTTGAAAAGTACTAGGAATGGTGCCGTTTTTTACCATCATCAGCAATTTCGGGTCGGCTTTGATTTTGTTGATGGCGAGGATCATTCTCTTGTCGAATTCTTTTTCAACAGATGTCCTTGCTGGCTTTGCCAATGCTCGCGCCGAAGGTGGGCCGCCGACCTCCGCCTCGAGCACGGCGAGGGCGTCTTGCTGCGCCGGAGAGAAATACGGGCTCCGCCCCGGCAACACCCCGGCAGGAACGTCCACATCCATGTCATCCGGCCCCCTCCCAGGCCCGTCACCACGCGACAGACCACCCGGCCCCCCCACCCCCCGACGCCCACCCGCGTCCGGACCCCGACCGTCGACCACTTCCTTCCCCCCGTCAGCCGTCGGCACAAGCATCCACCGCGTCGGAACCCCCTCCGCCCGCAGACCCTCAACCGTAGACACCGCCGGAATTTTATCCCCCGACTCGATTCTCCACAAAAGGTGATAGAGGCTAATTCTCTTGCCGTCAATCTCCACCTCATCCTTATTAGCTTTAGGGTGGACCCATCCTTCACCCTTGAGATGCTCAGACTTGTATCGACGGATCACCTGCAAAGTGGAAGCAGGGTTAAACTTCTTAGCGCGGCCAGGGCCGACACGAAGGACAGATGGTTTCAGGTCGATCCCCAGGCCGACCAATCCGTCGTACACTTCTCGCGATATTCGAAGTCCTGTCTGGTTAGCCTCGTTAATCCGTCTTCCGAGGTCGAGGAAGTGCGTTTTTCCGTTGCCATCCTTGATGCTTATACCACGATAAGGCAGCGGAATCGGACCATTGAAGGTTCCGACGCGAAATTGCCTGGCGACTCTCAAGTAAAGATCCGATGTCCAAATATCACCATCATCCGGAACGTCAAATCTTTCCGGAATGATTCCGCTTTCGCGCAAGTGATCCATCTCGCCCTTCACCAGTGGGCGTGCGCGGCCTTTGCGCAGGTCGTCGAGCAGGCGTCCCAACGAGACACGCATCCCCACTTTTACACCACCCACGCCCGGGCGGTGACCCCGTACATCCCGTACCTCACTGTCCAAGGTGAGGGGGCCCGCCCAGTCGGTACCGGGGTGTTTTTCGTGGTAATCGATGAAGAGTCCGGTTCTCAGAGTGGCAGCTTTTTTCATAGTGATCGTACTGGTGACGGGGTTTCGGTAGAGGGCGGACAGGACGTGCTGAGCCGCGGGTGAGGGGCCGAGGAGTCCTCGGTCGATGCGGATGAGCCAGTTGTCGAGGCTGGTGAGTTGCTCGTGGGTGAGGGCGTCTGCCAGGTGGCGGTCGGCGTGGGTGGGCGGGGCGTAGCGGACGGCGTTGAGGTAGGCGAGTTCGAGGTAGGGTTCGTCGGCTTTGTCGGCGAGGGCGTGCGGGTCGTCGGGGTTTTTGGCGCGGTGGTTCCTGAATTCCTGGAGGCGTGTGCGGGCGATTTCGGCGCGATAGGTGATGGCCGCGTGGTGGAAGGCCACGGCTTCCCGGGGGGTAAGCGAGCGTTTGCCGGAACCGGAGCCGGTGCTGAGACCGCGGACGATCTTTTCCAGTGTCGGCTGAGGAGAGATTAGGTCCACATGCTTGATCATCCGTCGGAGGAGCTGCCCGTCCTCGTACGGGATTTCGCGTACGTCCGGGATAGGGCGTCGGGATACTGGCATGTCCGGCACGCCCCACGTGGTGCCGGATTCGATGCCGGCGGGCCAGGACTCGGCGGGAATGGGGGGAAGGTTTCTCTTTTCCACATCATCGAGTACGGCCTTGAACTGCTTTGTCGCCCGGTCCGCGGCGGCCACGTCCTCGGGGGTGTGTCCCGGTGTGCGCGGCACTTCCGGGTGGGAGGGCCCGGCGGACGGCGGGTACGGCACGTGAGAGGGCGCACTCCTGCCGGCCTCCCCTGGCGCCGGGAGCCCCACGGGACCAGCAGCGGCCGTCCGCGGGCGGGGCTGGAACTGGCCGCTACCGGCGGTCCCTGACAGCCGCGAAACCGCACCCGGCGCGGGATGCGCAAACGCGCCGGAAGACCCGCCCGGCGCGGGTGAGGGCGCACGCAGGCCCGACGATCCACCCGGCGCGGGATGCGTAAACGCACCGAAAGGCCTGCCCGGCGCGGGTGAGGGTGAGGGCGCACGCCAGTTCGACGATCCACCCGGCGCGGGGGCGGGCGCACGCAGGCCCGAGGACCGGCCCAGCGCGGGGGCGGGCGCACGCAGGCCCGAGGACCGGCCCGGCGCGGGGGCGGGCGTGTACCAGGCCCGTGGGCCCGTCCCACTCCCGCTCGTGCCGCTGTCCCGTCCCGGGCCGGGCGCGGGGTTCTGTCCCCGGGTGTACACGGCATGGTACTGGCCGGCCGGCCCGCCGGTGGCGTACACCGGCGGTCCTGCCGCGGACGAAGGACGCCGCACACCCGCACCCGCCGCCGCACGGGCATCCTGCCCGTGCGGCGCACGGGCAGGATGCCCGCTCAGCGGGAGATACCGGCCCTCTTCCCCTCTCCCGTTCCACCCGACGGCCGGGCCGCCGCCCGCGGGCACCCCGGGGCGGGCGGGCCCGGCGGACAGCGGGTACGGCACGGGAGAGGGCGCACGTCTGCCGGTCCCCCCTGCCGCCGGGAGCCCTTGGGGACCAGCAGCGGCCTGGCTGCCGGAAGGCCGTCCGCTCAGGCTGGGATGCTGGATCTGGGCGGCAGAGCGCGGGCGCTGCGGGTCCGGGGGGAAGAAACCGGCGGGGCGCGACGGGCCGGCGTCACCGTAGTTGCTCGCGCGGCGGTCTGTTCCGCCCGGCAGGAACCCCGTCGTACGCGCCGTTCCGTAGGTCGAGGCAAGCTCCCGGGACCGGAGCATTGCCTCCTGCGCGCCCTTGGTCGCGTAGACATGGGCGACGAGTTTGATCATATGATCCAGCAGGTCACGCCGGTGGGCAGCCGCCGACCCCGGCGCATCCCCGCGCGACAGCAGACCATGGTGATCCATGTTCACCTGTCGCGCGGCCCAGACCAGCTTTTCATCGGACAGTTTCCCTCGTGCGTCGATTGAGGCCAGGATGGACTTGTCCGCCTTGGTCAGGTCGCTGGACCCGGCCGGGGACGCGGCCCGCCCTGCGCCGGCCGGCGGCGGCGACCTGAAGTCCCGTACGGCGGGAACCGGGCCACCGGACGGATCGCCCACCGCAGGCCCGGGCCGCGAACGCTGTGCCCGGCCCTGGGCCGCAGTGCCGTGCGAGGAAGGGTCATCACCGGATCGGGCACCGCTTCCCCCGGGCGGACGCGTCAGCGGATCCCGTCCGGCGCTCTCCCCGGCTCCCGACTGCTCGGCGTCCGGCGCGTGGTAGGGACGAGCGGTGTGCCCGCCGGTGCGGGCCCCCGCACCCGCGGGTGGTGTGCTTGGACGTGTGCCGCCGGACGCCGCGGCGTCGTCGGTCCGGGCCGGTGTGCCGGGGTCTTCCCGTCCGGGGCCGCCACGCGTTGCCGGGGACCGGTCCGGGACATGCCCGGCGGCAGGAACCCCGGAGGTGACGGAGGTGACGGAGGTGACGGCCGTCGGTGACAGCGGCCGGCCCGCCGTGGTCCCGCCGGCCGAGGCCGTCTTGGTGGTCTCTCCGGCTCGTCGCGAGCCCGGGCCGGAGGCGCTCTTGTCGCCGACGGCGTCGGTATGCGCAGCGCGGTCCGGGCCAGGTGTTCCCGGCCCTCGTGTGCTGCCGTCCCCGGCGTCGGTGGCCGCGGTGGCGAGCCCCGCCGCCCGGCCGCCGGCACCCACCGCCCCGGCCGGGACCACGCCGTCGCCGTGCGCGGGACCAGGTCCGGGCGGGGGCCCTGCGGCACCCCTCGTGCCGCCCTCGCTCACCGACCCGGCACCCAGGGGTGAGTCACCGCCGGGGACAGGCGCTGTCCCGCCGTGTGCCGTCATCCCACTGCCGGGCCCCCCGGTACCGCCGCCGCGACGACCGCGTCCGGCTGGGGCCGGCCGGTGGCCCGGAAGGGATCCGGCCTTCCGGCTGCCGCGGGCACCGCCGACGCCGCGGTGTGCTCCGCGTGGGCTGCCGGCCCGCGTCCGCCCACGCCTTCGGTCTCCCTGACCCCACCGGAGGGCATCGCGTGTGCCTCGGTCCGCGCGGGGGTCGAAACGGCGGGCTCCGCCCCGGGAGCGGCGGGCTCCGTCCCGGGATGACCGCTGCGCAGCACCGTGTGGAAACCGGGCAGTCCACCGGGCACGACCGCGCCACCCGCCGCGCCACCCACCACGACCGGCCCGGTCGCGGACGTCCCGGCTCGCGGCAGTCCCGATTCAGCCCGAACCTGCCCGGACGCCGTGACATCCCCGGCCCCAGCCCCGGCCCCAGCCCCGGTCCCGGGAGCGGCGACCGGACCCGTCCCGCCCGCCGCCACCGGCCCCGCCTGCGCCTGCGGCGGCCCGGCCTGGCCGGCCAGGCCGGAGGGGACATCGGCATTCACGGGTACACCGGACAACGCGAACCGTGACGCGCCGGACGAAACCCCCGACCCCGTTCCAGCCTGGCCCGTTCCCGTCGACCCCGTCGTTCCCGTTCCAGCCGCCCCCGTCGTTCCCGTTCCGGTCGACCCCGCCCCCGTTCCCGGGACCGTCGTCCCGGCTCCCGGCGCCTGCGGTTTCTCCTTCGTGCCGCCGGTCTTGAGGTCCTGGTCCGTAAACCCGCCACCGCCCTCACCATGGGGGATGTCGATGTGAGGAACGTGGATGTGGGGGCGTTCGGCCATGACACCGACGGCACCGGAGACGAACCCGAGTCCCAGACCACCGCCATAACCCGAGGCCGCGTTACCGATGACCGTGGCACCCAGCCCCGCCGCCCCGCCCACCGCGGCCCTGGCCGGCAGCGACCTCAGCCCCGCGGCACTCTTCCACTCCGTGAAGTTCTCCGTCTTCCACGCCGGCCGCGTCACCGCCGGCGGCGTCACCCAGCTCGTCATCTCCGCCCGGACCTCGGCCACACGAATGACCCGCTCCGGGCCCTTGAGGCCCTCCGCGTCAGCCCTGCGCGCCCCGAACTTCTCCCCCAGCCTGCCCACCGCGGACTGCACCCCATGGATCAGACCCGCGCCCAGCACGCCACCGGCCACACCCGTCAACGCGCCGAACGCCGTGGCCTGCGTGTTCCACGACTGCCGCACCCCCGCCGCCATCTGACCCGCCTGGATCCCCACGTCCAGACCCACATTGAAAGCCGTACCCGCCAGCGCGCCGTTGACCATCCTGCCGCCCAGCTCACCCGCCGACCGCGCCACACCCTTGTCCACACCCAGCCGCTCCAGCAACTGCGCGATCCGGCTCGCGGAAGCCGCACCCGCCGCCTGCAACGCACGCGAGAACGACGCACGCGCGGCCACCGAACGCAAAATCCGGCCCAGCAGCGTCCTGGCCACCACCGCCGCCGCGGCCTCCACCGCCTCGATCAACCCCGCAACACCCGGCACCCACGACCACGGCAGCAACGCCGCCAGCTCCGCCGCCAGCCAGATCATCACCCCGATGATCATCAACTTGCCGTACTGGATCTCCGCCGCGGTCGACTTCGCCGAATCCCCCAGCGCGTTCGCCGTCTCCACCAGATCCGGTATCACAGCCGACAACCGGTCCAGCAGATCCGTCATCGCATCACCGGCCGGACCGGTCGCACTGGCAGCCGCACCGGGAATCACACGCCGCAACGCCTCAAGGATCTCACCCAGCAGCCGGGCCGCCTCCTGGTCCAGCTGCCCCAGCTCCCACAGGAGCCCCTCCTTGACCTTCGGCCACTCACTACCCACCACGATCTTCGCCAGCCAGGCCAACGCCCCCGGCACCTCGATGGTGTCCACGCTCAGCTCTCCCTGAGATCAGCGGCGATCTTCCCGGCCGTCTCATCCACCCGCTGGAACACACCCGCCGTGCCGTGCGCCGCGTCCGCCGAACCCGCACCCAGCGGCCCCAGACCCTGTACCGCCTCCACCAGCCCCTGCCGAGCCGGCAGGAGACCCTCCCTCAACTGCCGGCCCTCCTCACCATCACCGATGAACATCCCCCGAGCCCAACTCCCGCGTCCGCGCCCCGAGCCGGCCCGCGAGCTCCCCCCACTGCTCACCCAGCTCACCCAGAGCCGCCCCCACCCGGGCCATCCCCTCAGCGTCATTCCTGACCGTCTCCCCCACCACCAACCACCCTCTCCGTCAACACCCCGGCCACCACCACGAGCCACGGCGAGGCGGACCCGCGACGACCCAGCGTTCGCCCCCGCCCCGGAGCACCTCCCCCAGCCAACCGCACCGCCCGCCGCCAGCCCACCATCCCCCGCGCAGCGTGCCCTTCCGACCCCGGGGGAAGCACCCCAACAGGCCCACGGTCAGGCGACCTCCGCGAGAATTTCCAATAAAACGGGTCTGTCAAACGAACGGGTCTTCCAAGATTTTCGTAGCCGTTGATCGGGTCAACTGGCCTGTGGTGTCGGCTGGTTGGCGGCGTCATCCTGGTGGTGTGTGCGATACGGCTGGAAGACCTGTTACCGCAGCTGGCCGCGGTACGGGTCGATCGTGTGGAGGCCAGCGGTGATCTGCTGCGTATCGCGGCCCGGACCCGGGACGATGCCGCAGCTGTCTGCCCAGGGTGCGGGACGGAATCGGACTGGGTGCACTCCCGGTACGTGCGGCATGTCGCGGACGAGGCGGTGGGTGGCCGGGCCGTCGTCATCGACCTGTCGGTGCGCCGCCTGTACTGCGAGAACTCCGATTGTCCCAAGACCACCTTCGCCGAGCAGGTCGCCGGGTTGACGGTGCGTTACCAGCGGCGCACCCCGGCCCTGCAGCACGTGGTGAACGCGGTGGCCGTGGCGCTGGCGGGATCGGCCGGTGCCCGGCTGCTGGCCGTGCTGCACTGCGCGCTGTCCTGGGTAACGGTCCTGAACTGCCTGATGCGCATCCCCGTGCCGTCGGCGGCAGTCCCGCGCGTGCTGGGTATCGACGAGTTCGCCCTGCGCCGGGGCCACCGTTACGCCACGATCATCATCGACGCCGCCACGGGCGCGCGTGTCGACGTGCTCGCGGACCGCGCGAAGGAGCCGGTCGCCACCTGGTTGCGCAAGAATGCGGGATTCGAGGTGGTGTGCCGGGACGGGGCCGGCAGCTTCGCCCAGGCCATCACTGACGCGGCACCCCACGTCGTGCAGGTCGCGGACCGCTGGCAGTGCGCCATGAGGCGCCTGTGCGCCGTGAGGCGCGGTGAATCGAAGGAGGTGCAAGACCTCCTCGCCAGGCTGTCGCAGCAGCCTGGTGGGAGCTGAGCGCAGTCCGACCCGGGAGACGCCGGGGAGGGCGGGAAGCAGCGCTGACAAAGCCGGGACTGCTCGGAACTACCAGACAGGCCGGGTCCGGCGAGCGAGATCAGACACGGCAGCTGTAGTTCGTGAGGCGTGAGGCATCGCCGCTGGCCAGCGTGGTGGGTGGGGTGCCTGCGGCAGGGGTACGGCCACCGGCATCGTGATCTTGTGTGACGAAGAATCAAGAAGCGGTGGCCGCGCAGGCCACGGTAGTACACGCCGGGTGGGACGGGCTGTTCGAGGGGTTGATGGGCCGGTTCGCGAGCTGCTTCCCGCGCCGGGAGACCCGGCTGACCTGCCGGAACATGGTCTCTGGGCTGCTGATGGTCAAGGAATCGGCGAACTGCTGGTCGTTGGCCGAGGCGATCGGCCACAGCGGTCCGCATGTCCTGCAGCACTTCTTGTCGAGGGCCCGCTTCGACACCGAGGCAGTCCGCCGGTCGGTCGCGGCCTGGACGGTGGAGCAACTCGGCGAGAGGGAGGTGATGTTGGTGGTGGACGAGACGGGCGATGAGAAGTCGTCCCTCGACGCGGTCGGCGCGGCCCGGCAGTACTCCGGGGCGCTGGGCGGGATCGGGCTGTGCCAGGTCGCGGTACACCTCTCCTACGTGAGTGCCGAGGGGCACGCGCTGGTCGACCGTCGGCTGTACCTGGGCGAGGCATGGGCGGCGGACGACGAGCGCCGTGAGCTGGTCGGGGTGCCCGACGAGAGGGTGTTCGCCACCAAGCCGCAACTGGCCGGCGACATGCTGGAGGACGCCCACGCCTCGGGGGTGCACACCGCGTGGGTGGCCGCCGACGAGGTCTACGGTGGACGGGAGTTGCGTGCGCGGATCCGTGCGCTGGGCTACGGCTACGCGATCGCGGTACCCACCAGCCACCGGGTCACCACCCCGGGCGCCGGGAAGAAGAAGGTCACCGCGCTGCTGGAGCGGGTGCCGAAGCGGGCCTGGATGCGGCTGAGGACCGGCCATGGCACCAAGGCCGAGCGGCTCTACGACTGGGCGATGATCGACGTGAACCCCGACGATGCGCCGCCCGGACAGGCCGCCGGGCACAGCCAGGTCCTGGTCCGACGCCACCGCCGCACCGGCACCCTTCCTTCTACCGGACCTGGCACCCCGACCCGCAGCCGATATCGGTGCTGGTCAGCGCGGTCTGCCGCAGGTGGCGGGTCGAGGAGGACTTCCAGGAGCCAGGGCCTGGCCCACCTCGACACCGGCCAGGTCACCTGCTGGACGTCCTGGCACCGCTGGAGCCTCATGTCAATGATCGCCTACGCACTTCTGGCCGTCGGCGCCCTCCACGAGCGGCAACGCGCCCACCCCGCCAACTCCGACGACGAGTTGGCCATGGTGCCCGTCAGCCCGCGCGAACTCCTCGCGCTATTGCGGGTCTTCGCCCTGCCAAGGCCCCGCCAGGACACCGATCCGGCACACGCCCTGCACTGGTCGAACTGGCGTCGCCGACACCAGCATCGCGCGACGGCCTGCCACCGCCGCTGGAACAACGTCACAGCAGTGGCCATCGCATGACAGGAACCTCACGAGTCACGAACTACAGCTGCCGTGTCCGTGCAGTGTGAATTCCTCAGATGGCTCGGGGCGTATCGCCTCCAGAGCCGACAGCGCCGCGCGCCCTGGGTTCTCTAGGGCGTTCACCTGCTGTTGGTCTGGTGGGAGGAGCTCGGTGTCGAGCGTCCAGCCGTGCCCGCCGCCTGCCCGCGCTCGCACAGCGCCTCCAGCACCGACAGCGCCCTCTCCCAACTCCTCATCCCACTCCCCCGCGTGTGCCAGGTACACGTCCGCCGACCGTAGACGCCCATGGTGTCGGCGTACACGGGTGAGTGCTCAGGCGGGTACACGTGAACGTGCCCGGGCAGGTGAAGGCAGCCGGGCGGCAGGGGTCAACAAATTGGGGTGACAGGTCTCGACCTGGTGGGCATGATCGGTCACTTGTTTCGTCATGTCTGACTTCGGGGGTACGCCACGTCCATCCACCGTGAACGAGCCCGGTCGCTGCCTTGGACTGCCGCCGACCCCAGCCGGAACGCCTTCGACTGGGACAACGACGAGGCGGCCCAGCTGACGGCGCTCGTCGTCCCGATGGTGCCTTCCGAGGCCGGCCGGACGGCTGATCCCGACCGGATGGCAGGCTTTCGGTTCATCGACGAGGTCACCGTGCTCCTGGTGTCCCGTTACGGCCGGTGGGCCTGTGGTTGGGACTACTCGGTCCACAACGGCGGTCCCATCGACGCTTGGTGCTGCGATTTGCACTCGGTCGGAGAGGCGCAGGAGACCGCCGAACGCGTCGTGACCTGCCTGCTGGAGTGGCGCGACTGGCTGGAGGACCTGGCCGAGCGGTTCGAACAGCTTGCACCGCATCCCGACGCGGACGCCGAGGACCGAAGCTGGCATCTGGAACGCGCGGTGACCCGCCTGGTCACCGCGGTCGTCAACAGCACCCACGCCGAGTCGTCCTGGTACAGGCTCTGCGAGACGACGCTGACCTGGTTCCTCACCTCCACCGGCCTGGGCCCGGAAGAGGCGCAGAAGGCGGTGGAAGCCGCTATCGGCGGCCGGTTCAAGAGCCACGTTGCGCCTGCCCCGACCCTGGTCGACACGGTTGGAGAGGACCTGGCGATTAGCCTGACCGGTCGCGGGTTCTATCGTGAGCGATGACGCGCTGGCAGCGTGGTGCAAGGTCAGGGAGCAGGTCGACTGGTCCTCGGCCGCGAGCGTAGGCCCGGCACCGGTGCGCCCGGCCGTCGACGGACTCGCCGCCTGGTTCGACGGTCCGGTCCGCCTTCGCGACCCGGATCGCGCCGGCCGGCTGCTCGCTGCGATGACCCTGTCCCGCGTCGCGGCCTCCCGGGGAGAGCCGCTCACCCCGACCCTTCTCGCCGACTGGCAGAAGTTGGTCCTCGGTGTGAACGAGCTGGGTCTGCGCCAGAGCGACGCCTTCGCCAAGGGCGGGCGGGAACGATACGGCCTTACGCCCCACACATGGCAGGACTTCGCCGCCTGCCTGCACCAGAGCGCCGACCCGTCGGTTCCCCTTACAGCCCGCGCGGCCAGGGCATACCTCGACATCGCCTTCTTCCACCCCTACCCGGACGGCAACGCCCGCCTGGCACTGCTGGTCCTCGCCCACGTCCTGGAGAGGGAAGGAGTACGCCTGGACGAAGTGGGGCCGCTGCAGACCACCCGCTACGCGGACGACCCTGACGGCGCTCTCGACTTGGCGGCTCTGGTCACCGTGCTGATCCGTGCCACTCACCGTCGGGCAACCGCACGGTGAGTGTAGGCTCCCGCCGACGCGGCAGGTGAGCACGTTCAGCAGTACGCGGCTGAGCTCTTATCCGTGTACGCCGACACATGGTGGCCCGTGCTGCTCGTAGGCGGGAAAGGACAGCCCTCCGTGGGAATCCGCTGACGGAATGCTGCCCAGGGTGGCGGAAGGGACGCCCGCGCGAGCGGGGACGCCTCGGCTGTCTCGCTGTGGTTCTCGACGCTCTGTGGCGCTCAGACCGCGGGAGCCTACCTACGCGTCGACGGGCTGCCGACGAAATGCGGTTCGTGAGGCGACGTGAGCCGCATCGTGATGCCAGCGGCGGCCAGCCAACGCCAGTTCGCCGCCGGGCTCCAGCCTCCAGTCCCGCTCGCAGTCGGTTATCGGCGTTGGTCTTCGATCAGCTCAAGGTAGCGGGCGTACTGGGTGTCGGCGATCTTGTGGTTGCGGACGAGGCTTCCTTCTTCCATGCGGTAGGTGCGGTCGGGATCACCTTTGAAGGAGAGCCAGTTGAAGGAAGTGGTCACCCAAACGTCGTCGTAGACGAGGACCTTAGCGTGGGTGCTCTTCAGACGGGTGAAGGTGAGTTTGTCCTGGTAGCGGGCGGCGAGGTTGGTGATTTTACGGACGGCAGCGGGGTCGGTTTTGGTGTCGTTTTCTTCGTAGCCGTAGGCGATGTCCACGTTCACGCCGCGGGTGAGGCGGCTTTCCAACTTGCTGAGGAAGGTGGTGGTGATGATCGCACTCTTGATCCACGGCGAGATGATCAGGAGGCGGCGGCGGGCGTGGGTGAGGGCGTCGTCAAGAACATCGGGGTGCTCGAAGACGCCGATGGCGCGGATCTCGTCCGCCTGCGGCTGTGGGGCTGCTGGCGGGCCTGGTGTGGGGGTCTGGGAGCCGAGCTGGAAGGCCGCCTCTACGGCACGGTGCTGGGTGACCTCCTGCAAGGGAACGCGGGCCTCTTCAAGGTCGGGTTCCAGGAGGGGGCGTTTGGGTGGCGGTGCGACGGTGATACCGAGGGACTTGGCGCCGCCGTGGCCGAGCAGTGCGAGTTCGTGGGCCTTGCTCAGTTCGCCGTCGACGACCACGCCGATCTCGATTTCGGCGCGGCCTTCGTCGGCGTACACGAGGAGTTTGACCGGCAGGACGCGGCGTGCCTTGGCCTGGGTGATGCTCTTGACCTGAAGGACCTCGCGGTCGGCGGTGCCGTTCTCACGGAGGAGGGCGGTGATCTCGGCTGCGGTGATGTCGCCGTCGTCGAGCGGACCGGAACGCGCGACGGGCAGCATGATCATGCCGTCTTCCTCGGCCTGTCCGCGCGGGATGGTGGTGCGGCGGTCGTAGGCGGCTGCTCTCCACAGCATCTGGTCGAAGACGAGTGGCTGGTTGACCCGCACGGGTGCTACGGCGGCCGCTTTCTGCGCGGTGATATGGCCCTTGTCGGTGAGCCGCAGGCCCGGCGTGCGGGCGGTATCTCCTGCGGCAGGCCGGGCCCATTTCAGGTCGTCCGAGCCGAACAGCACGGCGACGGTCTGGTCGACCATGCGCTCGGGGAGGCCGAGCAGGCCGGCAATACTGGGTGGGCTGGTCACGTTGTGGTCGACCAGACGGAGCACAAACTCCTCCATCAGGGGGAGTTCCTTGCTGTCCTGGGCGAGGACCTCGGCCGTGATCCGAGCGACGGGCAGCGCGGCGTCGACGATCTGGACGAGTTCGAGTCCGGGGCGCGCACTTTGGAAGCGGACGGCCAGGAGGCTGTCGGGACTAAATGTAGGCATCGCGGATCTCGCAGTCTTCCGGGTGGCCGCTCATGTAGTCGAGGACGTCGCGCAGGGCGCCAGGTTTGCTGCGGCAGAATCCGGCGTCACCGACGATGATCAGGCCGTAACGGGCACGGGAAAGGGCGACGTTGATGCGACGCCAGTAGGGCTGGCCAAGGAACCCAAAGTGACCGCGGACGTTGCTGCGGGTTACCGAGAACACGACGAGATCGCATTCGCGGCCCTGCACCGCGTCGACGGACAACACCTCCGGCGTGACGTGCTTGAGCTTGCGGGAGGCCAAGCGCCGGGTGAGTTCTTCGACCTGGCGGCCGTAGGGGGCGATCACCAGGACATCGAGTCGCTTCCCTGCCGGGGTCTTAATGACCTGTTTGTCGATGGCCTGGTCGATGACCTCCAGCCGACGCATCGCGAGCTGTGCTTCGAGGCGATTGGAGATGCTGGTCTCCGCGGTGGACCGCTCGGATTCGCGCCGGCCGGGCAGGGTGCTGGTGTCCAGCCACAGCACAGGCTTGTTCACCGTGTCGTAGCCAGGCAGCACATGGTCATTGGGCGAGATCAGTTTCCCGCCGTAGAAGCAGCTGCTGATCATGTTGCCGATCGCCGGCGTCATGCGGTACTGCTCGCGCAGCAAGTGCTTGACCGGTGCCTCGGTGCTGTTGGCGAAGTACTGGAACAGGGTGGTCATCACCAGTTCGGGGATGAGCTGGTGATCAGACATGATCTTGTCGTCGCGCAGCAGGTCCTCATCGATGGGGGGCAGCTGGTTGGTGTCACCCACCAGCACCCACCGCTTGGCCCTGGCCAAAGGCACCAGGGCTTCGGTGGCGGTCGCCTTCGAGGCCTCGTCGAAGATGCACAGGTCGAACTCGAGGTCCCGCGCCGCCGGGTGGCCGAGAAAACCGAGCGCGGTGCCGCCGATAACGTGCCTGGTCCGCAGGAAGCCCGCGATCAGGTTCTGGTCGGTGCCGATGCGCTGCAGCCACTCGCCCTGCAGCCGCAGCAGGTTCATCAGCTCCCGCCCGGGGCCGGACGGGCCGAGGAGCGCCTCGACCGCGTCGCGGGCGTCGGCGGCACTGAGGTCTTCACGCAGGGTGAGTTCACCGTCGAGCGTGGACTGAACCTCGGTGAACAGCTCGGCGCGCTGGTCGAGGAGCTGTTCGCGACGGGCGCGGGTGGTGACAACTTCCTCACCGAGTTCCCGGGCAGAGGTGGTGCGGTCCGGCACGGGCTGGTTGGCCAGTTCCTCGAGCCGGGCTGAGACGTGCGCCACGTTGGCGGCCACGGAGGCAAGTTCCTCCAGTAGCAGCGCTGCCTTGAGGTGGCGGGCCTGCTGGCCGCTGTTGGCGGCCACCGTCTCAAGGTACTTCTCAGCCCGCGCGCGCACGCCCTGGGTCCACTTCTTGACCTGTTTGTCGAGAAGCAGCGGCTGGGCGCTCTCGGCAACCCGCGGATCGTCGACGCGGCCCAAGCGGACCAGGCCGGTGATGCCGGCATCTTCAAGACGCTTGAGCGCGTTGTCGATGGCGATGTGGGTCTGGCTGACGATGAGAATGCGGGCGTTGGGGTCGCGGCTGAGGGTCTGCTCGACAATCTCTGCGATAACCGTGGTCTTGCCAGTGCCAGGCGGTCCTTCGACGAGCAGGAGGTCCTGGGTGCCCAGGGCATGGGCGACGACGTCCCGCTTGCTCCTGTCGAGATCGGCGCGGACCCAGGTCGTGACCTGTGCGGGCGGGCGGACCATGACGGCTGCTGGATTTTCAATGATCTGCCGCAGGCGGGGATTGGCGGTCTGGCCCGCCGCGACGGCGCTCAGGGCATCGCGCTGCCGGTTGATGGCGTTCTGGCTCGGCCCGAGGAAGGGCAGCAGGACGCCCCGGGCGGGCAGGACCGACTTGGGGCGCGTCATCCGCAGCACCACAGTGTCGTCGGTCCGGTTGGTGATCTCGCCGCGGTCGACGGGCCGACTGTAGGGGTACTCGGCCACCGACCACTCGTCCCCGACCTCCGCGATGGTATCGGGGGCAGTCAGGTGGAAGACACGGGTACGGCCGCCGCCTTCCATCCGTTCGTACTCGATCGGCTGCCGCCCGTTGGCCGCGACCTCCTCCCGGGCCTCCAATACCCGCCGCCAGCCGTCGAAGAGATCACCGAGTTGCTGGCGCTTGCCGTCCTTGGCCTTCTCCTCCCGCGCCTCCAAGCTCGCATCCAGGCTGTCCAAGAGCAGGGTGAGTCCGTCATTCGCCGGGTCCTCGCCCGGATCGTCGAACGTCCAGGTCAAGACAGGCCCGAGCTTGAGGGAGGACTCGCGGCGCTTGGCCATCCACTCCTCCGTCCGCTCCTCCGCCGAGACGATCACGCAACGGTCCCGATGCTCCTCGTCGTTGACCAGACGTAGGAACAAGGTCCGGCCGAACACCCGCACCGTGGTCGTGTCGACCTCTCCGGTCTGCGGGTTGTAGCCGTAGTCGACGTGCACGGTGCCGGAAATGTCCGCCAGGACAGCCGACTTCACCTGCGCCCAGTCAATCTCTTCACCCGGCGGCGTGCTGCTGAGGCTTTCGGCCGCGCGGCGGGTCATCTTCAGCCAAAGCGCGTTGCGGCGGCGCGCCGCACGGCTGCCGCAGACCTGTTCCGCCTCCAGGAGCCGGTGCTCCAGCACGCTGGCGTTCGCCGGCCGCTTCTGCGGGTCGTAGTCGATGCAGGACTTCAGGATGCCGCGAATCTCTGCATCAAGGTCCAGTTCGTCGAGCACGTTGGCCAAGTCGGGATAGTCGCGGGCCTTGCTGTGTGAGAGGACCTGAATGGCGAGAACCGCATAGGCATACACGTCGCGGACATACGGGATCGCGTCACTTTGCTCCGGCGGCGCATACAAGGCGGAACGGAAGTCGGCCACAGTCTCGTCCGTGGCGGCTACGGCCTTGGAAAGAATCTTGGCGATCCCGAAGTCGGCAAGCTTGATCGTGCCGTCAACGGCCAGCAGGACGTTGCCCGGCTTCAGGTCCCGGTGCTCGATCTGCTTCTCGTGCGCGTAGGCGAGAGCGGACACCAGTGGCCGGCCGATGCGGGCGAAGTAGGCCGGCCAGTCGAGGGGTCGACCATCCGCCATCTCTTCCTTGAGAGTGCGATCGATCCACTCAAGCGCGATGAAGTACCGCTCGAGTTCATCATCCCAGCCGGAGTCGAGCATCCGCACGATGTGCGGATGGTCCAGCGCCTTGAGCGCCGAAGTCTCCCGTTCCAGGAAGATCCGGGTAATCGCATCGTCTTCCCGCTGCTTGAGCAGCTTCACGGCCACGTGGTCGCCACTCGCGCTGGTGACGTCCACGGCCCTGCGGACCTCGGAGAGACCACCCTGGCGTGCCTCCTGGGGCAGTAGCAGAAACCGCCCGTTTATCGTTGTCCCCACCCAGTGCTCCTTGCTCAACCCCGCTGCACTGCAGCCCGCCCAATTGCCCATCTTGCCAGCGGTTTTCTCCCCGATCAGCAGTTTGGGTCTCGGGCAGCCTGGACTTCGCGGCTAATGATCTACGCGGGCGGTTCTCCCCTCCCCAGGGATCCGGCCGTCATGACGTGTCGAGGCAGGTCAATTCGTCAGCGGTGCGCTCGCCCAGAGGGCAGTCGCCGGAGCAGTGTCAACGGTGGCAGGCAGGACGACCGACACGGTTCCACCTACTGCCCGGACCGTGGATACCGCCGCCAATACCACCAGCCGCCGGCTGGGCAACGGCATCGCCGTCCACGGCCTGGGTCCTCGCGCCCGCGGGAGTAGTTCGGCGTTGATGTCCGTCAACGCCACGATCGACCGCTCATGCGCCCGTAACTGCGAAGCAGGCGAAGGGAAACGGGCACCCTTGTTAGCATCACTGCAGGTCAAGAAGTGTCGTCCCCGCACCCGCGGGGGTAGCTCCGCGAGGGCGGAGGCCAGCTGCTCGGGGGTGTTGTCGTCCCCGTACCCGCGGGGGTAGCTCGAGGCCTCAGCTCTGTTCGCTGAGACCGGGCACGTCGTCCCCGCACCCGCGGGGGTAGCTCCGCCTACGGTCCGGGCCAGTCCATCGCGCAGCCGTCCTCCCCGCGCTCGCGGGGGTAGCTCGGTGATGTACTCGCGCACCGACTCCTCATCGCAGTCGTCCCCGCGCCTGCGGGGGTAGCTCCCGTGGAGCTGTGTAGCAGCGGCGAGGTCTGCGGTTGTCCCCGCGCCCGCGGGGGGTAGCTGACCACGCTGGACTCGCCGCCGCTCATCA
This sequence comes from Streptomyces sp. NBC_01549, assembly GCF_026339955.1. Lineage (GTDB taxonomy): Bacteria > Actinomycetota > Actinomycetes > Streptomycetales > Streptomycetaceae > Streptomyces. The sequence goes on along the minus strand of NZ_JAPEPW010000005.1, from coordinate 114,761 downwards.
CGTTGTTGTTGCGCCTGAGACGCGGGTTGTCCGCGATCATGAGGCCGGTGTTCACTTCCCTGCGTCGTCGTCCCCGCCGACGCGGGTTTGTCAGCATCGGTGCAGCGCTTCTTCTAGATCGTGGCCGTCGCCTGCCAAGGGCGGCTGGCTCACCGGCCACATCAACTCGGCGATTGACCGCTCTCCTGGCCACGTAACTGCGAAGCAGGTAAAGGAAAATGGGCACTCTTGTTAGCATCACTGCAGGTCAAGAAGTGTCGTCCCCGCATCCGCGGGGGTAGCTCGGCGCTCGGGATCGTGAAGGAGTAGCCCCGGACGTCGTCCCCGCATCCGCGGGGGTAGCTCACGATGCCACAGTGGCAGTCCGAGTCTCTGGACGTCGTCCCCGCACCCGCGGGGGTAGCTCGTTGGTGTTCGTGAAGTCGACCGCGGCTGTGGTGTGTCGTCCCCGCGCCCGCGGGAGTAGTTCCCCGACTGGCCGCCCGACGACGAGACCGAGTAGGTCGTCCCCGCACCCGCGGGGGTAGTTCGCGGTCCGCATGAACGTCATCTGGCACGAAAGCGTCGTCCCCGCGTCCGAGGGGGTAGTTCCGGCAGCGCATATGCGGTCGGTGAGGTGATCCTGTCGTCCCCGCGCCCGCGGGGGTAGCTCCCGGGTCGCGGACAGGGTCCGGCCGGTGGCCCGGTCGTCCCTGCGCCCGCGGGGGTAGCTCGGGCGGCGCGCTGATTCCGGCCTGAAAGACGGGTCCTCCCCGCGCCTGCGGGGGTAGCTCGAGCACCACCGACGCCAGCCGGGCCACGTCCGGGTCGTCCCCGCGCTCGCGGGGGTAGCTCAGGGATCGTCAGGCCTGGGCTTCTGCGTCGCGTGTCGTCCCCGCGCTCGCGGGGGTTGCTCTCATGGTTGTGGCCGGGTGGGGGGAGCCTCCACGTCGTCCCCGCGCCTGCGGGGGTTGTTCGCTCAAGACGCTGGGCACGGCCATGGACTTGGCGTCGTCCCCGAGCCCGCGGGGGTAGCTCGTCGCCTGTGGTGCCTGCCTGGTAGGCGAGGTAGTCGTCCCCGTGCCTGCGGGGGTAGCCCGGTGATCCCCGGCGAGCTGCACGTTCCCGACGAGTCGTCCCCGCACTCGCGGGGGGTGCTCGCTGCACGAGATGCTCCTCGATCGCATTGGGGCGTCGTCCCCGCACCCGCCGGGGGCAACCCCTCGGGGGTGGCTCACCCCGAGGCCTGGGACCTCGTCGTCCCCGCACAGGGGTAGCTCGGGCAGACCGTTGTTCAGCAGGGCCGCACTGGCATCGTCCCCGCGCCTAGGGGGTAGCTCGCTCGAAAAGGCCATGAACAGCCTCGCGAAGGTGTCGTCCCCGCGCCTGCGGGGGTAGCTCACCGAAGTTCGGGCGGCCCGAACGCGACGCGAAGTCGTCCCTACGCCTGCGGGGTTGTCCCGTGGAGCACCCGCAGCGCAGACCGGTAAGGCGCTCATCTCCGCCGTCACGGGGGTCGTTCCGTTGGTCCCTTCTGCGCAGTCAAAACGGCTTCGTTCCCGCCTGCCGGTGCGTCCACGCCAGGGCCATGGAAGCGACTCCGGCTTTCTTAATGAGACTCCTTGGATTCGACCAGAGCTGCTCCTCTTCCTCAGCCGCTCCGGTTTTGGGCTATTGGGCGAGGGTGGGGAGTATGCATGTCTAAGAGGCTGCCGTGACGTCTCCGGTCGCCGCCTCGGGCAGAGAAGTAGACGAGTTGGGGGATCTCGTGGATGTGACCACGCTTGCCGTCGCGCTCATCAGCGTCGGAGGAACGCTGGGTGGGACTCTGGGTGGGGCAGTGCTCAGTCAGCGCGCCAGCCGGGCCGAGGCGTTGGAGCAGAACCAGCGCGCCGAACGTGAACGGGAGCAGGAGCGCAAAGAGTATGCGCTGCAAGCCAAGCGCGATCTCTATGCCCATCTGAACACCGCGGCTCGTGCTTACCGGGTCGCCGCTCGAGACGCCGTCCTGGCCGCCGAACGCGGTGAAAGCGTCAACCCGGCAGACCTCGACGCAGCCAAGGACGCCTGGGCCGACCAGTACTCCCAGGCGCAGATGGCACTGGTGAAGGATGTCCTGGAAGTAGCCTCCAGCCTCAACAGGGCGCTCGGAATCGGCTACTCAGTCGTCAAGCAGTTGCCGAGCAGCCCCGACTTCGACGAGGCGTACCAGCGGGCGAACACATGGTTCAGCGGTCCGCTGTCCGACGGCGTGTACCTGCTGCGGGTCACGCTGCGACACGACCTCGGCGTCGAGGCCGGCCCTCACTTCGAGCAGACCCGTATGCATATGCTCACCGCACTTGATAGCGCGCGCAACAACCTCGCGCGCCTACTCGACAGAGAGCGATTCCAGGCCGCCGGACCAGCTGCCCGGACGTAGTAGACAGGCAGCGCAGATGGGAGCAGGTTTGGGGGTCCCACTGAGTACGGAAGGGGTAATTTAACAAAGGGCCTGATCATTCTGTCGTCCCCGCACCTGCTGGGGTAGTTCGGTCCTCGGCCTGCCCCCTCGACTTGTCCAGGGGCCGTCCCCGCACCCGCGGGGGTAGGTCGGACCAGAACGTCGGGAGCTTCTTCGCGGCGGTGTCGTCCCCGCGCTCGCGGGGGTAGTCCGGTCTTGACCTTGTCAATCTTCATCTCGAAGAGGTCGTCCCTGCTTCCGCAGGGGTATTTCGGAGGTACCCCATGGCCGTGACCGCGACCGAGACGCTGTCCCTGCGCCTGAGGGGCCTCGACTCGACTGCTCGTCCTCTACCACCCGCCCTCCCGACGCCCTTGCCTAGAGTTGAGCCGCGTGACGGACTTCTGGCAACTCCCCTGAAAGCGGCCCCCGTAATCGCCAAGCAGGTGAAGGGAAACGGGCACCCTTGCTAGCATCACCGCACGTCAAGAAGTGTCGTCCCCGCGCCCGCGGGGGTAGCTCCCTGGCGATGAACTCGGCGGTGACCTTGGCGTGGTCGTCCCCGCGCCCGCGGGGGTAGCTCGGACTGCAACGCCCAGGCGACCCCGTTCGTATCGTCGTCCCCGCGCCCGCGGGGGTAGCTCCAGGTTCGCGGCGGTCTCGGAGTCGACCTGGATGTCGTCCCCGCGCCCGCGGGGGTAGCTCGACCTACTACACGGTCAACGCCCACGCCCGAAAGTCGTCCCCGCGCCCGCGGGGGTAGCTCCGAGACCCCAATGAAGATCTTCGGCAGAGAACCGTCGTCCCCGCGCCCGCGGGGGTAGCTCCCGGGTCAAGGTCGACACCGTGGATCCCGTGACGTAGTCCCCGAACCCGCGGGGGTAGCTCGAGGAAACGCACCTGGTCGGGGCCGTTTTGCTCGTCGTCCTCGCACCCGCGGGGGTAGCTCGTTGGTGTTCGTGAAGTCGACCGCGGCCGTGGTGTGTCGTCCCCGCGCTTGCGGGGGTAGCTCGGCGAGGATCGACGCGTCCACGCTGACCGGGAAGTCGGCCCCGCGCCTGCGGGGGTTGTCCGGCCCAGCCGGTCTGGTTGATGTCCCACCGGTAATCGTCCCCGCCTGCGCGGGGGTAGCTCCTCTCGCCAGGGGATCGGCCGTTCCCCGCCGCCGTCGTCCCCGTGCCCGCGGGGGTAGCTCCACAGACGACGCGGTACACAACACCCCCGAGCAGTCGTCCCCGCGCCCGCGAGGGGAGTTCGTACAAGAACGGGAATCTCATCTGGGTCGGCGAGTCGCCCCCGCGCCTGCGGGGGTAGCTCGCTTCTTGACCCGGACACCGAGGACACCCTCCAGGCGTGCCCGTACCCGCGGGGGCAGCTCGGAGCAGCACATGGCACACACGATCCCGCTCGCGTCGTCCCCGCGCGCGGGGGTTGCTCGGCGCGGACCCCGAGCCATACCGCGAAGAGGTTGTGGTCCCCGCGTCCGCGGGGGTAGCTCTAGACCTGGGGGTGGCATGCGCCGCACCTTCGCGTCGTCCCCGCGCCCGCGGGGGTGGTTCGGTGTAGCAGCCTGCCACCAGCCCCGGCTGTGGACGGCCGGTTCTGCTGGGCACGGCAACAGCCAGGCCAGCGGCCGGAATCAAGGCCCCGGCGCCCCTCAGCCCACCCGCCAGGGCGCCCGGCCAGCTACCACCCGCACACGCAGAACCTGCAGCTGTCCGAGCTTGCGCTCCAGCACGTACTGAGCTGTGCGTCCGCGGGCCTCGTCTGCTGCCGCCCGGGCCGCCTCGTGCCCGCCGGGACGGCGGCGCAGAACCGTGTCGTACACCGCCTCGGCCTCAGCCTCGGCTTCCTCACACGTTCGCAGTCGCTGGTAAGCGCTCGCCCGGCGATCGTCCCGGATCCCCTCAGCCACTTCCCGGGCCGCAAAACCCACTAGCGCCTCATCACCACCGGACCGGGCCAAGTCGGCGACCAGCGCCCGGGTGTCGGCCTCGCAGCGCTCTGTGAGCGCTGCAACCTGCTCCGGGTCACACAGATCCGCCCGGACCACGACCACCAGATCGACCGCTTCCCGCACCAGAACGTCGACACGGCGCCGGAACGTGCAGTCCGGGCACAGACCGGCCGAATCCGGCAGCCCACAGCCCGAACACACAGCCGACCGCCGCGCCCGCTCAGCAGCGTCCTCTGCCTTGCGGCGCCGTGCCACAGCGGCCCGCCGCGTCTCCACCTCGGCAGCGGCGCGGCTGTGCCGCGCCCTCGCCCGGCCGGCCTCGAGCGCGGTGTGTTCCCGCAGCCGCTCCTCGTACACAGCCCGCAGCCCAGCGGCACCGGCACCGGCCAGATCAGCCTCAACTTCGGCTCGCAGCCGAGACCGCACAGCACGCCGGTCCGCCGTCACGGCTCCACAGTTCAGGCAGTCACCGCGGGTGTCGAGCCGGATCCCGTCATCACAACGCTCATCCGTGCAGGCCTGCCGCTGGACCAGGCCGCGACCAATGAGCCAACCCATTGGCTCGCGCACGAGGGCCTCACCACCGGTTTCCTCCAGCCGGTCGGCAAGACGGTCGGCCAGCAGCTGCGATGCGACCCGCTCGTCGACGATCCCAGACAGCGCCTCCAGCGCTTGAAGGGCTGCTCGGCGGGCGACGGCCTGCTGGCCGCGGCTGAGCTGAGACCACAACCACGACACCGGCGCCAACGCCACCCGCAGCCGCAAATCGGGCAGGTCAGCGACTCCCCGCCCCTGCTGCTGCCTGCCACTGTTCACGACGGTCAGACGAGCCCGGCTAGCAGCAGCGACCTCAGCCTGTACTCCCACCTCAGCAGCCGGGGACTTCTTCGGCTGTTCCCCGCGAAGCGGGCCACCCTCGCCACTGCTGGCGGGCAACTGGTCACCGGCAACGGAGTCCGGGGCCTGGTCCTCGCCCGTACACGCGCGCTCCGGCCGACGACGGTTCCCCCCACGGCCTTCGCCGGAAAACCCACCAGCAACAGCAACTCCACCGCTTTCACTAGCCACAGAAGTGTGATCAGTGTGAAGGGCTATCGGAACGTCGGGCTCTGCCATCTCCGCCCCGACCTCCTCCTGCACCTCACTGACCTGGGCATCCGCGGCCGCGCCAGGAGCGTCAATACGCCCTGCCGCAACATCGGGCTCTGAAAGATAGGGATCCACAGCCGTCGCGCGATCCTCCTCGCCGTTGGCAACACCGCCACGACCGTGCGCAGCGGTCACCGCTGGCACCGTCAACCGCGAGCGATGCGCCAGACCTGACGCCGTCCGCAGACGGATCCGCCGGACCAGACCCCGCTCCTCCAGCCGCTCCAGCACCCGCTCCCCCGCCGACGCCCGGCAACCCAGCAGCCGTGCCACCGTCGCGGCCGCACGACCGCGCTTGGTGTCGACCAGGCCGCCGCACTGCCGCACCCGGCCCGTCTTCGTCGCCTCCAGCACCAGCAGTAGCAGTGCCAGCCGGTCGGTCGCGGCCCCGCGCCCCGTACGCGACCCGAGCAGTCCGGCCGGCGTCACCGACCCGTCCCGGTGCACCCAGCCCGGCGCCATGACGGCCTCCAGCAGCCGCAGCAGCGTCGCGAACTCCTTCTTCTCCAAGGCGAGGGGGTGCCCGGTCCTGCCTCGCGCCCCCCACAACGGCAGCACCTTGCATTCCAGGCCGCGGTCTTCCCCGGCCTCACCCTGCACCGTGACGATCTCCACGACGCCCGAGCGGCGCAGCCCTGGCACGACCACAGAGGCCACATAGGACGACGACATCCCCAGCCACCGGCCCAGCTCGCCTGACCGGATTTCCACCCGGCCCGTCGTCGATGGCGTCCGTGCCGTCAGCACGACCGTTGCCAGCCGTACCGCGTCGATTGCACCGTCCAAGCCTGGGGCCTCCAGCAGCGCGCGCACCGCACTACCTAGCCGGGCACGGGCATCACGGCCCAACGCCAATGAACGACCTGGAGCACGCACGGGCACCGGACCGGCCTGTTCCGGCATCGATCGCAGTGCACCGCGCCGCGGCTTCGGCGCCCGAGTTCCTGCTATGGCGGCTGCCATCACGGCGCTCACCGTGTTACCCGAACGCGCGACACGAGAACGACTGCTCGTGCGCTTGTGAGCAGTCGCTGATGGTGGGGGTGACCGGGGAACAGAGAAGAGTGTGACCGGATAGACGGCACATTCTCCGCCATTCGGGCATGTGTGGGCTGACAAAGGGCAGCACGATGCTGCAACATGAGTCGTGCCTCTTTCTTGAAGGGAAGAGGGCATGACGAAGCGCCTTTATGGCGCTTCGTGGTTCGGGGAGAACCGAAGATCGAACTGTTCGGCCGGCTGCTAACCGGACGGACAGATCCTTCGGGCGGGCCTGCTAAGCCCACCCGGTGGCAGATGGGACGCCATTAGCCAAGGTGACTGCTAATCACTTGGGTGGCCGGGCGTCCCGGCGGCTCGAAGACCCGTTCAACGGGCGCCGCCGCAAGCGACTACGACATCTCGCCCCCCTCGGGGGCAGAGGTGCACCCGAAGCCGGACCGGCGCGGGAAGACAAAGAAGACACCCAGCCGGAGCGACGTATGAGCCATCGCTGCCACGGCGGGTGCCTGGGTGTGTGCCTGTCGGAGGGTACGGGTACCCTGCATCATGTCGAGACCATCCCTAGATTGGTCTGCGGCCGTGCCCCGGAGTGCAGCCTCGCGGGGCTTAACCATGTCCATTTTGATCTTATCCGCAGACACAGTACTCCCCTCACGGCACGCAACGACACCCCGCCCCACCACGTGTCGGCCTTGCATAATTGCCTCTTGACGCACCGCCAGCTCGGTCGCCGTCCGCCCCTCTGCGCACGCCCAGGAGATCACACCTGCATGATGAGCAGCATGCACGCACCGCCTATCGACGCCCTGGACCTGGACGTGGAGTCCTTCGCCACACCGCTGCAGCAGCGGCGCTTCGCCGCAGCCATGCAGAGGCTCGCCGCCAGCCGCGTTCCAGGAACTCCGGTGCGTGTGTACGTGAGCGCCGCCCCCAGAACCATGAACAACCCCAAGTGGGAAAACTGGCTGGCGCAAATCACGCACGAGTTGCCCGATGGTGCCGAAGTCCTGCACTACCGCGGCGTCTTCAACGGTGACCGGCCCTACGACTGGGACACATTCGCCCAGGAAATCGACGGTCTGGTAGTAGTGGGGAAGCAAAAACGTGCGGGAAGCAGGGTCTACCGCTTCGGCCCGGTGGCCCGACTCGAACTCCGCTCGCTCATCGCCCGACAACCTGTACTGCTCTACGCTCACAGCCAGGGCCTCATCCCGGTCGTCGACTGCCAGAGCCAGGTTCTTACGCCAGAGGGGACGCCGCGGCTGAAGCTCATTGCGCCCAAGCGGTGGAAGCAGGAGAGCTCGACGCTCCAGGCCGCGTTGCACGCGCTTACGCCGGACAGCCCGGATCATGAGTCGTCCAGCGAAGCGCCAGGCCACCTCGCTCATCCCTTCGCTGCACCTCCCCGGTGAGATCTTCTAGTGGCTGTCGGCAACATTCGCTTGGGGCTTCCCGCCTGACGGGACGACGGGGCGCCTGGTGTCATCCGAGGCAGCGCTCGGGATCGCCCTCTCTACGCTGTGCACGCGTTGTGTTGCCACTAAGGCCCCTCGTCAAGAGAGATCGGTCGAGGGCTGGCTTGTCCGGCCCGCCAGAGCTTCCAGTTGTGCCCAGGAAGGTTGTATCCCGCTAAAGCAGAAGGAAGAGGTCCTTCGTAGCCAAGGCAGAGGCAGGCGTCGCCACCCCCGCCTTGGACCCAGAATTCCTCACCGCAGGGATGCGGAAGTATAGGCGTATGAGTGCCGATCTGATGTCCACACCAGCAGCGAGGGAAGCTCGCCCGCTCATCGGGGCGCTCCTCGAAGTACGGCACATCGTCGCGGGTTCGGGGCCACTCTTTGATTCGGCGACTGAGAGGGTCCAGCTGGAACTGACGCTCGGGAGGCAGGTCAGGAAGAGCCGGATGTACTTGGAGATAACTGACCATCCGGGTGGCGTTCTGATCCGGCCTCTGCGGGCGAGTTCGTTCGATGAGTGATACGGCTGCTTCAGTCGCCACGATCGGGTCGGTGTCCCCGAAATCGAACCATTCGCCGTGGGTCCGGGAGCCCTGGAAGTGGCGATGAAGCGCCGACTCTAACTCGGCACCGCCGCTATAGGTACACAGGACGGTAAGAGGAAGCGGCGACATTCGCTGGAGCTCGGCAAGCCGCTTACCCAGATTCCGGCTTCTGCCGATCTTTACTCGGGTAGAGCCGACAGCCCCGATCACGTACACCTTCTGGGTCATCTCCGGAGGGCCCTTCCGCGATCACGCGTTGCTGGTGTGCCACATGCCTGGCCGAAGGATGTCTTCCCAGACCTCCAGTGGCCCGTCGTCGTCGGAGTAGACGGAGCGCAAGACCAGTACCGGTACCGGCACGTCGGACGGCACCTCGATGCCGAACTCCGCGAGTTCGTTGTCGGACGCGAGGCGCGCGGTGCTCTGTTCGGGACCGGCAGTGATGATCTTCCCCGTGCGCTCGGCATACAAGTCGTGCCGGAACTTTTCCATCGGACCCTCGTGGAGCAACTCGGGGAGAGAGGTCAGCGCCCGCATGTGGATGAAGTTCAGGGCAAGCACAGTGGGCTTGTCGTCGCGTACGAAGGTCCGGCTTCTAACCACGATCTCGTCGTACAGGTCGATACCGAGGAGACTCGCGACCTGCGGGTCTGCGCACGAGCGAAGTACGGAGCGCGAGTTCACGTAGGTCTCCCGGAAGGCGAGAGGTCTGCCGGTGCGTCGCAGACGATCGAGGCGGGCGGCGCCGGTCAGGATGCTCGAGGGCATGCTGTCGGGCCCCAAGACAGTCGTGCCGCTCCCTTGAGTCGTGCGGACGAATCCTTCCGCTTCCAGCGCCTGATAGGCGCGATGGACGGTCGCTGTCGCCCCCTTTCCCTGCTTGACCAGGGCTTGCACAGAGGGAAGCCGGCTATCGGGTGCGTACACGCCTTCGACGATCTGAGCCGCGATCTCGTCTGCGAGTTGACGCCACTTTGGTGGTCGCTTGGGAGCTTGGGGAGGCACGGCGGCGGCTCCTTCCTGATCGGACTCTGTTCAGTCAACGGCATTCTAGAAGGGTTGACAAGTCTTCTAGAAGACTTCATCGTCTTACCTGTCACCACCCCAGCAGGGACGGGCCGCCGGATGGCTCTCATATGGCCTGCCCGAGTGCACCTGGTCGTCGTGTCCCGCCTCCGAGGCGGACTCCACCGAGAGGAGCAGTACCCGATGAACGTCATCCGCCGCCCTACCGTCGGTCTCGCCACTGAGTTCTTCGACAAGGAGACGCTCGCCCTCTTGCACGCGATGGAGGTGGAACTCCCGGAGTTTGCTGGCTTGGACCTGGACGTTGCGTTCGGGACCCCGCTCGAGATGTACGCCGCTGGTCCGCTCCTGCACGAGCAACTGGACGGCCTGGACATTCACGCCGCGATTGAGGCGATCGAGGCTCGTGAGAACCGGATGCTTGCCGCGCGTGACATTGCCGCCGGCCCGGTTGCCACGGAGCTACTACGCGAGCGCTTGGTCGATGTGGTTCTCCCCTACGCCGCACAGCTCGCCCTCGCCGACACCGAGGTGTCGGCTTCCGAGGACATCGGGGTCAACACCCCGCTAGCCGCCTGATCTCCGCCGATCGCACCTCAAGCCGAGAGGAACGACCACGATGCAGAACGACTTCACTCCGGGTGGTCTCCGTGCCAAGCGTGACGACGTCACCACCTGGTCCACCGCCGACATCGAGGGCTTCGAGTACACGTTGGAGGCCGCGAGCCCGGCCTACCAGGAGGCCGTGGCGACCGGCCGGTTCGTTCTCGGCCGTCACGCGGCCGGCGGCGAGGTGGTCGTCGAGATTGGTACCGCCGAGGACCTGGCCCGGCACAACAAGGCTGGCACGCTCCATGCGCTTACCGGCGGCACCTCGCGCAGCGGCAAGACCAGCTACGCCGCGGTCCTGGAGCAGCTGCAGGGCACGGCCGGCTGATTCCGCGTCCCTTCGATCAGGACCGCCCCTGGGTGATTGCGGTCCTGGTGGTGGGGAGCCGGAGACGGCCTCCCAGTTCGCACGATCGCAGTAGTCGCCACCTTCGGTGGTACCCGGAGTTTGCGAGAGGCAGCTTCAACTCCTCTCCGAGGCACCTTCAACTCCTTCGGGCCCGTGGCTGCTGTGTGCATGTCGCAGCGCAGATGCGCTGTCCGTCCGTCGGGGCGCCGGTTCGCCGTGCGGCCTGACGGGCGGAGAGAGCACCCGCGACGCACCCCCTCGTCACTCCGTACCTGAGGAGTCCCATGTCTGTTACGTCTGAGACGCCTGTCGCCCGCAAGCGGGTCAAAAGGATCCGTACCCGGCGCGTCAACGACCAGCCCGCTCTCAAGATTTCGACGCTGCACCCCAACGACATCGACTTGATGCCCGGCACAGAGAGCCTGATCTGCCCGGACTGCGGCACCTGGTGCCCTATCACCAACTTCGGGTGCAGGCGTCCCAGGCTCGTTCCTCATCACACCGAGCCGGCTGGCAGCCCGAATGCGCAGCGCTGCGAGGACGGCAGTCTCCGACTGGTTGAGGTGGATCTGACTCTGGGCGAGTGGCAGCACCGGTTAGGCGAGGCGATTACGGCCAACGCGTCCCGGCGCCGCACCCCGGTGCGGCGTAAGCCCACGACGCCGCCGGTTCCGGCGACCACGCAGGTGGTGCCCACGCCGATCAGCGCGGACATGGTGCGCCGGGCTTTTCGAGCACACCAGGCCGAGTGCAAGGCCTGCCAGGGCACGGCCGCCGACCGCGACGGCAACGTCCTGGCCTGCCCTGACGGTCTTCGGCTGGCCGGCACCTACCTCCGTTTGCTGCGGCAGGAGCCGGAACGCCGCGCTCTGCGGGCGTTCTTCGAGCAGGAGCGGGAGCGGTTCGATCGCGACTACGAGAAGCGGTCCGCGCGTGGACGGGCTGCCGACTGGGCGGCGCAGCAGAAGGCCACCACCGGCTCGGGGCAGCTCGCCAAGCGCTCCGGTACGGCGGTTGAAGAGCAGAACAACCAGGCCAGGCGGCGGCAGCCGGGCACGGTGTCCGAATTTCGCGGCGCCGGCCTCCCGCTGAAGAAGCCCGCCGCCTGACTCGCACCCCGCGACGAACGACCACGGCCGCCGCCCTCCCGACAAGGAGGGCGGCGGCCGTGGCTGCTCGTACGGCAGCCGCCTCTTGGGGCCCGATGCCCACCAGTTCGTCCAGCACTTGCCTCAGCCACCGCCTGCGAAGGAGAGCACTATGCCGCTCGGCGACAGCTTCACGATCAGCCCGGAGGAGCTGAAGGAGATCTTCGCCCGCCTTCAGCCGTACCTCCCGAAGTACCTGAAGAAGATCGACGCCCGGTCCTACGGGCTCCGCTTCGAGTTCGAGCCGTTCACGGGGCGGGAGGAGGAGCCGTCCAAGCCCTCCACTCACAACGACCCGAAGCTCAGTTACGTCAGGGAGCCGGAGAACGAGGCCGAACACCTGCTGCGGGAGAAGGCCGGCGAGGTCCTGTTCAACCTGTACGACGCGGCGCGGGAAGAGTGGAAGGACGCCGTGTATGTCGCGGACCTGAAGGCGGCGGTCAAGGACGCGCCCGCTCTCTGGAGGACGTACCAGCACGAACTCAAGGCGCTGGGTGCGGCGTTCGACTACCTGCGCACCCCGGAGGCCGCCACGGAGTGGCCGTCCGCGATCTCCCGGCTGGTCGACGCGCAGGACCGCACCAAAGCCTCCGCCGTCGCCTTCGACAGGCGGGCGGAGGAGATCGCCGAGGTCCACGGCAAGCACCTTTACGCCGACCTGGGCCGCGACGCCGCCCTGAAGGCCGCTGGCTACCCGGAGGCGAAGGACTGGAACATCGCGGAGGCTGACCACTACGGCCGCAACCACTACAGCAGCTGGGACACCAACCTGCCGCTGGAGGAGCAGACCCGCCGCCTCATCGAGCAGCAGGACGCCCACGTCGCCAAGGTGGGCCGCCTGTCCGGCGCGGCCGCCAGCAACTGACCCGCAGCGAGTGATCACGGTCGCCCCCACCTGCCCGATCCGGGTGGGGGCGGCCGTGGCTGCTCGTACGACAGCCGACCGAAAAAGCGAACGCCCCCGGTGGCCGCCGGGGGCGTTTCGAACGGACCTATCTGGAGGCCCTGTTGCTCACCATCAGCATGCCACACCAGCCCACCGCGCCCGCTCCCGCGGGGGACCTGAAGAATCTCGAAGGCCTGCGCAGGGTTGTCGAGGACCAGATCGGCCCCCGCGCCAAGGGCACGATCTACCAGAACATCGACGGCGCCTTCGAGGTGCTCGCGGTGATCCGCGACCCGCAGCAGGCCCGTGAACTGCTGAAGCGCCGCTGCGCCCAGTGGGCGGTGATCGTCCGCGACGTGCTGCGCGCGGATGGTGAGCCGTTCCCGGTCGGCAGCGTCTGGACGGATTCGGACCACCTGGTCCTCCGTGAGGCCGGCGCGGACGGAGGCGCGAAGTAATGGACTGGCGCCACAACTCAGTCTGCCGCGAAGAGGACCCCGAGCTCTTCTTCCCGATCGGCGACACCGGTCCGGCCCTCCTGCAGATCGACGAAGCCAAGGCCGTCTGCCGCCGCTGCCCCGTGATGGAGCACTGCCTCCAGTGGGCGCTGGAGTCCGGGCAGGTCCACGGCGTGTGGGGCGGCCTGAGCGAGGCTGAGCGGCGCTCGATGAAGCGGCGCGCCGCCCGTAAGAGCGCCCGCAACGCCCTCTGATCCGTTACGCCCATCACCACGAACGACCACGGTCGCCCCCACCTGCCCGATCCGGGTGGGGGCGGCCGTGGCTGCTCGTACGACAGCCGAGAAGGCGACAGCCCCAGGGGCGCAATCCCTGGGGCCGTCAAAGGACCTGATAGGAGGCCCTGTGATGACCATGATGGCATCCGTTGCGCCGTTAGTCGGCGGAATCATCGAGGACTGGGAGCGCGAGGACGACGACCTCGGCCCCGAGCCCGACGAGAGCGAGCACCAGTTCCTCCGCGTGCTCCTGCCGTACACGCCCCACGCCGCGGGCACCGTACCTGCCCGCCTCGCGCCGCACGGCAACGGACAGTTGCAGTGCGCCGTCTGCAGCGGCTGGTTCGGCGTCACGCTCTGGACGTGCTCGGCATGCCAGAAGCTCGGGTACCGCCTGACGGACAGCGACTGGAGGGCCGGGGCGCGGCGACGGAACGCGGTGATGACGCAGCCGCAGCTGCCGATGCGGCCGACCCCGCACGAGCGGGACGGCCAGGGCCAAGAGCCCCCGGAGCCGGTCCGCCCGCACCCGCCCGCGCCGCACTAGCGCGGCTCGCCCCGATGACCAGCAAAGACGACCTGTACCAGCGGTACATGGCCGCCGACCGGGCGCGCCGCGAACACACCGTCACCTGCACTCCCGAGACCGTGTGCGAGACGGGGGCCCGGCTGAACGAGACGTTCAGCCGACTCCAGGACGCCTATCTCGCCAGGCAGCGCACGAAGCAACGCTGATCCTGTCTGCCGGGCGTGGCAGTGGACCTCGCGTCTGCCGCTCGGCTTCCTTCACGGTCGGCGGCTCGAATGACGAGCCGCCGACCATGCCCTACGGCCTGGGAGGTCGCCGACCTTGCGGGCGGCCGCGACACGGTTCACGAAGTGACCTGACACGCCGACCTTTGGGCTGCTGCCGGCCGCCCGCCCCCGAGTTGCCTGTCGCCCCCCCCGCGCATTCGGCGGGGACGGCGGGGAGCGCTGGGACTTCCCCCGATCCCTTGCTCCACGGCCGGCCTCCACTCCACTGGGAGGCCGGCCGCCATACTGCCCGGTCCGGCGCGCCCCCGCGCCCCGGGCCCGGCACATCGTTCCTCCCCACCCTTCCCTCTGCATTGAAGGAGCTGATGATGACCAGCCCAAGCCCCCCGCAGGCCGACGAGCGTGCCGCCCCTCTGGAGAAGCCCCCGGCGATCCCCAGCCCGCACGAGTCCTCGCCAGCCGCGCCCCACCGCGATGACGCAGACCCGCGCACCATGAGGGCGCTCGCGGTTGTTGCCGGGACCGGCGGCGCGATCCTGGCGGCGATCGGTTTCACCGGTTCGTATAACACGCTGCGGCACCTGGCCGAGTCCAAGGGCTTCGGCCAGTTCTCGTACGCGTTCCCGATCGGCATCGACGCCGGAATCCTGGTCCTGCTTGCTATGGACCTGTACCTGACCCGCAAGAGGGCCTCGCTGCCGCTGCTGCGGTGGATGGCTCACGGGCTGACCGCCGCGACGGTCGCGTTCAACGCGGCCGCCCCTGAGGGCCCGCTGGCCGCAGATCCGCTTGCCGCTTCGATGCACGGCATCATCCCGATCTTGTTCATCGTCGCGGTGGAAGCGGCCCGCCACTACATCGGCCGGATGGCCGACCTGGTTGCCGGAGTACACACCGGCAACCCGCCACTGAGCCGGTGGCTGCTGGCCCCGGTCCCCACGTGGCTCATCTGGCGGCGGCTGAAGATGTGGAGCCTCTCGTCGTATCAGATCGTGGTGACTCGGCAGAAGGAGATCACGATCTACCGGCAGATGCTCAAGAAGAGGTACGGCCGGCTCAGGTGGCGGTTCAAGGCGCCGGCGGATGAGCTTCTTCCGATCAAGATGGCCCGTTTCGGGCTGAGCGTGGACGAGGCGCTGGAGATTCCGGCTCGCGAAGCCGAGGCCGCGCGGCGCCGGGCCGAGGAGGCCGAGCTTCGGGAACGCGAAGGCGAGGCGGCCCGGGTCCTTCGGGAGGCAGAGGCGGAGCTTCGGCGAGTCGAAACGGAGTCTCGGATCGAGGCGGCGAAGATCGCCGCACAGGCCGAGAAGGCTGCTGCCGAGGGCCGATTGAAGGCCGCTCAGGCGGAGGCCGAGAATGCCGCCCAGAACGAGGTTCGCAAGTCCGAAGAGCGTCTTCGGGTGCAACAGGCCGAGGCGGAAGCCGAGGTTCAGCGGTTGCGGGACCAGACCGAGGCCAACCGTAATCGGGCCCAGCGCCAGCAGGCCGAAGAGCAGGTGCAGTGGGAGGCCCGTCAGCGGCAGCTGCTGCAGGAGACCGAGGCGGTCGAGTCCGCTGAGGCGGCCGAGGCCCGTGCACGCAAGACGCGCGCCGAGCAGCAGACCATGGAGGCCGAAAGGGCCACAGCGAAGGCTGACCGTGAGGCTGCCGACGAGCGGCTGCGGGTCGCCGAAATCGCCCAGCAGGCAGCCGAAGCCGAGCGGAACACCGCCGAAGCGGAATCGGCGCGTGCCGCTGCCGATCGCCGTAGGGCGGAAGACGAGCGCGAGGCCGCCGAAGCCCGCCGCCAGGCCGCCGAAGCCGAGCGGGCCGCTGCCGAGGCGGAGGCCGAAGCCCGGCTCACGCTCACCGAAAGGGATGCCCGCAGGGTCGCCCGAATGATCGTCAAGGCGGGCAACCCGAAGGCCGTGACCCTCCCCATGATCCAGGACGAGCTGGGTGTCTCCCAGACCACGGCCCACGAACGCAAGGCGCGGGCGCTGGAGTACCTCGCGCAGCAGCAGGAGGACAAGGGCAGCGAGCAGGCCGCCTGACCTGCGCCACGATCCGCTTCGACGGTTCCACCGGCCCCCGAGACACCGGAAATGCCTCGGGGACGCGGTGAAGGCGCCGAAGCGCCGGTTCCCACCCTTCACCCATCCGGGCCCGCATCACAAGAACGGGCCCTGGCCTGCGTATTCACCGACCGCGAGGAGCTCACCGTGAACACCCTGCTGTACGTGCTCAGCACGATGACCCTGGGCGTGGTCGTCCTGGGTATCCCGGCGGGCTGGGCCTTCCTGGCCCATGCCCGTACCGAGTACGACCACGGGCCGGGCTGCTGGTGGTGCCATCCGCACCTTCCGCACCGGCGAAACACCCGCTGACCAGCACGAACCTGCTTCGTCGGTTCCACCGGCCCCCGAGCTGCTGCTGACAACTCGGGGACACGGTGAAGGCGCCGAAGCGCGCCGGCACCAACCCTGCCTCAAGTCACCCCGGAAG
The DNA here is from genome assembly GCF_026339955.1 of Streptomyces sp. NBC_01549. Taxonomy (GTDB): domain Bacteria; phylum Actinomycetota; class Actinomycetes; order Streptomycetales; family Streptomycetaceae; genus Streptomyces. Next base: position 98,235 of record NZ_JAPEPW010000005.1, on the reverse strand, counting down.
GAGGCACATCCGCAGGTGAACGACACCACCACAGCCGCCCCGTGGAACAACCCGCCGCAACGGCAGAAGACGCTGCGGCGCAAGCGGGCCGAGAAGCAGGCGCGGCGTGCGGAGCACTGGGGCCGGCGCCTGGAAGAGGCCCGCCAGGAGGGTCCGGACATGGTCGCCGCGGTCACCTTCGACCGCCTGAGGGGCGTCCTCGACAAGCTGCCCGCGGACGCCCGTGACCGCGCGTACGAGGCTGTCGTGCAGGCACTCGAGCACCTCCGCGAGACGCACGCACAGTGACCGCCCCGCTGTGACGGCAGCTGTGACAAGGCCTGTGACAGCGGGCTGTTACAGCCGGAACAGACCCCACCCGTACGGCTGCGCGCACCCGTGCGCACAGGCGCGCGAGGGCGCGCGCGAGAGTACGACGCTCCGTAACACCTCGTCAAACCCCAACCCGAGTCCCGGAAGGACAAGACTTCCATGATCGAAGCCGCTGTGAGCACCGCCGCTGGCGGGGCCTGCGCCGGGTCCGCCGCTGTCCTGTACTACGCGGAGAAGCTGCCCGGACTGAAAAAGGTCACGAACAAGCTCCACACCGACCGGGCGCAGGCGATTCTGATCGCCACCGCGTCCACGGCGATGGTCGCCACCCCCGCGGGACGCTGGTGGAACGAGTCGGTCAACTCCATCAACACCTGGGCAGAGAGCCGGGTCGGCGAGTGGACCGGCCTGATCATCACCGGCGTGCCCGCACTGTTCGTGACCATCGTCTTCGTCAACGACCTGGTCACGCGCAAGGTGGAGATGCGCACCCGCATCCTGGGCGCGATCCTGCCGGTACTCGCCTCCACCATGCCCGGCCCCGTCGGCGCGGGCATCCAGTCCGTTCTGGCCTGGGTCGTCACGACGGTGGGCACGCTGGTCGCCGGCGCCTTCGGCATGGCCTGAGCAGGGGGAGCTGAGTCGTGTTCGAACTGCTCGTGCTGCTCGCCGTCGCCTACGCCGGAGCCCGCGGCGTGGAGAAGGTGACCGGCGCTGACGACCGCCGCTACGACACTGCTGAGTCCCGCAAGACCGTCGAAAGGGTTGCGAGTAGCGGCCCGAAGGACGGCACCACCACGGTGGTGAAAGGGCCGGGTACGACCGAGCCGGGCGGCACCACCACGGTGGTGAAGGCGCCCGGCCCGACCGAGCCAGGCGGCACGTTCAGTGCCGCGGCCCCGCGCAGCGCGAAGGCCGGCGGCAAGGTCGCCTATCCGTTCGCGGTCATCACGGAGACCGGCTCCACGATGTGGAAGGCCACCGTGGAGGGCTACCGCGAGCAGTGGCCACAGATCCGCGAAGAGCACCGCCGCAAGATGGAGGTGAAGGCCACAGAACGCCGGCGGAAGAAGGAAGAGGCGGAGGCGAAGAAGAAGGCGGAGGAGGCGAAGGCCAAGGCCGGGCCTCCGCCGCCGTACCCGCCGATGCCGGCCGAGCCGCCGAAGTCCGACGCCCCGGACGCGAAGTCCGACGCCCCGGACGCGAAGACCGAGCCGGAGAAGCCGAAAGCATCCGGCACGGACCCGAAAGTCGCCGAACCACAGGCCGAGGAACCGCAGAGTTGGCCTTGGGGTGACAGCGACGGAAGCGACTGGCTCACGTCAGCGGACGAGACGGAGGCGCGGCCGAAGACCGAGGCCGAACTCGAACGCGAGCGCGCCGAGCGCGAGAGGTGGCGGGCCGACCGGGCCGAGGCCGCACGCGCGAAGGCGCAGAAGGAAGCCGAAGCGGCCCGCGACCGCGCAGCGCGGGACAAGGTGCTCGCCGCGCAGAAAGCCGAACGCGAGGCGAAAGAGCGGGAGGCCGCGGCAGAGAGGCGGGCCCGCGACGCCGAAGCCAAGGCCTCCGAGCCGAAGCCTTCCGCTGCTGACCCCGAAACGGATTCCCCCGCGGGGCGCCGCCACCTGAGCGTGGTGCCCGACGCCGAACAGAACGGAGATCTCATGTCCTCACCTGCCTCGGTCATCCCCGAGATCCGCACCCTGGACGGGCTGATGAACGCGCTCACCCTCACGAAGGCGATGTGCGAGATGCGCTCAGAGGAGGCCATCGCGATCGCCGCCGACGACAAGGCCCTCTCCGACCGGCTCGACCAGATCGAGGCGGAGATGGCTGAGATGGAGGTCGACGACAAGACTCGCCTGGAGGTCGACACGCTGCGCGAGGACATCCACACCCAGTCGGCGGCCGCCGCCCGGTACGGAGCCGCCGCCAAGGACGCCGGCGACTTCGCCGTGGCGGCCGCGGCCGCCGCCTACAAGTCCCACGGGGGCATCGCCGAAGCGGTCCAGTCCTCCCCGATCGAGCGGGCCGCCCAGGCCGGCTACTACGACCGGTGACCGAGCCACGGCGGGTCGAACCGTACGTGTGGACATGGGAGGAAGACGGCGTCTCTCGCCAGGTCAACGTCCACTACACGCGGATCGGTACGACCGTCATCTACGACCCCCGCCACCCCGGCGACCAACTGCCGTGGTTCGACGCGGACTACGAGCGCGAGAGCGACCGCGGCCGCTGGGAGGACAGCGACATCGTCACTCTCGGCCCCCCCGACGCCCCCGGCTACGGGCTGATCGAACCGGATGACGACATCGACGCCGGAGAGGACTTCAGCGGCGTCATTGACGAGGTCGTCTCCGACTCCAGCCCCGAACAGGAAGGAACTCGCCCTATGGCGATCACGAAAATCCCGGACGTCGTCAACCACCGCGCCCTGCTCAACGCTCTGAACACCATCCGCGCGGAGGTGGAGTCCCGCCAGGAGGACGTCGACAACCTCGCCAACTGGTCCGCAGAGATGGCCGAGCGGATGCGCGGCATCGGCGAGGAGCTGAAGGCGCTCAAGCTCGACACCTACACCATCGGCAACGTGAACATGCTCGGTGACCTGATCGACGGGTCGAAGAAGGCCGCCGACGTGTACAAGAACGCGACCGACAAGTCCGTCACCCAGGCCGAGACCGCCGCGCGAACCGCGCACCGCAACCACGGCCGCATCCAGGACGCCGTCGACGACGCCGACGTCCCGATGGCGCAGAACACCTTCTACGACGCCGAATAGGCGCCGACGAGCCGCACCACACCAGGCCTTCCGGGCCCGCCAATCTGGCGGGCCCGGCCCCTGTGTTGCCCAGACGCCCCCGACCCGCGCCTTTGCCGGCGCGGTTCGGAGGCGGTGGGGAGCACTGGGCCCCCGACCCCGTCCTCCCACGCCCCGAGCATGAAGGGATCCCCGCCGTGCGCGCCCCGAAGAACCCCAGCCGCGAGTATCTGAAAGGTGCGGTCGACCTCGCCACCTTCGTCGCCGCGCAGACCGACCCGAACGTTGCCAAGGCGGCACTCGGAAAGAAGAAGTCCCGCACCTTGCAGGAGTGGGCGATCGACAACCGCGGCCGCCTCACCCTCGCCTCCATGGCCGCCAACATGGGCCCGGCCGGCGAAGTGCTGTCCGCCACCCCTGATGGCTGGAAGACCGCCCTCACCCTCGGATTTGCCGGGGCCGCGGCCGCCGGCGCCTGGGGCTGGGTGCCCGGCCTCATCAAGTGGAAGGGCGTGTGGCGGCCCGCCCGCATCCTGCCCTCCGACACCGACCGCTACATCGGCCTGTCCATGCCGGTCACCGGCTTCGGCCTGCTCACCACCATGGCGAGCGTGGGCGGACCCGAGTGGGGCGACAACCCCTGGTGGGGCGTCTCCCTCGCGTGGTCGCTCGGCTACGGCGCCTGGACTTGGCGCCGCTGGGGCCGCCCCCCGACGGCGAAGAGCCCCAAACTCACCCAGCAAATGCTGGACTGGATGGACTACGCCGCCGTTCCCGACGGCCCGTACCCCAAGAGCAAGCTCGTCTCGCCGATCGGCCTGCCCAAGGGCGGCTGGTCGGCCGAGGTCCTCGTGCCACGCGGCAAGAAGTTCGAGATGCGGCTGGTAGAGACCGCCTCGGCCCTCGACATCGACGACCTCGACCTGATCGCGATGGAGCCGCTCGGCCCCCGCCGCGGCCGCATCAGCGTGTTCACCGAGAACCCGCTGAAGAAGGGCACCCTCTTCGGCCCCCAGCACGTCCTGGACCCGGAGACCGGACTCGCCCCGATCGGCATCTACTACGACGGTGAAGAAGCCCACTACCGGTTCTTCCTGCCAGGCTCCGGCGCCGTGCACTCCTTCGTCACCGGCACCACCGGCTCCGGCAAGTCCCGCCTGCTCGACGGACTGCTCGGCATCGAACGGCGCAGCCCGCTGGTGTGCTCGATCGTCATCGACCCGCAGGCCGGTCTCTCGCTGCCGGACTGGCCCGACGGCGTCTGCGTGTTCGCCCCCGGCAACGCGTTCGGCATCGTCGTCCTGCGCGCCGTCCACGCTCTGATGAAGGAGCGCGGCCAGCGCTACAACCGCATGAAGTGGGTCGACGAGCAGGGCCGAACCCGCGTCGGCCGCGCCTTCTTCGTGCCCGGCGACCCCGACCCGCTGGTCTCCATCACCCTCGACGAGGCGCACGACCTGCTCAACGACCCCGAGTTCGGCGAGGAAGCCGTAAAGATCATCGGGGATCTCGCGAAGGAAGCCCGGAAGGTCGGCATCAAGTTCCGCCTCGCCAACCAGTCGCCCAACGCGAGCGAGCTGGGCGGCGAAACCCTGATCCGCGACCTGCTGCAAGGCGGCAACAACGCCGTCCTGCGCTCCGGTTCGTCCGCGACCGGCAAGCGGGCCGCTGGCACCGCGCTGGCCGGCGTCGACCCGGGCGCCATCCCGAAGGAGTTCAACGACGGCACCGGCACCGGCGGCCTCGGCTACCTCGCCGGACCCGACAACAGGGCCGCGATGTGGCGCGCCCCGTACGTCGAGGACCCCTTCGGCCTGGCCCACGAGGGCGAGACCACCGGCATCGAGCAGGCCAGCATCGACGCCCTGCCGATCATCCGGCACATCCTCGAGGAGCACGCCCTGATGCTCGCCCTGCGCAACGCCGGCCAGCAGTACACCTACGACCCCGAGCGGTTCACCGGCACGGCTCCGTCCCCGGCGAAGAAGCCCGCCAGGACGCCGGTGCCCGCCGTGGCCATGGAGAAGGTGCCGGACGCCGTGGAGCCCGACGGCCCGACGATGTCCGACACCACCCGGCAGATCGTCGCCTTCCTCCACAAGCACGGCAAGCCCGCAGCCCCGGCGATCATCTCCAAGTCGCTGGGCGTGCCCGGCCCCCGGGTGCGCACCGCGCTGAACCGAATGAAGGACGACCCGAAGGTGCCCGTCACCAACCTCGGTCACGGCGCCTGGGTCCACACCGACCACGCCGACTACATGGCCGCCGCCTGACCCCTCTCGCGAAGGAGATAGCTCATGTCCAGCACCGACCTCACCCCGGTGACGATCCTGACCGCGGCCACCGACCTGGTCCGCCAACGGGCCGCCCACCTCGGTAGCGAGCCCGCCCCGGCCGGGCCGGTCACCGTCGTCCTGGACGATGCCGCCGACCTCCTCACCGACCCGGCCGACCGCGACCTGCTGACCGAACTCGCGACCAGCGGCCGCGCCGTCGGCATCCGCGTCCAGCTCCGCTCCCGGCTGCACCGCCAGTACGCCACGCTCGCGGAGCTCAACGACGCCGCAAACCGCGGCGAGTGGTAGCCACCACCCGCCCGCTGTCACCGAGGCCGGCCCTCTCTCCGAGGCGCGGGCCTCGGCCATACCCGGCTCCCCTGGAGCGCCCGGTAACCGGATCCCCGCCTGAGAGGGGCGGAGTCTTCAGCCTGTGCGGCTGAGGGCCCGTGTGTTACCAGACCGAGCCAACTGCATTGGAGGTGACCCAAGTTGGCTACGTTCCGCGTAGGACAGAAGACCGACCGAGCTGTTCTTCCTCAGCAGCTTGCTCTCGAATTCGAGCCAGTAGACAACCCCGGGATCAGGGACGAAACGGGGTTCGAAGACCACCAGCTGGTGGTATCCGGCGCGGAACATGGTCGAGGGGAGATCCTCGACGGTTCACCTGCCGCCGAGGGCGTCACCGCCGTGCCCTCCGGGGCCGGTGCGAAGCCGCTTGAGCGGCCCCCCGCCGTGTTCGTCCTCGACCAGCACGGCCGCCCCTTGCAACCCACCACGCCCGCGAGGGCCAGGAGGCTGCTGAAGTCCGGCCGGGCGGTCGTCGCCCGGCTCACCCCGTTCGTCATCCGCTTGAAGGACCGCATTGCCGCGTCTTCGGAGGTGAACGGTGTCGAGCTGGGCATCGACCCCGGCTCCAAGCACACCGGTATAGCCGTGTTCACCGCTGTTGCGGGCGAGCGCCGGGGCCGGTACTCAGTGCAGCTCGAGACCGAGGATCCGCCATCCGCAAGAAGCTGGAACTGCGGGCCGCCTACCGGCGAGGGCGCCGCACGCGGAACCTGCGCTACCGTGCCCCCCGCTTCCTCAATCGCAGCCGCTCAGAGAACTGGCTGGCGCCGTCTCTTCGGCACCGAGTTGAGACCACCGTGTCGTGGGCGGACCGGCTGTCGCGTTGGGCTCCGGTGCATGCAGTGCATGTGGAGCGGGTAGCGTTCGACACCCACGCCATCGCCGTCGGCCGCCCCCTGGAAGCCACCGAGTATCAGCGTGGCACCTTGCACAGTACGGAGGCGCGCGAATACCTGCTCGCCAAGTTCGGCCGAGCGTGTGTGTACTGCGGCGTGACCAGGGTGCCGCTGAACATCGACCACGTCCACCCCCGCTCCAAGGGCGGCTCCGACCGCATCTCCAACCTCGTTATCGCTTGCATCCCGTGTAACCAGGCCAAGGGCAACCTGCCGGTGGAGGAGTTCGCCACCCCAGCTGTAGCCGCGCGGGTGAAGGCCGCGGCGAAGGCGCCACTCCGCGACGCTGCCGCCGTGAACGCCACCCGATGGGCCCTGTGGCGTGCCCTCGACCGACGCTTGCCCACGCACGTGGGCAGCGGCGGCCGGACGAAATGGAACCGTGCCCGCTGCGCACTCCCGAAGTCTCACACCCTCGACGCGCTCGCAGTCGGCCATCTCGACACGATCACCGAGACCGTCACCATGGTGCTGGTCGTCGGGTGCGCCGGGCGAGGCAGTTACAGCCGCACCCGCACCGACAAGCACGGCTTCCCTCGCCTGCGCCTGCCCCGGCACAAGCAGTTCTTCGGCTTCGCCACCGGCGACCTCGTCCGCGTTGCCATCCCAACAGGCAAGTACGCGGGGACCCGCACCGGCCGCGTCGCCGTCCGCTCTTCAGGCAGCTTCGCCGTCCGCACCACACACGGCCTGGTTACCGCCCGGCACACCTATTTCACCCTCTTGCAGCGGGCCGATGGCTACGCCTACACCGCCCGCCGCGAGCAGCCTTCCCGCCCGCCGCTGCCCCGCTCCGCGCCGCTGGACCGGGACCCTCCCCCCGCCTGAACGCGCGGGCTTCCACGCAAGGAGCTCCCGATGAACACCGAGCAGTACCTGGTCGACCAGGAAGTCGGCCCCCACACCCCCGCCGTGCCCACCGCAATCTGGCAGCCCGCGCCCCAGCAGTACCCGATCGTCCAGCAGGCGGCCGCCCCAGCTCTGACGCTGTACCAGGTGCCCGTTCCCGGCGCCATCCAGGTGCAGCTCCCCGACGGTCGCATAGCGTGGGGCCGCCCCGTGGAACACAGCCTGGACCCGGTCCCCGCAGGCCCGCCGCACGATCCGATGCCGGGCTGGGCCAAGGCGATCGGCATGGTCGCCGGAAGCCTCACCGCGCTCGCCCTCGGAGGCGCGATCGCGCTCCGTATCGCCGCACCGGCCCTGGGAGGCCTCGTGGACGTGCTCGACATGCTGTGGAAGGTGGCCCTGGTCCTCGCCGTCATCCTGTTCGGCGCTGCGGCCGTCGTCCGCTCCCTGTACGCCAAGGCCGCCGCCCACGTCGGCGGTGACACCGGCTCCGGTACGGACAGCGGACAGACGGTCATCTTCGCCCCGCAGATCGACACCGGCGGCAATCGGATCGTCGGCCGCGGCGGCGACGTGAACATCCAGTGGGGCGACCGCAACCGCAACAAGCAGTAGCGGCCGCCGAGTTCGTCCTGCCGACCTGCCTGGTTCTCGGCCAGCCCAAACGGGCGTTCCCGAGGGCCGGCCAGGCCGACCGGCCTGCCCGCACCCCCTTCCCCACTTCCTTCCTCGCCAAGGAGCGATTCCTCATGCCCAAGCAGCAGTCCGGCCCCGTTTTCACCCTGCAGCCGGCCGCTCCCGCCCAGCCCGGCCGGTGGCTGGCCCATCGCCACAAGGTCCTCGCCATCGCCGGACTCGTCATCGGCTTCCTGATCGGCCAGCACGCCGACGCCCCGGCCGCCACCAACACGCCGCCCGCGCACACCACACCGGCCGTCAGCTCCACCCCGTCCACACCGTGATCCGGACCACCCGCCCGGTCCCACCCCCTCAATCCGCCCGTAAGGAGTCCTCTTTGACCACCGTCCCCGCCCCCGCCGAGATCCGGTACTGCCAGCACGCCGCCAGGGTCGTCCGCGTCGAAGCCCCCGTCGTCACCGAGATGGTCGCGGCCATGGCCCACCTGGACCAGGCGCTCGAAGCCGACCCTCACGACAGCACCGCGTACTATGCGCCCCGCGGCCAGGAGCACCTGGTGGGTGACTGGATCATCGCCAACGCCAAACGGATCCGCGCGCAGCTGGACGCCCTCGTCACCCGCTACACCGACCCCGGAAGCGGCCTGATCAGTCAGGTCACGGAAGGGCTCAGCAAGTGGAGTGACCCGGTCAGCGGCCGCACCTTCGACCTGGACGCGGACTACGTGCCCGCCGGTGACATCCGCCGCCACCCCGGGATCGTGTGGCGCTACCGCGGCATGCACGCTGCCAGTGGCGCCCCGATCCTCCACCCCCACCAGCTGCCCGACCGCACCCAGTGCGCCGGCCCCTGCTGGCCCCTGAACGCCGTACCGACCCTCCCCGCCCTGGAGGCGCTGGAGGCCGACGGCGACCCGAAGACCGCCTGATCCGGCCCACTCGCCCGGTCTCCGGCGGCGCCCCGCCCCGTGCGGCGGCCCCGGGGACCGGACAGGCCGGCCGGCCTCCAGCAAACACCCGAGCCCGTCCCGCAGACCCGAGAGGCGACACGATATGACCGTCACCCCATTCCCCGACACCCACGCCGACCGCGAGCAGGAGCCCACCGCCCAGGCCCGGGCCTACACCTGGTGGAAACGGTTCGGCGGCGAACACGGCTGGCTCGGCCGCCGTCTCCACGACATTCGGATGGCGCCCACCTACGGCTGGCGGCTCACGGCCGGATGGATCAAGACCGTCATCGTCATCGCCGGATGCGTCCTGCTGTACGGCTTCGGGACCACTGTGATCGACGCGGCGCGCGCCCTCCCCTGGTCCACCCCGACGGGCGGCGACCACACCGGCTTGCTCGCCACCATCGACCAGCCGATCCGCGCCTACCTCACGACGCACACCCGGGCGCTGCCCATCACCGCCGCCACCGCGTACAGCACCTGGCAGGTCGTCGGCGTGGTCGCGTTCCTCCTCGGCTACCTCCGCATCACCCCGGCCCGCCTCACCTGGACCGCATGGGGCGCGGCCACCGTGACCATGGTGTGGATCGGCACCCCCGAGCCGGGCCGCCAGGTCGCCGCCGGCATCGCTTTGCTCGCCTGGACGGCCCTGTCCGTCCTCGCCCTACGCGGCATCAGCTTCACCCGGCCTGTGTTCGTCGACGTCAACGTCGACGTCCCGGCCCCCGAGGTTCACGCCGAGATCCACCTGCCGCCTCAGCTCTCCCCGTACAAGCCGTACGACCCGAACCCGACACAGCAGCCGCCGTCGCTGAACTGACCCTGACCGCTGCCTGTCCGGCCCGCGCCCCGCGCGTGGACCGGGCGGAGAACGGCCAGAGACGAAGCGACGGGGACCCGGCGTTGAACACCAGCGAGACGAGCAGGACCGGCCCTCGCTGCGGGCACCTTCCCCACATCCTGTCCAACTGGCCCAGGCCCGACGGGAACGCGTGCAGGCGTGGTTGGGCCGACCACGAACCCGACCACGGCCCTTGTGTCCTCATCGTGATGCTGGTCGGGCCCTCATGGTCGGTGGTCGGGTCGGGGCCGCCGGGTTTTCTCAGGTCAAGCGACATCACTTCTGACCTGGGAGTTTGGAATGCCTCCTGCTGAAAGGACATCTGAACGCGAGGCCGTTGCCCGATGGCTGGGGGCGGTGACGGCGTATGGACCGGCGCAGGGCGCCGTCGCGCTGGAGGCGAAAGTGCGCGGCACGGAGCCACAGTCTGTGCGGCACAGCCGCCTACGCGTACGCCCTGCTTCTCCTCGGGAAGCCACGGGGCCTGTTGCTATTCCTGGGGGGCCTTCTGCGGTGGCCGGCCGCCGACGTTCGTGCGGTCCCACCCCTTCTCCCACTTCTCCACGGCCGCCCGTTCCCAGACGCGGCCGGCTTTGGTCTGCGCGACGGGGGCCGGGAAGTCGGCCCTGGCCACGAGTTTGTTGGCCCGCTGGCGGCTCACGTTCAGCATCTCGCCGATCTCCGTGACGCCGACGTGCGGGCTGGGGGCTGTGTTCGTCATGCCTTCGATGATCAAGCCACTGGCCTGAACTGTCAACGCCTTTCGAACTGCAACCCATTGACAGAAGAAACCTGTTTACAGCATGGTGGTTGTGCACCGCCCGAGAGCACCAACTCAGCTGGAGGGGGACACCCGTGCGTGCAGACGACTTCGACCCGCACACGAACGACGACCTGGTCGACGTCGACCCGTACGCCCCCACCAAGCCGCAGACCACCATCCCCGTCTACAAGCGCAACCAGGCCCCCGAAGGCCTTGCCACCAAGCGGCAGCTGAGGGACATGGGACTGCGGCCCGGCGGCCAGGAGGTGGTGGCCGAGGTGGAGACCCTCGGCCCGAAGAACGGCTACCTGTACGAGAACGCCCAGGCGAAGCCAGTCCGGCCGATGACCCTCGCCAAGGAGCACGCGCTCGACAAGGCCATGGCCGCCCGCCAGACCTGCCCCGACTGCGGCCGCCGCTTCTACGGCTGCCTGCGTGTCTCGCTCGGGATCTGCCTGGAGTGCCACGACGGCACCCCCGCCGACCCGAGCTCCTACATCAACCTCACGGCCTCGCCAAAAGCCGCATGACTACTTCGACTGCGATCAAGGAGACAGCGATGGGCCTGTTCGGACCCAGCAAGAAGTTCTCGCAGATGCTCACCCCCGAGCAGGAGTACTTCGCATCCGGTACCTACCAGCGCACCGAAGAGGCCACGCGCCACAGCACGGACTCCCGCAACAGGCGCCACCGCCAGGAGCAGCAGCAGGAGGCGGCACGGGTGGAGACGGAGAACAGGCGTAAGCAGGTGACGCGGGCGGGAACCCTGCGCAAGCGGGGCGGCACGCTGATCCTCGACGGGGGGTGGCAGTTCGCCACCGACAAGCTGCCTAAGGGCAACCTCGGCGGGATGACCTTTAAGGGGCACGGTCTCGGCGACCTGACCGCGAAGGACCTGCACGATCTGGCGGAGAACCACGGTCCGAAGTGCCGCTGTGGCATCGCCTGACGGCCCGGTGATGACGATGACTGCGCCCGCCCAGACCCTCTTGCTGTGGAAGCACTTCTGCGAGCTGGGCAACGCCTGGACAAGGAATCCTGCCCCGGCGGCGTGGACCGGCGAGGCCGGTTCCCCGGTGCTGCCGCTGCTCGGACTACCGCAACGCGACGTGCGGATGTGGACCGCCGTCCATGAGGCCGGGCATGCCGTCACCGCCGCGGTCCACTACGCCTACGTCACCGGGGGGCGGCCGCCGATCCGGCTCAACCACGTGTACGTGCAGCACCCCGAGTGGCAGGGCCGCACCCTGCTCCGGGGCGCCAGGCGGACATCACCTACTTCACTGGCACCGACTTCTACGACCTGGCCATCTGGGCTGCCTCTGGCGAGCGTGCCTCTGACCGGTGGCTGCGCGAGGAAGGCCTGTGGACGGCGGACCGCGACTGGGTCAGCGAGGTTTGCTCCCTTGCCGACCGCGACAACATCAGCGGTTTCGACCCGCGCTGGCGGGTGGCCTACACCGACACCGAGCGCCAGCAGTGCCGGACCGACGGTGTGACCCCCGTCGACCTTGCTGCCACGCACGCCGGCACCGACGAGTTCCTCGAGGAGATGTGGCTGGCCGTCCGGCACGTCGCCCGCCTCCTCTACACCCACGCACGCCTGTCCGGGTCCCAGGTCCGCGCCGTCGCCAGCCAGTACCTGACCGGATCCCGCTGAACAGCCACACCCAATTCTGACCACCACCTGGGGGGATCCCTGTGTTCACCGATGAAACCCGTGACAAGGCCGCCGGTCACTTCATGACCGAGTTCGGCGTCAGCGAGTCCACCGCCGGCATGCTCGCTTTCCTGTACCTGACCATCTCGGAGTCCAGGCCGGAGGCCGAGGCGCAGCAGGAGTTCGAGCGGGTCACCCGGCAAGCGCTGCAGCAGGGCGAGTCCTGGGCGACGGAGTTCGTCCAGGCCTCGTTCGGCAAGCTCCTGCCGGAGTACCGCGCCACCTACGAGCGTGCCCTCACCACCGGCCGGGATCCCGCCACCGAACTGGTCCGCGTGCACACGCTGCCCGCCGCCGAGGCATCCGAGGTCGTCGCCCACCTGGTGGGCGAGGCCAGCATCAACACCACCAAGCCCGGCGCCGGCCAGGAGCAGGAGGCGCCCACCGGGCGGCCGTACCTCGCCGACATCACGTGCCCGGACGGCGTCGTCACCGTCACCGTCGACCCGGCCGCCACCGTCGCCAGCGCCACCGTACGCACCAAGGACACCAGCGGCCCGTCAGCCGACGCCGCCCGCAACGCCTCCATCAGCCTGAACGGCGACGTCCTGACCGTCGTCGTCCCGAAGGTGAAGGCCACCGTCATCAACAACACGCACGTGAGGGGCGGCACGGTCTACCAGAACGTCTCCTACGTCGGCCCGGGCACCACGGGGACCGGCGTGACCATCGACGGCAACGGCAACATGACCATCGGCGGCATCAGCGGTGGCGGGCACAACCCCGTCGAGGTCGACGTCATCCTCCCGCCCGGATCCGGCGTGCAGATGGACTCCTACAACGCGCCGCTGACCGTCCGCGGCGCCCTCGCCGCCCTCGACTTCAAGACCCAGAACGGCAACCTGAACGCCGGCGTCCTCGGCCGGGTCAAGGTCCGCGGCTACAACGGCGACAACGTCATCGACGCCGTCCAGGAGTGGGCCGACCTGGAGACCTACAACGGCAACAACGAGATCGACAGCTACTCCGGCGGCGAAGCGAAGCTCGTCACCTACAACGGCGACATCCGCCTGACCGCCTCCCGCACCGCCAACGGCCGCATTGAGGCGCGCACTTACAACGGCGACATCCGCCTGCGCGGCGTATCCGGCCGCAGCGACCTCGCCGTGTCCACCAAGACCCGCAACGGCGACGTCCGCAAGAGCTGACCGGACGGCTTCCGTCGGCCCCGACCACCACACCCGTGGTGCGCCGGGACCGGCGGTGGCCGCTCGGCCCACACCGCCCGGCCCGGGCGTGCCCGCGACCACGACCGGGCCGGGTCACCCACCGATTCACCACCGCTTGGAGGACCACATGAGGCGCTTATGGATGAGCCGCGCCGACCGCGCCCGCTGGCGGGCCGCCCACACCCTGGGCGCCCTCGGCCAGACCACCGCCGACTGGTGGGAAGGCACCGTACGCAGCCTTCCCGGGCACCGCGCCAACCACCGCCCGCACCCCACCCTCACCGGCCACATCACCGTCCTCGCGGCCGCCAACCGCGCCGGATTCCTCATCCCGGCCGCGCAGGCCGGCCTCACCAACGGCGCGGTGCAGCAGCACGCCGCGGTACAGGGCTTCGTCTCCGAAGCGGCCCTTGTCCGCCGCCTCGTCCATGCCGCCGAAGAGGCCGGACTTGAGATCGTCCTCAACGACTGGCTCGACTTCGAGCACGACGGGCCCGGCACCGGGATCACCGTCACCACCGGCGACGGCGACGACGTCGTCTTCGGCCAGGCGCTCGGCCGGGCGGACCTGCAGGCGATGTGGCCCAAGCTCCCCGCCGTTCACGCGCTCATGCCCGCCACGCAGATCACCCTCGTCGACCCGTTGCCCGGCCCCAGCACCCTCCTGTGGGCCACGCTCGCCGCCGCGACCGGACCGGCCGTTCCCGCACCCGCCCCCGCGATCCTGTGCCGGGAGTGCGGCTGCACCGCGATCAGCTGGCAGGTCTGCAACGACGGCTGTTCCGGCGTCCGGCCAGACCGACGGGCGTTGCCAGGCCTGCATCGACCCCAGCGTGATCACCGACTGGTCGAAGAACTGCGACGGCGAGGAGAAGGAATGCGCTCTGTGCGGCGCCCCCTTCTTCCACGCCGGGTCGTACTGCTCCCTGGGCTGTGAGGCCGCCGACGGCTACGGCGACGAGGACAACGACGAGGGCGAACAGCCGTCCCCCGCAGTCGCCCGCCCGTCCGGCAGCGACCCCGACGACCCCTGGGCCACCAGCCCGTTCTGAGCCCGGAGGCCACTCCCATGGACATCCGCATCACCTCGTTCGGGCACTTGCACGGTCCCCGGCCCGCCGACGCGCACATCGTGCTCGACCTGCGCCAGCACTTCCGCGACCCGCACTTCGACCCGCGCCTGCGCACCCTGACCGCCCGCCACCGCAAGGTCATCCGGGCCGTGAAGCGCACCCCGGGCATCGAGCCGCTGCTCGCCGCCACCGTCGCCCAGGCCCAGGCCTATGCCCGCGGCCCCGCCGCCGGACAGCATCCGCTGCACATCGCTGTCGGCTGCGCGGGAGGCAGGCACCGCGCCGGCGTCACGGCCTACCTGCTGGCCCGGCGCCTGCGCCGCCGCGGCCATCAGGTCGACCTCCACCACCGCGACCTGCACCAGCCCGTCGTCGACCGCGCCGCAGCCTGACGGCTCCCCGTGCCGCCCCAACCCGCCCGCAGGGGTGGGGCGTTCCGGAGGACCGGACAGTCCGGCTCCACACCGCAGACACCCTCTCGGAGGCCACTCGTGACCAAGGCGCCGACCCACTACATGGTGAGCATGCCCGACGGCACCGTCCCGCCCACCAGCGGCTCCACCGCATCCTTCACGACCATCAACCTCGCCGAGCATGTCGGCCAAGCCGTCGACCATCCCACCCCCGGACGCCCCTGGTACGACGAAGGACCCTTCTCCTACTTCCGCACCTACAGCCAGCGCGGCGTCGGCGAGGTCTTGGACCGCCGCGGTGAGTGGCCCGTCCAGTGGCCGGTCCGGCTTTGGATCGTCGAACCGCTCGGGGAGACGGGCAACTGGGACACCAAGTACCACCCGTACTGGGTTCTGTGCCACCAGATGCGCGTCGTAGAGGAGACCGAGATCTGGAGGGCTTTCGGCCACCGCGGCCAGCGGGTCCTGGACCTCATCGACCGCCAGCTCCCCGACTTGGCCCGGCAGTGGGCCGAAGAGTGGCAGACCGACCCGGACGGCACGCGCCAGCGCTACGACGCCTGGACCGCACGGGTCGACGACACCCGGGCCATGAGCAACTGGGTGTTCTGGCGGGCGTGCTACTCCCGGCGGGAGGCGGCAAAGGAGGTGGCGCTGCAGCTCGCCCGGGCTGCCGCCGAGCAGGTCGCGACCGCCGCCGGTGTCACCGAGGACGCCGTCGTCGCGATCAGCCGCCGTGGCGAGTGCACGACCGCCGCAGAGCTGCTCTACGACCGCCTCCGCCGCTGCGACTACGAGAAAGGGCTCCGTGCGCTCCTGGGCGGGGCCGGCCTCGAAGCCCGCCAGCTGGCCGCCGTCTGACGGCCCCCTGTGCCGCCCCACCCGGCACCACGGGTGGGGCGGTGCGGAGGACCGGACAAACCCCGGCCCCCTACCCCGCAAGGAGTGTTCGTGAATATCTCCTCCTCCACTGCGCGCACCTTCGGCGCGAACCTGCTCGACGGCATGGGCGTGATCGGCGGCGTGGTCGTCGGCGCCACGGTCGGGCGCATCGCACACGCTCGCACCACCGACCGGCACGGCCCCGCAAGCCGCCTCGCCGTCGGCGTGGCCGCCGGCCTGGCGGCTGCGATCGTCACCGATAGCGTGCTGAACACCGCCACCGGAACCTGGCGCAGCACCTTGAACGGCACCGTGCCCGAAGCCCCGGCCGCAAGCTACGACCAGGCCCGGCCCCGAATCGCGGCGCAGGCCGCCACCGACGCCGCGCGCAAGGCCAAGTCCCGCTGGTACTGGAGCGACTTGCGTAACCCCGCCCGGCACGACGCCCTCTGGCACGGCTACGAGGACGGCACCGCCACCTACTACCTGGCCCCCGGCCAGTACCTGCGATACCAGCCCGACCACAGCGATCTCGGCACCACGCTGTCGGCGGGCTGGACCGAGCAGTACACGCTGGAGACCGGCGACGGCACCACCGTCCTGACCGGACCGGCCCACCTCCTGCAGCTGCTCGACTCCCGCCACACCATGCCCATCCCGGCCGATGAGCGTGCCGAGCAGCTTGCCCGCATCGTCGACCGGGCTCTCGCTGAACAGTCCGAGGACGACCTGACGTGCGCGAGCATCACCAGCGACGTCATCCAGCGGCGGGCGGCCGCTCAAGGCATCGTCGACGTCACGCACACCGAGGCCGTCGACGTCATCAACGAGCGCCTCAACCAGCGCAGGCTCCGTCTCGCGTCCGACCCCACCGCCCCCGAAGTGCAGGAGACGAGCGGGGACGCATCGCCGACGGACGCCCACCCGAGCCCCGCCACGACGGCGGCCTGAGACCACGGTCGCCTCGGACACCGACGCGGCCCTCTCCACCGCGTGGTCGGCCCGACCACAGCCCCGACCACAGCCCCGACCACAGCCCCGACCAGCCAACGCGTTGCCTGATCGTGACCCATGGTCGGGGCTGGTGGACGCCGGCCTGGTCGGGGGCACGGGGTGAGCTGCCCGAAGGACACCTGAGGCTTCCACACCCTCAACCCGCCACCGGCACGGCGCCCCCCAGACCGCAGAACCATCCCGACAGCCGCCACCAACTCCGGCTCCACCACGAGGTGTTCACCTCACCCGACACCCGAAGGACCACTCCATGGCCCCCACCGCACGCAGCCAGACCACACGCCGCCGCACCAAGGTCGTGACGTTCTTAGCCAACAGCTTCAGCGTGCTCTTCACCCTGACCGCTGCTGCTGCCGGCGGCTGGATCACCTACGCCGCCACCGTCGGCGCCGACACCACCTGGCGTGCGGCCGCCGCCGGAATCGGCGGCCTCGCCGCAGGCGCCGGACACGCCGTGACCAGCGCCGCCGCCACCCACCACGAGGACGAAGCCCCCACCCCGCTCAGCCCGGCGGACGTCTTCGACCGTCTTGCCGACGCCATCTGCGCGGACGCCGCGCAGCGGGCAGCAACCGACTCCTGGACCCTCGACCGCGGCAGCGAACTGCTGGGCTCCGCCGTCGAGTGGGAGGGCGAGAAGGACGGCACCGCCCGCTACGAACTCGCCTTCGACGCGTACGTCCTCTACCAGCCCGGCCCTGTCCCCGAGACCGCGTTCCGGTTCGTGGCCCCGGACTCCGACGAGCCGATCGTGCTCACGTCCCTCCTCCAGCTCCAGGAGCTCCTCCAGCAACTCGCCGATGGCGACGCAATTCAGACGGCGGCCTGACGCTGCCCCACCTCCGTGCTGCCCCAACCCCGCCCACTGGGCTGGGGCGGTGCGGAGGACCGGGCAGATGGGCCCGATCCCCGAAACGCACCAAGGAGACCCTGTGACCGACATTCTCGAATCGCCCGTCACCGCCGCGCTGGACGACGACTCCCCGCTGGCCCGCCTGTTCGCGATGGTCGGCGACGACTACACCGACGCCGAGCAGCGCGACGACGCCCAGACTGCCGCCGCCCACCACGTCTACAACGCCTACGGCTCCACCATCGGCCAGGTCCTGGAGGACATGGACTGGGCCGGCCAGACCTCGGTGAAAGACAACCGGCTGGAGGCCAGCGCCATCGCCTGGCTGGAGGGCGGCCTGTGGCTGCACCACACCCTCCACATCAGCGAGGCCGACGGCGCCCGCGACGTCCTCACGCTGATCGTGCCCTGCGCCTGCGGCCGTGGCTACGTCGACTTCCAGCTGGAGGGCGAGGAGGACCTGATGGAGATCCTCGCCGACCTGCGCCGCACCGGCGGCCGCGTCGCGCACCAGCACGACGAGGACTGCGCCAGCGTCCCGGACCCGCACGCCCCCACCACGAAGTAACTGCCCGGGGGCGGCCGCCGCATCCGACCAAGAACGCCCGCGGCCGCCCCCTGGCAACTCCCGCAGCCCACACCGGAGAAGAGGAGCACCTCCAGCATGACCGAGAACAGCACCCAAGCCACCCGTTTCGCCGCCGCCTACGCCCTGCTGCGTATGGCCGCGGACCTCGGCGACCACTGGATCCAGTCCGACCACCAGGCCGTCACCAAAGGCCAGCACGACCAAAACGAAGGACAGACCGGCCGGGCCGGACGCATCGCGTGCACCGCGCACGTCGCCACCTACACCGCGACCCAGGCCGCCGTCCTGTACGCCGGATCCCGCGTGCTGGGCCTGCGCCTGAAGCCCGGCCGGGTCGCCGCCGCGCTCGCCCTGTCCGCCGGCACCCACTGGTGGGCCGACCGGCGTATCCACCTCAAGGCCATCGCGGACGCCACGGGCAAGGGCAACTTCTACACCCTGGGCGGTCCGCTGGGCGGCGCCTACGCCCTCGACCAGGCGTTCCACCACGCCATGGAGACCGCCGCCGCTCTCATCGCGGCCTCCAAGTGAGCCCCTCCACAGCCCTCCGTCCCGCAGGGAGCCCCACCGTGACACCACTCCTCGACACCGACTTCCCTGACCCGGCCGTCATCGTCCTCATCGGCCCGGCCGGCTCGGGCAAGTCCACCCTGGCCAGCACCTGGGAACCCACCCAGGTCCTCAGCCTCGACCACTACAGGGCCCTGGTTTCCGATTCGCCCGGCGACCAGTCCGCCACCGGCGACGCCGTCTTCGCCCTACTCCGCGTCCTCGAGGCCCGCCTGCGCCGCGGGCTGACCTCCGTCATCGACGCCACCTCCACCAACCCCGAGGACCGGGCCACCCTCCTGAACACGGCCCGCCGCTACGGCATCCCCACCGTCGCACTGATCGTGCCCACACCCCTGGAGGTGTGCCTGGCCCGCAACGCCACCCGCACCGGCGACCGCCACGTCCCCGAGGACACCGTCCGCGCCCAACACCAGGCCATGGCCGCCGCCTCCCCCGCCCACCTGCGCCACGAAGGCTTCGACTACGCCGAGTTCACCCCCGCCATCCAGCGGCTGGGCCGGCTCGGCGCGCTGCTGCAGCGGGCCAGCGACACCCGACGCCGCGAGCTGGGCCTGGACGGCAGCGACGGCCTGGGCGACGAAGTCCTCCTGCGCCGCTTCTTCGGCCCCGAGATCGCCCGCCTGGCGACCTGGAAGGACCACTCCGAACTCGTCACCGGCGAGGACCGCGTCGTCGTTCTCGAAGTCGCCGGCGACTACCGCACCCTGGCCTTCCGCCGCGACGCGGACGGCGAAGGCAACTACGGCTTCGACGTCCTGGTGCCCTGCCCCACCGAGGCCGGCCGTGACGACGACGAGAAGTGCGGCCCGGCCTGGCTGCCCGCCTACAGCGCCACCGACCTGCTGCGCGCCTACCAGGGCCAGCACGAGATCGGCGACGGCCTGATCTGTCAGGGCTGCGGCTACGAGAGCGAGATCGACCACGAGGTGGCCGACTGGGAGGCAGGAGCCGACCCGGACAGCGACGACACCCAGGACCACGACCAGCTGCCCACGCCGTACGCGGAGGCGACCCGGTCGTGAACGCACCCCTCATCGAACCGAACGGGGACCCGGTCGAACGGCTCGGCGACGCACTGCGCGCCGGGCTCGGGGAGACCTGGGAGCCGACCATGGGCCCCGGCGCTCCGGCCGCGATCCTCGCCAACGCCGGCACACGCCGGTCGGTCGGCGCCGACCCCGACCCCGAGACCTGCCGCATCACCCTGCAGGCGTGGATCGACGGCGGCGACGGACGCACGCCGACCGCGATCTACACCGCGGACATCACCGGGCACCGCGACCTCGCCCACTGGCTGTCCTGCGGCAACCTCACCGAACCCGCCGTGGTGATGGCACAGACCCTCCGCCTGCTGCTCGCCCAACTCCCCTCCCCCGTCGCCTCGCAGGACGGAGGCGACCAGTGAGTGCGCCTTCCCCCACGACAGAGCAGGGATGGGACCAGGCGACCTTTAGCTGCGGCCGGTGCGGCGCCAAACGCACCGTCACCACCGAGGCCGACTACCTGAAGGCCGTCGGCGTCCACCGCGACGCCCACGCGGTGTTCGACCGCCTCAACCAGATCGAACGTGACGGCTTCGCCTCGATCCTGCGCGTGATCCTCGCCGATGCCGAACTCGGCCGGGAGTTCCTGGCCCTCATGGACCTGCAGCAGCCGACCAGCCCGAACCCCAACACCCAGGAAGGAACCGCACCGTGAGCCTGATCGGTAACGAAGAAGGCATCGAGCACGGGACCCTGCGCGGCCACCGCCAGCACACCCGCAGGAAGGTCCCCGCGACCGAAGCATGCGGCTGCCTGCAGGCCAAGCGGGACGACGAACAAGCGAAGTCCGAGGCGCGGCAGTCCGGTCGCTCGCCCCGGGCCACCGGACAGCACAAGTGGAACGGCGGGCAGTTCGCCGCCGGCACCTCCCGCCCGGAGGCGAACACCGCCGTACGGGAGGCCTGCACCACCGACGGCTGCGGCCAAGAAGCCGTCGGCCGCTTCGCCAAGCAGCGCGGCTGGGTCCGCGTCCACGTGGCCGGATCGACCGAGCCCGCCCGCGACTACTGCTCCGGCTCCTGCGCCACCTACGGAATCGCGCTCGCCGAACTCCGCATGGACAACGCCGCCGCCTGAGCTGACGGCCGCCCGTGCCGCCCCAACCCCGCCTGCGGGTTGGGGCGGTGCGGAGGACCGGACAGACCGACCGGCCCCGCAGGAACCCCCGAAAGGAGGACCACCCTCATGACCGTTCTTCAATTCGCCCCCGCCTCCAAGGACGACCGTCCTCACGACGACACCGGCCCTGAGCCGATCGTCGCCCTGCACCAGCGGGTACAGGCCTTCGACCTGTCCCAGCGCGAGCAGCAGCGCGACGAAGAGGCCGCCTTCCAGGCCGTCCTGAACGCCGACGCCGTCCTCACCGGCACCATGCCCGACACCCTCGACACCGTGGTGCAGCCCATGTCCTGGACCGGCCACCCGCCCGTCCCGGAACGGCAGTTGATGGCCTCCGCCGTCACCTACCTCGGCTCCGCCGACGGACAGCGCGGCTGGTGGCTCCACTACACCCGCCGCGACGAAGGCGCCGACGAGGACGGCGGCCTGGCCCACGTCCTCACCCTCATCGCCCCCTGCTCCTGCGGCACCTACCTCAGCGTGGAACTGGCCGACGAGGACCACCTGATCGTCCTGCTGGACGAACTCGACACCGACCCCGGCGCCCCCGTCGACTGCGACTACCGGCTGCGGATCCGCGCCAGCAGCTACGCCGACCCCGCCCACAGCAGCGTCGAGCCGCCCCTCTAGGCCCGCTCGCCACCGCCCCGTGCACGGACGACAGCGATGTACTCCGACCCGTGGCTGGTGACCTTCCGCCTGCTGGATGAGGCCGGCACCCGCCACAGCTACGTCATCAAAGACGCCACCGACGCGGTCACCGCCCGCGCCGCCGCCCGCAAGATCGCCGACACCCCGACCGAGCAGGCCGCCCGCCACGGCGCAGCGATCGACCCCCGCTACGACGACGTCCTCGCCCTCAACCCGATCGTCCTGGCCCACACCCTCCACTTCGAGTCCGAGCCCAGGACACCCACCTGAATCCACCCCGGGACGGCCGCCTTCGGCCTGAGAAACCAGCTGGCCGTCCCGGGCCACACCACCCCGCCCTCAGGCGAGAGGAGCACCCTCATCATGCCGTCCCAGCACGCCACCGCCCACTCCCCCAACCCGGCCGCCGCCGCCCGCATGCGCGCCATCGGCCTCAACCGCCGCCGCCCCACACCCCGCCGCGGCCCCAGCTTCAACTGCTCCCGCTGCTCCACCAGCTGGGCCGGCGCGGAAGCCGACTGCTTCTGGTGCGGGCTGCCCGCCACCCAGGAGCACAGCCACCCCGGCGCCGCCCTCCAGCTGCTGCTGATCGCCGTCGGCCGCACCCCCGTCTTCAAGACGGAGCCCGGACAGCAGGAGGAATCCCGGTGACCGTCACGCTCGCGGACGCCCACGACGCTGCGCTGTACGCCCGGGCCCGCCACGAAGCCGTCCCCACCGGCGCCCTCTTCACCGCCCCCCAACGACCGGCACCGATCACACCCGAGCAGCGGCGCCTCAACTTCGAGGCGCTCGGGCAGGCCATCAGCTCCCCCCACCAGGCCGCCCCCGCCGAGCCGAACCCCACCAAGATCCGCGCCCTGACGATCCAGCCGCCCTGGTCGGACCTGATCGCCCTCACCGACGAGGAGATCGCCAAACGCATCGAGAACCGGGTGTGGAGCACCGGCTGGCGCGGAACCCTCCTCATCCACGGCGGCCAAACCATCGACAAGCAGGCCCTGGCCCTGCCCGCCGTACGCGACGCTCTGCCTGACGACTACCAGCCGGTCCAGGGGCACGTCGTCGCCGTCGCCGACCTCGCCGGCGTCCACGCCGACGACGGCGCATGCACCCGCTGGTCCGAACACGGCTGCTTCCACTGGAAGCTCGCCCACGTCCAGCCTCTCGCCGAGCCGGTCCACGCCACCGGATCGCAGCGCCTGTGGAAGCCCAGCCGCACCCTCCTGGACGACATCACCGCCGCCAACCCGCACCTCACCGCACGCCTTGAGGCCGCGGAGTCCCGGTGACCGCCCCGGCCGAACCCACCGTCGTCCGCCACGCCACCGTCCACGGCAGCCGCGGCGACGAAGTCCAGCGGATCGAAGAACTCCTCCGCCTCTCCCACTAACCCCCGGCCGGTCGCCCGCACGCGACCGCCCCCCCCACGGACCACCATCAACACCACAGACAGGAACCGTTCCGTGAAGCTCATCCTGGACCACGCCGACCTCGCCTCCGCCGGCGGCTACGCCGCCCGCAGCCTCCCCGCCCGGCCGGTCGCCCCCGTCCTCGCCGGGCTCCTCTTGGACGCCCGCGACGGCACCCTGCGCGTCAGCAGCTTCGACTACGACATCTCCGCCGACACCGTCGTCCCCGCCACCGTCGCCGACGACGGACGCGCCGTCGTCTCCGGACGGCTGCTGGCCGACATCGTCGCTCGCGTCCGCGGCAACGTGGACCTCGAACTCACCGGCCCCCGCCTGGTACTGCGCGCCGGATCCGCCCGCTTCACCCTGCCCACCCTGCCCCTGGAGGAATACCCGGCGCTGCCCGAAGCCGGCGCAACCTCCGGCACTCTGCCCGGCCCGGGCCTCGCCGAAGCCGTCGCCCAGGTCGCCTGCGCGGTCGGCAAGGACGACACCCTCCCCGTCCTCACCGGCATCCAGCTCCGCCACGACCAGGAAGACGGCACCCTCACGCTGGCCGCCACCGACCGCTACCGGTTCGCCGTGCGCACCATCGGCTGGAAGAACTGCGACCTCACCGCCGACCGCACCGCGCTCGCGCCCGGAAAGCCGTTCCTCGACGCTGTGAAGGCCGCCGCCGACGACACCACCATCGACCTCGCCCTCCCGGACTCCTCCGGATCCAACGGCCTGTTCACGCTGCGCACAGACCACCGCACCACCACCCTGCGCGCCCTGGAAGGCGACCTGCCCAAGTACCAGAGCCTCTTCCCCACCGAGTTCCACCACACCGCCACCGTGGAGATCGCCGCACTCAAGGCCGCCGTCCAGCGCGTCGCCCTGGTCGCCACCAAGGAATCCCCGCTCCGGCTCACCTTCGCCGCCGACAACACGCTCGTCCTGGAGGCAGGCACCAGCGACGAAGCCCAAGCCGTGGACAACGTCGACACCAACCTCGACGGCGACGAACTCACCGTGGCCTTCAACCCCGCCTTCCTCCTCGACGGCCTGGACGCCCTCACCGCCGAATCCGTCGACTTCAACTTCACCACCAGCACGAAACCCGCCGTCCTGCGCGGGCACGGCAGCGACGAGCAAGCGCTGCGCTACCTCCTCATGCCGATCCGGATCAGCTGAACACCCGGCCCCATGTCCGCGGGGAGGCCGGCGACACGTCTGGCTCCCCGCCCACACACCCTGCGGAGACTTGGTGACCCCCACTGCCCTGTACGAGATCGAAACCAACGAGGCCGACGACGGCACGCTCTACCCGACCGAGCACCTGTGGACCCCCGCCGGAGAAGACGCCGAGAAGTGCGGATTCCTCACCCACGCCGACCTGCAGATCAGCGGCCTGGAGGGGCCGTACGGCGACCCGTACCCGGTCGCATTTGTCGCCCTCGGGCACCACGCGTGGTCCGCCATCATCGAAGCCGCCACCGCCTACATGGAGCGCTTTCACGACTGGCGACACCTCCACTGCTACCCGGGTGATGATTCCGGCGAGGCCATCGACCGACTCCCGCGCGCCGTACACACGCACGCGGTGTACCTCCGCCACCCGCACCCCGACCACCCCTGCGGGTGCGAGTGGGAGGACACCTGGCGTCTGATCTACGCCCCGCCCGACGAACCCGGCGCCGTCCCGGTGACCGTCATGCGCCACCCGGCATCCAGGCCAGCCGACACCGCCCTCCCCACCCCGGACCACGGACCCGTGCCCGCGAGCTGGGCGCACTGACCCATATCCCGCCCACTCCGCGTGCGCGGCAACCGCGCACGCGGACACCGCCGACAGAACTACCTCAGTCGACGGATGCGGCCGCGACCGCCGCCCTCACCTCGCACGCCACCCAGCCCACGGCATCAGCCACCAGCCCAGCAAAGGAGTGTTCCGGTGACCGACCGTCCCACCCACCTCAAGCGGCTCCGCTTATGACTGCTCTCCACCGCCTACTGCAACGCCGACTTCTGGACCCAACGCACCGCCTTCCTCACCGACCAGGCCGTGGCCGCACTCGCCCGCCGCGATCCCACCGAAGCCGAGACGCTCACCGAGCGACTGCTCGCACCGGAATTCCTCCACGACATGCAGATCCTCGGCGCCGCGGTAGAAGCCGGCATCGACACGAGCACGTGGGAGCAGCGCCGCGAAAGCGTCCAGCGGTACGCCCGAGAGGCCGACCAACTCCCGCCGCACGTCGACCCGGCCACCGAGGCCCATCGCCTGTGGGCCTCCCTCCTCGGCCATTACCCGCTCATCGCGGCCGCCCTCGCCGAGTACCTCAGCGACTTGCCGGACACCTGGCGCGAGGACCTGTTCACCACCAGCGAGAACAGCCCTGTCCGACAGGCGCCCAAAGAACTCCCCGGCCCGGAGACGGCACCGTACGACCCCACCTCCTGGGAGGACTGCGAGGCCTGCGCCGAAGCCCAGGACCAGTGCCGCTTCCACAAGGGGGTCTTCGCCGGCATGGAGTACCAGGCCGACCTGATCAAGACCGCCTTGACCGACGGCACCACGATCGAGCGCCTTCAAGAGCGCCACGCCGAGCTGGAATCCCTGAGCCGCCGGCCGACGCCCGACGCGGACGCGACCGCCGCCCTCACCTGATCCACCCAGGGGCGGCCGACCCGATCCCGGCCGCCCCGCCCCCGCCTCGTACGGCGGGCCCAGGCCGCTCCCCGGCCCTCACCGAGACGAGCGGACCCGAACCCCGCAGTTGCCCAACCGATGACATCGACCACCAGGAGCCACCCCGATGGCGATCCCCACCCCCTCCAGCGCGCTCACCGTGTCCCAGGCCGTCGCCCTGGACCTCCTCGCCGACGGCATGCCCGCCGACGAGATCGAGAAGCGCACCGAGATCACCCCCGACACCCTCTACCACCTCGCCGTCCAGCAGAACGTCCCCGCACCACACGGCACGATCGAGGGCTACGGCGTCCATCAGGCACGCACCGAAAAGCCCTGCAAGGAATGCGCACCCCTCCAGCCGCGCGTCGAAGCCCGTGCCCGCGCCCAGCAGCGGAAGGCCGAAGCCGCACTGGCCTTCCAGCATCAGGCCCCGCACCGCCGCGGCCGCCGCGCCCTCGCCCGCACCTGACCCCCGGATCGGCCCGGGGCGGCCGTAGACCTCCGAGCCCGGCCGCCCCGGCTGCCTCACTCCCCCTCAACCCCGGTCCGCCCGCCGACCCGGCCCGCGGCGGCAGCCGAACCAGGAGTAAGGAACCCCATGCCCAGCCATCAGCAGGCGAAGCCGACACGCATCCGACGCATGCGCACCAGGGGCTGGCGCGCCGGAACCGCGAGGATCGTCGACCGCAGCAGCCGCTACGGCAACCCCTGGCGCATCGAAGGCAGCGTCCTCATCTGCCCGGACGGCACCACCCAGCAACTGGACTTCCCCACCGCGGCCCGCAAAGAGGCCAGCGCCCGCTACCGCGCCTGGCTGGACGGCGACGGCCCCGACACCTACACCGTCGGCTGCAAGACCTTCGACCGACGCCGTGTCCTCGCCGGCCTCCCCCGGCTCCAAAGCCGCGACCTGGCCTGCACCTGCTCACTGCCCACCAAGGGCGAGCCCGACTACTGCCACGCGACCGTGCTGCTGGAGCTGGCCGCCCTTCCCGAGAGGACCAGCACGTGACAGGCCCGATCCCGATCCCGGTGCCGTCGCCATGCGGCTACCCTGCCGGGACCCTGCACCTGACCATCGACCACGCTGAGCACGCGCGCCGCCAGCAGGCCGGCTCGGGCACATCCGCGACTCGCAGCGCGCCCTGCTCGACACACTGATGGCCCTCCCCGCCGGCATCCCCGTCCCCGTCGACGGCCTCACCGAGCGGCAGCAGAACGACGTACGCCGCGCACCCGACGGCATCCTGGACCTCACCCTCACCCTCGGCCTCGTTACCCGGCACGCCATCCGGCCCTGCCGCGTCGACCTCGCCACCGTCCACGCCACCTGCACCCGCGCCAGCATCGGCGGGGCCAGCTCCTACGCCCCGATGTGCGCCCGCGCCGTCGTCAACCCCACACCACCCCGCCGCGACTACCTGCTGTCCGAGGCGAACTACTGGGGCATCGGCGTCCTTCTCGACCACGGCAAGGGCGAACTCGGAACCCTCGTCGCCCCCGCCCCCTGGCGGCCCAAACGGCACACCCCAGCCGCGTGGCGATTCGCGGAAAACGCGTACGCCTCCTACCTCAACCACGCCCCCACCCCTGAGACGACCACCACCCCCAGCCACACAGGAGACGAAGCCCGTGGGTGACCACACCGGAATCGAGTGGACCGACAAGACCTTCAACCCCTGGTGGGGCTGCGCGAGAATCTCGCCCGGCTGCAGGAACTGCTACGCCGATGCCACCGCCCGCCGCTGGGGCCACGACGTCTTCAACCGCGGCGGCCAGCGCCGGATGCTCTCCGACGCCTACTGGCGCAAGCCCCACGCCTGGAACCGCGAGGCACAGCGCAGCGGCACGCCGGTGCGCGTGTTCACGGCCTCCATGGCCGACGTCTTCGAAGACCACCCCCAGGTCACCGACGCCCGCAAGCGGCTCTGGCAGCTCATTGAGCAGACCCCGTGGCTGCGCTGGCAACTGCTGACCAAGCGCCCCGAGAACATCGCCGCCATGGCGCCCTGGAGCGGCGTGTGGCCCGACCACGTGTGGATCGGCACTTCCGTCGAAGACCAACGCCGCGCCGACGAAAGGATCCCCCTCCTCCTGCAGGTCAACGCCCGAGTGCGTTTCCTGAGCTGCGAACCGCTGGTGCAGCAGCTCGACCTGGAGCCGTACCTTGCCCAGCGGCACCACGTCACTGACCCCTACCAGGACACTCCCGAAGGGGCCGTGGTCGACGGGATGCAGCGCACCGGAGACCAGTGGACCCGCGTCGCCCGAATCAACTGGGTCATTGTCGGCGGCGAATCCGGCCCGAAGGCCCGCACGATGGACCCACAGTGGGCTCGTCACGTGGTCCGGCAGTGCTCTGACGCTGGTGTGCCCGCATTCGTCAAGCAGATGGGATCGACTTTCGGCGAGAGTAAGGGTGCTGACATGGCTACTTGGCCGCTCGACCTGAGAGTCCGTGAGTTCCCCACAGACGGAACGGTGTCGGCGTGACGGAACCCGTGTCGCTCGCAGAGCAGGTCGAGAGCCTTGTCGGCCTTGTTGCGCTTCACCCCCACCGGTAGGGGGCCGATCTCGCGCAGGAAGTGCAGGACGTCGACCTGCCGGGCGATATCCCACGTACCGAGGGGGTTCGGGCAGCCTTTACGGGGCTTAACCCAGTGAACCCGCCCTCCGAACTGGGCGAGCCATCCAATGATGTCTCGGTCCGTGTTGACGATCCGCACCACAGGATCTCCGTTGCTACGGAAGACGATGCTGCCCTCACCGAGAAGCAGCCCGGCGATGACGCCGCGGTCGCGATCAGATTCAACATGAAACGTCCGCCCGCTTAGCGATCGAGACCGACGGATCCCAAGGCGAGCGACGCACTCTCCGACAGTGTCTCGGTTGACCCCGAGCAGGGCTGCGATCTCCCGAGTGCTCAGGCCATCCTCTCGCCAGCCGTAGGTGCGGGGACTTGAGCTGGCGGTCCCGAGAAATGGGGCTTTGTGGCTGAGCACGGTGCTTGTCGTGCGGTGGACACCCCGACCTGCGGGTTTCCACCGGGCGTTGCACGACATCTGTCGCGAGGTTCGCGCAGTACTTGTCGCTTCCCTCTCCACCGATCTGGTCGGCAGGCCGCTGACCAGCAGGTTCGGCATGGGCACCGCCGGTTACGACAGTTGCCCTGCAAATTCGACAGATGCCGCTCAGCCACAGGCTTGTGGGCTCGACTCCCCAATTGTGGAGTCGAGCCCACAGCTCGAGGTGGCTCGATTCACAGAATGTGAATCACCTCAGGCGGGCAGAATCGAGGGCATGGCACGTCCCGCTCGGAGTCGGAAGCCGACTGTCCCCACAAAGCCGCTACTCAAGCAACCCGTCCGGGTCGGCGGTCTCGATACCGCAGCTCTCATCGGAGAGTTGCGCCAGCTACACGAAGAGGCCGAGGACAAGGAGGTCGGCCGGATGCCTGCGGACGAGGAGCTGTTTCGGGCTCTGCTGCACCTTGAGGCCCGCGCTGGAGCTTTGAAGAGCGGGGAGGCGCGCCGCAAGGCCGCGATCACGCGGGTGAAGTTGTGGGAGTACCTCCGCGAACAGGCCGACGTTCACCAGGCGAAGGCCATCGAGGACGCCCGGGCCGCGAACGCAGAGTGGGCCGAACTGGTGCCGGCGCTCGCCGTAAATACCCCGAGCGCTGCCTACAACAAGGCGACGCGTCTACGTGCCGCCGCCCTCACCGACCTTTCCCACGGGGACCGGCCCGTACGTCGCACACCGGAAGCTGTGCTTGAGGTCGAACGGCAGGCCGCACTCCGCGCCGCCGAGGAGCGTCGCGCGCAGAAACACGCTGCGCGCCGCCACGGGCTGGTGGCTCCGGTCGCGCAGCGTCTGATCGAGCACCGGGCAGGCCTGGACGACGACGGGGAGGTCACCTTCTGGTTGGACCAGATCGCCGCAGTACTTCCCCGCTGCAAGACGCCGACCCAACTCGTCAGCGTCGAGACCTACGTGGAAGCCGTGGTCCGCGAACTGAGGAAGGTCGAGCGCGCGACGGCGCGTCCGGCTGCCTCCACCGCGGACGCGCAGCTCGCGTACGAGGCCGCGGCCGACCTCGTCGCCAGATGACGCCACGCACGAGAGCAACCTACGTGAAGGCCGCGGTCCGCGAGATAGCCAAGGCCGAGCGTGGCAACCCACGCTCGGCCTGCATGACGGAGGCAGCAGCGCTCGCCTACGCGGCGGCGGCTGAGCTCGTTTCGCGGAGCTGATGGTTGAGGACTATCAGGACTGCCCCGTCGGTACCTTCGCGGTCCCTTCCCAACTGCGGCAACGAACTGCGCCCTTCAACCGGACCGACCTTGAACTCGGCCCGGCTGAAGGCAACGACGTTGTGCCTGGAGATGACGGGTACGCGACCGCGTCTGAACTCGGGTTCCACTACAACCCGCTTGGGCCGTGCTGCATTATCTGCACATCGGCTCACTGCAGGAACCGATCCGAGCTCACAAGAGGCCGAGCAGCCACCGGGCGATACCGGCGCCGACCACCGTGGCCACGCCCTTCACGAGCCCCTCGACCACGGGATGGCCGCGGCTCTCATGCCCCCCTCGAGACTCGGGGCCGGTCCGGATGACGCGCTCCTGGTCACCAGCATCCTGCGCGCTGACTGCTTCAGTGCCGCCTGCCTCTTCGTCGGCGCTCACGACGGCGTGTTTGTCGACAGTGGGCCGTTTCTCCTGATCAGCGCACCCACAGTCCTTGTCATTCATCACGGGTCTCCTCGCTTCTGCCTCCGGCCCCTGCGGCCGACTGCCGAGAACGACTTTCCTGCGATCCGCCCGTGCTGTTTCCAACTACCGGGCACAGCGGGCAATACGCCCGTACCCTCCTGCTCACAGGCCTGCCCGCACCGCCCGGAGCGGGCAGCGGGCACCACCGCGAGGGATCCGTGACAGCAAGCACATCCGTGTTCCACCAACAGTTCGAATCACTGCACGACCGAGCCGTTGAGAAGCGAAAACGGCAGGCAAAGGTGAGCTCGAAGAGGGAGCTCGCCGACGAGGCCAGCAAGTTCATGGGCGGAACCATCCACAATCAACTCGTCGGCAAGTGGTTGAAGGGCGTGGCTCCGAGCCCAGCAAAGAGTGATGCAGTGGTAGCCGTGGTGCAGACGCTGTTCAGGTGGGCGGAGGAGCCCTGGAACCATTCTCGTGAACGCTGTTGGCGAGACTGGATTGAAGGCGCCACCCAGCCCCGCGCGGAGAGCGCGGTTGCGAAAGCTGTACAACGCCGCTGCGTTAGGGATCTTGAGGTGGTGGCAACCCCCGCCTGAACAGTGGAAACGGGACCCCTGGTAGATCAGCTTGTGTCGAGCAAGGTGATCATCAAGACCAGGAGTCCCGTTGCTGGAGAAGTCTGTCATCACGCGCACGATCGAGACTGCCCGGGGCGTGTTCGCGCCGGGGCATCTGGGCGAGTTGACGCAGATCGTGGACTTCGCGCTGGTGGACGCGGTACTGGAGGAGACCCGCGCGCTGCAGCGGCGGGTGCGTCTGCTGCCGGCGAGGGTGGTGGTGTACTTCGTCCTCGCGCTCGCTCTGTTTGAGGACTGCTCCTATCGGGCGGTGTGGGGCAAGCTCACCGCCGGGCTGGTCGGACTTCCGCTGGTCAGCCCGCATGCCTCCTCGCTCTCGCGGGCCCGGCGCCGGCTGGGCGCAGAGCCGCTGCGGGTGCTGTTCGAGACGCTGGCCGGGGCCGTGGCGGCCAGGAGTGCTCCGGGCGTGTGGTGGTGCGGGATGCGTACGGTCGCCTTCGACGGCACCGGCCTGCAGCTGCCCGACCGCGCCCCGGTCACCGGCCGTTTCCCCAAGCGCAGCGGCGCGGTGCGCGAGTTCGGCTACCCGCTGATGCGTCTGGTCACTCTGGTCGAGACCGGCACCCGCGCGATCATAGCCGCCGCGTTCGGACCCGAGAGCGACGGCGAACTCCCTTATGCCATACGCCTGTTGGACCGCCTGGAGGCGAACATGCTGGTGCTGGCGGACGCCGGGTTCGACGCGATCGGTTTCCTGCGCGGCATCCACGCCACCGGCGCGCAGTTCCTGGTGCGCTCCTCGGCCACCCGCCGCCCGCTCGTCCAGGACCGCCTGCCGGACGGCTCGTATCTGACCCGCCTGTCCGCGCCCTACCGGACCGGACACGGCTACGGCCTGCTGACCGTCCGCGTGATCGAGGCATGGATCACGGTGAAACTGGCGGACGGGACCGTGCGCCGGGAACAGTGGCGGCTGATCACCAGCCTCACCGACCCCGCCCTGCACCCCGCCAGACGCCTGGTGACGCTCTACCACGAAAGGTGGCAGGCGGAAACCTGCTACGCAAGCGTGAAGGCGACCCTGCTGGACGGCCGCGTCCTGCGCTCCGGACACCCCGCCGACCTGGACCAGGAGGTCTGGGGCATCCTCACCGTCTACCAGGCCCTGATCCACACCGCCGCGGACGCCGCCACCCACCGTCCGGGCCTGGACATGGACCGGCTCAGCTTCACCGTCGCCCTGAACGCCGCCCGCGACCAGGTCACCACCGCCTCCGGCATCCTTCCCTCCGGCACTGCCCAGCTGGTCGGCACCATCGGCCGCGCACTGCTCGACAACCTCCTGCCGACGCACCGCCGCCAGCGCCTGAAAGCCCGCAGCCTCAAGAGCCACAGCAAGTACGCCCCGAACACCGCCCAACACCCCGCCACCGCCCAGACCTACACCTTCCACACCGAGATCGCGATCATGGAGAAGGGGCTTGCGCCCCGCTCACATCGGTAAACGCAACGGCGTTGGAAAGCTGTAGGCAGACTGATCACCGAGTTGGACAACCCGTTCGAGCTGGGCGTACGCCCTCCTGTGGTGTTGTCGCGAATGCCCAGTGACGACGCCCAACCGCAGCTGACGACCTACGTCCCCCGCCAGCACGATGAACAACTCCGCAGCGCTGTCACCGACGCATCGAGCGACAGAAACCGCCTCGTTCTGCTGATTGGTGAGGTTTCCACCGGAAAGACGCGCGCACTGTGGGAAGCCCTCCCCCACCTGCCAGCCGACTGGCGACTCTGGCACCCCATCGACGCTGATGAGCTCCTCGAAGGTCTCGACACCGTCAGCCCGCGGACCGTCGTCTGGTTGAACGACGCTCATCTCTACCTGGACCCGCGCGACGGGCAGAACTGCAAGCAGGTCGCCGTAGGACTACACAAGCTTTTGCGACGGCAAGGGCCCTTCCTACTGCTGGCGACACTCTGGACCGTCTACGCGCACCAGCTCGCGCAGCCGGCCACGACCACCAGTCTTGCCCCCCACCCCCACGCGGGCGCACTGCTCGAGGACAGCCGCGTCGTCCGGATCCCCGTGCCCCCGGCCTTCAACGAACAGCAACTACAGGCAGTCCGAGCGGCTTCCAAGACAGACCGTCTCCTGCGTCATGCCTTCGAGCGTGCCGAGAATGGCAGAGTAGGCCAGACGATCGGCGGTATCCCCGTCCTCATCGAACGGTGCGATCAAGCACCGGACGGAGCCAGGGCGGTCATCGACGCCGCCGTCGACCTATACCGCTACGGCCACCGGCAGGATCTCTCCCCCGAGCTGCTGAAGTCAGCCGCCACCAGCTACCTGGGCGCTGGCCAGCTGGCGATGCTCCCCCGCCGATGGTTTGAGGAAGCGCTGGAGTACACCACGGAGCCGTGCCGAGGCGTGCCGGGACCTGTCCATCGCACGCATCCCGATGCAACCACGTACCGGCTGGTCCACTTTCTCCAGCACCTGGCGCTGTGGTTGCCCGAGCGCGACCTCCCGGGCACGGACTTCTGGACCGCCGTAACCACGCATGCAGCCACTCCAGCGGATCGGGTGGAACTTGGCCGGGAAGCGGAACTCCGAGGGCGGTACCGACATGCCGTTGCCCTGTACGAGGCGGCCGCGCAGGCTGGCTACGACGACGCTTGGCGTCCCCTTGTTGAGCTTCGCGAGATCCTCGGGCACAAGGCACAAGGCACAAGGCAGAAGCCAGAGCCGCTGCTCGCCGCAGCGGTAACCCCGACATCATCCGTGAGCATGACGAGCTTCGTGCGCTCTTCAAGACAGGGATTGCCTGGGCAGAAGGCCTGCCCGCCCCTGCTTTTCCTCCCGCTCTCTCCCGTCTCCAGGAGGAGATCCGACACGAGGAAGCGCAGGGCGACCTGAATGCAGCGCTTGAACTCGCGTCGGTCGGCATGAGGCAGGGGGAGGTGGAGGCCCATGAAGAATACCTGCGGCTCCTGGAGGCCACAGGGGCCCACGATCGGGCCAGCAGCATTGCTGTGAACGACTACAGCCTGCCGTATCTGCTTGGGGAGCTCGTTGCGATGCGGTCGGGGCAAGATCCGGAAAGTCTGGAGAAGCTCATCCGGCGTGCGGTTGATGGTGGTCATCCCAACGCACTCAGTGAACTCGCCACACACTGGCGGCGCATCGGGCGGCACGACGATGCTGACGCAGTCTGCCGGTTCGGGTTGACCGCGGAGGGCGTACCTGCCGCAGCCTGGTGAGATCGGGCGCCCACCGGCGCCGCGTTGTCACCGACAAGGCCAGACCAGACCGCAATGAGATCAGGGCCCCGCTGTCCGGCATTGCCGAGACGTGCAGGGCCCTGAAGCAGCTAAGGCATAGGCGTTGATTGCGCCGCAATCAGCAGTCACCGGCGGGTGAAGCCGAGCGCCTGAGTGACAAGGTAGTAGTCGTCGGTCGCCGAGAGGGCAGTCTCAGGTGTGAGCTTCGACGGGTTCTCGGTCACCGGGTCGTAGAAGCGAAGCACCTTCTGAGCGGCGTAGGCCTCCGGGATCCGAGGACTCCGGCGCACCGTGGGCAGGACCATCTCCTCGTACGCATCCTTCGCCTGCTGTTGGCTGTCGTCGTACACCGCTCCCTGGTTCCGAGTCGTCGGACAGTCCACGATGAGGATGTTGCTCAGTTCAGCCTGGGCACCCATGGGCGAGAAGGTTTCACGAAGCGTGTCAATCTTCGTCTCCATGCGCGTGAGGGCTCGGAGCTCCTTCCATCCCGGCTTGACGCAGGCGACGACTTCATCCGCAGCGACGATCGCGTTCACCACGATGAGTCCGAGATTGCCGGGGCAGTCGACAAGGATCAAGTCGTAGGAATCGCGGATCCGCTCGATCTGGGTCCGCAGCCAGAATTCGCGTCCGGTCTTGGGCGCGAGGAGCTGCTCGGCTTCCTCCAGCTCGCTGGACCCCAGCACTACGGACATGTTGAGGATCGGCGTCGACCCCTCTTCCCCCAAGGGGCCAGCCAGAGCGGGGACGATCGCATCCTCGATCTTGGCGGCGCCGGTAAGGGCGTCGTACAGGTTCGCCTGGTCGGGGATGTCGTCCGGTGCGTCGTAGCCACAGGCAGCCGAGGCGTCGCACTGGGCATCCGCGTCGATGACGAGAGTCCGGTAGCCCAGATCAGCGGCGCATGCCGCAATGTTGACCGCCGAGGTCGTTTTGCCGGCCCCGCCACTCTGGTTGGTCAGGGCGATGATGCGGGCGAGCTGGCGTGTCTCGAGCGCATCGCGGACGGTGCGGCGATTGGTTGATGAAGTCATGGGTGCCTCCACGGATGATTGCGGCGCAATCGCATCTGGCGGCAGATTGCGCGATTCAGAAGCGCCCAGTCAGCAGGATGTGCGATGGGTCAGCCGGCGTTGCTCGGAGCCGGGCACCGGTTCCACTCGGATCCAGGTGGAGGTGATTGCGCCGCAATCACACATCAGGTTCGACGCCTACACAAGAGAAGTCGGTGCGGACGACGGTGCGATTCTGCGCGGCACGTTACAGGGCCGCCTTTCCCAAAACCAGTCGCCCCACCGGGTCGTACCCGGTGGGGCGACGAGGGTGTCCGATTCAGGATGAAAGGAGCCTCTTCAAGTCCTCGACCTCGCTCGGGCTCAGCAGCTCCTGGATGCCGCTCGCCAGTTCCTCAACACTCCGCACAACCAGAACCCCGCGGGGTTCGACCTGCTCGGCGACAGCGGTTGTCGCCTTCGCAGTCGTGTCCGTCTGGGACGAAGACTCCTGCGCAGTGTCTCGACCGGCCGGCTTCGGAGCGTCCTGCCGCCCTGTCGCAGACACTGTCCCCGGCTGCCCGTCGGCCGCCGGGGATTCCGGGATCGGGACCTCACTCCCCCGTGGCACCGGCAGGGCAGCCTTAGGCGCATCCTCGGTATTGATTGCGGGGCAATCAGCTTCGGCCTCGCCCGAAGGCAGCGCCTGCTGGTCCACCGGCAACTTGCTGACCACGGCCGCGTCCATAGCCGTGAGCTCACCACGGATGAACGCTTCCTGTAGATCCGTGCGCAGTCGTGCGTAGACCGTGGCAGCCTCGCGAACCGGCAATAGCAGGGCCGACGTGGCCTCGTCATCCGAGCCCGACTCGGCGTCCGGGAGTTGCTGCTCCTTCATCCAGTGCCTGATGACGGCCTGCCGGAGGTCGGGGACCAAGCGCAGAAGGGCAACACGGTGGGACACGTAGGTTTGGGAGCAGCCCGCTCGCTTGGCCAGCTCACGCTGCGAGAGGCTCTTGCCGTCGTCGTCCTTCTCCGCCAATGCCTCCTGGAACTCCACGCCTTCCTCGATCGGGTTCAAGCCCATCCGCTGAAGGTTCTCTTGGATGGCGGCGATGCGAAGGCTTGGCATGTCGTGACGCACCAGGATCGGCACAGCGTCCAGAGGGGCCTGGATTGCGGCGGCCAGGCGCCGGTGCCCGTGGTGAACAACGAAGAGCACACCAGCGGCCACCCCGGCCTCGACAGCTTCCCGATGCTGTGGATACGCCTTGATGTAGACGTCCGGAGGGATGACCGTCATCGCGGTGTTCATACCGTCACTGCGCAGCGACTCCGCCAGCTCGGCAATCTTCAGCAGCTTCTTGCGACCGTTCTCCGGGCTCGCCATCAACTGATCCGGGCGCACCGTCGGCAACCCCTGCGGCACGAGGCGCGCCTGCTGAGTCTGCGCCTTCCGGGCCATCCTCTCCGCGGAAAGGTTCCGATTGAGGCCGGGTTTCTGAGGCATGGACGTCTCCGAAGGGGGTGGTTGAAACAGATGCGCGGGCGTGAGCCTATCCGCCGAGGCGAGCCTCTCGGGCACACGGCCTGTGATTGCGCCGCAATCACAGGCACCAGAATGGGGACTTGAAGCATCTTCCAGCCCATTCATCCGGAAAGTTCACTCTGATGTCAGGCCAGTCGCGCTACCCCGGCCCCAGCCGCGCAGGTGCGATGTGGCTTCCCTGAACCCGCTCGGGTCGTTGAAGACACGCAGGCAGCCCTCGAGCGCCTCAAGGCATCCGTTCAACTCCACAGGCGAGCCGCAAATATTCCGACGGAATACGGCTACGGCGCCCACCCGATGAACAGGGGTAGGTGCCGTTGGCTCTAGTCGAAGGGCAGCTCGAAGATGTCCACGCCGGCCTGACGGAGCAGACCCGCCAGCACGTCACCCCGTACGAATCGTGAGATCACCCCGGCTGCCGCGTCACTGCGCGGCTCGATGTGTCCCGCATTCACGCCAGCCAGCACCGCCCTCAAGCTCGATCCTCCTGACCCAAAGTCGTCCCACGTCGTGGGCCTGGGCACCATGCACAGCACGGGGGAGCCGGACATTCCATTCCAGCTGAAGGCATGACACAGGACCTCGTCGGGATACTCGTCTGCTCCGACAGCGGCAGGGAACCGAGGGTCCGTAGCGATGACTCCCCCAACCAAGATCGGGCGCTTCGCCACCGTTTCGTTGATCCCGGGATAGCCCGGCATCAGAACTTGCCGCCCCACCGTGACTTCGCCTCTGCTGAAGTCTTGCCTGTTGGCGAGAATCTGCACCGGTAGAGAGTTGAATCGGCCGCTCCCCGCGACGACCTCCAGCCCGTCACCTGTCCCGAGAGGCAGCACCGCCAGGTCTACGTGCCAAGCGGGCGAGGTATGAACGACGGGAGCCCGCAGAACCGCCTCCTGCCATACAGGAGAGGACTGCGGCTCTCGCGTCTTCTGGAAGTAGCCGTGGATCCGGACTTCGCTCAGCTCCCAGCCACGCTTCTTCGTGTAGTTGGGGTCGACCACATGACGGTTCGTGACGAGGTACTGGGCATCATCGCGACCGTCGCCGGCCCGGACGATGAACCCGGTTCCGATCCCAGCACCAGGACGGGTCGCTCCGTACTCGGAGAAGCGCACCGTCAAGCGGACAGCGCTATACAGCGTCGTGGCGTCAATCTGCTTCAACATGCTGCTGCATCATGCCGCGTTCTGGTCCTCCCCAATGCGGCAATGATCACTTTTCCCTTCCGAAGCCGCCTCCCCGGTGGCCTACGGGCTTACAACCGCGCACCTCCATGGAAGGGTGAGACCTGCTGTGTTGTGAGGCATGAAGAGAGGAGTGAGACGTGGCTGCGGGAAACCGTCCGATGCCCCCGTTGACCCGAGCACATCGAGTCCTCATTGGTGTGGTCGTCGCCGGTGCGCTCGTCATCGCGGGTATCGGCTTCGCGGGTTCGTACGCGGCTGTGCGCGAGCTGGCCCTCAAGAAGGGCTTCGGGAACTTCGCGTACGTCTTCCCGATCGGTATCGACGCGGGCATCTGCGTCCTGCTCGCCCTGGACCTGCTGCTGACGTGGATCCGCATCCCCTTCCCGCTGCTGCGCCAGACGGCGTGGCTGCTGACGGTCGCGACGATCGCCTTCAACGGCGCGGCGGCCTGGCCGGACCCGCTGGGCGTCGGCATGCACGCGGTCATCCCGGTCCTGTTCGTGGTCGCGGTCGAGGCCGCCCGCCATGCGATCGGCCGGATCGCCGACATCACGGCCGACAAGCACATGGAAGGAGTCCGCCTCACTCGCTGGCTCCTCTCGCCGATCCCGACGTTCCTCCTCTGGCGTCGCATGAAGCTGTGGGAACTCCGCTCCTACGAGCAGGTCATCAAGCTCGAACAGGAACGCCTCGTCTACCAGGCCAGCCTCCGCTCCCGCTTCGGCCGCGCCTGGCGGCGCAAGGCCCCGGTGGAGTCGCTGATGCCGCTGCGCCTGGCCCGCTACGGCGTCCCCCTCGCGGAGACGGCCCCGGCCGGACTGGCCGCCGCCGGCATTGACGAGCCGCCGATCCAGTTCACCGTCGAGCGGACCCCGGTTCCGGCACAGCGGCAGAGCCCCGAACTCGAGGCCGCCGTCGACAAAGAGCAGGAACCCGTGAACGCGGACGGCGCGGAGCCCCAGCCGATGCAGCAGACCCGAGCCGCACACCCCGAGCAGACGCACGAACGTGGAGACGCGGGGAACGCCCAACACCTCGCCAACGCCTACCAGGACTGGATGGCCGCCTTCGGATTCGAGCCCACGAGCGCGCAGTTCGCCCTGTGGCTCCAAGACCAGTACGGCATCGCCACCGCGGCCGGTGGGCCACTGTCTGACGAGCAACTCGAACCCCTGCTGAGGCTCCTCAAGGAGCGCCACACGCCCTCAGCCGACACCGGGGCAGATCCTCAAGACCTGAACGGCGACGACGGCTGGGGCGACTACTTCTACAACGCCTGGCTCGCGTACGCGCAGGAGCACGGCGCCTACCCCGATGCCGCCACTCTCGCCACATACGTCTACCAGCGGGACCAGATCACCGGCGGAAACGGCCAGCCCATCACGGGAGAAGACCTGGAGGGCTACGTCGCCGCCTTCCGGCAGCGCGAGTTCGACGAAGCGG
The DNA here is from genome assembly GCF_026339955.1 of Streptomyces sp. NBC_01549. Classification (GTDB taxonomy): domain Bacteria; phylum Actinomycetota; class Actinomycetes; order Streptomycetales; family Streptomycetaceae; genus Streptomyces. Next base: position 58,652 of record NZ_JAPEPW010000005.1, on the reverse strand, counting down.
AACCGCCCGGCGAGGAAGCCGCCGCTTCCGCCGAACAGCCGCTCTCCGACGAGCCGCTCCCGAACGAGGGCGAGCAGACGCCGGTCGGCGCGGGAGCGCACCCCGCCAAGGAATTGCGCACTCCCAGGGTGAGCGCCGCCATCGACGAATCGACGAATGAGGACGACTCAACGCCGGAGGCCGCCGCACTCACCACCGTCGACCGCTACTACCTTGCCTGGCTGGAATTCCAGAACCAGCAGGGCGGCGAAGAACTGTCCTCGACGCGGGAGGCCGACCAGCTGTCTGCCTACCTTGCAAGCAAGAAGGAGATGTACGGCCGCGGCGGGAAACCGGTCAGCCCGTCCACCCTGCGCCGCTACCTCTTGCCGTTCCGCGTCTACAACCTCTGGGCCGAGCAGCGGGTGCGCAACGAAGCCCCGTCACCGGAAGCCATTGCGCAGGAGTGCGCAGCCCACGGCATCGCCGCGCAGCACAACAAGCCCCTCACCACCGACTACATCGCCGAACAGGCCGTCGACTTCGAGCGCCGCTGGCAGGCCCTGACCCGCCACCATGCGCAGTCACAGGAGTGAGATCCCGCGCCCTGCTCGCCGCTGCGCATCAGCAGTCCAGATAGCACCAACCGGCTGCGCAATCGAATAACCGCAGGTCAGACCAGCATTGCGCAGACTGGACACGCATTGCGCAGCCAGTGCGTGCAGCGGTCTGCGCACTGCGCACCGCCCGGCCCGGCACTGAGATTGGAGGACCCATGCGCGCCCTGCGCATCGCCCCCGACACCACCGTCACGGAACTCGACCTGCCCGAGACCGGTGCGCACTCCGCGATCCAGGACCACATCGGAACGACCGGCGCAGTTGATCAAGGCGTGTACCACCCGCGGGCGCTCTTGCACATCCACGGAGACGGACGCGCGCTCGGGCTCGCGCAGAACATCACCGCATGGGCCCTGGCCAGCGCATGGCGAGGCATGGCCCTGTACCCGATCCACGGGCCGGTCATCGTCACCGGACGCGCTCAGGACGGGGAAGCGGCTGCCCTGGACGACGGCCTGGCCCAGCACACGCACGCGGTGGCGCAGACCGTACGGGAAACGCTGAGGGAGTGGCACACCCGGCCGCCCGCGTCCAACGAGGCGGCCCTGAGCGAACTGCTCGCCTACGCGGCCCGGGACGTTGCCCCCAGCCAGTAGAGTGCGGCGGGCCCGCCTGCGCACCAACCCCTACAGCGCTTTGCGCACCGCCGAGCCTGAGCCGTTGAGGAGCTCGTTGATGAGCTGCTCGGTCTCCAACTCCAGGGAACAGTCCAGCGCCCGGTTGACCTGCTGGACGCGAGTGATGGCAGTGTGCAGCCCCTGCCGGTTGCCGGCCGCACTCTCGATCCGGAGCCAGTCCCGATACATCAGCTCTGCCGTGTCATCGACATCGAGCGCGGTCGCGACAGCCTGGCGGGCCGCGCTGAGGTCGTGGTGCGGGCCCGCGGGCGTGCGGTAGGTGGCCACGGTGTGCGCCACGTCGATGATCCGCGTGACCATCTCCTGCTGAAAGGGCTCAGCCCAGGGCAGCGGCTTGCCGCCGAACGGCCTTCCCCGCACCAGGGCGAGCGCCTTCTCCAGATCGGTCAGACCGGCCGGGCCCAGCGGCAGCGCACGCTCGACGAGTTGCAGGAAACGCGTCCAGTCGCAGCGCACGCCTGCAGCGAGCCGGTACGGGTCCTCGCCCGCCTTACGGCGCGGCACGTAGACGTTGCCGGCCGAGTCGCTGCCCAGGGAGCTGCGCAGGCCCTGCATCCGAGCGTTGAGGGTGCTCGTCGACCAGGGGCTGACGGGTTCCATGTCCGCACACAGGACATCCGCACTCCGCCCGGGCCGGAAATACAACAAAGCGGCAAGCTGCGCCATTCGCGGGCCGTGGCCCGTGCTGTCTACGCCCGTTACCTCGACCGGTCCCAGGACCCGGATCTCCGGGGCGTGCAGGTCGTGCGCCTCGCACTCTTCCGTCTCCGCCTCGGTGGACTCCTCGACTGCGGCTGCCGGGTCGTCCGCCGCGTCCGCGGCCTCTGCCGCGTCGGTGGAGTCCGCGGCATCTGGGGACGCCGGGGCCGACGGCGCCACTGGTTCGTTTGCCGGGCCGGTGTCGTCGCTGAGCCCGGTCAACGGCGTGGCGGGGGAGAGGAGACGGAGCCCCGACGGGTCGGTGCTGGCGGCGAGCAAGGCCGGGAAGACTTCACCGCTCACCTCGTTTGCGGCCGTCCGTGACGGGATCGGGGCGGCGGCGGGGGAGGGCACGATCGGCTCCTCAGGCGATGCCTGCTCGGGCTGCATGCTGTCGAGCTCGTCCGGGATGTCCTGCCAGGGCCCCTCGGCCGGGTGGGGCGGCTGCCCGGACACCTTCAGCGCGGTGGTGATCTGCAGGTAGGCGGCGTGCTCCAGGCGCTGCACCGTGATGTCTCCTGGTGCGAGTTCTGGCGCCGACTCCATCAGACGCGCGCCCAGGTCAGCCACTGTCGACGTCGCGGAGACCCCCTGCCGCCGCTGCACGCCTGGAAACACCATCAGCCGATCCCACCCATCACCGACCCTCAAGATCTCCGGCTGTAAAAGGGGGACGCTGATTGCGGATCAAAGCGGAGGAACTGGCCGTCGGTGTTGTCTTCGAAGGGCATGACCGCCAGTGATTCGAAGACTTCGGCTGTAGGTGCGTAGGTGCGTCGTCCTGTGACGTCAGCGACGGTTTGGGCGACGGTGCTGCCGGCTGCTCCCGTGAAGCAGGAGACCAGCACGATTGATGACCCCTGAGACAGCGCCGAAAGGCTTTTCCTGCGTTTCAGATAGTGGGCGAATTCGCTTGCGCCCACCGATACCTGACCCAGGTCCGTCATCAGGACGGTCGACTCTTTGGCGCCGTGACCGCTGTAGAAGTAGGCGTTCTTCCCAAACCATTCAAACGTCTTTTCGTCGAAGTCGTTAAACCAGGTCCGCTCCTCGAAGTGAGCTTGATCTTTTTCCCGTGCAGCCTGATCTGGTGGGGTATGAACGGAATGGCCCACCGACCGATGGTCGGAACCGGGGATCGGAAATGCCCAAATGTCCCTATCGGGTATCAGATGTCCGTCTATGCTCATAACGAAGTTGTCCGTGTCCGCTGGCGTTACATCCGGTGTACTGCGGATCCAGGCACCCTTCGGCTGGCTCTGGTCAGCGACTGTGGTGATGAATCCGTTTCCTGATACGTCACTCTCGATGGCAAGTGGTCCCGAGAACGACCAGGTCTCCCGGTTGGTGCGGGACGCGATCATTCGTGGCAGGTTCAGGCCGCCGAGCCCACCATAAGGGATGAGCAGGACAAGCGGCCGGTCCGGCGACACCTCGGCAGCGTCGAGCTCCCGCTTAAGCGCGTCGGCGAATCGAGCCGGGTCGAGGCGCTGCACGGTTTGCTCGGCGCCGACGGGAACGTGAACCCCTCGGAACCCTCCCACGGCCGAGATGAACAGGGGGTCGTCTGCGAAGGAACCATTCCTGGCGACCCATGGAGCCAGATTCCTTGACATCTCTGTCCGCCCGTCCCGCCGCCGCGTCACCACCTGGTGTCGATCGGTGATCAGGCCCGACAACACCGCTTCAGGACGAGCGTCAGCGGGACGGAAGTCCAAGCCCAAGTCGGAACCTCCTCCCACCAGTTGCCGAACAGCCAACCGCTCACCCGGATCTGGTTGAGAGGTGAGGGCTGCGCGGGGACGCAACGGGGGGTGGCCGGGTTGCGCGAGGACCTCGGTCGGCGCGGCGTTCCGCCCGGCGCCCGGCTGTGCCGTCGAGGCCCCCCCGCACCCTCACCCGCACCGGAGGCCGCCTTGCGCCGCTTGCCGCCACCCCGGGACTCCGAGAGCTTCGGGAATCCCCGCTCCTTCGCAACCTCAAGCGCCCTGTCCGTACCCTCGGTGCGGAGGACGTCAGCGACCCCACTCTCGGGGAGGAGGGCGTCAGCGACCTCGACCAGCGCGGCACGGTACGCGCGGCGCAGTTCCTCCTGTGCGGGCTCACGCCCGGCCACCAAGGGCGCCCCCATCAGACCGCCGGCCTCTGCCAGCAGCGCGTTCCGGTGCGCGTCGCTCAGCCGCCCGATCCGTTCCACCGCCCGCGCCACCCGCGGATCGTCGGTGGGCACCCCCTCATGCCAAAGCGGTGCGGGGTGGTCGTCCCCATACTGGTGCGTGGCTGTCCGCAAGGTCCCGTTCTCGTCGGAGCTGAGCCCGCCGTGCGATGCCTCCGGACCGGACCAGCTCGGCCCGGCCACCGGGCCCGCTCCCAGAACGAAACGCCCCCGCCCCGCGGTGGCGTCCCCGCTGTCCACTGAGGTGTGGGGCCGGTCATGGACGTGTCCGGCGGGCTGCACGGCGAATACCGCGGGCCGCGACATCCCTTCCCGTGGCTGTCCGGTGGGCATGGCGGTGTGCCATTGGGGCGGGTTGCCTTGCGGAGTTGGCCAGTGCTGGATCGTCGCGGTGCCGTAGCTATCCTTTCGTGTGACGTTGGTGCCGCCATCGGAGTAATGGACGGGTATGCCGAAACGGTTCGCGATCCCGGTGGCCGCGCGGCGGGTGGCTGCCAAGTCGTACCGCCTGTATTCGGAGGCCTTGACGACGGGCAGGAGCAATATGTCGGGCACCCCTTCGGGGACACGCAGAGCGTGCATGCGCGGGGGAGTCAGTGAGCCCTGGTAGGTGATGACGAAGGCGCCGCCGTCCACGGTGACGGGCAGCGGCTCGCTCTTCTCAGCGGGCGCCCCGAGGTGTCCGGGGCGCCGCGGATCGGCGGGCCACTGCTCGGCATCCGTCACCTTGCGCAGGGCCAGGTGTGGATCGACGAGCCGTTGCCAGTCGCCTTGAGGGAAGAACGCGGCCCCGAAGACCTGGCCGCCCTCGTTCGGTGGGTAGTCCAAGGTCCACGGGTGGTCTCCCATAGTCACGGAGGGAGAGATGTCCCCCTGCGGAAGCCCGCCCCGCAAGAGGACTCCGGAGCCCAGGTCGGCTGCCTCCTGCCTGCGCGGCTGGAACGAAAGCGGCTGGGAAGGCCCGGGAGCAGCGAATACCGCGGGCCGCGACATCCCTTCCGGTGGCTGTCCGGTGGGCATGGCGGTGTGCCATTGGGGCGGGTTGCCTTGCGGAGTTGGCCAGTGCTGGATCGTCGCGGTGCCGTAGCTATCCTTTCGTGTGACGTTGGTGCCGCCATCGGAGTAATGGACGGGTATGCCGAAACGGTTCGCGATCCCGGTGGCCGCGCGGCGGGTGGCTGCCAAGTCGTACCGCCTGTATTCGGAGGCCTTGACGACGGGCAGGAGCAATATGTCGGGCACCCCTTTGGGGACACGCAGAGCGTGCATGCGCGGGGGAGTCAGTGAGCCCTGGTAGGTGATGACGAAGGCGCCGCCGTCCACGGTGACGGGCAGCGGCTCGCTCTTCTCAGCGGGCGCCCCGAGGTGTCCGGGGCGCCGCGGATCGGCGGGCCACTGCTCGGCATCCGTCACCTTGCGCAGGGCCAGGTGTGGATCGGCGAGCCGTTGCCAGTCGCCTTGAGGGAAGAACGCGGCCCCGAAGACCTGGCCGCCCTCGTTCGGTGGGTAGTCCAAGGTCCACGGGTGGTCTCCCATAGTCACGGAGGGAGAGATGTCCCCCTGCGGAAGCCCGCCCCGCCAGAGGACTTGGGGGCCCCGGTCGGCTACCTCCTGCCTGCGCGGCTGGAACGAAAGCGGCTGGGAAGGCCCGGGAGCAGCGAATGCCCGGGAGGCGGGAAAGCCCTCGCGCGCGGTTGGCCCCCGGAAGTCAGGGTGTGGGGCGGCCTGGGGCCCGGCCGGGTCGGTCGGCGCGGCGTTCCGCCCGACGGCCTGCTGTGCCGTCGAGGCCCCCCCCGCACCCTCACCCGCACCGGAGGCCGCCTCGCGCCGCTTGCCGCCACCCCGGGACTCCGAGAGCTTCGGGAATCCCCGCTCCTTCGCAACCTCAAGCGCCCTGTCCGTACCCTCGGTGCGGAGGACGTCAGCGACCCCACTCTCGGGGAGGAGGGCGTCAGCGACCTCGACCAGCGTGGCACGGTACGCGCGGCGCAGTTCCTCCTGTGCGGGCTCACGCCCGGCCACCAAGGGCGCCCCCATCAGACCGCCGGCCTCTGCCAGCAGCGCGTTCCGGTGCGCGTCGCTCAGCCGCCCGATCCGTTCCACCGCCCGCGCCACCCGCGGATCGTCGGTGGGCACCCCCTCATGCCAAAGCGGTGCGGGGCGGTCGTCCCCATGCTGGGGCGTGGCTGTCCCCCCAGCCGCACCCCATGACCGGCGATCCTCCGGAACAGCACCACCACCGGACCCGTCACCGACCCGCCCAGCACCGTCTACGGACCCTTCCCCAGACCGCCCGGCACCACTACCGGAGCCGTCCCCGGCCCGCCCGGCACCACCACCGGACCCGTCCCCGGCCCGCCCAGCACCGTCTACGGACCCTTCCCCAGACCGCCCGGCACCGTCTACGGACCCTTCCCCAGACCGCCCGGCACCACTACCGGAGCCGTCCCCGGCCCGCCCGGCACCACCACCGGACCCGTCCCCGGCCCGCCCAGCACCGTCTACGGACCCTTCCCCAGACCGCCCGGCACCGTCTACGGACCCGTCCCCGGCCCGCCCGGCACCACCACCGGAGCCGTCCCCGGCCGGGGTCCGCCCGACGGACACCTCCGGACTCCGGGCCGGGCCAGGACTCGCGTCGGCCCCCCGCTCCGGCCCCACGACGGCCTGCCCGCCCACATCGGCACCCTCACCCGGCCCGCTGCGAACCGTGCCACCGGACGAGGACACCCCGCCGGCCCGGTCCGACCCGCCGACCCGGTCCGACCCGCCGGCCGGTGCAGACGCGGCAGCACCCTCCCGCCCGGGAACACCACCCGTCACCGACGGCCCGTCCGAGCCACGCCCGGCAGCAAGGACACCAGAAGAAACAGAGGCACCAGAGGCACCGGAGGAAACAGGGGCACCGGCAGCCGACGGCTGTGGCCGGCCCTCCACGGTCCCGCCCGCCCCGGCCGCCACGGTGGACACCCCGCCGGCACTCTTCGGATCAGCGCCGGAAACACCCCCGACGCCGGCCCCCGCGACGCCGGCCCCCGCGGCACGGACCCCGCCGGACACCGCCGCCCCGCCCGCACCCCGCCCTCGGTCCCAATGACCGCACCAGAGGACCCCACACCCGCCGCGGTCCGCACCGCAGCCGGAACAACACCAGCAGCACCGGCGCCCGAGACACCGGCAGGGGTACCGGCACCGGCAGAGACACCGGCAGGGGTACTACCGGCACCAGGCGCGGTACCAGGAGCGACAGCGGCGGGCTCCGTCCCGGGATGTTCGCTGCGCAGCACGGTGTGGAAACCGGGCAGTCCACCGGGCACGGCCGCGCCACCCGCCGCGACCGGCCCGGTCGCGGACGTCCCGGCTCGCGGCAGTCCCGATTCAGCCCGAACCTGCCCGGACGCCGTGACATCCCCGGCCCCAGCCCCGGCCCCAGCCCCGGCCCCAGCCCCGGCCCCAGCCCCGGTCCCGGGAGCGGCGACCGGACCCGTCCCGCCCGCCGCCACCGGCCCCGCCTGCGCCTGCGGCGGCCCGGCCTGGCCGGCCAGGCCGGAGGGGACATCGGCATTCACGGGTACACCGGACAACGCGAACCGCGACGTGCCAGCCGACCCCGCCGCTCCCGCTCCCGTCGACCCCGCTCCCGTCGACCCCGGTGCCGCCGACCCCGTTCCAGCCTGGCCCGCTCCCGTCGACCCCGTTCCAGCCTGGCCCGTTCCCGTCGACCCCGCCGCTCCCGTTCCAGCCGACCCCGTCGTTCCCGTTCCCGTCGACCCCGTCGTTCCCGTTCCGGTCGACCCCGCCCCCGTTCCCGGGACCGTCGACCCGGCTCCCGGCGCCTGCGGTTTCTCCTTCGTGCCGCCGGTCTTGAGGTCCTGGTCCGTAAACCCGCCACCGCCCTCACCATGGGGGATGTCGATGTGAGGAACGTGGATGTGGGGCCGTTCCGCCATGACACCGACGGCACCGGAGACGAACCCGAGTCCCAGACCACCGCCATAACCCGAGGCCGCGTTACCGATGACCGTGGCGCCCAGCCCCGCCGCCCCGCCGACCGCGGCCCTGGCCGGCAGCGACCTCAGCCCCGCGGCACTCTTCCACTCCGTGAAGTTCTCCGTCTTCCACGCCGGCCGCGTCACCGCCGGCGGCGTCACCCAGCTCGTCATCTCCGCCCGGACCTCGGCCACACGAATGACCCGCTCCGGGCCCTTGAGGCCCTCCGCGTCAGCCCTGCGCGCCCCGAACTTCTCCCCCAGCCTGCCCACCGCGGACTGCACCCCATGAATCAGACCCGCGCCCAGCACGCCACCGGCCACACCCGTCAACGCGCCGAACGCCGTGGCCTGCGTGTTCCACGACTGCCGCACCCCCGCCGCCATCTGACCCGCCTGGATCCCCACGTCCAGACCCACGTTGAAAGCCGTACCCGCCAGCGCGCCGTTGACCATCCTGCCGCCCAGCTCACCCGCCGACCGCGCCACACCCTTGTCCACACCCAGCCGCTCCAGCAACTGCGCGATCCGGCTCGCCGAAGCCGCACCCGCCGCCTGCAACGCACGCGAGAACGACGCACGCGCGGCCACCGAACGCAAAATCCGGCCCAGCAGCGTCCTGGCCACCACCGCCGCCGCGGCCTCCACCGCCTCGATCAACGCCGCAACACCCGGCACCCACGACCACGGCAGCAACGCCGCCAGCTCGACCGCCAGCCAGATCATCACCCCGATGATCATCAACTTGCCGTACTGGATCTCCGCCGCGGTCGACTTCGCCGAATCCCCCAGCGCGTTCGCCGTCTCCACCAGATCCGGTATCACGGCCGACAACCGGTCCAGCAGATCCGTCATCGCGTCACCGGCCGGACCGGTCGCACTGGCAGCCGCACCGGGAATCACACGCCGCAACGCCTCAAGGATCTCACCCAGCAGCCGGGCCGCCTCCTGGTCCAGCTGCCCCAGCTCCCACAGGAGCCCCTCCTTGACCTTCGGCCACTCACTACCCACCACGATCTTCGCCAGCCCGGCCAACGCCCCCGGCACCTCGATGGTGTCCACGCTCAGCCGTCACTGAGATCGGCGGCGATCTTCCCGGTCGTCTCATCCACCCGCTGGAACACACCCGCCGTACCGTGCGCCGCGTCCGCCGAACCCGCACCCAGCGGCCCCAGACCCTGTACCGCCTCCACCAGCCCCTGCCGAGCCGGCAGGAAACCCTCCCTCAACTGCCGGCCCTCCTCACCATCACCGAAAACATCCCCGTCGCCCAACTCCCGCGTCCGCGCCCCGAGCCGGTCCGCGACCTCCCCCCACCGCACACCCAGCTCACCCAGAGCCGCCCCCACCCGGGCCACCCCCTCAGCGTCATTCCCGACCGTCTCACCCATCACCGACCGCCCTTCCCGTCAACACCCCGGCCACCACCACGAGCGACGGCGAGGCGGACCCGCGACGACCCAGCGTTCGCCCCCGCCCCGGAGCACCTCCCCCAGCCAACCGCACCGCCCGCCGCCAGCCCACCATCCCCCGCGCAGCGTGCCCTTCCGACTCCGGGGGAAGCACCCCAACAGGCCCACGGTCAGGCGACCTCCGCGAGAATTTCCAATAAGAGGCCGCGCGGATAGGCGCGGTTGGGGGTCCCGGCAGCAAAACGGGCACAGGTCCCAGTGATCATGGAGTTACGACGCTCTGTGATCACGAGGGAGACCTGTGCCCGCGCTGCCATCATGGCTCACCGAACCGCTCTGGGAACAATTCACAGCCCTGCTTCCCGAACGACCGGAGTTCTCCCCGGACCATCCACTCGGCTGCCACCGCCGCCGCATCAGTGACCGGGTCATCTTCGACAAGCTCCTGCAACTGCTGCGCTTCGGCTGCTCTTACGAGGCGATCGCCGACACGACCTGCTCGGCCACCACGATCCGCAGCCGTCGCGACGAGTGGATACGACTCGGCGTGTTCGCCCAGCTCAAGCAGATCGCGCTGGACTCCTACGACCGGATCGTCGGCCTCCTCCTCGACCAGATCGCCGTCGACGGCTCCATCACCAAGGCCCCCGGAGGCGGCGAGGTCGCCGGTCGCTCGCCGGTCGACCGCGGCAAACAGGGCCTGAAACGCTCGGGAATGACGGACGGATACGGGATTCCACTGGGTCGTGTCCTGGCCGGCGCCAACCGCCACGACTCCCCGTTGCTCGCGCCGACCCTGGACCGTCTGGACGGCCTGGGGCCGTTGCCCGACGACATCACCGTGCACCTGGACGCCGGCTACGACTCGGACAAGACCCGCACGCTGCTCAGCGAACGCGGCCTGCACGGACGCATCGCGCACAAGGGCGAGAAGGCGCCCATCCAGGCCAGTCGCCGTCGGCATGTCGAGCGCACCCACGCCTGGCAGAACGCCTTCTACCGGCTCGCCCGCTGCTACGAGCGGCGCACCACCGTGATCGACGCTTTCTTCGACCTCGCTGACACAATCATCACCCTGCGTAGCCTGATCCGACGAGCATGGACCACCCACCGCTGGGACGAACGCCCGAACCGCCGACCATGACCACACACCTATCCGCGCGGCCTCTTAGTTGTGAGGCGTGGATAGGGGAGTGGGACGTGGCTGCGGGGAACGGTGTGATACCCCAGCTGACTCGAGCGCATCGGGTCCTCATCGGTGTGGTGGTGACAGGCGCTGTGATCATCGCCGGGATCGGCTTCGCCGGTTCGTACGCGGCGGTCCGTGAGCTGGCTTTCAAGAAGGGCTTCGGGAACTTCTCGTACGTGTTCCCGATCGGTGTCGACGCCGGTATCTGTGTCCTCCTAGCACTGGACCTCCTGCTCACCTGGATCCGCATCCCGTTTCCCTTGCTCCGCCAGACGGCATGGTTGCTGACCATCGCGACGATCGCCTTCAACGGCGCGGCGGCCTGGCCGGATCCGCTGGGTGTGGGCATGCACGCGGTGATCCCGATCCTGTTCGTGGTGTCGGTGGAGGCGGCCCGGCATGCGATCGGTCGTATCGCGGACATCACGGCGGACAAGCACATGGAGGGTGTCCGTCTGACCCGCTGGATGCTCTCGCCGATCCCGACGTTCCTCCTGTGGCGCCGGATGAAGCTGTGGGAGCTCCGCTCCTACGACCAGGTCATCAAGCTTGAACAGGAGCGCCTGGTCTATCAGGCCAGCCTTCACTCCCGCTTCGGCCGCGCATGGCGCCGAAAGGCCCCCGTCGAGGCGTTGATGCCGCTGCGACTGGCCCGGTACGGCGTCCCGCTCGCCGAGACCGCACCTGCCGGCCTCGCCGCCGCCGGCATCGAGCATCCTCCGATCGTCTTCACCGTCGAGCGGGAGCCTGCCTCAGTCCAGCCGGACGCCCCCACGCGCGACGCCACCGCAGAGCCCGATCCGACAGCGGCCGAGCTGGACAGCGCGGAGCCGCAACCAGTCCAGGACCCGGTCTCCACCGCCGTGCGTGAGCAGCCACACGATCCGCAGGAATCGACCGAGGAAACCGCTGAGCGGTTCGCCGAGGCCTACCGGTCGTTCATCGCCGAGTTCCAGATCGAGCCGACCCCCGCGCAGTGGGCCCTTTGGCTTCGCGACACCTACGGCATCTCCACGGGATCCGGCGGCCCGCTCTCCGAGGACCAGGCGCAGCCCCTGCTCCAGGTCCTCCAGGAGCGCTATGCGCTCCACCGCGAGGAGCCCGCAGACTCCGACGCGGCAGAGCCGGCCGACCAGTCCTGGTACGACTACTTTCACAGTGCCTGGCGCACCTACGCGCAGGAGCACGGCACATACCCGGATGCCGCGGCCCTCGCCGCGTACGTGTACGAGCGGGACTCCATCACCGGGGATGGCGGCCAGCCCATCACGGGCTACGACCTGGCAGCGTTCGTCGCGGCCTTCCAGGAGCGCGAGTTCGGCCACGGCGATCTGTCCGCCGACGAATCAGCCCCCGATCCGGGCGAGCAGGCCGGGGATGAGGCCCTTCCGCCGGAGACCGAACCCGAAGAGGAGACCGTCGGCGCGGGGGCGCAGGCCGCGAAGGGGAAGCGCACCCCTCGGGTGAACGCCGCCATCGACGACCCACCGCCAGGGCCGGAGGAGCCGGCGGGGGAGCGGGCGGTCCTCACCACGGTAGATCGCTACTACCTGGCGTGGATGGAGTACCAGACCGAGCACGGCGAGGAGCCGACGGCTGAGCAACTGTCCGCCTATCTCGCGCAGAAGGGTATGCACGGCCGGGGCGGCAAGCCGGTCAGCCCCGCCAACCTGCGCAGGTACTTCCTGCCGTCCCGCGTCTACAACGTCTGGGCCGAACACCGGATGCGCAACGAGCAGCCAGCGGCGGACGCCGTTGCGCAGGACTGCGCAGCCCGAGGTATCACCGCCCAGTACAACAAGCCCGTCACCACCGACTACATCACCGAGAACGCCGCCGACTTCGAGCGCCGCCGGCAGGCCCTCATACGCCACCACGCCGACGCGCAGCAGTAGGGCCGCCACTGCGCACCCGGTGCGCAGCCGGAACCCCGCGACGCCCACCAGGCTGCGCAATCGGAAGAAACCCCTGATCAGCCATGCATTGCGCAGACATCGTGATCACTGCGCAGACCTGCGCACCACGCCTTTGCGCAGTGCGCAGCTCCGCAGCCGCCCTGACGAGGAGGACCCATGCACGCACTGCGCATCGCCACGGACGCTCCGGTCACGGACCTCAACCTGCCTCTGACCGATGCGCACTCGGCGATCCTGGAGCACGTCGGATCGCCTGACGCCGTCGACCAAGGGGTCTACCACCGGCGGGCCGTTCTGCACATTCACGGCAACGGCCGGACGCTCGGTCTTCCCCAGAACCTGGCGGCGTGGGCCCTGGCGAGTGCCTGGCGCGGCATGACCCTGTACCCGCTGGCCGGTCCCGTCGTCGTCACGGGACGAACCGCGGCCGGGGACGTGACGGCGCTCGACGACGATCTGGTGCAGCACGTCCAGGCCGTTGCGCAGACCGTCCGCGACACACTGTCCGAGTGGCGTGCGCGGCCTCCCGCCTCCAACGAGGCCGCCATCGGTGAACTGCTCGCCTACGCAGCCCGCGACATCGCCTCCGGCCGATAGGGCGCTCGCGCCCCGATCGGCTACAGCGCCTTGCGCACCGTGCCCGAGCCGTTGAGGAGTTCGTTGATGATCTGCGTGGTCTCCATCTCGAGCGAGCAGTCCAACGCCCGGTTGACCTGCTGCACGCGAGTGATCGCGGTGTGGAGCCCGGAGCGGTTCCCGCGTGCAGCCTCTAGACGCATCCAATCCCGATAGAGAAGCTCGGCCGTGTCGTCGACATCGAGACCGGTCGCGACGGCCCGGCGCGCGGCGTTCAGGTCGTGGTGGGGGCCTGCGGGGATGCGGTAGGTGGCCACGGTGTGCGCGACGTCGATGATCCGCGTGATCATTTCCTGCTGGTAGGGCTCGGCCCAGGGCAGTGGCCGGCCGCCGAACGGCTTGCCCCTCACCAGAGTCAGCGCCTTCTCCAGGTCGGTCAGGCCGGACGGGCCCAGCGGTAGCGCGCGTTCGACGAGTTGGAGGAAGCGGGTCCAGTCGCAGCGCACGCCTGCAGCGAGCCGGTACGGGTCCTCGCCCGCCTTACGGCGCGGCACGTAGACGTTGCCGGCCGAGTCGCTGCCCAGGGAGCTGCGCAGGCCCTGCATCCGTGCGTTGAGGGTGCTCGTCGACCAGGGGCTGACGGGATCCATGTCCGCACACAGGACATCCGCACTCCGCCCGGGCCGGAAATACAACAAAGCGGCAAGCTGCGCCATTCGCGGGCCGTGGCCCGTGCTGTCCACGCCCGTTACCTCGACCGGCCCCAGGACCCGGATCTCCGGGGCGTGCAGGTCGTGCGCCTCGCACTCTTCCGCCTCCGCCTCGGTGGACTCCTCGACTGCGGCCGCCGGGTCGTCCGCCGCATCCGCGGCCTCTGCCGCGTCGGTGGAGTCCGCGGCACCCGGGGACGCCGGGGCCGACGGCGCCACTGGTTCGTTTGCCGGGCCGGTGTCGTCGCTGAGCCCGGTCAACGGCGTGGCGGGGGAGAGGAGACGGAGCCCCGACGGATCGGTGCTGGCGGCGAGCAAGGCCGGGAAGACTTCACCGCTCACCTCCGTTGCGGCCGTCCGCGACGGGATCGGGGCGGCGGCGGGGGAGGGCACGATCGGCTCCTCAGGCGATGCCTGCTCGGACTGCATGCTGTCGAGCTCGTCCGGGATGTCCTGCCAGGGCCCCTCGGCCGGGTGGGAGGGCTGCCCGGACACCTTCAGCGCGGTGGTGATCTGCAGGTAGGCGGCGTGCTCCAGGCGCTGCACCGTGATGTCGGTGCCGGCGTAGTCGAGGGTCTGCGGCTCGCTGAGGGAGGCGTTGAGGATCTCCGCCTCGGGGAAGCGAGCGGCCGCCGTACTCGCCGGGGCGATCAGGGTGACGGGCACCATCCCCGCCCGGTCGATGACGTCGGCGAACTGCCAGGCCGTGTCCTCGTCCAGGGAGGCCGCGCACAGCACCAGATACGGCTGATGCGGGTCGTCGGGCATCTGGTGCGCTTCCAGCAGGCGTTCGCTCAGATCGCGCAGCGCGTGCGTGGCCTGGCGCATGTGGGCGATCCGTGCGGTGGGCAGCAGTTGGGGCAGGTCCTCGCCGAACCCGACGGTGACGACCTCGACTTCGGCCGCCCACGGACTCATCCCGAGTTCCAGGGCGAGCGAGGTGCACACCTCGGTGATGTGCACCGGGTTGCCGTCCAACAGCAGCGCGGGCAGCCCGGCGAGGTTGAGCAGCAGCAGGTCGCCCGCCTCGGTGCTGCCGATCGTGACCAACGCCGGGTACGGCGCCGGTACGTCCCGGGCGGCCTCGTCGTCCAGGAGCGCGGCATCGGCGGGCAGGACCCACCAGCCGCCCTGCCCGGAGGTGAAGGGGGCCACCGGTTCCTGGGCGAGGTCCTCGGGCAGCACCTCCACCACGCGGGTCCCGATGCGGGCGGCCCGCAGCGGCGGCAGGACCGCGTCCTCCCCCTGCTGGGCCACGTGGTGGGCCAGGGTACGCAGCGGTACATCCAGACGGGCAGCACCGCCGGGCTCGGCCGCCGCCGCCAACTGGGCCTCGGCTGCGGACGTCTCCGACGCGATGGCGATCTTCTCGCCCGGCTTGCGGCGCCGGCGCTGCAACGTCCTGCGCAGGGCGAGCGCACCGGTGATGGCGGCAGCGAGCAGCGCACCGGCGCCGAGCACGATGCGCAGGTTCAGCGGGCTGCTGGCCGGCGACGTCGCCGGAGTCTCGGGCACTTGCGTGCTGGGGGAGGAGGCAGCGGAACCGGACGGCTCCGCCGAAGCCGACGGGGACTCTGCCGAAGCCGAAGCGCTGGCGCTGGGCTCGGGCGTCGCGGACGCCGCTGCGGACGGAGAGGCCTGCTCCTGCCCGGGCTGCTCGGCCGCTCGGCTGGACGGCGCGCTGGGCGCCGACGACTGCGGCGCAGGCGTCGCGCTCTGGCTGGGCACGGGTGCCTGGGCATCCCCCGTGCCGTCGCCCGGCTTCTGCGTGCTGTCGGGGTTCTGGGTGGCCGGGGGAGTGGTCTCCTGGCTGCCCGACTCCTCACCCTGGCCTCGGTCTTGGGGCGGCTGGCCGGTCTCGGCACCGGGCACGGTGACTTGCTGTCCCGCGTAGACGACATCGGGGTCGGTGATCTCGGGCAGGCCGTGCGGCTGCGGCTTGCCCCGGCTGGCCTCGAACAGCTGCGGCCACTCATTGCCGTCGCCGAGCTCTTCCTCCGCGATCTTCGACAGGTAGTCGCCGGAGTGGACCGTGACGACGTGCCCGTCCTTCTCGCCGGCAGCCGGGGCGCTGTCACCCAGCTGCGTACGGACGCCTCCCGCGGCCGCGGCGGTCTCGGGCATCTGAAGCTGCCAGCCGGGCTGCAGAAAGCTGTTCGCGCGGAAGACCGTGCCGTCGACCATGGTCCGGCCCTCGTTCAGATCAGCGATCTCCCGCCACCGCTCGCCGTCCCCCAACTCCTTCTCGGCGATGCCCCACAGGCTCTCCGCGGGCCGCATCTCGCGCACCGTGTACGTCGTGCGGGACGCCGGTGTGCTCGCCGCGGACGCTTGGGCCCGCTCGGTCTCGGTGGCCTGCGGCGCAGCGGCCTGCCCGGGGACGCGGGCCGCCGAGGTGGCCGGGGCGGCCTGCGCGTCGGAGGCCAGCGCCGAACTGGTGGGCAGCAGCACCAGGATGCTGCCGATCAGGAGAGCCGCCGCGCGCTGCGAGGAGCCCAGACCGCGCGGGGCGTGCCAGGTACGGCCCCGCAGCTGTGCGATCAGCTCGCGTACGGCGCAGAAGCTGAACTGCGCCCACCCGATCCAGCCCACCGCGACGAGCAGCAGCAGGAACACGCTGCCGGTGTCCTGCCGGTCCAGCAGATGCGTGAGGTCGTCGTGGGTGGCAGCCCAGATGACCGGGGTGGCCCAGGCCAGCAACAGCGGCAGCCCGGCGACCGCGACCGCCAGGACCAGCAGGCTCAGCACGGCTTTGAGAACCCGTGCCAGGGTGCGGCCGGCGGTTGCGGCGGGGGAGGGGGTGGTGCGCATCAATTTCCTTCGGGAGCCGTGACGCCATGCAGGAGGGTGGCCTTGCCGTGTCCGGACACCGACAGAGAGCCGATCCCCACCACCGACAAGAACTTCGTGTCGTACGAGCCGGTGACCGTGACGGTGAGGGTCTTGTCGTCGCCGGACACGCTGACCGTGCCGGTGGCACCGGCGGAGCGCAAGTAGGCCTGCGCTGCGGCGGCCGCGGCCTGCGGATCCACGACGACCCCCCTCCCGCTGATCGCGTCGGCAGGATCGATGGCCTGCCCGCCTGCCCGCGCGGCTTCGCCGGCGATGTAGTCCGCGCGTTCCGTGGCCCGCATCTTGCTGCCGCCGTCGACGGCGACGCCGATGATCCCGATCAGCGCGATGACGCACACGGCGACGAACACGGTGACGCCTCCCCGGTCGTCCAGCCGTGTCCGCCGCAGGCACATCCGACGGAAGATCATCAGTCACCCCGCTGCCTGTACTGGTCCACTACCGAGGTCGCCGTCGACGTGAGGGTCTTGGCCCCTGGCACGCCCGGAAGCAGGAGGTCTGCCAGATTGACCGTGCAGGTCACGGTCACGGTGACCGTGCCGACCTGCCCGACCGGCACACTGAGACCGCCGGTGTTGATACTGACGGACGTCGAGGCGCACTTGATGCCCTGATCGTCCAGGGACTCCGCGGCCGCCGACTGCGCGGCGCCCTGTGCGGCAGCGGCCGTACGGTGGATGGACGCCTCCCTCGCCGCATCCTCCGCCGCAGAGTCGATCTTCGCGCCGGAAGTGACGATCCGGCCGCCGGCGATCGCCATGCACAGGAACATGATCAACGCTGGCAGGACGATCGCCGCCTCGATCGCGGCGCTCCCCTCATCACTGCGGAGTCTGCGAGCCCAACGGGCCATGGATCGCACGCGCTTCACTCCCCCGGTACGGTCCAGCGCTCCAGGGGACCGGACGCCGACTGCGTGATCTGCAGGCCTGACACACCCGGGATCATCGACAGGGCCGTGCCGGACACCTGGACCCGCACCCGCTGCCCGTCACTGCTGGCGGAGACGCTGTAGCCGCGCAGGCTGTCCCCCGCGCTGCGCCCCAGCACGTCCTGTGCCTGGGCGGCACCCGCGGCCGGGCTCGACTGGTACGCGCGGGCGGCGGTGAGGCCCTCGCGGGCAGCGGTCAGGGCGATCTGCCGGGCGTAGTACCACATGGAGGCCTGGATGACGGCGACCGTGGCGAGCAGCACGAACGGGAAGATGATCGCCATCTGGATGCTGGTGTCCCCGCGGTCGTCGCGCCATCGTCGCCCCTGCCACCAGTCCGTCAGCCGCTCGGGAGGCTTCATCACAGCCCGTTGAGCTTGCCGTTGTACTTGGCGATCACGACGGCGATGGTCCCGGCGATGAGGACGGCACCGGTGACGGCGGCCACCCAGATGATGACGGTCGTGGTGGAGATGTCGCCACGGTCCGGCCGACGGGCGGCCTCCTGGAGGCCTTCCTGCACGCGCGCGGTCAGCCGGATGACCGCACGGTTCGCGCGTGCCCAGGCACGCGTCCCCCGGCGGGCACGCCCCGGTCCCCGGGACGCGGTGTCCGGGCCGCTGCGCGAGTGCGTGGTCGCGCGGAGCACAGCACGACGGGTGCGGGCTGCGGTGTGCTTCATGTTCCGTACCTCTCTGGAGCGTTGAACGAGTTGGTGATCTCAGACGGTCAGCATGCGGATCACCGCGGGGAAAGCCATCAGCAGCATGACCAAAACGGCCAACAGGGCCCCCGGCGCGGTCATCTTCTCGCTGGCCGTGTTCGCCTCGGCGGCCTGATCCGCGAGCAGTTCGGCGTTGAGCGCCCCGGTCCGGGCCCGCAGCGCCTTGTAGACGGCGGCGCCGTCGGTGGCGCTGCCGCGCATGATGTCGGCGACGTCGTCCAGGACGGGCAGTTCGTACTGGGCGGACAACTCCGTGAGCGCCTGATACGGCGGGATTTTCTCCAGCCGGGCCCGGCGCAGCGCCCCCTGCAGAAACAGGAAGGGCCAGCCCTCGCCGACCTCGGCGGCCTTCTCCAGCGCCTCGGCGGGACCGGCGTCGGCGGCCCGCTTGAGCGCGACCAGGTCGAGGTAGGCGGACAGGGCGTGCGCGAATTCCTCCCGTGCCCGCTTGGCCTGGTCCCGCACCGCGAGATCGGGCGTGATGAACAGCAGGGCCGCGACGAGGAGTCCGACGACGGCGGGCACATAAAACGGCAGGCCCACACCCGCGATGATCCACGGAACCGTCGCGATCACCGGGCAGAGCAGACCCAGCGCGGCGAGCGCGACCTTCTTGAGCATGAACTGGCCCGGCCCCTGACCGAGCAGGGCCAGGTTCGTGGTGGGGACCCGCACGCCCGGAAGCCGCTCCAGGCGGGCCAGCAGCCACCGGCCCCAGACCTCCTCGCGGTCCAGCTCCGGCTCAGGCATCGTCAGGGTCGCCGGGGCACTGCGCTTCAGAGCCGGCCCCAACGCGGGCTGGGGCTGCAGGAGTTCCCGGATCAGCAGAGCGACGCCGGCGCCGACCGTGCCGCCGGTCAGAACAACGGGGATCAGGTTCACGTGGTGACTCCTTCCGGCTCGCGGGCAGCGATGGGCAGGTCCGGCTCCAGCGCGGCCGCAGGCAGACGGACGGTGCTGCTCGGGTCGGTGACCAGGAAGCGCGGGATGCGCCGGAAGTTGCCCAGCTGCCGCATCAGGGCGAGCACGCCGACGAATCCGGCCGTCAGGAAGGCGAGCACGAGCTGTCCCAGGAGCGTGGAGTACGGCTTCGTGTAGGACGGCACGAAGAACCCGGCCACCACGACACCCACGGTGATGATGGTCATCCACCGCACAGTGGTGCGCGGCTTCGCCCGGTCCGCCTCGATGGCGCGCTTCTTGGCGACCTCTTCGCGGACGGTGCCCGCCAAGTCCTCCAGGGCCTGAGCCAGACCCGGACCGCGGTCGTTGACCGACAGGATGAGCGCGGCGACCACCTTGTCCGAGGTGACATCGTCCAGCTCTTCGGCGAACGCGCGGAGCGCTCCATCCGGCCGCCAGCCCAGCCGCAGCCGGTCGGACAGGTTGACGATCTGCGGGGCGAGTTCGTCCGGCGCCCCCTGACGGCTGGTGACCATCGCCTGTTCCAGGCCCATGCCCAGCCTCAGCAGGCCGGCGAGCCGCTGCGTCCACTCGCTCAGCGCCTCCAGTTGACCGATGCGGTCCTGTGCCATCTGCGCCGGGGTGATCAGCCAGGGCACGCCGATGACGCCGGCGCCCAGCAGCGCAGCGCCGACGAAGTTCCCCGAGACCAGCCACACGGTCACAAAGACCACGACGGCCGCGACCATGAGCGTCCGCCGTCGCATCCGGGTGTCCTCGCTCTGGTTCCGCCCACCGCGCAGGGCCGCCTGCCAGCGCCGGTGCAGCGGGGCCCGGCGCGGCGCCGTGGTGCCCACGAGACCCGCCACGACACCGACCAGCCCGCCGACCACGGCCATGCCGCACAGCAGCCCGAACAGCAGCGTCATCGGCCCGCCCCCACCTTCAGCGGCAGCGGCGCCGGCCAGGCCCCGTAGGGCTGTTGCAGCAGTCCCGAGTCGAAGCCGACGCGGCGCAGGTCGTCGATACAGCCCGGGTCCATCCGGGGCACTGCCCGCAGGTCTCCCCACTCGCTGCCGGGGGAGAAGACCGAGTTGGTGGCGGGCCGCCCGTTCTCGCCGATCCCGGTCAGTTCCAGGATGTGGGAGACATAGCGGTGGCGGCGGCCACCGATCTGCGTCTCATCCGTCATGTCGACGTACACGATGAAGTCCAGGCCGTTGGCGGTCTGCCGGTAGGCGAGCTGCTCGGACAGGTTCTCCTGGGCGAGCGCGTACAACTCGGCGATCCGGTCGAAGATGATGTCCGGGCGACGCGCGTGGATCGTGCACAGGTTGCCGCCCGACCCGTTCGTCAACGCCTGCATCATGGCGACGACTTCGGGACCGCGGACCTCACCGACCACGATCCGCTCCAGCGACATCCGCAGCGCCGGGTGCATCAGGTCCAGCAGCGTGACCTCACCAGCGCCGCGTCCGGTGACGTCCTTCTCCCCGTTGGACTCGCGGCCCACCAGGGAGACGACCTGCCGGTGGTAGCCGTTGGCGTGGGCGAACAGCTCGTCCTCGGTCTGGATGGTCGCAAACCGCGTCTCGGGGTCGAACTCCTTGAGCATCGCCCGCAGGAGGGTGGTCTTCCCGGCCTTCTGCTTCCCCGCGATCATGATGTTCTTCTCCGCGCGGACACACGCACCGAGGAACTCCCGCAGGATCGGGTCGATGGTGCCCAGCCGTACGAGGTCGTCGAGATTCGCGTGGGAGACCCGGTGCCGGCGGATGACCGCATAGGTCATCGGCCCGAGCCCCGTGATGGCCTGGAGACGTGAGCCGTCCTGCAGAGACAGGGCGAGGGTGGGGTTCGCGGTGGAGATGGTGCGCTCGCTGTGCCCGGAGCCGCGGGCCAACTCCCGCAGCAGCTCCAGCAGTTCCTCTTCGGAGTCCGCGATCGGGCCGACCCGGCGGCGCTCGCCGTCGCCGTAGTCGAGCCACACCTCGTGCGGGCCCTGGATGATGATGTCCTCGACCCGGTCATCGTCCAGATACGGCTGGAGCCGCCCGGCCCGGAACAGCAGGTCGTACACGGCGCGGCGCAGCGCCTCGTCCTGCTGCGGCGTCATCGCCTGGGCATCCGACCACAGCGCGACGGCCTCGGCGATCCAGTTCAGGCAGCGCTGCTCCTCGCTCTCCCGGTCCATGTCGGGCTTGGTCTTGAGGAGTTCCTCGCGCTGCTTGGCGACCTGGGACGCGATGTCCCGGGCCTGCCGGTAGTCGACGGTGATCTGCGGAGCCGCGGTGCCGAGCACCTGCGTACTCGAGGCGGCACCGGCAGGTGACGGTGTGCCGTTGGTCTGCTGCGTCCACTCCTGTGCCAGCGGTGCCACCGAGGGGTCGGGGTGCAGAGGCCTAGCCTGCATAAGTCACCTCCCCGCCTGCTGCGCGCAGGCCGCGTGGATCGAGGCGGGCCCGGCGCATGGCGGCCCGCTGGAGAATCAGCGTGCTGCTCGTGCGGGCGGCTTTCATCAGGGGCGACTTGGTGAAGCGACGGGGCTGCTCGGCACCGTCGGACAGCACACGGGCGTCGTCCGGCGCGTACGGCAGAGTGGCGATCACCGGCACCTGCAGAACGCGCTGCACCTCGCCTGCGGGATACGGGCCCTCGTTGATCATCAGCACGCTGACGTCACCGACGCGCTCTTCCAGCGCGCGCACCCGGCCCTCCGCTGCCTGCAGGCAGCGCAGGGTGTTGCGGACCACCACGAACACGGCGTCGGCCTGCTCGGCCAGGACCCCGGATGGCCCGTACGCCCCTCGGCGGCCGAGGTCGATCAGAACGTCGTGGCCGCTCTCGGCCTCGATGCCGCGGAACATCTGCGCCAGGATCTTCCAGACCGAGCCGAGGCTCGCCGACTGCGCGGGGTCCGTGATGCCGGGCAGCAGCAGCCGGTGGCCCTCCTCGACGTTCAGTTCGATCAGCTGCCGCCAGAAGGCATCGCTGAACTCGCCCTTGCGGGCGGCGACCGAGAGGTTGCGCAGCCCGTACCGGTCGCCGAGGGAGCCCTGCAGCAGACCGTGCAGCACGGCCGAACCATCCGGGTCGCATTCGGCCAGGATCATCCGCCGGTCCGGGTCCAGCGGCCATGACAGCAGCAGGGCGAGGGCGCTCGTGGTCACGCCGGGCGCCCCGCTGCACCCTGCGAGCGCGATGACAGCCATCAGTTACCGTCCGGAGCAGCGAGGACCAGGCGCAGAGTCCCGGCGGCTTCCCATGCGGCGGCCGTGGGGCCGTCGGTCGCTGCGGTGGCGACGTCGACGACCACGACTCCCGTGCCGGGGGCGGCGCCGGACGCCTTCACGACCCGGCCGTCGATGGTCTGCGGCGCGGCGTCGGACGTCTTGCCAGTGTCCGTGGTGCCCTGGGCCGGGACGTGCACCAGCTTGACCTTCTGGCCCGGCACCAGAGCGGTAGCCGGGATCTGCTTGGGATCCAGGCCGATCGGAACCAACTGCTCGCCGGCCTTCACCAGGTTGTCCTTCGTCACCTGCGAGGGGGCGAGCAGGGATCCGGGCTTGAGCTCCACGGCGGCCCGCTTGCCAACCACCGACTTCAGGTCGTCGGCGCGCACCGCCTTGACGGCCGGGTCCAGGGCGAGTGACGCCTGGCCCAGGTCGTCCTCGGTGAGGACCTGGCCGACCTGGACGTCGCGGACCACGGTCACCACGTCCGTACGGTTGCCGACTTGGAGCAGCAGGACGGCAACTCCGGCGCCTCCGGCGGCGATCAGCGCCAGCGACAGGGCGATGACACCTGGTCGTCGCCTGCGCGCCGACACCCGGGGTGGGGTTACCGGTCCGGCCACGCGTCCCTGCTGGGGGAGGCCGTTCGGGGATGTGTCTACACGTTCTTGGGTCTTGCTCACCGTTCTGTCCTTCCGGCGGCGTTACCTGACGACCTGGACTTCGCCGATAGCCACCTGCACGTTGGTCTGCCGGACCTCGGTGAGCTGGCCGGCTTGTCCGCCGCCCTGCCAGTTGATCGTCCACGTCGAGGTCGCGGTCACCGGGAACTTGGCGTTCTGGGCACCGGCCGAGGTCTTGGAGTACACGTGTCCGCAGGTCGGGGACTGGGCCATGCCCTCGGACGACGTATAGGGCGTGCCGGGGCCGTTGCACGTCACGGAGCCACCGTCGCCCATCGCCCACACGATCTTCGACACCTTCGCGGTCGCGGTGACGGTGATCCCGCCCGCCGTGGCCGACGCGGTGTTAGGACCGTAGGTCGTGGCGCTCTGGTTGACCCACATCCACATCGGTACACCCACGGTGTACTTCCCGGCCGCGCGCGGGCTGGCGATGTCCGGGCCGAGCAGCGTCATGGAGTCGACCGCGCGCTGGGCCAGCACCCGCGGGTCGACCTGCGGCACCGGAGGCTGCCCCAGCGGCACGACCACAAAGCCGTCCGGGTTGTTCTGGCCGCCGTCCGTGCACCCGTAGAAGTACACGTCGTTCTTCTTGGGGTCGGCGCCCTTCCACCCCGGCCAGGCGGCCGGAGGCTTCGGATCGACCTTGGTGTACTTGCACTCCACCTTGCTGTCGCCGCTGTCTCCGCCGCCTTGTGAGCCACCCGCCTGCCCGCCGCTGCCGCCGGTCTCGTCACCAACACCGACGTCGACGCAGAACTTGATGACCTGGCACTTTCCGCCACCGACATCGGGACCATCGCCGGCGTGCGCGACGCCCGCCGAGGCCAGGGCGAGGGCGCCGGTGAGTGCGGCGAGGCGCCGGGCTAGCAGGCTTGCTCTTGAGCGGTCAACTTCGTGACCATCCACGACTTCCCCCACTTTTCAAGCGTTGCGGTGCTGACGTATTTGATGAGCCGCGTCGTGGGCAGCGGGACCGGCTTCTTCGAGGCCTTGTCTGTCAGGATCCAGTCCGTCGTGTCGACGCAGTCCGTTAGCGTGGCCTTGGGGATCTTGCCGTCGGTCACCTTGACGACCTTCGGATTGATCACCGGCTTTCCGGTGGTCACCTGCCCGGCCTTCCGCATGACCTCGAGGTCATGCTCGATATCGAACAGGGCCCTCAAGGTGGTGTTCTTCTTCAGGTCGGTGCCCGCAGAGGAGGCCTTGCTGTAGGCCTTGGTCTGCGCGTCCCAGGAACTGGTGTACGCCGCGATGACGGCGGCGTCCTCGGCGTCGACGGTGGAACTGGGAGACGGCGAGACAGCCGTCGGGGTGGAAGTGGGCTTGGACGACGTGTCCGTGTCGCTGTCGCTACAACCAGCCAGCGCCAGCAGACTGCCGGCGAGGAGCAGGGCGGTTGCGTGCTTCCGGGTGCGAACAGCGGCGATATGGTGCGCTGACGAGCGTCGTTGTGTAGCTGTCACGTTGTCTCCCCGTACGACGCGGTGCGGATGACCGCCGCCCCGGCCCTCTGACATGCGGTGGGCCAGAACCGCGGCCTGGTCCAGCTGCGGTAATGCGTTTGCGTGATCGCAAGGTTACGCATATGCCAGTCAACTTCCCAGCTTGATATTTGAGTTCACTCGTACAACTCGGGACGTACCCGGTCACTTTCGGAACCGGATGTCGATTTGTAGTTCTGTGTCTTCGCTCGTCACTCCCGCACACCTCAGGGCGCGTTCGCAGCTCCGGACGAACTTTGTGAACCCGCTGTGCGAGAGAACGAGATCTCGACCCGCCGGTTCTTCTCGCGGCCGGCCTCGGTGGCGTTGGAGGCCGCCGGGCGCCTCTCGCCGAACCCGCGCGTCTCGAAGGTGACCGCTGTGCCGCTCAGTTCCTCGGCCAGCACGCCCTGGACGGCGACGGCGCGCTGCCTGGAGAGAATGTCGCCGTGGGAGGAGGACCCGAGGTCGTCGGTGAAGCCGTACACGCGGACCTGTGTTCCCGGCCGTGGCCGTATCTCCCGGGCGACGGAGGCGATGCGGGACGTTGCCGAGCTGCTCAGCCGCGCGCTGTCCTTCGCGAAGAGCACCTCCGCCTGCAAGTCGAACGTCACCTCCGTTCCTGTGTCCTCACGGCGTTCGGCTCCCTCCTGGTCCTCGACTACCTCGCTGATGCCGTGGGCTTCCGAGCTGAGGTCGAGAATCCTGGACGGGGCGAGGTCCGCACCGTTGCGCAGTGCGAGACCGGGGCTGCGCGGGTCGATTCCGGTCGGTGTGTCCGAGGCGGAAGCCAGGGCGCTCGACGCCGGGGCGGCGGCTGCCGGGCGGGCTGGCCCGCCCGCCGCGACCAGGACGCCGGCCACGGCGGCGAGGGCGAGGAGCGGAACGGTGATCCGGGTTCGAGCTGTGCGCATACGGAAGCTCACCTCACCCAGCGATCTTGATGTTCGCGGTGTCGAACAGCGGCAGTTGGAATCCGACCGTGTCCGAGGCGGGGGAGGGGAACTGCATGAATACGGACGCGCTTTCGCCGCCCTTGAGCGTGGACAGGCCGGTCGTGGTGAGGGGACGGCCGTCCGTGTCCCGCAGCACGTAGTAGCGCTTCTTGTGGGCGAAGTCGACGAGGGTCGCGCCGCCCAGCGACGGTCCGGTCCTGAGCACCTGGAGCTCGTCACCCCGCAGTTCGGCGGGGACCACGGCCACGGTGGCCCCGTCGTTCTTGAGGTTCCCGCGGACGGTGAGGTATCCGGCCGGGTCTCGCTCTGCGGACGTGATCGTGAGGGACAGGCCGCCCTGGCCCTGGAGTTCGGCCAGCGGCGCTCCTGTCTGCAACTGCTCACGCATCGCCGAGCCGCTGCCTGCTTCCGGTGCGGACGCCGATGCACGGCCCTGTTCCGGGCTGCCGTCCGAGCAGGCCCCCACCCCCAGGGCCAGTCCGATGGTGATCGCGAGCGCAGCGAGGCGTCTGCCGAACGCCGTGGTGTCCCAACTGGTCATGAGGCGGCTTCCTTTCGGTGACGGATCCAGTGGTGACGATCGCCTGACCGCTTTCGGTCCCGGCGACGGTGAACTGGGCGGGGGAGGGCTGGGCACGTCTCACTCCTGCTGCCGGGCCTGCGGCCACACCGTGATCACGTCGCCGTCGAGGGTGACGTGCCGGCCGGGGAATCGGTGGCGCACCGTGTTCAGGTCGGCGACGTCGAAGTCACCGATCCCCTGGACGACGCAGGCGCCCCCGATGTGCGAGACGTCGCGTGCCCGGGCGGGCCACCCGCCGTCAATGGCCGTTTCATCAGTGCGAACTTCACCAGGAGCTTGCAGCATGGAGCATCTCCTAACGTCCGTGCACAGCAAGGCCTGTCGAGCTTGGGTCTCGTTGTGCAGAAGTAAACTATGCGTTCGCTTGAGCAAATCTCAAGGGGTTTTGGGTGTAGTTGCAAGGCTGCGACATTCGGTCACGGAGGTGTCGGTGCGTCACAGCTCGGTCCACGGGCGGGGCTCGCCGTCAGCCAGCCGAACCCACACGTCAGAGGTGGCGCCGTGCTCCGCCAGGTCCTCCAGGACGACCGCCCCCAGCGGCACCTCGCGGGCCAACTCAGCCACGAGCGGATGATGGGCGACCATGGCCTTGAGGTCGCTGATCCGGTTGTCCATCGCCTGGCGTCCAGCGCCGGTCAGCACGAACAGGACCCGGGGGAATACCGGGTACCAGCGCAGCCACCCGGGCCCGGTCTGCTGTCGGCGCCGGCCGACAGGCTGCGGTTCGTACGTCCACAACCTCGCGTACTCGATCAGCTTGGCCGCGAGGCGTTCGCTGCTCATGGTGGCCCGGTCGACCTCGACGAAGGCCCGCAGCTTCCGCCGCTGTTGGCCGTCGATGAGGGTGTAGTGCATGACCGCGTCGGCCACGACCTTCTCGCCGTCGCCGATCGCGTGGAACACCTCAGGCGTCCAGTCGAGGTGACCGTGCTCGTCACCGCGGCGGCGGGCATCGGCGACGAACTCCAGGTGGGTGCGCAGGACGGTCAGGGTGTGCGGGGTCTTCAGGGAGGCGGCCGTGGCCGAGGTGATCGGATACGGCGGGCGGCCGCGCAGCGCGGGCCAGTCCCTCGTCAGGCGTGCGCCCTTCGGCGTGAGGTACCAGACCCGGCTGCGGTTCGACTGGGGCAGCACGACGAAGTCGACCAGGCGCTCGCCGAGCAGCTGGTTCAGCCGCTCCGAGACCGACTGGCGGGAACGGTCGGGCCGCAGGAGAACATGCAGCTGATGGGTGGAGGCCATGCGGTGCTGGGCGAGCGTGGCCAGGAGCTGATGCACGAGAGGCTCCACGGGGCTGGGCGTGAAGCCCGCCGGCGTACGGTCCTTGGGCTGGGCGGTGGTCAGTTCCATTCGTTTTCCTTCGACAGGTGGACAGCGGCGGCGCCGGCAGGAGCGTGCGCGCCGAGGAAGGCGGCGACACGACCGAGCTGCCTGGAGGCGCGCTCGGTGAGCTGGTCCAGCGGGAGCGCCTGGGCATTCGCGAGCGCGGCCCGCTCCAGTGCAGGGACGTCCTTCGGGCGGGCCTGGGCGGCGAAGACGTCGTCGAGATGGGGTCCACGCAACTGGATGGGCCCGATGCGGCGTCCGTGCACGTTCATGGAGACGAAGTGCTCGAAGCGCTCCATGGTGGCGACCCGGTCCGGGCTCGGGTTGTCGCCCCACTCGGCGGTGATCGGCGCGATCGCGGATTTCGATCCGGCGGTGGTGGCCAGCGTGGACGCGTTCTGTACCAGGGACAGCCGAACCGGGGTGGGCAGGCGGGACAGCAACTGGGTCATGCCGTGGACGTGGCACCGGTACTTGCGGAGATCCTCGAACATCGAGGCGATGGTCTCCGGGGCCGCGCCGGTCAGGGTGATCAGCTCGTCGAAGTACGGGCGGAACGGCACCCGCCTGTCCTCGGGCGTGTCACGCCTAGAGCGCGCGGCCCGCAGCAAGTCGCGGGCGAGCAGCGCGGTCAGCAGACGGTCGGTGGGCCCGTTCCCGCCCGGGCACACCCACACGATCATCTTGGAGTCCATCGCGGTGCGGATGTTGTAGGCGCCGACCGGCTGGCCAAGGAATCCGCGGGTGACGGGGTTGGCGGCGAGACGGGCGATCGGGTTGAGGACCACGGCGAACGCGTCGGGCGGCAAGGTCGGGAACACTGCCTTCCACCACGCGCGGGTTTCCTCATCGAGCCGGCCCGCCACCGCGGCGAGCGCCGCCTTCCGGAACGGCGCGTCGGTCAGCAGGGCCCGGACGTGGAAGATCGTGGCCTGGTCCTCGGGCTGCCCGGCCTGGCAGGCCGCCTCGTTGACGGTGACCAGGACGGCGAGCGCGGCGGTGAGGATGGTGAGCGCGCGCGGAGCGGTCGCGTCGTCCCAGGCCAGTGCGGAGGCGTAGGCGTCGGTGATCGCCTCGACGACCTCGTGCGCCGCCTGCCCGTGGTGCATGCCGAGCGGATTCCACGAGCTCACCCGCGGGTTGGGGCCGAGACCGTTGAGGTCGACCAGCGCGATCCGCGGCATCAGAGGGTCGTGGGCGAGGAACGGCAGAGCCCGCGGCCAGGAGTCGCGGTGCGGGTCGACGAAGACCAGCCCGCCGCCCGCGTGCGCCCAGCCGATCGCCTGCGCCAGGGCCCGCTCGGTCTTGCCGCCGCCCGCCTTGCCCGTCCCGACCTCGAACAGGGTCTCCTCGGCGTACGTGGCGACCAGCCGTTCCCGGCCGTCCGGCCCCCGGTAGATGCCCTGCAGCAGCAACTCGCTCTCGCCGAAGGCGAAAGTCGGCAGGTCCCCGGCGAGCACCGGCAGACGGCAGTTGACGGTCGGGGGCTTGAGCAGTCCAGTGAGCTCCTCCAGCCTCACCCAGTTCGCGCGCGGCGGCTGGCAGTGCCCCAGATTCCAGCGGCGCTCGAAGCCGTGCCGGGTGGGCCAGTGGTCGGCGCCGATCCGCCACGGACCCAGCCGCCAGCCGCGCATCGCCCACCGGGAGCGGCCGCCGAACACATCGAACGCAGCCTGGAGTTGGGCGAGGCGGGCCTGCGCGCGGCCCTCGGTGTTCGAGGCGCACAGCACGAGCAGCTGCACGCGCACCAGGTGGTCGTCCTCGGCGAGCTTGCCCAGCGCTTCGGCCGGCTCGACCCGGCGGGGCACCGGTGGCATCACCAGCCGCCGCCCACCACCTGAGCCGGGTTTGTCACTGAGGAGCTGCTGCAGCTGCCCGCCCCAGGAGTCCTCGATGCCGCTGGCGTCCTGCCGCAGCCAGCGCGCGGCCCGCTGGGCCTCCCGGCGCTCCGACCGGCGCGCATTGCTCATCAGCTGCAGGCGGCGCGCCCGCAGGGCCCACTTCGGGGCGCGCTGAATGTCGAGCCGTATCTCGGCGAGGTCGCCGAGCTCGGCCCGCAGGTCGGACACGGCATCGACGAGAGGCTGGAGCGGGTCGGGGTTGAGCGGCACCTCGCGCAGCGGAGAGATGAGCTTGCCGCGCAGGATGAACTCGGCGCGCACGGTGTGCGTCCGCGGTTCGTCGACGATCGGCCGGGCCCGGTTGACGGTGATGTCCGGCCCGAACGGAGTGATGGACAGCAGCCGTTCACCGCCCGCCGGGCCCTCGATGCGGTAGCGCAACGGCGTACTGCCGTCCGCGCGCAGCCGGATCTGCACGGCCTTCGCCCGACGGGGCGCCCACCAGGGCATCGCCGTGGACGCACGGGCGAGCTGGACACCGCGCCTAAAGATCTCCTCCAGACTCGGGTCGAAGTGCCGGTTGGAGACAAGCTCCAGGGCCATCCGCTCGGCCGAGGCCCGCGCCGCGAGCCGACGTACCACCCACTCGCCCACGCCCCAGCACACGGCGATGGCCCCGGCGAGCAGATACCAGTGGTCGTAGAGCCAGTCGACGGCGTCGATCAGGCCGGTGAACAGGCCGAGTACCTGCCCAGCGGCCGTGTCATCGGCCCGGTCCGTCAGGTACGGGGCTGCGGAGTCCACGTCGCTGTTCCCTTCTTGATGGTGCGGGTGAAGAACCAGTCGGTGATGCGGAGGTCGGTGAAGGTGCCGCCGCGGTCGGTGCCGGCCCACACCAGATGGACCACCGCCTTGTTGGGGCCGCCGTCGCGGCGGGCGATCGCGGCCTGGACGCGGAAGCGGTCGGTGGCGAACGCCGGGGCCACCGCCCCGCCAGAGTCGGGAAAGATCGTGGGCCACTTCGCGCGGCCGACTCCGGTGGCGTCCGCGCGCAGCAGTGCGCGTCCGGCGGTGAGCAACTGCCCCTCGTCGTCGGCGGGAAGGTCGGCAGGCCAGGCTGCTTCCAGGTTCTGTTGGACGGCCCGGTCGCCGGCGACGCCCTCGCCGTGCGGCGGCAGAGCGGACTCGTGGACCGAGGGTGTCGATGTGGCGGGCGTCGTGGAGGGAGCCGTGTCGGCGGTCGGCTTGCCTACACGAGGCACAGCGGCCGCTGATGACAGATCCGTGGCCGCGCGCGAGTCCGTCGCTGTCACCGCTGCCGGGGACTCCTGGCCGTGCGGCACGCCCAGCAAGGCGATGCCGGCGACGGCGAGCATGACGGTGCTCAGCAACAGCAGACGCGGTGAGCGTGGGGCGGTGGTCACAGCAGCCGTGCTCCCCCCGCATAGCCGGACATCGTGTTGACGGCGTCCAGGCGCACCACGGTGCCCGGGCGGGCGGCGTTGACCATCTGTCCACTGCCCAGGTAGATCCCGACGTGATAGATCGTGGAATCGTGGCCGGGGGCGGTGGCGAAGAAGACAAGGTCACCGGCCTTGAGCGCGAGCGGGCCGAGACTGGCCGGGATCCGCTGACCGACACCGGCCTGGGAGGCCGCGACGCGCGGCAGGCTGATACCGGCCCTCGCGTACGCGTACTGGGTCAGCCCGGAGCAGTCGAAGCCCTTGATCTTCGCGCCGCTCTTGCCACTCGGCGAGCAACAGACCCCGTAGGACTTGCCGCTCGCGTTGCCGCCGCCCCAGGAGTACGGGACACCCCGCTGGGAGAGCGCGGCCTCGATGACGGTGCGGACCTTGCCCGTGACGTTCTTCAGGTCCGGGTCCTTGGCGGCCGCCGTGTACTGGTCGATCCACCCCAGGACGTTGGTCACGTATTCGTCGGAGTGGTTGTACTGCAGGATCGCGGCCTTGAGCTGCGAACGCTGGGTGAGATCACGGCCGTTGCCGCACAGGTAGACGGCGGCGCCGAGGGCAGCGTCGTCGGCGTTGTGCGGATCTGCCGTCTTGTCGCCGTTGCCGTCCTTCCCGGTCGACTCCCAGGTGGAGGGCATGAACTGGAAGGGACCGACGGCGCGCTCCCCGTTCGCGGTGCCGTCCCACTTGCCGTTGTCGGTGTCCGGGAAGACTGTGGTGTTGCCGCCGGCTCCGGAGCCGTTGAGGAGCACTCCGTAGATCTTCGGGGTGATGTCACCGTTGTTGGCGACGTTGTGGCCGATGGCGTGGTTGGACTCGACCTTGGCGATCCCGGCCAGGATCGGCCAGCGCATGCCCTGGCACTTGGGCACGTACTTCCCGACCTGCTGGACGGCCTTCTTGTAGGCGGTCAGCATCCGGGGAGGGATGTCCGCGGCGCTGCCACCCTCGGCGATCCCGCCGTCGTCCTGGGCACCCGTCTTCAGCGCGACGTACGCGCTGATCGCGTTCCCGACCGGCGCGGCACAGCACACGGCAGCAAACATCAGCAGCACCACCACACATCCCCACCGCCGGACGCGGCGTCCAGGCCGGCTCACTCCTCTTCACCGTCCTCGTTCCGCCGCCGGGCCCGCTCCTGGCGCAGGCGTTCGGCCTCGGGCGCGGTCCGCCGCATCAGTTCCTGCATCCGGTCCCGTGCCTCCTCGCGCGCCCGGTTGCGTGCTCTGCCCACCCCCGGAAGAACCGGCCTGCCGAGATCGGACCGAGGCTGCGGCGCAGGGCCGTTACGGCGCGGGAGCGGTGCCGGGGGCGGAGGTGTCGTGGGACCGCCCGCAGACGGAGTGGGCCGTGCGGGGGCAGGGGCCGGACGGCCCGACGGCGCAGGCCGAGGACGGGGTGCCGGCCGGGGAGTGGCGGCCGGTGTGGCTGCGGTCGGCAGCCGACGGCTGGCGAACGGGCCTGGTCCGCTGGCGTCGCTGTTCTCCCGGACGACCCGGGACACATGACGCCTCGTGTCTCCCCAGGCCCGGCCGTCCTCGCGGACGGTGTTGCCCCACACCCGCACCTGCTGGCGGGCGTCCTGGGAATAGCGCGAGCCACCCGACCGCGCCCGGCGGACGTTGGCCGGCAGGCCGACCGTCGCCCCGTACGCGGCCCGGCCCCCACGGTTCAGGATGCGGTACCCGCGGAAGCGCACCAGCCGGTTGTGGGCCCGGGTCGACAGCAGAGTGCGGTCGCTGCTCTGGTCGTGCAGCACCTGGCCGGTGTTGCGGTCGACGACCTGCCCCTGCTCGTTGCGATACCGGTCGGGCGGCCCTCCGGGCCGACGCGGCCCAGTGCCGCCTGGACCACCGTCCCCGCCGTCCGACGGCCCGCCTCCCCCCGCTCCCGGGTCGCCGTCGGCGGTGGGCTTGCGCCACTTGGCCAACTGCTCCCGATCCGGCCGGCGGCCGATCAGCAGCCAGTGCGCGCCCTTGGCGCCGAGCCGTGCGCCCAGCCCGCCCACGGCCGCGGCCGCGGTCAGCGGGGCCAGCCCGCGACCGGCTTCGGCCGTGGCATCGGCGAGGATCCCGCCGGTGTCCACCGGCATGCCCGCACCGTCGAACAACGAGGTGAGCGCGCCCATCAGCCGCTGGCGGGTGCCGAGCAGCCCGAACCTGCCGCCCCCGCCGCCGGTGAAGGCGCGCAGACCGCCGCCGTATCCGCCCATCGCGGCGGGGGAGTTCATGGCGAGCGCGGCGCCGAGCTCGGAGGTGTCGCCGGGCATGTGGGTGCCGCCGACCTTGGCGTAGCGCATGCGCATGGCCATGCGTCGGCCAAAGGAGGTGATGCCGGTCAAGAGCCTGCGGTGTCCGGCCGCACCGGCGATCGCGAGGACGTCGATGAGCAGGATCCGTTCCACCATCAGGTCGGGCCCGTTGGTGATGGTGGCGTCGATGGCGATGCCGAAGAACGGGATGAACGCGCAGATCCCGACCACGGCCAGGACCGCGATGCCCCAAATGGACAGCCACTTCCACACGCTCTGGCGTGCGGGTCCGGGCAGCATGCCCGCGACGAAGGTGACGCCGCCGACGGCCGCCGCGGCAGCGCAGATGCCCTGGGTGCCGAGCAGCACGATGGCGCTCGACAGGAGCATGCCGCAGATGAACAGTGCAGCGATCAGCAGCAGGAAGGCTCCGCCGACCCGCCACCAGGTGGGCTTCTCCGCGTAGGCGGCGCACGACTTCCCGACCGGGCCGGCCTTCTTCATGTCGGCGAGGAACGCGGCGAACGCCTGGTCCTCGTCGGTAACGATTGCGTTGGACGCGTCGAGGAGTTCGCCTCCGGGGGTGAGCGTCGGGAGATCGTCGCTGCTGGGCGGTTTGTCGTCGACGCCGCGCTCGCAGTACTTCTTGCCCGGCCCGTGGATCAGTCTGCAGGCGTCCTTCGCCTTGTCCGAGGTGGCCGAGCTGGGCATGTACCCGCCGGTGATCCACTTCAGATGGACGGCGTAGGCCTTGCGGTCGGAGTCCTTGGCCGGATCGAGGATGCGCCCGTACTGCAGCAGCATGTACGGCTTGACGATCAGCGCGTTGGTGATGCTGTCCTGGATGGGACGGGCCACTTCAGTTGAGGAGACCGGTCCTTCGCCTTCACGTTCCTCGCACTTGATCTCGGCGTTGCCGGCCATCCCGGCGCATGGGTCGTAGCTGGCGAGCTTGCCGCCCCAGTCGTAGGAGTTGACGCTCTGCTGGGCGACCTCGGCGGCCACCTGCTGGGACTGCCCCAGCGGTCCGTCCTGGGAGAGCAGCGTGTCGGGACGGATGAGAGCCGAAGCGGCGAACGCCGCGATGAGCAGGGTGAGAAAGATTTCGCCCAGGCCGCGCCCGACCCGCCCGCGTACGATCATGAATCCTGCGAAGACAAACGCCCAGGCGAGCAAGAGACCTTTCAGCCCGAGGGTGTCGACGACCACGTTGTCGTAGGTGTCGGCGACCTTCTGCGCGGGGCGGGTGAGGATCTTCAGCAGCGGGAACCTGAAGGCGACCTCGATCGCCCACCCTGCCAGGCCGACCAGCAGCCGGATCAGGGTGAACACGCCGGACAGGGCGAAGGAGAGGGCCTGCGTCTTGAAGGCGACGATGGATCCGCCCTCGGCGTTCAGGTCGTATCCGTCGATCGGTACACCCTCGGACGAGTAGATGTTCAGCGGGGCGAGCAGGTCTCCGGTCTCGCTGTTACTGCTGGCCGCGTACACGACCTGGCTGTTCACCAGGAGGAACACGCCGGTGAGCAGGACGACGAAGCCAGCCGAACGCAGGGTCGCGCGGTCTGGACGGAACACGTCAGCGCCGCCTTTGCCCAGCGGCGCGCAGTCGCCACACCACCAGGGCAGCCACACCCGCACCGGCGGGCACCAGCCTCCATACGGCACCGCCCTCGTCCTGCCGGCCACCGGCGGCGGTGGTCGCGGTGCCGCGCTCGCAGTACGCCTTGGCCGGGCCGACGATCAACGCACAGGGATCGTGGTGCGCCGGGCGGGCGTCGGCGGCGAAGGCCTGCCCGGTGTGCGGCCACCACGCGTCCGGCAGGCCCACCCCGAGGGCGAGGATGACCGCGCCGGCGACGACCGCGATCACGGTGAGGACGCTCGCGGCCGCGGCGATGCGCCGGGAGCGGTCCCAGGAAGAGGTCGTCATCGGACGTGCTCCTTCGGACGGGCATCCACGGCCTCACCGGCAACCAGTGCAGACGGCGGGGCAGCGCTCATGCGCCGTCCTGGCGTGGTGGTGATGGAGGTGGTGATGCGCTCGATGCGGGGGATGGAGACCTTGATGCGGCCGGTGTTCTGCCGCGGGCAGGTCAGCAGGAACTCGCCCTCCCGGCCCTTCTGGCCGACGGGGGACAGGCCGGTGGTCACCAGCCGCAGCAGCTCCGGGTCGTTCGGGTCGAGCCCGACGAACTCCAGCCCGCGGCGGGCACGTTCGCGGTCAGCGGTGCGGGCAAGCGCGCGGTAGGCCATCAGGCCGCGGTCGGGGCCGAGTTCCTCAGCGTCGTGCGAGGCGCCGAGCAGGCCGGCACCGTGCTTGCGTCCGTCGTGGAGGATCTCGTGTACCAGAGCGGTGCCCTCGGCCGACGAGGTGAGCCAGTACAGCTCGTCCAGGACCACGGCGGTGAACCGCTCGGGATCCTCGAACGCGGTCTGCCGGGCGATCGCCGCGATCAGGTAGAGGACCGCGCGGCCGATCAGGGCTTCGAGCGGCTGCTGGTGCAGGACCTCCGGCTTGTCGAACGCCGCCTTCGGGGGCAGCTTCAGACCGGTCGTGGTGATCACGATCATGTCGGTACTGCTGGAGGCGTCCAGCCGTACGGGCGGCAGCGTGGGGTCGAAGACCATGCGGGCCAGGGAGTTGGTGGCGACGACGCGGATGAGGCCGGCGAGGGTGGCGGCCGCGTCCTGTCGCTTGCCCGCCTCGCTCGTGGCCATCTCCTCGAGGACTTCAAGGACGCGGTGCATGGACGGCTTCGGGCCGGTGGCGGCCTGCTCGACGGCGTGGTGGAGGACCTCGCCGTTGGTGCTCATCGGGCCGATGCCGAGCTGCAGGGTGAGGTAGGACAGGGCGTAGTGGCGGCCCTCGGGGCCGTGGAACATGCGCAGCGGGTCGATGGACACCTCGGCCTGGGCGGCGTCGATGATCTGCACGCGGCCCTTGGCGGCGGTCCGGGCGAAGGTGGCCCATTCGCGCACGGGGGTGCGGTCGATGCAGATCGCGCAGCCGCCGCGCGCCCACACGGCCTCGGCGATCAGCTTCTGCAGCACGCTCTTGCCCGCGCCGAGATCCCCGACGATGCCCATTGACGCGGAGGCGTCCACCTTGGGCGCGTCCGCGACGTTGATCATCACGGGGCGGGTGGTGCCGCTGTCCAGGTCGATGCCGAGGAACATCCCGTTCGGGTCGCCGACTTCCGCGGCGGTGAAGGCTCCGCCCAGCGCCCAGTCCTCGGAGATCTGGTGCTGGGTGAACTCGCGCACCACACCGGGCCGCACCGTGCCGGGCAGCCCGAGCGTGAACAGCGCCTCCTGCAGGCCGGCCGGGCGCACGGCCCGGTAGTCGGCACCGCCCAGCAGGGCGGCCAGGGCACGGGCACGGGCGTCGCAGACGGCGGCGGTCGGCCCCCATACGGTCAGTACCGTGACGGACTGCACCTCGACCTCCACGCTGGTGCGGGAGAGGCGGGCATCGAGCTCACCGAGGTCGCGGGCGGCCTCGGTGAGCGAGGCGGGCATGCCGGTGGGACGGGCGTCGTACTGGTCGGCCTGGTCGATCAACTCGTTCTTCTTGCGGCGCACTTGGTCGCGGGCCTTCTCCGCCGGCACGAGCGTGAGGTCCACGGTGTAGTCGACGGGAAAGTCGAGCATCTCCAGCTGGGCGAACAGATCAGCGGCGTCCTGGCTGACCGCGGGCGGGCACTCGGCCAGCGCCAACTGCGCCTGGTAGCCCACCCCGGCGTCCGTTTCGACCTGCAGCCAGCGCCGCCCGAGCGGCGAGCCGGTGTTCAGCCGCCACCAGGCCTTGCGGCCCGACCGCGTGAGTTGGCCCGCGCTCTTGAGCTCGTCGACGTCGTCGAGCTCGGGGTCGATGCCGCCTTCCTGCAGGCGGACCTGGCCGAGGTCGGCGTAGCTGGGGGAGCGCAGTACGCCGCCTTGGATGTGTCCCCCGTACAGGTCGCTGCTCTCGGCCTCGGCCAGCAGCGGCTCCGCCAGGCCGCGGTGGAGGGCGTGCTGGATCAGCCACACGATCTCCGCCGGGCGGGCGGGGCGGAAGGCTATGCCGCCGGCGAGGGCGGCCTCCACGCGGGAGGCCTGCTCGCGGTACGCGGTCACCTCGCGCCGTGCCACCGGTGCCGGCCGCATGCCCAGCATCGGGGACAGCTCCGCCCATGCTGCACCGAGCGAGGCGGACATCTGCATGCCGGCGCTCTCGGTCTGCAGCGGCACGGCCAGCCACAGGGTGCGGCGGTGCATCTCCTGGTCGTCCAGCAGGTCCAGCGTGGCCTCGACGTTCTCCACCCACGGGTGGCGGCCCGCACCGGGTGCCTGCTCGGCCGGCTCGATGCCCTCGATCATGCGCAGGGCGATCTCGCCCGGGTCGACCTGCGCGCAGATCCCGAACAACCGCGGTGCCCCGGACAACGACCGCACCAGATGTGTGATCTTGGCGAGCTGCTCGTCACGGACCGGGGCCGGCACGTAGGTGCCCTGGACGGTCTCCTCGCGTCGTCCCTGCGCGTCCGGGCCGGGGTGAAGGCGGTAGAGGGCCCACACGCTGCCCTGTGTCGACCACACCAGATGCCCGGCGATGTGACGGATCGGAACCCTCACCGCACACCCCCGCCCTGCCCGGCCAGCGCGAGCAGTTGCTGCACACCCGACACCGGACCCACCGGCGCCGCGGCAGCAGCCGGCTGAGTGCGTTCGCGCGAGGACGAGCGAGCGGCGGCCGGGCTCGGGTGCGGTGCCCGAGTGGCCTGCTGCACAGCCGCGCGAGACGGTGCGGCTGCCGCAGCGAGCGCGGGCGTGTCCTCGATCGTGAATCCGCCGAGCAGGGGACGAGATCCGCGGTCGCGGGCGGCCCGTCCGCCGATCCGCCCTCCGCGGGGCTGCCAGCCGAGGAGCACCCAGCCCAGGGCCGCCTGCATCGGGGCACGCCCCCGGATCTTGGGCCGGCGGACCGCCCAGATCGTCAGCAGCCAGGCCACGAGCGGGACCGGCCCCATCCACGACCACCATGCAATGGTCTTGATGAGGAGGAAGCCGCCGACGACGGCGACGGCGATCTGCGCGGGTGTGTACGGGCCGAGCGGGATCTTCCAGTCGGCGACCTTGCCCAGCACCCAGGGGTGGCGGCGGGCGGCGGTGTAGAAGCGGCCCACCCGGCTGGCGGTGGCCGCGGTCACAGCCAGCCCCCGTCGCCGGGCGAGTGGTCACGGGAGGCGGGGAGTTCGGACTGGACGATGCCGGGGACGGCGGGTGCGCCCTTGGACGGGTTCTTGACCTCGTCGGTGAACATGTTCGCGAGGCTGTCGCGGGAGTTGTAGAGACCCAGCGCGATCACCATCAGCAGCAGGGCTCCGATCCCCGCTTTGAGGCTGAACTTCTGGATCATGATGACGACGACGAGGACGAGCAGACCGGCTTGAAGGCCTTTGGTCGCCCAGTTCTTGAACATGTTGATCCAGCTGTTGCCGAGGTCATCCAGCTGCCCGGCGAGCATCAGGCTGTGCACCGTGTTCACCGCGCACCGCCGTCCTGAGCAGTCCCGGACTCCAGCGCCGCGACTTCCCACCGGCCTGAGCGGGCCTTGAGCGCGAGCTCGTACGCCAACGGCCACCGCCCACCTGTGTCCCGGGCCTCGACCTGGACGAGGACACGCACCTTCGTGCCGTCGGGCGGCACCTGCTCGGCGGCCGCGGCCTCCTCGACGGCGGAGATCTGCTGGACAGCGACCGACGGGTACGGGGCGGGGGAGACGGCCGACAGCGTCACGCCGGGAGCGAGGTAGCGGTCGACCTCCCCGGCACCGGTCAGGTAGGCGGCGAGGAACTCCCCGACGGCGGACGACAGATCACCTTCCGGAACGGTCACGCCGTACGACGACTTCGGCGCCTCGGCTCGGGCCGGACCGGCCACCAGGCCGGGCGCACCGGTCACCGTGAACGAGGCGCCCGCGCGGTCGGCGGACACCGGCACGGCGTAGTAGCGCACCGAGCCGTCGGCGTACTGCGCAGCCACCGTCACCGACCACGCGTCGCCGGTGCGCTGCGCACTGCGCACCGCCGTCACGGACTGAGGCTTCGACTGCGCACCCGTGGCTGGGTCGGGCAGTTCGACGTCCGGCGCGAGTGACTGCGCAAGCCGCGCCTGCGCAGTCGTCGCGTCGTTCGCGCTGCTGCGCAGCCACGCGCTGACGAACAGCTGCGCATAGCCGCCCGGGTCGGCGGCGGCCGCCGCAGTGCGCACGGCGGTGGGCTTGGCCGGGGTGGCCGCCGCGACCGTGGTTGGGGTGGAGGCGACGGCGACGCACAGGGCGACGGGGCCGGCCGCGATGACGGTCCAGACCGCCAGGCGCGAGAGGCGGACGCGGCGGCGCATCGACTCCAGCCGGGCGCCGGCCGCCATCGGAGCGGCAGCCTCGCTCTGTGAGGCCTGCTTGCCAGGGGACATGGTCAAACTCCCAGGTCAGAACGGATGTTGCTGACCTTGAGAAAACCCGCCGACCCCGACCCGACCACCGACCATGAAGGCCCGACCATGGTCACGATGGGGACACGAAGCCCATGGTCGGGGTCATGGTCGGCCCGACCACAGGCCCGACCACGGGTCTGCCCAAGTAGGCGACAGGTCCTCGGGTCGGGCACACGTGCAGCAGCCGAGGACTGCTGCGCGACCACCAGTTGTGCCGTCCCTGGAGCCCGTGAACCGATGCGCAGGCGGACGCCGCCGGGGCCGCGGCGGGCACCTGCGCAGTGCGGCATCTGGACCTGCGCACCAGAAAGATCACAGGTCCCTGGGCGGACTGCGCAGTCGCACCGCGCATGGCGACTGCGCACGATCCTCGACCGGTTGCGCAGCCCGATTGCGCAACGCTCGTCCGGGCTGCGCAATCGGGCTCCCGGGTGGACTGCGCACCGTGCCGGGGAGGCATGGTCGGCCCGACCATGAGCCCGACCACGGCAGCTAGACGGCTGCGTTGCCGGATCGTGACCGATGGTCGGGGTTCGTGGCCGTCAGCCTGGTCGGGGTCGGCGGGTGAGCTGACGGCATGGAACACACGCACGACCGCGCACCCAGGCCCGGAGCCCGCCCCACCCCGGCGGGCTTGGAGCGCTGCCTTGGACACTGCACGCGGCCCGCCTCGGAGACAGCGCGGTGAGCCGCTTCGGGGCAGGGGTCCGCCGGGGTGTGATGGCGGCCGACAGTTTCACGCAGATCGCCAACGGCCTGTTCCGGGACAGTCGGCTGTCCTACAAGGCGAAGGGGATCTTCGGGTACGTCAGCACGCACCGGGACGGCTGGCAGGTCACCCTCGCCCACCTTGTCTCCGTGGGCCCCGACGGACGCGAGGCGGTCCGCGCCGGCCTGAAAGAGCTGGAGCGGTACGGCTACCTCATCCGCGAACGTCTTCGCCGCCCGAACGGAACACTCGGCGAGGTCGTCTACTCGATCACCGACCGCCCCGCTACCCTCGACGTCGCCCTGTTGGAGGCCACGTCCGGCCTCGCGATCGAAGACGGACACGACACCGGCTTCGGGGCGGGGATCCGCCGGGGTGTGATGGCGGCCGACAGCTTCACGCAGATCGCCAACGGCTTGTTCCGGGACAGCCGGTTGTCGTTCAAGGCGAAGGGGATCTTCGGGTATGTCAGCACGCACCGGGACGGCTGGCAGGTCACCGTCGCCGAGCTGGTGCGCCGCGGCCGCGAAGGCGTCGACGCCGTCACCACGGGGCTCCACCAGCTGGAACGGCACGGATTCCTCTACCGCACGCGCGAGCGGAACCCCGACGGCACCCTCGGCCAGGCGCTGTACGTCATCACCGACCTGCCCGCCCTGCAAAACCCCAGCTCACAACCAGAGTCGGGTTTTCCAGGATTGGCTGAGCCTACGTTGGCTGATCCCGGCACTAAGAACACCATCAGTAAGAAGACCAACAAGCAGAACACCAGATCCCTCCGTCCGTGCCGCGGCGAAGCGCCGCGAGCACCGGGACGGACAGACCAGCGGCACACGCCGACGTCCCCACCGGCCGCGCCCGCGGCGGATGAGATGCACCCAGGGATCCAACTGCTGCTCGAACTCGGGGCGGCTCGCCCCGAGCTGCTGCTGACCGGGAAGGCGCTGACCGATCAAGGCCGCGTCGCGACCGTGATGCTGGAAGCCGGCTGGAGCCGCGAGCAACTGCAGCACGTCATCGCCGCCCGGCCCCTGCCCCACCCGGTGCGCACCACAGTCGGCGCGATCATCGCCGCCCGTCTGAGAGCCGCCCAGGCCTACCCCCCGCCCGCCATCGCGGCCGGCCATCACGACGAGCCCGCCTGGGATGACCCCCCGCCGCGG
The DNA here is from genome assembly GCF_026339955.1 of Streptomyces sp. NBC_01549. GTDB lineage: Bacteria > Actinomycetota > Actinomycetes > Streptomycetales > Streptomycetaceae > Streptomyces. The sequence goes on along the minus strand of NZ_JAPEPW010000005.1, from coordinate 17,156 downwards.
CCGACCAGCTCCGCCGCCGCGCGCTCGGTGAGTGAGGCAATCACCTACCGGGCCCTTGTCGAATGTGCCGGCTGCGGCGTGCCCGGAACCGCTCCCGGCGAGGACCTCTGCCCGGCCTGCCTCGGCTGGCCGCTGTGCCGCACCTGCCCGGGCCCCACCCCCCGGCGCGCCCATCCCGACGGCGACGGCCGCTGCACGACGTGTGCCTCCGCTGTGACCGACCGACTGGAAGGAAGCACCTCATGACGGACCCGCTCCGCACGCCGCACCCGACCACGGCACGGCTGCGGCCCTTCGCCGACAACTCGGCCCGCTGGGACGCGGAACGGTCCCGTGCCCTGCAGATGGGGCGGATCGCGTACGACACCGGATCCTCCACCGCGGTCGACGAGCCCTACCTGGTGCATGAACGCACCGGCTGGGGCTGGCTGTCCTGGACGGTTCCCGCCGACGGAAGCATGCCCGAACGGCCCCACCAGATCGGTGTTCTCCCGCCCTCCGCGACATGGGCGGACCGCCTGGCGGCCCGCTGGCTTGCCCGGCGCCCGGCGGGCCGCATGGCCCTGCACGCCACGAGCCCTGGGTCGCTGCGGCACTTCGCCGTTGTGGTGGCCGTCATCGGATGCTTCGCCGCTTTCGACGCGATCGCCCGCGGAGTACCCCTCGGCATCGCCGTGCCCGTGGCGCTGCTGGCCCCGCTGCTCGCCGACCATCTGCCCGACCGGCTCGACATGCGCGCCCGGCGGCGTGTCCGGGTCGCACACGGCGCAGCCGCCACCGGGTACCTGCAGCGCCTCACCGTCCTGCACACCGGTCTCCTCCAGGCCGCCGCCGGCAGCGAACGCTACGAGCTGCGCCGCTCGGCCGAGATCGGCCAGCAGCTGCTGTGGGACGCCGCCGGCCTGCTCCAGACCCAGGACACCCGCTCGGCCTCACCCCAGCTGATCGCCGGTGAACGGCTGATGCTCCAACTCGCCGACCAGGTCGCCCAGATCATCGAGCGCGCGGCCACCCCGGACGGCACAGCCGACGCGGACCAAGCCCATGCCCCCGGGCGACCCCTTGGTCCGTATCCCCCTGGGGTCCGGCCGACGACGCCTCCGACACCTCAGTACGCGCACAGCACGTCACCCCTGAAGGGACCCCTCCTCATGGCGCAGACCGAACCCAGCCCGGCCGCCCACACGCCGGACGTCTACATGCTCTTCGCGCACGAGCCGTACTACCCCGGCCCCGGAACGCAGGAGATCAACACCACCGTCGTTGCCGCCGACTCGCTTCTCCACCCGCAGGTGCGCCAGCCCGACGGCGCCCGCATCCACGACCTCCTCACCCACGGACGGCAACCGGGCGAGATCATCCCGCTGTCCACCCTCACCCACGAACTGAACGGCGGCGCTGACTGGCCGACCGTCGGCGACTGGGAGAGCGTCACCACCGACCTGCTGCAGCTCGTCCGTGACGGGGACTGCGATGCCCTCAGCCTCGGCCTGCCCGAGATCGCGCGAGCCCTCGTCTGCACGGGCCCCCACAGCCACGTCCGCGCCTATGACGCCGCGGCCGACGACTTCGTTGTCTACGGTGCTTCGGAGCGCGCCGCGGTCCTGGACGAAGTCGGCATGTTCCTCACCGGCATTGCGACCGAGCAGCCCTTCTGGCCGGGGGACAGCCTCCTGCCCCCGCTGGTGGGCCGGCGCGCCTGAGGGCGATGAGCCCGGCCGCGGCGATGGGAGCAGGCCATGTTCGGATACGAAGCGCGAGCCGTCTGGGCAGACCTGCGGCGCATGCTGCATCGGCTCGTCCACCGGCGTGAGGGCGGCCCGACTGACCCGTGAACGCCGATGCCCCAGGCCATCAGCCTGGGGCATCGCGCTGAGCACCGCCTATCGCTCGCGCAGCAGCCTCAGCGGGAGGGCCCGGCACTCGCCGCCTCGGCGATCACGGAGGATGCTGACGTCGCCGAGCAGCTGCCGCAGTTCCTCCTCCCGCTCCTGGGCGTACGCGTACCGCTCGGGCAGGACCTCCAGCAAGTGCTTCCACTGGCGCTGGCCCGCGCGAACGCACGGCCTCCACAGTTGTTGTGGCCGAAGCCGAGCCCGTACAGGCGGGGAGGTGCGACGCCCAGGGCCCGGGCCTCGTCCAGGAGTTGCTCCTTGGTCCGGGCCGGCTCCCACTTCCCGCACAGCGGGAAGCGTGTGACCCAGGGCTTCCAGTTTCGGGCGATCGCCGGGATCCGGGCCCGATCGCGCCGATTGTTCTCGATCCCTACGTACACCAGCGTGTCGGCGGGGTCGGCGTGCTGCTCCATCCATTCCCGGCAGGGCACCTGCTTGAGCAGGCGCGTGCAGGGAGCCAGCCGGTCGTTGCCGAGGAACCGGACGTCGCGGAAAACCTCCCACGGGGTGCGACCATCGGCGACCTTCGTCAGCGGCACACCGAGAAGCTGGCTGGTGTCTTCGGCGAACCTCCACAGGTCGTCGTCCTCGATGCCCGTGTCGGCGATCAGGAGGGTGAGGTTGCGGGTGCCGTACTTCCGGGCGACCCATACCGCGACGGCGAAGGATCCGATGCCGCCACTGAATTGGACGACGTGACGCCGGACAGTGAAGGCTCGGCGGCCGCGGCCCGTCTGCTTAGACATGAACGGAGCTCCCTGGTGAGGCGAGTCGGTGGAATCCGTCAGCCAGGCGTTGCCGCACCGGGCCGACAGGGGGTGCGGCGGTCAGGGACCGGGAGGGTCCCGGACCGCCGCGGGTGAGGGGCGGTCAGGCGGCCAGGGCCAGGCTGGGGAGCAGCCGCTCGCCCAGCCAGCGCGCGGCGTTGACGCTGACCGCGTTGCCGATCTGCAGGATCGCCTCGGTCTGGTTGCCCTGGATGATGAACTCTTCGTGGAAGCGCTGGACCAGCTTGAGCTCCTCCACCTCCAGCATCCGCAGCGTGCAGTCGTCCACCGTCGGGGCCGGGATGACCAGCGAGTGGTGCGGCTTGCACGCCACCGTGGTCAGCGGCTCGGCGGTGGTGCGCGGGGCGCCCTTGCGGCCGATCGGGACGATAAGCGCGTGGTGGCGGCCCTGCGCGGCCAGCGCGGGCACCGGGCCGCTGATCGGCAGGGCGGTGCCGTGGTTTCGGAGCATCACGATGTACGGGTCAGTGCCGAACCGCTCCAGGCCTACCGCGATCCGGGCCCGGGTCGCGGCCGCGTAGGGCTTGAACTTTTTGAAGTTGGGCCGGCCGTCGCCCACGCGTTGGCCGGGCAGACCCCAGTTGATGATGTCGCCGACCGGGCGGGTCAGCGGCGTCAGCTCCAGGTGGCCGCACGCCCGGTTGGGGCAGCGGAAGGTGTACTCGACGCCCCACTTGCCGATGCGGCGTGCTTTCGGGTTCTTCCACACCTGGTTGGCCAGCACCGGCCCGCATTCCGGGCACATGGCCTCCGGCCGTACCCGCACGTCCGGCAGGGGCAGGCCCTTGCGGGTGAAGACGATGTAGATGCGGTCGCGCAGCTGGGGCGGCAGCAGGTTGTCCCCACCACCCAGGTGGGCCGACGACGCGTTGACGATCTGCACGTTGTAGCCGAGCAGTTCCATGCCGCGCAGCCACCAGTCGAACAGTTCCCAGTCGGTGGCGAACTCGGTGACGTTTTCGATCAGGACGGCATCGGGCCGGTGGAGGTCGGTGACGGCGAGGACGTCCAGCGCAGAGGCCCGGGTCTGCACGAAGGTGGCTTCCTTGGCGCCTTCATCCTTGCCGGTGAGGCTGAGGCGGGTCTGGCCACGGGTGCGCTTCTTCCCGCCGGCGGGACTGGCCTCGGTGCAAAGGATGGAGGCCCAGACCACGCGGGTGCGCGGCAGGTTGCGCTTGTCGTACCTGTGGATGTCCTCGCACTTGTGCTCGGCGTGCGGGTGGTTGGTGCGGTGCGTCCATACGGACACGGGGTCGTGGTTGATCGCCAGTTCAAGCACGTAGCCGGCCTCTTCCAAGCCGCAACTGCTGCCTCCACAGCCGCAGAAGAGGTCGATGAACGGGATGGGCCCCAGGGAGGCTTTGAGGCGGGCCAGTTCGAGGGACGAAAGTACCGGAGCGAACCGCAGCACGAGTGACTCCTTCGCGAGTGGAGTTGGTGAGGCCGCCAGCCGGGCGTTGCCGCGCCCGGATGCCGCCTGAAACTTAAAATCAATTATACGCTCTTCCTTGGGTCTTGGCAACCCTACTCACAGCTGTGGCCCCCGGTAGGCCGGGGGCCACAGCTGCACTCCAAGCGCGGTAGTCGGTGGTACGTGTTTCGCGCGCGGCGATCACACGGCGGGCAGCAGGTCGGGCACGTCGTCCACGCCGAGGAGCAGGATGTGGTGGCCGACAGTCTCGGTGACGCCGTCGGTGACCCGCTCGACGTCCAGGCGCAGCCGGATGCGGCCGGCGCCTTCGCCGTTGGCCGCAAGGGCGTGTTCCAGTTCGTCGTCGAGGCGGTCCGCCGCGGCCTCGGTCGCGGCGTAGTCGGCCAGGTCGCGGGCGAGGAGCTGGCGGGTGGTGGTGTCGCGGAGCTGGTAGCTGGTCATCGGGACTCGTCCTTCGGTGTGGGGTGATCAGTGGTCGAGCCGGCGATCCCGCGGGCCGCGTTCACCGCGCGTGACCAGACGTCGGGGCTGCCTCCGTGCTCGCGGGCGAGGGAGGCGGCGAGTCCCCGGATGTCGCCGCGTTCGCGCAGGGCGGCCAGGGCGACGGCCGCCCGCCGGTCGGCTTCCGAGCGGGCTGGCGCGGCCGCGGGGCGGTGCTCAAGGGCGGTGCGTACGACGTACTCCCAGGACCTCTGCGGCCCGCCGTGCTGCACGCTGAGCTCCGCGGCCAGCCCCGGGTGGTAGCCGTCGCGGTCGATCGCCTCGGTGGCGTACTGCTCGGCGAGCTGCGTGGCGGTGAGCGGCTCGCCGCCGGTGTGGGCGCTCAGCTCGGCCGCGAGGGCATCCTCGAGGGCGGAGGGCCGGCCGACGGCCGCGTCGGCCTGGGGCCCGGGACGGCGGCCGGCCTTGCCGAGCTTGTCTCCGGTGCGCTTGCGGTCGAAGTCCTGCAGGTCGCCGACACGGAAGCCGGGGATCATGCGGCCGGTCGGGCCCTCGACCGGCTCGGCGAGGGGCTTCGGGAAGTAGTCGGGGTTGTCCTTGAGGTACTTGCGGATTGCCGACGCTCCGTTGAAGCCCAGCCACTTGGCGGCCGTGTTGATGGAGACGACGTCCTCCGGGTCGGCCTGGTATAGCTCGGGGTCGGCCTTGAGGACCTTGCTCGCCTTCTCCTGCTGGAACCACGTGTAGAAGTCGCGGAACTGCTCCTCGTCGTAGAAGTCGGTCCCGTCGATGCGCTCCTTCTCCGGATGGCGGTGCTCCTTGGGCTGCTCGAGGCGCACCTTGTACCAGCGGGCCGCAGTGCCGACGCTGGCGCCGGTGAACTCGCGGATCCAGTCGCGGTTGACCACCGCGCGGCCGCCGACGACGCGGCGCTGCGGGTTCAGGGCCTTGGACATTGCACTCTCCGGTTCGGATCGCGGCCCTATACTGAGGGCCTGCTCCTCTTTGTTCCTCCGGCGCTCACGCGCCGGCGGGCGAGTCGAGTTGGTGAAGGTGGTCGGCGGGACGTTCGGTCGGGGTTGCCGCCCTGGGCCGACACCCTCGCGAGAGGGTGCCTTCCGCCGCCCACCATTTTTACCGCTAGTTTCGCGTAATCAATATGGCGCTCTTGGTGGGTGGCTGTCAATCTCACTAACCCCCAGAGCGCGTCACGGCCGGCTGCGGCGGTGCGCGGCCCACTCCCGTTCGAAATGCGGCACCTTCTTGTCCCGGACCTGGAACGGGGCGGTGACCATCAATTCCTCCACGGTCGGCAGCGCCGGCCCACGCCGCTCGACCCACGCCCGCACCCGCCCGTAGCGCTCATCGACCTCGACCGGGACGCCGTGCCGCTCCGAGACGCTCCGCAGCCTCCGGCCGAGAGCGGACGCCCGGCCCACGTCGACCCGCTCCACCGAGCGCATCGCCCGCCCGCGCCGAGTCGGGTCCGCCTTCGCCACGGGCAGGATCCGCCGCACGTGGTACAGCGCCCACGGGCAGGCGAGCTCCTCCTCGAACGCGGCGAGGACGGGCCGGTCCGCGGCCCGGCCAGGGTCGAACTGCTCCAGCAGACTGCGCCGGCCGAACAGCCTCGCCTTCGGGTTGAGGCTGACCGACGTGTACTCCAGGCGCAGCACCCGTCCGGCGATGTCGGGGTGCCGGCGCATCCGTTCCAGGTGCGCGTCCATGGCGCCCATCGACACCGGAAAACGTCCGTTTCTGTCCGCAGTCGCCGTGTCTAGATAGGTCGGTGTCCTGTTCGGACGGTATAGCGTCGAGTGACGTCTGGTCCGTATTGGACAGCCATTTGTCTCATTTCTGGCCCGGCTTGTGTGTTAGGGATCATAGTTGGCCGGATGCCTGCCAGTGGCTTTCTGAGGGCGTGCCGTCCAGTCAGCCGATCAGGGCGGCGGCCATGCAGGCGGCGACGTAGCCGATCGCGACGGCTGGTGAGGCTGCGAGGGTGTAGGTGTTGGGCAGGCTGGCGAGTGCGCTGGCGATGGTGTTGCCGCCGGGGCTTGGACGGCGGCCAGGAACTGGAACGCGGAGCCGCTGAGATGGTCGAGGCGAACGCGGCAACTGCGGTGTGTCCGCGGTTTCCGGCGCAGCCGATGCTGATCCCGCTGCGATCGTCGTGCCCGTGAAGATCGAACCGTGCGGTCGATCACCTGCGCCGCCGCGCCCAGATCGAGGTCACACCCGCCTTGAGGTGGTTGCTCGGAGATACTGACGCCCTTGATCCTGGGTGAGCACGGGGAAGTCACGACGGTGCACGCCTTCGGCACCTACCCGAGCCTTGGTAGGGCATCAACCGGACCTGGATGATCTACGGATGGGAGTCCGGTGTTCTAGCTGAGGTCCGCCGATCTACCGGCCAACCCTGAGATGTGGGAGCTGGAGGCGGATGTCTGTGAGCGGGTCGACCGGCAGTTGCTCTCGGTCGTGGATGCGCTGGCGTGGCGGGTGTTCAACTACGACCGGAGACCACCGATGTCGCGATCCCGTCGTCGCTCCCCACGGTCGCTCGCATGATGTTATGGCTGAGCAGGGGCCCTACCGAGGCGCGGTGGATCGCAGCATGGCCGGGTAAAGGCTGCGCGTTGGTGGTGGCCAGAAGGTCGGATCGGGAACGCACTCGTCCTGCATGACGGTGACCAGCTCGGAGGTCCGGGTAATCAGTCGGCGCCGCCGAGGCGGAGCATGGCGCGGTAGAGCTGTTGGGGGGTCAGGGGCGGTTCGGGGAGTGGGTGGGCGTGCTCGGCGCGGAAGCCGTCGAGCATCAGGTGCAGGTGGCGGCGCCAGGCGTGCGGGGCGATCCCGTCGGTCGCCTCGATGATCCGGCTGTGGGACCAGATGATGAAGGCGAGGTCCTCGGGCGCCAGGTCGGGTCGTAGGCTGCCCTGCTCTCGCGCCCGTTCGACGATGCGCACGCCGAGGTCATGGATCCTGGTCTGCTGGCCGGCCAGGCAGGCGTTCTCCGGCAGCCGGATCGAGGCGAAGTCGTTGAAGCCCCGGTCGCGGGTCTGGAGTTCGCACATGGTTTCCAGGAAGAGGCACAGCCCTTCCCACGCGTCGTCCATGGTCAGGGCCTGCTCGGCCGCGGCGACCCAGATCGCGAGCTTGCCGGCGAAGACCTCCTGCACCAGGTCGAGCCGGGTGGGGAAGTGTTTGTAGAGGGTGCCGATGGCCACCCCGGCGCGCTTGGCGACTTGCTCCAGCGACGCCTGCATCCCGTGCTCGGCGAACATGGCCCGGGCTGCGGCCAGCAGCGAGTCGCGGTTGCGCTGGGCATCCCGACGCAGCGGCCGGGCGGGCGCGGAGGCCGTGGTCGCGGCTGGTGCGCGTTCAGGGGGCATGCTCCACAGCCTATCAACGTGAGGGGTACCTCGACTTCTGTGTTACGCTGACGTCGAAAGTGAGGCACCCCTCGTGTTGTGCGGCTGTGCCGCGATTCGGCTCGGACCAGGCTCGGGAGACTTGATGAAACTGACCATCTCCGGCGCCAGCGGGCGCACCGGCACGCACCTGGCCGAGCAGGCACTCGCCGCCGGACACGACGTGGTGGCGTTGATCCGAAATCCGGCGAAGCTCACGCTGCGCCACGAACGGTTGCGGATCGCGCAGGGCGAACTGACCGACGAGGTGGCCGTTGAGGACGCCGTCCGCGGCGCCGACGCCGTCCTCGCCGCCCTGAGCCCCACGATCCTCGGCGGGCCCCGGGACCTGCCCCTCGCGTCGGGAACGGGCACCATCCTGGCCGCGATGCGCACACACGGCGTCCGCAGGCTCGTCTACAGCTGGGGGCCGAGCATCTTGATTCCCCGCAACCCCCTGCTGCGCGCGTTGCGCAGCGCGAGCTTCGCTCTGCTCAGACTGCTGCCCGCCACCCGCCCCATGGTCAACGAGACAGCCGCGGTGGGCGAGGCCATTCGCGGCTCGGATCGCGACTGGACCATCGTGGCCGTCACCGCACCCAACGACACGCCCCGATCGGGAAGTGTCAAGGTGCGCACCGCGACCGGATCCGGGGACCGGGTCGGCTCGCGCATCTCCCGGGCCGACCTCGCGGAGTTCATGCTCACTCAGGCCGATGACCCGCGATACGCGCAGCAGGAGCTGCGGATCAGCAACTGACACCGGCCCTGCACGCCGCCGCCGCGCAGTTGTCCGCGGCGGCCCCTCTTCCGCCTCACCAACTCAAGCGGCACGCGGAATCCCGCTGTCGACAACGCTGTTCTCATCGAAGGAGAAGTCATGCCTACCATCGCCATCATGGGTGCCGGTCCCGGAATGGGGCTCGCCATCGCCCAGACCTTCGGCAAGGAAGGCCACCAGGTCGCGCTGTTGTCGCGTACTCCGGCCAAGCTGGACCCGGTCGTGGCCGAACTGACCGACCAGGGCATCGAAGCGGCGGCCTTCGCCGCTGACGTACTCGATCGGCCATCGATCGTCTCCGGCCTCGCGGCGGTCAAGCAGCGGTTCGGGCAGATCGACGTCTTCGAGTACTCGCCGGCCAACCCGGCGCTGCCGTCGGCTTCCTCCACCGAGCTGACTCATGACAACGTGCAGATTCAGCTCGACTTTTACGTGCACGGTGCGGTGGCGGCGGTCAATCAGGTGCTTCCGGAGATGCTCGCCCGAGGCTCGGGCACGATCCTGTTCACCACCGGTGCCTCGTCCGTGCGCCCGGAGCTCGGTCACGACATGTTCGGCAACGTCGCCCCTGCCGCGGCGTGGCTGCGCAACTGGGCCCACGGTCTGCACGCCGCCGCCGCTCCCCGAGGAGTACAGGTCGGCCACATAGCGATCGGTGCGTGGATCGGCCGCCAGCCGGGCGCCACCGCACCGGAAGAGATCGCGCCGCTGTACTGGGAGCTGCACACCCAACACGACCAGGTCGAGAAGGTCTTCTTCCCCAGTGACCAACCCGTGTCCTGAGCACACGTGGTTGAGCCTTACGCCCTTGGCGGGGCGCAGCGCGCCAGCCTCATCATGCGGCCGGCGGTGACCACTTCCGCCCTTGACGCGGAGTTCTCGCCGCCCGACGCACCGGACTGGATCCCGACGCCGATCTGCGCCTTGCCCTTGCCGCCGGCGTCGCCCCTCACCGCGTTCCAGTCCAAGCTGGCGAACCTGCTGTTCACCTACGAACTACAGCGCCGGCTCATGCGACACGGCTCGACGATCGCCGTGGCCGCGCACCCAGGTGTGGCCGACACCGAGCTGGCGCGCAACTCGCCGCCCGCCCTGCGGGTGCTTCTCCCCGTGGGCGGGTCAGACTCGGGCGTGGACTGAGGAGTGGTTCAACGGGCATGGCCTGCATCGGCTTCGCGGCACTGTCCGCTACCCGAGGACGGCGTAACCATGTCAAGAAGATCATCGGTAAGCCGTGTGCGGGAAACCGCACGCACGGATTGAAAAGGGGACAGGGAAACGGGTCCTTGCGGACACCGCGCCCCTAACTACCAATGGCGATCATGACACGTGCCCTCGGGCACACCGACACGGACGTGGCCATCCTCGGCTACGGCGCTATGGAACTGGGCGGGCTGCGCAGGGGGCCAGAGCTGACCGACGAGGACGCCGGCCGGCTGCTCAACGCGGTCCTCGACGGCGGCATCAACCTGATCGACACCTCGCCCGACTACGGCCGCAGCGAAGAGCTCATCGGCACGCACCTCGCCCACCGCAGGGACGAGTTCTTTCTCGCCTCCAAGTGCGGCTGCCCGATCGAGCCGCCCGCCGACACGCCGCCGCCCTACCCGCACGACTACAGCCAGGCGAACGTCCGCGCCGACGTCGAGCAGTCGCTGCGCCGGCTCCGGACCGATCGCCTCGACCTGGTCCAGGTGCACATGTCACCGAGCAGGGCCACGCTCGAAGAGAACCGCACCGTCGAGATGCTCAAGGAACTACAGGCCGAGGGCAAGGTCCGCTTCATCGGCATGTCGGGCGTCCTGCCCAACCTGCCCGACCACCTCGCGATGAACGTCTTCGACGCTTTCCAGATCCCTTACTCGGCCGTGCAACGCGATCACGAGAACCTCATTACCGAGGCGGCGGACAAGGGCATCGGCACGCTCATCCGCGGCGGGGCCGCCCGCGGCGCGGCGTCGCAGGAGAAGAACTGGACCGTCGGTCCGCTCGCCCAGCAGCCGGGTGTCGGCCAGCGCAACTGGGAGACGTCGGGCATCGAGGACCTCATCGACCAGGCAGGCATCGACAAGCAGGAGTTCATCCTCCGCTTCACGCTCAGCCACCCCGGCCTGTCCAGCACGATCGTCGGCACCGCGAACCCGGCCCACCTGGCGGGCAACATCGCCACCGCGGAAAAGGGCCCGCTACCGTCCGACCTCTACGAGGAAGCCAAGAAGCGCCTCCCGATGGGGTAAGACTTGCCGGTGTGAGCGAGTGGGTGCTGCGTGGACATGGACCAGTTCCTCGCCGCCGTCGAGCAACTGCGTCACCCGGAGCTACGCGGGAAGCCAGTCGTGGTCGGTGGGGACCGCCCGACCAAGCGCGGCGTGGTGTCGCCCGCGTCTTACGAGGCACGAGATTTCGGCGTGAGTGACTCCCTGGGCGGCCCCTTCGCGTTCGGTCCCCAGGGAGCGTTGTCCGCTCAGTTTTTCCGCGCCTGGGAGAGACTGTCGGTCGACAGGTAATGCGGTCAGAGGCCCTCTCTCTCAGGCACGTTGATCGTTTCTTACCTGATTGCTCCCGGTTCGCAATGGTGCACCTGGCGTACGCGTCTTGGCCTCGTGGTCCGCCGCTGTCGGTGCGCGGGCGTCGTGGCGCGGAGCCCGGGGTCACGAACGGCGTGTGTGCCATCGTCGCCACATGCCGGAAGAGGTGCCGCACCCGCGCATCGTCGAACTCTCACGTGCGCTGGAGCGCGATGTGGAGGTCGTCGCCCGCTCGGCGGCCCGTCGGCGGGCCCGGTACGCCTTCTGTCGGCAGGCGAGGCGGTCGTAGAGGGCGTTCCGGCGGTGGCCGCGACGGTGGCGTACCCCCGCGGTCGGTCAGCGGGCGGTGAGCCCGGTGAGCAGGAGGGCGAGCCATCGGGCGCGGGCGGTGGGTGGCTGGTCGGTGGGGAGGGTGGAGAGCATCAGGTACAGGTCGTCGAGGGTGAAGTCGGCGCGCAGACCGCCCTGGGCTTGTGCGGTGCGGATGAGCCGGCCGAGGGCCTGGGTGACGCGGGTATCCACCTCCTGCATGGCGGGGTGGGCTGCGTGGTCGGCGCCGAGCGCGTACGCGGCTGCTTTGACGGCGCGGTTGTGGGCGACGGTGTCCATCACGCGGCTGAGGAAGCCGGTGAGCTCCGCCATGGCGGGTGAACCCTGGCTCTCGCGTTGCAGGCACTCTTCGGCGTCGTCGGCGAGTGTTTCGAACGAGGTGGCGACCACGGCTGTGACCAGGTCCGGACCAGGCCGCATCGCCGGCCGGGGGCCGTGCGCCAGGGTCCCCGCCGAGCAGATGGACTCCATCCGGCGTGACCGAACCGGCCGGCGTGCATCAGCTGGATGAACAGGTGGCTGGAGAACTCCTGTGCCGTCGTTGTTTTCTCGTGGTCGTAAGGAAGTTCAAGTGCGCACCAAGCCGCCGTCGACGTAGAGCGTCTGAGCGGTGACGAAGCCGGCGTCCGATGAAGCGAGGAACGCGACAGCACCCACCACGTCCTCGGGTTCGCCGACGCGCTTGATCGTCTGCTGGTTCGCGGCCGCCTGCATGAGGTCGTCGGGCGCGAAGCTCATCCCGGGAGTCCGGGTGAGCGACGGTGCGATCGCGTTGGCCGTGATCCCGTAGGGAGCGAGTTCGGTGGCCAGGCCGCGGGTCAAGCCGATCACGGCCATCTTGGAACTCGTGTAATGCGCCGCGTCGGGGACCTGCAGTGCAATCGAGTTCGAGGTGACGTTGACGATGCGACCCCAGCCGCGCTGCTTCATGCCCGGCAGGAATGCTTGCGACGTAAGCAGAACCGACTCGAGGTTGATGGCGAACACGCGCCGCCAGTCCTCGATCGTGGTCTCTTCCAGCTTCAGGAACGGGTAGATCCCCGCGTTGTTCACCAGGATGTCCGGCGCGCCGAGCGTTTCGGTGATCGGTGCCACGAGCGCCTTGACCGATCCGGGATCGGATACGTCGGCGGTGTACCCGGAGACGGTCGCGCCGGTGGCCCGCAACGCTTCCACCGCCTCGTCCGGCTCCTTCAGATCCACGAGAGCGACGGCGGCACCCTCCTGGGCAAGGCGGGTCGCGACCGCGAGCCCGATGCCCCGTCCGGAGCCGGTCACCACCGCGGTGTGCCCTTCGAGCCGCCGCGGTGTCGCGTGGGATGGGGATTGACTGGTCGTCATGATGACTCCCGTAAATGGGGTGAGTGACTGAAATGTTTGGTGATTCCTCAAAAAGGGTGGCTGGGTCAGACGGCCGACCAGCCGTCGTCGACGGGGAGCACGGCGCCACTGATGTTGCTCGCCGCGGCGGAGGCGAGGAACACGATGGCCGCGGCGACTTCGTCCGCCGCGGCTGTTCGGCCCAGGTTCTCCTGGTAGCGGCCTACGATCGAGGCGCCGTAGCCATCGAACGTCACGGTGTCGGTGATGTGGGTCTGGGTGCCGCCGGGGGCGATGGCGTTGACGCGGATGCCACGGTCCCGGTACATGACCGCGGTCGACTTCGTCAGGCCGATGATCCCGTGCTTGGAGACGGTGTACGCGGTGCCGGCGGCGCTGCCGCGTAGACCCGCCTCCGAGGCCGTGTTGACGATGGCGCCGTTGCCACGGGCCAGCATGTGGGGCAGGGCGGCGCGGGTGAGTAGGAACGGGGCGGTCAGGTTGATGCGGATGACCCGATCCCATTCCGCGTCGCTCACGTCGGCGGTGGCGGTCATGCGGTCCATGATCCCGGCGTTGTTGACGAGCACGCCGAGGTTGCCGAAGGACTCGACCGCGGTGGTGACGACCTCGTCGACCGTGGCCTGGTCGCTGAGGTCGCCGACGACCGTGCGGGCGGTGCCGCCGTTCGCCTCTATCTCCTTGGCGACGGCATGGGCGCCGACCGGATTGATGTCCGCGACGAGAACTTTGGCTCCCAGGCTCGCAAACCGCAGCGCGGCGGCACGTCCGATGCCGGACCCGGCGCCGGTGACGACGACGCCCCGCCCTTCGAAGTCGGTGGTGTCACTCATGCTGCCGTTCCTTCCAGGAGGGATGTCGCCTGGTGCCAGGGGCTGCGGGCGGCGATAGCCTGCTGCCAGGGGCGGATGCTCCTGGGCGGTACGCCGACGGCCAGGACGCCGGTGAGCCGGTCGCCGGTGCGGTAGACGGCGGTGAACTTGCGTTCTTCCAAGCTGCCTTCGGCGATCCGCAGCTCGTCGTGGCCGCGCAGGTAGCCGTAGGCGCGGATCTTCATGTCGTACTGGTCGGACCAGAAGTAGGGAACGGGCGCGAACGGCCGCTGGGCGCCCAGGAGGTTGCGGGCGGCGGCCATGCCCTGCTCGGCGGCGTTGGTGCGGTGCTCGATGCGCATCGAGGTGTCGAAGATCGGGTTGTGCCAACGGGCCACGTCACCCGCGCCGTACACGCCGGGTGCGGCGGCGCAGAACTCGTCGCAGACCAGCCCGTCTTCGAGGGTGAGGCCGCTGCCGGTCAGCCATTCGGTGTTGGGCCGGGAGCCGACGGCCACCAACACCGTGTCGGCCTCGACCACGCTGCCGTCGTCGAGGCGGACGCCGCCGGGGACGACCTCGCTGACCCCGGTCCCGGTGCGCAGGTCCACGCCGTGGTCGAGGTGGACCTGCGCGAGCATGCGGCCGACGTCCTCACCGACCGCGTGGGCCAGCGGGACGGGCGCGGGTTCCAGGAGGGTCACCTGGGTGCCCAGGCCGGCCGCCACCGACGCGGCCTCGGCGCCGAGGAATCCGGCGCCGACCACGGCCAGTGTGCGGCCGGGGCCGAGGCGGTCCTTCAGGGCGAGGGCGTCGTCCAGGGTGCGCAGGACGTGGGCTGGTGTGCCGGGCAGGCGTCGGGGGCGGACTCCGGTGGCCACGATCAGTCCGTCGTACGGTACCTCCGTACCGTCGGCCAGCAGCACGGTGCCCGCTGCGACATTCACGCCGATGGCCTCGCGGCCGTAGCGGGCGTCCAGGCCGAGGGCGTCGAGGGTGGCCTCGGTGCGCAGAGGCAGTCGGTCCGCGGGCCAGGCGCCGGAGAGGATCTCCTTCGACAGGGGTGGGCGGTCGTAGGGGGCGGCGGGTTCGTCGCCGATGAGGGTGAGGGGGCCGGTGTGGCCCTCTCGGCGGAGGGTTTCGGCGGCGGCGAGGCCGGCCGCGGAGGCGCCGACGATGACCACGCGGCCGGCCGAGGCCGGGCTCACGGCTCCACCAGGCGGATGGCGGCCGCGGGGCAGACGGTGGCGGATTCGCGGACGGCGTCGTGGAGTTCGGCCGGTGGGGTGTCGTCAAGGAGGACGACTATGCCGTCCTCGTCGCGCTGGTCGAAGACGTCGGGGGCGAGCAGTACGCACTGGCCCGACGCGACGCACTTGGGAACGTCGACCTCTACATGCATGACGTATCTTCCTTGCTCTCGGTGGGGGGATCGGGTGGTTGCGGTCACCAGGTGACGGGTAGTTCGCGGACGCCGTAGACGGCGGTGGCCTGCTTGAAGGCGATCTCCTCCATCGGTACGGCGATCTTCAGGCTGGGAAGCCGGCGGAAGACTTCGGGCAGGACGATCTGAAGTTCGGCGCGGGCCAGCGGCTGGCCGAGGCACTGGTGGATGCCGTAGCCGAAGGCCAGGTGCCGGCGGACGTTGGCGCGTTCCAGGTCCAGGTCGTCGGGGTTGGTGAAGAACTCCGGGTCGCGGTTGGCGACGTGGACGGGAATGATCACGCCCTCGCCCGCGTGGATGGTCACGCCGCCGATGGTGACGTCGTCGATGGCGGTGCGGCGCAGTCCGCCGTGCACGATGGACAGGTAGCGCAGCAGTTCCTCCACCGCGCTTGCGACCTGGTCCGGTCCGCCGAGGATGTGCGGGATCCGGTCGGGGTGGTTGAGGAGGGTGATGGTGCTCAGCGCGATCATGTTCGCGGTGGTCTCGTGCCCGGCGAACAGCAGGAAGGCGCTCAGGTCGGCGGCGTCCTGGTCGGTGATGACGCCCTCGTCCACCTGTGCGGCGAGCCGGGTGACCACGTCGTCGCCGGGGGTGGCGCGCTTGGTCTGCACGAGGCGCAGCAGATACTCGCCGAGGTTGGCGAACGCCCGGGCGGACTCCTCTCCCGTGGCGTTCAGGTCTACGAGGGTCTTCGACTGCTCCTGGAAGAACGGGTGTTCCTCGTAGGGGACGCCGAGCAGTTCGCAGATGACCAGGGAGGGCAGCGGCAGCGCGAAGTGCTCCACGAAGTCGGCGGGGCCGCTCAGCACGGTCAGGTCGGTGAGGAGTTCGTCGGTCAGGCGGGCGATGGCCGGGCGCAGCGCGTCGACGCGCTTGACCATGAACTCGCGGGTCAGGGTGCGCCGCATCGCCGCGTGGATGGGGTCGTCGTAGTTCTGGAAGAAGCCCCGCGGACCCGGCTGGTGGGTGCCTTCCTTGAAGTTGGGTGCGCCGGGATGCGTCTGGTCGGTGCTGAACGCCGGGCTGCCCAATACCGCCCGGGCGTCCTCCCAACGGGTCACCAGCCACGGCGTGAGGCGCCCTTCCCACAGGGAGACACGCGTGACGGGCTGTTCCCCACGCAGTTGCGCATACAGCGGCGGAGGGTCCAGGGGCGCGGCCTGCGGGCGGGTGAGTGTGAACGTGGGAACGGTCGGAGACGAGGTCATGCGGTAGCCTTTCTAGCGTCGGTTAACACTGTTAGTCGAACTATAGACTAACAGTGTTAACTGATCAATCGGAAGTCCCGAAGTCGAACCTGACGAAGCGCCGGCCGTTGGCCGCAGGGCCCACCGAGGACCGGTAGGCTGCTGCGGGCAGCGAGGAGGAGGCGATGAAGTCGCAGGTCAAGCGGGTGCCCAACGTGCGGGGCGAAGGCGAGCGGCTGCGGCAGGAGATCCTCGACGCGGCGACCCGCATCCTGGAGGAGACGGGACGCGAGGACGCGCTCTCCCTGCGCGGGGTCGCCCGCGAGGTCGGCATCTCCGCGCCCAGCGTCTACCGGCACTTCAAGGACAAGGCCGACCTGGTCTCCACCGTCCTCGAAGCCACCTACCGCGCACTGGCCGTCGTGATGAGCGAGGCCGGCGAGTCGGCCGCCACGGCGGACGCGGACCCGTGGGCGCGCGTGCGGGCCACCGTCACGGCCTACCGCAGGTTCGCCATCGACAAGCCCCGCCGCTACCGGCTGATGTTCAGCCTGGAATACGAGTCCGAGCGCCGTCCTGCCGCCGACCATCCCATCGAAACCGTGCTCCAGGCGTGGACCGAGACGGCTGACGCCTACCTCGCCGAAGCGGCCCCCGACCGTCGAGCGGAGGCGCGGGACCTGGGTATCCACCTGTGGACCGCCCTGCACGGCCAGCTCGTCCTGTGGCGCACCCTGCCGACCCCCGTCGCCGGCAGCGAA
>NZ_JAPEPW010000012.1 GCF_026339955.1 Streptomyces sp. NBC_01549 | reverse complement strand
GCCTCCGGCAGCCGAATACTCGCTACGCTCGTTTCGCGCGTCCCCGCGCGAATTGCCCGCCTCCGGCGGGGCGTTATGGAATTGGCCTCCGGCCATTCCATAACGTGCGTTCCTCCGGAACGAACAGCGAATGGGATTGTTTGCGTTCCTCCGGAACGGAAATGGGCTGGTTTTGTTTGTGGGTTGACGGGGGTTTAGTTGAGAGTTCGTCATATTCGTTGTCCGGGGTGAGGGTTGGGGAATCTCCGATTCCCTTACAGGCGAGCCTATTTGATTGTATTCCGTGGAATAAAGTAAACCACGGAATACCGGGAAAGGGAAATAGGGCCCCTCCGGGGCCCGAACCCCCTGGGAGAGGTGAGGGGTTGAGCCTGCCTCCGGCAGGACCAGACAGAAGAAAGGAAGAGAGAGGAGACCCCAGGGGGTAAGGGAGACACCAGGCAGGAGGCCGGAGCACCGGCCCTCACCCCAACCCCGGGACAACCACCCCGGGGGCAGCGCGACGGCCCCGCCGTCGCGCAACACACACCAGGACGCCCCAATCCCCGACGCCGCCGCCCGACCCGCCCCCGCCCCCATTCCTCACTCATCCTTCAACCGGCGCGGGACAAGTGGCAGCAGAGGGGATGTCAGACCCCCAACCATGCGCGGAACCCTTGGTTGACCTGCGGATATGCCGACCATCCCGAAGAGGCTTGCGCAAGAGATGTTGCAAGAGAAGGCGCAGGAGTAGCCGCAAGAGAAGGTGCAAGAGATGTTGCAGGTTCGGGCGTTTCGGGTGCCTCCCCTATCCAGAGAGTGTATTATTGATTTCGTAGTCAGGCGGCAACCTGACTGAGTCTCAATCACCAACCCGAGGAGCCCCCTTGGACACCGAAACCGTTGAGGCGGCAAGCCGACTCACGATCCACATTGCTGGAGAGCACGAGACCAATGCATCCATCGGTCTGACGCTCATTCCCCTACTCAAGATTCCGACAGCCATCATCGAATTCAGGCACCCTACCGGCGCGCGCGTTTGGTGGGAAGGCTGGTGCGAGGCCGCCGAAATGCTCGACAGGATTTTCCCCGAGCAGGTCGACGCAGGCGAATTGCGTGAACCCGAACTCACCATCAATTCGTTTGTGATTCTGGACGACGCGCCCCGCCGCGCCAAGATTCGGGCCCGCAGCGCGGCAGTGAGCCCCGACGGAATCGGCGCACTGTCCGTCACCGTCGGGGGTCTGACAATCGCGTGCGCGTCTCGGGACGCGGTCGAATGCCAGGTTCGCGGGTGGCGCGAGGCGTACGACATGTTCGCCCGTGACGGAGGGTTCGGACTGCCGTCCGCCGACGAGGTGGCCGCGCGCGTACGGGCCGACCACACGCGCCACGGGGTCAACGAGCTGTCCACGGCCGCCGAGGAACAGCGGGCAGGCCGGACGCAGTGACACGCCCAGGGTGGGGCGACCGCCGGTCGCCCCACCCTCCCGCAGGCACAGCCACCAGAGAGGGGACACCATGACCGCCACAGGACCGATCAGCCAGGGGCAGCGCGTGCGTATCGAGCGCCGCCCCACCCGGAGCCTGGCCGCCTACGCCCGCCCGAGGACCGCGAACCGGCCCGCCCCGTGGCCGGAGGTGTGGGAAGGCACGGTGTTGCAAGTGGCCTACGAGGAAGACGAGTTGACCGACGTCGAGATCTACGGCAAGCGTGAGAGCACCGGCGAGACGAAGCGCGTTGCGTTCAGCCTCACCCGGAACGCGTTCTTCCGTACGACAGTGACGCCGGTGAAGTCGTCGTAACTCGCCACGTCTGGGGGGTGATTGTGGGTTGAGATCACCCCCCGTGAGAGCGTATTATTGATTCTGCGGGTGAGCGGCAACTCACTCGCCGCCAACTCAGCAACCCAAGGCAGGGGAACGATGAGCGAGTACGACGACCACGTACGGCAGAGCCTTGAAGGTCAGCACGATGACCCGAGCGAGGATCTCGGCATGGACGCGATGCGGTGGACCCCCGCACCCGTCAGCGAAGCCGTGACGGACGAGGCCATGCAAACCGCCGCCGACACGGCACACGCGTTGCTCGACCGCGCAGCCGACGCGTACCTGTCCCTCCTGAACGCCGTTCTCGGCGACGGGACACACCACATGGTGGCCAGCGCCAGCACGCCGCACGGCGACGTCACCGAAGGCCAGGAACTCACGGTGATGGGAGACGCCCTGATCATCAACGAGGCCGCATCCATGCGGGTGTGCGCTGTGCTCGCGGCTGGCATGGTCGGGTGCGCCACCGGTGGACTGGTCGTGCGTACCTTCTGCCCCGACGGGTCGGAGTTCGTACGCGGCTGGAGGGTCCGGAACTTCTGGCTTCGGCCGCTCACCGCCGAGGACATCCGACAGGCGTACACCGTCGACACCGAGACCGGCGCACCGCTGGCCCCGGAACCGGGCGTTGAGTACCGGCAGGCCGAACGGGTGCCCCGCCCGGACCAGGCCCCGACGCACGGCGAGAGCGCCAGCCACACCGCGCCCCGGGACAACCGGCCCCCGAACCGCCGCAACTGAGCACCACCCCTCCGGGCCGGTCACCCGACCGGCCCGGAGGGAACGCCCCTGCCTCCCCCTGCCCTGCCTCCCGGTGTGAGCGGCAACTCACCCGGCACCAACCCGACCAGGAGTGATCCGCCATGACCACGACCACGCAGCCCGCCAGCAGCTCGCGCACCCACGCCCAGGAGCCGGCCCCGACCCCTGCCGAAGTGCCGGCGCCCACCGCCCCGACCGCCGACCTGCCCCGCAACCTGGCCCCGCTCACCGCCCGCGCGGAAACGGCCGGATGGACCGCCACCGTCCAGACGCAGCCCGGACACTGCGCCCTGGTGCTCACCGCCCGCCAGGAGGCCGGGGAAACCGTCCTGCGCTGCGTGTGGCGGCTCACCGCCCGGGGCTACCGCTGGGACGGCGCCACCCTGCACCGCTACGGCCAGCAGGCCGCCGAGGGCATCGCATGGCGCGCCGTCGGCGACCTGGTGGCCTCCGAGGCCCCCACCGCCCGCACAGAGCCGACCCGCCCGGACCTGTCCATGTCGGTGTACGGGAAGCGGGACGCGTCGCCCGTGACGGCGGAGGCTGCGGCGGCGGAGTGCCGCGCGTTCGCGGGCATCGCGGATGATCACGCGTCGCGTGCGGGTGAGGCGTACGAGGTCACGGCGCACGTTGCCCGTCATACCCGCAGGGCGTACGACGTGCGGCCGGTCGACGGTCTGCCGGACGCTGAGTCGGACACGGTTCGTTCTGCGTTGCGGCGGATTGATCGGCGGTCGATTCGGGCAGACGTGTGCGCGTCCCGCGCCCGGTACGACGCATGGGGCAACCCCCAGGATGACCCCGAGTACGCGGGGCAGTGCGCGGAGCGTGCCCGGATTCTGGCGGACGCTGCGGAGTCGGACGCGCGGCGTGCGGGTGAGGTATTCGCGTGCGCGGAGTATGCGACTGAGGCGGAGCTGTGGACCGAGCGCGAGGCAGACAGGGAGCGTGAGCGCGCCGAGGCTGCCCGGATCGATGGCGGGTACGCACTCGGGGAGCCTCGCAAGGTCGAGGGAGACTCGCGCGTCACGCTGCCCGTTGGGTCTCTGGTGAACGTTCCGGGCCGTGGCTCTTGGGTGCGTGTGGTCCGGGTGCGGCTCGATGGGTCCGGGGCGTGCGTGGTCGACGGTGCCGAGGTGATCGGCGACGTTCCGGGCCGCGGTCACGCCCGGGTGCACGTCGACTACTCGACGCCGGAGTCTGGCGTGTGGGTTGTGGCTCAGGTAGCGGGCGAGGGTGCGCCGGTCGGCGCACCGGCCACGGGCGACGCTCCCCAGGGTGGGCCGACCGGTGACACTGCCCCGGAGGCTGCCCAGCGCAGTGTGCCGGTCGTGGTGGAGCGTCCGGCGGTATTGCCCGACGTCGTGTCGGAACCCGGCGGGGTGGACGGGTGGGAGACCGACGGGGGCGCGGTTGAGGTGCTGCCGGTGATCTGCCACGGCAACGGTGGTGGGGTATTCCCGGTGGCGTTCCGTGGCCCGTATGAGGGCACGGTGCGAGTGTCGCGGGCGTGGCTGACGGAGCGTGCGCGCCGTGAGCTGACCGTGGCGTGTGAGCGGCTGACGGTGGCGGAGGAGCACGCGGAGACGTGCGCGGCGTGGCGGCGGGATGCGTACGACCTGCACCAGGAAGTACGCCGGTCGGCTGGTGTGCTGGGTGAGCGAGTGGTGGTGCATTACGAGACGTCCGGCGGGTGGTCGGAGCGTGCCCGTGAGGCGTCGTTGGCGGCGGATATGCGGCGGATGGGTGCGCGGGATGCGGTCCGGCGGTGTGAGCGTGAGCTGTCCGGCTTGGAGGTGGAGGCGGCGGAACCGGGGCGCCGGTCGAAGTCAGCGCGTGCGTTCCTGGCGCGTGCCGTGTCCGGGGATGTTCCGGCCGGCCGTGGGGCGTGGGTGTCTGCCGATGGCGGTACGGCGGTGATGTTCGAGCATCCCGCAGACGTCGACGTGAACCCGGACGTGAGGCACGGGGAAGCGAACGAGCAGCGTCGGGCATTCGTTGACCTGTTGGCCGATGCCGTGGCCGCGCGGGATGAAGGCCGCGCGCTGATCGGCCGTGACCTCCCGTCGAAGAAGACGCACGGACGTACGGCCGGGGTCGAGAAGGGCCAGGCGTCCGCCTCGGTCAAGGGGCTGGACGTCAAGCCGTGGAAGGCTCCGAGGGTTCCGGCGGAGGGCTCGCCCCTGGATAGCGAGACGCTCGCCACGTGGGCCACGGTGGGGGACGTCGTGGCGGAGAGTGAGGCGGCGCCCGGGGTGTGGCTGCCCATGGCTGCCGTGTCGTTTGCGGAAACGGCCATGGCCAACGGGTGGACGGTGGCCATGCAGCGCAGCACTGACGGGGGCATGGTGACGGTGCGCGTCGCTGGTGTCGCGGTTAAGAACGGTGAGCCGCTCGCCTATGAGTTGCTCGCGGTGTGGGACGGCGGGGTGTTCCGTGAGGACCGTTCGGCGGTGTGGGTTACCGGTCGGCGGGTGACGGGCAAGCGCACCCCGTTGTGGTCGGCGCCGGTCCGGGTGGGCCGGTCGGGCAAGCACCAAGATCCGTCGATGTTGTCGACGGTGCAGCATGCGGCGGAGCCGGGCACGCTCGCACGGGTCGCGCTGAGCAGCTCGGCGCCTGCCCCCGAGGGTGTGAGCGACCCCGGCGGCATGGACGGGTGGGAGGGCGAGGGCGGAGCGCTCGCGCGGGATGATGGCGGAGAGCTCCCCCCGCCGGCGCCCCGTGACGAGGTGTCCGCGCGGGCGGCTGACGTGGTGTCCGACCCGTCCGGGGCGGACGTGTGGGAGGCAGAGGGCGGCACGGTGCCGGGCGTCGACACACCGGCCCCCGTCGCGGCGGCTGTGGCGGTTATGCCGATCGACTGGGCGAAGCCTGCCGGGCGCGGTGACTGCGCGGCGGCAAACACGTGTGGCGGGTTCGGGGTGCTGCTGTGGGACGTGCCCGGCTGTGCTCCGCGCTGCGCCGAGTGCGCCGCACGGGTCATGGGGCACTCTCCGGCGGCACTGCGCGCGCTCACCCTGCCCGGGGACATCGTGGAAGCGGAGGAGGGGGCCGAGGCGGCGGACATCGTCATCCGGCACACCCACGAGGACGGCACCACTGTTGAGGGCTCCGCCAAGGGTGACGGGGTGTGGGAAGCGTTGCGCCCGCTGGGCTGGACCTACCGGCGTAACCCGGGAATCTTCATCCGGGGCAGCCGCTACAAGGGCGCCGACCGGTGGAAGATCGACCGGGCTGCGGACGCGGTGCGCGCACTCGGCCTGTCGTGCGCTGTGGTGATCGAAGAGGGCATGTCGTTTGCGGAGCGGGAAGCCGCCCGCGTGGATGCGGCCGAGGAGCGGACGGAGCGGTTCGCGGACCGGGCCGGACGTGCGGCGGCATCCTCGCAGTCGGCGCGGGATGCCTCGGACCGGATCGGCGAACGGTTCTGGATGGGTCAGCCGATCCTGGTGGGCCACCATTCGGAGGGGCGCGCCCGCCGGGACCAGGAGCGCATGCACAACGCGATGCGTAAGAGCATCGCCGAGGGCGAGCGGGCCGGTTACTGGGCATCCCGTGCGGCGGCGGCGGACGCCTACGAGCGGTACCGGAAGAACCCCGGGCGCACGCTGCGCCGCATCGAGAAGCTGGAGGCGGAGCGGCGCGGCGTCCTGCGGGAGCGGGACGGCGTTGACGACAAGGGCCGTACGGCTGATGTGTGGCGACGCCAGCCGTCCGAGGCGCGCCGGGAGGAGCTGACGCGCCGTCTGGCCGAGTACGACGAAGAGCTGACGTACTGGGCGGAGACCATCAAGGAGGCCGAGCGGCGCGGCTTCAAGGTGTGGGGTCGGGCCGACTTCATCAAGGGTGATTTCGTGCGGTGGCGGGGGTCCTGGTACGAGGTGACCCGGGTCAACGCCAAGACGGCGACCGTGCCGCACATCCACGCCGCGTTTGATGGCGGCACCGTCGGCGCCGTCGACGGATGCCGCGTGGTCACCCGCGCGGCAACGGCTGAGACCCGGCACAAGGGCAGCACCTACACGCTCCCCTACAACGAGGTGAGCGGGCGCATGTCGGCCGAGCAGATGCGGGCCGCCCTGGCGGGCGAGGCGATCCCAGCCGACCCGCGCGACATCACCCCGGAGCCCGCCCCGACACCGGGTTCGCCGACTGATGCGGACGAAGCGTTGAACCCTCCCCAGCGAGAGCGTATTATTGATTTTGCGGGTGAGCGGCAACCCACCCGCCACCAACCCAACTCGCAGCAGAAGGACAGGGCATGGACTACATCGACACCAAGGACGTGGCCGCCGAGCTCCGTAACCGCCTGAAGAGCGCGTTCCCCGGCGTGAAGTTCAGCGTGCGCAAGGGCACCGGCACCGGCTCCGCGTGGATCTCCGTCTACTGGACCGACGGCCCCTCCACGGCCGACGTCGAGGAGCACACCCGCCCCATGCAGGGCGCGCAGTTCAACGGCATGGAGGACCGCTACGAGTCCACCGACAACACGGTCACCGTCACCGTCAAGGGCCGGAAGGTCACCGGTAAGCCGCTGGTCGACGGCATCAACACCCACCGGGACGTCTCCGACGACGCCCTGAAGGCCGCCGCCGTCCTGTGGTCCGAGGCCCACGACGGCACCGAGCCCCCCACCAGCGGCATGTTCGCCGCCTGCGTCGTCGACGGCCACGTCATCCAGGAGAACTGGGCTCCGCAGCAGATGTGGCAGATCGCCAGTGACGTTGTCCTTCCCCAGCGCTGGGCCGCCGCCAAGAAACAGGCCGCCGCCCAGGCCGCCCGTCCGGCGAACGCCCGCGAGCAGGGCGACGAGGGCGCGGAGGGACTCGCGCTCCAGCACACGAACGAGGACGGGACGACGGTCACCGGTACGCGCCTGGGCGACGGCGCCGCCGAGGTCCTCAAGCGCCACAGCTTCAAGTGGCACCGCAAGAACCAGTACTGGTACGCCCCCGGCAGCCGTGACCAGCAGGCCGACACCGGGTTCATGGACGCGGTCGCCGCCGACCTGCGCGCCGAGAACCTGACCGTCACCACGGCGCAGCCCGAGCCGACCCCCACCGCCTGAACCGACACCCGACCGGCCGGGCGCCCCCGGCGCCCGGCCCACCGAGCGGAGCCCCCATGTCCACACACCTCCCCTCTCAGCTCACCGGCGATCGCCCGGACCCGGGCGCCGCCGTCTCCGACCCGGGCACCGTCGAGGCGTGGGAGACGGACGGCGGAGCCGGCCCCAGGGTCGAGCCGACCGGCGACACCCCCGCGGCCCGTCCCGCCGCACCGTCCGCCGCCGAGGTCGCCGAGCTGCCCACGCGGGCGCGCACGCTGGTCGAGGCAGCGACGGCGAACGGGTGGGACGTCACCGTCACCTCCCAGGGCATCGTGGAAGATGCCCCCGTACGCACGATCACCCTGACCGGTGCATTCCCGACGCCGGCCACGGTCGCTGAACTCACCGCCCGGTGCGTCTGGTACGGCTCCAGCTACTGGGGAGAGGTGTCCGAGCGCAACGGCCGCTATGCCGGCGGTTTCGGTGAATTCCTCGCGTGGGTGCGTGACGCGCCCGCCATGTGCCGAGCGGGCAAGGAAGCGGGATGGATCCAACCCGGCAGTCCGCTGCCGGGTACAGAGCTGGAGACTGTGCCGCTGCCGCAGTGGTACGACGGCGCGCCCCGTCCGCGCATCTTGGTCCGCGATGCGCGGATGTACGCGCGGTACACGCAGACCATCCACCACGACGACACCGGCATCCCCGTGCGGGAGGCCCCCGGATACGGTCGGCCTCACCTCAGCGGCGACGCGGTGCGCACTTTCCTCGGCGGATCACTCGGATTCTGGCTGTCCAGCCAGGCCGCCATCACAGACGACGAAACGATCATCTACCGCCAGACCAACGGGCATTCAGCGATCACGTTCACGCCGGATCGCGACTCCGGCGTCATCATCACCCACCCGGAGCGGTACATCACGGCTGACGCGTACCGGGTCACCGGACACGGCCGCCTTCCGCAGGTCTGGACGCAAGCAGCCGTCCGTGAGGCAGTTTCCGAAGCAACGCGCCCTGGCCCGATCGACTGGCCGGACGGCTGGGCACTGCTCATGCCGGACGAGTCCGTGAGGTTCGCCCCGCGAGGCTTCCCCTGGAAGTCCGCAGACGTGTACATCGCCGAACCCACCGCCCCGCCCCAGGCATGGGGGCCACGGTGCGGGACGTGCGGTTGGTACGAGACGGAGCACGACCCCGCGCGCGGGTGGGGCCGTTGCAGCAGCTTCCAGCCGCCGACCGACACCTGACGAACGCCTCCTGCTGGCGCGCAGCGCGGCCGCCGTAGCCATCACTCCCCATCGAACTCACGACCGCCCTGGAGCGGTCCGGACAACCGCGTCAGGACCGCTCCCCCACACCACCGCGAAAGGCGGCATGCCATGGCCGGAAAGCTCAGCAAGGAGCAGACCAAGCAGCACAACCGGGCGCGCGAACTGGTCGACATGGAACGGGACTTGACCGAAGAGGAGCGGGAATTCGTTCTCGACCACTTCCACGAGTCCGCGAACATGGGCCGCACCCTGGACGGCGCGTTCTTCACACCGGCCGAGCTCGCCGGCGAACTCCACCACGTGGTTCCGGGTGACCGCATCATCGACCTGTGCGCGGGCATCGGACGCCTGGCCTGGCACGCCCGCGACTACTGGAACCGGCGCTGGGAGCGTCTGCCGCCGCGCGAGATCGTGTGCGTGGAGAAGAACCCGGAGTACGTGAAGGTAGGGCGGCGCATCCTGCCGGAGGCCCAGTGGATCTGCGCCGATGTGCTCGACGTCCCGGGCATGAACCTCGGTCCCTTCGACTGCGCGATCAGCAACCCGCCGTTCGGGCGGATCAAGCGCAGCTCCAACGCCCCCGGATACCGGGGACCGCTGTTCGAGTTCCACGTGATCGCGGTCGCCGAAACCCTGGCCCGGCGGGGAGCGTTCATCATCCCGAGGGAATCCGCCCCGTTCCGCATCGAGACCGGATTCGTCTCGCAGGACTCGCCCGCGTACGAGCGCTTCCACCGCGAGACCGGGATCAAGCTGCGCCCCAACCCCGGCATCCCCACGGACCTTTTCCGCGACCAGTGGCGCGACGCTTCACCGGCCGTCGAAATCGTGGTGCACAACCGCGACGAGGACGAGTTGGAGGCCCAGGCCGAGCAGGCCGCGCGCGCGGAGCAGGAAGCCTTGGCCGCCCGCCCGCGCACGCCGAAGGCCCCGCGCACCTGCGCAGCGCCCAAGGCTGCGCAGCCGGCCGGGTTCGGCGACGGCGGCGGGGACACCCTGTTCTGAAAGGGGATTGATCAACCCCCATGAAGGTGTATTATTGATTTTACTGGTGAGCGGCAACTCACCGGCCGCCGACCGACCCTGAGCAGAGACGGAGCCACCCATGGGCGCCTACGGACACGACATCACCGCCGGAATGCTGGTCTTCGACCGGAGAGAGTTCGGCATCTACCGGCCCGGCCATGAACCGGTCTGGCTGGTCGAGAGCGTGGCGAGGCGCGAGGAGCGCCACCCGTCCGGCGACACCACCGTGATGCGCACGTACGCGGAACTGCGCAACGCCGAAGTCCACAGGAAGAACACCACCCAGGCCAACTCCGGTTGGAGCCATATCGGGCGCGTTGACTCTCTGGTCGAAGCCGCCGAGGAGGGGGACGCCACCAAGCCGGGCGTCTTCCGGATGAGCTGGGCCATGGTCGCCTTCCTGCGCGCAAACCGCTTCCGGTGGTCCACCTCCGACGACTACCCGACCGTGCGCGACCTGGTGAACGCGGCCCCCTATGACGGGCACGGGTTCCTGGTGGGCGCACGCACGGTCACCCCGCACGGCCTGCGCTACGAGCTCGGCGCCCTGTCGGTGTGCCTGGGGAACCTGCTCTGCGACCTGGAGGCAGGCCGCATGACGGCCGCCGACCTGGAAGCGGGCGGCATCTCCGTACCGCTGCTGGACGCCACCCGCGAGGCCCTGCGCACCGCCGACTCGGCCGCCAGGGCCTGACCATCCCGCCGGGCGCCGACCACGGCGCCCGGCCCCCAACCGGATTGAGCGGCAACTCATCCGGCACCACTCGACACAGGAGGACGCACCATGACCACGATCCGCCGGAACTGGACCAAGCGCGTGGCGGAGATCCGCACGGCAGTTCGCACCTGCCACGCCTACGACTCCGACAGCAGCAACATGGTGCCGGTCGACCCGGCAGCCGCCTTCGAGGCATGGGAGAGCAAGCCGCGCGCCCGGCTCACCGAGGACGCCCCCGGGCAGAAGTGGACGGTTCACGTTCACTCCAACCGGTTCTACGTCCTGACCGCCGAGGAGCCCGCCACCCCGGCGGACGACGAGCCGGCCGCCGAGGTTCCCGCGGCCCCCACCGCCGCGCCCGGCACCCGCCACGCGCACCAGGCCGCCGGACCGACCAGCACGCACGACCGCAGCGCCGCGCGCACGCTCGCCCGGCACGCGCGGGCATCCGGTGTGCCGGACGGGAACCGCCTGCCCGGTCATCTGCCCGCCCTGGCGGTCGATCTCGTGGGAAAGACCGTCCGCGTCAAGCTCGCCCAGGGCTACAGCCACGAGCAGATCCGGGACGAGTTCGAGCAGGAGCGGGCCGAGGCGCAGGCCGCCGGAGACGCCGGGAGGGTCGCGGCCCTGGGCACGGCGCTCGAGGTGCACGCGGCGATGGTGGCCGAGCAGGACGCCGCCCCGTCGCCCACCGGCCCCGCCCCGGCCGACCACGGCCCCAGCTCACCTGAGGAGCAGCCCGCCCGGCACCGCCCCGGCTCGCCGCGCGAACTGCCGGTCTACGACGAGACCTACCCGAAGGTGCTCGCGGCCAACGACAAAGCCCGCCAGCACGCCGAAGCCCGGGCCGCCATGGCGGATCGCCTCGTGTCGCTGGTCCCCGGCGCCGAGGCCACCCGGTCCGAACCGTCCCCGATCGTCGAGTACCAAAAGCGCGGGACCATCGAGCGTGTGACCGCGCAGGTTCTCGGCGACGGCCTCAACATCGTCACCTTCCGCTACGTCGACGACGAGGCGACCAAGGCCGTCATGAAGGCCTACGGCGAGGCAATCCGGCACACCGCACCGGCCCCGGACGGCCGTTCCCACGATGCCGACGAGGCCGCGCGATGAGCACGCCGACCGCCCGCCACCGCTGCCCCTACCGGCCCGGGGCACCGGCCTGGTACGTCCGCGCCACCCGTCACGCCCTGCCCCCGAGCCGCTTCCCCGCCTTCAAGCGCCAGCAGCTCACCGGCGAACAGGTGGCCGTGTCCGTCGGCCACACGGGCGAGGACGGCACCGCCCACGTGACGCTGCTCATCGGCCGCCACCTCGGCAAACCGCCGAGGCCCGGAGCGGCCCGCGACACCTGGCTACGGGTACGTGCCGACATCGCCGCCCACCTCCAGAAGGCCGGGTTCGCCACCGCGCCAACCAAAGGCGGGGTACGGGCCACCCCGCCCCGGCCTGAGCCGGTCGCCGTCCATCTGGAGCACGGCGACGTGTTCCGTGACGGGCTCGACGCCTTGGGCCGCTATCGCATCTGGTGCCCCGAGCACCCCCATCTGGCCGGCCGCCTGCGGAATGCTCACGGCCTGGGACCGCAGGTGTTCACCTACGTCTACGCGACCCAGAAGGCCCGGCACCCGATCTGGCCGACCGGCTTCCGCACCCTGCACGCCGCCGCCGACGCGTGGGCCGCCCACATGGGCCTGCCCCCGGTGACGGTGACCGAGACCTGACCGCCCCACCTCAGTCACGCACGCCCGAAAGGCGCCCCTGACCAGCACGGTTCCCCCAGCACTCCCCCAGAGAAAAGGTGTTGCCCCACGGACAGAATGGCGTATAATTGATTTCATTAGCAAGCGGCAACTTGCTCAACACCAACCGATCGCACGAGGAGCAATCCGTGAGCGACACCGCAACAACGACACCGATGCAGCGGGTCACGCTGCAGCTCGGTCAGATCAGCGTCAACCCCCTCAACGTCCGCCAGGACCTCAACCTGGACGAGAAGTTCCTCAAGTCCGTCGCGGCCAACGGCGTGAAGGTCCCCGTCGTGGTCCTCCCGCTCGGCGGGGACGCCTACGAGCTGAAGATGGGCCACCGGCGCTACTTCGCCGCCCGGGCCACCAAGGAGACCGACGCGGAGCAGGACGCGATCGAGGTCCCCGCGTACGTGCTCGACCCCTCCCTGCGCGAGGCGGGCGAGGACTTCATCGACCAGCTCATCGAGAACGACGACGACTACCGCCGGGGCCTGACCGAGCTGGAGCAGGCCGACGCCCTGTTCGGCGCGGTCGGCGCGGGCATGAAGCAGGCGAGGGTGGCAGAGCTCACCGGCCGCTCCCGCAGGGACGTGTCCCAGGCGGTGAAGACCGCCAAGTCGGTCGGCGAGCGGACCCGTTCGGCACTCGCCGAAGCCGGTACGTACGACCTCGACCTCGAAGTGCTCGGTGTGCTGGGCGAGTTCGACGACGACTCCGCCGCCGTTGACCGGCTGCTGGACGCCTACGCCAAGGGCCGCTTCGAGTTCCAGGTGCAGTGGGAGCGCGACGACCGCGCCGAGCAGCGCGCCCGTGAGCAGGTCCGCCCGCAGCTGCAGGCGGCCGGGGTGCGGCTGGCCGAGGACGGCGACACGCTTCCGCAGACCGCCGAGCCGGTCAGCGAGCTGGACGGCCCGGACGGCGAGCCCATGAGCGCCGAGTCGCACGCCGACTGCCCCGGCCACGTGGCGACCTGGGCCGAGAACCCCCGCGAGCCCGGCGAGGTGGACTACTTCTGCACCGACCCAGAGCGCTTCGGCCACTACCCGCCCCAGGAGGACGCCCCCGAGGCGGACGGCGACCAGGACGAGGAGCAGCCGCAGGCGGCGGGTGCGGCCAAGCCGTCGGAGCCGTCGCGCGAGTACGTCAAGGCGGGCAACAAGGCCTACCGCGCGGCCGAGAAGGCCCGGCAGGGGTGGCTGAAGGACCTGGTCGGCCGCAAGACCGCGCCGAAGCCGCTCGCCGCGTTCATCACCGAGCAGCTCCTTACCTGCCCCAAGCCGGTGGCTCAGTGGGTGGGCGACGCGGGCCGCCGTGACCTGGTCAAGGAGCTGACCGGCTACGACCAGCCCGCCGAGCGCGCCAAGTCGGCGACCCCGGCCAAGCTCACCCTGCTCAACTTCGCGGTGCTGGCCGCGACGTTCGAGAAGCGGATGGGCGAGGTACGGACCTGGCGCACCGACAGCACCGCCCGCTCGGCCGTGTACGAGCTGCGGGAGATGCGTGCTGACGCCCGCACGTGGCTGTCGTTCCTCGCCGAGATCGGCTACCCGCTCTCCAACGTCGAACAGGCCATCGTCGAGGACGAGCCCTTCCAGGAGGGCGAGCCGGACGCGGCCGACACCGACGGCCAGGCCGACGAGGACGGCCCGGACGCGGTGAGCGCCGAGGACTCCGAGGACGCGTCCTGACCTGCTGCCCGGGCCGGACCTGACAGGTCCGGCCCGGGCCCCCTCACCCTTCCCTCTCTGCGCGCTGCCCGCCCGGAAGGCCTCGCCATGCTCCGCTCCGAACTCCGCCTCAACGCCTCTCTGTTCGTCGCCCAGGCCGCCGTCAGCAACCACACGGGCCTGATCGCCCGGGCCGGTCTCGCCATGCCGGCCGCGCCGTTCGGCTCCCCCGCCTGGCAGCTGCCCGCCCTGGTCTCCTACCTTCACCGCCTCCACCAGGACGAGGAGGACCCCTCCCCCGAACTGTGGCGCGCGCACACCGAGCGCCAGACCGGCCCGGTGCCCCGGCCGCACATCCGCTACCAGGCTGACGGCCTGCACGATCCAGACGCGGTGTGCGTGCTCGACATCCGGCTCGGTCCGCGCGATGAGGACACCGGCTGGCCCGCCGCCGACCTCGCCGTCATCGAGCAGGAGGAAGGCGCCTGCCCTTTCGGGCGCGTCACCCGCCGCCACGGGGTCGAGGCGATTGCCGCGTACGCCGCCCAGGAACTGACCGCCGAGCACGCCCGGCTCATGGGCCGCGCCCGCCAGCACCAGGACGCCTCCTTCGTGCGCCTCGCCGAACTGGCCCAGCGCGCCGCCGACTGGGCCGAAAAGGTCCGCGCCGCCGCGCACGCCGGCACCGTCCATGTCCAGGCCGACCGCGCCCGGGCCCGCATCACCCACTGACCAACACCGCCCACCGCCGCCCGTGGAGGCCTGCGCCATGTCCGAGTTCGAGCCCGTCTCACCGACCTACGGCCTGTCCGACGCCGTGGTCGCACACCGGCTGCGCGGCGGCGGCGAGCGCGTCCGCGCCGACCTACCCGGCGGCTACCAGCTGACCCTGCGCACCCGCGAGCTGCACGGGCCGCTCCAGGCGGCCCTGGCCGCGCCGTCGCCCACCGGACCGGCCCGGATCTGCACCGCGCGGTTCAGCGCCTTCACCCCGCTGCCCGCCGTTTCACGCATCCTGGACGCGGTCACCCGCTACGCCCCGGCCCTGCCCGACGCCCGCGACGCCCACCCGCCCCGCGAGGCCGTAGCGCGCCTGCTCACCACCGGCGCCCCCTTCCAACAGCCCGGCGAGCCGGGGCTGTTCGTCCAATTCGGGCACGCGCAGGCCTGGCTGGAGGGCCGGCGGCTCAGCGTCACCCTGGGTGCCCCCGGCAGCGGGCTGAGCCTCACCCTGGGGGGTCCCTGGGACGCGCCGTCCACCGCGCGTCTCACCGCCGCCGTCCTGCGGGAGCTGACCGACGCTGGCGACCTCGCCGGCCAGGTCGCCGCGCTGCTGCCGCCCGGGCCGTGGCAGGTCCTGTCCGACCAGTGGCACCCCGCCGCCGCCCTGGTCCTCCCCTCGGCCCCACGCTGGGACCCGGAAGACCCGCTCGGCCGCCGCTTCTCCCGGACCCTGCGCGCGCTGCAGACCGGGCTGTGCGCGGACCGGCCGGACTGGGACTTCCAGGAGCTGATCTCCGTAGAGGGCTCGGCCGTCGCCCTCCGCGTCACTGCGCACGAGCGCACCGTCCCCCGCCTGGTCCGCACGGTGGTGGGCACGGGCCGCTTCGTATCCGGGGAGTTGGGGAACACCCGCACGACGTTCCTGCCCACCGACCTGCCGGCGTTCCCCTGCCTCGCCCCGGCCCTGATGTCGCGCCCGGTCACGGCGCCCCTGAACCTCTACGTCGCCGCCGAAGCCGAGCGCGACATCTACGGAGTGAAGCTGGATCTCGGCGACTGGCACTACGTCCTGGACGCCCAGGCCGTGTTCTACGGGCCTGGCTGGTACCCGTTCCACGAGCACGTGACCCGCCGGGAGAAGGACCCCACCGCCCCGCTCAACGACCGCATGGTGCCCACCGGCCGCACGGTTCCCGCACGGGTGCGGATCTCCCCCGACGTCGAACACCGCTCCTGGCGCAACGAGTACGTAGTGCTCACCCCCGTCGACCGCCGCGTGGAAGCACGGCTGCAGCTGTACGCCGGACAGGACCGGGGATGCGCCCTCGTGCGCACCGTCACGCTGCAGATCGACCTGGGGACGATGCGGGTGACGCTCCCCGACCAGATCCCCGCGGGCCCGCTGCGCCACCAGGCCGCCATCAAGGGCGAACGGATCCTCACCCTTCTGGCAGCCGCGCGACACGAACGCGATCACGGGGCCAGCGAGCTGCGGGCCGTCCTCGCTCCCTGGAACCGCGGCGACCCACTCAGCACGGACACCTGACGCGGTCGCGACCGCGTGAGCACACGCGCTGGCCGTTTTGCCCCACCGCCGGTCCGGGGCGGCAACCCCGGACCGGCCCCACTCACCAACTCGAAGGACTTCCCCGTGAACGCCGTCCTCACCGCCCCGACCCATCGGATGCCGGCGCCGCCGGTGTACGCCCCGTATCCCGAGACGTGCACCTGCACACCCGCCGTCCGCTACGCCTGCGGTCACTGCTACCACGAACAGTGTCTGGACTGCGGGTTCTGCACGATGGGCAGCTGCGTCTGCCACTGCGAGTACGGCCTCGGATTCCACCCAGGTGACTCGCCGCCCGAGGGGCCGATGTTCTGGCTCGGCGGACACCACGCCAAGTCGCTGTCCACCTGGGGCGTTCCGATGTGCGTCTCGCGCTCCGCCCTGACCGGCCGCGTCACGCTGCCGCGCGCCGCCGAGGCCTGGGTGTGCGACTCGGGCGCCTTCTCCGAACTCGACAACCACGGCGGCTGGACGATCGGCGCCTGTGCCTACGTGCGCGAGCTGCGCCAGTTCCGCGACGGGATCGGCCGCCTGGTCTGGGCCGGTCCGCAGGACTGGATGTGCGAGCCCGACATGATCGCCAAAACCGGGCTGTCGGTGCGCGAGCACATCGACCGCACCGTGGGCAACTTCGTCGATCTGATGGCCGAGGACCCCGGCGTCGACATCATCCCGACCGTGCAGGGATGGCGGCCGGGCGACTACGAAGCCTGCCTGGACCTGTACGACAGGCGCGGCGTACGGCTGGCGGACTATCCGCTGGTCGGGGTCGGCTCCGTGTGCCGCCGCAAGTCGGTCAAGGACGTTCAGGCCGTCCTCGCCACGGTGGCCGCCGCCGGGCTGCGCCTGCACGGCTTCGGGCTGAAGACCCAGGCGCTGGAGACGTGCGCCGAGTACCTGGCCTCCGCCGACTCCCTGGCGTGGTCGATGCCCGCTGGAACGACCCGCTGCCCCAGTGCGAGGGCAAGCACAAGAGCTGCTCCAACTGCGTGCACTGGGCGATGCGCTGGCGCGAACGCGTCCTGGACGTGCTGCACGCACCCCGTCAGCTGATGCTCCCCACCACGACCTGACCCACCGCCGACCGCTCCGGGGCGGCAACCCCGGACCGGCCTTCCTTCACCAACTCACCGACCCGAGGGGCACTCCCTGATGTCTGTTTACGAGCAACCCCCGCTCGATCTCGGCGCCGTCTGCCAGCGGTGGAGGCATCGCCGGCACAGCTGGAGGCCGACCAGCGAGGGCGGGTTCGATCCCGCCCGCTACCGCGTCTGCGAGATGCCGAACGAGCTGGTTCACACGGCGAAGGCCTTCGTGCGCACCCACCACTACAGCGGCTCGTCGAGGACCGTCCGCTTCGTCTACGGCCTCTTCGACACCGCCGCGCCCCCTGAGACCAGCCCGGTGGGGGTGCTCACCCTGGGCATCCCGACCCAGGTCGCCGTGCTCACTTCGGTGTTCGGCCGACTCACCCCGTACGAGGAGAGCTTGGAGCTGAACCGGCTGGTGCTGCTCGACGAGATCCCGGCGAATGCGGAGACGTGGGCGCAGGCGTGTGCCTTCCGCCTGGCGGCCGCCCGGCGCTTTCGCCCTATTTTGCCAAGCGGGGAAAGAGTTTCTCGGCGGCGGAGCGGTGCACCTCGCCCAGCCGCTCCGCGCCGGGGCCGTCGTAGGTGGCGAGGCAGTGGTCGAAGCGGGCGCGCCATTCCGGGTGTGCGTAGGGGAAATCGCTGCCGTAGAGGACGTGGCCCGGCTCGGCGAACGCCAGGAGTGACGGCAGCGAGGTGGGTGTCGCGGACAAGGCCGTGTCGAAGTAGAACTTGCGCAGGCCCGCTTGGATGCTCTCCGGTGTGGTGCCGGGGTTGAATATCGCGGCGGCGCTGAATCGGCTCGCGGCGTAGGGCAGGAAACCGCCGGCGTGCGAAAGGATCACGCGCAGTTCCGGATGCCGGTCGAACACCCCGTGCGCGACGAGGTCCACTGCGGTGCGCGTGGTGTCGAACGGGAAGTCCAGCAGCGCAGTGGGCATTCCCGGCAACTGCTTGATCGGCGGTGCGGTGGGATGCACGAAAACCACGGCCGAGCGCGCGGCGAGCTCTGTCCACAGTGGCTCGTACGCGGGATCGCCGAGGTAACGCCCGTGCGCGTTCGAGAACAGGACCACACCGTCGGCGTGGAGCTCGTCGAGTGCCCGCACGGCTTCGGCGACCGCGCCGTCGAAGTCCGGCAGCGGCAGCACGGCGAAATGCCCGAAGCGGTCCGGTTGTTCCTTGACCAGCTCGGCCTGGTAGTCGTTCAGTTCGCGGGCGAGTTCGCGGGCCGCGGCGTCGTCACCGAAGTGGACGCCCGGTGCGCTGATCGACAGTATCCCTGTCTCGATTCCCGCCTCGTCCATCATCGCGATCGCCGCCTGGGGATCCCACTCCGGCATCAGCCAGCCACCAACGGTCCGCGAACCCTGCCGCGCCGCCGCCCCGCCGCTCGCATCCCACGGATTCCACTGCGCCGTCCCGCCAGCCACAGCCTGCGAATCCCCCGTCGCCCGATCTCCCGCCGCCGCCAGCGCCTCGAAGTAGCGGGGCGGAAGCAGGTGCTGGTGAACATCGATCTTGCCCGGCATGTCGCCAACCTCCGACTGTCCTCATCAACGCCTATTAGTTGTGTCCGAAATAGTTAGCTTGCTAGTTACTGCTCTGCTAGAGTACTGCTCGTGGAAAAGATCGGCAACTCGCCGCCCAGCTTCGCTGAGGCCGAGGAAATCATTCAGGCCGCCCAGCACCTGTTCTTCGTCGCGCGCAAGGCGCGATCGGCGGGTGCGGACAGGGACGCGGGACTGACGTTGCCACAGCTGACGCTGCTGGAGCCGCTCATCGACGAGGCCGAGCAACCGGTTGGCAGGCTCGCGGCGGCCGCGGACGTCACCATCCCCACCGCGACGCGCATGCTCAAGCAGCTCGAGGCCGCCGGTGTCGTGGTGCGCGAACGTTCGCTGGAGGACGAGCGCAAGGTGCTGGTGAGCCTCACCGGCGACGGCCGCACACGCCTGCGCCGGATGCTGGCCCGGCGCCGCGCCCGGCAAACTCGCGCGCTTGCCGCCTTCAGTCCACGCGAACGGAAACAGCTGGTCTCCTTTCTGCGCAGGCTTTCCGCTGTCGTCGAAGAGATCAACCGATCCGGCACCCATTGAGACACAACGTCTCGTAGAAGGAGCGACGTGAGCTACTCCGGCGATCCGCGGGCGGCACGCAGCCGCGAGGCGATGCTCATCGCGGCCACCCAGTTCCGGGCTCGACGCCGACATCCCGGCATCGCGGCGTGCCGACATCCCTGATCGGGCATACCGACCGCTAAACGAGTGACTGGGCGCTCCCGTCCACTTTCCGGGAGCGGGAACCGTTCCCGATCTGTCACTCAGTGGAGCTCGGAGCGTCCGGTGGGGGGAGCAGGCGTCGTAGCAACGACTCTTCCAGCTCGATCAGGATGGC
>NZ_JAPEPW010000011.1 GCF_026339955.1 Streptomyces sp. NBC_01549 | reverse complement strand
GGTGGCTGGGTCAGACGGCCGACCAGCCGTTGTCGACGGGGAGCACGGCGCCGCTGATGTTGCTCGCCGCGTCCGAGGCGAGGAACACGATGGCCGCGGCGATTTCCTCCGCCGCCGCTACGCGGCCCACGTTCGTTTGGTAGCGGCCTACGATCGAGGCGCCGTCGCCGTCGAAGGTGACGGTGTCGGTGATGTGGGTCCGGGTGCCGCCGGGGGCGATGGCGTTGACGCGGATGCCGCGGTCCCGGTACATGATCGCGGTCGACTTCGTCAGGCCGATGATGCCGTGCTTGGAGACGGTGTACGCGGTGCCGGCGGCGCTGCCGCGCAGAGCCGCCTCCGAGGCCGTGTTGACGATGGCGCCGTTCCCGCGGGCCAGCATGTGGGGCAGGGCGGCGCGGGTGAGCAGGAACGGGGCGGTCAGGTTGATGCGGATGATCCGCTCCCATTCCGTGTCGCTCACGTCGGCGGTGGCGGTCATGGTGTCCATGATTCCGGCGTTGTTGACGAGCACGCCGAGGTTGCCGAAGGACTCGACGGCGGTGGTGATCACTTCGTCGACCGTGCCCTGGTCGCTGAGGTCGCCGACGACCGTGCGGGCGGTGCCGCCGTTCGTCTCGATCTCCTTGGCGACGGCCTCGGCGCCGACGGGATTGATGTCCGCGACAAGGACTCTGGCCCCCAGGTTCGCGAACCGCAGCGCGGTGGCGCGTCCGATGCCGGATCCGGCGCCGGTGACGACGACGCCCCGCCCTTCGAAGTCGGTGGTGTCAGTCATGCTGCCGCTCCTTCCAGGAGGGATGTCGCCTGGCTCCAGGGGGT
Organism: Streptomyces sp. NBC_01549; assembly: GCF_026339955.1. Taxonomy (GTDB): domain Bacteria; phylum Actinomycetota; class Actinomycetes; order Streptomycetales; family Streptomycetaceae; genus Streptomyces. Next base: position 33,298 of record NZ_JAPEPW010000011.1, on the reverse strand, counting down.
GCTGGCGGCGATGGCCTGCTGCCAGGGGCGGGTGGTCTTGGGCGGCATGCCGACTGCCAGGACGCCGGTGAGACGGTCGCCGGTGCGGTAGACGGCAGTGAACTTGCGTTCTTCCAGGCTGCCTTCGGCGATCAGCATCTCATCGTGGCTGCGCAGGTGACCGTAGGCGCGGATCTTCAGGTCGTACTGGTCGGACCAGAAGTAGGGGACGGGCGCGAACGACCGCTGGGCGCCCAGGAGGTTGCGGGCGGCGGCCATGCCCTGCTCGGCGGCGTTCGTACGGTGCTCGATACGCATCGACGTGCCGAAGAGCGGGTTGTGCCAGCGGGCCACGTCGCCCGCGCCGTACACCCCGGGTGCGGCGGCGCAGAACTCGTCGCAGACCAGCCCGTCTTCGAGGGTGAGGCCGCTGCCGGTCAGCCATTCGGTGTTGGGCCGGGAGCCGACGGCCACCAACACCGTGTCGGCCTCGACCACGCTGCCGTCGTCGAGGCGGACGCCGCCGGGGACGACCTCGCTGACCCCGGTCCCGGTGCGCAGGTCCACGCCGTGGTCGAGGTGGGCCTGGGAGAGCATGCGGCCGACGTCCTCGCCGACCGCGTGGGCCAGCGGGACGGGCGCGGGTTCCAGGAGGGTCACGTGGGTGCCCAGGCCGGCCGCCACCGACGCGGCCTCGGCGCCGAGGAATCCGGCGCCGACCACGGCCAGTGTGCGGCCGGGGCCGAGGCGGTCCTTCAGGGCGACGGCGTCGTCCAGGGTGCGCAGGACGTGGGCCGGTGCGCCGGGCAGGCGCCGGGGGCGCACTCCGGTGGCCACGATCAGTCCGTCGTACGGCACCTCCGTACCGTCGGCGAGCAGCACGGTGCCCTCGGCGACACTCGCGCCGATGGCCTCGCGGCCGTAACGGGTGTCCAGGTCAAGGGCGTCGAGGTCGGCCGGAGTCCGCAGTGGCAGTCGGTCGGGGGGCCAGGCGCCGGAGAGGATCTCCTTCGACAGGGGCGGGCGGTCATAGGGAGCGGCGGGTTCGTCGCCGATGAGGGTGAGGGGGCCGGTGTGGCCCTCCCGGCGGAGGGTTTCGGCGGCGGCGAGGCCGGCCGCGGAGGCGCCGACGATGACCACGCGGCCGGCCGGGGTCGCGCTCACGACTCCTCCAGGCGGATGGCGGCCGCCGGGCAGACGGTGGCGGATTCGCGGACGGCGTCGTGGAGTTCGGCCGGCGGGTTGTCGTCGAGGAGGACGACCATGCCGTCCTCGTCGCGCTGGTCGAAGACGTCGGGGGCGAGCAGTACGCACTGGCCCGACGCGACGCACTTGGGGACGTCGACTTCTACATGCATGACGTTTCTTCCCTGCTCTCGGTGGGGGGATCGGGTGGTTGCGGTCACCAGGTGACGGGCAGTTCGCGGACGCCGTAGACGGCGGTGGCCTGCTTGAAGGCGATCTCCTCCATCGGTACGGCGATCTTCAGGTCGGGAAGCCGGCGGAAGACTTCGGGCAGGACGATCTGAAGTTCGGCGCGGGCCAGCGGCTGGCCCAGGCACTGGTGGATGCCGTAGCCGAAGGCCAGGTGCCGGCGGACGTTGGCACGCTCCAGGTCCAGGTCGTCGGGGTTCGTGAAGAACTCCGGGTCGCGGTTGGCGACGTGGACGGGAATGATCACGCCCTCGCCCGCGTGGATGGTCACGCCGCCGATGGTGACGTCGTCGATGGCGGTACGGCGCAGTCCGCCGTGCACGATGGACAGGTAGCGCAGGAGTTCCTCCACCGCGCTCGCGACCTGGTCCGGTCCGCCGAGGATGTGCGGGATCTGGTCGGGGTGGTTGAGGAGGGTGATGGTGCTCAGCGCGATCATGTTCGCCGTCGTCTCATGCCCGGCGAACAGCAGGAAGGCGCTCAGGTCGGCGGCGTCCTGGTCGGTGATGACGCCCTCGTCCACCTGTGCGGCGAGCCGGGTGACCACGTCGTCGCCGGGGGTGGCGCGCTTGGTCTGCACGAGGCGCAGCAGATACTCGCCGAGGTTGGCGAACGCCCGGGCGGACTCCTCTCCCGTGGCGTTCAGGTCTACGAGGGTCTTCGACTGCTCCTGGAAGAACGGGTGTTCCTCGTAGGGGACGCCGAGCAGTTCGCAGATGACCAGGGAGGGCAGCGGCAGCGCGAAGTGCTCCACGAAGTCGGCGGGGCCGCTCAGCTCACTCAGGTCGGTGAGGAGTTCGTCGGTCAGGCGGGCGATGGCCGGGCGCAGCGCGTCGACGCGCTTGACCATGAACTCGCGGGTCAGGGTGCGCCGCATCGCCGCGTGGATGGGGTCGTCGTAGTTCTGGAAGAAGCCGCGCGGGGCCGGCTGCTCATCTTCCTTGAAGTTGGGTGCGCCAGGGTGCGTCGGGTCGGTGCTGAACGCCGGGCTGCCCAGTACCGCCCGGGCGTCCTCCCAGCGGGTCACCAGCCACGGAGTGAGGCGCCCCTCCCACAGGGAGACACGCGTGACGGGCTGTTCCTCGCGCAGCCGCTCATACAGCGGAGGGGGGTCCAGGGGAGCGTCCTGCGGGCGGGTGAGCGTGAACGCGGGGACGGTCGGCAATGAGGTCATGGCTGTGCCTTTCCAACATTGGCTAACGCTGTTAGTCGAAGCATTGTTAGACTAACAGTGTTAATCGAGGAATCGTCAAGCCCCCACGTCGGACGTGACGAAGCGCCGACCGTTGAAGGCGGGGCGCACGAGGGTCGGTAGGCTGCTGCGGGCAGCGAGGAGGAGGCCATGAAGTCGCAGGTCAAGCGGGTGCCCAATGTGCGGGGCGAGGGCGAGCGGCTGCGGCAGGAGATCCTCGACGCGGCGACCCGCATCCTGGAGGAGACGGGCCGCGAGGACGCGCTCTCCCTGCGCGGAGTCGCCCGCGAGGTCGGCATCTCCGCGCCCAGCGTCTACCGGCACTTCAAGGACAAGGCCGACCTGGTCTCCACCGTCCTCGACGCCACCTACCGCGCACTGGCCGTCGCGATGAGGGAGGCCGGCGAGTCGGCCGCCGCCGCAGGCGCGGACCCGTGGGCGCGCGCGCGGGCCACCGTCACGGCCTACCGCAGGTTCGCCATCGACAAGCCCCGCCGCTACCGACTGATGTTCAGCCTGGAATACGAGCCCCAGCACCATCCCTCCGCCGACCACCCCATCGGCACCGTGCTCCAGGCGTGGACCGATACGGCCGACGCCTACCTCACCGAAGCAGCCCCCGACCGTCGGGCGGAGGCGCAGGACTTGGGCATCCACCTGTGGACCGCCCTGCACGGCCAGCTCGTCCTGTGGCGTAGCCTGCCGAGCCCCGTCGCCGGCAGCGAAGACGTCCTGATCGAGCTGGAGGAGTCCCTGCTGCGACGCCTGCTCCCGGCACCGGAGGCTCCGAGCCCTACTGAGTGACAGGCCAGGAACACTCCCTGCTCCCGGAAGACACGCGGGAGCGCCCGATCACTCGTTGAGCGCGGCCAGTTCGGCGGCGTCTGGGCGCAGAAGGCGACCCGCAAGGCCGCGGGCATCGTCGGCGCCAGGGTGCTGGAGGACGCCAAGCCGTCCATCGCCGGTTCCGTGGTCCGTTTCGCTGAGACGCACCCCTCCGACGATGCCGAGGTCGCCACGCAGCTGGTCGAGGTCATCGGTCTGATCCACGGCGAGGCCGCGTCCGGCGCCGCCTGATCGATGTACGCATGATGGAGGGCCGAACCCTAGAAACCGCCCATGGGCTCCGGCCCTTCTTCCGGTTCCCGGCCTCAGCCCGGCTCGCTCTTTCCCGTGACTGAGCTGCGTGCGAGAACGTGCTGCTGTTCGAACCTGTCCCGGTCCGCCGAACAGGGCCGCTACAGGTGCACCGGCTGCGGGCACGGCTGAGACCGGTACTCGGCGGGATATTGGAAGCAACAGCTCGCAATAGGCGAGAGAACAGGCGGCAAGCACCGAGTCGTTGACCGGACTACGGAGGGACACGCCTTCAGGTCAGCTTCGATGCCGCGATGGCCAAGCTCAGCAGCCTCCAGCGGGCCCCTGCTGATGGCTGACCTCAGCTGGTCGAACTCGGCATGCCGGTCTTCACCGACTCCGTACCGCTATCTACCCCGGAAACGAGAGCACCCGAGTAACGGCCTGTCTCCCCTCGGCGGCACAACCGCTGGCCTGGAGGCGGCACGAGGGGCTGATGGCGTTCTCAGAAATCACGTACCCGCGTGCCCTCTCCATGGCCAGAGCTGCTCGTTCCGGCTCCCCATCGCACCGTGGGAATGCTGGCCGCTGTGCGGTGCGGTCTTAGCGGACTCCCTTCCATGAGGGCCATCAGTCGGGCACAGGGCGGTCCTCGGTCTCCAGCTTGTCGGTGCGCTTCTCGTCCAGGGTGAGCGAGAAGAGCCGGTACTTCATCTGGTTGTCGACGGGTCCACCTCCACGTCGACCGACCCGTGATCCGCCGCCCCACACCCAAGAGCTGACCGCCCACCAGCACGACCAGGCCCCCGGGGGGGGCCTTTTCGCGTTTCTGGAGCACTCCGGCCTGACCGGCTTCACCCCTGGTCAATGGCCTACATGAGGGAGCGGCAGCGCCGTGACGGACGGCAACCCCGCGAAGTTTCCTGCATCTCGCGAGAGACGTCGTGGGCTCCTAGAGGTGCGGCACCGCACCGGATCCACGCGGTCGGGCTGCACTGCCGGGCCACCCGGCAGCAGGACCTCACGAAAGGGACCACGTACGTGAACACCAACCCCGGCGGAGGCGCCGGCCCGCGCTTGTCCGTGCTGCTCCTGGTGACGGTCGCCGCCGTCGCAGCCGCGCAGAGCGAGGCATGGGCGAGTGCGGTTGGAACTGCCGTCGCCCTGTACTCCGTCCTGACCATCGGCAGCCAGGACCGGAGGAATTGACCATGGCACGCACGTAGCCGTCCACCGCCCACCTTGCCCTGGTCCGGGCCCTCAAGGAGCACGGGCTCAAGGCCACCCCGACGCAAGTGGAGCGCTGGCAACAAAACAGCTGGCTTCCCAAGCCCTCGGCCTGGTTCGAGCCCGACTCCCCCACCATCCAGCCCCACATCCTGCGTCGGGCCCTGCACTTGGCGATCACCGCGCGGCAGGGCCGCGGCATGGGGTGGATCGGGTGGCACTTGTGGGCCGCCGACGCCACCCCTGACGGCGCCCAGCGGCTGCGGACGGACCTGGTCGCGAGTCTGAAGCGGCCGCTGGCGCGGGCGGGCGTCGACAAGATCCCCACTGGGAACTCCGACCGGGCGTTCAAGGCCAGACGGGCCGCAGCCACGAGGATGCTGAGGAATCGCCGCTTGCCGCGGCGGGACCTGGACGAGACTCTGCGCGCCCACGCTGCCGAAGCCGGGCTCGAACTGCCCCGCTCGCCGGGCGCCCTTCCGAACGTCTTCCACCGGGCCCTGATGGACCCCGGCGCCCGGCTGCTGCTCGGCGGCGCCGCCGACCTCGGGAGCGAGGAGCTGCTGGAAGCGCTGGAACAGGCCATGCCGAACCACACCGAGATGATCGAGCGAATGCGTGAGGAGCACCGACAAGCCGAGCTCGCTGGGACCGACCTGCTGGCACAGTCCCCGTGGGCTCAGGGCCTTCCCGGCATGGTGCGCACCGTCGAGACGGCCGACGACCGGAACCTATGCCACGCCGTGCACACCTGCACGTTGGCGACCGGCGCCCTTCACGACCTGCTGCGGCGCTCCTCGGCCGAGCCGCAGATCCTCGCCCTGCTGACGGGAGATGTGATGTGGCGGCAGTGGGCCGTTTCCGGTGGCATCACACCAGAGGGGGCACCCGGCTTGGCCGCCGTCGCCCTCATCAACACAGTCCAGTACCTGACCGAGCCTGACTGGGCCGCGGAATTGGGTCGCTACATGTCCCTCATGCACGCCTTGGATGTCGCCTACCCCGCGCACCCGGGCACCCTCGGAGGCGGGATGGAGGTCTGAGTGCGGGGGGCGAGCCGGCCTTCCGGCGGGGTCGGCGACCTCGCCCCACACTCCAGAGCTGACCACCGACACAGCACGACCAGGCCCCCGGTGCCGCCCCTCATCAAGGGCGGCACCGGGGGCCCTACTCTTTGCCCGAGCACTTCGCGAACGGGGGCGTGATGTCGAAGTCGAGCACCTCCACGTCCACCTCCCCCGAGTGCTGAAGAGCACCCGCAGGATGACGCTTCCTCTGAGCTGCCTCAAATCGTGTGACGTGGGCGGAGATCCACCTTGCGGGAGTCCCGAGGTCCGGCTTCCGGCCGCGGCGACTCGCCCGTTCCGGTTACCCGGGCCGGGTCCGCGTTCTACTCTGCTGCGGTGGAAACGGGGCTGCAAGAGGGGAACAACGCCACCGACGGCACACGCGTCGTACTGGCAGCCGGCGTGTCGTTGGATCCGGTGCGACATGAAGGCCCGCCGCCCTTGGACGGCGGACTCGATCCGCTCGACGAGGCGCCAGAGCACTCGGCGGCCGTGGCCGAGGCCCTCGCGGCGTTCGGCTACCGCGCCTGGCCGTCCCGCGGGGACGGCGAACCCCCCGAACTGCCAGAGCGGCTGCGCGCGGCCGTGAAGTCGGGGGCGGACATCCTCGTGGTGCACATCGCAGCCCATGGTCTCCTCGCCCGCGCGGGAAGCGGCGGCCTGTACGTCGTCGGGCCGGACGGCGAAGCCGTGGATGAGGCGGTGGACCAGTGGATCTCGCTGATCGAGGACCATCCGCGCGCGGACCGCCCTCTGACCCTCTTCCTCCTCGACCTCTGCTACTCCGGCACGTCCGCCGTGCTGCCGTGGCACCAGCGGCTGGAGACAGGCGAGCGCCGCGCCTGGGTGATCGCGGCCAGCGGCCCCGACGAGCCGGCATTCGACTTCCGGCTCAGCCGCGCCATCGCCATGGTGCTGCGCAGGTACCAGGAGGCGACCCTGCGCGTGGACCCGTCCCAGCGGTTCATCCCGCTGCCGGCGGTGGCCCGGGAGATCAGCCGCGTCGTCGCCGAGATGAACCTGACCGACGGCATGGACCAGCGGGTGACCACCAGTCGGGTACCGTTCGCGGACCAGTTGGACCACCTGCCGTTCTTCCCCAACCCGCTGTACGGCGGCCGCGGCCCCCGCGAGCAGATGGCGGGTCTGGACGAAGGGACCTTCCCCCTCCTCGACGAGGGCCTGGACGTCCGTCACTTCCTGCTGCGTGCCGCAGGCTCCGAGGCGCTGAGCCAGGTGCCGGGCCGCGGATACTTCCACGGACGCGAGGTGGAGCTGGCGGACCTGTCCGCCTGGTGCAACGGCGGGGGCGGTCCACTCCGCGTGGTGACGGGCAAGCCCGGAGTGGGCAAGTCCGCACTGCTCGGCGTCCTGGTGTGCGCGGCTCACCCGGGCCTGCGCGCCCGCGCACCCGGCCTGTGGTGGCGGTTGCGGCACACGCCCGCGGCCAACGACCGGCTTGCCGTGGTGCACGCCAGGCGGCGCAGTCTGACCGAGATCGCCGAGTCGCTGGCCCGCCAGATGGGAGGTGACGTCTCCCGGTCCGCCAAGGGCTGGGGCGTGGAGCAGTTGCTCGCGCTGGCGCAGGACGGCGCCGCACGCCCCTTCACCCTGGTCGTCGACGCGCTGGACGAGGCGGAGCGGCCGTCGGACGTCGTCTTCGCCCTGCTGATGCCGCTGCTCAACGCGCGTACCCTGGACGGCTGGCCTGTGGTGCGGCTGCTGGTCGGTGCCCGTCGCGAACCGGGCTTCGCACCGCTGCTGGAAGCCGCCCGGAAGGCAGGGGGACTGATCGACCTCGATGTCGCCGACTCCGATGGCGTGCGCGCCTCGCTCCGCCACTACATCGGAGACCTGCTGGCCGTCGACACGCCGTACGCGGTGGTGGACGGAGCCGCCGTCGGCGCGGCGTTCGCCGAGAGCCTCGCAGACGAGTTGATGCCAGCCCGGCAGCCGGACGGGCGACAGCCTCTGGGGTGGGGAGAGTTCCTCGTCGCGGGCATGTACGTCCGCCACATGCTCGACAGCCCAGTGGTCACCGACACCAACGACGCCCGTCGGGTGGCCCGTGAAGTGCCCCGTGACCTGCCCGGGTTGCTGGACCTGGAACTGCGTCGGCCCGGCAGCCATCCGTGGCTCGGTCCGGTACTGACGGCGCTGGCCTGGGCGGAGGGCATGGGCATGCCGGAGCGGATCGTCGCACACGTCGCGGGCGTATTTGGGACGGGCGTCGGCCCGGCGCCACTGGAGGACGTGCGCGAGGCGCTCGACGCGGGACGCTTCTTCCTCCGGCAGGCCGTCGAGACCGATGGCAACACCCTGTACCGGCTGTTCCACGAGGGCCTCGCCGAGCATCTGCGCGCCCGCCCCCGGCAGGGCGGACCACAGCAGGCGCAGGCGGCGGCGACCAGCACCCACGCAGCGGCCGTGGTGCTGCGGAGTCTGTTGGACTCGGTGCCAGCCAGCCCCGACGGCGGACGTGTGTGGGAGGCGGCCGACCCCTACGCGTTACGGCACGCCGCCGGCCACGCACTGGCATCCGACTCAGTCGACTCGCTCCTGAACGACATGGAGTTCCTGGCGCACGGGGATCCGGCGTCCGTCGACGCCGTCCTGAGCAGTGCCCGCAGCGACTGGGCGCGCCTGGTCGCGGCGGTCTACCGGGCCTCTTACGAGGTGCACCGCCCGCTCACGGCGTATCAGCGGCGGCAGATCCTTGCCGTGGACGCGGCACGCCACGCAGAGCCGGCGATGGGCGAGCGGTTGGCCCGCCCGTCCGGTTGGGCCCCGGTGTGGGCGACAGGGCGAGGCGTCGCCCTGGCACTGCTGAACACCCTGCACGACGCGTCTGGCCGGTTGACCGGGGTGGCCTCGGCTTCCGTGAACGGCCGGCCGGCCGCCGTCACGGCGAGCTGGGACGAGACCGCGAAGGTGTGGGATCTGACGACGGGCCTCGCGGTCTCCACACTCATCGGCCACACCGACCGGCTGTCGGCGACCGCCGTCGCCGACGTCGCCGGACGCCCCCTCGCCGTCACGGCGAGCTGGGACGAGACCGCGAAGGTGTGGGATCTGACGACGGGCCTCGCGGTCTCCACACTCATCGGCCACACCGACCGGCTGTCGGCGACCGCCGTCGCCGACGTCGCCGGACGCCCCCTCGCCGTCACGGCGAGCGCCGACGGCACGGTCCGCGTCTGGGACGCCATGGGTGGCGAGCAGATCACCGTCATCGCCCACGACCGCACGCGGGTGACGGACGTCGCGATCACGGAACTGGACAGCCGGGCGATCCTGGTGACCGCGGACAACCGCGGCACGGCCCGCGTGTGGGACGCCGAGACCGGCGACCGACTCGGCGCCCTGCGGGGCCACAACGGCGCGCTGAGTAGCGTCGCGGTCGACCGGCTGCGCGGCGATCCGGTCATCCTGACCACAGGGTGGGACCGGACCGCGCGTATCTGGGACCTGCGCAGTGGCAGCGAGGTCGCCGTGCTGCGCGGGCACCGCAACATGGTCACCGGCGCAGCCCTCACCGACTTCGACGGCCGGGCCATCGCAGTGACTAGTTCCTGGGACACCACGGCGCGGGTCTGGGACGTGGCGACGGGCAAGGCGTTCGCGACGCTCCGCGGGCACAGCGGCGCACTGACCGGCGTCGCCGTCCAGCGGGTGGGGCGCCGGCTGACGGCGGTCACCGTCGGCGGCGACTCGGACCGCACGGTGCGGATCTGGGACCTGGGCACCCGGTCCCCGGTCCGCGCCGCCACCGGCCACACCGACACGGTCACGAGCGTCGCCCTGGCCCGGGAGGACCAGCCACCGGTCGTGGTCACGGCCGGCGAGGACCATACCGCCTGCGTCTGGGACGCGCGGACGAACCGTCAGGTGGCCCAGATGAGGGGGCACACCGCCGCGGTGACGGCAGTCGCGCTCGTCCGGTCGGGAGACCGACTCTTGGCGGTGACGGGCAGCGCCGACCGGACCGCCCGTATCTGGGACACCGCGAGCGGTGCCGCCGTGGCCGTTCTCCCGGACCGCGGCTCGGCGGTGACAGGAGTAGCGACCGGCACGCTGGACGGACATCCGATCATCGCCGTGACAACCGGCAGTCCGCATTCCGTCGCCGTGGTCTGGGACGTGTCGGACCTGGAGGCGGCGGAGAAACTCTGCGAGTACACCGGACACCGCGCCGCGATCACCGCGGTCGTCCTGACCCGCATCGGCACCCACGCGGTCGCGGTGACCAGCGACGAAGCCGGAACCTCCCACGTGTGGTACGTCGCCTCGGGCAGGCTCATTCAGGTGCTGCACGGGCGCGGAGGCGCGGTGTCCGCGGCCGCGGGCGCCCGGCTAGGGGGCCGGGACCTGGTGGTGACGGCGTGCAGGGACCACACCGCCTACGTGTGGGACCTGTCCTCAGGGCACTGCGTGCGGACGCTCGGCGGACACACAGCGCCGCTGACCGATGTCACGACCGTCACGCTCGAGGGCCTTCTCCTCGCGATCACCGCCGCAGAGGACCGGACCGTACGGGTCCACGACCTCGCCTCCGGCCGACCCCTCACCACGATCTCGCTGCCTGCCATGTGCGCTTCGGTCACGGCAGCTCCGGACGGCACGGTGGTGCTCGCGATAGGGCAGGACGTCATTGTCATCACCCTGGAAAACTGGAGGAGCGTATGAGCCGTCCCCCTTCGCTGCGGGTGGTGGGGGTGCACGGGGTCGGCTATCTGGACCGGCGCCGAGCCCGGCAGGCCGTGGCCGATCAGCATGCCGCGGAGTGGGCGGAGTATCTCGCCGCCGGTGTCGGAGTCGGCGCCGACGCGTTCGACGTGGCGTTCGCCTACTACGCGCCGTTCCTGCGTCGCCCCCGTACGGTCCAGAGCGACGACGACCGGTTCGACGACCCGCTGGCCGAGCAGTTGCTCAGGGAGTGGCTGGACGCCATGGGCGCGCCGGCACCGGTTGTCCAGGGAGGGCTCACGATGCCCTTGCGGCAGACCGCCGCGTGGGTGGCCCGCAAGCACAGTCTGGACGGCCGGCTCACCCGGTTGTTCATAGGCGTGTTCTTCCGGGAAGTGGCCCGATATCTGCGCTCGGCAGAGGCGCCGTGGCGCGCCGAGGCCCGCGAGGAGGTCGCCACCCACGTCGCGCGCCACCGCCCTGACGTGGTCGTCGCCCATTCGCTCGGCACCCTCGTCGCCTACGAGGCGCTGCACGCGCATCCGGAACTGCAGGTCCCGCTGCTGCTGACGCTCGGCTCCCCGCTCGCGCTGCCCAAAGCGGTCTTCGAACGGCTCCTTCCACCGCCGGTCAGCGCCCGCGGCAGCCGTCCGGCCGGCGTCCACCGCTGGGTCAACATCGCCGATCCGGGGGACCCGGTCGCCATCCCGCCGCGGCTGGCCCGCTCTTTCGACGGCGTCGACCTGGACCTGACCACGACCGTGCACGGGGGTTTCGGCTTCCACCACGCGAAGAATTACCTGCGATGCGCACCCACCGCCGCGACACTGGGCCCCCTGGTGGGCCGCTAGTCCTGCTTTGTTGTCCGCGGACAACAAACCGGCTGTGCAGGTGAATTGTGCTGGTCTACCTCTCCTGCCTCGTGGGTGGAGCGACAGGCTGTCGTCGAGCGGTGCCGACGTGGAGCGATCCCAGGGTTTCTATGCGCTGGGGGAACTGCCCATGCCCTGCGAGGCCTTGCGCACTGTTGCATAAATTTCCTCGCCCGTTCCGGTGTCGTCTCTCGTAGAGAGACGACACCGGACGTCGTCTCTCAGGGGGAACCGCCTACCCCGCTCAGCCGGAGGACGACCATGAACGATGAGCTGCTCCCGCCTCAATCAGAGAGGAGTCCTCTCCCAGCCGGAACCGCACCGGACTGGGCGCAGGCCAACGCGGCCGCGTCGAGTGAGGACTTGAGGGCGCAGTCGGAGAAGGTCGACAAGCTTGGTATGGAGCTGTACGACCTGTACCCGGACCTGTGTGCCTGGGGGAAGCGCAAGCACTTGAGCCACCATGACGCCGAAGAAGCCGCCATGGAGGCAATCCGCCGGGTGCTGACCGCCGTGGACAACGGGGCGGCGCCGATCTTCCTGAGGCTGTATGCCTTCAAGGCGCTCTTCACGGTCATTGGCGAGTACAAGAGCCCGAAGAAGAAGGGGAACCACACCCCCTTGGACGTGGTTCCGGAGCCGGTAGCGGCGACACCGGTTGCCGTCGACTTGCCGGACGACAGCGAGGCGCACCCCTTCCTGTCAAAAGTACTGACCGAGCGTCAGAAGAGCGTCTTCGTGATGCGTATCGCCAAGGAGATGACCTACAGGGAGATCGCCGAGGAACTCGGCATCTCCCCCAGCACGGTCGGGGTGCATCTCTTCAAGGCCCGGTTGCGTGTGGCGATCTACAAGGGCCAGCGCCCCGAGGACCTGCTGGGTTAGGCCTCGTCTCGGGTTCACGGCCGACGGGCCGCCGCCCTGTCCCTCCTCACCTGCCACAAGCAGCGGGAGGGACCACCCCCTGCGGGCCGGCCCCCTCAATCCGTGATCGGTGAGTCGATGCCTAACGGCAGCGATCAACAAGAAGGAGAGCACTCTTGTCCATCTACAGGACCGTCCAGGCGCTCATCGCCTGGAGTGGCATGTTCTTCTGGGCGCCCTCTGCCCAGGAGCGGAAGGCGTTCGAGCTCAGCCAAGACGAATGGGCCCGACGCTACTCACTGCTGGTGGCTGAATCCGGCGCTGCCGCCGCAAGTCCGGACACACCCGCCGACGGCCCCAGGCACTACGGAGCGCGGTGGCCGCACCGACCGGGCCTTCGCACTCTCACGTGGATGGCCGGAGGCCCGTTCTGCGTCGGCGTGCTGACCGTCTTCATCGCATCCCACCCGGTCGCCTTGGCGATCTTCCTGGTGGTCATCTTCACGGTGGCGGTCTGCTGGCTGATGCGACGGCGCACTCGCCGGATCCAGGCAGAGCACGTGAAAGAGACCGGCGACGACCCCAGCGGCAACCCCCCGCACGTGCACGGAAACACCTTCGCCCTGACGTTCGTGGCGGTCGCGGCAACGGGCGTCTTCGCCCTGGACGCCCTCCGCGCGATGGCCTGGCAGGGATGACATGACTGTGCCCGCTGCGCAGAGCGAGCAGGCCAGCTGCAGCGGGCACGGAAACCCCTAAGAAAGAAGCCTCCATGACCCAGAGTCCCACCTCTCAGCCCGTCGTACACGCCGGTGAAGGAGATGCCCGGTGAATATCGCCTGGTTGTCCTCCATCCCGGGCGCCGCCCTCGGGGCCGCGGTGACCTACCGTGTCGCCCGCATCCAGTGGGGAGAGCGTCGGCAGGATGCCGCCGAGAGGCGGGAGATGGAAGAAGCGCGTACCCGGCGTGAGGCCTGGAAGAACGACTACGACAGCGTGCACGCGATGCTCATCGACGCCGCGAATCTCGCCTACCAGGTCAGCCACCGAGGCCCGCTCACCCATCGCGACTTCGCAGATCTCGAAACCGCGCTGCTGCACACGAACCTCGAGCAGGCATCTCAGCGCACACCTGACGAACTGGAGGCACCGCTCCTGGAGGTCGCCAAGCACGTGGCCAACCTGCTGCCGCAGGCGGTCGCCAGCGACGCGGAAACCCTGGACACCTACGAACTGGTCCGCCAAGGAGAGGCTGCCGAGGTCCCTGCGGAACGGACCATCCGATCCGAGCACATCCGTGCCGTCGCACAGGCCCGTGCCGCAGAGGACCTCGAGGCGGCCGTCAGGGCAGCGCGCCGCGCACTGACCAAAGCCTGGGGAGGATGATCACCCGCAGCCGGCGTTCTGCCGCCCCACGAGGTGGCAGTTCCTCAGGCGGGAGCCACACCACCTGCGCTGACACGGCTCCCACCTTGCGGGACGCAGCGTCGCCACGCTGCCCGTGAACGGTGATCCCTCATCTGAATAAGGCGAAGCGGTCCCACCCCGGACACCAGGGTGGGACCGCTTTCATGGCTTCTTCGCCCGTCAGGCAGCTACTCCGCAGCGGAGACCCGATGCAGCAGCAGCTCGGCCAGCTCCGCGAGCTGTTCCAGCGTGAGGTAGCGGGTTACGTCCGCGGCGATCTGCTCCGGGTCCCGAAGCACGATCGTCGGCGACTCCTGCACCCTCGGCGAAGGAAGCGTGCGGGGCTTGCTGACAGCCGGGCTGCTCTGAGGGGTTTTGTTGTCCGCGGACAACAAAACCGCCGTTTGCTTCGCGACGGCAGGGGAGTCCCCGGCTGGCGACTCGAGAGCCGAGGAACTGCCCCCACCGGGGTTGTTGTCCGCGGACAACAAATCGCCGGAGGCCGGCTCCCGTACGGGGGGCACCGACTTCGGCGAAACTCCCCCGTCCTGGTCGTCGGGAACGTTGTCCGCGGACAACAAGTCCTTCTCGTCGCCGCCGCGAAGCGCCTGAAGCTGAGCACTCTGCTCAGCCTTGGAGCGGGCTAGAGCCGCCTTCGCCAACTTGAGGTAGTCGAGCAAGCCGGCCGCATCGAGTTCCGGATTTTCCTTGGCATGGCGGGCGAGGAACCGGCCGTCACGCTCCGGCATGCTGCCCGCACTGAGCATCGCCTGGACCTCATCAGGCAGGTCCAGGAGGACCAGCTGATTGGACACCCATGACCGGTCCTTGCGCAGACGCTCAGCCGCCCGGGACCGAGCGCCGCGCTCGGACTGCTCAGCGCACACGGCCACGAGCTGCTCGACACCGCGCGCGCGTTCGATGACGTCGAAGTCCTCGCGCTCCAGGTTCTCCTGCAGCAGATGGTTTATGAACTCCTCACGGGAGGAGGCCAGGTCATCCCGGACAACGAAATCCAGTGCATCGAGGCCGACATGGACAGCGCTGTGATACCGGCGCTCCCCGTTGACCAAGACGTGGGCGACATCGCCGATCCGTTCAGCGTGGTCCGGCCACAGCGCCAGGTAGGCGTTACGGGAGACCGCCACACAAGCGGCAAGCTGCGCTTGGCGAAGTTCCTCGCCGAAGCGGGTCTTGTCCTCGTCCGTGCCGAAGTTGCGGCGCGGGTTGAGGGGAGTGGGGGAGACCTCGTCCAGATGCAGACGAACCAGTTCATAGGCAGGGACATCTCCCTGCGTGACGGCCTTCGCCCGTCCCCGGGCGCTGCGCCCCCGCGGGGCGTGGCTGAACGAGGAACCGGTTCCGAGCTTGTCGGCGACGCTCATGCGCTGATCCTCCGTGCGACGGTCCGCATCACTTCCGACTGTTCGCCGTAGGGCGCGTGGACGAGTAGCGGCTGCTTCACACGGACGGCTTCGCGCTGGTCCTTCAGCTCCGGAACGATCGCCAGGACCGGTGGCTCACCGATCTTCTGCCACTCGTCCAGAGAGGATGTCGCCACGTAGCCCTTGCGGCTGTCGTGCATGTTGACGACGAACCCCAGCATGGCGATGTCGATGTCCAGGTCCTCGACCAGATCCTCAATCTGGTCGACGAGCATGTCGTAGGCGTCTGCGGAGGAGTCTTCCGCCAGCACCGGGATGACGATGCCGGATGTGTTCTCCGTCTCCCCGTCTCGGGTACGGCAGTAGTACAGGGCGGTGTCCATGCTGTAGCCGAGGCTGGGCGGGCAGTCGACCAGGATGTAGTCGAAGTCCTGTTCCAGCGACTCCAGCGCCTTCTCCAGTGCGGTCTCCTTGATGCGGACGGTCCGGCTGGTGGCGAGTTTGGCGTCCAGGAGGAAGGCGTCCTTGCATGCGGGCAGAAGCCAGAGGTGGTCCTCGAAGTCGCCGCCCTTTATGGCCACGAGCAGATCGTTCAGCTTGCCCTTGGTGTCACCGAGCATGTGCTTGGCCAGACTTGGGGCTTCGATGTCGAACAGCGGGTGGCCCAGCTGCTTGGTCATGTGGCCCTGCGGGTCGAAGTCGATCAGTAGCGTGCGGTGCCCGGACTCTGCGAGGGCCTGGGCAACACCGGCGGAGACCGACGTCTTGCCGACTCCGCCTTTCTGGTTGCCGAAGATGATCCGGCGGGCTCCCGTGACACGTGGTGACTTGGGTCGGGGAGAGGGGTTGCCGTCGAGCCACAAGCGGATCGACTGGGCGATGCCCTGGTTGTAGGAGACGTTCCGGGCCTTGCAGTCCTTCTTGAGGTTGCCGTACAGCCCAGCGGGGAGATAGGTCGCGAAGGAGGTGCCGCCGCTCGTGTCAACCAGGGGGCGATCCTTCGCCTTTCGCCAGGCTTCGACGCCGTCTGTGACGGCATCCTGGATGTCCTTGCCTAGTTCAGCGGCTCGGACCTTCAGCTCCTTGCGCAGCTCAGCCGGCAGCTTGGCAACTACCTTTTCCCGATCGATGGGGTTGTATGGCGCAGTCATGGCGCTACCTTACTCACTTCTGAGGTGTCAGAGGCACCGCAATACGCGTGTTACCCAGACTTGTTGTCCGCGGACAACAAGGACCCGGTTGGACGCCCCGCCCAACAAGTAGCCATCGCCCGCCGCTCGATCTCAGCAGACCCAGCCGTTGTCTCACCCAGCCAATCGCTCCACCTGGAGAGTCAGGCACTATGACACCCCTTGAGAGGCGCTGAAGGGAGAGCCGTGGAGTCTCGTCGATGGATGGTGCGAATCGGAGCAGCTGTCTTGTTGCTAGCTGCAGTCATTTTGGCGGTGGCCGTACCAGGGGTCGGCACGTGGATTGTGGCGGCAGTCGTCGCGGGGGTTGCTTCGACTCTCGGTGGGCTTGTGACGCGCAGCGCCGACAAGGCCCTCGCCCTTGGCCGTGATGCGGTGCTGGCCTCCGCGCCAGCTGCACCTCTCGCCGTGAGGGCTTACCTAGCGCGCGGCACATTAGGCCATATTGCCCCCGTGCCCTCAGGCTTGACGGAGCTGCGGGGCTCCCCCGGCTGGGTTGCGTTAGGAAGCCACGCAGTCGTGTCGCTGATCGTGGAAGCCACCGTCGATCGTGCCGTGATCCTCACCAAGTTGGAGGTCCGCGTGGAATCGCGAGCTGCCCCACCGTTTATTGACGACATCTCGCTTCCTCCGCCGGCTGCGCCCATGGCGCGACGGGAGTTGCGTACTTTCCAAGTCAACCTCAGCGACCCAACTCCCGTGCTGAGACCGAACGACGGCGTATCGGACTTCCCGTACACGGTCTCGCACCTCGACCCCGAGCGTTTCCTTCTCCAGGTAAACGCCGGCGGTCCTGGAGATGTCGTGTGGAGTGTCAACGTGCACTGGCTTTGCAATGGGCGGACAGGGGTCGTGATCGCTGACAACGAGGGACAGCCCTTCCGGCTCGTAACGAGCGAGCGGCGGGATCTCTGACTCACTACCTACCGAGCGAGGGCGGAGTTCAGGGCGTCGTAGGTCGGCATGGCAGGTTCCTCCTGGAAGCACGCAGCCCCGGCGGTTGCCGGGCGCTGGTCTGTGGTCGCGTCCGTCCATACAGGGGGCGGAACTCCTTGGCCGTGCTTGGGTGTTGGCGTGTGCCGGTGCTCTGTGGTGTGGGTTGGGGCGGTGTTGGAGCCTGACCGGAGAGCGATGACACTCGCGCCGTCGGCCGGAGCCGCTTCCCGTCTGACGGGCACTCGGAAAGAAAGTAGGACCGCTGCTCCCGCCTGGCGGGACGTAGCGCTGATCACCCTTTCCATGCAGGTCAGAGGCGTGTGGCGTGGTGTTCATGACCACGGATATCGAGCTAATCACCGCCGGGCAGATGCACCGCTACTACTCGCGCCAAGTCGTCGTCGGCGACGGCAGACGCCCGGCGCGCACGCCGCTAGCCAAGGCTCAGGAGGAAGCCGGTGTCCCCGCCGGCCGATGGATGGGCCGCGGACTCCCCGCCCTCGGCCTGGCCGCCGGGGACGTCGTCACCGAGACGCAGCTACGGAACCTGTTCGGGGAGAAAGGCCGACACCCGCACGCGGATCTGATCGAGGCCGACCAACTGGCGGCGGGCAAGTCACCGAAGGCCGCGTGGAAGGCCGGCGCCCTCGGCCGGCGGGTGAAGGTCACGGGCGCCGACTTCGTCTTCCGTCCGCAGCCGACGATCTACCTGCTGTGGGCGCTGGGTGATGACGAGACCCGACAGGTGATCGAGGCCGCGCACGAGCGGGCGATCGAGAGAGTGCTGGAGTGGATCGAGGACCAGGTCGCGGTGATCCGCTTCGGCAAGGACGGCGTCTACCAGGTCCGGCCGCCCGGCGGCCTGGTCGCCGCCCGCTTCCGCCACCACGAGGCCCGGTCGGGAATGCCGCTGCTCCATGACCATCTGATGCTGTCGGTGAAGGGCCAGCGTCCAGGCGGGAAGTGGGGATCGGTCCACTCGGAGGTCCTGTTCGAGAACACCGTCGCCGCGTCCTCGCTCTACAACGAGATCGTGATGGCTGAGGTGTGCGAGGCACTGGGGCTGGCCTCCGAGCCGCGCACCGTCACCGCCGGCCGCCGCCCGGTGATGGAGATCGCCGGGGTGCCGCACGAGCTGATCCGCTGGACCTCACGGCGCAGCGACCAGATAGCCGCCTGCCTGGCAGACCTGGAGCACGAGTACGTCACCGCCGTCGACGACGACGGTAACCTGAAGTTCGCGGCCGAGGTCTCCGAGCAGGCCCGCGCCAAGCTGAACCGGATCGCGGCGAAGATGACCCGCCCGCCCAAGCAGCAAACCCGGCCGCTCGCACAGCTGCGCGCGTGGTGGAAGACGAGCGCGATCCTCACCTCCGGGGTGGCCGCCGATGTCATCAACTCCCTCCTCGAGCACGCCCGTGCCGCGGCGGCGGCGATCCGGGCCCGGGTCGCCGCTGTGGTCGACGTCGCCCTGGCGGCCGTCGACGTCACCGCGATGGTGTTCGTGATGAACAAGGACGGCTTCTTCCACCGCCGGCACCTGCTCGCCGAAGCGCGCCGTCACCTCGCTCTCGTCCTGCGCGGCCGCCGCCGCGAGCCGGGCCTGGACGAGGAAATCGTGGACGCCGCCATCGCCACGCACTGCCTGGACATCAGCGAGCCGAAAACACTGCGCGGCCACATGCCCGCCTACCGCTTCTACACCGCCCGCTGGCCCCTGACCGACCCGCCCACCCGCCGCCGCCCACCGGACGCCGAACCCGATCCGAGCCCGCGGCCCCCGGCCGGCCCCAGCGACCCGGACACGACCCGCCTGCCCCTGGAACCGGGGGAGTGGGACATCCCACGCGTCCCGCTGCTCTACGACCGCGCGGTCATCGCCTCCACCGTCCTCAGCGCCCGGCTGCGCGCCGCGCGCCGCACCGGCCGCGCCCTGTACGACGACGTCGTGGCGCACCAGCAGGCCGCGATGCCCGAGCAGCTCCTTATCCCGTTCCCGGACACCGACGAAGACGCGGACTCCGAGCCTCGGTCGGCGCTCGACATGGCTGCGCTGCGGGCCCTGAAGGAGTCCCGCACGGACGTGGAAGCCCTCGATTTCACTGCCGAGCGGCTGCGTCACCTCCAAGATGCCTTCACCGTGGCGGCCGACCGCGCCCGCGCCACCATGGACCGCTACGCCGACCTCGAGGACACCGGCGGACCGCACCCGGTGCGCGAGGACGACCAGCGCGCGCACCAGCCGCACCAGCCCGGGTCCGGGCAGAGTCCCGGTGCGCACCGGTAGCCGCATCCGGTGCGCACCGGCGATGCCGTGCATCGTCCCCGCGATGCACAGCACTCTCCCCGCGAGTGCACAGCATCGCGATGCACGGCACCCTCGCGTCTACATCTCACCCACCGGCGGTGCAGGTCACGCGCTGGCGCGTGACCCCCGACCGCAGCCAGTCCGTAGGCGAAGGAGGGATCTCCCTCTCCCGGGGTACGGTTGCAGCGACGACGTCGGCGACATAGGCGGCCCGGGAGACATCCTGCGGATGACGCTCGCTCGCGCCGTGCCCGCGCTGATCGACCGCGACGACCCGATACCGGGCAATCAGCCGCGAGGCCACCACCTCCCACTCACCCGCATGACCGGCCAAGCCGTGCAGCAGCACGACCGGCTCCCCCGGCCCGCCCCGGTCCCGGCAGACAAGCCGAACCCCGTCGCGCACCACCACACGCTCGGACCACACCACGACCGCCCCCAGGAATCGTCTCGCCCCGATCATGCCCCGACAGCCACGAGCCGCGCTCAAGGCCGCCCTTCTCGAAGGCGCGCCGCCATGAAACACCGGCCACGTCCGCGGCGACGGTGCCCTGCGACCGCAGCGGGGCAACTGCCATTGTCAGACCCAGGTGGCAGCATCACCGAAGTGAACGCCCTGAGGCGTCCTCAACTCACCTCCGTAGCCCACGAAGAGGAGCATTCCCCTTGCGACTGCATCGCGTAGCGCCCGGCATTGCCGCGGGCATCCTCGCCCCGGCCCTCCTGCTCGCCACCCCGTCCTTCGCCGCCACGGCGGCAGCGACCGCGGTGACGGTGCCCGCGGTGTCCTCGTCCGCGGACGAGCCGGACGCCGACGACCTGAGGGTGGCCATAGTCCGGATCCTCGCCGACCCGGACAGCGGCCGGCGTGTGACACGAGAGGCCAACGCCCTCCTGGACGCCAACGACCCCGAGGCGATGCGCGCCTGGCTGGAGACCGGCTACCGGATCGCCCAGGCCGAGGACGACCGCGTCGCCATCACGCGCCTGCTCGCCGACCCCGACAGCGGCCGGCGCGTCATCGCCGAGGTCAACGCCCTCCTGGACGCCAACGACTCCGACGCGATCCGCGCCTGGCTGGAGACCGGCTACCGCATCGCCCAGGCCGAGGACGACCGCGTCGCCATCGCCCGCATCCTCGCCGACCCATCCATCAGCCCGGCCCTGCGCGCGGCAGCCAACGCCGCCCTCGACGACAACACACCCGAAGCACTGCGCCACTTCCTGGAAGTCGGCAGGTACCAGGTCGCCTGACCGGCACGGCGCCGCACCACAGCGCGTCGCCCGGGTGGCACCCCCTGCCGCACGCCCGGTCGCCGGAACGCCGAGAATCCGGGCGGGGCCGCCTGCACCTCTGTGTGCCGGCGGCCCCGCCCGGCAGGCCCTGTGCCGGCTCGGCGCCCTCCGCAGAGCTCTGTGGTCTCGCCGCCCGGTGCGGCATGGGCCACTGACACCTCCGACAGCAGAAAGCACATTCTTCGATGACCACACAACTCCTACGCACCGAGCGCAGCGGTCCGCAGACCGCTTCCGTCGTGACCGACCTGCCGTTCAAGCCTCAGCTCGTCAAAGCGGTGTTCAGGGACGTGACCTCGTTGCACGTCTCCCGGCCGGCCGCGTGGGCCGCCGCGTCGGTGACGCGGACCGTGCTGACGGAGATCATCGACGGCGCGAGAAGCGCGGCGGCCGAGGAGGCCAGGACGAGGCTGATTCCCAAGGACCTCATCTCGGCGATCGACCGGAACGTCGAGGTGGAGGTGGGATCGGCGTGGTACCTGCACAGCCCGACCTTCCACGGCCTGATGGGCGAGGTGCGCAACGCCGATGGTGCGCTCGTGTCTCTTCGTGAGCGCCGCGGGGCGCGTACACCGAGTGGTGTGGCTGGCGCCCACCGGTTCGAGGCCGGGGTGAGAAGGCTGCTGGGGAGCCGGGGGGTGAGGGCCGTCCCGGCGATGGTCCGCGACCTGGACGGAATCGCGAGCGTGTTCCTGACGGCCCTGGCCCGGGACGCGGCCAAGGCCGTCCGCGAGGGCGGGGTCAAGCGGTTCGGGACGGTCAGTCTGGTGGTGCCGGGCGAGCCAGCCCCGGCCCCGCTGCTCAAGGACCCCCTCCTCGCCCTGTCCACCCGCCGCGGGGACGGGCGGACTGTTGGCGGGGACGACGTCCTGGCCGCCGTCACGATGCAGCTGTTCGGCGATCTCAGACAACGCGCCATCACCGAGGCAGCCGAGATGACACGGAACACGTCGGCCAACTGATCGGGCCCGCCCCTGCGCTCTGCCCACTGCGCACGGTTCCCACGTGTGCGCGGCTCCCGGAATCTGCCGCCCGCATTCGGGGCGGTCGGCTCGCGAGAACGGGCTCGTCGCATGGGCGCGGACCGCCGGCCGCAGGCACCCCACGGGGAAGACCTCCCTTACTGATCGTTTCAGAATGAGTTGAGCTGCGGGTCTTGCGCTCAGCGATCTTGGTCGGCGGGGTGTTCGGAGTGCGTGCTGATCTTGTTCCTGACGACTTGTGGGAGCGGGTGGCTCCGCTGCTGCCGCCCGCTCCCGAGCGGCGCCGACGCCATCCGGGGCGGTTGCGTGTTCCCGACCGAACTGCACTCGCTGGCGTCCTGTACGTGCTGCGGACCGGTGTCGCCTGGCGTGACGTCCCTGCGGAGACTGTGGGCTGCTCCGGGGTGACGGCCTGGCGCCGGCTGCGGGACTGGACCGAGGCCGGCGTCTGGCCCTGCCTGCACGCCGCCCTGCTGAGCGAGCTGCGCCGCGCCGACTTGCTGGACCTGGACGACTGCGCCGTGGACGGCTCGCACATCCGGGCCCTCAAAGGGAAAACGCACCCGCCTCGCGCGCACTGCGCACCGCACCGGTGCGCAGGTGCGCGCCGGCCACCGCGCGACGCGAACCGAGTGCGCACCGAGGCGCGGTTACCGGCGCGTTCGATGCGCACCAGCTGCGCACCGCAGCGCCTACTGGTGCGCACCGCCCGAGGGATACGCCGCGCGGGCCTGCTCCAGGTGCTCGGTGCGCATCGTCTTCAGGGTGTCGACGATGTCCTCGCCCTCCTGCCGGAGGACGTTCTCGGTGAACCGGATGATGGTGTTGGCGACGCCCCAGATCGCGCTGGGGACGCACTCACGCGTCCACTCCTCCAGCGCGGCCAGCAAGACGCCCCCGACCTCGTCCAGGGCGAAGGAGTCCGCGCACGGATCGGCATCGGCCGCCAGGTCCGTGACGGGAAGGATGATGTCCTCAGCCAGCCGCAACAAGGGGACGGCCGGCGCCGCAACGGCCTTCGTCCGGTCGAAGACGGCGGCAACGGCGTGGTCGCTGTTGTCCTGTATCGCCAGGACGTACTCGAAAGCGAGCTCCACCTCTTCGGGGGTCAGCGGCGTGCGGGGCTGCTCCAGGTGCGGCATTCGGATCTCCTCAACAGGCTGGCCGCCGTGCCGATCACGGCGACTGGCCTGATGCTCAGGCCGCGCTCCTGTGGATAAAGTCCGGAGATTTCTCCCCGTCTCCAAACCGGAGCGAACTGGTGCTGTATGGGTTTAAGCGGGCCCCCTTGTCGAGTCTGGTCGGCCCGACCATGACCCCTTGTCCAGTCGTGGTCGGGCCGACCACGGACCCCTTGTCCGATTCGGCGCGGGCCGCCAGGAGCGGGCGTTTCTCCTAGACCAACTTCGCTACTGGCCGCGAACAGGTCTCGGACAAGGGGTGCTTCCTGACGATGGCCGCCACGCGCCCGCAGGAGGGGCATGCAGCGGCCACCGAGCCATCGGGTGGCTCTCCTCGCGCGGGTGCGCCACCGGCCTCACAGGGCTGGTGGAGGACACCAACGCACAAGGGAGAGACCGGATGATGACCGAACACAGGCGCCCGCCGTACCCTGACCGCACCGCCGGTCGGCGAGCCGTGCGCCCTGCGCCGGGAGGGCTGGTCGGCTGGGCAAGCCGCCGCAGTCTCCTGCCGCCGGCGCTTGCGATCCCACTGTCGTACCCACTTCCGTGCCCGGCACGAGCGCTGACCGCATTCCCCCAGGCCACCACGACTTTTTGGGGCCGCAGCGCGTCGTCACAACCCTCTTCTCTCCTCCTCTCACTGACCAAGCCCTGGGAAATAGGTGGGGGTGGGGTGTCAGTGGTGGAGGCGATCATCGGGTTCAGGGCGCGCCTGGTGCCCTCTACGGCCGGGCGGGGCCGGCGCCCGGCCGGTGGCCGGACGCGACGCACGGGAGGGCGGGGCTGATGGCGGGCAAGCGCAAGACGAACGAGGCGGGATCGTCGACCGGCCTGCGCGCCGATGTGCTGCGCGCGCTCGGGGTGCTCAAGGCCGCGACGGCGGATCAGATCCAGCGGCTGTCCTCACCGCACCTGACGTACCGGCACACCACGAAGAAGACGGCGGCTGTGCGGAAGGAGGCGCGCACCGCCTCTCATCGCGGTGCGCTCAACGATCTGCGCAGGCATGGTCTGTCCGTCGACGGCGGCCGCACCCGAGGCGGAGAGGAGGTGAGCCTGCTCACCACCTCCGGACTGGCCGCTGCCGGGCTCAAGTTGGACCGGGGGCCGGAGGAGATGGGCGGCATGCCCAAGAGTGCGGGCCGCTCGGGTGCCTCGCACGCGATGACGGTCAACGAGACGGTCCTTGCGATGATCCGCCCGAAGCCCGACCTGGATCTGGTGGCCGGGGAGCCGGCCGA
The DNA here is from genome assembly GCF_026339955.1 of Streptomyces sp. NBC_01549. Lineage (GTDB taxonomy): Bacteria > Actinomycetota > Actinomycetes > Streptomycetales > Streptomycetaceae > Streptomyces. The sequence goes on along the minus strand of NZ_JAPEPW010000011.1, from coordinate 8,970 downwards.
AGCCGTCGCGGCCGCGCAGGCCTGTGTCGACGCGCCCGACGGGATCGGCACCATCACTTCCTATGCCACCGAGGTCGCGCTCCCGGCGACGGGCACGTGGAGGAACCCCGGCGTGGGATGTGCGTGGGCCGACATCGTCCTCACCGCCCCGGAGGCCGGGCTGCCGCTGTTGTTCATCGAGGCCGACAACTGCACCGAGGAAGCCCCGGTCATCGCGGCCAAGTTCGACAAGTACATGCGCCACTACCGCCGCAAGGTGAAGGACACCGACGGCAAGGACAAGCCGATGTGGCGCACCCGCTGGTCCGCACCCGATCCTCAGTGGGGCGACGCAACGCACCCGCCGGTCCTGCTCGTCTTCCACCAGGCTGGCAAGCGGTCCGCGCTGAAGCAGATGGAGCGGGTGGCCGACCTCACCCGCGAGCACTGGCAGGGCCAGTGGGCCGAGGGCGGCTTCCGCATCTACAAGGGGAAGATGCCGATCGTGGCGACCACGCTGGAGCTGCTGCGCGAGCACGGTCCGGCCGGGCCCGCGTTCTGGCGCTTCGGCCGCGAGGACCGCCAGAACCTCTGGGACGCGATCGGAAACCCGCGCCGGGATGCTGCCCTCGCCCGCCGGGCCGAAGCTGCGCGGCGCCGCGTAGCGCGGGAAGCAGCTGAACGCGAGGCTCAGCGTCCGGTGTGCGGGGACTGCGGGACCAAGTTCACCGACGACCGGTTGAAGGCCAGCATCGCTGTCGACTGGGGCCGCGGGGACAGCCACCCGCACCTGTGTGACGACTGCAAGACCCGGGCGCTCGAAGCGGAGCGGCAGGCGGAAGCGGCCGAACGCGAGCGCCAGGAGCAGGAGCTCCCGGAGGCGGAAGCGGCGCAGGCATCGAAGGCTGGCGGCTGGCTCGGACGCTGGCGCAGCTGACTCCGGCACTCGGCAACCACTGCTACGACCATGACGAGCGGCACCAGTCGGATCGGCGGCACCATCGCCGCCTGCACGCCATCGAGATCAACTGGCCTGAGAGGCCCTCACTGACCGGCGGAAAGAATGGTCTTACAGGTCGGTGTTTCTTCTCCGGTTGCTATGACGATCTGTTCCAGGAGGAGACTGACCGTTGTGGTGAGATACGCCCAGTAGTTCGCTGTAGCAGAAGGGCCGGGGCTGGTCCCGAAGCTGTAGCTCATGAGTTTGAGGGCTTGGAGATGCCTTTCCTCTACTTGGCTGAGGGAGGGCAGGGACGCAAAGAGCTCGTGGACAGGCCTGGCTGCGACCGTGTCAAGGACAGAGGCTGCTGTGATCTGCTCCCAGTCGCGCTCCGAGGAGGACGGGCGATCTAGCAGCAGGGAATAGAGCGCCAGCGATGTCAGTAAGCGAACCTTCGCATCGGTGCCTGCTTCATCGACCTGCCACTTCCGATACAGCCGACTGATCTCGCTGCGGAATGATGCGTCGTGCATGCACACCTCATACAGGCGGGTGCTCACTGCAGCGCAGAACTGCCAAGCAGCTTCCTGGCGACCATCAGTCATCATCCTTGTTCCCTTCCACGGGCAGCGGCCTCTGCAGGGGGTATGCAGGCAGTCGCTGCATACCCCCGCTGGGAGTTCACACTCACGGGTGCGGGGCGGCTTACCTCAGACGCATTTGACGTTCAGCAGGGTGCTGTCCACATGACCAGCGGTAGGCCTGCCGTCGTGGGTGATCGTCCCGTAGGTCCGGGTCATGTAAGTCCAGTTGACGGAACTCGAATCGCAGTTCCTCAGAACAGCGGTGCTGGTCCGGTTTGGGGGCGGGCACGAGTAGTTCACCGAGCCGGACGCCACTACTTCGAACGTCCCTGGGCCGGGGTAGTACCTCAGGAGATCGGTCTCGGTCCGGCAGATTTCCGGGGTGCTGGGTGTGCAGCTGCTCATGTACCCGACGGCAGTGACGGTGCTTCCGCTGTAGTTGGGCTTGGCCGCTTTGATCGTGCACGTGATCAGGTGGTCCGGACTCTCAGATCCGTCCGCTCCAGCCACGATGGTGGCTTCTCCTGGTCCGCCCTCGGGATCGGAGTTGGCTGATGCCGGTGCTCCGAAGGTCAGCAGCAGGACACATGCGGCTAGCGCCCCCCATAAGGAACGGAGTCTTCGATCTTTCGTGCTCACACTTTCTCCCTCGTTCGATGTGACTTTGCGGGAACTGTGCGGGACTTGTGAAGCGGCATGACCGTAACCCGAACAAGAGAGGGAACAGCAGTACGCAATGAGCCAGAGAGTGTCTCGGACACCAATAGGCGACCTCCGCCGCCTTCGCATCCCCAACGTCCTGCCTGGAAACCCGTGATCTCCTGTTGGGGTCTTGTTCGGGAGCCAGCCCCCCCCGGGTCTCGGGGGCCGGGGTGCGCAAGATGCCAGCTGGTGCGCGGCCGCTCAAGAACGTGGACCAGGACGACGACGGACTGGCGGTTCCGTGAACGCACCTGGCCTCCCCAGTTGCCCAGCCGTTGCCACGGCAGCACCCGGCCCCCACCAGGTAACCCACCATCAGAGCCACGGCGGCCGCCGTGATGACCGAGGTGTTCCCGCTCATCGTCAGGACCACCGCATCCCGATCACGGACAGCTGCTCGCGCCGGTCCTCCGACAAAGTCGCCGCACGCGAGCGCTGGTTGCCGATCCAGGCCCCCAGACGGAACTGCAGTTCCCATCCCTCGTCCGAGAGCACAGTCTCAAGGTGGCTGCGGGGGACGATCAGATGACCCTCACGCTCATAGAACTGCTTCGCGGCTGCCAGGTTGGCGGCCCACTTGTCGGCCTGGGTACGGCGCGGCTTCGGCTTCTCGTCCTCGGTCGCGGGCTCGATCCCGAGGACCTGCTCCAGCATCCACTGCTGCACCCCGGTGAGCTTGTCCCAGCCCAAACGCTGGGCACGCACCCACCGCCCGAGGTCCTCGCCTTGGCGCAGGACGTCACCCGGCTCGGTCGGCACTTCACCGCCGCCGTCCAGGTGCAGCCGGGTGAGGTTGAACGCCCGCTGCCACTCCACCGGCCAGGTTCGATCTCGGCTGCCTTACGGGCGGCGGCCCGCGCGTTCTTGAGCCAGATGCCGGCAGCGCGAGGGCTTGCCCAGGGCCGCCTGGGCAAGCCCTCGTTGTCGGTGGCGGCTGCGAGGCTGGAGGGCATGGACAGCGACGATGAGCAGCTGCTGCGCGGCCGGATCTACGGAGCCGACCACGACCACCCGGGCCCGAAGCCGGGACGGCGCTACGCCGAACTGGTGGGCGGGCCGCTGGACGGACTGCTGCTCGACATCACCGGCTGGAGGCCGGAAGAGATCGACGACGGTGTCTCCCTCCTCACGGAGCTCGGGCAGTTCGGCCCCGGGGGCCGGGCGCTGTACGACCCGCGCCCTGGCGACCCGGCCCGCTGGGACTGGGGCGGCGACAGCCCCTGATGGCCCGCCACTCGGTCGGGAGGTCGCTCGCGTGGATGATGCACGCCCGCCGCCACGCGAGGGACTACGAACGGCTCATCCAGCACTCCGAGACGCTGATCACCTGGGCCGCCATCACCCTCATGACCAGGCGTCTCGCACGGAAAGGCTCGACCCCCAGCTGGCCGAGGAAACCGGCCGCTGTCGACGGCTGACTGCCACGGAGGGCCTGGCTCTCAGCCACGAACCTTCGGAGTGACCTAGTGATTCACCGTCGTCGGCAGGCGGCCTGCTTGAGCAACCAGCTCTGGGCTGCGTCCAAGACGGCGTCCTGGTGGCGGGCCACCGGGCGGGGGTCCTTGATGACTTCCTCGTCCGGCGGGATCGCCTCGTCGTAGGTGCGGCCCGTGCGGTCCGCGTCCTTGACTTCGGTGAGGATGAGCATGGCGCCGTCGGACAGGCGGTGCGCGTCGTTCCCCGTTGGGACACCGCGGGTCTGTTCGCCGAAGAACCGGGTGTCCGGGCGTCCGCGGAAGGCCACCACGACCGCCTCACCTGCACTGGCTGTCTGCCGGCCGGTCAGCACGGCGACCGGCGACCTGCTTCGGCCCAGGGGCTGGCCAGCGCCCCCGCTCTGCGGCTTACCGTCCAGGTACGGGCCACCGTTCTTGATCGACCACACGAATTTCTTGCCGTCCGCATCGACGAACATGCCTACCGTGCCGTCACCCAGAATCGGCCCGGCCACGGCGAGCACCGGCCACATGCCACCACCGCTCTCCGGCCTCAGGTCCACCACCCAGCCGCAGGCTCCCGCCCCGTCCGCCTTCACCACAGCGTCCCGGCCCTGCCGTACGTACGCGTCGTACGTCTTCTGGGAACCGCTCACCCGAGGCAGGGAAACGTACCCGATGCCGTTCTTCAGGGAACGGCCTTCCAGACCATCGAAAGAGGAGGTCGACGCCTCCATGCCCTCCTTGGCCTGCCCCGGATCCCAGAAGGTGCTGTGCCGATCGCCCAGAGCCCCCAATGCCGACTCGATCGCCCCGTAGGTGTCCGCGGGCTTCTGCGCCCCGCGAGCCTGCGAGAACGCCTTGCTTCGAAGGTTGTCCCAGTCGATCTGGTGACGGAGCAAAGAGTGCTCTTCCATGATGCTCAGCGCCTTCGACAAGTACGTCCGCGCCGCGGGCGCCATGTCGCCGCCCGCCGAGTCCTGCGCACCGCTCGTGCATCCCGTCGCCGCGACGACAACTCCGGCCAGTGCCGCACATGCCGGCATGCGCAGTGAACGTCCCCGACCCATCCGTCCCCAGGCTCTCGTCACAGGAGGCAACCCTAACGTTAACGATCACCCGCTGACGAGCTCACAGATGTTGTCAGCCGTCCCAAGGACGCCTCCGGCTTCGTCGTGCTGCCCCGCAGGTGGGTCGTTGAGAGGTCGCTCCCGTGGATGATGCACGCCCGCCGCATGCAAGGGACTACGAACGGCTCATCCAGCACTCCGAGACGCTGATCACCAGGGCCGCCATCACCCTCATGACCAGGCGTCTCGCACGGAAAGGCTCGACCCCCAGCTGGCCGAGGAAACCTCCGGAGCATTTCACGGTCGACGACAGGCAGCCTGTTTGAGGAGCCAGCTCTGTGCTGCCTGCAGGACCTCGTCCCGGTTACGTGCCACCGGGCGTGGGTCTTTGACAATCTCCACGTCAGGAGGAATCGGCGCGTCATATGCACGGCCCGTTCGGTCCGCGTCCTTGACTTCCGTGAGGGCCAGCACAGCTCCGTCGGCTAGGTGGTACAGCTTGTTTCCCGTGGGGACACCGTAGGTCGGCTCGCCGAAGAACCGAGTGTCAGGACGTCCCCGGAAGGCCACCACGACCGCTTCACCCGAACTGCCTGTTCGCTTACCGGTCAGGACCGCGACCGGCGGGGCGCTCTTGGCGAACGGTCGGCCATCGCCCCAACCGACCAACTTGCCGTCTGCGTATGGACTGCCGTGCTTGATCGACCAAACGGACTTGCTGCCATCGACATCCACGAACGCACCGACCGTGCCATCGCCCAGGATCGGACCTACCACCGCAAGCATCGGCCACATGTCGCCCCCGGTGTCCGAGCGCAGATCCACCACCCAGCCGCAGGCTTCACCCGCGCCGGCCTTCGCCACGGCACTCCGGCCCTGCCGCACGTACTGGTCGTACGCCTCTTGAGACCCCTGCACACCAGGCAGGGAAATGTAGCCCACACCGCTTTTCAGAGAACGGCCTGCTAAGCCATCGAAGCTGACCGCGGAGGCTCCGTAACGCTCCTTCGCCTCATCCGGCTCCCAGAACAAACTGTGCCCGTCGCCCAGCGCATACAGAGCCGAGTCGATCGCCCCGTACGTGCCCGCCGTCTTCTGCGCACCACGCGCCTGCGAGAACGCCCTGCTCCGCAAGTCCGACCAGTCAACCTTGTGACGAAGAAGAGAGTGCTTCTCCATGATGTTCAGCGCCTGCGACAGGTAGGTCCGCGCACTGGGCGACATGTCGGTAGCCGCTGGATCGTGCGAACGGCTCGTGCACCCCGTCGCGGCGACCGCTACTCCAACCAGGCCAGCGCAGACCGCCATGCGCAATGAACGTTCCCGCCGCATCCATCCCCCCGAACAGGCTCTCGACTCACGAGCAACCCTAATTGACGATCAGCTACTGAACTTGATCGGGTGATGTCGGGCCGTTCTCCGGACGGCGTAGGGGTACGGTCGGCGCCATCAGCACGCGGACAACCACCCGCGCTTTCGAGCGCTGCGCCCTTCGCTGTGCCGGACTGCCTCAGAAGAGCAGAGGGCGGGTGGGGTGGACCGTGACCTCGGCTTCGGGGAAAAGGGCCTGGTAGGGGGCCGCTACTAGCCCTGTGGAGTGCTCCTCCGAGTACAGCCTGAGCGTGCGGACCTGTGGGCAGTTGCCGTACAGCGGCGTGAGATCAGTGTCCTCGCGAATGTTCGTCACATAGACAGTCTCGAGTGTGGGCAAGTGCGGAGCGGAGAGGAGCCCGGGGAGGTATTTCGCCGCGATGCTTATTGAGCTGAGACACGGGAGTCTGGCGATCTCGGCCCAGTCCCTGGGGCCGAGGTCGCCGATATCGTTCTGGATGTTGAGGTACTCCAGCGTCGGCCAGGTGCTCAGACCGCGCAGCCCGGTCTCCGCGACGGCGTCTCCGCCCAGTGACAAGCTGGTCAGAGGAGCGTCCTGCGGGAGAGTGGACAGCCCGCCCGGCAGAGGTGTCGAGGCGGTGAGCGATTGGAGGGTGGAGAGGAGGTCCAGCCCGGCTGTCCCTCCAAGGTCTCGGATAAACAGTGAGGTCAGCCCCGTCTCCGTCAGGGGCGTCAGGTCCTCAACTCCTGGACAGCGCGCTAGATTGATGTGGCGGACGCAGGGCATAGAGCCGAACGGCTGCACGTCGTTCAGCAGGGTGTTTTCGTAGAGGCCGAGGTACTCCACGCGTTCGGGCAAGGCCTTGAGGATCCCTGCAGGAGCGTGGTCGCCTGTTACGCCTAGTCGTGTCCGATCGCCCAGGCGGGGCAGGGCGCGTACCTGTGCGGGCGAGGTGGCGAAGAGGAACAGGTCGTGGGTGTCGACGTGGCTCAGCACCTCGTCGGCGTACACCTCTGCATCGAAGAGATTCCACGCCCGCATTAGATTGATCCGGACCCTCTGCGCGGAATGGTTCCGGTATTGCGCGAGCACGGGCACCGCCGCTTCCGTGCCGACCAGCGCTGCCGTCGCTGTTACGGCCTCGGCTTCGTCGTCGGACAGTTCGTGCGGGCCTGGCAGCAGTTCCAGGATCAGCGGCCCGATCTGTGCCAGTTCCTTGGCCTCGGCGTCCGTGTGGGGTGGCAGCAGTGTTGCTGTTGCCACCTCGACCTGGCGTCGCACGGCCGGGTCGAGTTCCGTGGCGTGTTCCAGGCACGCCATCGCCAGCAGGTGGACACGTTTGTCCGAGGAGGCCGTCAGCAGATTCAGCAGCTCGGCCCTTTCACGCGGCCGGGCTTGTGCCACCGCCATGCGGATGACGTCCGCCCATTGGTCGTCGGCGGCATGTTCCGCCAGCAGGCCGAAGTCGCCGGCTTCCACGGCCGCCCGCGCCCCCAGGTAGTCCTGAAATGTGCGGTGCACGAAATGAATCGAATCCGGGGTGGGGGAGAGGAGCAGGCCGGTGCGGATCAGGAAGTGGCGCAGCACGGCATCGGCGTCCCCGAGGACCTGCGCCGCTGGGATCGCCGGGAGCACCTCCGCGATGATGCTCTCTGCCCGGCTGCGGTCCAACTCTGTTCGGCCGTTGCGTATGAGCCAGTGCGCGAGTCGCTGGAGGAGCTGCAGTTGGGGCTCCTCGCTCAGTTGCGGGGTCACCATGTCACGTTCGCGGTCGCGGCGGACTAACAGCAGGGAGAGCGCTGAGTCGTACAACTCCTTGCGGCCGTGTGGAAGGTAGCCATGCCTGTCACGGTGCAGGGCGCAGATCAGGCCGCACATCAACGGATTCGTGGCGAGGCGCCCCAGGTCCGGTTTGGTGCGGACGGCATCGCGCAGCTGGGTCTCATAGGCGGTCAGGAGGGCGTCCTCGTCGGGCGCGCCGGTGGCGGCCGCCCGATGCCAGCGCCTGATGAAGGCTGCCACATCCGACGGGCTCATCGCGGAGAGACCGAGTTCAGTGAATCCATCGGCGGCGAGCCAGTCGTCGCGCACGGCCGAGGGACGTGAGGTGACGAGCCAGCGGTTGCCGGGGTAGGTCTCCAGCAGGTCGCGTAGCCAGGTCCCTGTACGTTCGCGTTCGGGCTCCGGCACCTCATCGAGGCCGTCTACCAGGACGAGTCCGCGCCCGCTGGTCAGGACGCGGTGCTCCCAGCCTTCCGGCTGGGTGCCGGCCAGAGGGCAGCCGACGGCGGTAAGGAAGTGCGCGGGGGCGGGGAGGCGTTCGCCGTGCCGGGTGAGAGTGCGCAGGGGGAGCACGAACGGGATCCGACCGATGAGGTAGGCCATACGGTCCGCGGGGCCGGTCGCCGCCGACACCGCGAGCCACTGGATCAGCGTGCTTTTGCCCGAGCCTGCAACCCCGCGCAACAGCACTCGGTCGTGTTCGGCCAGCGCCTGATCGGCGGGGGCAGGGGCGGAGATGGGGGAGGCCGACTCCGGCCCGAAGCCGGGTTCTTCCCGGTGACGGATCACATCCAGGCTGAGGTATGCGGCGTCCAGTGGCCATCGATTCGGCGAGTTGCTGAGATCGATGCCGTAGATCGTGAGCTTGCCGTGCTTCTTGGCAACGTAGTTGAGGTAGCCGTGCTCGAAGGCTGTGTCCCGAGTGCCCGGGCGCGGGGTACGGGCAAGTACCTCATCGACCTTCGCGATGAGGTCCGCCTGCGTCCGGGTCTGTTCCACCAGGGTACGAGCCACAAAAGTCGAGCGGCGGGTGAAGAACTCCAGGATCTGCAGGCAGGCCCACTCCGTCGCGGAGTCGAGGAAGAACTGAGCATCGGATGACAGCCCATCCGGCTCGGGCCCCTGGTGACGCAACGTGCGCGCC
>NZ_JAPEPW010000001.1:5725000-7675176 GCF_026339955.1 Streptomyces sp. NBC_01549 | reverse complement strand
TTCTTCCGCACCTCCACGGCCAACCTCCTGAAGGCGGAGGCCGAGGCCGGCGTGACACACCACGTGGCGCTGTCCGTGGTCGGCACCGACCGCCTGCAGGAGAGCGGGTACTTCCGTGCCAAGCAGGCCCAGGAAGAGCTGATCAAGGCGTCGGGCGTCCCGTACTCCATCGTCCACGCCACGCAGTTCTTCGAGTTCATGAAGGGGCTCGCGGACATCTCGACCGAGGGCGACACCGTGCTTCTGGCCCCCGTCAAGATCCAGCCCATCCACTCCGACGACGTGGCCGCCGCTGTCGGCCGCGCTGCGGTCGGCGCCCCGGCCAACGGCGTGGTGGAGGTCGCCGGCCCCGACGTGTTCCAGCTCGACGAGCTCCTCCGCAAGGCACTCGCCAGCAAGAACGACCCCCGCACGGTCGTTACGGACCCGAAGGCCCCGTACTCCGGTGCCCAGCTGCAGGAGACCACGCTCCTGCCCGGTCCGGACGCGCACATCGCCGAGACCCGGTTCGCCGACTGGGTCGCGCAGCAGCCGTAAGTCCTGCGGGTGGCCCCTGCTGGAGCGCAGGGGCCACCCCTGCGCTCCGGCCGCAGGTTCACTCCACCGCATACACGGCCACTGCCTTGGCCTTCCTTGCCAGGACGATCCGTTTCTTCATCTCTCGTGGGTCCAGGCTTCGACGTTCATGACCGGCAGCACTTCGCTCGAAAAGCAGCCCTGAATTCGACTGTACGGCCGCAGTGCACCGAAATTCGCCCCTATCTGAACTCCCCGCACGAAGGAACCGGCTCCCCATGTTCAACCGCAAGGAAACCACTATTTCTCGTACAGCTCCCTTTGAAGGGCTGACCGGCGTCTACGCCATTGACCCGGTCCACAGCACGATCGGATTTTCCATCCGGCACGCCATGATCACCGACGTGCGTGGAAGATTCACCGCCTTCGAAGGGCTCCTCAAGCTCGATGGGCTCCATCCCGCCCGCTCCGAGGCCTATCTCAGTGTCCAGACCGGCAGTGTGGACACGGGGTTTCAGGAACGGGACGCGCACATCACCGGCCCGGACTTCCTCGACTCAGCGTCGTTCCCTCTCATGAGCTTCCGTTCCGCCGGAATCGTCGATGCCGGAGACGACCGATTCCGCCTGTTGGGTTACCTCCGGATCAAGGACATCGAACTGCCCCTTCACATCGACCTCGAGTGCGGTGGAGCGAGCCGGGACGTCCATGGACAGAACCGTGTCGGCTTCGAGGGTACGGCCACCCTGAACCGCTCCGACTGGGGGCTTGGCTGGAACACGGCACTGGCGACAGGTGGGGTCCTGGTCAGCGACAAGGTGCAGTTGGTTCTCGGCGTCTCCGCTGTACAACTGGTCCAGACAGAAGCCGCCTAGACCGGGAAGCGCCTGTCAGAGCATCAGCTGCCCGGCTCAGCAAGCGTGACATGCGCCGGCAGCACTTCTCACCGGGCACCCCTATGGGATGCCGCGCCATACCGTCTCCGCCCGGTCCCCGGCCGGGACAGGCCTTCCCACGCGTCACACGATTCCGTGGGGGCGTGATACCCACATTCATCCGGTCCCTGCCGCAGAAGGACATACGATGAGCCGAGCCACTGAGATCCGAAGCGACATCGCAGCCACAGTCGTGTCGCTAGCCGCTGAAGCGACCGAGTTGGAGGCCCGTGTCAACGAGCTTCGTCGGCAACTCGTACACCTCACCGAGCGGATGAGAACCGTCTCCGACGCTCTGCAGCAGCTTCCCCCCGTTCAGCGGCCGTGAGCCAGGAGACGCACTGACCAGGGCCCGGTAGGTGCGGGTGTGGGCCAGGTGCAGGTCGACCAGGTCCGGGTATGGCACTCCCTCCCAGACGGACAGGGCGTCGCTGTTCGATCACCCTGGCCTGGGATTGCGTTTCAGCCGTTCACCAGCAGGATTTTGCCGACGTGCCGGCCTGTCTCCATGAGACGGTGCGCTTCGGCGGCTTCTGCCATGGGCAGGGTCCGGTCGGCAACCAGCTGCACCGATCCGTTCTCGATCATCGGCCAGACTTCCTTCTGGACTTCGGCAATGATTGCGGCCTTCTGCGCCGCAGACCGGGTGCGCAGGGTGGTGCCATGCACCGAAATGCGTTTGAACACCAGCTCGGCAAGGTTGAGTTGGCCTTCCAGACCGTTCTGCAGGCCAATGATGACCAGCCGTCCGTCGGCGGCCAGGGTCCGGACGTTCCGTTCGAGGTACTGGCCGCCGATGACATCCAGGATCACGTCGTAGGGGCCGTACTCGGCGAAGTCCTGCCGACGGTGGTCGATCGTCACATCAGCGCCCAACTCCCGCGCCCGGGCGGCCTTCTCAGAGCTGCCGACGGTGGTGACGACGTGGGCGCCCAGCGCCTTGGCGATCTGATCGCCAAGGTGCCGACCCCTCCGGCGCCGCCGTGCATGAGGAAGGTCTCACCCTCCTTCAGTACTGCGGTCATGACGATGTTTGACCACCCCGTGGCGGCCGCCTCCGGCAGGCCCGCAGCCTCGACCAGTCCGATTGACTTGGGCACCGTCAGCAGTTGCCCTGCCGGGACGGAGACCTTCTGCGCGTAGCCGCCGCCTGTCAGCAATGCGCAGACCTCATCGCCCACCTGCCAGCCGGATACGTTCTCGCTCAGGGCGCCGATGCGGCCGGAGACCTCCAGTCCCGGATACGGCGACGTTCCCGGCGGCACGGGGTACGCAACCCCGCTGCGCAGCGCGGCGGCGACAGCCTGAACCCCACGAATGTCGCCGTTCGCGGATCTGGCGCGGCATCCCGTCGCTGCCATCGGTGCGCGAGGTCGGTCGCCGACACGGAGATGAGCGGCGGCACGAGACGCCCGATAACGTCCGGCGGGTGCCGTGGTTCACCGGGGAACACGATGTGTACACTGCGCACATCAGCAGGCCGACGCGGGAGTATCTCTGTGCCGCTCATCCGTCTCGTCCGTCATGGTCAGGCGTCCTTCGGTGCGGAGGACTACGACGCCCTGTCCGACCTCGGCCGCGCCCAAGCCGTCGCGGTCGGACGGGAGTTGGCCCGCCGCGACCTGCGCGACCCGCACCTCGTATCGGGAACTCTCACCCGCCAACGCGATACGGCGCGCCTCATCGCGGAGACTGCCCGCTTCAGGCAGCCTCTCCGCCAGGATCCGCGCTGGAACGAGTACGACCACGTCGCCCTGCTTGCCCGTTACGCACCATCGGCGAGCCACACCCATTCCGTTCAGGATGTGCTCGATCGCGCGTTGCTGGCATGGATGGCGGAGCCCGGCGCGGTCGACGGCACGACCTGGGACTCCTTCGCCGAGGGGGCGGCGGCCGCCCAAGCCGAGTTGTCCGCCACGCTCGGGCGGGGCCGTGACGCGGTCGTCGTCACCTCTGGCGGCCTTCTCGCCGCGCTGTGCGGGACCTTGCTGCCACTGGCACCCGAGGGGGTCGTCGCGCTCAACCGTGTCACCGTCAACGCCTCCATCACGACGCTTGCGGTGGGCAGATCCGGGACCAGCCTGTTGACCTTCAACGATCACGCCCACTTCGCCGGTCACCAGCGTCGGCTGCTCACCTACCGCTGAGACCGCCTCTCCTGCCCGCCTGGGCGGCCCCGCGGTCATGCGCCGACTACGCCGTTGCCTGCTCCGGCGCCGCGGCCACCGCTTTTGACGTCACCTGGGAGATGGCGATCAGCGCAGAAACGGCTGTACGGACCTGGTGGGCGACCACTTCGGGGGTGGAGGTGTCGAGCTTGCCGTCGAGGTGCAGGAAGGCCAGGCCGTGGACCAGGGCCCACACCGGGGTCGCCAGCGCCTCCGGGTCGGCGCCGGGGAAGACGCTGCGGACGAGGGCGCGGACGTACTCGGAGAGGGCGGCGGTCGCGGCGGCGCGTTCCTCGTTGCCGGGATCGCAGGGTTCGGCGAACATCACCCGGAACATCGCCGGATGGTCGAGTGCGAAGCGGACGTAGGCGACGGCGACCGCGGCGAGGTCGTCAGGTGTCGCCGGCGAGGGATGGGCCACGGACAGATATCCGGCGAGTTCCCGGTATCCCTCGGCGGCGACCGAGGAGACAAGTGCGTCGCGGTCCGCGTAGTGACGGTACGGGGCCGTCGCCGACACACCGGCCCGCCGCGCGACCGCGCGCAGGGACAGTCCGGCGCTGCCGTCCTCCTCCAGTAGTTCCCGTGCAGCGCGCAGGCAGGCGGCGCGCAGATCGCCGTGGTGGTACGAGTCGCTCGCTTGTGGCATGGGACACTCTCTCTCATGTTTACACCGTGAACATTGGGCGCCAAATGTGAACGGTGCAAACATTGTAGTCGATGAAGAGGAGAATCCGGATGGCCAGCGAGCTGTTCTCACCGCTGCCCCTGCGCTCCGGGCAGGTATTGGGCAACCGGATCGCGAAGGCGGCCATGGAGGAGAACATGGCCGGCGACGGCCAGCTGCCCGACGGGCAGCTGTTGTCGCTGTACCGGCACTGGGCCACCGGCGGCGCCGGACTGCTGATCACCGGGAACGTCATGGTGCACGCCGAGGCGCTGACCGGTCCCGCCGGCGTCGTGCTCGACGACGCCGTCCCGCTGGAGCCGTTCACCGAATGGGCCAGGGCCGGCAAGTCCGGCGGCGGAGCGATATGGATGCAGATCAATCACCCGGGCCGCCAGATCCAGGCGGACATGCCCTGAGTCGTATGGGGCCCGTCCGCGGTGGGAGTCGACCTGGGAAAACACAGCAGCCGTTTCGGCCGCCCTGTCGCCATGACCCCCGAGCAGATCGAGGCCACCGTGACGCGGTACGCGGTCACGGCCCACCGTGCCGATAAGGCGGGGTTCGACGGTGTGGAGATCCACGCCGCGCACGGCTACCTGCTCTCGCAGTTCCTGTCCCCCCTGGTCAACCAGCGCACCGACCAGTGGGGCGGGTCCCTGGAGAACCGGGCCCGGATGCTGCTGGACGTCGTCCGCGCCGTGCGCGCCGCAGTCTCGCCGTCCATCGCGGTCGCGGTGAAGCTCAACTCCGCCGACTTCCAGCGCGGCGGATTCGACGCCGACGACGCGCGACAGGTGATCGCGATGCTCGAACGGCTCGGCGTCGACCTGGTCGAACTTTCTGGCGGCAGTTACGAGAGTCCCGCGATGTCCGGCCGCCCCGCCGACGCGCGCGCCCAGGCCCGTGAGGCGTACTTCCTGGACCTGGCCAGGGACCTGGTCACGACCAGTCCACTCCCGCTGATGCTCACCGGCGGCATCAGCCGGCGCGACACCGCCGAGAAGGTCCTCGGCAGTGGCGTGGCGCTCGTCGGGATGGGCACCGCTCTCGCCCTCACCCCGAACCTGCCGGACCGCTGGAGCCACGACCGTGAGGCCGACCGGCAGCTGCGGCCGGTGACCTGGTCCGACAAGGCGCTGGCTTCCGCCGCGAGCATCGCGCAGGTCCGTCACCAGCTGCGCCGCATCGCGCGCGGAAGCCGCCCCAGGCCCAACACCCACCCCGCGTACGCCCTGCTCACCGAATGGTGCCGGCAGCGAAAGGCGCTGCGCCACTACCGCGCGTGGCTCACCTCGCGGGAAACCACCACCGCGAGCCGCGCATAGCCGATCCAGCGGGCGAACCCGTACCCACCCCCGGCCGCATCTGCCGCGCTCATCGCGAGCGGGACCAGCGGCTCGGGACTTTTGAACCGGTTCACGGCCCACCCGACGGTGCGGCGGCGGGCGAACTCCTCCCCCGTGAAACCCCGGTGGCCATCCGCCGCGTGAAATCAAGCGCAGGCGGGTGGCCACTCTCGCTGTCCAAGTCCTCGGGGTCGTGGAGTTCCAGCGGCATCGGCCGAAAGCCCGCGCGCCGGAGCTTGCCGCGCCCCGCCCCCGTGCATCTACACCTTCAACAAGGCGGCCGCATGCGCGCCCCGAGGTTCCGGCCGGTCTCCTCCTGCGGCGGGCGTCAGAGGCCGACCGGCCTGGGCCGGTAGGGCGCGGATCGTCGATCAGCACAGGGAAGCGCCGAGGCCGCGAAGGCCTCGGGGCGCGCGTCGCGGGACCAACGCTGCGGGAAGATGCTCCCCCACGTGGCGGCGAAAGCCGCATTGACGTTGACGGTGCCCGCGTGCACGCGGGCGGCTACGGCCCGGCCCCGGGCTCCGTCGCGGGTCCAGACGCTGACGTTGACCCCGTACGGCGTGGCGTTGGCCCGCGCGACCGCTTCATCCACGGTGCGGAAGGGGTGGACCGAGACGACGGACCCGAAGTGAGGATGGTCGGTTCGTAGAACAGCGGCCCCAGGTCCGGCCGCGCCCTACCGCCGGCAAGGACGGTGGCGCCGATCCCGACGGCGGCCTCGGTAACCGCCGGAAGAAGTCCACTCCGCTGACGCATGGATCACGCGCGACCGCGTCGAGTTCCGTGTTCATCCGATAGCGGTCGTACAGACCCCCCCTGGGGACCCTGACCGTACGGCCACCCAGGTCGACCTTGATTGTTTCCTGCTGAGGCGATGGCAGCCGTGCAGCTCCCTCACTCACATGTTAGCAGTGCCCACATGAGGCTAACCCGCGATGTAAGCACCGTCAACACCCACTCGCCGAGAACCGCGACAGCGGCAGCGGCGGCGGCAGAGGTTCCGTCACGGTCGGCCGCGGAGCGACGGCCCAAAGACGGCTACCCGTACAGCCGACGGACGCCGCGAACGGGAAGGCGGCCGCACATCGGGACGTTCACTGGTCAGTCTCGCGGCCACGACTCGTTCCCGCTGGTTCAGTCTGGACGGAGGCGGCCAGATGCCGATGGCTGCGTTCTGGGCATTACCGCCTTCGATGAGGGCCAACCGGTGCGCCGGTGCCGCCGGGTTGGAGGGGCATGGCCCTGTCCAGGAGCCCGAGTCCGGCCTAGCCCACCACCGACGGCCCAGGGCAGGGGCGGAGGCCATGCCCAGGGTGATGCGGCCATCCTCCTCGACAGCGATCAGTGTGCTCCACTCCGGTTCACCGGCGAGGAAGCTCGCGGTGCCGTCGATGGCGTCGATGATCCAACGCCGTCTGCCGTGCCCATGGGCGCCGAACTCCTCACCGATGAACGCGTCGTCGGGATGCTCCTGGCGGATCAAGGAGCGAAGGACGATTTCGATCTCCCGGTCGGCGTCGGTGACGGGGCTCCCGTCGCTCTTGGTCCGGGATTCGATGGTGGCGGTCGAGAAGTAGCGTCGGGCGATGGCATTCGCCTGGTCGGCGAGGCGGTGCGCCAGTTCCAGGTCTGCAGGGTCCGTCACGAGGCCGCCCTTCCCACCGTGGTCCGCCGTTGAGGCTCCGAAGGGAGCGTGCAGGCGCGGTGAGACTATCAAGGCGTGGCTGCTGTGATCACGGCGTCGGAGCCGTCCTGGATTTCCCCGTTCACCGGACTGAACCCACGCTGCTTTGTCACTGACATTGCGCCAGTTCGCCCCAGCGTTCGGTATCTCAAAGTCCGCGGCTGACCGAATAGTCGACCACCTCGGTCCGCTACTGGCGCTTCAGCCCCGCAAGCGGTTCCACACGGACACCGTGCTCATCGTGGACGGAACTCTGGTGCCCACCCACGACCACACGGTGGCCGAGCGGTCCAAGAACTATCGGTACTCCACCAACCATCAGGTCGTCGCCGACGCCGACACCGTCGCCTGGTCGTGGTGGTCGGCGGGCCACTGCCGGGCAACCGCAACGACTGCAAGGCATGCGCGGAATCCGGCGCGGAGGCCGCCGTCGGCCGGGCGACCACAATCGCCGACGGCGGCTGTCCCGGCACCGGCTGGTGATGCCGCACCGCCGACGCAAAAGCGAGGAACTCCCAGAGGAGCAGCAGGCGGGCAGATGTATGGCCCCCACGAGGGCGGCTCTGCTGTGACCGTCCAGACCTGCTGCTGGGTGCGACGGCCCTCGACGGCGCTGTGCGGACAGCGCAGAGACACCGCCCCGAGCAACACGGGCCCCGGAGCGAGCAACGGTCCGTACCCCGGCGAGGTAGGACCGGCACCCGCGATGTGATCAGTGTCGGTGCCCGCTGGTGATCTCCTCGTACTCCTGCGCCGTCGGCTTGGTGATCTGCGTGCCTTCACCGTAGAGCCTCTGGCTGAGGCGGGCACGCAGACGCCGGGTAAGGCTGGAGTTGGTATCCGGTCCTCCCTCGTTTCCCGTGGAGTCGGGACCGATCGGCTTGTATTGCTCATGCTGTGTGAGAACGTGCAGTTGTTCCTGCCCGAGTGGCTCGTGCACTTCGATGAACTCGCCGTTCGGCAAACGCTTGATCATGCCGGTCTCGCGACCGTGCAGCACTTTCTCGCGGTCTTGACGCTGGAGCCCGAGTGCGCACCGTTTCGCCACGACGTAGGCCAGGAGGGGCACGATGAAGAGACCGATCCGAACTGCCCACGTCACCGACTCAACCGCGACGTGAAGACGAATGGCAATGATGTCGTTCGCGGCACCGATCAGGGCTACCAGATAGAAACTGATCCACGCGACGCCAAGTCCCGTTCGTACCGGGCGGTTGCGTGGTCTGTCGAGGAGATGCTGGTCACGATCGTCACCGGTCACCCAGGACTCGATGAACGGGTACGCACCCATGGCAAGGAAGAGACCAACGCCCGCCAACAGCGGGATCAGGTTGTCCAGAGCCAGGGTGTGGCCCCAGAAGGCGATTTCCCAGCCAGGCATGACGCGCAGAAGTCCATCTGCCACGCCCATGTACCAGTCGGGCTGCGAGCCTGCCGAAACCTGGTCGGCACGGTGGGGGCCATACTGCCAGATGGGGTTGATCTGCACGGCGGAAGCGATGATGAAGATGCCGCCGGCAACCAGGAAGAAGAATCCTGCGGACTTCACGGCGCGCACCTGAAGCGGCAGGCCCACAACATTCTTGTTGCTGCGTCCCGGACCCGGATACTGTGTGTGCTTGTGGTAGAGGACCAACACCAGATGGGCCGCAAGCAGTCCCACCATGAGGGCGGGGATGAGCAGAACGTGGATTGCATTGAAGCGCGCCACTAGATCGTTTCCCGGAAACTCGCCTCCGAAAAGGAACATCGAGAGGTAGGTTCCGACGATCGGGATGGAAAGGATTGTTCCGTTCACGACCGCGAGTCCGGTCCCGGACAGGAGGTCATCCGGAAGGTCATATCCCGTCAGCCCTCCGAACATTCCCAACACCAGCAGCAGGAATCCGAAAATCCAGTTGAGCTCACGAGGCTTACGGAACGCGCCCGTAAAGAATACGCGCATCATGTGGACGAGTATGGCGGCGACAAAGACCAGGGCTGCCCAGTGGTGGATCTGTCGGATCAGCAGGCCACCACGCACATCAAAAGATATGTGCATAGTTGAGGCGAACGCCTCTGACACCATCTGGCCCTTCAGTGGCGCATAGCTGCCTTGATATGTCACTTCCTTCATCGACGGATGGAAGTACAGCGTCAGATACACACCTGTGACCACGATGATAATGAAGCTGTAGAGGCATATCTCGCCCAGCATGAACGACCAGTGGTCAGGGAACGCTCTTCGCGCATTTGCCCTGACTCGGCTGTATACACCCAGGCGCCCATCGGCCCATTCTGCAACCTTTTCACCCTTGCGTTCTTGCCGCACTTCTTTTTCCTGACTCCCGTCACCCATGCCTCTACCACCATTCGTAAATCGCCAAAAAGGAAATGCGTCAGATTTCGCAGATTTCACGTCTCCTGCGGCAGCGCCGGTTCCTACTGGTCGCGAATTTGAGACGGGCTGGGCATCGCGTTTGTTTCCGTCCGTTTTCACGCGGCCCGTCACGGTCGATATGCGTGACATCCGCTTACGAAATGCCCGTCATCCAGCACCCGCCGGGCATCTCCTGGACCGGGCACATGGGGGAACGACGGGCCGCCCGTCACCGCCATAAGCTCCTGAGCCGCGGGCTCAAGAACGGCCATGCTCATCACTGCACTCCTAGCGTCGGCAGGCTCCTGGACTGCTTCCACCCATATGACCGGGCATGAGGCGTGAATGTGACACGCCCGTCGTGGCACTGCCAGGCCGTTCCCCGGCAGGCTTCCTCCCGGAGTCTGTGGTCGCAGGCCCGTTGAAGCTGTCTCGTTTCGAGGCCGGCACGGTACGGGTGCTGGGAACATCACGCAGCCGTTGCGACCGTGCCCTTGGCCCGGTAGGCCTGACGCCGCCTCATCGCGCGGCGTTCGCTCCCCGTCGTACCGCCCCAGATACCTTCCATCTCCCCCACCTGCACGGCCCAGTTGAGGCACTGCTCCACGACCGGGCAACGGCCACACACGGCCTTCGCTCCGTCGATCTGCTCAAGTGTCGGACCACTGTTTCCTATGGGGAAGAACAGATCAGGGTCTTCATGGAGGCAAGCTGCCCGTTCGCGCCAGTACACGGTGTAATCCGCTCGTTCGACAGTCATGGGACAGGAAACCTCCACAGTTCCGGGTGATCGCGAAATTCGGCAGGAAGCCCCCGAGTTCGATCATGGTCTTTCGCGTCCGTAGAAGGAGTTGCCGGGAGCTGTCACGTGAGACCGGGTGACCGACGCATCTGTGACATACAGCCGCGTGGCGCTGAAGGCGATGATCTGCACTGGGCCGACTGGCCGGGACGCAGCCGCGGGGACAGCCACGCTGGTGAGCCCCGCCTATGCCGCCCCCTGCCGGGATGCCGGAGAAATCGTGCGGGATCAGCGTCTCAGCGCACGCGGCGTAAGCGGGTGGTGCCGGAGTCCACATGATCGTGCGTGGAAGCCCATGTCACACGATCCATACATGCTCGGTCTAACGGGTTGAGCAGAGAAATGAAAGAGATGCGTCGTACGCAAGGACTCAGCCATTGGCTACTGCAACCCCGTTCCCGGGGTGCCGGAGCACGCATGGTGGCATCCTGCCGTCGCTACGCCGTTGTCGATCAAGCCCGCCTGAACTACGACGCGGTCGATATGTGCGGCCGTGTTGGTGCCGTGCGAGAGTGAGGATGCCGTATGGACCATGGTGACGCGGTGCCGATCGCGGAGTTGCTTGAGGAGCGTCGGTATCTGCTGGACGTCGCCCGTTGGATGCTGGGCAGCGGCAGTGAGGCGGAGAGCGCTGTCGATGAGACCTATCGGCGGTGGTACGAGCTGGCCGAGGCGGCCCGTGAGCAGATCACGACGCCCCGGTCCTGGCTCGCGAAGGTGGCGGGTGGCATCTGTCTGAGCCGGCTCGCCCTGCCCGGCCGGGCTGATGACGCCGGCCGGACGGCGGGGGCCGCTGTAGGGTCCCGGGCGGCTGGACATCCTGTTTCCACACCGGAGGAAGAGGCCAGCCGGGTTCTGCTGGATGCTCTGGACTCTCTGTCCCCGGCCGAGCGGGCGGCGTTCGTGCTCAACGATCTCTTCGGGATGGCACCCGATACGGTCGCCGACATCGTGGGACGCACCGAGCCGGAGGTCGCCGAACTCGCCGACCGGGCACGCCACTGCCTTCGGGCACAGCGTTCACGTCCCACCACGCCGCAGGAGCACGACGCCCTCGCCCGTACCGTCCGTCAGGCCTGCCTGACCGAGGACGCCGACCTGCTGGCCTCACTGCTCTGCCCGGACGCCACGGCGTTCTTCGACGGCGGCGGCAAGGTCCGCGCGCTGGTACGACCCGTACACGGCGGTGAACAGGTCGCACACAGCCTGCTCACACTCCTCGCCCGCCGCCCCCACACCACACTGACCACCCACTCCGTCAACGGCCGCACCGGCCTCGTCGCCCGCTACGGCCACCAGGTCGCCGCCGTCATCAGCCTCGACATCGCCGACCACCACATCACCCAGATCTGGGTCGTCCTCAACCCCGACAAACTCCGCTCCTGGAACCAACCCCCACCCCCAAACCCGGCATGGCCCGATCACACCAACGCCGACCGAAACAGGGTGACGGCCAGTGCAGAAGGTTGTGACTTCCCGGCAGCTGTTCCGCAATGACCGCCTCATCACACCATCGCAGTCACAGAGCATCTGCCGGGGACTGAGCTACTGCGAAGCGGGAGCGCGAATCAAAGAACGCGGCGATCTTGCTCGGGTTGAACACCCACATCAGCTTGTAGATGCCTTCCTTCGAAGCGGCTATCGTCACGAACGTGGCAGGATCGCCGTCTCGGTAGATCATCATGCCTGTACGGCCGTTGGCGTCGACCAACCTGGGGTCCGCTTCCCGCCAGAACCTCGGAGTGGCGGTCGCCAGGTTGGCCACGCGTGCACGGCCCTGGACGGGTATACGAGCGGCACCACGGATACCGTTGCCATCGGACAGACTGACGGCATCCGGGGCGAGGAGGGCCTCCAGTGAGGCCACATCCCCCGTTCGGGCCGCTGAGACGAAGGCGTGCAGAAGACGTCGGTGCTCTGCCGTGTCCACGCTCTCCCGCTGCTCGGCCGACAGGTGCTTGCGAGCACGGCTTACGATCTTCCGCACGTTGACGAGGCTGAGTTGAAGGATTTCAGCGATCTCGGGATAGCCGTAGTCGAACGCTTCGCGCAGTACGTATGCGGCACGCTCAGTGGGACTCAACTTCTCCAAGACCAGCAGCAGAGCCAGCTCCAGAGCCTCCGCACGTTGCGCGCCCACCTCCGGGTCCGAGCTCGTGTCGATGGGCTCAGGCAGCCACGGTCCGACGTAGGTTTCCCGACGCACCCGCGCGGACTGCGCGACGTTGATGGCCAAGCGGGTCGTCGTACTCGAGAGGAAGGCCACCGGGCTGATCACCACGGAGCGGTCGGTCTTCTGCCAGCGCAACCACACTTCCTGGACCACGTCTTCAGCCTCGACCACACTGCCCAGCACGCGGTAGGCGATTCCGAAAAGACGTGTCCGGTGCTGCACAAATACAGCGACCGCCTCTTCAAGAGTGCTTGTCGTGGGGCACAGCTCGGAATGCATACTCCTGTGGTCTCCGTTCCTCCGGTTGCGGCTGCCTCATGACGTGCCCACGCGGCGACCTAGGTCCTGTCGTCGAATTCCCGTCGTCCGCCCCGAGGGCGGGCCCGGCGGCGTCAGGTGCGTGCTCTCGGCGTGCCGGGCGCAGACCCTCGTACTGGATGTACTCGGGTCTGTGCCCGGTGCGGCGAGTGAGGGCACCTCCCACGCCCTTCAGGCAGTGGGGGAGCGTGCATGGCGTCGCAGGGCAGACGGGAATTTGACGACAGGGCCTAGTGGGCACGGACAGCTCCGACAATCGGTCCCAGGACATGTTTCTGGGTGCTGCGGCGCTGCCGGGTGATATGCGCCGCACGGCTTGTCCGGGTGCTGCGACTGTGGTCACTGATAGTCACGCCTGCTCCAATCGCCTCTGCTCCATAGACCGGGATCGACCCGTTCCTGTGACAGAACTGGGGCAGTCGGCTGCTGCCGACCGTCACCAAGACGGCAGACATCAGGCAGAAACACAGTGTTTTCCTGGGCTCATCGTCGGCTCATCGAGTCAAAACATACCTTCAGGTAAAAGGTTCACACGAGGACCAAGCCGCACATAGTGCCGACCCATGACCGTGGAATCGTTCCCAACGGCGTCATTAAAGCACTGCCACGTTGTTGGTCATTGGTTGGGTCGGTCTACGTCCGGACCAGGCGGATGCCTGTAACACGGTGCAATCACACCATGGGATCCAGCCTGTCGGAACGACAGAGCGGCACACGGCCGGACGAACGCGGAAACGGCGCCGCCCGAAGGAACGGCGCCGCCCGCGGGGCCGCTGTGCCTGATCCACCTATCGGCCCAAGACGCTCAGTCAGACGGTCAGTCTGCGGTGATCACGTCGGACTCGTACACCAGCCCGACTCGATGGTTGTACTGAATGGTGTACATCTTCTTGCCACCGGTCACGACACTGCCGCTGGAGGGGAAGTAGTCGTCGGTGGCCGCAGCGTCACTGGTCGCGACGTACGCCTGACCAGCGGGAACGGTGTAGAAGCTCAACGGAGCCTGGGTGGAGGGCGAAAGCCCGGTGGGATATTCGTCCTTGTCCGGGTAGCTGCTGCCGTACACCGCCGAGGGCGAGGCCCCGGCAGCCTTGACCACGGTCACACCGCGGGCAGGGGTCGTGTTGCATCCCTTCGGGTTGTGGAACCACACCTTGGTACCGCTGAACCAAATGGCTGTCCAGTCACCCTGGCGGCCCGCGACGACGAACTGTTGCCCTGCCTGCGCGGTGCTACCCCAGTCGTTGACCCGGTTGGTGCCGACACCGTCCGTGTGAATGGCCTGGTCACCGAAGAGCGGGGCGGTGCTGCTGGGTGCTGTGCGCAGGTAGACGAAGTTCGACGGCTGGCGCCGGTCGTGGCCTTCGCGTAGGAGGCCAGCAGAGCGGCGCCGCCACGTATGTTGGCGACCTCATCGTCGCGCAGCTTCTCCGCGGGCAGTCCGGTCAGCTTCGCCGCCGCCTGGAGGGTGTGCAGGGAGGGGTCGGCGGCCATCTCCTTCACATCTCCGCGGCCGACCGCTCCCGCGTCACCACTGGCCATCATCTCGGGGGTCACGTCCGTCAGATGCATCGGACCGTAGCCGCCGCTGGTGCTGTGTTCGCCGCGGTGCGCTTCCCAGGCCGACTCGTGGTAGGCCACACCGAGAAGGACCGACACGGGAACGTCGTACTCGGCTGCGGCGTGCTCGAACGCCTGCTGGCGGTCGGCAGTCTGCCCGTCCGTTTCGGAGGCTTGGGCCAGCAGTGGAACGGCGGTGATACTCGCTGCTGCCAGCACACCTGCCGTGATCATGAGTGGCAGCCGCCATCGCGGCTTGCGCTTGTGCACTGCAATACCTTGCTTTCACATGATGGTGATGAGCTCTGAGCAGCCGTTGGATTCGCCATGGCATCGCTGGGTGCGAACTAAGTGGTTGGCTCCGGAAGTCCTTCGGGGGTTGACCCCTGGGCCTGGAGGGTGTGTTCGCGGTCCGGGCGTCGAAGACGGTGCGGATGGAACTCGACCACGGCGAGACAGACCAGATCCGAGCCGCTGAGCAGCGGCGGTCTGCCGGGGCATCGTGTTCGCCCGACCTTGTTGTCGATCTCCACGTACAGTGCGGCCAAAGGGTGTTCGGATCCGTGTTCACAAACGAGTCCTGGATGCCCTTCGCCCGTGCCAGGCGGCGAACCGCAGGGCTATGCGTCGCGTGTGCGCGCCCTTTGGACGGGCCCAGGTATTTCAGAGAGGTTGGTGCCCTGGTGGAGGTAGCCGTCGAGAGCTTCGACGCGTCGCGTGGTGCGCGTTTGGCGGCCTACAGTGCCGTCTCCACATCGCTGGCGCTGTGCAGTGATCGCGAACTGCGCGACCTTGTGGATACGGCTGCGCCGATGGGTTCTGGCATCGGCGGGACCTCAGCGTTGCTGGAGGTCGGCGGAACCCCAGTCTTCGTTAAGCCTTGATCCACCGGCCGGCGTCTTGTGGATAGCGGCTAGAAAAACGAGGAAGTGCCTTGTGACCTGCGATGATGGGAGTTCTTCAGGCTTCCAGCACGCACGATCGGCAAGGCACTTCCGAGATGAAAGTTTCCCATACATCGGCGGCGGTCTCCGCTGCGTTCGATGACCCGAATCTGATCGCGTATGCCGGGCTGGTCCCGGTGATGCGCCTGGCCGAGCGGGGCGGTCTTTCGCGTCTGGTGGCCGAGAACGTGAAGCTGACCGGCGCGAGCAACAGCGCGGGGGCGGCGGCGGACGCCAAGGTCACCAGCATCGTCGCGGGCATGGCCGCAGGTGCGGACAGCATCGACGACCTGAACGTTCTGCGCCATGGTGCGATGACGGCCGTGTTCGCGGGCATTCGTGCCCCGTCCACGCTGGGCACGTTCCTGCGCTCGTTCACCCACGGTCACGCTCTCCAACTGCACGCCGTTCACGGCCGGTTCCTTGGCGCGCTGGCCGCGCATACCCCGCTGCTGCCCGGCGCCGACGCGATGGCATTCATTGATGTCGACTCCACCCATAAACGGGTCTACGGCCGGGCCAAACAGGGTGCCGAGTACGGCCGGTTCAAGGGCATCCGCACCCTCCACCCCCTGCTCGCCACCATCTGCACGCCCGGCTCCCGCCCGGTGATCGCCGGAGTCCGCATGCGCCGCGGCAAGGCAGCCGACTCCCGCGGCGCCCCGAAGTTCGTCAGCGAAGCCCTGGCCACCGCCCGGGAGGCCGGCTGCACCGGCACCCGCATCCTGCGCGCCGATTCGCAGTTCTACAACGCCGGTGTGATCGCCGCCTGCCGCCGGGCCGGAGCCCACTTCTCGATCACCACCGGCATGAACCCCTCCATCAAACGGGCCGTCCTCGCCATTCCCACCGAAGCATGGCAGCAGATCACCTACCCGACCGCGGTGCCAGACCCCGAGACCGGCGAACTCATTTCGGACGCCGAAGTCGCCGAGATGCCCGCCTACACCGCCTTCGCGAGCCGCAAGAAGAGCGAGCAAGTCACCGCCCGGCTGATCGTCCGCCGGGTCCGTGACCTCGCCAAACCCGCCGTCGTAGGTGAGCAGGGCGAACTGTTCCCCGTCTGGCGTTACCACCCGTTCTTCACCGACAACCCCGCCCCCACCCTCCAGGCCGAGCGGGAACACCGCCACCACGCGGTGGTCGAACAGGTCATCGCCGACAGCAAAGCCTCCGCACTGACCCACCTGCCTTCCGGACACTTCCACGCCAACGCCGCCTGGCTCACCCTGTGGGCCATGACCTACAACCTGCTGCGGGCCACCGGCGCGCTCACCTCCGCCTTCCACGCCAAGGCCACCACCGCCACTCTCCGTGCCCACCTGGTCCAGATTCCGGCCCGGATCGCCCGCTCCGCACGGCGTATCACCCTGCACCTGCCACACAACTGGCCCTGGCAGCACGCCTGGACACATCTTTTCGACGCCGCCCACGACCCACCCGGACCCGCCTGACGACCCTGCCCACCCCGCCCGCCAAGGCCCAACCGGAACCGAACAACGTGGAAATGCTGGGCAGACCAGCGGGTGCCACCTGCCCGCCCACAATCACCGCCCCGAAACCGGCTCAGGATCAGTCAGAAGATCATTTTCAGACCACGTCGGTGGATCAAGGTTAAGCGGCTGCCGCTGACCGATCTGGAAAGGCAGCCGGAGAACGTCCAATCCACGGCGAACCTCTTCGAGCTACCGACCTTCTGCCATCCCGGCCTCGGGGTTCCCGGAAGCCCTGGATGGGGGGCCTGGCGAGAGTTGGCCGTGCACACCATGACGACGAACTGGGTGCTCGCACAGGACCATGAAGGCTTTCCATTGATGTACCACTGGCGGGTGCTGCCGCACCCCGGGCAGGTGCTGCCCGAGCAACTGGCCGACGTGGAGAAGGCTGTCGCCTACTGGGGAGGCGGACCGCAAGTGCGCCACCGGATCGAGGCGCTACGGGACTCCTCGGCGAGCGTCGCACTGTTCCTGGAGTACATCCCGCAGAACCTGCACGACTGGCTGGACATTCAGGTCAAAGCCGACGATGAGACTGCCGAGCAGGCATGCACCATGGTGGCGAAGGAACTTGAGGCCGGAACCTCTTTCATGAACGCCCGCGGGCTCCTGCATTTCGATGGCCACTTCCAGAACATCCTCACCGACGGCAAGCGTCTGTTCTTCACGGACTACGGCCTCGCGATCTCCTCCCGGTTCGACCTGTCGAAGGAGGAGGCCGACTTCTTCGCCGAACACCAGACCTATGACCGCTGCTACACCGTCACCCACCTTGTGCAGTGGCTCGTCACTGCCCTGTACGGGTACGAGCGGGACGAGCGCAGCGCGTTCGTGCACGCCTGCGCCCGAGGGGAACCTCCGACGGGAATTCCGTCGCAGGTCGCGGCGATCCTCACCCGCCACGCCCCGATCGCCGCAGTGATGACGGACTACTACCGCGAGTTCCGTTTTGAGAGCAGGCAGACCCCGTATCCCCTGGAGGCGATCCGCCGGATCGGCGGGCCGGACAGCTTGTTCATCATCTGATGGACCTGGGCGGCCAACAGCCGGGCTAGATGCGGGAGGCTCCGGGTGCTCTGATCCGCTTCTACTGAACGGCCTGCCTGCCTTGCCCGTAGCCACCGCGCGCCCGATCGTCCTGACCGCCGCCGAACGGCACCGGCTCAAGAAAGCTGCCTACGGCCACAGCACCCCGCACCGTGACCGCCTGCGGGCGCAGATCGTGCTGCAGGCTGCCCGGGGGCGGGGCAACGCAGCGATCGCCCGCGAAACGGGAGCGCACCTGGACACCGTGCGCACCTGGCGGGTCCGCTTCGCCGACGGCGGCCTGGCTGCCCTGGCCGATCGCAGGCGCTGCGGCCGTCCACGATGCTTCACCCCGGTGCAGGTCGCCGAGGTCAAGGCCCTGGCCTGCCAACTGCCCGCCGAGACCGGCACCCCGCTGTCGCGCTGGTCGTGCCCGGAACTGGCACGTGAGGTCGTCGTCCGCCGCATCGCCAGCTCGATCTCCGCCTCCACCGTCCGCCGCTGGCTAGGAGCGTGTCTCAGTAACGGACACCCCGCTTGCGGTTCGTGATCATTCATGCGGGATGATCTCGGTATGCGTGATCGGGATGGTCTGTTCGAGATCGAGCCGGGTGAGAAGGAGCAGCCGCAGGGTCGTCCGGCGGCGGTGGACAAGACGTTCCGGGCGTTCGACCCGCACCAGGTCCTGCTGCTGCCGCCGTCGCTGGACGACTGGCTGCCCGAGGATCACCTGGCCCGGTTCGTTGCCGACCTGGTCGACGAGGTGCTCGACCTGTCGCCGATCCTGGCGGACTACACCGAAAAGCGCGGCTACCCGCCCTACGATCCGCGGCTGATGGTGCGGCTGCTGATCTACGGCTACACCACCGGGGTGCGCTCCTCGCGGGCGATCACGCGTAAGTGTGTCGATGACGTCGCGTTCCGGTTCCTGGCCGCCGACCAGGCTCCGGACTTCCGCTCGATCGCCCGGTTCCGCCGCCGCCACCTGGACGCGCTCGCCGGCCTGTTCCTGCAGTCGCTGCACCTGGCGCGGAAGCTGGACATGGTCAAGATGGGCCGCGTCGCGCTGGACGGCACCAAGCTGGAGGCCAGCGCATCCAAGCACAAGGCGATGAGCTACGGCCGCCTGATCGGCAAGGAAGAGCAGATCGAAGCCGAGATCGCCGCCCTGGAGGCCACGGCCCGGTCCCTGCTGGACGACGCCGAAGCAGTCGATACCGCCGAAGATGCCCGGTTCGGCGTGGACGGCAAAGAGGCCGACCTGCCCGCCGAGCTGGACCGGCGCGAGAAGCGCCTGGCCAGGCTGCAGGCCGCCCGCGCGCAGATCGAGACCGAGGCCGCCGACAAGGCCCGCGCTCACGCCGAAGACAAGGAACGCCGCCGTCAGGAACGCGCCGGGACCAGCGACGAGCGGGCCGTCACCGACGCGGGCGAGCAGGCAGCAGCCAAGGCCCGGCCCAAGCCCAAGGCCCAGGCCAACTTCACCGACCCCGACTCGCGGATCATGAAGAACAGCGACGGCGCCTACATCCAGGCCTACAACGCCCAGGCCGTCGTCGATGAAGAGCACCAGGTCATCACGGCCGCCGACATCACCACCAACGCCTCGGACGCGCTGAACTACACCCCGATGCTCGACCAGTCCGCGCAGAACACCGGCGTCCACCCGGGGCAGGCCCTCGTCGATGCCGGCTACTGCTCCGAGACCAACCTGCAGGCCTCCAAAGAGCGCCAACTCGCCTGCGGCACCGATACGTTCATGGCCACCGGCCGACTCGGCCACGACGAACAGGTCCCGCCCGCACCCCGCGGACGCATCCCCGCCAGCGCCACCCTCAAGGAGCGCATGGCCCGCACACTGCGGACGAAGCCCGGCAAGGCCGCCTACAGCCGCCGCAAAGCGATCGTCGAACCCGTCTTCGGCCAGATCATGACCTGCCAGAACGGCCGCCAACTCCTCCTCCGCGGCGAGGACGGAGCCCGCGGCGAGTGGCGACTGCTGGCCGCCTGCCACAACCTCCGCAAGATCTTCCGACACGCCGGAACCGCAGGACTCGCCGTCCTGGCCGGCTGACCATCCGGCCACACCGGCCTCAGCGGGCCGAAATCCCCCTCCGACCGACCCGCTCATCGGCCCCACAGGCGCTGACCGAGCGACCACGACCGATCCCGCCCATCACGACCTCCCGGCCAGTTGCCCGTTACTCAGACACGCTCCTAGGCGAGGACACACTCAAGCCCTGGCAGTACCGATCCTGGATCTTCATCCGCGATCCGAAGTTCCGGCCCAAGGCCGCCCGCATCATGGACCTGTATGCCGGCACCTTCGACGGCGTCCCGCTGGGCGCGGACGAGTACGTGGTCTCCAGCGACGAAAAGACCTCGATCCAGGCCCGCTGCCGCTGCCACCCCACCCTCGCCCCCGGACAGGCTCGGGCCATGCGGGTCAACCACGAGTATCGACGCGGCGGCGCCCTGGCCTACCTCGCCGCCTACGACGTCCACCACGCCCGCGTCCTCGGGCGCTGCGAGCCCACCACCGGCATCGTGCCCTTCATGAACCTGGTCACTCAGGTCATGACCAGCGAGCCCTACGCCAGCGCGAAACGCGTCTTCTGGATCGTCGACAACGGCTCCTCCCACCGCGGCAAGGCCGCCATCGACCGCCTGGCCAAGGCGTTTCCCAACGCCGTGATGGTCCACATCCCGGTCCACGCCTCCTGGACCAACCAGATAGAGATCTTCTTCTCCGTCCTCCAACGCAAAGTCGTGGCACCCAACGACTTCACGGACCTCGACCAGATCCGGGACCAGCTCCGAGCCTTCGAAGACCGCTACAACGCCACAGCACAGCCGTTCCAGTGGAAGTTCACCACCTCCGACCTGGACGATCTGCTGGCCCGGCTCGACCGACACACACTCGACCGACAGGAAGCATCCTCCGCCGCACCAGCAACATGATCAACCCCCGAAGGACTTCGGGCTCCGACCACTAAGCGCCAGAGCCCTGCTGTTGGATGCCAGCATGGGACTGTACATGCCGAGAAGCGTCGCCCGTCCTGCGCGGACACATCGCACTGTTTTTCAGGGTCGCACGGCTCGAATTCTCGACGCTGGGACAGCGCGGGTAGACCCTGTGAGGCGTACCTTCGTCACACAACATTCGCATTGAAACAAAGTTATGTCAGGGCAAGTAGAGTGTGAATCGGCCCTGTCCGGAAGGTTCTCTGACTTCTGGCCGACGCCCGTTCAGATGCACGTCCGCTCGTTGTTTCCCCTACCAGGGACCGTCAGGACGGGACGTCGGGTTTGGGGGTGGGGGTTGGTTCCAGGAGCGGAGTTTGTCGGGGTTGAGGACGACCCAGATCTGGGTGATGTGGTGGTCGGCGATGTCGAGGCTGATGACGGCGGCGACCTGGTGGCCGTAGCGGGCGACGAGGCCGGTGCGGCCGTTGACGGAGTGGGTGGTCAGTGTGGTGTGGGGGCGGCGGGCGAGGAGTGTGAGCAGGCTGTGTGCGACCTGTTCACCGCCGTGTACGGGTCGTACCAGCGCGCGGACCTTGCCGCCGCCGTCGAAGAACGCCGTGGCGTCCGGGCAGAGCAGTGAGGCCAGCAGGTCGGCGTCCTCGGTCAGGCAGGCCTGACGGACGGTACGGGCGAGGGCGTCGTGCTCCTGCGGCGTGGTGGGACGTGAACGCTGTGCCCGAAGGCAGTGGCGTGCCCGGTCGGCGAGTTCGGCGACCTCCGGCTCGGTACGTCCCACGATGTCGGCGACCGTATCGGGTGCCATCCCGAAGAGATCGTTGAGCACGAACGCCGCCCGCTCGGCCGGGGACAGAGAGTCCAGAGCATCCAGCAGAACCCGGCTGGCCTCTTCCTCCGGTGTGGAAACAGGATGTCCAGCCGCCCGGGACCCTACAGCGGCCCCCGCCGTCCGGCCGGCGTCATCAGCCCGGCCGGGCAGGGCGAGCCGGCTCAGACAGATGCCACCCGCCACCTTCGCGAGCCAGGACCGGGGCGTCGTGATCTGCTCACGGGCCGCCTCGGCCAGCTCGTACCACCGCCGATAGGTCTCATCGACAGCGCTCTCCGCCTCACTGCCGCTGCCCAGCATCCAACGGGCGACGTCCAGCAGATACCGACGCTCCTCAAGCAACTCCGCGATCGGCACCGCGTCACCATGGTCCATACGGCATCCTCACTCTCGCACGGCACCAACACGGCCACCGCAGCAGTCATCCAGGCGACGGGTCCGTGCACGATGGGACATCAGCGTT
This sequence comes from Streptomyces sp. NBC_01549, assembly GCF_026339955.1. Lineage (GTDB taxonomy): Bacteria > Actinomycetota > Actinomycetes > Streptomycetales > Streptomycetaceae > Streptomyces. Next base: position 7,652,899 of record NZ_JAPEPW010000001.1, on the reverse strand, counting down.
CCCCCTTCGGCCCGCGCGTGTGGCTCGGCAATGCGTCCGGCGTCAGGGGACGCCGTAACAGTTCCCCCCCTTTCGGCCTCCGGACACCGAAGCCCGGCCCGGGTCTACGGGCATGGGGTTGACGGTTTGAACGGTGTGATGCGCACGTGGCGGCCACCGGAGCCGCAGGAGCGCAGCGCCACGAAGGAGGTAGACAATTGTCAAGTCCTCGGTCAGTCGGAGCGCTCCTGGACGAAGCGCCGGCATGTCGTTCGCGGGCACGCAGAAGGGTGAGCTGGTCGTGTATCCGCTCGGGCGGCGCTCCCGCCCCGCTGAGCGGGAGCGTTCGGCAATGAAGGACTTCACGCACCGCTCTCCCTTCTTCTGTCGGCTCGACAGCTAGACCGGAGGCTGGCAGATGTTGTGACACCATCGCATCTCAATTGCTGGGACCGCGGAGCACCGCTGGCGTCCTGCTGCTCAGGGGCGGGAGACCAGGGTGCCTGTTGATGTGGCCGTGACCATGGCACGTGTGCTCCTCCCGTGACAGGCGGGCAGGCGTTCACCGCGCGTCCATCACCTTGGCCGCACGGCTGGCGACCAGTCACGAAAGACTGCGGACAGGTCGGCGTCGTCGTCGTAGGACAGCTCGCCATGGGAAACACCCTTTCCTCCCCAATGGAAGAAGCTCCCCAGGCACCACTCTGTGGGTCCGAGGAGGGCGACGCACTCGCCGTCGAGGCCTCCGCCCTGCGGGCGTGACCGCACTGGAGGCACCACCCGCTGGAAGAGGTCCCACAGCCCCTCTGGCAGCAACCGCTCGACAAGCTCGCTCGTCATACAGGCAGCATCCCGCAGGATCACACCAAACGAAGTGACTTGTAAGGACGACTCGGTGAATGGCGAGCCTCTGCCTATTCCCGGCAAGCCCGCGGCGACGCCGAGCCTGGTCCCGAAGGAGGAAGGAAGCCCGAACGAGGTGGTGCCGGCCGACGTTCGCGAGTGACGGCGGCTCCGGTGGTCGCGCGCGAACGCCACGGTGCGCTTGCTGATCAGCCTGGGGGGAGGCAGACCGCCCGTTCGCCGAGTGGCTCGGCATTGGCGTGAGCGCGCGTGCTCGGGCGATGGTTCCCGGTGACCGCCCGGCCTGCGGTGGCCCACTTCAAGAATCCGTGTAGGACATTCGGTACGCAACGAAGTGCAGACCACGCCAGAATCGAGCTCTCTTCCCCTGACGAGTACTCGTCGGGTCCGCACAGAGCCCTGAACGCACAATGGCCGGTGCAGCAAGCAGCCATCTGCTTTTGCAGCTCGGGCTGCTCGGAACCTGGGGCCGGTCGAGGTCCAGGCATTAGTCAAGTGACTATGACGTTCGCGGCGGACGGTGCCTGACCGCCGCCGCACGACCTCCGAGTGCATGACGCGCTCGTCAGGAGCCGAGCCGGATTGCGTCATCAGCTCGCCGCCATCCCGAACAAGGCGGTGAACCCACGCGGCCGTGTCACGCCCGATCCGTCCGGAAGGTGTTCGAAGGGCACCGCTCAGGGCTTTCTCCTACCTCTGGCCATGCCCCATGCCCAAGGTGCAGTCGGATGACCGATGTTTGGGCTCGGGGCGCCAATAGATGCTGGTCCCCGTCTACTCAGGTCACTACGCAGCGGCAGATACGTAGGGATCTTGCTCCCGAGGGCGGCATTCGTAGCTTTTCCAGCACTGCGAGTTCCGTTTTTCGGCTATCGCTGCCTGGGTGAGCTTTCTGGACGAGAACTACAGCAAAGAGACGGGGATTAAGGAGACCTTATGCATTCCACGAAGATGCCTGCCGCCAATACGCTGGAGGATGCGGCGTCCGCTTTCGTTGCACTCCGCCCACGGCTCTTTCGTATTGCGCACCGCATACTGGGGAGCGCGACCGAGGCCGAGGACGTCGTGCAGGACACATGGCTGCGCTGGCAGAACACAGACCGTGCCCGGGTGCTGGATCCACCGGCCTTTCTGGCGCGGACCACAGCCCGTCTGGCCCTCAATGTCGCCCAGTCCGCCCGTTCACGTCATGAGGCTGGCGCCAGCCCCTGGCTTGCTGAGGTGATCGACACCAGCCCGTCCCCAGTCACCAGAGTTGAGCGAGCAGAGGCACTGGAACTGGCCCTCCGCCTGCTCCTCGAGAAGTTGGACCCCACGGAACGGGCTGCTTACTTGCTCCGCGTGGCGTTCGAGTACCCCTACAGCCGGATCGCCGACAATCTCCAGCTCAGTCAGGTCAACACCCGCCAGATCGTCAGCCGAGCCGGCAAACGTCTTTTCACTGGACGACGTAGACCAGTAAGCCCGGCGGAGCACCAGCGACTTCTGGACGCGTTCGTCGCCGCAGCGCAGTCAGGCGATCTCATCGGCCTGGAGAATGTGCTGGCTGTCGACACTGGCCGGGATCAAATCCAGGTTGCCAAGCGGAGTACCTACACTCGGCAGCACACTCGCCGCAACATAAAACTGGCCTGCGTTCAACCCTAGTGCTGAATTCCTCTTTCGCTGGGTATACGTCGCTGCGGAGTTGGGCTACTGCCAGAAAACGGTCGGCTGCTGGCTGCACGGCTTCAACCACTCAGGCCTGCGAGGACTGGATGACCTGGGCGGGCAGGGACGCAAACGGCGGATCACCGAGGAGGGACGGCCGAGGATCATCGCCCTGGTCAAGACCGTGTCGCCGGGACGGCTGAGGTGGGAGCCCGTCGGGGAGCTGTGGGCCTTCGACGAGTCCGGGCCACCCGAGTGGACCCTGAACTCCCTGGCCGCAGTGGCGCGGACCGAAGGGATCGCAGTGGGCCGCTCACAGGACCGCCGCATCCTGCCCGCACCCGCCTGGTCACCCGACGGCCACCGGACCAAAGCGGAACTCGACTACAGCCGCGCACCGGAGAAGCCACGGTGGCACATTTTCCGCGAAGCCACCCTCACCGGCCGGTCATTCGCCAACCGCGACGACATCGAACACGCCACCACCCTTGCAACCACAAGGTAGTCGGCGCCGTCGGGCGCACCCGGTTCCGGGACCGCTGACATACCTGGTCAGTGAGCTCGCCGACACGGTGGCGGGCATCACGCGCCTGCTGGAGCAGACCGGGTTACGGCTGGCGGGAACCCGCACGATCCCGGACCGGCTGGTGTCGTTGGTCGACCCTGACGCCCGGCCGATCCGCAAGGGCAAGCCCCAGCACCCCACCCAGTTCGGCTACACCGCGCTGGTGACCGAGACCGAAGAGGGCTTCATGGCCGACCACCAGGTCCACCGCGGGAACCCGGCCGATGCCCCGCAGTTGGCGCCTTCGGTCGAGCGGGTGACGGCGCTGATCGGCCGGGTGACGGGAACCGCGGTCGCTGACCGTGGCTCCGGCACCGCGGCAAACAACCGGGCGCTCATCGAGCTGGGGGTCCAGCAAGTCGGGCTCCAACGCAACGGAACTCCGGGAAGACTCGCCAGGTACGAACGTAGCCGCCCGTTCTAGCGGATGCGTAACTGGAGAGTCGGTGTCAAAGCCTGGATCAGTCACCTCAAGCGCGGCTTCGGCTTCCGCCGCACCCGCCTCCGTCGCCTGGCCGGCGCCGAGACACGGGCCGGACCGGGGAGCTTTGCCTGCAACCTGCACCGAATGTCGGTCGTCGCCAGGTGAATAAGGACGCCAGCTCAGAATCCGGCACTGGAACAACCCCCAACAGCAGCCCGATCACCGGGCCAAACCCTTTTTCAGGGGCAAGTGGCCAGCTAGAGAGTTGACGGAAAACAGCGTCCGTCGGGCATCGCTGACCCTTCTGACCTGCACCGTTCCTGTGGGCGCCAAACAACTCATGCAGTTGCGACGCTCTGCGATCACTGAGGAGACCTGTGCCCGCGCTGCCATCATGGCTGGCTGAACCGCTCTGGGGCCACTTCGCGACCCTGCTGCCCGAGCCGCCGGTGTACCACCCGGGCCGTCCGCTCGGCTGCCACCGCCTAGCGACCCCGACCGGCTGAAGGCCGCCCTCTCCCGGGTGCACAGCGCGAGCCTGGCTGAGGATACCGACTACGCCGTACCGGACGTTGCCGGTGACGGCGGAGACAAGCAGACCCTCGCCGAAGTCTTCGACTGGGCAGGACACGTCGACCAGGTGCTCATCACCGCGGGCGGCATCAGCGGCACCGGCCCCCCTGACCGGGCTGTCGGCCGACGACATCCGCACGACTGTCGACTTCCGCCTCCAGGCGGCCGTCGTCGCCGCCCGCGCGCCGGCTACCTGGCCCTCTTCCTCCGCCCAACAACTACGTCACCGGCCAGGTCATCACCGTCGGCGGACCTCACCTGACTCCGACCCCCGCCATCTGAGCTCGGGCTTGAGTAAAACCTTAGGAGTTGGTCGCCGACGAGGCCGGTGATCCGGTCGCTGGACTCCAACGCGATCTGCTTGAGCCGGGCGAAGACGCCCAGTCGGATCCGCTTGTCGCGACGGTTGCGGATCGTGGTGGCCGACGTCGTGTCGGCAATCGCCTCAAATCGTTCCCAGAACGGCTCCGCCAGCCATGATGGCAGCGTGGGCACAGGTCATCGCAGTGTCTCCCCAGCGATCACAGAGCGTCACAACTCCGTGATCGCCACGACCAATGCTCGTTCTGCCCCCGAGGTCCCCACCGCGCCTCTCTGCGCGACCATTAAGTCGTTTTACTGATGGTGCAGTCGCCTCTAGCGTGTAAGGGGTCGCGCCTGATGGCATTAGCATGTGGCGTGAATTGACCTATTAGCGGAGGAACCTTCACATACTGGGCCCGATGTCGGCAGTGCCGACGGTCGAGCGTCCGGTCATGTATGAGCGTTCCGCTATCACGCAGGTAGCCCTCCTCCCGGGCCGAACGCGGATTCGGGCACGGACCACCGGGCCGGGGCATCTTCACCAACTTCTGCTGCACCGCCTCCGAGCCCGATGAGCACCTGGACAAGGACTTCTTCCCAGGGCTGCGCGCCCGCGTGCGCACCCATGTCGCCGCGGCGATCGACACCAACGGGTACTTCGCGGTGCCGAAGTACCGCGATACATTCCAGTGCCGGTCATTCCCGCGGCGGTCGGTGAAACGGGCGATCGCAGGGGCCGCGGCGGGCATTGATAGCGTCGGCATGTGCCGTGCCGGTCGGTACGGTGTGCCGCTCAACCGAGAGAGACGTGATGTCCCCGACGATTCGAAGGGCCGTGATCCCCGCCGCCGGACTCGGCTCCCGTCTGCTGCCCCTGACGAAGGCGACACCGAAGGAGATGCTCCCGGTCGGCGACAAGCCGGTCATCGAGCACACGGTGCGCGAGCTGGTCGACTCCGGCATCACCGACATCACCATCGTCGTCTCCGGCGGCAAGAGCCTCATCCAGGACCACTTTCGCCCCAACCCGGCCCTCGTCGAACAACTTCGCGCAGACGGCAAGACAGCCTACGCGGACGCGGTTGAGGAGGTCACCGAGCTCGCCCGCCAGGGCCACATCACCTACCTCGACCAGTACGGCCCGTACGGCAATGGCACCCCGGTGCTGAACGCTGCCCGTGCCTTCGGCGACGAGCCGGTGCTGGTTCTGTGGCCCGACGACGTCTTCGTGGCCGAGGTCCCCCGCGCTCAGCAGCTGATCCGCGCGTATGAGCAGACCGGCTGCCCGGTGCTGGCCCTCATGCCGATGGACCCCACCCACTCCCAGCGCTATGGCGTGCCCATAGTCAAAGAAGACCTCGGAGACGGCCAACTGCGCATCACCGGCCTGGTCGAAAAGCCCGAGCCCACAGCCGCCCCGTCGTCATACGCGGCCATCGGCGGCTACGTTGTCACCCCCGGCATCATCGACGAACTGCGCGAGCAGACGCGCCGCTGGTACGAGCACAAGACCGGCGAGGTCTACCTGACCGACGCCATCAACGCATACGCCTCCACCCGCGCGGTATACGGGCAGGTCATCCAGGGCCGCTGGTACGACACCGGTAACCCGGCCGACTACCTAGTCGCGCAAATGGCGTTCGCCCTCGCTCATCCCGAGTACGGCCCCGTCCTACGCGGCCTCGTCGCTGAACTCGACGTCGACCGTGCTGCCGCCATCCAGGCGGAAACCCACATCTGACCAGCCGCTTTCCGTCCTGGCCCGCCCGCAGCGAGCGGGCCCAGGACAGGGAGCACCTCGTGGTACCCCAACGCGTCGTCGCACCCGTCATCGATCAGCACGACATGTGGTTTGGCGGAAGAGAGACTTTGGGCCGTGCGCGGTTACACACCGATCGGGTAGCACCGCAGGGAACGCTCCTCGTCCTGCTCATTGACCGGGCATCCCAAGGTCCGCCCCTTCCACAAGAGTTGGGGATGGCGGTAGGGAACGAGTCGGATTCGTTCCCTACTCGCCACTGGGTCGCGGATTCCTCACGACGCGATGAAGCCTGCCGCCGAACACCCCGCCGACCCCATGCGCCGTTGGCCACTCCGTCGGCGGGCTTGCCGGCCCTCGCAGCACGGGGTGGCCGCCAGCGGACCAAACAGGGCGGGGAGAACCGCTGTGGCACCGTGGTCTGTAGAGCAGTGGATCCCCGGTCAGCGAAACCGGGGATCCTGCGTCGGCGACGCCGCGGCGGAGACGCCCGGCAAGGTCGACTTCGCGCCAAGCGTTCCGAACCCTGGGCTGCGCGCTCTGGTCGGGCCTCATGGCGACGGGTCGTCCGTCGCCACGGTCGCGTTGTGGTAGGCACGGATGAGCGCGATCACAGTGTCGGTGGTGCGGTCGAGGTAACTACGGCCGTCGGGCGGCTGAGGCGTCGGGCTGATGTAGCTGCGCGTCCCGAGGTGGGTGGCCGGGTCGAGCCGATGCACGGTGATCTTCCCGGCGCGGCGAGCCCGGTTCCATCCACTACCGCGCAACAGCCGCCAGCGCTGAGGGAAGATCCAGGTCCCGATCCGCTCAATTCGGTCGCTCGCGCTGGTGAGTCGATGCACGTGCTCGGCATGGGTGAGGTCGTTGGCGCCGTTGTGGAACCCACCGAGGGTGATCAGCAGGAGGGGGCAGCGTAGCTGGGTGTGCAGTTCCTCGACCGCGCCGGTGGCGACCTGGGCGCCGCCGCTGTAGCTGAGCAGCACCACGGGGATACCGCTGTCGGCCTCGTAGCCGGCGAGCCGGAGCTGAGTGGCGATCTGGGAGCCGACGGCCCGGTTGTACAAGGGGCGGTACCGGTGGTCGGCTGCGACGAAGATCTGCATGACATTGTGCAGGAACAACAGCAGCCCGATGCGGCGACGCAGTCGCGCCCACACCGGCCGATCAGCAAGCGGGTCGGCCAGCGGCGAGTAGGGCTGCACCTGACCCAGTACCCGCAGCTCCGGCGCCCCGGCGATCACGGCCTTGACCAGCTGGCCGCCGTCCCGGGTGTCGCGGACGCGGCGTTTCCCAATGCCGTCCAGGTAGACCAGGTAGGCATCCGGAGGACTGTCAGGGTCGGCACCCCGGGCGTAGGGCACGCCCTCCGGAAGCTCGGTGGTAGGAGCCCGCCAGCCGGCGCTGTAGGCAAGCACCTCGTAACGGGCCAGCAGAGCTTCGGCGAGCAGGACCGGACCGAGCACCAGGACAATGAGCAGGAACCAGGTCACGTCAGCAGCTCCCGCGCCCCGCTGGCACTGATCTTCACGAGCAGGTTCCGAACAACTTCGACGATACCGGCAAGCCCGACTCCTGCTACGGCCACGCAGCCCGCGGCAGCCCACCAGCCCAGATCCGTCATCTCGGACAGTGGGGCGACGAGGCCGGCTCCGACCCCCACGATGAGCAGCAGGTGCAACAGGGGCCCGAGCATCGGGAATGCGATGACAGCGGCGAGAACCAGCGGGGCCACCAGGCCGGGTGTCCAGGTCAGCTCGGCGGGTGACGATGGAGCGGACAGCGCCAGCTCGGCAACGGCCGATGCGGTCCGTGGCCACAGCGCGATCACAGCGGCCTCGACCATGGCACCGGTCAGCAGTAGCCCGACGGCCACAATGGGCCGAGACGCGCTGTACCGGGTGGCTACCATGGGCAGGATCCGTCCGGCGGATTCAGACAGCCCGGCGAGCAGCACCAGGACGACAACAGCGGACGACATCAGTCAGCGCTCCTGTGGGAATCCGACGGTGTCGGTCGGCCGACCCGGCCGACCCGGAGCAGGTAGCGCTCGAGTTCGTCGGCGGCGCGCATATAGCCGCCGGCCTCGCGCTGGGCGACCTGCAAGGTGGCAGCCGCGTCCCGGAAGCCCGGTTCTTCGAGCAGGCGTCGGGCCAGGACGTTCACGGGTCCCGGGGCGGCGTCCTCGGTACGGATCGACAGGCCGGCGCCGAGCTCGACAACCCGCCGGGCCACCAGCGGTTGATCTGCGCCCTGCGGGACCACCAGCATCGGCACCCCGGCGTGCATGGCCTCGTTGACGCTGTTCATCCCACCATGGGTGACGAACAGCGCGGCACGGGCCAGCACCTCCGGTTGCGGCACGAAGCGGCGGGCGAGCACGTTGGCCGGCAACGGCCCCAGGGCCGCGGGATCGGTCTGCCCGGTGGCGACGACCACGGTACCGCCCAGCGGGGCGAGCGCGGTGGCGAAGCTGCGCAGTAGCCGCGGGTGGGCGTTGAACACCGTGCCCAGCGAGGCGTACAGCACCGGGGCTTGCAGTCGATCGGTCGGGAACGACGCGTCGAGTGGACGGGCGCCAAGGCTTGGGCCGACGAACTGGTACGACTGGTCGAAGGTGTCGACGCCGACTTGGAACGCGCGCGAGGTGAAGACCAGGTTGAGCGGCTGGCGTACGTTGGTCAAGTCGACCAGGGGCAACCCGCGGGTGTTGTAGCGGCGGTACAGCTCCCACCGCGACCGCACGTAGCTCTGGACATTGCGGGGCCGGGTCGCCGCCGCGGCCAGCAGTTCCCGCGAGACGCGGCTGAGGCTGGGCACATGCCTGTTGAACGCAAACGTGGTGAACAACGCTACTGCCGGTACCTCGAGTTCGCGGGCGGCGACTGCGCCCCAGGGGCAGGCGGCGCCGTGGACGATCAGGTCGGGCCGGACGCGACGCAGATCGGAAAGCACGGCAGGCAGCAGACCCACGGCGGTGCCCGCAAGTCCGTCCAGCATCGTGAGCGGCATCGGCGGATCGGGGAGCGGTTGGTCACCCCCGGGGTAGAGGCACACGGTCGCACCGGTGGCCTCGATCTCCTCCGAGAACGCGGGCGAGGTGTAATACGTGACGGAGTGGCCACGCCGAACAAGCTCGGCTATGACCGGCAGCGTCGGATTGACGTGCCCGTGCATGGCGATGTTGAGGAACGCGATGCTGCTCACCGGCCGACCCCCGATACGGAAGTAGTCCGTGCCTTGTCCGGGGCCGCCGGTGTCGCCGGTGGATCGTCGACCCGATACAGGCCCGGCCCACTGATGCGCAGCCCGTCGAGAAAGTGCCCCGCCGCGAGGGACGCGGTGGTGATCAGCCGCTGGGAATCGCCGAAGTCCCACGGGGCCGGCCAGTTCTCGATGCCGGTCGGCAGCACGACGGTCGGAATATGCTGGGACACCTCGTGCAGATCACGCTCGATCTGATGGTGCATCAACAGCAGCCCGGCCCTGGCGGCGATCGCACTGGCACGTCGGCGCGGGATGGTTGGGCGCAATGGCGAGCTCTCCGGCCCGGTCGACAGCACCACCACGCTGGCCGCTCCGGCCTGGAGGGCCGCCAGTACCGGGACATAGGCGATCACCCCGCCGTCGACGAGCGTCCGGCCCTCACGCTCCACCGGGGGCAGCATCCCGGGAATGGCTGCGCTGGCCAGCAGCGCGGACTCGAGGTCTCCGTGGTCGAGCAGCGCCGGAGCACCGGTGCCCAGGTCCATGGCCACCGCGGTGAACGGGACCGCCAACTGCTCGATCCGCGACGGCAGTCCAGCCCGGGCGATCAGCCGACGCAAGCCGCGATCGGTGAAGAGGCTGCCCCGTGAGGACAGGTGGCCGAGCGAAAACACCTCACGACGACGCAACTGGGTCCACACGTGGTCCAGCCACGGCGCGGCCCCGTCGGGGTGGGTGGCCCCGATCGCCCCGATGAGGGCGCCCACCGAGGTTCCGATGATCATGTCCGGGACGAATCCGCGCTGCTCCAGCGCGTACCCGACACCAACATGCGCCGCTCCGAGCACGCCACCGGCGCCCACCACCACGGCAACGGGACGAGGCAGGGTGCGCAAGGCCGTCGACGTCGGGTCCCCGGGCGGCTCGATCGGTGACAGCGGACGCGTCTCCTTGTCGCCCGTCATGGTTCGACGCCTCTCACGGCCACGACGACTCGCCAAGTCGGTCCGGTTGAAGCCGAAATGTCCCAACGAGACTGATCTCCGCCGACAAGTAACCCTCATGATCCGCCTTTCTCCCCACGGCACCGAATCGGATCGGTTCCCCAACAACGACCGGGAGGCCACCCGGTCTGTGACACCGTGAGGGTGAACAAGTCGGCGCCCCTGAGCCCCACCCCGGGCAGTGATTCGCCGTCGGCGCCGTGGGCGGGCAGCCAGTCCGATCCGGGGAGTGAGCTCGTCAACGTCGTACTCAGGCACGGTGAACCCGACCCCGCACCGCGGGTCGAACAGCAACGCCAATGGCTTCGGCCCGAGCCCTCGTCGCGCGGCGTAAAGCCGCCGCCGACGGATCAGCCGTCACCACGCACGGCCAGCGGACCGTCAACGAAGCCCACACCCGCCGATACCCGCGCACCTGCGGCCGGCCAGTATTTGACTGTTGGGTGCGCTTCCCCTGATGGGGCAGGGTCGGTGGCTCGGTCCGTCGGGTGTGCGCGTACCCGACAGCGGTTGTGACGGGCAGTCAGTCCGACGGCGTGAGATTCTGGCCGCCGCACAGGAGGCACATGTCCGGTCGTACCGAGGTCCGTCGCCCAGTCCGGGCGCCGGGGCGTTGCCGAATTGGCTCTACCGGTCCGCAACGCAGGCCGCCGCCCTCGGGGCGAAGACAACGGGCGACCGATGACACGGCTGATAAGACGCACAGCCGCACACCGGGCCCGGCTTCCTGTCACACTTCGTCCGCTATCCCGGTCAGTAGTGCGTACCCCCAACATGGCTAGGAGATCATCGTGGAATCGCGTCTCAACTACTTCGGCAACCCCCTCGCCGGCAAGGTGCTGAAGCACATCAACTCGGCCGGCAAGGCGGTTTCGGACTCAACGCTGCCAGCCGTTGTCCAGGAACTGGTGAAGATCCGCGCGAGCCAGATCAACGGCTGCGGCTTCTGCACCGACATGCACACCAAGGACGCCACCGTGGCGGGCGAGACCCCGCAGCGCCTCAACCTGGTCGCGGCCTGGCGTGAGGCCACGGTCTTCACCGAGGCCGAGCGCGCCGCGCTGGAACTGACCGAGCAGGGCACCCGCATCGCCGACGCAGCCGGTGGTGTCACGGACGCGGTCTGGGCGAACGCCGCCAAACACTTCGACGAGGAGCAGCTGGTCGCGCTGATCTCCCTCATCGCCGTCATCAACGCCTACAACCGCATCAACGTCATCAACCAGCAGCCCGCCGGGGACTACCAGCCCGGCCAGTTCGGCTGACCGGCCGCCATCCCGGACGCATACGGTCCGTCTCCGCGCCACCCCGACCTGCAGCGGGAGACGGACCACCGGCGTCAACCGGTCCCACTCAACCATGGCTTCGCCGCCCCGCCGCCCCGGATCACCATTGGTCGGCTGGGGCAGGCCGTAGACACGCCATCTCTGGTCGAATTGCGCATGTCGCGGCCCAGTCACCGCATGCACTCAGCCATCGCCGTCCCACCGTTACCAACGGGCTCCTCGTCGCCCTTGTGCCTGCTCTCTTGCTGCAAACACTCAGTCGTCCAGTCGCCAGGTGCGGTTTCAAGGATGTACCCGGACGGCGACCTCATTCGGTCTGGCTACACCGCGCCAGACGCGGCAGTTCGGTACCCATGCCCGCCAGCAAGAAGCCCGGCCATGTCGTACCGGCTTCCCGGGCATCGGATGCCGTCGTCCGCCCGAAGGGCGGCCCGGGCAGCCTCTGGTGCGTCCCATCGGCGCGCCGGGCGGAAGTCCTCATACTGGACGCACTCGGACTTTCGCCCCGTACGGCGAGAGTACATGCCGGGCGTCGCCCGGCAGACGAGTATGTGACGACAGGTCCCACGCCTGGCCTAGAGAAGCCGCTGTCTGCTCACTCAGCGATACGGTGTCATCGCGGCGCACCACCGTGGCCTTTCCACGGATGTGGCAATCATCCTCTGCAAGTGTTGGCTGCTGGCCGAGTGGCCCGCTGACGAAGCCGATCCGGTCCAGTTCTGACTGTCCGACCTGTCCCTCCCCCGCTCGTGCGCGCGGATCCAACAGGCTTATAGAACAGTGGTCTTGTTTCATCCACTGTTCATAGACCGCGCAGACACGATGAGCACCGTGGGCAAACCGATCAGTACGGTGGCTCGGCACCCTGCCAAGGCGCGCATGGGAATCCGATCGATTCACCGAGTCGAGCCGATGCTCGGCCGTAGCCGGTTCCTGGCAAGCCCCGGACATCTTCCCGCTTGCCCCCCCCCACGGTCTGTCCCCATGGCTTGCGGCAACGTCCTGCCGCAACCGCGGCCATGTCCATCTGTCCGGACGTGGCTGAAACCTCTCCCTCGAAAGGGCTTCTTTCTCATGCACCGTCATTCGCGTTACCGGCGTATTCGCATCCCTCTGACCCTCATGGCCACGGCAACGGTCGCCGCCGCCCTTTTCGCTACGTCGGTCGGTCCGGCGAGCGCCGCGAAGACCACTTCCTCGCAGGAGCACAAACCCACCGTGGTACTCGTCCACGGCGCGTTCGCCGACGCCTCCAGCTGGAACGGCGTCATCAAGAGGCTGAAGGAGGACGGCTACCCGGTGGTCGCCGTGGCGAATCCGCTGCGCTCGCTGAGCGGCGACGCCGCCTACGTCAAGGAGGCCCTGGCCAGCATCGACGGGCCGGTGGTTCTTGTCGGACACTCCTACGGCGGAGCGGTGATCAGCGACGCCGCCTACGGCTCCGCCAACGTCAAGGCGCTGGTGTACGCCTCCGCCTTCCTCCCCGACAAGGGCGAGAGCGCCAATGAACTGGCAAGCAAGTTCGGCAGCACGATCGGCGAGGCTCTGCGCCCGGTCCCGATCACCAAGCCTGACGGCTCCCAGGATGTAGACCTCTACATCGACCAGTCCAAGTTCCACCGCCAGTTCGCCGCCGATGTCCCTGCGAGCATCGCTGACACCATGGCGGTCACCCAGCGTCCCGCGACCGGCACCGCTCTCAATGAAGGTGCTTCCGAGCCTGCCTGGAAGACCATCCCGTCCTGGGACCTGGTGGCCACCAATGACCAGATAATCCCCTGGAAGCTTCAGAGTTACATGGCCAAGCGCGCCAACGCCCACACTACGGAGGTCAAGTCCTCCCACGCGGTGACCGTGTCCCACCCGGGCACCGTCACCCGCATCATCGAGGAAGCGGCGCGAACGGTCAGCTGACCGACGCACTCCACGGGTGGGGCGGCCAGTTATGCCGCCCTACCCGTTCGTCGTCAACTACTCAACGAACCTCTTCGGCATCAGCGCATGACAAGGTCTTTCGAATGTGGCGGAGTCGGTGACCAGGTCGAGTTGGCCTGTGGGCCGACGATAGATGCCGGCCTCGCTTCCCGAAGTGGAGGGTTCAGGTGTGGCCGTCGACGGGTACGGTTGCCTGACTTCCCTGGCCGGCCAGGTCCCACAGCTGACCGGCCAGCAGTTCATGTGGGGATGTGATGCCCAGAGTGCACTCGTTGGTGCGGTCGGTGGGGTGATCGATCCAGAGCAGTCGAAAACAGTCTGCGTGCTCCTGTTGATAGGCGGGGTGGGAGTCCAGTACCTCATCGCCTCGAAACCGGTGGATCGCTAAGGGTCTCGAAAGATCAGCACGCCGAGTGCGTGCGCGTCAGCCGGCGTGGTGGCCCCGCTGCGCCCGCCACGATCTCCGGTGCCCCGTACACCGGGGTATGCACCGGCGCGGATTCGACTGCCGATACGAGATCGAGATTGTCCATGTCGATGAGCCGGATCTCCTGCTGCCCGGGGTCGGCGGAAACCAGAACGTGGGCGGTCGTGGCCGTCTGGACGACGAAGTCCTCGTCGCCGATGCTGAGTAGGCGGGGACGGTTGCCCATGAGGTGGATATGGGGCGCGGGTCATCGGGACCTGCTCGGCCGGAGTGATCGGGCCCACCTGCGGGACTGCGGGCGACGTGAGCGAGGAGCCGGGGGCCACGGCCCGAGGCGGCTTGGGTCGGAACAGGCTGGAGGGGGTGGCCATGTCCAGGGCCTTGGGCGCACTCGTCATTATGGGCATGAACCCAGGCGTCGATGGCGCCCTGGGCGGCCGGTAGATCAGCGAACGACCCGCAGCAGTCCTGGCGTTCGCGGCGCAGGGCGCGATGGAAACACTAGATCTTGCCGATCTTGGTGGGCGAGCACGGCTTGATCCGTCGTCCGGTGATGCCGTTCTCACGGCGGATGCGTTCGAAGAGCACTTCGGCGCGAATCGGCTTGGTGAAGCGGAGGGGACGGCGAGTACCGCTGCTACGACCAGGAACCGGGAGTGGTCGTCGATGCCGGTCAGCATCTTGCTCTCGCGCCCGTCAGCGAGGTAGATCCCGCCGACCAGGTCCAGTTGCCACCGGTGCATCGGCGCCGCACGTTGCCATCGCTTGTACTTGCGGGCGTGCCGCTGTTCCTGCAAAACGATCAAGCTGTTACGGGTGAGTAGCGGGTGGCCGATGGCTTTGGACGGCACCGGCGTCACGCCCCGGACCTCTATCCCGTAGGAGATCCTCCGGGCGCCCCAGCGCGGGTGAGCCCTGCGCAACTCACAGACCAGGACTTCGATTTCGGCTGCTGGCCGATGCGGACTGCTGTGCGAGCGCCGGGACACGTCATCGTGCCGGATGGCGTCCCGCCAAGTGGTGTAAGCGACCTAGGCAGCAAGCGCGTCGGCTCCGGCGCCGCACGGCGAGCCGCGCAAAGCCATCCAGCCGTGTGGCCGGCGGAGCTGGTCTCCGGCTCAACAGCCACACGACGGAGCCCGGGACCCTGATCTGGGTTCCGGGCTCCGCCTCCCCGTATCGAACTTCGCAGGTCAGTCCCCCTGTTCCCTTCGGGTGCGCCTTGCCGGCGTGAAAACATGGCTGCGGCGCCTGCCCGCCGACGCCGGTAGCTCGTTGGGACGTTGAGCCCGTAGGTCAGTCTGGTGCCGGGGCCGCAGAGGGGCCACGCACTGTTGCCATCGAGCACGCCGGTCAGATTTTCGCTCCCCCCGCGGCCCCCTGGGCAGGCGTCGGCCCGTACGGATCGATACCAGGGAGTTGTGCATGGCGGACACCGACGACGGTGGCGTCGAGGAGATCGAGCAGGCCGAGGAGCTCGTGGCCCGTGTCGCGGCGATCGATATCGCCAAGGCGTCGGGCATGGTCTGTGTGCGGGTGCCGCACGAGGACAAGCCCGGCAAGCGCGTGCAGCGGGTCTTCAACACCGTCGCGACCAGCGGCGCGATCCTGGACCTGGCCGACCACCTGGTCTGCCAGGGCGTCACCCGGGTGGTGATGGAGGCGACGTCGACCTACTGGAAGCCGTACTTCTTTCTGCTGGAATCGCGTGGTCTGGAGTGCTGGCTGGTCAACGCCCGTGACGTCAAGAACGTCCCGGGCCGGCCCAAAACCGACCGCCTGGACGCGGTCTGGCTGGCCAAGCTCACCGAACGCGGCATGCTCCGGCCCTCGTTCGTACCCCCGAAGCCGGTCCGTGAACTGCGCGATCTGACCCGGGCCCGGGCCGTCATGACCCACGAGCGCACCCGCCACAAGCAGCGCACCGAGAAACTCCTCGAGGACGCCCAGATCAAGCTGTCCACCGTGATCGCCGACATCTTCGGCGTCTCCGGCCGGGCCATGCTGGAGGCACTGATCGCGGGCGAACGCAGCCCCAAGGCGTTGGCGGACCTGGCCCACGGCACCATCAAGGCCAGCCACAGCACCCTGGCCGAGGCCCTGACCGGCCGGTTCGAAGAACACCACGCCTTCATGTGCCGGATGCTGCTGGACACCGTCGACTACCTCACCGTGCAGATCGACAAGCTCACCGCCCGGATCACCCTGCGTCTGGCCGAGCTGTCCACCACCGAGGACGACGAAGGCCCCGGACAGGGCACCCTCATACCGATCACCGACACCGAACGCCTCGACGAGATCCCCGGCGTCGGCCCCAGCACCGCGCAGGTCATCCTCGCCGAGACCGGCCTGGACATGACGGTCTTCCCCACCGCCGGCCATCTCGTGTCCTGGGCGAAACTCTCCCCACGCACCCTCCAGTCCGGAAACAAGAACACCTCCGGCCCCACCGGCAAAGGCAACCCCTGGCTCCGCGGCGCCCTCGGCGAAGCAGCAATCTCCGCCGCCCGCACCGACACCTTCCTCGGCGCCCGCTACCGCCGCATCGTCAAACGCCGCGGCCACATGAAAGCCCTGGTCGCCGTCGCCCGCTCCATCCTGGTCGCCGTCTGGCACCTCATGAACGACCCGACCGCCCGCTACCGAGACCTCGGCCCCGACTTCCACACCCGCAACCTCGACCCGGCCCGCAAGAGCCGCGACCTCGTCCGCCAGCTCAAGGCCCTCGGCCACGACGTCACCCTCACCCCGGCAGCCGCCTGACATCCCACGACCCCACCGCCCCACACCAGCCCCCGACCGTCACCATCGAGGGGCTATCTCGCCATCCCCATCTGACCGTTGAGTTTTCCGGTCAGCCTGCGGAGGGCCGCGGGGCGCGCAGGTGGGCCCGCTTCTCCAGCTCTTCCTCGTCGACCATCGTGAGCATCGGCTGGCCCGGCGCGCACATCATGAACACGATGTACTTGGCCGGCGCGTCCGACAGGGCATTGCCGTTCTGGTAATGGATCACGTCACCGCCCGGCTCCCAGAATGTCTCACCGGCCTTGAGCACGCGCTCCGGCTCACCCTCGAGCTCCCACCGAAGCTCGCCCTCGATCACGTAGCCGAAACACGGCCCCGAGTGGCGATGCGGAGGCGTCCCCGGGTCACCGGGGGCCCACTCGACGAGGACGGTCATCCCCGAAGCACCCTCGGGAATGAACGGCGGCTTGACGTCCGCCAGCATCTTGGGTCCGAACCCGTCCGCTGAGTCCATCTCGTGCACTTTGCTACACCTCCATGGGCTTGCCCGGAACGGACGACTGGCGTCGGCCGCCGCCCCCTGGGCCGGTATACCGACCTCTCGTTCATGGTGACTGTGTTCGTCGATTCCAGGCTCACATAACTTAGGGCTCGCAGAGAATCAACATGTTGCCTCCCGTGATTCGGTTCGTTGGCGTGGTATGCGCATCCCCGATGAGATTCGTGTTCAACTCGCGGTGAAGTTTGAGGTGTTGTTCCCTCACCTGGACGAGCGGCAGCAGCGTCTGCTGATGGGAGCCGAGGCCCGTCTCCTGGGCCACGGTGGGATCCGGGCCGTTGCTCGGGCAGCCGACGCCAGCGAGACGACGGTCCGGAAGGGGGTGGATGAGCTGGAGGCGGGAGTAGAGCCGCTGGGGCGGGTCCGCCGGCCCGGTGGCGGCCGGAAGAAGGCCGCTGACCTTGATGCGGGGCTGCGGCCCGCGCTGCTGGCCCTGGTCGAGCCGGACATGCGCGGGGACCCGATGTCGCCGCTGCGGTGGACGACCAAGTCGACCCGGAACCTGGCCGCCGAGCTGACCCGCCAGGGGCACAGGGTCAGCGCCGACACGGTCGGTGACCTGCTGCGGGAGGAGGGCTTCAGCCTGCAGGCCAACTCCAAGACCCTGGAGGGCAAGCAGCACCCGGACCGGGATGCCCAGTTCCACTACATCAACGAGCAGGCCAAGGACCACATCGGCGCCGGGGACCCGGTGGTCAGCGTGGACAGCAAGAAGAAGGAGATGGTCGGCGAGTACAAGAACGCGGGGCGTGAGTGGCAGCCCACGGGCGATCCAGTGAAGGTCAAGACGCATGACTTCCTGGACCGGGAGGGGCCCGGCAAGGCGATCCCGTACGGGATTTACGACATCGCCGGGAACTCCGGCTGGGTCAGTGTCGGCACCGACCACGACACCGCCGCTTTCGCGGTCGCCTCGATCCGCCGCTGGTGGCGCGGGGCCGGACAGGGCGACTACCCTCACGCCCGGCGTCTGCTCATCACCGCCGACGCCGGAGGCTCCAACGGCTACCGCACCCGGGCGTGGAAGACCGAACTTGCCGCCCTGGCCGCCGAGACTGGCCTTGAAATCACCGTCTGTCACCTACCTCCGGGCACGTCGAAGTGGAATCGGATTGAGCACCGGCTGTTCTCCCACATCTCCATGAACTGGCGCGGCAGGCCCCTGACCAGCCATGAAGTCATTCTGCAGTCCATTGCGGCGACCACCACCCGCACCGGACTGACGGTCCGCGCCGAACTCGACACCGGCGCCTACCCCACCGGAGTGAAAGTCGACGACGCCCAGGTCGACGCGCTGGCGATGACCCGCCACCGCTTCCACGGCGACTGGAACTACACGCTCGACGCCCAGCAGCGCGGCCCCACAACCACCGGCACTCCACACGGAGCGGAACCGCGGCAATGGGGTGCCCGCCAGCACGCCCGGCTCACCGACCCGGAACTCACCGGCCTCACCCGCGCACAACTGGACGCCCTGATCAGCAGGTTGGCGCCAATCCAGGCCGCCCAGCGGGAACACCAGCGCCGTCACCGACGCGGCCACGAACGACAGCGGGCCCCCGGGGCGGGCCCCAGGCAGGCGTTCACTGACCCCGACCGGATCCTGGCCACCGTCCTCTATCAGCGCGGCTGCTTCACCCACGCCCTCCTCGGCGCACTCTTCGAGACCAGCTCGCAAACCATCACCCGCACAATCCAGGAGACCCAACCCCTCCTGGACCAGCACGAATACACCGTCCCCCGCTCCACAGCACGATTCACCACCCCCGCAGACGTGGCCGCCTACCTCGACGCCTACGGCACCGAATCCCCGGACAACATCAAACACGCATGTTGATTCTCTGCGAGCCCTTACGACGGGGTGCGCGATTGAGGTCGGGCCGTGTTGGCCTGGCGGGTTGGCTGGTGGTTGATTACCGCATGGCCGCGCGGTCGGAGACCAGGCCGGCGATGGCCTGGTAGGTCTGGTCGAAGTACTCGCGGCGTCCGATCCAGCGTTGCAGGGGCCGCCACTGCTTGTGCTCGGCGTTGGCGTGCTCGACGCAGATCCGCTCGGAGGACTGCTGCTTGCGCGCTTCCTCCCAGGCCGCCAGGTCCTCGGGCGGGGCATCCTTCTTCGGCTTCAGCGGCGGCGCTTGGACCTGGGCGGGGAACTGCTTGGCCAGTCCCCGGTAGCCGGCGTCGACCTTGGCCTTGACCTGGGGGAACCTCTCGAACAGGTCGCAGATGCCCTCGGTCTTCAGCGCGGTCTGGTCGTGCTGGCGGCCGGGCCGGAAGGCACCCGCCCACAGGGTCCGGCCCTTCTCGTCGGTGACGACGGTGGCCTTCTTGGTGTTCTGCCGCATCTTCCCGGAGATGAATGCCCGGCGTCCGGGCTTGTTCGCCCGTGGACGTCGGACCCGGACCTCGGTGGCGTCGATCCGCAGTTCCACTCCGTGGGAGGCGGCGTAGGCGAAGACATCGGCCAGGGTGCGAAGGCGCAGGTCGGGACTTCCAGGGACGGCGAAGCCGCGGGCGGCGAGCAGGGGGCGGATCTCGTGGACCGCGCGGGTGATCGTGGAGCGGTCCACCTCGTAGAACAGGGCGAGGACGGCATGCGGAAGCTGGAAGCGCAGGATGACCAGGGTGGCGACGACCCGGTCGGTGAAGACGAGTTGGTGGTCGGGACCCGCTCCGGCGGCGCGCTGCCGGTCATGGCCCCGGCGTTCACGCAGCTGGGACTCCTGCCCGGCCACCCACGGCCCGGCCAACTCCGCGACCAGCTTGCCCAGGCGACGGCGCGGGATCCCGGTGCAGATACGATGGCTCAAGGCCGTGCGGGCCCCTCTTGACGTCACAATCATGATCGTCCCGCACGGCCGTTCGCATGCTCAGACCGGGGTTTCAGCTACCGCGCACCACGTCGTTACTTCGCAGGGAAGACAAATCAGGACCCGCATCTGTGACACGCCGCGAGGCTTCCGCCTCGCACGGAGAGTCCCGAGACCACCCTGCCGCGTGCCGAGAGCCCGCAGCATCGAGAACGCATCACACCGTGGCAAACCCGGCGTCGAACGCTGTCACAACAGAGTGGTGTCCGCGCTCGTGGTGTAGTGGATCAAGGCTGATGAGCACGTGGATATCTGCCCGGGGCGCACACCCCTGGCCGGTTGCCGCGCCCTGAAGCGCTCCGGGTCTGATGGGGGCACCGGACTCTCCGGAGTTGGGTGAAGCCGAGTTGGACTCCCGCTCCCAGACGCCGAGCTTCAGCCCTCGATGTCGTGCCAGCCATGGCAGTTACAGCTGGACCAAGCATCGGCGCGGGACCCACCCTCGATTCACATGCTGCCGTCTCCGGTTCGTAACAACAGACAGGAGCCAATGGATCTGTGACATGACAGGGACCTGGACTCTATGGAGTGACCATCCATGCCCCTGCTCAGCCCTCCAGGCGTTTCCCACCCGGATTCGTGTGCGTCTGCGACCTGACGGATAGGCAGCTCCCTCGTAGAGCCACAGCGGTCTGGCTCTACGAGGGAGCTGCCCACGCTCTGCCGGGCGAGGAGATCAGAGATTCCGGGGGTCGACCGGTGTCGCGCGTGGCGTACCGTCGATACCCGCTTTGCTCTGCGCGATGACCTCCTGGACATGCTGCTCGATCTGTTGCGAGTCGAGTCCCAGCGCCTTCCCTATGTGGATCGACCACACTTCGGAGCGCAGGTTTGTCTCGAAGTCCAGATCGGCCCGCACGTTTTCCCGCGCCGCCTGGCGGTTCTGGCTGACCATGACGAACGTGGACAGGAAGATCGCCTCCAGGCTGACGATCATGGTGAGCAGCCCGAAGGGATACGGGTCGAAGATCCCTGCCTTCCCGAGCAGGCCCTCGTTCAGTGCGATCCACACCGTGAACCAGACAGTGTGGAGGTAGACAAACAGCATCGTCCCCGCGAACGAGGTGATCGCGTCGGCGACCCGGTCCTGCGAGGTACGCATCCGGGCGAACTGGACCCGCTCGTGAGGAATGTGGACAACGGGTTGTCGAGCGGCGCTCCCGCCAGGGAGCGAGGGGTTGTCGTGACCGTCAAAGTCCCACTTCATGTCGCCCATCCTGCCCGACCGGGCACCTTCACCTACGGTCAGGCTGCCCTAAGGGAACGTTTGATGTAGGTGCAATGCCCTTTATTTCCTCATAAGCTCCGGCTCCTCGCCAGGTGGGCGTGGTCTCGTCCTTATGGGCTTGGCAAGGTTGTTGATCGAGGTGATGTGGATCGCGGCTTCGGGGTTGGCATTGTCGGTCTGGCCGCGTTCACGGTGGTGGACTGCGGGACGCGGCACGGGGTGGTCGATGATGCGGCCGGCCGCCGACTTGGAGATCCTGAACAGCGGACCGAGCTGCCGAAGCGTCAGGTCTGTCCGCCAGTACACGGCCACCAGCAGTACCCGGTCCCCCAGCGGCAGACTCCACGGCCGGCCCCTCCGCACCCGATCCGCACCCTCTTTCCGCAACGCATTGATCAACTTGCTGAAAATCGGCGACTCAAGACCCGGGAAGAGGCCTGTCCAGCACTCTTGTGACGCCGCGATCACACCATGCGCCAGAACTCCCCTTCCAATGGAGCTGGGAGAGCCCGAGCTGCCGCAGAGGGGCGAGCTCCATGTGAGGTCGTGCCACATGCCCCCCGCCGAGTGGTTGAGCAGGTGCTGTGCCGTGCTGGGGGCGGTGTGCTGCGGGGCACCAATCGCAACAAGCGCGGTGCTGAACGTCTCCGCTGCCTCGTCCGGCAGAGCATGATCGTTGAGCAGGGGAAAGCAGCAGCAGGAGGCGGGCGGCCGGGTCCTGGATGCCCTACATGCTGTTCAGCAGGGCGCGCAGCCCGTTGGTGGTGCGGGTGCGGTCGGCGTTCGCGCGGGCGTCCCGGGCGTCGGTCTTGTCTGCGCCGCGGTAGCTGTCGGTGGCTCGGTTGACCGCGATGCCGGGGATGTGACGAGTTCCTGGCCGTGGTTGACCAGGAGGGCGATCAGCAGGCCGCGCTCGCCGCCGGCCATGTCCATCGCCCAGGTGACCTGGGTACCGTCGGTGATGTCCAGGACATCGCCGAGCAGCTGGAGGAGTTTCCGGCTCACCGTTGGCCACCCGCCGCGACGGTACGAAGTGCGCCCACGCGGCGGACGGCCGGTGCGCGGGCGCACTTAGAACTCCTAACAAAGTGAGAGGTTCCTCAGTCGTCGCCAGCAGATGATGCTGCAGGCCAGGCTGAGGAAGGCTTCGTGGATGTCGTCGCGTATCTCCCAGCGGATGCGTAACCGGCGGAACCAGTGGAGGAGTGCGAAGCTCTGCTCGACGACCCACCGGTGGACACCCAACCCTGAGCCGTGTTCGGTGCCGCGGCGGGCGATGACGGGGGTGATCCCGACCGCCCGGACCTGCTTGCGGTACTTGTCGTGGTCGTAGCCCCGGTCGGCGTAGAGCTTCTTCGGACGTCGGCGGGGCCGTCCGCGTCGGCCGCGCACCGGCGGAACAGCCTCGATCAGCGGCATGAGCTGGGTGACGTCGTTGCGGTTGCCGCCGGTCAGCGATGCGGCCAGCGGGATACCGTGCGCTTCGGTGATCAAATGGTGTTTAGAGCCTGTTCGGGCACGGTCGACCGGGCTCGGTCCGGTTTTGGGCCGCCCTTCATGGCCCGCACGTGGGAGCCGTCGATCACCGCCCTCGACCAGTCCAGGGCGCCGGCGGCGTTCAGCTCGGCCAGCAGCGATTCGTGCAGACGCTGCCAGACACCCGCGTCGTTCCAGTCACGCAGACGCCGCCAGCAGGTCATCCCCGAGCCGAAGCCCAGTTCCTGGGGCAGGAACTCCCACGGAATGCCCGTATAGAGCACGAACAGGATGCCCGACAGCACCTTCCGGTCGTCCAGACGCCTGCGCCCCGGGTGATCCACGCGGCGCGGCACCACCGGAAGCAACGGCTCGATCCGCGCCCACAGCTCATCCGACACGATCCACGGCAGCTGCTCAACCCTTCTCATGTGCAGGCTAACGCCCCATCAGACGGCAACATTCCAAGGCAAGTTGCAGTATTCTGTTAGGAGTTCTTACACCTGGCCGCCTGCGGGATGGGCGAACCGGGTCAGCAGATCCGTCAGCCGCTCGGGCTCGCCGGGCCCCAGTTCGGCAACCAGACGCTCCGCCAGTGGCTCCGCCGCCGCATGGGCTGCGTCGAAAAGCTCGAGCCCCTGAGGCGTGATCTCCACCGCCCGCACCCGCCGGTCCCCCGGAACGCTCTTACGTACGGCCAGCCCCTTGCGTTCCAGGTCGTCCACGACCCGCATGATTCCCGCCTTGTCCGACCCCGTCGCCGCCGCCAGGTCCCGCTGTACCGTGGGCCCGCGGTCGACCAACACGATCAGCACGGCGAAATGCCGCAGCTCTATGCCGAGCGGCCGAAGCGCCTCCTCCATCACCCCGGCCGCGCTCCAGTGCGCCTGGCGCAGCAGCAAGCTGAGAGCGAAGGGCGAGGCGCTCCCGGGGGCCCTCGGCCCCACGCGAGGTGATGATTCCGCGAGGAAAATAGAGAGGCCAGGTTTCATGATGGCACATTATCAGCCATCGACTCGTTCGATACGGTATCGTTTGATATTAAAGGTGGTACGTCTACCCCCAAGGCTGCGTACTGTAGACACTCTCTCTGATGCCTGAGGGCGCCACCGCATTCACCCCCTTCGGCCGCTTCACTGGTACGGCATGGTTCGTCTGCTTGGCCGTGGTCCTGCTGGGCCGCCGCTCCCTCGTACCCACATCCGCTCCGCACAGCGCCGCATCGCCGGTACGAGGCCGGGGGCGAGTGTCACCGCACACTCCCTGGACAGCCAGAGGCGGCCACCGGCCGGCACCGGCGCGCATCGCGTGCTGTTCCTTCCGCTCAGTTGTCTCCCGGGCTGAGCGGACGCGGTGCAGGGCCTTGTGGATCTCCCCGCTGGTGCAGCATGAGTTGACGCGGTTCCCGCGTGGCGCGAGTGCACTGGGGCAGGGCAGGACACCGTGTGCAGTCCGATTTGGAGAACTCCACATGGATCGCCTCCTCTCCGAGCTTGGTTCGCCACGATGACCGGTGGATCGATGTCTTTCCGCGGGGGCGGTGCACCACGTGGTCGTTCCAGTCGATCCGGAATCCGTCGATGTCCAAGCCGGCTCGGGCCTGCGCCTGCCGACTGGAGTCATGCCGCATCTGCCGGGTCAGCGCGTCCAACCAGACGAACGCGTAAGGCCCCTGGCCCAGGGGCCGGTTGGGGAACACGGCCACCTGCTCGTCCAGGTGCGGGCCCATCGCCGAGACCTGGCACTTCGACAGCTAGGGCCTGTGGAGCAGGTCGTTTCAGGAGACGGCGCTTGCCCCCGCGACCCAGGCCTGATCCAGCCGACAGGCCTGGGTCACGCCGAGGGACGTGGCGAGCTTCTCCATCCGGCGCGTACTCGCACCGAGCAGGTAGGCAGTCGCGACCACCGAGATGAGAGCCTGCTCGGCCCGGCGGCGCCTCTCCAACAACCAGTGCGGGAAGTAACTCCCGCTGCACGGCCTGGGGATGGCGAGTTCCACGATGCCGACCCTGGTGTCCCACTCGCGCGGGCGGTAGCCGTTGCGGTGATTGACTCTGTTCTCGCTGACCTCCCCGTACTCGGCGTTGCAGAGTGCGTCGGCCTCCGCGGACATGAGTGCGTCGGCAAGCGTCATGACCGTCGCGCGCAGCAGATCGGGGCTCGCCGCGCCTAGGTTGTCCTCCGCGAGGGCGGGCAGGGACAGACTGTCTGGTGCGGTCATCGTGCTGATCTCCTTCGTGGCTCGACATCTCGAAGATCAGCCGGTGGCCGTTCTTGTTTCCGAGCCCTCACCCCAACACCGGGGCGAGCGCCCGGATCAGGCGGCAGCCCCTACACACACTTCGCAGGACGCAGCCGTCAGCGACCCAGATTGTGTCCTGGTGACGACGGACCACTCACGTGCACTACACACGACAGAGCTTGCACGGCTGTTGTGACACTGAGTGGAATAGCGCCATATGGCGCCCCAGCGATGTGGCGCTCGTTACGGGTGGCACGGTCACCCCCAAAGGGATGGCACTGTCTGTGTTACGAGTCTGGGCGGCGAAACCGTCACAGAGGCTGTACGCATTCGGTCTTCACTTCGAGGCAGCGGTATGAGCCTCGAACACACGGACGCTGTCGCCGCCGAGCGTGAGATGTTGGCATACCAACCCACCACCCGGCGGTAAACGATCATTCGCCTGTGCAGGTCGACAACCCCGGAGGTGCAAGACAGTGTCAAGCGACGAGTCAGCGGGCGCGACTCCCGCCCAGGACGAGGTACTCATCGAAGGAGAGAGCCTGGCTGTGCTACTCGTTCCAGATCCGAAGGTCGTCAGAGGGCTGTTGACCCGTTACGCGTCCCTGCAGATCTCGCTCGCCGAAAGCGAGAAGCTGGAATGCGCACGCGAGCTCGAGGACGTCACTTACACGCTGTGCGTCATGATGGGAACCCGGAGCGTGCACGCGGCCATAGCGGCCGCCGACACTCTGCTTGTGGCCGGGACCGGGCGGAGGAGCCGACGCACCAGGCGATAGCACCTGCGGCGCTATCGCCCATGGTGACGCGCCTTTCGCCAAGGCCAGGCCTCCGCGCCGGTTATCGTGACCATCGCCCCTGACTGATGGCACATCAGGCGAGCTCGAATGTCCGGCCGCTTGATTGTGTGCGTGACCTACTCTTCGTCGTGATCGCGGCAGCACCACACAGTGGGACACGACCCGACTGAGCGCAGTCGCCGGAGTCTCTGGTCCGCCACCGGAACAGCCGTGATCACCTCAATGGCACACCCGATGGCAAGTTCGGGACCCGAGACCCTGGCCGCCGCCCACGTCGGCCACGTCATGGGGAAACCAGCAACCCACGATGCAGGCAGCGGAGACTGGCGCTGATCTCCTTCGCCCTCGGCCTGTCCCGCCGGCGCAAGATCGACCGCGATTCACGAAGCGCGCTGGTACGAGCCACACGGGAGGATTCGTGTCGGAGTGGGACGGTGGCAGTTCATTCTGTGCTGTCAGGCAGGTCGGTTTCGGGGTGTTCTTCGTGGAGGGCTGCGAGCACGGTGGCGAGTTTGCCCCGGCTGGTGATGCCCAGGCGTGGGTAGATCCGGTACAGGTGGGCTCCGACGGTGCGGTGGGAGATGAACAGGCGCTGGCCGATCTCCCGGTTGCTCAGCCCCTGTGACGCGAGCTCGGCTATCTGCATTTCCTGGGCCGACAGCTGCTCGCTCGTGTTGGGGTGCCGTCGGCCACTTGACTCGCCGGCGGCACGCAGTTGTTCGCGGGCCATTTCGGCCCAGGGCTGCGCGCCGATCCGGTCGAACTCGTCGCGGGCAAGTCGCAGTGGGTGCCGCGCGTCTACGTTGCGGCGTTGCCTGCGTAGCCAGCGGCCGTGGTGCAGGTGCAGCTGGGCACGCGCCAGTGTCCAGCCGGCCGGTAGTGCGGCGAGTGCCGCGGTATAGCGTTCCTGCGCTGTGTCGTCCGGTGCCAGTACCGCGTCGGTGTATGCGTGTGCGACCACCATCATTTCCGAGGGCAGTCTTCCGGCCAACTCCGGTAGTTCGGCCAGCAGTTCACGGACCTGCCCGGTGTTGCCCGCGGCCACCGCTGCGTCCGCCAGGTACGGTGCGGACAGCCAGCGGCTCACCGAGTGGTAGTGCGGGTCAGCCGGATCGAATGCGCGTGCGAGGAGGTCGTAGGCCTCCACGGGGCGGCCGTCGAAAAGAGCGAGCAGGCCGTCGGTCTGCTGCGCCATCACGGTGGCGAACGGCATACCGGGGAACAGGCTGTGGGCGCGCAGTTCGCGGACTGTTCGTGCCGCGGTCTCGGTCTCGCCGCGCAGCGCCGCCACCAGTCCGGCCGTCGCTTTCAGGCCCAGCCACACGATCCACTCCCCGGTCTCCTCGGCCAGGGCGAGCCCCTCGGCGGACTCCTCGCGCGCCTGGTCGAGCTGCCCGAGGAACACCCTCGGCCAGCTGCCGGCCAGGGACCGGGCGAGCAGCCCGAGCCGCCCCTGCGACCGCCACGCCGCGGAGGCAAGCGCCAGGTACTGGGCGGCGCGGGTGGCATGCCCCATGACCATCGCGCCGCTGCCGAGGAAATGCAGGATCCTGCCGTCCTGGCGGTCCTGGCGGTCCGGGCTGAGGGCCTCGAAGCGCGCGATGACGTCGGCCCCGTGTCGGTACGGTTCGGTGTACGCCCGTACCATCAGAGCGTGAGGGGCGTCCGGATCGGGGTTCCATCGATCCAGTTCGGCTGCGGCCTGAGCGCGTACATGCGTGTCGCCGTCCTGGAAAAAGCATCGTGAGGCGGCACGCCACAGCAGGTCCTCGGCGACATCCGCGCTCCCGGCGTCGAATGCTCCACCCGCCGTGGTGACCATGTCCTGAATCCGCCGGTGCGGCTCGTCCGGTTCGAATGCGGCCTTGTCGGACACCACCATCAGACGCGCCCGCTCCACCCGGCCAAGCACGCCCGGGTCGGCGCGGTCCAGCAGCATCTGGGTGTGGATACGGTCGTTGATCTCGCTGGCCAGCTCGACCGCACGGATCAGGATGCCGGTCCGGCGGCGTGGGTCATGGACGAGCTCGGCCGCCTGGCGCAGAGCCGGGACGGCCGCCGCCACCTTGCCTGCGGCCTGCGACGCGTCGGCGAAACGCTCCAGCCGGGCGGCCAGTTCCTCGTCCGGGCCGAGCGCCGAGGCGGCCAGGTGAATGAGCTGGCGCTCAGGCATGCCGTCCATCACCGCCGCGAGGGCACGGTGGGTAGCCAGCCGGTCGGCGAGCGCGGCGCGGGTGTAGATCGCCGAGCGCATCAGCGGATGGCGGAACTCGGGGGTATAGCCGACCAGGGTGACCAGGCCCGCGTCGACCGCCTCCTGCAGTGTTTCCACACAGACCTCCGAGCCGGAAAGAAGACTCGACACCTCCAGCAGCCGGTTCAGCGGCGCGTTCGGCTCAGCGGCCAGGGCCAGCAGGAACGTGCGGCACTCCCGGCTCGCCGAGTCCGTACGCGCGGCGAACGCGTCCTCCAGCCGCTGAGTCAAGGGCAGATCGTCCACCTGCGCGGACATTCCCTGCACCGCTTTGGGCAGCTCGACCAGGGCCAGCGGATTACCCGCGGCACGCTCCAGGATCGTGGCCCGTACCGGCGCCGGCAGGCCGGGCGCCCCGGCATCGAGCAGTTCCCCGGCCGCATTCCACCCGAGCGGTTCCAGAGCGAGGTCCGGGTGCACACTCGGGCTGGAGGAGTCGGGAGAGCGGACCCGGGAG
This sequence comes from Streptomyces sp. NBC_01549, assembly GCF_026339955.1. GTDB lineage: Bacteria > Actinomycetota > Actinomycetes > Streptomycetales > Streptomycetaceae > Streptomyces. The sequence continues at coordinate 7,624,295 of NZ_JAPEPW010000001.1, read as the reverse complement.
GCACCTATGACCAGTATGGAGAGGTCACGGGTACGGCGGGCGACGAACCTGAGCACGTCCCGGCTGGACGAGTCGATCCACTGCAGATCATCGACAAGCAGCAGGAGCGGCTGCCGGGCGGCCGAGTCCGCCAACAGTTCGAGAACAGCCAGCGCAACCCGGTATATACCCGGCTCGCTCTCCGTAGCGCCGAACGCGTCACTCAGCGCCTCCCGATGCGGGGCCGGCAGGTTCTCGACACCGCGGACGGCCGGTTGCACCAGCAACTGCAGCGCCGCGAACGGCAGCCACTGCTCGGTCTCCACCCCGGACGTGCTCAGCACCCTGAAACCGCCCTCGGCAGCCTCGGCAGCGACCGCACGCAGCAAAGCCGACTTGCCGACACCAGCAGAACCGTGGACATGCAGCGCCCCACCATGCCCGGCCGCCGCATCCGCCAGCAGCCCCCGCAAGGCTCGCAACTCCCCATCCCGGCCGATCATCGGACGTCTGCACGCGCCAGCTTCTGTGGCATCTCCGTCAGCCGCGCCCCAACACGCACGCCCCACACCCCGACCGTAGGCGCGACCGGGGCAGGCGACGAAGAGACGGCCCCCACCGCCGTCCAGCCGCACCCACCAGCGCCGCTCCCGTCACCGCTGACCAGCGTGACGACAGAACGCTCAGGCATGGCCGGACGCTCGACCATCGGCACAGTAGACATCGAGCTCAGCATGTGAAGCTTTCCTCAGGCAACGGTCACTAGGGACCACATGTTACCGGTCCCCGGATCGTGGCCCCGATGGGGAGGACGGAAGCACGGAAGCACGGACGGGGTGGATGCCCGCCGACGTCCGGGAAAGACGAAAGACCTCGACTGCCGCTCGTGCCGTGACTCGGTACGACAGGTGAGGACCCGCGATCGGTCGCTGTGCTGGGGACATGCCAAGGCGGTCAGACCCTGTCCCCTCAGGACCCGCTACCAGTGGGTCCAGGCAACCTGCTGGTCAGAAGGGCCCCGGCGACCAGCACCAGGCCTGGGCCACCGGTCCACCCTTCGGCCGATTCGCGACGCTGTCGGCTGGCGGTCAGGTCCATCCGATCGGGATGAACGTTCCGACGCCCGGAAGCTGTAGTCCGGCCCGGATCACGCGTGAATGGCAGAGCCCCCGGTCGCCGATGGCAGTTCGGACCTGCGACGAGTGTCCCTGCGAACTCCAGGTCTCCGCCCTCGAAACCCTGTGTCGGCGACGCGTGATCGCGCTCGCTCGCCCGTCGGGTTGGCTGCGGCCGTCCAGTCCTCCGCTTCAGCACACACCAGGTTCCCCGCACCGTACAGGCGCCGCAGAACCACGAACCATCAGCCGATCGGCAACCTGCTCCGCGTCGGCGTCCACAACTGATCAATCCCAGCTGCGATAGAGGGGTCCATGCCCGGTTTCTTCACAAGGAGGCGGACCAGGTCTCAGACCGACTAGAGCGACGGCGAGGCGGTCTCGAGCATAGGCCGGTATGCCCGCTTTTGAGACGACTCATAGCCGACGCCGCAACTGCTCCCGAGCCATCCTTACCGCATCGGTCTGCTCATTGCCTTGCGCGTGCCTTATCGGCGCGATTTACCTGAAAATGCACCTCGTCATGCTTCGTTCAGCAACTGGGTGACGACGCTTTCGATACCCAAGAAACTTTCCTCGCACCCCAAGGGTACGACCTCAAAGGTACGTTCAAGAAATACGCCAATTGCTTCCGCCGACGCGGCTACAACAAATCTTTCTCGACCCGAGCGAAACGAGATATACACGAGTGCACAATCAAGGATTTCGGAAGGCCAAACTTGGACATCACCGACACCGCTGAGCCGCTGCTCGCCAGCCAGCAGAAGCTCGCGTCCGAATTCCCACTCAACGGTCATATCGGTGTCCGCATTAAATACCATGAAAACCGAGTACGGCTCGCCACTTTCGTAGCGGAGATCTGTCGGGACCGGCAGATGCGCCTCCTCTTCGACAAGAGCCACGAGCGTTCGGCACGTCACAGGCTCGGGATGAATATCCACCCACCGTGCGTGGACATCTTTCCGGTATTTGCGATCTTTGCGAGTACACCCCAGATCGTCGTCACTCTCGAAGATTTTGCCACTCATCGATTCATCCCCTCCCGTTTTCTCGCCCCGATGGATACTGATCGGTATCCACTCAGAGCCATGAATTGCGCTACGGGTGGTTCGGTAGGTCGCCACTTGCTCCGGTAGATCGTGTTACTTATGCCAGGAATTCCCTGAGGTAAGCGGCGTCCCTGCTCAGCCCGCGCAGCGGGTTGGCCGCGGCGATCACCGGATAGCCGTCCCGCTTCAGCTTCTTGACGACGCCGTTCCAACTGGTGGAGTCGGCGAACGCGCCGTGGAAGAGAACGACGGTCGGCTTGCGGTGCTGCGAGGAAGTCACGGCCCCGGCGTTGTTCGGTTGTGTCCGGCTTCGTGGTAGTTGATCAGATGCCGTAGACGGCGAAGGCGTCGTTGTGGTTGAGGAGATCGCGGCGGGCGTGGGCGATGTTGGCTCGTCCGGCCAGGCGGAGCGTGCTGATGCCCAGGTTGCGGAAGCTGGCCAGTGCTCGGGGTGCGGTGCCGGTCCTGACCTGGGAGTTGTCCTCATGGAAGGTGACGTCCCGCACCCAGTGGATCTTGTTTTCTATGGACCAGTGGACCCTCTCGTAGTGGTTGAGGTGAGCGGGGCCTGCGAGGTGGGCGGGCAGGCTGGTGACGCCGAAGACGATCTCCTTCCCGGTCCAGGTTCCGTCGAGGCCGCCGGTGTCACGGCGCAGGCGGAAGACCTGTCCCGCGCCGGGGAAGAGGGCGTCGTCGGCTTGGGCGGTGCGGATCGTGCGACGCTCGGTGCGCCCGTGCCCACGGTCGTCCTCGGCCTCGGTGGTCTCGGTCCACTCGGCGTCGGTACCGGCCAGCAGCGCCTGGGCGGCGGCGCGGGCCAGCGGCTGGTTCCCCTTCAGGATCAGGACGTAGTGGGCGTCGAGCCGGTCCGTGATCAGGTGGGCGGTCTTCTTCGTGGTGTGCAGGGCGTCCAGGGTGAACACCCGGCCGGACAAGGCGAGTTGGGCCAGCAGCATGCGGGCCGCCTCGCCCTCGCCGCGCTTGTCCGGAACCTGCCTCTGGCCGAGGACCGCGCCGCTGGCGTGGTCGACCGCCCCGACCAGGAAGACCCGCCCCGATTCGGTGCGGGCGCCGGTCAGGGCCTTGCCGTCGAGAGCCGCAGCGGGCAGCAGCCCGGCCGGCGCCGGGTGTTCCACGGCCCGCTGGGCGGCGCGGCGCTGTTCGCGCTCGATGGGCCCCGGGGTGTCCGGGACCTCGGGCGTCGGTGCCTTTCCGGTCGCGACGTCGGCGACGTATGCGCAGGTCGCCGCGTCCAGCACGTCGGCATCCAGGTCGGCGAGCACGCGGCGGAAGGTGCGCTCGCTGGGCACAAGGTACTGGCCGGCCAGCGGGTCGTACCGGGCGCCGAGGCGGGCCAGTTTGACCTGCGGGGCGCGGGCGGACCACTGCCAGATCGCGGTCATGGAGTCACCACCGACCACCAGCGTCGCGCACGCGGCCAGCACCAGGATCACCACCAGGGGATGCCGCCGCCCACGCTCCGCACGCCGGTCAGGGACCTGCCGCAACCTGCTGACCAGCGCGGATTCCACTGCCACAGGGTCGGCGGCGAGCTCGGCCTCCCACAGCGCGAGATCGGTGAGCTGGCCAAGGACAGGGCTGATCAGGGAGGATGCGGACACGAGCGCGGCTCCTGAGACGATCTTCTGGCGTAGGAACCTGAAAGATCATCAGAGGCCGCGCTCGTCTGGCAACTCGCACCCCTCCCCCTGGGCAAACGACCCAAAACCCATCAAAGATCAACTACGCCGGGGCCGTGGCGAGGAAGTGGCTTCTTCGGAGCTCGCCGGGACGACCGATGCAGCGAAGAGTGCTGTGGCGACCGTAGCGGTGGCCATGAGGGAGAGAGGAGTCCGGGCATGTCGGTAAAGCGAACGATGGTTCATGAGGGGCCCTTTCGAGGCAGAGGTTTCGGCCGTGTCCGGACCCATGGACATGGCTGCGGTTGCTGCAGGACGCTGCCGTACGTCATGGAGAGGCAAGCCGGAGTCGGCGAGCGGTTAGGAGTTCCGGGACGCACCTGAAACGTGCTGCGGTCGCGGATTGGCTCGGCTCGTTGAATCGGCCGGCCTTCCGTGCACGGTTTGGCAAAATGCCAAGGCAACCGTGTGGATCGGCTCGCCCACAGTGCTCATCGTGACTGTGGGGTCGGTGAACAGTGTTCAGATGTAGCGGTTGAGCTGCGGGAAACCGTCAGTTGCCGTGCAGTGCGGTGTGCAGGGTGTGAATGGCCTGCCCGATCGCGGCTGTTGTGGCCTGGCTCAGCTTGCGGGCGTAGGCCTCGCCCTCGTCCCGCAGCACGTCGTTCTCGTCGACGATGACGAGCGCGGGCGGCAGGCCCCACAGCTCCTCCAGGCTCGCCCGCAGCGGCGAGGCGGTGATCTCCGCCCGCTGGGCGGGGTCGGTGGTGTAGCAGTCCCAGAACCAGGCCATGCCGACGTTGCCGAGGACCCAGCCGCCGCCGTGCCCGCAGAGGACGGCCGACAGCATGTCCTGGCCACCGACGGGCTTGACGATGCGTACCCGCACATCACCCACCTCGGCGGGCACCGTGATCCACTTCTCCTCCACGTCCAGCTTCGCCACCGGCGCCGCCTGCAGGTCGTCCAGGACCTTCCGGGCACCCTCCGGGCCGAGCTCGTACAGGAACGGCGGCTTGGCCGTCGCCTCCGCGAGCTCCTGCGCCGCGGGCTCAAGAACGGGCTTGGCCATCACTACCCTCCCTAGTGCTCTGACCGCGAAGGTTCACCGGGTTGCCGTTCGCGGTGCGGGACTTGCGCGCGGTTGGATGTGTACCGACATCCAATCTGGTGCGTGGAGGCGCGGTGGCAGAGCCAGTCAAGGTCCGCAGACTCGACCAGCCCTTCACCCGCTGGTCCATCCGCAAACTCGCCGCCTATCTGCGCAAAGTCCACGGCAGGGTGATCCGCATCGGCCGTGAGGCTCTGCGAATGCTACTGGCCCGCCGCGGGGTCACCTTCCAGCGCACCAAGACGTGGAAGGAGTCAACCGACCCCGCCCGCGACGCCAAGCTCGACCGGATCGAGCACGTCCTGGAGCACTTCCCGGACCGCACGTTCGCCTTCGATGAGTTCGGCCCGCTGGGCATCCGGCCCACCGCAGGATCCTGCTGGGCCCAACGCGGCCGGCCCGACCGGCTGCCGGCGACCTACCACCGCACCCCGGAACCTGTCAAAGCGATCAAGGCAGGTAGATCGTTCTAACGCTGTGCTGGGATCAGTGGGCCGTCTGGTGCCGGCTGGTTGATCCAGGCCGCTGCGGGGAGCTTGGGAGGCTCGGGTGGTTTGCGGACGAAGCGTTCGGGGTGCTTCGCGTAGACCGTCTGGAGGACGTCGGCACGCATCTCGCGGAGCTGCTCGGCGAGACCGAAGTGCACGTCGTAGGGCGTGTGCAGGCCGATCCCGGAGTGCCGATGCTCTTCGTTGTACCAGGTGAAGAACTGGGTGCACCACGCCCGGGCGTCCTCGAGGGATCCGAAACGCTCGGGAAAGTCGTGCCGGTATTTCAGGGTCTTGTACTGGCTCTCGCTGTACGGGTTGTCGTTCGACGTCTTCGGCCGCGAATGCGACTTGGTGACGCCGAGATGGGCCATCATCTGGGCGACGTTCTGCGCGACCATCGGGGACCCGCGGTCCGAGTGGATCGTCAACTGCCCTGGTTCGATACCGTACTTGGCGATCGACTCGGACAGGAACCGCTCGGCGAGGTCCTTGTTCTCGTGGGCGGCGATCATCCAGCCGACCGTGTAGCGGCTGAAGATGTCGATGATCGTGTAGAGGCAGTAGTAGACGCCCTTGACCGGCCCCTTCAGCTTCGTGATGTCCCAGCTCCATACCCGGTTCGGGCCCTCGGCGACCAGCTCGGGAACGGTCCGGGGCGGGTGGACGGCCTGGCGGCGGCGTTCACGGACCTCGCCATGCCGTCGCAGGAGCCGGTACATCGTCGACTCCGAGCACAGGTAGACACCCCGGTCCAGGAGCACCGCGTAGATCTCGGCGGGCGCCATGTCGGCGAACTCCAGGGAATGGAGCACGTCGAGGACCCGTATCTCCTCCTCGGGTGTGAGAGCGCGGGCGTGTCGGCGCCGTTCTGGCCGCGGCTTGGCCGGGGCGGGGCTTCGGCGGTGTTGGCGGTAGTAGGTGGCACGGCTCACGCCGAGAGCGGCGCATGCCTGGACGCGTCCGACCAGCCCGCTGAGCTCTTCAAGGGCCTGATTGCGGGCGGTGTTGAACGCCACGGCCGCGAGCTGGGCTTCGGTCACTGGTTCTTCTCGCCGTTCCGGGTCGGGGCGCTGTCCGTGGCGAACTGGTCGAGCAGCGCGGAGAGTTTTCCCTGGACCTCGATGACGGTGCGGGCCTTCGCGAGGTCGGCTTCCAGGCGGGCTTTCTCCGCCTTGAGCTTCTCGATCTCCTTGTCCCTGGGGTCCGCCTTCGGCCGTCCGGCCGACGCGGCGAGCGCGTCCAGGGCACCCTTGTCCCGCTGTTGCCGCCACGTCGTGATCAGCGACGAATACAGGCCCTCCCGCCGCAGCAGAGCACCCTTGCCCTTCTTGTCCAACGTCTCGTACTCCGCGAGGATCCTCGCCTTGTACTCCGCGGTATACCGGCGCGGACCGGCCGAACGGGCTTCTACCTGCGGATCAGGGGTCCCGTGGTCATTCGTGCTGGCCACCCGGGCACTACTCCTTCTCCGCCCTCGACTCAATGAATCATCCAGTATGCCTGACTCGATCTACTTTGACAGAGAGGGCCCACGGCATCACCTATTTCCACGGCTGCTACTCCGTCGGTGACGACACCCTGTGGGGCGTCAACCGCCGCCGCAAAGGCACGGCCAACACCCTCACGGCCCTGAAGTCGATCCGGGCCGCCCGCCCCGACGGCGCCCCGATCTACATCATCCTGGACAACCTCTCCGCCCACACGGGCAACAAGATCCGCCGCTGGGCGAAGAAGAACAAGGTCGAACTGTGCTTCACCCCGACCAACGCCTCATGGGCCAACCCGATCGAAGCGCACTTCGGACCGCTGCGACAGTTCACCCCTCGCCAACTTCCACCACCCCAACCACACCGTCCAGACCCGCGAGCTGCACCGTTACCTGCGCTGGCGCCGCCCGCCACCCCGACTTGCTGGCCGCCCAACGCCGCGAACGCGCCCGGATCCGCAGCGAGAAGGGCATCCGCTGGGGACGACGACCCCTGGCAACAGCGGCCTGATCATCACGGCGCCCCGGTCATAGCGGCAGACAGCCGCGCTGTCGATCACCTGACACGTGCGGCGATGGCCCGTGCGCACTCCATCGACTCGGCATGCGTGGTGTCCACCTCCAGGTCATAGACCACGCCCCGGTGGACCACATCCGCCTGGGACACGGCCATCCCGATGACCCGATCGCCTCGTGCGACCTCACGGCCTGCGGCAACCGCACCGTCACACCGGACGCCGACCCACAGCACCCGCAGGTCACGCAAAGTCTTCTGCCACCGCTGCTGCGAGTCCGCTCCGCCGAGGAAGACCTCATCGACGATGACCCGGGCGCCCGCACGGGCCATCGCGGCGACTCCCTCGATCCATGCCGCTTCCAGCGTCCGGAACTCCGGCCCGACGACCACCTCTCCGTCCGGAGCGAACTCGATCCCCGCATCCGACGCCTGCATGGACGCGGGCATCGCGTCAACCAGCGTGTCGGTCCCGAGAGCCAGCCACGGATCCGGCAGCACCGCCTGCAGACACCGGGCGATCCCGGACTTCCCGGAGCTGGAACCACCGTTGAGAACGATCACCTCAGTCATCACCGCGCCACAGTAGAGGCACCGCAGCAACCCCCGAAACGGATTTCCGCGAACGCTGCCGCCTCCTACAACCCGGTGAACCTTCCCGGTCAGAGCACTAGGTGTTCTGTCCACGGAGGTTGGTGACAGTGATCACGGTTGGGTGATCTTGAACGAGTGAGGGCCTTCCGGGTTCGGTGTGGATTGCGACGTCTACACACGAACGACAAGAAGGCCCTCATGCCCCACCGTAATGCACCCCTGACCGAGACCGGCCGCCTGCGTCTGGCCCGCTGCGTCGTCGAGGACCGATGGCCGCTCCGCCGGGCCGCGGAACGGTTTCAGGTATCGGTCACCACCGCTGCCCGCTGGGCGGGGCGTTACCGCCTGCTCGGCGAGGCGGGCATGGCCGACCGTTCCTCCCGCCCGCACCACAGCCCGCGCCGGACCCCGACACGCACCGAGCGCAGGGTCATCAAGGTCCGCGTCCTGCGCCGCTGGGGGCCGGCTCGTATCGCCTACCTCCTCGGGCTGAACCCGGCCACCGTCCACCGCATCCTGACCCGCTACCGCCTGTCCCGCCTCTCCCACCTCGACCGCGCCACAGGCCGGGTCATCCGCCGCTACGAACACCCGGCACCCGGCGACCTGGTCCACGTCGACATCAAGAAACTCGGCAACATCCCTGACGGCGGCGGCCACAAGGTCCTCGGCCGTCAGGCAGGCCGCAGGAACCGCGCCAACGCCGGCGTGAGCTACCTGCACAACGCTGTCGACGACCATTCCCGCCTGGCCTACAGCGAGATACTCACCGACGAGAAGAAGGAGACCGCCACCGCGTTCTGGCAGCGGGCCCACGCCTACTTCGCCTCCTGCGGGATCACCGTGCGGCGCGTCCTGACCGACAACGGCTCCTGCTACAAGTCGTTCCTCTGGCGCGACGCGCTCGCCGCAGCCGGGATCACCCACAAGCGAACCCGGCCCTACCGGCCCCAGACGAACGGCAAGGTGGAGCGCTTCAACCGCACCCTGCTCGACGAATGGGCCTACGCGACGCCCTACCGAACCGAGAGCGAACGACGCGACGCCTACCCGCACTGGCTGCACACCTACAATCACCACCGCGGACACACCGCACTCAAGGGCCAGCCACCCGCCAGCCGCGTCCCCAACCTCACGGGTCAATACAACTAGGTCGGCAGGCTTTTCCTGCTTCCCCTTCTAAGACAGGGCACCTGCTGCCGGTGTGACACACGCCCGGGAAAAGGCTGGCGACATCGATATGTGGATCATGGAGCGCACCGCGAAAGGGCACTGAAATTTCGCTCACGAGCTGTCCCGACAGCGGGCGGTTCAATTCGGGATATGAACTGGGCTCGGATCCACGACTGTTGCTTCGGCCAACGAGCTCGTGCACGGTTGGCTGGTGAGGCGTCGAGGAGTTCGCTTGGGCTCCGGTTTCACATCTGCTGAGCCGACGTCAGGTCCGCGTTCTGCTGACGGGACAGCAGGCCGGCGATGGCCTGCACCGTGTCGCTCATGGGCTTGCGGCGGCCGAGGTGGCAGGCCAGGGCTCGCCAGTTCTTGAGATGGAAGCGAGTACCAGAAGCGGTATCCGGAGGAGTTCAAGCGCGACGCGGTCGCGCTCGTAACCTCCTCGGGCCGGACGGTGACCGAGGTCGCCCGAGAACTCGGCGTCAGCTCGGGAGAGTCTGCGAGGCTGGGTGGAGAGGGCCGATGGAGCCTCACTCTCCCGGCGGGGGCGTCCGCACCGGCCGGAGACGCGCTTAGCCTTGATCCACCGACGTGGTCTGAAAATGATCTTCTGACTGATCCTGAGCCGGTTTCGGGGCGGTGATTGTGGGCGGGCAGGTGGCACCCGCTGGTCTGCCCAGCATTTCCACGTTGTTCGGTTCCGGTTGGGCCTTGGCGGGCGGGGTGGGCAGGGTCGTCAGGCGGGTCCGGGTGGGTCGTGGGCGGTGTCGAAAAGATGTGTCCAGGCGTGCTGCCAGGGCCAGTTGTGTGGCAGGTGCAGGGTGATACGCCGTGCGGAGCGGGCGATCCGGGCCGGAATCTGGACCAGGTGGGCACGGAGAGTGGCGGTGGTGGCCTTGGCGTGGAAGGCGGAGGTGAGCGCGCCGGTGGCCCGCAGCAGGTTGTAGGTCATGGCCCACAGGGTGAGCCAGGCGGCGTTGGCGTGGAAGTGTCCGGAAGGCAGGTGGGTCAGTGCGGAGGCTTTGCTGTCGGCGATGACCTGTTCGACCACCGCGTGGTGGCGGTGTTCCCGCTCGGCCTGGAGGGTGGGGGCGGGGTTGTCGGTGAAGAACGGGTGGTAACGCCAGACGGGGAACAGTTCGCCCTGCTCACCTACGACGGCGGGTTTGGCGAGGTCACGGACCCGGCGGACGATCAGCCGGGCGGTGACTTGCTCGCTCTTCTTGCGGCTCGCGAAGGCGGTGTAGGCGGGCATCTCGGCGACTTCGGCGTCCGAAATGAGTTCGCCGGTCTCGGGGTCTGGCACCGCGGTCGGGTAGGTGATCTGCTGCCATGCTTCGGTGGGAATGGCGAGGACGGCCCGTTTGATGGAGGGGTTCATGCCGGTGGTGATCGAGAAGTGGGCTCCGGCCCGGCGGCAGGCGGCGATCACACCGGCGTTGTAGAACTGCGAATCGGCGCGCAGGATGCGGGTGCCGGTGCAGCCGGCCTCCCGGGCGGTGGCCAGGGCTTCGCTGACGAACTTCGGGGCGCCGCGGGAGTCGGCTGCCTTGCCGCGGCGCATGCGGACTCCGGCGATCACCGGGCGGGAGCCGGGCGTGCAGATGGTGGCGAGCAGGGGGTGGAGGGTGCGGATGCCCTTGAACCGGCCGTACTCGGCACCCTGTTTGGCCCGGCCGTAGACCCGTTTATGGGTGGAGTCGACATCAATGAATGCCATCGCGTCGGCGCCGGGCAGCAGCGGGGTATGCGCGGCCAGCGCGCCAAGGAACCGGCCGTGAACGGCGTGCAGTTGGAGAGCGTGACCGTGGGTGAACGAGCGCAGGAACGTGCCCAGCGTGGACGGGGCACGAATGCCCGCGAACACGGCCGTCATCGCACCATGGCGCAGAACGTTCAGGTCGTCGATGCTGTCCGCACCTGCGGCCATGCCCGCGACGATGCTGGTGACCTTGGCGTCCGCCGCCGCCCCCGCGCTGTTGCTCGCGCCGGTCAGCTTCACGTTCTCGGCCACCAGACGCGAAAGACCGCCCCGCTCGGCCAGGCGCATCACCGGGACCAGCCCGGCATACGCGATCAGATTCGGGTCATCGAACGCAGCGGAGACCGCCGCCGATGTATGGGAAACTTTCATCTCGGAAGTGCCTTGCCGATCGTGCGTGCTGGAAGCCTGAAGAACTCCCATCATCGCAGGTCACAAGGCACTTCCTCGTTTTTCTAGCCGCTATCCACAAGACGCCGGCCGGTGGATCAAGGCTTAGTACGGCCGAGCGCGAGGAACTGAAGAAACTCCGCGGGCTCGCCGCCGAAAGGCCACAGCCTTCTAGTAGGGCTTTGTTAGGTCCTGTGGTGGGGTTCGGGTGTGGGGGCGGGGTGGCCGCATATCGAGCAGGCGCCGGTCCAGGTGGCCAGGATCTTCTGTAACGCGCGCAGAACCGCGTAGAGGGTCAGGCCGGCGCAGGGACTTTTGGGTCGAGGCGGAGCATGGTGTCAGAAGGCCTGGGCGAGGGCGGCCAGGGTCACGTGCCGGTGCCAGCCGAGGTAGCTGCGGCCTTCGAAGTGGTCCAGGCCGAGGCCGTCCTTGAGCTCACGGTAGTCGTGCTCGACCCGCCAGCGGATCTTGGCGATACGGACGAGTTCGCGTAGCGGGGTGCCGGCGGGCAGGGTGGAGAGCCAGTAGTCGGTGGGCTCGGCGGCGCCGGGTGGCCATTCGGCCAGCAGCCAGCACTCGGGCAGACTGCCGTCCAGATCACGGGGGATGTCGCGGTTGGCCGGGCGCACGCGCATGGCCACGAAGCGCGAGCGCATGTCGGCCCGTGGGTTGCGCGGACCGCTCTTGGTGCCCTGGCGCCAGGTGACGGTGCGGGCGGCGCCCCGCCCGGCGGCCAGGACGAGGTCACGCAGGGTGCTGTGCGGCATCGGGTAGGCGGGCCGGGGCGGGCGGCCGCGGCCGCTGTAGGGCGGACGCTCGGGCAACGCCTCACCGGGGTAGGCGGTGGTGGTTCCTTTGACGGCGACCGCGTAGGCGAGACCGCGTTCGGTCAGGCCCAGGCGGAAGCCGGTGGCATCGCCGTAACCGGCATCGGCGACCACCGGCAGACCGGGCAGTTCCCACTGGCCGCGGACCTCGTCGAGCATCTCCAGCGCCTGGCGCCACTTCTCCTTGTGGCGGACCTGGTCGGGGATGCCCGCCCGCTGGCGGCGTCGGCGGATCGCCTCGGCCAGCAGCGGGTCGTCCCCGGATGCGGCGTCGTCCCAGCTGTCGGGGATGAACAGCCGCCAGTTGACGGCCGCTGAGGCGTGGTCGCTGACCAAGTTGACACTGACCGCTATCTGGCAGTTTCCGCGCTTGCCCAAGGCGCCGCAGTACATCCGGGCCACCCCAGGGGAGTCGTACCCGTCCTTTGGGAAGCCCGTGTCGTCGATCGCATACGCCTCCGGGGTGATGTGCGCCGCTGCCCACCGCGAGACCCGGCGCCGCACCTCGACGTAGTCCCAGGTGGAGGAGGAGATGAACTGCTGCAGCTGCTGGTGGTCCACGCCCAGACGCTCGGCCATCGGCTGCATCGACTTGCGCTTGCCGTCCAGCATCAGCCCACGCACGTACAGCTCGCCCTTGGCCCGCTGGTCCCGGCGTTTCACCGTGCCGAGCATCTCGGCTGCGAACGCCTCCAAGCGGGGGCGGATCTCGTCCATCTCCTCAGGTGTCACACCTGACAGGACATCACGAGACTACCTCGGAACGATCAACCAGGGTACGTAACAAAGCCCTACTAGTGCTCGGGTCTATCATGATTTAGGTGTTTTTAGGCCCTTTGGCCTAGTGGTTTTTGGTTGGTCCGACTGGCTTATACCCGTCCGGCGGTAAGGCGGCCGTCGAAGAGCTGGTCGAACTCGTTCAATGCTGCCTTCCACTTGTTGTTCCAGCGTTTGCGTCCCCGGCCGGAGGGGTCGAGGGCGAGGGTGGCCAGGTAGATCCTCTTGAGTGCTGCCTGTTCGTTGGGGAAGTGTCCGCAGGCGGTGGCCGCGCGGCGGTAGCGGGCGTTGAGGGACTCGATGCTGTTGGTCGTGTAGACGACCTCGCGGATGGAGTCGGGGAAGGCCAGGAAGGGTACGAACTCGCTCCAGGCGCGCTGCCAGACGGTGGCGATCGAGCCGTATTTGTGGCCCCACTTGGCGTCGAACTCGTCGAGCCGCTCGCGGGCCTGGGCCTCGTTGACGGCGGTGTAGACGGGCTTGAGGTCGGCGGCGACCTCGGGCCAGTCCCGCCGGGAGGCGTAGCGCAGGCTCTGCCGGATCAGGTGAACGACGCAGCGCTGCACAACGGTTTGGGGCCACACGTTCGCGACCGCGTCCGGCAGAGCGGACAGCCCGTCACAGACGAGCATGAGGACGTCTCTGACCCCGCGATTACGCAGGTCGGTGAGGACTTGCTGCCAGAACTTGGCGCCCTCGCCACCGTCGCCGGCCCACAGGCCGAGGATATCGCGGTAGCCGTCGGCGGTGACCGCGATGGCCACGTAGATCGGCCTGTTGGCGACCTGCCCGTCCCTGATCTTGACGTGGATGGCGTCGACGAAGACGACCGGGTAGACCGCGTCGAGCGGGCGGGTGCGCCACTCGTTCATCGAGTCCAGGGCCTTGTCGGTGATCGTGGAGATCGTCTCCTTGGACGTCTTCATCCCGTACACCTCCTCAAGGTGCGCGACGATCTCCCCGGAGGTCATGCCGCGGGCGGTCAGCGAGAGCACCATCTCGTCCAGAGCACCGGTGCGACGGGCACCCTTGGGCAGGATGCGGGGCCGGAAAGTGCCCAGCCGGTCACGGGGGATCTGCAGCGTGATCGGCCCGACCTCACTCATCACCTTCTTCGTGCGATACCCGTTACGGCCGTTGCCGCCCGAACGCGAGCCCCGCCCGCCGCCGCGCTCGGCCTCGGCGGCCAGATGCTCATCCAGCTCGGCCTCCAGGGCGGCCTGCATCAGGTGCTGCGTGATCGCGGGCAGCAGACCGTCCTCACCGACCAGCCTCAGCCCACCACCGCGGACCCTGTCCTGGGCCAGCAGCGTCAGCGCGTCCAGCAGGTCCAGGCCCAGCCCGTCCACGGACTCCTGCGTTCTCCTCATGCCCGCACCGTCCGCGGCCGCCCCGTCAGTGGCAAGCGACACGCCGCCCACCGTCTCGAGAGAGTGAGTCTTCTGGATCGTCATCAGGTGTCCCTTCCGGTGAAGTTCCCACCTAATTCATGACACTCCCTAGTGCTCTGACCGGGAAGGTTCACCGGGTTGTAGGAGGCGGCAGCGTTCGCGGAAATCCGTTTCGGGGGTTGCTGCGGTGCCTCTACTGTGGCGCGGTGATGACTGAGGTGATCGTTCTCAACGGTGGTTCCAGCTCCGGGAAGTCCGGGATCGCCCGGTGTCTGCAGGCGGTGCTGCCGGATCCGTGGCTGGCTCTCGGGACCGACACGCTGGTTGACGCGATGCCCGCGTCCATGCACGCGTCGGATGCGGGGATCGAGTTCGCTCCGGACGGAGAGGTGGTCGTCGGGCCGGAGTTCCGGACGCTGGAAGCGGCATGGATCGAGGGAGTCGCCGCGATGGCCCGTGCGGGCGCCCGGGTCATCGTCGATGAGGTCTTCCTCGGCGGAGCGGACTCGCAGCAGCGGTGGCAGAAGACTTTGCGTGACCTGCGGGTGCTGTGGGTCGGCGTCCGGTGTGACGGTGCGGTTGCCGCAGGCCGTGAGGTCGCACGAGGCGATCGGGTCATCGGGATGGCCGTGTCCCAGGCGGATGTGGTCCACCGGGGCGTGGTCTATGACCTGGAGGTGGACACCACGCATGCCGAGTCGATGGAGTGCGCACGGGCCATCGCCGCACGTGTCAGGTGATCGACAGCGCGGCTGTCTGCCGCTATGACCGGGGCGCCGTGATGATCAGGCCGCTGTTGCCAGGGGTCGTCGTCCCCAGCGGATGCCCTTCTCGCTGCGGATCCGGGCGCGTTCGCGGCGTTGGGCGGCCAGCAAGTCGGGGTGGCGGGCGGCGCCAGCGCAGGTAACGGTGCAGCTCGCGGGTCTGGACGGTGTGGTTGGGGTGGTGGAAGTTGGCGAGGGGTGAACTGTCGCAGCGGTCCGAAGTGCGCTTCGATCGGGTTGGCCCATGAGGCGTTGGTCGGGGTGAAGCACAGTTCGACCTTGTTCTTCTTCGCCCAGCGGCGGATCTTGTTGCCCGTGTGGGCGGAGAGGTTGTCCAGGATGATGTAGATCGGGGCGCCGTCGGGGCGGGCGGCCCGGATCGACTTCAGGGCCGTGAGGGTGTTGGCCGTGCCTTTGCGGCGGCGGTTGACGCCCCACAGGGTGTCGTCACCGACGGAGTAGCAGCCGTGGAAATAGGTGATGCCGTGGGTGCGGTGGTACGTCGCCGGCAGCCGGTCGGGCCGGCCGCGTTGGGCCCAGCAGGATCCTGCGGTGGGCCGGATGCCCAGCGGGCCGAACTCATCGAAGGCGAACGTGCGGTCCGGGAAGTGCTCCAGGACGTGCTCGATCCGGTCGAGCTTGGCGTCGCGGGCGGGGTCGGTTGACTCCTTCCACGTCTTGGTGCGCTGGAAGGTGACCCCGCGGCGGGCCAGTAGCATTCGCAGAGCCTCACGGCCGATGCGGATCACCCTGCCGTGGACTTTGCGCAGATAGGCGGCGAGTTTGCGGATGGACCAGCGGGTGAAGGGCTGGTCGAGTCTGCGGGGGCGGGTGGTGGCCGTCTGGATGACGAAGTCCTCGTCGTCAGGGCTGAGCAGGCGGGGACGGCCTCCCGCCCACTGAGGGTCCAAGCAGGCCAGGCCGATCTCGTTGAACCGGTGGATCACATCGCGCACCGTGTCCTCGTCGGCTTGGACCAGCTGGGCGATCACCGGAACCCGGTTACCTCCGGCCGAGGCCAGGATCATCATCGCGCGCCGGTAGCGCACCGTACTGGTGCTGCCCCGGCGCACGATCTGCTGAAGCCTCTGCCCTTCCTGGTCGGTCAGTCTGCGGACCTTGACTGGCTCTGCCACCGCGCCTCCACGCACCAGATTGGATGTCGGTACACATCCAACCGCGCGCAAGTCCCGCACCGCGAACGGCAACCCGGTGAACCTTCGCGGTCAGAGCACTAGGTGAAGGAGAGCGACCGGTGAGCGAAATATGCCGGTTCATTCATACAGAGAAGGCGCACATCACCATCATCCGGCTCGCCTGATGCACGAGTACCGTGTCGCCGGGCGCAGCCTCCGCACCGGACGTCGCAGCCTGACCTGCGCCGACCACAGGCCGCACCCACCCCGGACCTCATCGGACGCGATTTCACCGCACCCGCACCGGCCTGCGCGTGGTCGGCGACATCACCTACCGCCCCACCGCCGAGGGCTGGCAGTACCTGGCGACCTGGCTGGATCTCGCGACCCGCGAGATCATCGGCTACTCCATGGCCGATCACCACCGTGCCGACCTGGTCGTCGACGCTCTGGACATGGCCGCCGACCTGGGCCGACTCGGCCCACGCCGCATCATCCACACCCACCGCGAAACCGAACCCACAACGCGCTCCTCCCGCGGCAGGCGGGCTGCCCCGTGCGGTGAGCGCCCGCCCGCCGCACGGGCGGCGGGCGGACGCTCACCGCGCGTCCATCACCTTGGCCGCACGGGCGGGGACCAGTCACGGAAGACCGCGGCCTGCCCTTGTCCGTCTCCCGCAGGATCAGCGAGGTCCCACATCGTCACGTCTCTGATCCAGAACTCTTCGCCGCTCCTGGTCCTACGCAGCCCGTCGTAGCCATCGGCGAAGCCGTGTTCACTCACGGACCGTACGAAGGTGTCTCGGTCTTCCTGATGGTGAGAGGACGCCGACAAACGGGACGGCATGCCGACGAACTCCTCCCACGGGTAACCGAAGCACCGCTGAGCCGTTCGGTTGGCGTAAGAGAACTTAGGGTCGGGGCCCGTGCCGTGGGCCAGGAGCCCAAAGGGCGCCTCGGCGTAGAGCCAATACGCCGCTTCTTGCAGCGACGCCCAGTGCGGTAAGCACAAAGGACGGCCGGTGAGGGTCAGATGACTGCTCATCAGCAGTTGCGCGAAGGCAGGGCCGCCCGCAGCGGGAACTGTTTCAAAAGGGCTGTCGGCCATGAGGCTTACGCCTCGTCGTTGACCCACGACATGAGCTTGCGGAGCTCCTTGCCGGTGGTCTCCAGGAGGCTGTTCTCGTCCTGCGTCTTGTACTCGTTGTACTTCTTCAGACCCGAGTGGTACTCCTCCATCCAGTTCCGGGCGAAGGTGCCGTCCTGGATCTCCGCGAGGACCTTCTTCATCTCGGCCTTGGTGGCGTCGGTGATGATCCGCGGGCCGGTGACGTAGTCGCCCCACTCGGCGGTCTCGGAGACCGACCAGCGCATCTTCTCCAGACCGCCCTCGTACATGAGGTCCACGATCAGCTTCAGCTCGTGCAGGCACTCGAAGTACGCGATCTCCGGCTGGTAGCCGGCCTCGGTCAGCGTCTCGAAGCCCGCCTTCACCAGCGCCGCGGTACCACCGCACAGCACGGCCTGCTCACCGAACAGGTCGGTCTCGGTCTCCTCCGTGAAGGTCGTCTTGATGACGCCCGCACGGGTACCGCCGATGCCCTTGGCGTACGACAGGGCCAGCGGGAACGCGCCGCCCGTCGAGTCCTGCTCCACCGCCGCGATGCAGGGAACACCGCGACCCTCCTCGTACTGGCGGCGCACCAGGTGGCCCGGCCCCTTGGGGGCGACCATGCACACGTCGATGCCGGCCGGGGGCTTGATGAAGCCGAAGCGGATGTTCAGACCGTGGCCGAAGAACAGCGCGTCGCCGTCCTTCAGGTTGTCCTTGATGGACTCCTCGTAGACCTGCGCCTGGATCGGGTCCGGCACCAGGATCATGATGACGTCGGCCTCGGCCGCGGCCTCCGACGGCGTCACCACACGCAGGCCCTGCTCCTCGGCCTTCGCCTTGGACTTGGACCCCTCGTGCAGACCCACGCGGACGTCGACACCCGAATCGCGCAGCGACAGCGCGTGGGCGTGGCCCTGGCTGCCGTAGCCGATGACCGCGACCTTGCGGCCCTGGATGATGGACAGGTCGGCGTCGTCGTCGTAGAACAGCTCGGCCATGGGAAACACCTTTCCCTCACGATGGAAGAAGTTCCCCCCGGGCGGCGTCTGTGCCAGGACTGAGATGGGTGGCACCGCGCCTTCGGGGAGGAAGAAAAAAGGAAACGCCGGGCAAGAGAGCGCCCGTCCACGCTTGATACTGCTCGTGCGGGCGTGTCGGGTATCTGCCCGGCTGACTATGTCCGGCCAACAATGGCCCCAGCCCTCATGGATGGGACCAACTCGGGTTGCGCCCGTTGTTCACCGGCGGAGAAAACACTATCTCACACGTTGCTGTGATGGCCTGGTGAACACTTCAACCATGTGCTCGGTCGTGGCCTAGGGTGAGGCGCGGGCCGGTCGGTCAGCTCCGGATAGCAACCGTGTGACGTCATCGACCGGGCAGTGATCTGCATAGAACCCGACATTCACCGTACTCACCGTGAGATGGAGAGAACATGCGCAATCTTTCCCGCATAGGAGCCGTTGGCGCTCTTATCGCCGGTCTGTCCCTTCCTGGGGTCGCGTACGCCACCCCAGGGGGTCCCGGCGTGACTGGCAAGGTCATCGCCCAGTCCACGATCGGCGGGAACGACTACATTCTGCGAGAAGTCACCATCCCGCCGGGCCAGGCGACCGGTTGGCACTTCCACGACGGCACTCTGTATGCGTACGTCGAGCAGGGGACCCTCAGTCACTTCGATTCCACATGCGCGTCCGACGGCGTGTACGCCAGGGGGAGTTCCCTGGAGGAGCCTTCCGGTAGCGACCACGTGCACATCGGCCGGAACCTCGGCACCACGGACGTCGTCCTGGAGGTTCTCTACGTCCTACCGCACGGCGCGCCCTTCTCCCGCGACGCCGCCAACCCAGGCTGTGGCTTCGAGTAGTCCTTCTCCGTAGCTGTACCGGTGCGCCGGTGTCCACGGCGCGCCGGTACAGCTGCCGGTGCCTGGTCCCCCACGGCACGCGGCTGTCACACCTCCCACGGCTGTTCGGTCAATTCGGGTGGCGGCTTGCGCGCCGTTCGCACGTCCCTCGCAGCCAGAAAGGGAGCACGTATGGCCTCCGGAACCAGAGACTACCTATGCGTGGAGCGGCCCGGCCGCGCGGTGTTCTTGTGCCCGTCCTCACCGACTCCGGTTTCGTACGACTCCCGGCTTGAGCCGCAGAAAGACGTCTGATGCCACGACGAGACCCTGACAAGCACTCCGACCCTGTCGCCGCCAGTGTGTCCCTGGCAACCGAGGCCGCGCTGCTGGAGGCCCGTCTCCGCATGCTCCAAGAGGAAATCGACACGGTCGACGCACGCATCGAGGCCGTCTCCGAGTCGCTGCGTCTGCTGGGCCGCGCGCCATCCGCCTCCGCCGAAGCCGGGGACAGTGTGGACCACGACGGATCACCCGGCCGGAAGGATGTCGACGGAGCAACAGACGGCGCGTGCCGGGACGACGCGTGCCGGGATGGGGCAAAACGTTCCATGCCCTGCTGGCCGTGAACGGGCGGACCGGCAGGCAGAAGAGCTCAAATTGCCGACAGCAAGTGTTTTCATATCCATTGCGTTTGCCACGAACAGTGGCAATAATTGGTCCGATCCTGGTCAGTACGTGCCGGACCATCCTCAGCTTCCCCGGTGGCTCCGCCGTCCCTACCACCTCTGGGGCAGCCTTTCAGCGGCACGTGACCTGCCCTGTTTCGTGCCCCGTCATCGGTGAGGTCAGTCTCTTGTCGAATCCGTGGGGCCCGTCCGATGCATCTACATCCCGGATGAGCCACTGCATATGATGTCGTAGGGGTACCCATTCCCGCGTCCATACCGAGCGACACCGCAGGTGAGCCGGGGCGCGGCACAAAGGGTTGAGGATGAGAGGATCACATGGTCTCTGTAACCCGTACGGCGCATAACATCGAGATCACCGCTGAGAGCCTTCAAGAGGACCTCGCTCGCCTGCAGGTCCAGAAGCAGGCGCTGGAAAGAGAACTGGCCGCGGTCGTGGCGCATCTCGGCTCCGTGCAGCGGGCCCTCAGCGCCCTCGAGGTCTTGATGCTCACGCCGGCCGCCGCGGCCTCGACGGACACGGCCGGCGTCGCGGTCCCGGAACGAGGCCGAACTGCGACGCCGGTCGCACCGCAAACAGACAGCGCCTCCTTTGAGCCCGCGGACGTCACAACGAAGTCCGCGCCGCGAGCTCAGAAGCCGGAGACCGGCAAGGGTGTCGAACGTCCTGCTGCCACCGGCTCCGACTCGGACAGGCAGAAGCAGTACGGCAAGCTCACCGAGCAGATCATGGCGTACTTCGCCGAAGTCGGCGACGTCGACGTACGGGCCCGGGATGTCGCTGCGGCTCTCGGTCGTGACTGCGACAGCGGAAGCATCAACGGGGTCCGCAGCACACTCGACCGTCTCGTCGGTACGTCCCGTGTCCAGCGAACCGGCCGAGGCCTCTACCGCGCCAAACGTTCCTAGGGCCTGACCGTCGCAGGGCCGCAGACAGCAGGCGGTTCCCGCTGCCCGAGTGTGGCATGCGCGGCGTCCGCGAAGGTGATGACCACACCTTTGCCGACGTGGCCTCGATGCGTGGCTCAGTCGTTGCCAGTCGTTGCGGATGGCTCCCTTTCGTACCGTCCATTGCCGGCTTGCGAGGAGGAGGCCTCGGCCTGCGCGGAAGCCGCCGGCAGGAACCGTATCCATGAATGCGCTGCAACCCGGCAGGCATGATCGAGTTGGAGCCCCATGAACATCAGTGCCCGGTCCACCGCGGTCTCTCGCCGGGTGGCTGCCCTGTGAGGACGGTGGCACCCTTCGGATCGTGGCACTCGCCCATCAGCGGTCGGACAGCCACGGCAGGTCTGGCCGCCGGTCAGATCGCGGCACCGTCGTACGTCGGCTTGGTCGGCGACGAGGTGTGGTGGGTGGAACCCCGTCCCGAGGAGGACGGCCGCACGGCGCTCGTACGCCGACGCGCGGACGGTGTGACGGAAGCGCTGCTGCCTCCGCCCTGGGATGTACGCAGCCGCGTCATCGAGTACGGCGGCCGCCCCTGGGCCGCCGCGGGAAGCGGGACAGGAACGCTTGTTGTCTTCGTCCATTGCGGGGACCAGCGGCTGTACGCCTTCCGTGTCGAGCGGGGTGTGCGCAGCGTGCCCTTTCCGCTGACCCCGGTGTCGTCGGTAGGTGGAGGGCTTCGCTGGGCCGAGCCCATCCTTGATCTCCAACGGGGTGAAGTCCGCTGTGTGCTGGAGGAGTTCACCGGTGAGGCTACCGGTGACGTCCGGCGAGTCCACGTCGCGGTACCGCTGAACGGGTCGGCGGCCGCGGACCGCTCGGCCGTCAGAGAGCTGTCGCCCGCAGCACATCGCTTTGTCTCCCAGGCGCGGTTCTCTCCCGACGGACGGCGTGCCGCATGGCTCGCCTGGGATCACCCCCACATGCCCTGGGACGCGGCTGAACTGCGCATCGCCGAGGTGACCGACGACGGCTTCATGCGGCAGGCTCGGACACTGACGGGCGGGCCCGGCGATCCGGTGGCCCAGGCGGAATGGTCGCCGAACGGCACCCTGGTCGCGGCCTGTGAAGACACCGGGTGGTGGAACCTGTACGCGGTGGACCCGGACACAGGTGACAGGCGGTCGCTCTACCGGGCGGACGAAGAGTTCGCCGGCCTTCAGCGCTTGGGACTCCGGTGGTTCTGGCCGCTGTCCGACGGCCGCCTCGCCGTCCTGCACGGAGTGGGAGGGCAGCGGCTCGCCGTCCTGGACCCCGATCGCGGGGAACTCCTCGATGTACCGGGGCCCGCAAACGAATGGCTGCCCCACCTCGATGCCGCCGGGGACCGGATCGTCGGCGTGGCCGCCGGACGCCACTTCCCCTATGAGGTTGTGGAGGTGAACTCGGCTTCGCTGACGGTCCGGAGCGTGGGTCCTGAGCCCAGCTTCACGGTGGGCGCCGAATACCTGCCGGCATCCGTACCCCGGGTCTTCGCAGGCTCTGATGGCCGTGCGGTCCATGCTCAGGTGCATCCCCCACGCAACCCTGGATTCACTGGCCCGCGGAACGAGGTGCCTCCGCTGGTGATCTGGGCGCACGGTGGTCCAGGTCTCCGAGCTCCCCTCGCTCTCAATCCGGAGATCGCGTACTTCACCTCGCGGGGCATCGCAGTGGCGGAGGTCAATTACGGGGGCACCCCCGGATACGGCCGCGTCTACCGTGAACGGCTGCGCGGGCAGTGGGGCGTGGTGGACGTCGAGGACTGCGCAGTCGTCGCGCAGGCCCTGATCGATGAGGGCACGGCAGCCGCCGGACGAGTGGCGATCCGTGGCGGCAGCGCCGGCGGGTTCACCGCCGTACTCTCGGTCGCGGCGTGCGATCTCTACGCGTGTGCCACCCTCTTCTATCCCGTGGTGGATCTTCTGTCCCTCGCCGCAGGAGAGACACACGACTTCGAGTCGCACTACCTGAACACACTCATCGGCCCGAAGCACCGAACGGACCTCTACCGTGCCCGGTCCCCGATCCGTCACGCAGACCGCATCGGCGTACCACTGCTTCTCTTTCAGGGAACGCAGGACGTGGTCTGCCCCCCTCCTCAGGCCGAAGCCTTCGTCAGTGCGCTGTCCTCGCACTCGGGACGGTATGAGTACCGCACCTTCCAGGGTGAGGGACACGGCTTCCGTCGGCAGTCGACACTGATGGCGTGCCTGGAGGAGGAACTGCGGTTCTACGCCGAGGTGTTCGGTTTCGCTGAGCCCCAGGCGTATTGACCCACAGGGTTGTTCACACGGCTGAAGTGAGTTTGCCGGTCGCGCCGAGGCCGGCCAGTGCCTGTCGCCAGGCGGAGGTCTTGCCGTAGGGCCAGGCGTTGTGGGTCAGAACCCGTTCGATGCGGTCGATGCCCGATGCGGCGAAGAAGGTCGCGGCCCGGCGCAGGAAGGCGGCGCAGGTGGCGGCCTTCTCGTCGGGGTGGATCTCGCTTTAGGCCAGGCGGGAGTGGTCCTCGACGACGGAGTGGACGTAGTCGAAGCCCATGCCGGCACGGCGGGCGCGGCCGACCTGGCGGCCCAGGACATTGTGGCCGCCGCCGTCGGGGATGCGGCCGAGCTTCTTGACGTCTACGTGGATCAGCTCGCCGGGCCGGTCGCGTTCGTAGCGGCGGATGACCTGCCCGGTGGGCCGGTCCAGGAACGCGAGCCGGTTGAGGCCGTGGCGGACCAGGATGCGGTACACGGTCGATGCGGGCCTGGACACCTCCACCACACCGGAGGTCTTCGCCATGATCAAGCCCTGCCGGTGTCAACAACGCTCGTGATCAATACACCAAGGGCCCTGCCCTGCGACAAGTCGTCCGCTACGGTCCCGGGTGCCACTCATCGGGGGATCCGTGGCACCCGGGACTTCACCTGCGGGCTCTAGTCGCAGGTGGTGTTCCGAACACCAGTCACGGGGGATGTGACACTGGCGTCCGAAACGCTGTGATGACCCTATCAAAGCTTTACTGTCTTGCCGACCATGTTGACACTGTATTGAAGACAGTGTCAACGACGTTGACAGAGGTGCTCGACACCTCGCCATCTCATCTCTATACGGGGCAAAGTAGAGAGCAAATCTCTTCGGGTGGAAGCAGAAGAAGTGGACGGGGTTACGTCGGGGTGATCGTCTTGCCACCCACGCCGTAACAGTGTGATGACACATTTCACAATGACTTGATCAAGCTCTGTTGTTGGCGCAGCATCTGGAAGTGTGAACGTCTCCCCTGAATCGACACCGCCCCGGCCCCCTGTCGAAGAGCAGGACTCACCGCTGTCCCCCGGCACTCACACCATCGCCGTCCGGCACGGATCGTCTGTCATCGAGCAGCGCTATCACGTCGCCGGTACAGGTCCGGTGTGCATCGCCCACTCCGGAGGGCCCGGTATCGGCTGGGAGTACCTGCGCATGCCCCTGCTCGAGCAGGACCTGACCATGGTCTATGTCGAGCCCGTCGGCACCGGCGCATCCGGTCGGCTGCCGGACGCGCGCGAATACAACCTGGCCACGTACACCCGCTTTCTTCACGCGGTGATCGAGCACCTCGCCCTGCCCGAGGTCGCTCTGCTCGGGCATTCACACGGAGGGTTTGTCGCTCAACGGTACGCGCTTGACCATCCGGAACATGTCGCATCCTTGATCTTGTACGACACCTCGCCGGTGACGGGCGATGACTTCTGGTCTGTCGCGGTGGCCAACATGGAACGATTCGCGCAGCGCCATGTCGCCGAGCACCCCGAGGTGGCCACCTACGTCGCCGGTCTCACCGCACCACTCGGCCAGCTCGACGACGACGGCGCGACCTCGGTGCTGCGCTCCTTCCTTCCCACGTACTTCTACGACTACTGGGGGCGCGAGGACGAGTTCGGCCCCGCACGCCAGATGCTGCGTATGTATGCCGCACCCGCACGGGGCGAAGGCCCGCCGTTCGACGTCCGGGGCGAGCTGGCCGGCGTCAGCGCGCCCACGCTGGTTCTGGTCGGAGAGGCGGACTTCATCTGCGGGCCGCGCTGGGCACAGATGATCCACGACGAGGTCCCCGGGGCGCAGCTCGTGGTCCTGGACAAGACCGGTCACCTGGGGCATGTCGAGACTCCAGAAGCGTTCGCCACGGCAGTGGTCACGTTCCTCGCCTCGGTCCACGGGGGGACCGAGTGAGCTGACGCAGTACTTGCGCGAGCCGGGCCGTGGACCCACCGCTGCCGACTTCCGAGATCGTGCTCGCGGCCTGGCCCAGGAACAGACGCGGGCCGAGCAACGCCGGTGGTTCAGCTGGACGATCCCAGGATCACAGCGACACACAGACAGATCAACGCCACGGTGATCAGGACCATCGCGATCAGCGTCCCTCGGAGCCATCGCCCGAAGCTGTTGTGGTGTAGCTCTTCCACCACGTTGATGCTGTCAGCTATGTGCTCGGTCACCATGTGGGCAACGTATCTCTGCTCTTCGAGATACCACTGCTCGATGTCCAGTTTCTGCTCCTGGGTCAGCCCCAGCACTCGTTCGGTGAATTCTGCTACGCGCCGATGCGCGGCTTCCAGATGAGCCTCCTGGTAGAGAAACTCTTCGATGTCGCTCAGGCCGCGTGCGGCCTCCTGACTTGCGTCCATGGTGTACTCCAAAGGGGAACAAGAAACCCGGTCCCGGCGATACCGGGTCCGGACAGGTCGAATGCCGGGGATGCATGGCAGATCCCGGTGAACCGGGTCGTGGGGTGTGTGCCGGCACGACGTCGCCCGCTCAAGCGGAGGGTCGTAGCTCCTGGGGTCTCATCGGCGACCGGCCTGCCGGATGCGCCGTCGGCATACAGAGCCGCCATCAGTAACGCCCTTCACCGAGCGGCAGCGGTGGGCGATCAGCGCGGCAACCTCACCGCACGACACCGGACTGATCTGAACGGGCACCACGCAGACGGTCCGGTCTTCTGTGGCGGCAACGGCCTCGTGCCTTTGGCCTCTGCCTCTGTCGGCGGTCTCACGGCCCAGAAGGCCGGTGTCGCCGACCACAACGACCTTCATAGACAAACCCTTCGCCTGATGCGGAGGCAGCCCTTTCAGGGAAGCTGCAAGGACACCGTCCACCGCACCGTTTCGGTGGTGCGGCCTTCACATCGAAAGACCGGAAAGCTCGCCTGTCTGTGACACGCGCTCTCGCGGCCGACGCCGTCGCGACGCGTTTCCTGCGATCGTGCGTTCCTGCGATCGTGCGTCGAGGTACGCGTCGCGACATGGCCGCGGTCCCGCAAGCGGGCCACGAGACGGCTGGTGGCGCCCGCGCCCACTCATCAGCAGGTCGGATCAATCACTCCGAGGGCATGCGTCGGCCTATGCCTCCGTGCGGCCCGTCAGCCGTTGGGCCTTTTCGCCACGCTCATCCCGCCATGTGGTCGCTCACCCGGCTCTCGCCGGAGCCCTGCGGCCTGCCGCTCGTGACGAATGCGTCCCGTGGGTGCTGAACGGAGGCCAGGGAGACGAGGTCCCGGCCGTACAGGGCGGCGGTGAGCCAGACGGTGAGAACGCGGACCTTGCGCTCCCAGGTGGGCACGGCCAGGACGTGATAGCCCCGGTGCATCAGCCAGGCGGGAAGTCCCTTGATGACGATGCTCTTGTACTGGAAGATGCCCCGCCCCAGCCCCAACGTCGCCACTACTCCCAGACTGCTGTGGCGGTAGTTTCGGATTCTGCCCCCGTGCAGACTGGCTGCGATGTTCTTGGCGAGGCGCTTGCCCTGCCGTACGGCGTGCTGGGCGTTCGGCACCGTGTGCGCCCCTGGTATGGGCGAAGCCAGGTCGGGGACGGCCGCATCGTCTCCGGCCGCCCACACCTCCGGCACGGGCTCGCTGTCGGTACCCACACGAAGATCGGCGCGAACCACGAGCAGGCCGCGCTCGTCGACCGGCAGATCCGTGTGGTTGTGCACCACCGGGTTCGAGGCGTTGCCCGCGGTCCAGACGATCAGCCCCGAATCGAACTCCTCTCCGCTGGAGAGCACGACGTGCCCGTCTTCGGTGGAGACGAGCTGCGTGTTCAGGTGAACGTGCGCGCCGCGGCGTTCCAAGGAGCGCACCACCCAGGCGCCGGGCTTGTCTCCCACCTCGGGCAGGATGCGGCCCCGGGCCTCGACCAGATGGAAGGACAGGTCGTCGAAGCTCAGTTCCGGATAGGACTTGAGCATCGCGGTCGCCAGCGACAGCAGTTCGCCGAAGCCCTCGACACCGGAGAACCCGCCGCCCACGAACGTCACGGTGAGCAGCTTTCGCCGTTCGGCACCCGGCGGCAATGACGCTGCTTGGTCAAACGCGGTCATCAGGCGGTCGCGAATGGCCACCGCCTCCTCCACGTGCTTCAGGCCGATCGCATGCTGTTCCAGGCCAGGTATGGGGAAGGTGCGGGTCACCGCACCGGCGGTGACCACGAGGGTGTCGTATGGGAGGTCGTAGTCGGCTCCGCTCGCGGGCCGGACGGTGACGGTCCGGTCCGCGTTGCTGATCTTGGTCACGCTCCCCGCGATCAGTCGGGTGCTGCGCAGGTGCCGCCGCATCGACACGGCGGCGTGACGTGCCTCGATCGATCCAGCCGTCACCTCTGGGAGGAAGGGCTGGTAGGTCATGTAAGGACGCGGATCGACCACCGTGACCCGTGCCTCGCCTTTGCGCAGCGTCTTCTGAAGACCCCACGCAGTGTAGAAACCTGCGTAGCCGCCACCAACAATCACAATCTCACGCATGATTCCCTCTGGTTGTTGTTCGACACCAGATAGACCGGGCGAGGCATGGTGGTGTGACAGGCCCTGGCGGCTGAGCTCCGCAGGTACGGCGCCTGCTGGGGTATCCCCCGCTGGGGGGGGGCGTGCCAAGCCCCGCGTCCGCGGCATGATCCGCCGGACAGGCCTAGGCCCTGTCGTCATCGCGGCACAGGCAGAAGGGATGCCCGGCGGGGTCGAAGAGCACTCGGACATTCTCTTGTGGCTGAACCGACGCCAGCGAGGCTCCCATGGCGACTGCCTCAGAAACCGCGTCTTCCAGGTCGCCCACCTGGAAGTCGAGGTGCATCATCGGGCGCTGGTCGCCGTCGACCGGTGGCCACACAGGGGGCTGGTATCCGGTGGTCTGCTGAAACACGAGGTAGATAGCCCCTTGCGGCGCAGCGACGACGACTGTTCCGGGCTCCTTGTGAGCGATCGGCCAATCCAGCAGTTGCGCGTAGAAGCGGGCCAAAGCGTCGGGGTCCGGCACTTCGATCGCGGTCCCCCACCACATGCCGCCTGTTCGAGATCGCATGCTTGAGGCTATCCCAGGGCGCCGAGAGCGAGTACGACGAGCTGACCGTGACGTTGCGGCTGAACCTCGCGGTGACCGCCACCTTCACCGCCTATCAGACCTGGCCCGTGGACGAGTCCTTCGACGACTTCCAGCGGCGCCTCGAACGCTGCCTCCGCGAGGCGGGACCCACCTGTCCCCCCGGCTGACTGCGTCCACCGTGCTGCCGCTGCCCGGCCAACGGCTCGCCGATCGTACTGTCAGGCCGCGGTTCAGCCATACGGACGTCGGCCGCCCCCATGCCGGCCACGGCCGCTCCTTGCCGACGCACCGGACACGTTGTCAGTGCAGTGCGTCCGAAAGGCGGGTGAAGCTGTGGCCGGTGGCCAGCAACCGGGGGACGGCGGCGGCGATGCCTCGGGCGGTGCCGCCCCGGGGGTGGTTCATGTGGCCGATGACGATGGATCCGCCGGGGGCGCCGGCGACGGTGCTACGGACCTGCTCGGGGGTGAAGGTGGCACCACCGTCGCCGTTGACCATGAAGCTGACGAAGCGTTCTCCCAAGGCGTTGACGATCCGTGCCGCGACGTCGTCGCAGTAGGCGGTGCCGGACCGGAAGAAGCGTGGCGGCGCGCCCAGCAACCGGGTGAGCTTGGTCCGGTTGCCGGCGATCTCGTCGTAGACCTCGGCGGCGCTGCGGGTGCCGGGGATGCCGTAGGCGGAGCGCCCTGTGACCGACAGGGGGCGGTGCCGGGTGCCATGGTTGGCGATCTCGAACAACGGCTCGGCGGCCAGTCGGCGGAAGACGGCGGGGTTGGCGTCGATCCAGCGGGAGTTGATGAACAGGGTCGCCGGTATCTCCCTTCTACGCAGGAAGTCGATCAACGCACGGTCGTAGCCGCTTCCGCCCGGGCCTCCGCAGGCGTCGAAGGTCAGGGCGATCACGCGTGTGGCGGTCGGCAGCGCGTGGACCACGGTGGGGGCGTCGAAGCCCCAGGTGTGCGGCACCGCGTGCCCGTAGCGGGCCACGATGTCGGCGCGGGTGACGGCGCCCGACGCGCTGGGTGCGGTGGCCGAGGGGCTGGAGGCCGGGGCGCTCGTGCCGGTTGCGATCGCTGCGGGTGCGGAGGGGGAACCGGTGGCGGACGCGACGCCGTTGGCCGTGCTCTGGGGGCCCGCACAGCCGGCGAGCGCGCTTCCCGCCATGGCCGCCAGAACCGCTCGGCGACTGGGTGTCATCCGTTCCCCTTGCTCGAAGGTCATTGACGGGACACCCCCTTACGGGAACCGTACGCGGCGGAAGAGACATGATCAGTAAGACGGCGGCAAGGGTTCGCCAACAATCCCGTATGGATCACGTGCCGCGCTGGTCGCGGGTCCCGGCAGCGGTGCTCGGCGGTGCGCGCCGCTCGTCGTCCTGCCCCCCAGGCCGGGGTTGACAGCCGCTCCTGGCCCGCCACCCCCTTGGTGGCGGGGCCGCGCCCGCTCGCCGGTCAGGCGGTCCCCTCCGCCGGCCGCTGCTCCCTCGTTGCCTCGGCGTGACGCAACTCCTGGTAGCGATCCCACAGTTCAGGCCGGGAATCGTCCATGTACCAGGCACGCAGGAAGAGTTCCAGGAAGGCGCTCTCCGTCTCGTCGCCGCCTCGGCGGTACAGCTCCGGGTCCGACTCGACCAGCGCGGCTACCGGCCGCCGACCGAACGGGTCCTCGGCCACGGTCACCCGGAAGATGCCACGACCGGTCCAACTGCGGTGCAGCATCAGCTGATCGTCTTCCAGGTACGCATTCCACTTCTCATCCATGCTCAGCGACCGCACACCGTGCCGGACGCGCTGCCACTGCCCCGGAGTCCACACCAGCTCCGGCACCGGAACCGGCTCGGGGCGGCGCAGTGGCGTCACGTCGCGGCCCAGCCCCGCACGGCTGAGGTCCTCACCGAGCTCGTCCTCCGCCACCCACTCCGGCAGCGCCTCGGACGCGGCCCGCCACGCGGCGGGTATCCCCGCCGTGCCCACCCGCGCGGCGACGATCCCCCCGACGATCGCGCAGGTGGTGTCGACATCCCCACCCACCGAGGCACACGCCCACAACGCCTCCGCGAAGTCCTCCAGGTGCCGGGCCGCGCACCACAACGCGAAGGGCACCGTGTCCGCCGCGCTCACCTGCCGCCCGTTGCCCAACCGGTGTGCCGCGTACTCGGCGTGCGGCTGGTCCAGCAGCTCGCGCGCCTCGGCCACCCCCGAACGGACCCGTCCCTCCGGCGTCAGCTCCTCCACCGCCGCCAGCAACTGGGCTCCGGTCACCGGCCGAACGCGCCCGCGTGCCGCGCACGCGGCTCCCACCGCCACGGCGACCGCCCCGGCCACCGCCTCCGGATGGGTGTGCGTCACCCGCGCCGACCGCCCGGCCTGCGCTGCTGCCTCGGCGAGGTCCACGGCGAACCACGCGCCCAAAGGCGCCACCCGCATCGCGGCCCCATTGCCCCACGACCCCTGGCCGTCGAACAGTTCAGCGGCCAGCTCCTGCCACCTTCCGCCCTCGCGGACCAGGCGCAGCAGCCGGTTCATCGCCGGACCGTAGCCGCGGTCGAAGTCATGCCTGCGGGCGAAGCCGTGCGCCAGTTCGTGCTGGTCCACGCTGCCACGCCGGCGCAGCACCTCGAAGACCGAGCAGGCCATCTCCGTGTCGTCCGTCCACGGCCACTCCGCGGCGGGCAACCGCCGCTCCCGCAGGCCGGGGAGATTGTCCGGTACGAAGAACTGGGCGCCGAAGGCGTCACCCACCGCCAGGCCGCGCAGAGCGTCGCGGGAGGCGGAGCGGTGATCGAAGGAAGGGATGGCGGAAGGATCGAGGAAAGGGGGTTCAGTGGGCATCGCCCACATCCTGCCAAGCGGGCCTGCCGCGGCGCCACAGCAATTGCGGGCCCTCTGCACTGGTGGGCTCGCGTATTCAACCGGTGCGTGGTCGCTTTGGCCTCGATGCGCGACGGCTCGGGGGGCGAGTACTCCGTCCTCTTCTCGGCGGCAGGCGCCTACGTCGGCGGATTCGGCCACGAATCGCCGATGAGCCCGTGCGCCCAGGACGGCGAACCCTGGCCGGGTGTGCTCGACGGTGTTCCCTCGGTTTTCAGGCCGTGGGTCGAGGAGCCTGCGTTCACCGACGAGGACAGCGTGCCCCTGGTCACTGCCTGCATATGGCGCGAGGCGTCGGACACGCGGTGGAGACACGGAACGATCGACTTTCCCACCGGCCATGACGATCCTGACGGGGCGAACCGACTGTTCCGACTGCTCGTGAACGGTTCGCCCGAGGCATACCGGCGGTTCGCCGAGGACTACTACGAGGTTCCCGTGGACCTGGAAGCAGTACGCCATGTGTACGCGTCGCGACCACTGACCGCGGACGTCGTGTCGTCGTTGAACACGCAGACCACGCTGTCGGACCTGGCCGGGGAAATCGGCGAGACCGGCTATCCAGGGACGGGTCGCGACTCGGCGTGACCGCTGCGCCGTCGGCGCGGGATGTGCTGTGCCCCGGCTTCCCGCCTGGCGAGCAGCCGGGGGCATGGCGGATGAGAGCCCTGGGCATGGTGCGTTGGGGGAACAGACCTGGTGCGCTGAGAGGCAGACCTGCCGCGTCCTACTGTCCTAACGTGAGTTTCCGACTCCGCCCAGGAGAGTTCCCTCGGGTCCGGACAACCGTGTTCCCGTCAGATTCCTGGCAGGGAGCACCGAACAGTGGAGCGAGCATGGCCTACGAGGCGATGGGTGATGAGGTCTACCAGCCGGACGGGTCGGAGGTACAGGACGACGCCGGGCTGCTGGACGTCTCGGACACCCTCGACGACCGCGGCGTCGACGAGGCGCTCGACGAGGGCTACTCACCCCCGGAGAGGCCTTGGGGTGTGGAGCACACCGGCGTCACGGCGGCGGAGCGGCAGCGCGGGGAGAGCCTGGACGAGCGGCTCGCCGAGGAAATACCGGATGTCGCCGTCCAGGTCGGCGACGACATCGGGGACCTTTGGGACGGCGACGGGGAACTCATCGACGACGAGGTCGGAGACCGGCGGGCCGGCCGCCTGATCGCGCCGGACGAGGGCGCTCACGAAGACACCGAGAAGGATCTGATCGCCTACGACGCGGGCGTCGACGGGGCGGGCGCCTCGGCCGAGGAAGCCGCGATACACGTGATCCCCGACTCCGAGTCCTTCTAGGCCCTGTCAATCAAATTCCCGTCTGCCCTGCCTGGTCCCGCCTGCCCGGGGATCTCACCGACGCACCGCGCCGGTGGTCGGCCGCGCGGCACCGGGCATGATCCCGGCGCGACCGCGGTCGACCGGGCCGTGGTGCTCACCGACGGCGGGCAGGCGCTGTCGCTGACCTGTCACTCCTGCCCGACAAGGTGCCGCAGGGTGGGAGCGACGTCGGTCTCATACGCGGCCAAGCCGGCCTGCGGTCCGCGACCCGCGGAGCTCGCCCGAGCCAGGCCGTACTGATCGAGCCAGGCCGTACTGATCGAGCGAGCGGACGTCGGTACGACGTGAGGCGGGCGTCAGCGCTGGAAGGCGGCGCCGAAGCGTGCGCCAGGGACGGGCGCGGCGAGTGTGTGCGGTCCGAAGCTCACCGACCTGGTCGCGGTGACGCCTGAGGCGGCACCGCGAAAGACCCACACGGCCCCCGAGCCGCTGTTCTCCTCCGGTGCCGAGACAGCGACGTACCCGCCGACGACGGCGGTGCTGCTGCCGAACCGGTCCCCTTTCTCGGCCGTACCGGGCACCCCGGCCGTGTTCTGGCTGAGGACCTGGACCCTGGTGCCGGAGAGACCCGTCGCGCTGCCCCTGAGGACGGCGAAACTGCCGGCGTCGGTCCGGCCGGCGAGGTCCTCGCCGGGGACACCGGCGACGACGTCGGCGTAACCGTCGCCGGTGACGTCGCCGACAGATACATCGGTGCCGAAGCGGTCGCCACTCTCCCCCGCGCCGGGGACGCCGGGAGTGTTCTGGCCGATCAGTGTGGCCCGCGGCGCGAGCCCGTTCGCTGTGCCCCGAACCACGCCCACCAGGCCGCCGCCTGCCGCCGTACTGCGGCCGAAGACGACATCCTGGCGTCCGTCGGCGTCGATGTCACCGAGGGCGATGCTGTCCGCGGACACGGTGTCGGGATAGGCGATGAACGGCCCTGCCACCAGACCGTTCTTGGTCCCCTTCAGCAGTCGCAGACGGGGCGGCGGGGGCGTCCCCCCGTCGTCCGAGTCCCACGAACCGCTGCTGACCACCAGGTCGGTGGTGCCGTCGCCGTCCACATCGCCCGCTTCCATCGCGTAGACAGGGACGTCCAGGTCGACGAGGGGTCCGGTGCGGGCCGCCGCACCGCTACGGCTGAAGGGCCCGAACCGCATCTGATAGGCCGTCGCCAGGTCCAGGTGCCCGTCCCCGTCGAAGTCACCGGCCCGGGTCTCCGCCCGGCCCTGGCCGACCGTGGTGGCGGTGGCGAGGCCACCCACACCTCCCCACACGACGGTCTGCAGCCCGACGTCACGCGCACTGCCGACGTCCTCGCCCGGGGCCCCTACGACCAGGTCGGTGAATCCGTCGCCGTCCAGGTCGGCCGCCGTGAGCTGGCCGCCGAAGTGGTCGCCCGTCTCCGCCGTGCCGGGTATCCCGTAGCGGTCCTGGCTGATCACTTGGCGCTTGACCCCGTTGGGGCCTTCGGCCATGCCGTAGACGACGGCGAAGTATCCGGCGCCGGACTTGCCGTTGACAGTGCCGCCGGGGGCGGCGATGGCGACATCGGTGTATCCGTCACCGTCGAAGTCGGCACGCACGGACGCCGCGGCACCGACGGCGAGGGCGCCCGCCGGGGCGTCTTCGGCGTAGGACACCACAGGGGCCGCCCCCGTCACGGCGATGACGGCAGCGGCGAAAGCGGCAGCGGACACATGGAGTCTTCGGGATGGCAAGGCAAACCCCTTGGAGTGGAGGGCGGTCGGCCGCGCTTCTCATACGCTCGGCAACCAACAAGACCCACGCGGGGCGCCAACGGTTGTACGCCGTCCATTCACCTCGGATTCATCCCGGCCGGACAGCGTCGCCTCCGCTCGGGGCGACGTGCGGCAGGAAGTACCGGCGAGCGCATCGCCGAGTCGTCGGTGTGACTGTCGGAGCCGGCGCGCGGAAAGCCTCCTTCGGGCGACTTGTATGGCCGGTGTCGCGAGCCCGCCGGTCGCTCTCGGGCATCATCACAACTGGTTGCCACATGCGGTGCCGGGGCACACCGGGCTCCGAACGTCGTCGAGTCGCATCCCTCTGCAGGAGATCCTCATGGACTACTTCGACCTCGGGACCTTGACCCGGCCCGTGTCGACCCGTTCGCCGAAAGCGCAGTGCTGGTTCGACCGCGGTCTGGTGTGGAGTTACGCGTTCAACCACGAAGAGGCGGTCACCTGCTTCGAATCGGCGGCGGCCACGGATCCCGACTGCGCCATGGCGTACTGGGGTGTCGCATACGCCCTGGGCCCCAACTACAACAAACCCTGGGAGTTCTTCGACGACGTCGAACTGCGGCACACGGTGGAACGGACGCACGCCGCCGTCGAACAGGCTCACGCGCTCCGTGAAGGGACCACTCCGATCGAGCGCGCCCTCATCAAGGCGCTGCGCGAACGCTATCCCGCCTCGCGCGCCGTGGAGGACTGTTCCGTCTGGAACGAGCCCTATGCCGAGGCCATGCGTGCCGTGTACGAACTCGCGCCCGACGACCTCGACGTCGCCACGCTCTACGCGGACGCGCTGATGAACCTCACCCCGTGGCAGCTGTGGGACCTGCGCACGGGCGAGCCCGCTCCCGGCGCGCACCCTGGAGGCGAAGGCCGTCCTCGACCGCGCGTTGCTGACCGGGACCGGTGTCCGTCACCCGGGCATCCTGCACATGTACATCCACCTGATGGAGATGTCGTCGACACCGGAGAAGGCCCTCGCCGTCGCCGACCGGCTGCCGGGCCTGGTACCGGACGCGGGGCACCTGCACCACATGCCCTCACACCTCGACGTGCTGTGCGGAGACTACCGACGGGTCGTGTCGGCCAACAGTGCCGCGATCGACGCGGACGAGAAGTCACGGCAGCTGTAGTTCGTGAGGCGTGAGGCATCGCCGCTGGCCAGCGTGGTGGGTGGGGTGCCTGCGGCAGGGGTACGGCCACCGGCATCGTGATCTTGTGTGACGAAGAATCAAGAAGCGGTGGCCGCGCAGGCCACGGTAGTACACGCCGGGTGGGACGGGTTGTTCGAGGGGTTGATGGGCCGGTTCGCGAGCTGCTTCCCGCGCCGGGAGACCCGGCTGACCTGCCGGAACATGGTCTCTGGGCTGCTGATGGTCAAGGAATCGGCGAACTGCTGGTCGTTGGCCGAGGCGATCGGCCACAGCGGTCCGCATGTCCTGCAGCACTTCTTGTCGAGGGCCCGCTTCGACACCGAGGCAGTCCGCCGGTCGGTCGCGGCCTGGACGGTGGAGCAACTCGGCGAGAGGGAGGTGATGTTGGTGGTGGACGAGACGGGCGATGAGAAGTCGTCCCTCGACGCGGTCGGCGCGGCCCGGCAGTACTCCGGGGCGCTGGGCGGGATCGGGCTGTGCCAGGTCGCGGTACACCTCTCCTACGTGAGTGCCGAGGGGCACGCGCTGGTCGACCGTCGGCTGTACCTGGGCGAGGCATGGGCGGCGGACGACGAGCGCCGTGAGCTGGTCGGGGTGCCCGACGAGAGGGTGTTCGCCACCAAGCCGCAACTGGCCGGCGACATGCTGGAGGACGCCCACGCCTCGGGGGTGCACACCGCGTGGGTGGCCGCCGACGAGGTCTACGGTGGACGGGAGTTGCGTGCGCGGATCCGTGCGCTGGGCTACGGCTACGCGATCGCGGTACCCACCAGCCACCGGGTCACCACCCCGGGCGCCGGGAAGAAGAAGGTCACCGCGCTGCTGGAGCGGGTGCCGAAGCGGGCCTGGATGCGGCTGAGGACCGGCCATGGCACCAAGGCCGAGCGGCTCTACGACTGGGCGATGATCGACGTGAACCCCGACGATGCGCCGCCCGGACAGGCCGCCGGGCACAGCCAGGTCCTGGTCCGACGCCACCGCCGCACCGGCACCCTTTCCTTCTACCGGACCTGGCACCCCGACCCGCAGCCGATATCGGTGCTGGTCAGCGCGGTCTGCCGCAGGTGGCGGGTCGAGGAGGACTTCCAGGGAGCCAAGGGCCTGGCCCACCTCGACACCGGCCAGGTCACCTGCTGGACGTCCTGGCACCGCTGGAGCCTCATGTCAATGATCGCCTACGCACTTCTGGCCGTCGGCGCCCTCCACGAGCGGCAACGCGCCCACCCCGCCAACTCCGACGACGAGTTGGCCATGGTGCCCGTCAGCCCGCGCGAACTCCTCGCGCTATTGCGGGTCTTCGCCCTGCCAAGGCCCCGCCAGGACACCGATCCGGCACACGCCCTGCGCTGGTCGAACTGGCGTCGCCGACACCAGCATCGCGCGACGGCCTGCCACCGCCGCTGGAACAACGTCACAGCAGTGGCCATCGCATGACAGGAACCTCACGAGTCACGAACTACAGCTGCCGTGGAAGTACCTGCGACGGGCCGGCGCGATGAACTTCTACACGCTTTACCGCTCGCACAACTATCACTTCAAGATCTACGGCGCGATGTTCCTCGGCCAGTCCAGGACGGCGCTGGAGACGGCCTCGCGGCTCGAGGAGTCCATCCCCGAGGAACTGCTGCGCGTGGAAAGCCCGCCCATGGCCGACTGGCTGGAGGGGTTCCTCGCCATGCGGGTGCACGTACTGATCCGATTCGGCCGGTGGGCGGAGATCCTCGCGCTGCCGATGCCCTCCGACCCGCGGCTGTACTGCGTCACCACGGCGATGCTGCACTACGCGCGCGGCGTGGCGTACTCCGCCACCGGGGCGACCGTCGAGGCCGAGGCCGAACGAGAATTGGCGGCCTTCTGCTCCTTGTAGTAGTAATCGTCCCCCGACACCACACTCGCGAGAAGCAGCGTGCCGGCGCTCAGGCTTCCGACGTTCTGCGGGAGCACGTAGAGATACGGGTTCGTCCAATTGCTCGTGTACTTCGCGTACTTGGCGTCGCTCGACAGGTACGCGGGTGCTTTGACATCAGCCAGCTTCTGCCAGCTCGTACCCGCGTCGTCACTCTTGTAGACGGGCATCGTCTGACCCACCGGAGCGGTCTGATCGTTCTCGAACGACGCCACGATCCGGCCGCTCGGAAGCTGGGCCGACTTCGGGTACAGAACGCAGGGGTTCTTGTTGCACGCGGCGGGATTGTCCGCCACGTACAAGTTCGACGGGACCGGCTGATATGCCGACGCACTCACGGCGGAGGCGATGACGAACGCCGAGCCGATGCCGATGGCTGTCACTGACGCGAGAGCCTTCCGTGCCAATTTCTGCATCAATGCCGGTATCAATGGAATTCCTCTGGGCGTTTGGTTGGCGGCCATCCTGCGAAAGGGGCGGTGCGAGGTCCGGCACGGGTCGACAGCTGCCAGTGGTCGACCGGTGCCGTCCGCGCCTGCTCGACATTCGTTCGCTGCACGAAGTCCGTATCGTGGAATACCGATTGACGGAGTGTGAGGCGGTCAGCCCCGCTTACTCACGGATGAGAATTCCGCTCAACGAGGCGTGAGCCGGATGGAGACAGTATTGGGACACGACGCCGTCATGTCACCGGCACGTTTCCGAAACTATTTCGCGAACCGACCGTCACCGGGTGTTGACCGGGCGGCGACCCAGGCCGTTGGTGCGGCCCGCCGCGCGCACGGGGCGAGGGAGGGCAGTGCCGCGGTGAGCGGGCGAGGCGGGGGCCGGAGCAGCCCATGAGCGGTGTCCGGTGGCGACACCGTCGGCACCTCGGGGTCGCCGAAATCGCCGATGGACCGGAAGATCGCTACGACCCCGTGGCTGACAGCGTCCAGGCCCTCCGTGCACAGGCCGTCCGGATCCTCCCCGCCCTGGTCCACGGCGGGCACCCTCCGGCACCATCCGTCCACACGGGAGAGCTCGGGCACATCTCCGTCATGAGCGAGCCCTTGGAGCGGCCTGCCCGCCGCCCTCTGATCACTCGGACGGCACGGGCTCGCCCGGCGACCCGGTCCCGGTCCGGTGAAGCCCCTGCGGTCACGGCGCGTGCGAGGAGCATAAATCGTGACTGATATGCGCAATAACCGTATTCTCGTGGATACCAAGTTATTTTCGACTTGGTTGCCGAAGGCGCCAGTGAGGCGAAGCGTGGTTCTGTCCGGCGGGAAACCGATGCCGCCGGGGCGCGCGACAGGCGGCACAGAGCCTGCCCGTTCCCGTGAGCGGTTTCTTCAGGGTGAGCCGGTCGACGCGGACGTGCGCACATCGATCTTGAGTTCGTGGCGGCGCAGTCGCTCCCTCGGCCTCTCGCCGGACCAGGCCGACCTTCCCTTCCGGGAAGATTTCGACCGGGACGGCCGGATCGTCCGCGCGGCCGTCCCCGTGCTCGACCAGCTGCAGGCCATGTTCGCCGGCAGCAAGATGAACATCTCCGTCGCCGATGCGAACGGGACGGTCCTCCTGCGCCGTTTCGGAGAGGCGTCGCTGGCCAGAAGTCTCCCGGCGTTCCAACGCGTCCCCGGATTCGTGTTCGCCGAACGGGTCGCCGGCACCAACGGCATCGGTCTCGCACTGGCGGAGCGGCAACTCATCCGGGTACACGGTGCCGAGCACTTCGCCGAGCGTTCTCAGCGAAGCGCCTGCCGCGCGCTTCCGGTCCGCGATCCGCTCAGCGGTCGTATCGAGGGCGTCTTGTGCTTCGGCTATCCCAGCAGCGCCGAAGACCCGGCGCTGGCGATCACGCTGCGCAAGGCGGCCCGGGCCATCGAGCGGCGGCTGCTCGGGCAGAGTTCCGCGCGTGAGCGCGCGCTGTTGCGGGCGTACCTGGACACCAGAGCCGAAGCCTCCGTCGGCCTTCACCGCACCATCGGGGTGGACGAACTGGCCCCCGTGCTGCACCCCCATGACCGGGCGGTCCTCACGGAGCGGGCCGCCGAGCTGATCTCCAGCGGGCAGCGGGCCGCCGTCGACGTGTACCTGTTCGACGGTCGGCGGGTCACCCTCGTGAGCCGTCCGATGACGAGTGGCTCAGGGGTGGAGGGTGTCGCCATCGAGGCCGTTCTCCCCGGCTCCTCAGCGCGAGTGCCTCTCGCCGCCCCGAGCCAGGTCGACGTGCCGCCGGGTTTCCCCAGCGACCTCGCCATGGTCACCACCGCCCCGCCGCCCCGGCTCGCTCCTGCCGTGGCGGCGCCCGGGCGTCTGTCCATCACCGCGCTGTCCAGACGCCTCCCCGACGTCGCGCGCGGCCTGTTCGGCACCGTCGGCAGGGGTCGCGTCGTGGACGACCAGCCGGACTCCCCGCCCCAGGCCAGAGAGCTCGTGATGGTGGGGGAACCGCGCGTGGGGACGTACGCCGTTGCCGCACGCCGCCGCCTGGAACTGCTGTCCGAGGCCAGCGCCCGCATCGGCACCACCCTGGACGTGCGCCGCACCGCCCAGGAACTCGCCGAGACGGCGGTGCCACGACTGGCCGACTTCGTCACCATCGACCTGCCGGAGGCCGTACTGCGCGGCGAGGAGTCCGCCGACCCCCGCAGTGACCTGCACCGTACGGTGGTCCACGGCATCCGCGACGACCTGCCCTTCAGCCCGGTGGGAGAGCAGGTCGACTTCGGCCTGACCACGCCCCAGATGCGCTGTCTGACCAGCGGGCAGGCAGTGCTGGAACCGGATCTGAAGGCCGCTGCGGGCTGGCTCGCCCAGGACCCCGAGCACACCGAACGGCTGCTCACCCACGTCCACTCCCTCATCGCGGTCCCCCTGGCCGCCCGCGGCGTGGTCCTGGGCATCGCCAGCTTCTACCGTGCGCAGGACCCCGCCCCCTTCGGTGACGACGACCGCTCGCTGGGCCTGGAACTCGCCAACCGGGCCGCCCTGTCCATCGACAACGCCCGGCGCTACACCCGCGAACGCACCATGGTCCTGACCCTGCAGCGCAGCCTGCTGCCGCACGATCTGCCCGATCAGGACGCCGTCGAGGTCGCCCATCGCTACCTGCCCGCCGAATCCGACGTGGGCGGGGACTGGTACGACGTCTTCCCCCTCTCCGGCACCCGTATCGGTCTCTTCGTCGGGGACGTCGTCGGCCACGGCATGCTCTCCGCCGCCACCATGGGCCAGCTGCGCACCGCCGCACGCAGCTTCGCCGAACTCGACTTCCCCCCGGACGAAGTCCTCACTCACCTCGACAACCTGGTGGGACGCCTGGACCGGGAGGAACCCGCCGCCGGTACCGGCGTCATCGGCGCGACCTGCCTGTACGCCATCTACGACCCGACCTCACAGCAGTGCACCATGGCCCGGGCCGGCCACCCTCCGCCCGCGCTGGTGCGGCCCGACGGCACCGTGTCGTTCCCCGACCTGCCCGCCGGGCCGCCCCTCGGCCTCGGGGGCCTGCCGTTCGAAGCCGCCGAGATCCACCTCCCCGAGGGCAGCCAGCTGCTCCTTTACACGGACGGGCTCATCGAGGACCGGCACCGCGACGTGGACATGGTCCTCGACAAGCTGCGCGGCGCCCTGGCCCACCCGGAGCACACACCGGAGCAGACCTGTCAGACGGTCCTGGACACCGTCGCGCCCGCCCACCCCGGTGATGACATCGCCCTGCTCGTCGCCCGCACCCACGCCCTGGACCCCCACCGGATCGCCACCTGGGACCTGCCCGCCGACCCGTCCCGGGTCAGTGAAGTCCGCGCCGCCGCCCTCCGGCAATTGGCCGACTGGGGACTCGACGAGACCGCGTTCGCCGCCGAACTGATGCTCAGCGAGCTGGTGACCAACGCCATCCGCCACGGCGCCGGGCCCATCCGGGTACGCCTGCTCCACGGCCGCACCCTGATCTGCGAGGTCTCCGACACCAGCAACACCGCTCCGCACCTGCGCCGGGCGGCCAGCACCGACGAGGGCGGCCGTGGCCTGTTCCTCGTCGCGCAGCTGGCGCAGAGCTGGGGTACGCGCTACCTGCCCGAGGGCAAGGTCATCTGGGCCGAATGCGGGCTCGACGGCGCCTGAGGGACCGAGCACGCGAATCCGCTCGTCATCCAGCGGACTCCACCACCGGCCACGCGCGAGGCGACCGTCGGACACGCGGATCGCCTGGGCGGCCCACTGACTCGCTGGAGTCGCGGAAGCGGGCAAGATATCTGAAATACTCCGATTCGCCCCATTGGTATCGACGATGAACGTCGGGAAGAACCAGCCAGACGACCCCTCGGAGATGTCCGTGCATGACGCTCCCGGCACTTCCCCGAAGGACGTCCCGCCTTTCGGGGCGGAACCTCTGGTCCGCATCCGCGGGCTCGGCAAGCGGTTCGGCGGGACCCTCGCACTGGCCGGGGTCGACCTCGACGTCCACGCCGGCAGCGTCCTCGCCCTCCTGGGTCCCAACGGCGCCGGAAAGTCCACGCTCATCAAGATCCTCGCCGGCGTCCACCACGCCGACACAGGGCGGATCACGGTGGACGGGCACCCGCTCGGGAGCCATGCCGCCACCCACAGCATGTCCTTCATCCACCAGGACCTCGGCCTCGTGGAGTGGATGACGGTCGCCGAGAACATCGCCCTGGGGACCGGGTATCCCCGACGCGCCGGCCTGGTTTCCTGGCGGCGGACCCGGGAGCGCTGCGCCGACGCCCTGAGGATCGTCGCCGGACATCTCGACCCCGACGCGTCGATCGCCGAACTCGCCCCCGCCGAGCGCTCGCTGGTCGCCATCGCCCGAGCCCTGGCGGCACACGCGAAGCTCATCGTCCTCGACGAGCCGACCGCCCGGCTCCCCGCCGCCGACTGCGCCCGGCTCTTCCGCGTGCTCCATGCCCTGCGCGACCGGGGGCACGGCATTCTCTACGTCAGCCACCGGCTCGACGAGGTGTACAAGGTCGCCGACACCTTCGCCGTCCTGCGCGACGGCCACGTGGTCAGCCACGGCCCGCTGGCGGGCCGCAGCCCCGCCCGTCTGGTGCACGACATCGTCGGCGAAGAACTGTCCGACCACCGGCCCGCCACGCTCCCGGCCGACGCCCGGACCGTCCTGACCCTCGACGGCGTACAGACCGCGGGCGCGGGACCCGTCAACCTGGAACTCAGGGCCGGGGAAGTCCTGGGCCTGGTCGGGCTCTCGGGCGCCGGACACATGGACCTGGGCCGAGCCCTGGCCGGTTCCCGGCCCGTCCTCGACGGGCGGGTCCTGCTCGGCGGTCAGCCGTACAGCCCACGTACGGTCACAGATGCCGTCCGCCTGGGTGTGGGCTTCGTGAGCGGAGACAGACAGCACGAGGGCTGCGCGGCCGAGCTGACCGTACGGGAGAACCTCCTGGCCAACCCCCGCGCAGGCGGCCTGTCGGCACTGAGCTGGATCAGCCCCCGCCGCGAACGCGCGGAGGCGGCCGGTCTGATCGAACGGCTCTCGGTGCAGCCCCGCGACAGCGAGGCGCCCATCGCGACCCTGTCCGGCGGAAACCAGCAGAAGGTTGTGATCGGCCGGTGGCTCCCGGTCGGCCCGCGCCTGCTGATCCTCGAGGAGCCCACCGCGAGCGTGGACATCGGCGCCAAGGCCGCGCTCTACCGGCTGCTCGACGACGGGCTGGCCGCCGGCCTTGCCGTCCTGCTCATTTCCACCGATTTCGAGGAGGTCGCGGGCGTGTGTCGACGCGCCCTGGTCTTCGTCCGCGGGTCCGTGAGGGCCGAGCTGAGCGGTCCGGCCCTCACTGTCGCCGGGCTCATCCGGGCGGCGTCGGCCATGCCGGTCTCCGGAACCGCGACCACCGCATGACGGACTCTCCCTCCGCTCCCCCACCCCGGCCGCAACGACCCGGGCCGCTGCGCCGCTTCGGCCGACCGGGCAGGCCACCGCGACCGCGCGGACCGGGCGGGCACCTCATCGGCAGGTACGGTCTCCTGGCTCTCACCGGCTTGCTCTTCCTGATCTTCTCCCTCGCCCTGCCGCGCACCTTCCCCACGCTGGACACCGTCGACGCGATCCTGTCCACCCAGTCGATCCCGGCCGTTCTGGCACTCGCCGCCACGGTCCCCATCGTGACGGGCAACTTCGACCTCTCCCTCGGCTACGGCCTCGGCCTGGCCCACGTCATGGTGATGCGCCTCGTCGTCAACGACGGGTGGCCCTGGCCGCTCGCCTGCCTCGCGGTGATCCTCGGTGGGGCGGTCGTGGGCATCCTCAACGGTGTCATCGTCGAGTTCGGCCGCATCGACTCCTTCATCGCCACGCTCGGGACCGGCAGCATGCTGTACGCCGTGACCGGCTGGATCACCGACGGTGCTCGGATCGTCCCCGGCCCCCAGGGCCTGCCGACCGCCTTCACCGACCTCTACGACTCCACGTTCCTCGGTCTTCCCCTCCCCGCCTTCTACGTGCTCGGACTCGCCGTCGCGCTCTGGCTCGTGCTGGAACGGCTGCCGTTCGGCCGGTGCCTGTACGTCATCGGTTCGAACCCACGCGTCGCCGACCTCATCGGTATCCCGACGCGCAGATACTCCGTCCACGCGTTCACCGCGTCGGGACTGATCGTCGGCCTCGCCGGTGTGCTGCTCGCGGCCCAG
The DNA here is from genome assembly GCF_026339955.1 of Streptomyces sp. NBC_01549. GTDB lineage: Bacteria > Actinomycetota > Actinomycetes > Streptomycetales > Streptomycetaceae > Streptomyces. The sequence goes on along the minus strand of NZ_JAPEPW010000001.1, from coordinate 7,580,506 downwards.
CAGCAGATTGGCAATCCCAGCGTCGGCCTCGACTACCTGCTGCCCGCCTTCGCCGCCGCCCTCCTCGGCTCCACCGCGCTCAAACCCGGCCGCCCCAACGCCATGGGGACCGTCGTCGCCGTCGCCGTCCTCGCCGTCGGCCTCACCGGCATCGGTCAGATGGGCGCCGGCTTCTGGACGATTCCGCTGTTCTACGGTGCCACCCTGCTCGTGGCCGTCGGTCTGTCCGGCTACTCCGCCCGCCGCCTGCGCACCGGCGCCGTGGCGGCCCGCGACTCGCCCGCCGCGGCGCCCCCACCGCCGTCCTCGCCGACGGGGGACGGCGGTGCGGCGGGGACCGCTCCATGATCCGCGCCATGGGTGTCACCGGGTGCCCTCGGCCGCATCGTCCCGCCCATTCCTCCGCGAGGAGCTCCCGTGCACGGCAACCGCAGAGCCACTCCCGGCGTCATGAAGGCGCGGTCCGTCGTCACCACCCTGCTGGCCGCGACAACGGTCCTCGCGGGCTGCGAACGCGGTTCGTCGAGCGGCCCGGGGGACTCCCCCACGCACCCGAGCGGCTGCCCCGCGGTCCGGGCCCGTGCCCAGGCCGCCATCAGAGAGGCGGAAAGGACCGACGTCCCCTGGAGCGGGCCGACCAGCGGCCCTACGGCCGTCTCCGGCAAGACCATCGTCTACGTCGCCCAGACCATGACCAATCCCGGCGTCGCGGGCGCCGCGAACGGTCTGCGGGAAGCCGCACGGGTCATCGGCTGGAACGTCAGGGTGATCGACGGCGAAGGCACGCCCGCTGGCGTCCAGGCGGCGATGAGCACGGCCTTGGCCCTCAAACCCTCGGGCATCGTCATCGGCGGCTTCGACCCCAACTCGACGTCGCTGCAGCTCTCGCAGGCCGACAAGGCAGGCATCCCGCTCATCGGCTGGCACGCGATCGCCGCCCCCGGACCCAGCCGAAGGCCGAAACTCTTCACCAACGTCACCACCCGGGTCGAGGACGTGGCCGGCATCAGCGCCCAGTGGATCATTTCGCACTCCGACGGCCACGCCGGGGTCGTGCTCATCACCGACGCCTCGATCCCCTTCGCCAGGAACAAGTCCGAGCTGATCCGGAAGGACCTCGCCACCTGCTCGGGCGTGAAGCTCCTGTCGTACGAGAACATCCCCATCTCGGACGCGAGCAGCCGCACTCCCCGGGAGATCTCCTCCCTCCTCTCCCGCTTCGGGAGCGCGTGGACCCACTCCGTCGCCATCAACGATCTGTACTTCGCCGACGCGGCCCCCGCCTTCCGTGCCGCGGGCCAAAAAGGCTCCGGGCCCCCCTTCAACATCGGCGCCGGCGACGGCGACCCCTCCGCCTTCCAGCGCATCAACAGCAGGCAATACCAGGCCGCCACCGTCCCCGAGCCACTGTCCCTGCAGGGCTGGCAGATCGTCGACGAGTTCAATCGCGCCTTCTCAGGCCGGCCCGCCAGCGGATACGTGGCTCCCGTCCACATCACCACGGCAGACAACAGCCACGGGGCCACGGCCTGGGACCCGTCGGGCTTTCGGGACGCGTACCGGAAGATCTGGGGCAAGTAACAGCCGCACGACGCCGACCGCGGCCTCCCCCGGCCGGGCAGGCCCCGCATGTCGTCACTGCTCACGTACCGCGCGGGCTATCAGCAGAGCGACGTCGTCGCGGTCATGCGGATGCCGCAGGCCCTCAAGCAGCCGGTCGCACGTTTCCTCCAACGGGCATTCGGCGACGTCGAGGGCGTGCACAAGGACCGCGAGGCGTTCGTCGATGGGGTGATGGCGGGTTTCGACCAGACCGTCCGTGTACAGGACCAGCCCGTCTCCCGGACCGAATTCGACGGCGGTCGCTTCGAACGGGACACCGCCGACTCCGAGCGGGATACCGGCCGGCAGGTCGAGCAGCCGGGGTCGCTCGCCGCAGCGCATGAGGACAGGAGGCAGGTGGCCGGCGTTGGCGATGAGGCACTCCCCGCGGTGGGGATCGTAGGCGGCGTAGAGGCACGTGGCGATGTACTGCTCCAGCCCGGAGGTGATCGAGTCGAGCTGCTCCAGAACCCGGGCGGGCTCCAGATCGAGGCTGGCGAAGGCGGCCGTGGCGGTACGCAGGCGCCCCATGGCCGCGGCGGCGTCGATGCCGCTGCCCATGACGTCGCCCACGACCAGGGCGGTCTTGTCGCCGCCGAGCGGGAGGACGTCGTACCAGTCGCCGCCGATCTCGTAGGCGGCCTGTGCCGGGACGTACCGGGAGGCGACCTGCAGGCCGGGAAGGCTCGACGGGTGGTCGGGGAGCAGGCTGCGCTGCAGGGTCTCGGCGGCGGTGCGCACGCTCTGGTGCGTGCGGGCGTTGTCGATGCACACCGCGGCGCGGAATGCCAGCTCGGTGGCGATGGAGAGGTCGTCCTCGTCGAAGGGCCGCGGATCACGAGCACGGGAGAGACCCAGGAAGCCCAGGACGGTGCCGCGTGCGGTCAGCGGGACGGCCATGTAGGAGTGCACCCCGGCCCGGGCCAGCAGCGTGGCGGCGCGGTCGTCGCCGGCGATACGCGTCAGGTCTTTGCCGTCGGCGTGGGGGATCAGGATGGGGCGGCCGGTGCGCACACATCGGGTGGCCACGCGATCGGCTGCATAGGAGGTGGTGTTCCCGGGCGGATCGGCGGCCCGGACGGCTTCGGTGGGGTAGGCGGCCTTCACCGCGAGGGCCCGGAAGAGAGCGGGGCCTTTGTCGGAGGCAGGGCAGTGCTCGTCGAGGACGGAGTCGAGGACGTCGACGGCGACCATGTCGGCGAACTCGGGAACGGTCACTTCGGCCAGCTCCCGGGCTGTCTCCTCGACTTCCAGGGTGGTGCCGATGCGAGCGGAGCCGTCGGCGATCAGGGCCAGACGCCGCCGGGTCTCGGTGGCCTCCATGGCCGACCTGTAGCGCTCACTGACGTCCACCACCAGTTCGGCCACCCCGAGAACACGGCCCTGGGTGTCCTCCAGCCGGTAGACCGAGATCGACCACGCGTGGCGTTGTTCCGGATCGGCCGGGGTGAAGCCGACGACGGTGGACTCGTCGAGCAGGGGCACCCCGGTCTCGAGGACCCGCCTCATCGCGGCCTCGATCCCATCGAACTTGTCGGCGCTCATGATCTCGCGGTAATGGCGGCCAAGGTGCTCTTTCGCGGGGACGCCATGCATCCGCTCCAGTGCGGGGTTGACGGCCAGGTACCTGAGGTCGGTGTCAAGGATCGCCAGCCCGAACGGGGACTGGGAGACCAGTCGGGTGGACAGGGCGACATCCCGTTCCACCTCGCGAAGTGTGGGTGAGTCGGTGCCGAGCCCCAGGGCGTAGAAGTCGCCGCGGTCATCCAGCAGCCGCATGTTGCGCAGCTCCACCAGCCGTGTGCTGCCGTCCTTGCAGCGGATGGGAAACGTGCCGCCCCAGCTCTGGCCGGTCTCCATGACCTCGGCGAACTTCTTGATCACCCAGTCCCAGTCCTCTTCACGGACCAGGAGCAGTGCGGCGTACTGCCCGAGCGCCTCCTCCGCGGTGTACCCGTACAGTTCCTCTGCCTGGGGACTCCACAGGACGATCCGCCCGTCCGCGTCCAACAGTGTCGCCGCGACGCCGAGAAGGTCCATCAGCCCGCTCGGCTGCAACGACTCGCGGTCCCGGCGGGGGCGAGCCCAGTCGATGCCGGACGGATGCCATTCGGCTTCGCTCATCACAGGCACTCCTTCCGCGGCCGGCGGCACGCGGGGCCAGACGCCGACCTGGAGCGCGGCCTGCCTGTCTCCACAGGCGCGTCGCCTTCCATGGTCCCCCACGACCGCCGGACTACACACCCGGACCGCACGACACGGCCTGCACGGCCCCGACATTGATGATCAAAACGGCCGCAGCGGAAAGGAGAGCCCTCACCCCGCACACCCCCGCCGTCGCACCGCGTGATCGGTGCCGGAGCGTACGGGTGACAGGTCCTTGCGCCGGCGCCGGACCGAGAACGCCGCGCGATGGATCACGGCGACGCCTCCGGGCTCCACGACTCCGGTGATGTCGGCCTCGAACGAGGTGCGGCCGCTCTCGCGTTCGGCGACCCACACCTCGTTCACCCGGACCACCGCGCGGTGGACAGCCGCGCCGAGCCGCAGCACGATCCGATCGCGACAACCGGACGAGGTGCCCGCGACGTGACGGCTCAGTCCAGGTCGGACATGTCGAGTACGAAGCGGTAGCGGACGTCGTTGCGTCCCAGGCGGTCGAGGGCCTCGTTCACGCGCGCCGAGGGGAGGAGCTCGATGTCCGCGGTGATGCCGTGCTCGGCGCAGAAATCCAGCATGGCGACGGTCGCGGGCCTGCCGCCGCTGCCCGCGGAGCTGAGCTTCTTGCGTCCCACGAGCAGGTCGATGGTCTCCACCGTGACGGGTCCGAGGTGCCCGAGGTTACTGAGCGTCCCGTCCATGGCCACCAGGCGGAGATAGGGGCCCAGATCATGCGGGGCGGAGATGGTGTCGATGACGACGTCGAACCGGTCACGGGCGTCGGCCATCCGTTCCGGGTCCGTGGAGACAATGAGACCGTGGGCGCCGAGCCGACGAGCGTCCTCGGCCTTGTCGGGTGAGCGGCTGATGACCGAGGTGTCGGCACCGAGCGCCACGGCGATCTTGACCGCGAGATGTCCCAGACCCCCCAGTCCCGCCACGGCGACGCGACTGCCAGGCCCCACGCCCAGGGTGTGCAGGGGTTCCCAGACGGTGATCCCGGCGCGGAGCAGAGGCGCGGCAGCGGCCGGATCCAGACCGGTGGGAAGCCGGTAGGCGAACCGTTCGCGGACGACGTACTCGCGGGAGTAGCCCCCCAAGGTGGTAGATCCGTCGCGCCGGTCGACACCGCCGTAAGTCAGGGTCGGGAAGGCATGGCAGAAGTTCTCCTGGCCGGCCCGGCACATGGAACACTCCCCGCACGAATCGACGATGTTGCCGACCGCCACGGGGTCACCGACGGAGAAGCCTGTGACGGCAGACCCTGTCTCGGCCACCACGCCCGTGAACTCGTGCCCCGGCACCAGGTGACTCCCTTCAGCGTCGTGGCCGCGGACGGCGTGCAGATCGGTGTGGCAGACACCGCAGTAGTCCACCCGGATCGCGAGGTCGTCCGCGCGCAGGTCGCGCCGCTTTATCGGTGTCCGTCGCAGCGTCGCCGTCGGGCCGTCCGCCTGCCAGCCAGTTGTTGTCCGCACGGTACAGCTCCTTAAACAGACTGTTCGGTCTATCCAAAAATAGACACACCCGCCCCGTCAGGCAAACCAACTGTTCTGTTTGGTAGCCTACGGACATGACAGACCGGCCCCTGAGCTCACGCGGAGCGGCGACATACCAGCGAATCCTCGATGTGGCGACCCGCGAGTTCGCCGAGCACGGGATCGCCGGAGCGCGTATTGAGCGGATCGCGGCCGCCGCACGCACGAACAAGGCGCAGCTCTACGCCTACTTCGGAAACAAGGAAGGGCTCTTCGACGCCATCTTCTTCGGCTCGCTGGAGCGCATCGTGAACGTCGTGCCGATCGATGCCACCGACCTTGCGGACTGGGCCGTACGCCTCTACGACGAGTACCTCCGCCGCCCGGACCTGATCCGGCTGGCCACCTGGGCACGTCTGGAACGCCGTTCGACCGGACACTTGGTGGACGACCCCGACCGCCTCGACGACCGAAAGCTGCGGGCCATCGCCGAAGCCCAGGCCGCCGGCCTGGTCCGCCCGGGAGACCCGTTCGACGTGATGGCCATGGTCATCGCCATGTCCATGGCCTGGTCACCGGTCAGCAACGTCTACGCGGCAACCGCCGAGGAGCCCCCCGAAGTGCACGAGCAGCGTCGGACCCTGCTCCGCGAGAGCGTCCACCGCGCCATGGCAGCCTACCGAAACGGGAGCCAGGACATCGGCCCCGGCTGATCTCCACGGTGCGGCACACCGCCGGTCCCGCCTCACGCCCGCTTCCCGCCATGAACACCCGTTCCCCGTAGAGGAGTTCGAGGGACTGCCCGGGAACTCACCCCAGTTCCCCACGCGTTCGACACTGCACAGGTGCAACGCGCGCGAACCGAACGGGTGCCAGGGGATACGACATGACGGAGATTCTTGTCATCGGAGGCGGTATCGCCGGTACGGCGACGGCCTTGGCCCTGCACAAGGCCGGTTTCGACGTCACCGTGTACGAGGCGCACCCCGAGTCGGCCGAGGACATCGGTGCCTTCCTCACGCTCGCGAGCAACGGCATGCGCGCCCTCGCCCAGATCGACGCCTCCGCCGCGGTCACCGAGGTCGGCTTCCCGCTTCGTTCCATGAGCGTGCTCGACGCAGCGGGTACCGAGGTGGCACAGATGCCGCTCGGAGAGGCCCACGACCCGCTTCTCACGTACCGATGCCTGCGCCGTGGCGAGTTCAACGCCGCCCTGCAGGCAGAGGCCACGCGCCGCGGCATCGGCCTCCGGCGCGGCGCCCGGCTCGCCTCCGTCGAGGACGGTCCGCACGGAGTCACCGCACGTTTCACCGACGGCTCCACCGCGACCGGTGACCTGCTGATCGGCGCCGACGGGCTGAACTCCACCGTTCGCGAATCGATCGCCCCTGAGACGCAGCCCTGCTTCGCGGGTGAGAGCGTCTTCTACGGCTGCGCCAGTGAGGCACCCCTGGTCGCGGAGACCGGGCGTTTCATGATGGTGAGGGGCGGCGCGGCAGCCTTCGGCTGTGCGATGTCGCCCGGCGGAGAGACGTTCTGGTTCGTGCGTCTGGCCGGTGCCCCCCTGTCCGCCGACGACATCACGCACGGCACGCCCGGCCACTGGCGTGGGCTGCTCGTGCCGTTGCTGCGCGGGGACGCCACTCCCGCCGCGGACGTGGTCGCGGCCACCACCGACCGCATCATGGTCACCAATGCGACTGAGGTACCGACCGGCACACCATGGCGCCACGGACGGACTCTGATCATTGGCGACGCTGCCCACGCGGCCTCCCCCGCGACCGGGCAAGGAGCCTCGATGGCGCTGGAGGACGCTGTCGTACTCGCGAAGTCGCTGCGGGACGCGCCCGACACCGAGTCCGCGCTCTCCCTCTACGAGGCCCTCCGCCGCCCGCGTGTGGAGTACAACATCACGATGAGCGGCAAGATCTCCCGCGGCCTCCACTCACCTTCACGCACCGACCGGAGAACGCCCGCTCCCCGCCCCGGGGACAGCGACCTCATCCAGCACCTGGACTGGGACTTCGACATCTCGACCACGGGCGAAGACAGTTCGGCGGCAGCAGCGCGCGGCGGTCGGGACACCGGTTGACGGAGCCGCCGGGTCCGGCCTGCGGGGAGACGAGGTCCGCGCGGTAACGCGACCGCGCCCGACAGCTTCTGGAGACCACCACCAGGCCGTTGCCGTCGACGATCACGAACGCCTTGGTGACTGCCATGGGACGGCGTCCACCAGGGGTCTCACTTCGCTGTGCGGCCTTCTGTCACCCACCAGCCGCCCTCACCAGATGGCGCAGGTCGGGTCACCGACGACACCTGTAGGGCTTCCGCCCGTCGGGGCGAGTTCGCGGGATGCGGAGCCTGGTCGGGCGCCGGGCCTGACTCCAGCTGCCGCTCACGTGACCATGGCGCAATTGCGGCATGTCACATCAGCGACAACAGCGGTCCAGTGTTCTCGCTCGACAGCGACCCCATACTCCGGATGATCTACCAATTTCACTTCTCCTGAGGGGTCTCTTTGCGTTTCACTCCCGTTCCCAGACCAGGCCCGATCGCGCTTGCCGCGGTCGTCGCCCTGGCGATGGGCGTTCTACCCGCCACCGCGTCGCCCGCGGACTCGGCCGGTCCGTCGCAGGTCAAGGACGCCGCGCACCAGCCGCTGACGAGCGGTGGCGCGCACACCGTCACCCTCATCACCGGCGACAAGGTCACGATCGGCACCGCATCGGACGGCGCCGAAGTCCGGTCCTTCACAAGCCCGGACGGAACGGCCGCGGCCTTCCACCGCTCGGTCGTGGACGGTTCGACGTACGTCTACCCCGATGCGGCCCTGCCGTATGTCACCGCGGGGACGCTGGACAAACAACTGTTCAACGTGACGAAGCTGATCGCCGACGGCTACGACGACGACCACGCCGCCCGGTTGCCGCTCATCGTCCGCTACACCGACGCCGCCGCCAAGTCCCGGACCCAGCCGAGGGTGGCCGGCTCGACGGTCGTGCACCGGCTGGACAGCGTCCAGGGCGCGGCCGTCGCGGAGGACCGCAAGCAGGCTCCGGCGTTCTGGTCCGCGCTCACCGGCGGTTCCACCTCGGCGGCGGCGCGATCGGCGACCCCGGCCCTCGCGGGCGGCGTCGCCAAGGTCTGGCTGGACGGCAAGGTGAAGGCCGACCTCGCCGACTCGACCGCCCAGATCGGCGCGCCGCAGGTCTGGTCGCAGGGGGACACCGGCAAGGGTGTCAAGGTCGCGGTCCTCGACACCGGTGTCGACGCCGCGCACCCCGACCTCGCGGGGCAGGTCGACGCCAGCGCAAGCTTCGTCCCGGCCGACCAGACCATCACCGACTTCGTGGGCCACGGCACCCACGTCGCGTCGACGATCGCCGGAACCGGCAGCGCCTCCGACGGCAAGGAGCGGGGTGTCGCGCCCGGCGCCCGCCTGGAGATCGGCAAGGTGCTGGACCCGAGGGGCCAGGGACAGCAGTCCTGGATCATCGCCGGCATGGAATGGGCCGCCCGGGATCAGCAGGCCAGGATCATCAGCATGAGCCTGGGAGGCGGCAACGGGGACCCCCACGATCCGCTGAGTACGGCCGTCGACCAACTCAGCGCCGAGACCGGCGCGTTGTTCGTCGTCGCCGCCGGCAACGGCGGCAGTACGCAGACCATCAACAGTCCCGGTGCCGCGGACTCCGCGCTGACCGTCGGGGCCGTCGACTCCGCCGACAAGCTCGCCGGCTTCTCCAGCCAGGGCCCGCGCAACGTCGACGCCGGGCTGAAGCCCGAAATCACGGCGCCAGGCGTGAACATCATCGCGGCCCGCTCCCAGGACAGTTCGAGCGGCTCGGGCTACTACACCACGATGAGCGGCACGTCGATGGCGACACCGCATGTCGCCGGCGCCGCCGCGCTGCTGGCCTCCGTCCACCCCGACTGGACCGGCGAGCAGTTGAAGGAGGCACTGGTCAGCAGCGCCAAGGCCACGCCGTCGTACACCCCGTACCAGGCGGGCGCCGGCCGGGTGGACGCCAACGCGGCAGTGCACGCTTCGGTCTTCGCGACCGCCGGCGCATCCTCCGGCTTCCACTCATGGCCCCAGAAGCCGGGAGAGACCGACGCCCAGAAGGTGACGTACACCAACGTCGGCGACGCTCCGCTCAGCCTCGACCTGGCCGTCGACTCCCGTGCCCCGGCGGGCTCGTTCACCCTCTCCGCCGCCAAGGTCACCGTTCCCGCGCACGGCACCACCTCGGTGACCCTGACCACGGACGTGGAACGACTGCCGGCCGACCAGGCGATCAGCGGCGTGATCACCGGCACGGACGGCACCGGAGTGGTACGGACCCGGACTCTGATCGGCGCCGAGAGGGAGGGGCCGAAGTACGGCCTGACCATCGTCGCGAAGGACCGATCGGGCAAGCCGCTCACCGGCATGGTCACCGTCACCGCGGAACGCCTCATGACGACGGTCGAACTCGACGCGTCGGGCACCGGCACGCTGCGGCTGCCCACACGTACCTACAGCGGATGGCTCATCGCCACGGTGCAGGGGGCCAAGGGGCCCCATTCCCTGGGGATGGCACTGCTCAGCTTCGCCGGTCTCCAATTGGACCGGGACCGCACCGTCACCCTCGACGCCCGCAAGGTTCGTCAGGTCAAGGTGAACGTGCCGAAGGAGGCCACCGCGGTCATATCGCGGCTGGACGTCCGCCAGGAGTTCTCCGACAGTTCGACCTCCACCTGCACGATGCTTCCCGGTGATAGGGACTACGGTTTCGAGGCGTACGACAGCGTCTGGGCGCTCCCGACCGCCGGGAAGGCAGCCGGGTTCGCGTTCGGTGCCCGCTTCCGCCTTGAGCAGCCGGCCCTGACCCTGGGCACGAAGACGAAGACCTACAAGGACCTGCTGGTCGAGCGCGCGGCGACGCCGTTGCCGGCCGGCACGCGGAAGCTGACGGCGGTCTTCGCGGGCGAAGGGACGGCCGAAGACCTCGCCCGGCACGACGTCCACGGCAAGATCGCGGTGGTACGGCGAAGCGACTCCGTGGGGATCAAGGAGCAGGCGGCAGCCGCCGCGGCAGCGGGCGCACGGGTGCTCCTGGTCGTCAACGACGGAGACGGCCGGCTGAGCCCCTGGGACAACATCACCGGGAGCACCCTGCACCCGCCCGCGCTGACGGTGGCGACGCTCGGCGCCGACCAGGGCGGTCCCCTGATCGACGCGCTCCAGCGGAGCAGGGTCGAGCTGACGGTCACCTCGCACCCCACCACCGACTACGTCTACGACCTGGTGCACCACTGGGCGGGCGGTGTCCCGGCGGATCCGACCTGGACGGTGAAGCCGAGCGACCTCGCACGCGTGGACGTCTCGTTCCGTAACTACCGGCGGGAGGGCCAGGCGTACGAGTTCCTCAAGACCATGTCCGCGGACTGGGACGACGTCTGGGTACCGCTCCCCGCGCCCACCCAAGGGCATCGGACGGACTGGGTCGCAGGGGACTCCGACTGGCTGGACGCGGCCGGTATCTACGGCGAGACCGGTCAGTTGTCGATGGACGTCCTGCACTACCCGGCCGGGACGACCAGCAAGGTCAGCTGGTTCGGGCCGATCCAGCGCCCCCGGATGAGTGTGTCGGGCGGCAACCAGCCAGGACGCTACCTGGACACGATGCTGGTCCCGGCGCCCGGCTGGGGCGACTCCGGCGCGGGCCATGTCGGCGACGCCTACGCCAACTTCGACGTCAATGACCGGGAGACGCTCTACCAGGGCGATCAGGAACTCGACTGGAGCAACGCCGAGAAGCTGCTGGTCGCCGGCCTCGCGCCGGAGCGGCTGCCCTACCGCCTGGTGGTCGACAACAGCCGTGGCAACTGGACCAACCCGTACTCGACACACACGCTGACCGAGTGGAACTTCACCTCCGCCGCCACCGACGAGGCCACGCCCCTGCCTCTGATCCAGCTCGACTACGGGGTGGACACCGACGCGGCGGGTCGGGCTGACCGGCACGCCGACCTGACGGTGACCGCTTCCCCCATGGAGGGCACGACGGCTGCCATCGGGAAGGTCTCCCTCGAGGTTTCGTACGACGACGGGGCGACCTGGCAGCGGCCGGACCTGCGCCACAACGGCGCCGGATGGCGGACGGCCCTGCGCGCGCCGAGAACGGCCGGCTTCGTCAGCCTCCGCGTCACCGCCCGGGACAGTGACAACGACACCGTCTCGCAGACGATCACCCGGGCCTTCGGCCTGCGCTGACGTCACCTGACCCAGCAACCTCGCCGGGCGGGACCACAGCTCGCGGCCTCACCGGCGAAGAGGCGAATCGCGCAACGGACAAGGGCTGTTCACAGGAACAGCCCTTGTCCGGATCCAGTCAGGTCACACGCGCGGTGTCAGCCGCTCAATGCCGCCGAGACCACGGACTTCGCCTCCTCCTGTACCTGCCGCAGATGATCGGCTCCGAGGAACGACTCGGCGTAGATCTTGTAGACGTCCTCGGTACCCGACGGACGGGCCGCGAACCAGGCGTTGGCGGTGGTCACCTTGATGCCGCCGATCGGCGCGCCATTGCCCGGAGCATGGGTGAGCACCGCGGTGACCGCTTCTCCGGCAAGGGTGTCCGTGCTCACCTGCGCGGGCGAGAGCTTCGCGAGGAGGGCCTTCTCCTCACGGGAAGCCGGGGCGTCGATGCGCTCGTACGCGGGGGCACCGAAACGCCCGGTCAGCGCGGTGTAGTGCTCGGAGGGGGTCTTCCCGGTCACCGCCGTGATCTCGGAGGCGAGCAGGGCCAGGATAATGCCGTCCTTGTCGGTGGTCCACACCGAACCGTCGCGGCGCAGGAAGGACGCGCCGGCCGACTCCTCCCCGCCGAACCCGATCGAGCCGCTGACCAGACCGTCCACGAACCACTTGAACCCCACGGGGACTTCGACCAGTTGACGGCCCAGGTCGGCGGCGACCCTGTCGATCATCCCGGACGACACCAGCGTCTTGCCGATCCCCGTGTCCGCGGGCCACTGTTCCCGGTGGGAGTACAGGTAGGAGATGGCGGCGCTGAGGTAGTGGTTGGGGTTCATGAGCCCGGCGTCCGGTGTGACGATCCCGTGGCGGTCCGCGTCGGCGTCGTTGCCCGTGGCGATGCGGAAGCGGTCGCGCTGCTCGATGAGCGAGGCCATGGCGTAGGGCGACGAACAGTCCATACGGATCTTGCCGTCCCAGTCCAGCGTCATGAATCGCCAGGTGGGGTCGGTGAGCGGGTTGACCACGGTCAGGTCGAGCGCGTGCTCTTCGGCGATGCGCCCCCAGTAGGCGACCGATGCCCCGCCCAGGGGATCCGCGCCGATCTGCACACCGGCCGCGCGGATCGCGTCCAGGTCCAGCACGTGCGGCAGGTCGGCCACGTAGGTGCCAAGGAAGTCGTAGCGGCCGGTGCCGGGGGCAGCCAGCGCTCTCGTGTAAGGAATGCGCCGTACGCCCTTGAGGCCGCCCTCGATGAGTTCGTTGGCCCGGTCCTGGATCCACGAGGTCGCCTCGGAGCCCGCCGGGCCGCCGTTCGGCGGGTTGTACTTGAAGCCACCGTCGGCGGGCGGATTGTGGGAGGGGGTGACCACGACCCCGTCCGCGAGGCCCGAGGACCGTCCGCGGTTGTGGGCGAGAATGGCGTGCGAGACCGCCGGAGTGGGCGTGTAGCCGTCCGCGCTGTCGAGGAGCACCGACACATCGTTGGCCGCGAATACCTCCAGTGCGGTGACCTTCGCGGGCTCCGACAGCGCATGGGTGTCGGCGCCCAGGAAGAGGGGACCGTCGATGCCCTGGCCCTCGCGGTACTCGCAGATGGCCTGACTCGTCGCGGCGATGTGGTCCTCGTTGAACGCCGTCGCCAGTGACGACCCGCGATGTCCGGACGTACCGAAGGCCACGCGCTGGCCGGGTTCCGCCGGGTCGGGGTGCAGCGCGTAATACGCTGTGACCAACCGGGCCACGTCGACGAGGTCCTCGGGACCGGCCGGAGTGCCCGCTCGTTCGTGCTGCATGTACCCGCACCTCCACCTCGGTTTTTCATCACTTGCGGTCCCATGTTTCCTCACCGGGCGGCGCAGCCGCACGGTGCCACGGCGATGACTGGAGACGCGCCGGGCCAGCGGGTCCCGCGGATGCTGTCCCGGAGATCCTTGGTCAACAGGCTGGTATCCCCAATTGCCCATTGCCTAGGATGTATTGTCTGTCAAGCCAAGCCAGTAGAAGCCGCTTGGAGCTGGGGGAACGATGCAGGCTGGAAAGCAGTTGTCCACGAAGATCGACGCCACCGTACCCACGGCCGCTCGCATGTACGACCACTATCTGGGCGGCAAGGACAACTACGCGGCCGATCGGGCAGCCTGCGCCGAGCTGGACAAGGTCGTACCCAGCACACGCGCCTTGGCGCTGAACAACCGGCGCTTCCTGCAGCGGGTCGTCGGGACGTTGGCGGCCGAGTACGGAATCAGGCAGTTCCTCGACCACGGGTCCGGTCTGCCCACCCAGGACAACGTCCACCAGGTCGCGCAACGCGTTGATCCCTCCTCGCGCGTGGTGTACGTCGACAACGATCCGATGGTGCTGGTGCACGGCAGGGCTCTACTGGACCAGAACGACCGCACCACGGTGATCCATGCGGACCTGCGCGACACGGAGAAGATCTTCTCCCACCCGGACACCCAGCGCCTGATCGACTTCTCACAGCCGGTGGCCGTGCTGTTCAACTCGGTCTTCCACTGCATTCCGGATGGGGAGAGCGACGGTCCGCCCGCAGTGGCCCGCCGGGTGGCTGAACAGCTCGTGCCCGGCAGCTGCATGGTGATGTGTCAGCTGGTCAGCGAGGACGCGAAGGTCCGGGAGTTCGTCACCGATTTCATGGATCAGGCGACCCAGGGGCATTGGGGCAGGGTCCGTCAGGAGAAGGACGTGGCGGAGTGGTTCGAGGACCTCGACGTCCTGGAGCCTGGCCTGGCGGAGGTATCCACCTGGCGGCCCGACAGCGAGGTCGCGCCCCGTCAGCTCACCCAGGAATGGGTCGAGTTCGGCGGCGTCGGCCGCATCCGATGAGACCGATGAGGGTTGTCCCTTTGCGCTGATGCAGCGGGACGGCCACTCGAGAGGCACGTCACGTCGGCTCCACCGGGCTTCGGACGGTGGAGCCGGAGGCGGTCAAGAGGCGGAATAGCGCCCTGCGGTCGTCTCCTGCAACAGCGTCAGCGACTCGCGCGGGGTGAGGGCTTCGTCTCCCAGACGGTCCAGAGCCAGTCGGTACTCCTCGGTCTCGTCCCGGTCCTCCAGGAAGTTGGCGCTCCTGATGTGCTCCAGGTAGACGATGTCGGGGAGATCGAGGCCGCCGAAGCGCAAGTACGTGATCGGGATGGCGGGCGCGGACGCGTTCGTCACGTCCAAGGGCACAATCTGCAGCGTCACCTGGGGACGCTGAGCCATCTCCAGGAGGTACTCGAGCTGCTCACGCATCACCTCACGGCTGCCCAGCACGCGCAACAGGACCGACTCGTCGATGATCGCCCACAGTTGAGGGCCGTCCTCGCGATGCAGCAGTTCACGTCGGCGCATGCGCAAATCGACACGACGCTGCACCTCACCGGCCGGAGCCGTCGGCAGGCCGCGTTCCACAACCGCTCTGGTGTAGGCCGGAGTCTGCAGCAGACCGGGGACGTACTGGATCTCGAAGGTGCGGATGGCGGCAGCGGCCTCCTGCAGCCCCACCAGCCGATCGAACCACTCGGGCATCAACCGCTTGTCGTAGCGCTGCCACCACCCCGGCTCACCGGCCCGCTGCAGCAGCTGGAGCAGAACCGACGCCTCGTGGTCGCCGGTTTCGTAGAGCTCCAGCAGCGCGCGGACGTCCCCTTCCGTGGGCGGCCGCCGGCCCTTTCCGGCCTCGATGCGCGACAGCTTCGCCGGGCTGAACCCGATGGCCCGAGCTGCCTGTTCCTGCGCGAGGCCGGCGTCTTCGCGAATGCCCGCAAGCTGGACACCGACCAGCATCTTCAGCAAGGTCGGAGCGGGCTCGGTCCGCTTCAGATACGGTTCCAGGCGGGAGACACGAGGTGACTCGACGGACATCCTGACTCCCTGTAGAACGGCAGACGACGGAGTCCATCCTCGCATCCCGCGGTCTTCTGTCGCACGCGCCGGCAGAAGTGGAATCGGTCGATTCCGCTTCACACCAGATGATCGAACTCCCCCTCCTTCGCCCCGGCCAGGAAAGCTGCCACTTCAGCCGATGTGTAGATGAGAGCGGGCCCGTCGGGGTCGCGCGAGTTACGCAGCGCTACACCCCCCTCGGCCAGGGATGCCACCTCGACGCAGTTGCCCTCGGCGTTACTGTGCCGGCTCTTCACCCAGCGGACGTCCAGTGAACTGGCCCGCATTCCGTTTCGCACTGACGGCACCGCACTCTCCTTGCTCACGTTCCACCACGGTGTACAGGTCGGCCGCCCACCGGGTCGGACCGAACCCGTACGGCCCTGACCCAGCCACCGCCCGTGCAATTTCCCGTGAAATTGCACGACGGGCGCTGTCGGGATGGATAATAGCTGGGGCGTCAACCGCACCGTTGGCGCACCGGGCCTGACGTCGCATCAGGGAGATGTCGTGTCGTTACCTGCACGCCAAGCACCAGGCTTTGCAAGCGGCAAGGCTGCGCCATCGTCGGGCCGAACCGCTCCGGCCGGATCGCTCCTGGAAGGAACGCGCTCCTCCATCTCGGGTCAGGGGCAGCCCGGGACGAGCGAGCCCGCGCGGACCTCACCCAGAACCGCCAGCCTGTGCATCACCGACACTCGCCAGGGACTCGCCCAAGCACGCGCCTTCACCCGCCGCACCCTTGACCACTGGGCGTTCGACCAGCGCAGTGACGACGCCGTCCTCGTCGTCAACGAACTGGCCACCAACGCGGTGCTGCACGCGGCACCGAACTCCCCCGACGGGCAGAGCGGCGTGCGGCTGAATCTGACTCTTCGACGCGCCCATCTCGTGTGCGCCGTCACCGATCAGTACGACGGCCCGCCCGTCTACCCCCGCACGGACGCCCCGCTGGAAGTCCACGGACGCGGCCTGCGCATCGTCGAAGCGCTGTCGGAGCACTGGGGCTGGACTCGCTCCCGTGCGGGCAAGACCGTCTGGGCCATGCTGCCGACTCCCCCTTCCCGGTCGACATCACCGCCCTGACAGGGGCCGCCATGACACGCGCTGCATCGGCAGGCCATCCCGGCGCACGGCATCACTCACGCAACGCCTCTCGTGGGAGCGGACATGGAGACAATCCTGAAGAACCTGAGACACGTCCCCTGGCGCGAGCTCCAGGATTCCACGGGGTCCGCCACGGGCATCCCCCTCCTGCTCGCCACGATCACCTCAGGTGACGAGGCCACCGCGGTCGCCGCGCTCGTGCGTCTCCGACAACGCATCTGCCAGTACGGCTTCGTCGTGGACCAGGCCACCGCGGCCACGGTCCCCTTCCTGTGCGAACTCGCCCAGCTCCCTCAAGTCCCCTGCCGTGTGCAAATCCTTCAGCTGCTGAAGAACATCGCCGACGCCCGGCAGTGGGAAAACACGGCCATCGCCTACCCCAAGCTGCTCAATCGCCGCGAGAACTACGTGGAGTGGGAACGCGAAGCCCGCCGAGCCGTACGCGCCCACCGCGGGACCATCCAGGGCCTGCTCGGCGAACCTGACAAGGAACTCGTACAAGCGGCCGAGGAACTGGCCTCCGCACTCGCCGACTGACTCGCCGCTCAATACCGAGGACTTGGGGAGTCTAGCGGCTCCTCGCGCCGCCCGGGACAGCCGGGACCCGCACGTTCCCGCGTTAGCCCCTCCGAATGATTCATGGCGCCGCAGGGTGAATAAGGAGTTCGCGTGCCGCGCCGACGTCGGCCGGCCGCTCGTGGCCACTAGCGTTGCGTCTTGTGTCGCTGAGCTATGCCTTTGTGAATCTGAAACCCGGAGTGGGAAAGACGACCAGCGCAGTATGGCTGGCCCACGCACTGCACGAGTCGGGCCTCTCACCCCTGCTGGTGGACAGTGACCCCGCCTCCTCCGCTCTGCGTTGGAGCGAACTGGCAGGAGGCTTCCCGTTCCCTGTGATCGCCTTCCCGGTGGGCGATGTACACCGGCGCGTGAACGACTTCCTCGGCAGCCGACAGGCCGTGGTGTTCGACGCCCCGCAGCTGGAGGACCACGCCCACATCGCCCGGAGCATCATGAGGTACGCGAGCGAGTGGATCGTGCCGCTGACCCCAGCCCCCATCGAGCTGGATCGCATGGCGCCCATCGGCAGCGAGATGAGCGACGTACAGTCGTTGCGGGCCCAGCCGGCCCGCGCCGCCGTCCTGCTGAACCGCACGAATCGGCCCGATGCCACGCGCACCGGTCCCGACGCCGACGCCCGCGAAGCTCTCACCGAGCGGGGCTTCGACGTGTTGTCCACCCATATCCCGCGGCTCGATCTGTACGCCCAGTCGTTCGGCAGCCCGGTCGAGGTGAAGGGCTCGGCGTACATGGACCTCGCAGACGAACTCATCAAACGTCAGGACAAGGCGTGAACCAGCGCAAGGACACCTACCGAGCCGCATTGCAGCGCGGACCGGAGGCCGCCGCACCCCGTGCCGTCAAGGTCACTCAGCTGCACACCCGATACATCCGGGTGACCATCGAACTCGACCCCGCCCTGCCGCGCGAACTGACCCGATGGGTGGGACCACCCGTATCCGCGATCCTGCGGGCCGGCGCCGCCGTACTGCGCCCCCTGCGAAGCACCCCGTAAGCCGAGGTCGTGCAGACCTGGGCCGCCCGGGGCCGTTTCTTCGCGTTGCGCAGTCGGCTGGACCGGGTGTCGCAACCTTCGCGTTAGTGTCGTCGGCATGACCGACAACACCCTGCGCTCCGTCACCATCGAGCGGACCCGTACCGGCCACTTCACCGCGACGAACCCGCGCGGCGGCACGATCAGTTTCGGCACCAGCTCCGATCCCGACGGCGGCGCCGACTTCACCCCGGTCGAGCTGTTGCTCGCCGCGATCGGGGGCTGCACCGCGGCCGACGTCGATGTCGCCACCGCACGCCACGCGGAGCCCACCGGGTTCACCGTCAGCGTGACCGGCAACAAGATCAGTGACGAGTCGGGAAACCGGATGACCGACCTCGTGGTCACCTTCTCCGTCGCCTTCCCGGACGGCGACCTCGGCGACCGCGCCCGCACGATCCTCCCCCGGGCGGTCAAGACCTCCCACGACCGGCTCTGCACCGTCAGCCGAACGGTCGAGATCGGCACGCCCGTCACCGCGACGATCGCGGACGCCTGACCTCACCCGGAACCGGGACCGAACGCGACCGCGTGCCTCAGCCGTAGAGGCACCCGCGGCCGGTCAACCGTGGGCGGAGGCTTTCTTGATCGCTTCACGGATCCGGGAGTACGTGCCGCAGCGGCAGACGTTCTCGATACGGTCGATGTCGTCGTCCGTGGGCCGGGGCGTCTTCTTGAGCAGGGCCACGGCGGCCATGATCTGGCCCGGCTGGCAGAAGCCGCACTGAGCGACATCGCAGTCGAGCCACGCCTGTTGTACGGGGTGCAAGGTGTCGCCGTCGGCCAGGCCCTCGATGGTGGTGACCCCGCGGTCCGCGCAATCGGCGACCGGGACGACGCAGGGCTGGATCTCCGCCCCGTCGAGGTGGCTGGTGCAGGCACGGCAAACGCCCACGCCACAGCCGTACTTGGGCCCGGTGACGTGCAGCATGTCGCGCAGTACCCACAGGAGCGGCATGTCGGCGGGGGCCTCGACGGTGACCGGCTTCCCGTTGAGGACGAAGGAATAGGAGGGCATCAGTACCTTCTCGGACAGCGATCAGAAGTTGATCGGGAAGCGGCGGGGCTTGGTGCGGGTCGCGCGGGCATAGGCGTTCGCCACGGCGCCAGCCGCGGCCGGCACGCCGAGTTCGCCTGCCCCGCCGGGCTCCCGCCGTGACGGCATGATGTGCGCCTCGAATCGCAGCGGGGAGTGCTGCTGGCGGGCATAGCGGAAGTCGGCGAAGCTGCCCTCGCGCACCGCACCCCGGTCGATGTGCAGTCCGGCCCGCAGCACGGTGGAGATGCCGTCGACGGCGGTACCCATGAGCTGGGCCTCGAGTCCGCGCGGGTTGACGGCCGTTCCGACATCGGCCGCCATCACCACCTTGGTCACCCGGGGATTCTTCGGGTCGGTGGCGTCGATCTCGACCAGGCAGGCCACACAGGAGCCGTATTCCTCGTGGACAGCCACACCCTGCGCGTGGCCGGGCGGCAGGCGCCGACCCCAGCTTCCGGCGGTCGCGACCTTGTCGAGTACGGCTTTGACCGCCTTGCTCCTGAGCGTGCCGCGCCGGAAGGCCACCGGGTCCTTGCCCAGCCTCGCGGCGACCTCGTCGACGACGATCTCCTCCGCGGCGCGCATCGTCCCGGAGTCCACCGACCGCCAGGCCCCGAGGGGCATCGCCAGCTCGACCGAGCCCGAATCCCCGGAGACGCGCCCAAAGTTGTAAAGGCCACTGTCGCTGGGCAGCGGGCCGGCGGCCACCGTGCTCACACCGCCCTGAGCGGCCAGGCCCTGCTGTACGTACGACTCGCTCACCTGGGCCATCGCATGGCCGAAGGCCACCACCCTGCCCTGCGCGTGGCTGGCGCGGATCCGGTGATGGGAGGCCGGGCGCATCCGGCCGTGCCGGATGTCGTCCCCGCGGCTCCACATCAGCTTCACCGGCCGCCGAGCCGCCTTCGAGATCAGGGCCGCCTCGATCGCGGCGTCGTAGTTCAGCCGCCGTCCGAACGAGCCGCCACCCCGGACGACGTGGACCCGGACCTTCGACTTCGGCAGTCCGATCGCCGAGGCGATGCTTTCCCGCGCGTCCATCGGTGTCTGGGAGGAGAACCAGATCTCGGCACGGTCGGCGCGTACGTCCGCCACCGCGGTGAGCACCTCCATCGGGGCATGGCTGACGAAGGCGAACTCGAACTCGAACTCGACCTGCGCCGATCCGCGCGGCGCAGCGCCGAGCGAGGGAACCGCGGCCCGTAGCCGGGACCGGATGGCGGCGTCGGACAACGGTGCCATCGGCCCGGGCGCCCAGGTGATGCGCAGAGCGTCGCGGGCCTTGAAAGCGTGGTGGAAGGACTCCGCCACCACGGCGACACCGCCGCCGACCTTGACCACCGCGTGGACGCCGGGCATCGCACGAGCCGCCCGGTCGTCGACCGAGACGAGCCTCCCGCCGAGCGTCGGCGGCCGGGCCACCACGGTCGGCTTCGCCCCGGCCACCTCCAGGTCCCCGGCGTACTTCGCCTTGCCGGTGACGATGTCCCGCGCGTCGATCCGGCCCGTCGGCCGTCCGATCACCTTGTGCTGGGACGCGGGCTTGGGCTTGCTCGACACGTCGGGCCGGTGGATCCGGGCGGCGCCCGCGGTCAGTGACCCGAAGGTGGCCGTACGGCCGTCGGGAGCGACCACCATCGTGTCGCGGGTACGCAGGCTCCGGGCGGGCAGGTGCCAGCGCCGGGCGGCCGCGGTCACCAGCCGGGCCCGCGCGGTGGCGGCGAGCGCGCGGGCGGGGCCGTACAGAGAGCTGACGGAGTTCGAGCCGCCGGTGTACTGGTTCCCCTTGGCGCGAGCCTCGGCGAGCGGGATGTCGACATCGGCGAGCCGGGCGTCCAGTTCCTCGGCGATCATCATGGCGACCGCGGTCGTGATGCCCTGGCCGACCTCGACGCGCGGCAGTCGTACGACCACCTTGTTGGCGGTGGTGACTTCCAGGACCAGCATCTCCTCGTCGGCGCCGGTCGCCAGGACGCGGGACGGCCCGTCCATCCCTGCCGCGGTGGGCTCGACGTCCTCCGCCGACGACGTGTCGCAGCCGATGGGCGCGACGACGGTCAAGGTGGACGCCGCGAGCGAGTAGACCATGAACTTCCGGCGGGACAACTGACGGGCCAACAGGCGCTCCTCTCCGCGTACCCGGGCGGGTTCCCTTGGTATGAGGGGTCAGCGCTCTTCAAGGTTGCGTGGGGCGGCCGGGTTCCCGGCGTCCTGGCATCACGACGGACGGCGCGAGGCAGCTGACGCCCCGTCGCGTCGGCTGCCGTCCCTGTCGTCGAGCGCCGTGGCCGTCTCGTGCAGCAGGTCCAGCACGGCCCGAAGGTCGGGGTGCTTGCCGGTGCCCGCGCGGCTGACCGTGAAGACGGTCCGGGACACGGGACGGACCAGGGGGTGGAGGCTGAGGGGCGCTGTGTTGTCCGGCAGAGCCATACGGGGGACCAGGACGGCGCCCGCGTCGACGGCGGCCAGAGCCGTCAGCACGGAGAAATCACTGCTGGAGGCCCGGATGTCCGGGACGAAACCGGCCGCGCCGCAAGCCCGCTGGATCATCTCGTAGCAGGAGGTCTCCGGGCCGGGGGTCAGCCACGGCAGATGCGCCAGACGGGACAGGTCCGCGGGCTTCCCGGCGGCGAGTCCCTCCACTGCGGCCCGGTCGGGGTGCAGGGCGAGGAGGACCGGTTCTTCCATCAGGACTGTTTGCTCCCACACGGCGGGGACACTGCGTGGCAGCACGCTGTAGCTGTGTACCAGGGCGAGGTCGGTGGAGCGTTTGTGGAGCTCGTCGAGGGCTTCGTCGGGCTCCTGAACGGAGAGCCGCAGCGAGAGATCCCGTCCGAGAGAAACCGGCATGGCTGTCAGCGCCAGGGTCGGGGTCCGGGTCGGGGTCGGGGTCGGGGTCGGCGAGACGTTTGAACACGGGCGGAACAAGGGTGCGGGCGGCGGAGGCGAAGGCGCTGATCCGTACCGTGCCTCGGCGGCCGCTCTGCAGCGCGGCCAGGCCGGACTCGGCTGCCGCGAGCTCTGCCAGGATGACCTCGGTGTGGGCCACCAGGAGTTCCCCAGCGGCGGTCAGACGCAGCGTGCGACCGTGCTTCTCGACGACGGGCGTGCCGGCCTCCTTCTGCAGGGCGGCGAGATGCTGGGATACAGCCGGTGCCGTCAGATGCAGCGCATCCGCCGTGGCCGCGACGGTTCCATAGGCGGCCAGGTGTTGGAGGATGCGCAGGCGGCGTACGTCAAGCACCAGCGGCTCCTTGCTCGAATCGGGGTCGGAGGCGTCCGGGAACGCAGGGGCGCCCCGGTGCGGCGCGCGCTTTCACCGTGACGGTGCCGGCAGGGTGGCCGCCTGCTGGGCGGCAGGCTCGGCCCCGTCCACGGCGGGGACGTCGGTGGGACTGTGGCTCTGCTTGTGCCGGCTGATCAGGATCACGCTCGCGACACTTATGGCTCCGCCGACCAGTGCGATGGGACGGGGTACCTCCGCCAGCCAGACGAAGGAGACGACCAGTGCCACCGGCGGCACCAGGTACAGGGCCGCGGTGGAGACCGCCAGTGGCAGCCGGGCAACCGCGTAGGCCCAGATGACGAAGCCGAGAGCGGACGGCAGCAGGCCCAGGTAGGCGGCGGCGGCCGGGGCGTGGACGGCCGCTTGCCAGGCGGCGGGGACCAGGGGCAGTGCGAAGACCGTACCCGCGACCATCGCGTATGTGGCGACCTCCAGACCTGTGCGGTGGCGCAGCAGGGGCTTGCTCGCGAAGTGGTACACCCCTTGGACCAGGGCTGGCGCCAGGATGACGAGGGCCGCGACGGAGAACCCGCTGGTGCCCTCGGCCAGGCTGACGACGGCCGCGCCGGTCAGGCCGACGACGCTGCCGATGACGATGCTGCGGGTGAGCCGCTCATCGAGGAAAAGACTCCCCAGCAGCACGCTGAAGACGGGGGCGATCGCGATCAGCAGACTCGCGGTCCCGGCCTCTACATGCACTTCGCCCCAGTTGAGCAGGACTTGGTACGCGGTCATGCCGGTGGCCCCGCACAGAGTGATCAGCGGCGGATCGCCGCGTCGCGGCAGCCGTACCTTCGCGAAGGGTGCCACGGCGAGCAACGCGACGGCGGCGATCAGGAGCCGCAGGAGTGACAGCGCCGCCACTCCCAGGCAGTCGATACCCACCCGGATGGCGGGAAACGCCGAAGCCCAGAGCACAACGGTGCCGACCAGGGCGAGGAAGCGGGGAGAGGTGATGCGTGCGGACATGGCCCATGCCCACCAGTCGTCCGCGCCGTGGGCATGGGCGCGGACGAGGGTTTTCACTGCCGCCGTGGTGGACGTACCGTCCGCTCCGGCGATCTTCAGGCGCAGCTCCTTACCTCGGAGCGACCTACGACAAGGCCCTCGCCCCGGTCGGTCTTCGTGCCACGCAGTTCAGCATCCTGCAGCAGCTCCGCGCTCACGGAGAGATGACGATCACCAACCTCGCCGACACGATCGCCATGGACCGCACCACGATGGCCTCGAACCTCAAGCCCCTCGCGCGCGAGGGCCTGGTGACCATCGAGCCGTCGGCAGCCGACCGCCGCGCACGGATCGCCACCATCACACCGGACGGCATCTCCCGAAGGAAAGCGGCGCTACCCCTGTGAAAGGCCGTGCAAGCCCAGTTCGAGGACAACTTCGGCGGCGACGAGGCAGCCCGACTGCACGCATCCCTGGCAGCCGTTCTCCGCACGGGCTTCCAGCCCTGGGCCGAATAGGGCACGACGCATCGTTCGCCGCCGAGAGCTGGGCGAAGCCCAGCAGGCGGCGGCGTCCGAGCCGGGTGGATCGGCGCCCGCGCGCTGGGGGTGCTGCCCGAGGGTGTCCGGGCAGCCGTCCCACCCCGCCGAGGGGACCTGGCAGGAGGCCCCGAACGAGCCCAACAGCAGACGGCGGGCAGCGGGCAGCGAACGGAAGCGGTTCTGGTCCAGTCGGCCGCGCAGGACAGCGGGGAGAAGGCGGTCGTCCGACTGGTGTCGGCTCCAGTCGCCGCGAGCCGGCCGAGGGGTCCGGCGCAGCCACTCAATAGGCCTCCTTGCCGTTCCGCCCCAGGCATGTCCTCACATCCGCGAGGTCCGCTCACCTGATGTGCGACGTGGTCCTGTTGACCCATTGAGACAGCGTGAGCTGCCTGGTCGGGGCCGACCGGTGTGGCCTGCGGTGACGAGGGAACGCGTGGCCGCAGTCAGGTCCGTTGGCCGGGTGTGTCCGCGCGTTTCGGCCTCTGCCGCAGGCCAGGGCGTCGCGCAGAAGAGACAGGTGTGCGGGCACGACTGCGAGACGATCGCACTCGTCTCGGCACGTGGTGCAGGTAGCCAGGTGAGCCCGCACCGCACTTGCCTCATCGGGTGCGAGGGACTCGCGTTCGTTTCGGGCCAGAAGTTCACGGATCGTCCGGCATTCCTCGACGGCCGTGTTCTCGTCGGACTTCTTGGTCAGGCAGTGGGCTTCGGTCATGGCGAAACCTCCGTTCAGGGTTTCACCTTCTCCCAGGAGCGGCCCTCAGCGCGTCGTCCCCACGCAGCGACTTCCGGCTACCACGGCTGCGGTATGCGGTACGTCGGCCTACGGCCGGGACAGGAGAGGGACGCACCGTGCCGACGACTATGCGGGCTCTGGTTCCGTAGCCGGACTGACCAGCCCGCACTGGTAGGCGATGACCACGAGCTGGGCGCGGTCACGAGCTGCCAGCTTGGTCATGGCCCGGTTGATGTGGGTCTTGGCGGTCAGCGGGCTGACGAACAGGCGCTCGGCGATCTCGTCGTTGGACAGACCCAGTGCGACCAGGCTCGTGACGTCGCGTTCCCTCGGTGTCAAGCTCTCCAGCCGCTCGTGCACGGCCGCCGGGCATGGATCCGGCTGGGCCAGAAAACGAGTGATCAGCGCGCGCGTCGCTGACGGGGACAGCAGCGCCTCGCCGTCTGCGACCGTGCGGACGGCATCGAGGAGCTCCTCGGGTCGTGCACCCTTGCCGAGAAAGCCGCTCGCACCCGCTCGCAGTGCGTCGGCGACGTGCTCGTCATCTTCGAAGGTGGTCAGGATGAGCACCTTCACCTCTGCGAGGTCCTCAGACTCCGTGATGAGCCGTGTCGCCTCGAGGCCGTCCATCTCCGGCATGCGGATGTCCATCAGGACCACATCGGGGCGCTGCGCACCGGCCAGCTCGACTGCCTCGCGGCCGTTGGACGCCTCGGCCACGGTCTCCATGTCTTCCGTGGCGTCGAACAGCATGCGGAAGGTCCCCCGCAGCAGGGCCTGGTCATCGGCAAGCAGTACGCGAATCGTCATCCTCATGTCTCCGATCCCGCGCCGGGCTGGGGCGCAGCGGCAGTTCGGCGGTCACGGTGAACCCGCCCTCGGGGCGCGGTCCCGCATGCAGCGTGCCCCCGATCGTGGTAGCCCGCTCACGCATCCCGATCAGCCCGTGACCGGCCCCCGGGCGAGGATGGTGCGGTCCGGCGCACCCGTCGTCCTCGACGGTGATCGTCAGCCGTTCACGGTCGTAGTGCAGGCAGAGCCGGGCATGGTCGGCCCCGGCGTGCTTGCGCACATTGGTCAAGGACTCCTGCACGATGCGGTACGCGGCCAGTTCGACCGCCGGCTCCAGCGGTTCGGTGGTGCCCCGCCGCATGTGGCTCACGGCCAGTCCGGCGCGTTCGAACGACGCCAGAAGTGCTGGTACCTGCGCAAGGCCCGGCATCGGGTCGCGGGGCGCCACCGGCTCGTCGGACTGCCGCAGCAGTCCTACCGTCACCCGTAGTTCGTCCAGCGCGGAGCGGCTGGTGTCCCGGATGTTCTCCAACGCCGTCAGGATCTGTTCCGGGCGCTGGTCCAACAGATGAACGGCGACGCCTGCCTGGGCGTTGATCAAGGCGATGTGGTGCGCGACGATGTCGTGCAGCTCGCGTGCGATCCGAACACGTTCGGCTGCCACTCGCTGCTGTGCTTCCTGCTCGCGAGTACGCTCGGCCTGCTCCGCCCGTTCCTCCACGGCCGCCACATAGGCGCGCCGCGAGCGCAGCCCGTCCCCGACGGCGGCCGGCAGGGCCGTCCAGGCCAGCATCGCAGCCTTGTCCGGGTCCAGCCACGAATTCGAGGACCACACCGCGACAGCGCCCACCATGACGGCAGCCGATACAGCTGCCGCGGTCCAGGCAGTGCGCCGGTCGGTCAGCACGGCCACGTTGTAGACGGACACCAGAACCGGGCTTGCCACCAGCGGGCTCTCCCGGAACCCGAGCACCTGAAAAACCACCCCGCAGCCAACGGCGACGACCAGTACGCCGAACGGGTGGCGCCGTCGCCAGATCAGCGCGGAGCAGCCCACAATAGCCAGCACCACGGCGGACCAGCGCAACACGAACTCGTGCTCGTGCGGGTCGACCGAGGCAGCCACGACCGACAGCACGCACAGCACAGCCACGCCCAGGGCGTCGACCGCGCGGTTCCCGGATCGCCGTTGCCGCCTCCAGCTGTTGAGTACCGTCATGCCATCACCGTAGGGTCGGTGGCCGGGTCGGGCATCATCTCGCCACGGCAGGTGCCACCCCCGGAGCGCCATTGTCTGACCCGCGGATTCGAGCTGTGTCCCCCGGGACGTAGCCAGGCTCAGGGGCAGACCGAGCGTTGGCCAACGGAGACCGGCATGCCAACAGCGCCTTCTGCACCATCGTCCGTGGTCCGCATGCAACGCGGCCCGCGGACCAGGGACTACGTCGCCAGACGCACCGCGGAGGGCATGTCCACGAAAGACGTCACGCGCAGGTCAGGCAATGGCGCTCCTGGGTGGCACCTGCCGTGGTGGCATTCAGTAGGACACAGCCTCGCCACGACGACAGAGGAGGCTGGTCCGTCCACGGTCCAGGGGTGGGCGATGCCTTCGACGCGAGCGTTCGCCACCGTCGTTCGCGGTTCCGAGTGCGGTCCCCGGGCAGTGAATGGGCTACCGGTTGAGGGTCACCGAGTTATAGGGCGTCAGGTTGAAGCTCCCGATTTCCTGCACCTCGAGCGCCACATGGCAGCCGACGCCGTTGTAGGCGGTGCACAGGCTCATGCTGGCACCGCCGTACTGGTTGTTGAAGACGTAGTGGTCGCCATACTGGTTGCTCAGGTTGTGGGCGCCGTAGCTCCAGTACACGTTGGTCGGGTGGGGGTCGAGGTACGGGTTGCGGTCCTGGCCCCAGATGCAGACGGCCCCGTACGGGCAACCATTCCAGTCGCCTTCGGCAGGCTTCGCCTGCGCCGCGCCGCCGATCGCCACGACGGCGGTCGCCGCGATCGCCGACGCGGCGACGCCGCGGAAGATTCTGCGCATGTCATTCCCCCATGTCTGAACCGGTCGCCGGAAAGGACATCACTATCGGCTGCGCGCCGTCGCTCTTGCCATCGTTTCGACGGTGCCCGAAAGGGGTTTGGGTTGGCGATACCGCAGGATGAAGTGCCCCCCGAAGTCGCAGCTCCTGCGGCGCAAAGTCCTCTAGAGATCCTTAATGCTGTTCCCGCGGTAGCAGTGGGCCCCGCTCCCCGGGTGTCGGTGGCGGCACATACGGTCTGTGCATGACTGATCAGTGGTGGGTGGGCGTACGCCAGCGGGGTGAGGCGGCTGGTGCAGGCCCTGCGGCCGGCAAGGTCTTCGGTGCGTTGGGGCACAAGTGGGTCGTGGAGGATCCGCTCACCCAGGGCGAACTTGCCGAACTCGAGGCTCAGATGGGCGTCCGGCTGCCGGAGGAGTACCGGGCCTTCCTGCTCCACGTCGGCGCGGGCGGCGCCGGCCCCGCGTACGGCCTGTTCCCGGTTCGGCGCGTGCAGGGTCGTTGGCGTTGGGAGGGCGACGGCGCGGACCTGGCTGACCTGTCGAGGCTTGCCGAGCCGTTTCCTGACCAGGGTCCGGACCCGGAGCTGCTCGAAGATGTTCTTGCCCGACGTCCCGAGGAAGAGGACTTCGACGACATCGAGGACTTCGACGACGCCATCGAAGCGTGGGATGAGCGGTGGGAGGCCGTCATGTTCGCCCCGGAGCGCACTGCCGGCGCGATCGTGATCTCCCACCTGGGCTGCGCCCAAAGAGAGTGGCTGATCATCAGCGGCTGCCACCGAGGCACGATCTGGTCCGATTGCCGGGTCGACGACGTCGACCTCGCCCCACTGCTTGACGACGACGGCAGGCCGGTGACGTTCGCCCGCTGGTACACCGACTGGTTGGAGAAAGCCGAGCTCACGGCCCTGTCGTAAGAGCTGGTCGAGGCTGTGTTCCGCGAGGTTGGCCAGCGACCTCTTCAGGAGCGACCACACACCAGGACGATCGGGCCGCCGAGTTGCTGGTACGCGGCGCCCTACAGGCGGATGAAGTCGGTCTCTCAACCGCGCGGGCCGGCGGCTCGGTCTCAGCATGGAGTTCACGCTCAGCGCTGAGGCGGAGCGGCTGGTGGAACCCGTCCGGGAAATCCTCAGCCTGGTCGAGCGGACCATCGAGCAGCGCCCCGAATTCGACCCGGGAACGAACACGTGCGCTCTCTCGATCAGCGCGTCCGACTACGCGACGCTGGTACTGCTGAGCCCGTTCGTCCGGGCGGTGGCGGCCGAGGCTCCGGGCGTGACGATCTACACCCTGCACATGGTGTCGCGCGCCCCGACGACCTCGCCGCCCACCTGGTACGAACCCTCGCCGACCGCGCCCCCGCTCGAACCGGGACGTGGCGCGAATGGCCATCGAGGCCTGCCGTGCCGTCGCGCTCGGTGACGCCGGTTCGCGTCCTTTTAATAGAAATTCCGGGTGGTCGATCGGTGTGAATCTCCACCGCGCGCTGTAGCCGTAACGCAAGGTATTGACCCTGAACCGCTCATGAAAAGGTAGGGTCACCGAGGGCGTGGTTCACTAATGTTATGAAGATCGGTGTCACGACGTTCATGACGGACGAGGGCATTCGGCCTGCCCCGCTGGCCAAGGCGTTGGAGGAGCGCGCTTTCGATTCGCTTTTCCTGCACGAACACAGCCATGTTGCAGTGAAGCAAGAGACGCCGTTTCCCGGGGGCGGGGCGCTGCCCAGGGTGTATTACCGCACGCTCGACCCATTCGTCGCGTTGACGGCGGCCGCGGCGGTGACCGACAACTTGATGCTGGGAACCGGAGTAGCTCTGCTGGTCCAGCGCGATGTGATTCATACCGCCAAGCAGGTAGCCAGCCTGGACGTGGTGTCCGGCGGCCGGGTGATCTTCGGCGTGGGCACGGGCTGGAGCCGTGAGGAGATGCGCAATCACGGCACGGATCCACGCACGCGGGGAAAGCTGCTGAACGAACAGTTGGCCGCGATCAAGGAGATCTGGAGCAAGGACAAGGCCGAGTTCCACGGCGAGCACATTGGCTTCGACCCGATTTTCTCTTGGCCCAAGCCGGTGCAACGCCCGCATCCGCCCATTTACATTGGTGGCGATGGCGAGGCGGCGTTGGCCAGGGTGGCGGCGCACGGCGATGGCTGGATGCCGCACTCGGTGGGCCACCCGGCCCGGGTCCCGTCCCAGTTGAACCGGTTGGCCGAGGTCGCCGGGGACAAGCCGGTGATAGTGGCGTCCGTGTCGGCCAGGTCCGAACTCATCGCCGCTTACGCGGAGGCGGGAGCTGACCACGTAGCACTTTCGCTGCCGACCCAGCCCGAGCCCGAGACTCTGCGCATGCTCGACATGTTCGCCGCACTTGTCAGCGACTACCGGTAGCCGGCGGGGCTTTCAGCTTCAGGTGGCATGTGGCACACACTCCGGTCCGAACGCCCGACCCGATCAGCACGCACTTGAAGCCATCGACGAGGTCCTGGACGACGTCGACGGACGGAACGGTCGCTGTCTCTTGCTGCACCGGCTCTCGCTGCCGCACCGGCCCGAGGCGGCTGCCGACCCCACCGCCCCCGCACGCTTCGGACACCGGCCGCTGCGGGTCCACGCCGGTCGCGCGAAAGCCCTCAGTAGCGACTCAGGTGAACCCAACCCCGTGCACCGCGCGACAACCGCCGTGGCCGTCCCCCGTCTCCAACCCGGTCGTCCCCCGGCGCACGGCGAGTGGCTCACCGACCCCGTCTTCTTGGCCGTCCGACAGCTAGTGCGTGCTCCCGGAGCGGCGGGCTTCCCGGGCCCACGCGCGGACGACGGGGACGCACTCCTCGGCGAAGTACTCGTAGTCGGCCGGGGTGTTGTAGACGTGCGCGGACAGCCGTAGGTAGCCGATCCCGTCGAAGCTGGTGAAGGCGGCCTCCAGGCCCAGTTCGACGGTGGCCCGGTCCCGCAGGGCGTCGGCCTCGATCCGGGTGGTGCCCAGCCCATCGGGGAGCCGAACCAGCCGCATGCCGGGTACGGGCATGCCGACGTCGACGGGGTCCGCGGGACCGCCGGCGAACGCGGCCCCGACGATCCGGGCACCGTGCTCGGCCAGCTCGTCCATGTACTGACGTGCCGTCTGCCATCCCCAGGTGTGCTCGATGAAGTCGAGTGCCGTGGGCGCGGCCAGCGAGCCGGTGGCGTCCAGCGTGCCCTGCTGGTCGAAGCGCTCCGGGAAGGGTTCGGCCGCGTTCCAGGAGTCGATCAGCGGATGGAGGTCCTCGCGCAGCGGGCCCCGGACGACGAGCGCCGCCGTGCCGCGGGGCGTGCACCCCCACTTGTGCAGGTTGCCGACCCAGGCGTCGCAGACCAGGCCCTCCAGCGGGACGGCGAGCAGCCCGGGGGCGTGCGCGCCGTCGACCAGCAGCGGGATACCGCGCCGCGCCGCTTCGGCGCCGACGCGTTCGACCGGCATCCGCCGGGCCGTCGCCGATGTGATCTGGTCGAGGACGATGAGCCCGGTCGAGTCGTCCACCTCGGCCATGACCGCCTCGTAGGCCCGCTCCGCGTCGGCCGCCAGCGGTACCCGGGCCGTGCGCACCCGCGTGCCCCAACCGCGTGCCAGTCGCTCCGCCCCCATGGTGACCGCCCCGTAGCCGTGGTCGGTGACCACGATATCGCCGCCCGGCCGCGCGGCCAGTGCCGCGTAGACGGTGCTGGCGCCTGCGCTCGCGTTGGGCACGAGGGCCAGGTCGCCGGCGTCGACCCGCAAGAACGTGGCGATCTCCGCACGCACCGCGGCCACCCGGTCCGGCAGTCCCGGGAACCATACGACCGGGGCCCGGTCCATCTCGGCCCGCAGCTCGTTCTGGCGCTGCTGGGCAATCAGCGGGACCGCGCCGAAGGAGCCGTGGTTGAGGTGGCGCATCTCAGGGTCGAGTGTCCAGGCGTGGATGGCGGGCCGGCCGTCGTCCAGCAGAAGGGGGCGGGGCACCGTGACGACCTCGGTCTTGCTCACTTGACTCCTTGTTCGTTGTGGCCTGTGCGGTGCGGCCCTTCGGGGTACCGCGGTGCGTCATGGCAGGGGCGTGGCGCGAAGACACTCTGGCAACGGCTGACCGGCCCATACGCCCGGACGACTGCGGACCCCGAACACCATACATATGACGAAAGCGCGCCCCTGATCCTCCCTGACATGCCGCTGAGTGGAGCACACCGCCCGACTCCCACGACGCACGATGCATGACGTCGACCATGCCTGTTGAGGAGGCGTTCGGTCAGCGGTCGGTCGGCCCGACGAGCCCCGCCACCAGCTGACGTGCGTACGCGGTGTCGAGCCCGTCCGGGCGGAAGAGGATGCGGTACATCATGGGGTGACAACGCGGTCGAGGACCGTCTCGACGTCGGGTGTGTTCTCCGAGCGGTCAGCCGCCCGGTCGAGGATGAGGTCGATCTGTTCGGCCGCGTAGGCAAGGCACTGGCCGGCGTTGCCGCCGTCCGGGTCGCCGAGCAGGGCGTCTCGGGCCGTAGGCGCTCGACCGCCACGTCGGACAGCAGTTCCCGCAGGTCGCCCCAGCGGCTCGCCCGCCCTGCCATCGGCGCGTGCGTCGACATCGACCCGGAGCAGTTCGAGGCCTCGCGACACAAACTGCTCGACTTCCTCGCCGACACGGACACCCTGGTCCACGGCACCCACTTCGCGCCGCTGCTCGCACTGACGCAGTGGCCGCTCCGGCCGAGGCCGGCCACCGGCGCGCAGGTGACCGTCCGTGTCGTATGAGGTGTCGGGCAGCCAAGGGTTCGGGGACCGTGATGCGGAGACCCGATCTGCCAGTCGGACCAATCACTAGATCATGCGATGCGTCTCAGCGTCTTGCCGATCTACTCTGCCAGACAGGAAATGCGCCGCATCCGGGACGGATGCCGGCCGTCGCCAGCGGGAAACAATTGAGTGGGTCTTCGCTTGCGAACTGCTCACGGAACGGTTGACAGGTACAGCAGTGTTGACCGTCCAACTGCCGGAAATCAAGTCATTCCCACAATGGAACGAGGCCGCGGTGTCACCGGGCAGCTTGGCCAGGCACAGTAGGAAAATCGAATTCGTCGGTTCGCGGGGCGTTCCTCTGGTGGCGCGCCTGGATCTACCGGAGGGGACGCCTTGGGCGTACGCCGTATTCGCTCCCTGCTTCACGTGTGGCAAGGACTGGCTGGCGGCCGCTCGGATCTCCCGGGAGCTGGCCAAACGCGGAATCGCGGTCTTCAGGGTGGCTTTCACCGGCCTCGGTGAGTCCGGGGGTGACTTCGCCGACAGTACGTTCAGCTCCGACGTGGACGATCTCGTGCGCGCCGCGGACCATCTGCGCAGACACTTCGCGGCACCGTCGATCCTCATCGGCCCACGATCGGTGCCCCGGTGGACCCGGGACATGTCGTGCACACCTTCGGCGGCAGGCGGGAGGAGATCGAGCGGCGCGGGGAGGCCGAGGTGGATCTGGGGGGCCGTGTGTTCCGCATCCGTCGGGAGTTCCTCGACGACATCGCCGCACAGCCTCAGGCGGAGCGTATTCACCGGCTGCGTCACGCGCTCCTGGTGCTGCACTCGCCGACCGACGAGACGGTGGGTGTGGAGAATGCTCAGCGGATCCTCGACGCGGCACGGCACCCCAAGTCCTTCATCGCGATCGACGGCGCCGACCATCTGCTCACCGATCGTGCCGACGCCCGCTATGTCGCGACCATGCTCGCCGCGTGGGCCGACCGATACGCCCGTGGTCCGATCGGATCAGGCCCCACGTGAGGGCGTCGACCGCGGCAGACGGCGAGGCGGTCCGGGAGCGGGCGGCCTCACGGCGCTCGGGCCACGGACCACCGGTCGGCCGACGCTTCCGCACCACACGATGGGGGTCGGCAGCCGGGCTTCCCGCGCGGGGTCGACCGGTGCGGACGTACGGTGCTGGTATGTGCGCCATATGGGAAGACGGCGCCGCACAGCCCGACGGGTCCCGCCCCCCTTCGTCCACCACCGATTCAGTACGCCGGGCCGAGCTGGACCGGCTGCTGGAACTCGCCGTGCGCGACACGGGCGTGCATGCGGGAGCGGTCTTCCTGCTGGCGCCCGACAGGCAGGCGCTGCGGCTGGAGGTGACCGCAGGCATACCGGCGGAGTATCTCGCGCCCTGGTTCGGGGTGGCGCTGTCCAGTCCCGTTCCGGTGGCCGAGGCGGTGCGCGAACGGCGGTTGGTCTGGCTCGGCGGCCCCCAGGAGCTCGCCCGTCGCTACCCGCGCACGGCGATCGCCCTGCCGTACCACCATGCGGTGGCCGCGGCGCCGATCCTCACCGGCACCACGGCCTGGGGCACGCTGTTGCTGTTCTGGTCCGGCTCCGACGCGGCCGGGACCGCCAGTCCGAGCCCCGAGCGGGTCCGTGTCGCCGGTCGACGTCTGGGGCGATTCCTACGTGACGCCGCCGACACCGGCCACGCCGTCAGTCCCGGACCGGCACCACGTAGCCTGCCGCAGTCGCCCGCCCGCAGGCCGGCGCCTGCCGAGGCGCTGGCCGCCGCGGACTTCGCCGAACGGCTGCCGGAGGGCAGCTGCTCGCTCGACCTCGAGGGCAGGTTCACATACATCAGCACCACCGCCGCCGCCCTCCTCGGCGGCAACATCCCCGATCTGATCGGCACACGACCCTGGCAGTCCTTGCCCTGGTGCACCGAACCGGCCGCCTTCGAGGACCGCTTCCGCGCCGCCGTGGTCAGTCGGCAGCCCAGCCGCTTCAGCACCATGCTCGCGCGGGAGCGGTGGCTCGCATTCGAGCTCTACCCCGACGGGTCCGGGGTGAGCGTGCGTATCTCGCCGACCGATCCGGGCGGGGCCTCGCAGGCCGCGCCCGCCAGAGCAGGGGCGCCCCAGGGTGAGCCGATCCGCCTGGGCGAGGCCTACCGGGTGCTGCACCTGGCCACCGCCCTCTCCGAAACCGTGAGCGTGGGCGACGTGGTCGATCTGATCACCGAAGAGATGCTGCCGGCCTTCGGAGCCCGGACCGTGGCCCTGCTCGCGGCCGAGGACGGAAGAATGCGCGTCATCGGCTATCGCGGGTACCACGCCCGGCTCTTGGAGCAATTCGACGGAGCGCCCCTGACCTACCCGGCACCCGCGGTCCAGGTCCTCGCCACCGGGGTGCCCAGCTTCTTCGCCACCATCGAGGAGCTGTCCCGGGCCTGTCCGTCCGCCCCCCGCCAGGACGGTCTGCATGCCTGGGCCTTTCTGCCATTGATCGCCTCCGGGCGCCCGGTGGGCTCGTGCGTGTTCGCCTTCGACCGCCCCCACCCTTTCCCCGACCAACAGCGGGTCGTCTTCACCGCACTCGCGGGACTGATCGCGCAGGCGCTGGAGCGGGCCCACCTGTACGACACCAGCAAGGAGCTCGCGCAGACCCTGCAAGCGGCCCTGCTCCCCGACTCGCTGCCCGACCTTCCTGGACTGAATGCGGCCGCCCGTTATCTGCCCAGCGTCCGCGGCATGGACATCGGCGGCGACTTCTACGACCTGGTCCGGGTGAGCGACACCATCGCGGCCGCAGTCATCGGTGACGTTCAAGGCCACAACCTCACCGCCGCCGCGCTCATGGGCCGGATCCGCCCCGCCATCCGCTCCCACGCCCTCGCCGGGGCCACACCGGCGCAGGCCCTCGCGCGGGCCAACCGCCAGCTGGTCGACATGGATCCGGGCCGCTTCGTCAGCTGCCTGTACGCCCATCTCGACCTCGCACGCCACCGGGCCGTCCTGGCCACTGCGGGGCATCCCCCGCCGGTACTGCGGTACCCGGACGGGCACGCCGAGGTCCTTGCCCTGCCGCCCGGGCTACTGCTCGGTATCGATCCCCACGCGGACTATCCCTCCACCGAGATCCCGCTGACGCCCGGCACCGTGCTCGCCCTGTACACCGACGGACTCATCGAGACTCCCGGAGTGGACCTGGGCGACGCCATGACCGGGCTGGCCGCCCAACTCGCCCAGGCCCGGCCCCAGCCCATGGACCGACTCGCCACTGTCCTGATCGACCATGCACGGCAAACCGCCACCCGGACGGACGACATCGCCTTGCTGCTCATCGGTCTCGCCACCGCCGGATAGGACACCCGTAGTTCCGACGGCCGACGGCCGACCTGGTCACCACTCATCGCGCATCCCTCCGTCAAGTGCCGGTAGGCACCGCGTACTTACAGGCCTGCCGGTAGGGCCTGCGTGCTCAAAAGAGGTGCCGACGAACAGGCAGCGGGGGTTACGGAAACCGCTCCACGCACACCTCGGTCCGGCGCGTCCGGCTGCACCGGGCCCGCGGCGTCCGGCAGCTGCGATGCCGCCGGTGCAAGGTGCCGGTTCGGCACCTGAATGAGTGCAGGCGAGGAGCCTTGACAGCACGGAGGCGGGCGACCACGATGGAAACTATGGAAACTAGATCAGTTCCTTAAGTTTCCGAGCGTGACGGGCAGCATGCTGACGCCATCGTGGAGGCGGCCGGCGGATCGGCTCAGCTCGCGACGGAGCAGGGCGATGCACTGCTCCGCCAGTACGTGGAACAGCGTGTGGACGCGGCGATCGGGACGGACACCAGCAGCGACTACTACCGGCGCCGCCCGAGCTGCTGAGTGAGATCACCCGCGGCGCGTTGGAGCGGCTGCTCACCTCGCAGTTGCCGCACGAACTCGACTCGACCGCGGCGGATCTGCTGCGGGCGACCGTCGACACCGTGCTCTACGGGGCGATCCGCTCGGCACACACCGGCATCGGCGATGAACAACCCCGGGCGGTCAATCCGACGGCCCGCAATGACGAGCAGGAGGTGGGCTCATGACCGGGACAACCGGCAGGGTGGCATTGGTGACAGGGGCCAGCAGTGGAATCGGTGCGGCCACCGCGCGCCTGCTGGCCGCGCGGGGAATGCGCGTGGTGGTGAACTACCTCAGCAGCAGCAAGGCGGCCGAGGAGGTCGTCGCCGACATCGAGGCCGCGGGCGGCCAGGCCATGGCCGTACAGGCCGATGTGCGCGAGGTGGCCGCGGTCGAGAACATGGTCGGGCAGGTACAGGCGGCCTGGGGTGGCGTTGGCGTGCTGGTGCACAACGCGTTGATCCCGTATGCGGTCAAGTCGTTCCAGGACATGACGTGGGAGGAACTGGGCGGCAAGCTCGACGCCGAGATGCATGCGGCGTTCGCCGTCACCAAGGCGGTCCTGCCCGCCATGACCCAACAGGGCTGGGGACGCATGATCTATATCAGTACCGGCCTCAGCCGTCGGCCGCGGGAGAACATGATCGCGCTGGGCACGTCCAAGGCGGCGCTGGAGCAGTTCGGCCGGTATCTCGCGCACGAACTGGGCCCGCAGGGCATCACCGTCAACATCGTCGCGGCCG
Source organism: Streptomyces sp. NBC_01549 (assembly GCF_026339955.1). GTDB lineage: Bacteria > Actinomycetota > Actinomycetes > Streptomycetales > Streptomycetaceae > Streptomyces. The sequence goes on along the minus strand of NZ_JAPEPW010000001.1, from coordinate 7,543,620 downwards.
GCCCGGTGGAGGACACCCGTATGGCCCGCATGACGGATGTGTTCGACGATGCACACAAGCAGCGGCAGGTGGCCGCCACCCCCGTGGGCCGCCTGGCATACCCTGCCGACGTCGCCCAAGCGGTCGCGTTCTACGCGGGCGAGGACAACGCCTTCATGACCGGCACCACGGCCGCGGTCAATGGCGGAATGTTCATGTACTGACACCCCACTGTTCACCGCGCAGGGGCCACACCATCCCGGCCCAGCACGCACCGGCACACCGCCCCCTCACCACCGTGGACCGCCGCGCCCGCGACACGCGCGGGCGCATGACGCTGACTGACACGATCAAGGGAAACGTTCATGCACACGATCGATCTCGCCTACGTCGGACGGGGCCTGCACGAGGAACTGGCCGCCTACATCGCCGACCAGGAGGACTACTACGCCGAGGAAGGCGTCCACGTCGCACTGCGCGACGGCTGCACCTGGGACGAGGAGCGGCTGCGCCGCGGCGCCACCATCGGACTCGGCCGGGCCCTGCTGTCCCGGCTGACCGACGCCACCCCCTGGGTCGCACTCAACGTCAACACCCACCGCCCGCTGTTCTGGTTCCTCGCCCGCCCCGGCCTGACCTCCCTGGCCGACCTGGCCGGCCGACGGCTGGCGGTACACGCCCCCCACACCGCACCCGGGTGCTTCACCCGGATCGTGCTGCGCAAGGCAGGCCTCGACCCGGACCGCGACATCGACACCATCGTCCGCATGCCCGGCGACTACGGCATGGACCTGCGCCGACTGCGCGACGGCAGCATCGACGCCGCCCTGGTCGGCAGCACCATGGCACCAGAGGCAGTAGCAGCCGAACACGGCTGGCACGTACTCGGCTGGGTCGGCGACCACTTCCAGATCCCCACCGTGGGCCTGGCCGTCGACCCCACCTACACCGACCCCAACGACCCCGCGGTCCAAGCCGTCCTACGCGCCCACCGGCGCGCCCTACAGGTGATCCACAACGACCCCGACACCACAGTGCGGCACATGCAGACATTCCTCGGCGGACACACCGCGGACGAAGCCCGAGCCCACTACAAGTCGTTCATCGCACCGTACTTCACCACTGACGGCCAAGCCGACCTCGCCGTCGGCGACACCGCCATCACCGCGGTCGCCGCCGAACTCGGCGTCCCCGCCACCTTCACCGCAGCCGACTTCTACCGCACCACAACCACCACACCGTAGGAGTATTGACCCGCAGCGTTGTTCACACGGCAGATCGGTGGGTGGCCGCCGAGTGCCGTGTGGCAGCGGTGGTTGCCGTAGGTGTGGAGGGCGTCTGCCAGTGCCACGGTGTGTTCGGTGTTGCAGGGCTTCGCCACCGAAGCCGGCCACGCGATGGCGCACACGCGTTCCAGAAGTTGATGAGTTGCAGCATGGCGTTCACTGACTCTCGTCGACGAACGCCGACGATGGTTTCCGAACAGAGGCCGTCGCCGACGCCGCCCGGCGCATTCGTCGAGAACGTCACTCCTTGTGATCTGTCGCCGACTTCCGGTCTCCGGACCCGAGGTCGTGCAGGTCAGGCTCCTCCGGTGCCGTGGATGCGTATGCGTCGGCGAGCTCGAGAAGCGCGCGAAGAGGTGCACTGGGGCGCCGCGTCGACGAGGTGGCGATCGACAGGGTCCAGCGCGGCGTTTCGTCGCCGACGGCCAGGACACTGAGGTCGGGGGTGTCCGGTACGGCGAACTCCGGCAGGAGCGTGATGCCCAGTCCGCATCGGACGTAGGCCGCGGCAGACGCTATGTCGGCCTCCACGGACACCCTGCGGCGCACCCCGGCTGTGGTGAATGCCTGATCCACCAGATCGCGGCTGCCGGATCCTGGAGGGAAGTCGACGAATTCCTCATCAGCGAGTTCATGCAGGGCCACGCGCCGCCGAGAGGCCAGCCGATGGCCGGTCGGCACCAGGAGAACCATGGGGTACGAGGTCAGCTGCCTGACGGTGAGACCGCCCGGCGTCCTGCCCGCCAGCGACAGGAACGCCGCATCCAGCTCCCCGGCAGCCAGTGCCTGGGCGAGGCCTGCGGACCCCGTCGGGGACACGCGGAGCCGTATCGCCACGCCGGGGTGGTTCGTGCGGAAGCGACGGAGCAGGGCGGGGAGGTCCATGACAGCCACAGCGGTCATGGCCCCGATGTCGATGGCGCCTCGAAGTGTGCCCTGGTTTCCGCGTACCGCGTCGCGGGCGGCCCGCACGGCGTCCAGCGCGGCATGGGCCTCGGGCAGCAGCGCCGCCCCGGCGTCGGTGAGGGACACCCGCTGCGAGGAGCGCTCGAACAAGGTCGCATCCAGCTCCTTCTCCAGTGCGCGGATCGTTGCGGAAACGCCTGACTGGACGACGTGGAGCCGCCTGGCGGCGCCCGTGAAGCTCAGTTCCTCGGCCACGGCGACGAAATACTCGAGATGACGCAACTCCATGAGACCATTATCGCCATCCGTGATGAAGCTCAGCAAGAAGAATCATTGGACGTGAATCTCCTCAAGGCCAATGCTGGAAGACACAACCACCTTGTAGGGAGCCGCTCCGATGGCCACGTCTTCATCCCTCCGCTCGCGGGACACGGACACCGTTCAACCGCCCGACTCACCGGCATCGGCGCGGCCACAGGTCTCGCGCCGGACCGGGTTCTGGTTCGCCGCGATCGCTTTCACGGTGCTCATGGCCTGCGGTATGGCTCCCACCCCACTGTGGCCGATGTACCGGGCACATGACGGATTCAGTGCGACCACCACCACGGTGGCCTTCGCGATGCTGGTGGTCGGGGCCGCCGCCGGATTCCTGGCGCTGGGACACCTGTCGGACCGGCTCGGCCGACGACGGATCGTGGTACCCGCCTGCTGGTCACGATCGTCGCGGCGCTCGTCCTCGCGCTGTGGCCCGAGCTGCCCGGCCTGCTGACAGGACGCCTGCTCAACGGCATCGGCGTGGGACTCATGAGCTCCACCGCGACCGCGTACCTGCACGACCTGCACCACCAGGAGTACCCCGACCGACCCTCCTCCCCGCTGCCTGGGCTCGTGTCGACTGCCGCGACTCTGGGCGGTCTGGCCCTCGGCTCGCTGGTTGCCGGCGTCTTTGCGCAGTGGGGACCCGACCCCTTGAGGACGACGCAGCTGGCCTTCGCCGCGGCATTGATCGTCTGCCTGGCCATGGCGCTCGCCACGCCGGAGACCGTGGACCGTCAGCCTGCCGCCGAGACGCGGCCAAGCCGCTTCGGCCTGCGGCCCGGTGGACGTGCGGGGTTCGCGTCGGGTGCTGCGCTGGGCGTCTTCTCCTTCGCCGTCCTGGGACTGGTCACCGCGATGGGCGCTGTCATCCTGCACACCGAGCTGGGAGTCTCCTCGCCGTTCGTGGCAGGTTGGCGCCTTTCCTGATGTTCGGCTGGTCGGCCGCGGGGCTGCTGATCCTCTGGCGACTCAGCCTGGCCAGGATGCTCGTCACCGGAGCCGTCGTCTTCCCCCTCGGCCTTGCGCTGGTGGCACTCTCGCTGGTCCACCCCTCTCTGGGGCTGTACCTCGTCGCCGTCTCGATCGCCGGAATAGGAGCGGGCGCGCTGTTCAAGGGCGGCGTCGGCACTGCCAGTTCGATCGCCCTGCCCGACTCCAGGGCCGGAGGCCTGGCGATGTTCTTCGTCTCCTGCTACGCCGGTATGGGAGTTCCGCCGGTCCTGTTCAGCATCGTGCTCGGCCATCTCACCATCGAAGCCGCGGTGATCGTCTTCGCGGCAGCGCTCTCCGTCGGGGCTGCCCTGGCGGTCGTCGCGGCGCTCCGCACGGGCGCCGTCGGCTCGACGCGGAGGTCACACCGGCACGCCCGGTGAACGGGTGGGGCCGATTCGCGATGGCACGCCGTCCGTATCCGGCTCCGGCGTGCGGGCCGACTGCCGACTGCCGACTGCCGACTGCCGACTGCCGACTGCCGACTGCCGACTGCAACGCCTCCGAATGGCGCAGGCGGCGCTTGCGGTGCGTGAGCTTCCGCTCGGGTTGGTACCCGTCACCCGCCACCTTGGTCGGCGGCTGATGAGTGGCCGGGACGGGCGGAAATGCCTACGTTTCGTCTCATGGATACCGAAGGCGCGACCGGGTCGCGGAACACGGCAGGAGTCGAGGACGTCGCGCACCTGTTGGTGCGGTGTCTGCGGGCCGAGGGCGTGGAGTACGTTTTCGGGATTCCCGGTGAGGAGAACATCCGCTTCGTCGACGCCCTGAACGATTCCGGGATCCGGTACGTCCTGGTCCGCCACGAACAGGCCGCCTCGTTCATGGCGGAGATCTACGGGCGGCTGACCGGCCGGGCCGGGGTGTGTTCGGCCACGCTGGGGCCCGGCGCGATCAATCTACTGCTCGGCACCGCGGACGCCACAACCAACAGCGCGCCGATGGTGGCCCTGGCCGCCCAGGGCTCCCTGCGCCGCGTCCACAAGGAGTCGCACCAGGTCATCGACCTGGTGTCGATGTTCGCTCCCGTCACCCAGTGGGCGGCCGGCATCACGTGTCCGGACGCGGTGCCGGAGATGACGCGCAAGGCGTTCAAGACCGCCCAGAGCGAGCGCCCCGGCGCCGTGTTCCTGGCCGTGCCGGAGGACATCGAGACGCAGCGTCCCGCCGAGTCGCTGGCACCCCTGCAGATCAACACGGTGTATGCCGGCGCGCCGTCCCCCTCCCAGATCGCGCGGGCGGTCGACGTGCTCACCACTGCACGGCGCCCCGTGGTGCTGGCGGGCCACGGCGCCGCCAGAGCCGGGGCCTCGGCCGCCCTCGTGCGGTTCGCCGAGCGACTGAACCTCCCGGTCGCGACCACGTTTCACGGCAAGGGCGTCTTCCCCGACGACCACCCCCACGCCCTGGGCGCGGTCGGCTTCATGCACCACGACTACGGCAACTTCGGCTTCGACACGGCCGACGTGCTGGTCTGCGTGGGGTACGAGATCCAGGAGTTCGACCCGGCCAGGATCAATCCGGGCGGCGACAAGCGGATCCTGCACGTGCATCGTTTCCCGGCCGAGGTGGACGCCCACTACCCGGTCGCAGTGGGCATCGTAGGTGACCTGTCGGAGGGGCTGGACGCACTCGGGGCCGCACTGCCCCAAGGGCTCACCTACGAGTCCGGAAGCAGCGCGAGGATCCGTGCACTGCTCGATGAAGAACTCCGGTACGGACGCGGCAACGACGCGTTCCCCCTGGTGCCACAGCGCGTGGTGTCCGATGTCCGCACCGCGCTGGACCGTCACGACATCGTGCTCGCCGACACCGGCGCCGGAAAAATGTGGATGTCCCGCCTCTACCCGACCTACGAACCGGACACCTGCCTGGTCTCCAACGGCCTGTCCACCATGGGGTTCGCGCTGCCGGGCGCCATCGCCGCCAAGCTGGCCCGGCCGGACCGACGAGTCCTGGCGATGATGGGCGACGGCTCGTTCCTGATGAACTCCCAGGAGTTGGAGACCGCCATCCGCGAGTCCGTCCCGCTGGTCGTCCTCGTTCTCGTGGACGAGGAATACGGCCTGATCACCTGGAAGATGGAAGTCGAACTCGGCCGCCACAGCCACACCCGGTTCACCAACCCGGACCTGGTCGCCTACGCCGAAAGCTTCGGCGCGCACGGCTACGCGATCGAGTCCGCCGACCAACTGCTGCCCGTGCTGCGCCGCGCCCTCGACGACGACGCGGTCTCCGTGATCGCCTGCCCCGTCGACTACTCCGAGAATCTGCGTCTGACCGACAGGCTCGGCAGCCTCCACGGCCCGTTTTGACCTGCCGCTGGGCTCGCGCGCCGGACAGTGCGGGCGAGTGACCGCCGTAGAGGGAAGATCCGGTCGTACGTGGGTTTCCGTGGTCGCCCGCGGGGTGGATACGGGAAGGGCTGTGGCGAGTGCCGTCTCAGGCGTGCCCGGGAGACATCTCCCATGGCGCCTGCGGGAGGACATCGCCGGTCTCGAGCAGCGACTTGAGGTTCGCCAGCACGGCCGGCCATCCGCGCGAGATGCCGTTGAGCATCTCCTGGTTGGGGAGATGCTCGTGGGTCACGGTGAGGCGGACGATGTCCTCGTGCGGCTCGACGAAAAAGGTGACAACCGACGGCTCTCTCGGCGATTCAGCGTCGGGGGCGTCCTCGAAGGTGATGACCAAGCGCGTCGGGGGCTCGGCCTTGATCACTTGACCGACGACATCGACGGCGCCTGAGCCGTCGACGCGTCGATGCTCCCAGGTCGAGCCCGGCTGCCAGTCGGAGACATTGGCGTGTCCCCAGTATCGCGCCGTCAGGTCCGCGTCTGTCAGGGCTTGCCACACCTGCTCCGCGCTTGCGCGGATGTAGGTGACATAGACGTAGGTCGGCACGGACGTGGGTCCGTTGGTCATGGCGTGCTCCTCTGCCTGGTTCTTGATGGCACTGATCGCTTGCAGGCGGGGTTTGTCGAACCCCGATATCCAGCGCTCCTCCATCTCGTGGATCGGTGTCGGGTTGAGGTAGTGGAGCCGCTCCCGTCCCCGTCGCACGACGGTCACGAGATTGGCCCGCTCCAGGATGTCGAGATGCTGCGTCGCCGACTGACGCGCCATGTCCAAGCGTTCACACAGCTCGCCGAGTGTCTGGCCGTTGTGCTCACGCAGACGGTCGAGCAGGAGTCGCCGGGTGGGGTCGGCCAGCGCTTTGAAAACCAAGTCCATCGCTCTAGCTTCGAGGCTCACACCTCATTATGCAGGTACTTGCCTGCATAATGTCAATGGCGGTCTTCGTTGGCCTGCCTTCACGGCTGGCCATGCGTTGGAAGGCCTTCGGTGGCGCCTCCAGCGCGTGGTCCAAGCGCTATGTGGTGGGCCAGTCCGCATCCGTCACACCGGGAACGATGAACTCGGCGCGCCGTCGGACGTCATCGCCAATATCATCAGTCGCACGACAACTATCGCGTCAGTCGGTCCTTGGGTGACCCTGAGTCGGTCCTCGGGTTCCCGCCGGTGCCGACTTGTGAGGGGTCACAGCCGAACCGGGCATCCGTCATGGGAGATCGCCATGAGCAGCCCGATCCAGAGGGCCGCAGCTACGTCTCGTTCAGCGATCCAGACGGCAATGGGTGGGTGCTGCAAGAGGTCCAGGCGCGACAACCGGGACGGTGACCAGTCCCGCACGACCGAGGAGGCTTCGCCATGGACATCTCCACGCTGACAGAACTCTTGCGTGAGACGGAGGAGCATCACGGCCCGTACGAGGCGACCGCCCCCAAGCACCACTGGTCGGATTGGTATGCCGCGTACATCGTCGCCCGTGAGAACGGCCGGACTCCCGACGAGGCTGCCGCCGACGCCGCGCTCCACATGGAGGCACTGCGGCGATGAAGGCCGACTACGACGTCATGGCGAAAGTCTGCGTGGCGGTCGGAAGTCGTGCAGGAAAGCCAGGAGTTCTACGGTCTGCTGGGCTTCGAGGAGGTCATGAACCACGGCTGGATCGTGACGCTTGCCTCCCCGTCCAACCTGGCAGCACAGATCAGCCTCATGAGCAGTGAGCAGGACTGCACCGGTCACTCCCGACATGAGTATGGAGATGGATGACGCGGACGTGGCCTATGAGGTCTTGCGTACGAGTGGGGCGGAGATCGTGTACCCCTTGCAGGACGAAGAGTGGGGAGTGCGCCGGTTCTTCGTCAGGGATCCCAACGGGCGGACGGTCAATGTGCTGAGCCATCGATGACCTGCCCTGACACCACACGTCCCGTGAAGTGCTGGTCTCAGCGCCCCATGACCGCACCGACGCCTTCACCGCAGCCGGCTGCCGGATCGCCGTCATCAGCAAACCATCCCCCGCATCGGGCGCCGGCAAATTGTTCTTCACCACGTAGTCAGGATCCTTACTGGCCTTCCAATTTTTCATCCGTTGACGCGATCGTGGGCACCTGAATGCCCTGTGCCGAGAGCAACACCATCTGGGCTCGACGCCAGGTCACCACCGACCCGAACCCGACCGGGCAAACGGGCCCGCGGCCCGGCAGCCCGCCCAGGGGCCGAACATACGTCCTGGTTAGGGTGCGGCCATGTACCGCAGCAACGTCGACGGCGTACCCGTCCTCCGGTTCTCCGAGCCCGGGCCGCTCCACGCCACCCTGCGCTTCGGCGTCGGAACCCGCGACGAGACGTACCGCACGCTCGGCATCAGCCGCCTGGTCGCCGCCCTCGCCGTGCACGCGACACGACAGCGGCTCCCGGACGGGGTCGAGCCCGTCGTGTCCACCGGCATCGAGGAGACGCGGTTCACGGTCTCGGGTACTCGCGAAGAAGTCTCCGACTGCCTGGGGGCACTCTGCCTGGCTCTGTCCGACTTGCCGGCCGACCGGCTCGACGAGATGGCGCACGCGCTCGACGGCGAGGTCGCACGGTCCGTCGACGACCCGCGGACCGTCGGTGCGCTGAACGCCCGGTACGGATCGCAGGCCGCCGGCCTGGAGGGTCACGAGCGCAGCCAGCACCACCTGCCGAGTGCGCACACGCTGCTCGGGCACGCCGCGGCCTGGTTCACCCGGACCAACGCCGTCCTGACCCTGACCGGATCGAACCCCGCCGGCCTGCGGCTCCCGCTGCCCCCGGGCGAGCGCCCGCGCCGTTTCGCACCTCAGGCTCGCTATCCGCGCGCCTCCTGGACCCACCGGAACATCGACGGCGTCGCGCTGTCCGTCGAGGCCCCCGTCGGGTCCGTGGCCATGGCGGTCGCCCACCGGATCCTCCGGGAACGGGTGACCGCCGCCCTCGTCGGCCGGCGGGTGTCCGCCGCCCCGGCTGAGGCGGCCACAGCGCTGCACGACTCCGTCACGGTCGTCGGACTGCTCCTCGCCTCAGCCCCTGCCGGCGATGCCGAGGACGTGGCTGCGACGATGTGGTCACAGGCGCTGAGCCTGGCCAGGGACGAACCAGCTCCGGCCGAGGTGGCCCGGCACCGTTCCCTGCCGGAGGACCCTCCGCCGCGACCGCGCACCCTCGATGACGCGGCCCGTAGCGAGCTGTTCGGGATCCCTTTCCTCGATGAGGGCAGCCGACGCCGCGCCCTGGAGGGCGTCACCCCTCAGGACGTGCGCGACTCCTGGCAACGAGCCATGGAGCGGGCCCAGTTGGTCGTCCCGGAGGGACTGCTCCTCCACCTCCCCGGCCCGGACGGCCGCCGGCTGTGGTGCACCTCCTGCTGGACCTGGGACGAAATCCCCCCGCGGGGGCAGGAGTTCCGCGAACACCTGGGGAAACGCGCGTTCAGGCGCGCCGCGGAACGGCACTGGGTGGTTCTTACGCCCAGGTCGGTGGTGTCGTGCACACCCGGCGTCTACCACGAACTCCGCTTCGACGACGTCATCGCGCTCGAACGGTGGGGTCCCGAGCGCAACCTGATCGGCCGGTGCGGCTGCAGCATCGGAGTCGACCCGGCCTGGTACCGCGGCGGGCACCGGCTGACCCGCGCCGTGGACGAGGCCGTCCCAGCGGATCTCGCCTTCGACGGCGTCGAACTCCCCCTGCCGGACCGGTCCTAGGTTCAGTACCTCTGGTCAGCGCCATGTCCGGATGAGGATGGCGGCGAGCTGGCGTAGCCGGACTCAGTCGGCCCGCGTGACGGATGGACATGCCTCGCTGGAGCCTTCGGTGTGCCAGCCTCCGGGGACCGTCACGGTTCAATCAGATCGTCCACCAGGCGGGTCGGCTTCAGGGTTTCCTCATGAGGACGCCGGGGCCGCTACCCGGCCGTTCAGCGGTCACGCTCGCGTACGTGCAGGTGACCGGTGAGGGGATATGCGGGCGGTGCCGCGGGCAGAAGCGTGATCAGCTCGTACCCGCTCTTCTGCGCGACGCCGCATGAGGCTGTGTTGTCCACTTGATGCAAGAGTTCAAGACGCATCAGTCCGTCACCGGGGAGGGCGGTGAAGGCCCAGTGCGTCAGCGCCCGCAGTGCTCGGGGCGCCACTCCCCGGCCGCGCGCATGCGCCGCGGTCCAGTAGCCGACCTCGGCGGACGAAGCGCCCGGGGTGACGTTCTTGAGGACCACGTGACCCGCCAACGGTCCCTCGACGCCCGCAGCTTGGGATTCCATGACGGCAAATCCGAAGCGGTCTTCCCTCTCCCAGGCTCGTTGCTGGTCCTCAATCCACTGTGCCGCGCTCGCCTCGTCGTTCACCGTTGAGCTCGTCCATCGGCGCAGGACGTCATCCTGATACAGCTCAACCAGGTCGGCAGCGTCCGTATGGCTCCAGGGACGCAGTATGAGAGCGGGAGCCGACGGTGTGGCGTCTGCCTCCAGCCGCGCGGTGATCTTGTCCATCGGGCGAGAGTACGTGGCCGCGGCGGCTTTCATGGCTACGTCCGGCTGTACGGCGGCGCTGTTGGGTCGTCGCGTCATCAAGCTGCCCGTATCCGCAGAGCTGTGACGGACCAGTCCATCGCCGGGGCGAGGCGTTCCGGTACTGGCCAGTCGTTGATCAGCGCGAGCAGCCGGAGGTACTCGTCCCTGTCCGGATCGCTCGCGGCTTCCAGACGACGCAGCAGCCACCGGTGCAGGTCGGCGTCATCAGGGCGGCCGTGGGCGAGCGCGCAGTGAGCGGTGAGCGCTGCGACGACAGGATCGGCCTGGGGCGAATCCGGGCTGATGCCGCACGTCATGGCCGGTCTCACGAGATCACGGGCGACGGCGACCATGTCCGGGCGCGGTGGGGTGGGGGTGCCGTCGGGCAGGTCGGCCGCATGGTCTGCGGCCAGGCGCCGCAGACTGGCGCGGAAATCCGGGTCCAGGGACAGTTCGGCCAGCTCCACCCATGCCCTGACCTGATCGTCTGTGGAGTTGTCGGGGAGCTCGGGTGTCATGGAGCGTCGAGCTGCGGCATGCTGGGGGCCACTGTGGAGGCCTTCGAAGACGGTGTCGAGGAGGTCGTCGATCAGTCTTCGGCGTTCGGCTTCGGACAGCGTGGCCAACTGGTACATGATTTCCATCTCCTTGGGGGTGGGTTCGCGTTCGGCGGCGGCCGTCAGCACCGCCCGTCGCAGACGCAGAATGCTGATCTGCACGTCCAGTGCGGCGGCGTGCTCCGCGGCGACTTCGCTGAGGGAGAGTTCCTGATCCACGACCCGCCGAATCGTGTCGAGGCCGACTCCCAGTTCGCGCAGTGCCCGCACGAGGGCAAGGCGAGCGACGGCATCCGGGGCGTAGCGCCGATAGCCGGCGTGGGTGCGGTCAGCAGGCGCCACGATGCCGCGGTCGGAGTAGAACCGGATCGTCTTGACTGTCAGCCCGGTGCGCTGGGCCAGTTCACCGATTGAGTAGAGGATGCCGCCGTCCATGAGCTCACCTTCCTGTCTCCCCCTGCAGGAGACTCAAGTCCGCGCCGGACGTCTCCACACCCCGTCCTGCTCGCTCCCTGCTTCTGCTTCTCACCCCTCCAGGTCCGCTGCCAACTCCGTCCTCCAGTGCGCGGACATCCGCAGAGACAGGATCGTCGCGGCGGCCGCCGGCACCCCCGCATCGACGAACTCCCGCAGTGCGCGTGCCGCCTGCACCCGCAGCGCCCACGCACTGAAATCGGACTGCGTCACGGGGTCGTTGTCGTCGTGCCAGGCGCGCTGCCCGCTCACCATCTGCCGGGCCGCCGACGCCTCCGCGGTGAGTGTGCGGATGCGCAGGTCCAGGGGGCTGTCCGGGGTGAGGTCGACCGTCTCGCCACGGGTGGTGCGGGCCAGCGCGTCGCTCACCTCGTCGTACACGTCGAACCGGGTCTCCGCCGCCAGTCGCCTCAGTTGTGCGCCCATCGCCGTGCGCAGACGGGCTGGCTGTGTCCGCTCGATCAGTGCGGCCAGGTCGAAATCCCGGACATTGGCGACGTACCGGTTCGCGGCCCGGTCGACGTCCTCCAGCACCGGCAGGAGCAGGGCGCTCGTCAGCTCCGTGTCGGCGTCGTCGTCCGGCAGGTACGTGATGCCGAAATCCCCCTGCAGTTCGGCCAGGAAGCGGGCGTACGTCGCCGTCGACCCGGGCCAGGAGTCGCCGCCGCCCTCGCGCGGCGACAGGACATGACGCACGCCCTCCGGCCCCGGTACGCCGTCCTCGGTGACCGCGACCTGGACCTCCGGGCCCCGCCTGGTCAGGGCGACCGCGCGCGTGTCCGCGGAGACCCTGCGCAGCACCTCCGGGCGGGTGAACTGGGCGGCGCCACCCTCCTGGGTCGCGTAGGCCCATCCGCCGACGCTGCCCGCGCGGACCATCGGACGGTACGCCGCCCACGGCGAGTTCGCCGCCGTCTGGGCCCGGGCGCGCGTGCGGGGGCGGACGGTGTCGGGTATCGCGCCCAGCCTGCGCAGCAGTTCGGCCGGGGTGAGGTGCTCCGCGAAGACGACGTCGGGCTGGGTCGGCGGGGGCGGGGTCGGGGTCCTGTGCCGGATCATGACGAGGTACGCGCCGCTCGACCGGCGCTCCGGAGCGAAGAGCGGCTCGGCGGGAGCCGGCGGCTCCGGCTCCGGTTCTGCGGACTCGGCGGCCAGCGCGAGCGGGGAGACCGGGTCGGGGATGGCGGTCGTCTCGTGGTCCCACAGCAGGACGCCCTCGTACGCCAGCGGGGTCTGGCCGTTGAACGGGCGGCCTCTTTCCAGGGCGTCCGCGAGGTCGGCCAGTGCGTGGCGCAGAGACGCCCACCCCGTGAACGAGGGAGTGTCCTCGTCGAAGTAGCGGCCGAGCCTGCCCCAGTTGTGGCCGGGGTGGCAGGAGAGGAACAGGCCGTCGGAGGACTGCCAGCCGACGCCGAGGGTGATGAGCAGCCAGTCGTGGTGCCAGTACGTGGCGAGTTCGTCGTAGTCCTCGTCGTCCTCGTCGAGGGCGTCGTCGTCCGGGACGCCCGCGCCGACGCCGCGCAGGAACTTGGTGCTCTTGACGATGTCCGCGACGCGGGACGGCGGACCGTAGTGCGCCAACACGAGTGCCCCTGGCTGGAGTTCCACGCCGTCGTGACAGCTCAGCGAGGCCACCAGGTCGGGGTGGAAGCGGACCCCGAGCGTGCGCTCGGCCGCCCTGATCTCCGACGGCGACGCCGGCGGACGCAGCAGAGCGTGGCTGACGGGCGCATGCCGCAGCAGCCAGGTATCGATACGGACCCACGAGTCCTCAACGGCGGGAACACTCATGATCGGACCATACGGGCCGCCACTGACAACGGGGTCGGGATGGCCCTCGCGCGGTGGGTCGAGCGGGAGTCGGCGCGGGCCTCGCGGCTACCTCCCCACCCCGCCGCGAGCGGTTCGACCGGGCTGAAGTCCAGGACCGTCACACCCCGCAGGAGCATCGGCTCGGCGCCGAGCTCGAGCAGCACACGGGTCATGAACGTGGAGTCGAGCCGCGCGTCTCCCTCTTTGCGGGGGCCGACGGCGCGCCGGTCCATCGGTGCAGGGCGTCTTCTAGGCCGGTGACGGCGGCGATGCCGGTGGTGTCGGAGGCCCAGGCGACCACCCCGTCCGGGCGTACCAACACCCCGGTGGGCGTCGCGTGGTCGTCGGTCACGCTGCTCACTCGCCCGGCCCAGGCCGCTGCGAGGCGGGCAAACGCACCGTCCGCAGTACGGTCGAGCAGCAGGAACCCGCCACCGTGACCGTGGTCGACCAGACGAGAGCCGTCCTTCAGCCACAGGTCGGGGGCGAACCGCCCGACCAGCGGATGGTCGCCGGGCAGGGCGATGCGCTGCGTGACACCGGAGATCTTCTTGACCGCGTAGGTCGCGCCCTCCCGAGTGCTCAGCAAGTCGCCGACGACCTCCCGGAGCGCGGCCGACTTGGCGTCCCCGCGCATCACCCCGATCTGGGCCCGCGTCCAGTCCAGCACCCAGGCACCAAGGGGACGACGCTCGGCGTCGTAGGTGTCGAGCAGCCCTTCGGGTGCCCACCCGGCGACCACGGCACCGAGCTTCCAACCGAGGTTCATCGCGTCGCCGACCCCGAGATTGAGCCCCTGACCGCCGAACGGTGAGTGCACGTGCGCGGCGTCGCCGGCCAGCAGCACCCGCCCCGACCGGTAGGTCGCGGCCTGGCGGGCGTTGTCGCTCCAGCGGGTCGCGACGCCGCGCAGCGCGGTCAGCGTGATGTCGGTGCCGGAGACCCGGCGCAGACTGGTCTGCAACTCCTCAAGGGTGACCGGCGCCACGGGGGTCCCCCCGCGCGAGCGGAGCCGAGCCTGGGGGAGGTCGGCGGGAGCGCCGTCGAACTCCACGGTGACCACCCGCCCGGGCTGTGGCCCGTAGCGGTACGCCCCCCGGGTCGACCACGCCCATCCGTTCGCGAGCTTCTCCGGGTCGGCGATGTCGGCGACCGCCAGATGTCCGGTGAGTTCGGGGTCGGTGCCGGGGAAGTCGATGCCCGCGAGGCGGCGCACGGTGCTGCGCCCGCCGTCGCACCCGATCAGCCACCCGGTGCGCACCGTGCCGTCGGTGGTGCCGACGAGCACGCCGTCGCCGGTGTCTTCGAGCGCGGTGACCTCCACCCCACGACGCACCGGTACGCCGAGTCGCGCGACATGGCCGGCCAACAGTTCCTCCAGCTCGCGCTGCGGCACCATCCTCGCTCCGGCGACGGCGGTGTGTGCGGCGAGGTCGGGGTCGGACCAGTCCGTGAGGTCGGCGTCGAGGACCATTCCGGCGAAATGCCCGGTGAACCGCGTGTCCGGTGCTCGTCGGCCGCCACCGGACGGTTGGTCGTCGTCGGCCGTGCGGGCGAACGACCCCACCCGCTCGAGCATCTCGCGCTGCACCTGTTCGGCGGCAGGAAGCAGGCCGCGGCGGTCGAGTGCCTCGGCCGTCGGCACGTTGATCGACCCCGCCTTCATCGCCTCGTTCGGCTCGGCCCGTCGCTCGAATATCTGCACCGTCGCCCCGGAGAGCGCCAGCTCGGCGGCGAGCACGAGGCCCACCGGCCCGGCGCCGACCACGGTCACGTCCACGTCCTGATTCGCATTCATCTTCATCGACACGAACAGTGTTCTATATACGAACGATGTTCGTGTCAAGCTATGATGACCGGGTGAACCCGAGAGAACGACGCGCGGCACGCCACCAGCCGCCGAACCCCGAGGCCAAAGCCGACACCAGGCCGCGGCGTCGCAAGGACCCGATCACCGTGGAACAGGTCATCGACACCGCGCTGGGCGTCATCGCCACAGAGGGCTATGAGGCACTGACCATGCGCCGGCTGGCCGGCGCACTCGACACCGGACCCGCCTCGCTCTACGCCCACGTGGTCAACAAGGCCGACCTCGACGAGCTGCTCATCGGGCGACTGCGCGCCGAGCTCGTACTCCCCGAGCCCGACCCCGCGGCATGGCGGGAGCAGATCCGCCGCGTGTGCATCCAGATTCGCGACCAGTACCTGAAATTCCCCGGAATCTCCCGCGCCGCGCTCGCCATGGCCCCCACCGACCTCGAGACCGTGCGCGTCAGCGAAGGAATGCTGGCGATCCTGCTCGCCGGCGGCGTCGCCCCGCAGGCCGCCGCCTGGGCCATCGACGCCCTCTTGTTGTACGTGGCCGCCTACTGCCTGGAAATCTCCATCGTGAACCAGCGCAAGGTCCACAACGAGGCGGAATGGGTCGTCGACACCGACGAGCTCCAGCGCCGTCTGACCACGCTGCCTGCCGAGACCTTCCCTCACACCACCCGCTACGCGGTCGAGCTCACCGCCGGCGAGGGCCACGACCGGTTCGACTTCACCCTCGCCCTGATGATCGACGGCGTCGCCCACCGCTAGGTCCTGTCCGGCGGATCAAGCCGGAGGGAAGCGACGGTGCCTCATCAGCACGGGTGAGCCACGACTGGAAGGCTTCGGAAGCGGCCGCCGCCGCGGGGACCGGGTCCACTCGTATCCGGCGTCCAGCATCTTCCGTAATCTCGGCAGCACGGCCACGGCGGGCGGGCAAATCCGGCCGAGGACATCGGCCGCCTCGTGGTGGCGGTAGCTGTCGAGCAGGTCCGCTCGGCACAGTACGCGAGTGACCAGGCAGGCGCCGAGGGACGCTGAGCGCGGGCTTGATCGCCGTTCGGCGGGTTGGCTCGCAGCCGTTCTTGAGCGGGATGTCGGCCCTTACTGCTCGACAGCTGCGGTGCGGAAGTGCTCCGCTGGTACGGTCCGATCATGCCGCGTCTGGTCGATGTTCCTGGGTACATACGCTTTTGGACCGCCTCCGCGGTCTCGGCCTTCGGTTCACAGGTAACAGGGCTCGCCCTACAGATCCTTACCGCCGTCACGTTGAGTGCATCTGCCACGCAGGTGGGCCTGGTGAACGCGGCTCGCTGGGCTCCCTACCTGCTCTTCGGCCTCGTGGCCGGGGTGCTGGTGGATCGTTGCCGGCGCAAGCCGATGATGGTGGCCATGGATCTGGGCAGGGCCGCCCTGCTCGGCGTGATTCCCCTGTTGTATGCGCTGGACCGGTTGAGCATCGCCGCACTGTGCGTATGCGTCTTCGCCTTCGGGGTGCTCTGTCTGTTCTTCGACGCGGCCAATCAGTCCTATGTGCCGCGGCTGGTACCCAAAGAACTTCTCAACGCGGGGTATGCCCGGATGGGTCAGGCCGACGCGGTGGCCGGATCGACCGGGCCGCTGATCGCCGGAGTGCTGATCAAGTTCGTCGGCGCGCCGCTCGCCGTGCTCGTGGACGCCGTCACCTATCTGCTGTCAGGCCTGCTGCTCACCTCGGTACAAGCCCACGATCCCGTTCCCGATCGAGGCGCGCGGCGCAGCCTGGGCAGGGAGCTGCGTGAAGGGGTGGCCTGGGTCTACCGTCATCGCACGCTTTCGTCCATCGCTCTGACCTCGCACGCGATGCTCCTCTTCAACACCATCGTGAGTACGGTCTTCGTGGTCTACGCGCTGCGTGAGCTGAAGATCGGGGACTTCGGTCTGGGAGTGACCTACGCCTGCGCGGGGCTCGGTGCGGTGCTCGGTGGTGCACTCTCTGAGCGGGTGTCGCGGAAGCTGGACGTCGGTGCCACCTTGATCGCGTTCCGCGTCCTCGCCGCCGTCGGCTGGCTGCCGCTGGTCCTGGCTGAGCGTGGGACGTGGGGGCTGTTCTCGGTATCGCTGGCCTTCTTCCTGGTGTCCTTGGCGATCTCGATCGAAAGCCCGGTCGAGTTGAGCTATCGCCAGTCAGTGACGCCCGACCGACTGCGCGGACGGATGAACGCCACCATCCGCTCCTTCAATTGGGGGATGGTGGCGGTCGGGGCGCCGGTGGGCGGATTGCTCGCCGACCAGGTCAGCTATCGGTTCGCTTTGTGGGTGGGCCTGTCTGGAGCGGTCATTCAGGCACTCGTACTCACGGTGTCCCGCACGCGGGAGGCCCGCGCCGCCGATGAACTCGAGCCTTTCGCGGCTGCTCAGGACTCCTGACGGATTGAGTTCCATGGGGAGTTGCCGAGGCGCCCTGGAGCTTGCCACGATCATTCGATGCTCCAAGATCCAGGTGGGGCCCTGGCCCGAGATGACGTTTTCGTACGGACGGCCGTGGCGGGCGACGACAGGGCGCTGGCAGCCGTCGTCCACAGCGCGTGGACCTGGGACGTGGGCCCGGTGCCACTCGCACCGCGGGAGCGACCATTCTCCTGTGGACATGTTCAGCAGGTCCACGACTTCGATCTCCCACGGCTTGCGTCTGACCGTCCCAGCAGTCGCCTCGCACCCCCAACTCGCGCCGTCGCAAGGGAACAAGAGATTGGTCCGGCCGGACGGCAGCCGATGGCGGTTCGGCGTCCGCCCGCGCCGGTTGATCGGGCAGGAAGACCCGCTCAGATTCGCCGCAGCGGCGGAGGCAGCCGTGGCATGCGGCCGGCGCCGCGCGGTGGTGGCAGGGTTGCGCCCGCATGTGTCGTGGGGCTGGATGCCCTGCCGACCCAGCACCGGCCGCACTGGGGGATCTACTCGAAGTGCAGGAGCCGCTGCCGCCGACCGCTGCCGAACAGCCCTTGCCCTTCAGTGAGTTGGTCGCAGCAATGGACTGGCCCGTCGTCGTCCGCGCGCATGTCTTGCATCTGCTCCGGCACCGACGTCCGGCCGTGCGTCTGGGCGAGCCTCCGGACGACCGCTCGTCGGTCTGAGTCGGCGGTGGCGGCCGGACGGGGGTGAGACGCAGAGGGAGTCGCTGGACGTGGCGGTAGGCAGCACGGTGTCCCCACGGCGTCGACTGAACGCTCGGCCACCCATCACGGGCCATGCCAGGTGAGCCCCTGCGGCAGCCGGCGGCTGATGGACTGTCGGCCCATCAGCTCGTACGGGATACCGTGAAGACGTCGGTGGTGTCATTGGTGTCGCCGCGGACGAGGTTGGTGGCCGCTGAGGAGAAGGCGATCCGGTGGTCGCTCAGCGACGTGGAGCCCACCGCGGGCCGGTCCGCCTCGGTGCCGTCGGCCGCCACGCTCACCCGCTCGACCGCGCCGGTCCTCAGGTCCTTGACGAAAACGTCGGCGAGGCCATTGGTGTCGCCAGGGACGAGGTTGGTGGCCGCCGAGACGAAAGCGACGCGGCGGCCGTCCCCGCTCAGGCTCGCGGCGGAGCTCACCCCGTTGGCCTGGGTGCCGTCGGCCGCGGTGCTGACTCGCACGGTCGTCTGGTTCTTCCGGTCGAAGGCGAACACATCGGTGGCCTTGTTGTTGTCGCCGGGCACCAAGGAGGCGACGTTGGACGAAAAGGCGAACATCCGGCCGTTCGCGCTGATCGACGAGCCGAACGAGCTCTCCTTGTAGACGAAGCGCGTGGGCCGGCTGATCTGCTCCGTCGTGCCCTTCAGCCGGTCGCGGACATAGACGTTCCTGGCGTGCGTCCAGTCGTGGTTCGGGTCCAGCTGGTCCGCCGTCTCGAAGGCGACCTGGCGGCCGTCGGCGCTGAGCGACGCCGAGAGGGAGTCGCCGTCGCCGAGAGCCCCGTCGGTACGGTACTGGACCAGTTGGTTCTTCCCCGTGCGCCGATCATGGACGATCACGTCGTCCCTGCCGTTGGTGTCGCCGGGCGCGGCGTCCGGGGTCGCGGTGGTGTACGCGACGACCCTGCCGTTCGCGCTGATGGCGGGCGAATAGTTCAGCCGGCTGCGGGGCGGGGCGTCCGGGTGACCGTGGCTGATGCGCTCGGTCCGGTGAGTGCGGCGGTCGTAGAGGTAGATGTCGTCGAGGCCGTTGTCGTCGTCCTTTGTGAGCGCGGCCGTGGTGGCCAGGACGACGTCACGGCCGTCGCCACTGAGCGCCACGCCCGTCGCCGGGCCCTCGGCGACACGCTGGGTGCGGCCGGTGCGCAGGTCGTGCACGAAGACGTCGGCGACTCCGTTCGTGTCCCCCCGGACCAGGTTGGCGGCGGACGAGACGAAGGCGATGTAGCGGCCGTTCGCACTGAGCGCGGGTGCGACGGAGGCGCCGTCGGCCTGCCGCCCGTCGGTGGCGACGGAGGCCCGGGTGGGGCCAGGTGAGGAGTGCTGTGCGGCGGCCGGTAACGCGGTGCCGGCGAGAGCGGCTGCCACGGCGGCGCTCAGTGTGGTGCGGCGTGCGAAATGCATGGAAGGTCCTCCTGTTGTTCCGTCCAAGTGCCATGTCGGTCCGTGCGAATACCTCTTTTGATCCGTGCGAGTCAGTTCCTTTCCTTGCTGGTCCCTCCAAGCCCCATACATGACGGGGCAGTTCAGTGGAGGCGACGCACGAAGCCGTCGTAGTGACCGTTGGTGTCGTCGGGGACGAGCTGCGCCGATTCGCTGCCGAGGCCGATGCGCCGGGCTCCTGCGCTCATCGAGGTGACTGCCACGGGGACGTCCAAGACGGGCCCACCGGAGACGGACTTGCTGACCAGACGGGTGGTGCCGGTGCGCAGGTCGCGGACGTAGACGGTGGAGGCGGTACTGGGGGTTTCACCTGACACCGGTTCCTCATCTCCCCAGTAGTCGAATGCGATGGTCCGGCCGTCCGCGCAGAACGAGGCGGGCATCGCGTACCGCTGTACCGGGGTGCCGTCCGGCTTGACGTTGACCTGTTCCTCCGTGCCGGTGCGGCGGTCGTGCACCCACGTGCGACCGTATGAGCTGCGCGGCACGAGCTGCGTGTACGCCACGTAGCGGCCGTCGGCGCTCAGACCCTGCAGGAGCGCGGGGTTGTCCGGGCGGTCCCGGTTGGTGATCCGCTCCACGACGCCGGTGTGGCGGTCGAGGACGTACACGGCTCCGAAGAGGTCGCCGGGGTCGGTCTCCATCCGGTCGGCCTTGGCGTTGAAGGCGATGTAGCGGGCGTCCGCCGACAAGGTGGCGCCGGCCGCGAAGGCGGAACCTCCGTCGAGGGCGACGCTGATCCGCTCCGTGGTGCCGGTTCGCCGGTCGTGCAGGTAGATGTCGTCGGCCGCGGTGTTCGTGGGCGGGTTGTCCCAGCGGACCAGGTTCCTGGCGTTGGAGCGGAACAGGATGCACCGCCCGTCGGCACTGATGGCCTGCGCGGACGACTCGCTGTCGGCCTGCGCGCCGTCCGAACTGACGCTGACCCGCTCGACGGTCCCCTTGCGCAGATCGCGCACGAACACGTCAAGGAAGCCGTTGGTGTCGCCGGGCACCAGGTTGGACGCGTACGCCGCGAAGACCGCGAAGCGGCCGGCGGCACTGAATCGCGGTCCGTACGAGTCCTCGTTGCCCTGCTCCCCCGTCGCCGACAGTGTGACCCGCTCGGTCTCCGGCTTCGGCGCCGAGGTGGCAGACGTGGCCGACAACGCGACCATCGCCCCCGTGAGCACCGCGACGGCCACCCCACGCATGGTTCTGAACACGATTCCCCCTGCGTTTCCCCGTTGACGCATCTCCCCCGGCCCCGCGCCGAGGGCTCTCTTCGAGGCAAGCGCACCATCATGCACAGGGTCAATCCGCAGAATTGAGTACAACTCGGGCGCAACATCAGACGTCCGCGAGGAGACCCTCATCCCGGGCGTCCCGTAGATGGCCGAAAACCCACGCCCGGTCCGCCCCCCGGATGCCAGAGCCGTCCCGCGTAGCCTGTCGGCCGCCTCCATCGAGATCCAGGGCACCCAGCACCCGCTCCCGAGCGTGACCCTCGCCAACGAACTCCTCGCCGTCGGCTTCTCCGCGGCCAACAGCCGCCGGGAGTGGGTGAGCGAGTGGAGGGTGCCGTGGCTCTCCGGTTACCGCGGACTGGTCCGTTGGCCGTTGAGAAAACCTCACTGCCGACTTGAACCCGACGGCCGCGAGATGTAGTCAATTCTTGAAGCAGAGGCGAGATTGGCGCCTTTGCGAAAGTCGGCCGACAGAAGGCCTCGCGTATCGCCCGGCCGACGGGGCGCGGCCCAGTAGCGGATGGGCTGATCCAATCCTAGTATTTATTTTGTTTCCTCACCTATCCTGCTGAGCGTAGCGCCATAGCCACGACAAGTAGGAGGCAGGCTCCGTGGTTGAGTCGCAGTTCGTGATCGCCCCGCCCGCCAAAGCCGCCCTGTTCCTCGTGTGCACCATGGCACCTGGCGGCGAGCCCGCTGTTCGCGACCTTCTGCAGGATGTGGCCGGGTTGCGGCGATCGGTCGGTTTCCGAGCTCCGGATGCGAAGCTGAGTTGCGTCGTCGGCATCGGCTCCGCCGCATGGGACCGGCTCTTCGAGGGACCCCGCCCGCGCGATCTGCATCCCTTCGTGGCGTTGGCGGGCTCCCGGCACCGAGCCCCGTCCACCCCCGGTGACCTGCTCTTCCATGTGCGAGCGCACCACATGGATCTCTGTTTCGAACTGGCCCAGTTGATCGGCGAACGCCTCTACGGAGCGGTCGCCGTGGTGGACGAGGTGCACGGTTTCAAGTACTTCGACGAGCGTGACCTCCTCGGCTTCGTCGACGGCACAGAGAACCCCGAGGGTGACGTCGCGGCCGACGCGGTGTTCATCGGTGACGAGGACCGCGATTTCGCGGGCGGCAGCTATGTGATCGTCCAGAAGTACCTGCACGCCCTCGCCGCCTGGAACACGCTGCCCACGCAGGAACAGGAGAAAGTCATCGGCCGCACGAAACTGGCGAACATCGAAATGCCGGACGACATCAAGCCACCGGACTCTCATGTCGCGCTGAACACCATCACCGACGCGGAGGGAAACGAACGGAAGATCGTCCGCGACAACATGCCGTTCGGCAGCATCGGGCAAAGGGAGTTCGGCACCTATTTCATCGGCTATGCGCGCACTCCGGAGGTCACCGAACAGATGCTGAGGAACATGTTCCTCGGTGACCACCCCCATACCCACGATCGCATCCTCGACTTTTCCACCGCGGTCACCGGCTGTCTGTTCTACGTACCCAGCGCCGATTTCCTCGACGACCCACCCGCCGCGCCCACCGGCGCGCCGACGACCGAGGGCTCCCTGGGGATCGGCAGTCTCAAAGGAGCCTGATCACGTGTCCACGCCCAACGGTATGAGCAACCTGCACCGCGAACTCGCGCCGATCACGCCCCAGGCATGGGCACAGATCGAGGAGGAAGCCCGCCGCACGTTCCAGCGCAACGTGGGGGGCCGCCGTGTCGTGGACGTCACCGGACCCGATGGTCCCGCGCTGGCCTCAGTCGGCACCGGCCATCTCGCCCGCATCGAAGCGCCCGGACCGGGCGTCACCGCGCTCCTGCGCCAAGCCCAGCCCTTGGTCGAACTGCGCGTCCCCTTCAAGGTCGGTCGCGACGCGGTGGACGACGTCGAGCGCGGCTCGAACGACTCCGACTGGCAACCGGTCAAGGACGCGGCACGCACCATGGCCTTCACCGAGGACCGGGCCGTCTTCGAGGGGTACGAGGCAGCGGGCATCGACGGGCTGCGCAGCCGTACCTCCCATCCGGTGCACGGCCTGCCGGCGGAAACACGTGACTACCCGGATGCTGTCAGCCGCGCGCTGACGACCCTGCGTCTGGCCGGAGTCGCCGGCCCGTATTCGCTGCTGCTGGGCGCCGACGCGTACACCTTGGTGAGCGAGACGTCCGATCACGGCTATCCGATCACGGAACACCTCAGTCGGATGCTGGACGCCCCGCCGATCTGGACGCCCGCGATCAACGGCGGTTTTCTGCTGTCCACACGCGGTGGGGACTTCGAACTGCGGCTCGGTGAGGACCTCGCGATCGGCTACACCGCGCATGACGCGAACGAGATCAAGTTGTACTTCCGCCAGAGCCTGACCTTCCTCGTGTACACCGACGAGGCCGTGGTGGCGCTCCGCTCATGACAGAACGGCAGCCGAGCAGCGCGCGGCCGGCACTCACCCGTGCGGCGGCACCGCGTGAACCGATGCGGCCAGGGTAGGAAACGGGGGCTCGGACGAGGCCGGTCGGCCGGTCGCGCGAAAGGGAGAGGGGCGGTTGGGCCATGACACTGGAGCAGGCTGACCGGGGCGTGGTGGACGCGGTCGTCGTGTACGACGGACGTCTCCTGATGGTGGCCGCGCTGGACGGTTGGGGGCTGCCGTCAGGCGCTCCGCAGCCCGCCGAATCGGCGGAGGCCGGCGCGGCGCGCCTCGTCTACGAGCTCACCGGGTATCTGGTTGACGGCTCATCGGTTCTACGGCCGCGGGGAGCGACTCGAGATGACGCCGTACGGCCTGCTGTGGTGTGCCAACTGTTGAGCCAGTCCCCCTCGGCGGAGGCGCGACTCACCCCGGAGCGGATCCGCTGGGCTCCGTTCGCCGAAGCCATCGACGCGGGGCTACCCGAAGCCGTGCGCGACTACCTCAAGGGCCATACACCCGTGTAGTGGGTGCGGGCGTCATGGCGTCTCTGTCCGGCGTGGGCACGCCTCGACGGACAGCGATCCGTATCGATCACCGCTCCGTATCGAGGGCCGATCAGCGGTGCGTATCGCGGCCGAGTGCCCGCGCGAGGAATCGCCGCCGATCGACGATCACCCGGTCGATCTCTCCCGCCGCCACAAGCTCTCCGGAGCTGTCGAGTACTCGCAGGAGGAAAGTGAGCCGTCCGCCTGCCGCGGCGGCAGGCGGTTCGGCGATGACCTCCACCCGACCGCCCACCGGCGTGGCACGGAAGTGCTCGATGCGCACCGCGGTCCCGACAGAGGTCTGACCCCTTCTGGTGAACGGCGCGGCGGCCTGCACGGTTGCCGCCTCCATCCACGCGATGAGCCTCGGAGTGGACAGCACAGGCACGTCACCGCTGCCCACCGTCACGGCGGTATCGGCATCGGTCACTTCATGACGCATATCGCTACGCTAACCCCCCAGTGCGACTACTCGCGCTTACGGGAACCGCCACCCGGTGGCTTTATCAAGATCGGTTGCTGTTTACAAGTCACGCTGTTGCGTGACATGCCGCGAAGCCCTCCGGTGAACTTTTCTGGATACAGAATTTCTCAGGTCAGTCCCCCTGTTCCCTTCGGGTGCGCCTTGCCGGCGTGAAAACATGGCTGCGGCGCCTGCCCGCCGACGCCGGTAGCTCGTTGGGACGTTGAGCCCGTAGGTCAGTCTGGTGCCGGGGCCGCAGAGGGGCCACGCACTGTTGCCATCGAGCACGCCGGTCAGATTTTCGCTCCCCCCGCGGCCCCCTGGGCAGGCGTCGGCCCGTACGGATCGATACCAGGGAGTTGTGCATGGCGGACACCGACGACGGTGGCGTCGAGGAGATCGAGCAGGCCGAGGAGCTCGTGGCCCGTGTCGCGGCGATCGATATCGCCAAGGCGTCGGGCATGGTCTGTGTGCGGGTGCCGCACGAGGACAAGCCCGGCAAGCGCGTGCAGCGGGTCTTCAACACCGTCGCGACCAGCGGCGCGATCCTGGACCTGGCCGACCACCTGGTCTGCCAGGGCGTCACCCGGGTGGTGATGGAGGCGACGTCGACCTACTGGAAGCCGTACTTCTTTCTGCTGGAATCGCGTGGTCTGGAGTGCTGGCTGGTCAACGCCCGTGACGTCAAGAACGTCCCGGGCCGGCCCAAAACCGACCGCCTGGACGCGGTCTGGCTGGCCAAGCTCACCGAACGCGGCATGCTCCGGCCCTCGTTCGTACCCCCGAAGCCGGTCCGTGAACTGCGCGATCTGACCCGGGCCCGGGCCGTCATGACCCACGAGCGCACCCGCCACAAGCAGCGCACCGAGAAACTCCTCGAGGACGCCCAGATCAAGCTGTCCACCGTGATCGCCGACATCTTCGGCGTCTCCGGCCGGGCCATGCTGGAGGCACTGATCGCGGGCGAACGCAGCCCCAAGGCGTTGGCGGACCTGGCCCACGGCACCATCAAGGCCAGCCACAGCACCCTGGCCGAGGCCCTGACCGGCCGGTTCGAAGAACACCACGCCTTCATGTGCCGGATGCTGCTGGACACCGTCGACTACCTCACCGTGCAGATCGACAAGCTCACCGCCCGGATCACCCTGCGTCTGGCCGAGCTGTCCACCACCGAGGACGACGAAGGCCCCGGACAGGGCACCCTCATACCGATCACCGACACCGAACGCCTCGACGAGATCCCCGGCGTCGGCCCCAGCACCGCGCAGGTCATCCTCGCCGAGACCGGCCTGGACATGACGGTCTTCCCCACCGCCGGCCATCTCGTGTCCTGGGCGAAACTCTCCCCACGCACCCTCCAGTCCGGAAACAAGAACACCTCCGGCCCCACCGGCAAAGGCAACCCCTGGCTCCGCGGCGCCCTCGGCGAAGCAGCAATCTCCGCCGCCCGCACCGACACCTTCCTCGGCGCCCGCTACCGCCGCATCGTCAAACGCCGCGGCCACATGAAAGCCCTGGTCGCCGTCGCCCGCTCCATCCTGGTCGCCGTCTGGCACCTCATGAACGACCCGACCGCCCGCTACCGAGACCTCGGCCCCGACTTCCACACCCGCAACCTCGACCCGGCCCGCAAGAGCCGCGACCTCGTCCGCCAGCTCAAGGCCCTCGGCCACGACGTCACCCTCACCCCGGCAGCCGCCTGACATCCCACGACCCCACCGCCCCACACCAGCCCCCGACCGTCACCATCGAGGGGCTATCTCGCCATCCCCATCTGACCGTTGAGTTTTCCGGTCAGGAGATTCTCATGCGGATCATCACCATCGCGGCCGCCGTCATCGTCGGTGCTTTCTCCAGCATCACCTATGTGCGCTACGTCTCGTCGCGCAGCCCAGGACGACCGCTCCCGCTGCTCTCCACCCGGCTCGCGAATTTCCCTCTATGGGCCGACGTGGCGTTCACCACGGGCTGGATCGTCAGCTCATTCGTGCTCGTTTTCACGCTGCCTATCTGGGTGGGACTGGCCACTTGTTGCGGGGCCACGCTACTCCCCTTCGAGGTGCTGCGCCGCCGTCACAACCGCCAGGTCAGAGACCGCATACTCACTCCGTGAACGTGCCGGAGCCGGCCCCCTTACGAACAGCTCGCTCTCACACGGCAGCTGTAGTTCGTGAGGCGTGAGGCATCGCCGCTGGCCAGCGTGGTGGGTGGGGTGCCTGCGGCAGGGGTACGGCCACCGGCATCGTGATCTTGTGTGACGAAGAATCAAGAAGCGGTGGCCGCGCAGGCCACGGTAGTACACGCCGGGTGGGACGGGTTGTTCGAGGGGTTGATGGGCCGGTTCGCGAGCTGCTTCCCGCGCCGGGAGACCCGGCTGACCTGCCGGAACATGGTCTCTGGGCTGCTGATGGTCAAGGAATCGGCGAACTGCTGGTCGTTGGCCGAGGCGATCGGCCACAGCGGTCCGCATGTCCTGCAGCACTTCTTGTCGAGGGCCCGCTTCGACACCGAGGCAGTCCGCCGGTCGGTCGCGGCCTGGACGGTGGAGCAACTCGGCGAGAGGAGGTGATGTTGGTGGTGGACGAGACGGGCGATGAGAAGTCGTCCCTCGACGCGGTCGGCGCGGCCCGGCAGTACTCCGGGGCGCTGGGCGGGATCGGGCTGTGCCAGGTCGCGGTACACCTCTCCTACGTGAGTGCCGAGGGGCACGCGCTGGTCGACCGTCGGCTGTACCTGGGCGAGGCATGGGCGGCGGACGACGAGCGCCGTGAGCTGGTCGGGGTGCCCGACGAGAGGGTGTTCGCCACCAAGCCGCAACTGGCCGGCGACATGCTGGAGGACGCCCACGCCTCGGGGGTGCACACCGCGTGGGTGGCCGCCGACGAGGTCTACGGTGGACGGGAGTTGCGTGCGCGGATCCGTGCGCTGGGCTACGGCTACGCGATCGCGGTACCCACCAGCCACCGGGTCACCACCCCGGGCGCCGGGAAGAAGAAGGTCACCGCGCTGCTGGAGCGGGTGCCGAAGCGGGCCTGGATGCGGCTGAGGACCGGCCATGGCACCAAGGCCGAGCGGCTCTACGACTGGGCGATGATCGACGTGAACCCCGACGATGCGCCGCCCGGACAGGCCGCCGGGCACAGCCAGGTCCTGGTCCGACGCCACCGCCGCACCGGCACCCTTTCCTTCTACCGGACCTGGCACCCCGACCCGCAGCCGATATCGGTGCTGGTCAGCGCGGTCTGCCGCAGGTGGCGGGTCGAGGAGGACTTCCAGGGAGCCAAGGGCCTGGCCCACCTCGACACCGGCCAGGTCACCTGCTGGACGTCCTGGCACCGCTGGAGCCTCATGTCAATGATCGCCTACGCACTTCTGGCCGTCGGCGCCCTCCACGAGCGGCAACGCGCCCACCCCGCCAACTCCGACGACGAGTTGGCCATGGTGCCCGTCAGCCCGCGCGAACTCCTCGCGCTATTGCGGGTCTTCGCCCTGCCAAGGCCCCGCCAGGACACCGATCCGGCACACGCCCTGCGCTGGTCGAACTGGCGTCGCCGACACCAGCATCGCGCGACGGCCTGCCACCGCCGCTGGAACAACGTCACAGCAGTGGCCATCGCATGACAGGAACCTCACGAGTCACGAACTACAGCTGCCGTGTCTCAGCGCGCTTCGACGATTCGATTCGGCAAGTAGGAAATCCCGAGGTTCTCGCGAAGGCATGGAACGAATACCAGGAGCAGCTCGGTTTTAGGCGCTACCAGGCACACCGAGATCCCCGTCCGCTCACGCGCGGGACCAGTCCATCGTGGGAGATCTGGGGCTTGCGGCAAGGCCCGGGTCGTGCCGCAGAATCGTCGGCCGAGGCCACAACTTACGGAAACGGAAGTCCGGATGCGTGTGTTGTTGACGACGTATGGGTCGCGCGGGGACGTCGAACCGCTGGCGGGACTCGCAGTGCGGTTGCGCGCACGCGGCGCGGAGGTGCGGGTGTGTGCCCCGCCGGACAAGGAGTTCGCGGAGCTGCTGGCCGGGGTCGGCGTGCCGCTGGTGCCGATCGGCGAGCCGGTGCGCCCGTTCATACACGGGGCGACGCCGCCGCCGGCGGCGGATCTGTCCTGGCGTCGCGTCGAGTTGGTCGCCGCGCAGTTCGACACGGTCGCCGCGGCGGCGGAGGGATGTGACGCGCTGGTGGCGGCTGGCTTGATGCAGGTCGCCGCGCGGTCGGTGGCCGAGAAGCTGGGTATCCGCTACGTGTACGCGAGCTACCAGCCGGTCGCCCTGCCGTCGCCGCACCACCCGCCTTCGCAGCGTCCGGGCTGGCCGTTACCGCCGGAGTTGGCCGACAACAGGGCGCTGTGGGACCTGGATGCCCAGGGCATTCAGGAACTGTTCGGCACGGCACTCAACGAGAACCGGGCGTCGATCGGCCTGCCACCGGTGGCCGACGTCCGCGACCACGTCTTCACCGACCGCCCGTGGCTGGCGGCGGACCCGGTCCTGGGGCCGTGGCAGGAATCGGCGGACCTCTACGTCGTGCAGACCGGCGCGTGGATCCTGCCCGACGAACGCCCGCTCCCCGCCGAGCTGATGGCGTTCCTGGACGCCGGCGCACCGCCGGTCTATGTGGGCTTCGGCAGCATGCGCGCTCCGAAGGACGTCGCCCGGGCGGCCATCGAGGCCATCCGCGCGCAGGGCCGCCGCTCGGTCGTCTCCCACGGCTGGGCCGACCTGGCCCTGATCGACGACCGGGACGACTGCTTCGCTGTCGGCGAGGTCAATCAGCAGGCACTGTTCGGCTGGGTGGCCGCCGTAGTGCACCACGGCGGCGCGGGCACCACGACGACGGCCGCCCGGGCCGGCGCGCCCCAGGTGGTCGTACCCCAGATGGTGGACCAGCCGTACTGGGCCGGCCGGGTGGCCGACCTGGGCATCGGCGCGGCACACGACGGCCCCGCTCCAACCACCGAGTCCCTGTCGGCCGCGCTCAGGACGGCCCTGACCCCCGAGACCCTCGCACGAGCGACCGCCGTGGC
Organism: Streptomyces sp. NBC_01549; assembly: GCF_026339955.1. Taxonomy (GTDB): domain Bacteria; phylum Actinomycetota; class Actinomycetes; order Streptomycetales; family Streptomycetaceae; genus Streptomyces. The sequence continues at coordinate 7,514,330 of NZ_JAPEPW010000001.1, read as the reverse complement.
CGCCACGGTGCGCGCCGACGGTGCGACCGTGGCCGCGAAGCTGCTGCTCGACGCGGTCAGCGGGGAAGGGCCGCCCGCGTCCGCGTGAACCACGCGGACATGTCGAGCCAGGTACCGGCTTCCCGAACTCGGCGACAGTCTTCCGGAGGGTGACCGCGTCCGGCGCACCATCGAAAGCACCGAACGGGCGGAGAACCACGGTCCCCCGCCGCCTTCGTCATCCACAAGCCGTCATTCACAAGTCACGTCATCCACGATCCCAGGCCGAGCACTCGCACCCGGCCTGATGCCATAAGCCCCTGACCCCGCTCTTGCCGTGCCGAACAGCTACGACCCACTACCGTTGTGGCTTGTGAGCGTGAGCATCCGTTTGTCGCTTTCCGCAGTCCCACGGCTCGCCGCCGCAGTCGCCGTCGGAGCGGCGGTCGGCGTGGCCGTCGGCTTATCGAGCGACACACCGCTGGCCATTCTCTCGGGTATCGCCGCGACCCAGACATTCTTCGTCGTGGTCGGCTGGATGGTGCTGTGGCCAATGGACGCCGTCGCGACCCGCCGTAACGCCCGACGCGAGGATCTGCGCCCCATCGCCGAGGAAATCGTCGTCGTCACGGTCGCTCTGTGCGGCCTGGTCGGCATCGTGGTATTCCTGCTCGGCAACTCCGACAGCGGCCACGCCGCGATGGCGCTGCTCGGCGTGTTCATGGCCTGGGCGGCACTGCATCTGATGTACGCCACCCGCTACGCGTACCTCTACTACCTGCCTTCCGCGGGCGGAATCGATTTCAACTCCGACCAGCCGCCGGCGTACAGGGACTTCTTCTACTTCAGCTATAACCTCGGTATGACCTACCAGGTCTCCGACACCGACGTCTCAAGTGCGACGATCCGCTCGATCGTGCTACGGCACACACTGCTGTCGTACGTCTTCGGCACCAGTATTCTGGCCACCGCCATCAACCTTTTCGCAGGAATCCTCGTGCACTGATCTCAAGAAGTCCGCTGGGATACCGCACTTCCACCTGACGGACAACGATGCCCCACCGTCACCGCACCAATTCTCCCGCCTCAGCCGCCGCCGGCCGGGGATCTTCCGCCGCACGGTTGACGCGCGTGCTCTCGCCTCCTGGCGCGCTCACCCTGCACCAGGTGGACGGAGCGCTCCTCTTCGCGCGGCGCTGGCCATGGCACTGCCCGCATCGGCGTTGGTGTTCTCCGGACGTACCGCGCTCGCCGTCTATCCCATGCTGGGCGCCTTCACCACCACATTCGGGCGCAACCTGCCCTACCGCCGTAGCGCCCGCGTCCTCGCCGCGGCCGCGGTGGCCATGACGATGTGCGTCGTCTGCGGTGCGGCGCTCGCCGCGCTGACCGATCCACGAGCGGGAGGTTTCGGCACTGTCGTGGTGATCGCCGCGATGGCAGTGACGGCCGGCCTGGCGAAGTTCCTCTGCGATGCGACGCGGCTCAGTGGCCTCGGTGCCGTGCTGATGCTCTTCTCGTTCGCCGTGGCGGCCAACGGCCCAGCCGTCAGTCTCGGCGACGTGCTCGCCCAGACAGGGCTCGCCGCAACGGGGGCTGTCACGGCCTGGGGACTGGCTCTGGTGGGTTGGGCCGTACACCCGGACCGTCCGCAGCGCCTCGCGGTGGCGGTGGCCCTGAGAGAACTCGCCGGCCTGCTTGAACCGGGCGGAGGAGCCGATGGAACGCGGCACACACGGCACCGGGCAACCGCCGCTGTCCTCCAGGCGTACCAATCGCTCGGCCTGAGTCCCCTGACAACCGGCCGGCAACGCGGCGAGCGGAGCACGACCTGTGTCCTTCTCGCCGATCTGGCCTGGTCACTCCTGATCACCTCGGCACGCCGGCAGACGCCCGATGCCACGACAGCCCGGTATCTGCATGCGCAGGCCCGGCTCCTGACCCTCAGATACCGCCGCCTTCCTTCCCTTCTGCCACAGCTGACGTCCCTGTATCCCCTTTGCGGCGACGCGGCAACCGCCCGTCCGGCGGAGGCCCGCATCCGGGACACCATGGCCCAAGCCCTGGACGGCTTCGAGGACTTCAACCGCCGCGTCCGACTGCCATTGGGGTTCCGGATCAAGCAACCGGCCCGCGAACTCGTCTTCCTCACCCCGTCCGGCCGGGCCGAGTTCTCCGCCGCCGCGCTGCCGGACGTCGTGCCCCAGGACGACATGCTGGTTCTGCAGACGATGCGCTCCCACGACCAGTGGAACACGACCATCTACTCCGACGACGACCGCTATCGGGGCATCAAGAACCTGCGCACCCTCGTCCTCATGAACCGCGCCGACATGCGCTCCCGCGGCATCACTCCCGGCAGCCTGGTCGACATCACGGCCACCTCCAAGGACGGCAGCAAGCGCTCCCTCACCGGGTACCGGGCGTTGAGCTACGACATGCCCCGCGGCTGCGCGGCGGGGTACATGCCCGAAATGAACGCCCTCATCGGCGCGGCCGACTACAGCACACAAAGCGCTCAGCCACTGATGAAGAACGTCAAAGTCCGTGTCGCCCCGAGTGACTCAGGTACGAGCAGCGCCTGAGGACCCGTCTGAGCCCGGCGCGTCGCCGTCGAGGGCCGCGGCACGGAGGGCGGCTGCCACGCGGGTGACCGCATCGGTCGGCGGGTGGGGAAGACGGGCCAGGAACAGGCGCCGCTGCTCCTGGGGCCCACCACGCACGGGCAGGATGCGTACACCTGGCGGCGCGGCGGAGGCGAGTGCGGGCGGCACGGTGGTCAGCCCGCACCCGGCGGCGACGAGGTGAAGCTTGGCCAGCCAGTCACGGGCGGTGTGCGCGATCTCGGGCCGTTCGTCCAGACCTGGCCACACCCCCATCAGCCGGTCCTCGCCGGAGGAGGAGCCCGCGATCCAGCGCTGACCACGCAAGTCGGCCACGTCGACGAAGGCGCCGCGGGCGAGCGGGTGGGCGGCGGGCACCGCCAGACACAGCGCGCGTTCGGTGAGCGTGTTCAGCACCAGTGGGGGCGACTCGGCGTCCGGCGGGCGAAACGGTGGCGCCGACGCCAGGAGGGCGAGATCCAGGCTGCCGGCCCGCACGGCGCGCACGAGCGCCGGGGTGCTGCCTTCTCGGCTGACGATGTGAAGGCCGGGGTCCGTACGGCGCAGCGCGACCAGGGCCTGGGGCAGCAGTACGGCCCCGGCACTGGGGAACCACCCCAGCCGGACCGTACCGGTTTGCCTCGGCAGGCCGGACAGTTCGCGCGCGGTCGCGTCGATCTCGTCGAGCACGGTCGTCGCGCGGCGCATGACGACGAGGCCGGCCGCGGTCAGCCGTACTCCGTCGCGCCGCCGCTCCAGCAGCTCTGCCCCTGCCACGCGTTCGATCGCGGCGATCTGCCGGGACACCGCGGACTGGGTATAGCCCAGCGACGACGCGGCCGCGGTGAAAGTCCCCTGTTCGGCCACGGCGCGGAAGACGCGCAGCGCGGTCAGCGACACATCCGTGAAGTCCATGGCGATTCCAAATCCATGATGATTACGCATACTAGCTGTGCCTAAATCTCGTTGGACTCATGGCATCGGCGTTTCTAGCGTGGCATGCATGGACAGTTCACGAATCGCCCTCGTCACGGGCGCGAACCAGGGACTCGGACGCGCACTCGCCGAAGGGCTGGCGGCCCGCATGGGCCCGGACGACCTTGTGCTGCTCACCGGCCGCCACCACCGGCGCGTCTCGGACGCCGCCCGCGAAGTGGCGCAACTGCCCGGCACACGCAGCCACGTCCAGGGCCGGGTCCTGGACGTCACCGACACCGACGCCATCGCCAAGCTCGCCGACGAGCTCCGGACACGGCACAGCGGGGTCGACGTCGTGATCTCCAACGCCGTCGCCCGGATACTGCCCGACGAGTCCCAGGCCGAACGCGCCGACGAAGTCATCGATGTCTCGAACACCGCCACCCACGCTGTCCTGCGCTCGTACGGCCCCGTCCTGCGCCCGGGCGGTCGGCTGATCGTCGTGGCCAGCAGCCTGGGCACTCTCGGCCACCTCGATCCACGGCTGCACCACCTGTTCGACGGCGCGAGCCTCGACCAGGTCGAGTACGCCGTCGAATCCTGGCGCAGCGTCATCCACAACAAGACCGCCGAGGAGTCGGGCTGGCCACGCTGGCTGAACGTGCCCTCGAAGGTGGCCCAGGTCGCCGCTGTCCGCGCGGTCGCGGCCGAGCGCCGCGAGCACGACCTCGCCGACAACATCCTGATCGCCTCCGTGTGCCCCGGCATGGTCGACACGGCCACCTCCCGGCCCTGGTTCAGCGACTTCAGCCAGGCCCAGTCCCCTTCCGAGGCCGCCCGTGCGGTGCTCGACCTGGTCTTCGCCGAGCAAGTCGATCCCGCCCTCTACGGCGAGCTGATCCGCTTCGGCAAGGCCCTGCCCTGGCGCGGCGGGACTCCGCCGACGGAGCAGGACCAACTGGTCAGGCCTTGACCACAGAAGGCCGCGCGCACCGGCACAGCGACTCGTGCGCACGGCGACTTCAGCGCATGGCAACTTCAGCACACGGCAAGGAGTTCACCCTTGAGCATCATCACGACCCCGTTCGGTTTCTCCAGCACGGCCACCGAGCTCGCGCAGGGAATCGACCTCACCGGCCGCCGCGTGGTGGTGACCGGAGCCTCGTCCGGCCTCGGGGCGGCAACGGCCCGCGCCCTGGCCGGTACCGGTGCGGAAGTCACCCTCGCCGTCCAGGACATGGCGGCGGGTGAACGTGTCGCCAAGGACATCACCGGTTCGACCGGCAACCAGGAGGTGCGTGTCGCACATCTGAACCTGGCGGATCCCGCGTCCGTCGCCGCTTTCACCGCCGCCTGGGAGGGCCCCTGCACGTGCTGGTGAACAACGCGGGTGTCATGGCCTGTCCCGAGGAGTACACCGAACAGGGCTGGGAGCGGCAGTTCGCCACCAACCACCTCGGCCACTTCGCTCTCGCCACTGGCCTGCACGACGCGTTGGCCGCCGACGGCGCCGCCTGCATCGTCGTGGTCAGCTCCACGGGTCATCAGCAGTCCCCGGTGGTGTTCGACGACGTCAACTTCGCTTTCCGTCCCTACGATCCATGGCTCGCCTACGGTCAGTCCAAGACCGCGGGTGTCCTCTTCGCGCTGGAGGCGACCCGGCGCTGGGGCGGCGACGGCATCACCGCCAACGCGCTGACGCCGGGCGCCATTTACACCAACCTCCAGCGCCACACCGGCGGCCGCGGCAGCGGGAGGGTTCCGGCCCACTTCATCAAGACCGTCGAGCAGGGCGCCGCCACCTCGGTGCTTCTCGCCACGTCCCCGCTCCTCGAAGGCGTCGGCGGCCGCTACTTCGTCGACTGCGACGAAACCGAGGTCATCGAACGTCGCTCCGGCACGCTGCAGGGTGTCGCACGCTACGCCGTCGACCCGGACAACGCACGACGGCTCTGGACGCTGGCGGAGCAGTTGCTGGCCAACTCCCATTGAACCCTCCCGGCGGGCGGCACCGCACGCGGCCCGCCGCGCTGGGGCGACGCTCGCCTCCTTCGTGGCACCTCGAGGTCGGACACACCGGCGTCCTCACCCGAATGCTCAGCGAGCACATCGCTCTGGGGCAGGTGGCGTCGGATCATTCCGTCAGGCCGGCTTCACGGTCTTCATCGTGAAGTGCGAGGTGACGTTCTTGATCCGAGGAATGGTCATGACGTGCCGGCTGAGGAAGGTCTCGTAGGCGGGCAGGTCCGCGACTGCCACGCGTACGAAGTAGTCCGGGCTGCCGAACAGCCTGCGCAGTTCGATGACCTCCTCGGCCTGCGTCAGGGTCCGCTCGAAGCGCTCGACCGTCTCCGCGTCCTGGGCTTCGAGGCTGAGGTCGATGAGCACCTCGAAGGAGCGGCCCACGGCGGTGGGCTCGATGACAGCCCGGTACCCGCGGATGACCCCGTCGGCCTCCAGTCGCTGGACGCGCCGCAGGCACGGCCCGGTCGTGAGCCCGACCCGCTGCGCCAGCGCGACGTTGGTCAGCCGCCCGTCCCGCTCCAGCTCGGCAATGATTGCCAGATCGATCGCATCCATGGCAGAAGATTGCACTCCGGACCACCCGACGAGCAATCTTTGCAACCACATGTCATGCGATTTCCGGGACGATAAACACATGCACCACCACGTTCCGTCCCGCACAGCCACACCGGACGCCGCCCCGGTCGCGGCTCGGGCTCCAGCCGACCGGCGCCACCAGATCACCCTGGGAGTCCGCGACTCCTTCTCCGCGGGTCTCGGGATCTTCCCCCTGGGCATCGCCCTCGGCCTGCTGATCATCCAGGCCGGCCTCCCCTGGTGGCTCGCTCCCGCCCTGTCCCTGGCCGCGTTCGCCGGCTCGCTGGAACTGCTGCTGGTCGGCATGATGGCCACCGTCACTCCGCTGGCCGCCATGATCGACGAGGCGTACGCCGTGAACGCCTCCCTGCCCGAGGCGGAACGCTCGGCGGCCCGGCTGCTGGCGATGCAGATCGCCTGCGAGACCTACTGGGTCGGCGGCGGTCTGGTCGGGGTCGCGCTCGGCGCCGCGCTGCCCGCGCCGATCAAGGGTCTGGAGTTCGCTCTGTGCGCCCTGTTCACCGTGCTCACCCTGGACGCGCTCCGCTCCCGCGGCGAGATTCCCTCCGTCCTGTTCGCCGGTGCGAGTGCCACCGTCGCGCTCGTACTGACGCCCGGCCTCGCCATGTTCACCGCGTTGCTGATGTTCGTCGGCCTGCTGCTGGTGCGCCACACGCTCACTGCTCGCCGGCCCACCCAGGAGACCGCCGATGCCTAGCACCCCGTACCTCGTCGCCGTCCTGGCGATCGTCTTCAGCATCACCCTGGCCCTGCGTGCCCTGCCCTTCGCGGTGCTGCGCACCCTGCGCGGCTCGGCGATGGTGCGGCAGCTGTCGGTGTGGATGCCGGTCGGCATCCTCGCGATCCTCGCCGTGACGGCCCTGCACGGCGCGATCACGCACGACCCGCACGGAACGCGGTATGCGCTGCTCGCGGTCGCCGTCACCATCGGCGTCCATCTGGGCTTCGGCCGCCGCACGATCCTGAGCGTGGGCATAGGCACCGCCGTCTACGTCGTCCTGCTCAACACCCTTTGACTCTTTGCCCCTTTGACTCTTTGCCCCTTAGCCCCCTTGACGAGCCCTGCGAACAGCCCGAGGAGAAACGTCCGTTGAACACCGGCACCCCGGTCCCCGACAGCTACTACGAGCGCATCGACGAGCACCGCTACAAGCCGACGGCCCACGCGGGCGGCGCCTGGGACCCCGACGAACAGCACTTCAGCCCGCTCGGCGGCCTCGTCGTCCACGCCATCGATCGCCACCTGGCCGCGCGACCGGACACCGGCCTGGTACCGGCCCGGATCAGTTACGACATCCTGGGCCGTCTCGCCCTCGACGAGTGCGAGATCCGGGTGGACACCGTCCGTCCAGGCCGCACCATCGAGTTGATCGAAGCCGTCGTGCTCATCGCCGGCCGGCCCGTTGTCCGGGCTCGTGCCTGGCTCCTCGCCACCGTCGACACCTCGGCCGTCGCCGCCGGCCCCGACGACCGGCTCGTCCCTCCCGAGGCGCTCGCCCCGTGGCCGATGACCTCGGTGTGGCCCGGCGGGTACATCGCCTCCCTGGACGTCCGCCCGCTCGCACCACCCGCGCCGGGCCGCACGACCGCCTGGATCTCCACCCGCGTCGACCTCGTCGCCGGCGAGCCCAGCAGCACGCTCGCGTCCTACCTCGCCCTCGTCGACACCGCGAACGGCATCGCCGTACGACAGCCGCCCACCGCCTGGATGTACCCCAACGTCGACCTGACGGTCCACCTCCACCGCCAACCCGAGGGCCACTGGACCGGCTTGGACACCACGGTCACCTTCGGCCCCACCGGCCAGGGCCTCACGAGCACCGTCCTGCACGACCTCAACGGCCCCGTCGGACACGCCCAGCAGATCCTCACCGTCCGCCCCATGCCTCACCGGTGACGGGCCGCGGTACCAAGCGATGTCATCCAGGAGTGGCACACGCGCCGGGCGCGGTGTCGTGCCGGAAATTCGGTTGACCGTGGTGGTGCGGTGCGGGCTAGGTTCCACGCATGGCCGAGATTCAGGGTTCGTACGACGATCTGTTCTCCGCGGTACCCGACGCGCTGGCCGAGTTGCTGGACGCCGGGGACGTGGGTGCCTCGGTGGCGGTCTTCGTGGACGGCGAGCCGGTGGTGGACGTCTGGGGTGGATTCGCCGACGCGGACCGCACGAACCCGTGGCAACGCGACACGATCGCAGGCGTCTGGTCGGTCACCAAGACGATGACGGCACTGTGTGCCCTCGTCCTGGCCGACCGCGGCGAGCTCGACCTGACCGCGCCGGTCGCCCGGTACTGGCCGGAGTTCGCCGCGGCGGGCAAGGGCGGGGTGCTGGTGCGGCATCTGCTCGCGCACACCGCGGGCCTGCCCGACTGGGACGGGTCGACAACGGCCGACGATCTCTACGACTGGCCGTCCGCCACGGCGCGGCTCGCCGCGCAGGCTCCGCAGTGGGAGCCGGGCACCACGGCGGGATACCACTCCCTCACCCAGGGGTTCCTGGTCGGCGAGGTCGTGCGCCGGATCACCGGCCGCACCCTGGGTGAGTTCTTCGCCGACGAGGTGGCCGGGCCGCTGGTCGCGGACTTCCACATCGGGCTGTCCGCCGAACACGACCACCGGGTCGCGCTCTCGATCCCGCCGCTGTCGCGCGACGAGGACTACGTCGCGAGCGCGCCCGGCAAAACCTCAACTCCTGCCGTTGAAGGCGGGATACGGGTCCGTGACGGGAACAGCGTCGCCTGGCGCCGCGCGCAGATCCCCGCGGCGAGCGGGTTCGGCAATGCCCGCTCGGTCGCGCTCGTGCAGTCGGTGATGGCGTGCGGCGGAACGACGCGTGGCGTGCGGCTGCTGTCGCGGGCGGGCTGCGACCGTGCGTGGGAGGAACAGTTCCGCGGCGAGGACCACATCCTGGGCATGCCGATGCGGTACGGCATGGGGTACGGCCTGTTCGGCAACACCTACGGCTGGAGTGGCTGGGGCGGCTCGACGGTCATGATCGAGCCCGACGCGCGCATGGCGGTGTCGTACGTGACGAACCAGATGCGCGAGACCGGGGACGACTACCGGGGACTCGAGGTGGTGATGGCGGCCTACGACGGGCTCAAGGGCCTGGGCGCCGGGCGATGACTGGGTCCCGCTACCACGACTGAGCCTCAGTACGCCGCTCTCGCAACCAGTCATCGATGACCGCAAAGTCCGCAACCGTCAGGCCGATCGCGGAATCGACACGGTGGAGGAGGGCGTGCCCGCGATGGTGCGTTGACACCCATGCGTGATCGAGATCGGTGATCCCGTCGTCGACCCAGATGAACGGGCGTCCTGCGGCAGCTTGGACGAGGGCTTTGGTCTTCCAGTTCAGCACGCCGGCCTCGAACTCCTCCGGCACGTCCGGCAAGTCGTCCACCGGAAGCCGAGGCAGCCCGAGCAGCGGAGCTATCACCTCGTTGGCACTTTCCCTCCATGCGGTGGCCCACATCAGAACGCAGGGCAGCGCCAGCAGACGGGCACCGTGCCCAAGGTCGATCTCTGCCAGCTGAGGATTCGACATGTCCTGCCAGTCGTCCCATCCTTCAGGGGTCGATGGAAGCCTCGCTCCGCCATAGGGCAGGAGCGTTCCATCGACGTCCAGGAAGAGGAGCGGGCGCTCTCCGTCACCGGTCATGGCTGCACGGTATCGGCTCTTCGCGCCGACGAGCAGCCGCGTCTGCACCCAGCCCGTTCCGGTCCCGAGACCGTGAGCCCGTCTTCCTCGAGACGGTCACGATCTCCTCGCCCACGGAGCCGAGGCGGTCGACGAAGGAACTCATACGCCCGGCGGTCATCGCCTGGCCGATGGACTCACCGTCTCGCCCGACGGCTGCCGCGCTCGTTTCGGTCCTCGTCACGGACTGCGCGAGCACGCGGATCAGTGCGATCGGGGTTCAATAGCGGAGTGGTGGACTGGGCAGAAGCGCGTGATTGCTGGTTCGAGGTTGATCGTGTTCCGGAGCTCTTGGAACTGGTCCAGCGCCAGGACGACGCGGAGGCGTGGAAAGAGCTGGGATGGCGGCTTGTCCTTGAGCATGAGACTCGGATCTGCTCAAGTACGGCGATCATCTGAGGGGCGTCGCCCCGCTGAAGGGCGCGTGCAAGTGCACCACACACCACGAGGTGACCGTTAATGAGTGGCTGCCGTCGGCGATGGTCCCGATAATCGCCATGGCCGTGGACAGGTATCCGCCGGGCCAGGGGCTTGATGAATGGGGTGGACGCGCTGCTGGCAGCGTATGACGAGCAGGTGCGAGGGCATATCCCGGAGCGGGCGCCGGTAGGAGCCGTGGTCGAGCGGGACGGACCGGCGATTCGGACTCACTACGGCACGCACGGCGCCGTTCGACACTCTCCCTTGACCGACGAAACCGACCCAACGGAAGTCACCGGGCTGATCCGTCGGCAGCAAGAGGCGTTCGCCACCCGGTGCGAGCCCGCCGAGTGGCGGGCGTACAGTCACGACCCGATCCAGATGGACGAGCCGCTGCGCGCCGCCGGTTTCACGGCCGTCGGACCGACGCGGACGCTGCTCATCGCTGAACTCGACGAACTGGTCGGTGAGGTGACACCGGCGAGGGGCATGCGTGTGCGCAAACTGGGATACGGCTACCGCCGACTTCGCGAGCTGGACCGTCTGGTCGAGGCCTGCGGTCCCTACACGCGCGGCCTCGCGGACATCCGCGAGGACCACGGGAACTCGCTGAACTGGGGCCTGAACGTCCAGCTCCTGGAGGCAGAGACCAGCGTCGTCGGCGCAGGCTGGGCGGAGGCCGTGGGATCGACAGAGTTCGCGGCCGTTCGGGGTTTGACCGGCCCCCACGCAGATTTCCTCCCCCACTGGGTCCGCTGGGCCCGCAACAGCCGGAACCTCCACATGGGCACAGGGCCGGCGCCGGACCGCCGCTATCTCACAGCCGAGGCGCCGACCGGTCCGGTCCTGGATGCCCTTCTCGCAGCCGGCTTACGCGCTGTCTCGACCGTACGCGTCTACGCGTGGACGCCGAACGGCACGCCACCCGCCAGCTCCCGCCCGGTGTCCATGCTGCTCGACGATCGGGATCACGACGCGCTGTGCGACGAGTTCAAGTCCCTCTTCGCTTTCAATCCCAGCTACACCTACTACCCGGCCATTGACGAGCCGTCCGACTCCGTCACCTGGCATGTCGGGGACGTCACCGACACTCGTCACACCTACCGCCTGAGGCGAGACCTCCCCGACGACCATCAGGTGGCGCGTCTCCAGGACGTCATCGAACGCGGCCTGCGCGCCCACGTCCGCCCCGGCGAGCAGCTCTACTCGGTCAGTTGGTGGCACCAGGGTTACCGTTTCGACCCCGCGCGCGTTGGCGGGCCAGGGCAGCCGACCTGGCCGGGCGCCGCGTGCTGGGAAGGCGAGTACTACAAGCTCCTCACCCGCGACCTGCGTATGGGCACCTTCTGGCACCCATGGGAAGAGTCCTTGTGCGTCTTCGGCGCCGAGCTCCTGACCGAGGTCGAGGAGGATCTCACAGCCATCCTCGGCACCGTGATGCGCCGGGGCGGCCGCAACGTCGGCAACGTTTGGACTTACGAATCAGAAGGCAGGTCATGAGGATTCCCGACGGCCCCAAGCGAGACGCCACCACTACCGAATCATCGAAGCCGGGCCCGGCCTCACTCCCCCTGTCCCCTCGTTGAAGAGTCATCCCGTCGCGCGACCGAAGGCACGCTCTCACAGCTTCCATGAGAATCGGTCGGCCATGTCTCATGCCCGCTTGGGCGTTCTCGACCCCTATGCGGCCAAGCCGGAGAAGCGCCCCGGCACTCGTCCTTCCCGAACTGCCCTTCGTCGACTACGCCAACGGGCGCCCCTTGGCCTGGGGGCGATCAAGATGCCGGCCGCGAGCAGGACGTCGACCTCGCCGGCCGTCATCACCGACATCGAGGCCAGCAGGACCTTGCGCCGCCCTAGCCGGTCACCTACATGGCCGAACACCAGCGCGCCGGGCCGAAGAAGGCACGGGACAGCACGGTGGTCATGAACAGGTACAGCGTGAAGTCGTACCACTCGACCACCGTCGAGAACGCCGCCACCCACATGGACGCACGCGGCAGGCCGGCCGCGCTGCCTGGCCGTAGCATCGTTTCGATACGAATATCGATTCGATGTGATTGTGAGACAATCGGCCCCATGCTGGAACTCGCCATACTGGGCTTCCTCGCCGAAGGCGCCTTGCCGGGTCATGAGCTGCGCCGCCGTGTCTCCCACCTGACCGGCTACACCCGACCGGTCAGTGACGGCAGCCTCTACCCGGCCATCAACCGTCTCGCCAAGGCGGGTCTTCTCGAGCGGCGGGCGGACCCGCAGGCGGGCGGCGCCCGCTACGTGCTCAGCCTGACCGAGGCCGGCCGCACCGAGATGCTCGATCGCCTGCGCAAGCCGGCCGACCACGAGATCACCGACCACACCCGGTTCTACACGGTGCTGTCCTTCCTTTCCCTGCTCCCCGACGCAGCCGAACGACATGCGGTGCTGCGCAGGCGTCTGCAGTTCCTGGAGGAGCCGGCGAGCTTCTTCTACGACGGAGAGCGGCCCGTACGCGCCGAGGAGGTCGCCGATCCCTACCGGCGCGGCATGATGCTCACCGCCCGTGCCACCAGCCGCGCCGAACGCGCCTGGATCCGCGAGGAGTTGGGCGAGACACCACCCGAGAACCCCTGACAGACACCGGAGGTACTTCCATGCTCGCGTCCTGGTACGACCAACACGGCCCCGCCACCGACGTCCTGAACGTCGGCGAACTGCCCGACCCCCAGCCCGGTCCCGGTGAGGTGCGGGTCCGTGTGAGCGTGTCGGGCGTCAATCCCGGCGACACCAAGAAGCGGCGCGGCTGGCTCGGCTCCTCGATGCCGTACCCGAGAGTTGTCCCGCACAGCGACGCCGCCGGCGTCATCGATGAGATCGGCGAGGGAGTTGACCCTGTCCGCGCGGGAGAGCGGGTCTGGGTCTACGGCGCCCAGTCCTACCGGCCCTTCGGCACCGCCGCCCAGTACACCGTCGTACCCGATCATCAGGCCGTACGGCTCCCCGACCACCTCAGCGACGAACTCGGCGCAAGCCTGGGTATCCCCGGCATCACCGCCCACCGCGCTGTGTTCGCCGACGGCCCGGTCGACGGCCGGATCATCCTCGTGCACGGTGTTCTCGGCGGCGTCGGCTCCCTGGCCTCCCAGCTCGCCCGCTGGGGCGGCGCCACCGTCATCGGCACCGTCCGGCACGGCGGCGACCTGGACCGCGTCGACCCGGCCGTCGTCTCCCACGCCGTCGCCCTCGACTCCGCCCATCCGGCAACGGCGATCCGCTCGTACGCGCCCGAGGGCGTCCACCGTGTTGTCGAGGTGTCCCTGTCCGCCAACGCCGACCTCGACAACGCCGTCGTCGCACCCGACGCCGTCGTCGCCGCGTACGGCACCCACGCCGACCGCACCGAACTCCCCTTCTGGCCGCTGCTGTTCAACAACGTCACCCTTCGCCTGCTCGGCAGCGACGACTTCCCCACCGCGGCCAAACGCCAGGCCGCCCGGGACCTCACCGCCGCGGCCGCCGTCGGCGCCCTCACCGTCGACGTCGGCGACCGCTGCCCGCTCGAGGACATCGCCAAGGCCCATGACCGTGTCGACACCGGCGGACGCGGCCGGGTGCTGGTCGCAGTCCCTCACTGACCAGCGCCGGTCGCCGGCCACGTCGGACCCGAGCCCTGCCGGAAGGTCGAGGGGCATCACCTGGCTCATATAGCCATGCAGGATCTTCCAGTCGATCGGGTTGACACCCGCGGCCCGCACCGCGAGCCGCACCTGGCCGGGGCCGGGGTGGGCGGCGGCACATCCACAACACTCAGCACGTCGGTGCTGCCGTACTCGGAGAACTGCGCTGCGAGAGACATCTGCTTCGACTCCAAGCCGTCAGGGGCAACTACTGTTGGGGGCTGGGCACAAGGGCATCACTCACCGCAGGGCCCCGAGTGATCGCAGTACGGCTGACGGCCGCTCCGCCCGCAGGCGCACAGAATCGCCCTGGTCTCGGCGCGCGTACCTTCCGCGGTGTCCACGCTCATCTCACCGCGCACGGTCAGTTGCCCGATGACGTTACGGGTTATATGCGTGGGCCGGTTGGGGGACTCCGTCCCGCCGTCCGCGAGTTGATAACGCAGCGCGCCCGAGGGGCGGCGTCGTACCACTTCGGCCACGCGGTCGGCGGTCCGGCTGGATCCACGGGCGCCTGGCCGTGTCGAACACTTCCGGCAGGCCATGGACGCATTCGGCGGCGTGCAGGCAGCGCCCGGCCTCGAAGGTGACCGTGATCGACGGCCCCTCGTACGCCTTGATATCGACTTCCCCGCTCATACCGGCCTCCGTCACCGCCGTGTTCGGCTGTTCAGTCGTTCGTTCAGTCGCTGACCTTGCTGCGGGACTGGTACAGCAGGTCCTGGTACTCGGGATGGCGCGCGATCCAGCCCGCGAAGAAGTGACACGTGGCCAGCACGCGCAGCCCCGAGGCGCGTGCCTCGTCGAGGGCGGTGCGGACCAGTGCGGATCCGACGCCCCTGCCCTCATACTCCGGCGCGACCTCGGTGTGCACGAACGCGACGAGTTCCGTCGTACGGATGTACTCCGCGACGCCGGCGACCCTGGACTCTCCGTCGACACGGGCCTCGTAGCGCTTCGCTCCGGGCACGTCGCTCACTTCGACCGCCATGTGTCCTCCTCTTGGCCCTGATCCCGCTCGACCCCACGGCAGTCCCGTCGGTCCGCCCACCACACCAACCCCACTCAGTTGATGCATCAACTTATTCTCCCCATCGGGCCTGGGTGCAGACAGATAGGTGAGCTGTCAACAATCTCGTTACACTGCACTCATGAACGAGACACCGCGCTGGCTCGACCCCGAGCAGAAGACTGCCTGGGACAGTCTCATCCGCATGCAGGAGAAGCTCATCGGCCGACTGTCTCGCCGGGTGCAGGCCGACTCCAAGATGTCCGCCGCCGACTACATCGTGCTCGCCAAGCTCACCGAAGAAGGCGGCGGACGGCTGCGCTTCCTGGAATTGACCAAGCTGGTCGAGTGGGAGAAGAGCCGGATGTCCCACCAGGTCACGCGCATGGCCAAGCGCGGCCTGGTGACCAGGGAGGAGTGCCCCGACGACGGCCGCGGAGCGTTCGTCGTCGCCACCCCGGCCGGCTACGCGGCGATCGAAGCCGCCGCCCCCCTCCATGTCGAACACGTCCGCCGACTCTTCATCGAGGCCTTGACCCAGGAAGAGCTCAGCACGCTCGCCCAGATCTCGAACCGTGTCCTGGAGCACATGGAGAAGCAGCCGGACTGACCGAGCGACCGAGCGACCGGTGCGAAGTCGCCGATTCACGGGGCCGGAATCGACTCATCGACCACTCCCCTCGCGAGGCGAGACCGACACTCCTCCAGGGGCGGGAACTTCCGAGCGAACCGCTGGAATACCAGCGCTCGGCGTCACGTTCACAGATCGAGTTGATACATCAACCATACGGAGATGGGTGCGATGCAGTTCGGGATCTTCACCGTCGGTGACGTGACCACCGATCCGACCACCGGCCGGACACCGACCGAGCACGAGCGGATCAAGGCGATGGTGACCATCGCGCAGAAGGCCGAGGAGGTGGGCATGGACGTCTTCGCGACCGGTGAACACCACAACCGGCCGTTCGTACCCTCCTCGCCCACCACCATGCTGGGCTGGATCGCCGCGCGCACCGACCGCATCATCCTCTCCACGGCCACCACGCTGATCACCACCAACGACCCGGTGAAGATCGCCGAGGACTACGCGATGCTCCAGCACCTCGCCGACGGGCGCGTGGACCTCATGATGGGCCGCGGCAACACCGGCCCGGTCTACCCCTGGTTCGGCAAGGACATCCGCCAGGGCATCCCGCTCGCCATCGAGAACTACGCGCTGTTGCACCAACTGTGGCGCCAGGAAGTCGTCGACTGGGAGGGCAGGTTCCGCACGCCCCTGCAGTCCTTCACCTCCACCCCTCGCCCACTGGACGACGTACCCCCGTTCGTCTGGCACGGCTCCATCCGCTCCCCCGAGATCGCCGAACAGGCCGCCTACTACGGCGACGGCTTCTTCGCCAACAACATCTTCTGGCC
The DNA here is from genome assembly GCF_026339955.1 of Streptomyces sp. NBC_01549. Lineage (GTDB taxonomy): Bacteria > Actinomycetota > Actinomycetes > Streptomycetales > Streptomycetaceae > Streptomyces. The sequence continues at coordinate 7,498,010 of NZ_JAPEPW010000001.1, read as the reverse complement.
CAAGGAGCACTTCCAGAAGCTGATCAACCTCTACCGCGAGCGCTACGCCCACTACGGCCACGGCACCCCCGAACAGGCCATCGTCGGCGTCGGCGGCCACATCTACATGCGCCACAACTCCCAGTCCGCCGTACGCGAGTTCCGCCCCTACTTCGACAACTCACCCCAGATGGGTGGCGGCCCCTCCCTGGAGCAGTACATGGACGAGACACCACTGACCGTCGGCAGCCCCCAGCAGGTCATCGAGAAGACGCTCACCTTCCGCGAGCACTTCGGCGACTACCAGCGCCAGTTGTTCAACGTCGACGGCGTCGGCATACCCCTGAAGACCGTGCTGGAACAGCTCGACATCCTCGGCGAAGAAGTCGTACCCGTCCTGCGCAAGGAATTCGCCAAGAACCGACCGGCCACCGTGCCCAACGCTCCCACACACTCATCGCTGATCGCCGCTCGCGACGCCGAACGCATGTCCGCGGGGTCGACCGGCTGAGTCTTCGCACTGCGCGAGAGCCCGCTCGTAAGGAACGCCAGACCGAAGTCCCGCAGGCCGTCGAGGACTTCGACAGCGGCCGTCCCGGCTCCGAGGACGCCGGACGGCTGCCGCACACAACTCCAGGAAGGGATACGTCATGATCGACAACCTCAACGACTACCAGCCGAACGGCGATGTCGCGGCCGACCGCTGGGCAACCGCCCGGCACCTCTTCGACAACGGCGTCGGTGTCCCCCACGAGGAGACCACCGTCGAGCGCTGGGAGCGGGCCCAAGCGCGCTTCGCAGCCAAGGACTACACCGGCGCCGCCAAGCTACTCGCCGCCGTCGTCGAGGAAGTCCCCGAGCAGACCGGCCCCCGGCTGCTGCTGGCCCGCGCGTACTACCACTCCGCGCAACTGGGGCGGGCCGAGGAGCAGTTGCGCCAGATCATCGACCGCGACCCGGTCGAGCACTACGCCCACCTGATGCTCGGACGCACCCTGGAACGCCAGGCGCGCCACGACGAGGCCGCGACTTGGCTCCGCATGGCCGCCGCGTTCACCGGCGAACTCCCGGCCGACAGCCTCTGAGCAACGTACTTCTCGCCTCCCGCGCGCAGAGACGCGACCGGGCGCACTGCGGGGGGGGATCCCGCCGGTCCTCCGCACTCTGCGCCGGCCCACGGCGACTGCGTCAAGGCCCTGAAACTCCTGAGGTGACGTGCCGACTCAGCAGGGCCAGGCCGCCTTGGGGGGAGCAGGGCAACAGCCGCCACCAGGAACCCGGCGACGGCGTGGGGATGGACCACGATGCCTCCGGATCGTGTCAGCGGGGGATCAGAGTACGACGCGGTAGTGGGTGGTCAGGCGCCGGTCGTCGTCAAGGATGTGGAACGCAAGGCCGGGCGGTTGATCGCGGTCTGCGACGTGATCGCTCTCCCAGGGCAGGCGCAAGGTCCAAGTGATGGCCGGTCCGACGATCAGCGGACGCGCGGCGAAGGTCGAGGCGGCGGCGGTGTGGGCGTGGCCGGTGAGGACGGCGGCGACCTGCGGGTGCGCGCCGAGCAGGTCGGCCAGTTGTCCGGGCTCTTCGAGCATGCCGGAGTCGGGCAGTGGGTGATGAAGTTCGACCGGCGGCTGATGGAAGGCGATCAGCGCCGTGGCGTCCTGCGGCAGTGCGGCGAGGGTGGTGTCGATCCAGGCGAGTGTTTGGGCGTCGAGACGTCCTTCGTCGCGGCCCGGGATGGTGGAGTCGCACATCAGGATGGTGGTGCCGGCGATGTGGTGGGCCTGGTTGATGGGGCCCTGGTCGGGTGCGTCTCCGAGCAGGGCCTTGCGGTAGGCCGGTCGCGCGTCGTGGTTTCCGGGGCAGGTGAGCACGGGGAAGGGCGCGGTCAGGATCTGAGCCGCTTCCTCGTACTCGGCCTCCGCGCCGTGATCGGCGATGTCCCCGGTGACGAGGAGCGCGTCGACCGGGTGGGACAGGGCTCGCAGGTGGTCCATGACACGGGTGGCGCGTCGGGTCGCCCTCTCGCTGCCGTCCAGGTGCAGGTCGCTGATTTGTGCAAGCAGCGTCATTCCGCCATCTCCTCCAGTGGCGGACCCTGCCGCCGGCCTGTGCCGGGGCAGGTGTCGCCGCCCACCCCAGTTCCTAACGGAAGTTTTTGATTTTCCGTTAGGAACCTTAGGGTGTGCGCAGGGATGTGATCAAGTGGTTGACGACCGGGCACCGAGAGGGAAGGGGATGCCTTGTGGAGCGCTGGCTGGCATTGGAACTGGCGAGCACGATTCGTCACGACGGAGACGGCGGCGTCGCCGATGACCTCGCCACGGTCCAGGGAACAACGCGCTGGATCCAAGAGCAGGGGGATCTGCTGGCCGGCCGCATTCCGGCTGGAGAACTCTCAGCGGATGAAACCCTCAGGCTCGGGATCATCGAGCTTCGGCAGGCAGTCCGGGCCCTGTTCGCCCGAGCGGTCAGTCCCGCTCCCCCCAGCCCGGCGGACGTCCATCGCCTGATGCCTGCCGACCAGGCGCTGGCCCACCTCAATACGGTTGCCGCGCGGGAACCGGTCGCTCCCCAGATGGACTGGCCCGCCGAGGGAGTCCCTACCGCCCGGCTGCTGTCGGCGGAGAACGATCCGTACGTTCGGCTTGTCGCGGCCCTGGCCCGAGCCGCCATCGACTTTCTCAGCGGCCCGCAGCGCATGCAGTTGCGATCCTGCACCGCGCCCCGTTGTGTGCGCTACTTCGTCAAGAGTCACGGGCGGCAGGAGTGGTGCAAGCCGTCGTGCGGAAACCGTGCCCGAGCGGCTCGCCACTACAGGCGTCAGCGCACGACAGTTGATGGCGGTTCCGCCCCGTCCTGATCGACGGGGGGACCCCCAGGCCGCGGAGTGCCGTGGGTTCATGCGAACGGAAGGGTTCTCGGTGGTATCTCAAGGGGCCGTCGTCGTGCTCCGCGGAGCTGGTTCAGTGAGTTCGACTCCACCTCGCGACCACGCCGCTTCCTGGTTCCCTGAACGGGCGGGACGGTGAGCGGGTCAGCCAAGAGGGCGGCGGTAGCGCAACTTGTTGAGAGAGGCCCCACCGGTGGTGTCTTCCACAGCTGCGCCGTCTGCGCGCCAGCCGGCGGCTTCGTAGAAGCGCCGGGCGCGTTCGTTGTCTTCCAGGACCCACAAGGTGGCTTGCGTGTAGTCGGCCTGTCCGAGAGTCGTCAATGTGGCCAGCATCAACTGTTTTCCGGTCCCGGTACTCCAGACCTCGGGCATCGCGTAAAGCGTGCCGATTTCCGCGATGTCGGGGGTCTCCTGAGATGGGCCGAAACTCGCGAATCCAACGATCCCCGCCTCGGTTTCGGCTACCAGCACTCCCGACGATGGCCACCGTGTCTCGGCGATGCGTGTCTTCCACTCGGACTCTTCGCGGCTTGGGTCCATGGCGTCGAGGTAGTGCTGACAGTGCCCGTGGGTCGCACGCCCTGTCGGTACGGTCGATCTCCCCGGCGGTCAGGGGCGGCGGACGGGTGTTTCGATTCCTGCCGTTCCTCCGTGCTGGGCGGGGAAGCCCAGCCGACGAAGCCTGTTTGCGCAGATCTGTCGTGCGCCTTTCCCGCGATGGGCGGGACAGGCGATTAAATACCGGAGCATGACTACAGAGCCGCAGCGCTTCAAGATCTTGTTGGTCCCTGAACACGTCGAGGACAGAGGCGACGCCTCCGTAGAGGACTCGGCCGTACGATCGGCAGTCGTCGAGGCGACAGGCGAGACTGGCGCCTCGGGCTACCCCCGCTACGCCGGGGACGGGATCGTGGCCGACATCGACCCCAGTACGCGCACGGTCGAGGCGGTGCTGGTCGATGGCGCAGAACTGGACTACGGCCTGAACGCTACGGTCGCTTCCTGATCCGCACTGTTCTCCCGATGGCGCCGCGCCATGAAGGCCAATGCCTGTTCGATGGCACCGACCGGCTTCCCAGCCCGCACGGGGTCTGACCGCAAGCCCGCTCCAGGCGCGACGTCACGACCGAGAACGGTCGGGTGCACGACCGTCAGACGTGCGGCCGGTCTCCCGTCTCCTGGTGCGGGAAGGACTGGTCGGCGCCCGGAAGGGTGGGTGCGGGCAGGGTCGCCACTTGCTCCTTCGCCTTCTCCAGTTGCCGCGCCGTGTCGTCGGGCAGGAGCGGCGGCAGCGATTGTGGCCGCGTGAAGCGGAAGGCCGAGGTGAAGTCGCCGAAGGCAGCGCGGCGCCAGGTGCTGATGTTCGGCTCCTGGACTCCGGTGAACTGTTCCAGGAACCGCAGGGCCGAGGTGTGGTCGAAGGCCTCCGAGGCCACCCAGCCGCCGACCGTCCACGGGGAGACAATGATCGCGGGGACGCGGAAGCCGCCTCCGATGGGCAGTCCCTGGACGAACTCGTCGGCGGTTCCGGCAGGAGGCGTTGGCGGCGGCACGTGGTCGAACAGGCCGTCGTTCTCGTCGTAGTTCAGGATGAACGCGGTCTTGCCCCAGACCTTCGGGTCGGAGGCGATCGCCTCGATCTTCGACGCGACGAAATCGGCGCCCGCGGCGGGTAGGTAGTCAGGGTGTTCGGACTGATGACTCGTCGGCATGATCCAGGACACGGCGGGCAGCCGGTCGTTGCGCGCGTCGTCCTCGAACGTGCCTTCGGGCTGGGGGCGTAGGCCGCGCTCGTACAGGTCGGACCCCGGCGCCGCCGCGCGGAAGTTCGCGAACTGCTCCAGCATGTTGCAGTCGTAGTCGTCGTCCTGCTGGTACACCTTCCAGCTGACCCCGGCCGCCTGGAGCCGCTCCGCGTACGTCGTCCACCGGTAGGGCGTCGGCGCCTTGTTGACGAGGACCGGCCCGCCCTGTGTGCCGCCCGGGTCGATCGTGCCGGTCATCCAGTACAGCCGGTTGGGCCAGGTCGGCCCGAACACGGAGCAGAAGTAGTTGTCGCAGATGGTGAAGGTCTCGGCGAGGGCGAACTGGAAGGGGATGTCCTCGCGGGTGTAGTAGCCCATCACGTACGGGCCGTTGATCCCGTCCGCCTTGCGGTGGGTCGGCAGCCAGCGGTCCATCTTCCCGCCGTTCCACGCTTCGTGCTGCACCGCCCACGCATGGCTGGTGGACGGGATCGCCTGGGCGCTGGACGTGTGGGTGTCGAGGTGGAAGGGGAGCAGATACCCCTTCGGATTCACCGCGTCGGGCTGGTAGAAGACCGACCGGCCGGTGTCGAGCTTCAGCGCGTGCGGGTCAGCGAAGCCGCGGACGCCGGACAGTGTGCCGAAGTAGTGGTCGAACGACCGGTTCTCCTGGCTCAGCATGACGACGTGTTCGATGTCGCGCAGCGAGCCGCGCTTCGGCGGCCCGGCCGCGACGGCCTTCTGGACGCTCGGCGGGAGGAGGGAGAGCGCCGCGGCACCACCCAGCACACCGGCAGCCGACCCCAGGAGTCTACGACGAGTCAACCCTGCCATGAACACCCCTTCTTGAGGCTGCGTCGGCTCTCCGGCATGCAGGTCGGTACACACACGCGCCGACCTGCTGGATCACTCTGCTCGGAGGAATCGGCGTGTGGGCGAAGGCGCACGGTGATCATGTGGACAAAGGTGCATGAGCTGACGGATCAGGTGATTTCCCGGCCGAGCGCACACCCATGGAGTGACCTGCCTCACAACCTGTCACAGCGATCGATGACTCGGTGTCTTGAGGCCGACCCCTTGGAAACGGAGGAGACACCATGAGTGAGAACACTGATGTGGTCGTGATCGGCGGCGGATACGCCGGCGTCATGGCGGCCAATCGCCTGACGCAGCGCGACGACGTGACCGTTACGTTGATCAACCCGCGCCGGACCTTCGTCGAGCGGATCCGTCTGCACCAACTGGTGGGTGGATCCCACGACGCGGTCGTCGACTACCGAAAGGTCCTGGGCGAGCGCGTCCGGCTGGTCGTCGACACCGTGACCCGGATCGACGCGGCCGAGCGGAGCGTGACGTTGGTGACCGGCGGCACGGTCGGCTACGACTATCTGGTCTACGCGGTGGGCAGTGGCAGCGCCGATCCGCAGGTGCCTGGTGCGGCCGAGTTCGCCTACCCGATCGCCGGCCTGGAGGAGGCGCAGCGGTTGCGGCCGGTCGTCGACGCCGCGCCCGCGACGGCCTCGGTGACCGTTGTCGGAGGCGGCGCGACCGGCATCGAGACCGCCGCCGAGCTGGCGGAGGCGGGCCGCACCGTGACCCTGGTCTGCGGCGGGGTGCTCGGCCCTTCCCTGCACCCTCGCGGTCGACGCTCGGTCGCCAAGCGGCTGGCCGGACTCGGTGTGACCGTACTCGAAGGCCCCGACGCGAAAGTGACGGCGGTGACTCGCGCTGCCGTACGGCTCAGTGGCGGCCGCGAACTGCCGAGCGAGGTGACCATCTGGACCGCCGGATTCGGCGTGCCGGACCTGGCCGCGCGCAGCGGGCTGAGCACAGACGCCTTGGGCCGCCTGCTCACGGACGAGACCTTGACGAGCGTGGACGACGTGCGCATCGTCGCGGCCGGGGACTCGGCGGCCCCCTCGGACCTGCCCTTCCGGATGAGCTGCCAGGCCGCGGTTCAACTGGGCCCGCAGGCCGCCGAAACAGTGCTCAGTCGGCTCGCGGGTGAGCAGCCCGCCCCCATCGACGTGGGGTTCGTCAGCCAGTGCATCAGCCTGGGGCGCCGCGCCGGTGTCTTTCAGCTCACCGGCAGGGATGACACCGCCAAGAGGTACTACCTCGGCGGCCGCCCGGGCGCGAAGCTCAAGGAGCTCATCTGCAAGGGCATTCCCTGGCAGCTGGCGTACGAGGCGCGCAAGCCCGGTTCGCGCACCTGGTGGACCAAGGATGCCAAGCGCCGACGGCTGCTGCAGGCCAAGCGTGGCGAAACGCCGACCACCGCCGAACGGGCAGCCTAGGACCTGTCCGGCCGATCACGACCGAGACGCGGGGGGTGGGATCTAACGGCCACCAGCGAAAGAGGACCTTGTTGTGGATGCACGCTTGAATGTCCGCGTCGACCAGCCCTGGCCGCGCAGGAGAGGGATCGAGATATGAGCGACCACGCCACCGACCGGGCGACCGAGACGTTCGTCGCCCACCGCAACCTGCTCTTCACCGTCGCCTACGAGATGCTCGGATCGGCGGCCGACGCCGAAGACGTCCTCCAGGAAACCTGGCTGCGGTGGGTCGAGGTCGACCTGGGGCAGGTGCATGACCAGCGCGCTTACCTCGTCCGGATCGCGACCCGGCAGTCGCTCAACCGGCTGCGCACCATGAAGCGCCGCAAGGAGGCGTACGTCGGCCCCTGGCTTCCCGAGCCGCTGCTCACCGCGCCCGACGTGGCCCAGGACGTCGAGCTCGCCGAGAGCGTGTCGATGGCGATGATGCTCGTCCTCGAAACGCTGTCGCCGACCGAACGCGCCGTCTTCGTACTGCGCGAGGTGTTCGATGTCAGCTACGAGGAGATCGCGGCCGCCGTCGACAAGAGCCCCGCGGCCGTCCGTCAGATCGCGCACCGCGCCCGTCGGCACGTCGATGCCCGCCGCCCCCGCGAAGTGGTCTCCCCGAGCAAGACCCGGGCCGCCCTGGAGTCGTTCCAGCACGCGCTCGAAACCGGGGACCTGCAAGACCTCATCGGTGTGCTCGCCCCGGAGGTGGTCTTTGTGGGCGACGGCGGCGGCGTCAAGCAGGCCGCGCTGCGGCCGGTCATCGGTGCCGCGAAAGTGGGCCGTTACATTCTCGGCGGCACAGGCAAGGCCAAGGGCACGCTCACCAGTGAGCCCACCATGGTCAACGGCAACCCGGCACTCGTCCTACGCCTGGATGGCGAGATCGACGGCGTCATGGCGACCCGCGTCGAGGACGCACGCATCACCGGTATCTACTACGTCCGCAACCCGGCCAAGCTGTCCCGCGTCGAATCCGAGACCCCACTCACCCTGCGATGAATACCGGTGGTGAAACAGCCGCGGCTGACAAGGTCCGACAAACCGGCCCCGGCACGTCCTCTCCCTGAGGGTCTCGGCCCTGCTGATCCCTCTGGTGTGACATCAGCGGCGGGCAGGCGGCCGGGATCGGGGCAGGGGCCGGGGCTGGGGCTGGGAACGTACGGCCGGCGCTCCTTGAGGAGGGTGAACTCGGTGTGCGTGCGGGCGAGCTCGCTGGTGAGCCGCTGGTTGAGTTGAGGCCCCGCGCCGCGCGATGCGGGCCTCGCGGGAATCGGCTGGTGCCCCGCGCCGCGCGACGCGGATCTCGCGGGGATCGGGCTGGTGCCCGGCACTGCCGCCCGGGCGGCGGCTCGACGTCACTCGAACTCGTCCTTGAGATGGCCCCAGGTCCGGTCGAGAGACGCGCGGGAGAAGCCCGCCTCGCGGGCGACGTCTTGACGCCGCATGCCCCGCCCGGAGGGATCTGCCCGGCCCCCAGCCGGTCCACGGCCGCGCGGATCCGGCGCTCGATCTGGTCGCGCCGGTCCTGACCGGGCGCCGTGCCATTCGGCCTTCCGGCTGCCTTGTCGATCTTTTCGAAGACGCTCATCGAGGACTCGTGCTCGGCCCGCAACCGGCCTTTCTCCCCGGCCGGGACGCGGGGGTTGGCCGGCAGGCCGACCCCGTTGTCTGCGGCGTGGTGACCGGGCGCCGAAGCTCCAGGATGACTGCGGTTCCGGCCACGGATCGGTCCTCGTACATCGTGACTACTTGGCCGGGCCGAAGGCGTCGCCACCGCGAAGCATCGAACGGAGCGAGTCGTATCGGGGCTCGCCCACCGGGCTCCAGGACGGGCGTGAACTCCACCCAGAGGCGCGCGATGTCGAGCACCGGTTCGCCGGTCGGGGTTCGGTTTCCGATGTCCCACATCGGTCGAAGGACGCCGACACCGGCGATGGGCGTCTGCCGCCGGGCTTCGGCAGCCGGACGGAGGGTGAGATCGGCCCGGATGAAGCCGTCTCCCTCGGGACCAGCAGGGAGGCCGCTTCGAGCAGTTGGGGACGTCCATGCCCCGATTCTGGACCGCCTCCCCCGCCCACACGGTTACTGGGGGGCTGCCAGGTGACGAGCATCAGCAGGTTGCGAGGGGCGCGGTGTTCGGGGCCGTATGACCGCTTCAGTCGGAAGTCGGGCGCAGGATCAGGCAGACGAAGCCGAAGACGTCCCGGTAGACACGCAGCCATTCGCCGCGGTGGGTGGTGGCTGCCGCCAGCGCCTGGGAACTGTCGGGTTCGTCGGGGTGGTCCAAAGCCCACGAGGCCAGCGACCCCGTCCAGGCCCATTCGTAGTCGTCGAGCTCCCGGCGCGTGCTGATGTGCCCGTCGACGGGTGTCCATCCGTCGGAGAGGACGCGGTCCATCGTGGTCGGCAGGTCGGCGAGGTCACCGAGCATCTCAACGGCCTCGGGAGAAGGCTCATGTGTCCAGATTCCGTCACCGATCAGAACACGTCCGCCGGGGGCCAAGTGCTTGCGTGCCGCCGCGAGGGTGGCGAGCAGGCCTCCGAAGGCATGCGTGGCCCCGACACTGACGACCAGGTCGAACGCGTGTGGGGCAGCGAAGTCCGTGGCATCCTCGTGGTGGAGGACGAGGCGCTCTTGAAGGCCCAGGACGCGCGCGGTCCTCCGAGCATGTGCCAGCGCGCTCTCGGAGGTGTCGACACCCTCCGCCCGCAGTTGCGGGTGCGCGGCCAGGGCACGCAGGAGCCACTCCCCACCACCGCAGCCGAGGTCGAGTACACGCGCGTCGCCTCGCGGGATGCCGCGTTCCAGCAGCTGGCGCACCGCGTCGTCGTCGAGCGGGGCCGCAATCGGATGATCCGCATGGGCAAGCCTGGAGATCTGTTCACGGTTCACCGGCGCAGCCTGGCATGAGCGGAGGCCGCACGCACCTGCTTTTCCTCCCGGGTCACGCCGAACAGATCGGACCGATGGGGCGGGTCCAACAGAGAGGACGGGTCCAAGACAGAGGGCGGATCGAACGGATGAGGCTGCGTCGGCTCGGGAAGAGGGCGCCCGCGACAACTGAGGTCGACCCGACTACCACCCCTTTAAAGGCTTTACAGGCTGGCTGCCGCCGCCAAGACCGGTGACCAGGTCCATCATTGATGTCACTCTGGAAAGGGCGCCGCTCGCCTCGGCGCCCGTCCCTCGCGACACCGATTCGCCAGCCTCACCACCCTGCTCCCGTAGAGGAACCTGATGCCGACCAACAGTAGACTTGTCAAGTACCTGACATCAGTGAGCGCGGTTCTCGCGCTGCTGACCACAGCGCCGACGGCAGTCGCCGCCGCCCCGAAACCCGTCGCCCCCAAACCCGTCGGCCCCAAGGCCCTCCCCCAGGCCACTGCCCAGGCGGCCGACACCTGGCAGCCGCCGCTGTCGACCCAGGGCCGGTACATCGTCGACGCCCAGGGAAATCGCTTCCGGCTGAAGTCGGCCAACTGGGATGGCGCACAGGGCTCGTGGACCGGAAGCGGCAGCAGCACCGACCCCGCCAACCACCACGCCGGACAGGACTCCTACGGCATCCCCCTCGGCCTAGACCGAGCCTCGCTGCCCGAACTGCTCGCCGACTTCCACGAACTCGGCATCAACAGCGTCCGGCTGCCGTTCTCCAACGAGATGATCCATGCGACAGCACCCGTGCCGGACGTGGCCGTCGCCGCCAATCCACAACTGCGCGGCAGGACGCCTCTGCAGATCTACGACGCCGTCGTGGCCGCCCTCACCCAGAGCGGGTTCGCGGTCATCCTCAACAACCATACGAACACCTCCCGTTGGTGCTGCGGCATCGACGGCAACGAACGGTGGAACAGCAGCCAGTCCACCCAACAGTGGGCGGACGACTGGGTCTTCATGGCCCGTCGCTACGCCGCCGACTCCCGTGTAGTGGGCGCCGACCTGTACAACGAGGTACGCCGCGACGTACTGGACGACCCCAACTGGGGCCTGGGCGACGGCCACGACTGGTACGCGGCCGCCCAGCAAGCCGCGGACCGCATCCTCACTGAGGCCAACCCCAACCTCCTCATCGTCATCGAGGGCATCAACTGGACCGGCGTGCCCGTCGACGGGCTGCCGCACGACCGGCCCACCCTCACCCCCGTGCGCACGCTCTCGCACACCCTCGTGGACACCCACAAGCTGGTCTACTCCGCCCACTTCTACGGCTACACCGGCCCCCGGCACAGCGGCGCCACCGGAATCGGCGAGACCCACGACGCCCGCTACCAGGACCTGACCCGCGACCAGCTGTACCAGGTCCTCGCCGACCAGGCCTTCTTCGTCACCACGGAAGGACAGCACTACACCGCGCCCGTGTGGATCAGCGAATTCGGCATAGGCGCCAATGAGACGGGCACGGCGGCCCGTACCTGGTTCGGCAACATCACCGACTACTTCGCCGACCATGACGCCGACTTCACCTACTGGCCCCTGGTCGGCTGGGAGGGCCACGACGACTGGGCCCTGCTGCGCTACGACACCGCGGGGCGACGGTACGGCATCCTCGACCAGGGCGACTGGCGCGGCACCGCCTGGAGTCACCTCATGACCTCTCCCACCCGCACCGGGTCCATCACGCCGGTCCCTGTCTGGCGCATGCTCGCCACCGACCACGGCGACCATGTGCAGTCTCTGCGGGTACGGGCCGGCGGCGACTGGGATTCGGGGGCCTACAAGGCCGCCTGCCCCGACGGCCTGCGGCTCATCGGCCTCAGCCACACCGCCGGCCGTGGTCTGTGCACCGACACCACCACCCGCGACCTGCGAGCCACGGGCAACGCCCAGACGGTCGTCACCGACGAACGCCACGTGCCCGCGGGCGGTGACTGGGCCGACGGTTACACCAAACTCCAGTGCCCCGCCGGGCAGTTCCTCATCGGCTACAGCCGCCGCGGTGACCGCTTGTCGGCGGCCCTGTGCGCACCCGCCCGCATCCCGCTGGAGGTCACCGGACGGACTGTCTGGTTCGACCGCTCCGACAACCGACCCGCCGACATGGCGGGCGGCGACTTCGCCTACGGCGCGTACAAGGGCCAGTGTTCCGCCAACGAGTACGCCGCCGGTATCGCCTTCACCACCCGTGTGGGCAGCACCGCGGGCCCCGCCGCCCTGTTGTGCACTCCGCTGGAGCCCTGAGCCCCTCACCGCCCCTCACCTCCGAATCGCCGCAGGTGGATGTTTCAGGCGCGCCGCGGCCGTGTGCGGGGTTACCGTCGGCGGCATGGACGGTGATCGCCGAGGGTGGCTCCAGTGTTCGCTCAGCGGGGCGGTCTTCGTCGTGTGCATGGCAGGCACCACGCTGCCGACCCCCCTATACGGCCTCTACCAGGAGAAGTTCGGATTCTCCGAGCTGACGGTCACCGTCGTGTACGCCCTGTACGCCTTCGGGGTCATCGGCGTGCTGCTGCTGGCGGGGAACGCCTCGGACGCCATGGGCAGGCGTCCGGTGCTGCTGTGGGGCCTGGGGTTCTCGGCGGCCAGCGCCGTCTGTTTCCTGGTCGCCACCGGGCTGGGCTGGCTGTATGCGGGGCGGCTGCTGTCGGGACTGTCCGCCGGCCTGTTCACGGGGGCTGCCACGGCGTACGTGATGGAGCTGGCACCGTACGGCGGCGCCTCCCGGGCCACGTTCGTGGCGACGGCCGCCAACATGGGCGGGCTGGGCTGCGGTCCGCTGCTCTCCGGAGTGCTCGCGCAGTACGCGGACTGGCCGCTGTACCTCCCGTTCGCCGTGCACCTCGCCCTGGTGGCCTGCTCGGCCGCCGTCCTGCTGTGGCTTCCGGAGACCGTGCGGGAGCGGCGGCCGCTGAGCGCCGTACGGCCGCAACGGCCCGGCCTGCCCCCGCAGGTGCGGACGGTGTTCGGGCCGGCGGCGATCGCCTCGTTCGTGGGCTTCGCGTTGTTCGGGGTGTTCACGTCGGTCAGCCCGGCGTTCCTCGCACAGTCCCTGAACGTGCGCAACCACGCCGTCAGCGGGCTGGTCGTCGCACTGGCCTTCTTCGCCTCGACGGCCGGACAACTCGCCGTCGGCCGGGTCGGGGTGGGGCGATCGCTGCCCCTGGGCTGCGCCGGGCTCCTCGCCGGGCTGGCGCTGCTCGCGGGCGCGCTGCGGTGGGACCTGCTGGCGCTGGTGGTGCTGAGCGCGATCGTCGGCGGGGGCGGGCAGGGGCTGGCGTTTCGCGGGGCGCTGTCGGCGGTGGCGGGGGCGTCTCCCGCGGATCAGCGCGCGGCGGTGATCTCGACGCTGTTCGTGGTGGCTTACGCGGGTATCTCGGTGCCGGTGATCGGTGTGGGGGTACTGGCGCGTCCGATCGGCCTGGAGGGCGCGGGGCTGGTGTTCATCGCCTGCATGGCCGTACTGGTCTCGACCGCGGGCGCGTACCTGCTGCGGCGACCGGTACCGGCCGGGACCGGGGACAGCACATAGCTGACCCAGTACTGCGAGAGGGGTACCGGGCGGAAGGCGAGAGCCGCGTGCTCGTGGCTCACTCAAGAGTTGTTGTTGGATTGAGCTCGTTCGGGCTGTGATGAGGTCGACTCAATCGGCCCGGCAACGAAGCTCGGCCATCAGCGTTCGGAGAGGCTCATCAATGCACTTCACAGCCGACTACATAGCACGGCCGCCGCCCGGTCGAGGTCCGTCACCGGTCAGGTCGACGTCTGCCCGTCGAGCGTCTCGCGCAGGATGTCTGCGTGCCCGGCGTGCTGGGCGGTCTCGGCGATGACGTGCATCAGCACCCGGCGCACGCTGCGTACCGCCCCCGGCTCGTTCCAGGGCGCCTCCGGCAGCGGATGCGTCGTCGACAGGTCGGGCACGGAGGCGATGACCTTCTCGCTCCGGGCGGCGACCTGCTCGTAGCGCTCGACGATCCCGGCCAGCGTCTCGCCGGGCAGCATCCGGAAGTCGTTCTGGTGGTCGATCGCCCACTGCGGGAACTCGCGTGCGGTACCGGCCGTGAGATCGGCCCAGGTGACACCGTCGGGCAGGTCGTAGCGCAACGCCGACGGGCCGTCGACCGCGAAGCGCATCCATCCTTCCTCGATGGACGCGACGTGCTTGATGAGGCCGCCCAGGCACAGCGCGCTGACGGTCGGGTGCTCGCCGGCCTGCTCGTCGCTGAGCCCGCGCGTCGTGTTGGTCAGGGCGGCTCGCGCGGTGGCGAGTTGGGCGAGCAGGTCGGCCCGCTCGTCGTCGAGTGGGGAGGGCGTGGTCGTGGCGGTCACGGTGATCGGGTCCTTCTGTTCGTCGTTGTCCGGTCGGCCGTCGCTGTTGTCCGGCACGGAGAACAGTCGCAGGAGAAGCGGACAGGTTGTGACCGCTTCTCGGGGCACCATGCGAGTCATGCAGAAGACCTCAGCGCGGCTGCTGTCGCTGCTCTCGCTGCTCCAAGCGCGCCGGGACTGGCCGGGGGCGCTGCTGGCCGACCGGTTGGACGTCAGCCCGCGCACCGTACGCCGCGATGTCGACCGCCTTCGTGAGCTCGGCTACCCCATCGTGGCCACCAAAGGACCCGACGGGGGGTACCGGCTCGACGCCGGCACCCAACTGCCGCCGTTGCTGTTCGACGACGACCAGGCCGTCGCCCTCGCCGTCGCGCTCCAGATCGCCACCACCACCGGTGCCGGCATCGAGGAAGCGGCGGCGCGCGCGTTGAACACCGTCCGACAGGTCATGCCCGCACGACTGCGTCGCCGTATCGAAACCCTCCGGGTCACCGCCGTCGAGCAGCCCGTGACCCGGCCGAACCGACAGGTCGACAGCGGCGTGCTCATGACGCTCGGCGCCGCCGTCCACGCCCGCGAAGTGCTGCGTTTCGACTACGCCCCCGCGTCCCCGGCGGGAACCGGCGACGGCGACCCCTCCGAGGTTCCGCCGCGCCGGGTGCAGCCCCACCACCTCGTCACCTGGAGCGGGCGCTGGTATCTCGTCGCCTGGGACCTCGATCGCGACGACTGGCGCACCTTCCGTGTCGACCGGATCACCCCGCGCACCCCCACGGGCCCCCGCTTCACCCCGCGTGAACTGCCCGGAGGGACCGTGGCCGCCTTCGTGACCAGCAGGTTCCAGGGCTCGGACGGCTCCGGCGGCTGGCCCTGCCGAGGCGAGGTGATCCTCGATCTCCCCGCTGCCGTCGTCCTGCGCCACACCCGAGAGGGAATCGTCGAGGAACTCGGCCCGGACCGGTGTCGCCTCGTCCTGGGCTCGTGGTCATGGCCCGGCCTGGCCGCCGCTCTCGGAAGGTTCGACGCTGATATGAAGGTCGTCGGGCCGACCGAACTCAAGGACGCCTTCGCGCACTTGGCCCGCCGCTACGCCAACGCCGCGAGCGACGGCTCGACAGACGGATCGACGGACGGATCGACGGACTGACGAACTGACGTGGCGCGGGAAATGCGGTGGAACAAAACCATCTATTTACTTCAATAAGGCATCCAAACGACACTCGGGGCCGTATCCGATACAAGGCACATCCCAGCGGGAGGAATGCCATGGCCATCTTCAGTGATCTCTTCCCTGCCAGACACGGTGACCACGACCACGACCACGGGAGGGACGACACCTCGGGTCATGACGAGCACTCGATGAACAGGCATCACCGCCGTCATTCCGACAACGAGGACCACCGGTCCGGTCACGACAAGTGAAAGCCGGAGCGGACCGGCGACCGGAGGACCGACCGGCGCCGGTCCGCCTCCTCGTCCGAGCGAGGGTCCACGGACGGACGAGGAACGGACGGATGACGGACGCATGCGATGAAGCGTGTCCCGAGCCATGTTCTGGGGCGGCTGCTGTCGGTGGGCGAGGAGTCCGCGCCCCTGGTGACGGCCGCGCCGCAGGTGCCGCCGCGCGAGGTGTTCCGGCGCTTTTGGCCCTACACCCGTGGCCGAAGGCGCTGGCTCGTGCCGCTCGTGCTGTTCAGTCTCGCCGGTCCCCTGGTCGACGCGGCCGAACTGTGGCTCTTCAAAATCGTGGTGGACGACGTGCTGGTCCCGCGGGACCTGCGACCGTTCCTCTGGATCGCACCGGTCTACCTGGGACTCGTCCTCGCCTCCGGCGTTCTGGGGTTCGCCGACGACATGACGGCCACGTGGGTCGGCGAAAGCTTCCTGCTGGCCCTGCGCGCCGACGTGTTCCGGCACGTCCAGCAGCTCTCGCTCGGGTTCTTCGAGCGGCGGCGGCTCGGCGACGTGCTGTCGCGCGTCACGGGTGACGTCGACGCCGTCGAGACGTTCCTGCTCTCCGGTGTGGCGGACGCCCTCTACGACATGATCCGGCTGGGCATCTTCCTCGGGCTGCTGTTCTACTTCCGCTGGGACCTGACCCTCCTCTCACTTGTCATCGTGCCGCTGTTCTGGCGCGCCGCCCGGCACTTCTCCCGGCTGGTCAGGGAGGCGTCCCGAGAGCGCAGGCGCCGCAGCGGCTCGCTCAGCGCCGTCACCGAGGAGTCACTGGGGAACGTAGCCCTGGTCCAGGCGTACAACCGGCAGAGCTGGGAGGAGCGCCGCTTCGAGCGTGAGAACGTCGGCAAGTTCCAGGCCTCGATGACCACGGCGCGCGTCCGTGCCGTCTACCGGCCCGTGGTCGAGCTCATCGAGGTGTCCGGTGGCCTCGCCGTCATGGGCCTCGGCACCTGGAAACTGGCTCAGGGCCAGCTCACACTGGGTGGACTGCTGGTCTTCCTGGCCCTGATCGGCAGGCTCTACAGCCCGATCCACGACCTGTCCCGCCTCGGCAACACCTTCTACGCCGCCTCGGCCTCCGCGGAACGGATCATCGAGTTGCTGGACCAGCGCCCCCAGGTCGTCGAGGCCGCTGACGCCCACCGGATCGGCCGGGCCCGGGGCGAGGTCGAGTTCGACGGCGTGTCCTTCCGCTACCCCGGCACGTCGGCCTTGGCGCTGTCGGAGGTGTCGTTCCACGTCTCCCCGGGCGAGACCCTGGCGCTGGTCGGGGCCAGCGGCGCGGGCAAGTCCACAGTCGCCAAGCTGCAGTTGCGGTTCTACGACCCCGACCGGGGCGCGGTCCGGCTCGACGGGACCGACCTGCGGGAGCTGGCCCTGTCCGACGTGCGGGAGAGCCTCGCGGTGGTCCTGCAGGAGACGCTGGTCTTCCACGGCACGGTGCGGGAGAACATCGCCTACGGCCGGCCCGGCGCGACGGATGCGGAGATCGTCGCGGCGGCCCGCGCCGCCGACGCCGACGACTTCATCCGGCTGCTTCCCGACGGCTACGACACGATGGTCGGCCAGCGCGGCCGGACGCTGTCCGGCGGACAGCGCCAACGCCTCGCGATCGCGCGCGCGATGATCAGGGACGCACCCGTGCTGCTGCTGGACGAACCGACCACCGGCCTCGACGCCCGGTCGGGCCTGCGCGTCATGGACCCGCTGCGCCGTCTGATGGCCGGGCGGACGACCGTGGTCATCTCGCACAACCTGCTCACCGTCCGCGACGCCACGCGGATCGTGGTGCTCGACCACGGGCGGGTCCTGGAGACCGGGACGCACGACGACCTGCTCGGGCGCGGCGGTACGTACGCCGGTCTGCACCGTCTGCACGCCGTACCCGGCCCCGCCCGGGCGGCCGGCCCGCTGCCGGGGACGGTGCCGTCGTGACCGGGGTGCGCACTCAGGTGCGGGCACCCGCGGCTGGGGAACCGGCTGCCCCGCCCCTTACCCCTGGCACCCGTCCGGCGCCGGGCTACGAGATCCTGCGGCACCTCATGCGCACGGGATGGCTGGACCTGTACGACGCCTGGAGCGACGAGCGGGCCTGCCGGTGTGTCGTCAAGGTCGTCCGTCCTGACCGCCGCGACGAGGCTCGACCGCGTGCCCGGCTGCTGCGGGAGGGCAGGTGGCTGTGCGCCTTCAGCCATCCGCACCTGGTGCGCGCGTACGAGACCCTGGAGTGGCCGGAGCCGCTCGTCGTCCTGGAGACGCTGACCGGGGAGACGCTCTCCCATCTCGTCCACCGGCTGCGACGGCGACCGGCGGCCGACGACGTGGCCCTCCTCGGCGTGCAACTGTGCTCCGCGGTCCACTACCTGCATGGCCGAGGCCTGCTGCACCTGGACCTCAAACCGTCCAACGTGGTGGTGGACTGCGGCCATGCGAAGGTACTCGACCTCAGCGTGGCGCGGCCGCCCGGGCGCGCACCGGCCGGATTGGGTACGTTCCGCTACCTCGCGCCGGAGCAGGCGCGCGGCGGCCCGCTGACAGCCGCTGCCGACGTGTGGGGCGTCGGCATCACGTTGTACGAGGTGGCGAGCGGCGACGTGCCCTTCGACCCCCGCGGGATCGCGGAGAGCACGGACGACGGAGATCACCACTGGTGTCCACAGCTGGAGGTGACCGCACCGCCGGTCGGCTCGCGGCGGCGGCTGCCCCGCGCACTCGCGTCGGCCGTCGACAGTTGCCTGGAGATGGACCCGTCGACCCGGCCGACGGTCACCGAACTGGCCGCGTCGCTCGGCGCGATCCTCCCGGGGTACGGCCCCCGCACGCCCTCGACAAGGGAACCGGGAACCGGAGACGTCGCTACGTTTCCCCGCCCGTCATGAGGTCGGCGGTGGCGAGCACGGTGCCGTCGGGCGACGTCAACCGGGCGCCGGACAGGGCCGCGGGGTCGACGGGTGTCGGGCCGCCCCAGAACCCGCTGCCCTCGTGCAGGGTGAAGGTGCCCACCCGGACCGTGCCGCCGTCGCGCCGCTCCAGCAGACAGGAGACCATGCCGCTGTACCGGGTGTGCGCACCGGTGAAGTCGACGGTCATGTACATCCAGCCCGGGGAGCCCACATGGGCGTACACCTCGCCGGCCGACTGCCTGGGGACCGCGGCCGAGGTCAGATCGCCATGCAGCATCTCGGCCTCCTCGCCGGTGGACCGGGAGGCGCCGGCGACCACGTTCTCGATCGCCGTTCCGACCGCCCAGCCGCCGAATCCGACGGCGAGGACGAGCGCGGCCACCGCGGAGGCGAGCCGGAGCCGAAGCCGCTTACCGAAACCCCTGCGCCGGGCGCCCGACCCGTGGACGCGCGCCCGGCCGTCCTGGGGCGGCGTCGCCTGGGTCAGCGCCTGCGCCACCCGGGTCTCGAAGCCGACCGGCGGCTCACAGCCCGGCAGCAGTCCGATCAGCCCGTCGCCGACGAGTGTCAGCTGCTCGACGTATTCACGGCAGTCCGCGCATCGGTCGAGGTGGGCGACCGCTGCGGCCCGCTCGCGTCCCGGCAGTATGCCGAGGGCGAGTTCGGCGCCGATCTCCCGCAGCTTCTCGCAGGTCGTGTCAGTGGACATGGTCGCCTCGCTTCGGGGACGCGAGCGTGGTGCGCAGCTTCCCCATCGCGGTCCTGATGCGCGTCTTCGCGGTGCCCAGGGGGATGTTCTCCCAGTCGGCAACCTGCTGGGCCGTCATGCCGTAGATGCTCGCCATCACCAGCGCGCGGCCCTGTTCGCGGGGCAGTTCCGCCACCGCCGCCCGCAGCTGGGAGGACGCCTCGTCGGCCAGGACGTGCTGTTCGGGGGTGTCACTGATGACTCCCAGGATCGCGTCGAGGTCCTCCGGCGCCACCGGTTCCGGCCGCCGCGCGCGCACGGCGTCGATGGCGAGGTTGTGCGCGATCGTCGTCAGCCAGGTCTTCACCGAACCGCGCCGCGCGTCGTAGATCTGCGCGTGCCGCCAGGCACGTTCGAAGGTCTGCTGGGCGATGTCCTCGGCGAGCTGTGTGTCCCCGGTGACGGCGACCGCGACGCCGAAGACCGTGTGCTGGAACCTCCGTACGAAGGTGACGGCCAGCTCCGGGTCGCCGGTGGCCAGCCCGGACAGCAGAGCCTCGTCCGGGAGACGGCCCACGGGGAACCGCAATCTCGACATACCCATATATACGGCCCGCCCTCGCCAGGAGATTGCCCGGCTGTCACGGAACCTCACCCTCCGATTCTCCCGCGCTTGCGCCTACGCGGCGCGGGCGACGGCGGGTGCGACGGGCGGAGGACATGGGCCGGCACTCAGGGTGACCGGGACGGTCACCGAAGAGTGCGGTCGGACCGTGACCGTGGTGGCGCTCTCGGTCAGCCAAGACCTGTCGGCCGTGCTCCCGCCGGGATGCTCAGTGGCCGTAGGGCGGCTCGAAGCATCCGGTCTCCAAGTACGGGCCGTTGGTCGTCACCCCGTAGTTGGACTTCTGCACAAACGCCGTGACACAGGCGTCGTCATGGACGCGAAGGCCGACCAACGCTCCCTCGGGCGTGACTTCGTGACCGTCCGTGTAGCGCGAGAACATCGCCCGGACGGTCAGGGTCCCGTCGAGCGGTTCCCCCTTCGCCCCGGTCCGCTCCTCCTCGTAGCCGAGCGGGAGCAGTGCCGCACGCACCGTCACGGGGTCCCACTTCTTCTGCTCCCACAGCCGCTTCAGAACCGGCCTGATGCGATCGGCTTCCTTCGCCGCGTCCAGTGCACTGGCGGGAGACATGTCTCCCGGGCGGCGGTAGCCGTTGTTCTCGTTGTAGTGAGGAGCACCGTCGCCGGCCCCCGGTTCCACGTACGGCGAGGCTCCCGACGCGCCCGAAGCGGCGCTCCGAGGTGAGCTCGTGGCGGCTCCGGCCGACGAGTCCGTGGCGTGCTGCTCGCCGCAGCCGTTGAGACACAGGACGGCGGCAAGGACCAGCCCCGTCATCGTTGCGCTACCGCGCCGACCAGACATCGAAAGAGGCATGACATGACTCTGCCATGCCGGGTGGGGCCGTGTGTCGACGGGCACCGAACCGGCACCCGACGCACTCGCCGATCACGGCGACCCCCTGAGCGCACCGAGCGTGACCGCGTCGCTCGTACCAGTAACTGCGGTCATACGCAGGGCAGTTGATATGGGAAGCTGTCGTCAGCCGCTCGTGGGCAAGGTCGTCGGGGCGGTCGTCGAAAGGAGCGCAGCGTGAGGCAGGACGACTTCCGCACCGCGGAGATAGACACCAGCAGGCCGCACCCTGCGCGGATCTACGACTACCTGCTGGGCGGCAAGGACAACTACGAGGTCGACCAACGGGCCGGCGACCAACTCGCTTCCGCGGCGCCCGAGGTGCGGATCGGTGTGCAGGCCAACCGCGCCTTCCTGCAACGCGCCATCCGTTACGTCGTCAGCAGCGGCGTCCGTCAGATCCTCGACGTCGGTACCGGGCTGCCCACCGCCCCGAACGTGCACGAGACCGCCCAGCAGGTGGCCCCGGACGTGCGCGTCGCGTATGTCGACAACGACCCGATCGTGAAGGCGCACGGCGACGCACTGCTCAGCCGCTCCGGCGCGACCAGCATCGTACTGGCCGACCTGCGCGACCCTCGGGCCATCATCGACCACCCGGACGTCCGCCGGGTCATCGACTTCGACGAACCGGTCGCCCTGCTCCTCGTCGCCATCCTCCACTTCATCACCGACGCGGAGAAGCCCGAGCAGGCCGTCGCCACCCTTCGCGACGCGCTGCCGGCCGGCAGCTTCCTTGTGCTCTCGCACGCCACGGGCGACTTCGCCGACCGCAGCGAAGCCCAAGCCGTCTACAACAACGCCACCGCGACGCTGAACCTGCGGACCCGCATCGAGGTCGAGCGGTTCTTCGACGGCTTCGAACTGGTCGAGCCCGGCCTGGCCCAGGTCCCGTTCTGGCGCCCGGACGCCACGCCCCCGGCAAGGTCCGACGAGATCGGCTTCTACGGGGGCGTGGCTCGCAAGACCGGCTGATGTCGACCGTGTCGCTTCGGGGCGGCCACCCGGTTCCTGTCCGGTATGGGGATGGGTCTCGGTTCTTCTCCTGACCCGGGTGGTCCCGGCCGGCGCCGGGACAACTCCTCCCCCGCCAGGCGACGCGGTGGATGCGCTCGGCCAAAGCGCTGGGATCACCCCTCGGCGTGCGCCTGTTCCAGCTCGTAGGTCCCCGGCAGGTCGCGTTCGCGGCGCATCGGGCTCATCACGAGGATGAGCCAGCAGGGCGCGACGAGACCCGTCATGATCCACATGGCCGGCCGGTACCCGACCGTGTCGCCGAGCACGCCGCCGAGCAGGGACCCGACAGGAATGGTGCTGTGGTTGATCATCATGGCCGTCGCCACGACCCGGCCGAGCATGTGCGGCGGGCAGTAGGTCTGCCGGAAGCTGCCGACCACGATATTGGCCACCGAGATCCCGATTCCGACGAGGAAGCCGCCCATCGCGAACAGCAGTAGTCCCGGCCCCGTCGTAGTCATCGGCATCAGCAGCGCGAAGGGCGCGGTGACGGCCTGGAGGAGAAGCAGCCCGCGCGCGCTGCCGAACCGCCGGCTGAACCTGCTGGCCATCAGGGCGCCCACGATGCCACCGACACTGCCGCTGGTCAGCAGCATCCCGACCAAGGCCGGGTTCAGCCCGACGGTGCGAACCAGGAACACGACCTGGACCGCCTGGTAACCCATCAGCGCCATGTTGATCGCGGCGCCCCAGGTGACCATGGGACGCAAGTACGGGTCCCGGCCCACGAACCGGAGCCCTTCGATGATCTGCCGTCGGAGTGGGGCGCGTTCCTCGTCGGGAGCACGGTCCGGCTCGACCACCTCGATCCGCTTCAGGCAGACCGCGGAGATCAGGAACGTCACCGCGTCGGCCAGGAGCCCGGTGACCGCGCCGAACGCCTGGGCGAGCAGCCCCGCCACCCCCGGCCCCGCGACCCGGACGGCGGACTCGCTGCCCTGCAGTTTGGCGTTGCCTTCCAAGAGGTCACGGCCGTCGAGCACGATCCGGATGTACGAGTGGTAGGCGGTGTCGAAGCACACCGCCGCGGCACCGCAGATCAGCGCGACGACGACCATGTGCTGAAGGGTGAGCGCGTCGAGCCACACCGCCGACGGAATGCTCAACAGCGCCGCGCCGGCCACCAGATCACAGGCCATCATCAGTGGCCGTTTGCGTATCCGGTCCACCCATGCGCCCACGGGCAGACCCACCAGCAGCCAGGGCAGCCACACCGCCGCCGCAAGAAGACCGACGGCGGTGGAGTCGGCGTCCAACACCTCGACCGCGATCAGCGGCAAGGCCACGGCGGTGACGCTGTTGCCCAACCCGCTCACGGATTCGCCTACCCAGAGCAGGCGGAAATCCCTTTGGGTGAGTACTCCCCACCCCGTTCGGGGCCGGTCCGGTGTTTCATTCATCGGGTCCACCCGAGGCATCATGCCGTGAGCTCCCACAACCCGCCCTGCCGGTTTTCCTCGTGTGTACGGCAGGCGTGCTGGAGATCCGGGTGAGACACCGTCACACCCCGGTCGATGACGGGCCGTTCACCTGCCGAAGCTCGGGCGGGGCGGCTGCGAGTCGGTTCTGACGTCCCACGCGTGCTCGGTGCACGCGTGGGCCGTGACACGAACCTCAGCCGACCTCGATGAGCAGGTCGCCGCCTTCCACCTGCTGAATCCGGTTGATGGCCAGCCTGGTCACCCGGCCGGCCTTCGGGGCGGTGATCGAGGCTTCCATCTTCATCGCCTCGATGGTGGCCACGGTCGCACCGGCCTCCACCTCGTCTCCCTCGGCGACCCCAAGCGTCACCACACCGGCGAACGGCGCCGCCACGTGCCCGGGGTTGGCGCGGTCGGCCTTCTCTGTCACCGGTACGTCGGAAGCGGCCGCGTTGTCACGGACCTGGATCGGCCGCAGTTGACCGTTCAGGGAGGACATCACGGTGCGCATACCGCGTTCGTCCGCCTCGCCGATGGCCTGGAGCTCGATGAGAAGCCGCACGCCGGGCTCGAGGTCGACGGCGTACTCCTTGGCGGGGCGCAGCCCGTAGAAGAAGTCCTTGCTGTCCAGCACGCTGGTGTCGCCGTAGGCCTGGCGGCGGGTCTCGAAGTCGCGCGTCGGCCCGGGGAACAGCAGCCGGTTGAGGGTCGAGCGCCGGGACTTCTCCAGGCCCGTACGGTCCTCGGCGGTCAGCTCCTGCACGGGCTTGGCCGCCGCGCGGCCCTGGAGCGCCTTGGTGCGGAACGGCTCCGGCCAGCCGCCGGGCGGGGTCCCCAGTTCGCCGCGCAGGAAGCCGATGACGGAGTCGGGGATGTCGAACCTGTCAGGTGTCTCCTCGAAGTCCTCGGGCCGCACCCCGGCACCGACCAGATGCAGGGCGAGGTCGCCGACCACCTTGGACGACGGGGTGACCTTGACCAGGCGGCCCAGGATTCGGTCGGCCGCCTCGTACATCGCCTCGATGTCCTCGAAGCGGTCGCCGAGGCCGAGGGCGACCGCCTGGGTGCGCAGGTTGGACAGCTGGCCGCCGGGGATCTCGTGGTGGTAGACGCGTCCGGTCGGCGAGGCCAGCCCCGCCTCGAAGGGCGCGTAGATCCTTCGGACGCTCTCCCAGTACGGCTCCAGGTCACCGACGGCTCCCAGGTCCAGGCCGGTGGGGCGGTCGGAGTGGTCGGTGGCGGCGACGATCGCCGACAGCGACGGCTGTGAGGTGGTGCCCGCCATGGAGGCGACCGCGCCATCCACCGCGTCGGCACCGGCCTGGATCGCGGCGAGGTAGGTGGCGAGCTGACCGCCCGCGGTGTCGTGGGTGTGCAGGTGCACCGGCAGGTCGAACTCGCGGCGCAGCGCCGACACGAGCGTGGCCGCCGCGGGTGCCCGCAGCAGACCGGCCATGTCCTTGACGGCCAGGACGTGCGCGCCCGCGTCCACGATCTGCTCGGCGAGACGGAGGTAGTAGTCCAGGGTGTAGAGCCGCTCCGACGGGTCGGACAGGTCGGAGGTGTAACACAGGGCGACCTCGGCGATCGCCGTCCCGGTCTCCCGTACGGCGTCGATGGCCGGCCGCATCTGGCCGACGTCGTTGAGCGCGTCGAAGATGCGGAAGATGTCGATGCCGGTGGCCGCGGCCTCCTGGACGAAGGCGTCGGTCACCTCGGTCGGGTACGGCGTGTAGCCCACGGTGTTGCGGCCGCGCAGCAGCATCTGGAGGCAGATGTTGGGCACGGCCTCCCGCAGGGCCGCCAGGCGTTCCCAAGGGTCCTCGGCGAGGAAGCGCAGGGCGACGTCGTAGGTGGCGCCGCCCCAGCATTCCAGGGACAGCAGCTCGGGCAGGGTCCGGGCCACGGTCGGGGCGACGGCGAGGAGGTCCTTGGTGCGCACCCGGGTGGCGAGCAGGGACTGGTGGGCGTCGCGGAAGGTGGTGTCGGTGACGCCGATGGTCGGGGACTCGCGCAGCCGGCGGGCGAAGCCTTCCGGGCCGAGTTCGACGAGGCGCTGCCGGGAACCCGCGGGTGGCTCGCCCGCGGGCAGCGGCGGCAGCTTGGTGACCGGGTCGATCAGCTCGGGGCGTTCGCCGTGGGGCTTGTTCACCGTGACGTCGGCGAGGTAGGTGAGCAGCTTGGTGCCACGGTCGGCGGAGTGGCGGGCGGTGAGCAGGTGCGGCCGCTGTTCGATGAACGACGTCGTGACCCGTCCGGCCTGGAAGTCGGGGTCATCCAGTACGGCTTGGAGGAACGGAATGTTCGTGGCGACGCCGCGGATGCGGAACTCGGCCACCGCACGCCGGGCCCGGCCGATCGCGGCTTTGAAGTCCCGGCCCCGGCAGGTGAGCTTGACAAGCATCGAGTCGAAGTGCGCGCTGATCTCCGTACCGGCGTGGGTGGTGCCGCCGTCCAGACGGATGCCGGAGCCGCCCGGCGAACGGTAGGCGCTGATCCGGCCGGTGTCCGGGCGGAAGCCGTTGGCGGGATCCTCGGTGGTGATACGGCACTGGAGAGCGGCACCGCGCAGGGTGACCGTCTCCTGGGAGAGCCCGAGATCCGCCAGCGACTCGCCGGCGGCGATGCGCAGCTGGGACTGCACCAGGTCGACGTCGGTGACCTCCTCCGTCACCGTGTGTTCCACCTGGATGCGCGGGTTCATCTCGATGAAGACGTGGTTGCCGTCCCGGTCGAGCAGGAACTCCACGGTACCCGCGTTGCGGTAGCCGATCTCGCGGGCGAAGCGCACCGCGTCGGCGCACATCCGGTCCCGCAGCGCCGGATCGAGGTTGGGCGCGGGCGCCAGCTCGATCACCTTCTGGTGGCGCCGCTGCACCGA
Source organism: Streptomyces sp. NBC_01549 (assembly GCF_026339955.1). Lineage (GTDB taxonomy): Bacteria > Actinomycetota > Actinomycetes > Streptomycetales > Streptomycetaceae > Streptomyces. Next base: position 7,471,953 of record NZ_JAPEPW010000001.1, on the reverse strand, counting down.
GCAGTCCCGCTCGAACAGGTGCATGACGTTGCCCTGCCCGTCGGCGAGGATCTGCACCTCGATGTGGCGCGGATCGACGACGGCCTTCTCGAGGAAGACGGTGGGGTCGCCGAACGCCGACGCCGCCTCACGGGAGGCCGCCTCGATGGACTCACGCAGCGCGGCCGGGTCCTCGACCCGCCGCATGCCGCGCCCTCCGCCGCCCGCGACCGCCTTGACGAACACGGGAAAACCGACGTCGTCGGCGGCACGGACCAGTTCGTCGATGTCGTTGGAGGGCGCCGAGGAGCCGAGGACCGGCACTCCGGCCGCCCGGGCGGCCGCCACCGCGCGGGCCTTGTTCCCCGTCAGCTCCAAAGTCGCGGCGTCCGGGCCGACGAACGTGATGCCCGCCTCTTCGCAGGCGCGCGCCAGTTCCGGGTTCTCGGACAGGAACCCGTAGCCCGGGTAGACGGCGTCCGCGCCCGCCTTGCGTGCGGCACGGACGACCTCCTCCACGGAGAGATAGGCCCGCACCGGGTGCCCCGGCTCGCCGATCTCGTAGGCCTCGTCGGCCTTCAGCCGGTGCAACGAGTTGCGGTCCTCGTGGGGGAAGACGGCCACGGTTCGCGCGCCCAGTTCATATCCTGCGCGGAACGCGCGAATCGCAATCTCGCCGCGGTTGGCGACCAGCACCTTGCGGAACATCCTGGATCCCTTCGGCCTGCCGGTGACGAGGACCATGCTGTCGGTGACGCCCCCGTTATGCCATGTGAACCCGGCCACTCCCGCCCGGAGGGTTGGCCCGCTCACTCTCTGGTCACGATCTCCATGCGGAAGTCGAAGACCACGTGGTCGGGTCGACGGGCCGAAGCCACCGCGTGAAACGGGTGCGTCAAGGCGCACGTGACCACTGCCCGGGGACCCGGGCAGGTCTCCCGCACATACACGCGGATGGCATCGTCCTCCTCGTACAGGCGCGTGATCTCCACTTGATAGCCGCCCGTGTTGCGGGTGCCGACCCCCACGAACACCACCATCCGCGACGCCCAGTCCCCGGCGGGCGGCTCCGACGGAGAGGACCTGTCAGATGTGACGATCCGCCACAGGCCGTTCCAGGTTTCCTGGTCCCTGACGACCGTCGCGGTCTCGACCCGCACGCCGCAGGATAGACCCTTCACCAGATGGTGGAACGCGATCTCGCCAGTGCGTCGAGGTGTCATACGTACATCCTCACGCAAGCGCTGACGCCGTCCCATACGTGCTCAGTACTGGATTCTGTGGGCCATCGGTGGCAAAGCGCCCCACGCCCGCTTGTGCCTGCCGTCCGGTCCCGCCCTCGCACCACACAATCGCCCCTGGTCAAGACGTACTGAGACGTCACGGCGGACTGAAGGGTCAGGGCCGATGGACAGAGCGGGACAGCCGGATCGCAGAGTTCTTCTCATCGGCGGCCTCGCGTCCGCCACGGTCACACTTGCGGGATGCTCACCGACGAGCGCCGCCCCGGCGGTGACCAGCGCTTCGCCCGAAGAGCGGCCGACCACGCCCGCCGCGGCGTTCACCAGACTGATGGAGGGCAACGAACGCTGGGTGAGCGGCGACCTTCGACATCCCGACCGGGATCCGAACCGTCGCCAGTTCGTGGCCCAGAAGCAGGAACCTTTCGGGTCGATCCTGTCGTGCATCGACTCCCGGGTACCGCCCGAACTCCTCTTCGACACCGGGCTGGGTGACCTGTACGTGATGCGCACGGGCGGAGCGGCCGTCGGCCCGGTGGTCACGGGTTCCGTCGAGTACGGGCCCATGACGAGCGGCACTCCGCTCATCGTGGTCCTCGGGCATCAACGTTGCGGCGCCGTCGAGGCGGCGTACAAGTCCATCCGTGACGGCAAACCGCTGCCCGGCAATCTGGAGGCGATCGCCAAGGCCTTGCGTCCGGCGTACGAGCAGGCGGTCCACGCGGGTGGTGCCGACCCGGTGCAGTCCATGGCCCGCGCACAGGTCACGCTGACCGCTGCCGACCTGCGCTCCAATCAGGACCTGGCCCCCCTCGTGGGGAAGGGCGCCCTCGCCGTGGTCGGCGCCTACTACTCGCTCGACACCGGCAAGGTGGAAGTCCTGGCCGGCGCGCCTGCCTGACCGGTCCGGGCCGCTGGCGGAGGCACGGTCGGCATGGCAGGGTCAGCCTGATCGGAAACGGGCCGGCAGTGAGGGCGAGTTCATGGAAACGCAGACGTGGGACGCGCTGGTGGAGTCGATGAAGAGCGCGTACGCCGCGGAGCTCGGCGGGGGCACCGTGCCTCGGCCGGTCATCATGCCTCTGGTACGTGGCGAGTTGGTCGGCCTGATCTGGGTTCGGCCGACCGAGCCCGGCGAGGACGCGCTCACCGGCATCGCCGAACTCGCCAACATCGCCGCGGCGGCAGGCGCCGACGAAGTCGTTCTCGCCTGGGAGACCCGCGACGTCGCCACCGCCTGCCAGTTGCCGATCACCGGCCCGGTGCCGTGTCTGAACATGGTGCACGCCACCAAGGACGGCCATGTGCTCCATCAGTTCCCCTACACCGAGCGGCTCCCGGCCCACTCCCCCGACGGCAGGGACTCGGTCGAGCCGGAATGGCAGCCCGCCATCGAGCCGCGGCCGGGCGGCGAACTGCTCCTTCCCGTCCAGGCCGCGGTCAACTACTCCTTCATCCCGCTCGAGCTGGACCACCCCTCCCCCTTCGGCGTCACCGTCGTCCTGATGGAAGAAGACGGCTACAGCGTCCGCCTGAACGAGGCGTTCGCTCGCTGACCGCTCACTCCGGTCAAGCACGGAACCCGGCGCCTTGAGCGCCTCCTCGGTGCCGGTGGTCTCCGCGAGAGAAGGAGGAGCGCCGGTGGATTGCATGGGCACCGTGCGACGGCTTGCAGCGACGGCGGAGCAGGACGCCGCCGCGGGACCAGGGCCGCGAGCCCGGTGACGGTCAGCGCCGCCGCGCACACGGTGCGAATGCGGGCCGCGTTCAGATCACTGCGCAATTCCAAGGGAGCCACAGGGAAATAGCCTCGGGTTCCAAACCCAGGGGCCGACTGAAACGCATGAACATGGACTTCAATGTGCGCCTGGAGCGCGGCAAGGAGACCCGGCCCAGCCCGTCCGTGGTCGACTCGCTGGCCTACGCCCTCCTGCTGGAGGAGGCCGAGCACGAGCATCTGCGCAGCCTGCCCGCCCTCGCCCAAGCTCTCGGCACCGACGGAGGTCGCGTTCGGGTGACGTCACTTGGGGAGAGGCGTCAGACTCGGTGGGGCGGAGGCCCTGTCGAAGGAGGTGGGCGGGCACGTGCGGACATCCAGCCCAATCCGTCTCCGGTCGGCGGTCTCGTGGCTGCGCGACCACGATCCCGAGCTGGCGGCGACACGGCGTGCCGGGCGGACCGCGATCGTCATGCCCGCTCTGTTCGCCCTGTGTGGCCAGGTCATCGGCTCAGCGACGATGGCGACCTTTGCCGCGTTCGGTGCGTTCTCGATGCTGCTGCTCGTGGATTTCACCGGTCCGATGGTGCAGCGGCTCCGCGCCCACCTCGGCCTCGCGGTGGCGTGGGCCGTCCTGATCTGTCTCGGTACGCTCGTGGCCGACGAGACCTGGCTCGCGGTCGCCGCCATGGTGGTCATCGGTTTCCTGGTGCTGTTCTCCGGCGTGGTCAGCTCCGTCCTCGCGGGCGCCTCGACCGCGCTGCTGCTGGCCTTCATCCTCCCGGTGACCTCACCCGTCCCGTTCGCTGAGCTTCCCGAGCGGCTAGCGGGAGCGGGCCTCGCGGCAGCCGCCGCCATGCTCGCGATCACCCTGCTGTGGCCCCGTCCCACCACGGACCCCCTCAGCGCACCCGCCGCCCGGGTCTGTCGTGCGGCCGCCGAGCAGCTGCGCACCGACGCGTCAATCCTGGGGGGCGGGCCCGGCGCGCCGAGCACCGTCCAGTGCCGTACCAGAGCCGACGAGGCCGCCGCCGCGGCGGCCGAGCTGCGCACCGCCTTCGACGCCACCCCCTACCGCCCCACCGGCCTGTCCACCGGCTCGCGCGCCCTCGTCCGCCTGGTCGACGAACTGACCTGGCTCAGCAGCATCCTGGCCGACAGCGCGCCCCCTCTCGACGGTCACCCGGCCTGCGACATCGACGCCCAGTTCGTACGGCGGGCCGCCGCGGCCGTACTCGATGAGGTGGCCACGCTGCTCGACGCCCCGCGCGGCTCGCCGGACAACCTGCACGCCGCCTCGGAGCACCTGCGCAGGGCCATGGCGGACATGGAGCACAACGCCACCACCAGACTGCCCGTGGGCCGGGGCGGAGCCGGCACCCCCTCACAGGTGCACCCGGTCATCGGCGCACTGGACCTTTCGTTCCGCGCGCAGGAGCTCGGCTTCGCGACGCTGCAGATCGCGGACAACGTGGACCTGTCCGCGGCCGCCGAACGCCGCGGCTGGTCCGAACGCCTGCTGGGCCGGGAGCCCGGTGCCGTGACCCAACCGCTGGCGGCGGCGTGCGAGCGGGCCGCCGCCCACCTTCAGCCGCAGTCGGTCTGGCTGCACAACAGTCTGCGGGGAGCACTCGGCCTGGGTATCGCTGTCGGCCTCGCCAACGTGACCAGCGTCCAGCACTCGTTCTGGGTGCTCCTGGGAACCCTGTCGGTGCTGCGCTCGAACGCCCTCAACACCGGGCAGAACGCGGTCCGCGCGGTGGGCGGCACCCTCGCCGGTTCGGTCATCGGCACCGGGCTGCTGCAACTCATCGGACACCACGGCACGGCGCTCTGGTTCCTGCTGCCCCTAGCCGTGTTTCCTCGCCGGCATCGCCCCCGCCGCCATCTCCTTCGCCGCAGGTCAGGCGTCATTCACCGTCACCCTCGTCATCCTGTTCAACATCGGCCATGATCCCGACTGGCACATCGTGCTGCTGCGGATCCAGGACATCGCCATCGGCTGCGCGGTGAGCGTGCTGGTGGGCCTGTTCTTCTGGCCGCGCGGCGCCACGGCGGCCGTCGACCGGGCGCTCGCCGAGGCGTACACGGACAGCGCCCGGTACCTGGCGGGCGCGGTGCAGTACGCCATCGGTCAGTGCGGCACCGCGCCCGCGTCGGACGAAGTCGCGCTGCGGGAGGGCGTCGAGGCGGCCGCCGCCGCGCGCAGGCTCGACGACGCGTTCCGCAGCTATCTGGCCGAACGCGGCGCCAAACCGGTGCCCCTGGCCGATATGACCACCCTGGTCACCGGTATCGTGGGGCTGCGCCTCGCGGCGGACGCGGTCCTTGGCCTGTGGCGGCGTGCCGGCGAGCTGGACAGTGAGCCGAACCGGGCCGAGGCCGGACTCGTCCTGCTGAGCGCCGCGGGCCAGATCTCCGGCTGGTACCGGGATCTGGCCGCCGGCCTCGGCCGCGACACCACCGTCCGGGATCCGCTGCCGCGCAACCCCGCGGCCGAAGCGCAGCTGGTCGAATCCCTCCGCCGCGACCTCAGCGACGAGCGCGGGCAGGCCACGGACACGGCCGTCCGCATGATCTGGACCGCCGACCACCTGGACGCCGCCCGCCGGCTCCAGCCGGCCCTGGCCGCCGCGGCGACGCCCGAAGGGCAGTCCTGATCCGGGGTAGCGCACCGACCCCCCGAGGTGCGTGCGTGAGCGGAGGGGTGGTGGGTGGTCCGGGCCGCGCCGACGCGACGGAGCGCTGCCCCGTGTCAGACCGCGGCCTTCGAGGGGGCCGGCAGGCGGCCCGGGTCGAAGGCGGTGGCGCTGAGGGTGCCGTCCACGGTGATCAGGCCGAAGACCGGGTACCCGGTGATGTCGAAGGCCTCGCCGAGCGGCCCGTCACCGGGCTCGACCACGACGTGGGCGACCTCGGACAGCGCCGTCACCTGCTCGCGTGCCTCCTCCTCGGTGCCGTGCACGACGGCGAGGACGCTGCGACCGGTCTCGCGGGCGGTGGTGCGGGCCTGCTCCACGAAGAGCGGCAGCCGCTCCTTGCAGGCACGGCAGTCGGGCGAGAAGAAGCCGAGCATGGTCTCGCCGAGGCCTTCGCGGGTGATCCGCTCACCGGCGGTGGTGACGGCGGAGAAGCCGGGGACGGCGGAGCCGGCCGGGATGATCAGGCCGTCCACGACCCTGTCGGACTTCTCGTCGGCCTGGGCGCGGAGTTTGCGTATGACGCCGAAGGTGAGCAGCAGGTTCAGCAGACAGAGCAAGGCGATGAGGACGACGGCGGTGACCAGAAAGGGCATGGGTGACTCCGGGGTCTCGTGTCATCGTGGGGCGGGGTGTCCGCCCTTCGGAATCGCGGGGTGCGAAGGCGCGGCGGCTCGAACGTGTGCCGCGCGCCGTGGTGCGGCGGCTGCGGCTTGTGCGTCGCGCTGGCCGCCACGGTGGTGCGGGAACTTCGACCACGTGGGACATCAGGATGGTTGTCGCCTACGGGGCGGATCGGCGGACGCGTCCCGAGGGGCGTGGGGCGCCGTCGTCGAACAACGTGCCCAACTCGTCCGTGAAGATCACGAGCAGAGCGCCCACCAGCGCACCGAATGCCGCGATGAGCACGCCCGCCGCCTGGGTCGGCGCCGGTGTTCCCGCGAGCGCGGCGGCCAGGCCGAACGCGGCGAGGACGAGCAGCACGCCGTTGCGGATCACATGGCGGCGGCCGATCGGCGCGGTGGAAGCGCCGAAGCAGGCGCAGGACGCCTTGGTTCCGGTGCGGAGCGTACGGAGGATTCCGGCGGTGAACGCGGCGAGCAGCAGCAGTGTCAGGACGAACCCGGGCCCGCCGCCGGGCCCCAGGGTGAGCAGCACCACCGCGGCGCACTCCCCCGCTACCACGGCCACTGCCACGGGGCGGCTCAGGCGGGCCGGAACGCCCATGGAACGGGCGGAGTCCTCGAAGCCGCGGAAGGCCGCGGCGCCTCGTAGTTTTCCGGTCGCGGATGCCGCGAACACGATGCCGACGAGGAGTCTGACGGCAAGTAGGGCGTAGGCCACGAGCAGCTCTCACCTCCCGGGACGAGTGGATCAGAGGCAATGTAGCCCCAAGTCGACATGAGCAACAGTGGCCCCTTTCCACCCACATCTCCACAGGTGAAACTGGAAGCAATCCGTCAACTTCCGCACCCTTGCGCTCAATTGGCCTCGCAACATACCTTCTGCACCGGCCGGACCTTACCCCTGGTCCGGTCTTCACCCTACGAGGGAGGTCCGTGATGACCCGTGTGATCGGCACGATGGGCGACAAACTGCTGGGCATGCTGCTGAAGGAGGACCGGGCCGGCGCCTGTGTCCCGGAGCACGGCACTTTCTGCAAGTGCACGAACCATGTCCGGTACGTCTTCAGCTGCAACGGCCCCTGTGTGAAGGACGGCACCTGCTGACCCAGCCGCCATCCCATCCCGACACATCACGTCGCACGACCAGGAGGTAGTCATGGGGCGATTGATCGGCACGATGGGCGACCGGCTGCTGCGGCTCGTACTCGACGAGCAGCCTGCGGGGGCCTGCATCCCCGAGGTGGGTCAGCTCTGCTATTGCAAGGGCGGACACCAGTACCGATTCGCCTGTAACGGTGTGTGCACCAAGCGCAGCAACACGTGCTGATGACGCACTCCGACCCACCTGCCGGTTCCCCGGAGGCGGCTTCGCCTCCGGGGAACCGGCTGCGGGCCCGCGCCGCGTGGGCGGCGGTCACCCTCCAGTTCCGCGGCACACCCGTCGGCGCCTCGCTGCTGTTCGGGGTGACCGTGGGAGTCGGGGTGACTCCGGCCGCCGCCGCCTGGCTCGCCAAGCTGCTCTTCGACGAGCTCGGCCGCGGCGCCCACGCCGACGCGGGGCACGCCGTCAAACTCGGCATCGCCACGGCCGCACTCGGGGCGCTCTCCGCCGTCCTTCTGCAACTGGCCGCCTATTTAGATGAGTTGGTGCGCAGACGGCTCGTCGTCGAAGTCGAAAGGACCCTGTTCGCCAAGGTCGACGAGTTCCGCGGACTGCGGCGGTTCGAGGACCCCGCGTTCCACGACCGGCTGCGGCTCGCCCAGCAGGCCTCGGAGGACGCACCGCACAACATCACCATGTTCACGCAGGAGGCCGTGCGTTCGGTGGCCGCGCTGAGCGGCTTCACGGGCGCCCTGCTCGCCGTCTGGCCCCCGATGGTGGGCCTTTTGTTCCTCGTCGGCGCCGCCGCACTGCTGGCCCGGTTGTCGCTGGCCCGCCGCCAGGTGGCGGTCTGGGAGTTGACCTCGGCCCGGCTGCGCCGACACCTCTTCTACCGCTCGCTGCTGACCGACCCCCGCGCCGCCAAGGAGATCAGGCTGTTCGGCCTCGGTCGCTTCCTGCACGGCCGACTGGTCCGCGCGCTGAGCGACGCCACCGAAGCCGAGCTCGCGGTGGCCCGGCGTGGCGCCCTGGTGCAGTCGGGCTTCGCCGCGCTCAACGCCCTGGTCGCCGGGCTCGGTACGGTCATCGTGGTCGCGGGCGCGGCCCGCGGCAGATTCACGGTCGGCGATGTGACGTTGTTCATAGCCGCCGCCGCGGGAGTGCAGGGGGCGTTCACCGGGATCGTGCTGCAGGCCGGGTCGGCCGCGGAGGGCGTCCGGCTCTTCGGCCACTATCTCGACCTGCTCGACACCCCCGACGACCTGACCAGGGGCGAGGCCCCTGTACCGGCGCTCACCGGGCGAATCGAACTGCGCGACGTCTGGTTCCGCTACGACACGTCCGGCCCCTGGGTGCTGCGCGGGGTGAACCTGACCGTCCCGGCGGGCACCGCGATGGGCCTGGTGGGCCGCAACGGTGCCGGCAAGAGCACCCTCATCAAGCTGCTCTGCCGGTTCTACGACCCCGAACGCGGCACGATCTTCTGGGACGGCACCGACATCCGGACCATGGACGTGGCCGAGCTGCGCCGCCGGATCGGCGTCACGTTCCAGGACTACATGACGTATGACCTCTCCGCGGCCGAGAACGTCGGCATCGGCGATCTGCCGTACCGCGAGGACCTGGAGCGCATCCGCGACAGCGCGAGACTCGCCGGCATCGACACGACCCTGCGCAACCTCCCCGACGGGTACGAGACCCAGCTCAGCCGCGTCCACCTCGACGAGGAGGACGGCACCGCCGGGGTCACCCTCTCTGGCGGGCAGTGGCAACGGGTCGCGCTGGCCCGCTCGTTGATGCGCGGCGACGCCGATCTGCTGATCCTGGACGAGCCCAGCTCGGGTCTGGATCCGGAGGCCGAGCACGAGGTGCACCGCACGCTCAGTCGTCACCGCCGCGGCCGGACCGCGCTGCTGGTCTCGCACCGGCTCGGCGCCCTGCGCGAGGCGGACGCCATCGCCGTACTGGTCGACGGCCGGATCGCCGAACTCGGCTCCCACGACGAGCTGATGGCCCTGGGCGGCGGGCACTACGCCCGGCTGTTCGGCCTCCAGGCGGCGGGCTACGCCGAGCGCGGCGACCGGCGCAGGACCACGGAGGCGGCCACATGAGCCGCCCGGAACGGAAGGCGGTCATATGACGGGGGCCGGACGGACCACGCTGGCGATGGCGGCGGGCGCGGGCCTGCTGCTCCTCTCCGTACGCGTACTGCGTTCACGCGTCGCCCTGATCAGGGTCACCGGATCGAGCATGGCCCCAACCTTCGCCGACGGCGACCGGCTGCTGGTGCGGCGCACCACACGCGTACGGCGCGGCGACGCGGTGGTCTTCCGCAACCCCCTCCCGTTCGGCGACGGCGACGACGCCCTGGCCTGGCTGGTCAAGCGGGTCTCCGCGCTGCCCGGCGATCCCGTGCCACCCGACGTACGCGACATCGTCGGCGCCCCGGACGGCGGACTGGTGCCGTCCGGTTCCCTGATCGTCCGAGGTGACGCCGCCCGCACACAGGACTCCCGCCACTTCGGTTACGTCCCCGAGTCGTCCCTGCTGGGCGTGGTTCTCACCCGCGCCCCCGCACCGGAATCGTCACCAAGGTGAAGCTGCCGAAGCCTCCCGGGCCGCCCACCGCGACAACCGTTGCCGGTCGGTGTCCGGGAGCGGCGCGACGGACAGCTCGATCTGCTCGGTGAACCGTGCGGTCGTGCGCGCTCAGCCGGAACGGGAAGTGCCGGACGCCTCGTTCGCGGCGCGGCGGTACTCGGCGTTGATGCGCTGCGCTTCCTCGAGTTGGTCCTCGAGGATGACAATGCGGCAAGCAGCCTCGACCGGGGTCCCCCTGTCGACGAGTTCGCGGGCTCGAGCGGCGATCCGGAGCTGGTAGCGGGAGTACCTCCGGTGCCCGCCCTCCGAGCGGAGCGGAGTGATCAGACGGGCTTCGCCGATGGCTCGGAGGAAGCCGGGAGTGGTGCCGAGCATCTCGGCGGCCCGGCCCATCGTGTACGCGGGGTAGTCGTCGTCGTCCAGGCGACCACTCAGTGGAGTATCTGCTGTCATTTCACCTCGTTGTGCAACGCGTCGAGGGGCCCCGATGCCGTACGGCACCAGGGCCCCGAAGGAAATTGAACACCATCTGCCGGCTCTACTGCTCTGCCGACCTCTTGTTTCCGCTACCTGGCCCCGGTGAGGGGGCGGGAATGCGGGGTCGCGGATGCGTGACCGGGGACCACCTTCCATTCCGGGGTCTTGCGGCACCCGGCCTCGTGCTCGTCGGCCGGGTGATCCTGATGGCGCCTGCTCCTTCCGTTCTTCCTCTGAATCAACTCACTTGCCAGGCCGGTGCGGCCGTCGGTCTCGTCACCGTCCCGCTGACAACTTGGCTTCGAGACTCCACAGTCACCCGACCTGCGGACTTCTGCACTACTAGAGAAACACTAATCACGCAACCGCCCAATGTCTACTGTGTCAAACATAGACTTTTGGTGTCCCGAGGCATAGATACGCTCTGTCCTGTGGAGCTTCTGGGTAGGTGACGGCGTGGGCGCGGCGATCGGCCGGCTCCGGCGCCCGGATCGCGCACCGAATAGAATCGGCTTTCATGTCGAACCCTGACGAGCTGCTCGTGGATCTCTGCGCCCTGGTGGAGTCCGAGCAGAGCAATCAGATGTCATTGACCGTGGTGGCCGGCGGTGCCGTCATCACAGGGCGGCTGGCTCCCGAAGCCGTGTGGAGGGAGCGCGTCTCGGACGTCCTGAAGGACTCGGACCGACTCGGCCCCTTCTCCGACGTCTTCTCCGCCGACCGGACAGTGGGCCGACCCGAGCATGGCGGGGCCCCCACGCATCTGCACTTCCACCTCGCCCGGATCCTGCAGGGCAGCGTCGGGATTCCCGAGACGGGCGGGATGTATCGCGTCGCGATCAAGGACGTCAGTGCCTGGACCGTGGGCGACTTCAGTTACTCCGACCAGTGAGGAGGGCCCTGCCGGCGTATGTCGGCAGGGCCCTCCTCACTGTCCTGGCGTCAGCTTCCGCCAGTCCTCCATCGGCTTCCGCCGGTTCTCACGGTTCCACCGGCATGCAGCTGCCGAGCAGCGCCGACGCGGTCTGCAACGGCGTCAGGACGCGCGTGGCGGGCGCGGGCTCGAGGGCGCCTCGGCAGGTGAAACCGAGGCGTGTCATGGCCCGGGTGACTTCCCCGCTGGTGAAGTCACGGCGGTCCTGCCTGGTGATGACTTCGCCCACTTGCTTGACCGGGTAGTGGCGACGGCCGATCAGCACGGACTCACCCGTGACGGGCTCGGGCTTGACGCCCTTCATGGAGGCAAGCACCCCGCTCTTGGAGAGGTCGAAGGGAAACCGGGCGATGACGCAGCGCATGATGCCTCGCAGGGAAGGAAGAGGGAGGAACGGGGCCGATGCCGATCGGGCGAGGCGGATCAGCGGGAGAGGGCGGGGGCGCACGGGCCGCGGCCCTGTTCCCCGGCGACGACAGACAGGGCACTGAGCTGCGGACGCCGCGTCGCGTGCTCGGCTTCGAGCGCGGTCGTGACGGGCGAGGCGAACGGTCCGCCGGCGTCGAGGACGTCCCGTACCCGGACCCGGTCCGTGTACGCGGGGTTGTCGCGGACCAAGGCGAGTTGGGCCCGCGTGACCGAACCTGTGCAATGTTCGTCCTGGTCGCACAGGAGCAGGTACCCGACACGGGCACTGGCCATCAGGAACAAGGCCACCTCGACGGTCATGTCGTCACCGACCCGCGGTCCGGACGCGTCCAGGACGTCGGCCACGTTCGTGGGCGCGGGATCGATGGGGCGTTGCCGCGTCTGAACCAGTGTCAAAGAGTGCCTCCTGAATGGACGGGTGGGGTTTCCGATCACGACGCCCTAGGCAGCCGCTTTGTAGCCGGACGACCTCCGCGGTGCGCGGCGTGCCGCCTCGCCGGAGGATCGGCCCTGGACGGTGCTGCCGCGACGGCCCCGGGACGGGGAACCGGACCCGCGCCGAGGACGTTCCACGACCGGCGCGGTGATGGTGACCGCGATGCCCGAGGGAGCCTGGGCACCGGTGATGCGGCTCAACTCCGCTTCACCCGAGCGCACTTGCGTGGTCTGGGGAGTGATCCTGGCGGCAGCCATCAGTCGGCTCATATCGCGTCGCTGACTGGGCGTCACCAGGGTGACGACGCTGCCGGACTCACCGGCGCGGGCCGTGCGGCCGCCACGGTGCAGATAGTCCTTGGGGTCGGTGGGCGGATCCACGTTCACGACCAGGTCGAGGTTGTCGACGTGGATCCCGCGCGCCGCGACATTGGTCGCCACGAGCACCGTCACATGCCCCGTCTTGAACTGGGCCAGCGTCCGTGTGCGCTGCGGCTGGGACTTCCCGCCGTGCAGGGCCGCGGCGCGGACGCCGCTGTTCAGCAGATGCTCGGTGAGCCGGTCCACCGCGTGCTTGGTGTCCAGGAACATGATCACCCGGCCCTCACGTGCGGCGATCTCGGTGGTCGTCCGCTGCTTGTCCGCGCCGTGCACGTGGAGTACATGGTGCTCCATGGTCGTGACCGCACCCGCGGAGGGGTCGACGGAGTGGACGACCGGGTCGGTCAGGTAGCGGCGGACGAGCAGGTCGACATTGCGGTCCAGGGTGGCCGAGAACAGCATCCGCTGCCCCTCGGGACGCACCTGGTCGAGCAGCGCGGTGACCTGGGGCATGAAACCCATGTCGGCCATCTGGTCGGCCTCATCGAGGACGGTGATGTCGACCTGGCCCAGGCGGCATTCGCCACGGTCGATGAGGTCCTTGAGCCGCCCCGGCGTCGCTACGACGACCTCGGCGCCGCCGCGCAGCGCACTGGCCTGCCGGCCGATCGACATCCCGCCGACCACCGTGGCCAGCCGCAGTCTCACGGATCGGGCGTACGGGGTGAGCGCGTCGGTGACCTGCTGGGCCAGCTCCCGGGTGGGTACGAGGACCAGGGCCAGCGGCTGTCGCGGCTCGGCGCGCCGACCCGCCGTACGGGCCAGCATGGCGAGACCGAAGGCAAGGGTCTTGCCGGAACCGGTGCGACCACGACCGAGTACGTCGCGGCCCGCGACGGAGTTGGGCAGGGTCGCCGCCTGGATCGGGAACGGTACGGTCACGCCTGCGCGGCCGAGCTCGGCCAGCAACGGTGCCGGCAGGCCGAGATCGGCGAACGCCTCGACGGCGGGCAGCGCGGGAGTGATCGTCGTCGGCGGCGCGAACTCGCCTTGCACGGCGGTCTGTTGACGTCCATAACCCTTCGGCCGGCGGGGCGCACCGGAGCGACTGGAGGGTGCGCCGCCGAAGTGACCGCCGCCCCTTTGGGAACCAGAACTTCCGGTGCGGGTGCGGGCGAAGCGATCGTTTGTACGCGTGCGGTTCATGTGGAACCTTCCTTGATGTGGCGCGTATCAAGGAATTCCCGCAGCGAATGAGCAGCGCAGAGAATCGCAAGAACGAGCCAAAAATAATGCGGAGCCGGATCGGACCGGACTGGATCACGTCGGATCAGGTCGGATCAGCAGGGAATATTCTCGGAATGCGCCGCCGAAAACAGCAGCGCGATCCCGAAAGCAAGGCGGGGTATTCCGCGAGGGAGGCCCTGACGGATCTGAGGCCGGAGTCTTGGGTGGAGTCCCGAGGGATTCGGTGGAGCATTCCCGAGGGGGGCCGTGCCCCCTCTGAATCATGCCGCGGGTGACATCACCACGGCCCTGACGGAGAGACCGCTCCCTGAAAAGCGGCGAGCTGGGGCCCGCACCCCAAGGTGCGGGCCCCAGCTGCGAAGTACGTGTCAGCGTCAGGCGGGAACGATGTTCTCAGCCGTCGGGCCTTTCTGACCCTGCGCGATGTCGAAGGTCACCTTCTGGCCCTCCGACAGCTCACGGAAGCCCTGGGCCGCGATGTTCGAGTAGTGGGCGAAGACGTCCGCGCCGCCACCGTCCTGCTCGATGAAGCCGAAGCCCTTTTCCGCGTTGAACCACTTCACGGTGCCAGCAGCCATGTCAGATCTCCTTCGGGACGGTGTTCGGAGTTTCGCGATGTGCGGACTCCGCGTCGCCGTGATGATTACCCCGCCGGAAAAATCACCGGAACCGAAAAAGAGCTCCACCGACAGATGAAGCCGGTGAGGACACTTGCAAGATTTCGGGAACCACAACTGCAACTGCGATCAACAGTAGCACGTTGCGATCGATCATGTGCCGTGAATAACTCCGCTTGTCTGTCCGGACAGGAAGCCTCGTTACGCCTTCCGCCATTTTCTCACTTCACGAGCATAGATATTGGCTCGCCGCGGTTGCGGAGAGGCGGGGCGGGCCTCGTCCTTCTTCGGCCGTGCCGCGTGGACCACGAGGAGGAGGAAGAGTCCGCAGGTGGCGACCAGGATCCAGCCCGGGCGGGACGCGTGCGCGAGTCCCACCGGCGCGGTACCCGCGACCAGGCCCCCGGCGATGGCTGTCCCGAGCGCGGAGCCGAGCTGGCGTGCGGTGGACGTGATCGCTCCGGCCACGCCGGCACGGTCGGCAGGCAGTCCGCTCACCGCGGTGTTGGTGATCGGAGCGTTGGCGAAACCGAACCCGACGCCGATCAGCAAGTAGGCCACCAAGAGCAGGAGCACGCTCGTGTGCTGGTCGAGCCCGACCATACAGAGTCCGCCCACCGTGATGAAGCCGCCCGCCAGGACAAGCGGCAACCGCGGTCCGACACGACCGACCAAGCGGCCGGACAGGGGTGCGCAGACGGTCGCCCCGAAGGCCATGGGCAAGGTCGCCACCCCGGCGGCCAGTGGTGTCCACCCCCGGGCGTGCTGCAGGTAGAAGGTGTTGAGCAGGAACGTCACGTTGAGGGCGACGAAGACCGCCACCGCGCCGAGGACGGCGCTGCTGAAGACCGGATGCCGGTAGAGCCGTAGATCCATCAGCGGCTCGCTCCGGTGGGACTCGACCCACCCGAATCCGACCGTGGCCGCGGCGGCGCTCGCGTAGGCGGCCAGCGCCGAAAGCGACGTCCAGCCGATGCGCGGCCCCTCGATGAGGACGCCCACCGAGACGCCGATGACCACGGCCAGAAGGGCCTGGCCGGGGAGGTCGAGCCGCTGCGCCCGCGGTGCCCGGGACTCCGGCACGAACACCGCGGTGAGCACGAGAGCGGCCACGATGACCGGTGCGTTGATCCAGAACACCGACCGCCAACCGAAGCCCGCGATGAGAGCGCCGCCCGTGATGGGACCGGCGGCCATGCTGAGCCCGAAGACGGACGCCCAGACACCGATCGCTTGTGCGCGCTCCCTCGGGTCGGGCATCGCGTTCACCACGATCGCCAGAGCCACTGGACTGAGCATCGAGGCGCCGACTCCCTGGACGGCACGGGCCGCGATCAGCACACCCGCCGAAGGGGCGATCGCGCAGAGCAGCGAGGCCGCACCGAACACGACCAGTCCGAACTGGAACACCCGTCGGCGTCCGAAACGGTCCGCCAGCGCGCCGGAGGAGATCAGGAGACTGGCCAGGACCAGGGTGTACGCGTCGACGGTCCATTCGAGGCTGCGGGTCCCGACACCCAGACCGTGCCCGATCGCCGGCAGTCCGACATTGACGATGGTGGTGTCCAGGCCCACCAGGAACATGCTCAGACAGCAGACGGCCAGCACCGTCCAGCGTCTGCGTGCACTCAGAACGGGCTGAACGGGGTCAAGTGGCTTGATGGGGTGGGTGGTCGCGGTCACTGTGTACCTCTCACGTCCGGAAGCGGCTGCCCGGCAAGGCTCGGGCCGGAGGACACCCGCCGCCCACCAGATTTGCGAAGACCGCAAACTGGACTCCATGGACGCGGAACTAGAACAGATAATCGACGGCATCGGCCCCCGGCTGCGCACGCTGCGCCGGGACCGCGGGCTCACGCTGGAGGCGCTCGCGGCGACGACCGGAATCTCGGTGAGCACCCTGTCGCGTCTCGAGTCGGGCAAACGACGCCCGACCCTGGAACTGCTCATCCCGCTCGCACGTACGCACCGGGTCGCACTCGACCAACTGGTGGCCGCGCCGGCCACCGGTGACCCTCGGGTGCATCTCAAGCCCCTGCGCAAAGGCCACGGCAGCGTTCTTGTGCCCCTGACGCAGTACCCGGGTCGGGTGCAGGTGTTCAAGCAGGTACTGGCTCCCCGCGAGCCGGTGTTGGTGACCCACGACGGCTACGAGTGGCTCTACGTCCTCGCGGGCGAGCTGCGCCTCGTCCTCGGGGAACAGGAATGCACACTCCACCCGGGCGAGGTCGCCGAGTTCGACACCAGACAACCGCACTGGTTCGGTCCGGCGAACACGAGCGCCGTGGAGATGCTGCACCTGTTCGGACCACGGGGCGATCAAGCCGTGGTCCGCGCGAAACCGTCCGCATACGATCCCGGTCCGGCGGCCGACGCAACGGCCGACAGCACCTCGTCATGAGCGTCCTCACCGAGCGGGAGCGGTCCCGCTCCCACCTCGTCATGAGCGTCCTCACCGAGCGGGAGCGGTCCCGCTCACCCCTGGTGGATGACGCCGCGTGGGAGACGCGTGGTGGGAAGCCCAACTCGCGCGCCGTCTGCGCCACTCAACCGACGCGGACCCGACCCGCTGGGTCACCTCTTGACCACCCGTGGAACTACCCACCCGTGGAACGGATCGCATGACTGCCGGGAAGGTTCACCCCGTCGTCCCGCAAGGCGCTCGGGAGCGCAGTCGGCGCAGCATCCGAACGTCCTGGAAGCCCACCTCACGAGCCGCGGTTTCCACCGTCGTACCGTGACCGATCAGGTGCTCCGCGCGCTCCAGTCTCAGGGTCTGCTGGTAGCGCAGCGGCGTCAGGCCGCCTGTGGCACGGTGGAACATCCGGGTCAGGGTGCGTTCACTGACGCCGACGCTGGCGGCCACGTGGGCCAGCGGCAGTGGTTCGGCGAAGCGCGCGTCGATGAGGTCCTGAGCGCGGTGGACGGTGTCGTCCAGGTGGGACCGGTGCCGCAACATGGCGCTGGCCTGTGGCTCGTGGCCGTTTCGGCGGGCGTAGACAACCATGTCCCGCGCCACTTGGGCAGCGAGTGCCGGGCCGTGGCGGACGGCCAGCAGGTGCAGCGCCAGGTCGATGCCGCTGGCGATACCGGCCGACGTCACCACCCGGTCGTCGGTGGTGAACAGCACATCCCGCACCACGATCGCCCGGGGGTGCCGGGCCGCCAGCTCGTCCTGAAGGTGATGGTGCGTGGTGCACCTGCGCCCGTCCAGCAGCCCCGCCAGGCCGAGCGCCTCGGCCCCGGCGCACACGCTGGCGACGGTGCCCCCGACGGTGTGGTGGGCTCGTAGCCGCTCGAGCGCGGACTGGCTCAGCTCCGGCCCGCCGCGCAGGGTGGGCGCCCGCCAGCCCGGCACCACGACAAGGTCGTCGTCGCTCAGCTCCGGCCACTGGGTGTGGGCGGCCAGCGGCAGGCCCTGGGCGCTGAGCACCTGCTCCTGATCGGCGACATAGCTCAGCCGGTAGGGCTGTCCGAAGTCCCCCGCCGTGCCGAAGACCTGGGCCGGTCCGGCCAGGTCGAGCAGGTGGACGCCGGGCACGAGGACGAAGACGACATGACTCACGCCTCGGATGCTCCCAGCTCCGCCTCGCGTTCGGCCACCGTGGAGATCCGGGCGAACCGGTCACGCAGGACAGCCTCCGTACGCTCGATGATCGCGTCGGCGCCGAGGTCGCCGATCGGATTGGTGGTGGTGGCGTCGGTGACGAAGACCATGCGGTATCCGAGGTCGCTTCCTACCCGGGTCGTGGTTTCCACGCACTGCTCGGTGCGGATGCCACAGACGGTCAGTTCGCGCACGCCCGCCTCGGTGAGCAGTTGTTGCAGATTAGTGGTGGTGAAGGCGTTGTGGGAGGTCTTGTACAGGACCGGCTCACCCGACTGCGGCTGCTCCAGTTCGTCCAGCAGTCGGACGTGTCCCTGGGCCGGGTCGAAGACCCCGCCACTGCCGGGCTCGGTGTGGAGGACCCAGACGACCAGGTCGTCGTTGGCGCGGGCGAGTCGCACCAGACGGTTGACCGGTTCCGCGATCTTCGGATTGGCGATCTGCTCCCACAGCGGGCGGGCTCGGAAGGATTCCTGGACATCGATCACGATCAGCGCTCGGTTCATGTCCCCCATTCTGGCCTGGTCCGATACCGGATCCGCAGGCCTGATCCAGGCCGACACCGGAACGATCCGGTCAGCGGTGTGCGAGGCCTCGGAGCTACGGCAGACGGAGCGGGACCACGCCGACGCAGTGGCCGTCCTCGCCCAGCAGTCGGCCCATGTGCTTGACCGTGCGCAGCACCACCGACCGGTCTCCGATCGTCAGGCGGGGCAACTGCCGTGACAGATGGGCCTCAAAGGAATGCACGTCGGCCAGTTCGCGTGCCGCCCTTGGCGGCCCTGGTCTTCAAGAGCGCCGGACGCCATCCCTGCTGGCGGGACTGACCTACGGGTTCACGGTCAAGTCGCTCACCGACACCGAGGACGTGGTCACGGCCGTGACCGACTCGGTGAAGAACATGTCCGGCTACATCGTGATGATGTTCGTCGCCGCCCAGGTCATCGCGCTCTTCAACTGGTCGAACCTCGGAGTGCTGCTGGCCGTGAAGGCCGCCGCGCTCTTCGACTCCGTCGGCGTGACCGGCTTCTGGGCGATCCTCGCCTTCGTCCTGCTGGCGTCCTGCCTCAACCTCTTCGTCGTCTCCGGCTCGGCCCTGTGGTCCCTGGTCGGGCCCGTGTTCATCCCGGCCTTCATGCTCATGGGCATGAGTCCCGCCCTCAGCCAGGCCGCCTTCCGGATCGGCGACTCCGCGACTGGTGCCATCACACCGATGAACCCCTATCTCTTCCTCTTCCTGGCGATGCTGCGCCAGTACGAGCCGGAGGCCAGGCTCGGCACGCTCATCTCCCGGCTCGCCATCTTCGTCGTGCCGTTCCTGGTGGTGTGGTTGGCGATCCTGGGGATCTTCTACGGATTCGATCTGCCCCTCGGGCCCGGTGCCCACATCGGCCTCAAGTGATGTCCTTAAGCAGTCGGCCGGCTCCACCGGGTGCGTCCGGGCGGAGCCGGCCGACAGTGCTCTCGAGCCGCGGATCCTCGGCCCACACGGGAGTCCTGGGGAATCGGCGGAAGAGCCCCCGGATCAGCAGCCATCCTGGTCCCCCGGTTCAGTACGCGGCAAGCCCGCACTCCCTGAACTGCTCTCGCACTCGCTCGGTCGAACCCGGTTCGGGAACCGGGGTGTCGCGCAGCGGGAAAAGGATCCCCAGGGCTTCGTACTTCGAGGCGCCCAGCTTGTGGAAGGGCAGGACGTCCACCCGGTCGACGTTGCCCAGGCCCGCGACGAAGCGGGCGAGCCCGGCGACGGCCTCCGGGGCGTCGGTCCAGCCGGGGACGAGGACGTAGCGGATCCGCACGGGGATACCGAGGCGGTCCAGGTGGGTGGCGAAGTTGAGCGTGGGCGCCAGTTCTCCGCCGGTCAGATTCCGGTACGTACGGATGTCGAAGGACTTGATGTCCAGGAGTACCAGGTCGGTGTCGGCGAGTAGTTCGTCGGTGGCGCGCTCGCCGAGGAAGCCGGAGGTGTCGAATGCGGTGTGCAGCCCCGCCTCCTTGCAGCGGCGCAGGAGGTCAGCGGTGAAGATGGGCTGGAGCAGCGCTTCACCGCCCGTGACCGTCACCCCTCAACCGGCCGTGGTGACGAAGGTCCGGTACTTCTCGATCTCGGCCATCACCGCGTCGACCGTGGCGTCCCTACCGTCCCTCATGTGCCAGGTGTCGGGGTTGGCGCAGTAGAGGCAGCGGAGCGGGCAACCGCTGACGAAAAGGACGAACCGGGTCCCGGGGCCGTCCACGCCGGTGGACAGGTCCCAGGAGTGGATCCGGCCGGGTCGCCATGGTCCTCACAGCGATCCGTGGACTGTGCGGCTGATCACGTCGAGCTGCTGCTCACGGGTCAGACGGACGAAGTTGACGGCGTAGCCGGAGACGCGGATGGTCAACTCCGGGTAGTTTTCCGGGTGTTCCATCGCGTCCTCCAGCGTGGCCCGGTCCAGGACGTTGACGTTCATGTGGAAGCCGCCGGAGGCCGTGTACGCGTCGAGGATGCCGACCAGGTTCCCGGCCCGCTCGCCTGGCGCGTGTCCCAGGCCCTCCGGGGTGATCGTCGTCGTCAGCGAGATGCCGTCACGGGCCTGCTCGTAGGGCAGCTTGGCGACCGACAGCGCGGAGGCGACCACACCGTGCCGGTCGCGCCCGTTCATGGGGTTGGCCCCGGGTGCGAAGGGCTGTCCGGCGCGCCGGCCGTCGGGGGTGTTGCCGGTGTGTCGGCCGTAGACGACGTTCGAGGTGATCGTCAGTACGGACTGGGTGTGCTCGGCGTCCCGGTAGGTCGGATGCTTGCGCACCTTGGCCATGAAGGACTCGACCAGGCCGACCGCGAGGGCGTCGGCGCGGTCGTCGTTGTTCCCGTACGCCGGCCAGTCGCCCTCGGTCTCGAAGTCGACGGCCAGCCCGGTGTCGTCCCGGATCACCTTCACCCGCGCGTGCTTGACGGCGGACATGCTGTCGGCGGCGACCGACAGACCCGCGATGCCACAGGCCATGAAGCGGTGGACCGGGTGGTCGTGCAGCGCCATCTCGACGCGCTCGTAGGCGTACTTGTCGTGCATGTAGTGGATGACGTTGAGCGTGTTGACGTACGTCCCCGCCAGCCAGTCCAGCATGCGGTCGTACGCGGTCGACAACTCCTCGTAGTCCAGGTACTCCCCGGTCAGCGCGGGCGTCTCGGGTGCGATCTGCTCGCCGGTCAGCTCGTCCCGGCCGCCGTTGAGCGCGTACAGCAGGGCCTTGGCGAGGTTGACCCGTGCCCCGAAGAACTGCATTTGCCGGCCGACCGCCATCGCCGACACACAGCACGCGATCGCGGTGTCGTCCCCGGTGCGCGGGCGCGTCAGCTCGTCGGACTCGTACTGGACGGCGCTGGTGTCGATGGAGACCTGGGCGCAGAACTCCTTGAAGCCCGCGGGAAGTCGGGGCGACCAGAGCACGGTCAGGTTGGGTTCAGGGGCCGGGCCGAGGTTGTAGAGAGTCTGCAGGAAGCGGAAGGAAGTCCGGGTGACCAGCGGACGCCCGTCCGTACCGATGCCGCCGAGAGACTCCGCCACCCAGGTCGGGTCGCCGGAGAACAGCGCGTCGTACTCGGGGGTGCGCAGGAACCGTACGATCCGCAGCTTGATGACGAAGTCGTCGATCAGCTCCTGGGCGTGCGCCTCGTCGAGGCCCTGTCGCTGTCGCTGTCATCGCCGGTTCTCTCCCTTGCTCCGCACTGGAATGTCTCCCTTTCGATGCTCGTGCGACGCCATGGCCGCCACGAGGGCCGGGCAGGGCCCGTGCCTCGGCCGTCCGGCCTTCGGCAAGGGCCGTTCGACCCCCTGGTCACCGGCGCTCAGGCGACGGTCAGGTCCGGCCGAATGAGGGTGCCCGACCTGCCGTGGACGATCTCGTACGCCGCGTCCAGGGATCCGATCGCGGCCAGTCCCCCGGTGCGTTCGACGAATCGGGCGGCGGCCTCGGTCTTGGGACCCATCGAGCCGTCGGGGAAGCCGCCGCGGCGCAGTTCGGCGGGGGTGGCGCCGAGGACGGGCCGCTGGTCGGGGGTTCCGTAGCCGGCGTAGACGCAGGGCACGTCGGTGAGGATGAGCAGGAAGTCGGCCTTGAGGTCCTCGGCGAGCAACGCCGCGGTGAGGTCCTTGTCGATCACGGCCTCGGCCCCGGTGAGCGCGCCGGTGTCGGGATCGGCGGTGACCGGGACCCCTCCGCCGCCGGCGCAGATGACGAGCGTGCCGCTGTTCAGGAGTTCGTGGACGGTGTCGGTCTCCAGGACACGTTCGGGTGCCGGGGAGGGGACGACCCGGCGCCAGCCCGTGGTGTCGGCGGCGATGTGCCAGCCGCGTTTGCGGGCGAGCGTGGCCGCGATCCCGTAGGGGTACACCTGGCCGACGAACTTGGTGGGGTGGTCGAAGGCCGGGTCGTCGGCGCGGACAAGGGTGTGCGTGACCAGCGCGGCGATCCGCCGTGCGGGCAGGGCGTCGTGCAGGGTGCGGGCCAGCAGGGAGCCGATCATGCCCTGGGTCTGGGCGCCGAGCAGGTCCAGCGGGTAGGGGGTGCTCAGGGCGGGGTCGGTGGCGCTCTCGACGGCGAGCAGCCCGATCTGGGGGCCGTTGCCGTGGGTGATGACGATCTCGTGCTCGTGGGCGAGGGCGGCTATCGCGGTGGTCACCCGGTCGATGTTCGCCTCCTGGACGGCCGCGTCGGGGCGTTCACCGCGGTGCAGCAGGGCGTTGCCGCCGAGGGCGATGACGATGCGCATGGCTCAGTCCTCCAGAGTGGCGAAGAGTACGGGCTTGATGGTGTGCAGGCGGTTCTCGGCCTGGTCGAAGGCGACGGAGGCGGGTGAGGAGAAGACCTCGTCGGTGACTTCGAGGCCGTCCAGACCGTAGGGTGTCGAGCAGTTCACGGCCGAGGCGGGTGTGGTGGTCGTGGAGGGCGGGCAGGCAGGCAGTGCATGAACTTCACGTCCGGGTTGCCGGTGAGCGCGAGGGTCTTGTCGTTGACCTGGTAGGGCCCCGGCAGGTCGATGCGCTCGCGCCAGGTGTCGGCGGGTTCGCCCATGGAGACCCAGACGTCGGTGTGCGGGAAGTCCGCGCCGTGTACGGCGGTCTCGACGTCCTCGGTGAGGGTGATCCGGACCCCGCTGCCCCCGCCGAGCGCGCGGCAGGCGGCGACCGGCTCGGGCTGCGGCCACAGCGCCTTGGGCGCGGCGGAAGCGAACATCGGGTGGAACCGGTGGATCGCCTCGGCGTGCAGGCTCTCGCGCCGCTTGGCGGCCTTGGCCGGTGCGTGCGGCCCTTGGCCGGTGCGTGCGGCGGAGCCGCTCAGGAGGAGAGGTCAAGGCCATAGACCGTGCGCCCTCCGACGAGTTGCCGGCCGGTCACCAACTCGGGCTCGACGCGGATGAATACCTCCTTGGGCGAGGCCACCCATGAGCGCGGCCCGGTCAGGATCAGCCGACCGTGCTCGACGGGATCGGTCACCACCGTCGCGCGGCCGGTGACCACGACACTCCAGCCGGAGTGCGCCGCCGCATCCACCTCGTCCGCTTCGAAGGCGATCACCACGCCGTCGATCGCGGCGGCCAGTTCCGAGTCGGCGGAAGTACGCATCAGTACCGCGTAGTCGATGTCCAGGCAGAAGTTGACTGGCAGGACGGCGGGCAGGGCATGGCGCGTGTGGACGACGCGGCCGATCGGTGTCCGCTCCAGCAGACGCAGGCACTCCTGGCGGTCGAGTTCACGGAAGCCGTCG
Organism: Streptomyces sp. NBC_01549; assembly: GCF_026339955.1. Lineage (GTDB taxonomy): Bacteria > Actinomycetota > Actinomycetes > Streptomycetales > Streptomycetaceae > Streptomyces. The sequence goes on along the minus strand of NZ_JAPEPW010000001.1, from coordinate 7,448,172 downwards.
TTGGGATTCATCACCGGGTTCGACTTTCACGGGGTACACGGGTTCACGTATGACGGGGTACGGATGGGTACAGCGTTACGCCTTTCATCCTGTGGGGGGACAGAGACGAGGGCGAGGGCCTTTCGGTCCAGGGCGGCCTGAGAGCGGCCGCCCTTCGGTGCCGCAACCGGCCCATGAGGTCACCGCACCGCGATCCGGCGCCCGGTGATCTCGGCGGGCTCGAGGCGCACCCATACGTCGCGCTCGCCACCCGCCCATGGACCGCTGTACGCGAGTTCCGTCAGCCGGCGTACGGCGTCGGGGTCCGTCACGGCCCGGGCGAAGCCACGGATGAGCACGCTCCACCCTTGGCTGAGCGCCTCGTCGATGTGGTCGACCTCGAAGGCGACGTGCGCCCCGACGGCTTTGGCGGGCACCGCGTCGGGTGCCGTCCTGAACAGGACCGCACCGTCGATCACGGTGTAGTTCAGGGGGACGATGGTCGGTCCGTCGGGGGTGTCCATCGCGATCCTGCCGACGCCGTGCGTGGAGAGCCGGGTGCGGCACTCCTCGGCGCCCAGTTCGACCAGCTCGGGGTGGTCGGCGGCCCGGCCGATGCCGGCCGGCAGATCGGCGTCGCCTCCGCGCAGGGCCGCCACGCTCGTGCCCAACACGTCCGCGAGCCGGATGAGGACAGCGGTCCCGGGCATCGCGGTGGACTGCTCCTCCAGGTAGCGGACGTAGCCGGGAGCAGTGCCCGCCCGGGAAGCCGTCTCCTCCCGGGTCAGTCCCATTTCCTCGCGTCGCTGAGCGATACGACGCCCGATGTCGCCCCGTGCGCTGTCCGCGGTGGTGGGCGCGGCGTTCGGCGGTGTCTGTTCGCACATGGCCGTTCACTTCCTCCCTTTCAAGGCGTCCTGACCGTCAGGGCGTCGTGCTGCGGCTCGCCCAGGACGACCTTGAGCGCGCCGGTGTCCGCGGCCCGCGCGAAGATCTCGTACGCCTCCTCCATCGCGTCCAGCGGGAAGATGTGGGTGACCAGGTACGACGTGGGGAGCTGCCCGGCGGCCATCATGCGCAGCAGGGTGGGCGTGGAGTACGTGTCGACCAGGCCGGTGGTGATCGTCACGTTCTTGGTCCACAGGTCTTCGAGCTGGAGCGTCGCGGACTTGCCGTGCACGCCGACGTTGGCCACGTGCCCGCCGGGCCGCACCATGCGCGTACACGCCTCGAAGCTCGCCGGCAACCCCACCGCCTCGATGGCCACGTCGGCCCCCAGCCCCTCGGTGAGGTCGGCGACCAGCTGCTCCGCCTCCTCCCCCGCCGAGGCCACCGCGTCGGCGCCGAAGCGCTTGGCGGCATCCAGCCTGGCCGGGGCCGGATCCACGGCGATGATCCTCTGAGGGGTGTAGAGCCGTGCCGTGGCGATCGCGGCGAGCCCGATGGGCCCCGCTCCGACCACGACGACGGTGTCCGCGGGCAGTACCCGCCCATTCAGCACGCCCACCTCATAGGCCGTGGGGTAGACGTCGGCCAACAGCACGGCATCCTTGCTGTCCACCGCCCCGGGCAGCGGATACGTCGACAGATCCGCATACGGGACGCGGACGTACTCGGCCTGTGTGCCGTTGATCAAGTGTCCGAGGATCCAGCCCCCGCCCCCGCGGCACTGCCCGTACGTGCCTTCCCGGCAGTAGCGGCAGCGGCCGCACGACGTGATGCACGAGAGCAGGACACGATCACCGGGGCGGACCGAGCGGACGTCACCGCCCGCTTCGACGACCTCCCCGACGGCCTCGTGTCCGAGCACCGTTCCGGGGCGCACCTCCGGTACGTCGCCCTTGAGGATGTGCAGGTCGGTTCCGCAGATCGTGACGGCGTCCACGCGGACGATCGCGTCGGTGGCATCCTGGATACCGGGGTCCGCGACGTCCTCCCACGCGGACTTCCCGGAACCGTGGAACACGAGTGCTTTCATGACGACTCCTTTCTGGGCTTGGCGGACGCCGGTGGCGGGGGACGACGGCCTGCGAGCGCCCCCATGCGCGCGACCACCCCTCCTCGTCGACCTCAACGGCGCCGAGGGCGGTGGGACGTCGCTGCGCGGCCTCCTCACGCGCGCGTTGACCCTGTATGTCCAGCCTGAGGTCGACGATTGCCGAGCGCTTGGGCCGATCGGTCCCGATTACGGGACCGGGCGGGGCCGTGCTGCCGCCTGGTCGGCCCCTGCCGCCGCGCATTCCCCAGTGGCACCGTCCATTCCATGACGACGATGAGGAGGAGGTGCGGTCGGATGCGCGGGACCAAGCGTGTGAGGCAGCCGCTCTGGCGGTGGCGGAGCAACCCCCTGCGACGGCACGACGACATCGTCGAGGCCTGGATCGTGCTGGCCGTCTGGCTGGTCATCGCGATCGGCGGCACCCTGACCGGACTGCTGACGGCCCATGCCGCCGACGCGTCCTTCGCGCGGCTTCGGCACGAGCGGCACCCGGTCCAGGCCGTCGTTGTCTCGGCCACCACCCCGACAGCGGGGATCGGGGCGGATACGCCCTACGACCGTGTCCAGGCGAGGGTCCGCTGGACGGCGACGGACGGCTCGACCCATACCGGCCGTGCCCTGGTGGACTACGGCCACCGGGCCGGCTCGAAGGTCGTCGTCTGGCTGAACAGCAAGGAGCAGCCCACCACGCAGCCGCCGACCGCCTCGGCGGCGGCCGCCGAAGCCGCCTGTCTCGGTGCCGCGGCCGCGCTCGCCTTCGGCGGCCTGGCGTTCGCCGCCGGCCGCTTCACACAGTGGCGGCTCGACCAGCGGCGCTACGACCAGTGGGGGCGTGAGTGGGACCAGGTCGGACCGCAGTGGCGGCGCAAGACCACGTAAGGGTCGCAAGCGGCCGGGCCGACCTTTGGACTCCGTCGTGATCGGCGCACCGGTGGGAGGATTCCCGATCACACGCAGGTCGTCGACGCGTCGCCGCGGCCCGTCTCCTGGTCCGGCTCCGTGTAGGGGCGCCGGAAGACCGGGGCCTGGCTGGTGCCGTAAGGGCGTACGGCCGCCAGCGCCCGGACGACCGCGGCTTCCAGGGGGCCGCTCGTGTCGACCACGACGGCTTCTGGCCAGGGCGGTTCCTTGGCCGCGAGGGTGGCGGCCACGTCGGGGTCGGCGTCGGACGCTCCCGGTGCGCGGGTGGTCAGACGGGCTGCCGCGACATCACCCGGAACCTGGCAGTGCAGGGCCACGAGGTCGGCGCCTGTGTGTTCGGCCACGCGCAGCGCGGCTTCCCGCTGCCTCGCACCGGTCCAGGTGGCGTCCAGGACTACGGACTCGCCGTCGGCCAGCAGGGCGGACGCGCGATCGAGCAGGGCCGCGTAGGTCTTGTCGGTCCACTCCGGTGTGTACAGGCCCTCGCCGTACCCGGCCGACGCGGGCTCCTCGGCCGGGATGCCCGCCAGCTCCTTTCGGACGCGGTCGCTGCTGAGCAGTGTGACCCCCAGCCGGTCCGCGAGGGCACCGGAGAGCGTGGACTTCCCGCTGCCCGGGAGTCCGCCGACGAGCGTCAGGCCGACCGCGGACGTACGAAGGTGCCGCAGGGTCGTCGCGATCAGTCGGCGTGCCGCTCCCTCCGCGCCCGGCGCGCCCTGGCGCGCCTGGATGAGCGCGACCTTGGCACGGACGAACGCGCGATAAGCGACGTAGTGATGACGGAGGGAAGGCGGTGCCGGGTCGCCGGAGTACTCGCTGTACGCGGCGAGGAAGAGTGCCGCGGCCTCCGGGGCACCCAGCTGTTCCAGGTCCATGGCGAGGAAGGCGGCGTCGTCGAGGCCGTCGACGTAGCGCAGCCGGTCGTCGAACTCCAGACAGTCCAGGACGCGGGGGCCGTCGTCGAGGCAGAAGATGTCGTCGGCGAGCAGGTCGCCGTGGCCGTCCACCACCCGCCCCCGTTCGATGCGCATGTCGAACAGTCGTTTTCGGCCGACGAGATAGCGGCGCACGAGTCGCTCGACCTCCTCCACGCCCTCGGGGACGGGTCCGTCGTCCGCCAGTCGCCGGACCTGGGCGAAGCTCGCTTCCCAGCGTGCCGCGAGGGCGTCCCGCGTCCCCTGCTCGTCCACGTCGCGGGTACGGGTGAAGTCGGCGTGCCGGACGGCGAGCAACCGGGCCACGGCCCGCAAGGCATCGTCAACGGCCGTGCCCTCTCTCACCAGCCGGGAGAGGCGGCGTTCCGCCGGCATACGGCGCATCACGACGAGGGGTTCGGGCGTGTCCGTCTCCGGGCTGTGGAATTCCCCGAGGCCGAGATAGACGTCGGGGGCGAAGCGACGGTTGAGTGCGACTTCCCGCTCGCAGGTGGCACGGCGCGCCACCACGGTGGTGTGGTCCAGGAACCCGAGGTCGACCGGTTTCTTGACCTTGTAGACACGGTCCCCGACGAAGAACACCACGGCGGTGTGGGTCTCGCGTACTTCCGCACGCGGGCCGCTCGCCTCAGTCATGGGGGACGACGGCGACCGGGCAGCGCGCGTGGTGGGCCGCAGCCTGAGCCACGGGGCCCAGGCGTGGTGCCGGTTCGGGGTGGTGCCTGCGTCGGCCCACGACCAGCAGCCCGGCACCCTCGGCGGCCTGCAGTACGGCCTTGGCGGGGCTTTCGAGTGCGACGTCGTCGACCACCTCCACACCTGGGAACTTCTCGCGCCAGGGGCGCAGGGCCAGGCTCAGGTGCTTGTGAGCGTCCCGTGTGATCGCTTCGGTGACGGCGTGGTCCGTACCCCAGGGCACGTGCGCGTGAAGCGGCAGGCTCCGGCCGCAAACGGCCCGAAGCGGCACGCCCCGCGCCGCGGCACTGACGAAGGCGAATTCGAGCAGGTCGTCGGACGGGCCGTGCAGTTTCAGTGCCACGACTACGCCACCCGCCGTACGTGGAGCGGGCCGTGGCCACGCTTCGCGGGTTTCGGCGCGCACGAGGACCACCGGGTGATCGGCCCGTGCCACGACGGGCATGCTGATGTCACCCAGGAAGTAGCTCCCGAAGGCCCCGAGCCCGTGCGAGCCGAGCACGGTCATCTCGGACTCCGATGCCGCTTGCAGCAGGGCGACCTGGGCGTCTTCGGCGACGAGATTACCGACGATCGGGAGGCCCGGGTGGCTTGCCTGGAGCTCCGCCCGCGCGTTGTGCACGATCCTCTTCGCCCAGTAGTTCTGATCCACCTCCGCCGGGGCACGGGGCGGTTCCGGCGCCAGGAGGGGCCATGCGTGCAGCAAACGCAGTGTGAGCCTGCGCCGCTCGGCTTCGTCGGCCGCCCAATGGGCGGCGGCAAGGCCCTCGGGTGAGCCGTCGAGGCCCACGGTGACCACTGGCTCCATGGCGACTACCTTCGTCTCGTAAAAAACCGGAATGACGGGTGAGCGGGTCCGCCTGCTCGCTGCCCGATCGTCTGCGCCGACGCGCCGAACACGGTTGCCTTTCATGCCTTTCATACCTTTTACCCGAGGAGTACCCGAAATCTGCTCGCGGCGCATGCGGACTCTCAGGTGCGGCAGGCCGTAGGGGCACGACACCGATACGGGAGTCGCCGCCGCTCGTGTCCTGCGGGATCTCGGCCGCGGACCCGGTTCCGCCGTACGGCTGGACAGCGGCGGCCGGGGCCTTGGCGGCGCGGGCACGCGCCGTCCTCGACGCCGCCGACCTCCCGGACGTGCGTATTGTCGCCAGCGGTGGTCTCGACGAGTACGCCGTGGACGAACTGGTCCGTACCGGAGCACCGATCGACGTCTACGCCGTCGGTACCCGCGTCGGAGTCTCTGCCGACGGCCCCGTTCCTGGACTCCGCCTGCAAGATGGCGAGTACGACGGCCGTCCGGTCATGAAGCTCTCCTCGGCGAAGGTGAGGGCACCGGGCCCGAAGCAGGTGTTCCGGGGGCAGCGCACCGTCGAGCACCCGAGGCTCGACGAGAGCCGGAAGAGGTTCGACGCCGACCTGGCCGAGTTGCCGTCGACGGCCCCCGCCGCATCCGGGCTCCGGTCGCGCCACGGGCCATGGCCTCTGAACGGCTGACCGCGCTCACCGACCGCGTCCGGCACCGCATCGAGGAAGAGACCCTGGCCCGGGCCGGCGACCGCCGGTACTTCGGGCGAGCTCCTTCCGGACCAGACCGTTCCGTACGAAGGTGAGGAGAAAATGATGCTGCATACAAAATGATGCTGCATACACGGTGGAGTGGAAGGTTCGCCTCTACCTCGCCGAGCGCGACATCAAGGGCCTGGGCACGCCTGCCACCGGGCGAAGCTCTCGCCCGACGGCTGGATGGCCCGTGTGACGGACGTCCGCGCAACGGCCTCCGTCCCGTCCACCACGGGCAGTCGCTTGACGTTCTGGACCGCCATGAGACGGGCGGCCTCGACCACCGTCCACTCCGGACGGGCGCACACCCCGGGAGCCGACATCAGCTCCTCGGCCCTGGCCCCTTCGGCCTTGGCCCGCTCCCACGCCTCCAGGTGCGGGAGCGGGATCCGGCCGCAGGGATCGGCCTGGGTGGAGGCCTTGCGCAGCAGATCGGCCTCCGACACGACACCCATGGGGCGGTCCAGTTCGTCGACCACGGGGACGGCGGTGACATGGTTCTGCGCCAACAGTCTGACGATCTCCTTGAACGGCATGTCACGCGGCGCCCGGACGACCTCCCGGGTCATGAGCTCTTCGACCGTACGGTGGTGCATGTCGCCTCTCCCGTCCGAGCTGTTGAGGGGCCGGTCGGCCGGAGAACGGTCCGTTCGGCACCCCTGGTTCGGGCTGCCCGGGCCATGCGGCGGCGCTGTGCGCGTGGCACGTTGGGTACAGCACCATTCTGAGGAAGGGGCGGCGACCATGCGAGCTCACCTCGGCGATCAGATCGTTGTCGAAAGCCCGGCCACCGGCGCCACCAGGCGCGACGGCGAGATCGTGGGGCTCCATCACGAGGACGGAACCCCTCCCTACGACGTGCACTGGTCGGACACGGACGAGGTGACGCTCGTGTTCCCCGGGCCCGACGCGCACATCCATCACCTCGAACACAGGTCAGGAGAGAGCCCTGACCTGGTTTCCCCGCCGAGGACGGACGAGGCACGTCAGCAGACGGGGGCCCTGTCCGGCACACCACCACCGGACAGGGCGTCCCACCCTGGTGACATCGGCCGCCGCGTGGCTGCCGAACGCCGGCGGCAGGGACTGACCCGGGCGGAGACAGCCCGGCGCGCCAAGATGGCGCCGCAGTACCTGGCCTACCTCGAAGAGCGGTCGGCCGACCCGAGCCTGGCGACTCTCATCAGGCTGGCCGCCGCGCTCGGTACCTCCGTCGCCGCCCTGCGCGGGGGCGGAATCGATCTCCCGCCCGGCCAGGGCCAGGCACTCCTCGATCCCCAGCTGCGAGACCTCAGCCCGGAGGAATGTCGCGCCCGGCTCTCCACACACGGTCTGGGGCGGGTCTCGGTGTCGACTGCGGGCGGACCGGCGGTCGTTCCGGTGAACTACGAAGTCGTCGACGACGCGATCGTCTTCCGGACCGCGCCGGACTCAGCCCCGGCGGCGGCTGTGGGAACGGACGTCGCCTTCGAGGTCGACCATGTGGACGAGGCCATGAGTCAGGGCTGGAGTGTGCTGGCCGTCGGCCCCGCCCGGGCGGTCACCGAGCCCGACGCGGTGCGGCGGCTGGCCGGTCGCGCCCACAGCAAGCCATGGGCGGGCGGCGCACGCGAGCTGTGGGTGTCGATCAGGCCCACCCAGCTCACGGGCCGTCGTATCAGTCCGCCCGATCACAGCGGGCACTGACTGCGCTTCCCGGCGGGCATTCCACCGCGAGGATCCGCGACAACCGAGGAGCGGGCTCCGTCCAAGGGTTCGCCGACTCGTGAAGGGAGGCTCCGGTGAGCCAACGAGCACTCTCCCCGGAGCATGTGGCGACCCTGGTCCACGACGCCACGGCCGCGCCGTCGATGCACAACGCGCAGCCGTGGCGCTTCCGATACTTCCAGGGCAGCCGAACGTTCCATGTGCGCGCCGATCTCGGCCGAGCCATGCCCCACGCCGACCCCGACACCCGTGCCCTCCACCTCGGCTGCGGCGCCGCCCTGCTCAACCTGCGGGCCGCGGTTGCCCACGGAGGCTGGTACCCGGTGACGCGGCTGCTGCCCGACCTCGCCGACCCCGCTCTGCTCGCGACCGTGCAACTGACCGGGTTCGGAAGCGGCGAGAGCGACCTCGCCACGCTGTATCCGGCGATTCACCGGCGGCACAGCAGTCGTTTCCCGTTCGAGGAGACGGAGATACCCGAGTCCGTGCGGACGGCGCTCGGCGACGCCGCCCATCTGGAGGGGGCGTCACTGTCCTTCGCCACCGCATGGCATCTACAGGAGGTGCTGGAACTCGTCGAGGAGGCCGAGGCACGCAATCGGACCGACCGGGGCAGCGACGAGGACCTGGCCGCCTGGACCCGTATCGGCTCCCCGTCGGTGATGTCGGCCCCTGACGGGGTCCCGGAGTACGCGTTCGGGCCGCGCAAGCACGGCGGCAAGGCTCCGGTGCGCGACTTCGCTGGTACCAGATCAGTGTCGGGCCGCACCGCGACAACTTTCGAACGCTCCCCTCAACTCGCCCTCCTCGGCACATCTCGCGACCGCCCGGAGGACTGGCTGCGCGCCGGTCAGGCCATGGAGCACGTGCTGCTGCTGGCCACCATCGAAGGCCTGTCCAGCTCGTTCGTCACTCAGGCCCTGGAGTGGCCGGACCTGCGCTGGCCACTGCGGGACCCGCTGTCGAGCACCGCCCATGTGCAGATGGTGCTTCGCCTCGGCTACGGGCCCAAGGGCCCCGGCACACCACGCCGCCCAGTACCGGAGGTACTCGACATCGAGCCCTGAAAGGTGGCACTCGACGTCCATGACACGCTCCATGGCATGGACGAGGCACGCGGCGTTCAGCGCCGGGCACTCCGGTCTGCGGACGGCCCGTCCCGCTCGGCCGGCCGTTCCACCTCTTTCAGGACCTGAGCGGCCCACCGCCGCCGGACCGAGTCCTCGTGCTCGCTCTGTTCCAGAGCGAAGGCCGCGTGGGCGAGTGCTTCCTGCAGGCGCGGGATCCAGTGGCGCCGGAGCGCGCGGACCCGCCTGCTCGTGCTCGTCACCTCCGCGCCGACGATGCGGGCGGCGGTACGGGCGCAGGCATGGTCGGCGGCGGCCCGCACCGCCTGCTGGTAGGCGGCCTCGGCGTGGACCAGGGCGGTGTTGCCCGGTGTGGCGGCGCTCGGCGCGCGTGCGGGGACCGTGCACGAGACCCCCGAGGGGCGGCGCACCCCCATGGACGCGGTCCAGCCGACGGTGACGTCCGCCGGAGCGAGACCGGCCGCCGCCGAGTACAGGGCGTGCTCCCCACTCAGGACGAGCCCGCGCGACAGCCAGGTCTCGGCCTCCCTCAGCCGCTCCCGCCAGGCGGTGGAGCAAGCCTCCTCGGCCTGCAGGAGACGCTGGTGTTCCGTGCGCAGGATGCGGAGCTTCTTCTCCAGGAGATCGGCTCCGCGCGCGGCGACCGCCAGACGGTGCAGCAGGTGCTGCCGCCCGGCACGCCCGGGCCGACTACGGATGGTGGCCACCGCGTTCACCCCCGCTCCGCGCCGTGCGCGTCCAACAGTGCGGACGGCAGCATGGCGAGCTGACCTCGGGGCAGGGTGAGCAGCACCCGCCAGGCGCTTTCCAACGTCTCGTCGAGGGTGCGCAGTTCGTCGCGCCGCTGGTCCACGAAGCGCCTCAGGAAGGCCTCGTCGAAGTCGAGGTACCGGCGGTCGGCCGGGCTCAACGCGGTCTGCCCGACCAGATCGGCGAGCTCGCGTACCTGCCGGGCGCGGGCGAGGGCGGCGAGCATCTGCGCGGCGACGTCGAGGTGGTCGGGCCGGGTACGGCCGGGACCGGCGCCCTTGCGCATCAGGCGGGAGAGCGAGGACAGGGCGTCCACCGGCGGATAGACGCCCTGAGCGTGCGTCTCGCGGGACAGCACGATCTGCCCCTCCGTGATGTAACCGGTGAGATCGGGGACCGGATGAGTGATGTCACCGGCGGGCATGGTGAGCACCGGGAGGACGGTGACGGAGCCGGGTCGGCCGCGGATGCGTCCGCAGCGCTCGTAGAGGGAGGCGAGGTCGCTGTAGAGATAGCCGGGGTAGGCGCGGCGGGCGGGGATCTCGCCGCGCGCCGCGGAGACTTCGCGCAGTGCCTCGGCGTAGCTGGTCATGTCGGTCATGACTACGAGCACGTGTCTGCCCGAGTCGAAGGCGAGGTGTTCCGCGACGGTCAGCGCGATCCTGGGGGTGAGGATCCGTTCGATGACCGGGTCGTCGGCGGTGTTGAGCAGCAGCACCAGTTCTCCGGCGGCGGACCGCTCCTCCAGGGCGTCGCGGACGAAGGACGCGTCCGCGTGGGTGAGTCCCATTCCGGCGAAGACGACGCTGAAGGCCTCTCCGGCCGCTGTGGACTGGGCCGCGATCTGCGCGGCCAGTTCCAGGTGCGGCAGGCCCGCGACGGAGAACACCGGCAGCTTCTGGCCTCGTACGAGGGTGGTGAGCGCGTCCACGGCTCCGACGCCCGTGAGCACCGGGTCCGCGGGCGGTTCACGCCGCACCGGGTTGATCGGACTGCCGCCCGCTGCCGCGGTGGCGGATCCGAAGACCGGTGGCCCGCCGTCGATCGGTTCACCGCGGCCGTTGCAGACCCGGCCCAGCCAGCCGGAACCGACCGGGATGCGCAGCGGCCCTCCGGCGAAGGCCATCCTGACCCGCGCCGGATCCATGCCCGCGGTGTCCTCCAGGACCTGCACCACGGCGAGTCCGCGGTCCACCTCCAGCACGAGGCCGTGCCGCTGCTCCCCGGAGTCGAGCGTGATCCGGACGAACTCGTCCCAACCGACCCCGGTCACCCCGTCGACGACGGCGAGCGGGCCGCGCAGTTCGCGGATCGCCGTGTATTCGACCTCGCTCCAGCCGGTCACGCCCTCTCCCCTTCCGCCCCGTCTTCCTCCCCGTCCGTCGCCGTCCCGTGAAGCGCGGTGAGCCCGGTGAGCGTGGCGAGCATGGCCTTCCGTCGAGTCGCCACGACCGCGGCGTCGTTCGGTCCGGCGTCCTCGCGGGCGCGCAGCAGCGGTCCGAAGTCCACCTCCTCCACGACCGCGGCGGGCACGCCGGCGTCGACGAGCTCTCGGCACCGGTCGACGACCGCGAGCACCGCCTCGACGAGCGCCGCGCTCTTGTCCGCACCGCAGTAGGAGTCCTGGGCGGACAGCGCGCTCTGTTGGAGGACGCCCTCACGCATCAGCCGTCCTGCGAGCACGCTGACCCGCTCCTGGTCGGGAAGCGCGGTGATGCCGATCAGGTCGACGAGGTCGGCCAGCCGGTCGGCCTCGGCCAGCAGACCGGCGGCCCTGGCACGCCGGGAGGACCAGTCGGCGTCGCCGGCCGCCGTGTGGCCCGGGGCGAGGATCTGCGCGTCGCGCGAGAAGGATCCCGCCCAGGACACCGCCGGGTAATGGCGGGCGTAGGCGAGTTCACGGTCGAGGGTCCACAAGCAGCGTACGAACCGTTCGGTGTGGGCGGTGACCGGTTCGGTCATGTCGCCGCCGGGCGGGGAGACCGCGCCGATCACGGTCACTGAACCTCGGGCGCCACCGAGCGTCGTCACCGCGCCGGCCCGTTCGTAGAAGGCGGCGATCGCCGAGGCCAGGCCCGCCGGATACCCCTCTTCCGCGGGCAGCGCGCCGGTGCGAGAGGCGAACTCGCGCAGTGCCTCGGCCCAGCGGGAGGTCGAGTCGGCGATGACCACGACGTCGAGTCCCATGTCGCGGAAGTACTCGGCGACCGTGGCGCCCGTGTAGATGCTCGCCTCGCGGGCCATCATCGGCATGTTCGAGGTGTTGGCTATGGTCACCGTGCGATCGGCGAGTCGGCCCCCGGTCCGTGGATCCCCGAGCGCGGCCAGTTCGGTGATGACGTCGGCCATCTCGTTGCCGCGCTCTCCGCAGCCGATGTAGACGATGACGTCGGCGTCGCACCATTTGGCGATCTGCTGCAGCAGCAGCGTCTTGCCGGTTCCGAAGCCACCGGGCACGGCGGCGGTACTGCCCCGGGCCACGGGAAACAGCAGGTCGATCGCGCGCTGGCCGGTGTTCAGCGGCTGCTCTGCACCCAGACGTTCACGAACCGGGCGCGGACGGCGGATGGGCCAGTCCTCGGCCATCCGCACCTCGGTGCCTCCGACGACGGCCACGACCGCGTCCTCGGGAAGCACGTCCTCGGGGGCGATCCCCTCCACCGCGCCGCCGACACTGGGCGGTACCAGAATCCGCAAGGGCACCGGCCCGGTTCCCCGGATCTCGCCCAGGGTCTCGCCCTGCGACACCTGTTCCCCTACGGCCACCCGGGGAGTGAACCGCCATCGGCGCCCTCCGTCCCCGGTCGCGCCGGCACCGGGGAGGAGCCAGTCGCCGCTGCCGGAAAGCGGGCGCAGCAGACCGTCGAAGATCCCGCCGAGCAGACCGGGGCCGAGGCGGGCGGCCAGCGGCATGCCCCGGGGCCGAGCGCTGTGCCCGGGGGCCAGGCCACCGGTGTACTCGTACGCCTGGACCGTGACCACGTCCCCTTCGATCGCCACCACCTCGCCGGGCAGCCCGGCTTCGCCGAGGGAGACGACGTCGTACATGGCGGTACCGACCGCGTACTCCATTTCGACCAGGGGGCCGGCCACCCGCAGGACGCGGCAGGGGCGCTCCCGGCCGCTGCCGGGGGTGACGGTGGCCGCGTCGGTTGCGCCCTTCACGGTGCCCACAGTGTCTCCGTCTCCGCGCCGAGCCGGTCCAGCGCACGGACGGCCAGGGCATCCAGGGTGCAGTCGGCCCGGCGGCCCGACGCCCGGGCCACGATGCCTCCCGAGGGGTGCTCGGCGACCTCGCAGTCCGGTCCGAGGAGCTGTCGGGCACGTCGGGCCAGGCGGTTGCGCATGGCCGGGTAGTCGGGCCTGTGCCGCAGTCCCCCGACCCGTTCCGCGGTGCTGCGGCCCAGCTCCTCGTAGGCCTGCCGCCGGATGTCGAGTTCGCGGGCTCGGATGGTCCTGCGGACCCGGGTGAGCTCCGCGGCACGGCCTTGAGCCGCGTCGGCCTCGCCCTGTCGGCGGGCGTCCTCAAGGATCGTGGCGGCCTGGGCCCTGGCGCCCTCCAGCAGTGCTTCGGTCTCCCGGTCCGTGCGGGCGAGCAGTTCCGCTGCGTCCACGCGGGCCGAGTGCAGCAGCCGCTCCCGCACCGGTTCGAGGGCGGACGCCGCGGCGTTGGCCGGGGGCCTCATACCGGCAGCACCGCTGTGAGCGGTCGGGCGCCGTCCAGCAGGGCGGGGCCCAGAGTGTCGGCGGCGGCCGGGGTGACGATCACCAGGGCGACATCCGGCGGCAGGTCCTGCCATGCCCGGCGTACGGACTCCGGTTCCTCGGCGACCAGCACGGTCACACCCGCCAGCACCAGTCCCGCCACCCGGGTCCGTTCTCCGATGGCTGCCACGCGTCCCACGGTCACGCCTTCCCTATGAGGATGATCGCGACGACGAGGCCGTAGATGGCGATGCCCTCCGCGAGTCCGACGATGACCATCGCCCGTCCGAACAGCTCGGGCCGTTCGCTCAGTGCCGCCAGCGCGGCGGCTCCGGTGTAGGCGACCGCGATGGCCGCGCCGATCGACGCCCCGGCCACCGCGATCGCGGCCCCGATCAGAGCCGCCGAGCCGGAACCCGAGGCCTGGGCGGCGGCCTGGCTGCCCGATGCCTGCGCGGGGGCGTCGCTCAGGGCCACGGTCAGCAGAGCCAGTGCGCCGACGAGCAGGGCCGCGTCGGCGGCGACGATCAGCCGGACGGCGGCCCGGCCGCGCCGCCGCAGCAGCAGGCGGGTGCCGAGGAAGGCCGCCGCGACGACGGGCAGGACGATGAGCCAGGCGATCACGACGCCACCTCCGTGTGCTGTACGGGTGTCTGCTGTACGGGAACCTGCCAGGGACGGAACGGGCGGCCCTGGGTCTCGAAGACCCGCGAGAACAGTTCGTAGAACTCCAGCCGTAGCGCCTGCACCCCGGCCACCAGTGCCTCCAGCGCGAAGGCGAGGACGTTGCCGACGGTGAAGACGAACACGGCCAGGAGCAGTGCCACGGGTCCCCTGCCGGCCAGCTCCGTCGTGCCGTGCCACACGATCTCGCCCAGCGCGGCGTGGGTGAGTCCGAAGGCCGCCAGCCGTGCGAAGGAGACCACGTTCGAGCCGATACGCACGACGACGTCGAAAAGCTGGACGCCGGTCTGCACGGCCCCGCCGAACCCGCCCGCGGAAGCCGTGAACAGCCCGGAACCCGCCAGCGCAAGACCGATGAGCGCGAGCACGGCGCCCCCCACCGCGTAGGCGGCGCGACCCAGGTAGGCACCGGCGAGCAGCACGGCGAGACCGATGAAGAGCGCGGCACCGGCAATGCCCGACGCCGCACACAGGGCGTGCGCGGGGCCCCCCTCCCGCCAGCGGTTCACGGTCCCCATTCCATACGCCAGCGCCAGGAGCACGGCGCCGAGCGCGACCGCGGCGACAAGCAGCCGCATCGGCTGGTCCAGTGGGTTCAGCCACAGCACCGGCAGGACACCGGTGGGACCGAAGAACTCCCCGTAGGCGATGCCCGCCAGCGTGCTGGCCAGCCCGGCTCCGGCCACGAACGGCCACAGCCGCCGCAGCGGCGCCAGCCGGCGGGGTCGGCCGAGGTACAGCAGCAGGGCGGCGAGGAGCAACAGCGCCCCGTGCCCCGCGTCGCCGAACATCACGCCGAACATCACTACGTAGACGATCCCCGCGGGCAGGGTCGGATCGACGTCCGCGTAGGCCACGGTCCCGTAGGTGCGCACCAGCGGGGTGAAGGAGCGACGCAGCGGGCCGGTGACGCGCAGCAGCGTCGGAGGGTCGGTGCCGCCGGGGGTCGGCAGCGGCACCAGGACGCCGCCGATGTCGCTGAGCCGTGCGGCTGTGGGGTGCACGTCGGCGGCGGGACACCAGCCTGCGAGCGCGGCCACGGTCCCGCGTCGGACCGCGCCGGCGATCCGTTCCTCCAGCTGTGCCTCGCCCACCAGCAGGTCGGCACGACCGGTCTGTTCGAGAGCGTCGAGGTCCGGCGGGGTCGCGCACAGAACGGCGTCGACCGACTGGGTGCGCAGTCGCTCAAGGCGGCGGGCGGCCGGCCCCGGTGCCGCGTGCGTAGGGTCGTCGAGCCAATCGATCTCGACATTGCCCGCCTCGGCGATGCGGACCAGCGTGTCGCGAAGGGTCGCCTGCGGCGCGACGATCGCCACGCGCTGCATACGGACCGGCCTCGCGACCTCAGGCCGGGGCATCGAGCACCTCCATCGATCCGCCGCCCCGCGCGGCCAGTTCGAGAGCGGCCCGTACCCTCCACGCGTCGGCCGAGAGCACGGCGACGGCGCCCACGACCGGCGAGGAATCGAGGCTGGAGCCGTGGAGCAGCTCAAGGCCGTCCTGCCGCAACCTCGACCACCACCGGGTCTCCGCCCGCCACAGATCCGCGGGGGCGTCGATGCCTTCCACCGCCCAGCGCGCCGCGGCCGGCAGGTGTCGCAGGAACTCGGCGAACGAGGCCGCTCCCACGGCCTCGGAGCCCAGCACCCGGGCGGCGCGGCGTGCGGTCGGCAGCGTCAAGGTGCGGTCGGCGAGGAACACTTCGCGGCCCACCAGCAGGGCGACCCGGCCGGCCGCCCAGCGCAACGCGGGAGGCACGGCCGCCGCGGTACGCCCGGCGGCGGCGATCCGTATGCCGATGGCGACGGCGGCCGGGGAGTCGCCTCCCGGGTCGCCCCACGCGGAGCCGACCATGGCGTCCCGCAGCTCGGCCGGTGAGCGGGTGCGGGACAGCCTCGGCCACGCGGTCGCCAACGCACCCAGTCCGTAGGGGCGCCGCGCGGGCGGGGAGGGGGTCGCGTCCGACAGCGCGCAGGCGTGGTCGTCCACGTTGGCGATCTCGAATCCGGAGGCGAGGAGCCGGACGACGGTGGCGCCCGCGCGGGGCTGCCATCCGGCGAGCACCCGCAGATGCCACAGAAGGGTCGCCGACACCGCCCGCTGTGCGTCGGCCAGGTCGGCCTCCGAGCCGAGATCGTGCCCGTACGCCGTGGCACCGAGATACCTCAGCGCGTCGTCGAGTGTCGCGGCGCCGGCCACGTCCTGGGCCCCGGCGCCCAGACACCTGGACAGCATGGCCCTGGACCGCGTCACGCCCGCTACCCACCCGGCGCCCACGGTGGCGAGCCCCCTTCCTGGCGCTCGTCGTCCGGGGCCGTCAATTCCTGGACCAGAGCGTCCACGACACGGTCCACGAGTGCGGGCGTGCGGAGTTCAACCCGGCGACGCAGGGCATCGGCATCGCGCGCGGCGGCCGCGAGCAGCTCCGTGGCCTCGGCCTTGGTGGCGTCGCGCATCAGGGCGGCGCTCTGCTGCCGTACGACCGGTGCACGGACTCGGGCCTGTTCGACGATGTCCTGGGCGGTCCGTTCGGCCGCCCGACGGCGCCGAGCCGCCTCCTCGTCCGCCTGCTCCCGTACGGCTCGCGCCTCGGCCTCGGCCTCTTCCAGGAGTACGAGCGGCGGCTCCAGCTCGGCGGCGAGCTCGGCCGACCGGTCGGCGGGCACTCCTCCTGCGGCGGCCGGACCGGGCAGCCCCACTGGCCGGAACCGCATCAGGAAATCCCGAAATCCCGCCACAGCAGCGCTCCTACGAGTCGGTCGCGTCGCTCCCAGTCCAGTGTCCACGTTAGGGAGGAACGCAGCTCGCGGAGTAGGGCCGCCCGTCCCCGGCCGGGGGCCGACCGGCCCTGTGCTCAGCCGTTCCACCGGCGTGAGACTGGTCCTGTAAAGGGTTCGGCCCCGCGCTTCAGGGAGGCTGCCATGAGTGGACTCGAACGTGGTTCCGTGGAGCGGCAGGCGCGGAAGGTCGTGCCCGGACGCGGCTGGAGGCCCGGCGAGGAGAACCGTCAGGATCTGATGCTGCGCTATCTGAGTGCCGTGGCGACCGCTTCCGCGGCGCGCGCCGGCGAGCAGCCCCCTCCCCCGAAGGCGCCGCGACCCGTCCTCGACGAGGACAAGTCGGTCCCCATCACCCCGCGTGTGCGCGAGGTGATGAGCGTGCCGGCCGTCTCCGTACGTGGCGAAACATCCTTCCTTGAGATCGTCCGGACACTGTCCCGTGAGCACCTCGGCGCCGTGCCCGTGGTCGATGCCGACGGCCGGGTGATCGGCGTGGTCTCCGAGTCCGACCTGCTGGCCAAGGCAGCGGCGCAAGTCGCGGTCCCTCACCCCGGTCCGGTTCGCCGCCTCCGGGAGCACCGCCTGTACGAGAAGGGCCGCGGGGAGACCGCGGCCGCCCTCATGACCTCCCCGGCGATCACGGTCGCTCCCGGCACGAAGGTGGCCGACGCCGCCTGGCTGGCCGCGCGTTCGCGCCTCAAGCGGCTACCGGTCATCGATCACAGGGACCGTCTGGTGGGCGTGGTGAGCCGGATCGACCTGGTACGGGCTCTGGTGCGCGACGACACGAAGATCCGCGAGGAGATCGAGACGCGGATCATCCGTCAGGGCTTGCTTCTCGACCCCGGCGCCTTCGAGGTGACCGTGGAGAACGGCGTGGTCAGCGTGAGCGGCGAGGTGGACGGATCGCTCATCCCGAAGCTGCTCGAATCCATCGAGGAGATCGACGACGTGGTCGAGGTCTCCGAACATTTCACGGCGCGCTGACCGAGGGCGGCGGCACCAATGAACGGTTCGTTCCAGATCGGCCGGGTCTTCGGGGTGCCGCTGCGCATGCACTGGAGTGTGCCGCTGCTGGTGGTTCTCATCGCATACGGACTGGGGCACGACACGCTGCCCGCGTGGCTTCCCGGCCGGTCGACCACCGTGTACACGTTCATGAGTCTGGCCGGTGCCGTGCTGCTGGTGGCGAGCCTGCTGCTGCACGAGGCCGCGCACGCGGCCACCGCCCGCAGGAACGACGTCCCGGTGGAGGACGTGACCCTGTGGGCCATGGGCGGAATGACCCGCACGGGTAAGCCGGGCAGCGCCCCGGTGGCGCTGGCGGTGGCGGCGAGCGGACCCGTGACCAGCCTGCTCATCGGTGGCGTCGTCCTCGCCGCGGGGACGGGCCTGCACAATGTCTCCGGCTGGGCGGTACTCGCGGCCCTCCTCGTCTGGCTGGGCTGGGCCAACCTGCTGCTCGGCGTGCTCAACCTGCTGCCCGCCGTGCCGCTGGACGGGGGGCGGGTGCTGCACGCCGCGCTGTGGTGGCGCACCGGGGAGCGCGAACGCGCCGAGCTGGCGGCCGACCGCGGCGGTCAGGTCGTCGGGATGCTGCTGATGGCCGTCGGCTGGCTGGCCTTGCTGCGCGGGGCGACCGGTGGTCTGTGGCTGGCCTTCGTCGGCCTGTTCATCGCCGTCACCGCCGGCGCCGAACGACAACGGGCCGTCCTCACTGCGGCGCTGCGCGGGGTGCGGGTGGTCGAGGCCATGTCCAGTCCGGTGACCACCGCATCCGACTGGCTGACCGTGGACCGGTTCATCGACGAGGTCGCGGTTCGGGCTCGTCACTCGGCGATACCGCTGCTCGACCTGGACGGCCGCCCCACCGGGATCGTCCAGATGCGCACAATCGCCACCGTGCCGGCCGGCAGCCGGGCGACGGTGCGTGTACGCGACGTGGCCACGCCACTGTCGCAACTCACCCTGGCCGCCCCGGGCGAACTGCTCAACGACGTTCTCGGACGGGTCCACACACAGGCCGGGATGCGGATCCTGGTCGTCGACGGCGGGCGCCTCGTGGGGATCGTCACCCCGCACGACCTGATGCGACTGCTCCAGCAACACACGCTGAGCGACGCCACGCGGCGCTCCCTCGGTCAGCTGCCGGGGTGACTCAGGGGTGCGGCGCCACCGGCGTGGTGGGGCTCACCGCCCGGGACCATCGCCACGGGGCAGCCCGGTGCGAAGGAGGTCGTCGCCGTGGCTCCGCTGGACCGGTGGCGGGCAGGTGGCCGCTCCATCACGCGGACTGCCCGGTGGCGGTCGTGCCTCAGAGCGGATGACAGCGGCCGGGCCGGAACGCCTGAGTCCAGGCTCGCGCACGCCTGACCGCCGCCGTGTGCCCGGTCAGGCGTGCGGGACCACCGCCACCGGGGCGGCGGCATGGTGAAGCACCGCCTGCGTCACCGGTCCGATGTGCGGGCCGACCGGCGTACGGCGGTTGCGGCGCCCGACGACGACGAGTGCCGCGTCCCGGGAGGCGTCGACCAGGTGGGAGCCCGCGCTGCCGACCACGGCCTGCTCGTTCACCTCGATGTCGGGGAACTTCTCCCGCCAGGGCCGCAGTACCTCGATCATGTTGTGCCGGACCTGCGCGCGCAGTTGCGCGTCGAGGTCGACGTCGAAGACGCCGCCGTAGCCGTAAGAGGACGGCAGGCTCCATCCGTGGACGACACGGAGGGTCCGCCCGCGCCGGGAAGCGGCTTCAAACGCGAAGCCGATCAGGGAACCGTCCGGATGCTCCAGGTCGAGGCCGAGCACGACACCGTCCTTGAGGTGGTCGTCCGCGGCACGTTCGCCGGCTCGTACGAGGACGACCGGCCGCTCGGTCCTGGCCACGACGGCGAGTGCCACGGAGCCGACGAGGAACCCGGTGACTCCGCCCAGGCCCCGGGATCCGAGCACCAGGAGATCGGCCTCCTCGGCGGCACCCAGCAGCGCGGTGACGGGCTGCTCCGGGATCCGCTCGGCGATGACGTCCAGGCTGGGGTGGCGTTCGGCAAGCCGGGCGGCGGTCTCCCGCGGCAGACGCTCGGCCCACTCGCTCCGCGGGTCGTCCGCGGGCGGCACGCAGGCGCCCGCGAGCGGGGAGTACGTGTAGGGCTGCCACTGCCAGGCGTGCACGAGGCGCAGGGGCGCGTCGCGCAGCAGCGCCTCGTGGGCGGCCCAGTCTGCGGCTGCGAGACTCTCGGGCGAACCGTCCAGACCGACGGTGACGTTGCGGGACATGTGCGGACCTCCTCAGGGGGATGTGACTCAGTCTCCGGGTGGCAGGCCCACGTCAGGAGGGGCCGCAGGTCCCGGTCTCGGGCCGAACGGCCCATCCGGCACGTGCCCCGTTGCCCCACGAAGGTCCGTTCACACGATCGCGACCGGGCAGTGGGAGTGGGAGTGGTGCAGCAGAGTGGTGGTGACCGGGCCCGGGTACGGCCCGATGCGATGGGGGCGGCCGTGGGCGCCGACGACCACGACGGCGGCTTCGCGGGTCGCCTCCAGCAGTGAGTGCGCCCGGCCGGAGTCGACCGTGCGGACCGACACCTCGACCTCGGGGTGGCTCTGTCGCAGCCCGGCAACCGCACCGCGCGGTACAGCCTGTTCGGTCGGTACTCGCACAACGGCATCGTCCCGCGCCCGATCCGTGGGACTCAGGGCCGGTGGTGCGGGCTTCGGGCGTCGAGCGGCCGCGGCGTCCAGTACGCTCAGCCGGACCCCGCGGCGCGCCGCCTCCGCGAAGGCGTATGTCGCGGCATCCGCGTCGGCGTCGCTTTCCATGCCGAACAACACCTCACCGCGGCGGGCGGACCGGTGGTTCCCGCGTACGACGAGCAGCGGACCGCGCGTCCGTGCGGCCAGCCGCAGGCTCACCGAGCCGAACAGTAAGCCGGCAACACCGCCGAGCCCTCGCGTCCCGACCACGGTGAGCTCAGCGTCCCGACCGTGCTGAACCAGCGCCTGGACCGGTCTACCCTCGAAGGCGGAGGCCGTGACGGGCAGGCCGGGGTGCCGCTCGTGTACCCGGGCAGCTGCGGACGCCACTACCGGGCCGGCCTCGTCGAGGTCGGGCACGGCGTACACGATGTCCAGCAGGGCGCCGCGCAGCACCGCTTCCTCGGCAGCCCGGTCCAGCGCCCGTACGGCGATGAGCGTGCCTTCCACGCCGACGGTCACATGACGGGTGGTCATGTCTTTCCCTCCCCTTGGCCGGTGTCGTCTAGGTGGCCGCGGACGCCCCGTCCGCCCGGTTCGCCAGCGCCGCGCGGCCCGCTTCCAGGCGGGCGACGGGTACGCGGAACGGCGAGCAGGAGACGTAGTCGAGGCCGGTGTCGTGGAAGAAGCGGATGGAGTCCGGGTCTCCGCCGTGTTCGCCGCAGACGCCGATCTTCAGGCTCGGGTTCGTCGCGCGGCCCTCCTCGACGGCGATCCGGACCAGTCGGCCGACGCCGTCCCGGTCGAGGGTCTCGAAGGGCGAGGTGACGAAGATGCCCTGGGCGAGGTAGGCGGGGAAGAAGGATGCCTCGACGTCGTCGCGGGACAGTCCCCACGCCGTCTGGGTCAGGTCGTTGGTGCCGAAGGAGAAGAAGTCGGCGGCCTCGGCGATCCGGCCGGCGGTCAGCGCGGCACGGGGCAGTTCGATCATCGTGCCGATGGGGCAGTCGACCGTGAGTCCGGAGGCCTTCGACACCTCGGTGAGTACGCGCTCCGCAGCCGCCCGTACGATCCGCAGTTCCTCGACCGCGCCGACCAGCGGCACCATGATCTCGGCCCGGGGGTCTGCCCCGTCCCGCAGCCGCTCGACGACGGCTTCGGCGATCGCCCGTACCTGCATCTCGACCAGCCCCGGAACGACGAGTCCGAGGCGCACGCCGCGCAGCCCGAGCATCGGGTTGCTCTCGTGCGTGCGCTCCACGGCGGCCAGCAGGCGCCGGTCGTGCGCGGTGGGGTGGGTGGCGACACGGACGGCGAGTTCGGTGCGGTCGGGCAGGAACTCGTGCAGCGGTGGGTCGATCAGCCGGATCGTCACCGGCAGCCCGTCCATCGCGGCCAGGATGCCGGCGAAGTCGGCCCGCTGCAGCGGCAGCAGCGCGTCCAGGGCGGCGCGCCTCCCGGTCTCGTCCTCGGCGAGAATCATCGCCTCGACCAGACTCCGCCGCTCGCCGAGGAACATGTGCTCGGTGCGGCACAGGCCGATCCCCTCGGCTCCGTAGCGGCGGGCGCGGGCCGCGTCCTCGGGGGTGTCGGCGTTGGCACGCACCCCCAGGCGGCTTACGGAGTCGGCGTGTTCGAGAGTGCGGGCCACGGCCTCGGTCAGTACCCCGTCGCGTTCCCCGGTGTCCAGGAAGCGGCCCACCGGCGAGTCGGTCAGCGGCAGTGCCCCGAGGTGGACCGTGCCCGCCGTGCCGTCCACGGAGAGCACCGTGCCTTCGGCGAGCACGGTCCGGTCGGGTGCGGTGAGCGTCCGTGCCTCGACGTCCACCGTGAGTTCCTCGGCACCGCACACGCACACCTTGCCCATGCCGCGCGCCACCACGGCCGCGTGGCTGGTCTTGCCGCCACGGCTGGTGAGCACGGCCTCGGCCGCGACCATCCCCGGCAGGTCGTCGGGGGTGGTCTCCCGGCGTACGAGGATCACCTTCTCCCCCGTCGCGGCGCGGCGCGCCGCCTCGGCCGAGTCGAAGACGATCGCTCCGACGGCGGCGCCGGGGGAGGCCGGGACGCCGTGGGCAAGCGGCCTGGTCTCGGCGTGTGCTTCGAAGCGGGGGAACATCAGGCGTGCGAGCTGCGCGCCCGAGACCCGGGCGAGCGCTTCGTCCTCGCCGATCAGTTCCTCGTCGACGAGCGCCTCGGCGATACGGAAGGCGGCCTCGGCGGTGCGCTTGCCGACCCGGGTCTGGAGCATCCAGAGCGTGCCCCGCTCGATGGTGAACTCGATGTCGCACAGGTCGCGGTAGTGGTGCTCCAACGTGTCCATGTGGCCGATGAGTTTCCGGTAGGAGGGCGGGTCAAGGCGCTCCAGTTCGGCGAGGGGCACGGCGTTGCGGATGCCGGCAACGACGTCCTCGCCCTGGGCGTCCTGCAGGTAGTCGCCGTAGACACCCCGGGCGCCGGTGGCCGGGTCGCGGGTGAAGGCGACTCCCGTGCCGGAGTCGGGACCGAGGTTGCCGAAGACCATGACCTGGATGTTCACCGCGGTGCCCAGGTCGTCGGGGATGTGTTCTCGGCGGCGGTAGAGGCGGGCGCGCTCGCTGTTCCAGGAGCGGAAGACCGCCCGGATCGAGCGGTACAGCTGCGCACCGGGGTCCTGCGGGAAGACCTCGCCCGTCGCGTCCCGGATCACCTGCTTGTAGTCCTCGACGAGCCGGGCGGGGTCGTCGGTGCTCACGCGCCGGTCGAACAGTTCCGGGGCGATGCCGAGGACCGTGCGGCCGTACATCTGGAGCAGGCGGCGGTACGAGTCCCACGCGAAGCGCTCGCTACCGGTGGCCTTGGCGAGCCCGAGGACGGATGCGTCGCCGAGGCCGATGTCCAGGATCGTCTCCATCATCCCGGGCATCGAGAACTTGCTGCCCGAACGCACGGACAGCAGCAGGGGCTTGTCACGGCCGCCCAGCTCGCGGCCGGTGCGTCGTTCCAACTCCACCAGCGCGTGCGCGACCTGGGCGGCCAGTTCCCCCGGTTCCTCACCGGTGGCCAGGTACTCCTGGCAGGCGTCGGTCGTGACGGTGAAGCCGGGCGGTACCGGCAGTCCCAGCCGGGTCATCTCCGCCAGGTTGGCTCCCTTGCCGCCGAGCAGGTCCGCCATGTCACGGCCGCCCTGGGAGAACTCATACACGTACCTGGTCATCTCTCTGATCCTCCGAGGCTGTTCAGGCATGCGGGACGACGGCGACGGGGCAGGGCGCGTGGTGCAGTACGGCGTGCGCGACGGAGCCGAGGTGGGTGCCGAGCCGGGTCTCGCGCACCCGGCGTCCCACCACGAGCAGGGCCGCGCCGGCCGATGCGTGGATCAGCTCGCCGGCCGCGCGTGCTTCGGTGACGGTCTCGGTCACGGCGACCTCGGGGAACTTCTCGCACCAGGGGCGCAGCGTCGCGACCACGGCACGCTCGTGCTCGGCGAGCAGCTCGGGGCCGTTCGCCCGAGCGAGCCTGTCGACCGCCGCGAAGGCGGGCGGAGGGCTGAAGGCATGGATCACGCGCAGCGGGGTGGCACGGCGTCGGGCGGCGTCGAAGGCGAACTCGATCAGTTCGTCGCAGGGCCGGGCCGTGTCGAGGCCGAGCACGACCTCGCGGTACGGAGTCTCTGGTATCTCGTCGGGGGAGATTCCGTCCACCGCCGAGAAGTGCTCGTCGGCGGTGCATTCCCCCGCCCGCACCAGCACCACGGGGCGTGGTGACCTGGCGACCACCCGCTGTGACACCGATCCGGTCAGGAAGCCCGCGACACCGCTGATCCCATGGGAGCCCAGGACCAGCAGATCGGCCTCTTCGGCCGCCGCGAGCAGGGCGCCGACCGGTGCGTCGGCGACCGAGTGGCTGATGACCTGCAGGCCGAAATGTGCGGCGCGCATGCTGTCCGACGCCTGCGCCATCATGTCCTCGGCCCAGGACCGCTGCGACATGTCCGCGGGGACGCTCGGGGCCGGCCGCGGCTGCCACTCCCAGGCGTGCACCAGGCGCAACGCCGTGCCTCGGCGCATGGCTTCCCTGGCCGCCCAGTGTGCGGCGGCCAGGCCTTCGGGAGAACCGTCGATCCCCGCGGCGACGTGTCGAAGCATGGTCCGCACCTCCTGCGTGCATGCCGGTGGATTCCTCTTCTCCCATCGAGCCTGATACCGGGCCGTGCTCGGGTGCAGGGGCCGGGCAGGCCCTTCCGAGGGGCCCTTCGGCCCATGGTGGAAGGGCGGCCCGGGGAAGAGATTGGAGGTGGCAGGGTCGCGCTCCTGGAAGAGGAGCTCGAGGAAGAGGACACCATCATGAACGCTTCCCCCACTTCCAGCATGCTGCGAGCGCTGCCCGCCGAGCACGGCGAGCGGCTGATGCACATCGCCCGGGAGGTGTCGTTCCCGCTGGGAACGCGTCTGTTCGAGGAGGGCCGGCGAGCGGACCGGTTCTGGATCATCCGTACCGGCACGGTGGCCCTCGACATGCGCGTGCCCGGCCGCCGTGCGACCGTCATCGAGACCGTCGGGCACAACGAACTCGTCGGCTGGTCCTGGCTGTTCGGACCGCACACTTGGCACCTGGGCGCCGAGGCCACGAGCCCGGTGCGCGCGTACGAGTTCGAGGCCGAAGTCGTACGCGCCATGTGCCAGGCCGATCCGGCGCTGGGCATGGCCGTGAGCCAGTGGGTGGGAGACACGGTCGCCCGCCGACTGCGGTCGGCCAGGACCCGGCTGTTGGACATGTACGCGCCCTACGGCAGCGGAAGTCTCAGTTGACCACGTCGCAATCCACCTAGGAGTCACCGTGCACGGCACCCCGCACATCGTCAGCGACGTGATGACCCACACCGTCGCAGCCATCGGCCGCAAGGCCAACTTCAAGGAGATCGTGCAGTTGATGGAGCAGTGGAAGGTCAGTGCGCTGCCCGTTCTGGAGGGTGAGGGCCGGGTGATCGGCGTGGTCTCCGAGGCCGACCTGCTCCCCAAGGAGGAGTTCCGCGACGGCGACCCCGACCTCCCCCGGTCTCGACACCGCTCGACCGGGGGGACCCCCATCACGCAGTTGCCGGGGCCCTCCGATCTCGCCAAGGCCGGCGCCGTGACCGCCGAGGACCTGATGACGGCCCCGGCCGTCACCGTCCAGGCGAACGCGACTCTCGCGCAGGCCGCGCGGACCATGGCGCACGCCAAGGTCAAGCGGCTCCCCGTCGTCGACGAGGTGGGCCTGCTCGAAGGCGTCGTCAGCCGCGGCGACCTTCTGAAGGTGTTCCTGCGGGACGACGAGGACATCGCCGAGGAGGTGCGCCGCGAAGTGGTGTCGTATCTGTTCCGTGCGCCGTTGTCACCTGTGCGGGTACAAGTGCACGATGGGGTCGTCACCCTCGCCGGGCGTGTCCGGGACACCTCGTTGGTGCCCGTGGCCGCGCGTCTGGTGCGGGCCGTCGAAGGTGTGGTGGACGTGGAGTTCGAGCTCACGGGGCCGTCCCGCGGACCGGAGCAGTGAGCAGCGGCCGATACGACGACGCTCAAGTTGGGCCGGTCGGCCCTAGTGTGGTCGACCCGGGAGGGTGATGATCGTCGTCACAGCCAACTCGTGGTCCACAGTCCGCCACAGAAACTGAACAAGGGATCGTCATGGCCGAGGCGCGCACCTTCACGGAACAGAACCCCATCCGTGTCTTCCTGCTGGACGACCACGAGGTGGTGCGCCGCGGTCTGACCGATCTCCTGGACGCCGAGCCGGACATCTCGGTGGTCGGCGACGCGGGCAGCGTCGAGCACGCACTGGTGCGCGGCCCGGCGCTGCGGCCGCACGTGGCCGTCCTGGACGTACGTCTGCCGGACGGCGACGGGATCAGCGTCTGCCGAGAGCTGCGCAGCCAGATGCCGGAACTGGCCTGTCTGATGTTGACGTCCTTCGACGACGAGGAAGCCCTGCTCGACGCGATCATGGCAGGAGCTTCCGGTTATGTGCTCAAGCAGATCAAGGGCTCCGACCTGGTCGCGGCGGTCCGCACGGTGGCCTCCGGTCAGTCGATGCTGGACCCCACGACGACGGCCCGGTTGATGCGGTCTCTACGCGCGGACCCCACCGAGGCCCCGGCACTCGCTCCCGAGCTCGCCAGTCTCTCGCCCCGTGAGCGTGACATCCTCGCGCTGATCGGGGACGGTCTCACCAACCGGGAGATCGGCAAGAGGCTCTATCTGTCCGAGAAGACAGTGAAGAACCACATCTCCCGGCTGCTGGCCAAACTAGGCGTCCAGCGCAGGGTCCAGGCGGCCGTCCTGGCCAGCCAGTTGGAGCACCCCGACACCGCCGACCACCAGACTCGCTGACCCCGGGCAGTGCCCCTTCAGGCCACGGTGACCTCCGCGATCAGCCCCCAACACCCGCAGCCGAAGAACACCGGACGCACAGGTCACCGGCAGTCTCAGCCATTCGCGGGGCCGGGCCCCGGCCCCGCGCCGGGTGCGCCCACCGGTACCCGCCACACCAGCCGCGTGCCACCGCCCTCGGGCCGTTCACCGAGCGTCAGTACGCCCCCGAGGGCGACGGCCCGCTCCTCCATGTTCTTCAGCCCGCTGCGCCGTACGTCACCCGACACCCCGCAGCCGTCGTCCGTCACGGTGAGCGTCAACTCGCCCCCGGCGCACTGGAGTCGGACGTCGACGGCGTGCGCTCCGGAGTGCCGGGCCGCGTTGCTCAGCGCTTCGCCGAGCACCGCGACGGCGTGGTCGGCGATGTCGCCGGGGACATCGGTCTCTACGAGACCCTCGATCCGCAGCGCGGGCGCGAACCCGAACGACGTGGTCGCGGCGGTGACCGCCTCGGAGACCCGGCCGCGCAGGCCGTTGCCCTCCCGGCCGGCCCCGCCGTGCGTCCGCAGGCCGAAGATCGTGGACCGGATGATCTTGATGGTGTCGTCGAGGTCGTCGACGGTCCGCGTCAGCCGCTCCATGCCCTCGGCGTGTTCCATGAAGCGCTGGGCGCTCTGCAGTGTCATGCCGGCCGCGAAGAGCCGCTGGATGGCGAGGTCGTGCAGGTCCCGGGCGATGCGGTCGCGGTCCTGGAGCAGCGCGATCTGTTCCGCGTCCCGCCGTCGCTCGGCGAGCTCCAGCGCCAATGCGGCCTGGTCGGCGAACCCGAGCAGCGGTCCGGTGTCCGCGTCGCCGAAGGGTGCGCCGCCCTGGACACGCCCGAGCAGCAGCACACCCCGGGCCTTCCCGCTGGTACCGAGCGGCACCGCAACGACGGGTCCGAGCCCGGCCCACTGGGCTTCGCCCTCGCCCGCGCGGGCATCGTGTGCGATGTCGGCGCTGACCACAGGCTCCGCGGAGCTCAGCGCGGCTCCGACGAAACCGTCCCGGGTCGACATCACCAGGCCGCCGCGCTGCTCCGCGCCGAGTCCGACGGCCAGCGCGGGCCGCAGCGTCTCCTCGCCCGATACGCCCTCCGCGATCATTCCCATGTCCGCGGAGACGATCTTCCGGGCCTCGTCGACGATCAGCTCCAGCACCTCCGCGCTGGGTGCGCCGGTCAGCAGGACGCTGGTGACCTTCCCGCTGGCCCGCTGCCAGCGTTCGCGGAGCCTGGTCTCCTCGTACAGCCGCGCGTTCTCGATGGCGACGCCGGCGGCCACCGCCAGCGTCGACAGGACGGACTCGTCCTCCGCGTCGAACTCCCGCTCGTTGCGCTTCTCGGTGAGGTACAGGTTCCCGAAGACCTCGTCGCGCACCCGGATCGGCACGCCGAGGAAGGAGTGCATCGGCGGGTGGTGGGCGGGGAAGCCGTACGACTCGGGGTGCTCGGAGAGTTCCGGCAGCCTCAGGGGCACCGGGTGCCGGATCAGCTCGCCGAGGAGCCCGTGCCCACTGGGCAGCGCCCCGATCTCGGACCGCCACTCGTCGTCGATGCCGACGGTGATGAACGCGGACAGCTTCCGGTCGCCGCCGATCACGCCCAGGGCCCCGTACTCGGCGTCCACCAGGACCACGGCTGCCTCGACGATGCTGCGCAGCACCTGTGGCAGGTCCAGCTCCCGTCCGACGGACAGGACGGCCTCCAGCAGGCTGTGCAGGCGGTCCCGAGTGCCACGGACGGCGTCGATGCGTACCTGCAGCTCGCCCAGCAGATCGTCGAGGCGAAGCTTGGGCAGATGCTGCTCGGATCCCCCACGCGTGTCCGCGCCCATCGCTTCCTCCGGCCCATCAAGCGGACAAGGCCGCGCACCAGTTCGCCTGCCCTCACGGTACTGCCTGGGAGGCCTCGGCAGCACCACGCGCTGCTCCGACGGCAGGAGTTCTGAACACAGTTCAGGCCATCGGGCCGTCGTCGGGGTCCCGTCCGGTCGCATCACGCTTCAGGTCGGTTTGAGGGCGCAACCGAAAAGGTTCCGGTTGCGCCCGGTCCCGAAGTGGCGCGGGGTTCAACCCGACCGCGCTCCGGACACCAGTTCGGTTCCGATGTCCGTGGCCCACGCCTCGATCTGCCCGAAGTCACGGAAGTCCCCGCCCTTCCCGGAGGAAACGCTCTTCCGGGCGACGAATCCCTTGGCCCCTTCCTCCAGGCGGCCCCCGAACGTGACATGCCCACGGACATCAAGCCGGGTCATGGCCCGACGTACGCCGGAAACGGGCGGGATGTCCTTCTCCGTGGCCGAGGCGTCGAGCGGACCGCTGCTGAAGAACCACAGCGGACGCCCGGCGAGCACACGGCCGTGCCGACGGACGAAGCGGCGGGCGTCCTTGTGCCAGCGCCCCCCGTACAGTCCACCGCCCACGACCACGGCGTCGTACGACTCGACGTCCGTCACCGAGTGAGCGGGCACCGCCTCGGCGGGCACGCCCCCCTTGCGCAGCACTTCCGCGATGGTCTCCGCGATCCGCGCGGTCGATCCGTTCGTCGTCCCATAGGCGACGAGCACCTTGGTCGGCATGGCGGTACCCCTCCCCTCGCCCTCACAGCTTGCGCAGCCATTCCTCGGTCACACCGTGCAGAGCCGGCTCTTCCGGCCGCAGGTGCGAGTCGTCAAGCCGGTAGGTCAGCCTGTCGACCACCGCGACCACTCCGTCGATCCGGTCGGTCATGGAGACGGCGATCTCCGCCTCGCTCCTGCGCTCCACATGGCCGGTCAGCGTGACGACCCCCTCGTACACGGCGACCTCGACGGTCGAAGGGCCCAGCCACAGCGTGCGGACCAGCACCTCGTCGATCACCTCGCGGCGGATCACGCCGTCCGGCTGCAGGAAGACCTGGATCAGGTCGCGGCGGGTGACGATGCCGACGACCCGGTCCTCGTCGTCCACCACCGGCAGCCGCTCCACACGGCTGCGCGCCATGGTCCGGGCGGCCTCAGCGATGGTCACGTCGGCGTGCACGGTGACCGGTGGCACGGACATCAGCTGTCCGGCGGTACGTGCGTGCCCCTTCGCGGCCTGCCGTCGGGCTCCACGGGTCAGCCCAGTGAACCGGAAGCGGCGCGGCGTCTCGTAGGGGTCCGGTATACCCGCCTGCCGCACCATGAGGTCGGTCTCGGA
Organism: Streptomyces sp. NBC_01549; assembly: GCF_026339955.1. GTDB lineage: Bacteria > Actinomycetota > Actinomycetes > Streptomycetales > Streptomycetaceae > Streptomyces. The sequence goes on along the minus strand of NZ_JAPEPW010000001.1, from coordinate 7,418,121 downwards.
GATCACGCCGAGGACCTTGTCGTCCTCGTCGAGCACCGGCAGGCCGCTGATGCGGTGCTCGGTGAGCAGCCGTGCCACTTCCTTGAAGGGGGTGCCGTACCGGGCCGTGACGACCTCCGTGGCCATCACCGATCCGACCTTGTTCTGCCTCATGTCCGTTCCTCCTCAGCGCAGTCGGCGCAGATAGGGGTCCTGGGCGCGGCGCGGCAGCAGGCGGACGCGTGCGTCGAGCACGGTGACCGCGGCGGGTGTCGCCAGGACGGGGTTGAAGTCGGCCTCGGCGAGCTGCGGCAGGTCGCCCGCCATGCGGGACAGCCGCAGCAGGAGCTGTTCGAGGCCCTGGAGATCGGCCGGCCGACTGCCGTGCGCGCCCAGCAGCAGCGGCGCGCAACGCGGCGCGGTGATCAGGTCGTGCACGTCGTGGTCGGTCAGCGGGGCGAGGCGGGCGGCGTGGTCGGCGAGCACCTCGGTCGCCGTGCCGCCGAGCCCGAACAGCACCAGGGGGCCGAAGACGTCGTCCTGCGCCACGCCCGCGAACAGCTCGGTGCCGCGCGCGGCCAGCGGCTGGAGGACGACTCCGGTCATGAGTCCGGCGAACCGGGTCTCGAAGTCCCGGAAGGCGGCGCGTACTTGGGCGTCGCCCTGGAGGTCGAGATGGATCGCGTGCTGTTCGGTCTTGTGGACCAGGCCGGGCCACTGGGCCTTCATGACCACGCGGCCGTCAGCACCGCGCAGCCGTTCCGCGGCGATGACGGCGTCGTCCTCGGTCTCGGCCCAGGCCCACGGAAGTTGCGGAATGCCGTAGCAGGCGAGGAGTTCGGCGCAGGTGCGCGGGTCGAGCCAGCCGCCGTCCGGATGGGCGGCGAGGTAGGTCTCGGCGACCGTGTGCGCCCGGGCCGGGTCCACCTCCACCAGCTCCGGGATCGTGCCCGCGGGCCGGTTCAGCCAGGTCGTGCGACGGGCGGCGTGCACCAGTGCCCGTGCCGCCGCGACCGGTTCGGCGTACGAGGGGATGGCGCCGCCGTCTCGCCCGGGCAGCAGTTTGACCGGCAGGTCCTGCTCCAGGCGTACGACGGCGACCGGCCGTTCCCGCCGTCCGGGGCCGTCGGTGACGGCGCGGACGAGGTCGTCGCCGGTCGCCACGGCGACGGCGGTGGGGACGAGGGCCAGTAGCACGGTGTCGATGCCCGGGTACCGCAGGAGCCGGTCCACACAGTCCCTGAGCTGGTCCTCCGTGACGGCCGCCGTGGCGTCGACGGGGTTGCCCACGGCGGCGCCCTCGGGCAGCACCGCAAGCAGGTCGTCGATCAGTTCGGGGGTGGGGGTGGGCAGGGACAGTCCGGCCTCGGCGCAAGCGTCCGCGGCGAGGACACCCGCACCGCCGGCGTTGGTGACGATCGCCACGCGGGTCCCGGCCGGGAGTGGCTGGGCGTGCAACAGGGCGGCGGTTTCGAGGAGTTCCCCCACCGAGCGGGTTGCGGTGATGCCCGCCTGGGTGAACAGCGCCTGTCGGGTCATGGTCCGGGTCGCGGCGGCCGCGGTGTGCGAGGCGGCAGCACGGCGACCTGCCTCGGTACGGCCCGCGTCGACCGTCAGAACGGGCATCCGGCGGGTCACGCGCCGGGCGGTGCGGGAGAACGCCCGCGGGTTGCCGAAGGACTCCAGGTGCAGCAGCGCGAGGTCGGTGCGGCCGTCGCTCTCCCACCACTGGAGCATGTCGTTGCCGCTGACGTCGTACTTGTCGCCGAGCGACACGAAGGACGAGACGCCGATGCCGAGCCGGGACAGCCCGTCGAGCAGGGCGATGCCCACGCCGCCGGACTGTACGGCGACGCCCGCCGTGCCGGGGCGCGGGTGATCGGCCGCGAAGGTGGCGTCGAGGCGGAGCCTCGGCTCGGTGTTGGAGACGCCGAGACAGTTGGGGCCGACCAGCCGCATACCGTAGGTGCGGCACGCGGTCATGAGCGCTTCCGCCTGGTCGGGGTCGAGCCCGGCCGTCACCACGAGCAGCGCCCGTACGCCGGCCTTGCCGCACTCTTCGGCCGTGGCTGGCAGGGCGTCCGCGGGTATCGCGAGGACCGCGAGATCGGGGACCTTGGGCAGTGAGCTGACCGACGGATAGGAGGGCACGCCGAGGATCGAGGAGACGTGGGGGTTCACCGCGAAGAGCCGTCGGGTGAAGCCCCCCGCGTGCAGATGGTGCAGGAGGGCCCGCCCCACCGATCCGGGCCTGCGTCCGGCGCCGACCACGGCGACCGCGTCGGGGCGCAACAGCGGTTCCAGGCTGGCGACGTCGGCGGCCCGGCCGCGGGCCTCGACAGCCGCGAGATAGGTGTCGTCCTCGTCGAGCGCGATGGTGCAGCGCACCTCCGGACCCTCGAATCGGCGTCCGGCGCGCAGGCCCAGATCGGTGAAGAGCCGCAGCACCTCGTAGTTCTCGCTGAGCGCGTCGGCGGTGAACGTGGTGACACCGTCCGCACGGGCGGCGGAGACGAGGTGTTCCACCAGGAGGGTGCCGACACCCCGGTGGTGCAGCCCGTCGGCCACGGCGATCGACATCTCGGCCGTCTCGGGGTCGTCGCCGGTCTCGTACTCGGCCAGGCCGATCACCCGGCCCTGCGTCTCTGCGAGCAGCGCCCGGTAGCCGGGGCGGGCCGGCGCCGCGGCCCGGTCGGCGGCCAGGTCGGCGGAGCGGCGGCTGGCGGCGAAGAACCGCAGCCGGACGTGCTCCGGTGACATCTCCTCGTAGAGCCCTCGCAGCTGCTCGTGGTCACCGGGCCCCACGGACCGTATGCACACGGTGGTGCCGTCCGCGAGCAGAGCGTGCACGGTGGGGCGGTCGCGCTCGTCGTCCGTCATCTCGGGCCTCCTCACAACCTCTCGGCCCTTCGAGCATCCAGCGATGCGCGGCCCCGCCCCAGGGGCTGATCGGGTGCGCCGCATGGGCCGGTCGGCCCCTGTCCCGTGGGCCGGTCCACGGCGGAGGGTGGACACCCTGGAATCCCGTACGCATGGAGGGACGAACTGCCATGACCGAACCGATCGTTGTCGGGGTCGACGCCTCCGCGCCCGGCAGGGCGGCGGTCGAGTGGGCGGCGGCGGACGCGCGGCTGCGCGGGCTGCCGTTGCGGGTCGTGCGCATCGAGGGGGCCGAACCGGCCGGAGGAGTCGCCGTGGCGCTGCTCTCGCTCGGCTCGCGGGCCTCCTGCACCGTTCTCGGTCTGCACGGCGAGGACGGTGTGCCAGGGCCGGCCGTGGGTTCCGTGCCCCATGAGGTGGCGGCCCGCTCGAACCTGCCGGTGCTGCTGGTGCCGGGCGGCGGCGACGGCCGTACGGACCGTCGGTGGCGTACGGGCCAGGTGGCTCTGGGCGTGGATGCCCGCGACCCGGTGAGCGCCGTCATGGACTTCGCGTTCGACGCCGCCCGGCGTCGCGGTGCCCGGCTGCACGCCGTGCACGCCTGGCGGCTGCCCAGCTGCGCCGAGCAGTCGCTGCCGTACGCGCTGCCGGAGGAGGACCGGGGAGCGTGGGAGGACCAGGAGGCACAGCTGCTGTCGGACGCGCTGCGGCCGTGGCGGGAGCAGTACCCGCAGGTGGACGTCTACGAGGACGTCCGGCTCCAGAGCCCGTCGGCCGCCCTGGTCCGGGCGTCGGGCTCGGCGGGGCTCCTGGTGGTCGGCCGCGCGGACCGGTCGCTGGGGTCCACGCTACGGGCCGTGCTGGAGCACACCGAGTGCCCGGTGGCAGTGGTTCCGCGCTGACACGGGACCGTCAGGTCACCGGTCCGGCAGGGTGAGGGTGCAGGATTCCCCTGGCGCCACGGACACGGTGCGGTCCGCGAGGGCGACGTCGATCGGGTCCTGGTCGGACGCGGGCACGGCCATCATCAACTGGCCTGCGGACAGACGCAGTTGCACTCCGCGATGGCCACGGTAGCGGATGGCGAAGCCGTACTCGGAGAACTCCGGCAGCGGCACCGGGTCGAGCCGCAGCGCACCGCCCCGGGTCTCCAGGCCGGTCAGGCAGCGCTGGACGAGATCGAGGGTGCCGGCCATGGCGCCGAGGTGGATGCCCTCTCCTGTGGTGCCGCCTTGCAGATCGGCGATGTCCCCGGCCAGGGACTCGTGCACGAACGTCCACGCGTCGGCGCGCCGCGCCCGGGCCAGCACCCACCCGTGCACCAGGCTGCTCAGTGTCGAGCCGTGACTCGTGCGGCTCAGGTAGTGGTCGACGGTGCGCCGCCACATCGTGTCGTCCACCTCGTGCCCGAGCCTGCGGAAGAGGCCGCCGAGCTCGGCGGGCGAGAAGAGGTAACCCAGCATCAGGACGTCCGCCTGCTTGGAGGCCTGGTAGCGGTTGACGCTGTCGCCCTCGGCCTCCAGGATCCGGTCGAGCCGCCGGATGTCGCCGTACCGTGCCCGGTAGCCGTCCCAGTCCAGCTCTTCCAGTGCGCCGTAGCCGTCGAACTGGCTGATCACCCCGGCGTGGAAGGGTACGTACAGCTTCCGGGAGACCTCCTGCCAGCCGTCGAGTTCGGTCGCGTCGAGGCCGGTGCGCTCGCAGAGGTCCCGGCGCGGCAGTTCGGGCAGGTCGTGGAGGACGTCGAGGGTGCGGGCGAGCACCCAGGCCGCGGTGACGTTGGTGTACGCGTTGTCGTCGAGTCCGGGCCGCCCGGCGCCGGGGTAGGCGTCGTGATACTCGTCGGGGCCCATGACGCCGCGGATCCGGTACCGGCCGAGCGTCCCGTCGTACGCCGCGAGGTCGGCCCAGAAGCGGGCGATCTGCACGAGCATCTCGACGCCCTTGGTGTGCAGGAACTCGGTGTCGCCACTCGCCTCGCTGTACTGCCACACGTTGTACGCGATCGCCGAGCCGACGTGGTGCTGGAGCCGTGAATGGTCGGGCAGCCAGCGCCCGGAGCGCGGGTTGAGGTGCAGCTGCTGGGTCTCCTCCCGGCCGTCGCTGCCGCTCTGCCACGGGTACATCGCACCAGTGTGCCCGGCGTCGCGGGCGGCCCGGCAGGCCTGCTCGAGGCGGCGGTGGCGGTAGGTGAGCAGGGCACGGGAGACCTCGGGAAAGTGCAGGTTGAGGTACGGGAGGACGAACAGTTCGTCCCAGAAGACGTGCCCACGGTAGGCCTCGCCGTGCAGACCGCGCGCCGGGACGCCCACGTCCAACTCGGCGGTGTGCGGGGAGAGCGTCTGGAGCAGGTGGAAGAGGTGCAGCCGCAGCACCGGGCCCGCACTGTTGGGCACAGCCAACTCGGCGTTGCGCCAGAGCTGTTGCCAGGCCATGCGGTGGGAGTCCAGCAGGGTCACGAAGTCTGGAGCGCGGCCGACCCGGTCCAGGGCCGCGTGCGCCGGGTCCTTGATGGCCGCGTCGTGCGAAGTGTGCAGGGCGACGGTCTTGTCGACCGTGACCGTCCGGCCGTCGGTCAGGGAGAGCCGCAGCAACTGAGCCGCCCGCGCGTCCTCGTGTGCGTCCACGGTCCGGGTGGGCGCGTCGGCGGCCGTGCGGGCCGCCAGGCCGATCCTGATGTCGGAGGCGCTGGTCCGGCACTCCAGCCAGAGCGTGTCCGGCGCCGCGGTGCCGGTGCGGACGTCCGTGAGATGCCGGGAGGCGAGGGAGCGGTAGCGCTCCACTCCGGTGTTGGCGACCGACCCATCGAGCGCAGTCTCGATCTCGATCTCCCCGGACCAGCCCTGTGTCGTCAACTCCGTACGCAGCGCGGCGACATGGGGGTCGGCCATGTGGACCAGCCACACCTGCCGTACGGCGAGGCGACGGCCCTCCTCGTCCTCGTACCGCAGGGTGCGTTCCAGGACGCCCGCGCGCAGGTCCAGGTTCTGGCGGTGGTCGAGAAGCTTGTGGGTGTCGGGCGTGAGCCAGGCCCCGGAGGCGGTACGGAACCGGAGCGGCAGCCAGTTGGGGAGGTTGACCATGTCCTCGTTCTCGACCCGGCGTCCGGCCACCTCCGAGGTGAGCCTGTTGTAACAGCCCGCCGCGTACGTGCCCGGGTAGTGGACGGAGTCCGCCGCGCACTCGGGGGCCGCGCCCCGGGTGGCGAAGTAGCCGTTCCCGAGGGTGCACAGCGCCTCGCGCAACCGCTCCTGTCCCGGGTCGTAACCCTCGTACGTCCACGCCCAGTCGGCCACCTTCACTGTTCCTCCTGTTCGAGCAGTTCCGCGAGGTCGTCGACCACCAGGTCCGCGCCGTGCTTCAGCAACGCGGCCCGGGTGGCCGGGGTGCGGGCGCGGTCGACGCCCACGACGCGACCGAATCCGCCGCGTCGTGCGGCCTCGACTCCGGCGAGGGCGTCCTCGACCACGGCGGTGTGTTCGGCGGAGGTGCCGAGGCGGCGGGTCGCCTCCAGGAAGAGAGCGGGGTCGGGCTTCCCGGGCAGACCCAGCCGAGCGGCCTCCCCTCCGTCCACCAGCGCGTCGAAGAGACCGCGTACTCCCGCCTGCTCGAGGAGTTCGGCCGCGTGCCGGGAGGCGGAGGCGGCGGCCAGGGGGATCCCGGCGGACCGCAGGGCGCGCAGCAGGCGGACCGTACCCGGGTAGGGGTCGACACCCCCGGCGCGCAGCCGCTCGGTGAACAGCCGCTCCTTGTGGGCGGCGACGGCCCGGACCTCGGCATCGGAGGGCCGCAGCCCCCGGGCTTCGAGAAACGCCGCGGCGCCATCGAGGCGCGACTTGCCGTCGACGTAGCGCAGATAGTCCTCGCGCGGGTCGAAGGGGCGCTCGCCGCGTGGGCTCAGAAAGGCGTCGAAGGCCGTCTTCCACGCGGCGGCGTGCACCCGCGCGGAGTCCGTGATGACGCCGTCGGTGTCGAGGACCACGGCCCGCGTCCCCCGCAGCGCACGGGGTACGCGGGCCGTGCCGCTCCGCTCCGCGCTCATCGGTCGTCGGCCACCAGTGCGGTGAGGTCGAGGAGCCGGTTGGTGTAGCCCCACTCGTTGTCGTACCAGCCGAAGACCTTCACCAGGGTGCCGTTGGCCTGGGTCAGGGCCGGGTCGAAGACGCAGGAGGCGGGATCGCCGATGACGTCGCGGGAGACGATCGGCGCCTTCGAGACGCGCAGGATGCCGTTCAGCGGTCCCTCCGATGCCTCGGCGAAGGCGGCGTTGATCTCCTCCGCCGTCGCCGCCGTCCGCAGAACCACCGTGAGGTCGGTGAGCGAGCCGTCCTCGACGGGCACGCGCACCGCGATGCCGTCCAGTGCGCCGGCCAGTTCCGGTACCACCAGCCCGACGGCGCGGGCGGCTCCCGTGCTGGTCGGGATGATACTCAGGGCCGCCGACCTGGCCCGGCGCAGGTCCTTGTGCGGGCCGTCCAGCAGGGACTGGTCGTTGGTGTAGCCGTGGATGGTGGTCATCACGCCGCGCTCGATACCGAAGGACTCGTGGAGCACCTTGACCATGGGCGCGACGCAGTTGGTGGTGCAGGACGCGGCGGACACGATCCGGTCGTTGTGCGGGTCGTAGGTGTCGTCGTTGACCCCCATGACGATGGTGGTGTCCGCGTTCTTGCCGGGCGCCGAGAGCAGCACCGTGTGGGCGCCGCCCTTCAGGTGCAGGGCCGCGGCGTCGCGGTCACGGAAGCGGCCGGTGGACTCGATGACGATGTCGGCGCCGTAGTCGGACCACTGGAGGGCCGCCGGGTCGCGCTCGGCGGAGACGGCGACGCGCCGGCCGTCGACGGTGATCGAGCTGTCGTCGTGCAGGACCTCGCGCCCGATGTGCCCGAACGTCGAGTCGTACTCCAGCAGGTGGGCCAAGGTGGCGGGCGGCGCGATGTCGTTGACGGCGACCACCTCGACGTCCTGGGTGCCCGCCTCCGCCCGGTCGAGTGCCGCGCGCAGATACGTGCGGCCGATGCGGCCGAAGCCGTTGATGCCGACGCGTACGGTCATGGCGATGAACTCCTTTGCGGTGTGAGGGATCTCAGCCGGTGTGGGGTGGGCGATCAGCCGGTCCAGGTCCAGTCGGCGACTTCGGGCAGGTCGGTGCCATATTCGCGGATCCAGGCGTGGTGGCGGGTGCGGGCGTCGGCCATCTGCTGGCGGACGGCGGCGGCGCGCACGCCGAGGCCGGGGACACGGTCGATCACGTCCATGACGAGGCGGTAGCGGTCCATGTCGTTGCGGACGACCATGTCGAACGGGGTCGTGGTGGTGCCCATCTCCTTGTAGCCGCGTACGTGAAGGTTGGCGTGGCCGGTGCGGCGGTAGGCGAGCCGGTGGATCAGCCAGGGGTAGCCGTGGTACGCGAAGATCACCGGCTTGTCGGTGGTGAACAGCCCGTCGTACTCGAAGTCGCCCATTCCATGCGGGTGTTCGTCGCGCGGCAGCAGCCGGGTCATGTCGACGACGTTGACGACGCGGACGGCGAGCTCGGGCAGATGGCGTCGCAGCAGGTCGGAGGCGGCCAGGATCTCCTGGGTGGGGACGTCACCCGCGCAGGCGAGGACGACGTCCGGTTCGCGATCCCCGTTCGCCGAGCCCGCCCACTCCCAGATCCCGGCGCCGCGGGTGCAGTGGTCGCGGGCCTGGTCCATGGAGAGCCAGTCGAAGCAGGGCTGCTTGCCCGCGACGACGACGTTGACGTAGTCGCGGCTGCGCAGCACGTGGTCCGCCACCGACAGCAGGGTGTTGGCGTCCGGCGGCAGATAGACCCGTACGACCTCGGGGCTCTTGTTGAGGACGTGGTCGACGAAGCCGGGGTCCTGGTGCGAGAAGCCGTTGTGGTCCTGACGCCAGACGTGCGAGGTGAGCAGGTAGTTGAGGGACGCGATCGGGGCACGCCACGCCAGCTCCCTCGACGTCTTGAGCCACTTGATGTGCTGGTTGACCATCGAGTCGACGATGTGCACGAACGCCTCGTAGCAGGAGAACAATCCGTGCCGGCCGGTCAGCGTGTAGCCCTCCAACCAGCCCTGGCAGAGGTGTTCGGAAAGGATCTCCACCACTCGGCCATGCCGGTCCAGGTGCTCGTCCACCTGGAGGGTCTGGGCCTGCCAGGCCTTGCCGCTGGCACCGAAGACAGCTCCCAACCGGTTGGAGGCGGTCTCGTCGGGGCCCACCAGGCGGAAGTCCCGGCGTTGGGAGGTGTCCTTCATGACCTGTTCGAGGAGGTCGCCGAGGACCCGGGTGGGCTCGTGCAGAGTGGCGCCCGGTTTGTCGACGGGGACGGCGTAGCGGTCGAGGGACGGGATGGGCAGGTCACGGACGAGCAGGCCGCCGTTGGCGTGCGGGGTGCCGCCCAGTCGCTTCGAGCCGTCGGGTACGCAGGCGAGGACGTCGGCGACGGGGCGCCCCTCGGCGTCGAAGAGTTCCTCGGGACGGTACGAGCGCAGCCAGGTCTCCAACTGCCGCAGGTGTTCCGGGTTTTCGCGGACCGCGGCCAGCGGCACCTGGTGGGCGCGCCAGGTGCCCTCGACGGGCACGCCGTCGACCTCCGCCGGTCCCGTCCAGCCCTTCGGGGTGCGCAGCACGATCATGGGCCAGCGAACCCGCTCGGCCACACCGTCCTCGCGGGCGGTGCGCTGCATCAGCGCGATGTGGTCCAGGGCCCGGTCGAAGGCGCCCGCCATCGCGCGGTGGACCTCGTGCGGGTCGTCGCCGGTGACGTGGATCGGGTCATGGCCGTAGCCGCGCAGCAGCTCGTCGAGTTCGGCCTCCGGGATCCGGGACAGGACGGTCGGGTTGGCGATCTTGTAACCGTTGAGGTGCAGAATCGGCAGCACGGCGCCGTCGTGGACCGGGTCGAGGAACTTGTTGGAGTGCCAGGACGCGGCCAACGGCCCGGTCTCCGCCTCGCCGTCGCCGATGACGCAGGCGACCAGCAGGTCCGGGTTGTCGAAGGCGGCCCCATAGGCGTGCGCCAGCGAGTAGCCGAGCTCACCGCCCTCGTGGATCGAGCCCGGTGTCTCCGGCGCGACATGGCTGGGCACCCCGCCGGGGAACGAGAACTGCCTGAACAGCCTCTCCATGCCGGCCGCGTCCCGCGAGACGCTCGGGTACGTCTCGCTGTAGGTCCCCTCCAGCCAGGAGTTGGCGAGGACCGCGGGCCCGCCGTGACCGGGGCCCCACACGCACAGCGCGTCCAGACCACGGGCCTTGATCACCCGGTTGAGGTGCGTGTGCACCAGGTTGAGGCCGGGTGAGGTGCCCCAGTGGCCCAACAGTCGCGGCTTGATGTGGGCGGGGGTCAGGGGCTCGGTCAGCAGCGGGTTGGCGAGCAGGTAGATCTGGCCCACGGCAAGGTAGTTGGCGGCTCGCCAGTGGGCGTCCAGGGTGCGCAGTTCGTCGTCGGTCAGTACGGTGCTGTCCTGGTGTTCGACCTTGGGCGGTTCGACCTTGGGCATGGTGACTCCGTAAGTCATCGAGATGCGTCACGGGGTGTGTCGCAGGGCGTGTCGCGGGGCGTGGCATCGGTGTGCGTGATCGAGCGGAGGAGGCGGCATGGCCGGCGAGAAGACGGCGAGAGTGCCGGTAGAGGCGTACGAGCGGGAGCTGCTGCGCCTGCAGACGGAGCTGGTGAAGCTTCAGGAGTGGGTGCGCACCGAGGGCGCCCGGCTCGTGGTGGTCTTCGAGGGCCGGGACGCGGCGGGCAAGGGCGGCACGATCAAGCGGGTGTCGGAGCTCCTCAATCCGCGCGTCGCACGGACCGTGGCGCTGCCCAAGCCGACCGAGCGCCAGCGCACCCAGTGGTACTTCCAGCGGTATGTCGAGCATCTGCCCGCCGCCGGGGAGATCGTGCTGTTCGACCGGAGCTGGTACAACCGCGCCGGCGTCGAGCACGTCATGGGCTTCTGCACGAAGGAGGAGCACCAGCTCTTCCTCCGCCAGTGCCCGATCTTCGAACGGATGCTGGTCGAGGAGGGGATCCTGCTGCGCAAGTACTGGTTCTCGGTGAGCGACGCGGAGCAGCAGAGGCGGTTCCGGCGCCGGCTGAAGGATCCGACGCGACGCTGGAAGCTCTCCCCGATGGACCTGGAGTCGATCACCCGCTGGGAGGCGTACTCCCGGGCCAAGGACGAGATGCTGGTGCACACGGACGTCTCGGAGGCTCCGTGGTACGTCGTGGAGAGCGACGACAAGCGCCGGGCCCGCCTGAACATGATCGCCCACCTGCTCGGCTCCGTTCCGTACCACGAGGTGAAGCCGCCGGTTCTCGAACTGCCGCCCCGGCCGCCGTCGACGGGCTATGTGCGCCCGCCGCGCGATCTGCAGACGTACGTCCCCGACCACGCGGCGACCCTCTGAGCCGCTCATCCCCGTTGCGGTACGACGGCGACCGGGCAGGCGGAGTGGTGCAGGAGCGTGTGGGCGACCCTGCCGAGCTGGAGTCCGGCGAGTCCGTGGTGGCGCCGGACTCCGACGACCAGCAGGTCGGCGTTGTCCGAGGCGTCCAGCAGGACCCGGCGGACGCTGCCCTCGGCGGTCCTGCGGCGCAGTTCGACGATCGGGTGCTCGGCCGCGGCCTCGCTCAGCGCCGACTCCAGGATCTCCGCGGCCCGCTGCTCGTGCAGACGGGCCGGTTCACCCGCGAGCAGGGGGTCGTCGGTGCTCTCGTACGCCGGGCAGCGCCATGCCCGTACGGAGTCCAGGGCGGCCTTGCGGACCTCGGCCTCCTCGAAGGCGAACCGCGTGGCCGCCGTGCCGTGCGGTCCCTCCCCGACTCCGAGGACCACGCGCCGGTGCGTCCCGGCCCTTGCCTGGTTGTCCCGGTTGCCGCGCAACACGATCACCGGGCAGGCGGCGCGGCCGGCGACCGTGAGGCTGACCGAGCCGAGCAGCAGTTCGGTGAGGCCGCTGCGGCCGCGCGACCCGACGACCAGTGCGGCGGCCGTGTGCGCCTCGTTCAGCAGCACGCTCACCGCGTCGTCCGGCAGGACGTCGGTGGTGACCTTCACCTCGGGGGCCCGCCGGTGGGCGCGCTGTGCGGCGGCCTCCATGACGTTGTCGGCCATCACCTGCTCCGGGGACCTGTCGAGGCCCTCGACGAGCGCAGCGCCCTCGTAGCGCTCCCACAGCGAGGCGTACACCAGGCGCAGCGGTACGCCGCGCAGCGCGGCCTCGTCCGTCGCCCAGTCCACGGCGCGCAGGCTGGACTCCGAGCCGTCGACGCCCACGACCAGCGGCAGTTCCACCGTCCTCACCGTCCTTCACCGAAGTCTGCACCGAAATCGAAGACGATCCGGGCCTTGACCTGTCCGCGCAGCACCGCGTCGATCGACTCGTTGACGGAGACGAGGGGCCGGGACTCGCGGATGACCCGGGTGCGGCCCGCCGCGTGCAGCTCGAAGACCTCGGCCAGATCCTGCCGGGTACCCACGATCGAGCCGATCACCGACGTGCCGTTCAGCACGGTGTCGAAGATCGGGACCTGGATGGTCCCGTGCGCGGGCAGTGCCACCATCACGAGCTTCCCGCCGCGCCGGAGTCCCCCGTACACGGCGGCGAACGCGGCCTCGTTCACCGCGAGCGCGATCGCCGCGTGCGCGCCGCCGAACCGCTTGAGCACCTCGGCCGGGTCGTGTGTACGGGCGTCGATGACGAGGTCGGCGCCGAGTTCTGAGGCGAGTTCGAGCTTCTCGTCGGTGACGTCGATCGCCGCCACCGTCGCCCCGGCGATCTTCGCGTACTGGACCGCCAGATGGCCCAGTCCGCCGACGCCCGAGATGGCGACCAGCTGGGCGGGGCCGACACCGGCGACTTTGAGCGCCTTGTACGTCGTGACCCCGGCGCAGGTGAGCGGGGCGGCGTCGAGCGGGGAGATCCCGTCCGGCACCGGCTGGGCGAAGTCGGCCCGGGCGAGCATCTTCTCGGCGTAACCGCCGTCGCACCCGTAGCCGGTGTTGACCTGCTGCTCGCAGAGCGTCTCCCAGCCGGACAGGCAGTGCTCGCACCGTCCGCAGGCCGAGCCGAGCCAGGGCACCGCGACACGCCGGCCGAGCGCGAGGTGCGTGACACCGTCACCCAGGGCCTCGACCAGCCCGACGCCCTCGTGACCGGGGACGAAGGGCGGGTTCGGCTTCACCGGCCAGTCACCGTGCGCGGCGTGGATGTCGGTGTGGCACAGCCCGGAGGCCTCCACCCGGATGCGGACCTGGCCGGGGCCGGGCTCGGGGTCGGGGCGCTCCTCTATGACCAGGGGCTCGCCGAACGCTCGTACGACTGCCGCTTTCATGGGGGTCTCTCCTCGGATGGTGAGGCGCGTCTTGTGGTGAGTCGTGCAGGGTGATCAGTCGTGCGGGACCACGGCGACGGGGGCGGTGGCGTGGTGCAGTACGGCGTGGGTGACGGGCCCGATGTGGGCGCCGAGCGCCGCACGGCGGATGCGGCGGCCGACGACGACCAAGGAGGCCTCGCTGGAGGCGTCCACCAGGTGATCGGCCGCCTTCCCGGACAGCGAGTCCTCGACGATCTGAAGGTCCGGGAACTTCCGCTTCCAGGGACGTAGCGCCTCAGTCAGGGCGGCACCCTGTTCCGCGGCGATCTGGGCGTTGAGTTCGAAATCCGGGGCCATACCGTGCACGATGTAGGGCGGCGCGTCCCAACCGTGGACGACACGCAGCGAGGTACCGCGCAGGAAGGCCGCTTCGAAGGCGAAGCCGATCAGGGTGTCGTCGGGAGCCCTGGTGTCGAGCCCGAGCACGACGGGCCGCGAGGGTGGCACGTCGGAGTCGGTGCCCGAGGTGTCTCCTTCGGCCCGTACGAGGACGACCGGACGCTCGGCGTGTGCCACGACGGCCAGGCCGACGGAGCCGACCATGAATCCGCCCACCCCGCTCAGGCCGCGGGATCCGAGCACCAGCAGCTCGGCGTCCGTCGCGGCGTCCGCCAGCACCTCGGCCGGCCGCCCGGTGACCTGCTCGATGAGCACGTCGACCTCCGGGTGGGCCGCCCGCAGTTCCTCGGCCGCTTCGCGCGGTATGCTCCCCCAGCCTTCGGCCGGGGGTACCCCCATCTCGCTTCGCTCGCTCCAGTGCTGGTGGGTCTCGGGGCCGAGCAGCGGGGCCTGGGCGATGGGTTCAGGGACGGGCTCCCAGACGTTGACCAGCTTCAACGGCAGCCCGCGGAGCTTCGCCTCACGGGCCGCCCAATCGGCGGCGGCACGACTCTCGGACGAGCCGTCGAGGCCTACGGTGACGGTGCAGGGCATGATCTCCACCTCCTGAACCGGGATCCCGGGATCCCGGTTCCAGCGTCGTGTCGTGGGGGTTCGCGGTGCAGGGGCCGCAGGTCCTCGGAAGGGGCCGATCGGCCCTATGGACCCACTGGATCCGCAGTACGGGCGGGACGGGCGGGACGGGCGTGGGAGGACGGCCCCTTCCGGGCGCCGCCCTCCCCTTCGCGGTCAGCGCAGCCAGCCGTGGTCACGGACGATCGGCAGCTTGGCCCAGAGCTTGCCGACGCCCAAGGTGTCGCCGGCGGCGGCCAGTGCCAGGGCGATGAGGACGACGGCGTAGACGAGGTGGTAGTCCGCGAACGGGTTGGTGGACATGCTCGCCGTGCCGTCGGACAGGTGCCTGGCAGGCGGCCACTCGGCGACCCACATCAGCGCCATCATCGCGGTGCCCGCGACCGCCGCCAGGCGCAGCGCGATCCCGCCGATCAGGGCGAGCCCGATGCCGAGCAGTCCGGCCATGAACAGCCAGTCCGCCCAGGTGTCGCCCGCCCAGGAGTGGAAGGTGGACTCCATAGGCCCTGCGGCGACGCCGCTGAGAAAGCCCTTGGTCGGCGAGCCGCCGTCGATCCAGCCCTTCCCGGAGGGGGTGGCGTAGCCGAACCCGAAGGTCTTGTCGAGGAACGCCCACAGGAAGACGAATCCGGTCAGCAGGCGCAGCGAGGCCAAGGAGTAGGCCCGCAGGGTGTGCGTGTCGGTGCTCGCCGACACGGCGGACTCATAGGTGGACGCGGCCCGGTTCCTGCGGAAGGACGGCAGGTGGAACCCCGGGCTCCGGTGAGGGTGCTCGTGCACGGCCATGGTGATGATCCCTTCGGGGAATCGGAGTGTGTCGGACCGGTGCCCGACAGCGACCACTCTGGTGGCGTGGGACGATCGGTACCGGATGCCGAAAGGCCGTCACCATGGGGCTGAACGGCCCTATCCGCGGGGGCTGTTGGGCTTGCCGTACGGGATCTTGGCGGCACTGCGCGCGCAAGCGGCCCCGGGGCGGTCGCCCCAGGTCGCGGCTCACCTGTCCGCACGATCGCGCGGACGGGGGCCGTTCGTCCCCTGCCGACGTACGGTCACAGCGGTGTGATGGAGAGGGAGGCCAGCGGAAAGCACCCGCCGCCGCCAGATTCGAGGGCACACCATGGACCGGCGTATCCGGTGGGAACTGTTCCGCCGCCCCTCCACCCTCCGAACGGACTCTGGAGGCCGCGGCCCCGCGGCGCGCCTCGCACGACCTGCGCGCCTGTATGTACGGCCTGCACGGCGTCCTACGCCTGCACTTCACCCAAGAGGAGGAGAACTACTTCTCGTTCGCCCCTTGACCGCCTTCGCGTCCCCGCCACGCCTGGTAGGCGGACATGGTCGTGGGCAGGGTCGGGAAGATCCGGTCGGTGCCGATGGTCTCGGTCAGCCCGAAGGCGTCGAGGTCGTCGCGCAGGTCCTGCTTGACGCGTGCGAGCGCGAAGACGATGTGACGTTGCTCGAATTCCTGGCGCAGCGCGTCGACCGCGTCCAGCGCGGTGATGTCCACCTCGACGATTGCCTCGGTGTTGAGGACGAACCAGTCGACAGGACCTTCGTGTTGGTCGACCGCCGCCAGCGCCCGCCGCTTGAAGTCCTCGGCGTTGGCGAAGAACAGGGGGGAATCGTAGCGGTAGACGAGCAGGCCGGGGACCGTGTGGGCCTGCGGATAGTCGTCCACGTCGTGCATCCCGGCCAGGCCCGGCACCACGCCCTCGATCGCGTCGTGCGGGCGGGCCACCCGGGTGAGCAGTTCCGCGACGGAGAGCCCCACGGCCACGAGCACGCCGTACAGGATGTCCAGGGCCAGCACTCCGGCCAGACAGCCCAGAGCCAGCAGCAACTCACGGCGCCGGAAGGCGGCCAGCCGGCGGAACCCGGCCAGATCCATCATGCGGACCGCGGCATAGACGACCAGGGCGCCCAGCACGGTCGACGGCGTGTGTGAGAGGAGGGGGCTGAGGAACAGCAGTACGGAGAGGACCGCGGCACCGGCGACGAGAGAGTACGCCTGGGTGCGGCCCCCGGCCGAGTGCGCGAGGGCGGTGCGACTGGCGCTGCTGCTCACCGGGAAGCCGTGCAGCACGCCTGCGCCCAGGTTCGCGGCCCCCAGGGCCAACAGTTCCTGGTTGGGGTCGAGTTCGTCGCCGCGGGCCGAGAAGGCGCGCGCGGTGAGGATGACATCGGTGTATCCGACCAGGAGCACGCCGAGCGCCGGCAGTACCAGCTGCGGCAGGTCGCCCGGCATCGGGAGGCCGGGGCTCGGCAGCCCGGCCGGTACCGCGCCGATGACGGCGATGCCGTGATCGTCCAGTCCGAGGACCGCGACGGCCGCCGTGCCGAGCACCAGGGCCAGCAGGGGGCCCGGGACGCCGGGGAAGATCCTCGCGACCGCGAAGAGGAAGGCTATCGCCACCGCGGAGAAGATCACCGTGGCGGGTTGAGCTTCTCCCAGGTGCCTCACGAAGGAGACCAGTTGGGGAAAGAACTCGGATCCCGAGGTGCTGACACCGGTCAGTCTGGGGAGCTGGTCGACGATGATGATGAGCGCCACGCCCGTCATGTAGCCGACCAGGATCGGCCGCGACAGAAGGTCGGCCAGGAAGCCCAGCCGCGCCACCCAGGCCACCAGGAACATCGACCCGACCACGATCGCGAGCCCGGCGGCGAGCGCTGCGTACCGGTCCGGGTCACCCGCGGCGAGTGGCCCCACCACGGTGGCCGTCATCACCGCGGTGGTCGACTCGGGCCCGACGGACAGCAGCCGCGACGACCCCAGCAGCGTGTACAGCAGCAGGGCGGGGAGAATCGCCCACAGCCCTGCGACCGGTGGCAGTCCCGCGAGGCCCGCATAGGCCATGACCTGCGGAACGAGATACGCCGCGACGGTCACTCCGGCCAGCAGGTCACCGCGTAACCACGAGCGGCGGTAGCCGGCCAGTACGGCGAGACCGGGAGCCGCCCGCCGCACGAGACCACGTCGGCCGTCCCCGGCGGTCGGATCCAGGCGCTCGGACATGGGGCTCCCTTCGTCGCCGTTCTCAGCATCTTCCCCCGGGCGTCCCGCCGCGAGCGCCGGTCGGCCCTCGCGGCGGGACGACTCGGAGGCGACCCGGACCGTTGCTCGTACCGCGTCAAGACACCTTCGGTGCCGGGGCCAGACTCCTTCGCGCTGGACCGGCCGGACGGTACGGCGCAGGCTGAGAAGGAGCGAGGGACACCACCGCCGCCCGCCCGGGGCGGCTCAGCGTGGGCAGCGCCCCACCCGACGCAGCTGGGCCCCGCCCCTGTCCTCCGCGCAGGAGTGATCAAAATGGAAGCCAAGCAGTGGTCCGTTCAGATCTACATCTCCGAGGAGGGTGACGACACCCACGCCCGTGCCGTCCTCACCACCCGGGACACAGCGACAATCACCGGCAGGGGCGTGGCCCGACGCAATCCGATCGATCGCCCCATCCCGGAGATCGGAGACGAGCTCGCCGCCAGCCGCGCCCTGGAGGATCTGGCCATCCGGCTGCACGACGTCGCCTCCGACGACATCGTGCAGCTGACCGGACCCGCCGATCCGTCTCCGGCCGGCTGGTGAGAACAGCCGAGGGGGATACGGCCCGAGCAGGAGACCATGCACGGCAGCCCACACCCGTGAGCGACGTGATGACCCACACCGTCGTCGCCGTCAGTCGCGAGGCCCCGTTCAAGAAGATCGTCAAGGCCATGGACGAGTGGAAAGTCAGCGTTGTACCGGTACTGGAGGGCGACGGTCCGGGTGATCGGCGTCGTCTCCGAGGCCGATCTTCTGCCCAAGGAAGAGTTCCGTGACAGCGTCCCCGGCCTCCCCCGGTCCCGGTTCGGGGCGACCCCTTCCACCCGACCGAGTGGCCTGATCGACCTCGCGAAGGCGGAAGCCGTGACCGCCGCCCCCGGGGGACCGGTCGGCCATGGCCGGGGCCGACCGGCCCATGGGACGGCGGCCCGGAGCGCCGCACAGTGGGAGGCAAGGCACGTGACGAAGGAGGCGGAAGTCATGCAGCACCGCATGGTGAGCGATCTGATGACGACTTCGGTCGTACGAGTGCGGGAGGACGTCGGCTTCAAGGAGATCGCCAAACTTCTGGCCGAGTACGACATCACGGCGGTACCGGTCGTGGACGGCGACGACCGGCCCATGGGCGTCGTCTCCGAGGCGGATCTGCTGCGCAAAGAGGCGGGCCTGGTGGACCCCGCGGGCCTGCTGCCGGTCCTGCATCCGCGCCCCGTCGACCAGGCCAAACAGGAGGCGATCAGCGCCCGAGGACTGATGAACAGCCCTGCCATCACGGCCCGGCCCCAGTGGACGGTGGTGGAGGCCGCGCAGGTGATGGAGCGCTACCGCGTCAAGCGGCTGCCGGTGGTGGACGAAGCCGACCGGCTGGTCGGGCTGATCAGTCGCGCCGACCTGCTGCGGGTGTTCCTGCGCGGTGACAGTGCCATCCGCGAGGAGATCTCCGGGGACGTACTGGTCCGCACGCTGGGCATCGCGCCCGACTCGGTGACCGTGCGTGTCGTGGACGGACGGGTCTCCTTGAAGGGGACCGTCGCACGGAAGTCCCTCATCCCCGTCGCCGTGCGGCTGTGCCAAGGCGTTGACGGAGTGGTGGACGTCACCGAACAGCTGAGCCACCGGACGGACGACACCTCCGAGACCCTGTATGCCGACTCTCCGCGCCACGCCCAACTGTCGCCTTGACGGTGCGGTGCGGCGGCACCTTCGCGCGCGGCGGAGTCGGCCGCCGACCTGCGTGTGCGCTCAGGGGGAGATACAAGTGAGGGAGGGGCCGACGCGACGGGACGCGACGTTTCGCCGACCCGCGGCCCTGCTGTGTCTCCCCAGGATCCGAGAGACCCGGGGAGCAGGATGGGCGATGAATGGACATGGAGCATGCCAGCCCCCTGGGAAACGGCCTCGGTCAGCTCCCGGATCCGGTCACCTCGGCCACGGCAGTCGTCGACGTGCGAGGGACCGTGACGGGGTGGAGCACTGGCGCACAGCGGTTGCTCGGTTACCCGTACGAGGACGTCGTAGGGCGTCCCGCGGCACGTCTGCTGTGCTGCACCGCCGACGCCCCGGTGGATTTCTCCGCGATCCTCGAGGGACGGAGCGGGGCGACCCGTCTGCGACACCGCGACGGCCACCGCATGGAAGCCGAGCTGCGGGCGTACGCGTCACTCGACCGCGAGGGCGGAACACAGTGGCTCGTCGTGGCCACGCCGCCACACCAGTCGCGTCCGTGTCAGAAACCGCATCCGGACAAGGACGACGTGACGACGGAGGCAGCCTTCGCGCAGTGCCACCTGCCCGTGATGATCTACGACGCCCAGTTGCGGGTCCTGCGGGGCAGCGCCGGCGCGGCCCACCAACTGGGTCTCACGGAGCGGCAGATGCGCGGTCGGCGGGCCGCCGACATCCTGCCTCCCCATATCTGCACCACGATCGAAGCCGGTATGCGCCGGGTGTTCGACACGGGGAAACCGGAGTTCTTCCACGTACACGGCCCACCCCGGCCCGGAGGCCAGGGACGGTTCTGGGCCGTCACTCTGTCCCCCGTCAAAAACCCCGCGGGAAAGGTGCGACACGTACAGCTCATCGCGCTCGACGACACCGAACAGCACCGGGCCCGAGAGCGACTCGCCCTGCTGAACGACATCAGCACACAGGTCGGCAAAACTCTCGATGTGACGCGCACGGCTCAGGAAATGGCCGACGTGGCGGTGGGCCGGCTCGCCGACTTCATCAGTATCGACCTGCTGGACTCACTGCTCCGCGGCTTCGAGCCCGGGCCGCTCTGCGAGGACGCCATCGGTCTACGCCGCGCCGCGCAGCAGTCCGTCCTTCCCGGCGTCCCCGAGTCGGTGATCAGGCCGGGAGACGTGGACTACTACCCGGAATCCTCGCCACCCGCCCGCTGCCTCCTCACGGGGCTCTCCTCGCTGCACCGCACCCTGGACGAAGCCGTCGAGAGCTGGCAGGCGGCCGATCCCAGGCGCGCGGTGAAGGTCCGCGCCTTCGGAATGCACTCGATCATGGTTGTCCCGCTGAGCGCCCGAAGCCTCACGCTCGGGGTGGCCGTGCTCATCCGCCACCGGCGCCAGGACCCCTTCACCGAGGACGATCTGCTCCTCGCGGAGGAGATCGCCGCACGCGCCGCCGTGTCCGTGGACAACGCCCGCCGCTTCACCCGCGAGCGGAACACCGCCCTGGCCCTGCAACGAAGTCTGCTTCCGCAGCGGCTCGCCGCCCAGGAGGCCGTGGAGGTGGCGTACCGCTACCTGCCGGCTCGTTCCCGGGCCGGGCTGGGTGGCGACTGGTTCGATGTGATCCCTCTGTCGGGCGCCCGCGTCGCCTTGGTCGTCGGAGACGTGGTGGGCCACGGTCTGCGTGCCTCCGCCACCATGGGGCGGCTGCGGACCGCGGTACGCACTCTGGCGGACGTCGACCTGCCTCCCGAGGAACTCCTCGTCCACCTGGACGACCTGATCGCCCACCTCGGGACGGAGGACGGTATCGTCACGGACTCGGAACTCGATGTCGTCACCGATTTCATCGCCACCTGCCTGTACGTGGTCTACGACCCGGTCTCGCGCCGCTGTACGGCCGCCGCGGCAGGTCATCCCCCGCCCGCCGTGGTGACGCCCGACGGCACGGCTGACTTCATCGACCTGCCCGTCGGCCCTCCACTGGGAGTGGGCGGGCTGCCGTTCGAAGCAGTCGAATGGGAGGTGCCCCGAGGCAGTCTGCTCGCGCTGTACACGGACGGCCTCCTCGAGGTCCCCGAACACGACCTCGACAAGGGGATGGCGCTGCTGCGCCGGCGCCTGGAGCGGCCCGCTCGCTCGCTGGAGGCCCAGTGCGACGACCTGATCGAGACCCTGCTCCCCTCGCAGCCGTCGGACGACGTCGCCCTGCTCCTCGCGCGCACCCGCGCCCTCGACGAGGGCCGGGTCGCCAGCTGGGACCTGGCTCCCGACCCGGCCGCCGTGGCGGGCGCGCGCGACGAGGTCTCCCGCCGCCTGGCGGAGTGGGGACTGCACGAGGTCTCCTACACCGCCGAACTGGTGGTGAGCGAGCTGGTCACCAACGCGATCCGCTACGGCGGTCCTCCCATTCAGCTGCGTCTGATCCGCGACAACGTGCTCATCTGCGAGGTCTCCGACGGCAGCAGTACCGCCCCGCACATGCGGCGAGCGCGCATCTTCGACGAGGGCGGGCGAGGATTGCTGCTCGTGGCCCAGTTCGCCGAGCGTTGGGGCACGCGCCAGCTGCCCGGAGGGAAGTCGATCTGGGCGGAGATCGGCGTCCAGGGGCAGACGGGCTGATCCGCTCGCCGAACGCGATGCACGCCGGCGGGGCGACTCACGACCGAAGATGTCTGTAGTCGGACGTTGCCCGCGCTCACGGCAGACACGATCGACCGCAGTGCGGCCAGAATGAGACATGCCCGAGTGATCGTGGCCCAAGTGCGCTGAGATGGCCCGAGCGACCCCATGCAGCGGGTCCGTGGGGGGCGGCGAACGTGGGAGAGACGATCAGCACGGCTTCGGCCGCACCGAACTCAGTCTCGGGCTGCGCTGCGGTGGCCTGCTGTGCCGGGGAGTGCGCCACCGGTTCGGGAGGCGCCGAGGACAGATTTCGGGGGCTCCTCGAAGCGGCACCCGACGCCATGATCATCGTGGACGACACCGGGACGATCAGACTCGTCAACGCCCAGACCGAGGCGCTCTTCGGCTACGGCCGTAAGGAACTCCTCGGCCGCTCAGTGGACTTACTGGTACCCGACCGCTTCCGAGCCCACCACACCGCGCACCGCACCAGCTACGCCGACAACCGCCAGGTACGCCCCATGGGCGCCGGTCTCGAACTGCACGGCCTGCGCAAGAACGGCACCGAGTTCCCCGTCGAGATCAGCCTCAGCCCCCTGGAGACCACCGACGGCCTCCTCGTCTCCGCCGCCGTCCGCGACGTCAGCGACCGCAAGGCCGCCGAAGAACGGTTCCGGGGATTGCTGGAGGCGGCGCCGGACGCCATGGTGATCGTGGACGACACCGGGACGATCAGACTCGTCAACGCCCAGACCGAGGCGCTCTTCGGCTACGGCCGTAAGGAACTCCTCGGCCGCTCAGTGGACTTACTGGTACCCGACCGCTTCCGAGCCCACCACACCGCGCACCGCACCAGCTACGCCGACAACCGCCAGGTACGCCCCATGGGCGCCGGTCTCGAACTGCACGGCCTGCGCAAGAACGGCACCGAGTTCCCCGTCGAGATCAGCCTCAGCCCCCTGGAGACCACCGACGGCCTCCTCGTCTCCGCCGCCGTCCGCGACGTCAGCGACCGCAAGGCCGCCGAAGAACGCATCAACGAGCTGGCCGCGCTCGTGGAGTCCTCCCAGGACGCGATCCTCGCCAAGACCCTCGACGGCCACATCACCTACTGGAACGCCGCCGCCCAACGCCTCTACGGATACACGCGGACCCAGGTCATGGGCCGGCACGTGTCCCTCCTGGCCCCGCCCGACTGCAGCCACGAGATCGACGCCCTGATGAACCAGTTGCGCGACGGGGAGAAGGTCGAGCACTTCGAGACACTACGGGTCACCCGGTACGGCGACTTGCTCGACGTCGACATCACGCTGTGGCCCACCCGCGCCCCCGACGGCAAGGTCATCGGCGCGTGTGCCATCGTCCGCGACATCAGCGATCGCAAGCGGGCCGAAGCCGAGCTGACTGTCCTGTACGAACAACAACGGCACATCGCCCTGACCTTGCAGCGCAGTCTGATGGGCACTCCGCCCGCCATCCCCGGTCTCACGACCGCCAGCCGCTACCGGCCCGCCACCCAGGGCGCCGGGGTGGGCGGAGACTGGTTCGACCTGGTCCCGCTGGGTGCCGGCCGCGTCGGCGTCCTGATCGGCGACGTGATGGGACGCGGGCTGGAAGCCGCCGCCGTCATGGGCCAGTTGCGTTCCGCCGCGCACGCCCTGGCCAAGACCGGAATGCAGCCGCGCCAGCTCATGCAGGCCCTCGACGCCGCCGTCGCCGACCTCGACGTCCCGGACCAACTGGTCACCTGCTGCTACCTGGTGATCGCGGCCGACGCTGGCGAGGTGACGATCTGCTCCGCCGGACATCTGCCCACTCTGGTGGCCACTTCGGGCGAGGGCGCCCGTGCGTTGCCCGCGCCCGTCAACGCGCCCCTCGGCGTGGGCGGTGTCCTCTACCAGCAGTGCAGCGCGGTCATGCCGCCCGGCGCCACCCTCGTGCTCTACACCGACGGGCTGATCGAAACCCCCGGCAGCGACATCGAGGACCAGCTCTGCCGGCTCACCACCACACTGAGCGAGCTGTTCACCACCGCTCCCGACCTGGAAGTGGCCGCCGACCACCTCCTGACCACCTTGCTGCCGGACGCCGAAGGTCACAACGACGACGTCACCCTGCTGCTGACCCGGCTGCCCGACGCGCCTCTGGCCGCCGTCACCGTCGACCTTCCGGCGGTCCCCGACTCCGTCCCCGAGGGCCGGGCCTTCCTCAGCAAGGCCCTCACCTCCTGGGGCTGCACCACAAGAGCCGACGACGCGCGGCTGCTGCTGTCCGAAGTCCTCACCAACGCCGTCCAACACGCCCAGGGCCCCATCGGGCTGCACCTGTGCCGGACGACCACGGATCTCACCGTCGAAGTCGGCGACCACAGCCCGCAGTTGCCCCAACCCCGCTTCGCGGCCGACGACGACGAATCCGGGCGCGGGCTGATCCTCGTCCGCGCGCTCGCCGACAACTGGGGTGTACGGCCCACCGACGACGGCAAGACCACCTGGTTCACCCTCGCACTGTGAGCGAACCCGCCGTCATCGTGCTGCCCGGCGTCGTCTCGTCCGGCGCTCAGTGGCCGGAGGTGGCGGTGCCCGAGCCGCTGGACGGACCGTGACCGCTCAGGACGAGTTCCTTGGCCCTGCGGAACTCGTCGTCCGTGATGTCGCCGCGGGCCCGGATCTCGGACAGCTTGGCGAGTTCGTCGACACTGCTGATTCCGCCGCCCGCCGCCTGCCGGATGTAGGAGTCGAAGGCCTCCTGCTGCGCGCGGGCCTGGTTCACCTCTCGGCGACCCATGTTCTTGCCTCGGGCGATCACGTAGACGAGGACACCCAGGAAGGGCAGGAGGATGACGAACAGGAGCCAGCCGGCCTTGGCCCAACCGCTCAGCTCGTCGTCACGGAAGATGTCGACGATGATCCGGAAGAGCAGGATGAACCACATGATCCACAGGAAGAACCACAGCATGCTCCAGAAGACGCTCAGCAGCGGGTAGTCGTACGCCAGGTACATCTGTGTGCTCATGTCACTCCTCCATTCCGGGCGTTCGCCCGGCGGTCGTGCCTGCCGTTTCACCATGCGCACGGCAAGGGTCGTGCAGCCTCACCCGAGGCGGGTGAGGTGAGCGTTCGTGCGCGGTCTCAGCGCGGCTGGGCGGAGCCGTACGGGTCCACCGCGCGTGCGCGGCGGAGTGCGGCCCGCCAGGCGAAGGCGAGGACGAGTTCGATCAGGCCGAGCAGCACGAGCCAGAGGCCGAGCAGCCGGGTCAGGGCACGGGCGGACTCGGTCGGCAGGGCCAGCACCACGACCCCCGCGACGATGCCGAGCGCCGCTGCGCAGAAGACGACGCCACGGTGCGGGAGGTCCGTCATGGCCATGGCCGTGTAGGCGGTCAACATGCCGGACACGAGCCAGACGACGCCGACGATCAGCGAGAGCGCGGCGATGGTCTGCAGCGGGTTCCTCAGGCACAGCACCCCCGCCAGGACGAACAGCACCGAAACCAGCAGCCCGGGGAGCCGCTCGCCGTGCCCCTGCCGGCCGAAGAGCGCCACGAAGCGGAACGCCCCGGTCACGATCAGATACAGACCGATGAGTACCGCGAGAATGTGCAGGGTCTCCTCCGGCCACACCAGGACCAGGACGCCCGGCACCAGCGTCGAGATCGCCGAACCCAGGATCCAGGTCCATGAGCGGCCGAGTCCCGACAGCAGTTCCTCGGGGTCGGCGGGTGGCGCGGAGGCCGCCCCCTCGGGCCTGGGCCCCGGTTCGGTACCTGGTGCCGGACCACGCGACTGGGTCATGGCTCCTCCTCACGCGGTCGAGCGGGTCGTCGCCGGACCGCCGACGGGACGGTGTGCGGGGATGTCACCGGGTCAGCGTCCCGCACGCCGTCGGCTGCCGGGTCACCCCCGGCGGGTGATCGTCCGTATCCCGGGGACGGCGTACGTCCGGTCACTCCGGTAGTCGGCGCATCTCCACGATGTGCAGTCCCAGCGACTGGCAGCGGGCCAGCAGCCCGTACAGCTGTGCCTCGTCGACGACGGGGCCGAACAGGACGGTCTGACCGGACATCACCACGTGATCCATCTCCGGAAACGCCTTGGTCAGCGTCTCCGACATATGTCCGTCGACACGGATCTCGTAGCGCATGAGCTGCTCCCATGGGCGCGATTCAATGGGTCAGGAAGACCTTGAACGAGATGATCA
Organism: Streptomyces sp. NBC_01549; assembly: GCF_026339955.1. GTDB lineage: Bacteria > Actinomycetota > Actinomycetes > Streptomycetales > Streptomycetaceae > Streptomyces. Next base: position 7,392,356 of record NZ_JAPEPW010000001.1, on the reverse strand, counting down.
GCAGGCCGAGCAGCAGATTGATCAAGGCAGTGACGGCCGTGAGGGACCAGGAGGCCCCGGCACGACGTGCCGCGGCCGCCGACCAGCCCACCTGCCCGGCCACGGCGACGGCGAGCGCCAGCCAGAAGGTGCCCTGCAGGCCGAGGCCCAGGAGTGGGCTGACGGCCACGGCCACGGTCGGCGGGACGGCGGCCTTGACGATCGGCCACTCCGCGCGGCACACCTCGATGACGGTCCGCCGGTCCAGGGACTGCCGCGCCAGACGCGCCCCGAACAGCTGCGCGTGCACATGCGCGATCCAGAACGCCACACCGGTGCCCAACAGCAGCACCGCGAGCTCCAGGTGGGGGAACGAGCCCAGCGTGCCGGTGCCGATCACCACCGATGCGGCGAGCATGGACCCGTAGACACCACCGGTGTAGTCGGCTTGTGCCCGGTGGTCGGCGTCGGCCGCCGAGGCCGCGGCAGGTTCGGTCCGGGACATCAGGGCCTTCTCTCCGATTCAGCGCACCGGGCCCAGGGCATCGGCAGCATCGCCCGATTCGGGATGCTTCGGACGACCCGCCCGTCCGGTCGGCAGGTGGCCCAGCACGGTGAAGGACGGGTTCCGGGCACCGAGTCGGCCCGGGCAGCCGTCGATCCGGCCGGGCAGCGGCCCGCATGCTCGGCCGCCACTCCTATCGCATCCGAACGGTTCGCCCCGCGCCTCACCCGTGACGGGCGAGGGTGCTCACCGGCACGGGCTCACAGCAGCCGCAGCTCGCGCGCCCGGCGCACCGCTTCGTTGCGCCGGTTCACCGCCAGTTTCCGGTAGACGCTCTTGAGGTGGGTCTTGACCGTGTTCACCGACACGCAGAGGTCGGCCGCGATCTCCTCCGTCGACATCATCTGGGCCAGTCGCTGGAGAACGTCGCGCTCGCGTCCGCTCAACTCCTGCACGACGAGCGGCGCGGGCGCCTCGGGCCGGGGCGGCTCGCCGGTCGTGAACCAGCCCGCGGCCAGTGGCCGCAGCGGCGCCGTCCCCAGGAGGCGTCGGATCCACGGTCCGGCCTCGATGAAGGGGCGCCGCAGTCGCTCACGCCGGGCCTCCAGGAGCGCCTGGCCGACAAGCTTGCCCGCGGCGGCGAAGTCCCCGGCCTCCAATACGGCCTGCGCGCGTACCAGCGTGGCCCGCACGGTCACCGCCGGACCGGCCGCGCCCTCGGTGCGCAGACGGTCGAGCAGGTCGAGCGCGGCACCGGGGCGGCCCGCCGCGAGCTGGGCCCGCGCCGCCTGCACCACACAGGCCGGCTGGCCGTCCGTCACCTGTCGCAACACCTCGGCGGCCATGTCCGGCCGGCCCTCGGCCAGGTGCGCGACGGAGGCGACCAGGGCGGCATGAGCCCGCGCCCAGGGTGACGCCACGTCCGCGACGACCGCCGGATCCACCGCTGCCAGGGCGGCTCGCGTCTTGCCTCGAGCCAGCAGCAGACGTGCCGTCACCATGGACCGGGCAGCGGCCGTCACCGGGTCCCGTACCGCAAGGCGCGAGCCGACCGCCTCGTCGAGAAGGGCCCGGGCCTGAGCGAGTTCGTCGCGGTCGACAGCCACGGCGGCCAGGACCAGCCGCCCGATGCCCGAGCCGGACGGCCCGCACAGACCGAACCGCTCGGAATCGGTCACCGCCGCCGATGCCTTGTGCTCCGCCCTGCCGAGCCAGCCGTTCAGGTAGTCGATCAGCGCCAGGAGACCCAAGGACTCCTCTCGCACAAGCGCCGTCGAGGCCCCGCCGGAACATCCCGCCGCCGCGGACAGCGCGGTGCGCGCACCCTCGAAGCGCCCGGCCCACAGACGCGTCGAGCCCAGATGGGTCAACAGAAGTGCGGTGAGTTCGGGATGCTGCTCCAAGAGGTGGGCAGGAACCACCCGTCTCAGTTCCTCGGCCGCCTCCGCGGCCGTTTCCGCCTGGTCCAGGGAGCCGGCTATACGGGCCGCCAGGGCTTCCAGCAGCGCACAGCTCAGCATTGCCGCCGCCGGGCCGGGCGCGTCGTCGGCCGGGTCGGGCACGTCCGTGGCCAGCCTCGCCTCGGCGTGGTGCAGACGGGCCAGGCCCCGGTCGAGGTCGCACCGGGACAGGTCCCCGGCCGCTCGGACGATGTCGGTCGCGGGGCTCGTGGCCTCGGGTCCCATCCGGGAGAACAGCCCGGTCAGCTCGTCGCGGCGCAGCCCGGTGAAGAGCTGCCCGATCGCCAGGTCGTCGACGAAGGCACCGGCCGTGAACTCCCAGTCGCCCGCGGCGGCGCCATGGACGATCGTCTCCGGGAGGGATCCGGAGCGCAGCAGCCACCGGGCGGCCCGCCGGTGGAGTTCGGGCTCCAGCCCAGGACAGCGCACCCGCAGATGGGCCCGGAGGATCTCCCTGAACAGGGGGTGGAGGCGGTACCACGAGTGACCGAGGTCCTCGACGAACGCGTTCTCGCGGTGCAACTGGGCCAGAACGGGCTCGGCGTCGGTACGCTCCGTCAGCGCGTCGGCCAGACCGGGGCAGAGGCGCTCCAGGACGCTGACACGCAGCAGGAGGTCCTGCGTCTCGGCCGTTCGGCTCTTGAGCACCTCGGCCAGGAGGTAGTCGGCGACCGTACTCCGCCCTGCCTCGAACTCCTTCAGATACGTCTGCGGATCCGGGCTCTCCCGTGCGGCCAGGGCGCACAGCCGCAGGCCGGCCGCCCACCCCCCGGTGCGATCCACGAGTGCCCCCACGGCGTGCGCGGGCAGGCGCAGGCCGTGCAGCTCCAGGAGTAAGGCCGCCTCCTCCGGCGTGAAAGCCAGTTCCGCGTTCCGGATCTCCGTCAGATCGCCGGCCGCCCGGTAACGGTGCACCGGCAGCAGCGGCTCGGTGCGGGTGACGAGGATGAGGCGCATCCCCGGTCCGGCATGACGCAGGACGAACTCCAGCTGCTCCGCGATCTCCGGCGCGCTCACGCGGTCGTATTCGTCGAGCACGACGAGCGCGGGCCGGTCGCGTCCGCTGAGCTCGGCGGCGAGCCGTGCCAGCAGCTTGCGGTCCACCCGGCTCGCGTCGGCGGGACAGCGGATCTCGCCGGGGACCGGCACGCCCGAGGCCCGCAGCGCCTGAAGCACGTACGCCCAGAACATTCCGGGCCGCTGATCCCCGGCGTCGGCGGTGAACCAGGCGACCGGCCGCCCCAGCCCCGTGACCCAGTCGGCGACCAGCAGGGTCTTCCCCGCCCCTGCCGCGCCGTTGACCACCGTTAACGGTGTCAGCAGAGCCTGGTCGAGGTGTCCGACCAGCCGCTCCCGCCGCAGGAACGTGGCCGGCCTCGTCGGCAGGGCGAACCGCGTGCGCAGAAACGGGTCGCCCATGGGATCGACCCATGCGACGGTCGCCCCCTGGCCGCTCTCCTCGATCCCAGCCATGACGCTCACCATTATCCGGTCGGATCACGAGCGGCGCTCTTCTCACTCCCGTCCCGCCTGGTCCGAGCCGAGCGCGGGGCAGCGAGGACGGTCGGACGACCTACCGAGGGCCCACGGTCGAGAAGGGACCCGAGCGCACAGCGCTCACGAATGAACTCACCCACCCATGACAGCCCGGGCCGCACAGGTCCACGATCCACGGCCGACAGATCATGGCTGGAGTCCCAGCAGGGCGGACCCGCCCGCGTCGGCGGAAACGACCCGGACAGCCCCATCCCCCCACGCTCGTCCACACGGGCTCGCCCATCCCCCTCGACCTGACGCTCGCTGGGTGGCGTACCCACGGGAATCGCCGTCGGCCACAACGGCCGCGTCCTCGGCCACAACGGCCTGTACGTCCTGGACGGCGCCCGGATCCCAGGCTCCACCGGCGCCTGCAACCCATCCATGTCCCTGCCCAGCCGCCCGAACTCGCGTCTGTCGACATCACGTTGACACGGCCAGTTGCCGAGCGTTGACTGACAGCACGGTGCGGAGCACGTGCCACTCCGGTGGCACACTCCACCGACCATGGCAGCCGTGATCGCCGACGGGTGAAGCACCCTTCGGACCTGCGCAAGACGCGGCCCCGCCCAGGGCGCCCCGGCCGGCACGACGTACAGGAAAGTGGCACACGATGATGTACGACCAGTCACGCGCCCAGCAGCCTCCGGACAAACAGCCCGGTTCCACCGAGCGTCGTACGCCGGGCCCGGAGCCGCTGCTCCCCTCGGACGCGCGGGCCGAGCTCGCCCAGCACCTTCAACACGCCCTCAACACCTTCGCCGACAGCCCGCTGGAGGCGTTGGAAGAGGCCGAGACCGCATTCGACGAGGTCACCGCCCAGCTGATGAGCGTCCTCGCGGAACGGCGGCGTGACCTCCACGCGGGCTGGCAGGACCAGGACCCCGAGACACACGCCGACGAACTCAGGCACGCGCTGAGGCAGTACAGGGAGATCACGCAACGGCTGCTGCGTATCTAGGCCCTGGCCCACGGCGGGGCACTCAGCGCGTGCAGCCAAGTACCGCCTGTCAAGAGTGGCCCGTCAGGCGGTCTCGCCCTCGTGGGTCCGGTCGGCGGGGGTCCTGCTGATGTCGAGCCAGGAGCGGAGCGGGCCGGCTGCGTGCGAGGCGTCGATCGTGAGATGCGGTCGCGCCCCGTCCTCGATCGGCCCCCGGGACAACTCCGCTGCTCGTCTCCGGCGAACAGGAAACGGAGGTGTCGGTGGCGCCAACCGATGCAGCGCGGGCGGGAGTACGGCCCGAAGACGGTCCGCGTCATGTCCGCGACCTTCGAATCAGCCCTGCCGCGGCGTGAACCCGTCACCGCCGACCGGGCCCGCCCCGACGTCACCGTCGAGCGCATCACCGTCCGCCAGTCCGACACCGACGTCGTCAAGCACGACACCGGCGCCTTCGCCTCCACCGGCGTGGTCGTCGCGGGCAACGCCACCCTGCGGCAGTGCCGCGGCCAGGTCGAAGGCGGAGTGGCCCAGGCCCTCGGCGCGGCAGGGGTGACGGCGGCTCAGCCGAGGTCGAGCAGCTCCTCGTAGAAGCCTCCGAACCCCCTTGCACGGTCCACGAGATGGATCTCGAGGATCCAGTGGCAGCGGCGCCCGGCCTTGTCGGTGCGCCGCAGAGGGGTGTCGTTGCCCGGCGCGATGTACGACTCCACGTCCGCGCCGTCGATGGTCTCGTGCGGGAACTCGCCGACCAGGTGCCCGGCGTGCCAGCCGCCCAGCTCCCACCCGGCGTCCGCCGCCAGCCGCTCGACCTCGGCGTACAGCTGCTTGCCGGTGATCTCCGGGTCGCTCTCGAAGAAGCGGCGCCCTGCCGCGAAGACCTCGGGCAGGTCGTCGCGCAGCCGCCGCTTGACCGGATCGTCGCCGAGCACGAACGTCCGCCCGAAGTCGGCCTCGTACTCCTCGAAGATCGGCCCGAAGTCGGCGAACACGATGTCGTCGGCGCCGATCACCCGGTCCGGCGGATTCTCCTTGTACGGCACCAGTGTGTTCGGCCCCGAGCGCACGATCCGCTTGTGCCAGTGCCGGGTCGTGCCGAACAGTTCGTTCGCCAGATCGCGGATCCGGTCGCTGACCGCCCGCTCGCCCTCCCCACGGGCGACCAGCCCGCGCGACTCGATCTCCGCGAACAGCTCGGCCGCCCTCGCCTGAGCCCCCAGCAACCGCGCCGCGCGCGTCGATTCACCGTCCATACGGCTGACCGTAGGTGCCCGGCCCACAGCCCGGCAACCGTATTCGTACGCCCCCGCCCCAGGTCAAGGCCGCAGGATTCGCGCCCTTACGTCCGCCCCGGAAACTGGTGAAGACCGGACCCGAGCGCCTGAACGTCGCGCGGATGGCCGTCGGCACGTCGTGCTCGGTGTGGGTTGGGTATGAGCTCGGTGTGACGGCGGCGAGTCCGGTGTGTGCGCGGGCCGGGGCCGGTCGTGCGCGGCATAGAGTGCCACGGCAGATCTGGCATGCCGTGGAGGTAGAACGCGATGGAGAATCCGCCACAGCCCACCGTGGGGCGGCTCTTCGCCTCATGGCAGCTGGACGTGCCCGCGCTCTTGCTGGTCGTCGCCCTGGGCGCACTGTACGGCTGGGGCGTGCTGCGGCTGAAACGCCGGGGTGAACCCTGGCCCATGGCGCACGTCGCCGCCTTCGCGCTGCTCGGCCTGGGCACCCTCGTCGTGGCCACGATGTCCGCGCTGGCCGTGTACGACCACGCGCTGTTCTGGCCGGCCGCCGTCCAGAACGTCCTCCTCGACCTGGTCGCACCGCTCGGGCTGGCCCTGGGCGATCCACTGCGGCTGGCACTGCGTTCCCTGCCCGAGCACGCCGCCGAACGTGTGCAGCGGGCGCTGACCGGACGGCTGCTACGCCTGCTCACTTTCCCGCTGGTGAGCACGGCTCTGGTCCTCACGACGGAGCTGACGGTGTACTTCACGCCGTACTTCGAGACCGCCCTGGGCCACGACTGGCTGCATGAGGTGATGTATCTGCACCTGCTGCTCGCCGGAAGCCTGTTCGTCCTGCCGATGCTCACCCGCGAAGAGGCGCTGCCGGGGTGGTGTTCACATCCGGTCCGGGCGGCGCTGGTGTTCCTCGACGGGATCATCGACGCCGTACCGGGCATCGTGGTGATGACACACGGCACGCTCATCGCCGGGGCCTGGTACCTCCGTCACGCACCGTCCTGGGCACCGGACGTGCTCCATGACCAGCAGCTCGGCGGTGGCGCGATGATCGGCATCGCCGAGTTGGTGGCGCTGCCCTTCCTCCTCGCGATCCTGGCGCAGTGGGCCCGTACCGAACGCGCCGAGACCGTCGCACTGGACCGCCGTCTGGAGGCGGAGCTGGTCCCGGCGGCGCGCACACCCGGAGCGGCACAGGCGTCGGAACTCGTACGTCCGTGGTGGGAGACCGAGAACAGCGAAGTCGCCCAGCGCATCCGGCACCAGCGGCCGGGTCGTTGACACACAGCGATGGGGTGGTCCTCACTCGACGCACCGCCGAGTGGCCGCGTCCCGGCGGGCGCACGACGGCGCCCGACGGAATCGCGTCATGCACGAGCGTCATGCACGAGCCGCTCCTCGTCCGCGGAGCGCCGTGCGGCAGGATGGGGCCATGAGCGTAGTCAAGATCAACGTACTGACCGTCCCGGCCGAGCAGCGGGAGACACTGGAGAAGCGCTTCGCTTCCCGTGCCCATGCCGTGGAGAACTCCGACGGGTTCGAATGGTTCGAACTCCTCCGCCCCGTCGAAGGCACCGACAGCTACCTCGTCTACACGCGGTGGCGTGACGAGGAGTCCTTCCAGGCCTGGATGGAGGGCCCCATGAAGGCGGCCCATCAGGGCGGTGACGCGGGGAGTGGTGAGCGCCCCAAGCCGGCGGCGAGCGGGTCCACGCTGTGGTCGTTCGAGGTCGTGCAGCAGGCGGCGCCGACCGGCGCGTGACTGGACGCCGGGCAGCCGTCCGCGGGCGGCTGCCCGGCTACGGCCGTAAGGTCCCCACCGGTCCCGGCTGACCAGCCGGTTCGCCTGCTTCTCGGCGGCAGTCAGCGGCTTGTTCCGCGACGCCTGCGCTACCGCGCACCTCGATCGGCCGTGTCGCGGGAGACGGTCAGCGGGAGGTGAGGGGTGTTTCGGACTCAACGCGGGTGAGTTTTTCGGGGTTGCGGACGTAGTAGAGGCCGGTGGCGCGGGCGTTCTCCACGCTGAAGGCCAGCACGCCGTCGATCACGCCGTCCAGACGCAGGATGAGTCCGGGGTTGCCGTTGACCGTCGTGGGCTCACTGGTGAGGGTGCCGCCGGCCTTGTCGACACTGCCGGCCATGTAACGGATCACCTTGTCGGCGCCGACGACCGGCCGCAGGGCCGCCAGCCTGAGGCCGCCGCCGTCGCTGACAAAAACAACGTCCGGGGCGAGTACGTCGAGCAACCCCTGCAAGTCCCCCGTAACGAGCGCGCGCTGGAACGAATTCAACGCTTCCCGGGCTTCTTCCGGGGAAGCCGGTGTGCGCGGCCGGCGGGCGTCGACGTGTTGGCGGGCGCGGTAGGCGATCTGGCGTGCGGCGGAGGGACTCTTGTCGATGGCGGCCGCGATGTCGTCGTAGCCGATGTCGAAGACCTCGTGCAGCACGAAGACGGCGCGTTCGGTCGGTGAGAGGGTTTCGAGGATGAACATGAGTGCCAGCGACAGGTTCTCGGACAGTTCGACGTCCTCGGCCACGTCCGGCGCGGTGAGCAGGGGCTCGGGCAGCCAGGGGCCGACGTAGGCCTCCTTGCGCCGTTTGAGGGTGCGCAGCCGGTTGAGTGCTTGCCGGGTCGTGATCCGTACCAGGTAGGCGCGCTGGTCCCGCACCTGTGCCAGGTCGACCTTGACCCACCGCAGCCAGGCCTCCTGGAGGACGTCCTCGGCGTCCGCCGCCGATCCGAGCATCTCGTAGGCGACGGTGAACAGCAGGTCGCGGTGGGCGACGAAGGCCTCCGTCGCGGGGTCGGTGACGTGGTCGTTCATGTCGTGCGCTTCGCTCTCTCATGGTCGGCCCCGTGGGCCGGAAGCAGGCCGTGGAACATGTACCCGGTCTGATGACGGGGTCGTCGGCAGCAGCCTCCCCACTGATCAGGCCACGCGGGGTGGGCGGGCTGGTGGGAATGGCGCCCCGGCGCCCGGCCACGGCCTACGAGGCCGCGGCGTGTGCTTTGCGGCGTCAGGTGTTGGACGGCGTCGTGCGGTGTTGCGGCTGAGGCGATTCCAGGTGGTCGGTGCTGTCGCCGTGGGACGCGCGGGAACTGGCCTTGCGTGCCCCGGACACCAACTTGTTGAGGGTGAACCGGCAGGCGATCTCCTTGACGCCGGCACCGGGGCGCCCGCTGATGCGTAGCGCGTTCACCCTGTCGTTCGGGTAGGAGAACTGGGTGACGCCCTCGTTCCGACCGAGGCTGAGGCACTGCCCGGCGAAGAACATCCGGACGGGAGCGGGTGTTTTCCCCGCGATCCGGCGCAGGATCGTGGCGGCGGACTCGGGCATGCAGGGAGGGGCCGAGCACATTGCCGCAGACCAGGGTGACCTTGCGGCCCGCCTCCGCCAGCTCGGCGGCGGTCTCCAGGCCGGTCGGGCCGGCCCCGACCACGGTCACCGGAGCCGAGGCGGGCGTCGCATCCAGCGCCGACCGCAGTCGTTCCGCCCCCTCGAGGTCCGACACCCAATGAGCGAACTCCGCCGCTCCGGGCACGTCGGGGTCGGAGGCGCCGCTGCCCACCGCGTAGACGAGGTAGTCGTAGGAGACCGTGCCACCGCCCGCCAGCGACACCCGGCGCTCGGCAGCGTCGATCCGGGTCGCGGTGTCGACCACCAGCCGGACGTTCCCGCCCAGAACCTCACCGAAGCCCACGACCGCGTCATCGGAGCCGGTCACGAGCTGATGCAGGCGGATCCGCTCGACGAAATCGGGACGCGGATTGACCACGGTCACCGACACGCCATCGCGCCGAGCCAGGCTGTTGGCCGCCGTCACACCACCGTAGCCGCCGCCGACGACGACCACCTCGACGATCCCGTTCATCATGTCTCCCTCGCGTTGTGGACTCGGCATGGAGACACCAGCCGCGCACCCCGGATAACAGCCCACGGATGAGACGTAGCGCACATCGGACGCGGCGGAAACGCCACCCCTTCCGCCGCGAGTGGCGTAACGCGGCCCTGACGAGGTCGGGCAGGAGCCGGGCAGTCTCGCGGTAGCGGGCAAGTGGGGCCCAGCCCGCCGTATTCGGCCTGACACGGCTCGGTGGCGGCCGCGCCGGCCGTTCAGACCGGCGACGCAGGTGGGCGCAGGCTCGGTCGGCCCACTGCTTGCCGGCGACCTTGGCCGAAGCCGGCCGGGAAGTGACCGTGCTGAAACGTCGGTCGGACACGGAAGCGAAGACCAGCCGGGCGTTGATGGTGCGCGCCCGGACACTGGAACAACTGGACATTCGCCGGGTGGCAGAGCATCTCCGGACGACGGGTGGACGGCTGACGAGCATGGAGCTGATTCCTCTTGAAGTTGCTGGTCATGGGGCTGGTATGGGTTGGGTATGGGCTGCTGGTGCTGGTCTCCCGGGAGGGGAGCGGCAGTTCCCGTACACCTGGTCGGCGTCGATCCGCGGTGTGTGGCGCCCGTCGGCGGTGAGGGTTCCGCTGACGCGGACCCCGCGCCGGACGGCGAAGTCGATGGCGAGCAGGCCGACTTCCGGTCCGACAGGCATGCCCTGGACCGGATCGTCTTGCTGCGGGGCAGCGCGGGCGGCGAGGGTGGTGCCGCCGTCCAGCCGGGGAGGCAGGAGCACTCCTACGGGCCGGGGTACCCGCTCGGCGTGTCAGACACCGCCGTCTCAATCGGTGTGGGTTCGCTCGTAGTGGCGGGCGACCCGTGCGCGGTTGCCGCAGATGTTGCTGGTGCACCACTTGCGCCGCTTGTTCTCGGCGAGGAAGAGCATCGAACAGGCCGGGTTGGCACAGCGGCGCAGGAGCTGGAGCCGTTCACTGTCGGCGAGGAGCCCGACGGCCTCCGCGGCGATGGCGGCCAACGCGGCATTCCCGCCGTGTTCGGTGTGCCAGCGCCTCTCGCCTCGGGGGCCGTCGGCCGTCACGACCAGACGAGGACTCACGGGAGCCGCCGCGGCGGCGGCGTTGATGTCGTCCACCGAAGTGGGCCGCGCGGCGCGACCCTCGAGATGACTGTCCAGGACGTCGCGGATCGCCGCACGCAGCCGACGTACGGCCGCGGCGTCGGGTACGGGCCCTGGCGGCAGGCTTCCGGACTGCAGAGACCACCAGGTCGCGGAGGCCTCCCGGCTGCCGATGAGGTCTGTAGCCGGTTCGGTCACCGTCATCAGCGTGTCGGCCAGGTCCAGCGCGACGAGCGGCTCACCACCCATGGGGAACCCGGCCGACTGCAGCTCATCGATACCGACTCGAATGCTCACGACATCAGAGTACCCATTAGTCAGATGAATGGGTACCGGGAGTCGATCGGGCGAAGTGTCGATCGAGAAGTAAGGGGTTGACATGACACCGCATGCCCTTGTGAGAGTCTTCTAATGCTTCTACGCTCAATCTATCCATTAGCCGCAGGGGGGCATCGCGAGGAAGTCGAGATCACACCGCATCCACCAGGCACCCACAGAGGCGCCCGCGTTCAAAGAGGGGAACCGGCCATGGGACTGTCATGGCAGCAAGGACCGCTCTCCTCCACAGCACTCGGAAGGTTCCTCACCCCTGAGCCACCGCTGGAGCGACTGCTCTTCGCGGAGCGGCTCCGACGCCGGATGAGGGTGAGGTTCGGCGGGGAATGGATCGCGGACAGCGAGGACGTCGTCCTGCTGCACGAACCGGGGCGCTACCCCGTCGCCTACTTCCCGCTCTCGGCATTGCGTTCCGACGTTCTCGATGCGAGCCGGCGCACCACCCAGCACCGCGAGCTCGGCGAGACGTCTTGGTTCGCGGTGGACGTCAGGGGCCGTCGCACCGAACGTGCGGCGTGGCAGTTCACGGGGCTGCCCCCGTACGCCGGCGAGCTGGAGGGGCGTGTCGCCTTCGCCTGGAGGGCCATGGACGCCTTCTACGAGGAGGACGAACGGATCCTCGGGCACGCGGCGGACGCCTATCACCGCATCGACATCCGCGACACGTCCCGCACCCTGGAGGTGCGCTCGGGGGACAGGGTGATCGCGCGGACCATCCGGCCGCTGGTGCTCTACGAGTCCGGGTTCGCGCCGCGGTGGTACGTGCCGCGCGAGGACATCCAGGAGAAGGAACTGACGCCGGTGGAGGGTCAGACGTTCTGCCCCTACAAGGGGCTGGCCAGCTACTACGACATCGGCGAGGCCAAGAAGGCGGCATGGTCGTACCGCGAGGCCTACACCGAGGTCGGGCGCGTCGACGACATGGTCTGCTTCGAGCCCGACAAGGTCGAGGTCTACCTCGACGGTGAGCGGCTGCACCTCGAACCGGGACAGCAGGTGGTGCCTCACGGCGTCGACCGCGGCCTCGGAACCGACGAGGTCCTCTCCCGCTGAAGCGGCTTTGCGCGGTGAGACCGTGCCCTTGACCGGCATCAGCCTGGCGACGAGCCTCGCGGCGAGGGTCGCCCCTCACCGTGAGGCGTGATGTATCGACGGGGCGGACAGGCTCATTCCTCGCGTTCGTACTCCGCCCGGGCACGTTCGGCATCGAGATCTTCCTGTGCGGCGCGGTAGATGTCACCGGCCAGCTTCCGGGCCGCCTGAGGATCGGAAGTCGAGGAGACCGTCCGGATCCGGTCAGCCCATTTCTCCATGTTCTGCGGGATTTCGGGATTCTTACTCACACTACTTTTGTACCTTTTTATAGGCTTCTTCGCCTCCCGCACCGCACCAGGAGGATGAGATGGCGACCCTGCGCTCACTCAACGTGGGACGACCGAAGGACGTGCCCTGGCGCGGCAGGACGGTACACACGGGAGCGTGGAAACATCCCGTCGACGGCCCCCTGATGGTGCGCCGTCTCAACGTCGACGGAGACGGCCAGGGCGACCTTCAGGGGCACGGCGGGGAGCAGCGGGCAGTCCTCGTCTATCAGACGCAGTCCTACGCGTACTGGCGCAAGGTTCTCGAGCGCGACGATCTGGAGTTCGGCCCGTTCGGGGAGAACTTCACCCTCGACGGACTGGCGGACGACGAGGTGTGCATCGGCGACCGCTACCGCATCGGCGAAGCCGAGTTCGAGGTCACCCAGCCGCGCGTGACCTGTTACCGCGTCGGCATGCGGCTGAACGAACCGCGCATGGCTTCCCTGCTGGTCGCCCATCGCCGCCCCGGCTTCTACCTCCGCGTCATCACCGAGGGCCGGGTCCGGGCGGGAGACCGGATCACACGGACCCGCACCGGCAGAGGGTCGCTGACCGTCGCCGACACCGATGCCCTGCTCTACCTTCCGGACCCCGATCCGGCCAGACTGCGTGCCGCCCTGGCGATCGAGGCGCTCAGCCCCGGATGGCAGCAGTCCTTCCAGGAGATGAGCGGGCGGCTCGACCAGCCGCCCGGCCCCGCTCCCGCCGCGCCGGGCTGGACGGGCTCCAGACAGCTGCGCGTGACCCATGTCGTGCCCGAGACCCCCACGGTGCCCTCGTTCCACCTGCGGGCCGCGGACTCACAGGAGCTGCCCCTGGCCGCGCCCGGCCAGTACCTGACCGTACGGATCCCCGGAGACGGCCGACCCGGACTGGTGCGTTCCTATTCGCTGTCCTCCGCGCCCGATACCGCCGAGTACCGGATCAGCGTCAAACGCGAAGACCACGGCACGGCCAGCACCTGGCTCCATACGCATCTGCACCGAGGCGACGTCATCGAAGCAGCCGCCCCTCGCGGGACGTTCGTACTCGCCGATGAACACACACCCGTGGCGCTGTTCTCGGCCGGCATCGGCGTCACTCCCGTCCTGGCGATGCTGTACCGACTGGCCCTCGACCACAGCTCCCGCGCCGTGTGGTGGGTGCACACCGCACGGGACCCCGGCCAACAGCCCTTCGCGGAAGAGGCCCGGCAACTCCTCGCCCGCCTGCCCCAAGCCCGCGCCCTCATCTACTACACCGCCCCGGACCTCGAGATCGCCGAGGGGCCGGGCATCACACACGGACGCATGACCAGCGAAGGCATCCGAGAGCTGGGCATTCCCGCCGATGCGCACGCCTATCTATGTGGCCCCGAGGGCTTCATGTCGGCGGTGACGTCCGGGCTCCAGCTAACAGGGCTGAACGGTTCGAACATCCACACTGAAGTCTTCGGAGCGCTGGCAGCCATCAACCCCGGCATCACCCACACAGGTTCCGGACATCCTCACCAGCCGCCCGGCCCACGGGGCACCGGGCCCTCGGTCACCTTCACCCGCAGCGGCCTGTCAACCGGCTGGTCCGACCGGTACGCGACCCTTCTGGAGCTGGCGGAGGCATGCGATGTCCCCACGCGCTGGTCCTGCCGTACGGGGGTGTGCCACACCTGCGCCACTCCCCTGCTCACCGGTCAGGTCGAGTACACGACGCAGCCCCTGGAGGATCCCGCCCCGGGTGAAGCGCTGCCGTGCTGCAGCATCCCCACCACCGATGTCCTTCTGGATCTGTGAGGCACCCTCCTGAAGGTTCACCCAGCATCCGTGGACCCAACCCGACGCCCGAGAACGAAGCCCCCTCCGCGGGGCCCTGACCCTCGAACTCACCCGCTGGCAGTACCTCAACGGGGTCGCGGACGCGAGCCTCGTCAGCCCCGACACCTGGACCATCGACCAGGCGCTGCTCGACCGCCCCGGCAACGACGCCATCCAGCTCACGCTGTTCCGGAACTATCCGGCCAACGTCGCCCTCTACCCCCAACTGCAGCAGTAGTTCCGCGACAGCCAGGTACCGCTGTTGGCCGTGTGGGGCGCCAACGACGAGATCTTCGGCCCCGCCGGAGCCCGCGCGTTCCAGCGCGATCTGCCCGACGCCGAGATCCACCTCATCGAGTCCGGACGCTTCGCCCTGGAGAGCCACCTGGAGGAGATCGCCGGGTACATCCGCGACTTCCTCGCCCGCGTCACCGCCTGACACACGGCCTGCGTGTCGCCGACGCCGGTAAGAGCCCCTTCGTACCGAATACGGATCGATCGCCGAGGCGACCGCCGTGGGCCAAGTCGCCGCGCTTGAGCAGGCGTCGAGGTGACAGCCCCTCGCGAGGGTGGAGCCGAGACCCCTCGCAGGTTGCGGTTGTGCCACTTCGGCAACCCCCTTCACAGCAGCCGCACATGCCGTGCGAGGATGCGGCTCCCGGTATTCGAGTACCGGCGTAGAGGGGAACATCATTGAGATCAAGGAAACTGAGCCGTAAGCGGCGACGGGCGAGCATAGTCACGGCGGCCGCCGCCTCGGTCGTCGCCGGCGCGGCGCTGCTGCCCAACTGGACCGCGGGCGCGTCGAGTGTCGCCGATCCCGCCGTGGACGCGTCGACCAAAGCCACCTTCCAACGGCTGGCGGACGCGGTCTTCACCGACCGTACGGACGCCCTGGTCGACAGTGGCAAGGCCAAGCGGAACACCACTCTGTCGTCGCGGTTCTCCGGCGACGTGCGGGTGTCCTCCACGCTGTCGCGCGAAGAGAACTCCGCGCTGTCACAGCTGCGGGGCCGCAAGTCCCGCCTGGAGTCGCTCGGCGAGAGGTACAGCTCGGCCAACACGAGCGTCTCGCTGGACCGTACGCGGCTGAAAGGTCGTCACGCCACGGTCGACGTCACCGAGACCACGACGTTGACGTACGAGAAGGTCAAGGGCAACGAGCCGAAGACCACGGGCTTCCAGGCGCACCACGAGCTGACGTTCAAGGCCGACCGCACGGGCGACTGGCAACTGACCGGCGTCCGCGACACCGACGACGGCGTGGCGGTCAACCAGGTCGCCGCGACGACGTTCGCCGCGGCACCGAAAACCGCCGCCGACGACGCCCCGCCCACGGCGACCCGCTCCGTCACCACATTGCCGGCGCCGGCCAAGCCGAAGAACTTCTCGGCCTCCGGCTACGACTACAAGGCCATGGCGGCGTACGCGGCCAAGTACTGGAACAACTACAACCCGGCTTACCCGGACTTCAACGGGCATGGTGCCGGGGGCGACTGCACCAACTTCGTCAGCCAGTCCCTGAAAGCAGGCGGCTGGAAGCACGTCCCCGGCTACACGAACGACTTCCACAAGTGGTTCGGCACCTCCGACATCCAGTCGGACTCGTTCGTCGGCGTCAACGAGTTCTCGTGGTTCGCCCTGTCCTCCAAGCGGGTCACCAGCCTCGCCAACGTCTACCAGTTGGACGTGGGCGACGTGCTGCAAATGGACTTCAACAAGGACGGGTCCAAGGACCACAGCATGATCGTCACCTACCGCAGCCCGCAGGGCGTGCCGTACGTGACGTACCACTCCACCAACACCTACAACAGGTCGGTGGCGAGCATCATCGCGTCGTACCCGAACGCGGCGTACTACGCCTACCGCACCTGAGCGGTCCCCTCAGGGGGCGGGAGCCGGTCCCAGTGTCCGGCTCCCGTTCCTTTCGGGGCCCCCGTGACCCCGTAGGACACGATCCAGGACCGTGTCCTACGGGGTCAGAGACGCACCACCTCACTCATTCGGGACGGTGGCTTTCGGCTACGCTCGATCGCTCACGGGAACAATGCGATCCCGACGAGGATCAGCAGGATGATGCCGGCGACGAGCGCGACAGTCGCCCACGTCCCCCGACGCTTCAGCGGCGTCGCGGGCCCTCCTCCACGGGGCCGGTCCTCCGGCAGTGCAGCACCGGCCGGGCGCCCGCTCGCGTAGAACTCTTCGTCGGTCGGATAGACGTTGCGCGGATCATTGAGAGCGCGCGGATCGATCTCGTGTGGACTGGTCATGAGCACTCCTTACGCGGCGCTCATCAGGACCGGAGTTCCCGGCGGACGCCGGGCCTGCGCCAGGAGGCGGTGACTCGCCACCTACCCGACGCGCAGCCCTTCAGGAAGACGCCGTACAGGTAATCCGCCCTGCTCACCGCGCACTATCTGATCGTATACCCGCATTGCGCCGTCCATCAGATCCAGCGGGGATGGGACCGTGCCGTACACGTCCCCCGCGGGCACACCGCGTTCGATGAACCCGTCGAGATCATCGACGTTCGACCCGCCGCAATGCCACGGCACTCCCGGGTAGCTGCCCACATCAACCGTCCGACATCTGGCACCACCATTGCGAGAATACCACTCCAACCTACGAGAATTGCATTCTCGACCCCGGTGTGGGGGCGTCACTTCGTCACGGAGAACCGTGCCGGCCTCGTCTCGGCGGTGTCGATCCGGACCTCACCGCAGCAAGCACCGACCAGTTCGGCACCCTCGTCGACACGACGCACATTGAATCCGTCATCGCACCAGGCGGTCTCCGCGTCCATGAACTGCCCGACCTCCTGCGAACCGTTCAGGACAAGCTCACCGGATTCCTGGCCCTTGCCGGGCAGTGACTCTCCCAGCACGCTCCCTCTCTCGCCACTCCCCTGACCGCGAAGCTCAACGCGGACCTGTCCATCGGCGCACCGCGTCGACTACCTACTGGTCGCGGGCGATAGGGAGCGCCACCAGGTGACCCGAGCCCGGTCCGCTGTTCGCGGAGCCGGTACAACTCAGTGGCGGGAACAGGTCGTTCCCCTCCGACCACTTGGCGCTGACCGCGCGTATCTCCCATGCGTCAGGGGTGGGCAAGGCCCATGCGGCGGACACGGTCCTTCTCCTCCTGGTACCGGTCGAACGCGTCGCGGGCGTCGGAGACGAACGTCGTGTCGTGCATCGCAGCGCGCAGTTCAGCCGGGGTGAGCCAGGTGTGCCAGGCGATCTCCGAGGCATCCGGTACAACCGGCTGATCGATGACCACCTCGTGCAGACCGAGCCAGTACGGGCTGATCGCGCCCCTGCACAGGTACTTCAGGAGGAACCGCGCCGGTGCGTCGACCCCCAGTTCTTCGGCGAGTTCGCGAGAGGCGGCTGCCGGGTAGGACTCGCCCACGCCCACCCCACCTCCGACCAGCCAGTTGTACTGGCCGGGGAAGCGGGAAACACGGTCGGGGCGCCGGTGAACAAGGATCCGACCGTCAGGATCGCGACAGACTGTGGTGGCAACCCGGTGCAGCCACCTTCGGCGGATGGCCTCACCTCGATCCACCACCCCCAATACATGATCCTGCTCGTCCACTCGCTCCACCAGCTCTCCCATGGCGGTCACGCTGTCAGACGCCGATCGCCCCGTCGATACGCTCACGGAGAAGATCGGCGTCTGGTTCCGCCGACGACGAGAAACGCGGTGACGCGTCTTGAGCGGCGAGGGCCTGCCTGAACCATCGGCGTTCCACGTCGGCGAGACGCCGTAGGAGTCCGAGCAGCGAGAGCGTGGAGGGCTCGATGGAACGCCGGGCCAAATCCCCTTCCAGACCGGCGCACTTCAGTTCCAGCGTCGCCCGCCGTGCCGTGCGAAATCCGACGAGCATGCTGTCTCTCCTTCAGGCCTTGTCGGTGACAGTGGGACCGCGGTGAGGGTCGCTCTACGCGCCGGACGTCGCCGTCACCAGCTCTCTACATCCGGTATCTCGTCGCTGGGAGGGAGCACGCGTTACTCCGTGCGAGTGGTGCAACCTCCGGCAGCGTCGTAGCGTCGATAGAGGAGCCGACCGCCGCGAGGGGGCGGACCAGGCGCCGGGGCCCGTGGGTCGAAAGAGATTGCGACTGGGAGCCGACATGCCAAGACACACCATGAGGACTGCAGTCACGTTCTGTGCCGCCGTGTCACTCGCGGCAATCTCCGGAACAGCCTCCTCCGCCCCGGCCACGTCACCACTGTCCGCGCACCCCGTGGAGCGCAAGACCTGGCAGCCCGTGATCGTCGACTGCTTCTGGCGCCAGCAGATGCGCCCCACCGATTTCATCCTCGCGTGCGGTGACGGCAACAGCCGCCTCACCTCGCTCCACTGGTCACATTGGGGCACGGACTCCGCTGTGGCCACGGGCATCAACGAGGTGAACGACTGCAAGCCGTACTGCGCCGCGGGCAAATTCCACTCGTACGCGGTGACCGTGCTGCTCGACGACCCACAGCCCTGGAAGAAGCACCCTGACTTGCCGCACTACACCCAGATGAGCCTCATCTACGCCGACAACACGCCGGACGGATTCGCGCAAAAGGTCGACCTGCCACTGTGGAACTGAGCTCCGCGGCAAGAAGGCGGCATGCGAGCGGCATCAATCGCGGCCGACGGATTCCCGCGCGATGCGCTCCAGTCGGCTTCGGTGTTTCTCCCACCATGACGGATCGCCCGACGGCATGCCGTCGTTCCCTTCCCACATCCCGACGGCCCCGTCGATGGACTCCCGGAGAATGTCGGCGTGGCCCGCGTGCCGGTGGGTGTCGGCTATCACGCGCACCAGGACGTGGTGCAGCGTCACCTCTCTGCGGTCCTCGGGCCACCACGCCACGCGCCCGATCGCGTCGAGCGCCAGGGTCTCGATGGTGGTGTCCGAGTGCTTCCACGCCTGGCGATAGAGTCCGACGATCCGTTCGCGCGACTCGTCCGCGTCGGCCCACATGTCCGCGTTGAGCTCGGCGTCCGCCGCGAACCAGAGCGGCGGCTCGTCGAAGAACGGCCGCCCGAAGGTGTCGCCGAAGTACCCCAGTTCCACTCCGGCGACATGCTTGACCAGCCCCAACAGATTCGTTCCGGTCGGCGTCAGCGGACGGCGGATGTCGTACTCCGAAAGCCCGTCGAGCTTCCACAGCAGGGCGTCGCGGGCGGCCTGCAGATAGCGGAGAAGATCCGCCTTCTCTTTCGATTCGTTCATGTCCGGCAGTCTCCCAGCCACCACTGACAGTCCGGGCACGCAAAGGCCTGCCTGACGCACGAGCTCCCGTGGGTTCCCTCGAGTTCCGCTCAGGCGGCGGCATCTGCTCCTACCGCGCGCTCCATGCACACCAACTGCTCTCGCTCGTCCCACGACTCGGTCACGGTGAAACCGAGCCGTTCGTAGAGGGCGATGGCACCCGATCGCCACTTCCACACCGACAGCCGTACCGTGCTGACTCCGCTTTCCCCGGCATGTGCGAGAGCTGCACCGAGCAGATCGGACGCGATGCCGCGGCCCCGGAACGCGGGGTCCGTCCAGAGCCTCTTGATCTCCGACCGCCCGCCGACGGGAGCGGTCACCACGAGGCAGCCCACCGCCGTGTCCCCGCTCAGCGCCACCAGTACGACACCGTCGCCGAACGCGGCCCGCGGGCCCAGTATTTCCGCGCGGTAGCGCTCAGGCAGCCCACTCACATCGCTGACGGCCTCGCCCTTCTCGGCCTCGGTCCGCAGATGGTAGGCCGCCAACAACTCGGCCAGCCCCTCCTCGACGAAAGCTCCCTGACCTGGCCGGCGGACGACGACAGTGTCCCGTTGATCAGTCATGACGACAGCATCACACGACCACGGTCAGCCACCCCACGGTCCGTTGGTGCCCTGCACATCCTTCAGGCGCCCGCGCCGGCCGCGATGTCCAACGCCGCGATGTAGCCGAAGGTCATCGCCGGGCCGATCGTCGAACCCGCGCCCGCGTAGCTGTGGCCCATGACTGCCGCGCTGGCGTTTCCGGCGGCGTACAGACCGGGGATGACGGATCCGTCCGGCCGCAGTACGCGCGCCCTGGCATCCGTGCGCAGGCCGCCCTTCGTGCCCAGGTCACCCGGGACGATCTTGAAAGCGTAGAAGGGGGCGAGCCACAGAGGCGCGAGGCAGGAGTTGGGGAGGATCGCGGGGTCGGTGTAGTAGTGGTCGTAGGCGCTGTCGCCGCGGTGGAAGTCGCTGTCGTTGCCGTTCTGGGCAAGGGTGTTGAAACGGTTGACGGTGGTGCGGAGCGCGGCCGCAGGCATGCCGATCTGCCCGGCGAGGGCGTCGAGGGTCCATGCCTTGTGGGCGGCGCCGGACGTGTACCACGCGTCGGGGAAGGTGAAGGTCGGCAGCACGTCCTTGAAGAGGTAGCGGTTGCGGTAGTTCTGGTCGACGATCAGCCAGGCCGGGATGTCGGGCGCGTTGGTGTCACGGTCGTACATGATGTGCACGACGTCGCTGTAGGGGGCCGCTTCGTTGACGAAGCGCGCGCCGGCGGCGTTGACGAGGAGCCCGCCGGGCAGGGTGCGTTCGGCGAGGCAGAAGTACGGCTGGTCGGGCAGCGGGATCGCCGGGCCCCACCATGCGTCGTCCATCAGGTCGAGCGCCGCGCCGGCCCGCTGCCCCGCCTGGATACCATCGCCGGTGTTTTCCTTGGCGCCGACCGTCCACTCGGTGCCGATGGGCTGTCGCTGGTACTGGTCGCGCATGGCCGCGTTGTGCTCGAAGCCGCCGGATCCGACGATCACCCCGTGCCGAGCTCTGATCAGGCCCGGGGTGCCGTTTCTGGTGACCACGGCTCCCGTGGCGGTGCCGTTCTCCACATACAGGTCGGACAGCGGGGTGTTCAGCCACACCGGAACCTGGGCCGCGAGCAGCCCGGCGCGCAGGCCGGCCGCCAGCGACTGCCCCATGGTGAGGGGCTTCTGGCCGAGGAGGGCCGCCTGGGTGCCGCGGGCCAGGCAGCTGGTGGCGACGGCCGCTCCCTTCACGCTGACCGCGGCGAGCGTGAGCCACTTGTAGTCGGAGCTGAAGACGACCATGCCGGTCGGGACGGTCATGTACGACGGGTTCAGGTGGGCGAGTTCGGCACCGAGGATGTTTCCGTCGAGCTGGTCGGGTTCGATGGAGCGGCCGCCGGGCAGCCCGCCGGGAAACTCGGGGTAGTAGTCGCTGTACCCCTCCATCCAGCGGAAACGGAGCGGGCTGTTCGCCATGACGAAGGAGATCATGGCGGGGCCGTGGCCGAGAAAGGCCTGTTGGCGTGCGGTGGAGACGTCGGGTCCGACGACCGCCGCGAGGTAGGTGGCGGCCTTGGCGGGGGTGTCCGGCACCCCCGCGGCAAGGATCACCGGGTTGTTCGGGATCCAGATGCCCGCGCCGGAGCGCGCCGCCGAGCCCCCGAACGTGGGCGCCTTCTCGACGACGACGCAGCTCAGTCCCTGTTTCGCGGCCGTCAGCGCGGCGGTCATCCCTGCCGCTCCGGAGCCGATCACCACGACGTCGTACGTGCCGAGCAGAGGCAGGCCGGCCGCGTCGGCGCCGCCTGGCAGGCCGGCAGCGAGCGCGAGCCCGGTTCCTGTCGCCACGCCGAGCACCTGGCGACGCGACAGGCCGGGTCCCGAGGTGGAAGCGGTCGAGTACGCAGAGGCGGCTTCGGTATGTCTCGCAGGGTCCGCGCTTGTGGACATGGCAGGGCGCTCCAGCCGGGCGAAGGAATGGGCGAGCGTGCTGTGCCCCGGGAAGCACGGGCCTGCGGCGTCCCGGTTCTGATGCGGAGTCAGGAATGTCGCGCGGTGGTCTTGTGAAGTCAAGGGGTAAGCCGGGAGGCGGGCGCGGCACGTTGTCCGTGGTCGCCAGCCATACTGGGGGCGGCGGGGAAGGAGAGGGCAGATGGATCTGTGATTCCACAACATGCGGAAGACGACCGGCACGGCGCATACGACCGTGACCGGTACAACGCGTACGACCAGCACGACACATACGACGTACTGGTGGTCGGCGGCAGTGGCGTGGACACCGTCGTCCGCGTCGATGCCCTGCCGGTCCCGTTCGCGGACTCCGTCCACGTCGGCCCGATCGAGGAGTGGCCCGGTCACACCGGGGGGAACGTCGCACTCGGCGCCCGTGCACTCGGCCTCAAGGCCGGGTTGCTCGACTGCATCGGTGACGACTGGATCGGCGCGCAGGTGCGCGAGCGGATGGCCAAGGGCGGTGTGGAGTTCGTCCCGCTGATCTCCGCCGCGGGAACGCGGCGCGCGGTCAACCTGGTGGACGCGTCAGGCCGGCGGATGTCCTTCTACGACGGACGCGACCCGGCGGATCTGCGGATGCCCCGGGACTTCTACCTGCCGCGGCTGCGGCGCGCCCGCCACGTCCACCTCTCCATCATGAATTTCGGGCGTTTCCTCTACGACGACATCGAGGACCTCGGCGTCCCCGTCTCCACCGATCTGCACGACTGGGACGGCCTCGCGGACCACCACCGGGAGTTCGCTCTCCGCTCCGACCTCGTCTTCTTCAGCGCGGCGTGCGCGGGCAAGGACACGCCCGCGCTGATGCGGGAGATCCTCCGCGCCGGGCGGGCCCGTACGGTGGTCGCCACGGCCGGCGCGGACGGCTCCTACGTCCTCACCAGGGACGGCGGCCCCGATCCCCAGCACATTCCGGCCGTCGTCCCGTCTGCGCCGGTGGTGGACTCCAACGGCGCGGGCGACGCCTACGTCTGTGGCTTCCTGTACGGCAGGCTCACCGGCCGGGACGTACACGAGTGCGCCCGGCTCGGGGCGGTCGCGGGCGCCCACGCCTGTACGGCACCGGGCTCGACCGCCCTCATCTCCCGGGAAGCGCTCCTGAGCCACCCGTGACCGGAAGCTGTCCCTGCTCGATGTCAGTGGCGGTTGCCATGATGGGTGGTGGAACGGAGAGCGCTTGATCAGGGGGGGCAGGAATGCGGGGGGACCGATCCTTATGTGAAGCATGGCGTCCGGTGAAGCGCGGCGTCCGGTGACACGGCGGCGATCGCTCGTCAGGCGGCGCGCCCGGCGGCCGAGCAGGCGCCAACAGCAGGCGGAAGCAAGGCTGTTGGCGTTGGTGGTGGCATCGGTCGCGGCCGTCGCGCTGGTGGTGGCGGTGATCCGATGGCTCGCGGACCACTGGTGGGTGGTCGTCGTCGCGGCGGTGCTCGTCGGACTCGCGGGCGCCGGTTGGCTGCGCCTGCGCCGGGACCGTGCGCACTGGCGAGAGGTGCAGGCGCGCGGGCTGCGGTATGCGATCGCGCAGTTGGACGCCTTGCAGCACCAGGAGTTCGAGCAGGCGATACGGGAGCTGATGCGCCGGGACGGCTGCCCGGACGCCGCCCGGGTCGGTGGGCGCGGTGATCTCGGCGCGGACGTGAAGGCGACGGATCCGTTCGGGCGGCGTTGGGTGATCCAGTGCAAACACCGTCGCGACGGGGAGCGCGGGTCCGCCGTGGGCACGCCGGACCTCCAGGTGCTCAACGGTACCGCCCGTCCCGTGCACCTGGCCGACGTGGCGGTCATGGTGACCAACGGGCGGATCACCGCCCCTGCCCGGGACTTCGCCGAGCAGCAGCGTCTGCAGCTCGTGGACCGCCGGTTGCTCGCCTGCTGGGCCGCCGGATCGCAGCCGCTGTGGGAGCTGCTGCGGGCGTTGCCGCCGCCCCGCGGACCGTCCGCTCCGGCCTGACCGGGACGGTCGCGACCCACCGCGCGACCGCCTCGCAAGACCACCTCACGCGACCGCCCCATGCGACCGCGCGGGGAACTCGTCGCCGACCGGATCCCGAGCACGGGAGGTCCTTGAACCGACCGTAACCTCATCGGTAGACGAACTGCTGCCCGAATCCGGCACAGTCGTGGTTGGTCTGGGCTAGATTCGTGAATCCTCGGCACCGCAGCCCCTCGGTGGGGCCATGTCGAGGAGAATTGTGGAGCGGCGATGCACGCGTTCGAAAATCCTTCACCGGCTGCGACAGTGATGCAGGGTGGACTCGCCGACAGTCTCTTCGAAACGGCTCGCCGCGAGCCGGACCTGCCACAGATCGCACGCCGCCTCGACGACGACCCCGGCACCTGGACGACGGTGACCGCGGCCGAGCTGTGGGATGAAGTGGTCGACCTGGCCCGGGGGTTGGTCGTGTCCGGCCTGCGCCCGGGGAACCGGGTGGCGGTCATGGCGCGTACGCGCTACGAGTGGACCGTACTCAGCTACGCGCTGTGGGCGGTGGGCGCCGAGGTCGTGCCCATCTACCCGGCCTCGTCGCACGAGCAGGTCGCCTGGATCCTCCAGGACGCGGGCTGTGTCGCCGTGGTCGTCGAGGACGAGCAGGGCATCATGACGGTCGGCTCGGCGTGCGCGTCACTCCCGTCGCTGCGCCACGTCTGGCAGTTGGACGCCGGAGCTCTGGCAGGGCTGGTCGAGCGGGGCCGGGCGATCTCGACGACGACGGTGGACTCGCTGCGCCGCATCGTGCTGCCCGACTCGACGGCGGTCATCGCCTACACCTCCGGTACGACGGGCCATCCCAAGGGCTGCGCCCTCACCCATCGCAACCTCGCGAGCCCCTGCGACACCCTTCTCGCGGGCTGGAGACACACGATCGCTCCCCCTGGTGAGCAGCCCGCCATCCTCGCCTTCCTGCCCTTCTCGCACGTGTACGGCATCATGGTTCAGGGGCTCTGTCTGCGAGGCCGCATCCTGCTGGGACACCAGCCCGATCTCAGCGAGGAGACGCTCTGCGCGGCGCTGCTCTCCTTCCGCCCCACCTACCTCTACGCCGTGCCGTTCGTCTTCGAGAGGATCTACAAGAACTTCCTGCGCACAGCGCAACAGGCCGGCCGTGGAGCCCTGTTCGAGCGTGCCGTCCAGACGGCGAAGGACTTCGCGGCGGCCACCGAACGCCAGCGGCTGGGCACCGGCCCCGGCCCCGGCTTCGACCTGCGCCTGCAGCACACCCTCTACGAGAAGACCGTCTACCGGAAGCTGCGAGCCTCCCTGGGGGGACGAGTGTGCGGCGCGGTGTCGGGCGGCTCCCCGCTCAACCGGGAACTCGCCCTCTTCTACGCGGGCATCGGGATCTTCGTCCACGACGGGTACGGGCTCACCGAGACAGCCGGCGGCGTCACGGCCCACCCGGCGGGGCGCGAGAAGTTCGGAACGGTCGGCCGCGCCCTGCCCGGTACGGAGATCCAGGTGGCCGAGGACGGGGAGATCCTGGTGTGGGGGCCCTCGGTATTCCAGGGCTACGTCAACGACCCCCCGTCCACGTACGCCGCGTTCCGGGACGGCTGGCTGGCCACGGGCGACATCGGCCACCTCGACGCCGAGGGCTATCTGGCCATCACCGGCCGCAAGAAGGACATCATCATCACAAGCGGTGGCAAGAGCGTGGCTCCCGCGGTCCTCGAAGAGCGGCTGCGCGTCCACCCCTTGATCCATCAGGCGGTCGTCGTGGGCGACAACCGGCCGTGTGTGGGCGCCCTCATCACCCTTGATCCCGACTTCCTCGCGCACTGGCGCGTGACCTGGTCCAAGGGGGACCCGTCGGCACGGGACGCGCGGGAGGAGAACGAGCTGCGGGAGGAGGTCAGACGCGCCGTCGCGGCGGCCAACAGCACCGTGTCCCGCTCGGAGTCCATCCGGGTGTTCCGTGTTGTCCCCGAACCCTTCGACCAGACCAACGGCCTGCTGACCCCGTCGATGAAGCTGCGCCGGGACGCCATCTCCCGGCGTTTCGCCGCCGAGATCGACGCGATGTACCAGACCTCGTCAAGAGTCCCGCGAGAGCACACGCCGAGCGAGCCGTCGATCTGGGACGATTCCGACAACGTATTCCGGTGAGGAAACTCCACATCGGCCACTTCCCGGGGTCGGGAAGTGGCCGAGTCATCAGCCTGGTCGGCGACGACGGCACCGCGCTGCTAGTGCAGGACTTCGTCTGGGACACCGGCACGCAGGTGCACGCGACCTACACCGTCGACCCCGGATACCTGGACAGCTGGAGCCTGACTTTCTGACCCCGGTGACCTCTCTGCGCCTCTTCCACTTCTTCCGCGGCGCGGGACATAGGTGCGTCCCGCGAGCGATCGCAGGGGCGTGACACGGATTCCGGCCCCCGGCATCCTGGTGGTGTTCATGTGACCACAGTGCTCCCAGGACGCCGGGGTAACCAGATCCCTCCTGTGAGGGGGAACGCGCATCCTGGTACCGCCACCACCACCCTGCGCAGGTCAGCGGTCCTCCTCCGCGTCAACCGGAGGGTTGGTGGCGGGCAGCCTCAGGGTGAAGACCGTTCCGGCGCCGAGTTCACTCGTCACCGCGACGGTACCGCCGTGGGCGGCCACGAGCTGGCGGACGATGGACAGGCCGAGCCCGCTGCCTCCAGTGCGCCGGCTACGGGACTTCTCGGCCCGCCAGAACCGGTCGAAGACGCTGGGGAGGTCCTGTTCGGCGATACCGCTGCCGGTGTCCGCCACTTCGAGTGCGACCTGCCCGTCGTCCTGCCGTCGCACGGAGAGCGTGATGGTGCCGTCGGCCGGGGTGTGCCGTATCGCGTTGGAGACCAGATTGCCGAGCGCCTGCCGCATCCGCACCGGGTCCGCGTCGAGCCACGGCGCCCCCTCCCCCGCGAACGAGGGCGCCGCGTCGACCGCCCTGCGCAGCTTGATGCCCACCGCCTCCGCCCCCACCCGGTGTGCCGCGGCGACCTGTTCGAGCAGCTCGTCGGCGCGGACGGCCTCGCGGTGCAAGGTGAGGGTGCCCGCGTCGGCCGCCGCGAGGTCCTGAAGGTCGTCGATGACCCGCTGGAGGAGCACCGCCTCCTCGTGCAGGGAGGCGAGCAGTTCCGGGTCGGGGTCGACGATGCCGTCACGGGTCACCTCCAGCCAGCCTCGGATATTGGTCAGCGGAGTACGCAGTTCATGCGCGATGTCGCTGACCATCGCCTTGCGCTGGGCCTCCATGCGTTCACGGCGCTCGGCCAGCTCGTTGAACGCCAGCGCCAGGATGCCCGTCTCGTCCCGGGTGGTCACGGGAACCCGTACGTGCTGCTCCGGCGGCTGCTGCGCGGCCAGCGTCAGTGCGCGCAGCGGTCGTACGAGCCTGGTGGCGACCAGCGCGGTCACGGCGACCGTAAGGGCGAGGACGAGGCCGGCGACTCCAACGATCTTGGCCTTGTTGCTGTTCGACATGTCGAAGTGCGGGACGGCGCTGTCCCCCGTGCCCAGGAACAGCTCGGCGACGGGAGCGACATCGGGGTCGAGCTGCTCGCGACGCGCGTCGGTGAGGCACTCGTCGCTCTTCGTCCCGGTCGCCGTAGGCAGCCCATGGGCCGTCCCTTCCCCCAGGTCGAACTGCGGCTGCGGAGTCAGGATCGAGAAGTGGAGGTAGACGGCCTGGGACGAGGGCCGGGCCACGTGCTTGCGCCGGAGGCACTCCTGGACGATGCGGGTCAGCTCGTCCTGGGCAGTCTGCTCGGTGGGCATGAGGATGTTGACCTGTCCGTCCTCGCACTCGGAGACCGCTTGGTCGTCCCTGACGGTTTTGCCCGTGTCCGTCAGAAGGGGTCGGCCGCTCGGCATCCAGCTGAGTGTGGTCTCGAAATGGTTGCGTCGGTAGCACGCCTGCCGTTTCTTCGCCAGCACGTCGAGGCGTGCGTGCTCCTTGGGCGTCAGCCGATACGGTCCCACCGCACGCGGGTCGATTCCGCTGAGCTGAGCCCCGGGTTCCGAGTCGGTGTCCGTGTGCAGGGGGTCGACGGTGGCGGCGGCCCCGGGCGGCAGCGCGGTGTGGGACTTCGCGGAGTCGGCGATCGGCTTACGGTCCGGCGTCGTCAGCGCGATCCGTCGCCCCATGGTGGCCGACAGCCGGCGCACGGTGTCCTGGACGCCCGACCAGCTCGGGTGGGTGGCGGCGTATCCGCTGAGCTGCCGGAGGATGTCCGTGTCGTCGGCGAGGGCCTGCCCCTGTTCCTCCTGGATGGCGCGGGTCGTCGTCTGCACCGCGAGCCACGCCGTCGCCGCGACCGAGCAGAGGGCGATGAGCACCGAGGTGATGATCAGCCGTACGAGCAGCCTCTTGCGCAGCGGTATGCCGGAGCTCATCCGCGCTCACCGCTGAGCTTGTACCCGACGCCGAACACCGTCAGCAGCCGCGTAGGCCTGCGGGGATCCGCCTCGATCTTCTTGCGCAGGTTCATGATGTGCACGTCGATGGCCCGTTCGGTGGAGGCCCGGTCGATCCCCCGGGTGTGCTGGAGCAACTGCCGCCGGGAGAACACCCGCTCGGGTTCCGCGGTCATGGCGCGCAGGATCTCGTACTCGCCCGGCGTGCACTCCACGCGTGAGCCGTCGCAGCGCACCTCGTGCCGGACGGGATCGACGGTGATGCCGGCGGCGCGGATGACCTGTTCCTGTCCGGTGGCCGGGCGTCCGCTGCGCCGTAGGACCGTACGGATCCGGGCCATCAGTTCGCGCGGGCTGTAGGGCTTGGTCATGTAGTCGTCCGCGCCGAGTTCCAGGCCAAGCAGGACGTCGTCCTCGGTGGAGCGGGCGGTGAGCATGAGGACGGGGATGTCGTCGTCCCGGCGCAGCACCCGGCACACCCCGAACCCGTCGATCACGGGCAGCATCAGGTCGAGGACGACGAGGTCGGGCTTGTGCCGCCGTACCTCGTCGAGCGCGGCCCCTCCGTCATGGACCACGGTCGCGGTGTGTCCCTCCTGCAGCAGTGAGCGGCGTATCAGCTCCGCCTGCTTCTCGTCGTCTTCCGCGACCAGCACATATGCGCACACGCGGCCGATAGTAAGCGTCTGCGCTCGGGAAACAGGGAGGCGAGAGAGGCTTCCCACAGCCTGACAACTTTCTGATATCCGCCTGCGAAGCTCACGCATGCCACCTGACGCGACCGTTGTCCGAGGTGTGCACGGATCTTGACGCTCTCCCATCCGGGGCCGTAGCTTCCCGGAGGATTTAAACGATTCAAAAGCGTGGGCCCGAAGGGGTCCTGTTTGTGCTGCCCTCCGAGAGAGTGGACGAGATCCATGAGCAACGACACCCCGGACCGCCGTTCGGGACTCCCCCGCCGCACTCTCCTCTCGGTCGCCGTGGCCACGGCGGCGGTCGGCACACTCGACTGGAGCCTGCCCGCACCCGCGGGGGCCGCGACCGCGGCGGGGCTGCCGTTCGCGGCGCCCGGACGCGCGGTGCGGCCGAAGTTCCGCTGGTGGTGGCCGGACGGCCTGGTACAGCCCGACGAGATCAGACGGGAGATCGACCAGATCGCCGACGCCGGTTTCGGCGGGGCCGAGATAGCCGCGGTCCATCACAGCGTCACGGACCCCGCGGTTCTGGACACCGCGCGGCACGGCTGGGGCAGCGCGGCGTGGGTGACGGGAGTGGAGGCCGCTCTCGATCAGGCGGCCCGGCGCGGCCTCACCGTCGATCTGACGATCGGTCCGAGCTGGCCCGCGGCAGTCCCCGGCATCACGCCGGACAGCGAGGCGGCGGTCAAGGAACTCGCCTACGGAACGATCACGTTGACGGCGGGATCCACCTACTCCGGAGCCGTGCCGCCCCCGGTCCACGCCGCCGCGTCCGGTGTGACCCGGCAGCGGCTGCTCCTGGTCCAGGCCGCCCGGGTGAACACCGCGAACTCCACCCGCAAGGAGACGGGGCTCGACCTC
Source organism: Streptomyces sp. NBC_01549 (assembly GCF_026339955.1). Taxonomy (GTDB): domain Bacteria; phylum Actinomycetota; class Actinomycetes; order Streptomycetales; family Streptomycetaceae; genus Streptomyces. Next base: position 7,362,486 of record NZ_JAPEPW010000001.1, on the reverse strand, counting down.
GACTCGGTGATCGACCTCACCGACGCCGCCACCGACGGTGCCCTCACCTGGACCGTGCCCGACGACGGCAGCTGGGTGATCGTCTCCTACTGGGTACGCGGTTCCGGGCAGACCCCGGAGGGCGGCCCGCACACCGCCCCGGCCGCGTACGTGGTCGACCACTTCAGCGCGGCCGGCACGCGCGCGGTGACCGACTACTGGGAGGCGCACCTCCTCTCTCCCACCGTCCGGCGCCTGCTCAAGGTCTGCGGCGGGGCGCTCTTCGAGGACTCCATCGAGCTGGAGACCGACGGGCTCCAGTGGACGTCCGGCCTCCCCGACGCGTTCCTCGCCCACACCGGCCGCTCCCTGCTGCCGCTGCTGCCCGCCGTGATCCTGAACCACGGCAGCCAGGTCTTCGCATTCGAAGCCGCCATCACCCGGCAGATCCGGCACGACTTCTGGGAGACGGTGTCCGTCCTCTTCAACCGGCACCACGTGACGGCCCTACGCACCTGGGCCCACTCCCTCGGCCTCGAACTGCGATCCCAGCCCTACGGTCTGCAGACCGACGCGATCGCCTCGGCCGCACTCCTGGACATCCCCGAGGGCGAATCCCTCGGCTTCAAGAACCTCGACGACTACCGCTGTCTGGCGGGCGGCCGTGACATGGCCGGGCATACGGTGCTGTCCTGCGAGGCGGGCGCCTACGCCGGCGGGGCGTACAACACCACCTGGCAGAAGTTCCTGCGCACCATGGGCGGCGCCTATGCGGCGGGGGTCAACCAGACGGTCGTCCACGGCTTCTCCTACGCCGAGTTGCCGGGCGTGAACTGGCCCGGATACGCCGCCTTCACCCCGTACAAGGGGACCGTCGGCTACGGCGAGTCCTGGGGGCCGAGGCATCCGACCTGGCGGCACGTCGAGGATGTGTCGGGGTATCTGGGCCGGGTCCACCAGGTGTTGCGGACCGGCCGTCCGCGCGTCGACGTCGCGGTGTTCCGGCAGACGGGGTACACCGCCACCGGCATCGGCGCCTCCTGGTTCACCGCGACGGGCGTCCCCCTGGGCTGGACCCACCAGTTCCTCAGCGGGCCGCTGCTCGACCTGCCCGCCGCCACCGTGCGCCACGGGCGCCTCGCACCCGAAGGCCCGGCGTACAAGGCCCTGTTCGTCGAGGGCGACTTCTTCTACGGCTCCACGGTCACCCTGGCCCTGTCCGACGCCCGCGCCCTGCTGCGCCTCGCCCGCGCCGGACTGCCCGTCGTGCTGCTCGGCGCCTGGGACGCCGTCGTGCCGTCCGGCGTCCCCGACAGCGGCGAGAGCGACGAACTGCGTTCTGTCGTGGCTGAGTTGCTGGCCCTGCCGCTGGTCCGCCAGATCGCCGACAAGTCGGCCGTCCCCTCCGCTCTCGCCGACCTCGGGGTGGTGCCGGACGTCCGCTACGCGTCCTCCTCCACCCTGCTCAACGCCCACCGTGTGGCCGACGGCGTCGACTACTACTACCTGTGCAACGGCAAGCACGCCGAGACCGTCAAACCGCCGGTGGCCGCGATCGACCACGAGATTACCCTGCGCCGCACGACGGCGAGCGCCGTGCCCTATCTCCTCGACCCGTGGACCGGAAAGGCCGAGCGCCTCGCCTGCTACACCGAGGACGGCGACACCGTCACCGCTCGCGTCACCCTCCAGCCCGCCGAGCCCCTGATCCTGGCCCTCGGCCGCCCCGGCCTCTTCGGCGACCGCACCGGCAGCCGTCCGCACGCCGTCGACAGCGAGGCGGACGAGGTGCGCTTCACCGACGCGGGACTCGCCGTCCGGGCGGCCACGGCAGGCACGTACAGCACCGTCCTCTCCTCCGGCCGCACCGTGCGGACGACACTCAAGAGCGTCCTCGCGCCGATGGATCTCACCTCCTGGCAGCTGCGCGTGCAGGACTGGCGGCCGGGCGTCACGGCCTACCGCACCACCGTCGTCGACCACGACCTCACCCTCGACGCACTGCTGCCCTGGTCGCAGATCACCGAGCTCGCGGACGTCTCCGGAATCGGCCTCTACCGCACTACTGTCACCCTCGACAACGACTGGACTGGTGGCCACGGCGCCCGCCTGGAAATGGGCACCGTGACCGACACCTGCCGGGTCACCGTGAACGGCCACCGCCTCGACCCGGTCGACCAGATCCATCCGGTGGTGGACCTGGGCGGCCTGCTCCGGCGCGGGGTCAACGTCATCGAGGTCGAGGTCGCCACGCCGCTCTCCAACCGGCTGCGGGTCAGCGACCCCGCGGTCTACGGCGGTACGGCACGGCAGGCGTACGGGTTGCTCGGCCCGGTACGGCTGCTGCCGTACGGCGAGGCACGGCTCGACTGACGGACCGCGGCCCCGTCACTCGGGGCCGTCCTCCGCGTCAGTCCCGGTCGGCCGAGGGTTGGCCGACTCGGCCGCCTGTGTGCGCGGACTGGACGTAACCCTCGGGTGGCGGGGGAAGTTCCGCCACGCACTGCGCCGAACATGCGTTGACCAGCAGGGGCAGAACGTCCGTGGCCACCCGCAGCGAGATCCAGACCGGGTGGAGCCCGCCGAGCTCGACCGCTCGGTCACAGACGCTGCATGAGGAGAAGGAGATGACCGTCGTGCCCCAGCGGCCTGGGTCCAGGTCGCTGGTATCGAGTCCGGCGACCGAACTCTCGGCGGACCGAATCCGCCTCAGCAACCCCATCAGGGGGTGACGTAGTCGCCCCAGCCGAAAGTGGCGACGTAAGCCCGTCGAACGGCTTCCCCGCCGCGTCCGCCCCTGATGTGGACGACGGTCAGAACGAGGACGAACCAAGATGTGAGACAGGCTGCGATTACCAAAGTGCCGCGGGGCCCTGACAGGCTGGCGATGACCACCAGGACAATGATCGTCACGACCAGTCCGATGTGGCTAGCGTCGACATCCGTGCTGGACCTGCTGCCGCTCATCATGAGAGTCTCCCGCCGAAGATCACATCGTTGCGCGTCCCAGCAGACTACGGGGCTTCGTGGTGAGTAAATCGATCGCGCCCCGTGAGGTGGGCCGTTAACTTCCGCCTGAGCGCAGTGAGATACGCGACGCGACCACGAAGGGAACCTGGTATGGAGACTGAGAACACCCGGACCGACCGTTTGGGCTTACTGCTCGACCAGTTCGACCATGCCAGGGAAATGGCCCAGGTGCGACTGACCGGGCTCAGCGACGAGGAGTACCGATGGGAGCCTGTGCCCGGTTCCTGGTCGATCCGGCGGCGGGGCGAGGCGGTGACGCCCAGGGCGTTCGGGCCGGGCGAGTGGGTGCTCGACCTGGGCGCGGCGGACATCCCGGCGAGCGAGTACGCCGAGGTTGCCCGGCAGGCGGCTGACGGCATGACCGTCGCCGAGATCGCCGATGACTGGAGCGTGAGTGTCGAGCGGGTCGAGCAGGTCCTCGCCCACACCGGTACGCCGGAGCCTGACAAAACGCCGGTCACCACCATCGCCTGGCGGCTGGGCCACCTGCACTTCCACTTCGCGGGCCCATGGGAGTGGACCTTCGGCGAACGTCGGCAGGAGCCGAAACTGCTGGTCGACTTCACCCCCTCCGCCGCCTTGGCACTCGAGCGATTCTGGGCGGTGATCGACCGCTGGCGTGACAGCGTCGCCGCCGTCACCGACGAGCAGCTCGACACGGTCGGCTTCTCGCAGTACCCGTACGGCTCCGACCCCGACGACCCCTTCATCACCGTGCTGTCGGGGGCCAACCTCGAATTCATCCACCACATGGCCGAGATCGCGTTGCTCCGCGACCTGTGGCAGGCCCGCTTCACCAGTGGTGGGTAGGCCCGGACGCCGCGAGGGTGTTCCACGGCGGTTCCGATCCACTCGCCGGTGAGCGGTTCATAACCTGCGGCGTGAGTCTGCCGGTTGAGAGGTCAGTGCAGTGAAGAGCCCCTGGTAGATGGGTATTCAACCCGGAATTCCGTCGCCGCGAGCGCGGCACCCGATGACTCGGGCCGACCACCGGCCGCCAGGCCCTGTTCGCCGTGGCCCACCTACGCCGCGACCACACCTACGCGCTCAGCTCGCCGCCGGGTTCGACATCGGGTCACCACCGCCTGCCAATACATCATCAGCGAGGCCATCGACGTTCTCGCGGCCCTGGCGCCGACCTGCCAGGACGCGTCCGAGCGACCCGCGCGAAAGGGCGGGCCGGTGCCAGGTCATGGAGTACCCGCACCCCACCGGCCTGAGGATCTTCTCCCGGCCGGCCGGGTGCGGCTCTCGAACAGCGCCGCGCCTGAAAAGCCCGGAAACCACAGGCACACACAGAGTTCTGGAGACGCTGATCAGACGCTCGTAGGTGCCGTTGTCCGGCATGGGGACTCCTCGATGTCGGCGGTGCGGTGGGTGCGTTCGATGTTCTGTCCCCAGTACGTCCCGGTGACCATGAGCGCCGCCCCGAGGCCGGCAAGGACGGTGAACCCTTCGCCGCCCAGGCAGACGCCGACCACGACCGCCCAGACCGGTTCGGTGCCCAGCAGCAGACTGGCCCGGCTGGCAGAGCTGTTCTGCACCGCCCAGGTCTGCGCGAGGAAGGCGAACACGCTGCAGAACAGGGCGAGATACACGAGCTGGCCCCAGAGCGCGGCATCGACCCGGGTCAGCGTCGGCAGGGCACCCGCGGCGGGCACGACGAACAGCGCCGAGCCGACACCCGTCTGGACGGTCGTCAGCTGCAACGGCCGCACGACGCGCCCCTTCGTGAGCCGCCCCACGAGCGCGACATGCGCCGCGCGCACCACCGCCGCGGCGAGCATCAGCACGTCGCCGATTCGGGGAGTGTGGAAGCCGCTGCCGGACATGAGCAGCGCGACGGCCGCCAGGCACACACCCGTGGCGGCGAAGAAGCGCGGGGGCAGCCGTCCGCCGTCCGTCGTGCGGTCCAGCAGCGGGGTGAGCACGATCGTGAGGCTGATGATCAGGCCGGCGTTGGCCGCGCTGGTGTGCGCGACACCGTAGGTTTCCAGAACCAGCACAGCGGCCTGAGTGACCCCCAGCAAAGCCCCGACACGAACTTCGTCCGGCGTGTACCGCCCCTCCCGACGTCGGGTGGCGACGAGAGCGAGGCAGGCGATCGCGGAGATCGCGTACCGCGCGAACAGCACCACCAGAACCGGCAGGGCATGGGTGGCTGTCTTCGCGGCCAGATAGCTGGAGCCCCAGACGACGGCGACAAGGAGAAGCACTGCATCAGTGCGGCGGGTGGAGAACACGCCCCTACGCTGCACTGTTCCCACTCTGAAGCCAAGAACGATGTTCTTCACCGACCCTGAAGCATCACTACACTGAGCAGGTGAATGAACGGCAGTTGCAGATCTTGCGGGAACTCGGCGAGTCGGGAAGCGTCACCGCCACCGCCGAGGCGCTGCTGATGACGCCCTCGGCGATCTCCCAACAGCTACGGCTGCTGCAACGCTCGATCCCCGTTCCCCTGACCGAACGTGACGGCCGGCGGCTGGTACTCACCGATGCCGGGCAAGCCCTGGCCCGCGCCGCGATCGAGGTGGAGACCGCGATGGCCACGGCGCGGCACGCGATCGACGCATTCGTCGACCAGCCGGACGCGGGTGTATCGGTCGCGGCCTTCCACAGCGCGGCCTCCACGTTCTTCCCGCTCCTGCTGCTCGGCGGGGCCGGACCTGGACGTCCACGGCTCTCGCTCGCCGACGAGGACGTCCCGCAGGACCACTTTCCGCGACTGACCCGGGACTACGACCTCGTACTCGCCCACCACCTCGGCCAGGCGCCGCCCTGGCCGGACACGGTCACCGCCGCCACACTGCTGCGTGAACCGCTGGACATCGCCCTGCCGGTCGACCACCCCCTGACCGCCAAACGACGTCTGACCCCGCGAGACGTCGCGGACCAACCCTGGATCACCGTTCACGACGGGTTCCCGCTGATGGCCACCATCGACGCCATCGCGAGCGCCGCGAACCGGCGGCTCGACATCGTCCATCGCATCAACGAATTCGCGGTGGTCGCCGAAGCCGTCGCCGCCGGAGCCGGCCTGGCCCTGATGCCCCGCTGGACCACGCGTCCACACCCCGCACTGGTCCTCAGACCTCTCAGCGGCGTGCACACCCGACGCCACATCGATGTGCTCCATCGCCCCGAACGTGCCGCACGAAGAGCGGTACGAACGGTCCTCACCGAACTGCACCGTGCGGCCGCGACGATCCAGCGCCGGGACAGCAGCGCGCCTCGGACGTGAACGCGACGCGTGCGACGACGGGCACGCCGTCCTGGGTGGCGAAGCAGGTGACCGGATCGGTCAGGATTCGAGAAGCGCCGGTCAGAACGCCGCCGCTAGCGTGACGGCCACGGACATCGCGGTCCGGGCCCCGGCACGGGAAAACCAGACGTTACCCTCGGGGCTGGTCGGATCCAGCCAGGCGACGCCGACGGAGACCGTGCGGGCGGCCCCACCGAACAGATGGAGACACGATGAGCATGGCCACGAGGACGGACACGCAGTCGCCTGCGCCGCATGCTGCCGACAGCCACGATCTGATCCGCGTGCACGGCGCGCGCGAGAACAATCTCAAGGACGTCAGCATCGAGATCCCGAAGCGTCGGCTGACGGTGTTCACCGGTGTCTCCGGCTCGGGCAAGAGCTCGCTGGTGTTCAACACGATCGCCGCGGAGTCGCAGCGGCTGATCAACGAGACGTACAGCGCCTTCGTGCAGGGCTTCATGCCGACGCTGGCGCGGCCGGAGGTCGACGTCCTCGACGGGCTGACCACCGTGATCACCGTCGACCAGCAGCGGCTGGGCGCGGACCCCCGCTCCACGGTCGGCACCGCCACCGACGCCAACGCGATGCTGCGCATCCTCTTCAGCCGGCTCGGGAAGCCGCACATCGGCTCGCCCAAGGCGTTCTCCTTCAACGTCGCCTCGATCAGCGGGGCGGGTGCGGTCACCATGGAACGCGGCGGGCAGAAGGTGAAGGAGCGCCGCAGCTTCAGCATCACCGGCGGCATGTGTCCGCGCTGCGAAGGCCGCGGCACGGTCACCGATCTCGACCTCACCCAGCTCTACGACGACTCCAAGTCGCTCTCCGAAGGTGCGATCACCATCCCCGGCTACACGGGGGGCGGCTGGAACTCCCGGCTCTACAGCGAGTCGGGCTTCTTCGACGCGGACAAGCCGATCCGCAAGTTCACCAAGAAGGAGTTGCAGGACTTCCTCCACCGCGAGCCGACCAGGATGAAGATCGCGGGCATCAACATGACCTACGAGGGTCTGATCCCGCGGATCCAGAAGTCGATGCTCGCCAAGGACCGGGAGGGCATGCAGCCGCACATCCGGGAGTTCGTGGACCGGGCGGTCACCTTCACCACCTGCCCCGAGTGCGACGGCACCCGGCTCAACGAGGGGGCCCGGTCGTCGAAGATCAAGCGGATCAGCATCGCCGACGCCTGCGCGATGCAGATCAGCGACCTGGCCGAGTGGATCCGCGGTCTCGACGAGCCGTCGGTGGCGCCGCTGCTCACCGCGTTGCAGCAGACCCTCGACTCGTTCGTGGAGATCGGCCTCGGCTACCTCTCGCTCGACCGCCCGGCGGGCACACTGTCCGGCGGCGAGGCGCAGCGCGTCAAGATGATCCGCCACCTCGGCTCCTCGCTCACCGACGTAACCTACGTCTTCGACGAGCCCACCATCGGCCTGCACCCGCATGACATCCAGCGGATGAACGACCTGCTGCTGCGGCTGCGGGACAAGGGCAACACGGTGCTCGTCGTGGAGCACAAGCCGGAGACGATCGCGATCGCCGACCATGTCGTCGACCTCGGTCCCGGCGCCGGTACGGCGGGCGGCACCGTCTGCTTCGAGGGCACCGTCGAGGGGCTGCGGACCGGCGGCACCATCACCGGCCGCCACTTCGACGACCGGGCCGCCGTCAAAGAGACGGTGCGCAAGCCCACCGGCACCCTGGAGATCCGCGGTGCGTCGACGCACAACCTGCGGGGCGTCGACGTCGACATCCCGCTCGGGGTGCTCGCGGTCGTGACCGGCGTCGCCGGCTCCGGCAAGAGCTCGCTCGTGCACGGATCGATCCCGGCCGGCGAGGGCGTGGTGTCGGTCGACCAGGGTGCGATCCGTGGCTCCAGGCGGAGCAACCCGGCGACGTACACCGGACTGCTCGACCCGATCCGCAAGGCGTTCGCCAAGGCCAACGGCGTGAAGCCGGCGTTGTTCAGTGCCAACTCCGAGGGCGCCTGCCCCACCTGCAACGGCGCCGGCGTCATCTACACCGACCTGGCGATGATGGCCGGGGTCGCCACCACCTGTGAGGAGTGCGAGGGGAAGCGGTTCCAGGCTTCGGTCCTCGACTACCACCTCGGCGGCCGCGACATCAGTGAGGTGCTCGCGATGTCGGTGACCGAGGCCGAGGAGTTCTTCGGCGCTGGTGAGGCGCACACGCCGGCCGCTCACCGCGTCCTCACCCGACTCGCCGACGTCGGTCTCGGCTACCTCAGCCTCGGCCAGCCGCTCACCACACTGTCCGGCGGCGAGCGGCAGCGGCTCAAGCTGGCCACCCACATGGCGGAGAAAGGCGGGGGCCGATCCGTCTTCGTACTCGACGAGCCGACCGCCGGACTCCACCTCGCCGACGTCGAGCAGCTGCTCGACCTGCTCGACCGGCTCGTCGACGCGGGCAAGTCGGTCATCGTCGTGGAGCACCACCAGGCGGTCATGGCCCACGCCGACTGGATCATCGACCTCGGCCCCGGGGCCGGCCACGACGGCGGCCGGATCGTCTTCAAGGGCACCCCCGCCGACCTCGTCGCCGCCCGCTCCACCCTCACCGGCGAGCACCTCGCGACCTACGTCGGTACCTGAGTCCCCACTCGGCCGGATGAGGACCCCCGTGCGGGCTCCCGCGCCCCCGACCGACGGCGGCACTACCTTGGTCACCGTAAAGGTGCAATCACATGACGGCCGACCCCCTGGTGACGCGATGTGTTGGAGTGCGACGGCCGACCTGGCCGCCGGTGTCGGGATCGCCGCGGTCGGGGTGGCCTGCGTGGCGCGGGTGCGGCGATCCCGCGATCTGCCGCTGGCCGCGCTGCCGTTGGTCCTCGGGGCGCATCAGATCGTGGAGTCCGCGGTCTGGGACTCCGGCGGGGGTACGGGCCCCGCCACCGTCGCCTGGGCCGTCATCGCGCTGCCGCTGCTCGCGGTGTGGGTCCCGGCCGGTGCGATGTGCGCGGCGCCCCCGCACGCGCTGCGCAGGCTGACGGTCCCCCTGGCGGTCGGCGTCGCGACCGCCGCCGCACTCGCGTACGCCCTCGTGACTTGCCCCGTGCGGGCTGAGGTCCGCGGCCACACCCTCGGCTACGTCGTGCATCTGAACGATCCTGAACTGCTCGTCGCCGGCTATCTCCTGGCCACCGTCGGCTCCCTCCTGCTCTCCGGCGACCGTGGACTTGTCCTGCTCGGTGTGCTGATGGGCGCGGGCGCGCTGATCTGCTGGGTGCTGTGGGAGCTCGAGTTCGTGTCGACCTGGTGCGCGTTCGCCGCGGTGTGTTCGGTGGCGCTGCTCGTCTGGGTGCGTCGGCACCCGGTCGGGCCGAGCGCGGGGCGCTGAGGGCTCAAGGAACTTCACGTGGTCGACGACGCATCCGTCTCCGCGACCGCCCGGATTGTCAGGGGTGGGCGCGGAGACGGATGCCGCCGTAGAGCTAGGATCCGGCCCCGTCGGTCACGTCGGACACCGTCCACCGCTGGTTGGAGCCGGAGTTCGGTGTCCATATCGTGACGGCGGACCCGTCGGCGGTGGCCTGACCGCCCACCTCCAGGAGCCTCCCGGTCGCGGCGTTGACGAGGGTCCAGGTGCCGTCACCTGTCGTCGACATGATCCACTGCGTCGCCTCGTCACGAGGACCGGTGTCCGCCTCCAGGACCGGGGCGCCGTCGCGCACGGCCAGCCGCTTGCCCTCCACCGGGTTGGTGAACACGTACCGCTGCCGGTTGCCGGTGTGGCCGCTGATCTGTCGCAGCCGCCACCGCTGGCCGGTGACCGTGGCCGCGTCCGTACTCGCCGTCTTGATGACGAGCTTGCTGCCGTCGTCCGCGACGGTGAGCGCCTTGCCGCTCTGGACGCCGGTCAGGGAGTAGGTGTGCCCCTTCTTCAGCAGAGCGGCGTCCTTGGCCACGCCCGACACGCCCTTGACGACGAAGGAGGTCACGGACTGGGCGGGCACGGTGAAGGTGGCCTGCCGGCCGGTGACCGCGACGGAGGTCTGGCGTGCCAACTTGCCGTCGGCGCTGGTCACCACGGGAGTCACCGTCGCGCCTCGCGCGATGTGGCCGAACTTGGACAGGTCGATGGTGACCGTTCGCGGGCTGGTGGTGCTGTTGACGTGGACGATGGTCGCCCCGTTGCCGCTCTTGGAGACCGCGGCCGCGCTGGACGTGTCGTCGGTCTTGATCAGCCGGTCGCCCGGCTTGATGTAGTGGGTGAAGTTGCGGGCGGTGTCGAACTTCGTGTTCGTGTAGATGGGGCAGGTCGCGAGGGTGTCCGCGGACGTGCAGCTGAACGGGATCTGGACGCTGCCCCAGTTGCCGCCCTTGGCGGACTCGCCGCCGGGCTTCATGTTGTCGTAGTCCTCGACCGGCTGCCAGAACACCCAGGCCTTGGGCTCGAGTTCGCGCAGGTCGTTGACCATCTGCTGGGCCAGGCCCAGGCCCGGCCGCATGTCCGTGAAGCTCTGGCCGTCGCCCCAGTCGCCCTCGACCTCGCTCATCCACAGCGGCTTGTCCGCCGCCTTGGCCAGGTCGCGCACGCTGGTACGGCCACCCGTTCCGTAGGTGTGGACGTTCAACTGACCGACCAGGTCACGCACGTCCTGGGGGTACGTGTTCCAGTTCTGTGTGAAGAGGCTGGGGTTGGTCTCGTCCATCGCGGAGATCTTCGTGCCGGTCTTCGCCTTCTTGAGGGCGGGGGCCAGCGCGCGGATCACCTGCTGCTGGAGCTCGGGGCCGATGTGCGCGCCCTCCTGGCGGCCGCCGACCGGCTGCCCGTCCGCTCCCAGACGCGTACCCCAGTAGTTCGTGTTCGGCTCGTTGAACGGGTCGAGGGTGTCGACCTTGATGCCACTCGCCTTCTCCAGCCGCTTGGTCGCGCCCGCCAGGTAGGCGGCGAAGTCGTCGACGGAGTCGGCCTTGAGCTGGTCGGCGGAGGAGTTGAAGCCGCCGGAGACATAGCCGCTGGTGGTCATGAACCAGGGCGGCGAGTTGCTGAACGTCTCCCAGTGGGTGATGTCCTTCTTGATCCGGTCCACCCACCAGCGCTGTGTGGCGTCTGCGTTCGGGTTCCAGTCGGCCGCGTCGTCGGCGCTCCACCAGTCGGTGTCCGTACGGGTGGTGCCGTCCGGGGCCTTCCACCAACCCTCGACCGCGCCGCCGGCCCGGAGGTAGTTCTTGACGTCGGGGGCGTTGCCGCCGCCGATGTTGTAGCGGGCGATGTTCAGATTGAGGCCGTCGTCGCCGAAGAGGAGTTTGGCGAGCTTTTCGCGGATCGGCGCCGGGTAGTCGCCGGTGGCGTTGGCGAACCAGACAAGGCTGGTGCCCCAGCCCTCGAAGCTCTGCTCCTTGTACGAGGGATCCGGCCGGACGGTCACGGACGCGGCTGCCGACGGCGCGGTCTCCGCGCTCGTCGGCGGGGCGGTGACCAGGGCTGCCCCGGTGGCCAACGCGGTGCCTGCGATGGTTCCCAGAAGCCGTCTTGTGCGAGTACGGCGTGCCAACGTGTGCTCCCAACTCGTAGGTGGTCGCTGCGATGGACCGGCGTGCCCCCGGGTGGGGACACGCCGGCTCAACCCTCGAACGGGGGCCGTGCTCGCTGTTCGAGGGCCGTCAGAGGGCGGGCTGCCGCAGTACGGCGACATCCCGGGGCGAGAGGACGACGGTGCCGTCGTCGTCCGTACGGCCGACCAGCAGGTCTCCGGTGAGTCCGGTCAGCGGCACCGTCTCGTCGGTCCGGTTGACCAGGAACAGATAGCGGCTGTCCGCGCTCCGGCGCACGATCAGCTCGACGCTTCCCCGCGCGTCGTCCGGCAGCTCACTGTGCACACCGGCCGGGTCGAGCAGCTTCGGCAGCAGGGCGGTGAGACCGTCCGCGCCGAGCCGGGTGGAGACGTACGCGGCCGAGCCCTGGCCCGTCGGGCGCCGGGTGACGGCGGGGCGGTCGGCGTACGTGCCGCCACGGTAGTGGGCCAGCACCTCCACCGCAGGGTCGGTGACGCTGATCCGATCGGTCCACAGGGTGCCGGTGGCCGCACCGTCCACGCTGTCCAGGTCGACGTCGACCGTCTCGGCGTCGAGCAGCGGGCCGAACTCCTCGATGCGGATGCCGAGCAGCTCGCGCAGGGCGCCCGGGTAGCCGCCGAGCCAGATGTGGTCGTTCTCGTCGACGACGCCGGAGAAGTACGTGGTGACCAGGTGGCCGCCGTTCTCGGCGTACCGGGTGAGCTCCTTGGCCAGTGGGGCCGGCATGACGTGCAGGACCGGCGTGATCAGGACCTGGTAGCGGTCGAGTTCGGTCTGCGTGGTGACGACGTCGGCCCGGATGCCGAGGGCGAGCAGCGCGGAGTACCAGTCCAGCGCCTCCTGCCGGTAGCTGAGCTGGGCGGTGGGGTGGGAGTCCTGCTCGCTCGCCCACCACGAGTCCCAGTCGAAGACGATTCCGACCTGGGCCGGCTCACGCTCGGTCCCGGCGACCGGAGCGAGGGTCTTGAGGGTCTGTCCGAGGCCGGTCACCGCGCGAAAGACCTCGCTGTCGGCTCCGGCGTGCGGCACCATCGCCGAGTGGTACTTCTCGGCGCCGGCCGCCGACTGGCGCCACTGGAAGAAGCACACCGCGTCGGCGCCGTGGGCGACGTGCACCAGCGAGTCACGGGCGAGGTCGCCCGGCCGCTTGGCCACGTTGATCGGCTGCCAGTTCACGGCGCTGGTGGAGTGCTCCATCAGGAACCAGGGACGGCCACCGGCGATGCCGCTGACGAGGTTGGCGGAGAAGGACAGCTCGTCGCGGTCCTGCGGACCGGGCACCACGTAGTGGTCGTTGGAGACGAAGTCGATCTCGGCGGCCCAGTCCGCGTAGTTCATTCCCTTGGTGTTGCCCATCACCATGAAGTTGGTGGTGACCGGAACATCGGGCGTGAGCTCGCGCAGCACGTCCCGCTCCGCGCGCAGATGGTCCTTCAGCACGTCGGAGGAGAAGCGCTTGAAGTCCAGCTGCTGGGTGGGGTTCGGGTGGGAGGCGGCCAGCCGGGGCGGCAGGATCTGCTCCCAGTCGCTGTAGCGCTGGGACCAGAACGCCGTGCCCCAGGCGTGGTTGAGGGCGTCGAGGGTGGTGTAGCGGGCGCGCAGCCAGTCGCGGAAGGCGCGGGCGGCGTCGTCGGAGTAGTCGTAGACGTTGTGGCAGCCGAGCTCGTTGGAGACGTGCCAGGCGACCAGCGCGGGATGGTTCGCGTAGCGCTCGGCCATCTTCCGCACCAGGCGCAGCGCGTGCTCGCGAAAGACGGGCGAGGTGGGACGCCAGTGCTGGCGCGCCCCGGGCCACAGCGTCTCGCCGGAGGCGGTGACCGGAAGGATCTCCGGGTGGGCGGTGCTGAGCCAGGGCGGCGGGGAGGCGGTGGCGGTGGCCAGGTCGACCCCGATGCCTCCCGCGTGCAGCAGGTCCATGACCTCGTCGAGCCAGCCGAAGTCCCACTCGTTCTCGGCGGGCTGGATGCGGGCCCAGGAGAAGATCGCCACGGAGACGATGTTGACGCCCGCCTCCTGCATGAGCCGTATGTCCTCCTCCCACACCTCTCGCGTCCACTGCTCCGGGTTGTAGTCGGCGCCGTACGCGAGGCGGGGGGTGGCGTCACCGTCCGGCCCGTGCCGCAACTGGGACAGGAGGGTGGAGATCATGGTGGTCCTTCCGGTTACTGCACGGGGTGGCGCGAGGTACGTGGTTGCTTCCGGGCGGCCGCCGCCGAGCGCCTGCTGCTCAGCGGCGGCTCCCGAGGAGATGCCAGTTACTTCGAGACGGTGAAGCCCTGCTCGTTGCCGTACTTGACGGAGGCTTCCTGCCAGGACTTCAGGCCGTCGGCCAGCTTGGTCCCGGAGATGTAGGCCTTGCCGACGGTGTCGTTGAAGATCGAGTTGGCGTACTGCTGGAAGGGCAGGTACGACCAGTCGCTGGCGACGTTGGCGGCGGAGTCGGCGAAGATCTTGTTGGCTTCCTGGCCGCCGAAGTAGTCGAACTTGGTGTTCTGGAACTCGGTGGACTGGAGCTCCGCCTTGGTCGCCGGGAAGGCGCCCTGCTTGATGCGGGTCTGCACGCCGTCGCCGGAGTTGGCGTACTCGGCGAACGCGTAGGCGAGTTCCTTGTTCTTGCCCAGCGCGGGCAGGGCGAGGGAGCTGCCGCCGTTCTCCGCGCTCGCCTTGTCGCCCTTGGTCCACTGCGGCATCGGGGCCGCTCGCCAGTCACCGGAGGCGTTCGGCACGCCGGAGACGAAGTTGGCGGGCATCCAGGCGCCGGTGGTCAGGGTGGCGATGGTGCCGTCGCCGAGGCCCTTGTACCAGTCGTCGGTCCAGCCGTTGATGGGCGCGAGGAGCTTCTCGTCGATGAGCTTCTGCCAGGTGTCGGTGTACTTCTTGGCGCCCGCGTCCTCGAAGTTGACCGTCACCTTGGTGCCGTCGACCTTGTAGGGGTGCGAACCGGCCTGCCACAGCATGCTGGTGGTGAAGCCCGCGTCGCCGGCGTCGTTGGCGATGTACGCCTTGGGGTCGGCCTTGTGCAGCTTGCGGGCCGCGTCGACGTACTCGTCCCAGGTGGTCGGGACGGCGATCTTGTACTTGTCGAAGACCTTCTTGTTGTAGAACATCGCCATGGGGCCGGAGTCCATCGGCAGGCCGTAGACCTTGTCACCGTCGCTCACGGCGTTCCACGGACCCGGGGTGTACTTGGAGGCGAGCTTGTCGGCGCCGTAGGGGGCCAGGTCGCTGAGGCCCTTGGTGAGGGCGTACTGACTCAGCGCGAAGTACTCGACCTGCGCGACGTCGGGGACGCCCTTACCGGCCGCGATGGCGTTCGACAGAGCGGTGTAGTGCTTGTCACCGGACCGGTCGCTGACGAGGTTGATCTTGACCTTGGGGTACTTCTTCTGGAAGTCGGCGGCGACCGACTTCAGCGTGGGCTCCCAGGCCCAGACCGTGACCGAGCCGCCCTTCTTGAGGGCCGCCTGGATGTCCGTGGCGGACACCGCCTTCTGGCCGGAGCTGTCGTCGTCGGAGCCTCCGCAGGCGGTCGCCCCCAGGGCGAGGACGGAGAGGAGGGTCAAGCCGCGCAGCAGGCGGCCGGAGGTTCTGCGCATGGAGGTGCTTCCACTTCTTCGTGGGTGGGACTTCTTCATGGGTGGAACAGAGTGAGGGTGAAAGAGGTGAGGCTGCGGGGGGTGGGGGCCTGAGGTCGGGCTATTCCTTGACGCTTCCGGCGGCGAGCCCGGACTGCCAGTACTTCTGCAGCAGCAGGAACGCGGCGATCAGCGGCACGATGGTGAGCAGCGAACCGGTGATCACCAGGTTGAAGATCACGTCGCCGCCGATCGTCTGGGCCTGGGAGTTCCAGGCGTCCAGGCCCAGGGTCAGGGGGTACCACTTCGGATCCTTGAGCATGATCAGCGGCAGGAAGTAGTTGTTCCAGGTCGCGACCGTCGTGAACAGCAGCACGGTCACGGTGCCCGGGGCGAGCAGCGGCAGGGCCACCTGGAAGAAGGTGCGGATCTCGCCCGCTCCGTCGATGCGGGCGGCCTCCATCAGTTCGGTGGGGATGGCCTCGGAGGCGAAGACCCACATCAGATACAGACCGAAGGGCGACACGAGTGAGGGGATGATCACCGCCCACGGTGTGTCGGTCAGCCCCATCTTGCTGAACATCAGGAAGGTGGGTACCGCCAGGGCGGTACCGGGGACGGCCACGGCACCGATGACCACGGCGAAGACCGCGCGCTTTCCGGGGAACTTGAACTTCGCCAGCGCGTAGCCGCCCAGGATCGCCAGAAGGGTGGCGCCGCCGGCGCCGAGCACGACGTACAGCAGGGTGTTCAGCAGCCAGCGGACGAAGATGCCGTCGTGGTACGTGAACGTGTCGTGGATGTTGCTCCAGAGGGCGAACTTGTGGCTGAACCACAGTCCGGACGAGTTGGCGAGCCCTTCCTGGGTCTTGGTGGCGCTGATGACCAGCCACAGCAGGGGCACCACCGTGTAGACCAGGATCAAGCCGGTGAGCACGGTCAGCAGAATGCTGCGTTTGGGGCGCCTGGACGCGTTCTTGCGGGGGGTGCGCAGTCGGGGCCTGCCCTTGGAGCCGCCGCCGGCCTGGGGGGGTGCGGAGTGGGACCCGGTGGTGACGGGGCTGCTCGTGCTGCTCATTGGGTCACGCTCCCTTGCGCATGCCGCGGAGCTGCACGACATAGGCGATGACCATGGTGATCAGCCCCATGATGATGGCGACCGCCGCGGAGTAGTTGTGCTGCTGCCCGTTGAAGGACAGTGAGTACGTGTAGAAGTTCGGGGTGTAGTCCGTCGTGATGGCGTTGCGCGCCAGCGGGCGCAGGATGCTCGGCTCGTTGAACAGCTGGAAGCTGCCGATGATCGAGAAGATCGTCGCGATGACCAGGGCGCCGCGGATCGCGGGGAGCTTGATGGCCGTGATGACGCGGAACTGCCCGGCGCCGTCGATCTCCGCGGCCTCGTACAGCGAGGCCGGGATGACCCGCAGCGCGGAGTAGAAGATCAGCATGTTGTAGCCGACGAACTCCCAGGTGACGATGTTGCCGATCGACGCCAGGACCAGGTTCGCGGAGAGCGGGTCGGGCAGGGTGATGTCGAAGGCGCTGTTGATGTCGCCCACCAGGCCGAACCGGGTGCCGTACATGAAGCCCCACATCAGGGTGGCGACCACGGCGGGCACCGCGTACGGCAGGAAGATCGAGATCCGGAAGAAGTCCCGGCCGTACAGGCGGCCGCTGTCCAGAGCGAGTGCCACGAACAGGGCGATGCCGAGCATGATCGGCACCTGGATCACCAGGAACAGCGAGACCCGGCTCAGCGAGGACCAGAACTGGTCGTCCTTCAGTGCCTGCGTGTAGTTGTCCAGGCCGACGAAGGTGTTGCCGCCGATCAGCTGGTCGCGGAAGAGACTCAGATAGATCGAGTAGACGATGGGGGCCAGGAAGACAAGGGCAAAGACGGCCGCGAAGGGGCCGATGAACCCCCATCCCGTCCACGAACGGCGGTCCCGCTTCGCCGAAGGCCGGGCCGGCGGGCGCTTCGCAGCCACCGGCGGTTGTAGCGTCGTCATGTCGTTCCTCGCTCGTCCATCTCGGAACCGGCGTCTCAGCCGTCGCGATGTTTACGTAAACATGCCGTCCCTCTTCGCGTCCAGGGCTGTTATGTTTACGTAAACATCTGATGGCGGCATGTCTACACTGCGCCAATGTCGGTGGTCAAGGGTCGTCTGACGAAACTGCGACCCGGGTAACAAAGGAGACGGGTGGACACTGCGGACAGTGCCTCGACGGGGACGGAACGGTCCCGTGGGCGCAAGGGAAAACGGGCGGTGCGTCGCACGCAGACCGCGTCCATGGCGGATGTCGCACGCCTGGCCGGGGTGTCCTCGCAGACGGTCTCCCGTGTGTCCAATGGTTACGCGGGTGTGAACGAGGAGACCCGCGGGCAGGTGCTGGCGGCGATGAAGGAGCTGGGCTACCGGCCCAACAGCGCGGCCCGTGCTCTGAAGCGCGGCGAGTTCCGCACCATCGGCGTCATCACCTTCAACCTCTCCACCACGGGCAACATGCGCACCCTGGAGGCGATCGCCACCTCCGCGGCACAGGAGGGCTACGCCGTCACGCTGCTGCCGGTCGCCGTGCCCACCCAGGACGAGGTGCGCGGAGCCTTCTCCCGGCTCGGGGAACTCGCCGTCGACGCGGTCATCGCCATCATGGAGGTGCATCTGCTCGACGCGGCGACCATCTCCCTGCCCCCGCACGTCCAGGTCGTCGTCGCCGACTCGGACGCGGGCGACCGCTACGCCGTGGTCGACACCGACCAGGCCGGGGGAGCGCGGGCCGCCGTACGTCACCTCCTGGACCTCGGCCATGGCACGGTCTGGCATCTGGCCGGACCCGAGGAGTCCTTCGCGGCACAGCGCCGCACCGACGCCTGGCACGCCGCCCTCACCGAGGCGGGCCGCGTCCCGCCGCCCCTCGTGCGCGGCGACTGGTCGGCGGAGTCCGGCTACCGTGCGGGCCTGCGGCTCGCCGACGAGCGCGACTGTACGGCCGTGTTCGCCGCCAACGACCAGATGGCACTGGGGCTTCTGCGAGCCCTGCACGAACGCGGCCGGAAGATCCCCGACGACGTCAGCGTCATCGGCTTCGACGACGTCCCCGAGGCCGGCTCCTTCCTGCCGCCGCTGACCACGGTCCGCCAGGACTTCGACGAGGTGGGACGCCTGTGCGTCGAGGGCGTCCTGCGACGAATGCGCCACGGCGGACCGGAACACGGCACCACGCTCGTCCCCACGAAGCTGGTGGTGCGGGGGAGCACCGCTCCGCCGTCCGGGGATGCGTGAGGTTCCTCGCCGCGCCGCTGTGGCTGTCGGCGGCGCCGAAAAGGGACTGCAGTCTTCTGCCGGTGGGACGGAACAGATCGGTGGGGACAGAACAGATCGGCGGACCGCTCGGCGGGTGAGACCGCCATCGAGCGTGTGAGGGAGGCCTGGGCCGGCGCTGCGTGGCAGGTCGAATGGTGCTTCGGAAACAGTGAGGAGGCCGAGGGGTGATCCGTGGCCCGGCACCCATCTCGGCCGCCGCGCCACCCCGCGAGCGCGTCCGGCGGCCGTGACTCAGGCAGCCGACTGCCTGATCACGGCCCGGCGGGACTCTTCCCCCAGACGAAGACCTCGGTGCTCGGAAGGCGTTCGGAGAACCGGCCCGACGGGGACACCTCCCGCAGCAGACGACGCAGATCCGACTCGAAGGCGTCACGGCGCGCGCCGAACAGGTGCGGAGCCGAGAACGACATCGAGAACACCCCCGCGACGACGTCATCGTATGTGCGCTCGAGCGCCTGCCCGCCGGGAACGACACGACGCTGAGGGCCGGACAGTCCCGCTCGCGTGAACACCGCCGCCTCGCCGCCGGGCGTGCCCTGCGGCAGCACCCCGCGCCCGGCTCGTCGTACCGGTCCGAGGTAGTGCCTGACCAGCTCGTCCATCGCCGCACCGGGCACTGCCGGATACGGGAGACCGTCGACGGATCGACGCTCCGTCTTCAGGTCCGCGATGTGCACGAGCGCCCCGCCCGGCAGGAGCATGTCCCTGATGGTCGCCGCGACCAGGTCGCGATCCATCCAGTGGAAGGACTGACCGAAGGTCGCCACGGTGAACGTCCCCAGACCCGCGGGCAGCTCCTCGGCCCGGATCCGTACCCACCGCGATTTTCCGGTCACCCCCGCCTCGACGGCTCCGCGCGCGGCTTCGGAGATCATCCCGCTGTCCGGGTCCACACCGACGATCTCACCGAACAGGTGCGCCAGGCTCAGTGCCAGGGTGCCCGGTCCGCATCCCACGTCGATCAGGCGCCCCTGACCGTCCAGTTGCAGAACCTCGGCGAGCGCGTCCGCGAGGCCGGGGGCGTACGGGAGTCTTCCCCGCTGGTAGTAGGGGGCTGTTCCCGAGAACAACGTGTCGTCCCACTCCCAGCCGACGACCACCGCCATCCGCCACCCTTCACAGAAACCCAGGATTGCCCGACGACGGTCGCCGCACCCGGTCAAGATAGCGAACGCCCGGACTGCCGGAGGACCAGTCGCGTGCTCAGGACCGCGTGGTCGTCGCCGGTCACCGCCATCGCCCCCACCCCCACCATCAGATCTGGATGGTCGGGGCGGCGGGTGTCGACCGCGTGGGGGACGCGGTCGACACCCGGCACGAAGCTGCCGGCGTCACCAGTCGGTGGGCATCATGGCGGCGGGGTAGCGGCTGCCGGCCGAGCCGTGGGGGAGGATCTCGACGATGTGTCGCAGGTCGGCCGACGTGAGGTCGACCTCGGCGGCGCCCGCGTTCTCCTCCACCCGGGTCGCGCTGCGGGTGCCGGGGATCGGGACGATGTCCTCGCCCTGGGCGAGCAGCCAGGCGAGGGCGAGCTGGGCGACGGTGATGCCCTTCGCGGCGGCCAGGTCCTTCAGCTGCTGGATGGCGCGCAGGTTGTACGCGAAGTTCTCGCCCTGGAAGCGTTCGTCCCAGCGGCGCATGTCGTCCTCGGCGTACTCGGCGCCGGGCTTGACGGCGTTGGTGAGGAAGCCGCGGCCGAGCGGGGAGTAGGGCACGAAGCCGATGCCCAGCTCCCGTACCACAGGCAGGATCTTCTCCTCCACGTCGCGCTCGAAGATCGAGTACTCCGTCTGCAGGACCGAGCCCGGGGTGACGGCGTGGGCACGCCGGATGGTGTCCTCGCCCGCCTCGCTCAGCCCGAAGTACTTCACCTTGCCCTGCGCGATGAGCTCACCGACGGTTCCGGCGACCTCCTCGATCGGCACGTCCGGGTCGACACGGTGCTGGTAGAGGACATCGATCCGGTCGGTCTGGAGCAGCCGGAGGCTGTTCTCGGTGACCTTGCGGATGTTGTCGGGGCGGCTGTTGAGGCCGGAGCCGATGGGTTCCGAGCCGGCGCTCTCGCCTGTCAGCCTCGGACCAGTTTGGCGACGCCCTCACCCGCCTGCTCGGCCGCGGCGTACAGATCTCGGATCTCCTCCAGCCGACTGACCAGTACCTCCAGGTATCCCTGCGGGACGTCATGGTTTGGGAAGGTGCCGGCTATCGCGTTCGCCTGGTCGGCGACTGCCCGTTCCAAGTCGACGGAGGACAGGAAACGCACCGCGATCGGCACTTCGTCCGGCGGGAGGTAGAAACACGCGGTGCCGAGGTCGTCGTCGCCCAGCAGATCCCCCATCGTGATGGGGAGCGCGCTCACTTCCGCGGGGCCCTCCGCAAGCAGGATGCCCTCAAGGGTTTCCCAGTCCCGGCCGGGAGAACATTCCGCCTTCGCGTCGTCACCGGCCCGGGAGAACCGAGAAACGACCCATCCGAAACCTCTCTCCGCGTCTTTCGGAGGCATCCTTCGCAGTGTCATATCCATGACTGTCCCCTCCAATGAGCCCCGTGTCCGTGGTCCTCAACGGGAGTAGGCACTGTGTCAGTTCCCGTCCTCAGTCAAGGAACAGGCACCGCGGCGGCCAGGACGAGCAACGTCAGAACTGCGCGGCGGACGCGGCGGGTGACAGGGAGCCGGAACCGGGCGCGCCCGGACGGCGGGGCGGCGAGCCGCAGATCGGACAGGTCGACGGAGTCGGTCCGGGCTCGCAGGGCGTCGCGCAGCCGTTGTTGGAGGGGATCAGCACATTCATAACTCAGGGAGCCTGCTCGACAGCACCGCGACCGCGTACGAACTCATCGACCACGAACCGGAAGGCACTACCGAGGCGGTCAGCGCACTGCGCGGGCACCCGGTGTCCAAAGCCGCGAAGTGCCTCATACTGATGGTCAAGATCGACCGGCGGGTCACTCGCTACGTGCTCGCGGTCGTCCCCGGGGACCGGCGTGTGGACCTCAATGCCCTCCGCACGCTGTTCGCGGCCCGCTACGTCGGATTCTGAACGAGAAACCCCGCCTCCGGATTTTCGGAGGCGGGGCCATGTGGAGCGCCGGGCAGGCCTTGCACCTGCATTTCCCCGCAGGAAGCGGGGCGTCTTTCCTTGGACCACCAACGCACGTCGTACCGCCACGAGTTCCGGCAGAACGCTTGAGATCATCATAGCGCAGCCGTGGCGGCCGACGCGCCGCGAGGCCCTGGCGACGCTGAACGGACGTTCGGCTGACGTACGGTGACGGCGAGTGGTCTGCGGTCGACGTCGTAGGGGTGGGGAATGACCGAATTCCAGGACGAGTCGGTGCGTGCGCTGCCCGCCGCTTTGCGGGAGCACTCGGCTCGGCTGGGAGGCAAGACCGCCTACGCGGACGACCGTCGCGCCGTCACCTACCGGGAGTTGGAGGAGCGCACCGGCCGGCTGGCGGGACATCTCGCCCGGCTCGGGGTGCGGCGCGGGGAGCGGGTCGCGATCCATCTGGGCAACCGGGTGGAACTCGTGGAGACCTGCCTCGGGGTGCTGCGGGCCGGAGCGGTCGGCGTGCTGCTGAACCCCGGTGCGTCGGACGAGGAACTGGGGCATTTCCTCGACGACAGCGGCGCCGTCCTGGTGATCACCGAGGAGACACTCGCCACCCAGGTCGCCCGACTTGCGGCTGAGCGAACCGAGTTACGGACAGCCGTGGTCGGCCCGGGCGACCTGCCCGTCGGCGCGCTCGTCTTCGAGGACCTGGCCGGGACGGATCCCGGCGTGGCGCCCCGGGACGACCTCAGTCTCGACGATCCGGCGTGGATTCTCTACACCTCGGGCACGACCGGGGACAGCAAGGGCGTGGTCTCCACACAGCGTGCCGCCCTGTGGTCGGTGGCGGCGGCCTATGTGCGGGCGCACGAACTGCGGGAGGAGGACCACCTGTTGTGGCCCCTGCCCATGTTCCACGCCTACGCCCACTCGCTGTGCCTGCTGGGAGTGATCTCGGTCGGTGCGAGCGCGCGCCTCCTCGCTCCGGGTGCGAACGTCGCCGAGGCACTGGCCGCCGAACCCTTCACCGTGCTGGGCGGGGTGCCCGCCACCTACCGCCTCCTGCTGGAGTCGCTGCGGGAGACGGCGGCCCCCGTCTCTTCGGCGCTGCGCCTGTGTGTCACCGCGGGCGCGCCCTGTCCCCCTGAACTGAAGGCGGAGGTCGGCCGCGTCCTGGCCGCTCCCCTGCTCGACGGCTACGGTTCCACGGAGACCTGGAAGATCGCGGTCCAACGGCTCGACGGCCCCCGTGACGATGCCTCCAGCGGTCCCCCTCTGCCGGGGCTCGTGGTGCGCCTGACCGATCCGTCCACCGGTACCGAGGTCGCCGACGGGGCCGAAGGGGAGATCTGGCTCCGTAGCCCCGGAGTGATGACCGGGTATCACAACCGTCCCGAAGCCACCGCCAAGATGTTCACCGACGGCTGGTACCGCACCGGGGACCTGGGCCGGCTCGGCACGAACGGCCATCTCCATGTCACCGGCCGGGTCAAGGAACTCATCATCCGGGGCGGGGAGAACATCAACCCGTCCGAGGTCGAGCAGGTGCTGCTGGCCCGTCCCGACATCGCCGACGCCGCTGTCGTAGGCCGGCGGCACGACGTGCTGGGCGAGGTACCGGTCGCCTTCGTCGTCCCGGGACCGGACGGGGTCGACACTGCGCGGGCGCTCGCCGACTGCCGGGAGCGGCTGTCCGGGTTCAAGGTGCCGGACGAGATCTACCCGGCCGCTGCCATCCCCCGTACCCCGTCTGGCAAGATCGTCCGGTCCGCGCTCGCCGAGCAGTTGACGGAGCGGCTCGCCGCCGAACGCACGACCGCGTCCACGGCGCTGCGCGAGCGGCTCGCGGCCGCGTCCGACGCCGTACTGGAAGTGGTACTCGAGGAGACCGCCCGCGCGCTCGACGTCCCCGCGCAGTCCCTCGATCCCGAACTGCCCTTCATGGCCCAGGGACTCACCTCGCTCGGCGGTGTGCTGCTGCGTGACCGTCTGGGCACGGCCACCGGGCTCGAGCTGCCCGCGACACTGGTGTTCGACCATCCGACACCGGCGGCCGCGGCGGACCTGGTGCGCGAAGCGCTGCACTGCGACATTCGGCCCAGGCCCGCGCGCACGTCCGGCGGCGGGCCCCGCGTCGAGCCCAGGGAGCCCATCGCCGTCGTGGCCATGGCGTGCCGCTACCCGGGGGGCGTTGAGTCCCCGGAGGATCTGTGGCGGCTCGTCGCGGACGGCACCGACGCGACCTCGGACTTCCCCACCGACCGTGGCTGGGACACGGCCGCCTTGTACGATCCCGACCCCGACCGGCTGGGCACCTCCATCACCCGCAGGGGCGGCTTCCTGCGCCGGCCGGCCGACTTCGACGCGGCCTTCTTCAACATGTCGCCGCGCGAGGCCCTGGCCACCGATCCGCAGCAACGGCTGCTGCTGGAGACCGCCTGGGAGCTGCTGGAACGCGCGGGGCTCGACGCGTCGGGGCTGCGCGGCAGCGACACCGGTGTCTTCGTCGGCGTGATGCACGCCGACTACGGGCGCCGTCTCCTGAGTCGCGGCGGACACGAGCTGGAGGCTCATCTCGCCCTCGGCTCGGCGGGCAGCGTCGCCTCCGGGCGGATCGCGTACACGCTGGGGCTGCGCGGGCCCGCCGTGACCGTGGACACCGCGTGTTCGTCCTCGCTGGTGGCGATGCATTCGGCCCTACGGTCCCTGCGCGACGGCGAGTGCTCGCTGGCCGTCGCGGGCGGGGTCACGGTCATGGCCTCGCCCGGCCCGTTCGTCGCGTTCAGCAGGCTGCGCGGGCTGGCTCCGGACGGGCGCTGCAAACCCTTCTCCGCGGCGGCCGACGGCACCGCCTGGGGCGAGGGCGTGGGTCTGGTCCTGTTGGAGCGACTGTCCGACGCACGGCGCAACGGGCATCCGGTGCTGGCCGTACTGCGCGGCTCGGCCGTCAACTCCGACGGCGCGTCCAACGGGCTGACCGCCCCCAACGGGCCTGCGCAGCAACGGGTGATCCGTTCGGCGCTCGCCGACGCGGGGTTGTCCCCGGCGGATGTCGACGTGGTGGAGGCGCACGGCACGGGCACCGCGCTCGGCGATCCGATCGAGGCACGGGCACTCCTGGACACGTACGGACAGGGCCGGCCCGACGGGCGCCCACTGCGGCTGGGCTCGCTGAAGTCCAACCTCGGGCACACCCAGGCCGCGGCCGGCGTGGGCGGTGTCATCAAGACCGTACTGGCGATGCACCACGGACGGCTCCCTCGAACGTTGCACGCCGACGAGCCGTCGCCTCGGGTGGACTGGTCGTCGGGCGCCGTCCGGCTGCTGTCCCAGGAGGAGGAGTGGCGGCCCGTGGCCGGGCGTCCGCGACGGGCCGCGGTGTCGGCGTTCGGCATCGGCGGGACCAACGCGCACGTGATCCTGGAAGAGGCCGAGGCGAGCACGGTCGTCGAGGCGCCGTCCCGTCGCGGCGCGGCGGCACCACCGCTGCTGCTCTCCGCAGCGAGCCCGGCCGCTCTGCGGGCCCAGGCCGCACGGACCGCGGCCGCACTGCGGGAGCGTCCCGAACTCGCCCCGATCGACGTGGCGTTCACCCATGCCACCGCCCGGGTCGCGCTCCCCCACCGGGCCGCCGTCGCCGCCGACGACCGCGCGGGGACGCTGAGCGCCCTGGACGCGCTGGCGGCGACCACCGCGCCGCGCACGGCGTACTCCGCCGGCCGTTCGGCCCTGCTGTTCACCGGTCAGGGCGCCCAACGCCCAGGCATGGGAGGGGAGTTGTCCGAGGCCTTCCCGGTCTTCTCCGACACCTTCAACGCCTTGTGCGACCGCTTCGACGCGCACGTGGAACGCCCGTTGCGCTCGGTGCTCCGGCACGCCGACGAGAGCGCGCTGCTGGATCGCACGGACTTCGCCCAGGCGGCCCTGTTCGCGTTCGAGGTGTCCGTCTTCCGCCTGCTGGAGTCCTGGGGCGTACGGCCGGACTTCCTGGCCGGACATTCGATCGGGGAGCTGGCGGCGGCGCACGCCGCGGGCATCCTGTCCGAGCGGGACGCCGTCGAACTGGTGGCGGCCCGGGGTCGGTTGATGCGGGAACTGCCTGAGGGCGGCGCCATGGTGGCGCTCGACGCCACCGAGGCGGAGGTGATCCGTGAGCTGACCGACGGGACCGCGGTCGCGGCCGTGAACGGCCCGCGCGCGGTCGTGGTCTCCGGTGTGGAGGGGCCCGTCCTCGCGCTCGCTCAGCGCTTCGCCGAGCGCGGACGCCGTACCGTCCGGCTGCGGGTCAGCCACGCCTTCCACTCCGCGCTGATGGAGCCGATGCTCGCCGAATTCGGCCGTGTCGCAGGCGGATTGACGTACGGTCAGCCCCGCATCCCGGTGCTGTCCGGGTTGACGGGACGTCCTGCCGCCGCGGACGAGCTGCGGTCGGCCGAGTACTGGGTACGGCACGCCCGCGAGGCCGTACGGTTCGGGGACGCCGTGCGCTGGCTGGCGTACGACGGGCGGGTGACCGCGTTCGCCGAGATCGGGCCGGACGCGCACCTCACGGCCCAGGCCACGACGGGTCTGGCCGAGAGCGGCGAGGACCTGCTGTTCGCGGCCGCCGCCCGGCGGGGTGCCCCCGAGCCGCTGACGCTGTTCGACATGCTCGGTCAACTCCACGTCCACGGTGTGCCGGTGGACTGGCCCCGGGTGTACGCGGACAGCGGTGCCCGCCGGGTCGACCTGCCGACCTATCCCTTCCAGCGGCAGCGCTACTGGCTGTCCGAGACCGTCACCGACGCGGCAGCCGTTTCCGGTCATCCGCTGCTCACGCAGACGGTCACCGTGCCAGGGACGGAACGTGTCCTGTGCGGTGGCCGGCTGTCCGGCGCGGCCCAGCCGTGGCTGCGCGATCACGTCGTGGGCGGACACACCCTGGTGCCCGGGGCCGCGTTCGCCGACCTCGTGCTCCATGCGGGCGACGCGTGCGGTCTCGCCGTACTGGAGGATCTCGCCCTTCTGACGCCGCTGTTCCTCCCCGCCGCCGGCGACGAGCGGATCCAGGTCCAGGTGGCCCTGGGAGAGCCGGACGGCGCCGGACGGCGCACGGCGGACGTGTACGCGCGACCGGAGGAGTCCGGTGCGCTCGGCGCCTGGACGCACCATGCGACCGGTCGCCTCGGACCGGCGGTTCCAGGTGCCCTGGAGCGCCCGGCCTCGCTCGCCGCGTGGCCACCGCCGGATGCCACGCCCGTGGATCTCACCGGCGCCTACGAACGGCTGGCCGCCACCGGTCTCGCGTACGGACCGGCGTTCCGTGGCGTCACGGCCCTGTGGCGGCGTGGCAAGGAACTGTTCGCCGAGGTCGGCCCAGTGTCGCTCCCGGATGCCCGGCGTCACGCGCTCCACCCAGCGCTGCTGGATGCCGCCCTGCACGCGGGACTGCTTGCCGAGCCGCCCTCCGGACCGGCCCGGCTGCCGTTCGCCTGGCAGGGCCTGACACTGCGCGCGACCGGGGCCACGGCACTGCGCGTGCGCATCAGGAACACCGGCCCGGACACGGTCGGCCTCGACCTCGCCACGCCCTCGGGCGCGCCCGTGGCCCGGCTGGAATCGATGACGACACGACCGGTGCCGCAGGCGGGTGTCGCCCCGGTCGGAGAGCTGTACAGGCCGCGGTGGACCGGTGTTCCGGCTGTCGGCGAGGGACCCGCCGTCGCGGTGGGGGAACCCGACGACCTGGGGCTGGCCGCGTTCCTGCCGCAGAGGGACATGGCGTCCGGGTCCGCGGACGCTCCGGAGGTGGTCGTGGTGTCCTTGTCGGCCCGTGCCGACGAGGGGACCGACCCCGCCGTCGCGGCCCACGCGCTGACCGTACGGGCACTGGATCTGCTGCGTGCGCGGCTCGCCGGTTCCGGGCGGCTGGCCGTGGTCACGCGCGGCGCCGCCGATGTGACACCGGACCTGCCGGCCGCGACGGTCTGGGGGCTGCTGCGGACCGCGCAGGCCGAGTACCCCGGGCGCCTCACGCTCGTGGATGTGGACGGCCGGCCCGAGTCGCTACGGCTGCTTCCTGCCGCCCTCTCCACAGGCGAACCCCAACTGGCCATCCGGGAAGGACTGTTGAGTGTCCCCCGGCTGGCGGCCACGCCCGGGGGGGCGACGGACGGCTCCCTCGGCCGGGGCACCGTCCTGATCACCGGCGGCACCGGATCCCTGGGCGCGCTGCTGGCCCGGCATCTGGTCGATCGGCACGGGGTACGGCATCTCGTGCTCGCCAGTCGGCGCGGAGAGCGGGCGCCGGGGGCGCAGGCGCTGCGCGCTGAGCTCGAGGGAGCGGGGGCGCGGGTGGACCTGGTGGCCTGCGACACCGCCGAGCGAAGTCGGCTGGCCGCCCTCATCAAGGAGTTCGGGCCCGACCTCAGCGCCGTCGTGCACACGGCCGGGGTCCTGGACGACGGCGTGCTGGAGGCGATGACGTCCGAGCGGCTGACGGCCGTACTGCGGCCGAAGGCCGACGCTGCCTGGCATCTGCACGACCTCACGAAGGACCTGCCCCTGTCGCACTTCGTGCTGTTCTCCTCGGCCGCCGGGCTGCTCGGCAACCCCGGCCAGGCCAACTACGCGGCGGCGAACTCCTTCCTGGACGCCCTGGCCCGTCACCGCGCCGCTCTCGGCCTCCCCGCGCTGTCCCTGGTCTGGGGCCCTTGGGCCGACGACGACGGAATGGCGACGCGCGCGGGCCGGGTTCACGGCGGGGCGGTGCGTGCGGTCTCCCCGGAACAGGCCCTGGCACTGTTCGACGCCGCGCTCGGGTGCGGGGAGCCGGTCCTCGCACCGCTGCCGCTGGACCGCTCGCCGGGAGCGCTGCCGGCCGGGACACCCGTTCCGCCGCCGTTGCGCGGGCTGCTGCGCCCCGACCGGCGGACGGCCTCGCCCACGGGGGCGAACGGGGTACCGAGCGGGACGGCGGAGCCGGACGGCGTCGCCGGGGCCTGGCGGGACCGCCTTGCGGCGCTACCTCCGTCCGAGCGGGCGCCCGCACTGGTGGGCCTGGTCCGCGCCGAGGTCGCCGCGGTACTCGGTCATACCCAAGCCGACGCCGTCGACAGGGACTTCCCGGACCTGGGCCTCGACTCGCTGATGAGCGTCCTGCTGCGCAACCGGCTGAGCCTGCTGACCGGGATCCCGCTGGCGGCCACCGTCGCGTACGACTGGCCGACCGCGGAGCGGCTCGCGGATCACGTGTACGCCGAGCTCAGCGGCGTCCTGGCCGACGATGCCGCTGCCGCCGCGCCACCGGAGGGCGATCGGCGTCATGAACCCGCCCTCCGCCCCGCCTCCCCCGTGCAACCCGTGCAACCTGTGCAACCCATGCAACCCGTGCAACCCGTGCAACCCGCGGGCGCTGCCCAGCCCGAGTCAGCGCAGTCCGCCGGTCCGGCTTCCCCGGGGACCACCGTCCCGCCGGTTGAGCGCCGCCGCGGAACCGGCATGTCGCTGCCGACCCTCTATCGGCAGGTCTGCGAAACGGGCGACGTCGTCTCCGCCATGCACCTCCTGGTGAGCGCTTCCCTCGCCGCACCCACCTTCGGCCACGACGACGCCGCCCGGCACGCGATACCGCCGTGGCGACTGGCCTCCGGGGCGGGCGGTCCGGCTCTCGTCTGCGTTCCCGGCTTCGCCACCCACCTCGGTCGGCCCTGGTACGCGGGGCTCGCCCGCCGTTTCGACGGCGAGCGGGACGTCATCGAGCTGCGGCACCCCGGCGTCGACACCGGAGCCGCCGTGGCGCGAGACCTCGGGACCCTGGCCGAACTGCACGCCACGACCGTCCGGCGGTATCTCGGCGATCGCCCCTACGTCGTCGTGGGCCACTCCATGGGCGGTTCGGCCGCCCACGCGGTCACCGCCCGCCTGGCAGCCGACGGTGCGCCCCCGGCCGGACTCGTGCTGGTGGACTCGTACCACGTCACCCCCGATCGGGAGGCCGAGCCCTGGCTGCTCGCGATGCCCGCCCGGATGCCACTGGCCGTCGGCGAGCGGTTCGACACCGCGGTGGACGATCTGACGCTGCTGTCGCTGGGCGCGTACACCCGCATGTTCCGCGGCTGGCATCCTCGATCCACCCAGGTCCCCACGCTGTTGGTGCGCGCCACCGAGCCACTGCCGGACATGCCGGAGCGGTGGCGGTCGTCCTGGCCGCTCCCCCACGACACTGTGGACACCCCCGGCAGCCATCTCGGCGTGCTCGAGGAGAACGCCCCGACGACGTCCCGGGCCGTCCGCGACTGGATCGACGCACTCGCTCCGGCCCGAGGAAGGACCACATGAGCGCCGCGACGCGTTCGCCTGCCCGCGGAGGTATGCCCGAACGGACATGGGCCCTTGCCTCTGCTCCTCCTGAAGTCCGGCGGACGAAACGCTAGCGTCCCCTGGTGAGCATCAGTACACCCGAGTCGCCGCCCGAGTCCGGGGCCGGGCGTACTCGGCGCAGACGTCGTCCCGGTCCGTTCACGCTGCTGGCTCTGCCGGGGCTGACCGCCGTGCTGGGGGTCGCCGGATTCATGACGGCGACGGGCCGGTTGACCACGCTCCTGTCACCGACCCCCAGTACGAACAACGCGGTGGTCGCGGACGGCGCGGTCGCCGAGCATGTCGAGGAGGCCTATGTCCCTTGGCTGCGCGCGGCGGCCAAGACGTGCCCGGCCTTGAAACCGTCCGTCCTCGCGGCCCAGATCGAACAACGCTCCAGCTGGGAGACCGACTTCGCGACGCTCTCGGGCGAGACGGGGATCGCCGGGTTCACCGACGCGCAGTGGCGGACCTGGGGCAAGGACGAGGACGGCAACAAACGGTCCTCGCCGCGCGACCCGGTGGACGCCATCATGGCGCTCGCCCGCGAGGACTGCGCTCTCGCCGAGAAGGTCACTCGTCTCAGAGCCCATGGAACGGTCACCGGAGAGCTCCTCGACCTCACCCTCGCCGCCTACACGGTGGGCACGGACCCGGTGACCCGGGCGGGGCACGTCCCCACGAAGGCGCGGACGTACGTCACCGAGGTCAAGGCCCTGTTCCCCCGATACAAGACGTACGACCGGGTGGACACCGGTAGTTCCGGCAGCGGGACGGCGAAGGCGGTGCTGGCACCGCCGCTCACCTCCCTCGTGGTCACCTCACCCTTCGGCACCCGCCAACACCCCCTCACAGGAGTGACCAAGCTGCACACGGGCGTGGACTTCGCCGCGCCGCAAGGGGCCCCGATATCCGCCGCACGGCAGGGGCAGGTCGTGTTCGCGGCCATGACCAAGGCCTACGGCAACCGCATCGTGATCGATCACGGCACCGTCGGCGGAAGGCGGGTGGAGACGACGTACAACCACCTGTCGGTCCTTCAGGTCACCTCGGGCCAGAGCGTCGAGGCCGGAACCGTGATCGGGTTCGTCGGCTCGACCGGTCTGTCGACCGGTCCGCACCTCCACTTCGAGGTACTCGTCGACGGAACCTACACCGACCCGATGCCGTGGCTCGCCGTCGGCTCCTGACGGCCGACGGGAGCGGGGACGCACGACTGCCCCTGGGCGGGGGTGAGTTCAGGTGGCGGTGGCTTCGCGCTCGTGCTTCGTCAGCGGCGGGCCTTCCAGGGGCGGTGTCTTCCGGCCGAGGTA
The DNA here is from genome assembly GCF_026339955.1 of Streptomyces sp. NBC_01549. Lineage (GTDB taxonomy): Bacteria > Actinomycetota > Actinomycetes > Streptomycetales > Streptomycetaceae > Streptomyces. The sequence continues at coordinate 7,331,062 of NZ_JAPEPW010000001.1, read as the reverse complement.
GACGAGCGCCAGCATGTCGGGCATGAGCAGTCGGGCGGGCGGTTTTTCCATGCTCATCACGTCCAGGAGGATGCGCAGGGCGTGGGGGTTGCGTGAGCCGGCGTCGACGGCTTTGTCGACGAAGGCGGCGAGGGTCCTCTCGAGCCGGGTGGGAGGCTGGTCGCTGGCGTCCGGGTAGAACACGTCCTGGCCCACGGCCAGGCTCCAGGCGTTCTCGACCGGCCGCGCCGCGGCTCTTTGGACACGCCGGGCGGTGCCGGGTGCGCCGAGGTCCTGTTGCCGCAGGACGCGGCGCAGGGCGATCACGCTCTGGGCGGCGGCGCTCAGCCCGTGGCCGTAGACGGGGTTGTAGCCGGCGACGGCGTCCCCGAGTACGGCGAAGCCATCGGGCCAGCGGGTGGCCTTCTCGTAGTATCTCCGCTTGTTGGCGGTACTACGAGTGGTGATGACGTCGGTCTCGGGTTCGGCGTTCGCCAGCAGTTCGCCGATGACGGGGTGCGGCAGGCTCAGGGCGAAGGGCATGAACTCGTCGTTGTCGCTGCTGGGCTGCCCGCCACGGGATCCGCAGAGCGTCACGAGCCATCGGCCGCCCTCTATGGGGACGATGATGCCGCCGCGGCCGGGGATCCGACGGGGATCGGCCTGGACGTTGACGATGGGAAAACCGGCCCCGGCGCTGCCGGGTGCGCGGTAGATCCTGCTGGCGTAGCCGATACCGGCGTCGACCGTGCGCTCGTGAACCGGAGGAAGTCCGAGTTCCCCCAGCCAGACGGGGGCGCGGCTGGCACGACCGCTCGCGTCGATCACCAGGTCGGCCGTGATGGACGTTTCGGACTGGTCCGCGCGTACACGGACGCCGGTCACCCGGTCCCCGTCGCCCACCAGGGCGAGCAGTTCGGTCTGCTGGAGGAGGGTGATGCGGTGGTCCCGCAGGACCCTGGCGCGGATCACGGCGTCGAGGAGGTCACGGCTGCACAGGAGGCTCGTGTGGCGGGCCTGGGTGAACCTGCGGAACCACTGCCCCGAGGGGGCCTTGGACACGAGGTCGGTCATGATGCGCGGTGTGTGGGCGCCCTGGTCGACGAGTTCGCCGACGATACCGGGCAGAAGGTCATCGAGGGCTTTCACGCCGCCGGACCACAGCACATGGGCATGGCGGGCCTGCGGCAGTCCCTTGCGGGGGTGAGGGCCGTCGGGCAGCACATCGCGTTCGATGATCCGCACGTCTGCGAAGTCGGCGAGCACGGCTGCGGCGAGCATGCCCGTCATACCCCCTCCGATGACCACCGCGGTGCGGCGGGAGGCAGTTCTGGCAGACGACGACATAGGGTGCACTCTTTTCTGTTGCAGGGAGTGAACGGACGGCAGACCTTGCTCAACCGTCCGCCGCGGCGCGTCAGGCGCGACAGGTTTCACGTGAAGATGCCGACCGGCCGGGAATGGCCGATGAGCGTGTGCGCACCACTGCCCGCTTGTCCACGAGGACGATGTCGTGGTCCGGCATGTCGAGCCACAGTCCCGTGGCGCGTCGAACAGCGCGTCAGGAGCGGCGGGTACGGGGAGGCTCACTCCGTCGGCCAACCAGTCGATCAGGTTCCGCATCTCCTTGGCTCTGCCTGTGCGCACCGCTCTCCCCCGCGAACTTCAGCATGGGGCACCGTCGCACGGCGCCCGCCGATCCCACCCTGTCTGCACCCACCCGGCCGAAGGTACGCCCAACTCGGCCTGCAAATATGCCAAACCTGGTGCCTTGTCGGCCGCGCCAGGCTCTGCGGTGTGCAGCAAGCTGCGGGGGATCAAATGGCGATCAAGCGGGATACACACCCATCCGGACCTGGCGCGTCCGACGCGCTCTGGACCCGGTCCGGCCCGGTCACAGGACACCGTCCGGTGGCTGCGCCCGACGGAGGGCGCGGCCTGAACTTCCCGCCTCGGGCGGCATCGTGCCCGCGTACGACCGGGTGTCCTCACGATCGGCGCGTTTCGGTGTGCGGACTGTCCGTTCCTGAACTCTGCGCCCTCTGAGCGTTTCTGCGCTGCAGGATGGTGTCGATCCAGTCAGTCACCAACTGAAGCTCGTCTTCGGCCAATTGCGGTGCGCGCGGCCAACTCCCGCAGCCCGTGGGTGCTGCGCAGCCGAGCCATCGGATCGGCCGCCTGCCGCTCCAGGCCGTGCAGGATGGGCTGGAGCGCGTTGTCGAGAGAGGCCCGCGGTTCGGCGGAGAGCCAGCCGTTGGGCTGGCCGAAGAAGAACGTCTCGATGCCGGCCTGGGTGGATGCCAACGGGCCGCCGGAGCGGGCCGGGCGCCGCTCCGCCGTCCGCTGCGAGGCACTCTCCCGCGAGGGCGTCTGCTGAGAGGGCGTCTTACGGCGGCTGTTGACGAGGTTCGACAGGGATGCCCGAGAGGCCCCGTAGGAGGCGGCGATCTCGTCGTAGGAGTGCCGGGTCCCGTCGGGGCGCAGGCGTGTCTCGCGCAGGTGGACGATGCGGCGGATGATCCGGTCGGTGACGTCCTCGGCGGGGGGCTCCTCGCCGTCCAGGAGCATCCTGACGACGTCTTGAGGAACGCCGCTTTCGTTCGAGAGGTGTGCCACGTCGAGCACGTCGTCGCGGCTGCGCCCGTCGCCGACGAGGGAGCCGATACGACTGAGGGTCTCGGCGAGCGCCGGGCGCGTTTCTCTCACCGGCAGGTCTCCTGGTGTCGGACGGGGGGCGCGAACTGCTCGTCGGCTTCCGAGACCTTAGCGGTTGCCGAGCCCGGCCGACCAGAGCGGCAGATACTCCAATAGCCGTACGCGACTAGATCAGTTGACATGGATGGCCCGGGATTGCAGGATCACGACACGACGTGCGGACCGGCCGTCGTGCCACGGGTATGGGGGAGCTCGTGTGCGCTCCGGCGCGGGTCTCACGGAGTGTTCCGGGCTGCGGCGGTACACCATCACGGGGTGTGCGGCCGCGGCCCGGGCGGATTCCCGCCGACGTCGGCCGCATCGCGTGCCACTGACATCGACAGGCATTGACAGGCATTGACAGGCATTGCCCGGGCAGCAAGCGCTCTCTAGACTCCCGTGCAATGGACGCGGAAACCGCCCCCGACGACGCCTACTTCGACTACTGCCCCTGGGATTTCGCGGATCGCGCCTCCGCCGGGCAGCGGGCCGCGCAGGACGCGCACCAGCGGCAGCTGGCGGAATCAGGCGCGCGCCTCGGGCCGCGCTGTTACGTATCTCCGGCCGCCGGGATCTTCACCGACACACTGCGCCTCGGCGCGCGCTCCTACATCGCCGGGCATGCCTACGTCACCGGTGAGGTGACCGCGGGCGACGACTGCACGGTCAACCCGTATGCCACCGTCCGGGGCCGGATCACGCTCGGCGACGGGGTCCGGGTCGGCGCGCACAGTTCGCTGCTCGGCTTCAACCACGGCTTCGCCCCCGACCTGCCGGTGCACCGGCAGCCGCTCACCAGCAAGGGCATCACCGTCGGCGACGACGTGTGGATCGGCTCGCACGTCGTCGTCCTGGACGGGGTGACGATCGGCGACCACTGTGTGGTGGGCGCGGGTGCGGTCGTCACCAAGGATCTGGCGCCGTGGACGGTCGCGGCGGGCAACCCGGCCCGCCCGTTGCGCGATCGCCGCGCCCAGGCCGGACCACGGCGGGACCGAGTGGTCCCTGGCGATCTGCCGGGCGGCCTCTCGGGCAGCGTGCAAGGTGGCCTCGCGGGGGTCGCGTCAGGCGGCCTCCTGGGAGATCTGTCAGGTGGCCTCGCGGGTGACGCGTCAGGCGGCCTCCCGGATGACCTGTCAGACGGCTTGGGGGACGCCGTCGCCCGGTTCGCCGATCGGGCCCGGGCGCAGGCCGCCGATCTCATCGCCCGTTGCTGGAACCCCGACACCGGTCGCTATGTCGACCGGCCGGGCGCTCCCGTGACCGTCCGAGCGCACTGTGACGCCGTCGAGATCGCCGACCTGCTGCTGGGCTCGCCTCCGGAGCAGCTGGCCGCCGAGGAACACGCCGAGCGCCTACGGGCCCTGCAGGATCCCGGCAGTGGGCTGGTGCCCGAGTGCACACCGGACGGCGGTCCGGGGGTACTGCCCGACCCGGCCGCCGACGGCTGGATCGATGACGGCACCGCCGAGTACCACGTGCTGGCCGTCGGCTACGCCCTGGACCTGCTGGGCTCCCACCTCGCCCAACCGGTGCACGTGGTACGGCGCATGACGGCCAATCAGCTGCTCGCACGGCTGGACTCGCTGCCGTGGCGGACGCGCACCTGGTCCGCCGGTGCGTGGGTGGACTGCTGGGCGACAGGCGCCCATCGCAATCTGGAGCTCGGCGTCGAGGGCGGGGAACCGGGCACGCTGGAGGCGCTGTTCGGCTGGCTCACCACACGGGTGGACCCGTGGACGGGAATGTGGGGCGCGGCCGAGTCGCCCGTCGCGGGCCGGTTGCAGCTGGTCAACGGCTACTACCGGCTGACCCGGGGCTCCTACGCCCAGTTCGGGCTCGATGTGCCGTACGCGGAGCGGGTCGTGGACACCGTACTGGCCCATGGCCGCGATCAGCGCTGGTTCGCGACCGGCCGGGAGAACGCCTGCAACGTGCTGGACGTGGCGCATCCCCTGTGGCTCGCGGGACGGCGCAGCGGGCATCGGGAGGCCGAGGTACGGGCCTGGGCCGGGGAGCGGTTGACGCGGGCGCTGGGGCGGTGGCGGGACGGCGCAGGGTTCGGTTTTGGTCCGGCGGGCGAGGGCGGTGCGGGTCCGGGACGGGAGCCGGGGCTCCAGGGCACCGAGATGTGGCTCGCGATCGTATGGCTGCTGGCGGATCTGGTGGGGGTGGCGGACCGGCTCGGATATCGGCCGCGCGGCGTCCACCGCCCGGAGCCCGCCCGGTCTCCGGGGTTCGCGACGCCCGGGTAGGCCGCGCACCGCGCCCCGTCCTCCCGGTGGGCGTGCCCGTACGGTCAGGCCGCGCGGCGTGGCACCTACTGGCATGCTGCACCCATGCCGACGCCCATGCAGCCACCCTCGTCCGCCGAAGCCTCCGTCACCTCGGTCAACGGCCTGCGTATCCAGGCGCGTTCGGTCGGGCAGCGCATACGCGGTGCGGGGAGTGTCCTGCACGACGTGTCCCTCGACCTCGCGCCCGGGCGGCTCACGGTGATCGCCGGGAGCAGCGGGGCGGGCAAGACGATCCTGTTGCAGACGCTCGCCGGCCTGCGCGCGCCGACGGAAGGGACCGTCCTGCACGACGGGACCCAACCGGGTGCACCTGGGCCGGAGTTCGGATTCGTGCCGCAGGAGGACATCATCCACCGCGAGTTGCCGCTGCGCCGGACTCTGGTGTACGCGGCGGGTCTGCGCATGCCGCCGGGCACGACGCCCGAGGCCGTCGCCGCGAGCGTGGACCGGGTCCTGGAGGCTCTCGGTCTCTCCTCCCGGGCGGCGACGCCCGTGCGCGCGCTGAGCGGCGGGGAGCGCAAACGGGCCAGTATCGCCGCCGAGTTGCTCACCCGCCCCCGGGTTCTCTTCCTCGACGAGCCCACCTCCGGGCTCGATCCGGTGACCGGCGCCGCCCTGCTGCGGACCCTGCGTGCGCTGGCCGAGGACGGCACCACCGTCGTCCTGACCACCCACACCCTCGCCGACCTGCTCCGCGGCGACCAGGTGGTGTTCCTCTCCCCCGGCGGCGAGGTCGCGTACGCCGGTGAACCGGGGGCGCTGTGCGGGGCGTTCGGGGTGGGCACGGTCGAGGAGGTGTACGAGGCGGTGGCGGAAGGAGTACGGGTCGAGCGCGCGGATCCGTCGGCGGTGTATGCCACCGGCGTACCGTCAGATCTCCCGCCGGTACGACGAGTTGGTGCCGTGCGGCAATGGGCGCTGCTCACCCGTCGCGGTACCGCGCTGCTGCTGCACAACCGGCTCTCCGTCACCGTGCTCGCCGGTTCGCCGGTGATGATCGTGGCCATGTTCGCGGTGCTGTTCCGGGCGGGAGCATTCGATCGCGCGGCGCCGGACCCTGGATCGACCGCGATGATCATGTTCTGGATCGCGTTCGGGGCGTTCTTCTTCGGGCTGACGTACGGTCTGCTGCAGATCTGCACCGAGTTGCCCGTGCTGCGCCGGGAATGGCTGGCCGGGCTGCGGATCGGCCCCTACGTCGCGTCGAAGCTGACCACCATGCTGCCGGTGCTCGCGGTGGCCGACGTACTGCTGCTGGTCGTGCTGAGGGCGCTGGACCGGCTGCCGGCGGCCGGGTGGGGCACGTACGGTTCGCTGTTCGTCTCCAGCGTGCTGGCCTCGGCGGCGGCCCTCGCGCTGGGGCTGCTCGCCTCGGCCGCGGTGACGGAGCCGGGCCAGGCGACGCTGATGCTGCCGCTGCTGTGCTTCCCGCAGGTGCTGTTCTCGGGGGCGTTCGTACCGGTGCCGCGGATGACCGGCGCCGGGGAGGCGATCAGCTGGGCCATGACCAACCGGTGGGCGTTCGAGGCACTCGGCAGCGGGGTCGGTCTGGAGTCGTTGTGGGGCACGGGCGCGTCGCCCCTGGGACCGCCGTTGCTGGACTCGTACGGGGACTCGTTCGGTCATCCGGCGAGCCGCGGCTGGTTGATCCTGGCGGGGTTCACCGTGCTGTTCCTGGCGGTGACGTGGGCGGTCCTGGTGCGCAAGTGCCGGCAGGGCGCGGTGCGGAGCCGGGCGGGACGCTGAGCGGCGGGCCCGGCGGCCCCTTCACGGGCCCTGCTCGACTGTCACCCCCGGCAGACCCTCAGCACCCCACCCGAGCCGCCAGACCTGCCACCCCCGGCACCCGGTCGCGGTAGGTCTGTGTCACGAACGTCAGGAACGTCTCGATGTCCCTCGGCTGGGACGACACGCCCAGGGAGATGCGGACGGCACCCGCCGAGGGCAGCTGCAGCAGGCTCAAGTACTCCTCCGTCGAACCGAGTTGCCTGCCCGCGGCCGAGCGCAGCCGGCGCAGCGGGAGAGCGAACGCCGCCTCGCCGGCACCCGGGTTGCAGAAACATCCGGTCCGCAGCGAGATGCCGCGCGCGGCGCTGTCACGGGTGACGACGCGTTCATCGACGATCCGGCCGTCCGCTCCCAGCAGGTTCAGCGCGACCGTGCCGCCCCGGGCCGCCCCGGCGTCCAGGGGGCCGTACACGCGGACCATCGGGGAACCGTCGCTGTGGCGCAACGTCCCTAGGCCGGCGAGCAGCCGGCCGGTGAGGGCGGCGACGTGGGCGTGCACCCGGTCCATGCCGAGGCGGTCGATCCACTCCAGCCCGGCGGTGACGTCCGGGACGGACAGGAAGTTCACCGTGCCGTCCTCGAAGGCCGCCTCGTCGTCCGCGAGGACGTGCCACTGCGCCTGGGCGCTGACCGCGTAGATCGTGCCACCGGAGAACCAGGGCCGGCGCAGCTTGGCGAGGGCCTCCCGGCGGGCGATCAGACTGCCGATGCCGGTGGGGTGGCCGAAGACCTTGTACCAGCTGACCACGGTGAAGTCCGGGTGGAAACGGCTGAGGTCGAGCGGGTTCGTCGGCACGAAGGCGGCCGCGTCGAGCAGGACGTCGTAGCCGTGCTCCTGCGCCCGCGCGATCCACTCCAGCGGATGCTGGACACCGGTGAAGTTGCTCTGGGCCGGGTAGGCCAGCAGCCCGCGCGGCCCTGGGCCGCCTCGCCGCCCCGGCAGGCCCGCCCCGCCCGGCCGGCCCAGGAGACCGGGGCCTCCCCTTCGGCTCAGGCGGCTCAGGTGGCGCCCGGCACCGCGTCCGCGCGCGCTGAGCGCCTCCCACAGCCGTTCCTCGTCGATCCGCAGGCCGGTCCCGCTCACCGGGACGTACGCTGTCGCGGCTCCCCTGGCTCGCGCGTACTCGCGCAGACCGTTGACCGAGTTGTGGTTGTCCAGCGACATCACCAGCCTGCTCCCGCGCGCGAACGGATACGCCTCGCCGACCAGGCGCAGCGCGCCCGTGGCATTGGGCGTGAAGATCACGGCGTACTCGGCGGGATCGGCGTCGAAGTGCCGGAGCACGGCACGGCGGGCCTCGGCGAGCAGGAGTCCCGAGGCACGGGAGGCCGGGCTCTCGGAGTGCGGGTTGCCGAATAACCCGGTGATGAGGCGTTCGGCACTGCCCGTGACGAGCGAGCGCGGCGGGAGCCCCGCGCCCGTGTGGTCGAGGTAGGTGTGGCCGCCCTCGTCGAGATAGCCGAAGTCGCGCGTCCGTAACCCGGCGAAGCCGTCGACGCCCCCTTCGTCTCCGGTGGTGCCTATGTGGCCGCTGCTCCGCGCCTTGTCCATGAGTCCCCTCCGCCCGGCCGGTCCTTCACCAACGCCCTGAAACCGGCCCTCCGTGAAGCTTCAACAAAGGTATCCGTACGGACCGGGCCCTCCCCTGTGCGACGGCGACGAACAGTGATTGGGTGGGCCAGGCCATGCCGTTCGAACCGCAGGAGAATCCCGCAGTCATGAGCAACGCTTACACGTACGAGTACAAGGTCGTCACCTTCCGGGAGTCACTCATCGGCGACGCGCTGGACAGCGACAAGCTGGAGAAGGTTCTGAACAAGCACGCCGGGGACGGCTGGGCGCTCAAGGCGATCACGTCCGCCGACGTCAAGGGCCGCATAGGCCCCGGCGCGGTGGAGGGGCTGCTCCTGACCTTTGAGCGACCCCTAGGATAGGTCCGTTTATGCCCGCTTATGCACCTGCATGGTGCGCGGGAGGCCGACGCGGGGGATGCTGGAACTGATGGGACAGCGGATCCGCAGGTGCTCCTGAGCCGTCGGAGGCCTTCCGGTGCGGAAGGCCTCCCCGGGCTGGGCGGGTGTCGGTCGCCGGGCGTATGCCACCGACACCCCGGAGTACTCGCGTCCAGCCGCTGCCGACCAGTGAGGTCAGGACGGTGCAGCGATGAAGAGCGACGGAACACTCGCCCGTGCGGTTGTCTCCAGCCACTCGGTGTTCGGAGCGCCCTGCTGGGTCAGCCTGGCCACACGCGATCTGCGGGCCGCGCAGGATTTCTACCACGCCGTACTGGGCTGGGAGTGGCACGCGGGCAAAATGGGCAGGAAGTACCGTTTCGCACGGGTCAACGGGGTGCCGGTCGCGGGAGTCTCGGCGATGTCCGACTTCGGACCGGGAATGGCCACGTGGACCCCGTATTTCGCGGTGGCGAGTGCGGACGAGACGGTGTCCCGCAGTCAGGAGCGCGGGGGTACGACGGCGGTGGGGCCGATCTCGTTCCCGCCGGGGCGGGCGGCGCTGCTGGCCGACCGGGACGGAGCGGTGTTCGGCATCTGGGAGGGCGAGCTGGTGGCCGGCTGGGAGGAGTGGCGCCGCGCGGCACCGGTCTTCGTACGGCTGCACACCCGCGACGCCTTCGACGCCGCCATCTTCTACGCGGAGGTCCTGGAGTGGGCCTCCTCCGCCCCCGGGTCCTGCGAGGTCCACTACGAGGACAACGAGGTCGTACTGCGCAGCCGGGGCGACGTCGTGGCCCGTATCCACTCCGGCGCCATCGGAGCGGCGCCCGACCCGACGATCCGGCCGCACTGGCAGATCCACTTCACCGTCGACGACGTGGAGGCCGCCGCCCGGGCCACGCGCGCCCATGGTGGCACGGCCCACCAGCAGGGCGTCGGCTCGACCGAGGCCATCCTGACCGACCCCGACGGAGCGCACTTCACCGTCACTTCCAAGGGCGCCGGATAACTCACCCGCCGGGTATCTGATCTCCCAGGACGCCGGACGGTTCACCGGCCCCTGGCCGCCAGCGCGTCCCCCAGCGCCGTGCGTTCGTAGAGGACGTACTGCCCCTGTCGGTGCGACACCAGCAGTCCGGCCTCGCGCAGCACCAAGAGGTGGGCCGAGACGGACGAGGGGGCCAGATCGTGTCGGTTCGCCAGGGTCGTGGTCGAGGCGGGGCCGTCGAGGCCGACAAGGACGGCGGCACGGTGGGGTCCGAGCAGCCGGGCCAGGACGGCGGGCGCCTCGGCGGGAGCGGCCCCGGCCTTCGGGCCACCCGCGCCCCGGGCCGGATAGATCACCGTCGGCTGCCAGGGCCGGGCGAAGCCGCTCACCACATCCGGCCGTACGAAGACACTGGGCATCAGCAGCACGCCCCGCCCGTCGGGCCCCTGCGCCTCCTTCAGGTCGGCGTACATGCGCAGGGTGAGGGTGTCGTCCACCCACTCGACCTCCGGATGCAGATCGCCGAAGAGCGCTTCGAGGCCGCCGTCCGCCAACTGCCGTGAGCGGTAGGCGATATCGGCCTCCAGAAGGGCCTGGTGGCGGGGCCAGTCCGGAGCGAGCAGCGCGTGCCAGGCCCGCTCGGTGAGGTCGGCGAGGCGTCGCACGGTGCCCGCCGGGTCCTCCAGCGCCTTACGGCCGTACGGCGTTGCGGCGGCGCCGGGTGTGCAGGCGAGCGAACGCGCCAGCTCCGTACGGGCCATGGCGGGGTCGGTGGCGCGCATCAGGGCCAGCTCCTCGTCGAAGGAGGCGTTCGGCGTCCGCGGCGGAGGGCCCAGGAAGTCCGGGGTGTAGCCGCCCTTGCGCGGGATGAACAGCCACAGCTCCGCCAGGTCCAGGCCCGCCAGGACGTCGCGGACGCGGCGCAGCCAGTCGCGGTGGAAGGCGTGCCGGTCCGGGCGCCGCAGCATGCGCAGCGCCTCGTGCGTCTGGCAGAGCGGGGACACCGCGAACCGGCAGCGCGTCAGATCGTCGGTGCCAAGGTGCAGGGTCAGCGGCAAAACGGCCTCCGGGGAACCTCCGTCGAGCCTGCGACGGGCTCACGGGGCTTTGGGCGAGCGATTCGGCTCCAGCCGAAAGAGTAGTGGGCCGCACGAGGACGCCGCACGCTGGCCCGTGGCCGCGTCCGGCCACCCCTCGCCCCCTCACCGCCCCTCAAACACACCGCTCGACAGACCGCCTCGACAAGCGCTTCAACAACACTTCGCAGAAAGGCTCGTGGATGGCGAGCGTACGTCTCACCGCCTGGCGCAGGGCCGCCGTCGTGGCCGCGCTCATGCTGGCCGCGTTCACCTTCAACACCACGGAGAATCTGCCCGTCGGGTTGCTCCCGCTCATCGCGGACGACCTGCGTGTGTCGCTCGCCTCCGTCGGACTGCTCGTCACCGGCTACGGCCTGACCGTGGCCGTCGTCTCGCTGCCCGTCACGCACGTGACCCGGTCGATCCCGCGCCGCCATGTGCTGTCGGGCCTGCTGGGACTGCTCGTGCTGGCCAGCTGGATGTCGGCCCTGGGCGGCCTGTCGTACGGATTCCTGCTCGCGGCACGGATCGCGACCGCGCTGGCCCAGGCGCTGTTCTGGGCGGTGATGGGCCCGGTCGCCGTGGGGTTGTACCCGCCCGAACGGCGCGGGCGGGTGATCGGGCTGCTGTCCGTCGGGGGCTCGCTCGCCACGGTGCTCGGGGTTCCGGCCGGTACCTGGCTGGGCGGGCACGGCGGCTGGCGGGCGCCCTTCCTGGTGCTCGGGGGGCTCGGCCTCGTCGCGCTCGTCGCCGTCGCCGTCCTGCTGCCGACCTCGCGTCCCGAGGAAGGGCACGCGGCGTACGGGACGACTCCCGACGCCCGCCGGTTCGCCGTGGTGCTGGCGACCACCGCGTTGTCGGTGACCGGCGCCTTCGCGGGATTCACGTACGTCGTCGCCTTCCTCGACGAGGTGAGCGGTTTCTCCAGGGATTCGGTGAGCGCCGTACTGCTGGCGTTCGGCGTGGCGGGCATCGCGGGCGTCTCGGCGGCCGGCCCGCTCCTCGACCGCTTCCCGCGCGGAACCCTGACGGTCCCCGTGGCGACCCAGGCGGTGGCCCTGCTCGGCCTCTACCTGGGCGGTGGGCGCAGCCAAGCTGCGGCCGTCGCCCTGCTGATGCTGCTGGGCGCCTCCGTGGGCCCCGTCTTCATGGCCACGCAGAGTCAGGTCCTCCAAGTCGCGCCCGGGCGAACGGAACTGGCCCTCGCCTCGAACTCGGCCGCCTTCAACGCGGGGGTCGCGGCGGGCGCGTTGACCGGGGGCGCCCTGCTCCACGTCGCCGGGGTGCGCGGGACGTTCCTGGTGGGCGGAGTGCTCACCCTCGGTGCCCTGGCCGTGCTGACCTGGCCCGCGACCGGCCGGTCGCGGACGAGGGCAGGCGGTCAGGACAGTGGTTCGGCGGTGGGCACCATCGGCGACTGGTAACCGCCGCTGGCCAGCATCCGCACTTCCCCCGCCGCGCTGATCTCGGCGCGGAGGATGCCGGTGGGGTCCGAGTACACCGGGTTCCCACCCGGCCCAAAGGAGTCGGTCCGCTCGACCACCACCTCGTCGGTGATGACGCCGACGCCTGATTCCTGATGGGTGAAGACCAACCGGTAGCGGTCCGGACTGTGCATGACGACCTCCCGTACCCGAGACACGTCAGAGATACATATGCGGTCATATCGACCCACCTCCATGATGCGGCCGGAACAGCCCGACAGCATCACTATCCGAGCGGCCCGCACCACGGGGTCCTGACCGGCCTCTGCCACACCACGTGATGCCCCTCGCCTCGGGGCGCCCGGCAGTGTAGACATAGGCACATGGTCCGACTCTTGGGTCGATCCCGGGCTCAGTCGACCCCTCGCCCAGGCGGTCCGCGCACGCGGCGCGGACCCGCGTCGGGATCGCGCTCCGCACTGGGCGGGCGCAGTGTCGCGGGCCAGGTGTTCGTGCTGCAAGTGGCGATCGTGCTGCTGCTGATCGTCTCCGCGGTGGTGGCGCTGGTGCTGCAGGTGCGGCACGACAGCACGCAGGAGGCCCGTAACCGTTCGCTGGCCGTCGCGGAGACGTTCGCCAACGCGCCCGGCACCCGCGAGGCGCTGAGCAGCCCCCACCCCACGCTCGAGCTGCAGCCGCGGGCCGAGGCCGCCCGCAAGCGGTCCCACATGGACTTCATCGTCGTGATGAACACCGACGGGATCCGCTACACCCACCCCAAACAGGACCGGATCGGAAAGAAGTTCGTCGGGAACATCGCGCCCGTGCTGGCCGGCCAGTCCATCACCGAGGAGATCAACGGGACCATCGGGCCGCTGGTGCAGGCCACGGTTCCCATCGAGGCGCCCGACGGCAAGGTCGTGGGCATGGTGTCGGCCGGTATCACGACCGCCAGCGTGGGCGGTGCGGCGAACCGGCAGCTGCCCCTCCTGCTGGGTGCCGCGGCCGCGGCGCTCGCCCTGGCCACCGCCGGGACGGCGCTCGTGAGCCGGCGCCTGATGCGCCAGACGCACGGCCTGGGCCCGTACGAGATGACCCGGATGTACGAGCACCACGACGCGGTGCTGCACGCCGTGCGGGAGGGAGTGATCATCGCCGGCGGCGAGGGACGGCTGCTGCTCGCCAACGACGAGGCCCAGCGCCTGCTCGATCTGCCCTCCGACGCCGAGGGCCGGCATGTCCTGGAACTCGGCCTCGAGGCGGACACCGCCGAGCTGCTGGCCTCGGGACGGGTGGCCACCGACGAGGTGCACCTGGTCGGGGACCGGCTGCTGGCCATCAACCAGCGGCCCACCGACCTCCAGGGCGGCCCGCCCGGCAGTGTCGCCACCCTGCGCGACTCGACCGAGCTGCGCGCGCTGTCCGGCCGGGCCGAGGTGGCCCGCGAGCGCCTCAAGCTCCTGTACGACATCGGGGTGGGCGTCGGTACCAGCCTGGACGTGACCCGCACCGCCGAGACGCTGGCGGAGGTGGCCGTTCCGCGGTTCGCGGACTTCACGACCGTGGACCTGGCGGACGCCGTTCTGAACGGGCAGGAGCCCGACGGGGTCACCGAGCTGCGCCGTACCGCGAGCAGCGGAATCCGCAAGGACGCCCCGCTCTACCCGGTGGGCGAGAAGATCCGCTTCATCGCCTCCACCCCCCAGGCCCGGAGCCTGCGCACGGGCGAGGCCGTCGTCGAGCCCGACCTCGAAGAGGCCCCCGGCTGGCTCGCCCAGGACCTGGAACGCACGACGCAGGTCGTGGACTACGGCATCCACTCGCTGATCACCGTGCCCCTGCGGGTGGGCCCCCTGGTGATGGGCGTCGTCAACTTCTGGCGCTCCCAGAAGCCCGAGCCCTTCGACGAGGAGGAGCTGGCCCTCGCCGAGGAACTGGTCGCCCGTGCCGCCGTCTCCATCGACAACGCGCGCCGCTACACGCGCGAGCACACCATGGCCGTGACGCTGCAGCGCAGTCTGCTGCCGCGCAACCTCCCCGAGCAGAGCGCCCTGGACATCGCCTACCGTTACCTTCCGGCGCAGGCGGGAGTGGGCGGGGACTGGTTCGACGTGCTGCCGCTGTCCGGCGCCCGGGTCGCGGTCGTCGTAGGCGATGTCGTCGGCCACGGACTGCACGCGGCGGCCACGATGGGACGCCTGCGAACCGCCGTCCACAACTTCTCCGCCCTGGACCTGCCGCCCGACGAGATCCTCGGGCTCCTCGACGAGCTGGTCGGCCGCATCGACCAGGACGAGGCGGCGGCGGACAGCAGCGCCGCGATCACCGGCGCCACCTGCCTGTACGCCGTCTACGACCCGACCTCCCAGCTCTGCACCGTCGCCCGGGCCGGCCATCCGCCCCCGGCGCTGGTCCGGCCCGACGGCAGCGTGGAGTTTCCCGACGTGCCCGCCGGGCCCCCGCTGGGGCTCGGGGGTCTGCCGTTCGAGACGGCGGAGCTCAAGCTGGAGGAGGGCAGCCGCCTGGTGCTCTACACCGACGGGCTCGTCGAGCACCGGGAACGGGACATCGACGAGGGACTCGAGCTCCTGCGCGCCGCCCTCGCGGGGACCGACCGGTCACCGGAGGACACCTGCCAGGCCGCCCTCGACGCCCTGCTCCCGGCCCGGCCGAGCGACGACATCGCCCTGATCGTCGCGGGCACCCGCGCGCTCGGCGGCGAGCACATCGCCGAGTGGGAGGTACCGTCCGAACCGGCGGCCGTCGCAGAGGTACGCGCCTCGGTCACCCGGCAGCTGGCGGAGTGGGACCTGGACGACATGGCGTTCACCACCGAGCTGATCCTCAGCGAACTGGTCACCAACGCGATCCGCTACGGGAGCGGCACCATCCAGGTCCGCGTGCTGCGTGACCGCAGTCTGATCTGCGAGGTCTCCGACAGCAGCAGCACCTCACCCCGCCTGCGGTACGCGGCCACCACGGACGAGGGCGGGCGCGGCCTGTTCCTCGTCGCCCAGCTCGCCGAGCGGTGGGGCACCCGCTACACCCAGGCCGGGAAGGTCATCTGGGCCGAACAACCGCTGTCCTGAGCGGCCCGCGGAAGGGCGCACGGCCTCGATCCGGTCCCCCGGCGCGACGAATTCCGTGGTTGCCGGTCCAATGGAGGGTGACGGGATATACCGGTACGACATGTGCCGTCGCGTCCACGGGGCCCTGCGGCGGTGCGACGGAGGTCCGCGATGCCCACTGCTTTCCGGCTGCTGCCCGCCCTCGCCCCCGACCATCGGGAACGACTGATGTCCCTGGCCCGGGAGGTCTCCTTCCCGGCGGACGGAAAGATCTTCGAGGCAGGGGGAACCGCGGACCGCTTCTGGGTGGTCCGCTCCGGAACGGTCTCCCTGTACCAAAAGGTCGTCGGGGAGCGACGCATTTCCGTGGCGACACTGGGTCCCGGCGATCTGCTCGGCTGGTCATGGCTGTTCCCGCCGCACCACTGGGACTTCGGCGCCGAGGCGTTCAGTCCTGTACGCGCGTACGAGTTCGATGCCGCGGAGGTGCGCACGCTCTGCGCGCAGGATCCGGCGCTGGAGTTGTCGCTGACCCGGACGATCGCCGCGATCCTCGCGCACCGGCTGGAGACGACCCGGGCGGCCCTGATCGAGCACTACGCGCGCCACGGCGGTGGCGGAGTGCACTGATGCGCGCGGCCGGGAGCCGGGCTGCGATAGGAATCTCACGTGAACCAGACTCCTGACCACAACGCCACTCCTGACGGCGAGGGGGCTCCCGGTCCCGACAGGGCTACCGGACCCCACGGTGCCCCCGGTCCCGACGGGGCGGCCGACTCCTTCGAGCTCCTGCCCGGTGCCCCCGACTCCCCCGTCATCCTGCACGTCCCGCACTCCTCGCGACGCATTCCGGCGCCGGTGCGCGCCGGCATCGCGCTCGACGACGCGGCGCTGGAGCGGGAGTTGAACCACATCACGGACGCGCACACCGCGGAGCTGGCCGCGGCCGCGGCGCGTGCGGCCGTGGTCACGCCGTGGCGGTTCGTGAACCGACTGTCCCGACTGGTGGTCGATCCCGAACGCTTTCCCGACGAACGGGAGGAGATGCTGTCCGTCGGGATGGGCGCCGTCTACACACGGACGACCCATCGCGCACCTCTGCGGTCCGCCGAAATCGACCCGCGACCACTGATCGACCGCTACTTCCACCCGTACGCGGCCGCCATGACGGCGGCGGTGGCGGACCGGCTCGCCGTCGCCGGGCGGGCGGTGATCGTCGACGTCCACTCGTATCCGGCGGCCCGGATGCCGTACGAACTGCACGGCGACGGTCCGCGACCGCAGGTCTGTCTGGGGACCGACTCCTTTCACACCCCACCCGAGCTGGTCGCCCTCGCGGAGAAGGCGTTCGCGAGCCTGAGCGGCGTCGCGATCGACAGTCCGTTCTCCGGCGCGTACGTCCCGCTGCGCTACTACGAGAGGGATCCGCGGGTCACCGCCCTGATGGTGGAGATCCGGCGGGACACGTACATGACCGAACCGGGAGGCCCCACGGGCCCGGGATTCTCGCGGCTCACCTCGGCGCTGACGGCTCTCGTCGACGCCATGGTCAGCGAGTGAAGCGCCAACAGGTCTGACCGAAGCGCTTGCCCCTGCCGCGAGTCCCGCGTCCCTGGTTTCCTCTCCCATGAAGTACTGACTCCGCGCGCGGACCCCCCTAGTAGGGCTTTGTTACGTACCCTGGTTGATCGTTCCGAGGTAGTCTCGTGATGTCCTGTCAGGTGTGACACCTGAGGAGATGGACGAGATCCGCCCCCGCTTGGAGGCGTTCGCAGCCGAGATGCTCGGCACGGTGAAACGCCGGGACCAGCGGGCCAAGGGCGAGCTGTACGTGCGTGGGCTGATGCTGGACGGCAAGCGCAAGTCGATGCAGCCGATGGCCGAGCGTCTGGGCGTGGACCACCAGCAGCTGCAGCAGTTCATCTCCTCCTCCACCTGGGACTACGTCGAGGTGCGGCGCCGGGTCTCGCGGTGGGCAGCGGCGCACATCACCCCGGAGGCGTATGCGATCGACGACACGGGCTTCCCAAAGGACGGGTACGACTCCCCTGGGGTGGCCCGGATGTACTGCGGCGCCTTGGGCAAGCGCGGAAACTGCCAGATAGCGGTCAGTGTCAACTTGGTCAGCGACCACGCCTCAGCGGCCGTCAACTGGCGGCTGTTCATCCCCGACAGCTGGGACGACGCCGCATCCGGGGACGACCCGCTGCTGGCCGAGGCGATCCGCCGACGCCGCCAGCGGGCGGGCATCCCCGACCAGGTCCGCCACAAGGAGAAGTGGCGCCAGGCGCTGGAGATGCTCGACGAGGTCCGCGGCCAGTGGGAACTGCCCGGTCTGCCGGTGGTCGCCGATGCCGGTTACGGCGATGCCACCGGCTTCCGCCTGGGCCTGACCGAACGCGGTCTCGCCTACGCGGTCGCCGTCAAAGGAACCACCACCGCCTACCCCGGTGAGGCGTTGCCCGAGCGTCCGCCCTACAGCGGCCGCGGCCGCCCGCCCCGGCCCGCCTACCCGATGCCGCACAGCACCCTGCGTGACCTCGTCCTGGCCGCCGGGCGGGGCGCCGCCCGCACCGTCACCTGGCGCCAGGGCACCAAGAGCGGTCCGCGCAACCCACGGGCCGACATGCGCTCGCGCTTCGTGGCCATGCGCGTGCGCCCGGCCAACCGCGACATCCCCCGTGACCTGGACGGCAGTCTGCCCGAGTGCTGGCTGCTGGCCGAATGGCCACCCGGCGCCGCCGAGCCCACCGACTACTGGCTCTCCACCCTGCCCGCCGGCACCCCGCTACGCGAACTCGTCCGTATCGCCAAGATCCGCTGGCGGGTCGAGCACGACTACCGTGAGCTCAAGGACGGCCTCGGCCTGGACCACTTCGAAGGCCGCAGCTACCTCGGCTGGCACCGGCACGTGACCCTGGCCGCCCTCGCCCAGGCCTTCTGCACCATGCTCCGCCTCGACCCAAAAGTCCCTGCGCCGGCCTGACCCTCTACGCGGTTCTGCGCGCGTTACAGAAGATCCTGGCCACCTGGACCGGCGCCTGCTCGATATGCGGCCACCCCGCCCCCACACCCGAACCCCACCACAGGACCTAACAAAGCCCTACTAGGGTCGGGATGAGCAATCGCTTGGCCACGAGCGGCGGCTGCGCGGGGTGGCGGGCGCGGACCTGACCAAGCCCGTCGCGGCCGTGCGGGAGCTGCGGCGGGCCGTCCAGGAGCTGGGCTTCGTGGCGCTCAGGATCGTGCCGTGGCTTGTGGCAGCTGCCGCCCACCGACAGGCTCTACTACCCGCTGTACACCGCCTGCGTCGAGCTGGGCATCCCGTTCTGCACCCAGGTCGGACACACCGGACCGCTGCGCCCCTCCGAGACGGGCCGGCCGATTCCGTACATCGACCAGGTCGCGCTGGACTTCCCCGAACTGACCATCGTCTGCGGGCACATCGGCTACCCGTGGACCACTGAGATGATCTCGGTGGCCGACAAGCACGCCAACGTCCACATCGACACCAGCGCCTACACCGCCCGCCGCTACCCGACCGAGCTGGTCGACTATCTGCGCGGGCGGGGACGGCGCAAGGTCCTCTTCGGCTCCAACTACCCCATGATCGCGCCGAGTCAGGCCCTCGAGCACCTTCCTGACCTGCGTCTCGACGAGGAGACGACCGAGCTGTTCCTGTCGGGCAACGCCCGCCGTGTCTTCCGCCTCGGGGATCATTCATAGATGCTGGGGTCAGATACACGCTCGACCCCGAGGTGAGGGCAGCCCGTCGATGGCTTTGCAGATCAGCGCCACCAACCCGGAGCACCCCGCGCTCCTGCTCGAACTGCCCTGGCAGCTGCCGCTGGAGGAGTGGCCGGAGCACTACCTGGTCCCCCTGCCGCGCGGCATCTCACGCCACGTGGTGCGCTACGCGCGCGCCGGAACCGAGGTCGTGGCCGTCAAGGAGCTCGCCGAGCGGCCCGCCCTGCGCGAGTACGAGCTGCTGCGCAGCCTGGACCGGCTCTCCATCCCCGCCGTGGACCCGCTGGCCGTGGTCACCGGGCGCACCGACGGCGAGGGCGGACCGCTGGAGCCCGTCCTCATCACCCGGCACCTCGGCGGCTCGATGCCGTACCGGTCGATGTTCGAGACGACCATGCGGCCCGCCACCATGCACCGCCTGATGGACGCGCTGGCCGTGCTGCTGGTGCGGCTGCATCTGGCGGGGTTCGCATGGGGCGACTGCTCGCTGTCGAACACGCTGTTCAGGCGCGACGCCGGAGCGTACGCGGCGTATCTCGTCGATGCCGAGACCGGGGAGCTGCACCCGCAACTGAGCAGTGGGCAGCGGGAGTACGACCTCGATCTCGCCCGTGTGAACATCAGTGGGGAGCTGCTGGACCTGGAGGCGTCCGGGGCCCTGCACCCCTCCGTCGACCCGATCGAGTTCGGCACGGAGATCTGCGCGCGCTACCAGAGCCTGTGGGAGGAGCTGACCCGCACGTCCGTCTACCCGGCGGGCAAGCACCACTACATCGACCGCCGGATCCGGCGCCTCAACGACCTCGGTTTCGATGTCGCCGAGATGCAGATCGCGCACTCCTCCAACGGGGACACGGTGACCTTCGTGCCCAAGGTCGTCGACGCGGGCCATCACCAGCGCCAACTGCTACGGCTGACCGGACTCGACGCCGAGGAGAACCAGGCACGCCGGCTCCTGAACGACCTGGAGAGCTGGATGGCCACCCAGGACGACTACGCGCCCGGCGACCCCCTGGCCGCCCGCCCGGAGGTCCTCGCCCACCGCTGGGTGCGGGACGTGTTCCGGCCGACCGTCCGGGCGGTGCCGCTGGACCTGCGCGGCTCCATGGACCCCGCGGAGATCTACCACGAGCTGCTCGAACACCGCTGGTACCTGTCCGAGCAGGCCCAGCACGACATCGGCCTGGACACCGCCGTGGAGGACTACGTCACCAACATTCTCCCCAAGACGCGGGAGTCCCTGCTGCCACCGGCCGAGGCCCCACCGGGCCCGCGTGAGCGACCTGCTCCGGACAGTTCCTGAGCGGCGGCGAGCGATCGTACTTACGATTGAGCGTGTACCGGCCGTGCGGCGTCGCCCGGCGTAGGCATCGGCCGGGACGACACTGATCCGCTCGGGGTGGGAGACGTATGGCACAGGCCGCCAGTACAGCGCGGACCGTCATTCTGACCGTGGATGACGATCCCGGGGTGTCGCGCGCCGTGGCGCGCGACCTCAGGCGCCGCTACGGCGAGTCGCACCGGATCGTGCGCGCGGAGTCCGGGGAGACCGCGCTGGACGCGCTCCGGGAGCTGAAGCTGCGGGGTGACCAGGTGGCGGTGATCCTCGCCGACTACCGGATGCCGCAGATGAACGGCATCGAGTTCCTTGAGCAGGCCCTCGACGTGTACCCGGGCGCGCGCCGGGTGCTGCTGACCGCGTACGCGGACACGAACGCGGCGATCGACGCGATCAACGTGATCGATCTGGACCACTATCTGCTCAAGCCGTGGGATCCGCCGGAGGAGAAGCTCTACCCGGTCCTCGACGATCTTCTGGACGCCTGGCGGACCAGCGACTACCGGCCCGTGCCGACCTGCAAGGTGGTCGGACACCGGTGGTCGGCGCGCTCGTCGGACGTACGGGAGTTCCTGGCCCGCAACCAGGTGCCCTACCGCTGGTACTCGTCCGACACGCCGGAAGGGCAGCGGCTGCTGTCCGCCGCCGGCCAGGACGGGGAGCGACTGCCGCTGGTGATCACACCGGACGGCACGCCACTGATCGAGCCCGCCGACCCGGATCTCGCGGCGAAGGTCGGGCTGGCCACGACGCCGACGTCGGAGTTCTACGACCTCGTCGTCATCGGCGGCGGTCCGGCCGGACTCGGAGCGGCAGTCTACGGGGCGTCCGAGGGGCTGCGGACCGTGCTCGTGGAGCGGTCGGCCACCGGCGGGCAGGCCGGGCAGAGCTCGCGCATCGAGAACTACCTCGGCTTCCCGGACGGGGTGTCCGGGGGCCAGCTCACCGACCGGGCGCGCCGGCAGGCGGCGAAGTTCGGCGCCGAGATCCTCACCGCGCGCGAGGTGACCGGCCTCGAGGTCACCGGAGCGTCCCGCACCATCCGCTTCTCGGACGGCTCGGCGATCTCCGCGCACGCGGTGATTCTGGCGACCGGCGTGTCGTACCGGCAGCTGGAGGCACCCGGCCTGGCGGATCTCACCGGATGCGGGGTCTTCTACGGTTCGGCGCTGACCGAGGCGGCCGCCTGCCAGGGCCACGACGTGTACATCGTGGGCGGGGCGAACTCGGCCGGGCAGGCTGCCATGTACCTGTCGCGGGGCGCCAAGTCGGTCACCCTCCTCGTACGCGGGACGTCGTTGGCCGCCTCGATGTCGCACTATCTGATCCAGCAGATCGAGGAAGCGCCCAACATCTCGGTGCGGACCGGCACGGTCGTGGACTCCGCGCATGGCTCGGACCATCTGGAGCAGCTCACCCTGCGGGACGTGACGAGCGGGCACACCGAACTCGTCGACGCGCAGTGGATGTTCGTGTTCATCGGCGCGGCCCCGCTCACCGACTGGCTGGAGGGAACGGTGGTGCGGGACGGATGCGGATTCATCCCGGCGGGGCCGGACATGACCCCCGACGGGCAGCCGCCCAAGGGCTGGGAGCTGGACCGGCCGCCCTACCACCTGGAGACCAACATTCCCGGCGTGTTCGTGGCCGGGGACGCGCGTGCGGAGTCCGCGAAGCGGGTCGCTTCCGCGGTCGGAGAGGGAGCCATGGCCGTCATGCTCGTCCACCGTTATCTGGAGCAGTCGTGAGCGGGCGGCCGATGCCGTGCGACATGGCGGAGCTCAGCACGCTGTTCCTCTTCGAGAAGCTGGACGCGGACCAGCTGGAGCGGCTGTGCAGGGAAGGCCGGGTCGAGGAGTTCGACCCCGGTCCCGTCTACACCGAGGGCGAGCCGGCCACCTGCTTCTTCGTGCTCCTCGAAGGCACTCTCGTGATGTCACGCCGCGTCGGCGGCGACGACGTGGAGACCACCCGCAGCTCCCAGCGCGGGGTGTACGCGGGGGCCACCCAGGCCTATGTGGGCGGCCCGGATCAGGCGCGCTACATGGGCTCCGTGCGCGTCACGGTGCCCTCCCGGTTCTTCATCCTGCCTGCCGAGACCTTCTCCTCGATCATGCGGGACTGGTTCCCCATGGCCGTACATCTGCTGGAAGGGCTGTTCTTCGGCACCCAGAACACCCAGCGGACCATCGGGCAGCGCGAACGACTGCTGGCACTCGGTTCGCTGTCGGCCGGGCTGACCCACGAGCTCAACAATCCGGCCGCGGCGGCGGTCCGGGCCACCTCCGCGCTGCGTGAGCGGGTCGCGAAGATGCGGCGGAAGCTCGGCGCGATCGCCGCGGGCCCGTTCGAGCGCGACACCCTGGAAACCCTCATGGAGATCCAGGAGCGGACCGCCGAGCAGGTCGCCAAGGCCACGCCGCTGAGCCCGCTGGAGGCCTCCGACCGGGAGGACGCGCTCGCCGACTGGATGGACGACCACGACATCACGGGCGGCTGGCAGATCGCGCCGACGTTCGTGCAGGCGGGGCTCGACACGGACTGGCTGGACCAGGTCGCGGCGGCCGTGGACGAGGAGACGCTCCAGGGCGCGGTCCACTGGCTGAACTACACCGTGGAGACCGAGCTCCTCATGAACGAGATCGAGGACTCCACGACCCGTATCTCGCGCCTCGTGGAGGCGGCCAAGCAGTACTCGCAGCTGGACCGGGCGCCCTATCAGGTCGTCGACGTCCACGAACTGCTGGGCAGCACGCTGATGATGCTCTCCGGGAAGATCGGCTCCGGCGTCAAGCTCGTCAAGGAGTTCGACCGTACGCTGCCCAAGATCCCCGCATATCCGGGCGAGTTGAACCAGGTGTGGACGAACCTCATCGACAACGCCGTCTCGGCGATGGACGGCGAGGGGACCCTGACCGTGCGCACCGCGCTCGATCACGACGATCTGCTCGTCGAGTTCCGCGACACCGGTCCCGGGGTACCGCCCGAGATCCGCGACCGCATCTTCGACCCGTTCTTCACCACCAAGCCGGTGGGTGAGGGCACCGGGCTCGGTCTGGACATCTCGTGGCGGATCGTCGTCAACAAGCACCACGGGAGTCTTCAGGTGCAGTCCGTCCCGGGCGACACTCGTTTCCTGGTCCGTCTTCCCCTGACCGCCGCGGACACCGAAATACCCGAGGAGCCTTCATGACCCATCCCGCCGGAATCGACCCGAGCGTCCCACCGAGCGGTACGGGGTGCGGGGACTGCGACGCCGTCGGCGGCTGGTGGTTCCATCTGCGTCGCTGTACGCAGTGCGGCCACATCGGCTGTTGCGACGATTCGCCCGCCAAGCACGCCACGGCGCACGCGCAGAGCACCGGCCATCCCATCATCCGCAGCTTCGAACCCGGCGAGGCCTGGTTCTGGAACTACGACACGTCCGAGATGTACGAGTCGGGCCCGGAACTCGCTCCCCCGGTGTGCCACCCCGAGGACCAGCCGGTACCGGGTCCTGCGGGGCGGGTACCGGCGAACTGGGTGGAAACGCTGCGCTGACTCGCCGCGCTGTCAGAGCACGGAGTTGCCGTACATCTCGCCGAGCGACTCGGCGAGGAGTTCGACGCGGGCGCCGTCGGGATCACGGAAGTAGAGCGAAGTACCGCTCTCCTCCTCGTAGTCGACCCCGGCGGCGCCGAGCCGTTCGCGCAGCCGCTGCCAGGTGGTGGGGTCGACCGAGATGGCCAGGTGGTGCAGTCCGCCGAGCACCTCGGCGTAGGGGCCGAGGTCGAGGCCGGGGAAGTCGAAGAAGGCCAGCAGATTGCCGTTGCCGACGTCGAAGAAGAAGTGGGTGGAACCCTTGTAGTCGCGGTTCTCGATCACCTCGGTGAGCGGGAACTCCAGGATGCCCTGGTAGAAGCGGACGGTCCGCTCGACGTCCGCGGAGAGCAGCGCCACGTGGTGCACTCCGCGCGCCGAACTGGCCGGCCGGTCCGAGGCCAGATGCGTGTCGCGGATGCGCGTACGTTCCGCCTCGATCGCCGCGAGGTCCAGGGGCTCAGGTGCACTCATGGGATACTCCGTCCGCCATTCAACCACTTTGTTCCCACTCTAGACCTCTCGGCCGTGCCTGGGCCACCGTTCGGAGTCGTCGGGGTCGCGGCTGATCGGTGAGCGGGCCCGGTTCGGTCAGACTCCGGCCGGTGGCGGTCACGCTTGATTGACGGTCCAAGAGGGGGCGGAACGGATGGGGTTGGTGCGCGCACTGCCGCCGTTGCCGAGGAGTCGGCCGGCCTGGGCGGAGGCGGCGCCGACCGTGCCGGACGTACGGTGGTCACCGGCGCGACCGGCGTCCCTGCCGCATCTGCGGGCACAGCCGCGGTTCGGCCTGGGCCGACGGGACGAGGCGCTGGTGTCGACCGGGAAGCGCGTGGCGGCGTACCACCGTCCGGCGCCCACGCGCCGGGAGCGGGCGTTGGTGCGCGTCTCCCTGGTGCGGGCGCGCGTGCTGGGCGAACTGGAGGAGCGCGCCGAGGAGTTGAGCACCCGCCGGGAGCGTGCGGGCGACCGAGCGCAGCGCCGCCGTCCGCCGGCGTGCCGCAACCCTAGCCTGCACGAGCCGGAACTCGCCCGCGTCCCGGCCTACTTGAGCCTGTGCCGACAGAGCGACGGCGACTTCGACGGCGCGGTCACCGTCGCCCGCGAGTCGGTGGCGCTCACCCGGCGCCTGGCCGAGTCCGACTGACCCACCTACCACGCCCTGACCGCCCGCCGCCTGCGAGTCCTCGGGCGCGCCCTCCGTCGTAGCGGCGACCACGCGATGGCCGTCGCCTGCCACGAGGAGTCGGAGTCGGTCCTGGAGGACGTGGCGGGAGGCGCCGAAGCAGCACCGCACGCGTCCGCCCTCGCGTCCACCCTCGCTGCCGCTCGGTCCGGCTTGGCCCGCTCACTCGACGGGGCGGCGCGGGCCCATCTGGCCGACGACCGCTCCGCCGAGGCGGTCGCCGCGCCGTCTTCCCTCCTCGCCCTCACCCGTCGCACCGACCAGACCGACGTCCACGCCAAAGTTCCATACCCTCTTCCGCTCGACCCCGCCCGGCATCAAGCAGGCCGCCCGCCTCGACGGCACCGGCCCTTGGCGCACCTTCTTCGCCATCACCGTCCCGATGAGCACACACGCTTGAGAGCCACCGATCGCCACTGAGAGCCATTGGGTAGTCCGGTGACGCCCTCGATGCCCGCCATCGAGCGCAGGATCGATCGACCGGCCTTCGGACCACCCGTGACCAGCGGAGCCCACCATCACCGCTCGGATAGCATGCTCGAACTCACAACGAGTGCCCTGATCGCCTGCCCTTCACCGGAAAACCGTGCTATCCGGCATAAAGGGTGACCTATTCAACCAACGTCTAGCAAATCGGCCAAACACTTGATACCTAGAGCATCGCGGGTGTTTTCGCGAATAAACTGGAGAAATACGTTCGCCGCGTGGCGTCAACCACGGGCGATGCTGTGGACCGCGGCAGGTGTGGCGACCCTCGGATTCCTCATCGCACTGGAGATCGCCGCTCGTCGCTACGGCCTACCGGGGCCGATCACCAACCAGGCACGAGAGGTGATATTCGCCCCCAAGTCGGGTTTCCTGCTGTACGCCGGTATGGCGTTGATGATGGTGGTGCTCACTTGGCGGCAACGGTTCATCGCAGCTGGGGTCGCGATCGGTATCGACGTCGCCATCTTTCTGGTGCGGTGGTCGGTCGACGCCGAGGTGACCACCGGCCACCCCTTCGGCAACGGCGCGTTGTGGGTGATTTTGGGCTGTGCCGTCATCGCCGTCACGCGCCGCACAGGCCGGGAACGTGTTCTGCTGCTCAAGGCTGTCGGGCTGGGCCTGCTGCTGGTGACCGGCCGCAAGACCGGCGACACCTGGCTACTCATCACGTCGAAGACCCGCCCGGCTGTGCTCGACCAGTACGTGGCAACCGCCGATCACGCGCTGGGCAACCCCTCGTGGGTGGTGGGCCGGATGGTCGCTGCCACCGGCCCGATCGGCGCCCATGTCCTCGACTACGTCTACGTTCAGCTGGCGATGGCCGCGGTCATCGTCGCGATGTACCAGCTACGTGACGTGGCGGTCGAGCGCCGCTTCCCGCGCCATCATCTGGTACGCACGTTTCTGGTCATCGGCCTCCTCGGGCCGGGCATCTACATGATCTTCCCGGTGGTCGGCCCGGTCTTCGCCTACGGCGCTGACGGCGGGCACTGGGCGGTGAGCAACATATGGCCGAACACGGCGCCGCCGATCATCACCCCGCACCACATGCCGTTCGACGAGATCACCCCACGCAACTGCATGCCCAGCCTGCACACAGCGTGGGCTACCGCGATCTTCATTCACTCCCGCAGGGGCCCACGAATTCTGCGATTCGCAGGTGCGTTCTGGCTGATAGCCACGCTCGGCGCAACACTGGGATTCGGCTACCACTACGGCTCGGATATCGTTGCCGGCGTGGTGTTCACGCTCACGATAGAGTCAGCGCTGCGCTCGCTCGACCGTGGCTGGGACAGGTCAGGAATCCAGCTGGTCACCTACAGTGCAACGGTCTTCGCCGCACTCTTGCTGTCCTATCGCTATCTGCCGATGGAGATGGCCGGACATCCGTGGGTGTTTGGACCACTTCTCATTCTGGCGATGACCTCGGTAATCCACCTCTACGTGCGGACCACCAGACTGTGGGATCCGAAGGCCGCACCAACGCGGCAACCGACACCGCAACCCGAACTGGTCTGAGTCACGTTGCTCGAACTGCTCGTCCCCGCGCGGTCTTCGTGCTGGTCAGTGCGTCCTTGGTCGGAGCACAGAATCAGCCGAAGGCCGCGCCCACGCCCGGCGATTCCCGATCCAGGCGGTCATGTAGAGGCCGTGTCCTCGCCGTCGAATCCGGTACCGCCGGCCAGTTGTTGACCAAACTGCCCGATGTCCATCGCGCGGAGCCCGGCGTGGCCGCCGTCGATCTGATCCGTCCTCCCCGGCACATACACCCAACCACTCCGCCGACGACACGTCAGAGACCAGGACCTCGAACACTCACTCGACTTGCTCTTCAACCCTTCGACCGCTGCAGGGCGATGAGCGTCTTCTCCCGGCGGACCGGCGCAACGTCCTCAAGCACGGACAGGTCCTAGGGCGACCCGAGTTGGGGGCGCGTAGACGGTACGGCTTGAATACGGTCATGGACTCCCCGATCTGGGCCTCGCTGTCGGCCGCCGAACGCTCCGTTGTGGACGGTCTGATCCAGCGGGACCACCGGATCGCGGCAGTCGCCCGCGTGCGTGAGGCGTTCCGAGCCGAATCCAGGCCGGGCCTGTATGAAACGCTCGATGTGGTGGCAGAGCGCTACCGGGAGCTGGGCCGACGGTTCGAGGGATATCCGACCCCGCCGCTGAACCTGGTGACGCTCACGGAGAAGATCCAGACGTTGCCCGGCCGGACGGTGGCCATCGAGGCGCTGTGGGACGGTGACACCGAGGGCTGGTGCGTGGACCTGATGGCGCTCACAGACGTCCCGGCTGCCGAGCACCGGCTCGCCACCATCCGGCACGGCAGTGACCTGCGACTGTTCAACGGCGAAGTCCCGCCATGGCCCGAAGCGCAGGAAGCGGAGACGGTCGGTCGTGCCCTGGCCGAGCAGTTCGACGTGCCGTTCCACTTCGCCAGCTCCGATCGGCCCGACGACGACGCCCCCCGCTGGAGGGCCACCTCGTGAGCAAAACTGCCACACAGCTCGACACCCTTGCTGCCGCGCTGGCGGACCCCGACTCCGACCTGGACCAGATCGCAGACCTGGAAGACGAACTGGTGGCCGCTCGAGACACAGGCCTGATCCCACGCCTGCAAAAGCACCTTGCCGCCGCGGTGGACGCCGGGAACTCGTACGGACGCCACGTGCTCTGCAACATTCTGGCCGCGACAGCCGGCTCCAAAGCCCTCCCCGAGCTGCTGCGGGCCTTCGCCCACGATCTGGGCGACGACCAGGACTCCCTGTCGGCGATACTGACCGACTTCGCTCACCAGGACCGCGCTTGTGCGCGCAGCATCGTCCTGCCATGGGCTGCGGGCCCCGACCCGGACCTGCGCAGGGCAGCGCTGTGGCTGCTCGGCTTCGTTCCCGAACCGAGCGACCTCGATCTCCTGGCCGGCGCCGTCCAAGATCCGGACGACAGAGTCCGCAGCGTGGCGGTGGGAACCATCGGCAGCCACACGAAGACCACACCCCAGGCCGTCGATCTGCTGACGGCCCTGCTCGTGGACCTCAGCCCCCAGGTACGAGTGAACGCCCTGTGCTCCCTCGGCTTCGCCCGACAGCCCAGGACCCTGTCGGCGATCCGCCGCCTCGCCAAGGACGACAGCGCGCGGGTACGGGCCTGGGTCGCCATCGCCCTGAGCCGGTTCCCAGGTCCTGAACCGGCGAGCTTGGCAGTCCTGGACGTGCTCGCTCGCGACTCAGACGCCTTTGTCCAACAGCAGGCTGTCGCTGCCCGAAAGAAGCTCACCGCCTGCGCCTGACCGACCCGGAAGCACCCGTGCGCGGTCAGGTCCTCATCCGCACCATGGCCCTCCCGGTGCACCGTGGTGATCTCCTCGCCGTCGAGTCCTACCCCGGGACGGCTGCGGAGCCGGTTCCGGTGGGCGCGGAAGCGACCGGCGTGGTGGAGGCCATCGGCCCGGGTACGCACGGGCACCGGGCGTCGAGGTCGGTGGCCGCGTGGCGGTCTTTCCCCTGCCGGGGGGATGGTCGCAGTGGATCCTGGCGGACGCCGAGATGATCGTCCCCGTGCCGGACGAGCTGCCGGACGAGGTCGCCGCGCAGATGCGGGTGAACCCACTCACCGCGGTGATGCTGCGGCGGCAGGCGCAGGAGCACCTGGCCTTCGGATACGACGGTGTTCTGGTGCAGACGGCCGCGGGCTCGTCGGTCGGGCGGCTGGTCACGGGTGTGTGCCAGTTCCACAACATGGGCCTGGTCAACGTCGTCCGCAGCGAGCGCGGCGCCGCCGAGATGCGCAAACGGTTCCCGGACGTCCCGGTCGTGGCGACAGAACATGCCGGCTGGGCCGACGAGGTCCGCAGGGCAGCCGGCGGCCGCCCGGTCAGTGTGGCCTTCGACCCGGTCGGCGGGAAGCTGACTGAAGGCCTTCTGGACCTGTTGGCGCCGGGCGGGAAACTGGTCAGCTACGGGGAGCTCGCCGAGGAGCCGATCTCGGTGCACGCGTCGACGCTGCTGCACAAGTCACTGACGCTGCGCGGCGCGACCCTGGGCCGGTGGCTGTACGAGGCCTCCCCCGAGAGGCGGGCATCCGACGTGGCTGCCGCGACGCAGATCGCGCTGACGCTCAAGGACCAGTTCGACGTGGCCGCCACGTACCCCCTCGGCGAGCTGGCCGATGCCGTGGAGCACGCGGTACGGCCCGGCAAGATCGGCTCCGTCCTCATCCGCCCTTGATGGCTGCCCCTACCCGGACGGCAAGATCGTGCGACAAACGACACGCGCCGACAACCGAGGCACAACGGCGAGGACCGCGCCGGACAGTCGACTGTCAGGCCTGGTCGGCGCCGGCCCGCTTGCGCGCACGATAGTTGCGCAGGTTGGCCGCGTTGCCGCAGACGTGGACGTCGTGCCAGACGCCACTGTTGTTGCGGGAGCGGTCGTAGAAGGCGGTCAGGCAGCGCGTGTTTCGGCAAGACTTCAGGCGGCGCAGCGTATCGGTGCACTGTGCCTCGTAGGCCTCGATGAGCGCGAGCGACGCAGCCTGCCGCCATCCCGTGCCCCGGGGCTCAGCGTAGATGGCCCCGTCTTCGTCGAGCCGCAGACCGGTGGGCAAGGTCATCAGCGAAGCCGCCGGGCCGGGCTCCGCCGCCGAGTCACCGGGCTGTCCGTGGAGGCTCTGGCCCAGGTCATGACGGAAGTCGCGGAGGCCCTGCAGGTCCTCGGCTGTCAGTTCGATGCCGGGTGCGGGCCGGTGGGTCGCGCCACTCCAGCTCTTCAATGCCTGGTCAAGCCAAGCACGGGCGCCCTCAACGGTCTCCAGAAGGTCGGGCTCCCGGGGCTTTCCGGCGGACAGTGTGTTGAGCAGGTCCTGCACGAAGGCCAGCCCGCCCGGGGCGGGCTCCAGGCCGTATCGGGCTGTCGCAGTCCAGGACATTCGCGGACCTCTTTCGATGACGGCAGCTACGGCAACATGCCCATAGCCTATTCACTTATTACGTTTGGAAGTGTAACTCTCCACATGACGAGGGCCAGCTTCCCGAAGTTCCAGGTGGGGTCCGGCCGGTTCGCCCACGCAGGCCGCGCTGCTTGGGCGAGTCCCGAACAGAAGCATCTGGACGTCGGATATGCACTCAGCTGACGCCTCCTCGCCCCGGGCGCCCCGACCACTGCGGGACCGGGCGGCCAGGCCCGGCCGCTCAGCCCTTGGCGGACCTCGCCGAGCCCCACAGTGCGCCCCGGTTGACCCGGCCGGGATGCAGTTCCAACATGCCTCGGTAAAGGTCGAGCGTGGTCGTGGTGCGCTCTGCGACCGCCTCGAAGTCGTGGATGTAGCGCCGGGTGTCGGCGATTGCCTTCGGGTCATCAGGACGGTCGGGGTTCTTGTGTCCCGCGACCACCGCTTCCGGCTCCAGCGCGGCGATGGTGTCGAGCGCGTCCAGCCAGGCTCGGCGGCCCTCCGCGGGTGATTCGGCGAGGTAGAGGCGCACATCGTTGTAGACGGCGTCTCCGGCCACGACCAAGCCGATCGACGGCACGTGCAGACAGGTGGTGTCATCGGTGTCCGTGTGTCCGAGTCCCACGACGACGAGGTCGTGACCCTCCAGCTCCAACCGATCACCGGCCAGCGGCTCCGCGGCCACGAGCCTGTCCGGGATCTGGCCGGGGAAGCGCTTGTCCCAGAACGACGCGACGAACTCCGGCGCCGTCTGCTTCTTCATCTGCTCCACCACCGCCGGCGTTGCCACTGCGCGCGCCCCCGGGAAGCGCTCAAGAAGGGTGCCCAGCCCGAACCAGTGGTCACCGTGCCCGTGCGTCACGAAGACCGTGGTGAGGTTCATGCCGCTCGCCGCAACCCAGTCGGCCAGCCGGTCGGCCTGCTCGGCAGTCATCAGCGCGTCGACCAGCACCGCGTCGCGCTCGCCCGTGATCAGTGTGGCCGTGATGGGCGACCACCCACATGTCGGTACCTGTGAATGCTGCCTGGCCTGTCGTACTTCTCCAGTCGAAAGTAACTCGACTCAACGACAGAGTCAATCAGCGTATGATTATGTCACTTGGGTCGTCGCTGTGCAGGCATTGAATTCCACTGCGCAAGCGGTCCGCCGCCGCAGGTACGTGACCGGACGACCGCGCGGGCCGCACGTCGCCCCCCAGGAAGGAGTCATCATGACCGCATCCGCGCCCAGCTCTCTGACGTACGAGACCTTCGTCTCGGACGGCACACCCCGGGCCGGCGAGGAACGTCTGCCGAACGGCGACCGGCTCGTTTCCTCACCGCTGACCTCGACGCTGATCTTCGGGGAAGAGGACGCCGTCCTGGTCGATCCGCCTTTCACCAGTGACCAGACCGAACAGGTCGGTGACTGGGTCGAGCGGTCCGGCAGGCGTCTGACCCACATCTACTCCACCCACGGGCACGGCGATCACTGGTTCGGCACCGCGGAACTCGTGAAGCGATTCCACGGCGTCACCGTCTACGCGACCCGCGACACCATCGAGGTCATGCGCCAGCAGGCCACCGACGGGCGTGAACAGATGTGGGACAAACGCTTTCCCGGCCTGATCCCCGACAGCCCGGTTCTGGCCCAGCCCATTCCCGCCGACGGCTTCCGGCTGGAGCGCAACCTCGTCCAGGCCGTCGAGGTCGGGCACACGGACACCGACCAGACGTCCGTTCTGCACGTACCGTCCATCGGTCTCGTAGTCGCCGGCGACGTCGCCTACAACGGGGTGCACCAGTACATCCTCGAAGGCGGCAATGGCGGCCTGCAGAAATGGCTTGCGGCCATCGATCGCGTCGCCGCGCTCGAGCCGCGCTCGGTCGTGGCCGGCCACAAGAACAAAGACCTGCCGGACGATCCCGCCATTCTCGACCGGACCCGGCAGTACCTGCTGGACGCCGTCCGACTGCTCGACGAAAACCCGACCGCCCGCGAGTTCTTCGACGGGATGACAGGGCTCTACCCGGATCTGCTCAACCCGGGTCCGGTGTGGTACGGAGCGGTCGGGCTCCTGGGAAAGTGACCGGGAGAAGCCGTCGTGGCGACAGCGCGGCGCCACGGGCGCCAGTCGCGACGTCCGAGGACCCGACGATCCTGGATTCGGTCGCCGACGACCCGGATGCACTCACGTTGTCGACGGCCCGTCTCCCCGGTGGCGCGGAACGTGTTCCGGAAACCCTGCGCCCGCCCCCGGCCTGATCGCCGCACCGCGGCGGGCCGCTCCACGGGCTCCGGAAGCACTCGCCCTGCTCAGGTGAGGCGGGCGCCCTCGATGCGGTTCTGGTGCAGGCGCAGATGCATGACGACCAGATCGAGCAGTGGAACGGTGAGCCCGAGCCGGTCGGCGCGCAGGACCAGGTCTCCGTAGATGTGCTCGGTCTCGGCACTGCGGTTGCCCGTCACATCGCGGTACAGGGACGAGGTGAGCGGCGAGCCCGCCTCGGTTACGGTCGCCAGCGTCTGCCGCAGGGCCGGTGCGGGCACGGGGTAGCCGGCCGCGGCGGCGACGGAGGCGCACTCGTCGACCACTTGCCGGGCGAACGCCGTCCCGCCGGGAACGGCCGCGACCTCGCCGACCGAGCCGCGCATGAGGCAGGTCACCGCGCCGAGGGCGGCGATGAAAACCCACTTGGCCCACATCTCCGCGTCGATGTCGTCGGACAGGCCGGTCGTGAACCCGGCACCACTGAGCGCGCGGTGCACCTCGTCCAGCCGCGCCGGGGCAGTGTTGCGCCGGGCTCCGTAGCACAGGTCCTGCAAGGGGGCGAGGCGGACGATGTCCCCTTGGGCGTCGAGGGTGGTCGCCACCTTCGACACACCGCCCAGGACGGCCTGGTCGCCGAAGCGTGCGGCCAGGACGTCGACGTGCCGGACCCCGTTGAGGAAGGGGACGACGAGGGAGTGCGGACCGACCGCGGCCGCCATGTCGTCGACGGCCTGCTCGAGCCCGGTGGCCTTGACCGCCAGCAGGACGACGTCATAGGGGGCGGCCAACTCCTCTCCGGGCGTCGCCACAGCAGGCGCCACCACACTTTCGCCAGAAGCAAACACGGTACAGCTATGTTCTAGCAAGCCCCCATCGCCGCGCGGAGAAGTGCCGTAATGTCCGCCTTGCGCGACATAGCCAATAGGCATACGCTTATTTCCAACGGGAGCTTGAGGTGCGGCGCCCCCTCTCCGGCGCCACCCATGAGCCGTTCTCCCGGCAGTGGTCGTACGGCGCGCAGCGCTGTTCCCATGCCGCGTCCCCACCGATGGAGGTCTGACGATGATCATTGACGCTGCGGAACTCGACGCCACCCACGCGTACAAACTGCTGATCGGAAGCATCATCCCGCGCGCCCTGGCCTGGGTCAGCACGGTGTCGACCGAGGGCGTGGCCAACCTCGCGCCCATCTCCTTCTTCACCGCCGTCGGCAGGAAGCCACCCATGGTCTCGATCACGCTGCAGCCGAAGTCGGACGGCGTCACGCTGAAGGACACCTTCATCAACATCCGTGACACCGGCGAGTTCGTCACCAACCTGGTGACGCTGCCACAGGCGGACGCCATGCATGGTTCGGCGTTCGGGTTCGAGCCGGACGTGGACGAGTTCGAGGCGCTCGGCCTGGACAAGGAGCCGTCCGAGGTGGTGCGCGCACCCCGGGTCAAGGATGCGCCGATCTCCTTCGAGTGCGTCGTCGACCGGATCATCCCCGTCGGCGACGACATGGTCGACCACGTGGTGTGGGGCCGGGTGGTGCGCTTCCACGTCCGGGACGACCTCTACCTGGAGCGGGGCCGGATCGACACCCCCGCCCTCCCGGCCGTGGGACGCCTGGCCGCCGAGTACACCCTGGTCGAGAACGTCTTCACCACCCCCCCTGGACAAGGAACTGCTCGAAGCCCGGCACGACCAGCGGATGCAGCGCCTGGACGGACGGCCCGCCGACTGGTCCCCGATCAACACCAAGGAATGGTCCCCCTCGGGCGAGGTCAGGGTCGCTCCCGGAAAGTGAGCACAGCAATGAGGACAGAGCGGATCCGAACGAGCGATGTACGGTTCCGGCGGCAGGGCGAGGGAGACTTCGCTGTGGTGTTCGTCCACGGCTTCCTCGACGACCAGTACGTCTGGGACAGCCTGATCGGCGAACTCACCACCTCCGGCGTCGAATGCGTCACCCTCGACCTGGCCGGGAGCGGAGACCGCACGCAGGCGAGCGGGCCGTTCACCTACGACCGGTTCGCCGACGAGGTGGGCGCCGTGGCCGAGGCCCTCGGCAAGCCCTTCGTGATCGTCGGGCAGAGCATGGGATCCGCGGTGGCCGAGCTGGTGGCCGCGCAGTACCCCGACCGGGCTCTCGGCCTGGTCCTGGTCACCCCGATCCCGCTGGCCGGCACCCGGCAGCCCGACGAGGTGATGGACACCTTCCGTTCCCTGGGCGGCGACGGCGACGCCCAGCGCGCGGTCAGGACGCAACTGTCGGCCGCACTGGCGGAGGCTGAGCTCGACCGGCTGGTGGTGAGCGGCACGCGGATCCGCCCCGAGACCGTACGGGACGCCGCCGACTGCTGGAACAACGGGCACCCGGCGGGCGAGCGGCCCAGCCGGTACACCGGCCCCGTGCTCATCGTGCGCGGCGAGGACGACGGCTTCGTCACCGCCGAGCTGGTCGCCCAGGGGGTCGCACCGCGGTTCGCCGCGCCCCAGACGGTCACGGTCGGCCAGGCCGGGCACTGGGCCCACCTGGAGCAGCCGGCCATCGTCGCGGGCCACCTCGACCGCTTCCTGGCCGGTGTGCTGCCCGCCGTGCCCGCGTCGGACTGGACCAACGCCTTCGAGGAGAAGTCGGCCAACGCGTTCAGTGAGGCGTTCGCCGCCGACGTGACGCTGAAGGCGAGCATCCTCACCCGCACGGTCGAGGGCCGCGACCAGGTCAAGAACGTGATGGCCGCGGCGAGCACGATCTACGACTCTCTCGTCTTCACCCAGGAGACCGTCAACGGGGAGCGCTCCTACCTGGAGTGGCAGGCCACCGCGTTCGGCGGCACACAGATCGACGGCGTGACGATCCTGACGAAGGACGCGGACGGACAGATCGTCCGGGCCGCCATCCACCACCGGCCGCTCGGCGCCGTCCACCGGTTCTCCGCCGAACTGGGCCGCAGGCTTGCGGGCGTACTCGACGCCGAGTACTTCCACCAGGGCTGAGCGCCCGTTTCCGTCATTCCGACCAAGGCCCGGCCCTGGTCGCACCGAGGAGGTTGTTCCATGGTCCAGCGCGAGGATGTCGCATTCGACGCCGACGGCGGGGTCACGCTGCGCGGCTGGCTCTTCCTTCCGGACGGTCCCGGCCCGCACCCGGCGATCACCATGGCCCACGGCTACGCCGGGGTCAGGGACCACGGCCTGGAGCCTTTCGCGCGGGCCTTCGCCGAGGCTGGGTTCGTCGTCCTGCTGCACGACCACCGCAACTTCGGGGCCAGCGACGGCCTTCCCCGGCAGGACATCGACCCCTGGCGGCAGATCGCCGACTGGCGCCGCGCCATCTCCTACCTGGAGAGCCGGCCCGAGACCGACGCCGGCCGGATCGGCCTGTGGGGCACCAGCTACGCCGGTGGCCACGCGATCGTGCTGGGCGCCACCGACCGCCGGCTGCGCGCCGTGGTCTCCCAGGTGCCGACCATCAGCGGCTTCGAGCAGGGGCGGCGCCGCATCGCGCCGGAAGCGGTCGCGAAGGTGGAGGCGGCCTTCGACGAGGACGAGCGCGCCCAGGCCCGTGGCGAGGCCCCCCGTACCCAGGCCGTCGTCGGCGACGACCCGGCCGTGCCCGCCTCCTACCGCGCGCGGGAAGCCATCGACTTCTACCTCCAGCCCGTACCGGAGGGCGTGTGGAGCAACGAGGTCACGGTCTGCTCCAACCGGCTGGCCCGCATGTACGAGCCCGGGACCTGGATCAGCCGGGTCTCCCCCACGCCGCTGCTCATGGTGATCGCCGGCAACGACACCGTGACCCTCACCGACACGGGGCTCGCGGCCTTCGAGCAGGCCCTGGAGCCCAAGCGGCTGCAGATGATCCCCGGCGGCCACTTCGACCTGTACACCACCGAGTTCGACCAGGCGAGCAGCGGCGCCCTCGACTGGTTCCGCCGGCACCTCTCCTGACCAGCGCCCCCGACAGAGTGCAAGGACGAACCATGCCCCATCTGACCTACTCCATCGACGACGGCCTCGCCACGCTGGTCCTGACCAACCCGCCGCAGAACCGCATCGACCCGCAGATGGCCATCGACCTCGCCGAAGCGCTGGAGGCGATCGGCCGCAGCGACGCCCGCGCGGTGCTGGTGCGCGCCGAAGGCCCGGACTTCAGCTTCGGCGGCGACATCGTCGACTGGCCGGATGCGGACGTACGCGAACTGCGGACCCTCTTCGAGCGCTACATGCAGCTCTTCAACCAGCTCGAACGGCTCCCGCTGCCGGTGATCGCCGCCGTCCACGGGCTGTGCTTCGGCGGCGGTCTGGAACTCGCGCTCCGCGCCGACGTGATCTTCGCCGGCGAGACGGCCCGCTTCGGCCACCCCGAGCAGACCCTGGGCATCGTCACCCTGCTCGGCGGGATCTACCGGGTCGCCGAGCGTGCGGACCGGGCACGCGCCGCGGAATGGGCACTCACCTCCGAGCAAGTGCCCGCCAGGGTTATGGCCGACGCCGGTGTCGTCAACCGGGTCGTCGCCGACGACACCCTGCTGGCCGAGGCGACCGCCTTCGCTCTCAAGGTGGCCAAGGGACCCACCCGTGCCTACGCCGCGCACAAGGCCCTGCTGCGCGCCTGGACCGTCGGCGGTGTCTCCGCCGCGGACGAGGCGATGTTCGACATCGCCATGCCGCTGTTCGAAACCGACGACGTCAACAAGGGCCTCGCCTCCGCCGTCAAGGCCTTCAAGGCGAAGCAGCCTCGGCCCGCCGTCGACTTCCAGGGCCACTGACCGGCCCCGGGCCCACCCACACCACCACAGCAAACCGCAGGACCCCTCCCCCAGGCATCAGGCCCCCTGCCGCCGGCACCCGCCGATGGATGGTGGGTGCCGGGTGCACGGCACCCGCCGTGACCGGCCCCCATGACCGGCACCGTGGCTCGGCAGTGCGGCCGCGCCACGGCCCGGGCCGCAGCCGGGCCGCAAGGCCCCCGGCCCACGGCGCACGACGTCGGCCCGCCGCCGCGGGCGCCTGCCTGCCCGTGCCGGCCGGCCGCGAGCAACCGCGCCGTCCCGTACGGCACCAGCCCGGGGGAAGGGACCTCCACCGCAGCCCTCGCGTTCGTCTGCCCGGGGCAGGCAGCCGCGACGCGCACGAAGGAACAGCAGTCATGAACGCAGAAAGCGCCACGTCAGCCGAGCACGGCGAAGCCACCGGCCGGGACAGCAAGCCGGTCTTCGCGCTGCACCGCCGCGGCAAGATGGCGATCACATCGACCGTGCCGCTGCGCGACAGCGACGACCTCTCCCTCACCTACACCCCCGGCGTCGCCGAGGCGTGCAGCGCGATCGCCGAGCAACCCGAACTCGTTCACGACTACACCTGGGCCTCCCACACCGTCGCGGTCCTCACCGACGGCTCCGCCGTGCTCGGCCTGGGCAACATCGGGCCGCAGGCCTCGCTGCCGGTCATGGAGGGCAAAGCGGTCCTGTTCAAGCAGTTCGGCGCCGTGGACGCGGTCCCCGTCGCACTGGCCACCACCGACGTGGACGAGATCGTGGAAACGGTGGCCCGCCTCGCCCCCTCCTTCGGCGGCATCAACCTCGAGGACATCTCCGCCCCCCGGTGCTTCGAGATCGAACGCAGGCTCCAGGAACGCCTCGACATCCCCGTCTTCCACGACGACCAGCACGGCACGGCCATCGTCACCCTCGCCGCCCTGCGCAACGCCGCCCGGCTCACCGGCCGCGACCTCGCCGACCTGCGCGCGGTCATCTCCGGCGCCGGCGCGGCCGGCGTCGCCATCGCCGAGATCCTCACAGAGGCAGGCATCGGGGACATCGCCGTCGCCGACCGGACCGGCATCATCCACCGAGGCCGCACCGACCTGACCGACGTCAAGCGCGACCTCGCGGAAAACACCAACCGGGCCAGACTCGCCGGCACCCTGCAGGACGCCCTCGCCGGCGCCGACGTCTTCATCGGCGTCTCCGGCGGCACGGTCCCCGAAACCGCCGTCGCCACCATGGCCAAGGGAGCGTTCATCTTCGCCATGGCCAATCCCACCCCGGAAATCCACCCCGACATCGCCCGCGGCTACGCGGCCGTCGTGGCCACCGGCCGCAGCGACTACCCCAACCAGATCAACAACGTTCTCGCCTTCCCCGGCATCTTCGCCGGGGCCCTCCGCGTCCGCGCCAGCCGCATCACCCCCGGCATGAAACTCGCCGCCGCCGATGCCCTCGCCTCCGTGGTCGCCGACGAGCTGCGTCCCGACCACATCATCCCCTCCCCCTTCGACCCACGAGTGGCCCCCGCGGTCGCCGAGGCCGTCGCCACCGCCGCCCGGCTCGAGGGAGTGACCCGGCGGTGAACCACCCAGCGGTCACCCCGAGCGGTCCCACGGTCGTCGATCACCCACCAGTCATGGAGAAACCCGGAGTGCATCCCCAGCCCCACCCCCCACATCACCGGCGCCGCCAGCCCATCCGCGTCTGGCTGCAGCCGTTCCTGATCAGCCTGGTCATCGTCTCCGCGTTCGTGAGCTGCTACGTCGGACTCATGCACGACCCCCAGCCCCACCAGATCCCCGTGGCGGTCACGGGCCCCCGGCTGGCGAACAAGGTCCAGCAGGCCCTGGGGGACTCGATCGACGTCCGGCGCGCCGACTCCACCACCGAGGCACGCGACGCACTGCGCCACCGCGACGTGGTGGCCGTACTCGGCAACGGCCCCCACGCCAAGGACCTGAAACTCGACGTCGCCAGCGCGAACGGCCTGTCCACGACCACCGCGGTCACCAAACTCGTCACCGCCTACGCACACGGCGCCGATCAACACCTCAGCGTCTCCGACATCGTGCCGCTCGCCCGATACGACGCCCGCGGCCTGGCCGGGTTCTACGTCTCCTTCGGAGTGACCCTCTCCGGATTCGCCCTCGCCCAGAGCGTCGTAGGACTCAGCAGCCTGCTCCACCTGCGGCACCGCTTCACCCTGATGGCCGTCTTCGCCGCGGCCTCGGGCCTTGTCGCGGCCGCCATCGCCGGCCCCATCCTCGACGCCGTCCCCGCACCGTATCTCCCACTCGCCTTCGTCCTGGCCCTGCTGGCCGCCGCTGCTGCCTTCACCACGAAGA
Organism: Streptomyces sp. NBC_01549; assembly: GCF_026339955.1. Taxonomy (GTDB): domain Bacteria; phylum Actinomycetota; class Actinomycetes; order Streptomycetales; family Streptomycetaceae; genus Streptomyces. The sequence continues at coordinate 7,291,140 of NZ_JAPEPW010000001.1, read as the reverse complement.
TGCTGGCCACCTACGTCGGCCCCCTCGGTATCCCCCTCGCCACCTTGCTGCTGCTGACCGTCGGCAACTCCACCAGCGGCGCAACCGTCGGCACCGACCTGATGCCCAGCGCAGCCCGGACCCTGTCGGCGCTGCTGCCCCCCGGCGCCGCCGTCCGCGCCATCGCCGACCTCAGCTACTTCCAGAGCTCCCACGTCCTCGCCCCGCTGGCGACACTCATCCTGTGGGCCGCGGGTTCCGCAGTCCTGCTGGCCTTCCGCACCACCAAACAACGCCCGGCGGCCCCCGTACCGCCCCAGGCCGCCCCGACCCCACACCGGGCCGGAGAAGACCGCCCCACACCACACCGGGCCACAACCGACGACACACCCACAACCCACTGGGCCGACACCGACGAAGGACACTCCGTACCAGGCAACGGCACCACACGGCACCCGGCGTTCACCGTGCCGCCGAAAGATCCCGACACGATCGCAGAAAGCTTCGTCTGACCGTGTCTGACCGATGTGACAACAGCCAGGAGAAGGCCACGGCACCACCAGCGCGCCCACCCGCCCCGGTCAGCTGCGGACACCCTGTCCGGCTGAACGCCTTCACGCGGTACTCGAGCCGTCAATCGGTGGTCAGCCCGGCCGTCACCGCTTTGAAGTCGCCATGCAGGCCGACGGCGAAGCTGCTGAGGCCGGGCAGATCGACCTCCGCGCCCTCGGTGATCGACTCCGGAAGGCGGATGCCGCTCAGGTGTCGTGAGCATCCTCGCGAATGAACTGGTCAGTCCCGCTGCGGACGCCGACTTGCAGGCCACACCGGATCCCATCACGGACGGTGGAGTGGCGGCCGCGAAAGGCGCGGGAGGTGATCTCCCGGCGGAGTGCGGAGATGTCGATCTCGGTGCACGCGTCGACGCTGCCGCACAAGTGGCTGACGCTGCGAGGCAAGAACATCTGCCGCCGGCAGTCGGAGTCCTCCGCCGAGAGGCGGGCATCCGGCGAGCCGACTGACGCCGTGGAGCACGCAGTACGGCCCGGCAAGGTCGGCACCGTCCTCGTCCGCCCTTGAGCAGCATCGGCTCTGCCCTGTCGGTCCGCTGTTCGGCGTCGGATTCTGTTGAGGTGGCTGAGTGGCGCCGGGCCCGGTCCTCGCTTCAACGCGGCGTCCCGAGCAAAGTCAGCGGCTGGCTGCCGCTCACGCTCCGGCCGCGCCTCCCGCTCCCTGCCGTCGCCCGATGTCTCGCCTCCGGTATTCCGTAGCACACACGGTCACGGAGACCACGTGCCGCACGTGATTCCTCATACCGAGGCATGAGTGCGAACCTGGAAACCGTCGAAACGTCTGACTCTTGTTCCGTCACAACACACTCTCCCTACCGGATCGGTCATCTCCTCGCCGGACCAGCCGCACCAAGAAGGTCAAACCCCACCCACCGACACTTCGGCCCGATGGTCAAAAACGAGAGGAAACCACATGCGAATCGCGATTCTGGACGACTATCAAGGCGTTGCGTTGGGTCTGGCCGACTGGGATTCGCTCCACGCCGAGGTACATGTCTTCACTGAAGCCTTCGAAAACGAGGGGGCGGTTGTGACGGCGCTCGCCGAGTACGAGGTAGTGGTGGCCATGCGAGAGCGGACTCCCTTCCGTCCTCAACCCTGAACAAATTGCCACGTCTGAAGTTGCTCGTCACCACCGGGCCAGTCAACGCGGCAATCGATCTGGATGCCGCACATCGTTTGGGTATCACCGTGTGCGGTACGGGATATTTCTCGTACCCGACGGTTGAACTCACCTGGGGGCTCATTCTTTCCGCGGCACGTTTGATCCCACAGCAGGTGGACTCCGTTCGCCGAGGTGGGTGGCAAGAGGGGCTGGGGGTGAGCCTCAGGGGGGCCACTCTGGGCATTCTGGGCCTCGGGCGATTGGGGACTGCGGTAGCGGAGATCGGGCGCGCTTTCGGCATGGAGACCATTGCCTGGAGCGAGAACCTGACACCCGCGGACGCACAGGCGAAGGGAGCGACATACGTTTCGCGAGACAAATTGTTCATGCGCTCCGATGTATTGAGCATTCACGTAGTACTCAGTGAGCGAACTCGGGTCTTCGAATTTAGTGGGGGTGCGGCGGTGACGGCCTGACGTTCAGTCACCGAGCGTGATGGGCCTGGGGTGTGGGTGGCCTGGACGCAAGGAGCCCGCGGGTCTTCGTGATCATGGTTGTTGTCTAGGCAACCGATCATGAAGAACCCACGGGCTTGAGCATCGACGATACCGGGACCAACGAGGCTGCGACGCGACTGCTTGGGCTGGAGGGGGTGAGTGTGACGCAGGTCAAGGACGACAAGGCAGGCGGATCGACGGTATACGTCGTGACGAACGAGGAGTCCGCGAGGGCCTGCCCCTCGTGCGGGGTTTTCTCCACCCGGCTGAAGGACTACCGCACCACCGCCCCCAGACACCTGTCCTGCGGCGGGCGCCCGGTGAGTATCCGGTGGCGCAAGGCACGCTGGCACTGCACCGAACTCGACTGCGACCGCCGCTCGTTCACCGAGTCCATAGGCCAGGTACCCGCGCGGATGCGTACGACCGGGGCGCTTCGGCGGGCGGCCGGGGCCGCGGTGTGTGACGGCGGGCGATCGGTGGTGCAGGCCGGCCGGGATCTGGGCCTGTCCTGGCCGATCGTGCAGCACTGCTTCGAGGACTACGCCGCGAAGGTCCTGCCCGAGGAGCCGCCGGTGACCGAGGCGATCGGGATCGACGAGACCCGGCGGGGTAAGCCGGTGTGGGAGCAGAACCCGGACACGGAGAAGTGGGAGCTGGTCGCGGACGCCTGGCACATCGGCTTCGTCGACGCGATCGGCGGGCGCGGCCTGTTCGGCCAGGTCGAGGGCCGCAACTCCGCCTCCGTCGCCGACTGGCTGACGGCCCGGCCCGCCGCCTGGCGCGAGCAGGTCCGCTACGTCGCCATCGACCTGTGCTCCACCTTCCGCGCCGCCGTCCACCGTGCCCTGCCGCACGCGGCGGTGGTCGTGGACTGCTTCCACATCGTGCAACTCGCCCAGCGCCACCTCGCCGACCTGCGCCGACGCCTCACCTGGAAACAGCACGGCCGCCGGGCCCGCAAGGGCGACAGCATCTACAGCGTCCGCAAGCTCCTGCGCCGCAACAAGGAAGACCTCACCGACGAACAACGCGAGCTCCTCAAGACCGAGTTGGAGTACATGGGGACCTACGGCCGACAGATCTATGCGGCCTGGCAGGGCAAGGAACTCCTGCGCGACCTCCTGGGCCTGACCGTCACCCGCAGGCACGTCACCCCCGACCACTCCGCGATCTCCACCGCCCGCCACCGCTTCTTCGCCCACGTCGCCGACCACGCTCACCTGCCCGAACTCGTCACCCTCGCCGAGACCATCGAGCAGTGGTGGGACGGCATCGAGACCTACCTGACCACCGGGATCACCAACGCCGCCTCGGAGGGCAACAACCGCCTCATCAAGCTCGAAGCGCGTAACGCCTTCGGCTTCCGCAACCGAGCGAACCAACGCCTCCGCTCACGCTGCGCAACCACCCGGCGAAGCCGACGGGAGGCACACCCCCACTAAATTCGAAGACCCGCGAACTCGAGGCCTCGTCGGCGAGCACGAACTGGGCCTCATGAAGTCGACGGCGATTTTGGTGAATACCTCGCGCGGGCCCGTGCTGGACGAGGCGGCGCTGCTCAGGGCATTGGACGAGAAGAGGATTGGTTCAGCGGCGCTGGATGTCTTCGATCGCGAACCACTGCCGGCCGATCACCCTCTGCGTTCACTGAGCAACGCTGTGATGACACCCCATATCGGCTACGTAAGTCGGGACCTGTATGAGGTCTTCTATCGGGACGCGGTCGAGGACATCGCCACATGGAATGCCGGAACCCCTGTTCGCATGCTGACTTGATGGTCCGCAACATGCCCCGGAAAGCGCCGTCACCTATTGAGGGAGGGCTCGACGAGGAGTGCCGGAGCAGCCTTTCCCTCCTCTCTGACGCTGCCTCGCGGGTCGCGTCTGCGCACGTGTCGCCGCAGTTGACTCCAATGGCCGTGCCGCAACCGATGGAGGTCTCAAATGATCATTGACGCTGCAGAACTCGACCCCACTCACGCGTACAAACTGCTGATCGGCAGCATCATTCCGCGCGCCGTGGCCTGGGTCAGCACGGTCTCCCCCGAGGGCGTCGCCAACCTCGCACCCGTCTCATTCTTCACCGCTGTCGGGCGGAAGCCGCCCATGGTCTCGCTGACACTGCAGCCGCATGCCGACGGGCAGACGCTGAAGGATACATACAACAACATCCGGGAGACTGGGGAATTCGTCACCAACCTGGCGACGCTGCCGCAGGCTGACGCCATGCACAGTTCGGCGTTCGAGTTCGACCCGGGTGTGGACGAGTTCGAGGCGCTCGGGCTGGAGAAGGAGCCGTCCGTGGTGGTGCGCGCACCCCGGGTCAAGGGGGCGCCGATCTCCTTCGAGTGCGTCGTCGACCGCATCATTCCGGTCGGGGACGACGGGGTCGATCACGTCGCGTGGGGCAGGGTGGTGCGGTTCCACATCAGGGACGACCTGTATCTGGAGCGCGGACGCGTCGACACCGCCGCGTTGCCGGCCGTCGGCCGACTCGCCGCCGAATACACCCTGGTCGACAACGTCTTCACCACACCGCTTGACGAGGAACTGCTCGCGGCGCGGCGCGGGCGCGATGGAGCGCCTGGACGCGAAGCCGACCGACTGGTCCCCGATCGACACCAAGGACTGGTCCCCCTCGGGCTCGACGTCCGCTCCCGGAAAGTGAGAGCGAGGACGAAGGCGGAGCGGATCGGGCACAGTGATGTGCGGTTCCTACGCCCGGGCGAAGGTGTACTCGCCGCAATGTTCGTCCACGGCCCCTGGATGACCAGTACGTCTGGGACGGCATAGTCTCTCGCCACGTTCGGCGTTGAATGCGCAGACTTGACCTGGCCGGCTGCGGCGATCGAACGGAGGCGAGCGGGCCAGAGGCCCTTGCCGACGAGATCACCGTCATCCACGTCGCCTCCTGCCAGACCTGCGGCGTCCCGCGCGTCCATGCCGAACTGCGGCGTCTGGGACAGCGCGTGAGCCGCAAGCCGGTCGGCGACATCCCGTTTCTCCCGACCGGCGAGAGCTGGCTCTGCCTCGCCCACTGGCTGAACCTGGACACCCACGAGGTCATCGACGCGCGGCCGATGGCCACAGGACGCGGCCGACTCCAGCCCGTCTGCCGCGACACGAGGCGACACGCAGGGGTCATCGAGGATGCGCACGTCAACACGCCGACAGCAGCTGCCACGAAGGCTGTCGCTGAGCGGCCGGGCAGTCCCAGTTCTTCAGACGGCACGTGTCCTGCGACGACGTGCTCGACAAGCCCTTCACGTCGCCGGCCCGCCACAGGTGTCAGAGCGGTGCGCAGGAAGGTCGCGTCGGCGACGCTGCCGACGTGGGTACGACAACATCTGGCAGGCAGTGCAGACCGATCAGGACGAACGGTGCGATGCCCGGACCATGTGTGTGGTCCGGGCACCGAAGGTGTACGGCCCTGCCTGCCCATCACAAGGTCGGCACCAGGCTCCGGCGCACTGATTGAACGCCGAGCTCAGGGATTGTCAGCGACCTCGACCTCGGCGACGTTGCCGGCAGCGGCCGCTTCGTCCTTCGCCATACCAAGGAAGCGCCGGATCGCTTCGACCGGCATATCGAGCCCCTCGGACGCGGACCGCTCGTCGCCGAACACCTGCACCGCCTCGGCGACAGCCACGGCCAGCTCGGCCTCCGCCTTGCGGACCTTCACCTCGGCCTTGTCCACGGTGTCGACCACCGACAACTGGCGGCGCTGCTTCTCCTGAAGTCTCTGTTTACGGGAAAGCGTCTTGTCAGAATTCTGCACAGTCACGACGAAGATCATAATCAGCCGCGTACGCACCTACGAAATCGGCAACCCACCTGATCTGCAGAGGCGTTCACGGCTGGAAGGACCAGCAGCACAGGCTCGTCAAACTGCGCTCAGGGCCGAGTCGAGGGCGTTCATCGCCGCGGCCGAGGAGGCCGGCCGACGCCGCCAACGCCTTCCTTCGATGCTGTCCGAACCCTGGCCGCCGCCGCAGTGCGCGACCCCCGGCAGCAGGAACAGCCGGGCGAAGGTCCTTGGTGGCGGCCGGGCCGCCCATCTGCTTCTCCACGGCCTGGTGGTAAGCCATGGCGGCGACGGAGGAGATGTTCGGGTCGGCAAGGCCCTGCCAGATGATCAACTTTCCGCCGGCCGCCTTGAACGCGGAGAGGTCGGGGTCGGTGGCATCCATCGTCCCCTCGTTCAGCTTCATCAGTTTCCGATAGGCGGCGGAGGTGAATTGGACCTCTCTCCAGGACAGTTCGGGGTGTGCCTCGGGGTAGAGCAGGTAGCGGACCCGTTCGTTGACGTTGGTCTGGTTCGTCGTCGAGCCGGTCGTGGTGGACGGGACGATGACACCCGCCCAGTTCAGCTCGTTGCGCCGCAACTGCCAGCCGGGGTCGAGCAGTTTTCCGTGCTCGTCGAGCGGACCCGAGTACAGCTCGCGCACTGTGGTGACCTGCGCGGACGTCAGGCAGAAGTCGGCGGTGGTGGAGGTCTGGCCGCCGGCGCACGCGATGCTGCCCGGATCCCAGGTGCAGGCGAGCGGGTCCTCGATGACTCCGTCGTCGCCGGCGTCGCATGCCTCCAGTACGACGGCGTGCAGCGGTTTGAGTTCGCCCGTGGTCAGCGTGGACCGTCTTCGCCGGCGAAGACGGCGTGGGCGTTCCAGGCGTGCTGGAAGGTGTGCGCGGTTCAGTTGTTGGCGGGGGCTCCGGCGACGATGCCGTCGAAGTGCGTCGGATACCGCTGGGCCTCGGTGAGGGCTTCATAACCGCCGTGCGAACAGCCGTCGTAGGAGGAGTGGGTGACGGACCGGCCGTAGAAGCGCTGGATGATGTCCTCGGCCACGACCGCGAGTTGGTGCTCGGACTTGTACCCGAAGTCGACCTTGAGGGTCGCGTCGGTGCCGAACAGGCCGGAACTCATGCTGGTTTCGTAGTGACCCTGGTTGTCCGCGGCCACGGCGAGGGCGCCGTCGGTCAGTAGGAGGCAGCCGGTGGCGGCGGGGGCGCTGCCCGAGGTGACCACGCCGCAGTTGCCGCCGCAGCCGACCAGGAGGTAACCGCCCTACCAGGTCGTCATCGGCAGACGCAGATCGAACTGGATCTGCGGCGCGATGAGCCCCTTCACCTCGCACGCGACCCAGTCGCCCAGGGTGTTGTCACCGGCGGCCACGACCAGGCGGGTTCCGTTGCCCGCACCGGTCATGGCAGCCCCGTAACTGGCGAAGTCCAGACGGCCGTTGCCGTCGAAGGCGACGTGCAGGTTATCCAAGGCGTACGAGGCGCCGTCGGCGACGAAGAAGCCGTTGAACGCCTCACCGGTGGACGTCAGGGTGGCGTCCTGGGCGTACGCGTGGGTGAGGCTGCCGCCGCGCACGCTCGACAGTACCGACTTCCCCTCGACCACACCGTCGGCGCCGACGTAGGCGCCCTGGCGCAGATGGAAAGTGGCGCCCGCGAAGGACTCCAGGTGCTCCGCAGCTGGGGTGAGAACGATGTCGCCGCGATAGGCGCCCGCCGCGATCACGGTTGTCCAGCCGTACGTGCCGTCCAGGACCGAGCCCGTCTCCACTCCGTCCACGGTCAGGGACAGGATCTGTCCTTCCGGAGCGGTGAGGACGGCGCCGTCCTCCACGACGAGTTCGTCGAGCCGGGTGATCTCGGTGACCTCCCAGGTCTCACCGGAGGCGACGGTCTTCGTCCGGTCCGGCGTACCGTCCGGTGTCGCCGCGTCGGCGGTGGTCGGCGCGAGCAGCGCGGGTGCCGCGGCGATGGCCCCTACCGCGAGCAGCGCGCGCACCCGCGACCGCATAGGCACTCCCCGTTCCCCACGGACCCGGTCCGCGTCCGGGGTGTTGAACCTGAGCATGGGCAACTCTCTTGTGCTGCACAGCTGTTGGTGCTGCGAGTGATCGAAGGTGTGGCTGGGAGTGAAGCAGTGCGCGGGGAGCCGTAGAAGCCCGCAGTCGCTGTGAATCGGTGCCGGGACCGCCCGGCGGCACGGCCAGGCCGCCCGAGCGCTGGGCCGTTTCGGATGGTTCCGCAGGTGACAGCGGTTTGCCGGTGAGGATCGGTCCCGAGTGCACCGTCCGCTGCGGACCATGGTGCTCGGGGATACGAGCCATGCCGCATCCAGGCACATGTCCTACCCGGTGAGCCCGTCCACTCCGTTGACCGCGATGGTCAGGCCGAGAACCGTCGCCACGCCCGCGGAGACCGCCGGGAGCCACCGCATCATCGGGCCGTGTCTTGGACGCCGGAAGCGTTCCAGACCCGTGCGGGCGCTCACCAGGATCAGACCCAGGCCGACGAGGACACCGGCGAGGCCAACGCTGAAGGCGACGATCATGGTCAGTCCGAGAGCCGTGCGGCCCAGTCCGATGGCCAGCATGAGGACGGTGAGCGCCTCGGGGCTTGGTCAACGCCAGCGGGACGGCCTGTTGGCCGGCCTCCAGTCCGAGCTTCGACGTCACGCGGCGGGCGTGCGCGGCCGTCTCATCGGCGTCGAGGGTTTCGTCGGTGTCGAGGAACTCAGACACCCACAGGCCAGGCCGACCCAAAAGACGCGCGGGCACAAAATCGACCATACATCCGATCCATTGCTCCAAATTTTCCTACACGGAGGCCGCTTGCCTTGCATCGAACCGCACACAACCAGTTGACACCGTCAAGCGGAGACTGCCAGGTTGACTCCATTCATCGGATGTCTTGGTCTTCCTGCGGGCGTGCCTGCGGCTTGACGGATCCCGGAGCGGTCATGAAGTGGATGGCGTCGACGTGCAAGATCCCGGACTGCAGGAACGGATGAGCCCGCCCGACCGCTTCCTCGTCGCGCTGGCCTCGCTCGGGCTGCTTGCCGCGCGTGCCGACGACAGACCTCTGCTGTGTCTGGTGGACGACGCCCACTGGCTCGACGAGGAGTCCGCCGTGGTACTCGCGTTCGTGGCTCGCCGCCTGTACGCCGACTCGGTCGCGATGGTGTTCGCGTCACGCGACCAGGCCGGCCGCATCGACCATCTGGCGGGACTGGCCGAGTTGACCGTCGCCGACCTCCGTCCTGAGGCAGCCGGCCAGCTGTTGGAATCGGTGGTCCCCGGTGTGCTCGATCCCTACGCCCGTGCACACATCGTCGCCTCCACGGAAGGAAACCCCCTCGCCTTGACCGAGGCGGCCCGGGAACTGAAAGCCCACGAACTCAGCGGTGAGGCACCCCTGCCCGATCCTGTCCCTCTCGGACGGGCGTTGGAACGGCTCTATTTGCGCGAAGTGCTGACATTGCCGGCTCAGACCCGGACTCTGCTGCTGGCCTCAGCCGCCGATCCGACGAGTGATCCGAACGTACTGTGGCGGGCCGGTCCGGCACTGGGTTTCGACGCGTCGGCTGCGGCAGCTGCCGAGGAGCAGAATCTGCTCTCGATCCGGGAGACGGTCAAGTTCCGCCATCCGCTTATTCGTTCGGCCGTGTATTACGGTGCCCCGCTGGCACAGCGTGCGCGGGTGCACGCGGCTTTGGCCGACGTTGAGGGAGGCCTCGGCGAGATCGACCTGCGCGCCTGGCATCTGGCGGCAGCGGCAACCGACCCCGACGAGGACATCGCGACGGAGCTGGAGCGTGCCGCGGAGCGCACTCGCGACCGTGGTGACTGGACCGGCACTTCGACGCTTCTGGCGCGAGGCGCGTCCTTGACGTCCGACCTGCCCACCCGGGCCCGTCGTCTGCTGGGGGCGGCGGAAGCCGCCGCCGTGGCCGGCTCGCCCGGGAGAGCGCAGGCCCTGCTGGATGAAGCGGCCGCCTACCGTGAGGACCGGGGTTACAACAGCTTGGTGCAGCGCGTTCAGGCGCGGATCCACAGGCTGACCGGCGCTCCGGCGGCCGCGACCTCCGCGCTGCTGACCGCGGCGCGGGAACTGGGCGCCGTAGACATACGTACGGCTCGGGACATGCTCGTCGAGGCACTCGTCCAGGCGCAGATCAGCGGCTCGCTCGCGCCGCAGAGTGCGTCGCGCCTGAACGTGGCCGAGACCGTGCGCTCCCTGCCGCTGCCCACCGGGATGCCGGTCACGACGGGTGACGTGGTGCTGGAGGCCGACACGGCGGTGCACCTCGAAGGGCTGGGCAGCGCCGGCCCACGGCTGCAACAGGCCATCGAGGCGGTACGGCGTGAGGAGTCGACCACTCCCGAACTGTTCCAGTGGCTGGCCGCGGCCTGCTCGCACGCGACCATGCTCGGTGACGACATCGCCCTGCACGACCTCGCGTGGCGGATGCAAGCGGAAGCCGGGCGCCAGGGCGCCGTCATCCCGATGGCCCTGGCCCTCAGCCACACGGCCTTGTCCGAGCTGATCGCCGGCCGCATCGCGGAGTCGGAGCGGCTGTTCGACCAGCGCGCCGCGCTGGAGGAGGCGCGAGGCTCCCAGCTGTACCTCGGCGCCCTGCTCATCGCCGCGTGGCGCGGCCGGTTCGAGGCGGCCCGCACACTGACCGAGGCTGTCCGGGAGCATGCCGCCCGCACCGGCCAGGGCTATCAGCTGGTCTTCTGCGACTATGCCCGTTGCATGGTCGAGCTGAGCCGGGGCCGGTATCTCGAGGCTTACCTCAGCCTGGAGGAGCACATCGGCGACACCTGCCAGGTCAAGTTCGCCGTGGTTGACATGGTGGAGGCCGCGATCCGCTGCGGTAAGAAGGACGAGGCGATGCTCCTGGTGGAGCGCCTGTCCCGGTTGGCCGACCGAACTCCTGTCCCGGGCTTGCTCGGCGACCTCGCCCGGGCTCAGGCGCTGACCATCGCAGATCCTTCGTCGACAGAAGCGCTGTACCTGCAGGCCATTGAGCATCACGAGGATGCCCGGGGGCCGTCACGAAGAGCACGCAGCCATCAGCTGTACGGGGAATGGCTGCGCCGCGAGCGAAGGGCCAAAGAGGCCCGTCACGAACTGCGGATCGCCTACGAGCTCTTCGACGCCATGGGTGCCGGTGGATACGCCGCCAGAACCGCGCAGGAGCTGGCGGCCGCCGGCGATCCGGTCGAGACCGGTGCGAGCACGTCGGGCAGCGGCGATGATCTGACTGCCCAGGAGGCGCGTGTCGCTCGCCTGGCAGCCGGCTGGGCCACGAACGCGGAGATCGCGGCCCAGCTCTTCCTCAGCGTGCATACAGTGGATTACCACCTGCGCAAGGTGTTCCGGAAACTCGACGTCCACTCCCGGCGCGAGCTGTCCGGCCAGCGGGATCGCATCATCTCGGCATAAGACGTGTCGCCGGTCAGCGGTTTGATGTCGCTGCGTCGAGAATGACCGGCGTTGGTGCCGCCCTGTCCGGAAGAGTCGGGGTACTTGCGGACCACCAGCTTGTCGGGGGTCAGCAGTGAGCCCGGGTACTTGTCCGCCGGTAGCACGGTCGCTGCGCTTTCGCCCTTGTCGAGAGCGGAAGCCGCAACGTAGACCAGGGCCTTGACGTTGTTGAGACCGGCGGCCTCGGTGATGACGGCGCCACCGTAGGAGTGGCCGACCAGGACGACAGGATCGTCGATGGTCTGCAGGAGCGAGTCATGGTGAGAGGAGTGTGACCACGTGCTCTGGAACACGCGTGATTAAGTCGGCTGCCGACTACGGACCGCACGGGATGCCGCGGGGTGCCCTTTGCCGGAGCGTGGTTCCGACGGCGTACGCCCGTGTAGGTGCGTCCGCCCACACTCTGGCCCGGGGGCCGCGCCGAAAGCCGAGGTCGCCGGAGGAACCGAGAGGAAGACGACCATGACGTCACCCGCATCGTCGGCCACCGTGGTGCTCGTGCACGGCGCGTTCGCGGACTCATCGAGCTGGTCCCGCGTGGTGTCCCGCCTGGACGCAGCGGGCGTGGCAGCCGCTGCGGGGCCTCACCGCCGACGGTGAGTACATCGCGAGCTTCGTCAGCCAGATCGACGGCCCTGTGCTGCTGGTCGGCCACTCCTATGGCGGCCCAGTGATCACCTATGCATCGGCCAAGGCGGAGAACGCCAAGGGGCTGGTCTTCGTCGCCTCCTTCGGTGTCGACCAGGGTGTGTCCACCCTCGGCTCGAACGAGGCCTTCCCGCCCGCCGAGCTGGACTGCTCCCTTCTGCCGCGCACCTTCCCGCGCGGCGCGGAGACCGGCACGGAGTTCTAACATCCAGCCGGAGCACTTCCACTCGGTGTTCTGTGCGGACCTGCCCGACGACGAGGCCGCCGTGCTCGCCGTCAGCCAACGCCCCGCCGCCGATGTGGCGTTCGGCGAACCCCTGGCGGTCGAGCCTGGCTGGAAGAGGCTGCCAAGCTGGTTCGTCGTCGCCGGCGCCGACCACGCGATCAACCCCGACGCCGAGCGCGCTGCGGCCAAGCGCATGGGATCGACCGTCACCGAGATCGCCGGCGGCTCGCACGCCATCGCGCTCTCCCACGCGGACGAAGTGGCTCAGATCATCGTCCGAGCACTCGGCGAGATCGGGTGACACCCGGCGCGCGGCTCCAAGGGTGAGAACCGGAAGCTGGAGGGTGGCACCATGCAGGACCTGCTCGCTCGGGCGATTCAAGCCCACGGCGGAGTCGAGCACTGGCGCACGCTCTCCAGATTCCGCGCCCGATCCCGCGTCCAAGGGGCGATCTGGGCGGTGAAAGGCAAACAGGGCGCGTTCGGAGAACTTGTCATAACCGGGGGTACACGTACACAACGCGTGACCATCGCTCCCTATCCCGAACCTGGGCTCTGCATCACGTGAGAACCACAGCGCCAGACCATCCAGCAGAACAACGGCGTCCTGGTGGCCGAGCAATCCCGTCCCCTGGCCCGGTTCGACTTACACACCCGGCAGACACCGTGGGACGACTTCCACGCCGGGTATTTCACGGCGGAAGTCCTCTGGAACTACCTCACCATCCCGTTCCACCTGCTGCGCGACGACATCCACACCGAGGAAGCAGAACCCTGGTACGAGGACGGAGCCACCTGGCCGGCCCTCCGCGTCACCTATCCGGAGACATTCGCCACCCCGTCGAAACAGCAGACCTTCTACTTCGACGAATCGGGCCTCCTACGGCGTACCGACTTCGGTTTCGAACTGCTCGGCCCGGGCCCGGCGGTGCACTATGCCTCGCTGCACCGACGTTTCGACGGGATCGTCATACCTACTCGGCACCGGGTCTACGTACGCAACCCGGACGGAACCCGGGCTCGCGAGTCCACCTCTCTCGCGATCGACGTCGAAGACGCTTACCTCACCTGACAGACAGGACCGGAAAGCAACAAGCAGATTCCTGGGCATCATGGTGTCGGTGAAGTTGATCCTCATGCAGAGCAAACGGCTCGTCCGGGCAATCCCGGCTCGGACCTGGCTGTTGGAGGAGATATGACCAACCTGCTTTCAGAGGTTCTCAAGGCCCATGGCGGCACGGAGCGGTGGGACCAGCTCACCACCGTGACTGCCACCATCGTCAGTGACGGAGAGCTCTTTGCGGTCAAGGGCCTGCCCCAGGACCTACAGCCGCGCCGGATGACTGTCGACATGCACAAGGAACACGCTTCGGTGCGCCCCTTCGGGGCTCCCGAACAGCGCTCAGACTTCACCCCCGATCGCATCGCGATCGAACGCGCCGACGGCACCGTCGTAGCCGAACGTTCCAATCCACGAGCGTCATTCCGGGGACACACCCTGGAAACGCCCTGGGATCCACTGGACCGCGCCTACTTCAACGGCTACGCCCTGTGGACGTACCTGACCACGCCGTTCTTCGCGATCATGAACGGCATGGGCGTAGAGGAGGCCGAACCGTGGAACGAGTCGTCAACTGAGCGATGGCGTCATCTGCGGGTCACTTTCCCGGACGACATCGCAAGCCACAGCACCGTGCAGAACTTCTACTTCGGGGACGACTATCTGCTCAGGCGTCACGACTACCACGTTGACATCGCTGGCGGCTTCGCGGCCGCGCAGTACGTCTACGACATCGACGAAGCAGACGGAATCAAGTTCCCCACCAGGCGTCGCGCGTATCTCCGCCGGTCCGACGGGCGTCCTGACCACGATCACCTCATGATCAGTATCGACCTGAGCGACGTCCACTTCTTCTGACAGCACCGGCCAAGCGGAGCCGTGCCGTGGCTGCCGCTCAGGCGCGGCTCGGGTGCGCGGTATAGCCCACGCCTCGTAGGCTTCTACAACACCCTTTAGAGCAGCTCAAGATGCGACGTGGCGGGCTGAGCCATAGGCTCGATCTGTGCCTTTTCCCAAGGCGACGTCGGCAAAGCCCGCTCGCAAGAGCGAGAGGCCAGCCCGCGCAAGGGGAGGCCCCATGAGGCCTCGCTCCATCCACCCACATTCAGGCACAACGCGGCCATGGCAGATCACACCCCGTCACATCGTCCCGGTCACCTGGTGGGGGTGATGGCGAGCCAGCTGGCTGCGGGTCGCGGTTGCCCGTCTCGGCCGAACTGCGCGCTTGCCCGTCCGGGGTGAGCCGGGATCCAGAAGCGACCGAAACGGAAGAGTTGATTGATCATGTCGACCAGCGACATCGCGCTGACCGCCCCGAACCAGTTCGTTGAGGGTGCCAACGGGGTCACCTACGCCTATCGGCGGTTCGGCACCGCCTCCCCCGGCGTGCCGCCGCTGGTGATGCTGCAGCACTTCCGCGGCAACCTGGACAACTGGGACCCGTTGCTGCTCGGCGCCCTCGCCTCCCACCGCGAGGTCATCCCGGTCGACAACGCCGGTGTCGGCCTGTCATCCGGAGCGGTGCCGCCCACCATCACCGGGATGGCCCGCGATGCCCTCACCTTCATCGAGGCGCTCGGGCTGCCCAGGATCGATCTGTTGCCCCGTCGCGGCAGTTGCTCGGGCAGGTGCTGTGGGATGCCGTTCCGGTGCTGTGCTCGCCCGGCATGGAGGAAGCCGGCAGGCAAGCAGCGGCCGAGGGCAGACCGACCGAGCTGGACATACGCACGTACACCGGCCGACGGCTGCATGTGCGACTGGCCCCGTTGTCGGACGGCCTGGCCCTGTGCATCACCGACATCAGCAGCGCCCGGCACCTGCAAGCCGACGAGGCCTCCGCCGAGGGCCCTGCCGTCGAACGCACCATGCGCATCGTGGAGCTGACCCGAGCCCTCGCCGGTGCGGTCACCGGACATGACGTGGCCGATGTGATGGCCACCCACATGGTGCCCCTGTTCGGCGCCAAAGATGTCAGCGTCTGGACTCACGAAAACGGCCGAGCGTTTCTGATGGGCAGTGCCGGCCCCAGGGAGGGTCTCCGCCGCTTCGAAGACGCCCGCATCGCAGAGTTTCCGGCGTCTACCCAAGCCTTCATCGAGGGCACTTTGGACTTCATCTCGTCCGCGGAGGAGTTCATCAGCCGCTTCCCGGCCGCTTGCCGACCTGCCCGCTGCGATCGGGGCCCAGGCATGGGCGATCCTGCCGCTGATCGCCTCCGGGCGCACCGTGGGTGCTTCCTGCGTCATCTACGAGCATCGGCACGCCTTCAGCCACGAGGAACGCACCCTGTTCACAGCCATGAGCGGCATGGTCGCCCAGGCCATGGAGCGCGCCCGGCTGTACGACGCCGAGCACCGCCGGGCCCAGGAACTCCAGCGCGGTTTGCTCCCGCGGTGCCTGCCGGCCCTGCCCGCTGTGACCGCCTCCGCCCGTTACCAGCCCGCCGGTGACGACACGGTTGCCGACGGCGACTGGTACGACGTCATCCCGCTGTCGGCCGAGCAGGTCGCCCTGGTCGTCGGAGACGTCATGGGGCACGGCGTGTCCGAGGCCGTCACCATGGGCCGACTGCGCACCGCGGGCCATACGCTCGCTGATCTCGAGCAGCCTCTGGACGAGCTTTTCTTCCATCTCAACGACATCGTCAGCGGCCTCGGGGACGGCTTTTACGCCACCTGCCTCTGCATCGTCTACGACCCGGTCAGCCGCATGTGCCAGGCCATCACTGCCGGCCATCCCCCGCCCGTCATCCTCCGGCCCGACGGAACCAGCTACTTCCCGGACCTGCCTGTCAACCCCCCGCTCGGCGCCGCCACCCCGCCCTTCGACACGGCCGAGTTCAGCATGCCCGACGGCGCAATCCCGCGCTCTACACCGACGGTCTCGTCGAATCCGGCGGACTGGACATCGCCGAGGGCATGGGCCGCCTCGCCCGCCACCTTCGCCCCGCCCACGTTCAGGTGACAGAGACCCTCGACGACCTGTGCGACCGCCTGATCACCACCCTGCTGCCCGACCAGCGCAGCCGCGATGACAGCGCGCTGCTCGTGGCCCGTACCCAGGCGCTGGCTCCGGAGAACGTCTCATGCCTGCAGCTGCAGGACGACCCCACAGCCGCCGGTCAGGCCCGCGCGCATGTCCGAGCCCAGCTCGCCGCCTGGAACCTGGATGAGCTGATCATGACTACCGAACTCGTCGCCAGCGAGCTCGTCGGCAATGTTGTCCGCCATGCGAGAGGGCCGATCACCCTGCGGCTGCTGCGCGGCCGAACCCTCATCTGCGAAGTCGCAGACGCCAGCCCCGCGATGCCCAGAATCCGTCGAGCGGCTGACACCGACGAGAACGGCCGCGGGCTCCAGCTGATCGCCGCTGTGACCAGCCGGTGGGGCGTGGTCGGACAGCGATCCGGCGACCAGCAGGGCCGCCAGCAGGCCGAGCGCGTAGGAAGCGAACGCGACCGTCAGCACCCAGGCGGGGAAGTGCCACTGCTGCTCGAAGACGACCAGCAGCGGGGTGGGCGCGCCC
The DNA here is from genome assembly GCF_026339955.1 of Streptomyces sp. NBC_01549. Lineage (GTDB taxonomy): Bacteria > Actinomycetota > Actinomycetes > Streptomycetales > Streptomycetaceae > Streptomyces. Next base: position 7,274,231 of record NZ_JAPEPW010000001.1, on the reverse strand, counting down.
GCGGCGACGTACAGCGATGCGAAGACGGCAGCCGACCCGGCGAACGCAGCGGAAGGGGGAAGCAGCCTGTGGGAGCGGCCGGGCTCAGAGGCCGCCAGGCCGGGGCTGCGGTCATGCCTTGATTCGGTGAGGGACACCTCAGAGCCTCCTAAGGCCAAGTGTTGTGCATTAATTTCACTGTAGACCTGGAGGAGGGTTAATGCCAAGCGGTGTGCGTTATAGTGGGGTGCATGGTTGCAGAATCGTCCCCGCGGCGGCGCACCGGCGGCCGCAGCGCCGTGGTGCTCATGTCCATCAGGAAGGCCGTCGAGGAACTGATCGCCGAGCAGGGCAGTGACGCCGTCACCATCCCGATGGTCGCGGAGCGCGCGGGAGTGAATCACTCGAGCATCTACCGACGCTGGGGCGACGCACGGACCATGATCAACGACCTGGCGACCTACCGCCTCGACCCGGACCGCGGCCTTCCCGACACCGGAGACCTGCGTGCCGATCTGACCGCCTGGGCACAGGAACTGATCAGCCACTACAGCGTCCCGGTGAACGCCGCCCTCTTGCGCGGCGGGGCCGCCGCGGCGGGTGAGAGCGAGTCGGACTGCCTGCGCGACCGGCGGACAGAGGCAGCCGGCTTCGCCGCACGTCCCGGCAGCACTTTCAGCGGCGACGACGTCATCGACCGGCTGGTGGCCCCGATCATCTACCGGGTCATCTTCCTGCCCTGGACACTGTCCGAGGTGGATGCGCGCACATACGTCGACGAACTCTGCAACCGCTCCGCCTGATCCCCCGCCATGCAGAGCGGCGAAACCGGCCGACGCCGGGTGACGGTCAGACGGCCTGGCCGAGTGCCCGGAACTGGGCGTCGGACAACGTGACCTGCGCGGCCCGGGTGTTCACCTCCAGGTGGACCACGCGGGAGGTACCGGGAATGGGCAGCATCACCGGGGGAGCGCCGCAGCAGCCAGGCCAGGGCCAGCTGGGAGGGGCTCGCGCCGAGCTCCTTGGCGAGAGTGTCCAGTGGGCCGCCCGGGCGCGCCAGTTGGCCGGTGGCGATCGGGAACCATGGGATGAAGCCCAGGTTCTCCCGCTCGGCGTACTCCAGGACGTCCTCGGCACCGCGATCGGCCAGGTTGTACAGGTTCTGCACGGAGACGATGTCCGCGATCTTCCGGGCTTCCTTGATCTGCTCCACGGTCACCTCGGACAGGCCGATGTGGCGGATCTTGCCCTCCCGCTGCAGCAGGAGCAGCTCACCGACCTGGTCGGCCAGCGGGACCTTGGGGTCGATCCGGTGCAGCTGATAGAGGTCGATCCGCTCCACACCCAGGTGGCGCAGGCTCAGTTCGGTCTGCTGCCGCAGGTACTCGGGGCGGCCGAGCGCGCGCCAGTCACCCGGGCCCGAACGGGACAGCCCGCCCTTGGTGGCGATCACCAAGTCCTGGGGGTACGGATGCAGCGCCTTGCGGATGAGCTGCTCGCTGACGAACGGGCCGTAGGAATCCGCGGTGTCGATGAAGTTCACACCCAGCTCGGCGGCCCGGCGCAGCACCCGCACGGCCTCCTCGGGATCCTTCGGCTCCCCCCACACTCCGGGGCCCGTCAGCTGCATCGCACCGTAGCCGAGCCGATTGACGGGCAGGTCGCCGCCGAGGCGGTAGACCCCGGAGGCGTCGGCAGGGCGTGCGGATTCCTGTGCCATGGTCCGTACTCCCTCATTGAATGAACGCCCGGCGCGAGCGCTTGCGTGGCCGGCAGGCGAGGCGCGGCGGGCAGAGCGTCGACGCTGTTGAGTGCGGTGGGTCAGCAGTCAGCGCCGGCCGCTCCCGTGGCCCGGAGTCGGTGGCTTCTCGGGATGTGGCCACGTAAGGTGCGACCCTCCGTCACCTTGCCGATCACGGCATCCGGGCCATCCCGAACCTTAACGCACGGATATGCGCTTTAAGTTGGCCGAGAAGCCCACGACCCCGATCGTGCCGGCCTCCTTGTCCCGCAGGCGCCGGAATCGCGGAGTTGATGGGCCAGTTCGGCCGGAGTGTAGAGCGCATCGGCCGGTGAGCAGACGGCGCCGACGCTCAGCACGCCATGAAGACCGCGGGGTAGTCCGGGCAGCTGGGGGAGAAGATGACGGCCACGTCGTGGCGGCCCAGACCGCGCTCGGCCAGACCAGCCGCGACCCGGCCGATCGCGGCGGTCAACTGACCGTAGGTGTAGCCGCGATGGGAGGTGTCGATGACGGCAGGACGGTCGGTGTCATCGGTGCCGAGTTCGGCGAACAGGAACTCCGGCAGGCAGACCTCCGGGACGGCGATGTCCGGGTAGGGACTGCGGATGATCACCGATACTCCTTGGCTCTCGACAGTCAGCGTGCGGCAGGGGACGCGGGTCGGGGCTCCTTCGGCAGGCCGAGCACCAGCTCCCCGACGATGCCGCGTTGGATCTGGGAGGAGCCGGCGTAGATCGTGCCGGCGCGGGCGTTGAGGTAGACGCTGGTCCAGGACGCGGACGAGTTCGGCGCGCCGGGGTCGTCGGTGTGGAACCAGTTCGGCGAGGGCCGCCCGGTCGGCGTCAGCGCGTCCAGGCCGAGGACGTCCACGGCCAGCTCGGTGGCCCGCTGGTGGTACTCGCTCCAGAGCAGCTTGAACGCGGCGGCGACGGGGCCGGGTTCCTCTCCGGCGATCAGTGTGGCGGCGGTGCGCAGCCCATGGCAGCGCAGTTGCTCAACCTGGAGATGGCACCAGGCGATCCGGTGGCGGATGTCGGGGTCGCGGTGCAGCCCGCGCTCGCGAACCAGCTCGATCAGCCGGTCCAGCTCGTTGCGGAAGCGGATCGGTGCCTTGAGCGCGGTCGCGCCGCGCTCGAAGCCCAGCAGCGTCATCGCGACCGTCCAGCCGCGGTCGATCTCTCCCACGACCAGGCCGAGTTCGGTCGTCGCGTTGTCGAAGAAGATCTCGTTGAAGTCCGCCTCGCCGGTGAGGTTGCGGATCGGGCGGATGTCGATGCCGGGTTGGTCCAAGGGGACAAGGAGCATGCTGATGCCGCGGTGCGCCGGGGCGTCGGGATCGGTCCGGGCCAGGACGAACGCCCAGTTCGCCTTGTGCGCGCCGGAGGACCACAGCTTCTGCCCGTTCAGTACCCACTGATCGCCGTACGGTTCGGCCCGCAGGGAGAGCGAGGCCAGGTCCGAGCCGGCACCCGGCTCGGAGAAGCCCTGCGCGAAGACATACTCGCCGGAGACGATCCTCGGCAGAAACCGACGCAACAGGGCCGGGTCGCTCCAGCGCAGCATCGTGTTGCCCAGCATGGTGATGCCGAACTCGTCATTGTCCGAGCCGGATGGAATGCCGGCTGCGGTCAACTCCGCGATGACGACGACCAGTTCCTCCGGTCCGAGGCCCGCGCCGCCGTACTCCCGCGGCCATGCCGGGGCAACCCAGCCGCGCTCGGCGAGCGCGGCCCGCGTCTTCTCCTGGAACGTCTCGCGCTCGATCGGGCCGAGGGCGCCGATGCCCCGCCAGTCCGGCGGGACCAGGTCCGCCACGAATGCCCGCACCGAAGCGCGGAAGCGCTCGGCCCGCTCGCTGCCCCGCGGTTCCACCACAACCTCCTGGTGTCTTCGGTAAGCGAATGAGCAGAACAGTTGCGTAGATAGACTCACTAGTCAATGCTGGGCGCCGTGGATTTCCCCCGACGCGAGGAGGACCCCGATGCGCTTCGCGCCAACCGACGAACAGCTCGAACTGGGCCGAACCGCGGAGCGGTTGCTCGCCGCCCACGCCCGCAGGAACACCCTTCCTCCGCCTTGGGACGCCATCCCCCAGACCCTCAACCGTGAGCTATGGGCCTCGCTCGCCGAACTCGGGCTGCTCGGCCTGGGCGTGCCCGAGAGACTGGGCGGCTCGGGTGGCGATGTTGCCGACCTGTGTGTCCTGGCCGAGCGGGTTGGGTCGGCCCTGCCGACCCTCCCCTTCGCCGCCACCGCGACTGTCGCCGCAGTGCTGGCCGAGCACGCCGACAGTTCCGCCGCGCGGGCCGCGCTGGCCGGCGTCGTGGGCGGCTCCATCGTCGCCGTACCGGCCTGGGAGACCTTCCCTGCCGACATGGTGCCCGGCCGGCGGGCGGGCTCGCTGACGCTGAACGGTTCGACGGCGAACGGCATGCTGGCAGCGGTGCCCTTCGGCCTCGACGCCGAACTGCTGCTGGCTTTCGCCGACGAGGGCGGCGCCCCGGCGCGGCCGGTCCTCCTGGAACTCGCCGAACCGACCACCGAGCGGACCTCCGTGGAGTCGCTGGACGTCACCGAGCCGATCGCGAGCCTGCGGCTGACCGGCGCGCCCGCCCTACCGCTGGGACCCCTCGGCGTACATACGGTCGCCCGCGTGCTCACCGTGCTGGCAGCCGAGCTCATCGGCACCGGGCGACGCGCACTGGAGGGCGCCGTTGAGTATGCCGGGCAGCGTCGGCAGTTCGGTCGGCCGATCGGATCGTTCCAGGCCATCAAGCACGTACTCGCCGACCGGTCCGTCCAGCTCGACGCCGCCTGGATGATCGTCCGAGAGGCGGCCCACGCCATCGACGGCAAGCGTGCTGACGCCGATGTGGCGGCTCGTACCGCGCTCGCGGCGGCGGCCGACGCGGTAGAGGCAGTGACGGCCGACGCCCTGCAGACCCATGGGGGCATCGGCTTCACCTGGGAGCACCGGTCCCACGTACTGCTCAGGCGCGCCCGAGCGCGGCGCTCACTACTCGGCTCGCCGGCCCACCGGCTCAACGTACTCGCCGACCGCCTCCTCGGATCGGCGGATCTGCCCTGACGTCGGCCTTACGGGCTGTCACATCGCGGCGAGCGGCCTGCGCCTGCGCGGTTCGTGGGCTGCGGCAGGTACCCGGTAGCACCGCAGCCCACAACTCGACCCAATCGAGCTGATGCCGAGCCTGAGCGCGGAGTTGCAGTCGGTCGAGTGGCTGGACGGGGCGACACAACCCGCGCCGGGGGTCCGCTTTGTGGGCCGGAGCAGCCACGAGGCGCTGGGTGAGTGGGCCATGCAACTGACCGCAGTGGTCCTGGCCACCTACACATCGGGCGAGGCCGGTAGTAATGACATGGAGGTGCTCGCACATTTGTGTGGCCATTCACCCCGCCAGGCCGAGGAGTTCCTGGACCGGCTGGTGGCTTCGCGCTCGCCGGCTGCCTGACGCTACTGCCGGGATATCGACGAAGTCGCCTGGCGCCTGTCTCTCCAGGTCAGGGTGGGCCACGCGGCGGTTCAACAGTGACAGCACACCGGTCAGCAGCTGCCTCACGTGCTCCGCCGCTGCCGACTGCTCACCCCGCAAAGGAGAGTGAGGCATCACGCGACAGGAACATCTGGTTGCCCTCGTGCGTACTATCTCTAGACTGCCGCATGCTGCGGCAGTTGTGTCCTGCGGGTGATCCGGTCATCTCAGACGGGACACCCACTTCCATCCGTTCGCGCACATGGCTCCTGCCTTGACCGCCATGCCCGCGGACCACAGAAAGGCCCATGTCATGTCTCAAAGCCAGACCCACTCCACAGAACTGGCCTCACAGTACATCGCCCAGGTGACGGGCGACCTTGAGCGCAATACCAAGGAGCAGGACCGTGTCGGTCAGGAGATCGAGGCCCTGCAGGAGCAGTTGCGTGCCCTGCAGCAAGACCACACCGTGCTGGTGAACATGCAGCAGGCTCTCGGCACCGCGAGCCCCGCCGCCGAGGCAGCCGCGCCGTCCGTGCCTCACCAGGCCTCCGCCGAACCCAAGCAGAGCAAGCCGAAGAAGACGACTGCCAAGAAGCCCGCTGCCAAGGCTTCGTCCGTGAAGGCGTCCGAGACAGCCGCCAAGCCGACCCTCGTCGAGCTGATCCGCGGCCACCTGGAGCAGCAGAGCGAGCCGCGTTCCGCCGCCGAGATCACTACCGCGCTCACGCAGGCCCACCCCGACCGCAGCGTGAAGACCACGGTCGTGCGCACCACCCTCGAAGGGCTGGTCGCCAAGAGCCATGCCCACCGCACCAAGCAGGGATCGTCGGTCTTCTACACCACCGTGGCCGCCTCGGAGCCCGCTCCCGCCGAGCCGCAGCAGAAGGCAGTGGCAGGCTGAGCATCCGCAGCAGTCCCCGGCCTCGCCACCTGGCCGCGGTCCGTGACGCCCCGGCCCGAACGTGATCGTGCGGGCCTAGTCGGCGTACAGCAATACGGGACGGGGACGGCACCAAGCACACCGGCCAGTCCCACGACTTCGGTGGTAGCGGCACTGCTGCAGCCGAACAGGCAGCCCAGCACCGGGGTGCGCTGCGGAGCGGCGGCCACTGGCTGATCAGCTCATCACTGGGATCCGCCTGCCGGTGCCGCATCAGGCAACGTTCGCCCTGTTGTCGGCCGGCGGTACCAGCTCGTGCTGGGTGGCGCGGTTTACTCGGCGTCGAGCTGGTGGTCGGCCCAGATGTAGCTTTCGGGGAGCAAGTCGGGGACACGGACGGTTCGGATGCGGTCCCCTTCGCCGACGATGACCTTGAGGGAGGGGAAGTAGTCGAGGAGGACCTGACGGCACCGGCCGCACGGGGGAACAACACCCCGGTCGCGGTCGCCCACGGCGACGATCGTGTCCAGCTCGTAGGCGCCCTGGGCGGCTGCCGCGCCGATGAGGACCAGCTCAGCGCAGGGTCCTCCCGTGAAGTGGTAGGCGTTCACCGCGGTGACGATCCGGCCGTACTGGGCGCGGGCTGCGGCTGCCATGGTGTGGTTGTCGCCTCGACAGCGAGTGCGAGCGATGTGCTCCGCGGCCTGGATGAGTTCGTGGTCGACGTGGTGGGTCTGCGTGGTCATCTTCTCTGCCTTCGTCAGGTGTCAGGCGACGTTGACCCGAGTGACGATGGTGTGCAAGCGAATATCGACGGTGTGCTTGTTCCGCCGGATGATGTAGCGGCGAATCATGCTGCCCTGTTCCTTGTGGCTGCTGTGGTCAGTGCCGTCCAACGTGAAGCGGCGCAGGGCGGTGAACTGGGCTTCGATGCGGTTCAGCCACGAGCTCCTGGTCGGTGTGTAGGCGAATTCGACGTTGTTGGCCGCGGCCCAGTCGCCGACCCGCGGACACGTAGGCGGCCTTTGCGAGTTCTACATCCCGGCGGGGGTTGTCGGTCACGTCCCAGAGGTTCTGTCGGTCCTCACGGCCGAAGCGCCAGTACGCGGGCCCGGCTGGACCGTGCTCGAGGTGATTGACGCCGGCCGAACCCGCCTGCCAGACGACCTGCTTGTGCTGGCTCACCACGAACTCACCGAACGCGACTCCCGCTCCCGAGCGGGAGGAGCGACAACGTTCGTCCTGACTGCGGAGCAAGCCGCGGACAGCCCGTAGTTCATGCCCGTACTCAAGAAGACGGAGACCCTCGGATCGGCAAGCCACCAGATCGCCACCAGCGCCTGCCGCTCACCACTCCCAGCATCGTCGGCCGGCAGGGTCAGGACTGAACGTCCGTCGTTCGCAATGTCATGCCCGTTCTACCGGCCGACCCGTCCGAGCCGCAGGTCTCGGTGGAGGAACCACGCCGTACCTGCGACGACCGCCCCGCAGACCGTGGGCACGAGCAACCACGGAAGGCCCGTCCACACGGTGGACAGACCCACGACGGCGCAGGTGGCCCCCGTGACGATGAGCAGCCACTTGCCGTACGGGCGCCAGGTGAAGAGTCCGGGGTCGCGGGGCCTGGCCAGATGCATCGCACCGAACATCAGCGCCAACGCCGCCAGCAGCCCCGCGAACGTGCCGACGGCGGCTGTCATCTGGGGTTCGTCGCGAGGCGCGTCGGCGGAATTCTGCCGGACGTCCCCCTCGGCGACCACCACGATTGCGCCGCGCCACACGGTACCCGTGACCCGGTCCCCCCGCTGAAGCCCGCTCAACACCGGCCCCCGGTCGCCGAACGGCACGACCGTCCTCGGGAAGGGCTCCGGGCCGAGCAGGGTCGCCCGCATGTTCTTGGTGGTCGTCCGGGTGCCCTCGACGGTGAAGGTGACCTTCCGTAGGCAGTCCTCCGACCTGGGTATCACCCTGCGGGCGGGGCACGCCTTGGCCTCCTTGTACTCCCGGTACAGAGTGCGATCGTTGGGCAGCCAGGTGGTGAAGACGAAATAGCAGCTCAACGCAGCGGCCAGGGACAGAACGATCAGCGCCGCACCCACCAGCCGGTTGCGGCCGGCCCTCGGCGGGGGCGACGGTCCGTCCGCCCCCCGGACGGTGTCGATTCTCGTCGTGGTCATCGCTGGTCCCCCCGCCGTTCCCCACCGAAAGGACATCAGTCTCTTCCAGCCGCGATCAAACAGGTAAGGAGATCGACTGGCAGTCGGAGGTCACTGGTCCTTGCCGTATCCGGGCAACGTGATCCTCAGACACGCTTGGGCGAGCGGCTGCGCGCCGAGATCGTCGACGCGGCCTTGCGTCTGCTGGACGAACTCGCCGACGACGAGGCGCTGTCGCTGCGCGCCGTCGCTCGTGAGGTGGGCATCGCCGCGACATCCGTCTACATCCACTTCGCCGACCGCGACGCCCTGGTACTGGCCACGCTGGAGCGCTGCCACACGGACCTGCTGCGCGCCGTGGACGATGCGGAGTCCGGCGCCACCGACCCGGTGGCCGCGCTGCGCGCCCGCACGGCGCTGCTCGGCGCGTGGTCCCGCGAGCACCCAGGGCTGTACAAGGTGCTGCACGAGAGCACGCTCAACCGGCGCACGGACATGTCCTTCAAGGAGGAGATGGCCGAGCGTACGACCGCGGCGATCCGCCGCTGCATGGACGCCGGACTGGCGCCGCAGGGCGACGCCGAGACCGTATCCCTGGATCTGCGGACGGCCGTCCATGGCGCGGTGTCGCTGCGCGTCAACCAACCCGCACTGCCCTGGCCTCCGTTGGAGGAGCAGGTCGACCGGTTCCTGGCCAAACTGGTCGGTGTGCCGCCCGCGAAAGGGTGACGGAGCGGTGTGGGGCCCTGTCGCCGCACACGGCAGCGCGTCCCGCGACGCCGGGTTTTGAGCTGCGGGCCCTACGCAGGACTTGGTCGTCCCCCGTAGGCAGGCGCACGGCGCGCGGTGCGGCCCACGGCCCCTCACAGGGTCAGCCGCTGGAGGACACCGGTGGCAGCGACGTGTCGTTCTGCCGCAGTTCGACCAGCAGTTCGTTCTGCCCTGCCAGCAGCTCCGTGAGGATGCGGCGGGCCGCGCGCAGGAGTTCCGCGACGTCGCCGCCGGCCAGCGCGTAGCTGACGGTGGAACCCTCGCGGATGGACACCACGATGCCGGAACGACGCAGGACGGCCAGCTGCTGCGACAGGCTGGACGGCTCGATGTCGATGTCGGCGAGCAGGTCGCGTACCGGGACGGGCCCGTGCTGCAGCAGTTCGAGGACCCTGATGCGCACGGGGTGTCCCAGCATGCGGAAGAACTCTGCCTTGGCCTGGTAGAGGGGGACCCGCATCGGTGCTCGCTCCCTGCCACGTGGGGATGGTCTTCACCTGGTGCGGCGACGCCCGGAAGGCGCCGCCGCAGGATGTGTCCGTCGCTACCGATCCTTCTCGCTCCCGGCCGCGCGCATCCACTTGTTGGGATCATGCTGATGTGGTGACTTGAAGAAGTCTTCACATCATGGGCGCACTTCGGCCCGAGGATCCGGCCGGCCTAGACTTCCAGCTGCTCTTCGACGCGCTTGAGTTGGTGGCGGGCCATCGCCAGGTTCGAACGCGCCTTGTCGAGCACGAGGTAGAGGAACAGGCCGTTGCCGGAGCGTCCGGTGGCTGGTCGGATGAGGTGGTACTGCGACTCGAGAGTGATCAGGATGTCTTCGATCCGGCTCTTGAGACCCAGCTGTTCCATGGTGCGCACCTTCGCGCGTACGACATCCGTGTTGCCCGCGGCAGCGATCGTGAGGTCGAGGTCCTTGCCTCCGCCCAGTGTGCCCAGCGCCATGCCGCTGGTGTAGTCGACGACGGCCGCCCCCAACGCTCCCTCGACCGCGGTCATCATTTCCTTCAGCGACACTTCCACACTCGCCATAGCGCCTCCCCTTCGGTTGTCGGCTGTGCGGCGGGATCGGCGATGCCCGTCCGGCCGCGTGACCGCACCGTATGCGGACGACCGAGGCACCGACGGGAGTATCTCCGAGGCTGACGTCTGGCGATCGGAGATGATCGCGGCAGCACCGTCTTTCGACTACTACTGCCCTGATGCGGTCAATTCGTCGGAGTCGGCCAGTACGGCGAGGGTGGCGTCGAGGTCGGTGGCGCGGGGCTGGTTGAGCGGGAGCCTGGCCAGGACTCGGGCCATGGCGCAGCTGCCGCTGACAGCGGAGTGGACCAGGCCTGTGGCGACGCCGACGGACAACCAGCGGGCCGCTGCCCACCGTTGCCCGACGGCGAGTCCGGTGAGGACCAGGGACCCGGCGACGAAGCGGACCTGACGGTCCATGGGCCAGACGGCGCGGGCGTCGGCGGGACGATGCAGGTCGTGTCCGTGCCGGCTCCAGGCGGTGGTGCCACCGGTGAGGGTGGCGGCGGGGATGCCGTGTGCGGCGAGGGTGGCGCAGGCCTGGGCCGAGCGGGCGCCGGAGGCACACACCACGACGAGCTCACCACGCCCGGCGGCGGACTTCAGGACGGGCAGGGCCGCGTCCAGGTGATCCAGGGGGATGTTGTGGGCGCCCGCTATGTGGCCCGAGGCGTACTCGCCGGAGGTGCGCACATCGATGACGGTCAGTTCGTGGAGCCGGGCGTGGGCCTGGTCCGGGGCAAGGGAAGTGGGGGTCACGGGAATTTCCTTCTCTTTCTGGTGCTTCACCCCCGCGCGGACAAGATACCTGTGGGGGTATATGCGGGGAGTGCTTGTGGAACTGGCGATGGCAGCCGAGGAACTGAAGACGGTGGTCAACCGGCTGCGCAGGGCGCGGGGGCCGGCCGGGGTCAGGTCAGGGCATCGACGAGCATGAACGCGGCCACCGCCAGCAGGACCACGGCGAAGACGCGCTGAAGCATGGGCCCGGAGACTTTGCCGGCGAGGCGTTTGCCGTCCCAGGCACCCAGGATCGCGGTCCCGGTGAAGGGTGCGATCAAGGTCCAGTCCAGGCCTGACGTCGTGGCACCGCGGGTGAGCAGCGAGGCCAGCGAGTTGACCGAGATGATCAGCAGGCTGGTGCCGATGGCGGCCTGCATCTCGAAGGCCAGGACGGTGACCAGGGCCGGCACGGCGAGGAAGCCACCGCCCACCCCCAGCAGTCCGGTCAGCGCGCCCAGCCCGGCTCCGGTGCCGAGGGCCTTGGCAGGTCGCACCGCGCTGGGCTCCGCAGGGGACGCGGCCCGGGAGGGGCGCAGCATGCGGATGGCCGCCAGGGCGGCCACGGCGGCGAACGCGGCGATCAGCAGCGGCTGTGGCAGCCGGGCCGAGGCCGCCCCTGCCACCACCGCCGGGAGGATCCCGGCGGCCGCGAACAGGCTGCCGGCCCGCCACCGCACATGGCCGCCGCGGGCGTGGCCGAACAGGGCCGTGAGCGAGGTGGCGGTGACGATCAGCAGGCTCGCGGTGGTGGCCGCGGCCGGGGTGAAACCGAGCAAGTAGATCAGAGCGGGCACCGCGAGGACGCTGCCTCCACCGCCCAGCGCGCCCAGCGCGAGACCGACCAGGGCTCCCGCGAGGAGCGCCAGGACGAACGCGCTCACGCTATGACACCGTCGTCTCCGTCCGGTCCGGCCACCGGCAGACCGTCCCGCGACCAGGCGACCATTCCGCCGGTGACATCGGTGGCCTTCACACCGCGGCCGGTCAGGATCTCGACGGCCTGCTGGGAACGCCGGCCGGAACGGCAGACCGCCACGACGGGCCTGCCCTGAGCGATGGGCGGCAGGGCCTCCCCCGCCACCAGCCTCGACAGGGGCAGGTGCAGCGCATCCGGTGCGTGCCCCGCCTCCCACTCGGCGGTTTCACGGACGTCGAGCAGGACGGCCTCGCCGTGGGCGGTCCGTCGGTGGGCCTGGACAGGTACGAGGCGACCGGAGACGCGACTGCGGAAGAACATGGGTTCATCACTCCGAAGGGATGGTGCGGCGGGGGCGGTCCGTGCTGGAGTCGCTGAGGGACGGTCCGTACGGGGCCGGGTGAGCGTCAGTCCGTACCGGACCCGATGAGCGTCAGTCCGTACCGGACCCGATGAGCGTCAGTCCGTACCGGACCCGATGAGCGTCAGTCCGTACCGGACCCGATGAGCGTCAGTCCGTACCGGACCGGGTGAGGGTCAGTCCGTATCGGACCGGGTGAGGGACAGTCCGGCCTCGGCGGCGGCGTCGAAAGCGTCGTCGACGGCGACCACGACGCGTCCCGCGGCGTCCAGGAAGGACGCGGCGATCGCGGCGCGCATCCCGCCCGCGCAGTGCACCCACACCTCCCCCGCGGGTACCTCCCCGATACGGCCGGGCAGCTCATGGACGGGGATGTGCACCGAGCCCTCTATGGAGCCGCCCGCGCGCTCGGAGTCGCGCCGCACGTCCAGCACTAGCACGTCCTCTCCTCGGCCGCGGCGGGCGGCGAGGTCGGCGAAGGTGGCGCGCGGGAAGGACCGTAGCCCCACTCCGCCGGGCACCCAGTCCCGCGGGCTGCCGGTGGCGGCGGCGACCGGCCGGTCGATACCGACCCGGACCAGTTCCCGCTGCGCCGCGGCGATCCGCTCGGGTGTGTCGGCGAGCAGCGTGACGGGCTTTCCCCACGGGATCAGCCAGGCCAGGTAGGTGGCCGGCTTGCCCTCGCCCTCGAAGTTGAGGGAGCCGGCGACGTGCCCCTGGGCGAACGCGACACGGTTACGCAGGTCGACCACCCATTCACCGGCCGCCAGCCGCTGGGCGATCTGTCCCGCGTCGGCCGGGCGTGGCGGGGTGAGGTCGACGGGCGCGGGGCCCGCGGCGTTCGCCGGGCCCATGTGCGCGTAGTACGCCGGGACATCGTCCAGACCGGCGAGCAGGTCGGCGACGAAGGTGTCCACGTCGCGGGTCAGGGCTTCGTTGGTCCTGCGTTCCCGCCCGATCGTGGAGGTGTCCCCCTCGGCCTGGGAGCCCGAGCAGAAACTGCCGAACCCGTGCGTGGGCAGCACCGGCACCTCGTCGTCCAGCTCCTCGGCCAGACGGTGGGCTGAGGCGTGCTGGGCGCGGGCCAGCTGCTCGGTCAGCCGCGGTTCGACCAGGTCCGGCCGCCCGACCGTACCGATCAGCAGTGATCCGCCGGTGAAGGCGGCCACCCCGTGCCCGTCCTCTTCCAGGACATAGGACGTGTGGTGCGGGGTGTGGCCCGGGGTGGCCAGTGCCCTCAGGACCAGGCCCCGGTCGACCGTGACGGTGTCGCCGTCGACGACCGGGGTGCGGGCGAAGGCCACCGAGGCGGCGGCCGGGACCAGATAGCGGGCACCGGTGACCCGGGCCAGTTCGAGCCCGCCGCTCACGTAGTCGTTGTGCAGGTGCGTCTCGGCCACGTACGCGATCCGCACGCCTCGCCGGGCGGCCGCGGCGATGACCTGATCGATGTCCCGCGGGGGATCGACCACGACTGCCTCGCCAGGCCCGCCGGCCAGGTAGCTGCGGTTGCCCAGGCCCTCGAACTCCAGGGTGTCGACGAAGAACACGGGTTCGACTCCTTCCGGATGAAAGTACCCCGGGGGGTATCTGGGAAATCACCGTAACAGAAATACCCAGGGGGGTATCTCGCGAGGTACTCGCGGGGGTATTCACGGTGGCGTTCGCGCTGGTGCTTCAGGGACGGCGGCGGCATGCCAGCGACCGCGAGAGACGCCGACGGCGCGGCCCTAGACGAGGCCCTTGAGCATGCCGTGCCAGTACATGGCTGGCAGGCCGTACCGCTTGAGCAGCCACATGTCGCGGCGCTCCTTGGTGGTGTCCAGTAAGGGGATGCTGGGGGCGGGGCGCTGGTCGTAGTCGAACTCGGCGAGCAGCACCTTGTCGCGGGCCGTGACCAACGGACACGACGTATAACCGTCGTAGCGGCGCCGCTCACGGCGCGCGCCGTCGATCTCGGCCAGCAGGTTCGCCACCACGACGGGAGCCTGCTTGCGGACGGCGGCACCGGTCTTGGAGGTGGGCAGATTGGCCACGTCGCCGAGGGCGAAGACATTGCGGTGCCGCGGGTGTTGCAGGGTGTACTTGTCGACTTCGACGTAGCCGTAGGGACTCGCGGGGTCGGCCAGCGGGCCGCGCTCGACCCAGTCGGGGGCGCTCTGCGGCGGTACGGCATGGAGCAGGTCGAACGCGAGGCTCTCCTCGGTGCCGGTGGAGTGGTCGGCCACGGTCAGCTGGCGGTCCGTGCCGTCGACGGCGGTCATCTCGGAGTTCAGCCGGACCTCGATCCCGTAACGGTCGGCGACGCGCTCGAGGGCACGACGCCAGACCGGTACGCCGAACATGGAGTCGGCGGGCAGAACAAGGACCACCCGGATGCGATCCAGGACCCCCTGCCTGCGCCAGTGATCGGCGGCCAGATAGGCGATCTTCTGCGGGGCACCACCGCATTTGACCGGTCCGCTCGGCTGGGTGAAGACAGCGGTGCCCGAACGCAGGTCACGGATGAGTTCCCAGGTGTACGGGGCGTGCTCGAAAGCGTAGTTGCTGGATACGGCACCGTGTCCGACGGCGGCGTCGAGGCCGGGGGTCGCGTCCCAGTCCAGTTGGAGACCGGGGGCCATCACGAGGTGGTCGTAACCGATGACACGGTGCGCGGCGGTGGTGACGGTCCGCGCCTCGGGGTCGACGGTGGTGGCGGCCTCGCGGATCCAGCACACCTGCCGGGGTATCACCGTGACCTCCGGACGGCGGGTGACACCGAGTGGGGCCCGACCGCCGCCGACCAGGGTCCACAACGGCTGATACCAGTGGACGTCGGCCGGTTCGAGCACCGCGATGCCGGTGACACCGGCGCGCCGCAGGCGGGCGGCGACGGTGATGCCCGCGGTTCCACCTCCGACGATCAACACCTGGAAGTGGTCACGAGCGACGCGGGAGGCGGAGTGACTGGAGGCGGGGCGACTGGAGGACATGGACGGCTCCTCGGATTCCTTGAGGTATACCCCCAGGGGTATCAGATAAGCCTGATGCTAGGCCACGCACGACGACGGGACCACTATGCGGTCGATTAATTGCCCTACAGACAACGGGAGTTGACTTATATGCCGACTGCTGGTTGGGCAGCCTCACACAGGATCCCGTGGGGCTGCCGAGTCAGCTCAGTCAGCTCATCGTGAGCACCATCCGGAAGCGGGCGGCACCGGAGAGCATCTTCTGGTACGCCTCGTCGGCCTCGTTCAGCGTCACGACCTCGGTCATCGGACGGATGCCGTGCAGGGCGCTGAACTCCATGGTGTCCTGGATGTCCTGCGAGGTGCCGCTGGGGTGGCCGCGGACGGCCTTGCCCGCCAGCAGCAGCTGGACCGGGCTGATACCCAGCGGCTCCATGTCCACGCCGAGGACCACCAGCTCACCGCGGGCACGCAGTCCGTCGACGGTCGCGGTGATGGCGGCGGAGTTCGACGCGGTGGCCAGGACGACCTGCGCACCGCCGAGGGACTGCAGTGCCTCGGCGACCGGAGTCCCGGCCGTGCTGTCGATGTAGTGGTGCGCGCCGAGCTGTTTGGCGAAGTCGGCCTTGTCGGCACCACGGGCGATGGCCACGGTCTCGAATCCCATCGCGGCCGCGTACTTCACCCCCAGGTGTCCCAGGCCGCCGATGCCGAGTATGGCGACCAGGTCACCCGGCCGTGCCGCGCTGTGCCGCATGCCGTTGTACACGGTGACGCCCGCGCAGGCCAGGGGCGCCGCGTCGGTGGCCGCCAGCGCGTCGGGGATCCGGGCCAGCGCGTCCACGGGTACGACCACCGTCTCGGCGTAGCCACCGTCGTACGCCCATCCAGGGACCTTCAGGTTCACGCACACGATGAAGTCGCCCTGCCGACAGGGCGTGCAGTGGCCACAGGCACCGCCGAACCAGCCCACCGCCACCCGGTCACCCACCTGCCAGCCCCAGTCCTGTGTCCCCTCACCCAGCTCCGCGATCCGCCCGGCGACCTCATGCCCGGGGACCACCGGAAAGGTCACTCCGGGGACGCCGGCGTTGACGAACATGGTGTCGCTGCGGCACACCCCGCAGGCGTCGACGACGACCCGTACGTGTCCGGGGCCCGGCTGCGGCACCTCACGCTCGACGACCTCGAACGAACCGCCGGGGGTGGTCACCTGCGCGACACGATAGGTAGTCATCCGGATCCCTGCCTTGGACAGTCGGTCTGATCTCGAAGCGCTCCGCCCGCAGGTCGTCACGCCGGCTGGTGACAGACGCGCGCCGCACGCGGACCAACACGAACCCGATCGGCTCGCGAACCTGATCGGCCTGCTTCACCGCGGTGATGTCGTCGGTCGGCGGCCGCGCGGGAGCCCCTGCCGAACCTCGGCAGGCCACGGACGGGCGCCGGTAACCTCACGCTACTTCAGGTCACAGCAGGACGCTCGGCGAGTTCGCCGTCCGCCGCGCGCCGCGCCGACGTCACCGGAAAGAGCGGGCTGCCCGCGCCGACGGAGCAGCACGCGGCACGGCGGAGCAGCCCCGGAACGCGGCGGAGACACCTTCGGCGAGTACGGGCCGCCACTCGCGAGCCGGGCGATCAGGCGCGGCACCGCCGCCATGGCGTCCCGTGACGCCCGCTGACACCCGCCGACGCCCGCCGTCGAAACGTCCCCGCCTCGGCTACCGCACCCGATCCCCCACGGGCGCCCGGAGCGAGCGCAGCCGGCCGCCGTGGATCGGTGTCGTGTGCCAGCGCACGGCGAACGTGCGGTCCGGCAGCGAGCAGGTCACGGTCAGTCGGTGCGGGGTCTCCAGGAACAGCACGTCGAGGCTCAGGGTGTCCTGGTCCGTCCAGCCTCCGCTCACCGCAGCGGGCGGGCCGCCCTCGGCGACGGTCCAGCCGGTCGTGCCGAGCCGCAGCTCGATGGGCTCGTCGTCCTCCGCGAGCGACACGCCCCAGCTCTTCCCGTCCGCATCGGCGGTGACCGTGACGCCCGTCAGGGTCCGTTGCTGCGGGCACTCACCGTCCTTCGGCGCGAACACGACGCTCGTCCAGCCGTCGCCCCGCGTCGGCGGCTCGGGGCTCGCCTCGACGGGTGGCAGGGCCAGCTCAGCGAGGCGGCGGCGCACGCCCTCGTCCGCCGTGCCCGGGAGCGGTTCGGCGCCGAACGCCGGGAGGAGATGGCGCCACACCAGGTTCAGCAGCCCCTGCATGTCCTCGGTCGCCGCGGTTGTCGCGATCACCGCGTCCTGCTCGGGCAGGACGAGACAGAACTGCCCGTACGCGCCGTCGCCCCGGTACCCGTGCCGGCCCATCCAGAACTGGAAACCGTATCCGTGCTGCCAGTCCGACAGCTCGCCCTCTTGCGTGCCGTCCGCGGTCGAGATGTGCGCGCGGGTCGCTTCCGCGATCCATGAGGACGGAAGCAGCCGCCGCCCCTCCCAGACGCCGTCCTGCAGGTAGAACTGGCCGAGCCGGGCGATCGCGTCCGTCGTGGTGTGCAGCCCGCTGAAGCCGAGGTCGCGTCCGGGCGGCCGCTGCAGCCAGCCCGTCTCGCCGATGCCCAGCGGGTCGAACAGCCGGGGCCGCAGATACTCCGTCAACGACTGGCCGGCCACGCGCTGGATGATCGCGGCGAGGGTGTACGTACAGGGCTGGTTGTAGGCGAAGACGGTCCCGGGGTCCCGGTCGGGCGGGAAGAGCAGGAATCCCCGTACGATCTCCTCGCGGTCGCGTCGGATCGAGGTCGCATAGGTCTCTTCGAGGTGGCCGCTGGCCATGGCGGCCACATGGCGTACGAGCATGGCGCGGCTGCGCGGGTCGGTGATGTCGGCCTCGAACTCGGGGAAGTACGAGATCACGGGGTCGTCCAGGCGCAACAGCCCTTCGGCGACGGCGAATCCGGCGGCCGTCGAGGTGAAGCTCTTGCTGAGCGAGTAGAGCAGATGGCGTCGGTCGGGCGTGTACGGCGCCCACCAGCCGGAGGCCACCAGCTGTCCGTGTCGCAGGATCATCAGGCTGTGCGGTTCGATGTCCGGCGCCGCCTCGACGGCGTCGAGGAAGGCGTGGATGCCCGCGGCGTCCACCCCCTGGGCGGCGGGGGTGCTGACGGGCAGGGGACGGGCGCTCATGAAGGCGGCCTCCGGGCGGCTCGGGCAGTGACGGGAGCGAGCGGTGTTGCGTGCATTTGTCATCTTTCCGTCGGCGGACACTGTCTGTCCATGAGGCTGCCCATGAGGTGCGTGCAGGACTCTTGAGGCTGAAGTGACCTGGTGCATAGGATCGTCGGCACCGCAATGAAACGTTTCAACCATCGCTTCATCATCGAGGGGCGACACATGGCCAAGGATTGGAACCGCCGCGTCTTCCTGCGCGGCTCCGCCGTCGGAGCGGGCGCCACCCTCGCACTCGGGTCCGGGGGCGCCCGCACCGCCTCCGCGACACCCGGGGCGAGCGCCGGCGCTCGGCGGGAGGGTGGGCTGCGCATCGACCGCACGACCGTCGAGTACGCCGAGACGCTTCTCGGCACCGAGGTCGAACACCCCAGACTCACCTGGGAGTTGATCGCTCCCGGACGGGGCGCGCGACAGTCCGCGTACCGGGTGCGGGTGGCGCTCACCGAGAAGGACCTGCGCGAGGGACGGCACCTGGTCTGGGACTCGGGGCGTGTCGAGTCGGACCACAGCGTCGGCATCGCCTACGCGGGGCCCGCGCTGCGCCCCCGTACCCGCTACCACTGGCAGGTCAGGGTCTGGGACGGCGAAGGCCGCCCGACGGCGTGGAGCGCCCCGCGCTGGTGGGAGACGACATTGCCGAAGGACGGCTGGCAGGGGTTCTGGATCGGGGCGGCGGCCCTGCCCGAGCCGCCCGGCTTCGACGGGGCGTCCTGGATCTGGTCGCCCGGCTCGACCACCGGCTCCGCCCCCGTCGGGCCCCGTTGGTTCCGCACCGCGACCACCCTCCCCACCGGCAGCGAGGTGCGTGGGGCGAGGCTGGTGGCCACGGCCGACGACGACTTCACGCTCTACGTCGACGGACAGCAGGTCCTGTATCAGCCCCAGCAGACGGACGCCTGGCGCACCGGACATCTCGCCGACGTCACCGAGCAGGTGCGCGGGGCGAGCGGCGGGCGGATCGTGGTCGCCGCCGTCGCGACCAACCGCGACAACGGCTCCGCCAATCCGGGCGGGCTCCTGCTGCGCCTGATCCTGGAGACCACGTCCGGCGACACGGTCGAACTCGTCACCGGCGACGGCTGGCGCTGCGCCGACAGTGAGCAACAGGGCTGGCAGCGACCCGACTTCGACGACACGGGCTGGTCCGGGGCCGCCGTTCTCGCGCCCTGGGGACAGGGCCCCTGGGGCACCGGCGTGTCCATCGGCGTCCCCGAACGGCCCGCTCCCCTGCTGCGCCGGACGTTCAGCGTCCCGAAGGACGTCGTGCGCGCCCGGCTCCACATCAGCGGACTCGCGTACTACGAGGCCGAGATCAACGGCGTCCGCGTCGGCCGTCAGGTCCTCGACCCCGGCTTCACGGACTACGAGGAGACGGTGCTCTACGCGGTGCACGACGTCACGGACCGCGTCCGGCGCGGTGCCAACGCGATCGGGGTCACGCTCGGACGCGGCTTCTTCGGCCTGACGACACCCACCGCGTGGAACTGGAACCGAGCGCCCTGGCACGGCGAACCCCGGCTGCTGGCGCAGTTGGAGATCGACCACCCGGACGGATCGCGCACCACCGTCGCCACCGACGGCACCTGGCGGATCACCGACGGACCGACGCTCTCCAACTCCCTGTACGCGGGCGAGACCTACGACGCCCGCAAGGCACCCCTGGGCTGGACGCGCGCCGGATTCGACGACCGCTCCTGGCAGGAGGCCCAGCGACAGACGGCACCCAAGGGCACCCCGCACGCTCAGGAGCACGACCCGATCGAGGTGGCTGAAACCGTACGCCCGGTGGACATCGGCGAGTTGAGCCAGGGCGTGTACGTCGTCGACATGGGGCGGACGCTCGCGGGCTGGACCCGGCTGACCGTGCGTGCCGAGGCGGGGACGATCGTCCGGCTGGCCCACGGGGAACGACTGAACGCCGACGGCAGTGTGACCGCCCGCAACGACCTTGTGCCGGGCCGCTGCCAGACGGACGAGTACGTGTGTGCGGGCGGCGGTGCGGACGAGGTGTGGGAGCCCAAGTTCTCGTACAAGGGCTTCCGTTACGTCCAGGTCAGCGGGCTGCCCGCGAAGCCGGGGCCCGAGCAGGTGCTCGGCCGGGTCGTGCACACGCGGGTGGCGTCGACGAGCACGTTCGCCTGCTCCGAACCGTTCTACGAGCAGCTGGACCGGGCGATGCGCCGCACCGTCCTCAACAACCTCCACGGCATACCGACGGACACTCCCGTGTACGAGAAGAACGGCTGGACCGGCGACGCACAGCTCGGCGCGCCCGTGATGGCGTACGCCTTCGGTGTGCACCGCTTCCTGACGAAGTGGCTGGGTGACCTGAGGGACAGTCAGAACGCCGAAGGGCAGCTGCCGGTGATCGTGCCGAGCGGTGGCTGGGGCTACCACGATCTGGCCCCCGCTCCCGAGTGGACGACGGTGTACCCCTTCCTGCTGCGGGAGATGTACCGCGTGTACGGAGACGAGCGGCTCGCCCGTGACCACTGGGCGCCGCTCACCCGCTACCTGGACTGGGAGATCGGGCGCCTCCAGGACGGCCTCGCGGTGACCGCGCTCGGCGACTGGCTGCCGCCGGGCTACGGCGGCAACCCGCCCGAGGACACCCGGCTGACCGCCACCGCCTATCTGCACCGCGCGCTCACCGGCACCGCGGAACTCGCCGATCTGCTGCACGACACCGAGGCGGCGGACCGCTACCGCGAGGCGGCCGACGCGCTGCAGGAGGCCTTCAACGCGGCGTTCCTCGGGCCGGAGGGCCACTACCGCACGGCGAAGGACCCCGACTACCGCCAGACCAGCAACTGCGTCCCGCTGGCCTTCGGGCTCGTCCCGCCCGGCGCCCGGGCGAGCGTGATCGACTCGCTCCTCGCCGACATCTCACGGCGCGGCAACCACCTCGACACGGGGGCCCTCGGCACCAGCGTGCTGCTGCGTGAGCTCTCGGCCCAGGGGCATCCCGAGGTGGCCCACGCCCTCGCCACCCAGCGCACCTACCCCGGCTGGGGGTACTGGTTCGACAACGGCGCCGACACCATGTGGGAGATGTGGCCGCTCGACTCCCGCTCCCGGGACCATTACTTCCTTGGCACCGTGGTGCAGTGGCTCTACGAGAACGTGGCGGGCCTGCGCCCCGGCGACGCCGGCTACCGCACCTTCACGGTCCGCCCGGACGGCCGTACGGGCGTGAACTGGGCCCGTACCTCGGTGCACACGGTGCGCGGCCGGGCGGCGGCCGCGTGGTCCGTCGTGGACGGGACGACCCGGCTGTCGGTGGGAGTGCCGGTCGGAGCGACGGCGGAGGTGCATGTACCGGCGGCCAGTCGGTCGGCCGTCGCGCCGCCGGACGGAGCGAAGTGGGTACGTTCGGAGCCGGGATTCGTGGTGTACGCGGTACCGCACGGGAGTTGGGAGTTCGTGGCGCGCGTCTAGTAGGGCTTTGTTACGTACCCTGGTTGATCGTTCCGAGGTAGTCTCGTGATGTCCTGTCAGGTGTGACACCTGAGGAGATGGACGAGATCCGCCCCCGCTTGGAGGCGTTCGCAGCCGAGATGCTCGGCACGGTGAAACGCCGGGACCAGCGGGCCAAGGGCGAGCTGTACGTGCGTGGGCTGATGCTGGACGGCAAGCGCAAGTCGATGCAGCCGATGGCCGAGCGTCTGGGCGTGGACCACCAGCAGCTGCAGCAGTTCATCTCCTCCTCCACCTGGGACTACGTCGAGGTGCGGCGCCGGGTCTCGCGGTGGGCAGCGGCGCACATCACCCCGGAGGCGTATGCGATCGACGACACGGGCTTCCCAAAGGACGGGTACGACTCCCCTGGGGTGGCCCGGATGTACTGCGGCGCCTTGGGCAAGCGCGGAAACTGCCAGATAGCGGTCAGTGTCAACTTGGTCAGCGACCACGCCTCAGCGGCCGTCAACTGGCGGCTGTTCATCCCCGACAGCTGGGACGACGCCGCATCCGGGGACGACCCGCTGCTGGCCGAGGCGATCCGCCGACGCCGCCAGCGGGCGGGCATCCCCGACCAGGTCCGCCACAAGGAGAAGTGGCGCCAGGCGCTGGAGATGCTCGACGAGGTCCGCGGCCAGTGGGAACTGCCCGGTCTGCCGGTGGTCGCCGATGCCGGTTACGGCGATGCCACCGGCTTCCGCCTGGGCCTGACCGAACGCGGTCTCGCCTACGCGGTCGCCGTCAAAGGAACCACCACCGCCTACCCCGGTGAGGCGTTGCCCGAGCGTCCGCCCTACAGCGGCCGCGGCCGCCCGCCCCGGCCCGCCTACCCGATGCCGCACAGCACCCTGCGTGACCTCGTCCTGGCCGCCGGGCGGGGCGCCGCCCGCACCGTCACCTGGCGCCAGGGCACCAAGAGCGGTCCGCGCAACCCACGGGCCGACATGCGCTCGCGCTTCGTGGCCATGCGCGTGCGCCCGGCCAACCGCGACATCCCCCGTGACCTGGACGGCAGTCTGCCCGAGTGCTGGCTGCTGGCCGAATGGCCACCCGGCGCCGCCGAGCCCACCGACTACTGGCTCTCCACCCTGCCCGCCGGCACCCCGCTACGCGAACTCGTCCGTATCGCCAAGATCCGCTGGCGGGTCGAGCACGACTACCGTGAGCTCAAGGACGGCCTCGGCCTGGACCACTTCGAAGGCCGCAGCTACCTCGGCTGGCACCGGCACGTGACCCTGGCCGCCCTCGCCCAGGCCTTCTGCACCATGCTCCGCCTCGACCCAAAAGTCCCTGCGCCGGCCTGACCCTCTACGCGGTTCTGCGCGCGTTACAGAAGATCCTGGCCACCTGGACCGGCGCCTGCTCGATATGCGGCCACCCCGCCCCCACACCCGAACCCCACCACAGGACCTAACAAAGCCCTACTAGGGTCTGTCCAGGGATGCCACGGGCCGGGGCGGAGGGGTTGTGCGGGCCGTGTCAGAGGGTTGCGCAGGGGGTGTGGGGGCTTGTCGGACCGCCGCCATAATGCCGAGATGATCAACCCCTCCCCCACATCCGCGCCGACGCCGCGCGTCCCCGTCGTCATCATCGGTGCCGGACCGGCCGGGCTCACCGTCGCCAACATCCTTCGGGCCGCGTCCGTCGACTGCGTGGTCCTGGAGACCGAGAGCCGGGAGTTCGTCGAACAGCGCCCCCGCGCCGGATTCATCGAGGAGTGGGCTGTGCGGGCGCTGCGTCGACGGGGGCTGGCCGACCGGCTGGTGGAGCGGGCGCAGGCGCACAGCGAGTGCGAGTTCCGCATCGACGGCGAGCGGCACCGCTTCCGGTACGCCGCGCTGTCCGGGGACCGGCACTTCGTCTATCCGCAGCCGCTGCTGGTGACGGACCTGGTGCGCGAGTACGCCGATGTGAAGGGCGGCGACATCCGTTTCGGTGTGCGGGACGTGGCCCTGCACGGCATCGACGGCGACCGGCCCGCGGTGCTCTACACCGATCCTGAGACGGGTGAGCGCCGGCGGATCGACTGTGAGATCGTCGCCGGCTGCGACGGCGCGCGCGGAGTGACCCGCACCCATGTGACCCCGGACCGGGGCACGGTGGCCCGGTTCGACTACGGGGTCGGCTGGCTGGCGCTGCTCGCCGAGGCGCCGCCGTCCAGCGACTGCGTCGTCTTCGGTGTCCACCCGCGTGGGTTCGGCGCCCATATGGCCCGCAGCCCCGAGGTCACCCGGTACTACCTGGAGGTGGCACCCGGCGAGGACCCGGAGAACTGGTCGCACGACCGTGTCTGGTCGGAGCTGCACGCCAGGCTGTCGGCCGCCGGAGCGCCTCCGCTCACCGAGGGACCGCTGATCGAGAAGCGGGTCCTCGACATGCACAGCTACGTCGTGGAGCCGATGACGTACGGGCGGCTGTTCCTGGCCGGCGACTCCGCGCACCTCGTCGCGCCCATCGCCGCGAAGGGCATGAACCTCGCGCTGCACGACGCCCTGTTGCTGGCCGACGCGCTCGTCGCCTACTACCTCAGGGGGGACGCCGATGGACTGCGCGGCTACTCGGCGGCCTGTCTGCGGCGGGTGTGGGAGTACCAGGAATTCTCGCAGTGGCTCGCGGAGTTGCTGCACGGACCGTCCTCGGACGATCCCTTCCGGGCCGGTTCCGCGAGAGCCCGCCTGCGCCGGATCCTCGGCTCACCCGCGGCAGCGGCCACCTTCGCCGAGTCGTACATCGGCAAGGACACCGGTCCGACGGCACCGTGAGAGGAACCGCTGTGCGGCTGGGGCCTGAATTTTTTCGCACACGTGCGCTACGCGCAAAGAATTCCAGAAAAACGGGCCCCTGGTATCGCCTTCCGTTGAACACACAACGTCACATCCGCCGTACAACCGGGAAAGGTGAGAGTCCGGTGCGCAGTGAGGGATGACCATGGTCAAGGTGCAAGTCTCCACGGATGAGTTGGTCGCCGGAAGATACCGACTGCGGGAGGCCGTCCACCACGAGGAGGGGCGCGACGCCTGGCACGGTCTGGACGTCGAGTCCGAGCGTCCGGTCACCCTGACGCGCTCCCGCCTCCCGGCGCATCTCCGTGAGGAGGCCGAGCTGCGCACCGCCGTCCGGATCACCCGGGAGTCCGAGGCCCTGGGACTGGTCTGCCCCGGGCGGGTGCCCGTCGTGGTCGACGTCGTCGAGGACAACGAATTCCTGTGGACGGTCACCGCACGGCCGGAGGGCGTTCCGCTGGGCGCGCTCCTCGGGCACGGCCCGGTGGACTACGTGCGGGCGGCCCGGATCGGGCTCGGTGTCCTCGACGTCCTGGGCACGGCCCATCGGGAGGGGATCACACACGGCGACCTCAGCCCCGGCCAGGTGTGGGTGGAGGAGCGGGGCGGGGTCACGGTGGCCGGCTTCGGGCTGATGGGAGCCACCGCGTCGCCGCGCGTGACGGCACCGTCGTACGCCTCCCCCGAGCAGGCCCGTGGGGAGGGCGGTGGACCGGCCACGGATCTGTGGGCCCTGGGCGCGATCATGTACGAGATGGTCGAGGGCCGGCCGGCCATCCGGGACCGGGGCGGGCTCGAAGCGACGTTGCGCGCCGTGGAACGGCTGCCCATCCGGGCCCCGTTGGGCGCCGGCCCGCTCAGTCCGGCCATTCAGGGACTCCTGCGCAGGGATCCCGTGGAACGGGTGCCCGAGTCGGTCGTTCGGGAGGCGCTCACGCGTATCCTCAAGGCGGAACACGACGAGGACTCGATGCCCACCGAGACCCTGCCGATCTTCCGGGACCTCGGCACCCCGCCCACGGGGCGGGTGTGGGGCAAGCGGCCCCTCAGCCGCCCGGTGCTGCTGGGCGGGGCGCTGGCCGTGACGGCCGTCTGCTTCGCCGGGCTCACCGTGGCGGGCGGACTGTCCGAGCGCGGCACGTCCGCGTCCGGCGCCGCGCCTTCCCCCACGGTTTCCGCCAAGCCGTCGCCCACGCCGAGCGCCGCGCCCAGCAGTACCGTCCCCCAGCAGGCCCCATCGGCGTCCGCCTCCCCTTCTCCTTCCTCGTCCGGTTCCGCCTCCCCTTCGCCGTCCCACACCGTCACCCAGGATCCGCCGGCCGGCTTCTTCCGTTACACCGCGCCCCAGGGCTTCTCCGTCGAGCTGCCCAAGGGCTGGAAGCCGGTGCGGACCGAGAGTTCCGCCGACGGCTCCTATCGGGTCACGCTCGGCGCGAGCGGGGACCCACGCACGCTGGTCGTCACCCACAGCACCCAGCTCGCCTCGGACCCCGTCGCGGTCTGGCGTGAGGTGGACGCCTCGCTGCGCGACGATTCCATCGCCTACGAGCGGCTGGGTGACATCCTCGCCGTCACCTACCAGGGCTACAAGGGGGCGGACATGGAGTGGCTGTCGACGACCGGCGGCGTCCGTGAGCGCACGTTCGGGCGTGGGTTCCTCATCAGCGACCACGAGGGCTTCTCGCTGCGGTGGACGACCCCGGCCGCCGACTGGGACACCACCGCCAACCGGGCCGCCCAGGCCACGTTCCTGCGGACCTTCAAGGGCACATCACGGTGAGGGACTACGTCTTCGATGCGCGGCAGACCGTGCCGCGCAGGTCGAGGATCGAGGGTCGAGCCGGGTTGACGCGCGTCAATGGCCCTTGGCAGCCGGTCTTCGTTGGGAGAGCCAGACCGCGACCGCCTCGGAGATGGGCTGGCCGGTCTCCAGTTCGATGAAGCCGAACTGGCCTCCCTGGTTGCCCTCCAGGAACCACCAGACGCCGTCCTCGTCCTCGGCGAAGTCGAAGGCGGCGTACGCGAGTCCGGTGAACGCCGTGTACTCCTGGACCGAGCGGGAGATACGGCCCGGCACCGGGGTGGGCTCCCAGCCGTGTCCGGTGTCGCCGAAGCGCCCGTCGACCTGCCCGGGCTCGGCGACCTTCCGTGCGGCGAACAGCTGGTTGCCGATGCAGGTGAGCCGGATGTCGGCCCGCTTGGGGATGTACTGCTGAAGCAGCGCGGGACCGGCCGCGACGCCGGAGAAGTCCGCGTCGGGGCCGATCAGCGTGGTCGGCAGGGCCACCGGCGGTTCGCCGGGCGGCGGCCCGGAGGCGGACTTCACCACCACCTGCCGGTACTCCTCCACGAACTGCTGGGCCACCCGTGGTGCGGTGGTGATCACGGTCGGCGGCACCGCGAACCCGCTGCTGTGGGCCACCCTCAGCTGCCAGGGCTTGTGCCGGGCCTGCTCGGCCCGGCGCGGGTGGTTCATCCAGCGGGTGGAGGCGGAGTAGAGCATGCCGAACAGGGCCTGCCTGGTCTCCGCGGTGAGCCACGGCGAGGGCTCCGCCGCGTGCGCCGCGGGTTCACCCGGCCGGCGTACCCACACGGAGCGCAGGCCACCCATGCTGAGGACGTGGCCGTTGACCGAGAGGTAGCCGTCGAAGTCGCCGTGCGCGTAGTCCGCGGACAGCACCGCCTTGCCCGGCAGGTCGGCCGGGTCCAGGCGCACCATGGGCACGCCCTGCTCGTGCAGCCTGGCCACGACCATGTCGGCGGTGACGTCCTGCTCCGCCGTGAGTATGAGTACCGTCATGTGAGTAACGGACCGTCAGTCGTCGAAGTGCGTCTGAGAACCGGCGGTCGAGGTGGTCGTGCCGGTGGCCATGAGGAGAGCGTGGTCACTGACGGCCGGACGGCCGTCCGGCAGCACGTTCAGCTGCAGGGACACGTCGAAGTGGTACGGGGGTATTGCGGCCGAATGCCCTGTGGGCAAGGCGTAGTTGAGGGTGAACGGTCGCACGAAGGATCCTCCCGCCATCTCACGATGTTCTGCACCCTCCCCTACGTGTCACGACCGTAAGGAATTCATCACTTTCCGCCACATCGGGGTGAAGGGCATCACATCGCGTCGTTTCAGGCTTGCTAGTTTCCGTATTGCACGTGTGTGTGCTTGGTTGTCTGCTTGACCCAGGCCGAAAGCTTCGGCCAAGGCTTCATTCTCTGTAATCTAGACGTCGTCTCACCCAGGAGAGTTCCCGGTGACCGCAGTTCTCGATCCGAGTGCCCAATCCGCCCCGATCCAGGGCGTGTTGGACCCCATCTCGTGTGACGCACGCGACTTCGGGGCCTATGCGCGAACCGGCGGCTGGACCTTCGCCCTGAAGGTGGCACGCAGTGTGCGCCCCGGCGGCCAGTCCGCCGACGAGACGCCGAAGGTGTCCGCGAAGGAGTTCGCCGAGCTGGCCGGTTGCTCCCCCGAACGGGTGATGCGCTACTACAAGGCCTGGGACAGGGCCGCCGACGACGGTCTCGTACCGCACTTCGAAATCCTCGTCCCGGGCCAGGACATCGACCTGCCGGACGCCGAGGTGTGGCAGACGTACTACGTCTCCCGTTCCAGCGCCTCCTCCGAGCGCGGCAGCGCCATCACCGAGGCCGCCAAGGCCGAGGGCATCCGCCCCACCAAGGCCCTGGAGGTCGCCGAGAACCCCACCGCGCTGCGGGCCGCGATCCTGGCCGACCCCTCCACGGCCCAGGCGGCCCGGGCCGCGCTCCTCGACCGGGTGAAGGAGGACCCGACCCTGCAGGCCGAGCTGGCCCGTGACATCGCCCGCACCGACGAGCTGAAGAAGGCCGTCGCCACCGAGACCAGGGCGGCCGACCGCATCGGCTACGTCCGCCAGATCGCGGAGAAGGGCCAGATCAGGACACCAGCCGGACAGACCCTCGACGCCCCGGCCGAACTCCGCTCCGAGGCCGAGCGCCACCTCTCCCTCCTCGACGAGCTGGACGAGGGCGAGGACACCGGCGAGTGGGCGACCGAGGCGTACGACACCATGAAGAACCTCGTCGTCGAGACCGTCGAGGCGGACCCCGAACTGCGCGTCCAGGAGCGTCGCACGAAGGTCTACAGCAGCCTGCAGAAGGCCACGAAGGTCTTCGAGGAGCTGACCTTCGACGACGCCGACGACATCTACGAGGACGACATGGTGCAGCGCCTGGAGGAGCTCCAGCAGGCGATCGACTCCTGCATCACGGCGCTTCGGAGCGCGGCTCCCCAGCAGTGAGCCGTGCCGGTGGCCTCCCGGGAACGGCCTGTCCCCGGGAGGCCACCGGGTTCACCGCGGCAGACCGGCCGGGTCGGTCGCCCACTGGGTGTTGGGCTGTCCGGCGAGCCGGAAGGCGATCCTGCCGCCCCCCGCCGTCAGGCCGGCATCCGTCCAGGAGCGTTGCGTGGGGCGCCCGTTGACCAGTACGGCGTCGATGTACGGGTGCGCGGCGTCCGCGCCGGGTGCGCCGATGGTGAGGTCGGCGCCGCCCGGACGGTCCACGACCGCGCTCGGGAAGAGCGGGGCGCCCAGCAGCATCGAGGCGCTGCCCGGGGTCTGGGGATACAGGCCGAGGGCGGAGAAGACGTACCAGGCGGACATGGTGCCCAGGTCGTCGTTGCCCGGTAGCCCCGAAGTGGTCCCAGCCGGAGAAGTTGCTGTATTGCGCGCGCTGACCACGGGCGAGGCGGTGCACCGCGCCGTCCATGCCGTAGTACCGGCCGTCGGCGTCGCTGATCAGGTCGGGTTGCATCAGCGCGTGGTAGAGCGCGGTGTAGAAGGTGGTGCGCTGGGCGGAGGTTCCGCCCCCGACGCGTACGGTGCTCAGTTCACGGTCCCAGGCGCGGGCGCCCGCGTCGGCCACCTGGGCGACGCTCGCGTGCGAAGGGATCTCTCCGCGGAGGTTGGCCTCGGCGCCGCCGGGACTGACGTACGAGATCCCGATCCGCATGTGGACATCGTTGTCAGAGCTGGTGTCGAAGCCGATGTATCCGCCGGAACCGCGGCCCGCGCGGGCTGCCCCGGTGGCGTACCCCTCGCCTCCCGAGGCGGAGGTCGACCCCGCCGACAGCGTGCCGTCCTTCCACGTGCCGAAGTCGGAAAAGGCACGGTCGAAGGAGGCGCTGAAGTACAGCTTGTAGTAGCTCTTGCGGTTGTTCGTGCCGCCGTTGGCGCGGCGTCCGCAGAAGGCGCCGGTGAGGACCCAGCCGGTCACCTTGCGGTGCGCGGCGTCGATGTCGACGTGCGCGTCCTCGCTGCCGTTGAGGGAGTTGGAGACGCGGAACAGCAGGTTGGCGGGACGGTCGCTCGGGAAGCTGAAGTCGGCGACACCGGCGCGCCGGCTGACGGCCAGGTCGGCGGTGGCGCCCGTCTTGAGACCGAGGGTGTAGCGACCGGGTACGGCCTTCTCGTCGGCGTGCGTGAAGTCGGCGGCGTAGACCGCGTCCTTGGTGTCCGCCGACGGCGAGGAGGTCACGTCACCGACGAACGGCATGATCGGTACGTCACCGGCGGCGCCCGGGTTGCAGCCGGCGCCGTTGACATGGGTGAGGCTCAGACCGCGGATGCGGGTGGTGTCGTACTGGTAGCCGTTGGCGGCCCCCGTGCTGGTCTGATCGCCGGTGGTACTGGTCGGGGACCAGGCGATCATCCCGTACGGGAGGGTGGCGCCGGGGTAGGTGTTGCCGCCGTTCGCCGATCCGATCAGCGGGTCCACGGCGGAGACCGGCCGCTGGGGCGGGAGGCCGGCCGCGTCCACGGGGCCGGGAAGGGCCAGGACGACCGCCGTGGTCACGGCCACGGCGGCGGACCTGCTTGCGGTACGACTGGCGAACTGTCTTGCTGTGCACAGTCATTGGGGGCGCATACGTAGTGTCGCCTTCCGTCGGACGAGGAGGTGCGATGACGGGTCGGACCGGTCTGTCCCCGACGGCTGGCAGCCCCGGTCGCCGGTCCGGGCGCGAGGATAGATGCCGGTCGGATGAGTCGGAAGTGCCGTATGCGGACTGCTGGTTACGGGCTGGTGAAGGGTGCGGGCGGGAGGGGGTGCGTGGCTCGGGCGGGTGGGGGCGGGGGTGCGGAGCTCGGGCACGTGAGGCCCGCAGGTGGGGCGGGGGTGCGGAATTGCGGCAGGTGGGGCCCGCGGGTGGGTCTCAGTCGCTCGCGTCCGCCATCGCCGTCTCGGCCGCCGCGCGGTAGAAGGCCATCTGGTCGACGAGCGGCTGGGGTGCGTGCGGGGCGAAGCAGAGGTCGAGGTTCTCCGCCGACGCGGCCGCCGCGGCCTCGCTGCGCGGGAACAGCGCCTGCTCATACGCGGTCAGGGCCTTCTCCATGTCGTCGGGGTGGGCGGCGATGGCCGTCGCGAGTTCGGCGCCGTCGAGCATGGCCAGGTTGGCGCCCTCGCCGGCGAACGGCGACATCAGGTGCGCGGCGTCTCCGAGCAGGGTGACGCCCGGGACGCGGTCCCAGCGATGCCCGACCGGCAGGGCGTGGACCGGGCGGGCCACGAGCGCCCCGTCCGCGTCGGCGATCAGCGCCCGCAGCCGCGTGTCCCAGCCTTCGAAGTGTTCCAGGAGACTCGCCTTGGCCGCTTCGGTGTCCGTGAAGTCGATGGGGCCGGACGTGGCCCAGTCGGCCGGCGTGCGCAGCGCGGCGTAGACGTGCAGCGAGCCGTCGGGGGTGCGGTGGGCGAGAAAGCCGTGCCCCTCGGCGAGCGCGAACATCATGCCGCCGCCCACGACAGCGGCGTTCTCCGGGTACCGGGTGTCGGCGTCGAGGAGGTGCGCCTCGACGAAGGAGAGGTCGAGGTAGGCGGGGGTGGCGTCCGAGACGAGCGGCCGCACCTTCGACCAGGCGCCGTCGGCGCCGATCAACAGACCGGCGGTGATCGTTCGCCCGTCGGCGAACGTCACCTCGTGGCGGCCGTCATCGAGCGTCCGTACGCCGGTGACTTTCGCGCCCCAGCGGACTGTGCCGTCGGGCAGGGAGGCGAGCAGGAGGTCGCGCAGCACTCCCCGGTCCACCTCGGGCCGTGCGCCGCCCTCGCCCTCACCGTCGTCCGCCATCCGGACGGTGGCCTCCTGGTCGAGGATGCGCATGGCCTCGCCACCGGGATGGATGATCGCCCGGAACTCGTCGTGGAGACCGGCGGCCCGCAACGCGGCCTGACCGGAGTCCTCATGTATGTCCAGCATGCCGCCCTGCGTACGGGCGGCAGGTGAGGCGTCGAGGTCGAAGACGGCGGACTCGATGCCGTTCAGGTGCAGGACGCGGGCGAGGGCGAGACCGCCGAGACCGGCGCCGACGACGGCGATGGGGTGGTAAGTGGACAAGGTGATGCTCCTTCGGAACGGGTGACTCGATCGTTCTGTGTTCTGTCACCACGAAGGTAGCGAACATGTTCGTCACGAACAAGTGCCTTGCGATCGCGTTCGTTCCCGTGAGGCGCGAGGGACCCACCCATGACCGGACTTCAGCCCGGCTCACTCAGACAGGGCGCTCTACGAAGGACACCGCCATTTGCGCTCCGCGCTCCGGAGAGACAAGGGGATCATTGCGTGGCGAGCCGGTAGATACCGGAAGATAGGGGTTGTCCGGAACAGACAGGCCGCCGGTGCCGCCCGGACACGGACCTCAATCCGGGAAGCCGGCAAGCCGGGGCGGCGAGCCACCGACCCTGGCTTCCGGCAGGCAGCCCCGTCCGAGACCAGGTGCGGGCAGCCGCGCCGCAAGCCCGGTAGCGGGCAGTCCCGTCCGAGACCGGGTGCGGTAGGTCGGAAGGCCGCCCAGCATTAAGTCAACGCTCAGCCGTTCTCGCGGGCGTCGTCGCACTGCGACCGAGGCCGCGGGCGGCACCCACATCGAAGCTCACCCGCGGGGGCCGGGGGTGCGGACGGCGCTCCCCCGAGCCCACACCGAAGAGCCGAGACCACCGCGGGCCCCGTCGCGCGGCCGACCCCCGCAGGGGCGTTACCAGCGGCCCTCCACCTGCTCCTTGATCCGTCGGTCGTAGAGTTCCTCGATCGCGTCCAGCGTCTCTCCCGGCAGCGCCGGAAGCTTCGCGGCGGTCGCGTTGGCGTGGGCCTGTTCGGGCGAACGGGCGCCCGGGATCACCGTGGTCACTCCGGGCTGCTGGATGATCCAGCGCAGCGCCAGCTGGGCCGGCGTGACGCCCTCCGGGGCGAGGGCGGAGAACTCGGCCGCCGCCTCGACGCCGGTCACGAAGTCGACGCCGGAGAAGGTCTCGCCCTGGTCGAAGGCCTCCCCGTGACGGTTGTACGTCCGGTGGTCGTCCGCCGCGAACACTGTGTCCTTCGTGTACTTGCCGGAGAGCAGTCCGGAGGCCAGCGGAACGCGGGCGATGATCGCGACGCCCGCCTCCCGGGCCGCCGGCAGAACCTGCCGCAGGGGCTTCATGCGGAACGGGTTCAGGATGATCTGCACGCTGGCCACGTTCGGCCGCGCGATCGCGGTCAGCGCCTCGTCACAGGTCTCGACACTCACCCCATAGGCGGCGATCCGCTCCTCCTCGACCAGCGTGTCCAGCGCGTCGAAGACCTCGTCCGACGAGTAGACGGGGGTCGGCGGGCAGTGCAGCTGCACGAGGTCGATGCGGTCGACGCCGAGGTTGCACCGCGACCGGTCGTTCCACGCACGGAAGTTGTCGAGGACGTAGTTCTGCGGAATCTGCTCGACCCGGCGGCCCATCTTCGTCGCCACCATCACGTGCAGGTCGGGTCGGCCACTGAGGAAGGACGCGATCGTCTGCTCACTGCGCCCGTCGCCGTACACATCAGCGGTGTCGAAGAAGGTCACCCCCGACTCCGCCGCCGTCTCCAGCACCGCCTCGGCGTCCTGCGGGCTCACGTCACCCCAGTCGGCGCCGAGCTGCCACGTACCGAGACCGATGACCGATGCCTTCTGCCCTGACCTGCCGAATTCACGCTCGTCCATGCCGTCAGTCTGACATCTCCACGCGCCCGCGCCCGCTCGCGCCCCCCACGCGGCGCAACCGTGCGTCATTCACTCACATAACTGAATCGTTTCGACGAGCCGGTGATGCGTGTCAACCATCACCCACCGTGAACCGTGTGACCGACCATTCAGAAAGTGAAGGGCGAAGTGCGGTGGTCTCACTCGGCGGCAGCGACCGACTGCTCCTGGGCGGGCGTGCTCGTCTCGCGGAACAGCAGACGTGCGGGAACCGTGAGGAGCCACCAGTACTTGGCCGCCGTCGGCGAGGCGAGCGACACCGGAATCGAGGTGGCGAAGACGAGGACGGTCAGGAGGCCCCTCAGGACCGACTTCCTGATCTGCGCGGGGAGCACGGTCGGCTTGGCAAGGGCCGGACTGACCCACAGCCGGGCGGACATGGCCGTGAGCAGCCCGACGGCCAGGACGATCGTCGCCGCGTAGACCGAGGTGGCCACGGAGGTATCGCCGTACTCGCTGATGAGGCGCGTGGGGAACGGAAGCGCGGCCACGACGGCGAGCAGAGCGAGATAGAGGCGGAGCAGCCAGCTGTCGAGCGCGGCGATCTGCCGGAAGAGCGCGTGCTGGCCCAGCCACAGGGCGCCGATGACGGCGAAACTCAGCAGATACGCCCCGAACTTGGGCAGGGCGTCCCTCAGCGCGGCTCCGACCTCGCCGTCGGCCAGTCCCTCGGGAACGGTGATGTCGAGCGCGAGCAGCGTGATGGCGATCGCGATCACCGCGTCGCCGAAGGTGACGAGTCGATCGGGATCCATCATGGCGTCGCGGCGGGGAAGGCGCTGGACACGGTTGGTCATCAGGAGTGCACCAGGGGTATGAGGAACGCCTGTTGGCGTCCGCGGGGACGGCGAGCGGTCAGAGTACAGGCGACCACTCCCGTGCACTCCTGCCTCAGACGAAGCCGAGAAGTTCCTTTGCCAGACCGAAAACCCCCCGGCCGAATGGCCGTCACCGCCCACCCCTTCCGCTTGGAACGTCGGCTGTTTGCCGTCCCTGGGAGGGTTCGCGCGTTCAACTCCTCGTGAATACGGGTCAATTCGACGCCAGCTACGCTTCATCTCTTGACGATCCTGGTTCAGACCTTTAGGTTCACCGATCACTACAGCTCCATGGATGCACTCGACATTCACGGACGTGAACGCCCCCCCACATTCAGCCTCCCCGAAGGGCTGTGACCCTCTGATGGCAACACAATCCCTTGCGCGCTCCGCCGCACTGCGCGCCACCCTGACCACAGCGGTTTTCGCTCTCTCCGCCGGCGCCCTGAGCGTCTCCCCCGCATCGGCCGCCACCGGGACGATCACCGGACTCGCGGGCAAGTGCCTGGACGTGGCCGGCGCGAACTCCGCGAATGGCACGGCCGTTCAGCTCTACGACTGCAACGGCAGCACCGCCCAGCAGTGGACCGTCGGCTCCGACGGGACCGTACGGGCCCTCGGCAAGTGTCTTGACGTCGCCGGCAATTCGACAGCGGACGGGGCCAAGCTCCAGCTGTGGGACTGCACAGGCGGCGCCAACCAGAAGTGGACGGTCTCCTCCGCCCGCGACCTCGTCAATCCGCAGTCCGACAAGTGCGCTGACGTCACCGGCAACACCTCGGCCAACGCCACGCCGATCCAGCTCTGGACCTGCACCGGCGCCGCCAACCAGAATTGGACCGCGCCCGCCGCCGACGACGGAGGCACGCCTCCCTCCGCGCCGATGGCCGTCGCCCCGTACCTCTACAACGGCTGGGGGAACCCGCCCAGCCCCACGACTGTCATGAACGCGACCGGGGTCAAGTGGTTCACGCTCGCGTTCGTCCTGAGCAACGGCTACTGCAACCCGCAGTGGGACGGCAGCCGCGCGCTGACCGGCGGCGTCGACCAGCAGACCGTCAACACCGTGCGGGCAGGCGGCGGTGACGTCGTCCCGTCCTTCGGCGGATACAGCGGCAACAAGCTGGAGAGTTCCTGCTCCAGCGCCGGAGAACTGGCCGCCGCGTACCAGAAGGTCATCAACGCGTACGGGCTCAAGGCGATCGACATCGACATCGAGGCCGACGCCTACAGCAACACGACGGTCCAGCAGCGTACCGTGGACGCGCTCAAGACCGTGAAGGCCAACAACCCGGGCATCAAGGTGTACGTCACCATCGGCACCGGGCAGAGCGGCCCCGACACCGGCCTGATCAACCGGGCCGCGGCAGCCAAACTCACCGTGGACGCCTGGACGATCATGCCGTTCGACTTCGGCGGCGCCGGCCAGAACATGGGCACGCTGACCCAGAGGGCCGCGGAGGGCCTGAAGACAGCCCTCAAGAACGCGTACGGCTACAGCGACGACCAGGCGTACCGGGACATGGGCATCTCCTCCATGAACGGCATCACCGACAACAACGAAACCGTCACCACCGCCGACTTCCAGACCATCCTCGGCTACGCGCAGCAGCACCACCTCGCGCGGCTGACGTTCTGGTCGGCCAACCGTGACCGTCCCTGCCCGGGCAGCTACCCGAACGACGACACCTGCTCCGGTGTGGCCCAGAACGCCTGGCAGTTCACCAGCATCTTCGCCAAGTACACCGGCTGACGGAAGCTCTCCACCCCTCCCCCCTCACCACAGGAGAAATCCGTGCCCATATCCGTGCCCAGACGGAAGAGACTGTCCGGTCGCCACCGGATACCGAGGGTTCTGACCGTGGCCGCGCTCGTGGCGACCACCGTGTCCGGCATCGAGTTCGCCTCGCAGGACTCGGCGAGCGCGGCGGCCGCCGCCATACCGACCGGCTACACCACCGTGGTCAACAAGGGCAGCGGCAAGTGCGTGGACGCCCGCTCGGCCGCGAGTGCCGACGGCACCGCCGTCCAGCAGTACACGTGCAACGGCAGCACCGCCCAGAACTGGCAGCTGGTGGCCGGCAGTGACGGCTACTACCGCGTGAACAGCAACCTGGACGCCACAAAGGCCTGGGACGTCACCGACGTCTCCACCGCCGACTCCACGCCCGTCCAGCTGTGGACGTACTCCGGCGGCAACAACCAGCAGTGGCTGCCGGTCGCCGAGGCGGACGGCGCCTACCACTTCGTCAACCGCAACAGCGGGAAGTGTCTGGACGTCCCGAGCGCCTCCACTTCGGACAGCGTGCAGCTGGCGCAGTACACCTGCAACGGCACGGCCGCGCAGTCCTTCACCCTGGGCGGCGGCACGACGAACCCGCCGGGCACTCCGGACTTCGGTCCCAACGTGACGGTGTTCGACCCGTCGATGTCGGCGTCCAGTATCCAGTCCAAGCTGGACTCGGTCTTCTCCCAGCAGGAGACCAACCAGTTCGGCTCGGCCCGCCAGGCCCTGCTGTTCAAGCCCGGCACCTACAGCGCCAATGCCAACGTCGGCTTCTACACGCAGGTCGCAGGCCTCGGCTTCTCACCGGACGACGTGACCATCAACGGTTCCGTGCACGCGGAGGCCGACTGGTTCCAGGGCAACGCCACGCAGAACTTCTGGCGCGACGCCGAGAACCTTTCGGTCAACCCCACGGGCGACACCGACCGTTGGGCCGTCTCCCAGGCCGCCCCGTACCGGCGCATGCACGTGCGCGGCAACCTCGCACTTGACGACGGCGGCTGGTCCAGCGGCGGCTTCATCTCCGACACCAAGGTCGACGGACAGATCCAGTCCGGCACACAGCAGCAGTTCCTCACCCGGAACTCACAGATGGGCAGCTGGTCCGGCTCCAACTGGAACATGGTCTTCGTCGGCGACCAGGGCGCACCCGCCCAGTCCTTCCCGACGTACACCAACGTCGCCAGCTCCCCGACGATCCGCGAGAAGCCGTTCCTGTACGTCGACAGCGCGGGCGCCTATCAGGTGTTCGTGCCCGGGCTGCAGTCCAACGCCGTGGGCACCACGTGGAGCGGGAAGACCCCGGCGGGCAAGTCCCTGCCGATCGACCAGTTCTACATCGTCAAGCCCGGCGTCACCGCGGCCGACATGAACTCCGCCCTCGCGGCGGGCAAGAACCTGCTGGTCACGCCCGGCGTCTACCACCTCAACCAGACGATCAACATCACGCGCGCCGACACGGTGGTGCTGGGCATGGGCCTGGCCACCTTCGTGCCGGACGGCGGGATCACCGCCGTCACCACCGCCGACGTGGACGGCATCCAGCTGGCGGGCCTGCTGATCGACGCGGGTACCACCAACTCCGCCACGCTGATGCAGATCGGCCCGGCCGGTTCGTCCGCCACCCACGCGGCCGACCCGACGCAGCTGTCCGACGTCTTCATCCGGATCGGCGGCGCCACCGTCGGCAAGGCGACCAATTCGCTGGTGATCAACAGCGCCAACACGATCATCGACCACACCTGGATCTGGCGGGCCGACCACGGCAACTCCGGCACGGTCGGCTGGACGACCAACACGGCGGACAACGGCCTGACCGTCAACGGCAACAACGTGACCGCGTACGGCCTGTTCGTCGAGCACTACCAGAAGACTCAGGTCATCTGGAACGGCAACGGCGGCAGAACGTACTTCTTCCAGAACGAGATGCCCTACGACCCGCCGAACCAGGCCTCCTGGATGAACGGCACCGGAAAGGGCTATCCCGCCTACAAGGTCGCCGCCTCCGTCACCTCCCACGAGGCGTGGGGACTGGGCAGCTACTGCTACTTCAGCGCCAACTCGAGTGTGGTCGCCGATCACGCCTTCGAGGTGCCGAGCGTGTCGGGCGTCAAGTTCCACGACATGGTGACCGTCTCGCTGGGCGGTGTCGGCACCATCAGCCACATCATCAACAGCACCGGCGGACCGTCCAACTCCAGCACCAACGTCGCCTACCTCACCAACTTCCCGTAAACCGCACGAAAGGATCGCTCACCAGATGCACACGATCAGATCCGGTTCCACCCGCGCGGCCTTACGGATCCTCCTGCTGCTGGCGGCCCTGCTCGGCCTCGCGGTACCGCCCGCCGCCCACGCGAGCGCCGCCGCGACCCCGTTCAAGGTGCTCGCCCTCTACAGCGGTACCTACGACGCGGCGCACATCGACTTCGATAAGGAAGCCAACGTCTGGTTCCCGCAGCAGGCCGCCGCGAACGGCTTCACCTACACGGCCAGCACCAACTGGGACCTGCTCAGCAACGGCGGTGTCAACGCCTATCAAGTCGTGCTGTTCCTTGACGACTTGCCGCAGACGTCGGCCCAACGGGTCGGTTTCGAGGCGTACATGCGGGGCGGCGGCGCCTGGATGGGCTTCCATGTCTCCGCCTTCACGACCGACGCCGCGAGCTGGTCCTGGTACCACAACCAGTTCCTCGGCTCCGGGAACTTCCAGTCGAACACCTGGGGTCCGACGTCGGTGACCCTGAAGGTCGAGGACCGTACGCAGCCGGCCACCAAGAATCTGCCGGCCACGTTCACCTCGTCGGTCAGCGAGTGGTACAGCTGGTCCAACGATCTGCGGCAGAACCCGAACATCAAGATCCTGGCTTCGATCGACCCCAGCAGCTTCCCGGTCGGAACGGATCCCAACCAGTCCTGGTACAGCGGCTATTACCCGATCCTGTGGACCAACACGCAGTACAAGATGCTGTACGCGAACTTCGGCCACAACGCGATGAACTACACGACCAACACGCGTCTGTCGTCGACGTTCGCGAGTGCGACACAGAACCAGTTCCTGCTCGACGGACTGAAGTGGCTGGGAGGGGCGGACACCGGCACGCCTCCGGCTGACTCCCCCTCCGAGACCGCCTGGTACTCGCTGACGAACGCCGGCAACGGCACCTGTGTGGACGCCCGTTCGGCCGCCACGGCGAACGGGACCGTGATCCAGCAGTACGCCTGCAACGGCACCCAGGCCCAGCAGTTCCAGTTCCGCTCGACCGACAGCGGGTACCGGCAGGCCGCCATCCGTGTCGATCCACAGCAGGTCATCGACGTGACCGGCGTCTCGACGGCCGACAACGCGCCGCTCCAGCTGTGGAGTTACTCGGGTGGACAGAACCAGCAGTGGCTGCCGGTGAAGGAGAGCACCGGGCGCTACCACTTCACCGCTCGCCACAGCGGCAAGTGCCTGACGGCGGCGAGCGCCTCGACGAACAGCGTCCAGCTCACCCAGCGCACCTGCGACGGCTCCGCGGCCCAGAGCTTCACGCTCACCGCGCAGCCCTGACAGCGAGAGACCGGTGCCCCCGCCGTATGTGGCGGGGGCACCGGCGTGTCGCGTCAGGGACGGGCCAGGCGGGCGAGTTCGGTGCCGGCGAGCAGGAAGGCGCCCACACCGAAGTTCGCGGTGCTGTCGTAGGTGACGGGCTGACTGGATTCCGGGCGGTCGCCGACGTTCTGGACGTAGCCGAGGAAGCCGTCGGGGTGTACGGCCGTGGTGACGAGGCCGTTCCAGGCGCGGGCCGCGACGGGGACGTAGGCGCGCCGGTCGACGAGGCCGGCGCCCATCGCATAGGAGGTGCCGTAGAGGAAGAAGGAGGTGCCGCTGGTCTCCGGGCCGGGCAGATGGGTGGCGTCGGCCAGGTTGACGTTCCAGAAGCCGTCGGTGCGCTGGATCCCGGCGGCGGCCGTCACCAGGCGTACGAGGGTGTCGCGGTATTCGCCGGTGTGCCGCTCACCGGGCGGCAGTGCCTTGAGCGTCTTGGCGTGCCCGCCCGCCACCCAGCCGTTGCCCCGCGACCAGACCACCGGCTTGCCCGCGGGCGAGAGGATTGCTCCGGGGAGCCCGGGGAGGAATCGCTTGTCCCGGTACCAGAGCCCGGTGGCGTCGTCGTACAGGCCGGGGCCGCCCTCGACGCGCTTGGTGTGGTCGTAGAGGGCGTACAGCTTCTGCCAGTACTGGGGGTCGCCGCGGAGCGCTCCGATCCTGGCGAACGGAGGCATCGCCATGTGCAGGGCATCGTCCCACCACC
Source organism: Streptomyces sp. NBC_01549 (assembly GCF_026339955.1). Taxonomy (GTDB): domain Bacteria; phylum Actinomycetota; class Actinomycetes; order Streptomycetales; family Streptomycetaceae; genus Streptomyces. The sequence continues at coordinate 7,233,779 of NZ_JAPEPW010000001.1, read as the reverse complement.
AGTCGTCGTTCTTGTCCGGCTGGTCGGTGTAGACCATGCGGTGGAGCGACTCCTCAATGGCGGAGATCTTGCTCTCCTCCGGCTCGATCTCGTACAGGTCGAGGTAGGCCTGCCCGGCGTTGTGGTTGTCGGCATGGCGCGTGGCGACCCCGCCGTTGAGGCCGTACGCGTGCTTCTCGGCCCAGTTCTTGGCATACGCCAGATAGCGCGGGCTGCCGGTCAGGCGCTGGAGGGCGAGCAGTCCGCTGAAGAAGGTGGCGTTGGCCCAGCCGTTGTCGCCGGGGTCCGTGTGCGCGCCGATCCACTGGTCGGCCACGCGCCGCAGGACGGCCACGACCGCGCCTCTCGACGGCAGCGGCCCGGCGGGCGGAGCGGCTTGCGCGGTTCCCGTGAGGGCGGGCTGCAGCGCGGCGGCGGCCGTGAGGGCGGCTCCACAGGTCAACAGGCGTCGTCTACGCATATGAACAACTCCTACGGATGGGGACCCTCATCCTCAACACCCGTCTCAGCCGGTGTCCATGGCCCGTCGTCAACTTGTCGCGAATCAGGCCAGGTTCACATCCTGATGCGATCTTCATGGAGCGGAATCCTGACGGTATGGTTTCCCGCTCACACCCGCCCATGTCGCCCACCGGGCCCGCGACCTCACGTTCCATGTCCGCCGAGCTACTGCGTGTGGTCGTCCATGCCCTGGTCAGCACGGTCCGTGAGCTATGTTGAGTTCTCGTGGGACACGAAGGAGGCACATCGGTGCCATCGCCGCAGCAGGCACGCGCTCAGGCGTCCGCGATCACCTCGGGGAAGACTGCTCCGGAGGCGGGCGCTGCACCCACGTCCCAGCTCAGGGAGTTGTTCGACGGCCCCCGGCTCTCGCCCGGGCAGCGCCGCATCGCCCAGTACCTGATCGAGCACATCACCGAGGCGGCGTTCCTGTCGATCACCGATCTCGCGGAGCGCGTCGGGGTGAGCCAGCCGTCGGTGACCCGCTTCGCCGCGGCGGTCGGCTTCAGCGGCTACCCCGCACTGCGGGAGAAACTGCAGGCCATCGCACTCAGCACGCTCTCCAGCACCCCGGGCGCGCCCGCTGAGGACCAGGGCAACGAGCTGCAGTTGGCGGTGGACGCCGAGATCGAGAACCTGGAGAACCTGCGCCGCGACTTCGCCGATCCGGACCAGGTGATCACCATCGGCCGCGCGCTGTCCCGGTCGACCCCGCTCACCATCCTCGGACTGCGCATCTCGGTGTCGCTGGCCGAGTACTTCGCGTACGCCGCCCGCCGCATCCACCCCGACGTACGGCTGGTGACGCGGGGTGGGAGCGTCGCCTACGACGCGCTGCTCCAGTCTCGCGAGGCGGGCGGCACCTGGCTGCTCGCGTTCGGGATGCCCCGGCACGCCCAGGAGACGCTGACCGCGGTGCGGGTCGCCCGCAGTGCGGGGTTGAAGGTCGCCCTGATCACCGACCTGGGGCTCGGGCCGCTCGCGGACGAGGCCGACGCCACCTTCACCGTCGGCACCGGGGCCCGCCTCGTCTTCGACTCCTACGCCGCCCCCGTCATGATGTCGGCGGCGCTCCTCCAGGCCATGTCCGACGCCGATCCGGAGCGGACACAGGCCCGGCTGGAGGAGTACGAGCAGATCGCGGAGCAGCACCAGTTCTTCCTCAAGGACTGAACCGGCGCGGTTCCCCTTCCGCGCACCCCCTGTCACCACGGCATCACGGGATCATTCGACCGATATCGTGCATGAATTTTTTCATGTTCTTGCGCATCCGGCGGCATATATAAATACTGCTCGCGGATGCGACCAGGAGGCCTCCGGGTCACGTCCTACGGCCATCCGGGGCCGTCCGCTCCTACCCGCATGGGGCCCCGGGTGTTCGGACGGGCCCCGCGTGAGCGGGTGCCCGCGGTGGCGGCCCCGGCCATCCCCTAGACCGGGGCCGCCCACAACCCGCTGACCCCTTGCCGCCGACGTGACCCGGAAGCGATGAACATGGCCCTGACGACGTACTCCCCGATCACCTCGGACTGGCCGTGCCAGGTCAAGACCCCTGGCAGCTTCGACTGGGAGCGCTCCGCGACCAAGTGGCTGCGCGAACTGGTGCCGGCCCGCTACGCGAGCTACCCGGCGCTCATGAAGCACCCCGTGCTGCTCGCCCGCCACGCCCAGATCCAGGTGCAGCACGAGATCCGGGTCGCCCGGACCGCCCTGCAGACCGCCCGGTCCGAACTTCCGGCCCTCGGCCTGCACGAATCGGTCATCGAGCACACCATCAAGATGTACGCCGCCGAAGTGCTGCAGCTCAATCACATCGCCCGCAGCGTCCGAGCGGTCACCCAGGCGCTCGTCGACCACAGCCCCGCGCGAAACTGAGGTCCCGGGTCCAGGTGGTGGTCCCGGCGGGATCATCACCAGGAGACGTCGTGGACATCCAGAGGCCGAGGACCGAGCAGACGAACGGCGGAGCAGCGGAGGGGTCCGCGGGTTCGCGGGTTCTGGACGTGCGGTGGATCCACGGATCACCGTCGGCCAAGCACAACACCGATCCCGACATCCAGGTCCACGCCCACGACGCGCACACGATGATCCTGCGGCAGAACATGGCCGTCGACTACGAGGCGCCGTTCCTGTTCCTGCTGTTCGGCGAGGCACGAGCCGTGCTGATCGACACCGGTGCCACGGCCTCGGCCGCGTACTTCCCGCTGCGTCGGGTGGTGGACGAGCTGATGGAAGCGTGGCTGACCGCCCGTCCCCGGGACGGTTACGAGCTGTTGGTGCTGCACACCCACCCCCACGGCGACCACATCGCGGGGGACGGACAGTTCGCCGACCGCCCCGGCACCACGGTCATCGACGCCGCCCTCGACACGGCCTGGCCGTTCTTCGGCTTCGACGACGACCCCGAAGGCGTCGCCCACGTCGATCTCGGCGGCCGGGTCCTGGAGTGCCTGGCCACGCCGGGCCACCACGCGGCCGCGGTGACGTTCTTCGACCCCTGTACCGGCTTCCTCCTCACCGGTGACACGGTCTATCCCGGCCGTCTGTACGTCGAGGACTGGGCCGCGTTCACCAGCACCGTCGACCGCCTGATCGACTTCTGTGCCCAGCGGCCGGTCACCCACGTGCTCGGCTGCCACATCGAGATGACCCGGCAACCGGGCCAGGACTATCCCGTCCGCACCACCTACCAGCCCGACGAGCCGCCCCTGCAGATGACGACGGATCAGCTGCGCGACATCCGCGCGGCCATCGAGACCGTCGGTGACCGCCCCGGCCGACACGTCTTCGACGACTTCGTTCTCTGCCGCCGTGACGTTCCCCGGGGGGAGTAGAAGCCGTACGGCCGGACTGTCAGACGTGCGCAGTACGGTCATGTCATGGCAGCCAGAATCGATCTGACCCTTGATTGCGCGGACGCGAAACTCCTCGCCGAGTTCTGGAAGACGGCACTCGGGTACATCGACGAGCCCCCGCCCGCTCCCTTCACCACCCGTGAGGAGTGGCTCGCGCAGTTCGACCTGCCGGAGGACGACTCCGCGGACGACGGTGCGTGGCTCTGCGATCCCGACGGCGTCGGCCCCCGGTTGTCCATCCTCAAGGTTCCCGAGCCGAAGACGGCCAAGAACCGCCTGCACATCGACGTCCGCGTGCCGGGGCACGGCGGTCCCCAGGAACGGTGGGCGCGGATCAGGGCGGAGTCCGAGCGGCTCGTGGAGGCGGGCGGCTCCGTCCTGGAGGAGTTCGACGGGCACCACGTCGTGATGGCCGACCCGGAGGGCAGCGAGTTCTGCGTCGCCGCCGCCTCGGCCTGAACCGGCCGGCCTTCCGGGGGCGATACGAACCGCGCGAGCGGGAACACGAAGGGGAGGAACAGCCCTACGAGAGCTCTGGACGGAACTCATGGACTCCACGGCATGGACGGTGGTCGTCATCGTCGCGATCCTGGGTGCCGCCGCGCTCGGGGTGGCGATCGCGATCCTGGTGCGGCTCGTGCGTACCCGCCGCGACCTGCGGCGCGCCGGGCTTCCGACGGGATCCCGCTGGATCTTCTGGGGTGCCGTCGCCTATCTCCTGCTGCCGACCGACCTGCTGCCCGACCCGATCTACCTGGACGACATCGGCGTACTCCTGTTCGCACTGCGATCGTTGCGCCCTCCGGAGGCGATCGACGCACACGGTACCGAAGAGCGCGGGAACCCTCGGGAGCGAACGGGACGTTGACGAGGTGAGCGGGCGGGAAGCGGGAGCGGGTGCGCCCTTGCCGGTGGTCCGCGGGGATCGTCACTTCGACGGGCGGCACGATGAGCGAGCTGGTTCCCGGGGGCAATGTGCCCCTGCCGGCCGGCACCCTGACGATCCGGGTGCCGGGTCCCTTCGACGTCTCCGCGCTCATCACCGACGACAGCGGCAAGGTGCGCGGCGACGCGGACTTCGTGTTCTACAACCAGCCGACAGTGCCGGGCGCCCGACTGGCCGGGGAGCACCTCACGATCGACCCGCCGCGCCTGCGCTCCGGGGCAAGCCGTGTCACCGTGGTCGTCAGTCCGGCCGATCCCGGTACGCCGCTGGGCCGACTGCCCGCTCCCACCCTGCACGTCACCGGTCCGGGCGGCCACACCCTGGCCCGGTTCACACCCCCGCGTCCGCAGCGCGAGACCGTGCTGCTGCTCGCCGAGATCTACCGACGCGGCACGGCGTGGAAGCTGCGCGCACTGGGCCAGGGGTACGCGGACGGACTGGCCGGTATCGCGCGGGACTTCGGGGTCGAGGTCGTCGAGGACGCCGCCGAGGGCGACCCGGCGCCGGTGGCGGCTCCCGACCCTGACGGCTTCCTCGACCTGGTCAACTCCGTCCGCGCCGCGGCCGGTTCCCCTCCCGTCTCCCTCGACGCACGGCTCGCCTCCGCGGCCCGGGCGCACGCCTCCGACATGGCGGCACGCGGGCTCCTCAGCTCCGAGAACGCCCACGGGATCTCCGTCTACCAGCGCATCACGTCCGCTGGGTACGCGTATCTCACCGTCGGCGAGCACCTCGTCTCCGGCCCGCGCACCCCGGGCGAGTTCGTGGAGTACTGCCTCACCACCGAGCAGTCCCGCGACACGCTGTACAACCCGGCGTACAGCCAGGCGGGGCTGGCGTACGTCCACGACCAGCGCTCCGGCGACATGTACTGGACGGCGCTGTGGGCCCGGCCCTTCACCCACGGGGGCCTGCGGCGGACGGCGGGTGAGGTGGTCGCGCTGACCAACGCCGAGCGAGCCGCGGAGGGCCTGGCGCCGCTGGCCGTCGACGCCCCGCTCACCACCGCGGCCCAGGCGCACAGCGACGACATGGTGGCCCGCGCCTTCTACTCCCACACCTCCCCCGACGGCAGCCGGCCCTGGGACCGGGCGGCCATCGCGGGCTCGAGTCGCCGCACCATCGGGGAGAACATCGCCTGCGGCCAGCGCTCCCCCGCCGAAGTCGTCCGCGGCTGGATGAACAGCCCGGGCCACCGTGCCAACATCCTCAAGCCCGACTTCACCCACATAGGCATCGGCCTCGCGGGCGGCGGCACGGCGGGCACGTACTGGACGCAGCTTTTCGGCCGCTGAAGGATCTTTTCCGCTTTCCTTCGCGTGACATGCAACCCATCTGCCCTTCCTGCGCGTACAGATGGTGCCGACGTTCGCATCCGCGGCGCGGTACACAGAGGGAACTCGGGAGAAGAATCAGATGGTCTCAGCAATGGTGGGCAGAGGTACGGCGCTGGGCGCGGCGCTGTTCGCCCTCCTCGCAGTCCCCGCACAGGCCGGCACCGCAGCGGCCGCGGGTCTGCCGGCACCCGACGACGCCGGTCTGCAGGCGGTGCTGCACACGGCCCTGTCCCAGGGAGCCCCCGGCGCGATGGTGCGGGTCGACGACAACGGCACGATCCACCGGCTGTCGGAGGGAGTCGCCGACCGGGCCACCGGGCGTGCCATCACCACGACCGACCGGTTCCGCGTCGGCAGCGTCACCAAGAGCTTCTCCGCCGTGGTCCTGCTGCAACTGGTGGACGAGGGCAAGCTCGACCTGGACGCTTCGGTGAACACCTATCTGCCCGGGCTGCTGCCCGACAGCCGGATCACCGTACGCCAGGTGATGAGCCACCGCAGTGGGCTGTACGACTACACCAACGACATGTTCGCGCAGACGGTCCCGGGCTTCGAGTCCGTCCGCAACAAGGTCTTCAGCTTCCAGGACCTGGTCACCCTGTCCCTGAAGCACGCGGTCACCAACGCTCCGGGCGCGGCCTATTCGTACTCCAACACGAACTTCGTCGTCGCGGGCATGCTCATCGAGAAGCTCACCGGCCATTCCGTGGCCACGGAGTACCAGAACCGGATCTTCACTCCGCTGAATCTGACCGACACCTTCTACGTGCACCCCGACACCGCCATCCCGGGCACGCACGCCAACGGCTACCTCACGCCGGACGAGGCCGGTGGGGCCCTGGTCGACTCCACCGAGCAGACGGTGTCCTGGGCGCAGAGCGCGGGCGCGGTCATCTCCAGCACGCAGGACCTGGACACGTTCTTCTCCGCGCTGATGAGCGGGCAGCTCATGTCCGCCGCGCAGCTCGCGCAGATGCAGCAGTGGACGACGGTCAACAGCACCCAGGGGTACGGCCTCGGCCTGCGCCGCCGTGATCTGTCCTGCGGTATCTCGGTGTACGGCCACACGGGCACCGTGCAGGGCTACTACACGTACGCCTTCGCCTCGAAGGACGGCAAGCGCAGCGTCACCGCGCTCGCCAACACCTCGAACAACGTGGACGTGTTGAATACGATGGCCCGCACGCTGGAATCCGCGTTCTGCGGCAAGTCGACGACCGCGAAGCTGCGCAGCGCGACCTCCTCGGCGACCACCGTGGAGCGCTACGAGGACATCGCGCCGGGCATCACCCGCGACTGACGCGCGAAGGTGCGACCGGACCCGACCGTCCGGCCGCACCCCTCCGCCAGGGTGCGGATCTGCCCCTGAACCGGGCTCATGACTTCTTCAGGTCGGACCGGTAGGTCCGGTACAGGGCGCTCCCTTCGTCGCATCGCCTCGGGGGCGCGCTGCACTTCTGGCAGGCGAGCAGGTGGTCGAAATACGCCCGGTAGCTGCGGGGGGCAAGCGTAGGGCTGTGCTGCGACATGACGTTCTCCCCGTGGACGGCGACGACGGCGCCCGTTATTGACCAATATTCAACAGCCTGATGAGCATAGGCGGAATGACCGGTCCCCAGACCCGAGGTCGCCGGAGCCTGGCCGAAACACACTCTCTCACCCTGATACTGGTGACATGGGAATCGCCGTCTTCACGACACTGCCGGGACCGGTCATCCTGTTGACCCTAGCGGCCTTCGCCGACCAGCTGCTGCGGGACGGGGCTCCCCCGCACCGTACGTCGATCGACCTGGCCGCCGGGACGGCACTCGTCCGAGGGTCCCGCTCATGACCTTCGACGACCTCGTGGAGCGGGCCGCCGCGCTCGTGCGTCCCGGGCGGCGCGCGATCCTCGGTATCGCCGGCAGCCCCGGCGCGGGCAAGACGACGCTGGCAGAGCGCCTGGTCCGGGAGCTGAACGGCAACGCGCCGGGCCAGGTCGCGCAGGTGCCGATGGACGGGTTCCATCTCGCGGACGCCGAGCTGGACCGGCTGGGCCGCCGGGACCGCAAGGGCGCTCCGGACACCTTCGACGCGGCGGGATACGCGGCGCTGTTGCGCAGACTGCGCGACGAGCAGGACGACGACATCGTCTACGCGCCGGGCTTCGAACGCACTCTTGAGCAGCCGATCGCGGGCGCCGTCCCGGTCCCCCGCAGCGCCCGCCTGATCATCACCGAAGGCAACTACCTCCTCCTGGGGGACGGTGCGTGGGCGCGCGTACGGTCACAGCTGGACGAGGTGTGGTTCTGCGAGCTCGACGCGCAAGAGCGCGTACGCCGTCTCGTCGCCCGCCACGAGGAGTTCGGCAAGGACCACGACACGGCGGTGGCCTGGGTGCTCGGCACGGACCAGCGCAACGCCGATCTGGTCGCCGCGACACGGGACCGTGCCGACCTGGTCGTCGGCGCGGAGGTCACCGCCGCCGGAGTTCCAGCGCGGGTTCCCCTCGGGCATCGCCCGCGGGATTCCCGATCCGTGCGGTGAACGCCTCGGTGTGGATCGTCAGGCCCGCCAGTCCGTGCTCGAAGGCTTCCTGCTGAGCCGCCCCATGGGCGAGGTACGAGTGAGCGACCGGCTGACACATCCGCGCGGGGACGGCGTGGACGGTCGTCGAAGGCCACCGAGACGGTGCCCGCGCGCAGTTGGTGCCGTACCGGGGCCTTGGATGGGGTGCGGTGCCAGTGTGTGGCGTCCTGCAGGTCGAGCACGGCCTCGAAGCCGGAGTGCTGTTCGCTGTAGCGCTGTCCGCCGATGTCGAAGCCGCCTGCGGTCAGGTGTGCGTCGATGGAGCGGGCGAGCGCGTCGCCGTCCTCGGCGAACATCTGCGCACCGCTGATCCGATGGGCCTGAGCGAGGAAGGACGACGAGCTCTGCGCGCTGTTCGTCGTCGACCAGGTCGTGCGCGAGGTCGAGGATGTTGACGGCCCGGAGCAGCGCCCACACCGTGCTGGGCGAGTCCCCGATCGGATGGGCGCCCGCCGCCAGGACGTAACGGGCGTACGGCAGGCCGGAGTCGCGGACCTTCAGGTTCGGCTAACCGCTCGTCGCGGCCGGCCGCCAGCGGGGCGGCCAGCCGGTCGGCTGCGCCGGCCACCGCGCGGACGAACTCGTGGTCGAGCGGGGTGGACAAGGTCAGTCCTTCAGGCCGGCATTGATGTCGGCGCCCATGACGTAGCGCTGGAAGACCAGGAAGATGACGATCAGCGGGATCATGGAGATGACCGATGCGCCGAGCAGGACCGACCAGTTGATGTTCTGCGCGCCGACGATGCTCTGGATGCCGATCTGCACGGTGAACTTGTTGGGGTCGTTCAGCATCAGAAGCGGCCAGATGTAGTCGTTCCACCGCCACTGGAAGGACAGGATGGCGAGGGTCAGCATGATGGGCCGGGAGAGCGGCACCATGATCCGCAGGAAGATCGACAGTTCGCGGGCGCCGTCGATGCGTGCGGCTTCCACGAGTTCGTCGGGAACCGTCAGGAAGAACTGGCGGAACATGAAGCATCCGGTCGCGGTGAGCACGGCCGGGAGGATGATGCCGGCGAACGAGTTGTAGAGGCCGAGGTTGCGGACCACCAGGAACTCGGGGGCGAGCATGACCTCGCCCGGCAGCATCGTGGTGGCCAGGATGCAGACGAAGAACGCCTTGAGCCATTTGTTGTCGTACTTGGCCAGCGCGTACCCGGTGCAGCAGCTGGCTCCCACCGTGAGGATCGTCGTGATCACGCACACGATGGTCGTGTTGATGAAGTACTGGGAGAAGTTGGCACTGCGCCACGCCTGGGAGTAACCCGACAGGGTGGGGTGGTGCGGAACGAACGTCAACGGATAGGAGAACAGGTCCCCGGCCGGTTTGAGGGAGCTGAGGATGAACCACAGCACCGGCAGCCCGTAGAGACACGCCAGGATCCACAGCAATGTCGTCGCGGGCACCGCCCGCCGGAGCCCACCACTGCCCGCACCGCGGGGCCGCTTTGTGGAAACGGCCCGACCGGGATCGGCGTCGACCTTGCGTGGCATGTCTGTGGTTGTCATCGGTTCTCCACCCGCCGGTTGACGATCAGCTGGATGATCGCGACGGCCATCAGGATGAGCATGAGCACGAATGACGCGGCGCTCGCGTAGCCGATCTGGCCCCGTTGGAAGCCGGTCTGATAGATGTACTGGACAAGCAGGTTGTTCGACGTTCCGGGTCCGCCGTTGTTGAGGGAGACGAACACCGGGTATTCCTTCATCGCGTTGATCGTGTTGAGCAGGATCACGATGAACGAGGTGGGCGCGATGCTCGGCAGCGTGATGCTGATGAACTGGCGCCAGGGGCCGGCGCCGTCGAGCGAGGCCGCCTCGTAGTACGACACCGGCACGTTCTTGATCGCCGCGATGAACAGCAGCATCGAGAAGCCCGTCCAGGCCCAGGATGCCGCGAACACCACCACCAGCAGCGACAGGTCCGCGTTCGACTGCCACGGAACGGCGGCCCCGCCGAACTTCTCGATGACGTAGTTGACCAGTCCGAAGTTCTCGCCGAACAGCCACCGCCACAGGACACCCACGACGATGGGCGACAGCAGCCACGGGATGAAGAAGATGACACGGGCGACGGACGCGCCCTTGGCGTGCTTGCTCACCAGCAGGTTGGCGGCGAGCAGCGAGAGCGCGAAGTTCAGGGGAACGAAGAGGACGGTGTACAGCAGCGTCCGGGTCAGCGCGTCGTAGAAGGCGGAGTCCCCGAACAGGTTGTGGTAGTTGTCCAGTCCGATGAACTGGAACGCCCCCACACCGGTGTAGTTCGTGAAGGAGTAGACGAGCCCGATCACCGCCGGCCACACGAAGAACAGCGCGAAGAGCACGACATTGGCCGCGATGAGGACGAGCGGCGCGAGAGTGTAGGTGCTGCGTCTCCTGGGTGGCCTCACGGACACGTCCGCGGCGCTTTTTGTCATCTTCCTGACTTCCGTGCTGGTGGATGGATTGCTGCTGTGGGCTCACGCCGTGAGCCCGGCATCACGTGGGCGACCAGGGCCGGGCGGCGGTGTCTCGACAACCGCCGCCCGGGCCCTCTGGCCTACGATCCGCTGCCGACCGCCTGGTTGTAGCCGTCCACGATGTTGTCCAGGGCCTTGTCGACCGACTGCTGGCCGTTGATCGCCTTGCCGAGCTCCGTCTTGGTCGGATCGGTGGCGAGGCTCTTGCCCTTCAGCACCCAGTTCGTCTGCGCGCCGTTGAAGTAGCCCGAGATCGGGGCGTAGAGCGGGATCTCCTCGTTGTACAGCTTGAACGCCGCCTGCGCCGCCTCGGAGGTGAAGGGGTACTTCGGGTTCAGACCGCTCTCGACCGGGAGGAACCCGGAGGTCTCGACCAGCTCGGTGTACTGCTTCGGCTCGTACACCCAGGACATGAACTTCTTCGCGGCGGTGGCCGCGTCGCCGTTGTTGTTGAAGCCCACCATCATGCCGCCGCTGTTGACGTCACTGGCCTGCACCGGCTCGGCGGGAGTCGGGACGCTCGCCCAGTCGAACTTCTTGATGCTGTCCGCGAAGGCGGGAACCTGCCACACGCCGGACCAGTAGGCGACCACGTCACCGCTCTGGAACATGGCCGACGGGTCGGCGCCGCTGGTCCACACCGACTTCGGCATGGTCTTGTCGTCGTTGAGTCCGACGAAGTACTTCACGGCCTTCTTGGTCGCTGCGTCCACCGAGAACTTGCCGGAGGAGTCCGCGTGGACGTACTGCCCGCCCATCTCGTACACCATGGCGCGCAGCCGGGACGGCGACTGGTCGAACGTCAGGGAGTACTTGGCGCCGGTCTTCTCGCGGACCGTGTTCGCCGCCTTGATGAAGTCGGTCCAGGTCCAGGTGTTCTGGGGCGAGGTCGGGACGGCGACGCCGGCCTTCTTGAACAGCGTCTCGTTGATGAACAGGCCGGACGCGGTGACGTCCGAGGGGATGGACAGCACCTTCCCGGACGAGTCCTTGGCGAGGAAGTTGGCGTTGATCTTGTTAGTCTTGTTGTTGGCAATGGAGCTGAGGTCGATCAGCTTGCTCGACCAGATCGGGTCCAGCGCGGGCACGTCCGCCACGTCGGGCAGGGAGTTCGCCTGCGCGGCGTTGTGGAGCTTCGTCGGGTAGCCGTCGTAGGGAATGTTGACGAGCTTGACGTTGACGCCGGTTTCCTTCTTGTACTGCGCCACCAGCTTCTTCCAGCCCGCGTCCTGCCCCGGAACCGTGGAGATCCAGAACGTCAGCGACTTCGCGGTCCCGCCCGAGCCGGACCCCGACCCACAGGCGGAGACCAGCAGGGCTCCTGCCGTGGCCACGGCAGCGAGAGGAACCAGGCGGCGCATGCCGCCGCGGCCGAGTCGGCGAGAGCGCCGCACACCCACAGTGGTCATCTTCAATCCCTTTTCGTCGTAGCGGAAGAAGCACGGCGCCAGCCGAGGCGGCACGGGTGCATTTTGAGGGAGATTTCGCTTTCCGGGGGCACGGCCTCGCCCGGCCGTGTCGCCTTGACGGGTGGGGTCCCCGGCCATGACGGCCGACGTCGCACAAGCACGCCCTCGTGCGGCTGCCGTACTTCGCGTACGGGCTGAAGGCTCACCCGGAGTCGGCGTCCCGGCCGACTTAGAAAGCGCTTGTCCGGACATTGGCAGACCGATAAGGAAGCCGTCAATCCTTCACCTGCGCGCCTTCGGTCACGGTTTGGACTCCCTTGGCCACGGCGAGCCCGGCGGCACCCACCACGGTACCGAGATCGCCGATCTGGCTGCTGACCACCTCGGTGGGCCAGCTGAGCCGGCCCAGTTCGGCCCGTACCCCGGGCAGGAGCTGGGGATCCGCGCCGGTGCTGCCGCCGAGGACGATCAGTCCCGGATCCAGTACGGCGGCCACCGCGGCGGCCAGCCGGCCCACGTCGGCGGCGTGCCGGGCGACGAGCCCACGGGCGGGTTCCCGACCCGCCGCGGCCAGCGCGAAGAGCCGCTCGACGGTACGGGGGCGGGGGCCGTCGGTGTCCCGCCAGGCCTCCGCGGCCCGACGCAGCAGGGCGTGCGAGCCGACATAGGCCTCCAGGGCCTCCTGACGGGGCTCCCGGTCGTCGTCCCAGGGATACGGCAGCCGGGCCAGCTCACCGGCCGCGCCGTTCGCCCCGCGCAGCACCTGGCCGCCGATGACGATGCCCAGACCGATACCGACGCCGATCCGCAGATAACCGAAGGTACGGCGGCCCCGGGCGGCACCCTCCTGGAGTTCGGCGAGGGCCGCGCAGTTGACGTTGTTCTCCAGGTGGACGGGCACGCCCGGCGGCAGCGCGACCGACACGGCGTCGAAGACGGGCCCGGCCTTGGCGGTCGCCGGGCGCATGCCGCCGCCCGCACGGTCGGGCTCGGTGACGTCACCGACGGCGACCACGATGGCCCGCAGCGGGGCGTCGGCGGGCAGCGCGGCCAGCGCCTCGCGCACGGCGTCGGGGGCCCGGGTCCGAGGGGTGGTCGCCTCGGCGAGCAGGGTGCCGTCCAGGGCGCAGCCGCGCACCCGGGTGCGGGCCGGGCCGAGGTCGACGGCGAGGACCGAGCCGGAGGCGGGACCGAGGCCGTATACGGCGGCGGAGCGACCGGTGCCGCTGGACGCGGTGCCGGAGTGGGTGGCCAGCCGGGCGCTCTCCAGTTCCGCGACGGCGGCGGAGACCGTCGGCTTGGACAGGCCGGCGAGGCTCGCGAGCTGCGGCCGGGTGGCGCGGCCGGCCTCGGCCAGCACGGCGAACACCGCACCGGCGCTCTCGGTGAGGCGGGGGGCCTTAGCCACGACGTGTTCCACAGTTCCCCCATGGGTCAGGGGCCGCGCTCCCCGGGTGACGGGATGCGGCGATGCGATGCCCTCGTGCCGCGCGGTCCCGCCCTCCGGCGGCGTCCCGTTGATCCACTGCGCGACAACTCTTGACGCACTGTACTTCGTTAGTTAACTTCCTAACGAAGTCCACGGTACTCGCCTGCCGTGCTCCGCAAGAAGCCCGTCCCGGGGCTTCACGACTCGCTCAACTCCTGTTCGGCCAGACACGGTTCGCCCGCCGTCACAGCACAGCGCCATGTTCTTCGGCGCTCTTCGCCCAGACGACGAAAGAGGATCCGTGCAGGACACTCCTTCTTCCCCGCTCGTGGTCGGTATCGACGTGGGTGGCACCAAGACCCATCTCCGCGCCCTCGTCGGCGCGGACCCGGTCGCCGATCACGTCCGGCCGAGCAGCGGCTGGCGGCCGCACGAACCGGCCGCCGCCGCCCGCTGGCTGACGGCACTGGCCCACGAGGCCCTGCCCGTCGACACCCGCCCAGCCGCACTGGCCGTCGGCGGGCACGCCTGTGAGACCCCCCGCCAGTGCGCCGGCATCGCCGCCGCGCTGCGAGAGGTCCTCGGCATACCCGTCATGGTGGTGGGCGACGCCGAACTCCTCGTTCCCGCCGCGGGGCTGGACAAGGGTGTCGGTCTCGTGGCCGGTACCGGTTCGGTGGCGGTGGGGCGGCTGGCCGACGGCAGCCCCGTCCAGGTCGGCGGCTGGGGTGCGGCGCTCGGCGACGAGGGCGGCTCCGCCGGTCTCGTACGGGAAGCGGCGCGCGCCGTGTGGGCGGCGCACGACCGTGGTGAAGCCCCTGACGAACTCGCGCAGGGGCTCATCGCCGCGTTCGGGGTGAGTGAGGTACCCGCCCTGGGCGCCGCGCTGGAGAGCGCCACGGATGTGTCGGCCGAGTGGGGTCGGCACGCGCCCGTCGTCTTCACGGCGGCGGAGCGGGGTTCCCGGATCGCGCGGTCGGTGATCGCGGACGGCGCCCGGTCCCTGGCCGCGCTCGTCGTCCGGCTCGCCGAGCGTGGGGTCGCCGTCGACGACGTGGTGGTCGCCGGCGGCACCGTGCTTTCCCAGCCCGCCCTGTACACCTCCTTCACGACGTCACTCGCCGAGGCCGTACCCGGGGCACGCCCCAGGCCACTGCGGGTGGCGCCGGTCGAGGGGGCCGTGGCGTTGGCGCAAGCCCTCATATAGAGGGGACCGCATGCCCTCATATGAAGGGAACGGGGTGGCGCATTGCTCGCGGGACGACCGGCACCCCACGCGGCAGCGAACGCCGCCGTGGCGTGGGCGGCGGACAAACAGCGTGCGCCGCAGGTGCGTTCGCCCGCACAGCGGGCACACAGAGTCGGCGCATTCGCCCGTACGACACCTCGCCGCCCACCGAGCTTCGCAAGCGTGACATGAACCAGCCGTAGATCTTCGCTCGTATCACTCGTCCTCACCGCAGGGGCACGGTCGCTTCACGACTTCACCCGGCCGACGAGGACGCCATTTCCCCTCAGGAGAGGCACATCCATGCCGTCACCAGCCGGGCACCAGTCCGCCTCCTCGGCCTCCGTCCGTGAACGCGCCTTGAACCGACGGGTGTTCCTGCGGAACTCGCTCGGGGTTTCGGCCGGGGTGCTGGCCGCTCCGACGGTCGTCACCTGGCTCGGCGCCGCGGACGCGAAGGCCGCGACGGGCCCCGCCGCCTTCGTGGACGACTACACCACCAACGTCATCACCAACCTGACGCCCGAGACCAACGCGGTGGTCCGGATCCTCGGTGGCATGAGCAAGGTGTGGAAGACCGGCGGTGCCTGGAACACCGGCACGCCGCTCATGCCCGAGGTGTTGCGCGCCAACATGCGTTACTGCGCCCGCATCACGCACGCCCGCACCGACGCGCAGGCGAAGGAGGCGTTCCTCTACGACCGGCAGCACCAGAGTTACGCGATGATCGCCGGTCTTGGCCCGCTCGCCGAGCTGTACAAGTCGGGCGCCATGGCGGTCACGTCGATCACCAGCGCTCCCGACTCCACCCCCTCCGGCAAGATCAACGACGCCGTGCCGGCCGACGCGCCCGCCGGTTCCGCGCTGGGTGCGGGTTCGCACGACTCGGCGCTCGGCAAGGTCGCCGAGCTGGTCGACACCGTGCGCGGCCCGTACGCCTCCGGCAACCCGTCCAAGTACGCCTTCCAGTACCCGCGTCCGTGGCGCATGAACGAGAACAGCGAGGTCGTCGACACGGGCAAGGTCGACGCGCTCGGCTTCCCGGTCTACGACTCCGACGTGATCGTCGCCCCGCAACTGCTGTGGCAGCGCGGCACCCCCGCGGTCGACGACGGCGGCTTCCCCAGCGGTCACACCAACGCCTTCCACCTGGCGGGGCTGGCGTACGCGTACGCGGTGCCGGAGCGTTTCCAGGAGTTGGTGGCGCGCGCCTACGAGCTCAGCCACACCCGCATCATGGCGGGCATGCACTCCACCGTCGATGTCCTCGGCGGCCGGATCATGGCCACGGCCCTGGCCGCCGCCACGCTGGCCGACCCGGCCAACGCCGCCCTCAAGGCCGCGGCGCGCGCCCAGGCCGCCGCGTACTTCCAGCAGCGGACCGGTACGACGGCGGACACCTTGTACGCCTACGCGCACTCGGCGGGCGTCGCCACCGATCCGTACGCCGACCGGACCGCCAACGCCCGCGCGCTCACGCCGCGCCTGACGTACGTCCTCACCCGGCATGGCCGCTCCGAGGGCATGACCGTGCCCAAGGGCGCCGAGGTCCTGCTGGAGACGCGGCTGCCCTACCTCGACGCCGCCCAGCGCCGCGAGGTGCTCCGCACGACCGCCCTGCCCTCCGGGTACGTGCTCCTCGACGGCTTCGAGCAGTGGGGCCGGCTCAACCTGTTCGCCGCCGCCGACGGGTACGGGGCGTTCGAGTCCGATGTGAACGTCACCATGAACGCCGCCGACGGGGGCTTCAGCGCGGCCGACGCCTGGCGCAACGACATCTCCGGGTGCGGCCGGCTCGTCAAGCGCGGCACCGGTGCGCTGACCCTGACGGGCGACAACGCCCACACGGGCGGCACCGTGCTGGAGGCGGGCGTGCTGACCGCCGGTTCGTCCACCGCGCTGGGGCGCGGCGACGTGCGGGTGAACGGCGGAACGCTGCGGGTGAGTGCGACGTCGTCGGTACGTCTACATGGCAGCTACACGCAGGAGTCCGGCGCGAGCCTGGAGGCGACGCTCCGTGCGGGCCGCGCGCCCGTGCTGACGGTGGAGCGCCGGGTGGTACTGGGCAAGGACAGCGCGCTCACGCTCCGGCTGGACGCCGACCGCCCGCCGGTCTCCGGCGTCACGATCCCGGTGCTCCGGACGTCGTCGCTGCGGGGCCAGTTCGCCCGTATCACGGTCCAGGCGGACGGGTACCGGGCCGTGCCCGTGTACTCGGTGGACGGGCTGTCCGTACGACTCGTACGGCACTGATCCTCGATGTTGGGATGATGGGATGAGCTGAGCGACAGGGCCCGTGGACCGTGCGTGACCGGTCCACGGGCCCTCTTCGTTCGCGCGCGCCTTCGCTCCCGTGCGCCGCGTCCGATTTCCGCCAGCCATGGGGGCGGCCATGTCGCAGAGTGGACAGCGCGGACACACTTCGAAAGGACACGACCGATGCCGGTGTACACAACGATCGACAGCCCACTGGGCGAGCTGCTGCTGGTGGGCGAGGAGTCGGCCACCGCGAAGGGCGGCACGGCGCTGGTCTCGCTGTCCATGCCAGGCCAGAAGTCCGGCGCCGTCGTCCAGGACGGCTGGACCCGGGACGACGAGGCGTTCGCCGAGATCGTCTCGCAACTGCGCTCGTACTTCGACGGGGCGCTGACCAGCTTCGACATCGAATACGTGAGCGGCGCGGGCAGCGACTTCCAGCAGCGGGTGTGGAAGGCGCTGGAGACCGTCCCGTACGGCACGACCGTCAGCTACGGAGAGATCGCCGCGCGGATCGGCGCGTCGAGGGCCGCCGTGCGTGCCGTGGGCACGGCGATCGGCGCGAACCCGCTGTTGCTCGTGCGCCCCTGCCATCGCGTGATCGGCGCGGGCGGCTCCCTCACGGGGTACGCCGCCGGTCTGGAACGCAAGCGGCAGCTTCTGGACCTGGAGCACGCACGCCCGGCCACCTGAGGATCGCCACCATCATGAACACGCTCCACACCCCCCACCTGGCGGGCAACGTGGCCGACCGCGTGGCGGCCGACGACTGGACGGCGCTGACCGACGAGCTGAACGAGCACGGGCACGCACTGACCGCTCGGCTGCTGACCCCCGACGAATGCCACGGGATCAGGGCGCTCTACGACGAGACCGACCGCTTCCGCACCACCGTCGACATGGCCCGCCACCGCTTCGGTTCCGGCGAGTACCGCTACTTCACCCACGAACTGCCGGACGTGGTATGGCAGTTGCGCGAGGCGTTCTATCCGCGGCTGTTGCCCGTCGCCCGGGACTGGGCCGACAAACTCCGACAGCCCGCCCCCTGGCCCGAGGACCTGGAGGAGTGGCTGGCGATGTGCCACGCGGCCGGGCAGGCCAAGTCCGCGCAGATCCTGCTGCGTTACGGGCCTGGCGACTGGAACGCGCTGCACCGCGATGTGTTCGGCGCGATGATGTTTCCGCTCCAGATCGTCATCGGCCTCGACGCCCCCGGAGTCGACTTCACCGGCGGCGAGTTCATCATGACCGAGCAGCGCCCCCGGGCGCAGTCGCGGGGATCGTCCACGACCCTCCCGCAGGGACACGGGCTGGTCTTCACCACCCGCGACCGGCCCGTCACCTCCCGGCGCG
The DNA here is from genome assembly GCF_026339955.1 of Streptomyces sp. NBC_01549. GTDB lineage: Bacteria > Actinomycetota > Actinomycetes > Streptomycetales > Streptomycetaceae > Streptomyces. The sequence continues at coordinate 7,215,438 of NZ_JAPEPW010000001.1, read as the reverse complement.
GCTGGTCGACCGGAGCGATGCGGCACGGCGTGAGCACCGTCCGTTCCGGGCGACGCCACACGCTGGGCCTGGTCTTCCACGACGCCGCGTGACCTCCGCGCCGAAGCGGCGGCGGCCCCGACCGGGCAGGCGACGTGGGCCTCGCACCGTGCCCGTGCCGTCTCGCGGAAAACGCGGTGGTGTCCCGGCGAACCCGCTGGTTAGGCTCGCCGGATGAGCACACGTACCTTCCGCGTCACCGTCCGCGGCGTCTTCGACGGGCTCGGCGCGGATCAACGCGCCGAGCTCCTGGCCCGCTCGTCCGAGCACGACGTGCTGCACGCCGCCTTCACCCCCGAGGGACACCTCAGCTACGACCTCGCGGCCCGGCCTGCCTTCACCTTCCGGTTCCAGGACTCGGGAGAGGCGGAGGAGGACATCCTGGAGGCGACCGAGCGCGCCGAAGCCGCCGCGGAAGCGTGGCTGACCGAGCGCGGCTACGGCTACAAGAACCTCAGGTCGAAGGCCGAGGACCTGTCCCAGGCCCCACTCGGCAAACGGCAACGCCGCGCCGCCGCACAGGGCGGCTAGGGCCTGCGGTCCGTGAGCCGTGCGAGGCGCTCGCGGATCGGTTCGGCGGCGAACCTGCCCGCACGCCCGTCGTCTCCGAACCGATCACCGACGCGCCCCATGGCCGGGACCGGTTTTGCCGAATCGGCAACAGGTTTGGCCCGCGCCACGCCGACCGCCGCATGATCGGCGGTAGTACCGGAGGCCGCGTGGCGAACGGGCCGCGCGGCCTGTTCGCCGCGACGGCCACGCGTTGAGCCCCCTGGGAGGATCCGTGCCGCAGTCGTCCGCAACAGACCTTATCCACCGTCTTGTCCCCTCACCCGCCGGGCGGACTCATCTGGTGGAGCAGGGAACCGGCCCGCTGGTCCTGCTCGTTCACGGCTTTCCGGAGTCCTGGTACTCCTGGCGCCACCAGCTTCCCGCGCTCGCCGAGGCCGGCTACCGAGCGGTCGCCCTCGACGTCCGCGGCTACGGCCGCTCCTCCAAGCCAGAGGCGCCGACCGCGTACCGGATCCTCGAGCTGGTGGAGGACAACGTCGCCGTGGTGGAAGCCCTGGGTGAGGAGTCCGCCATCGTCGTCGGGCACGACTGGGGCGCGAACATCGCCGCCGTCTCCGCCCTCGTCCGCCCCGACGTGTTCCGGGCGGTCGGACTGCTCAGCGTGCCCTACGCCCCGCGCGGCGGCCCGCGTCCCAGCGAGATCTTCGCGCAGATGGGCGGGGACGAGGAGTTCTACGTCTCCTACTTCCAGGAGCCCGGTAGGGCCGAGGCCGAGATCGAGCCCGACGTCCGCGGCTGGCTCGCGGGCCTGTACGCGGCACTGTCCGCCGACACCATGCCCGCACCCGGCGCGCCGGACCCCCACTTCGTGAGCCCCGGGGGCGCTCAGCGCGACCGCTTCCCCGCCGGGCGGCTCCCTCACTGGCTCGACGAGCACGACCTCGATGTCTACGCGGGAGAGTTCGAGCGGACCGGGATGACCGGGGCGCTGAACCGCTACCGGAACATGGACCGGGACTGGGAGGACCTGGCCGACCACGACGGCGCGCCCGTCACCCAGCCCTCGCTGTTCATCGGCGGCGGCCGGGACGCCTCCACCACCTGGCTGGCCGACGCGATCGCGGCCTACCCCACCACTCTTCCCGGTCTGCTCTCCTCCCACCTCCTCGACGACTGCGGCCACTGGATCCAGCAGGAACGGCCCGAGGACGTCAACCGCATCCTGATCGACTGGCTCGCCCGGGTCACGAGTGACAGGTGACGTTCACCAGCACCGTGTCGGCATCCCGAGGCGGTTCGCCGTCTCGGCCCGACCAGGGCAATCCCTCGATCGAGTGACGCACCTCGCACGAGTGGATCGAACGTCACATCACAACCGCATCACCCAGCGTCCCCTAGGCCCAGCACACCCACTCGAACCTTCGTCTGAGGATTCGCCCTCCTACACCCGTGACGGCTTCTTGATCAGGTGCGTTCTTGAGGCACCCACTCATCGTCGTCACCGTAGGAGGAACCGTGAATCCCATCCCCGCTCCCGCCCTTGCCCGACCCGCCTTCGAACAGCGCCCTGCCGCACCTCAGGCCGTGGTGATGCCCGCCGTGCACGGTGTTGACGCCGTGGCCGCCTCCGTCTCGGATACCTCCTGCGGGGCACCGAGGTGGGGGCATGACCGACTCGAGGACACTGCTCGACTCGAAGACGCCGCCCGACTCTGACACGCTGCCCGGCTCGAAGACACTGCCCGCCGCCGTGCACGCCTGGGCCGAGAGCGTCCTCGGCCCACTCACCGTCGTACGCGATGCGTCACACCCCCGGCCCGGGTCCCAGGTGCGGGAATTGACTGCTCCCCTCCCTGAAGGGAAGGGGATTCCTTTCTTCAGGGCTGAGCGGGGATTCCTGGCTCAGGCTGCCTCTGGGAGCAGCGCTCCCGGTGGTCTTACGCCCTCGACACCAGCCGGGTTCAGACCTGCCCGGACGAGCATCACGCGGGCGGAGTTCTTGTCCCTGGGGGAGACGATTCCACATGCGGTGCAGGTGTAGGTGCGCTCGGACAACGGCAGTGCGTGCTTGGTTCTCGCTCCGCACGATGCGCAGTCCATGGTGGTGTGCGCAGGATGCACGAGACGGATGTCCCGTCCGTGCTTGCGGCCCATCTCGGTCAGGGCCTTCTTCGTGGCGCCGATCGCGGCGTCCGCCGCCTTGCGCGCCATCGAGGACCTGGCGAGGAACTTCGGCCTGAAGTCCTCGACGGCGATGGCGTCGTGGTCGGTCACGACGCGTTTGGCCCACTTGCGTCCGGTGTCCTGCCGCTGCCGGGCGATCTTCGCGTAGGTCTTCGCCCGCCACTTCTTCGCCTCGCGGTAGCCCTTCGAGGCGGCCTGCCCCTTCTTCGGCCGACGGCGGGCCATCATCCGGTCGTAACGCGTCAGTCGGGCCTGCGCCTTGCGGCCGTGCTGGGCGTGCGGCAGGTCGTGCGCGTCCGAGGTGGTGGTCGCGGTCTGCTTCACGCCCCAGTCCACGCCGAGCACCCGGCCGGTCTCCGGCAGCGGACGCACCTCGGCTCGGACCACGAACGAGCAGTACCAGTGCCCGACACTGTCCCGGTACACGCGCACCGAGGAGGGATCACCCGGCAGGCTGCGCGACCACACCACCCTCAGCACGATCCCACCCGCCAGGCACAGGCGGCCGTTCTTCAGCCGGAACCCGCGCCGGGTGTAGTTCAGCGTCGGCTCCGCCTCACGCTTCTTCTTCCACCCCGGCATACCGGCCCTCTGCCGCTGCGGCAGCCGGTCCTTGATGTCCTTCTGCGCCTTCGCACGCGCCTTGCCGAAGTCCCGGATGATCTGCTGCTGCGGAACCGACGAGCCCTCACGCAGCCACGGCGTACGCTCCCGCGCCTGGGTCAGCATCCGGTCGAGCTGCGCCGGGCCACAGGTCCGCTTCTCCCCCGTGGCCTTGTTGTGCAGGTGGACCGTCTTGGACTTGGCGACGCACTCGTTCCAGATCCACCGGCACCGTGCCCACTCCGCCTCCAGCGCCGTACGGGCGCTCGACGACACGCGAAGCCGGTACGTGTACCGGCGCGCCCGGCCCCGTCGGCTTCACTGGGTGTCACCATGCCGCCAACATAACGTCATGATTCGTTTCTCACTCCGGATCCCGGCAGACCTGCACGAACGGGTGACCGCCCGCGCCGCCGCGGACCGGCGGTCCCTCAACTCCGAGATCCTCCACCTCCTGGAGGCCGCCCTCGCCACTCCCCGGACGGACGCCGGACCGCCCGGCGGCGATCCGGCTTCCCCTGCCCCGCTCCGCGGGACACCGGATTCCTCCCCGGCCTGAAGGCCGTGGCATCCTCCGGAAATCCCGGTGACGATCTCCCCCACGCCGAAGTTCGTCGCCCGCGAGACCCGGGTGTCGTGGCGGCGGGCGTAGTCGGCGCGGTCGGTGTGCCAGGCGGGGGTGATGCCGTGCCTGGCCGCCTTGGTGGCTCGGGAGCGGACGCTGCGGGGGCCGTGGGTGTCGGCCGACGACAGCTGGACTTCCCAGCCGATGCGCAGTTCGCTTTCGCCCCGGACGAGCGTGTCCGTCTGGATCCAGCCGCGCCGGCCGGTGCGGGTGCGGACCTCGTAGTCGGCGCTGAACCCGCCGGTCTCCGCGGCTCGCACGATCCGCTCCTGGTAGGCCCGATGCTCAGCCGTCATGGGCACGGTGTGGCGTTCTTCGTCTTCGGCGCGTTCATGGACCGCTTCGCGTCGGCCGTCTGCGCACTGGCGCAAGTACATCCAGGCGGTGACGCCGGCCTCCTGGCAGATGTCGCCGCACTGCAGGTCCCGCTCGCGGACGGGGATATCGCGTGCGGCATAGAGACGGTCGGTGTCGTAGACGATGGACCACAGGTTCGGCAGGTTTGGATGGCCGAGGTCATCGAGCGTCAGGTCGAGGTGGATGCCGAACTTGGTGTGCCAGACGAGATTTACCAAGACGTGCCGCCCTCCCCCTTGAAAGCACTGCGGCTTTCACGATAAAGCGCAACACTGACAATCCGGCAGACCGCACACCAGCCAAGCGAACACGCGCTTTCCACCCGCGGTCCCTGCGACGTCGCCTCTTGCAACCCCGACGCGCTGACCGTGGAAGTGCGGCCGGAGGGCCCGACGTCGGCCCATCGTTCCGGGGGCGCAGACAATGACGCCGCATAGGACGACGCTGACGACCGCCCACCAGAGGTTGGACGGCCGGCACCGGTCAAGAAGCCCAGGGGCGGCGAACCGGCGGACCAGGACAAGGCGTTACGCAGGCCTATTCCTACGCGAAGAGCGACTCGTCCTGTGCGATCTCCGTACGACGCGAACGCTCTGCGATAACTTCACCTCACCCCGCAGGATTGAATCGTTTCAACAACCAGTGTTCTAGAGATGAGGCAGCATGTGCCCGAGTGTCGAGCAGGCTCCGCAGCCAGGCCCAGGCCGACGCGCAGTGGTGGTGGCGGGAGCCAGCGCCGTAGCGCTGTCCATGACTGTTTCCGGAGCTGCGGCCGCCTGGTCGGTTCCCTTGCCCGCTCCGCCGGCCTGGTCGGTTGTCGTGGGGCACCTACGTGGCCGACAACGCCATCGACGGGAACCCGGACACGTTCTGGAACGACGACACGATAGGTGCCGGGCCCGACACGCTGACCATCACATTGCCTGCCCCGAAGGAGCTGTCCGGTCTCACGCTCGGCGACCACCGCGATCGGCTCGGGCCACACCTCGTTGACACGGGTGAAAGCGCCGCGGCTGCCCGTCATTGCCGTTGTTGCCGGCGTGTGCGGAGGACGCCTCGGCCACTGTCCCCTCGGGCCACCTGGGCGGGACCGCCGGTGGTCGTGCCCCAGCGGTCGCAGCTCACCCATTTCCGTCCCCCTCCCTGACCCCGGTACCCGCGTGCCGGTGCTGCCGGCTCCCGCTGCCCTCGGTGTCGATGAGGCGGTTGAAGAAGGGAACCGCCAGTCCGGCGGCGGCGAGGCCCGCGAGCAGGCCCCGCGGCGTGCTGTCACCCGCGAGTGCGGTCAGCCCGCCTGCCGTCGCGCCGACGAGTAGTGCGAGCAGGAACACCAAGGTCGTTCTCACGGACAGCAGTGCTCCGTCCATCAAGGCCTCCATTCATTCGGCCCACCGCACAGCGACAGGACCTGTCACCCGTCCAGCGGATCGCGAGAGGGGGAATCTCAGAATGGCGGACATCGGAACCGTTGCGGTCCGTGATCAGGGGACGGACGCAACGACGAATCCTGTTGCCACTGCTCCAACTCACCCTCGCTGTAGGCGTTTTGGCTGATCAAAGCCGTGACTGGCCCGCCTGTTGCCGGGCCGTTGCGTTGCAACGTTGCTCCCCATCAATGACCAGAATGACGTCACGGTCCTTCAGGTGAGTGTCGGTACCAGGGTTGCGGGGGTGGGGCCGTCGGGGCGGACGGTGATCCCGTACACCGCCTTCGTGGGAGTGGAGTGGAAGGCCGGCGTGTGGACCGGCAGCAGGTGTTCGAGCAGGACGGTCGATTCGCGGAGCGCGAATTGCAGACCGAGGCACGCGCGGGGACCGATGCCGAAGGGGAAGTAGGCACCCGGGTGGGCAGGTCGGCCGTCCGGGGTGGTGAAGCGCCCAGGGTCGAAGTGCTCTGGCTCCGGCCACAGTTCGGGATCGCGGTGTGTGAGGTACGGGCAGATCAGGATATCCGTGCCCGCCTCGACGGCGTAGTCGGCGAGGGTGTCGTCCTCGGCGGCGTGGCGGGGCAGGATCCAGGCGGACGGGTAGAGCCGGAGCGTCTCGTGGACCAGAGCCTGGATGGCCTGGCGGCGTTGCGCTGAGCCTTCGCCGCCGGCGAGCGCTTGTTCGCGGGCGGCGGGGTGCTGGTCGAGGAGCAGGCAGAGCCAGGTCAGGGTGGTGGCGGTGGTCTCGTGCCCGGCCACGAGCAACGTGACCAGCTCGTCGCGGATCAGCCGGTCGGTGTACTCGGGGCGCTCGGTGGCGGCGTCGATCAGGACGTGCAGCAGGCCCGGGCCGTCGGGGCCGGCCTCCCCGCCGCGGGCGCTCGATGGCGTGCCGGGCAACCGCGTCGATCCGGGCGAGATCGGCGGCGACGGCGTCCTGGGCGTCGGTGGCATCGGCGGGCAGGGTCGGGAGGGCGGTCGCCACGGCGGCCACGGCGGCCAGTTCGCGTTCGGTCCCGTCGTCGAGGGGGTGGCCGGTGAGAGAGCGCCAGATGGCGTCCAGGGCGAAGCGGCGCATCTCCTGCCCGATGTCGAGAGTCTGCCCGGTACGGGCGTACCCGTCCCAGCGCCCGGCGGTGGTCCGGGCGGCCTCGGTGATCCGCCGTTCGTAGCGGCGCATCCCGGTGCCGGTGAACTGGGACTGCAACAAGCGGCGTTGACGCTTCCACGCCTCACCCGTGGCGGCGAGGACGCCGTCGCCGATCAGCAGTCGGGCGCGGTGGGAGCGCTTGACGTACCGCTCCGGGTGCCGGGCGAGTACATGCTGGACCGCCTGCGGGTCGGTGACGAGAACGGTGGGGGCCGGCCCGAGGCGGAACGCGGCGACGCCGCCGAGCCTCTCACGCACCTGGGACAGCAGCTCGACCAGTTCGCCTCCCCCCGATCGCCACCGCTCCACGAGTTCGGGCTCCGCTTCGGGGACCGGCCGCCCCGTTCCGGGAACGTACGGAAGGGAGCCGGGGCTGGCTTCGGTGTCCATGTTTCCTCTCCTGGTCGACCGCCGGTTTCGGCCGTAGCGAAGCGTCGATACCACGGACTGTACGGGAGTGGGCACATCCGGTGACACAAGAACGAGGGTGCGGGACTCGGTTGTCACAGCCCGAGTCCCGCACCCGCTTCCGGTGTCACTGCGGCTGGGCTATATCAGGTCGATGCGTTCCTGGGCGATCGGGTATCCGGCCCTCGCGAAGTGGGCGGCCATCGGGACGTTGGTCTGGTCCGTCCCGGCCACGATACGGTCCACGCCCTCGTCGGCGAGCATGTGCGTGGCCTCGATGAGCAGGTCATAGGCGTATCCGTGGCCGCGGTGCTCGGGCACCACGCCGATATAGCCGATGAGAGGGTCGCCGTAGTGGCGGCCGGGGATGCTCAGGCCGACGAGCTCCCCGGCGGGGTTGTAGGCCAGGCGCCACCACTCGCGCGGGCTCGGCAACCAGCGCAAATAGTCCAGCTCTTCCTGGGCGGCCGCCTCCAGCCCGGATGCGGCGATGGTGCGGCGCACATGGACGTCAAGACTGCCTTGGTGGATACGGCGGAAGACGTCGAGGACCGCCGCGTCGTCGGGCTCGGTACGGAATTCGAGGCGGCCCGGGCGCGCGGGCACGCCGCAGTCCGGCGTCCAGCGATAGCGAAAGCGCTCGACCAGAGGGGACAGACCTGCGGCGACGGCCGCGTCGATCCGGGCCTGGGCCTGCCCACGGACCGCGGGGATGTCGCGCCAGCCGGGCGGCAGTTTGAGGGAGTACTGGGCGTACAGCGGTGAGGTGCGGAGCAGTAGTGCGGCCGCATCGGCGTCCGTGAAGTCGAACCAGTCCAGGGCGAGCGGGTTGGCGTCCTTCGGCCCGGCCCACCATGCGGCACGCGCGACGACGACGCCGTCGCGCAGGGCCACCCAGGTCCACTCGGGACGGTATTCACCGGCGGCGGCCATCCCACTGTAGGTGTCGCCGAAAGCGGCAAAGCCGACCAGACCGGGATCGGGCAGAGACTCGAAAAGTGCTTCCTCGCCTACGGCGAGGTGGCGAATGACCAGATCGGTCATGTGAGAGGTCCTTTCGGGCAGCGACGCGCTCCCGTTCAGATCCTCGGCGCCCTCGGAACGGGGTGGGAGCACATGAGAGTCAGTCGGCTCACGGTTCCCACCTCCTTTTGCGCTCGAGGACGCGAACGCAGCGTAACAGCGTCATCGAATCGCCGACAACAGCAGCCGTACCGCCGCACGCATCCCGTCTCGGCCCGTCCGAGCGGGACTTGGGGCACTGGTGGGCCCACGTGTTCAACTGCCGCCTGTCGCCTGTCAGCGGTTCCCCGCGGGGGTCTGCAGCCTGGCGCCCGGTGTCCTGTTCGAGCAGGTCACCGGGCGCCGACACTCAGTTCACGCTCTGTCCGCCGTCCACCATGACCGACTGTCCGGTGACGAAGGAGGCCCGGTCGGAGAGGAGGAAGAGCACCACCTGGGCAACCTCGTCCGCCTCACCGATACGGCCGAGGGGGATCATTTCCCCGTGCGGGTGGTACTCGGATCCGTCCTCCGTCCTTGTGATTCCGCCCTCGGTCAGCGGTGTGCGGATGATGGTCGGGCTCACGGTGTTCACACGAATCGCGTCGGGCCCCAGCTCCACCGCTGCCGCGCGTGCCAGCGCGGCGACGCCGCCCTTGCTGGCGCTGTAGATGGAGATGCCCGGGGTGCCGAGCTCGGCGAACACCGATCCGTTGAAAACGATGGCCCCGCCCTCAGCCTGTCGCTTCATCTGGTCGGCCTCGGCCTGCAGATAGAAGAAAGAGCCCTTCAGGTTGCCGTCCACGAGATGGTCCCAGGCCTTCTCGTCCAGCTCGGTGAGCGGGCCGACCGCTGCGGTGCCGGCATTGTTGAAGGCCGCATCAAGCCTGCCGAAGCGAGCGACGACCTGCCTCACCACATCCCGCGCTCCACCGAAGTCGGTGGCGTCGGCCTGAATGAACAGCGCCTCGCCGCCATCCCGCGTGATCTCCTCGACCACTGCCCGGCCCGCGTCCTCCCGCCGCCCGGTGATGGCCACCCTCGCGCCCTCCTGCGCGAACAGAAGCGCGCTGATCCGGCCGATCCCGGACGTGCCACCAGTGATCAGGGCAACCTTGCCGTCCAACAGTCACGGCAGCTGTAGTTCGTGAGGCGTGAGGCATCGCCGCTGGCCAGCGTGGTGGGTGGGGTGCCTGCGGCAGGGGTACGGCCACCGGCATCGTGATCTTGTGTGACGAAGAATCAAGAAGCGGTGGCCGCGCAGGCCACGGTAGTACACGCCGGGTGGGACGGGTTGTTCGAGGGGTTGATGGGCCGGTTCGCGAGCTGCTTCCCGCGCCGGGAGACCCGGCTGACCTGCCGGAACATGGTCTCTGGGCTGCTGATGGTCAAGGAATCGGCGAACTGCTGGTCGTTGGCCGAGGCGATCGGCCACAGCGGTCCGCATGTCCTGCAGCACTTCTTGTCGAGGGCCCGCTTCGACACCGAGGCAGTCCGCCGGTCGGTCGCGGCCTGGACGGTGGAGCAACTCGGCGAGAGGGAGGTGATGTTGGTGGTGGACGAGACGGGCGATGAGAAGTCGTCCCTCGACGCGGTCGGCGCGGCCCGGCAGTACTCCGGGGCGCTGGGCGGGATCGGGCTGTGCCAGGTCGCGGTACACCTCTCCTACGTGAGTGCCGAGGGGCACGCGCTGGTCGACCGTCGGCTGTACCTGGGCGAGGCATGGGCGGCGGACGACGAGCGCCGTGAGCTGGTCGGGGTGCCCGACGAGAGGGTGTTCGCCACCAAGCCGCAACTGGCCGGCGACATGCTGGAGGACGCCCACGCCTCGGGGGTGCACACCGCGTGGGTGGCCGCCGACGAGGTCTACGGTGGACGGGAGTTGCGTGCGCGGATCCGTGCGCTGGGCTACGGCTACGCGATCGCGGTACCCACCAGCCACCGGGTCACCACCCCGGGCGCCGGGAAGAAGAAGGTCACCGCGCTGCTGGAGCGGGTGCCGAAGCGGGCCTGGATGCGGCTGAGGACCGGCCATGGCACCAAGGCCGAGCGGCTCTACGACTGGGCGATGATCGACGTGAACCCCGACGATGCGCCGCCCGGACAGGCCGCCGGGCACAGCCAGGTCCTGGTCCGACGCCACCGCCGCACCGGCACCCTTTCCTTCTACCGGACCTGGCACCCCGACCCGCAGCCGATATCGGTGCTGGTCAGCGCGGTCTGCCGCAGGTGGCGGGTCGAGGAGGACTTCCAGGGAGCCAAGGGCCTGGCCCACCTCGACACCGGCCAGGTCACCTGCTGGACGTCCTGGCACCGCTGGAGCCTCATGTCAATGATCGCCTACGCACTTCTGGCCGTCGGCGCCCTCCACGAGCGGCAACGCGCCCACCCCGCCAACTCCGACGACGAGTTGGCCATGGTGCCCGTCAGCCCGCGCGAACTCCTCGCGCTATTGCGGGTCTTCGCCCTGCCAAGGCCCCGCCAGGACACCGATCCGGCACACGCCCTGCGCTGGTCGAACTGGCGTCGCCGACACCAGCATCGCGCGACGGCCTGCCACCGCCGCTGGAACAACGTCACAGCAGTGGCCATCGCATGACAGGAACCTCACGAGTCACGAACTACAGCTGCCGTGACAGTCCCATAGTTTGTTCACTCCGCCCTGGAAGTTGCAGATGGTCGATACGGACCTGGCGCGCCAAAACCGATGACGGTTTTCGGGCCGGATTCCATGCCAACTCATCGGGTGGCAATGGGGTACAGCGTCGGCTCATTCAGGGGGATTCCGCGCCGGCCATAGGCCGTCGCGATAGCCGGTATAACCGACCGTCTGCCGCCTGCCGCCTGCCGCCTGGACCACGTGCGGAGCACCGGTTGCGGCGCGCGGCCGGAGGTGATGCTGTGGAAGTGCGGCGACCATCATGGGGGCCGCCGCAAAAGGATGGCGTGAAGTACCCCGCTCGGGGCGCGGCCGAGGTGCATACGTCCACTCGGCTGTGTGTCACGTCCATGGCCACTTCGGGGCCGCTGACCGCGTACCTCATCGTCGACGAAGGATCCGGTCATGGCGTCTGCATCGATGCAAGGGAAGGTCGCACTCGTCACCGGGGCGACCAGCGGCATCGGCTCGGCCACAGCGGAAGCGCTGGCCGAGCGGGGTGCACACGTATTGGTGGCAGGCCGCGACAGCGCCCGCGGCAAGGATGTGGTGAGCGCGATCCAAAAGCGCGGCGGGAAGGCCGATTTCGTGGGCGCCGACCTGCGCGACACCCAGGGAGTGCGACAACTGGCGCAGGACGCGCTCGGGCTGGGCGGTGGCCGGGTCGACGTGCTGGTCAACAATGCGGGCATCTACCCCTTCGGGCCGACCGAGGACATGGAGGAGAGCCTCTTCGACGCCGTACACGCCCTCAACGTCAAGGCCCCCTTCTACCTGGTGGCCGAATTGGCCCCGGGGATGGCTGACCGGGGTGGCGGAGCGATCGTCAACGTGAGCACCGTCGCGGCCGTGCTCGGCTACTCGGGAATGGCGCTGTACGGGTCGAGCAAGGCGGCGCTGAACCTGCTGACGAAGGCGTGGGCAGCCGAATACGGCCCGCGCGGGGTGCGGGTGAACGCCGTACAGGTCGGCCCCACCCGGACCGAGACCACCGCCCAGAGCGAGGAGGACCTGCGGCGCCTGGCCGCCCAGGCGCCCGCCGGACGGCCGGCGTCCGCCGCGGAGATCGCGGCGGCGATCGTGTACCTGGCGGACGACGCGACGAGCAGCTTCGTGCAGGGCGCGATCTTGCCCGTCGACGGTGGTCGCAGCGCCGTCTGAGCGAGTGTCCGCCCAGGCAGGGCCCTGTCCCACTGCCGTGAATCAGTCACTGGACGGTTGTTCGAACGCGGCAATGAGGCGGCCCAGATCCTGTCGTCGCGAGTCGGTCGGCCACACCGCCCAGGTCCGGCGGATGAGAGGGTGACCGACCAGCGGTGACCACGCCACACCGTCGGGAAGGGGCTGCGACCAGTACGGCGGAGCGCACGCGAAGGCGTGTCCGGCGGCGACGGCCGCCAGTTTCACTTCGGCGATGAGCCGCTGCCCTTCCGGTGGCCGCGCTCCTGGATCAAGGCCGTGGCTGTGCAGGATCGCGGTCAGCTCGTCGTACCAGGCGGGACTGTCCGAACGGGGAAAGGCCACCCACTCCAGTCCGGACAGCGCATCCAGCGCGATCCCCTCTCGAAGTCGTCCCCGCCGATCATGTCCGTCACGTTGTCGGTCTTCGTGTGGCCGGGGGCGACCGCGTTGAAGCGCACTCCGCTGCTGCCGAACTCGACGGCCCAGGCGCGGGTGAACGAGTCCACCGCGGCCTTCGACGCGCCGTAGACGGACGTGCCGGCGATGCCGGCCAGACCGGCGACCGTGGTGACACTGACGACGCTGCCGGAACCCTTGGCCGCCATCTTGGCGGCCAGCGCCTGGGTGAGGAAGTACGTGCCTCGCACATTGGTCCGGAGCAGGGTCTCGAACGTGTCCAGACCCTGCTCCAGGGTGGGTGCGAACGGGTAGGTGCCGGCATTGTTGACCAGGATGTCCACCTCACCGGCCTCGTCGGTCAGGTTCCGGACCGAATCCAGATCGCTGAGGTCCGCGGCGACGAACCTGGCCTTGCCGCCGGCGGCCTCGATGGCTGAGACGGTGTCCGCGCCCTTGGCGGCATTGCGGCCGGAGACGATGACGAACGCGCCCTTCTCGGCCAGTAGGAGCGCCACCTCACGGCCGATGCCGGACGTGCTGCCAGTGACGAGAGCGGTCTGGTTCTCGAACTCCACGAGAAACACCTTTCTGCGCGGCCGAGACGACCCGCAAACAGTAGGTAAGAAATCTTTCGTACCTATGGGTAGGCGCATCCCGAACGTAAAGCAATCCGGGCCCCGCACCGTCCAAGACTGTCAATTACCGGGCTGATCAGGGGATTCCCTCAACGCCATTGCGGCTGCTTTTCAAGGCCATAAGCAGAACCGCACTGCGTGGGCCTCTCGGACTGGCGCCCAGCCGGGCCACCCGGGGCCCGTCCAGCTACGATGGATCAGGGATTGGGGAGGAATGGTCATGCCGGACAGTGAAGGCCACCCTGACGTCGAAGAGATGGACCTCGGCGCGGTCTTCGCCGCGCTGGCGGATCCTCACCGACGTCGGGTGATCGAGGATCTCTGCGCCACGGGCGAGGACATCGAGCGGACGTGTGCGTCATTCGCCCTGAACGTGTCCAAGTCGACGCTCACGCACCATTTCCGGGTCCTGCGGGAGGCCGGGTTGATACGACAGATCGACTACGGCAACAGCCGCAAGGTCATGCTCCGCCGGGCCGAACTCGAGAGTCGCTTTCCCGGCTTGCTCGATCTGGTCCGCGCGCAGACGTCCGCCCACGCCTGATCCGACAACCGGCCGTCCCGACGACCGGACCTTGATGTCAGTCCCCGGGGGCGGGGACGCGTCCCGGGGGCTCCGGCTCCGCCGTCGGCAGGAACCGGCCGACGAAGAACTTGTACAGGGCCGCGCCGACCAGACCCCCGACCAGTGGACCGAGGATCGGCACCCAGAAGTAGAAGTTCCCGTACTGATCTCGCCATGCTCCGCCGTACCCCGTGAGGAAACTGGCCAGACGGGGGCCGAAGTCACGTGCCGGATTGATCGCGTAGCCCGCGTTGGTACCCCAGGCCATGCCGATGGCCACGACGACCAGGCCGATGATGAACGGGGCCATGTTGGCGCCAGGGGGTGTGTTGAGCATGTCCGTGATGGCCAGGATCAGCAGTAGCAGGATGGCGGTACCCATGACCTGGTCGCGAAACGCGCCCCACTCGTAGACCGGCAGATTCGGGTTGCCGTTGGCGGGGAGCGTGGAGAACACGATCTGCGTCTTGAAGGTGTGACCGGGGTCGGCCTTCGCCAGCGCTTCGGTGTAGTTCCACCGCACGAGGAGGGCCGCTACGAAGGCGCCGGCTGTCTGCGCCAGTGCGTAGGGCGCCACCTTGCTCCACGGGAAGCCCTTGAACGCGGCCAGGGCGACGGTCACCGCGGGGTTGAGATGGGCACCGCTCAGCCGTGCCGCGACGTAGACACCCAAGGTGACGCCGAGGCCCCACGCCCAGGAGATGCTGTCGTGGTTTCCGAGACCGCCCGGTGGAGTCGTGAGCGCTCCGCCGGCCACCACCTGGGCCACCACGCCGCAACCGAAGAGGATGAGGATCATGGTGCCGCAGAACTCGGCCGCCATTTCACCGATCAACCCCATCCTGCTCAACCGCTCAGTCATGGAAGCTCGCTTCCCGCCGGCCCAGGACCGGCCCGTCGACTGCCCAGGTCCTCCTGGTAGCAGGATAGGACGATCAAGAAATAACCGCACAGACAGGGAAATATTATTCGCTCAGGCCAGGTCATGCGATGGGACGCCCTCTTCGGGGCCGGCCGCCCTGGCACGTTGGAGAGAGCCGTCCCGGCACGCTCCCGTCCCGAAAAGTTCCGCCGACTCCCGGCGCACCGGCTCATCCACGGCTGCGCCGGATCATCGCTTCGCCGGGCACCGGATCACACACGGGGCGAGAATCAGGGAGTGAGCGTGCCACCTGAAACCTCGCCCCTGTCTGGGCAGCCCCCCTTGGTCGTCCGCAGGCGTACGGGCGCCGCCCCGCTTCGCCGGTCCGGTGCGCCCCTGTGCGATCTCCTGTGAAACAGTGGCAGGACTGGCCTTCCCTGGCCCGTTCCCACCCTCGCCCTGCATGATGGTGCCGCCCGCGTCAGGCACCGTCAGGCACCCCGGTTCGGTGACCCCTCGGTGCCGTCTACAGGAGGTTTCACGCTTGTCACGCCAGTTGCTGACGGTCGGCCAGGAACGGCCGGACGGCTATCGGACGATCGGCGCGGCGGTGCTCGCGGCGCGGTTCGGGGTGACGGGAGCAGTGTGACGTTCAGGCCCGCCCTCGCGGCCAGGTGGGTCAGTGCGGAGGCTTTGCTGTCGGCGATGACCTGTGCGCGCGATCCGCGACGTCCGCCTCTGGGCCACCCCTCCTTGTCGTTGACCCAGCCCCGGACGGGACGGGGGCCGCCGTCCGCCACGTACCGTCGCAGCCCAGCAGACTCGCCACCGCGTCGCACGTCGCGGGGTGGGCGGCGAGCAGCGCGACACCGCGGCGGTCGCCCGCGCTCCGCGCCGAGGGCAGGGATTGCGGCGCCGACTCCGCCCGCCACGGCGGCACCCACGCGTCCAGCGCCGCCAACCGGCCGGGGAAGATCCGTCCGGCCTCCCGGATCAGCAGCGGGGCCAGCTCGATGCCGCTCGATCGCAGCGTGCTGATCAGCGTGGGCAGCCACGGCAGGAGCACCGGGTCCGGCAGCCGTCCGAAAGCGTTCGACACCGCTTCCACGACGAAGTCGGTGAGGGCCGGGACGGGCTCCAGGGCCTGTACGAAGCCGCTCAGGTAGCGCGGATAGGCGGGCACCACCAGGGGGTTGCCCAGCAGCTCGTCGCACCTCGCCCGAAGGTCCGCGCGGGAGAGCCTCCCCAGCTGTGTCTGCGCCGCCCACAACAGCGCCGTCTTCGCGGGGTCCGCCGGATGCGACTGGCCGACGGCCAGCTCCAGTTGGGTCCGGTCGCAGCCCAGCGACAGCGCCAGGCTCTCCATGCTGAACAGGAAGCCCAGCATCGCCGCCACGTGGCGGACCGTGGCGTCCTCGTCGGTGAACGCCGTCGGCAGCAGGGTGCAATAGTGCGCGTACCCGGTCTTGACGAAGGACTCGATCCACGGCGGCAGCGTCGGCTCGCTGGTGCGGTAGTACGCCAGCAGCCGGCGCACCCGGCGCAGCACCTCCGGCGCGCCGTCGACGCTGCGTTCGGTCGCCAGCACCTCCAGGGCACGGGTGCCCAGTTCGTCCGCGAGGCGGCGGCTGCGCAGGTACAGCGTCGCGTCCTCGACGGTGCCCAGAACCGTCGCCGTGGTGGCCTGCGGTTCGTACGCCGTCCGGCGCAGACGCTGTTCGAGGACCTGTTCGATGCTGACGCCCTCGTAGCCGAGCTCGATGAGCGCACGCTGGTGGGTGCCCAGCGCCAGGTCCCACGACTCCTGGATCGACCGCTCCCCCAACTTCCGCTCGCCCATGATCGGCCGTGCGGCGCCCTGGGGCATCAGATGACGGAGCATCCACAACACGTCGGAGCACCGCTCCAGTTCCGGCTGGGCGGCTATGTTCAGCAACGCCCTTTGCACACCCCGCTGTTGGAGCTTCAGCTGCAGCGGCGCGAGCCGGTCGTGCACGTCGCGCGCCAGCGGTGGCAGCGCGTCGTAGCCGACCTGGCCGACCCGGTCGCCGCCCATCATGATCTCCACGAGCCGACGCACATCGCGCCGGCCCGGCACGGTGTCCTTCTCGATGCACGTGACGGCCGCGTCCTGGAAGTCGTACGGAGTCGGCCTGGCCCGGTCGCGCATCCCGGCCAGCAGGATCGACGTCTCGAACACGGCGATGGCGTCGGCGGTGGAGGCAAGGTAGCCGTTGCGGCGCGCAGCGCGCACGATCTCCACGGACCAGCCGAGCAGTTCGTCCTCGTCCAGCCGGTCGAGGACGGGCGGCCGACGCAGAAAGCCGGTCAGCTTGTCCGCGGGCGGGAACGCCGGTACCGGAGCCGCCGCGGCGACGGTCTTCTTCGCCCTCGACTTCTTCGCTCCCGCCTGTCCCGCCAGGCGGTAGGGCTTCACGCGGGTGCGGCTGACGTTCTTCGCCCAGACGGTCGCGGCGATCGACACCGAACCGGCGGCAAGACCGAACTGCGCCTCGATCGCCGCGTGGCTGGACGGGATCAGCCCGTGCTGCCACTTGGTCGCGCTGCGCGGGGCGATCTCGAAGCTGTCGGTGCCTTGGACACCGAACTCCTCGACCCTGCTGGCCGCGTGAAAGGCTCCGCAGACATACAGGCAGTCGTCGGGATCGGTGCCGGTCGCGTTCAGATGCTCGCGCATCCTGGTCCACATGTAGCGCTCACGGTCCTCGTCCACCCGCACCCGGTGCGGGTCGCCGGGTGCGAGGCGCCGGAAGAGGCTGCCGATCAGGAGCATCACCTGGCGGTAGGTGTCGTGGTCGCTGTCGCCGAGCGGCAGTTCGACGTACTGGTGCCACCACTCCGACCAGTGCCGGACCCTGCCGTTCCGCAGCAGGTGTTCCTCCAGTTCGGCGAAGCGCGGGCGCAGGTCGCCGATCTCCACGCCGACCGCGTCGCCGTGCAGCGCGGCCTCCTCCTCGACGGGCGGTGCGTCGGGGTGGGCGACCTCGCCGGCGTGCGTCCCGCGTGCGTCCCACTGGAAGACGTGGTCCGAGGAACGGTCGACGAGGACCAGTTCGACGCCGGGCGTGTCCAGTGCGTAGGCGATCGCCTGGTACTCGGCGGAGGCCTCGGTGATCGGTGCGACCACCGACAGCGGGGACCACTCGGCCGGGAAGCCGTCGATCTCGGTCGCGAAGGCCTGGACCGCCACCGGGAGCCGGCAGTTGCGCAGTTCGGTCAGCAGCGGCGCCATGTCCTCGCACAGCTCCAGGTACACGACCTTCGGCTGTTTCTCCCGCAGCCGGCGTGCCATGGCCAGCGCCGAGGCGGGCGAGTGGTGGCAGACGGGGAAGATCTCCAGGGGCTCGCGCACCGCGCGGTCGACGTCCTCGACGATGCCGAGGAGGATGCCCTCCAGGGCGTCGGGCCCGTCGGCCAGCGTCGTGGCGGCCCCCTGCAACTGCGCGCGCAGCGCTTCGAAGGTGCCCTCATGCGTGCTCTGGTGTGCGCCGTTCATGGTCCCGTCCTGCGTGCTCTCGTGCGTGCCGCTCATGACAGGGTGGCGATCGCGTCGCGGCCGCCCTCCAGGAACTCCGGCCAGGATCCGCCCTCCTCCTTGCTGCGCGGCTCGACCACGCCGTGCAGGTACTTGTTGAGGATGGCCAGGTCCTCGGGCTCGCGTCGAGCCAGTGAACCGACGAGCGAGGAGGCCAGGGTGTGGGCGGTCAGGGCGCGTTCGCCGAAGAAGTTGCTGTGCAGGATCGCGTCCTCGAGCACGCCGATCTGCTCGGCGGTGGACAGCGCGGACTCCAGCTTCTCGTCGTCACTGCCGGCCGCGGCGGCGGAGGCGCGCAGGTCGGCGAAGCTCTGCAGCAGCACGTCGAGCAGGGTCGGCGGCACGTCCAGCTCGATCTGGTGGCGGCCCAGCAGTTCTTCGGTGCGGAAGCGGACGATCTCCGCCTCGCTCTTCTTGTTCGTCACCACGGGGATGCGTACGAAGTTGAAGCGGCGCTTGAGCGCCGAGGACAGGTCGTTGACACCCCGGTCGCGACTGTTGGCGGTGGCGATGATCGAGAAGCCGGGCTGCGCGAAGACGATGTTGTCGCTGTCCAGCTCGGGGACCGAGATGTACTTCTCGGACAGGATCGAGATCAGCGCGTCCTGCACGTCGCTGGTGGACCGCGTGAGTTCCTCGAAACGGCCGATGGCGCCGGTCTCCATCGCGGTCATGATCGGCGAGGGGATCATCGACTCCCTCGACTGGCCCTTGGCGATGACCATGGACACGTTCCAGGAGTACTTGATGTGGTCCTCGGTGGTACCGGCCGTGCCCTGGACCACCAGCGTGGAGTTGCGGGAGATCGCGGCGGACAGCAGCTCGGCCAGCCAGCTCTTGCCGGTGCCGGGGTCGCCGATGAGCAGCAGACCACGGTCGGAGGCCAGCGTGACGATGGACCGCTCGACGAAACTGCGGTCGCCGAACCACTTCTGCGAGATCTCCCGGTCCAGGCCGTCGGAGCGCTCGGAGCCCAGGATGAACAGACGGACCATCTTCGGGGACAGCCGCCAGGAGAAGGGCTTGGGGTTGTCGTCGACGGACTCCAGCCAGTCCAGTTCCTCGGCGAACTTGATCTCGGCGGGGGCGCGCAGCAGTTCGGACATCACAGAGCCTTTCTGAACGGGAAACAGGTAAGTGAGAAGTAACCGAGCGGGCGGAACGCCTACGCGAGGAACGTCTTGAGCTCGTGGACGAGCTTGCGGATGTGGCCGGAGAGCACCGGCGTGCCGAGGTCCTTGAAGCGCTCCCGGAACCACGGGTTGACGCTGCCGCGTCCGGAGCTGGTCACCGAGCCGACCGGGATGAACTTGGCTCCCGAGCGGTGGATGGCGGCCATGCTGTCGAACAGCGACTCGGACCGCCATTCGTAGAAGTCGGAGATCCACACCACGACGGTGTTGCGGGGCTCAGCGATCTCCGGCTGTGCCAGGGCCATGGCGACCGTGCCGTCGGTGCCACCCCCGAGGTTGGTGCGCAGCAGGGTCTCGAAGGGATCGTGCACCCATGGTGTGAGGTCGAGCGCCTGGGTGTCGTACGCGATCAGATGGACGTCCACCTTCGGCAGCCCGGCGAATATGGATGCCAGGATGGTGCAGTTCACCATCGAGTCGACCATCGAGCCCGACTGGTCCACGACGACGATCAGCCGCTGGGGCGTCGTCTTGCGCGCGGTGTGCCGGTAGTAGAGGCGGTCGACGTACAACCGCTCCTCCTCCGGGCTCCAGTTGGTGAGGTTCTTCCAGATCGTGCGGTCGAGGTCGAGGTTGCGGAACACCCGCTTGGGCGGGACGGAGCGGTCCAGTGCGCCCACCGTGGTCTTCTCCACCTGGGTGCGCAGCACTTGGGCGACCTCGTCGACGAATCGGCGGATCAGGGACTTGGCGTTGGCCAGGGCCGCGCCCGAGAGGTTGTTCTTGTCCCGCAGCAGTTGCTCGATGAGCGACATGCTCGGGGTCAGCTGCGCGACGAGCCTGGGGTCGGCCAGTACCTCGCGCAGGCGCATGCGCTTGACGAGGTCGGCCTCGATCGCGCCGAGTTCCGGGCCGATCGCCGGAATCAGCCGGCTGAGGTCGGGGGTCGTGCCCGGGCCGCCGGTGCCGGTCGGGCTGACCCCGGGTCCAGCGGCGCCCGCCCCGGACCCCGCCCCCGGGCGGCCGCCGCGCAGTTCGCCCGGCTTGCAGCCGAGGGCGCGCTCCAGCCAGCCCGCGTCGGACTGCCAGCGCGCCAGCTGTCCGGCGCTGACCGTGCCGGAGCCGGCGGCGAAGACGTTGAGCAGCACCTTCGACACCAGTGCCGCGCGCCGTACTTCGGCGGACCGGTCCTGCGCCTCGTCGTCGGTCTCGGGCACCATCAGACCGTCGAACTCGGCGGCCAGTTCCGGATGGCGCTGCACGATCGAGTCGACGGAGGCGCCCGGGTCCAGCAGCGCGGGCGGCAGGCCGATGTCCTCGACGACGGCGAGGCTCGCCGACTCCAGCGTGGCCTGCTCCTCGTGGTCGAAGAGCCGGGCGAGGAGCCGCCAGTACAGAACCTGACGGCGGTTGTCGTGGGGGTCCACCTCGGGGTGGGTCGGGGTCGTCGCGTCGGTCATTTCCGCAGCAGCCTTCCGGCGCGCTCCCGCAGCACGGCCACGGTGTCGGTGGCGGCCTTCTCGGCCCTGACGCCGACCTTGTCGGTCGTGCCCCCGGCCCATGCCCCGGCGTGGAGCGCGACAGGTTTCTTCCGCACGGTCGTCTCCACGGCCAGGGGCTGGACGCGATACGTTCCGGCGTCCCAGCGGAGCAGCCCTATGCAGGCGTTCGAGGTCTCGACGGCCTCGGGGGTCAGCGGGCCGGCGGTCGGAACGCGGTCGGTGTCGACGGCGAAAGCGTGTCCGGCGACCGTGAACGTCAGTGTCTCGTCGTCCTTCTGGGTGGCGTAGCCCTCCAGGAACACGGGGGCGGCGATGCGCGTCGGGTGCCGGTCCAGCGGTGCGGTCGCCGGGTCGGCGGCGGTGGACAGGGCGACGCGGGCGGTGGTGAAGGCGTCGGCGGGCTCGCTCGGACGGGCGTGCTCGTCGCTCCAGATCAGGTCGCCCTCGGCGGTGACCGGCATGTCGGTGAGCTCCATCGAGCGGCCTTCGCCGACGGCTGCCAGAAGCGACATGTGTGGGCGCAGCAGCTGCCAGAGGCCGGCTCCGACGACCGTGTCGGGTTTGGGCACCGACACGCTGGCGCGCACCAGGCCGGGCGCGGAGCCGTCGGCGGGTTCGAACACCGCGTGGACCTGGGCCTGTGCCGCGGTCGCGTGTTCCTGCAGGTCGACGCCCAGGGGCAGCAGACGGCCGGTGGCGCTGCCCGGCGTCGGCGCGTCGGCGGCACCGGGCAGCGTCAGCAGCATCCCGCGTGCCCAGAGGTCGCCCCAGCGGCGTGCCGGGATCCTCTTCAGGGCGGAGCCGGGGCAGGACGCGGCCAGTTCGGCGGCGAAGCCGTCGAGAAGCGTCGCCAGTCGGCGCAGCGACGGGTCCGGAAGCATCGCGGAGACGACTTGCGCCGCCCCGGAGACCACCTCGTGGTCCATTCCCTGCCATCCGGCGCGCGCGAGGTCGCAGAGCCAGGCGCGGGCGGCGGCGAGCAGGTTCACCGCCTGCTGCCCGTCGGCCGCCGGGACGGTCTCCGCACCGCGGGGGCGACCGGTCACCTCCGTGACGCGGGTCATCAGTGCGTCGTGGACGGAACCGAGCAGTGCGGTGCGGGCGGCGGCGAGGGCGACGAAGTGGTCTTCGCCCGCCGCTCCGGCCGCCGCCTTCTCCGCCGCCTCAAGGACCCTGGCGGCCAGTGGTGTCCCCGCGACGGCGTGCGCGAGCTCGGTCAGACCGGCGGCCTGGGAGGGTTGCGGACGGAGCAGACCCGCGACGAGAACCTGGTCGAAGGCGTCCACGGCCGCCAGCGCTTCGTCGAGCCCGGGGATGGTGTCGCAGAGCAGGTCCGCGCCCTCCCCCACGCTCGAACCGAGCTCGCGCGGGGGCACCGCCATCTCCACCGCCCTGGTCGGCGGGAACCACTGCATCTCCGGCAACGGTGCGGTGGTCGGGGCGAGTTCCAGATAGGCCAGGTGGCGCAGGAACCGGCTGAAGACGGGCGCGGCGGCCTTGGTGTCTCCCTGCGCCGGCCGGGTGTTGCCCATGACGTGGGCGATGGTCTGTCCACTCGGCTCACCGTCCGCGAGCTCGACCCTCAGGTAGCGGGCGACGCGCTCGGCGCCGTACTGCAGCACCGCCTCGTTGATGAGGGCCCGGATGTGGTTGCAGAACATGCTCCGCGCACCACCACAGGGACGGTTGTTGTTGGTGCTGCAGGCGAACCCGTAGGTGCCGGCCGCGACCGACGAGACGTAGACCCGCTCGATGTCGGAGCCGCTGGACACCACGCCCTGGAGGCGTCCGTCGGCCAGCTCCACGAAGGGCACCTTGGCGAGTTTCCGCGGCCGCGCGGGCGCTGTCACCCGTGCCGCGCTCGACCTCTCCCAATCCGACAACGCACCATCTCCTATGCATCAGAGGGGACTTCCGCGCCACTTCGGCCGGACACGACTGAACATAGTGGCGACCACTGACAACGCCGTTTCGCGGACGACGGCAGAGGTGGGGAAGGTCGGTGCGCGGAGCCTGCTCGTCGACGGGGAGGCGCCCGAGGGGCCGGGCGCGCACCTCCCGGCGACAGCTCACCCGTGCTGATTCGGCGCTGTCGCCTCCCTCCGATGTTGATCCGCCGGACAGGTTCTAAGCCCTGTCGTCGATCACCAGCCCCTTGGCCGCGAGAAGCGGCGCGAGATCGCAGATTTCGACGACCGTCCTGCCCGCCCGGTACGCCGCGATGTACCCCGCTTCGGCGTCGACCCGATCCTGTGAGGCGGCGACCGTCTCGGCGACGTCCTCGCGGCGGACGACGACCACGCCGTCGGCGTCGGCCCGCATCACATCGCCGGGACGGACGAGCACGCCGCCGACGGTGACCGGTTCGCACATCGGTCCGACGGTCTCCTTGACCGTGCCCTTGATGGACACACTGCGGGAGAAGACGGGGAAGCCCAGGGCGCGCAGGTCCTCGGTGTCCCGGACACCCGTGTCGGTGATCAGGCCGCCGAGGCCCTTGGCCTGGCAGGCGTTGGCGAGGACGTCTCCGAAGGAGCCCGCCTCCTCGTAGGCGCCGGCGGACACGACCACGACGTCCCCCGGGCGGGCGTAGGCGATGGCGGTCTGCAGCATGAGGTTGTCGCGTGGGGCGCACTGGACGGTGAAGGCGGGGCCGCACAGGGACATCCGGTGGTCGACCGGCTTGATGGCCGAGTCCAGCGCCCCGAGTCGGCCCTGTGCCTCGTGGATGGTCGCCGAGGAGAAGGCGCTCAGTCGCTCGACCGCGGCGGGTTCCGGCCGGTCGAACTTCGTGCTGACGCGGATCATGATGACCTTTCAGGCGGAGGGAACGGCGGAAGGAGCGGAGGTCAGTGCGGCGCAGGCCGTCGCAATGCGTTCGCAGGCCTCGGTGAGGACGTCCGTCGACGACGGCGGCTTCTACCTCCTCGTGAACTGCCGAGGCACCATTGGACAGTTGACGCCGGACGGCAGCCGCATCGAGAACGACGAGGACTTCGCCGACCGCCCTGGTCACCGGCTCCAGCCGCGGCATCGGCAGGGCGCTGGCCAAGGGCCTGCTGGAGGCCGGCTGCACAGTCGTCCTCAACGGACGGAACACCACCGCCCTGCAGGCGACCGCTACCGAGCTCGCGACCTCGTTCGGGAACCGGGTACGCACGGCCGCCTTCGACGTGACGGACTCGGCGGCCGTCACCGCTGGCATCGCCCGTATCGAGGACGAGATCGGACCGATCGGCATCCTGGTGAACAACACGGGAGTCCAACACCGCAGCCCGTTCCTGGAGTTCACCGACGCCGACTGGCACCGCCTCCTCGACACCAACCTCACCAGTGCCTTCCTCGTGGGACGCGAGGTCGCACGGCGCATGGCGCCCCGAGGCCAGGGCAAGATCGTCAACATCTGCTCGCTGCAGAGCGAAGCGGTCCGGCCCGGTATCGCCGCCTACTCCGCCACCAAGGGCGGCCTGAAGATGCTCACCAAGGGAATGTGCGCCGACCTGGGCCCGCTGGGCATCCAGGTCAACGGCATCGGACCCGGCTACTTCGCCACCGAACTCACCTCGGCCCTGGTGGCCGACGACGAGTTCAGCGCCTGGGTCCGCGGCCGCACACCGGCCGGCCGCCGGGGCGACGTCGACGACCTCTGCGATCGCTCTGCTGGCCCAGGGGCTGCCCGTCGACGCGGTCGTGACGCACACTTTCCCGCTCGCCGAGGCCCGCGCCGCGTTCGACATCGCCCACGACCGGGCCGTCGCCTCCAAGGTCCTCCTGGACCTGACCGCGCCCGACCCGGTTCGCCCGGGCGGCCGTCGGCCGCGCTGACGCGTCCGAGGTCCAGGAACGGGATGTCGCGGCGATGTCACACCGGAGCCCTCACGAACCCTCTTGGACGCAGACGCTCGGCGAAGACGCGGCAGACGCCCTCAGGAGGCTCTTATGAACGACGTGACCGATCCAGTGTCCGGGGAGGAGAAGGTCCGTTTCAGCAGTGGTGGCAGTCGCGGATTCGGATTCGGTGAGAGCGGTGGTCGGCCGCGCCGATTCGACTCGATCAGCGAGCAGTTGACGGGTCGGCAGGTCTCCGTCGCGTTCACCGCACCCTTGCCGGAGGTCGCGGCCGGCGTGGAGCCGTCGTTCCGGCGCCGGCCTGTGCTCGATTCCCCGGTGGGCTCCACCGCCTCCGGGGAGCGTCGATGACGACGGGGGAGATCGAGCTGTCGGCGGGGACGCTCACGTACCGCGACACGGGCGGCGACGGTCCCGTGCTGGTGCTGCTGCACGGGCTGATGATGGACGCCTCGCTGTGGGACGAGACGATCGCCGAGCTCGCCGCCGACCACCGGTGCGTGGCGCCGACCCTGCCGCTCGGGGCGCATCGGCACGGAATGCGGGCCGACGCCGACCTGTCGCTGCCCGGGGTGGCCCGGCTGGTCGTGGAGTTCCTCGACCGCCTCGATCTGCGGGCCGTCATCCTGGTCGGCAACGACACCGGTGGAGCGCTCGTCCAGCTCGTGATGGGCGACGGTGCGGCACGGGTGGCGGCGGTGGTGCTCGTCTCGTGCGACGCCTTCGACAACTTCCCGCCCGGGCTGACGGGCCGGACGCTCGTCCTCAGCGGCAGGCTCCCGCCCCGGCTGTTCGGGATGTTCATGGGTCAGATGCGGCTGCGGCCGCTGCGCCGCATGCCGGTCGCCTTCGGGTGGCTGACCCTCCGGGGAGACGCCGCCACCGCGCGGTGGATCCGGCCGGTCCTCGAGCAGCCGGAGATCCGCCGCGACGCCGTACGCACACTGCGCGCGGCGGCGGCGGACACCGGTCTGCTGCTCGCCGCGGCCGAACGGCTGCCTGCCTTCGACCGCCCCGCGCTCGTCGTCTGGGCGCGCGACGACCGGGTGATGCCGCCCGAACACGGCCGGCGCCTCGCCGCGCTGCTGCCGCGAGGACGGCTGGTCGAGATCGACGACAGCTACACCCTCGTCCCCCTGGACCGTCCGATGGAACTCGCCCGGGCCATCCGGGAGTTCACCCGGACGTCCGCGGCCACCTGACGGTTCTGGCGCGCTCGGCAGCCGTACGGGGTCACAGCGTCGTACGGGATTCGAGGTCGGCGCGGGTGTCGTTGCCGTAGACACCCGTCTCGTCGCCCCGGATCCCGTACCAGAGCTGGAAGCGCGCGACCGCGGCCGTGAGCGTGGCGTCGTAGGTGCCGTTCGTGGAGCCGCGGTCGTACACGTTCGGGATCCGCAGCAGCCGCTGCTGCAGTTCCTTGACCGCGGGGCCGCTGTCCCCTTCGCGCAGGGTGCCCGCGCCGTCCGGGTCGGCGTTCCCGGACGGGGCCGGGGCGGCGGACGTCGTGGGCGCGCCGGTGGGGGCCCGCCCGGCCTGTGCACCGGCGTCCTGGTCACCGCCGGGCACCAGGAGCGCGAGGGCGAAGCCCACGAGGGCCGCCCCCGTGACCCCGATGACGACCACCGCGCGGCGCTGTCCCGTGCCCCACCTGGGCGTCGGCTGTCCCGCGGGCCCGCGCCCGTGGTGGACGCCGGCAGCGGCTGCGGGCCTGCGGGCCCCCACCGGTCTCCCGCCCCGGGTGTGACCCTGGGTGTAGTCCTCGCCCACCAGGACGGGTGGAAGTTCCTCGGTCGCGTCCTCGGCCACCTGCGGCATGACGGCGACCTTTGTGGCCGGCACCGCGATGACCTCGTAGTTCTCGTCCGGGTCAGGCCCGTTCTGCTCCTCGCGCACCTCCTTCAGAAGTTGCGCGAGTGCCTCCGTCCGGCGGCGCCGCTGAACATAGGTGGGTTCGATCGCCCGTCGCCCCCCGGGCTGCCCTGGTTCGGGCGGTGTCGGCACACTGCTCTCCTTCCGCGTGCGGTTTCACGCCATCCCCGTGGAGTGATACGCGGCCACCGGCCCGGAGGTTCAACGGCGCTCAAGGCCCCGGAGCCCACATGGTCGTACAAAGTGAAGAATGGGCACATAGGGGGTAGGACCACCTTCGGGGAGCGGAGAGGGTCGCCGTGGCTGCGAGCGAGGAACAAGACGTGCTGGCCGCCCGCCAGCGCTTCGACATGGCGGACGCCGCACCGCTGCTGCTCGACGCCCGGATGACGGTGACCAGCTGGACCGCGGACGCCGAGCGGCTGCTGGGGTACGAATCCGCGGAGGTCCTGGGCCGCCCGGCCGCCGATCTGCTGCTCCCGGAGGACGCGGCCCGGATCCCCGAGCTGGCGGCGCGCTGCCGCGACGGCGACGGCTGGGCCGGACTGCTGTCCGCGCTGCACCGGGACGGGCACGCGGTCCGGGTGATGGTCCGGGTCGTCCCGATACGGGAGCGCGGCGGGCCCACGCGCTGGGTGGTGCTGCTCGCCGATCTGGCCGACGGTCCCGGTTGGGACATGAGCCGGTCGGTGCTGGAGCGGATGAACGCCCGCTCACCGGTGGGCATCGCCATCGTGGACACGGACCTGCGCTTTGTGTGGTCGAACGCCGCGCTGGAGCAGTTCGGCGGGGGCCCGCCGCACCGGCGGCTGGGGCGCAGGCTCGCCGACATACAGCCGGGCCTGGACGCCGAGACGCTCGAGGCGAAGATGCGCCAGGTGTTGGAGAGCGGCAGGCCGGTCGTCGGGTACGAGCACGTGGGCCGCATACGGTCCGCGCCGCACCGCGAGAGCGCGCACTCCTTGTCGTTCATCCGGCTGGAGGACGACCACGGCCGTCCGATCGGGGTGTACTACACCGTCGTCGACGTCACCGATCGTCACCGTGCGCGACGGCGGCTGGCGCTGCTCGACCGGGCCGGCGAGCACATCGGGCGCAGCCTGGACGTCCTGCAGACCGCACAGGAGCTGGCCGATGTCGCCGTACCGGGGCTGGCCGACTTCGTCACCGTGGACCTGCTGGAGTCCGTGCTCAGAGGGGCCGAGCCGGTGCCCGGCCGGCTGAGCGACACAGACGTGGTGTCACTGCGGCGTGCCGGGCAGCAGTCGGTCCGGGCCGGGATCCCCGAAACCGCCGTCGAGGTGGGTGACGCTGCGAGGTACCAGGCGACCTCTCCCCCGGTGCGCGCTCTGGCCGAGGGCCGGTCCTGGCGTGAGGCGCGGCTGGATCCGCTGGCCAGGAAGTGGAGCACGAGCGCCCGCGAGGGCCCGGCCGCCTCGTTCATCGACCTCGGGCTGCACAGCGCGATGGTCGTGCCCGTCCGGGCCCGCGGCATCACCCTGGGGATCACCACGTTCTTCCGGCGTGACCGCGAGGACCCCTTCGACGAGGACGATCTGACCCTGGCGGAGGAGTTCGTCGGCCGGGCGGCCCTGTGTCTCGACAACGCCCGCCGGTACACCCGTGAGCGCGACGCGGCGCTCGTCCTGCAGCGCAATCTGCTCCCGCACCGCTTCCCCGAGCAGAACGCGGTGGAGGTCTCGGCCTGCTACCGGCCCGCGGACGAGCTGACCGGCCTCGCCGGGGACTGGTTCGACGTCATTCCGCTGTCCGGGGCCCGGGTGGCGCTGGTGGTGGGCGAGGTGACCGGTCACGGCATCGACGGCGCCGCCGCCATGGGGCGACTGCGGGCGGCCGTACAGACCCTCGCGGATCTGGACCTGCCGCCCGAGGAGGTACTCGCGCACCTGGACGACCTGGTCAGCCGGGCCGCCCGGGAGGAGGGCACCGGCGCGGACACCCTCACCAGCGGGATGCAGGCCGTCGGAGCCAGCTGTCTGTACGTGGTGTACGACCCGGTGAGCGGGCGGTGCGCGATGGCGGCCGCGGGACATCCCGCACCCGCGGTCATCGCTCCCGACGACACCGTCACGTTCGCCGACCTCCCCCGCGGTCCGGCGCTGGGCGTCGCCGGGCTGCCCTTCGAGTCGGTGGAGTTCACTCTGGAGGAAGGCAGCGTGCTGGCCCTGCACACCGACGGACTGATCGCCACGCCCCGTACGGGGCGGGACCCGGACGCGGGCCGGGAGCGTCTGCGGTACGCGCTGGCCTCGCACCACCAGCCGTTGGACGGCCTGTGCCGCACGATCGTGGACGATCTCGTGCCGTCGCGGCCGTACGACGACGTGGCGCTGCTGATGGCGCGCACCCGTCGGCTCGGCGCCGAGCAGGTCGCGACCTGGGACCTGTCCACGGACCCGGCCATGGTCGCCGAGGCCAGGAAGGCGGCCACGCAGCAGCTGACCGCGTGGGGTCTGGACGAGCTGGCCTTCACCACGGAGCTGGTCGTGAGCGAGCTCGTCACCAACGCGATCCGGTACTCCTCGGGGCCGGTCCGGCTGCGCCTGATCACCGAGCAGGCACTGATCTGCGAGGTCTCCGACGGCGGCGCGACCGCCCCGCATCTGCGGCACCCGAAGACGACCGACGAGGGGGGCCGCGGGCTGTTCCTCATCTCCCAGTTCACCCGCCGCTGGGGCACCCGCTACACCCCCGAGGGAAAGGTCATCTGGGCCGAGCAGTCCCTGACCCCCCAGCCCGTGATGTGACGTGGGGGACGCGTGGCCGCGGGTTCAGCAGTCGCGGAACTCGGGTGACTGGTTGAGGATCTGCGAGCGCAGCGAGGTGAACCGGGCGTGGGTCGCCCCGCCCCGGTCCTCGGGGCGGAAGACGGCGACGCGGTGGCAGTTCATGAAGGCGAGGGTGACGCCGAAGTGCCGCTCCAGACTGCCGCGGATCGCGTCGCTGGCGAGCGCCCGCAGCAGCTGACCGCGTTCCTTCTCGGAGGGCGGCGGGGTGTGGTTGTCGGTGAACTCGGCCGTCCCGTTGCGGAGTTGGGCGGTCAGGTCGGCGATGAGGTCGTACGCGTACGGCAGGGACGTACGGACGGTGTCCACGAAGTCCGCTTCGCGGACCGGACCGCGTTCGGCTTCGGCCAGCAGCTTCGGGGAGACGTCGAGTGACATGAGAGAGGCAGTCCTGTCGGTAGGTGGTGCGCCGGTCGCGCTCGGGTGGCGCGTGGGAGTTCAGTCGGCGGACGGCTCGAGAGCGGTGGGGCCGTGGCGGAAGCCGGGGTCGATCTGTGCGGAGAGGTCGGTCCCGGTGGCCCGGTCGGCCCAGGCCGCGGCGTTGCGGAGGTGGAAGGCGACGGCGTGTTCCTGGAAGGCCGTCCAGTCCTTGGTACGGGCGTCCAGGGCCGTCCGCATCTGGCGCAGTGCGTGGATGTTGTGCGGTTCGAGGTCGCCCTGTGGTCGGCCCTGCTCCTGGGCGCGCACCCATGAGGAGTGCCGGACGTACGTCAGGAGGTGCTCGCCGACATGTTCCTTGAGGAAGAGCAGGTCGTCCTCGCCGGTCACCTTGTTGCCGATCACCGCGACCGGGATGCCGAACTCCTCGGCGTGGTCGCGGTACTGGCGGTAGACGGAGACACCCTTGCGGGTCGGCTCGGCGACCAGGAAGGTCATGTCGAACCGGGTGAACAGCCCGGAGGCGAAGGCGTCGGCCCCGGCGGTCATGTCGACGACGACGTACTCGCCGGGGCCGTCGACGAGATGGTTGAGGTACAGCTCCACCGCTCCGAGTTTGGAGTGGTAGCAGGCCACGCCGAGATCGCTCTCCTCGAACTCACCGGTGACCATCAGCGGTACGCCGCCGACCCGTTGGAGGTGCGGAGTGTGCACCGGGTCGTCGCCGAGCAGGCGCAGCAGCCGTGAGCCGCGGCCCGGCGGGGTGGTCTTGATCATGGCCTCGGGCGAGGTGATGCGCGGGTTGCTGCCCCGCAGGTGCGTCTTGATCTCGCCGAGCCGCGCACTGAGGGGCGGGGCGGCGAAGGTCTCTCCGTCGCCGAGGCCGAGGGTGTGTGCCAGGTGCTGGTTGATGTCGCCGTCGATGGCGACGACGGGCGCGCCGGAGTGCGCCAACTGACGGGAGAAGAGCGCCGACAGCGTGGTCTTGCCACTGCCGCCCTTGCCGACGAAGGCCGCGCGCATGTCAGCCCTCCGGACGCAGCGAGCCGCGCTCGTACGCCTTGGCCAGTCGCTGCGGTACGAGGCGGGTGGCGCCGTCGACGGTGATCGGGGCGAGTGGCGCCGTGGCGGCCTTCCACCGGGCGCGGCGGTGGCGGGTGTTGCCGCGGGACATCTTGCGTTTGGGAACGGCCATGTCGGTCTCCAAGGTAGGTGGACACCGCTCACGCTATCTGAAAATGGATCTCATTTCCATGCTGCGGCGCGAGGCGTGTCGAGATGCGTACGGAGCATGCGCGGAGGTGCGCACGGGGCGCCGACAGCTTTGTGACCAAGGGAAGTTGACAGATTGTTGACCAATTTCATGGCGAGTGGTGACCAACGCCGCCACTATGGTCGGCCGCATGTCCTCACACCCCCCACGGACTCCGGCCCTCCCTGTCCTCCCGTATCGGAAACCGACCCGTGACCGGGACTACTGGGTCTTCGACGATGTGCTGCCCGACGTGGACGCCGTCCGGGCCCGCTGTCTCGCCAAGGACGACTGGGCCAAGGGCTACCCGTACACCTCGGAGAGCTGGCCGGGCCTGCGGACGATGCCGGGGCTCGAACCGGGCGAACTGACCCGTGTGGAACGGCTGGTGAAGAAGGCCACCGGCGCGAAGGAGCTGTGGGTGCAGAGCACGCCCTCCGGAGGCACGCTCAACCACAACTGCGTCCAGGTGGTCGGCAAGGACGAGGGCCAACCGCGGCCGCACACCGACTCCCGCGCGCTGTGCCGCTACGCCGCCGTGCTCTATCTCAACCCGGTCGTGCCCAAGAGCTGCGGAACAAGCTTCTACCGGCAGAACCTGCCCGGCGGCCGGCTCGGCGGGAACGTGGTGGCGGCTCCGCACAACAACCTGGTCGACGCGCTGGGCACGCGGTTCGTGGCGCCGGACTCCTTCGTCGAGGACCTCGAGGTCCCGCACCGCTACAACCGGCTGCTCCTCTACAACGCCAACCTGATGCACAGCGCCACCGGCTACTGGGGCAGCACGATGGAGGACAAGCGGATGACCGCCGTCTTCTTCTGGATGGCGTGATCCCGTGGAGGCGAGCGGTGATGGCGGTGCGCGTTGTTGATCGGCGTGTCAGCTCATCCCGCGCAGATCATGTCGCCCTCATCCAGGTGCATGCGCCGGCTACGGCTCAGTTACGGCATGCTCAAGTCCTGGTGGCCGGACGGTGAGCTCGTCATGATGGGGGCATGACGTTGGCCTCTCGTGCCATGACGCAACTGGCGAACTGGCCGGACCTCGCGGAGGCCCGGCCGAGCTGCGGCACGGGACGGGCGCTGAGTTCGGCACAGAGCGAGATCGTGCATTTCCATTCGGATCACGATGTCGACCTGCACCTCACGGCCCGTGCCATTCAGCGCTTCCAGGATCATCTCAGGGGCGCGACCGCGGTCCGCATAGTGCCCGGATCTCGGTGGGTGACCATACGCCTCGAAGTCGACGCCGACATCAGCCTGCTCCTCACCCTGGTGAGCCTCGCTCTGCAGGCCCACCAGACATGGCCGGTTCCGGGCGACACTCCGTCGGCGGGCTGCAACGACCACCGCAGCATGGTGCTTCCGCGCGACAGCGTCGGCTGAGACGCCGCCGACGAGGGCCGTCAGCGAGAACCCCGAACGGGTTGAGTACGGGCGGGCGGCCCCGGCTACCGTTGCTCCGCATGACGCACACCGAGATCGAGATCACCGCGGAGTTGGTTCGGGATCTACTGCGCGACCAGCACCCCGACCTGGCCGATCGCCCTGTGCGGCTCGGCGCGCGTGGCTGGGACAACCAGTTGTGGCGGCTCGGCGACGACCTGGCCGTCCGGTTGCCCTGGGCGACGCGGTCCGCGGACGCGCTGCTGCGCAAGGAATACGCCTGGGTGCCCTCCCTCGCCCCGCGCCTTCCTCTGCAGGTCCCCGTCCCGCAGCGCCTCGGCGAGCCCTCCGAGCGGTTCCCGCGCCCCTGGATCGTCACCACCTGGGTGCCGGGCGCACCCGCCGACCGCGCCCCCGCCACGAGCGCTGCGGAGGCGGCCGACACCTTGGCCACCTTCCTGACGGCTCTTCACCGGCCCGCTCCCGACGCGGCGCCCATCGGCGGCTATGGCCGCGGGGGGCCGCTGGCCGAGCGTGCCGAGCCGTTCGCCAAGCAGCTCACTTCGGCCACCGAGCTGGGGCTGGTCCCCGATCCGGATGCCGTCCGCGCGGTCTGGGAAGACGCCGTCGCCGCACCCGGCTGGGTCGGCCCGGCACTGTGGCTCCACGGCGACCTGCATCCGGCCAACGTCCTCACCGCGGACGGCACCTTCTGCGGCGTGATCGACTTCGGCGATCTCTGCGCGGGCGATCCGGCCTGTGACCTCGCCGCCGCTTGGGTGCTCCTGCCGGACGACGCCACCGACCGCTTCCACGCCGCCTACCAGCCAACCCCGGACGCCGCGACTCTGCGCCGCGCCCGCGGCTGGGCCGTGCTGCAAGCCCTCAGCGGCATCCTCATCGGAGAGGCCGGCATCCACGGTCGCCCCGGCGGCAAGCCGACCTGGGGCCCACCCGCCCACACCGCCCTGCGACGCCTCACCGCGACAGCCCGCTGAACGACCGGGCCGAGCAGGCCACCGTCACCGACGAGACCATGACCACCACAGACCACCACAGCCAGGGCGAAATCGTTGGCCTCCGACGCAGAGACGGACTCCCGCATCAGACGGAACCTGTACGCCACTCTCCAGGACGCAACCCCAGGCGCCAGTCACCTACGACGCTGCGGCGTAGCCGGCGGACCTCTATCCAACGTTCGTCGACCAGGGCGAACGCGCGCCTCTCCTGCTCCCCCGCACTGCGGGCCCGCTGGGCTGCCAACTGCGCGGCATGCTCAGCACCCGCAGCCCGGGGAACCACGTAGTAATGCCGCATCAGCGTGCCGGTGGCAGTCCGGAAACGGAAGCCCACCAGCCACTGCTCGTCACCGTGCAACGCCTGCGGAGGGGCGTCCGAGCCAGAAGAACGCGCGGAGTTCATGGGGTTCCTGCAATAGGCGGGATCCGAAGCTGTGGTCAGGGTTGTCATGACGGTGTCCACTCTCAGGCTGGTCTGTAGGGTTGTGCGTTGTACCGGTTGAGCGCTTCCCGAAGACCGCTCCCACCACCGATGACTTCGAGTCTCCCCAGATCCGGATGGGCAGGAAGGGCGAGGGTTTCCTGGGAGAGGCAGTCCCAGTCAGCGAACACCCCCGCTGCACCCGGCAGACGCCACCAGGCAAGGCGAACAGGTCGTGGACCGTGGCCGCCGGTCAGTGATGCGGGAGGGCTGCTAATCGGTGCCGTAGACGGCGTCGACCGCGTCGACGGCGGGGATCGCGTCGACGGCGGGGATCGCGTCGACGGCGGGGATCGCGTCGACGGCGGGGATCGCGTCGACGGCGGGGATCGCGGTCTCCAGGCCGATCTGCGCGTCGGACGTGGGGCCGAGAGCCACGGTGGTGCCGGTCTTCCCCAGCGCCTGCCCGTGAAAGGGGCACGATATGAGCCCGCTGACCAACGCGGCCTTCGTCCAGGCCAAGCCCGGCCGGGGAGAAGACCTTGGACAGCGCTTACTCGCCTTGGTAGCGCCGACTCGCCGTCAGGCGGCGGTGTCCGGCTCGCTCGGTACGGCGGTACGGGCCCCGTCCGTGAGGGGCTCGGTCGACCAGGTCGCCAGGAGCCGCAGGGCGGTTTCGGAGGAGGAGCCGGGCTCGGTGCTGTAGATGCACAGGGTCTGGTTGCTGTCGCCGGGCAGGGCGAGAGCTTGGTAGGTGACGGTGAGGTCGCCGACGACGCGATGGTGGTAGCTCTTGGTCCCCTCGGTTCGCTCGTGGACCCTGCGCTCGGCCCAGCACGCGCGGAAGTACTCACTGCGCACGGCGAGTTCGCCGACCAGTTCGCCCAGCTGCGGGTCCTCGGGGTGGCGACCGGCGTCCATACGCAGCATGGCGGCGGTGTCCGCGGCGACGGTCTGCCAGTCCGCGTACAGCTCGCGGGCGGCGGGGCTGAGGAAGAGGAACCGGCTCTGGTTGCGCTCGTTCGCGGGCATGGCGTCGAAGTCGGCGATCAGTGCACGAGAGAGCGGGTTGGAGGCCACCACGTCGGTGCGCCGGCCCAGAACGAATGCGGGGCAGTAGGCGGCATCCAGGGTGGTCAGCAGCTGATGGACGGCTGGGCTGACCTGCTCGGCCGGGGAAGGCATGGACCGCCGGGGCTGGGTGGGGCGCCGATTCGCAAGGTCGAACAGGTGTGCGCGTTCGGTTTCGTCGAGGCGCAACGCTGTCGCCAGAGACTCGAGGATCTCCGGCGAGGCGGTACGGCAGCGCCCCTGCTCCAGGCGCGTGTAGTAGTCGACGCTGACGCCTGCCAGCTGGGCGAGCTCCTCACGGCGCAGGCCCGGGACACGACGCCGGGCGGACTTGGGCATTCCCGCGTCTGCGGGATTGATCCGGCCTCGGCACGAACGGAGAAACTCTCCCAGCTCCACGATCTGGTTCATGCC
Source organism: Streptomyces sp. NBC_01549 (assembly GCF_026339955.1). GTDB lineage: Bacteria > Actinomycetota > Actinomycetes > Streptomycetales > Streptomycetaceae > Streptomyces. The sequence continues at coordinate 7,180,168 of NZ_JAPEPW010000001.1, read as the reverse complement.
GTCATTCTCCGCAATGCCCGCGGGCATGGGGAGACACAAGGGTGGCCGTAATACACCCAGGAAAGGATGGCCCACTCTCGCGGCTGTGAGCGGACGCGCTTTTCTGGCTTTCCTCACCCGCGGCATCGCATTCCCTGGTCCGGGGTCAGCGGGTGCTGGTACGCATCCCTGCCTCCGGGTCCGCTCCTCAATACGGGCCGACGAACGGGGCGCGTACGCGCGGTGGCACGCGGTACAGGTGCGGTTCCTCACCGGCATGGTCGCGCAACGCGGGCCGTCCGCTGTCCGCCCAGCCCGTAGAGAGCCGACAGCGGAAGGGGCACTCCGTAGCCTGGGAATATTTCTCCCAGGAAACTCCCGGCCTTCCTGTCCCTTGCGATGCGTCGGAGGAAAACCCCGATGAACATGTGAACGAGAAGCAGAGAAAGAGGCCTGATCGTGGCTACTTGGTTCGTTACCGGCGCATCCCGAGGTATCGGTGCGGAGATTGCCCGCGCAGCGCTGGCGGAAGGCAACAACGTCGTGGTCGGCGTACGGAACCCGGAGCGGGTGCCGGCCGATCTGAAGAATTCCGACAAGATTTTCGCGGTCGCGCTGGATGTGACCGACAACGACAGCATTCCGCAGGCCACTGAGGCGGCCGTGGACCGGTTCGGCGGCATCGACGTCCTGGTGAACAACGCCGGCCGCGGCCTGCTGGGCGCCCTGGAAGAGATCACCGACGCCGAAGCCCGCTCGCTCTTCGACCTCAACGTCTTCGGCCTGATCAACGTCACCCGCGCCGTCCTGCCCGTCATGCGCAAGCAGGGTTCCGGCAGGCTCGTGCACATCGGTTCCCGGTCGGGTTTCGAGGGTGAACCCGGTGTCAGCCTGTACTGCGCGTCGAAGTTCGCGGTCGCCGGCATCAGCGAGGCCCTGTCCGTCGAGATGGCGTCGTTCGGGATCCAGTCGATGGTGGTCGAGCCGGGCGTCTTCCGCACCGACTTCCTCGACGCCAGTTCCCTGTCGGTCGCCGCGAACCGTATCGCCGACTACGACGACACCCCCGCCCACGTGACGCTGGACTGGATCGACCGGGCCAACCACGCCCAGCTCGGCGACCCCGTCAAGGGCGCCGCCCTCATCGTCGAGGTCGCTTCCACCGAGAAGCTGCCCACGCACCTCTACCTCGGACGCGACACCCTCGAGCGTCTCGACGTCAAGTACCAGCAGGTGCGGGACGACCTCGCCCCCTGGCGCGAGAAGTCCGCCGCCACCGCCCACGACGACGCCGCCTGAGTTCACCGATCGCCGGGGTACGCGCCCTCACCCATGCGCGTGGGGCCTCACAACTGCTCGGCCGGGTCAGCTCCCCCCTCGCGGCCCGGCCGGGCACCCCCGGCCCGCGACGGATCCGCCTCGGCGGTTTTCGCGTTCGCCACTTCCACCACGCATGCGAAGGAACCTGTCATGTCTGCTCTCCTCACCGGAACCCCCCTGGCCGGCCGTGTCGCTGTAGTCTCCGGCGCCTCCAGCGGCATGGGTGCCGTCACCGCCGAACGCCTCGCCGAACTCGGTGCCACCGTGGTCGTACTCGCCCGGCGCAAGGACAAACTGGAGAACGTCGTCAAAAGCATCGAGGCCTCCGGCGGAACCGCACTCGCCCTGGCCGTCGACGTCACCGACCGCGCCGCCGTCCAGACCGCCGCCGACCAGGTCGCCGAGCGCTTCGGCAAGGCCGACCTCGTGTTCAACAAGGCCGGCGTCCAGCTCATCTCCGGCATCGAGGAACTCAAGGTCGACGACTGGCAGCGCCAGATCGACCTCAACATCAGCGGCCTGATGAACGTCATCGCCGCCTTCCTCCCCCACCTGACCGACTCCGCCGCCCACGGCAAACCCGCCGACCTGATCAACACCTCCTCCATCGCGGCCACCCGCACCCTCGCGAAGTTCTCGATCTACTCCGGCACCAAGGCCTACATCAGCCACCTCACCAGGCTCCTCCACGTCGAACTCGGCCCCAAGATGGTCCGCGTCGCCACCATCGAACCCGGCATGGTCGACACCGAACTGCCCGACCACGTCACCGACCCCGACGCCTCCAAGCTGATGGCCGACCTCATCCACGACATCGACTGCCTCCAGAACGCCGACATCGCCGAAACCATCGCCTTCATGGCCGCCGTCCCCCGCCACGTCAACCTCACCGAAATCACCATCATGCCCACCGCCCAGGCCATCTGAGCCATGGGAGAAGGGCCTTGGCGCGACGCCCGCGGAGCGGGTGCGCGGACGCGTCGATGTCATTCCCGTCCACGGATCAAGGACCAGGCGAGATGCGAGAGATGCTCGACGGCCGTCGATCCGTCCGGACCGCCCGCACCGTCGAAGCTGCCCTGCGCCCACTGCGTGATGAGCGCGATCAGCCCACCGCTCACGTATTGGGCACGCACCTGGAGGACCGCCTCGTTCGCCTTCTCCGGGTCGGCGTCGGCCGTGAGTTGCTCGAACCACGCCTGGGCGAGCCGACGATGCAGGCGGGCGACGAAGCGGGGGCTGCCGTCCTCCCCCAACATGCGCCCGTAGAGGGCGCGGTGACGGTCGACGTGGGTGAACAGCTTGACGAGATGTCCGGGCGCGGGGTCCCTCTCCGAGGTCGGGAACCCTCCTGCTGCGGCCAGCCGGCAGGCGCGCACCGCGTCGACGATGTCGCTCATGGTGCTGTCGGTCGCATCGAGGAGGAGGTCCTCCCGGTCCTTGTAGTGGAGGTACACCGTCGCGCGGTTCACCTCGGCCCGCTCCGCGATCTCCGCCATGGTGACGGTCTCCAGGTCGCGCTCCGTCGACAGTTCCAGGACAGCCGCACGTAGCTGCGCTCTTGTCCGGCGGGCGCGGGGGTCCCGTGAGGCACCACGTGTGTTCGACATGTTCTGCATGGCAAGCAGTTTCCACGACCCCCGCCGCAAAAGCAACGCGTGTCATCTAAGCAACAGGCGTCGTATAGCCGCGTCGGGGCGGAGTACTGGCAGGCGTGCACTCCTTCGGCGTGCGCTGAAGCAGGCCGGCCTGACGGCGGACAGCATCGACGCCGTGGAGATCAACGAGGCCTTCGCTCCCGTCGTCCTCGCCGCGCCTGCGCACGTCGTCTCCTCTCCCCGCGCTCAAGTCAGCGTCCGTACACGGGATTCATGGCGGCCGCTATCCGAAGATGTACGGCCGCGTCATCGCCCCTCCCCTGCCTTTCCAGTACCCGTCCGAGCAGCAGACGGGCGTAGGAGTCGTCGGGCGACTCGGCAACCAGTTGCTCCAGCGCTGTTTCGGCCCTGCCCAGTTGAGCGGAATGAAAGTACGCACGCGCGGCCAGCAGACGCACACCCCGGTCATCCGCCTGCTCGTCGAGGAGTGGGCGGAGCATGAAGAGGCAGCCCAGCGGATCGCCGAGATCCAGCAGTGCCTCGGACTGCCGGAAGCGGCTCACCTCCGCGGGAAGGCTCCTTTCCGTCCTGCCTTCGCTGTCGCGCAGGAATTCCGCGATGCCCTCTGTCGGCTGAGCCCCGGTCAGGGACCGGCCCGCCACCACGAAGGTCGGCGACGACTTGACCCCCATGGCCTTTCCACGCAGAAGCAGTTCCCGCACCCGCTCGTCGCCCGCGTCCCCAGCGAGCAGTTCGACGGCCTGCGGGACGCCGGCCCGCCGGGCGATGTCGGCAAGAACCTCGTGAGAGCTGATGTCCCGAGCCTCGATGAAGTGGGCCCGCAACAGGCCTTCCGCCGCCACGTCCTGGGCACGAGCACCGCCGAGCTCACGAGCGAGAGCCAGCAGCCGGTGGGCGTCAAGACTGCTCGCCCGCCAGGCCGCCCCCCATCGGGGCCCCAGCCCTTCATCAGCGGCGATACGCGAGACCCGTACCCGGTTCTCCGCGGGCGTCATTCCCGGAGCGCACTGCCGCAAGGCCCCATCGACCAAGGGGTCATGGAGCTCGCCCGCGAGCGGCACCGCACGGGCCGGAGCCGCCGGATCGATACGGAAGGGTCGCCAAACCACCCCCACGGGCTCCCCCTGCCGGCCCGAGAGCGCCCTCTCCAGTCGACGCTTCCCGATGTAGGCCCACGCACAGACGACATCCGCCCAGACTTCGACTCTCATGCACGCACAGTATGCAACGCACGTCGCTTAAGCAACACGCGTCGAATATGTCTCGGCCCTCATCCACTTCGCCGCACGGCACCCGCCGCATCGCCGCATCGCCGCCCGGACGATCCTTGCGATGGCGGTTGTCCGGGCATGCCTGGGTGGGACAGAGGGCAGCACACACGCGGGACGTCGGCCCGGGGTTCCCATCCATCGGAGGCGGTGCATGACGCTGGAAGAGCTGATCGCGGCGGCCGTGTCGCTGACCGTGCTGTACGCGAAGAAGATTGCCGCTGGTCTGGCCGACCGGGCAGCAAAGGGTACGGAGCAGGCGGCAGCGGAACATCTGGGCAGGCTGCGGGCTTGGATGGTCACACGGCTGCACGGGCACGGCGCCGAGTCAGCTGTCGAACAGCTTGGCGTGTCCCCGGTAGCCCGCGGGCTGGTCCGGCAGCAGCTGGCGGAAGCACTTCACGCGGACCCCCGCGCCGCAGGGGAACTCGAGGCCCTCGTTGTGCCGGCCAGGGCCGCCGTGCTGAACGGCGGCTTTCTGTCTCCCGCCGCCCAACTCCCCGTGCCCCGTCAACTTCCTCCCGTGCCAGGGGATTTCACCGGTCGTGACAGGGAGCGGCACCTGCTGGAAGCGGAGCTGAGTTCACCCTCGGGGAGCAGGGTCTGTCTGATACACGGTCCGGGCGGGATCGGCAAAACGGTCACGGCGTTGCAGGTCGCCCATCGTCTGGCGGCGGTATTCCCCGATGGTCAGCTCTTCGCCGACCTCCGCGGAGCCGATCCGGTCCCGGCAGCACCTGACGAGGTGCTGAGCACCTTTCTGCGATCCCTGGGCGTGTCCCCGGAGGCGATCCCGGACACTCCTGAGGGACGAACCGGCTTGTTCCGTTCCGAGTTGGCCGCACGGCGCGTTCTGCTCCTGCTGGACAATGCCGCGGACGAAGAGCAGGTTCGGCCACTGCTGCCAGGAACCGGGCAGTGCGCCACGCTGATCACCAGCCGTACGCCCCTGGCAGTGCTCGCTGTCACGCAACGCACCCTGCTGGCGGCCCTCACCGAGCAAGAGGCCTGGGACCTGCTGGGCCGGATCTGCGGGACGGAACGGATCGCTGCCGAAGCCGATGCCGGCCGGGAGGTCATCCGGCTGTGCGGAGGCCTTCCGCTCGCGCTCCGCGTCGCAGGAGCTCGCCTGGCGGCGTTCCCCACCCGTCCGGTCAGCCGACTCACCCGCGATCTCACCGACGAGCGTGGTCGCTTGGATGTGATGAGTTTCGGCGACGCCACCGTGCGCTCGGTGTTCCAGACCAGTTACCAGGCATGTTCCGCTCAACAACAGCAGGCGTTTCGCCTGCTGTCCGCGCTGGAGACACCCAGTCTGCCCGCATGGGCCCTGGCACCACTGCTGGGCGTCGATTCCGCCACTGCCGCCGCCTGCCTCGACCGGCTCCTGCTCATCCACCTCGTAGAGGCCCACCAGCCCGAGGCGGGGAGCGAGCGGATCGTCCTGCACGACCTCGCCCGCCTGTTCTCACGGGAGTTGTCCACCCAGCGGCCGCAGGCCGAGGCCGACGCTGCCGTTCAACGCCTCTTGGGGGCTTATCTGGCCGCCGCGGACACGGCCGACGCCGCTCTGCGCCCCGCCGGGCGGCGGCATACCGGGCGCAACGGCGCGACCCGGTATCCGCCGCCGTCGGGTGCGCTGCCAGACACTGCCACAGATGCGATCAGGTGGTTCGACGTTGAGCGCGGTGTCCTGCTGGCGGCAGTGAAACATGCTCACGCGGCCGGCTGGTGGGACCTGTGCTGGGAGATCACGGACGCCATGAGTGTCTCCCTGGAACACCAGTGGCGCTGGCAGGAAAGCCGGCAGGCCCATCTGCTCGCTCTGGACGCGGCCGGTCGACTGGCGGACGGCGGAGCACGAGCCGCCTTGCTCCGCAACATGGGAGAGGCCCTGCGCGACGGGGGAACCGATCTTCAAGGGGCCGAAAGCTGCTTCACCGAAGCGATCGGCCTCTTCCGCGACCTGGGCGACGACTACGGACTGAGCGACGCCCTGGGCAACTTGGCCATCCTGCGGCGTCAGCAGGGCCGGCTGAGGGAGAGTGCCGACGGCCTGGCCACCGCCGAGGACATCTTCCGCTCCCTCCCCCTGGAGCGCGGGCTGGCCTGGACCCTGCGTGAACAGGCCGTCATCGGCCGCCACCGCGGCGAGTACGCGTCGGCGCTCGGCAAACTCGACCGAGCCGCGGCTCTGTTCACCGCGAACGACGAGCCCCGTGGAGTGGCTTGGGTGCTGCGCACCCGAGCCGATACCGAGGCCGAGAGCATCACGCGCGGCTGCCCCCTGCCCCGCCGCTGGTACGACGGCCCATGGCCCGGGCAGCTCCCCGCCCGCCCTACGGACGATCCGCTCTGGGCACAAGCCCGCGCCCACTACGCGGACGCCGAGCTGATCATGGAAGAAGTAGGCGACCACCGCGCTCGCACCTGGGCCTTCCTCGGCCGGGCCGAGATGGCCCTGCACGACGGCGACCGCCGGACGGCCACCGGCCTCGTCCAACAGGCACGCCTGCGATCCGAGTCGCACTCCGATCACCGTGCCCTGGGCCGGGCGTTGACGGTGCGGGCCTTGCTCCGTGCGGAGGAAAAGAACCTCGACGAGGCAATCTCTCTCGCCGAATCAGCCGTCTCCATCCACCGGCACCTGCTGCCGGACCAGGTCGGCGAAGCCGTCGCCGCCCTCCGGCTCGCCCGCCTCTACGGTGCCGCACAGCGCCACCGGAACCTGCTCACCACACTCGAACGGGCCCATACCCTCTACCAGGCAACCGAGATGCCCTTCCCACAAGCCCCGGCCGATGTCCTGCTGGAAGCCCTGGCCCAACCGATACCGAAGCCTCCCCGACATCGGTTCCGGCTCTTCTGAGCCGACCAGGAGTCACTTCGTCACGGCCGCACACACGGGGCTGCCGGATGACATCCGCCCAGCCGCGTACTTGCGTTCATCCGCATGTGCCTTCAAGGGGCGGGGGGCCGCCTTGGTCTACGTCATCTCCCCGCTCGCCGACTTCGTGGGCGGACGACCGGAGCAAGGACATCCTCATGCTCAGGCGTTGCTCCTCGGTGTCCAGATGGCGTTGTACCCGGCGCACCACGTTGTCATCGATCAGGGCTTGGTTGCGCAGGTCGTTCAGTGCGGCGCGCTTGACGTCGAGGAGCGCGGCCTCGAGCACATATATGGTGCTGATCTGACGCTCGCGGCACAGTGCTTGGTCGTGGGTTCGGTCCGAAGCGGGTGCGGCCTGTTTGCGCAGGTCCTTGGCGATGTGGGCCATGATCGCCTCGGGCACGGGGAACCGGTCGGCCAGGGCCGGCAGCTCTACCAGCGCGGTGTGCGCCAGTTGACGTACGGCGAGTGCCTCCTCCGCTGCCTCGTCGGCGTCTTCGGTGAATCGCGCGCCGCGCACGACTGCTGGGAGGGCCGGGCCGAGTACGGCGAGGGTGACGGTGATGACCACCACGGTGATGAAGATGACCGCGTCGCGCTGCGCCAGGGGTTGTCCATCGGCCGTTGTCGCGGGGATCGACAGTGCTGCGGCGAGGGAGATCGCTCCGCGCATCCCGGCCCACGCCAGTGGCAGTCACTGTCGTGCGCCGATGCGGCGTTGACGTTGCTGCCTGCGGCGGTCCACCAGGCGGATCAGGTAGGGGACCGTGTAGAACCATGCGACGCGGGCGGCGATGACGGTCGCGCTGACCGCGGCAGCAATCATGGTCGCCTGAAGCAGCAAGATGGAGGCCAGCGCGCGGACGGCGGCGGGCGTCTGGATGCCGACCAGGACGAACAGTGCACCGTTAAGCAGGAACGCGGTGCCTTCCCAGAAGGCGGTGGCCTCCAAACGGGCGTCGGAACGGATGAGTCCGGGTCCTACGCGGCTGGTGACCAGTGCGCAGGTGACCACGGCCAGGACGCCCGAGACGTGCAGGGCTTCGGCGGGCAGGAAGGCGACGAACGGAGTGGCGACGCTCAGGTTGTACGCGCCGACCAGGGTGGTGTCGGCGACCTTGCATTCGATGTTCGCGAAACACTCGGCGGTCAGCGGTGCTTCGACCTGCTGTGCGGCCAGCGGGGTCAGGTCGAACTCCTGGAACTTGTCCACGTCCTGGCCCGAGCAGTTGCCGATGCCGACCGTGGTCTCGGCAAGTTCGCTGCCGGGGATGGAGATCACGCATTCCCCGGTATCCCGCAGCGCGGTGTAGCTGTGGTCCCACGGTCCGATGGTGCAGCCGATCAGCGGCGGGGCGTGGCGGATCATCATGTTGAACCCGTTGGTCATCACGTTCGGGATGCCACGGTGCTGTGTGGTCACCAGGATTACCGGGCCGGGCTCGATCAGTCGGTGGACCTGATCCAAGGGGTGTTCCTGCGCTGTTTCGGAGAATGTACGGGGTGGTGTCCTCGGCCTTTTGCCCGTCCAGTCTGGCCAGATGATCGGTGGTTGTAAGGCCCGGAGTTTTCCTAGGTGCGCGAGGACCAGGCTGCGCGCACCGGTGTTCCTGCTCGCCCCGCGGTGCCGGTCGACCGGTAACGAACCGCAACACTCGGTGTGACGGCGCAGCGCCGCGCTGTCCGTGTCAGGACCTACCCTGGACCGCATGATCAATGGTGGCCACGTCATCATCTACAGCCGTGACGCGGAAGCGGACCGGGTCTTCTTCAGGGACGTTCTGGAGTATCCGCATGTCGACGTGGGAGGTGGCTGGCTGATCTTCAAACTTCCGCCGACCGAGATCGCCGTGCATCCCACGGACGGCCCGGAGACGCAGGAGCTCTATCTGATGTGCGACGACGTCGACGCGACCGTGGAAAGCCTGGCCGCGAAGGGAGTGGAGTTCACGCAGCCGGTCACCGATGCGCGCTGGGGGCGGCTGACCAGGTTCCGTCTGCCTGGTGGCGGCGAGGTGGGCTTGTACGAGCCCCGCCACGAACGGGCCACCGACCTGTGACAGGACATCAATCTGAATCACACAACGGGCCCCGTCACTCACGTACTCGGTGAGTGACGGGGCCCGTCGAAGCATCATCGAAATCCGATGACTCCAGCCGTCAGACGACAGATGACAAATGACAGATTTCAGATGTCAGACGCCAGATGTCAGACGTCAGGAGCTGATGCGCGTCGAACGTCGGCGCCGGGAGACCACGGTGATCGCTCCGCCGGCCACGAGAAGGGCCGCGGCACCGGCGGCGATCGGCAGGGCGTTGCCACCGCCCGTCTCCGCGAGGTCGCCGGGCGGGGTCGACTGGCCGCCGTTGGGCGAGGGAGCCGGCGGCGTGGTCGAGTCGGAGGCCGACGGGGTGGCCGGCGTCGTCTCCGGGGTCGACGGCTTGTCGGGCGTCGTCGGGGTCGGGCTGCCCGGAGTCTCCGCGGGCGGCGTGGCGGCGGGCGGAGTCGAGGCCGGCGGAGTCGTCTCCGGCGTGCTCGGCGGCTGCGCCGTGCAGTCGTTCTTGCCGCCGTTCCACGCCATGATCAGCTTGTCCTTGATGACCGCGCGGTCCGGACCCTTGGGCAGGTCGCCGTGCTCGAAGCCGTCGTTGGCGTCGAACTTGCCGTCGAACTTCACAGCGCCACGGTAGAGGTCGATCTGCGCGTAGCAGCCGGCGTCGGGCACCGCGATGTCGAGGGAGTCGGTCTCGCCCGGCTTGACCTTGACGCTGTCGAAGTCGTGGAAGACCTGCTCACCGGAGGTCTTGAAGGTGGCTCCGTGGGTGCGGTACGCCGCGAGCGAGGCGGTGCAGGACCCGGCGTCGCCCGCCGCGCGCACCTTGATGTGCACCTTGCCGTCCTCGGTGGGCTTCAGGTTCTGGTCGTCGACGCGGACCGAGTCGTAGAAGTTCGTCCCGTCCACGGAGAACTCGCAGCGATCCGCCGCGGTCACCGTACCAGCGCCCTGACCGGGCTTGTAGGCGCCCTTGCCGCTGTCCCAGCCGTCGCCACCGGGGGTACCCGTGGCCCAGGCGCTGGTGGTGGCCGCGGAGAGGGCGAGGGCCGCCACACCCGTCCCCAGCAAGCAACGAAGGGTGACACGTCTCGCTATGGACATGCAGATCCCATCTTGATGAATCCAAGACCCGGTCGTCGGCGACAGGGCAGCGCACAGCAGCCGGGGGCCGCACCGGGGATGAGTGGTCGAAGAAACACTGGGCCCACTGGTCACATGGGCCACAGCTCGACCACATAGTCGATCACCGCGCAGAGGCTGTCAACTTCGCTGAAAACACGACGAGTTCACGCACCATCACATTTCCGACACACGAGGAATCAGTTATTCCGCGGCGACCGGACGGCGGCCGGCCGGCCCTCAGCCGCGCGCGGCAGGATCGGCGACCAGCGCCTTCACCGGGGGCACTCAGTTCCCTCGATCATGCGCACTGAGTGCCATCCTCGATGCGCGATGCTAGGTTCCGTCCATGAGTGAGGGACCCCGGCGCAGTGACACCGCCGACACGACGACGGCGAAGCCGCCCATGCGGGACGCCCTCGTCGCGGCGGCCTTCCAGCTGTTCCTGGAGCGCGGGTACGAACAGACCACGGTCGACGACATCGTGGCGCTCGCCGGGGTCGGCCGGCGGTCCTTCTTCCGCTACTTCCCGTCCAAGGAGGACGTGGTCTTCCCGGACCACGAGCGCTGCCTGGCCGACATGACGGCGTTCCTGGGCGACGGCACCGGCGAGGAGGAGCCGGTGCGAAAGGTGTGCGACGCCGCCCGGCTGGTCCTGCGCATGTACGCGGAGAACCCGACCTTCTCCGTGCAGCGCTACCGCCTCACCAAGAAGGTCCCCGGCCTGCGCGCGTACGAGTTGTCGGTCGTCTGGCGTTACGAGCGCGCTCTCGCGGAGTATCTGCGCGGCCGTTTCGCCGGCCGGCCCGACGGCACCCTGCAGGCCGACGTGGTCGCGGCGGCAGTGGTCGCCGCGCACAACAACGCCCTGCGCTCCTGGCTGCGTTCGGACGGACAGAGCGATCCGGACACCGCCGTGGACCACGCGCTGGGATACGTGCAGGGCTCGTTCGGCCGCTCCCCCGGGAACGGCGACGCGCCGGCCGAGGAACGGGAGGACGTGGTGATCGTGATCTCCCGACGCGGGGCACCGATGTGGCGCGTCGTACAGGAGATCGAGTCCACCCTCGGCCTGGACTGAGACACCTCGTCCCGCCCGCTTCCCATTTTGAGGGTACCGAGTGCCTTTACGAGTGGCACTCAGTGCCATAACCTGTGGCTCGTGCGCGGTGATCCGGGCACCCCAGACTCCGGCCGAGCGCAGGGAGATGACATCGTGTACCACCCAGGAATCGCCCTTCACCCGGGCATCGGACCCTCGACGGACGTACTCGGTACCGACTCCACGCCGAACGGGACGTCAACATCGGACGCCCTTCTCTTCCAGCGGTGCCGCTGGTGCGGGACGGCGATGCACCACCGCCTTCTCTGCCCGGTCTGCGCGGGCAGTGACCTGCGGACGGAGGCGAGCGCGGGGGCCGGTGTCGTGCGCCATGCCACCGTCGTCCACCGCAACACGCCGGCGGCGCGGAACGTCTCCCTCGTCGAGATGGCGGAGGGATTCACCGTCCGCGGCCGGGTGATGGGCGCGCCCGCCGACGTCCACAGCGGCGACCGGGTCCAACTCTCCACCGCGCAGGATCCGGTGCGCAGCCAGCCGGTGTTCCAGCTCGTCGACGGCCCCTATCGAGGCTGGAGTTGACATGGGACGGCTGAACGAACCGGTGCGCGCCGCCAGTTCGTCCAGCCGCCGGGAGAGAATCCTCAGCCGTACGTGATGTCGGACGTCGCGTACTTGCAGTACGTACTGTCGGGGCCGGTCCCGTTCGTGGTCGGCTCGGCCCCCGTGTTGTTGCCGATGTACTTCTGGCAGGGGATGATCTTCTTGCTGGAATCCCCGACGATCCTGATGGCCTTCAGGGTCGCGCTGTCGCCGTAGTTGGTGTTGATGCCGACAAGCTTGCTTCCCTTGTAGGTGGCCTCGATCCCGTTGAGGTTGATCGCCCGCTTGTACTGCGTCTTGCAGTTGCCGCACGAGCGGACGAACGTACCGAAGGTCTGCACCGCGAAGTTCGAGACGTTCAGCGTTCCGGCACCGTTGAACTGGAACACCTTGTCGCTGGCTTCCTTCGCGCCGCCGCCCGAGACGGTGTAGACGTTGGACGACGAGGACCCCAGGAATGTCGCCGCGTCCTCCCCGACGTCCTCCCACCACACGTTCTGCAGCGTGCAGCTGCCCAGGCAGTGGATGCCGTCCGCGGCGGGGGCGCCGATGATGACGTTCTTCAGAACGGTGCCGGCGGCCAGCTCCAGGATCGGTCCCTGGTCCTCGTCCTGACTGTCGGAGCCCAGGTCACCGGTGCCGTAGAGCCGCTTCATCCCGTAGTCCTTGGTACCGGAGACCGAGATGGTGGCGGAGACCGCCTGGCTGCCGTTCGCGGTGGGCCAGGTGGCGGCACTCGCCGGAGACAGGCCGCCGTCCGCCATGATCATGACAGCCGACAGGCCGAGCGCGGCCAGGGAGCCCGTGAGGGCGCGCCGACGGGCGCGCGGGCGTGCTGATGAGGTCATGTCCCGATTCCTCCTTCTGAGCGTGGGGGCGATCAGAGCTTTCCGGCGCCCGCGCCGGACGTCACCGAGGCGACGACACTCGAGGCGGGCTCGGCGGTGTAGCCGTAGGGAGGGGTGGTGAAGGTGCCCACCTGCGAGATCTCGGTGGCGGCTCCGCCGAGGTCGTTGCCACTCAGGTTGGCGTATCCGTCGACGTCGCTGTCGCGGTTGGTCGTGACGGCGACCGTCGTGGTGCGGAAGACGTTGTTCTCGACGAGCATCTGGGCGCCCATGCGGGAGTGCACGGCGGTGTCGGCCCCGACGACGTAGTTGTCGTAGAAGTGGCCGGTGCCGAAGCGCAGGCTGGGGATGCGGGAGTTGACGTCGTTGAACCAGTTGTGGTGGTACGTCACCCGCAGATGGCCGGTGTCCTCGCTCGCGTTGTTGTCGCTGTGTCCGACGAGCGAGCCCTTGTAGTGGTCCTTGAAGGTGTTCCAGGACACGGTGACGTAGTCGGAGCCGTGATTGATGTCGAGCAGACCGTCGTAGTAGTCCTTTCCGTGATCACGGTCGGACGAGAAGGAGTTGTGGTCGATCCACACCTTCGTCGACGCCTGCACGGTGATGCCGTCGGCCGGCTTGAGCGGCTTGCTGATGTTCAGGTTGCGGACGACGACGTTGGTCACCTTCTTCAGCCGCAGTCCGCCGCCGGTGAAGCCGGACGACGAACCCACGCCGAGAACGGCGGTGTTGGAGCCGATGTCGACCTGGCCGCTGAGCGTGATCAGGCCGTTCACGCGCACCACCTTGGCGGTGTCGCCCGTGACGGCCGCCTTGAAGGCGTCGAGGGTCGAGACGGTGACGGCGGTGGCGACCCCGCCACCGGTGGTCCCGGCACCGAAGCCGACCGGCGAGGTGTCGGCGGCCGAGGCGGACGACGGGAGGACGAGGGCGGCGGTGACGGCCAGGGCGGCCGCGCTGGCCGCGACCAGGGCCGGTCTGCGAGTGCGTGTCGGTGGGGGGCGAGTACGCATGCGGGTGCGTCCTTTCGAGAGTGCGTAGGTCATGTACGCGAACGATGTGCACGATGGCGAACAGCGCGAGGCGTTCGTGACACTCACACCAAGAATCATCAGCTCCAGGGAGTGCGTACATTCCCAGGTGATGCGGCTCGGAGATCTGACGTCTCGCATATGACATGTCAGGCGCGGGTCACGCTGCTGAACGGGAAACGTAAGGGGTAAGCGCTTTCTAGTCAACGCCCCGCGCAGAACACATCCGGTCGACTCCCGCGCCGGACCGCTCACCCGGCGTTCGGATCGCCTGGGTCCTGGGCCGCTGACCGCCATGGCTTCCACACGATGGCCGTCGCCCGACTTCACACGGTCGGGGCAGCCCGCCTCACATTCGAGGGGGCTGTCTCGTCATAGGGGCATGAACTCGAAAATCCGGTACGCCGCTCTCGGCCTCCTGGCCGTGACCGGACTGTACACAGGCCTCTGGGCCTACTGCTCCCCCACGAGCTGGTACGCGAACTTCCCCGGCCTGGGACTGAGCTGGCTGCCCCAGCTGGGCCCCTACAACGAACACCTCGCCAAGGACGCCGGGGCCATGTTCCTGGCCCTGGCCGTCCTGACGGTCATCACCCTGCGTTCCGTGGACAACACCCGGCTGGTGCAGACGACGGGTGCGGTGTGGCTGGTCTTCAACGTGCTGCACTTCAGCTACCACGTCCAGCACCTCGACATGTACAACACACGCGACCAGACCCTCAACGTCGTCTTCCTGGCCGCACTCATCCTGCTGGCGGCCCTGCTGCTGGTACCGGCCCTCCCCGCACGACGGGACCACACACGATGACGTACAACGACAACAGCGGCAACGGCAGTGCCCAGGGTGACAACAGCGACGTGAGCGCAAAGGGGAGGCCCGGCATGCGGCTGGCGGTGGCAGGCGGGACCGGACTCGTGGGACGGTACGTGGTCGAGGAACTGACCGCGGCCGGGCACCACCCGGTGGTGCTGGCCCGCTCCACGGGAGTGGACCTCGTGACCGGCACCGGACTCGACGCGGCCCTGGCAGGCGCGGAAGCGGTCATCGACGTCAGCAACGTGACCACCACGAGCGGCAAGAAGGCCATCGCGTTCTTCGACCGGGTCGCCCACACCCTCCTGGACGCCGGTGAACAGGCCGGGGTCCGCCACCACGTCCTGCTGTCGATCGTCGGCATCGACCGGGTCGGCCTCGGCTACTACCAGGGAAAACTGCGCCATGAGAACGTACTCAAGAGCGGGCGGACGCCGTGGACGGTGCTGCGAGCCACCCAGTTCCACGAGTTCGCCCAGCAGACCCTCGACCGCGTCCCGGGACCCCTCGCGGTGGTGCCCCGGATGCGGAGCCAGCCCGTCGCCGCCCGCGAGGTCGCCCAGCACCTCGTACAACTGGCCCAGGCCCCCGCGCAGGGCATGGCACCCGAACTCGCCGGACCGCGTGTCGAACAGCTCGTCGACATGACGGGCCGGCTGCTGCGGGCCCGGCACCAGCACCGGCTGCTGCTGCCCGTGAAGATGCCCGGCGCCACCGGCACCGCCATGACCGGCGACGGCCTGCTCCCCACCGGCCCCGGTCCCCGCGGCAGCCAGACCTTCGACGAATGGCTCACCCAGCTCGTCACCCAGCACTCCGGCAAGCACGCCGTCCAGGGAGGATGACGGACCCGTGTCCACGACCCCGGAACCGGCCCACGACCCTACCCTCGGCTCCCTCCTGACCGAGCGCCGTCGGCTGCTCAACCTCGGCTACCGCATGCTCGGTTCCGTGCAGGACGCCGAGGACGTGGTCCAGGAGACCTACGCCCGCTGGTACAGCCTGTCCGAGGAGGGGCAGCAGGGGATCGACGCGCCGCTGGCGTGGCTGACCCGGGTCGCCTCCCGGATCTGCCTCGACCACCTCGCCTCGGCACGCGTCCGCCGCGAGCGCTACACCGGTGAATGGCTGCCCGAGCCCATCCGGCACAGTGCCACGTGGACCAGCACCGGCGCCGACGAGGGCGGCGGCGATCCGGCCGACCGGATCACCCTCGACGAGTCGGTCAGCATGGGGATGCTGGTGGTCCTGGAGTCGTTCACTCCGGCGGAACGCGTCGCCTTCGTCCTCCACGACGTCTTCGGCATGCCCTTCACCGAGATCGCCGACACCGTGGGCCGCACCCCGGCCGCCTGCTGTCAACTCGCCTCCTCCGCCCGCCGGCGCATCGCCGACCAGCGCCCCGGCGGCAGCACCGCACCGGAACACCGGCAGATCGTCACCGCGTTCCGCCAGGCCTGCGAGAGCGGCGACCTCGACACCCTCGTCACCCTGCTCGACCCCGATGTCGAGTCGCGCAGCGACGGAGGCGGCAAGGTCCGCGCGGCCCTGCGCCCGGTCATCGGCCGGGACAAGGTCGCCCGCCTCGTCCTCGGCCTCATGCGCAACGCATCCGAGTTCGAGCTCGTCGAGGAGGACGTCAACGGCGCCCCCGGCATCACCGTCCGCATCGCCGGCACCACCATCGCCGTCCTCGCCCTGGACATCCACGACGGGCTGATCAGCGACCTGTGGATGGTCCTCAACCCGGACAAACTCCACGCCTGGACCGGCTACGAAACCCCCTGAGGACCGGATCGGTCACCCGAGGGGCGTGAGCGCGCGCCTGTCACTGGTCATGTGCGTGCACCGCGCACGCGCGTGTGCACCACGTGCACCACGTGCACCACGTGCACCACGTGCACCACGTGCACCAAGGGGATCGCTCATGAGGAGGACGTGCGTGCCCGGAGTACCGGGCCGCCCGGCCCTCGCGTCGGCCGCGGGGGCCTCTCTCGTTCCGGCCGGGCCCGGCGCCGCTCACCACGTGATCGCGCGGTCACACAGGACGCGGCCGCACGATCACGTGGTGAGGGAGATCCGAATCCCGACCGTGCCGCTCTCGCCGCGCCGCAGACGGCTGCCGAAGAGGGTGAGGCGGCCGAGGATGCCGTACTTGCCGGCGATCAGCTGTCGGTAGCGCGCGGAGCCGGCCTGGTCGAGGATCTCCGCCGTGGCCGGGACCGGCTCGCCGGTCGGCTTGCCCCGCGCGTCGCACGGGCCCACCAGGACGTCGGCCCGGTTGCGGATCCGCTTCACCTTCCAGGAGTCCGCGCTGGTCCAGGCGCCGAGCGCCGCACCGTCCCGGACCACCCACACGGGCGTCGCCACTCCCGTACCGTTCTTGCGATAGCTCGTGATCAGCAGGAACTTGCCCGAACCGAGCGTGTCCAGCGTCGTCTCGTCCATGCGGGGAGTCTAGGCAGTCACGGCCGGGAGTCCAGGGCGCCCGTTCAGGACAGCTGGCCGTCGTAGTCCGGCAGCTTGAAGGTGCGCTCGGCGTGGCCGCCGACGAGGTCGGAGTCGTTGTTGCCGACGTTGGCGATGATCGTGTAGCCGAGCGACTCGATCTCCGCGCGCTTGCTGGTCTTGTAGGCGCTGACCTCGTCGAACAGATCGGGCAGGTCGCGCGTGTAGAGACCGGAGACCGGGTAGCCGACGGTCGTCAGGTTCCACTGCGTCAAGGACGAGATGATGCCCGGGCGCGCGCTGATGAAGAAGATGTCGACACCGCGGGAGCGCGCGTAGCGGGCGAGGTCGAGCGAGGGCTTGACCGCCGGGGTCGGCAGTTCGTACCAGGGGTGGAAGTCCGTCTCCAGCGTGGTGTTGTCGATGTCGAAGATGAGGGCCAGCTTCTGCCCGGCGGCGTTCGCGGTGCGCTGCTCGACGTAGGGCCGTGCCTGGTCGATGACCGCCTTGACGTCGTTCTGCCAGGTGGCGTAGTCGACCGGGGCCGTCGTCACCGTCGCGGTCACCGCCGTCTGGGCCGGAGCCGCGGCGGCGGTCCCCGCAGCGGTGACCGTCCCCCCGATGCCCAGCGCCACGACCGCCGAGACCGCGCCGATCCGGCGCCCCACACCGCGTCCTGTCATGCCCGTCCCCTTTTCACGTCGGAGCGGCGAGGTGCCTCGACCTTCGCCGCTGGACAGATGATCGTGCCTAAGGATGTACGAAAAGGGAAGACGAAGTTACTGATCGGTAGAAGATCTCGTGGCCGCCCCCTCCTGCGTGAGGTGGCACCCAGGGTCATCCCGTGTGACCCTGGGTGCCACCGGCGGCGGGCCGCAATATCGGCCCACGAAGGAGGCAGCTCGGATGGATGCACCGAACATCGTGATCGTCGGCGGCGGGTTCGCCGGTGTCGAATGCGCACGCGGGCTCGAGCACGCGCTTCAGCCGGGTGACGCCCGGATCACCCTGGTCAGCCCCACCGACTACCAGCTCTACCTGCCTCTGCTGCCGCACGTCGCCGCCGGTGTCGTCACCCCGCAGTCCGTGGCCCCCTCGCTGCGCCGGATCCTGCGCCGCACGACGTTTCTGCCGGGCGGGGTGGTCGGCGTGGATCCCGCGTCCAAGAGGTGCGTCGTACGCAAGATCACAGGAGAGTTCGTCGACCTGTCGTACGACTACTTGCTGCTCACCCCGGGCAGCGTGACCCGCACCTTCGACATCCCCGGCCTCCTCGACGAGGCGCGCGGGATGAAGACGCTCGCCCAGGCCGTGTATCTGCGCGACCACGTGATCGCGCAACTCGACCTGGCGGCGGCCACCTCGGACGAGGACGAGCGGGCGGCGCG
Source organism: Streptomyces sp. NBC_01549 (assembly GCF_026339955.1). GTDB lineage: Bacteria > Actinomycetota > Actinomycetes > Streptomycetales > Streptomycetaceae > Streptomyces. The sequence continues at coordinate 7,161,724 of NZ_JAPEPW010000001.1, read as the reverse complement.
ACTGCAGTTCGTGGTGGTCGGCGGCGGTTACGCGGGCGCCGAGACCGCGGCCTGTCTGCAGCGCCTGACCACCGCCGCGTCGAAGCGCTATCACCCGCGCCTCGATCCCGCGCTCATCAAGTGGCACCTGGTGGACGTCGCTCCCAAGCTGCTCCCGGAGCTCGGTGACAAGCTCGGGGCGAGTGCGATGCGTCTGCTGAGCAAGCGCGGACTGCATATCTCCCTCGAGACGACCGTCGCCTCGGTCACGGAAGGCAAGATCACTCTCACGGACGGCCGGGTCCTGCCGTCGCGGACGCTGGTGTGGACGGCCGGTGTCGCGGCGAGTCCGCTGGTCGACTCGCTGGGCGCGGAGACCGTACGCGGCCGGGTCCTCGTCGAGCCGAATTTCAAGGTGCCGGGCCTGGACGGGGTCTTCGCCCTGGGCGACGCGGCCGCCGTACCCGACCTGGCCAGGGCCGACGGTTCGTACTGCCCGCCGACCGCCCAGCACGCCGCCCGGCAGGGCCGGCACGCGGCGAAGAACCTGGCGGCGCTGCTGCGGGGGCAGCCCATGACGCCGTACAAGCACAAGGACCTCGGTCTGGTCGTCGACCTCGGCGGCCACGACGCGGTGTCCAAGCCGCTCGGTATCGGTCTCAGGGGCGTGCCCGCGCAGGTCGTGGCCCGTGGATACCACCTGTACGCGCTGCGCACGGGCACGGCCCGGTTCCGTACGGGCGTCAACTGGTTCCTCAACGCGGTCGCGGGCGACGACTTCGTGCGCACCGGCTTCCTCGCCGACCGCAAGGGGACCCTGCGGGAATTCGAGCACACCGACAGGTACCTGAGTCCGCAGGAGGTCGCCGCCCGACTGAGCCGTTAGGCATCACTCGGCCGTGCCACCCAGCAGAGCGAGGTAGCGGCGGGCGAAGAGGTAGGCGTCACCGGGCCAGCGGGCCGAGAGGTAGCGGCCGTCCTCGACGACGAACGCGTCCGTGTCGTCGGTGGCGGTGCCGCGCCGGGTGAGGGTGCGGGGGCCGCGTACGAACTGCGTGTCCGGGTCGGAGAGGGCTGCCCTGACCTCGTCCTCGACGTACGCCGCATAGGTGCGGTAGTAGCGGCCCAGGCGCCAGGCGGTGGTGAAGTAGGCCGTGCGTTCCATGTACTTGGGCAGGCAGGTCGTGCGTCGGTCGGCCAGGACACCCCGGCCGGTGGTGAGGTCTCGGGCGCGCGCGAGCACCAGGACGCCGTGGCAGATCGCGCCGACAGGCCGTTCGAGGGCCCAGAAGCGGGCGATCTGCTGGTGCAGTGCCGTGGAGCCGAGGTACTGCCGCATGCCGGGCGCGTGTCCGCCGGGCAGCAGCAGGCCGTCGTACTCCACGACGTCGGCCTCGGCCCAGGAGACGGTGCTGGTGAACTCCGGTGACCCGGTCAGCTGCTCGTAGAAACGCCGGGGCTCCTCGGCGGCGCCCAGTTGTCCGAAGAGCACCCCTGTCAGCAGCCGTGGGTCCGCCGCCGGCCGGGTGCCCGCGTGCTCGGTGGCGAGCACGACCTCGTGCCCCGCATCGGTGAGGATCCGCCAGGGAACGGCCACCTCGGTGACGTCGAAGTCGCGGTCGGGGACCGGCATCAGCACGCGCATGCGCCCATCATGGCAGGCCTCGAATCACCGGCCCGGCGGTGCCGAACAAAGGGGACGAACCGGCGGAAGTGGTCGTGTTCGGCGGAGCGGTCGGCAATCCCTGAACCGGAGAACGGCCGAGGGTGAACGCGAGGGCACGGGCGCGCGTATGGAAGGAGGGCTCACGACCGGAGCCCCGGCGGCGTCGACGCCGCACCGTACGGCTTCGGGAGCCCATGCATGAGGCACGCACGACGACGGATCGTCCGACGGGGGGCGCGGCTCGCGGCCGTCGGCGGGGTCCTCTGCGGAGGGTTGATGGTGACGCACGCCATGGCGAGCGAGCCGTCCGCCGCGTCACGTGCCCCGCAGAGCGCCACTCTGGCCGCCGCGGGCAAGGGCGCGGGTCTGGTGTCGACCCTGGGCGCCTCGCGTACGGCGGGCAGTTGGATCGCCGCCGACGGGCGCCCCGTGGTCGCGGTGACCGACTCGGCCGCGGCGGCCGAGGTGAAGAACGCAGGCGCACGCCCCAAGGTCGTGAGCCACAGCATGGAGGACCTCAAGTCCGTGACGAAGGCGCTCAAGGCGGCGCCACGGGTCGCGGGCACCGCCTGGGCCATGGACTATGTCAACAACGAGGTGGTGGTGCGGGCCGATCGCACCGTCTCCGCCGCCGACTGGTCCCGGATGAAGAAGCTCGCCGAGAGCATGGGCAGTTCGGTCCGCATGGAGCGGACCGAGGGCACGTTCACCACGCGGCTCAACGCCGCCCTGCCGATGTTCTCGACCGGCGGGCGCTGTTCGGCGGGCTACAACGTGACCAACGGGCGCAACGAGTTCATCCTGACGGCCGGGCACTGCGGGCCGGCCGGCTCCGTCTGGTTCGGCGACAACCAGGGCACCAAGCAGCTGGGTCAGACGATCACCACGGCGTTCCCCGGCAGTGACTTCTCCCTCATCCAGTACAACAACGGTGAGAACGACACCGGGAACAACGTCGTCTCGATCGGCGGCGGCAAGGGCGTCCAGATCATCGGCACCGCCGATGCGACGGTCGGCCAGCGGGTCTTCCGCAGCGGCAGTACCAGTGGACTCCACGACGGTCAGGTGAAGGCTCTCAACGCGACGGTCAACTACCCCGAGGGCACCGTGACCGGTCTGATCGAGACCAATGTGTGCGCCGAACCGGGCGACAGCGGCGGGCCGTTGTTCTCCGAGGGCATCGCGCTCGGTGTGACCTCGGGGGGCAACGGGGACTGCACCGCGGGCGGTACGACGTTCTTCCAGCCGATCACCAAGGCCCTCACGGCACTTGGGGTGAAACTGACCGGACCGGGGGCCGCGGCCCAGGGCGCGGCGGGCTCCACCGCCCAGTCCTCCTCCGCGCCCGCGGCCTCGCAGGGCACGGCGGCCGTGCCGGGATCCGCCGCACCGGGCTCGGTCCAGGCAGTGGGGGGCACCTCCGAGTCGCTCCTGGCCCGCCTCACGGACCCGCAGAACATCGGCCCGGGGCTGCTGGTCATCGCCGGCAGCATCATCGCGCTGGTCGCCACGCGTTACATCCGTACGGAACAGGACCGCAACCGCTATCGGCGGCAGTACTCGCAGAGTTGGGGCTGAGGCCGCAGCGGCGGACGGGGAACGGGGCCGAGACTCGGAGAGGAGTCAGGCCCCGTTCGTCACGGGCTCGCGGGGCGGCCGAGCGAGATCAGGCCGCCTGTGTGGGCGACTGGGGGGCGGCTTCCGCCCACTCCAGCACGAGCCGCTGGTACTCCCGGCGCTCCTCCATGCTCAGCGTCCCACCTGCCCGGAACCAGAGGGCCCGGATCTCCTCGTTGACATCGGCGGCGGACCGCACGGAGTCGGTTCCAGGAGTGGTGGACATGGTGTGAAGCATACGGGCCTTGGCGTGAAGGCGATGTGAGTAAAGGTGCACCTCGCGACATTACGGACCGTGAACCTGATCACTCGTCCGACGTGGGATCACCCTTCGCACCTGCTCACCGTCCCTCCCCCGCACCGAGCACCAGCACCTGGATGGCCAGCACCGCGGCCCCGCGCGCCCAGTCGTGGAAGTCGGAGACCTTCGTCTCCAGATTGACCGGATCGGCCTGTGGGTGGCGGTGTGTGAGGATCGTCTCCTCCACGACCGGGCCCGCCACGTCGACGAGGCCGACCCCCTCTCCGGCGAGCAGGATCTTCTGCGGCATGGCGAAGTTGGCGATCTGCGCCACGAGGGTGCCCAGGGCGCGGGCCGCCTCGTCGAGGACGCGGGCCGGCAGGGGGTCACCCGCCGCGGCACGGGCGAGGATCTCCTCGTACGTCAGGTCCTCGCCGGTGGCGGCGCGGACCTGGTAGCGGATGCTGGGGATGCCCAGGAGGGAGATGGCGCTGCCGCGTTCCCCTTCGGGAGTGAGGGGGCCGTACGGGTTCACGAGCCAGCGGCGGGCCGCGCCCCGCCCGTCCTCCGCGCAGGCGACCCGGCTGCCGCCGAGAACGAGGCCGTAGCCGATTCCGGCGCCGATGGTGAGGACCGCGAAGCGGTCGAGTCCGCGGCCGGCGCCGAACCAGCTCTCGGCCTCCACGAGGGCGGCGACGTCGTTCTCGACGACCACGGGCAACCCGGTGCGCAGTCCCACGAGTTCGGCCAGCGGGACGTCCGTCCAGCCGAGGAAGGCCGACTCGGCGACGACCGATCGTTTCTCGACACGGCCGCCGACTCCGATGCCGATTCCGGCCGGCCCGGGAAAGGCGCGGGCGAACCCGTCGGCCATCTCCGCCAACAGGTCGGCGACTTCGGCCGGGTCGTGGGTGACGAGCGGGCGGTCATGACGCGCCACGATGTCGCTGCGCAACGTGGTGACGACGCCGTAGACCATGTCCTCGGTGATCTTGAATCCGATGAAGGAGCGGGACTCGGCCACGACGTCCAGCGGCCGTGAGGGACGCCCCTGCCGTACCTCCGCGCCCTCCCCCTCCCCCGACTCGGCGGCCTCGATCAGCAGCCCGGACTCGATCAGCGGTTTGGTCAGCCGGGTGAGACTGCCCACCGACAGGTTCAGGCGGCGGGCGATCTCGCTGCGCGACAGCGGTCCGCACACAAGCACCTCGATCGCCACCGCGCGCTCACCCGGACTCAGTGGCAGCCAGCTGGCGGCGGCATGTGTGGTCATGAGGGTCGGACTCCCGCAAGGTTTTATTCTGCCTCAGAAGTAATGGCGTCATTCTATGGCCCTGCAGCCTGCAGGAAGAGATGCACGCAGGGCCCTTGACGCCTTGATTGTTCCGCATCAAAAGTAAATGGGGCCAGGACGAGCCCGACCCGTGAAGTCTCCACCAGTGAAGGATGTTGCTCAGATGACGTTCTCTCTCGGCATCGTCGGCGCCGGCCAGTTCTCCGGCCAGTTCGCGAAGCTGTTTCTCGCCCACCCCGGCGTCGGCGATGTCCACGTCACCGATCTGCTCCCCGAGCGGGCGGACGAACTGGCGGCCGCCGAAGGGCTGTCGGGCACCTTCCCCTCGTACGAGGCGATGCTGGAGTCGAAGGCGGTGGACGCCGTCGCGATCTTCACCCAGCGCTGGACCCATGGGCCGCTGGTGCTCCAGGGGCTCCGGGCGGGCAAGCATGTGTACTCCGCGGTGCCGATGGCCATCACCCGGGACGAGATCGCGGCGATCATCGACGCGGTACGGGCGACCGGACTGACGTACATGATGGGCGAGACCAGCCAGTACAACCCGGCGACGGTGCACGCCCGCAACCAGATCGCCGAGGGCGCCTTCGGGCGGCTGTTCTACGCCGAGGGCGACTACGTCCATGACATGGATCTCGGGTTCTACGAGGCCTACCGGTACAGCGGCGGCGAGAACTGGAAGGCGACCGCCAGCTATCCCCCGCTCCTGTACCCGACGCACTCGGTGGGCGGGGTGCTCGGCGCCTGGCGGACGCACGCGGTGAGCGTGTCGGCGATCGGGGTGCGCGACGAGCGCGGGGACGGGGTGTTCGACAAGGAGGTCAGCCAGTTCGGCAATGACTTCTCCAACGCGACCGCGCTGTTCGAGGTGGCGGGCGGCGGCTCGTTCCGTACGAACGAGTTCCGGCGGGTCGGCTATCCCTCGCACATCCGGGAGTCGCGTTTCCGGTTCTTCGGGACCGACGCCAGCATGGAACAGCTCGCGACGGTGAGCTTCTGGCAGGACAAGAAGGGGGTGCGGGACATCACGGAGCTCCTCGAGCCCAAGCCGACGCTGGCGCCGGACGATCCCTCGCTCCAGCACATCGCGCCGGCGCTGCGGGCCGCGTTCACGTCGGGGTCGGCGCCCGTGCACGACCGGGCGCGGCTCCCCCGGGAGTTCGAGCACCTGCACAACGGTCACGAGGGCAGCCACCACTTCCTGGTGGACGACTTCGTGACCGCGGTCAACACCCGGACGCTGCCGTCGGTGAACGCGTGGGTCGCGGCCCGCTACACCCTGCCGGGCATCGTCGCGCACGAGTCAGCGCGGCAGGGTGGGGTCAGGCTGGAGATCCCGGACTTCGGGGACGCGCCCGAGGCGTGATGACGTCCCCGGGCGCGGCCGGGTGCCGTCAGGTGCCCGGCTTGCGGCCGTAGACGAAGACGTCGTCGCCGTTCTTCAGCAGCGACCAGTACTTCTTGGCGGTGGTCGTGGTCATGTTGACACAACCGTGTGAGCCGGGCGGGTTCCACATGCTCAGGCCGACCGAGTGGAAGGCCTGGCCGCCGTCGAAGAACTGGCTGTAGGGCATGGGCACGTTGTAGATGGTCGAGACGTGGTCGATGTCCCGCCAGTAGATCTTCTTCAGACCGGTGCGGGTCTCATAGCCGTCGCGTCCCGTGCGGACCGGCACCGGACCGTAGACGAGCCTGCTGCCGTCCTGGATCCAGCTGAGCTGGAGGGTCAGGTTGACGCAGGCGATGCGGCCCTTGTTGACGGGGCACTTGCCGTCCTTGTTGGGCTTGTTGCCGACGGCCTTCTGCTTGTTCATCAGGTCCATCACGCCCCAGGTGACGGACCCGGCGTAGCCCGCGTTCGGGGTGATGCCGTGCTTGGTCTGGAAGGCCTGGATCGCCTTGCAGTCGGCGGTGGACTGCCGGCCGTCGACCGGTCGGCCAAGGAACTTCTCCACCTGCTTCTGGTACGGGCCGGTCTGTGTCGTACAGCTCGCGGCCTGCGCGGGCGCCGTGCCCAGCGCGAGCGTCAGCGGCGCGACCAGTCCGGCGATGCCCAGAGCGACGGCTCCCCGTCTGCGTATGTGCCCCATGTCAGGCCCTTCTGTCTGCGTGTTCACCGGTGTTTCCCTCGTTGTCCGCCTGCTAGACCCGCGTCGGGGCACAGGCGTTGTACGGCTGTCCGGTCTGCGACGAAACGGTGACATTGGGGGCAGTCCACTTACCCCGAATTGGACCAGGCTCCGGGTGCGCCGCCCGACCTAGGCTGCCGCCATGCATCGCACACTCGCCGACGATCTCTCCCGGCTTCCCGAGCTCCTGCAGTCCGCCCGTGACTTCGCCGCCGGGGAGGTGGGCGGACTCGACGGGCGTCCTGTCGCCGACCCCGGCAAGGTGCCCGACCCCGAGCCGCTGCCGGCCGAAGGGCGCGGCGCGCAGGGCGCGCTGAGCCGGTTCACCGAGCGCTGGGCGCCCGGGTTCTCCGGCTCCGCGGGCCCGCGCTACCTCGGTTTCGTCACCGGCGGCGCGACGCCCGCCTCGCTCACCGGGGACTGGCTGACCGGCGCGTACGACCAGAACGTGTCCGGCGGCGACGGGTCGTCGGCGAGCGCGCTGGAGCGGGAGACGGTGGGCTGGCTGCGCGAGCTGTTCGGACTGGGCGAGGCGCACAGCGGGGCGTTCGTGACCGGCGCGACCGTCTCGAACACGGTCGGTCTGGCGATCGCGCGGGAGTGGCTGGGCGAGCGGCTGGGCGTGTCCGTGTCACGAGAAGGTGCCGCCGCGCTCGGACCGGTCGACGTGCTGTCCGGCTCCCCGCACTCCAGCGTCACCAAGGCGCTGTCCGTGCTGGGCATCGGCCGGGACCGGCTGCGTACGGTGCCGGTGCTGTCCGGGAACCGCGAGGCCGTCGACGTCGAACGCCTGGCCGCCGCCCTCGACGGGCTCGACGGGCGTCCGGCGGTCGTCGTGGCGAACGCCGGAACCGTGAACACCGTCGACTTCGACGATCTGCGGGCCATCGCCGCGCTCAAGGAGCGGTATGACTTCTGGTTGCACGTGGACGCGGCGTTCGGCGGCTTCGCCGCGCTGTCACCGTCGTACGCGCATCTCGTCGACGGGCTCGACGCGGCCGACTCCGTCTGTGTCGACCTGCACAAGTGGCTCAACGTCCCCTACGACGCTGCCGTGCAGTTCACGCGCCGCCAGGACCTCCAGGTCCGGGTCTTCCACAACGAGTCCCCGTACCTGGGCCTGCCGGCCGGCGACCCCGACTTCCTGCACCTCACGCCGGAGAACTCGCGCCGGTTGCGGGCGCTCCCGGCGTGGTTCTCCCTGATGGCGTACGGACGCGAGGGGCATCGCGAGATCGTCGAGCGGAACATCGCGCTCGCCCGGTTGCTGGGCGAACACATCACGGACGTACCGGAGTTGCGGCTCCTGGCGCCCGTCCGGCTCAACGTCGTCTGCTTCACCCTCGCGGACGAGCCCACGCGGGAGCGGGTGCACGCGCTGGCGGCGGCGGTCGCGGCCTCGGGCGAGGCCTACGTGACGCCGACCGTGTACGCGGGGACTCAGGGGCTGCGGGCCGCCTTCAGCAACTGGCGTACGACCAAGGCCGACACCGAGAGGGTGTTCTCCGTCCTGCGGTCGGCCGCCCTCACGGCCTCACCGCGCTCCGGAAACCCGTGTTGACCGCGGTGAGGCCTCCGTCCACGCACAGCGTGGTCCCGGTGATCCACGCCGCGTCCCGGGAGGCGAGGAAGGCGACGGCGGCCGCGATGTCGTCCGGCTCACCGACCCGTCCGAGCGGATAGATCCCCGACGCCTGGGCGAGATCGTCGTCGCGGCCCTCCCACGCCGGGGTGCGGACCGTGCCCGGCGCGACCAGGTTGACCCGTACCCCACGGGGTGCCGCGTGCCCGGCAAGGGTGCGCGTGAGGGACATGAGGCCCGCCTTGGCCGCGCTGTAGGCATGGTTGCCGAAGTCCTGGAGGCCGTTCACCGAGCCGATGTTGACGATGGCGCCCCGGCCCGAGGCCACCAGGTGCGGGAGGGCCGCGCGGCAGCAGCGGTACGCGCCGGTCAGGGTGAGGTCGAGGTCGCGGTCCCACACCTCGTCCGGCTCGTCCTCGAAGAGCGGGGCGTCGGGAGAGCACCCGTACGCGTTGTTGACCAGGACGTCGAGCGAGCCGAAGGAGTCCACGGCGTGCGCGACGGCCGCCTCCACCATCGCCCTGTCCCCCACGTCACACACCAACTCCTCGGCGCGCGCCCCCAGTTCACGGATCGAGGCGGCCGTCTTCGCCGCCTCGGCCGGATCCACGTCCGTGACGAGCACCTGAGCGCCCTCCTCGGCCAGCCGACGGGCGGTGGCCGCGCCGATGCCGCGGGCCGCGCCCGTGATCAGAACTCCGTATCCCTCGAATCGCCTCATGACGGATACCGTGCGCTCATGTCCGCGTTCATACAACAACTTCCGGCGCTGATCGGCGTGGTCATCGGTGCCCTCGGCTCGTATCTGGCGATCGTGCGGGGCGATCGGGCCCGCTTCCAACGGGAGCGGACGGCCCGGTGGGAGGAACGGCGGCTCGCGGTGTACGCCGACTACGCGCGGTCGCTGAAGAAGAGCGTCACTCTGACTTACCGGGTGGCGTCATACCTGGGCAATGACCCGCACCCTCACCCCTTGTCCCCGGAGGAGGCCGTGCCGCTGCTGGCCGAGGCCACCGTCGCGCGGGATCCGTCCGGGGAGGCGCTGATCCTCCTGGGCAGTCCGCAGGTGGTCGAGCGGGCCCGGACGTGGGTGGTCGGGGTGATGGAGATGGAGCAGTTCCTGCGCGAGGGGACGCGTGACCCGCAGGCGTGGCAGGCCCTGTTGGAGCGGCAGCGCGCCGGACGCGAGGGCTACTACGCGGCCGTGCGGGACGATCTGGCGCTGCCCCCGGGCCACTCCGCGCGCTGGCCGCTGCAACCGGTGAGTCCCACCTGAGCTCACCGGTACCCCGTCACATCCGCCGGCCTGCCCGCGTCCTGGACCTCGACGAGATAGCGCCAGGCATCCGGCCTGCTGCCGTCGCGGTCGGTGAAGCCGTACTCCTGGGCGAGTTGCCCGCTGGAGAGGGACCGGCCGTTCCAGCGCGCGACGTCCGGGTCGGCGGCCAGCGCGGCCACGGCACGGCCGACGTAGGAGGGCGTCTCGGAGATGGCGAAGTGCGGGACGCGCTCGAGGGCGTCCCGCCAGTTCTCCTCGCTCACGTCGAAGGTGTCGAGCATCATCTCCGAGCGCAGCCAGCCGGGGGTGAGCGCGAGCGCGGTGGCGCCGCGCGGGCCGAGTTCGTGGCCCAGGGAGAACGCCATGCGCAGGACGGACGCCTTGGCGAGGTCGTAGAAGAAGGAGACGCGGTAGGTGTCGTGGTTGTACTCGGCGGTGCCGTCGGTCATCTCGACGACGAGGCCGCCGGGGGTGCGCAGCAGCAGGGGCAGTGCGTGATGGCTGGTGATCGCGTGCGTCTCGACGGCCCGGCGCAGCAGCGCGAGGCCCTGGTCGAGGTCGGTGTCCCAGAGCGGGGTGTCCCACTCGAAGTCCTTCTCGCCGCCCCAGATGTCATTGACGAGGAGGTCGAGGCGGCCCTGTTCGTCCGCGATGCGGGCGACCAGGGCCTCGACCTCGGCGGGGACCAGATGGTCGGTGCGCACCGCGATGCCGACGCCTCCGGCCGCGGTGACCAGGTCCGCCGTGTCCTCGATCGTCTCGGGGCGGTCGTACTCCGAACGTCGCTCGCGCGTGCTGCGTCCGGTGACGTACACGGTGGCACCGGCCGCGCCGAGTTCCACCGCGATGCCCCGGCCCGCTCCGCGGGTCGCGCCCGCGACCAGCGCGACCCTGCCGTCCAACGGCCCTGCCATGTCCGACCTCCGTGCTCGTGGCGTTCACGGGCCGCCTTCGCCCGTGTGTCCCCACGAGAGTCCCGCGGAAGCCGGACATCTCCTGTCGTGATTCGCCGGTGTGTCGCGGTGGTCCCGCTTCCCGCTCAGTGGCCGCGCGCGATCCACTCCTCCAGGTGCGGGGCCTCGGCACCGATCGTGGTCGAGTCCCCGTGCCCGGTGCGGACGACCGTGTCGGCCGGGAGGGTGAGCAGACGCTCGCGGATCGACTCGACGATCGTCGGGAAGTGGGAGAAGGAGCGCCCGGTCGCTCCGGGCCCGCCCTGGAAGAGCGTGTCGCCGGTGAAGACGGTGCCCAGCCCCGGGTCGTAGAGGCAGACCGCGCCCGGGGCGTGGCCGGGCGTGTGCAGGACGGTCAGGTCGGCGCCGGCCGCCTCGATCACCTGTCCGTCCTGCAGCCAGGCGTCGGGGAGCCGGTCGGGGTGGGTCTGCTTCCACAGCTGCAGATCGTCGGGGTGGAGCCAGATCGTGGCGCCGGTCCGCTCGGCGAGGGCGGGCGCGGCGTCGATGTGGTCGTTGTGCGCGTGGGTGCACACGATGGCCAGCAGCCGCCGGTCGCCCACCGCCTCGGCGATGGCGTCGGCGTCGTGCGCGGCGTCGATGACGATCGCCTCGTGATCGTCACCGACGATCCACACGTTGTTCTCGACGTCCCAGGTGCCGCCGTCGAGCGAGAACGTGCCCGAGGTGACGAGGTGTTCGACCCTGGCTCCCATCACAGCACCACCACCGAACGCAGCACGTCACCGTGGTGCATCCGCTCGAAGGCGGCCTCGATCCCGTCCAGGGCGATCGTCTCGGTCACGAACGCGCCCAGGTCCAGTCGCCCCTGGAGGTGCAGGTCGATGAGCATCGGGAAGTCGCGGGACGGCAGGCAGTCGCCGTACCAGGACGACTTGAGGGCGCCGCCGCGTCCGAAGACGTCGATCAGGGGCAGTTCGAGCTTCATCTCGGGGGTGGGTACGCCGACGAGGACGACCGTGCCGGCGAGGTCGCGGGCGTAGAAGGCCTGCTTGTACGTCTCCGGGCGGCCGACCGCGTCGATGACGACGTCGGCCCCGAAGCCGCCGGTGAGTTCCTGGATCGCCTCGACGGGGTCGGTCGAGCTGGAGTTGACGGTGTGGGTCGCGCCGAGCTTCGACGCGGTGGTGAGCTTCCGGTCGTCGATGTCGACGGCGATGATCTTCGCCGCTCCGGCCAGCCGGGCTCCGGCGATCGCCGCGTTGCCGACGCCACCGCAGCCGATGACGGCGACGGAGTCCCCGCGGCCGACGTTGCCTGTGTTGATGGCGGCACCGATGCCGGCCATCACGCCGCAGCCGAGCAGCCCGGCGACCGCCGGGGAGACCGCGGGGTCGACCTTGGTGCACTGTCCGGCGGCGACCAGGGTCTTCTCCGCGAAGGCTCCGATGCCCAGGGCCGGGGACAGTTCGGTGCCGTCCTTGAGCGTCATCTTCTGCTTGGCGTTGTGCGTGTTGAAGCAGTACCAGGGCCGCCCGCGCAGACAGGCGCGGCACTGCCCGCACACCGCACGCCAGTTGAGGATCACGAAGTCGCCGGGAGCCACGTCCGTGACACCGTCGCCGACCGACTCCACGATCCCGGACGCCTCGTGGCCGAGCAGGAAGGGGAAGTCGTCGTTGATGCCGCCCTGCTTGTAGTGCAGGTCGGTGTGGCAGACCCCGCACGCCTGGATCTTCACGACGGCCTCTCCAGGCCCCGGATCCGGCACGACGATGGTCTCGACGCGCACCGGTTCGTTCTTGCCCGGGGCGATCACGCCACGTACTTCCTGCGCCATGGTGGTGAACCCTTCCGTAGATCGACGTTCGTCAACCGACCCTACGGTGTGACCCGCCGGTAACCGACCGGTAGAACGCCAGGTGGCGTGCGGGCGCCTCGGTCCAGGTGCGCCTGAGGAAGTCGGATGGCAGGGCTCGGGCGGTCAGGACCAGGGTGAGAGGTCCGGAGGCGGGACGGAGACCGCGCACAGCGGGGAGACGCTCGGGGATGCCGTACCGAGCAGGCGGTCACGGGCCGGCCGCCGGCCCGCCTCTGCGGCCGGCGTCCGATCGTGGTCTCGAGGCCCGAATAATTGGCGTAGGGTAAAGGCATCCGACGCGGGGTGGAGCAGCTCGGTAGCTCGCTGGGCTCATAACCCAGAGGTCGCAGGTTCAAATCCTGTCCCCGCTACTGATGTGTGAGGGGTCGGCACCATGGTGCCGACCCCTCTTTTCGACCCGCTCGGCCGGAGTCAGCGGCGTGTCGGCGAGACGGGTGAGACACGCGCGCAGCGAGAGCCCCTCCGCGGCAACTACGGCGGCTAGTGCCGCGACAGACAACGTTCGCCCCGTCGCGACGCCCGGCACGCCCTCTCGCCGCACCGGCCGAAAGCCCAAGTACGTCCAGTACGAGGACTTCCGGCCGGCACGCCGAGAGCACGCACCGGACGCCGCTCCTTGCCGGGCAAACGTTGCCTGCCACGGCACTAGGACCTGTCGTCGTCGAATCCACCCGGGTCACGTGCGACGCGTAGGACCAGTCGGCTGGAGGTGTGCCGACGGAAGGCGCCTCCCAGTTGAAACCCCTGCTGCTGCACGGTGGCCGCCAGCCCTGGCGTGAATCCGAAGTCCTTGGTCGACTCCAGGACTGCCGAGGCCTGCGCCATCGTGTCGTCCACCAGCGTCCTCACCATGTCGCGAATCACCGGCTCGGTCGCCAGGAGGGGGTGCGCCAACGGATCGGCTTCCTCGTCCCGCTGCACCGGGCCGACACTCTGCCACCGATACGTGGCATGAGCATGCGTCTTCCAGGAAAGGGCGGTCTCCGCCGTTCCCTGACCAAGGGGAATGCCCGTATCCGTCACAAGGGGCAGTCCCAACGCCAGGCGTAGCTCATGCTCGCTGACAGCGTCCGCGGCTTCGATCTCGATGAAACCGGCACCGGCCGACCGAAGGAGGACCGTCAGCTCCTCCACCCGGGCGCGGAGCAGATGACTATGGACATCGTGCAGAGGGTAGTAGCTGTCGTGTTGGTGCGGATGGGCCGCGTAGACCGCTCCGCTCACCGGGTGTCCGACTGGGAACGTGAAGACCCTCGCCGCCTGCACCGTGACCAGGGTGATACCGAGAGCTCGTCTGCGACGCCATTGCCAGCCGGCGATGGTAAAGCCGACGACCGGCACCAGTGCCGAGACGCCGGCAACCGCCCAGTCCGTTCCGGTCATGTCCTTCAAGGAACTGCCCGCGTCAACGGCCAACAACGTGCGGCGCTCGTACGGGACTTCATCCAGGTTCATCTGATCCCCCTCGGGTGGGGGTCTCAGCGCGCCGGCTGGTGACGTCTCTCCCCGCCCTGTCCGAACATAGCGGGGTCGTCGGCCGATTGGCACGAGCGCATGAGAGAGGCTTCACGCCCTGGGCGCACGCCGTCGGAGCACGCCGGTGGCGGCCGCGGCGTACATGTGGACGGCGCAGCGGCTCCCTTGCCGCGATGCCGCCTGGTGGGCGAAAGACATGGTGCGCCCACGTATCCGCCCCTCCAGGGGCCGCATCCGGAGCGGATCGCGCCGCATGCGCCCGAGGTCCTGCCCACCTGGTGTGGCTCGACGGCCGACGCGTGCCCGGGAGGGCACACCGCGCGACGACGCCCGCCGGCACGACGTGCTCGCCTCCCGCTCCGGCGGACGCCAACCCGTTCGGATCTATGCCCCACCCGGCCATCGAGTTCATCACGACCGAGGGCCTCACCGAACAGTAGAGCCGCCGGATGACGGGGGCTCTACTCGTACCGTTCCGCCGGTGTCGTACGGCTACTTGAGCTCGGCGTCGGTGTAGTAGCCGGTCGCGACCAGAACGCTGTCGTAGTTGGTCTTGTCGACGCTGATGGGCTGCAGCAGGTAGGCGGGCACGACCTTGGCACCGTTGTCATAGGTCCTGGTGTCGTTGAGCTGCGGCTTCCTGCCGTTGAGCACGTCGTCGACCATGCTCGCGGCGACCTCGGCGAGCTGGCGGCTGTCCTTGTAGACGGTCTGCGACTGCTGACCCGCGATGATCGACTTCACCGAGGCCAGTTCGGCGTCCTGCCCCGTGATGACCGGAAGGGGCTTGCTGACGGACCCGTAGTTGTACGCCCTAAGCGCTGCCAGGACGCCGATGGAGATGCCGTCGTACGGCGACAGGACCGCGTCGACCGTCCTGCTCTTGTACGTCGTGGCGAGGATGGAGTTCATGCGCTTCTGCGCGGTGGCGCCGTCCCAGCGCAGGGTCGTGATCTGCTTGAGCGCGGTCTGACCGGACTGGACGACCAGCTGCTTGCTGTCCAGGAACGGCTGCAGGAGGTGCAACGCGCCGCTGAAGAAGTACTTGGTGTTGTTGTCGTCGGCGGAGCCGGCGAACAGCTCGATGTTGAACGGGCCCTTGCCCTTCTCCAGGCCGAGCTGGTCGATGATGTAGCGGGCCTGGAGCCGGCCGACCTGCTCGTTGTCGAAGGAGGCGTAGTAGGTCACGTTCTTGGTGCCGAGGATGAGCCGGTCGTAGGAGATCACCGGGATCTTGGCGTCGGCCGCCTGCTGGAGCACTTTGGTCAGCGACGTGTTGTCGATGGCCGCGATGATCAGTGCACTGACGCCCTGCGTGATCAGGTTCTCGATCTGGGAGACCTGGGTTGCCGGCTCGTTCTCGCCGTAGACCAGCTTGGCCTTGTACCCATTGCCCTGCAGGTTCTTCACGATGCTCTTGCCGTCGGTGATCCAGCGCTCGGAGGCCTGGGTCGGCATGGCGATGCCGATGGTGCCGCCCTTGGAGCTGCCCGTGCTGCTCTCGCCGCCGCAGGCGGACAGGGTGAGGGCGGAGGAGGCAGCTCCGACAATGGCGGCGAGGACGGTTCTGCGGTTGTGCATGGTGATCGTTCCTTGTTCTTCTCGTCGTCGAGAAAGGTGACGGCGTATCTGATGTCTGTGGGGAAGTGGCGGTGGAGCGGGCCGGGCAGCCGGCGAGCGGGGCGAGCGCGAGCCGGCCGTGCTGTGCCGTGTCCAGGCTCAGGTACCCGCGGATGGTGACGTACGGGTGGATCTCGGCCGCCCTGGACAGCGTGACCTTCAGGTGGAGCGGTGCGCCGCGGCGGATCAGCTCGGCGACCTTGTGGATCCGCACATGGCCGCCGAGGTCGTCAGGGTCTTGGGTGCGCATCTCCACGGGAGTGAACTGCCCATGCATCTAGATGATGTGACGGCTGGTCAAGCCGTCGATCGCATGGGCGAGGTCGGTGCTCAGGAGCCTTGGTGCCTCACAGATCGCCGATGGGTGCGCCGGCCCGCCCCAGGCTTCCGGGTTTTGCCGACGCTCATGATCACGATCCCGTCGCCGACGAGTGTCTGAAAGTACGTCAGGTTGAGCGGCGACGTTACGTCCACGTGTGTACCGACTCCGGTGATGCGCAAAGAAGTTGCCTTTCAACCGTTCGAAATGTCGTCACACGTTCGGAACGATGGTGTGACTCTAAGTAGGCAGGGCTCGAAGTGTCAACGGGTCGAACAAGTACGGTTCCGTAAAGGCACTGGAGATTGCTCCGAAAACGCGACGTACTGCGAACCGGGCCCGGGCGAAGTACCGGTCCGCGTGCTCGACGACCGTCTGCCGGAACGGGACGGGCCCCGCTGACGCTCGCCATGGTCCGCGACGCGGACGCCCTGCGCAGCGGGCGACCCGTTCCCGTCCGGGGGCCGCGCCGACGTAGCCTGAACGCCCCGCACCGAACTCCCGCTAGGAGCACCGTGAGCATCGCTGAGCCGCACGCCGGACCGCCCGCCTGGCGGCTGCTTCTCGGGTACGTACGACCGCATCGATGGGCACTGCTGGCAGGCGCGTTGCTGGCGCTGACGACCGGCGCCACCGGCCTGGTGCTGCCGCTGGTGGCGCGGGGGCTCATCACCGACCTGTCGCACGACCGGCCGATCGGGCGGGCGCTCATCGGCATGGCGGCACTGGTGGTCACCAACGCCGCGGTGGGGGCCCTGGGTTCGTACGTACTGCGGCGTACCGCCGAGTCGGTGGTGCTCGGCGCGCGGCGCGCTCTTTCCTCGTATCTGCTGCGGCTGCGGATACCGGCGGTGGACCGCAGTGAACCGGGCGACCTGATGGCCCGTATTACCTCCGACACGACGCTGCTGCGCGAGGTCACCACCGATTCGCTCGTGGGCATCGGCACCGGTGGTCTCACCCTGGTGGCGACGGTGGTGATGATGGGCCTGGTCGACGTGGTGCTGCTCGGCGTCACTCTGGGGGTGATTTTGTGTGCGGGGACGGTGCTCGGCGTGATCGTGCCGCGCATCAACCGCGCCACCAAGCAGGCGCAGGACGCCGTGGGCGTGATGGGCGCCTCGCTGGAGCGGATCCTCGGCGCGCTGCGCACGGTCAAGGCGTCGGGTGCCGAGCACCGGGAGGAGCAGACCATCCACGCGGCGGCCGAGGAGTCATGGCGGCAGAGCGTACGGGCCGCCAAGTGGTCGGCGGCCGCGGGCAACACGGCCGGACTGGCGATGCAGATCGCCTTCATCACGGTCCTGGCGGTGGGCGGCGCGCGGGTCGCGACCGGCGCGATCGACGTCGGCACGCTGGTCGCCTTCCTCCTCTACGTCTTCTATCTCATGTCGCCGATCCAGCAGGTCGTCGGCGCGATCACCCAGTACCAGACCGGCGCCGCCGCGCTCGCCCGCATCCAGGAGGCGCTGCGGCTGCCCGCCGAACCGGACGCCCTGCCCGCGCCGCTGCCGGCCCCCGGCTCCACACCGGCCGCACTCGCCTTCGACGACGTCCGCTTCCGGTACGCCGACGACCTGCCGTACGTCCACCACGGCGTGACCTTCGCCGTCCCGGCCCGCGGCATGACCGCGTTCGTCGGCCCCTCCGGCGCGGGCAAGACCACCGTGTTCTCGTTGATCGAGCGGTTCTACGACCCCGAGGCGGGCGTCATCACGGT
Organism: Streptomyces sp. NBC_01549; assembly: GCF_026339955.1. Taxonomy (GTDB): domain Bacteria; phylum Actinomycetota; class Actinomycetes; order Streptomycetales; family Streptomycetaceae; genus Streptomyces. Next base: position 7,144,006 of record NZ_JAPEPW010000001.1, on the reverse strand, counting down.
CGACGGCCGCCCGCTGGAGGAATGGGACCTGCCCCGGCTCCGGTCGGCCATCGGGTACGTGGAGCAGGACGCCCCGGTCCTGTCCGGCTCCCTGCGCGAGAACCTGCTCCTCGGCAATCCGGAGGCCGACGACGCCGACGTCACCCGTGTGCTGAAGACGACCCGGCTCGACGGGCTGGTCGCCCGGCTGCCGCGCGGCCTGGACACGCTCGTCGGGCACCGTGGCACGAGGCTGTCCGGCGGTGAACGCCAGCGCGTCGCGATCGCCCGCGCGCTGCTGCGCCACCCCCGCCTGCTGCTCCTGGACGAGGCGACCTCACAGCTCGACGCGGTGAACGAGGCCGCGCTGCGCGACACGGTCGCCGATGTGGCCCGTACGACCACGGTCCTGGTGGTCGCGCACCGGCTGTCCACCGTGACGATGGCCGACCGTATCGTCGTCATGGACGCGGGCCGCGTACGCGCCGTGGGCACCCATCGGGAACTGGTGGCCGGGGACCCCCTCTACGCGGAGCTGGCCGCGACCCAGTTCCTCGCGACGGCCGGCTGAGGCGGGCGGACCGTCGCGCGTTCTCCATACGAAGTTTCCTTCACTCGACCCCCGCCATGCACGCATGCCCCCGGCACGGGATGCCGGGGGCGGACACGGGCTGGGACACGCCCAGGCCTGATCCAGAAGACAGGCCTTAGGCCAGTGCTAGGCCTGGAGGCCCGGGAGGAGTCCGGTGACAGGGGCGACCAGGTCGGTGACCTGGTGCAACTGGTTGAGGTCGTTCAGGCGGTTGAGTCCGGCCAGCTGGTCGGCGACCCGCGGGATGTCGGCCTGGTGCTCCGCGGGGATGCCACTGGCGGCGAGCGCGTCGAGCTGGGTCATCGGGTTCAGCTTCCCCGCGGCCGGAGCCTCGGTGGCGGCCGCGGACGCCATCGGCGCGGCAAGGCCCGTGACGCCGACGGCGAGACCAACGGCGGCGACCATACGTCGTGTTGAGATCATGCTTGCAGCAACAGTCCCGGACGGCGCACGGTCACGGCTGTCCCCCGCTCCTCACCCGAGAGGCGCATCGCACCGGCTGGGCTTGCCGTGAACGGTGGGGCAGAGCACTCTCGGTAGAGAGGCCCTTCGCGGTCCCCTCGGTGGCGGACCGCGGCCTTCCAAGGAGGTCGACATGGGCACCATGGCAGGCCCCGCCTTCGACACCGAAGCGCTACGCCGGGGCATAGAAGGACACAATGCGGCGGATCTCCTGTCGCTCTACGCGGACGACGCGGAAATGACCATCGTCGACCGCAATACCCAGCCAAGTCACCCGATGGTCAAACACGGTCGACGCGAGATCGCCGAGATGCTCAACGACGTGTACAGCCGCGACATGACACACAAGTTGGAAGAGTGTGTCGTCCAGGGCGACCACGTCGCGTTCACCGAGTCCTGCCAGTACCCGGACGGCGTGCGGGTACTGGCCAGCTCGATGGTCTCGCTGCGCGACGGCAAGATCGTCGAACACACGCTGCTGCAGGCATGGGACGAGTAGGAAGGAACTGGCCGAAGGTCCAGATCAACTCTCGCCTGACCTGGACCTTCTCGGCGAAGGCCGCGATGGGCCGCTCGCGCCCGCAGCGGCGTCGGCTGCCACGACCAGTTTCCGCAGCAGGTCTGCGAGCGTCCGCTTCTCTGCTGGGGTCAGCACTGAGAGCAGTGCGTTCTCACCCCGGTCCTCCGACACCGCCTGCTGTTCGAATGCGGCGTATCCGGCATCGGTGAGCCGCACCTCCACGCGACGCCGGTCGGCCGTGTGGTGCGTACGCGCGATCAGCCCCACCCCTTCCAGCGGACCGAGCCGCGCCGACAGGGCGCCGCGGGTCAGCCCGAGCATGTCGGCGAGCTGCGAGGGGCTCGCCGCGTAGGGCGGCCCGAGTCTGCGCAGCATCAGCAGCACCTTGAACTGCCAGTGCTGCAGCCCGTCGGAGTCGAGCATGTCCCGGCGGGCCTGAGCCGCCCGCCGAGCCAGGATCGCGAGCCTGACGAAGATCTCCTCCTTGACCGGGTCCATCCAGTCGAGTTCCTTCGCCCAGACCGCGACGTGGCGGTCGACCGAGTCCGTCGCCGAGGCCTGCCCGTGCACGGCCTTCACCTCTCCCGCCTTCACGTCTTCCATGCGCCTCTCCGTAAACGGTTTTCTTGTGGATGGTTTTCCTGATGACTGATTTCGCTGCCCTGACGAACACCGCAGTTACCCTTGGCACGGCCGTATCGCGCGACGAACTCAGCGCCACAGCAAGGGAGTTGAGGATCTGCGGTCGCTGGGAACGTGCGGCGCTCCCACTCGACGCGGCCGCTGCCGCCGAGTCGGGCCGCTGATCGGACGGGCTACCCTGGTCGCGGGCCGTGACTGGCGCTGAGGTGGAATACCACCGGGGAGCGGCCTGACGAACGGGTCTTTGCCGCGCGCCTGGGCGATTGTGTCGGCGACGCTCAGGAGTAGCTCATGTCCCAGGCCCAGCTCATGGACGGCGCGGGTCTCGCGCGCCGCATCGTCGAGGAGACCGCCAAGCGCGCGGCCGAACTCACCGGGCGCACGGGGACGGCACCGTGTCTCGCGACGGTGCTGGTCGGCGAGGATCCCGCCTCGGTCACCTACGTCCGGATGAAGCAGAACCGCAGCCGCAAGGCCGGCATCGAGTCCCGGCACGTCGCCCTGCCCGCCGACACCACCACGGCCGAGCTGGTCGACACGCTCAAGGCTCTGTCGGGCGACCCGGCCGTGCACGGCATCCTGCTCCAGCACCCCGTCGGGCCGCACATCGACGAGCGCGCGGCGTTCGAGGCCATCGCGCCGGAGAAGGACGTCGACGGGGTGACGCTGAGCTCGTACTCGGCGATGAGCTTCGGGCTGCCGGGCTTCGTGTCCTGCACCCCGGGCGGCATCATGCGACTCCTCGACGAGTACGACGTCGACCCGGCCGGCAGGCGCGCCGTCGTGGTGGGGCGCAGCGCGATCCTCGGCAAGCCGGTCGGGATGCTGCTGCTCGGCCGCGACGCGACGGTGACCTACTGCCACTCGCGGACGACCGGTCTCTCCTCGGTCGTGCGCGAGGCGGACATCGTGGTGGCCGCCGTGGGCCGGCCCCGGCTGATCCGCGGCGAGGACATCAAGCCGGGAGCCGTCGTGATCGACGCGGGCTACAACCCCGGGAACGTCGGCGACGTCGACTTCGACACCGCCCGCGAGCGGGCCCGGTTGATCACGCCGGTGCCGGGCGGTGTCGGCCCGATGACGATCGCGGTCCTGCTGGAGCAGACCGTGACCGGGGCCGAGCGCCAACTCGGCCTCCGGTAGGGCGTTTCGACTTCGCTTGCGGCGTTTCGGGTCCGCTCACCGGGCTTCGGGGCCGCTCAGCGCATCCACGCGCTGTACGACATCACGTCCCCGGCCTTGACGCCAAACTCGGGATCGTCCTTGGTGACGGTGTCCTCGATCCCGAGTACGGCGCCGCTCCCCGGGTCGAGGATCAGCATCCGTCGCACGAAGTGCGTGGCGTCGTCGTACACGTACGCCTGCCCCTGCCTGCCCAGCCGGTCGGTGACCGCTCCGGCCGGGCGCAGCCCCTTCGCGTCGGCGAGGACGCGGAGGAGCGCGGCGTCCTCGCGGGTGCCGAGCGTCCAGTTGCCCAGCAGCTCGCCGACGGCGTCGAGGAGTCCGGAGGTGTCCATCGCCCCCCTGCGGTCGATCTCCTCGAGGTAGGAGCGCAGCCGCTCGGCGTCGTGCGGCGGCCGCGCCATCGGCGGGGCGTCGCTCCAACTGGGCGGGAAGGTCCGCCTGCTGAGGACGTGCCCGTCCTCGACCGTGCGGACGGGGTCGTCGTCGGTGAGGACCGGCCTGCCCGGGTGGCGGGGGTCGGTCGCCACGACGAGTTCGCTGCTGCTGCCGTCGGCCTTCCAGCGGACCACGCGCTCCACGGGGACGGTGATCGGCGGCCGCGCCCCGGGCCCCAGGCCCATGCTCCAGGTCTGTACGTGGGTGCCCTGGACGAGCCGCAGCGAGCTGCCGGACGCCGCCACCGCGTCGGCGAGCCGGTCGAGGGGTACGGGGGTGGAACCCGCGTCGACCATCAGCGGGCGGGGTGCGGCCACGGCCGGGGTCGTGGTCGATCCCGACAGCGTGAGCGTCAGGACGACGACACCGACGGCGGCCGTGGCAGCAACGCTCCAGACCCAGCGGCGCAGCGGGCGGGGGCGCCCGCTGTCCCGTTCGCCGTGCAGCAGTCGGTTGAGGCGGCGCTCCGCGTGCTGGTCCAGGGGGCGGTCGTGGAAGCGGGGGTCGGCGGCGGTCACCGGGTTGGCGCGGCGCAGGATGTCGAGTTCGTCAGCCATGGCCGTGCTCCTTCGAGGTGTCGCGGCCGGGAGGGGCGGTGCCGGCGGCCACGGTGACGTGCATACGGTCGATCTCGGCTCTGAGCCGGCGGCGGGCGCGGTGCAGGCGCATGGTCGCGGCGCGGGTGCCACAGCCGAGGGCGACGGCGACCTCGTCGACGCCGAGTTCCTCCCAGGCCGTCAGGCGCAGTACCTCCTGGTCGGCCGGAGAGAGCCGGGCCAGGGCCTCGTGCACCCAGTCGCCCGGCGACGTGGAGTCGGGGCTGTCGACGATCTGTCTGCCGTGCGCGCTCTCGTCGTTGCCGAGCCGGTCGAGGAGCCTGCGGCGGCGCCCGTAGCCGCGTACGGCGTTGGCCAGGCAGTGGCGTGCCACCCCGTACAACCAGGGAAGCGGGGACGGCGGAAGGTCGGACCGGCGCCGCCAGGCGACGGTGAAGACCTCCGCCACCACCTCCTCGACATCACTGCTCCGGCCGTCCAGTCGCCTCGCCACATAGCGGCTGACCGCCCAGTAGTGCTCGCGATAGGCAGCGGCGAAGGTCTCGTCGTTGCTCATAGTCCCTATGTGTCCGGCAGGTGCGCGATCGTCACAGGTGTCGGTGTGACGCTCGTCGCTTCACTCAAGTGTGACAGCGGGCCCGGCGCCGGACACAGGCGGGGCATGGAAAGCACCACAGTCACGACGCCGCCCGCAGCCCTTCCCACGCGTGCGCGGCGTCCTGGATTCGCCGCGGTGAAGTGGCTGACCACCACGGATCACAAGACGATCGGCACGCTGTATCTGGTCACGGCGTTCGGCTTCTTCTGCGTCGGCGGGGTGATGGCGCTGCTGATGCGCGCCGAGCTCGCCCGGCCTGGGCTGCAGATCATGTCGAACGAGCAGTTCAACCAGGCGTTCACGATGCACGGCACGATCATGCTGCTGATGTTCGCGACGCCGCTGTTCGCCGGTTTCGCGAACTGGATCATGCCGCTGCAGATCGGCGCGCCCGACGTGGCGTTCCCGCGGCTGAACATGCTGGCGTACTGGCTCTATCTCCTCGGCTCGCTGATCGCCGTGGGCGGTTTTCTGACGCCTCAGGGCGCGGCCGACTTCGGCTGGTTCGCGTACGCGCCGCTGTCGGACGCGGTCCGCTCACCGGGTGTCGGCGCCGACATGTGGATCATGGGGCTGGCTCTCTCCGGTTTCGGCACGATCCTCGGCTCGGTCAACTTCATCACCACCATCATCTGTATGCGCGCCCCCGGCATGACGATGTTCCGCATGCCGATCTTCGTGTGGAACGTGCTGCTCACGGGTGTGCTGGTGCTGCTGGCCTTCCCCGTGCTGGCGGCGGCGCTGTTCGCGCTGGAGGCGGACCGAAAATTCGGTGCCCACGTATTTGACGCCGCCAATGGCGGGGCCCTGCTCTGGCAGCACCTCTTCTGGTTCTTCGGCCATCCGGAGGTCTACATCATCGCGCTGCCGTTCTTCGGCATCATTTCCGAAGTCATCCCGGTGTTCTCCCGCAAGCCGATGTTCGGCTACATGGGCCTGATCGCCGCGACGATCTCGATCGCCGGTCTGTCCGTGACCGTGTGGGCGCACCACATGTACGTCACCGGTGGCGTACTGCTCCCGTTCTTCTCCTTCATGACGTTCCTGATCGCGGTACCGACGGGTGTGAAGTTCTTCAACTGGATCGGAACGATGTGGAAGGGGTCGCTGAGTTTCGAGACCCCGATGCTGTGGGCCACCGGCTTCCTGATCACCTTCGTCTTCGGTGGTCTGACCGGTGTGATGCTCGCCTCGCCGCCGATGGACTTTCCCGTCTCGGACTCGTACTTCGTGGTGGCGCACTTCCACTACGTGATCTTCGGTACGGTCGTGTTCGCGATGTTCTCCGGATTCCACTTCTGGTGGCCGAAGTTCACCGGCAAGATGCTCGACGAGCGCCTCGGAAAGATCACCTTCTGGACGCTGTTCGTCGGATTCCACGGCACCTTCCTGGTGCAGCACTGGCTGGGTGCGAACGGTATGCAGCGCCGTATTCCCGACTACCTGGCGGTGGAGGGCCTGACCACCCTCAACACCCTCTCGACCATCTTCTCCTTCCTCCTCGGCAGTTCCCTGCTGCCGTTCTTCTACAACATCTGGAAGACCGCCAAGTACGGCGAGAAGGTCGAGGCCGACGACCCGTGGGGCTACGGCCGCTCACTGGAGTGGGCGACCTCCTGCCCGCCGCCGCGCCACAACTTCCTCACCCTGCCGCGCATCCGCAGCGAGTCCCCCGCCTTCGACCTGCACCACCCGGAGATCACGGCCGCGGCCGCACAGCTGGAGACGCCCCAGAAGGAACTGCGGTGACGACCATGGACGACCGCCCGCCGGCCCCGCGGGCACTCATCAACGAACTGGAGGGCCATCTGCTCATCGAGGCCACCAAGGCCGAGGGCCGGACGGAAGCGGCTCGTCTCAGCCGTTCCCTGGCGTGGCTGACGGACACCCAACGCGAGGAGCTCGAGGAACGCTTCACGGACACCTACCTGGCCCTCACCCGCCGCTCCTGGGAACGGACGGCACGACGCGGCCGGGAACTGCGCGCCGAATACGAGGCGACGTACCACGCCCTGCGTCGACGCCTGTGTGCCGGGTTCCTCCTCGGTACCGCTCTCGCCCTGATGACCGTCGTCTCGTTCAGCCGCCAGTGACCTCGGGAGCGAGGCCGGCGCGCAGAAGCATCCTCGACGAGTCGTCCACCAGATTCCGCATCACCGACAAGTAGGGCTATTCACAGCTCAGTTCATCCAGAATGCGGTGCGCTTCGCCGCGGAACTTGTTGATGCCGTCCTCGTACCGACCAAGAACGACAGGTGCCAGAAGGGCGTCGACGAGTTCCGCTCGGGCGTCATAAGAATCCCTCGCGTCGGCGTGCAACCTCAGGACACGCTCGGCGGAGCGGGGGGAAGACACCTCGAGGGCACCGGACTTCCCTCGGTAGGCGTGACCACCGAGTCGCGCGCGCCGATTCCGGGACCGCCTGCGACTGGACGACGAGAAGAGGGAGTGGACTTCCACTGACAACCGCGGCGAGCAGCGCCTCGGCTCGGCCGAGGCCACCGGCGAGGTGGGCGCTCTGCCCGTCGGCCAGGTCGTCGAGATGACACGCCGAGGTCCACCACAGCTCATGCACGACAGCCAGCGGCACGGCCGGTTCGGGCGCGCCCGTCTCCACCGCGTGCACGATCAGCGGCAACACCGAGAGCGGGTACTTGAACTCGCGGTTCCGTACGAGTTCCATGACCGCGGCCCGCACCGCGCCGGCCTGAGGGGCGAGTCTTTCCAGCGTGGTCGCCATCTCCGCGTCGATATCCCAGCCAAGGCCGGTTCCTTGCCCGCCGACCCGCGGGATGCCGACCGTGAGTCCCACCGCACCGGCGGGCCGGCGGCCGCGAGGGGAGTCTCCCCGTGTCCGTCGTCCTACCTCCGCAGGACGGACGGTGCCCAGGGAGCAACCGTGTTCACATCTCCCCACCACCCCTGGGCCCTCGGACCGCGCAAGCCCACGGCGGTCGCGAGCCGCCGGCAGGGCCGGCCTCGCGCGAAGGCGGCCTCACCACGCCGTGGGAACGAGAACGGCGCGCGGTCCCGAGCCCGGCGGCGGATCTCCAGGGACTCACCGCCGGGTTCGAGGACACCTCGACCCTCGGCCGGCACCCACGGCGAGGTCACGTCACGGAGGCTCCGGGCACCACCCCGCGGGTCGCAGGATCCCCAGCAGTTGACGGACCAGTTCCTCGACCACCTCGTCGAGCGTCGCGTCCACCCAGCCGGCGCGCCAGTCGTGCAGCAGGCCGTTGACGCTGCCGATGAAGGCGGCGGCCGCGATCCGGTAGTCGCGCGGCACCGCCTCACCGCGGGCGGCGGCCGCGTTCGCCTCGGCGCAGATGAAGTCGACCCAGCGGGCCCGGCGGGCGAGCCGCTGCTCCTCCATGCGCGGGCTGACGCCGATGATTTCGACGAAGGTGATACGAATGCGGCGCGGGTCCGCCGTCACGTTCGCGGCATAGGCGCGGAAGATCGCGGTGGCGCGCTCGGCGAGCGGCAGGTCCTGTGCGTCGGCGAGGGCGGCGAGGGCGGCCTCCTCGGCCCAGTCGTTGACCTGGAGGTGGAGGGCGGCCAGCACGTCCTCGAGGGTGCGGAACTCCTCGTAGAACTGACGCGTCGACAGTCCCGCCGCCTCGCTCAGCGCCGCGATGGTCGTGGATCTGAACCCCGGGCTGTCGCCGAAGAGTTGGAGCGCGGCGGTCAGAAAGCGCGAGCGCCGCTCGGCCTGTCGTTCCGCGGCGGTCCTGCCTCCGTAACGGCCGGTCGGCTGTTTGAGCCTGCCCGCCACGTGTTCCCCCCTCGCCACTGGGACGAACCGTTCGCCCCTCGGACGATTTTGTCGTGCACGGACCCTTGTGGAGAGGGGCGCCCCCTCCTTACTTTCCAGTAAGTCAACTCTGAACTCAGTCGTGTTCAGAGTCTTCGGAGCCTCGCACCCCCCGCCTACGACAAGGGACTCACCATGTCTGTCCTCAGACCCAGACACCTCTGTACGCTCGCCGCCGCCGTCGCTCTCACCTTCACGCTCGGCGGTACGGCGACCGCGGCCTCCGCGCAGAGCGCCGCGCAGGCCGCCACAGCCGACCTGCGCGAAGTGATGTTCGTGGGCAACAACTGGGACGGCACCGCGGACGTGATCAAGTCCACCGGTGACTTCGCGAAGATCGGCCGGATCAACGTCGTCCCGGACAAGGACGCACGGATGGCGGAGATCAACGCCGATCCGATCAAGTGGATCTACTTCCTGGCCATCCGCAACGGCGTCGGCGAGGGCCACGACCAGCTCGTGGACGACATGTACTCCACGCCCGACGGCAAGTCGGTGGTCGTCTCCCGCCCCAGCTTCGCCGATGTCGTCTCGATCGACCTCGCCACCGACAAGATCAACTGGCGTTTCCCCGTGTCGGGTTACCGATCCGACCACATGGCCGTCTCCCCCGACGGCACCCGCGTCGCGGTCTCCGCGTCGACCGCGAACACCGTGCACGTGCTCGACATCAACACCGGTAAGCAGCTGGGCTCCTTCGGCACCGGCGACAAGCCGCACGAGAACATCTTCACGCGGGACGGCAAGTACATCTGGAACATGGCCATCGGCGATGTGAACACCGCACTCGACGACCCGTGGCTGGACTGGACGAAGGGCGACCGGCACATCACCGTCGTCGACGCGACCACCTACAAGCAGGTCAAGGTGATCGACATGCGCCAGCGGCTGGACGCCATCGGCCTCAGCGACTTCTCCGACGCGGTCCGGCCCGCCGTCTTCAGCCCCGACGAGTCCAAGCTGTACTTCCAGGTGTCGTTCTTCAACGGCTTCCTGGAGTACGACGTGGCCTCCGACCGGATCACCCGGGTGAAGACCCTGCCGATGAACCCGGCGACCAGCACGGACCGCACCACCTGGGTCAACGACTCGCGCCACCACGGCATTTCGATGAACCCCTCCGGCACCAAGCTGTGTGTCGCGGGAACGATGGACGACTACGCGACCGTCGTCGACCGCGCCACCCTCCAGGAGGGTCCGCTCGTCACCGCCTCGAAGCCGTACTGGGCGACCGTCAGCGGTGACGGCAAGGACTGCATCGTCTCCGAGAGCGGCGCCGACCAGGTCACCGCCATCGACTTCGCCACGGGGCAGAAGACGGTGTCGGTGCCGGTCGGCGACCACCCCCAGCGTGTTCGCCTCGGCCATGTGGAGGCGAACTGGACCAGTCCTTCGACTAGTTGACCGCCGTCGCGGCCCACGAGGTCAGTTCTGAGCGGGCCGCGCTCAGCAGGTCGGCGGACGGAGCCGTCGCCCCGTTCGTGACCAGCGCGTAGTGCAGGGTCCCCGAGTCCGGTGCCGTGAGCAGCAGTCGGCGGCTTCCGGTACCGCCCGGCTCGGGGGCCACGGCGATCGGGGTGGTCGTGGTGTACGCGGGTGGGGAGATCGTCGCCCCGAGGTCGGAGACCACCGTCGTGGACGCGGTCGGGAAGGACGCCGGGAGATGGAGTTCGGTGGGAGCGCCGCCGCCGCCCGAGCGCCACAGGAGCAGCCCGTACTGGCCCGATCCCACCAGCTGGGAGACGTGCGGCAGGGACGACGGAACCGGGTTCCAGGTCAGGGTGGTGGAGCCGTCCCGGGAGCGGTCCTCGTAGGTGAAGGCGACCGCGCTGCCCGAGGTCGCGCTCGGATAGAGCCGGTCGAGGAGGCGGGCGTCCTGGCGCAGGACGGCCGTGCCGGAGTCGTCGAGGCGTACGGCGGAGAGGTCCTCGTCGTTCCAGGCGTCGCCTGAGGTGAGAACCTTGCTCGCGTTGCCGTTCATCAGCTCGTGATGGCGGCCGTTGTAGATGTCCCACTGCCACTGGGTGCCGGAGAGCACCGGTCCGGAGGACGCCGGCTTGGTCCACCAGGTGGCGCCCGTGAGGCGGGAGTCGAGGGCCTGGTACATCGCCTTGTCGACGGTCGGGGCCTTGCCTGCGACCGTTCCCGACAGCGGATGGCCGAACTCGCTGACGATCGCCGTCGTCCCCGCGGCCGAGGCACGGTCGCGGACCGTCCCGAAGTCGGTGGCGTACTGGCCGTCCTCGGCGTTGCCCCACATGAGGATGCCCGAGATGGCCTTCTGGTCGTAGAAGTGGGTGTTGAAGACATAGCGCGGGCCGAGGGTGCCCGCGTCGAGCAGGCCGCCCTCCTGCTTCTGGGAGTCGATGTTGGAGTTCCAGAAGAGGTTGGCTTCGACGAAGGCGGGCTTGTCCTGCCAGCCGGCCGCGTCCATCCGGGCCCGGAACTTCACATAGAACGGCCAGAGCAGGTCCCGCTCCCAGGTGCGGCTGGTCTGCCCGGAGTCGTAGGTGCCCGCGTACGGCTCGTTGAACGGGTCGAAGCCGACGAGGCCCGCGAACTGGGCGGTGGTGAGGTGCTGTCTGACATAGGCCATGGTGGCCTGGGCCGTGGTGAGGAAGGCGTCCTGGACGCCGTACGCGTTGTGCCAGAAGTCGTACTGTGCCTGCTTCACGGCCCCGTTCTGGGTGATGTTCTGGCCCCAGAAGATGCAGATCCCGCAGGACTCGGCGGCGTAGTTCCCGGCGTCCACGGCCCACTTGGGCGCTCCGTCGCCGGTGTACCAGCTGCCCGAGTTGAAGAGGTAACGGGAGTAGAGGTCCTGGTGGAAGTCGGGATACACGCGGATTCCGGCGTCGAGGAAGGCGCGTATCTGGTCGGTGGCGGCGGCGAGGTAGGTGGAGTCGACCTGGCCTCGTACGGGTTCGGCGTGGGCCCAGGAGAGCAGGAAGCGCACGGAGTTGCCGCCGCCGAGGGCCCGCAGGGCCGTCGCGGACTTCTTGGCGTCGGCGACCGAGGCGAAGGGCAGGCCGCTGTTCTCTTCGAGTTTCGTCTCGCCGGAGACGTTGTAGCCGCGCAGGACGACCTCGCGACCGAGTCCGTCGAGGAATCGGCCCTTGTCGACCGTGAGGGTGGCCGCCGCCGGGGCGTCGAACCACAGGGAGTCGGGGAATCCGTCCGCGGCGGCGGGCTGGGCGCCCGCCGCCGAGAGGAAGCCGGTGAGGAGCACGAGGACGCCGAGCAGACGCGCACGTAACTTCGACATGTTCACAACAGTCGCCGGTGCGCAAGAAGGCGTCAATACTTCTGACTCCAGAGTAAGTTTCAGCTTTTGGGGATCATTTGGGAGACGTGTCGCCGGGTGCGGGCTCAGGCCCCGACCCTCCGCGTCACGTTCAGCAGATACTCCTTCCGGTCCAGCGGGTTGAGGTCCGTGCGCGGCCGGTCCGGGACCGTGCCCCGCAGGACCGGCGCGTAGTGGTCGAAGGCGCATTCCAGCTCGCCCTCACCGCGGGTCAGCCCCGGGAGCTGCCGCTCCAGCCCATGGACCCGGGCGACCGGGATCCGGCCCTCCAGCACACACGAAGCACCCCGCAGCTCGGTGCTCGCCGCGACGGCCCCCTGCCTCGCCAGCACCGGCAGGACCGTGCCCAGCGTGTCCGCCGGGGCTTCCAGCCTGAAGCGGTGCATCGGCTCGTACACCTGGGTGCCCGCCGCCCGCAACGCGTCCATCACCACCAGCGGGGTCAGGCCCCGGAAGTCGGCGCCCGTGCTGGACATGCTCTTGTCGAAACCCTGGTGGGCGTGGCTCTGCCGGGGCCAATAGCCGGAGTGGGTCATGGTGACCGTGCAGTCCGTCACCTGCCAGCCGTGGATTCCCTGCGCGAGCGTCTCCTTCACGGTGTCCTCGACCGCCTTGAAGAACGCGTACGGCATCGCTCCGAGCTCGACCTCCAGCCGGAACCGCACCCCGGAGCCGACCGGGGCCGGATCGATGCGCAGGCCGACGGTCGCGAGGAAGGGATTGGGGTCCTTCTTGATGAACTCGGCCGCCGCGCCGCTGCCGAGGGGCCGCTCGATGCACAGCAGTGTCGTCTCGCGGAACAGGACGTCGATGCCGAACTCATCGGCCAGAGTCGCCTGGATGACCTCTTTCTGCACCTCTCCGTAGAGCGACACGGAGATCTCCTTGCGCGTCTCGTCCTGGCGCAGATCGATCAGCGGGTCCTGCTCGGCCAATTGAGTGAGGGCGCCGTGCAGTGCGCCCTTGTCGGTCGGACGGCGGGGTTCGACGACGGTTTCGAGGGTCGGGGGCGAGAAGTGGTGCTCGCCGGCCGACGACTTCCGGGGTACGCCGATGGTGTCGCCGATGCGGATGTCCGCGAGGCCCCAGAGCTTGCCGATCCGCCCCGCGGCCACGGACTGCTCGCGCACCGCCGCACCCCGGTCAAAGACGCTGATCGCCGTGACCCTGCCCTCCACACCGTCGCCCAGCGGCAGCCGGTCGCGGGTCCGCAGCGTCCCGGAGAACATCCGGGCGTACGCGACCTTCTCCCCGGCGGGCCCGCGCTCGACCTTGAAGACGCTGGCCGAGACCGGGCCGTCGACATCCGCCTCGGCGCGGGGCAGCAACTCCTTGATCCCCGCGATCAGTTCGTCGACCCCGGCGCCCGTCACGGCTGAGCCGAAGAACACGGGATGCACCAGGGTCTGCCCCGTCTGCCGCACCAGAGCGCTGCGGATCAGGTCGTACGACACCCGGCCCTCGACATACGCGGCGAGCAGCCCGTCGTCGTGCTCGGCGAGCAGGTCGAGCAGCGGCGCGCCGAGCCGCGCCTCGTCGAACAGGCTGAAGCGGGCGTCCCGTGTGCCCTGCGCCCGGACCTCGCCCATGGGGACGACCGCCGGCGTGAGCCGCGCCGCGACGGCGTCCAGCACGCGCTCGGGCCACGCCCCGCCACGGTCGATCTTGTTGACGAAGACGAGCGTCGGAATGCGCAGCCGCCTGAGCGTCCTCATCAGCACCCGGGTCTGCGCCTGTACACCCTCCACGGCGGAGATCACCAGCACCGCGCCGTCGAGCACGCTCAGCACCCGCTCCACCTCCGCGATGAAGTCCGGGTGTCCCGGGGTGTCGATCAGATTGACCGTTACGTCGTCGACGGCGAAGGAGACCACGGCGGACTTGATGGTGATACCGCGCTGCCGCTCCAGCGCGAGCGAATCGGTCTGGGTGCTTCCGTCGTCGACGCTGCCGATCTCGTCGATGACTCCGACCGAGTGCAGCAGCCGCTCGGTCAGACTCGTCTTACCGGCGTCTACGTGCGCCAGGATTCCCAGGTTGAGCATATGCACCGGGTGTCATGTCCTTTGAAGTGGGAGTGATTCCTTCCTGGGTGGACATGAACGGTGTGCGCATTGCTGCTCCCTGATCTTGGTGGACGCGTCCCCCTCAGTGCAGCAGGCGGCCCGGCCCGGCAGCAACGGATTAACGCTCAACAAATCCCTGCCGCAGCACTCGCCGCCCTCCCCAAGTGGACCTAGAGTGACGCACATCACGTAAAATGGCTGATAACCCTCACCTGGCTCTCCGGGAGGGCACATGACCCGCATATCGGTGAAGGTGGACGGCACCACGTACGAGGACGAGGTCGAACCCCGTCTCCTCCTGGTCCACTACCTGCGCGACCACCTGGGTCTGACCGGCACCCCGATCGGCTGCGACACGTCGAACTGCGGGGCCTGCACGGTCGACCTGGACGGGGAAACCGTCAAGAGTTGCTCGGTCCTCGCCGTCCAGGCGGACGGGAGCGAAGTGACCACCATCCAGGGGCTGGCGCAGGACGGTGAGTGGCACGCGCTCCAGAAGGCGTTCCACGAGCGGCACGCGCTCCAGTGCGGCTACTGCACCCCCGGGATGATCATGGCGGCCCGGGATCTGCTCCGCGAGAACCCGGCCCCGGCCGCGCGGGAGGTGCGGGAGGCCCTGGAGGGCAACCTGTGCCGGTGCACCGGCTACCAGAACATCGTGCGCGCGGTCCTCGCCGCCTCGGGACAGGAGGTCTCGCCGTGACGGACCGGATCGCCGAACGCGAGGTCGGCCGTTCCCGGCCGCGCAAGGAGGACGCCCGTCTGGTCACCGGGCAGACCAACTGGACCGACAACATCGACGTCAACGGACTGCTCCACCTGGCGATCCTACGCAGCCCCATGGCACACGCGCGGATCGACCGGGTCGACGTCACGGCCGCCCGCGAGCGCCCCGGCGTGGTCGCCGCGTTCACCGGCCGGGACCTCGCCGAGGGCCTCGGCTCACTCCCCTGCGCCTGGCCGGTCACCGAGGACATCGTCCTGCCCGACCACCCGCCGATCGCGGTCGACGAGGTCCGGTACGCGGGCGACCCGGTGGCCGTCGTCGTGGCCCGCGACCGGTACGCGGCCGCCGACGCCCTGGAGGCCATCGAGGTCGACTACACACCGTTGCCCCCGGTGCTCGACCTGGAGGCCGCCCTCGCCGACAACGCCCCGCTGGTCCACTCCGACAAGGGCACCAACCGCTGCTACGTCTGGCCGCTGGCCACCGGCGAGAACTACGCGGCCGTGCGGGAGCGCGCGGACGTCGTCCTGAAGCGCCGCTACCTCCAGCAGCGGCTCATCCCCAACGCCATGGAGCCGCGCGCCGTCGTGGTCACCCCGCTCGCGGCCTCCGGCGAGTACACCGTCTACTCGGCCACCCAGATCCCGCACATCCTGCGGATCATGCTCGCCGTCGTCACCGGCATCCCCGAGCAGAAGCTGCGCGTGATCGCTCCCGACGTCGGCGGCGGCTTCGGCTCCAAGCTCCAGGTATACGGCGAGGAGGCCCTCGCCCTGGCCGTCGCGCGGCGGCTCGGGCGGCCCGTGAAGTGGACCGAGTCGCGCTCCGAGGGCTATCTCGCGACCCACCACGGCCGCGGCATGATCCAGGACATCGAGATCGCCGCCACCCGCGAGGGCAGGCTGCTCGGCCTCAAGGTCGACCTCCTCGCCGACATGGGCGCCTATCTGATGCTCGTCACCCCGGGCATCCCGATCCTGGGCGCCTTCATGTACCCGGCGATCTACAAGATGGACGCGTACGACTTCACCTGCACCGGCGTCTTCACGACCAGGACGCCGACCGACGCCTACCGCGGCGCGGGGCGCCCCGAGGCGACGTACGCCATCGAACGGATCATGGACGAGCTGGCCGTCGAACTCGGTATGGATCCCATCGAGTTGAGGCGCCTGAACTGGATCCGGCACGAGGAGTTCCCCTACACGTCGGTCGCGGGTCTGACCTACGACAGCGGCAACTACGAGGCCGCCACGGACAAGGCGCTCGCGCTCTTCGGGTACGACGAGCTGCGCGCCGAGCAGGCGGACCGCAACCGGCGCGGCGACCTGGTACGCCTGGGCATCGGCGTGTCCACGTACACCGAGATGTGCGGGCTCGCGCCCAGCCGGGTGCTGCGGGACCTGCGGTACGCGGCCGGGGGCTGGGAGGCGGCGAGCATCCGCATGCTGCCCACCGGAAAGGTCGAGGTGGTCACCGGCACCAGCCCGCACGGGCAGGGCCATGTGACCTGCTGGAGCCAGATCGCCGCCGATGTGCTGGGGGTGCCCTTCGAGGACATCGAGGTGGTGCACGGCGACACCAGGGCGGCGCCCCAGGGCATGGACACCTACGGCTCACGCTCGCTCGTCGTGGGCGGGGCCGCGGTGCACCACGCCGCGCGGAAGGTGGTGGAGAAGGCGCGGAAGGTGGCCGCGCATCTGCTCGAGGCGAGCGAACACGACCTGGAGTTCACGCACGGCGTGTTCTCCGTGAAGGGCTCGCCCGAGGCGCGCAGGACCATCCAGGAGGTCGCCTTCGAGACGTTCTCCTCGCACGACCTGCCCGACGGCATGGAGCCCACCATCAACGCCGAGCACCTGGTCGACCCGGACAACTTCTCCTACCCGCACGGCACCCACCTGTGCGCGGTCGAGGTCGACACCGAGACCGGACGGACCACTATCCGCTCGTACGTCTGTGTCGACGACGTCGGCAGTGTCATCAACCCGATGATCGTCGAGGGGCAGGTGCACGGCGGGGTCGCGCAGGGCATCGCGCAGGCGCTGTACGAGGAGGCCGTGTACGACGACGAGGGCAACCTCGTCTCGGGCACGATGGCCGACTACCTCGTGCCCTCGGCGGTCGACCTGCCCGAGTTCGTGACGGCCCGTACGGAGACACCGGCGACCTCGAATCCCCTGGGTTCCAAGGGAGTCGGCGAGTCGGGGACCATCGCCTCCACGCCCGCCGTCGTCAACGCGATCGTGGACGCGCTGCGCCCGCTCGGAGTGACCGAGGTGCGGATGCCCTGCACGCCGCAGCGGGTCTGGGAAGCCCTTCGATCCGCCCAGGCCCCGGCTCGGTCCGCCCGCTCCGGTGAGGAGGCGTCGGCATGATTCCCCCCGCATTCGACTACGTGAGGCCCGCGAGCGTCGACGAGGCCGTACGCACCCTCGCGGACGCGGGCGAGGACGCGAAGGTGCTGGCCGGCGGGCAGAGCCTGCTGCCCCTGCTCCGGCTGCGGCTCGCCTTCCCCGAACTGGTCGTCGACATCGGCCGGATCCCGGAGCTGCGCGGGATCCGCGAGGAGGCCGGCACGCTGGTCATCGGCGCGATGACCTCGCACCACGACGTCATCCGCGACCCGCTGGTGCGCCGGCACGCCGGGCTGCTGGCGGCGGCCACCGCCACGGTCGCCGATCCCGCCGTACGCCATCGCGGCACCCTCGGCGGTTCGCTCGCGCACGCCGATCCGGCCGCCGACCTGCCCGCCGTGATCCTCGCCCTCGACGCGAACCTGATCGCGGTGGGACCGGACGGGCGGCGCGCGATCCCGGCCAGGGAGTTCTTCCTCGACTATCTGCAGACCGCGCTGCGCCCGGACGAACTGCTGGTGGGGGTGGAGATCCCGTCGACCGAGGGCTGGGGTTTCCACTACGAGAAGTTCCAGCGGGTCGCGCAGGCCTGGGCGGTGGTCGGCGTGGCGGCGCTCGTCCGGCGGCACGAGGGGCACCTCGCCGAGTCCCGGATCGGGCTGAGCAACATGGGCTCCACGCCGCTGCGGGCCACGGCCGCCGAGGAGGCGCTCGCCGGCGCGGACGCCGAGCCGGGCGCGGTGGCCCGTGCCGCCGAGGCGGCGGCGGAGGGCACGCACCCCTCGTCCGATCCGTCGGCCTCTCCCGAGTACCGCGCGCACCTGGCCCGGGTGCTCACGCGGCGCTCGGTGCTGGCCGCCCTGGAGTAGCGCGCATGCACGAGGTGAGCGGTCCGGCGGAGGTGCGGGCCCGCTTGGAGAAGACGGGGTATCTCGTCGACGACGGGCTGGCCGTGGCCTGCTTCCTGGCGCTGCGGCTGCACCGGCCGCTGTTCTGCGAGGGCGACGCGGGCGTGGGCAAGACCGCGCTCGCGTCCGCCCTGGCCGAGGCGATGGACGCCCCGCTGATCCGGCTCCAGTGCTACGAGGGCATCGACGCCTCCCAGGCCCTGTACGACTGGGACTTCCCGCGTCAGCTGCTGCATCTGCGGGCGGCCGAGGCGGCGGGTGTGACGGATGCCGACCGGCTCGAAGGGGAGCTGTACGACCGGCGGTTCCTCGTCACCCGGCCCTTGCTGCGGGCGCTGGAGACCCAGCCGTCGGTGCTGCTGGTCGACGAGATCGACCGCGCGGACGACGAGTTCGAGGCGTTCCTGCTGGAGCTGCTGTCCGAGTACACCATCACCATTCCCGAACTGGGCACCCTGCGGGCACAGGTGCCGCCCGTCGTGGTGCTCACCTCGAACCGGACACGGGAGGTGCACGACGCGCTGAAGCGACGGTGCCTCTACCACTGGTTCGACCACCCCGGGTTCACCCGTGAACTCGCCATCGTGCGCAGGACGTTGCCGCGGGTCACCGAGCGGCTGGCCGAGCAGGTGACCGCCCTCGCGCAGGCCCTGCGCGCCGAGGACCTGGTCAAGCCGCCAGGGGTCGCCGAGACCATCGACTGGGCGGAGGCCCTGGACGCGCTGGGAGCGACCGAGGTGGACGCGGAGCTGGCGGTGGCGACGCTGGGCTCGGTGCTGAAGTACCGGGAGGACACCGAGCGGGCGCGAGGACTGGATCTGGCGGCGATCCTCACGGCGCGAAAGACGTGAACAGCGTGAACAGCAGCGACGGGAGGGACGACAGGGGTGGCCGGAACCGCAAGCCCGGCGGGGGCGAGGGGGGACGACCGAGCGCCGTCGACGCGTCCGCCGTGGTCGTCGGGTTCGCCCGGGCATTGCGCGCCGCGGGCGTCGATGCCGCGCCCGACCGTGTGCAGGCCTTCCTGGGCGCGCTCGACGTGCTCGATCCCGGTGCGCGCTCGGACGTGTACTGGGCGGGCCGGCTCACCCTGTGCGGGAGCCAGGACGACCTGGAGCGCTACGAGCGTGTCTTCGCCGCGTACTTCGGCGGGCGGCCCGGCCCCGGCCCGGCCCGGGCCGCTCCCCCGCCGCGGACCCGGACGGTCCTGCGGAGCGCCGGTACGGTGCCCCGCCCGGCGGCGCGGGCCGAGGACGCCGTACCCGTGGCCGTGCTGGCCGACTCCACCGACGTACTGCGCCACCGGGACTTCGCCGAGCTGACCGCCGCCGAGCGCGACCAACTGCGGCGCCTGCGGGCCGCGTTCACTCTGAGGGGCGAGGCCCGGCGCACCGCTCGGCGGTATCCGGCCCGGCGGGGCGCCGTCGATCCGCGGCGCACGGTACGGGAGTTGCTGCGCGGCGGCGGGGAGCCGGCGCGGCTGCGGCACCGCGCGCGAGCGGACCGGCCGCGCCGGGTAGTGCTGCTCGTGGACGTGAGCGGCTCGATGGGGCCGTACGCGGACGCGCTGCTGCGGTTCGCGCACGCGGCCCTCCACGGCCCCCGTACCGGCGGGGCCGCGCGGGGCACCCGCACGGAGGTCTTCACGATCGGTACCCGGCTGACCCGGGTGACCCGGGAGCTGGCGCACCCCGATCCCGACACGGCGATGGCCGCGCTCGCGGCGGCGGTTCCGGACTGGCGTGGTGGCACCCGGCTGGGTGAGATGCTGCGCGGCTTCCTGGACCGGTGGGGGCGGCGGGGCATGGCGCGCGGCGCGGTGGTCGTGGTGCTGTCCGACGGGTGGGAGCGTGGCGATCCGGCCCTGCTCGCGGACCAGATGCGCCGCCTGCACCGGCTCGCGCACCGGGTGATCTGGGCGAATCCGCGCAAAGCCCGACCCGGTTACGCGCCGCTGGCCGGCGGGATGGCCGCGGCCCTGCCGAGCGTGGACGCGTTCGTCGAGGGACACAGCCCGGCCGCGCTGGAGCGGCTGGCGGCGGTGGTGAGAGGAGCGGACTCTTGAGTGGGACACACCCTGTGGTGAGCGGAGCGAGCGATGCGTGAGATCCTCCCGGCGCTGGACCGGTGGTACGCGGCGGGCTCCCCCTTCGGGCTCGCCACGGTGGTCGCGGTCAGCCGCAGCGCGCCCAGGGACCCGGGAGCCGCCATGGCCGTGGGGCCCGGCGACGAGGTCGTGGGGAGCGTGTCCGGCGGCTGCGTCGAGGGGGCGGTCTTCGAGCTGGCCCAGGAGGTGGTGACCTCCGGCGAGGCCCGCCTGGAGACCTTCGGGTACAGCGACGAGGACGCGTTCGCCGTGGGGCTCACCTGCGGCGGCGAGATCACCCTCCTCATCCGCCGGGTGACGCCCACCGAGGATCCCTCCTTCGCCGCGGTGGCCGACTCGGTGGCCACCGGCCGGCCCGTGACCGTGGCGACGGTGATCGAGGGACCGGCGCCGCTCGGGGCCACACTCGCGGTGTGGCCGGACGAGGTGGCCGGTTCGCTGGGCTCCACCGGCCTGGATGTGGCCGTCACCGCCGACGCCCGCGGTGAACTGGCCCAGGGGGCCACGATCCGGCGGCACTACGGTCCGCACGGCGAGCGCCGCGAGGACGCCGTCACCGTCTTCCTGCACTCCTTCGCGCCGCCGCCGCGCATGCTGGTCTTCGGCGCGATCGACTACGCGGCCGCGGTGGCCCGTATCGGGGACTTCCTCGGCTACCGGGTCACGGTGTGCGACGCCCGCCCGGTCTTCGCCACCGCGAAACGGTTCCCCGCGGGTGTGGAGGTCGTCGTGGACTGGCCGCACCGCTATCTGCGGGGTACGACGACCGACGCGCGCACGGTGATCTGCGTCCTGACCCACGACCCGAAGTTCGACGTACCCCTGCTGGAGGAGGCACTGCGCCGCCCGGCCGCGTACATCGGGGCGATGGGCAGCCGTCGTACCCACGACGACCGCAGGAAACGGCTCATCGACGCCGGTCTGTCGGAGGGCGAGCTGTCCCGGCTGCGCTCGCCGGTCGGGCTCGACCTCGGAGCCCGTACGCCGGAGGAGGTGGCCGTGTCCGTCGCCGCGGAGATCGTCGCGCTGCGGTGGGGCGGCAGCGGTGCGCCGCTGACGGCGACGGGCGGGGCGATCCATTCCGGGCACGTCGATCCGACCGGAGGAGAGCAGCATGGAACTGCACCATGAGTTCACCGTCCCCGTTCCCGTCGAGGATGTCTGGCGGGTGCTTCTCGATGTCGAACGGATCGCCCCGTGCATGCCCGGCGCGACGGTGGACGACTACGACGGCAAGACCGTGACCGGTTCGGTGAAGGTGAAGGTGGGGCCCATCACGGTGACATACCGGGGCACCGCCGTCTTCGAGGAGCAGGACGAGTCCACGCACCGGATGGTGCTGATCGCGAGCGGCAAGGAGACCCGCGGCCAGGGCACCGCACGGGCCACCGTCACGGGCACGCTCGCCGGACGCGACGGCGGCACGGAGGTGTCCGTGCGGACCGATCTGACCGTCACGGGGCGTCCGGCGCAGTTCGGTCGCGGTGTCATGGCGGAGGTGGGTGACAAGCTGGTCGGGCAGTTCGCGGAGTGTCTGGCGCGGCGCCTGAACGAACCGGCGCCGCCGGAGCCGGTACAAGCAGTCCAACCCGTCCAACCCGTCCAGCCAGTTGAAACAGTCCATCCAGTTGAAACAGTCCGGCCAGTCGAACCGGTCGAACCGATCGACCTGTTGCGGACCGCCGGGCTCCCGGTCGCCAAGCGCGTGGCGGTCGCGGCGGCCACCGCCGTACTGGCACTGGTCTTCCTGCGCATACGGCGGCACCGGCACGCCTGAGTCCCTCAGCCGGACTCGATACGGTGCAGAGTCACCTCGGTCAGCCGTCCGTCGGTCATGGTCGCTGTCATGTACGTGTGGTGCGGCTGGCGGCGGCGGTCGGTCGGGGAGCCCGGGTTGAGCAGGCGCAGGCCCGTTTCGGTGGTGGTGTCCCAGGGGATGTGGCTGTGTCCGAAGACCAGGACGTCGAGGTCGGGGTAGCGCTCGGCGCAGCGCCGCTCACGGCCCTGGGCGGCACCGGTCTCGTGGACGACACCGAGGTGCAGGCCGTCCAGTTCGACGCGGGCGACCTCGGGTAGGCGGGCGCGCAGGGCCGGGCCGTCGTTGTTGCCGTACACCCCGATGAGCGTGCGTGCCCGCTCCTCCAGCAGATCGAGGGTGGCGGTGTCCACCCAGTCGCCCGCGTGGACGACGACGTCGGCGTGCGGGAGTTCGGCCATCAGCTGCGACGGCAGCGCCTTGGCCCGCTTGGGCAGATGGGTGTCGGACATCAGGAGCAGACGCACGGCACCCACCCTAGGAGTGCGGTCGGGTCAGCGCGAGGAGTGCGGTCGGGTCACCGCGCGGCCTGCCGAGAACATGGACTTCCATGATCGGTTCCGCTTGAAAGGCAGCTCGAACACCTTGGCGAACAGCCAGGCTCCCAGCACCGAGGCGGGAAGTGCCAGTGTCAGCGTGAACCAGAACGCGGGCAGGCCGGGCGATACGAACCGTGGGGCGATCTTTCGGCAGACGATCATGACGATCGGCAGGTGAACCAGGTAGAGGCTGTACGAGAAGTCGCCGAGGCCGCGCATGGGGCGCGTGGCCAGGAGCCGCATGAGGGGGGCGGGCCTGCCGGTGGCGACCGCCGCGATGATCATCGTCATGGCGGGCGCAGCGACGAGATCGACCCAGAAATAGTGGTCCACCGTCCACACCGACCCCTTGATGACGACAAGGGCCAGTACCGGCAAGGCGGCCAGGGCGGCGAACCAGTGCCACGGCAGGCGCCGGACCTTCTCCGGTGCGACGGTGATCCCCGCACCCACCAGGCCCGCGACAAAT
Source organism: Streptomyces sp. NBC_01549 (assembly GCF_026339955.1). Classification (GTDB taxonomy): domain Bacteria; phylum Actinomycetota; class Actinomycetes; order Streptomycetales; family Streptomycetaceae; genus Streptomyces. The sequence goes on along the minus strand of NZ_JAPEPW010000001.1, from coordinate 7,120,929 downwards.
ACGGGGGCGAGATTCGGAGTCAGCCAGTTCACGCCTTCCACCGGGGACGCGTTCGGCGCCAGCAGGCCACGTGCGACCACCAGGAGCGTCACGCCCACGACCAGGACGACCGCGCCCAGCCGCCGTCGGACGAGAAGGAGGAGCGGAAAGACGAGATAGAGCTCCGCCTCGACGCCGATCGACCAGAACGCCCCGTTCGGTGTGGGGGCCGTGAACATGTCCTGGACCACGAAGCCGTACACCAGAATCGAGGTGCCGGTCGGCGGTCCGAAATGCGAGGCGGGCACGACGAACCAGGCAACCACCAGGCTCAACGCGAGTGCCGCCCAGTAGGGAGGCAGGATGCGCCACGCGCGGCGCCGCAGGAACCGGGAAGCGCCGCCCAGCTGCCAGCCGTTGCGGGCCGGCGAGATGGCCAGGGAGAAACCGGACAGCACCAGAAAGAAGACCACGGCGAGACGCCCGTACATCAGCCAGCCCAGCCAGGCGGGACCCGAGTTCGCGGGAAAGCCCGGCATGGTCAGAAGCCAGCAGTGAAAAAGCAACACGTACAGCGCGGCAAGACCGCGGAGCCCGTCAAGGCCCAGCACCTGGCCGCGGTCGCGCGTTTCGGGCCGCTCCAGCGGTGGAGAGACGGTGAGTGGGGTTCCCATACTCCTTCTCACGTGTCGTCCCCGGCCGATGTTCACCTACCGTCCGATCATCGGCCTGTACGCCTCGGAGTCGATGAACTGGAGCAGCCGAGCGGGCCGGACCGCTCATGTCGGCGTATCGACGGAGGACCCGGCCGGGTCCTCGAGCGTTCGCGACAGCCACCGTATCGTCGCCACCTCCAACGCCGGGTTCGCCGCGGCCGGATGGGCCAGCTCCTCGTCGTCGAGGAGTTCCGTCAGCCGGGCCCGCGGGAGGTTCGGGTGGCGGGCCGCCGCGGCCCGGACGGCGGGGTCCGGGTCCCTGGTGAGGCGTTCCACGACGGCCGGCGCGGTCTCGGGGTCACGCACGGCCACGGCCCTGACCTCGGGGTCCTCGTGGTCGGCGAAGTCGGCCACTCGGACGGTCGGGAAGTTCGGCCGGGTGGCGAGGTGCTCGCGGTCGGAACCGGTGTACTCAAGGAAACTGCGCAGCAGCAGGGCCGCGGGGGCGTCGGGATGGTTCTGGGCGAGCGTGACGCGTACACCGAGGTCCTCGTCGTCGGCCAGGCGTGCCACGAGGTCCGGCGGGAGCGAGTGGACCCCGGCCGCCCTCCTGCGCAGCACCGGGTGGGCGGACAGGGCATCCCGGCGGACGCTCTCGGGGTCCCGTGGCACCGACGGTGCGGGCCGGTGGCGGAAACCGCGGTCCATGGGCACCTCGTAGTCGATCGCGGCCCGCTCCTCCTCGCTCAACGCCGGGTGCACGGACACCGCGAGCCGCACCTTGGGGTCGGGGTCCACGGCGAGCGCACGGCGTTCGGCGCGGCCGAGGTCGGCGCGGTACGCGATGCGCTCCCGTACGTCCGGATCCGGATCGGCGGCCAGGAGGGCCACCACATCGGCGGGGAGGCTGGGGTTGTAGGCGATCATCGCCCGCTCGTTCTCCCCGGCCGGAGCGGTCAGGACGCGGTCCACGACGGCTCTGGTGAGGGGTCGGTTGCACAGTATGCCGGTGCGTGCGTGGCAGGGCTGGGCGGGCAGCGCGCTCTCCACCCAGGCCGGATCCTTCTCGCGCGTAAGGCGCATCGCCCTGTCCCGGACGCCCGCGTCGGGGTCCGCCAGCAGCGCGGACCGCGCGTCGGCGGACAGCTGGTCCCACGCGCCGAATCCCCAGTGGCGGACCTTCGCATCCGGGTGCCTGTGCATGGTCCGCAGCAGCTCGGTGGAGATCTGCTGGTAGAAGGAACCGGCGAGTTCGTCGTTCCCGTACGTCCTGATCATGTGGACGACGGCCTCGTCGGGCAGTGGCTCGGGCCGGACCCCAAAAGGCATCCGGGGCCCGTCGGTGAGGTGGGCGCGGACGAACCACTCCGGATCGTCGATCAGTCGTACGCGCTGGGCGGGACCGACGTGGGGATTGCGGGCGAGGAAGCTGCGGGTGTAGGTGTCGGGGTGCTCGATCACCGCGTCCACGACGGCGTCGGGCAGGTCCCGGTCCCGGCACAGCACCATCCGTACCGCCGCCGGACCGTCGGCGAGCAGCCGCAGCAGGACGTCCTCGGGGGTGGAGGGGTTGAGCGCCAGCCCGGCCAGCCGCCGCGCGGCCAGGTCGGCTTCCTCCCATATCCGCTCAGGCGTCTTCACCATGCGCAGTGCCCCCGTGTGTGGACCGGCCCCCACCCCCAGGAGCACCAGGCGCCCGACCCTATCCCCCTCAGTCCAGCGAGATTTCGCTCCACACCTGCTTGCCGCCGCTGACCGGCACGGTGCCCCAGACCGCCGACATCGCCTCGACCAGGAGGATGCCGCGGCCGCCGGTGGCCTCCCAGCCGATGCTGGTGGGCTTGATGGGTGTACGGGGTGAGGTGTCGGCGACGGAGATCCGCAGGCGGTGGTTGATGAGGGTGATGTCGAGTCTGACCTGTCCGTCGGTGTGCACGAGGGCGTTGGTGACGAGTTCGGAGACGGCGAGGAGTACGCCGTCCATCTTGTCGTCGGGCACACCCCAGGAGCGCAGCGTACGGCGGGTGAAGCGGCGCGCGTGCCGGACCGCCTCCGGGACGCGCCACACCGTCCAGCTCTCCCGCAGCGGGCGCGTCGCCATACCGTCGTAGCGCATCAGGAGGAGGGCGACGTCGTCGCTGCGGTTGGCGCCCGTGAGTAGTCCGTCGGCCACCACTCCGAGGTGGGCGGGGTCGGACGCGGCCAGCTCACCGGCCAGTCTGTCCAGTCCGTCCTCGATGTCGACCTCGGCGGACTCGACGAGACCGTCCGTGGTCAGGGCGAGGATCGTGCCGAGCTGGAGTCGCAGCGGGCTCATCGGGAAGTCGGCCTGGGTGACGACGCCCAGCGGCGGTCCGCCCTCGGACTCGGCGACCTCCGTTGTACCGTCCGGGTGGCGCAGCACGGGCGGGTGGTGTCCGGCGCGTACGCACCAGGCGGTGCCCTCCTCCAGGTCCACGTCGACGTAGCAGCAGGTGACGAAGAGGTCGGTCTCCAGGTCCATGAGGAGCCGGTTGGCGTGCTGCACGACCACGTCCGGCGGGTGGCCCTCGACGGCGTACGCGCGCAGGGCCGTACGCATCTGGCCCATCAGGGTGGCCGCCTGGGCGTTGTGGCCCTGGACGTCGCCGATGACGAGGGCGACGTGGTTGTCGGGCAGCGGAATCACGTCGTACCAGTCGCCCCCGACCTCCAGACCCGCCGTGGTGGGCAGATAGCGGGCGACGGCGACCGCGCCCGGGAGCCGGGGCAGGCGGCGCGGCAGCAGGGAACGCTGGAGCATGCCGACCAGCTCGTGTTCGGCGTCGAAGGCGCGGGCGCGCGTCAGGGCCTGGCCCGCGAGGCCCGCGGACGCGGTGAGCAGCGCCCGCTCGTCGGGGCCGAACTCGTGCGGGTCGTCCCAGCCGATCAGACAGGCACCCGCCATCCGGCCGCCGGCGGGCAGCGGCAGGATGGCGAGACCGCCGGGGCCGACGTCGGCGAGCGCCGGTTCCAGGGGGGCTCCGGCGGGCCAGACGACGGCGCGCCCCTCGTTGAGGGCCGCCTCCAGTGTGGGCATGGCGCGTACGGGCGCGTCGGGCCACTCCGAGCGCCACTCGGAGCGCCACAGCTCCGGCCAGGCGTCCGGTTCGGGCGGGTCGAGGAGGGTGACGACGAGACGGTCGCCCTCCAGCTCGGCGAGGGCGATCCGGTCGGCCCGCAGCGGGCGCCGCAGCGCGGCCACCACGGCCCGGCCGACGTCCCGGACGGTGCCCGCGGTGGCGAGGGCCGCGGCGAGCTGCTGGACGCGGGCCACGTCGCTGGCACCGGAACGCAGCTTGGACGCGTCGGCGACGGTGCCCACGAGGTGCGCCGAGCGCCCCTCTCCGCCGGGCAGGAGGCGGCCGCGCAGCCGGAGCCACTTCGGCTCCCCGGAGGGCCGGAGGATACGGAACTCCAGCTCGCGGTCGCCGATGGACATGTGGTCCGCCTCCACCACGGACATCAGCGTCGGCAGGTCCTCGGGGACGGTCATCGACAGCAGCCTCTCGACCTTGCCGTCGAACTCGGCCGGGTCGAGGCCGAACAGCTCCAGCAACTCGTTGTCGACCTCCAGGTGTCCGGTGTCCATGGCGAGGTCGAACGAGCTGGTGGGCCGGGCGGTGAGGGTACCCGGCGGACCGGGCGAGGGGCAGACGGCGGCCTCGGCGACCAGACCCAGGCACTCCCGGTCCTCCTCGTCGAAGCCGCCCGGGCGCTCGCCGGCCGCGACGAGGCAGCCGCCGTCCGGCAGCGGCAGGACCGCCAGCCAGAAGTCCTGGGACGGCAGCCCGCGGGCGTCGGCGCAGCCGGCGATCTCCGCCGGACCGAGCCACAGCGGCCGGCCCGCGCGGTAGGCGTCCATCGCCGGGGAGCCGCCGGTGAGGACATAGCTGTCGCGCAGGCCGTAGAGCGTCCTGGGCACGCCCGCCGACTCGGACAGGTACAACACGTCGCCGCTGTCGGTGGGCGAGTACACCGCGACGACGCTCGCGCCCGCGAAGACGAGTGCCTGTTCGAGAACGCGGCGCAGTCGCTCGCGCGGGTCCAGGCCGGGGGTGGACGTCTTGAGGGCAAGTTCGGCACGCAGCGTTCTCTTTCCGCGTTCCGCAGCGCCCTCACTGACCACGTCCGCAATTACAGCGCTTCCGGGACCGTCGCGCAGCCCCTGTGACCGTTCCGGGAGCGTCGGGCCTGCGGCGGAGCCCGGCAGCGGCACCCTGTGCCGCGTGTGGCGCTCGCCGTGCGGGAAGGGCCGTCACGAGGGAGCCTTGATCCCTGAGGCCCGTCGCACGGCCCTGCGAGGAGGTGGTCGGCGTGTCCGGCTGGCAGGGGTCCGAGCAGGCGCCGGCGGGTCGGCCGACGCCGGTCGGAAGACCACTGCTGTCGCTGACACTTGCGTCGATGATGGACGAGGTCCACGCCCACTCCGGGGCGGTGTACCTGCTGACGCGTGGCGAACCCGTGCTGGAGATGGCGGTCATGGCGGGCATGCCCAGGGCGTTCGCGGCGCCGTGGGAGCGGGTGGGCCTCAACGCGCCGATCCCGGTCGCCGTGGCGGTGCGTGAGCGGCGGCTGATCTGGGTCGGCGGCGAGGAGGAGATGGCCCGCCGCTTCCCGCGGATCGCCATGGTCCTGCCGTACCCCTTCGCACTCGCCGCCCTCCCGGTGGCGACCGCGGGCACCGTGTACGGCGCTGTCTTCGTGACCTGGCCGGGCTCGCATCCCCTGGAGCTCTCCGACCGGGAACGCGACCATCTCACCGCGTCCTGCGCCCGGCTCGCACTGCGTCTGGAGCGGGCGGCGGCCAAGCAGCGTCCGCTCCTCCCCGAGCCCGATCTGCTGGCGCCGTCCACGGCACCGGCCACCGGCACGCTCGGCACACTCGCCACGGTGGAGGCGGTGCGGATGGTGGCGCGACTGCCGTACGGGATGTGTGCGCTGGATCTGAACGGCCGGATCAGCTTCGCCAACGCCGCGACGGCGGACATGCTCGGCGTCCCGGTCAGCGGGCTGCTGGGCACCCACCTGTGGGCATCGGTGCCCTGGCTCAACGACCCCGTCTACGAGGACCGCTACCGGGCCGCGCTGATCAGCCAGCACGTGACGTCGTTCGTGGCGCTGCGGCCGCCCGGCGACTGGCTGTCGTTCCGGCTCTATCCGAGTACGACGGGACTGAGCGTGCGCATCTCCCGGGCCCGCGCGGTGGCCGAGATGGCGCGCGCCGGGCCTCGGCACGAGGATGACGACACCCCGCGCCTGGTGACCATCTCCCAGGTGCTGGGCCTGGCCGGGGCGCTCACGCAGGCCGTGGGCGTGGAGGACGTGGTGCAGCTGGTGGCGGACGAGATCGCGCCCGCCGTGGGAAGCAAGGCACTGGTCCTCCTCGGCTCGCGATCCGGCCGACTGCGTGTGCTCGGCCACCGGGGGTACGCGGACCCGCACATCGTGGAGCGCTGGCACGGGGTGCCGCTGAACGCGCAGACCCCGGGTGCCCAGGCGCTGAAGACCGGGCTGCCGGCCTTCTTCGACTCCCGTCAGCAGCTGGAGCGGCTCTACCCGTCCCTGAGCGCGACACCCGACGGTATGGCGGCGTGGGCGTATCTGCCGCTGATCGCCTCCGGGCGTCCGGTGGGCACCTGCGTCCTCGCCTACGCGAGGCCGCACACCTTCCCGGCGGAGGAGCGGGCGGTGCTGACGAGCCTGAGCGGTCTGATCGCGCAGGCCCTGGGGCGGGCCCTGCTCTACGACGCCAAGCTCCAGCTGGCGCACGGTCTGCAGGCCGCGCTGTTGCCGCACTCGTTGCCGTCGCTGCCCTCGATCGAGGCGGCCGCGCGCTATCTCCCGGCCACCCAGGGGATGGAGATCGGCGGGGACTTCTACGACCTGATGCCCTCGCACGGTCTGGCCGCGGCGGTCATCGGTGATGTGCAGGGTCACAACGTGACGGCGGCGGGCCTGATGGGGCAGATCCGCACAGCCGTACGGGCGTACACAACCGTCGGTCAGCCGCCGGAGGAGGTCATGCGCAGCACCAACCGGCTGCTGATCGACCTGGGGGCCGAGCTGTTCGCGAGCTGTCTCTATCTGCGTCTCGACCCGGCGCGCGAGGTGGCCGTCATGTCGCGCGCGGGTCATCCGCCTCCGCTGCTGCTGCGGCCGGACGGGCGGGTCCGGGTGCTCGACCTGGCCGGTGGGCCACTGCTGGGGATCGACGCGGCCGCCACCTATCCGACGACCGAGGTCCCGTTCGCCCCCGGTTCGGTCCTCGCCCTCTACACCGACGGTCTGATCGAGTCCCCCGGTGTGGACATCGAGGACGCCCTGGCCGACTTCGGGCGGAAACTCACCGAGGCCGGTGGCCTGTCGCTGAACGCGCTGGCCGACGCTCTCGTCGAACAGGGCGGGGCGGTGACGCAGGAGCGGCTCGACGACGTGGCGCTGCTTCTGCTGCGGGCGCTTCCGCACGACTGAGAGGTATCACTGAGCGGTAATCGGGACCCCGCGGGGTCCGGCGCTCTCGCGAGCAGTGCCGGAACGCGGTGGGGTCCGGCCCTCCCGCCGGAGGGCCGGACCCTTCCACTGCCGACCGGGCCGTGTCGGCACGGCCGGGTCAGTGGCTCGTGGTCACCGGTGTCACGGGGTGCTGGTCACCAGGCCGGAGCCGGCGTCCATACCGGTGCTGGGCTGCTCGTCGCCGGTCCCGGACTGGTCGCCCGCGGCCGGGTCGTCGGTCGCCGCCGGGTCCGTGGCCGCGGGGTCGGTCGCCGCCGGGTCGGTGGCCGCGGGGTCGGTGGCCGCGGGGTCGGTCGCGGCCGGGTCGGTCGCCGCGGCGCTCGCGTCACCGGCACCCGCATCGCCGGCGCCGAGCGTCGCGCCGGTCGCCTGGAGCGCGGCGGTCACGGGCTGGAAGAAGGTCTCGCCGCCGACGGTGCAGTCACCGCTGCCGCCGGAGGTCAGGCCGATCGCGCTGCCGTCCTGCGTGAACAGGGAGCCGCCGCTGTCACCCGCCTCGGCGCACACATCGGTCTGTATGAGACCGGTGACGGTGTCCACGCCGTTGGGGTCGGTCTCGCTCTGGAAGTTGACCGTGGCGTCGAGACCGGTGACCGAGCCGTCGTGCAGACCGGTGGTGCTTCCCATCCGGAGGACCTGCTGACCGACCGTGGCGTCCGCCGCCTGCGTGATCTGGACGGTCTTCCCGTTGCCGACGTTCACCTCGCTCGCCGTCTGCGTGTTGGGGTCGTCGTACTTCACGAGGGAGAAGTCGCCGGCACCGGGGAAGGTGGCCTGGTCGACGGTCGCGATCGGCTGGCCGTCCTGCGAGTCCGACCACTGCTTGGCCGCGACACCGCAGTGCCCGGCGGTCAGGAAGGCGGGGGCACCATCACTCGCTGTGACATTGAAGCCGAGGGAGCAGCGGACGCCGCCGGCATCCGTCTGGGCGAAGATGGCGTCACCGCCCGACACGAACGTCTTGAACGTACCGGCGGACTTCTTGACCGTGGCGACACCTGAACCGAGAGAGTCGACGGTCGACGTCAGCTTGGCCCACTTCGCACCCGTGACGGTGCTGTCGGCGGTGACCTGGACCTGGTTCGTCTTGGGGTCGATGGACCAGGCGGTGCCGGGGATGGTCGCGTCGGTCTTGAGCGTCTTGGCCGCGGTCGTCAGCTTGGACATGCTGTTGTCGACGCTGCGGGGAACGGCGCCAGCCTTCTTGATCTCGTTGACCACATTACTGTTGTTGCCGACGATATTGATGATGACCTGCTGCTTCGAGGCGTCGTAGTACGCGCCTCCGAAGGCCTCACCGATCTGGGAGGCGATGAGCGAAGCCAGGTCCGAGGCGTCCGCGGACTTCAGCACCTTGGGAGCGGCGTCCTTCGCGTCGGTCTGCGAGGCGTTGGCGTTGGGCAGCAGCAGAGCCGCCGCTCCGAGCGCCGCAACGCCTCCAACAGCGATCGCGGCCTTGCGCTTGGGAATCCTTTTGTGACTCAACTCTTTGACCTCCTGGGGACGGGGTCGAGGCCACCGTCCGGCGGCTGACTGGGGGGCGCCTGGATGCCTGTTGATACGCGTGAGCCCCGAGGGTTGTTCAACTGCGTTTAAAAAAGAGAAGAGTTGGTTCGGCCAAAGACATGGATTACGAGGCAATCGGGCCTTTACGCCGAGTGAGCGGGGAACAATGCCCCGTATGACTCTGAACCTCGCCGAAGCCGACAAGATCCTCTCCTCGCACTTCGCTCCCTGGGTGCTCGATCTGGGCCTGTCGGTGGCGGAGTTGGGTGAGGGCCGTGCGGTGCTGCGGCTGCCCTGGTCCGCGCGGCTCTCGCGGGAGGGTGGCTCCCTGTCGGGGCAGGCGCTGATGGCGGCGGCCGACACGGCGACCGTGATCGCGGTGTCGGCCGCGCGCGGCGCCTTCGTCCCCATGACGACGGTTCAGCAGTCCACCAGCTTCCAGCGCGCGGTGACGGAGGCGGACGTGTTCATCGAGGCGGTCCTCACCAAGTTGGGCCGCCGGATGGCCTTCGCCGACATCACGATGACCGCCGACGGCTCCGGGGAGATCGCGGCGCGCGCGAGCACCGTGTACGCGCTCCTGGGCTGAGTCCGGGGCGACAACGGACCCGGACGACACGTTCCGCCACCGAACGGTGACGGTCCGTCCCTCGACTGGAACGGAATCGCGGCTTCAGGGAATCTGCACATCGAATACGCAGGCGCGTCACGGTGGACAGCGGATCTACACAGTCGCGCGCCCCCCTCCGCGCCATTGCGGTGGGAGTGTCCCTTTCGGCCGCGGGGCGGCAAGCGCGGGGACGGAACAATGCCGTGCAGCATGTGAAGAACTGGCTCCCGAGGCGTGCGCACACCTGCACGGTTGAGCCCCCGCCGTGCTCAAGTTCGCAGGTGAGAGCCCTGGTTGATTGGATGCGTGTGCCGCGAGCGTGCTTTGATCCGTTGCACCGCGGAGGTCGCAGCAAGGCTCCCGGCAACGGGCGCCGCACGGCTCCCGGAATCGGGTGCCGCGCCCCGCGGTGGCGGCCGTCATCTGTCCCCAGAGGGGGGCCGCTCTCCCCCTTATGAATATCCATACGAAGGGAAGTTCCATCATGAACTCCACCCCCCGTGTTGAGACCGCCGAGATCTCGGACGCCGACCTCGACAACGTCTCCGGCGGCCTGTCGCTGAACGCCGTTGGCACCGTCTCCGGCCTGGTCGACGGCGTTGCCCCGGTCTCCGGCCTGGTGAACACGGCCGTCGGCACCGTCGAGGGTGTCACCGGTCTGAACACCGCCCCGGTCACGGGCCTGGTCGCCGGTCTCTGATCGCGTTTCAGTGCCGTTGAGTCCCGGAACCACCCCCCGGTTCCGGGACCTCTCGGATGCCGTAAACCTCTCGAACAGGTGAGGGAAGTCCCGTGCAGTTCCGCCAACAGGCCCTCGCCAAGCTGCAGTCGCCCGAAGAGCTCGACCTTCCGGTCCGTTTCGCACGCCCCCAGGGCTGGCTCGCCCTGTCGGTGACGGTGGCCGTCATGGCGGCGGCGTCCGTCTGGGCTGTCACGGGCACGGTGGCGTCCACCGTGAGCGCGCCCGCCGTCCTCACTCACGGCGAGGGCAGTTACGTCCTGCAGAGCCCCGTCGCCGGGCAGGTCACCGAGGTCGTCGCCCAGGAGGGTGAGCGACTGCCCGCGAACGCGCCTGTGCTCAAGGTCCGTACAGCGCAGGGCGGCACGACCGTCGTCCGCACGGTCGCCGCGGGCCGCGTCACCGCGCTCGCCGCCACCATCGGCGCGATCATCTCGACCGGTGCGAACGTCGCCGCCGTGGAGAAGGTCGCCCACGCCGATGACCCGCTCTACGCGACGGTGTACGTGCCCGCCGAGAGCGCCGCCACCATCCCCGCGAACGCCGCGGTCGACCTCACCGTCCAGTCGGTGCCGACCCAGCAGTACGGAGTGCTGCGCGGGCATGTGAAGGCGGTCGGCAGGAGCGTAGAGACCTCCCAGCAGATCTCCTCCTTCCTCGGTGACAGCCAACTGGGCGAGCAGTTCACCAAGAAGGGCCGGCCGGTGGCCGTCCTGGTCCGTCTGGACCGCTCCGCCGCGACGAAGAGCGGTCTGAAGTGGTCCTCGGCGGACGGGCCGCCGTTCGCGCTCACCTCCATGACTCTGGCCACGGGTTCGATCCGCCTGGCCGATCAGCGCCCCGTCGATTGGCTCCTGCCGTGACCACCGCACCAGACACCCGGAGCAGACGCCGCGCCGCGCCGCCCAAGCGCACCGTCCCCAAGGCGACGGGAAAGACGGTCCGCACCCCCACCGTCCTCCAGATGGAGGCCGTGGAGTGCGGCGCCGCCTCCCTCGCCATGGTGCTCGGCCACTACGGCCGGCACATCCCCCTCGAAGAGCTGCGCATCGCGTGCGGTGTCTCCCGGGACGGCTCCCGGGCCAGCAACCTCCTGAAGGCGGCGCGCAGTTACGGCCTCACGGCCAAGGGCATGCAGATGGACACGGCCGCGCTCGCCGAGGTGCAGGCGCCCGCGATCCTGTTCTGGGAGTTCAACCACTACGTCGTCTACGACGGCATGGGCCGCCGCTTCGGACGGCGCGGCGTGCACATCAACGACCCCGGCAAGGGCCGCCGTTTCGTGCCGATGGAGGACTTCGACACCAGCTTCACGGGCGTGGTGCTGGTCATGGAGCCCGGGCCCGACTTCCGCAAGGGCGGCCGCAAACCGGGCGTCCTGGGCGCCATGCCGGCCCGGCTGCGCGGCACCTCGGGCACGATGCCCGCCGCCGTGCTGGCGAGCCTACTGCTGGTCGCGGTCGGCGCGGCGGTGCCCGCGCTGAGCCGGACGTACATCGACACGTACCTGATCGGCGGCCGGACCTCGCTGCTGGGCGTGCTGTTCGCGTCGATGGGCGCCTGTGTGGCGCTGACCGTCGTGCTGACCTGGCTTCAGCAGGCGAACCTGCTGCACGGCCGGATCATCTCCTCCACCCTCTCCAGCGCCCGCTTCCTGCGCCATCTGCTGCGGCTGCCCGTCACCTTCTTCTCCCAGCGCAGCCCGGCCGACCTGGTGCAGCGGCTCCAGTCGAACGACGCGGTGGCCGAGACCCTGGCTCGCGACCTCGCGGCGGCGGGTGTGGACGCGGTCGTGGTCGTCCTGTACGCGGTACTCCTCTACACGTACGACCCGCAGCTCACGGCCGTGGGCATCGGTGTGGCGCTGCTCAACGTGGTCGCGATGCGCGTGGTGATCCGGCTGCGCGCGACCCGTACGGCGAAGCTGCGCGCCGACAACGCGCGCCTCACCAACACCGCCTACACCGGCCTCCAGTTGATCGAGACGATGAAGGCGACCGGCGGGGAGGACGGCTACTTCCGCAAGTGGGCGGGCCAGCACGCGACCACCCTGGAGGAGCAGCAGCGCCTCGGGGTGCCCAGCGCCTGGCTGGGCGTGGTCGCACCGACCCTGGCCACGCTCAACTCCGCGCTGATTCTCTGGATCGGCGGTATGCGGGCGGTCGAGGGCCATATCTCGGTCGGTCTGCTGGTCGCCTTCCAGGCCCTGGTGACCCGCTTCACCGCGCCGCTCACCCGGCTCAACGGTGTGGCGGGCCGCATCCAGGACTTCGCCGCCGACGTGGCCCGTCTCAAGGACGTCGAGAACTTCCAGACCGACCCGCTCTACGCCCGCTCGGGCAGTGGCGAGTCCACCCGCCGGCTGCAGGGCCATGTCGAGCTGGAGAACATCACGTTCGGCTACAGCCCGCTCGACAAGCCCCTGCTGACCGGTTTCTCGCTGACGGTCGGCCCGGGCCAGCAGGTCGCGCTGGTCGGCGGCTCGGGCAGCGGGAAGTCCACGGTCTCCAGGCTGATCTCGGGCCTGTACGCCCCGTGGGAGGGCACCATCCGCATCGACGGTCAGCGGCTGGAGGACATCCCGCGCGGCGCGCTCGCCGCCTCCGTCTCCTTCGTCGACCAGGACGTGTTCCTCTTCGAGGGGACGGTTCGCGACAACGTGGCGCTGTGGGATCCGTCGATCCCGGACGACGCCGTCGTCGCGGCGCTGGAGGACGCGGCGCTGTACGACGTGATCACGCGTCGCCCCGGTGGCATCCACAGCCGGGTCGAGCAGGACGGCCGCAACTTCTCCGGTGGCCAGCGTCAACGCCTGGAGATCGCACGGGCGTTGGTGCGCAGGCCCAGCATCCTGGTCCTCGACGAGGTGACCAGCGCGCTGGACGCCGAAACCGAGCAGACCGTCATCGACAACCTGCGCAAGCGCGGCTGCGCCTGTGTGGTGATCGCGCACCGGCTCAGCACCGTGCGCGACAGTGACGAGATCGTCGTGCTCCAGCACGGCACGATCGTGGAACGCGGGCGGCACGACGCCCTGGTGGCGGCCGGCGGTCCCTACGCCGAGCTGGTCAAGGAGCGATGAGATGACCACGGTTCACGAGGGCGCACGCGAAGGAGACCTCGTTCTCGGCGCGCTCGGCGGCATGGGTACGCCGGTCGACTGCTCCGGCCTCGGCCGCCTCGATCTGGAAGGACCGCAGGTCCTGTGGCTGGTGGCGGCGGGCGCCATGGACCTGTTCGCGGTCGACGCCATCCAGCAGGGCCACTGGCACCACCTCGGCCGCCTCGAAGCCGGCTCCCTGCTGCTCGGCCCGGTCGTCGGGCCCCAGCACACGCTCGTGGGGCGGCCGTTGCGGGACTGTGTGGTGCGCCGGATCGTGCTGCGCGAGCTGTACCAGCCCGTCGACACCCAGACCTGGTCCTACGACGAGTACGGCAACGCCCAGTACGTACCGCCGACGTCGAGCCCACTGGAGTACGCCCTCGCCCTCGGCGTCGGTCGCAGCCTCTCCATCCTCTTCCAGGCCCCGATGGCCACGGAGAACGCCGCCGCGCTCACCGACGACGACGTCTTCTGGATGCAGGTGCCGCCCGGGAGCGTCCAGTACGGCTCCCTGTACGGCGCGGAAGCGGCGGCCGACCTGCTGATGGACTCCGGTGTCTGGCAGGGCATGGTCAGCCAGCAGCACCGGCTGCTGTCCACGCTCGACCGCTGGATCGAGCAGTTGGAGGCCAGCCACGAGGACCGTACGGCGGCGGGCATCAAGGCGGGCGAGGCGGTCCGCGCCCAGGCCGACCGGACCCTGCTGGCGTCGATCGGCAAGTCGTCGAAGCGCCCGACGGCGGCCGACGCGGATGCCACGTACGCGGCCTGCAAGCTGGTCGCCCGCGCCTGCGGGATCACCCTCGCGGAGTCGGCGCAGAGCGGCACGGAGAGCGACCGGCTGGACCCGGTGGAGCGGATCGCGCTCGCCTCGCGTGTCCGCACCCGTGCCGTACGCCTCGACGGGCGCTGGTGGCGCGACAACATCGGCCCGCTGGTGGGCCACCGTGCCGTGTCGGGCTCCCCGGTCGCGCTGCTGTGGCGGCGCGGCGGATACGTGGCCGTACAGCCGTCGTCGGGGCGGGAGACCCCGGTCGAGAAGGCCAACGCGCCGGAGTTCGAGCCTCGGGCCGTGATGTTCTACCGTCCGCTGCCCGAGCGGAAGATGAGCCCGCTGCGGCTGCTGCGGTTCTGCCTCCAGGGCACGGGCGGCGATCTGCGCAACCTCGCGATCAGCGGTCTCGTCACCGTCGCGATCGGCGCGCTGGTGCCGATCGCCACCGGCAAGGTGCTCGGCGAATACGTGCCCAAGGCGCAGCACGGCCTGATCGTGCAGGTCTGTCTGGCCATCATGGTCACCAGCATCGTGTCGGCGGCGTTCATGCTGCTGCAGAACCTCACGCTGCTGCGGATGGAGGGGCGGATCGAGGCGACCCTCCAACCGGCCGTGTGGGACCGGCTGCTGAGGCTGCCCACGAAGTTCTTCACGTCCCGCTCGACCGGTGAGCTGGCCAGCGCCGCCATGGGTATCAGCGCGATCCGCCGCCTCCTCGCGGGCGTCGGACCGACGCTCGCACAGGCGGCCACGGTCGGCGCGATGAACCTGGGGCTGCTCCTTTGGTACAGCGTGCCCCTGGCGCTCGCCGCGATCGGCATGCTGGTCGTCATCGCGGCCGCGTTCCTCGGGCTCGGCCTGTGGCAGGTGCGGTGGCAGCGCCGCCTGGTCGTGCTCAGCAACAAGCTGAACAACCAGGCGTTCCAGACCCTGCGCGGCCTGCCCAAGCTGCGGGTGGCGGCGGCCGAGAACTACGCGTACGCCGCCTGGGCGGGCGAGTTCGCGCGCAGCCGTGAGCTCCAGCAGAAGGTCGGCCGCATCAAGAACCTCACGACGGTGATGGGCGCGGTGTATCTGCCGCTGTGCTCGCTGCTGATGTTCATGCTGCTCGCGGGTCCGGCCCGCGGCTCGCTGTCGGCCGCCGACTTCCTGACCTTCAGCACGTCGATGACGATGCTGCTGACCTCGGTCACCCAGGTGACCGGCGCGTTCGTGTCGGCGGCGGCCGCGCTGCCGATGTTCGAGGAGATCAAGCCGGTGCTCGACGCCACGCCGGAGGTGCGGGTCGCGAGCACCCGCCCCGGGGTGCTGTCCGGCGCGATCGAGGCCCGGCGGCTGTCCTTCCGGTACACCGACGACGGCCCGCTGGTCCTGGACGACGTGTCGTTCGACATCAAGCCCGGCGAGTTCGTGGCGATCGTCGGCCCCAGCGGCTGCGGAAAGTCCACGCTGTTGCGGCTGCTCATCGGCTTCGACAAGCCGGTCTCGGGCAGTGTGCTCTACGACGGCCAGGATCTGGGGGCGCTCGACCAGTCCGCCGTACGCCGTCAGTGCGGTGTGGTGCTCCAGCACGCGCAGCCGTTCACCGGCTCGATCCTGGACTGCATCTGCGGCACCGAGCCGTACACGCCCGAGGAGGCGATGGCGGCGGCGGAGATGGCGGGCCTGGCCGAGGACATCAAGCGGATGCCGATGGGGCTGCACACCATCGTCTCCGGCAGCGGGGCGATCTCCGGCGGCCAGCGCCAGCGCCTGATGATCGCCCAGGCGCTGATCCGCCGCCCGCGCATCCTCTTCTTCGACGAGGCGACCAGCGCGCTCGACAACGAGACCCAGCGCACGGTCATCGAGAGCACCCGGGCGCTCAACGCCACCCGGATCGTGATCGCGCACCGGCTGTCCACGGTGATGGACGCGGACCGCGTCATCGTGATGGAGGACGGCCGGGTCGCCCAGCAGGGCCCGCCCGCGCACCTGCTCGCGGACACGGGCGGCCGGCTGCACGAGCTGGTGCGGCGGCAGCTGGCCTGAAGGCCGCCCATCGGGGCGGTCGTCAGTCCATTCCCGGCACCGGGGCGCCGGACGGAACTCCGGCCTCGACGTAGCGGGCGTAGATCTCCTTCCAGGGCGCGGTGGCCCCTGCGTGGGGGCCCTCGAAGCGCTCGCCCCGGGCCTTGGTGTCGAGGGCGGCGAGGCACACCTCCCAGCCGGCGCCGTTGCGGGCGGCGGTGTTCTCGGCCGCGAGGACATGGGTGAGGGTGAAGCGGGTGCGCTTCTCCTCCAGGGCCTCGAGATCGAAGCGGAGTTCGTCGCCGCCCCAGTCGAAGGAGAGGTGCCGGGGCGGGGCGACGGCGAGGACCCGGCCCGTGGACTCGGGCATGTTCGGGTCGCCGCTGAACGTGATGGCGCCGCCGGGGCGCAGCTCGATCTCCGCCCGGGAGGGGAACCACTCGGCCAGTTCGTCCGGGTCGGTCGCAAAGCGCCAGACGCGGTCGATGGGGTGGTCGTAGGTGCGGCTGAAGCGAACGGCGGGGCGGCCGTCGTCGAGGGTGAGGTAGGTGCCGGTGAGGGCGGTGGGTTCGGCGGACATGTGGCTCAGTCCTTAGGGGTGGGATCTTCCGGGGGGTCCGACGGCTCCCCCGCCGTCTCGTCCAGGCGGCGGCCGAGGGCATCCAGGCTCTCGTTCCACAGCTTCCGGTACGGGGTCAGCCAGGCGTCGAGTGTGGCGATCGGGGCCGGGTCGAGGGCGTAGACACGGCGTTGCGCGTCCTGTCGTACGCGCACCAGGCCCGCGTCCCGGAGTACCCGCAGATGCTTCGACGTGCTCGGCTGACTCAGACCGCACGCCTCCACGATCTCTCCGACCGGCCGCGGACGCTCAAGGAGTAGCGCGACGATCTCGCGACGGTGGGGGTCTGCGAGGGCGGTCCAGAGGGCGGCGTCGGACACGGCTTCAATATGCCTCGCTGGTTATATTCCTGTCAAGGCATACATGCCGAAGCCGGCCGGTCCGGCCGCCGCTGTGACGCCCACCTCACCCCCTCAGCGAAACGTTGCCGTTTCGCTGAGGGTGGTCTACTGTCGATGTGTACGAAACGGTTTCGTTTACAACTTCGTCATCCCGTAACCCCTGAGCGACTTCCCTGGAGTGGTTCTCGCATGTCCCAGACCCTGACCGAAGGTGCCCGCAAGGACACCGTGGACGGCTCGTCCACTCCATCGTCGAAGCGATGGTGGATCCTCGCGATCATCGGCATCGCGCAGCTGATGGTGGTCCTCGACGCCACCATCGTGAACATCGCCCTCCCCTCCGCCCAGGCGGACCTCGGCTTCTCCGACGGCAACCGGCAGTGGATCGTCACGGCGTACTCACTGGCCTTCGCCTCCCTGCTGCTGCTCGGCGGACGCATCGCCGACCTCTTCGGGCGCAAGCCCGCCTTCCTCATCGGTATCGCGGGATTCGCCGGAGCCTCGGTGCTCGGCGGCGCCTCCACCAGTTTCGGGATGCTGGTCACCGCGCGCGCCCTGCAGGGCGTCTTCGGCGCGCTGCTCGCGCCCGCCGCGCTCTCACTGCTGAACACGACGTTCACCGACGCCAAGGAGCGCGCCAAGGCGTTCAGCGTCTACGGCGCGATCGCCGGCGCCGGTGGCGCGGTGGGCCTCCTGCTCGGCGGTGTACTGACCGACGCACTCGACTGGCGCTGGACGCTGTTCGTCAACCTCGTCTTCGCGGTCGTCGCCTTCGCCGGCGGCTGGGTACTGCTGAGCAATCACCATGACGCGGCGAACTCCAAGCTCGACCTGCCGGGCACACTGCTCGTCTCCTCCGGTCTCTTCGCCCTCGTCTACGGCTTCTCCAACGCCGAGACGCACGACTGGAGTTCGCCCCAGACCTGGGGCTTCCTCATCGCTGGTGGCGTCCTGCTGAGCGCGTTCGCCTGGTGGCAGACCCGAGCCGAGCACCCGCTGCTGCCGATGCGCGTGCTGCTCGACCGCAACCGTGCCGCGTCCTTCGTCACCGTTCTGATCACCGGCGCGGGCATGTTCGGCGTCTTCCTCTTCCTCACCTACTACCTGCAGCTGAACCTGGGCTTCAGCCCCACCAAGACGGGTGTGGCGTTCCTGCCGATGATGGCGGCCCTGATGATCATGGCTCAGGTCTCCACCACCGTCCTGGTGCCGCGGATCGGGCCGAAGGTCGTCATCCCGGCGGGCTTCGCGATCGCGGTGGGCGGCATGGCCTGGCTGACCGGCATAGGTGTGGCCTCGGACTTCTCGACCGCCGTACTGCCGCAGCTGCTGCTGATCGGCGCGGGCCTCGGCATCGTGATGCCGCCCGCCATGTCGCTGGCCACCAGCGGGATCGCCGCGGAGGACGCGGGTGTGGCCTCCGCGACGGTCAACACCATGCAGCAGGTGGGCGGTTCGATCGGTACGGCGCTGCTGAACACGCTGGCCGCGAGCGCCGCGACGAGCTATCTGGCCGGCAAGGACGCGACCAGCAAGCTGGTCCAGGCACAGGCGACGATCGAGAGCTACACCACCGCCTTCTGGTGGTCGGCGGGCTTCTTCGCCGCCGGCGCGGTGATCACCTTCCTGCTCTACCGCCGCGGAACCCTGGACGCGGACCCGGACGCCGCGCGGGTCGTCCACATGTAAGCCCCGTGTGATCACCCACCGGCCGAGGGGTCGCCGTCTGCAGGGAGTCGGCGGCCCCTGTCGCGTCTGCGGCGGCGGGCGGTCGCGGCGGCCGGCCGGGCCCTGCGCGCCAGCTCGTCGCGCGGTGCGCGGGGCCGGTACACGACGAGCGCCCGCCGCTCCTTCTCCAGCCGCAACACCTGTGGCGCGGAGCCGACTTCACCGTCGTATGCGAGTGTGTCCGCACCCCTGATCCCCGCCAGCTCGACCCATGGCACCACCTCCGTGCCATAGACCCGGGACCGGCCGAGCGTACCGGCGAGCGTGGAGACGATCACCCGGGTGCGAGCGAGCCGGCGTTCGCCGTCGATCAGGCGCAGGTCGATCAGTCCGTCGTCCAGGCGGGGCCGACAGGTGGGGGCGAAGCCCTGGGGCTCGTAGCGGCCGTTGCCGGCGAAGAGCAGCCACAGACGGCGGCGGTGTCCGTTGAGGCTCAGCTCGACGGGGGTCGCGGTGCGCAGCACTCGCACGAGAGCGCCGGCCGCCGCCGGCCACTTGCCCCAGCGTTCCTCCAAGTGCTCACGAACCCGCACGAGTTCGGGGTACAGGCCGATGCTGAAGGTGTTGAGGAACCGCACCGCTTGTCCGGCCCCCGACCACGCTACGCCGAAGTCCACGGCCACCGCTTCGCCCCGCGCGAGCGCTACGGCGGTGTCCTCGAAATCCCGCACGCCGACGTCCTGGGCGAAGTGGTCGAGGGTGCCGCCGGGGAACACCGCGAGCGCGAGCCCCCGCCCGGCCGCCGCACGAGCGGCCGCGTTGACACTGCCGTCGCCCCCGCACACACCGAGGACACCGCCCGCTTCCCCCGCCCGCTCCAGGGCCCTCTCCGCCGCCCGCTCCAGCAGCGTGGCGAAGTCGTCGTCCGGGCCGCACTCGACCAGCTCGGCCCGGGGCAGCAGTGCGCGCAGCCGTTCGGCGGGCGGCACCGATGTACCGGGCGACCCCGTCCCGGCCCGGGCGTTGACGAGAGCGACGAGTCCCTCACCGTCGGGCAGCGCGGGCGCGGACACCGAGGGCCGCTCGCACGCCGGGAGCGCGGGGCGCGGCGGCCACCAGCGGCAGGTGAGCGCGGCGGCTCCGACGCCGATCGCCACCCCGGCCAGCACGTCCCCGGGGTAGTGCACCCCGACGTACACCCGCGAGAAGGCGACGGCGGCCGCGAAGGGCCCGACCAGGGCTCCGAGTCCGGCCGACTCCAGCGCGACCCCGGTGACGAACGCCGCGGCCGAGGCGGAGTGGCCGGAGGGGAAGGAGGTGGTGTGCGGCTGACGCTTGAGGTGCCGGATCGACGGCACATGCTCCAGCAGCGGACGGGATCGCCGGGTGCTCCACTTCACGGCGGTGTTGACGGTCAGCGAGGCGATCGCGAGCGAACCCACGCCCCGCAGAGCCGCCCGGCGGGACGCCCGGCGCCCGACGAGCGCGAGGCCGGCCGCCGTGGCCAGCCACAGCCGTCCGTGATCGGCGGAGCGGCTGAGCCGCCGCAGCGCCGGATCCGCGCCCGGCACCCGCGCCGCGGCCACCCGCGTGAACAGTCGTCGGTCCCACTCGGCGAGAACACTCATGCCCCACGGCTACGGCACCCCGGCCACCTCGGCACCCCCAGTCAATACACCGCACCCAATATTCACCCGTTCGAGTGAGGAAATTTCGTGTCCACGGCTACCTGAGGATGTTTCCGTCCAGGCCGGGGTAGCTAGCGAGATCAAATGACCCTCGCAGATTCCGGGCTTGCTTCGACCAACCCCTACGCCCACAGCTATCCGCGCGGTCCGTTCACCGTGGTCGAGGTGACGGGAGAGATCGACATCGCGACGGCGGCCGCGCTGGCCGAGCATCTGTCGGCCGCGACGGACCGGGACGAACCGGACGTGCTGGTCGATCTGCGCCGGGTCGCCTTCTTCGACTGCTCGGCCCTGCGCGTACTGTGCCGCGCCGAGACGAGGGCGCGGGAGCGCGGCGGACGGCTCCGCGTCGTCTCCGACGGGCCCCGCGTCCACCGCCTCCTGCGCGCCGCGTGCCTGCTCAGCCGGTTTCCGCCGCTGGCGGACCTGCCGGAGCCACCGGAAACGCCGCACCGGCAAGGCCCCCCGTCAGTTCCTCCTCCCACCCGTCCGGAAAGCGGATCAGAACCCCGCCCCCGCTCGTGACCCGGGCGCTCGCACCGGCGAGTTCGGGATCCTGGCCGAGGACCACCAAGGTGACGAGGAGATGGACCCCACCGGGGTGAACGGGCAGCGCGAGATGGGGAGTCGCCGAATGGACCCCATAGGCGTTGGCGCCCCGGGCCCGCGCGACCAGGCCGTCCCCCGACGCGTCCCAGCCGAGCAGCCCGACCACCGCGCTCGTCAGCCCGTCCGGGCGTCGCGCCCGCGCCCATCCGGGCCCGGTGCCCTCCTCCAACGGCCCGGCGTCGTCGGCCAGCGCCCACCCCCCTTCGCGTACGACCGCGCCCCGCGGCCCCGCCACCCGGTGCACCCGGGCCTCCCACGGACCGTGCACCACACTGGTCGTCTCGATGCGGTGCTCGGCGCCCGCCAGATGTGCCGAGTGCCAGGAGGCGGCGCGGCGCCCGACCGCGCCCAGCGGATGGATCCGGCCGCGCCGGGACTCCGTGCCGTCCGCCGCGACCAGCGCGAGGTGGTTGTCGATCCCGGCCCCCTGGGTGTCGGGCGCGGCCGCGCTGGCGTAGGCGAACCTCGTGTAGTGCGGGCTGTCCTCGTCCGGTGCGGGCGGGGGCGGCAGCCGGTCACTGCCGTGGTTCACCAGGCGTACGACGCCGTCGGCGGCCGTCGACTGCACAAGCCAGCCCGGGACGGGCAGCGCCACGCACGCATCGGCCGTGTCGACCGGGCCCGGCTCCTCAGGGGCCGTCCACACCGGGTGGTCGGCGGGGAGCAGCAGACCCAGGAACGCCTTGCTCGCCCAGTACGGGGAGGCGGGTCCCGAGTAGCGCTGGGTGACCGGGAGGAAGGGGCGGTACCAGCCGAGGGACAGCAGCCCCTTCTCGTCGGGCACGCCGCGTTCGGCGAAGTGTTTCAGGGCTCCGGAGGCGAGGCGTCGGGTCAGACCCGGTGCCAGCGGGGTCGCGTCGGCGAGGGCTCCCGCCCACAGGGGGGCGGCGGTCGCGAAGCGGTAGGTGAGGGAGCGGCCCTGGTGCACGGGGGCGCCGTCCGAGCCGAAGAAGTACTGGTGGACGCCGAGGAACGCGGCCAGCCTGGCCCGGTGTTCGGCCACCAGTTCCGGGTCGGCCCGCGATCCGGCGACGCGCGCCCACAGCACCGGGTACAGGTGCAGGGCCCAGGCGTTGTAGTAGTCGAACTTGCGGCCGTCGCCGTCCGTGTACCAGCCCTCCCCCCGGTACCAGTCCCCCAGCCGCGCCAGCCCCGCGTCGATCTCGTCCCGGCTGTGCGGGGCGCCGACCGAGGCGAGGAACTCCTCCGTGATGACCTGGAAGAGCCGCCAGTTGGAGTCGTTGACCGTCGCGCCGATGAAGCCGCTCAGCCAGTCGACGACGCGACCGCGTACGGAGTCGTCGAGGCGGTCCCAGATCCATGGGCGCGTCTCGTGCAGGGCGATCGCGACGGACGCGGCCTCGACCATGGGCTGGCCCCGGTCGGTGATGGGCGGCCACCGGTCCGGGCCGTGCGGGTCCGTCCCGGCGGCGAGCCCGGCCGCGTACCGCTCGATCAGCGCGGGACCGGCCCTGCCGCCGGATCCCGCGATACGGAAGGCGGCGAGCAGGAAGGAACGTGCGTAGCCCTCGAGGCCGTCGGACCAGGGGCCGGAGTGACTGGCCCGGCCGGGGAGCCGGTACTGGGCCGACCCGGGTGAGGCGTAAGGGAGCAGACCGTCCAGGAGGCGGTCGGCGGTCGCCTCCCAGTGGGCCCGGGTCCAACCGGTGAGCGGTGAGGTGGTGGGGTCGGGGGGCGGCAGGTGTGTCGGGGCGGTGAGCGACACATGCGGGACGGTCATACGGGGGTGGATCCTCCGTCTCTAGGCCCCGGGCGGGGGAGGCTGGACGCTGTCGCGTACGACGATGTGGGTGCCGAGCAAGTGGTGGGCACCCGCCGCGTGTTCGGGGTCACGCAGGGCGATGCGGACGGCGGCGCGGCCGAGTTCCTCGGCGGGGGTGCGGACGGTGGTGAGCGGGGGGTTGAAGTCCTCCGCGAGCGGGATGTCGTTGTAGCCGACGACGGAGATGTCCGCCGGTACGCGCAGACCGGCGTCGGCGATGGCCCGCAGGGCCCCGGCGGCGACCATGTCGTCCCCGGCGAAGACCGCGGTGAAGCGCCCCGGGTTCTCTGCCCCTTTGAGCAGTTCCGTCATCGCGCGGTGGCCCGCCGCCCGGCCCAGGCCGCAGTCGACGACGTGGGCGGCCTCGGGACCCAGGCCGTGTTCGGCGAGTGCGGCCCGGTATCCGGCGACGCGGGCGTCGAGGGCCGTGTTGCCGGGCAGGCCACCGAGGAAGACGATCCTGCGGTGGCCGGCGGAGAGCAGATGGCCGGTGATCGCGCGTGCCCCGGCCTCGTTGTCGAACTCGACGACGAGCGCCGGGATGTCGGGGTCGGGCGCGGGCCGCCCGCACAGGACGAGCCGCGCACCGGACGAGGCGAGCGCCTGCGCGTAGTGCGCGACGCGCTCCCGGTAGGCGTCGTCCTCGACGACCCCGCCGACCAGGATCACCAGCTGGGCGCCCTCCTCGCGCATCAACTGGACGAACTCCAGCTCGCGCCCGGGGTCACCGCCCGTGGTGCCGACCAGGCAGAGCCAGCCGCGGGCGGCGGCCTCCGCCTCCACGCCCTCGGCGACCTGGGCGTAGAAGGGGCTGGTGACCTGGCGCAGGACGACGGCGACCATCTTGCGGCCGCCGCCGACCAGGGCGCGGGCGTGCGCGTTGGCGACGTAGTCGAGGTCACGGGCGGCGCGCAGCACCCGGGCCCTGGTGGACGCGGGCACCGGGTGGTTGCCGCTGAGCACGCGTGAGACCGTGGCCATGGACACTCCGGCCCGCTCGGCCACCTCGCGGATCGTGACCCGTCCCTTCGACGTCATGTCGCTCCCCATCCCCATCCCCCGCGCCTCTCCGTCAACCGGCTCCGCCGCCTCAGGTGTTGGCGGCGTAGTCCTTCGCGAATTCCTCGGCCATTCTGTCGCCGCCGCGATCGCGCCACTTCTTCGCGGCGGCGTCGAGTTCGGACAGCGACAGGCGGCCCGCGATGACGCCGGTGACGGTGTCGTCCATCAGCGCCCTGAGCGTGGTGCCCTGGGCGGTGTACGTGCTGGACTGCAACCCGAAGGACGCGTTGCGGATCGCCACCGGGACCACCTTCACCTGCCAGGCGTGCAGGGCACGTACGGCATCTGGCATGCCCGGCACGAACAGCACCTGGGGCCCCTCGGCGAGGTACTTCAGCGGCAGGTTGGTGTTGTTCTCGACGTCGCCGAGCTTGGTGGCCTCGGGCGAGCCGTCCTTGCCGCGGGTGAAGTGGGTGCCCTCGACGCCGTAGTGGACGAGTTCCCACTCCTTGCTGCCGAAGGGCGCGGCGAGGTAGTTCAGGACGCGCAGGAGAAGCTCGATGCGCTCCTTCTTCGCCTTCTTCAGGACCGTGTAGCCGAAGGAGCGGCGGCCGGCGACGATCCCTCCGGGTGTCCCGTCCACGCTGTACGGCAGCGCGGCGGCCGGGGTCAACAGGCCCTTGGAGTCGAGGTACTTGGGAAGGTACCCGCCGAAGCCGTCCTGCATGGAGCCGACGGTGCCGTTGAGGAAGAGCGTGCTCAGGTCCGGCTGGGAGAGGGAGGTGGCGTCGGGGTGGTAGGAGCCGTTCTTGCGGAGCTGCGCCTGGTAGGCGACCGCCGCCTTGTAGCGTTCGTCGCCGTAGTTGGCGTGGAAGGTGCCGTCCTTGTCCACGGCCCAGCCCTGCGGCGCGTTGTGCGCGGCGGAGTGCACCGCGTTGCCGAACAGCGAGCCGGTCGCGGCCCCGAGCGCGTACTTCTTGCCGCTGGTGCCCTTCTTGGCGACGGCGGCGAAGTCCTGGGAGGTCCAGCCCTCCTTCATCCCCGCGTCGGTGAAGAAGGCCTGGTTGAGCCAGAGGGTGGAGCCCGGCAGCGGGCGTTCCAGAGGGATACCGTAGATCCGGCCGCCGATGCGGCCCATGTCGCGCCAGGCGTGGGTGGGGATGTTGGCGAGGTTGGGGTGGTCCGCGATCGCCTCGCCGGAGAGGTACGGGGTGAGGTCCTCGGCCCTGCGCTGCACGAACTGCGCCTCGCGTGGCAGCACGAAGCCGGAGAAGACGTTGATGATGTCGGGCAGTTCGCCCGGGTCTCCGGCCATCACCGTGGCCATCTTCTTCTGGTAGTCGGTCTGCGAGATGATCGTGTACTCGATCTTCACGCCGAGCGCCTTCTCGACCGCCGCCCAGAACCGGTTCGCGGAGGCCGGCTTGGGCGGCGTGCCGAAGGTCACCGACATGACCTTGATGGTGGAGCCGTCGCCCGGTGTGCCCGAGACGGCCGTGACCAGGTCGCTGGGGTAGGCCGTGTATCCGGCCTGGACCCCGGCGTCGGTGGGCGCGAGGTCGGGCTTCGGGCCGGCGAACGCCTTGTACGCGGGCCAAGGGGCCAGCTTTTTGCCCGCGTTGGAGACGTCGCCGTCACCCGAGCCGGTCGAGCAGGCGGCCAGTGCGCCAGGTGCGGCGAGCGCGGCGCCGCCGAAGGTCATCGAGCGCAGCAGGGTGCGCCGGGACAGGGAGGGCATGGGAAACCGACCTTTCCTGGTGGACGGAGTCAGCTCTTGACGGCGCCGGTGAGCACGCCCTTGGTGAAGTACTTCTGGAGGAAGGGATAGACGAGCAGGATCGGCACGGTGGCGATCACCAGGACCGCCATCTGCACGGTCTGCGGCGCGTTGACCGTGCCCTCGCCGACCGTCGTGTCGGTGAGCCCGGAACCGGCCACCACGTAGGTGCGCAGCACCTGTTGGAGCGGCCAGTGGTCGCTCTCCAGATACAGGGAGGCGTAGAACCAGGAGTTCCAGTACGCCACCGCGTAGAACAGTCCGACGACGGCGAGGGCAGCCTTCGACAGGGGCAGCACGACCGACCACAGCACCCGCCAGTCCCCCGCCCCGTCCAGCCGCGCGGCCTCGTACAGCTCCTCCGGGATCGCCTGGAAGAAGCCGCGCAGGACGACGAGGTTGAACACGTTCACGAGCACGGGAAGGATCAGCGAGCTGTACGAGTCGAGCATGCCCAGCTCCTTGACCAGCAGGAAGCCGGGGATCATGCCCGGGGGGAAGAGGAAGGTGAACAGGATCAGGAGCAGGACCGGTTTGCCGCCGAAGACGCCGGGACGCGACAGCGCGTACGCGAGAGTGACGGTGCAGACGAGGCTGAGCAGGGTGCCGACGAGGGTGACGCCCGCGCTGACGCCGAGGGCGTGGGTGACGATGCCGCCGTCGAGGATGTCGCGGTAGGCCTTGAGGGTGGGGTGCTGGGGCCAGAGCACCCAGCCGCCGTTCGCGACGACCTCCCGCTGCGAGGCGAGCGAAGTGGAGAGGATGACGAGGAACGGCACGCACACCAGCAGGACGACGGCGACGAGGGCGACCGCCTTGGCGGCCTGGGTCGCGGGCTTCGGCTTCTCCATCCAGCCGGGCCGGGCATAGGTGCTCACCGGTAGACCCCCTGTTCGCCGAGGCGGTGGGCGACCTTGTTGGCCGCGTAGACGAGCAGGGCGCCGACGGCACCCTTGAACAGGCCCGCGGCGGCGGCGAATCCGTAGTCGCCGCCGACGATGCCCTGGTAGTACACGAAGGTGTCGATGATCTCGGCGGCCTGCGGGCCGACGGCATCCCGCTGGAGCAGCATCTGTTCGAAGCCCACCGAGAGGATGTCGCCGAGCCGCATGATGAGCAGCAGCACGATCACCGCGCGGATGGCGGGCAGAGTGACGTGCCAGAAGCGGCGCCAGGGGCCCGCGCCGTCGATGGCCGCGGCCTCGTACTGCTGCTCGTCGACCTGGGAGAGGGCGGCGAGGAAGATGATCGTGCCCCAGCCGGCGTCCTTCCAGATGACCTGGGCGACGACGAGCGGTTTGAAGGCGTCGGGGTTGCCGATGATGTCCACCGTGTGCAGGCCTGCGTCGCCGAGATAGCTGTTCACCATCCCCGTGTCGCCCAGGACCTG
The DNA here is from genome assembly GCF_026339955.1 of Streptomyces sp. NBC_01549. Lineage (GTDB taxonomy): Bacteria > Actinomycetota > Actinomycetes > Streptomycetales > Streptomycetaceae > Streptomyces. The sequence continues at coordinate 7,094,140 of NZ_JAPEPW010000001.1, read as the reverse complement.
TTGGAACAGGGCGACGACGATCACCCACGAGATGAAGTGCGGCAGGTAGGCCACCGACTGCACGAAGCGGCGGATGCTGCTGCGGGTGAGGCTGTGCAGCAGGAGGGCGAGGCCGAGCGGGACGGGGAAGTAGAAGACGATCTGGAGGACCGCGATCCAGAGGGTGTTGAGGACCGCGTCCCAGAACTCGCCGTCCTCGAACATCCGCCGGAAGTTGTCGAGGCCCACCCAACGGCTGCCCCAGACGCCGTCGAACGGCACGTAGTCCTTGAACGCGATGACGTTGCCGAGCAGGGCGCCGTAGTGGAACACCAGGAAGTAGGCGAGCCCGGGGAGCATCAGCAGGAACAGCGTCCTGCTGCCATGTTTATGAAAACGCTTTAAGCCACGACGGACCTCGACCGGAGGGCGAGGTGAAGGGTCCACTGCCTCCGTACCTGCGTGATCCCGCAACACTGCGGCCACGGAGCCTCCTCACCTGGGACTGTCGGGTGAGGGGAAATTAAAACGTTTTCAGTGTGGGGTCAACACTTCTGACACAACCGCGAGTTGAGGACACGAGGAAGGCCGGCCGGGCATGCGCCACGACCGGCCGGACAGATGTCGGGGGCCGGCCGGCGGCCCCACTCCGCCTGACCGACCCCCGATGCGAGATCGCGTCGTACTCCGTGCCGGGGCGCGCACTCCCCACCTACTGCCCCCGGTCGACGCTCACGCAGGCCGCGCGATCCCGGTCCCTCAGAACGTGAAGACGGTCGTCCCGTAGGAGTTCTTCACGCACTCGTTGGCGAAAGTCCGTTCGTACGCGACGCGCTTGCCCCGCCAGACGCCCTCGACCGTGACGACCACCGGGTCGAACTGCCGCGTACACAGCGCCCCGTCTCTCAGGGACAGGGCGTCGAAGTCGCCGTTCACCGCGCGGAGTTCGGCGCAGGCCTCGAAGGCGGCGGGGTGGGTGCCGGAGGCGGTCGGGGCGCAGTTCAGCGTGACCGCGCGCTCCGGGGTGACGGTGGCGGCGGTCTCTCCGTGGCCCATGGTGAGCACCAGGGCCGAGGGGGCGTAGAGCCCGGAGGGGGCGAGAGCCGCGGTGGCGTGGGCCTGGGTCGCAGCCGTCTGGGTCACAGTCGCCCGAGTCGCGGGGGCCGTGGTGGCGAGGGCGGGCCCTCCGAGGGGGCCGCAGACGGCAGCGGCCGTGAGGGTGAGAGTCGCTGCCCAGCGCGCGGTGGTCGGCATTGTGTGCATCCTTCCGCTCGATTGAATGCAGTACCGGCTCGGTTGAGTGCCGGTGCGGCGAGCGCGAGTCTGCCGAGTCCGGACCGGAAACACACATCGACCCCATGCGTTTCGGTAACTTTGAGTATTGAATCACTGGCGTGAAGTAACGAAACTCGAACGTTCGAGCCCCGGAACTGAGGGGTTGTTGATCGCCAAGGACACCCTCCTGGCCGGATCCCCCCGGCTCCGCAATAGGCCTGAAACATTCCGGTTCAGCTCCCGGCTGAGCCCCTTGCATCCTCACTGCAACGGAGTAATCGTCATTACATGATTACGTCAGAGCAGCACGAGAAGCTGCGCGGCTGGTTCGCCGGCCGCCTGCCCGACGACCTCTTCGAGAGCCTGGTGGAGGTCACGGTCGACCGGGAGGAGATCACCGTCGTCGGCCGCATCCCCGCGCCCGGGCTCGCCGAAGGCGCCTCGGACACCGAGAAGGAGGCGGCCGCCCAGGCCCGTATCCAGGAGTTCCGCGAGCGCACCCGCGAGGACCGGGTCGCGGTGGCACGGGAGGCCGAGCACCGGTTCCGCAAGAAGGTCTCCTGGGGTGTGGAGTGCGGGGGTGAGCGCGCCCTGTTCACGCACATCGCCGCGCCCGTCATGACCCGGCTGCGACAGCCCGAGCGTCAGGTCCTCGACACCCTCATCGCCGCCGGGGTGGCGCGCAGCCGCAGCGACGCCCTCGCCTGGTGCGTCCGCCTCGTCCAGCGCCACACCGACGACTGGCTGACGGAACTGCGCGACTCGCTGGAGCAAGTGCAGCGGGTCCGGGCCCAGGGTCCGGACGCCACACCACAGGAGGCCACACCCGGCGAGGAGTGACCGACCGCGTCACACTGACGGCAAGAGCCGACAAGACGAGGTGGTCGCGGATGAAGTTCGGAGTGTCGACGTTCATCACCGACGAGGGCATCGCTCCGGCAGCTCTGGGCCCCGCTCTGGAAGAGCGCGGGTTCGACACGCTGCTGCTGGCCGAGCACTCGCACATTCCGGTGAGCCGGGAAACGCCGTATCCGATGGGCGGCGAACTGCCCCGCATCTACTACCGCACGCTCGATCCGTTCGTGGCGCTCGCCGCCGCCGCCTCCGTGACCCGCGACCTGCTGCTGGGCACGGGGATCGCCCTGGTGGTCCAGCGTGACCCGATCACCACCGCGAAGGAGATCGCCTCCCTCGACCTGATCTCCGGCGGCCGTGCCGTGTTCGGTGTCGGCGCCGGCTGGAACCGGGAGGAGATGCGCAACCATGGCACGGATCCGGCGTCCCGCGGCCGGCTGATGGACGAGCGGATTCGCGCCATGATCGAACTGTGGACCAAGGACGAGGCCGAGTTCCACGGCGACTTCGTCGACTTCGCACCGGTCTACTCCTGGCCCAAGCCCGTCCAGCGGCCCTACCCACCCATCTGGGTCGGGGGCAACAGCGAGCGCACCTTCGCCCGCGTCGCCGAGTACGGGTCGGCCTGGCTGCCCAGCGGCGTACCCCCCAAGGAACTGGGCGCGCGCATCGAACAGATGCGCAAGACGGCCGGTGACCGGCCGACCGTCGTGGTCTACGGGGCCGGGCAGGACCGGGAGTCCCTCGACATCTACGCGGAACTCGGCGTCGACCGCGTGCTGCTGGATCTGCCGACCCAGCCGGAGGACGAGACACTGCGCACGCTGGACGAACTGGCCCAGGCCGTGTCCACCTACCGCTGACCGCTTCCGGCCGCCGGGAAATCCGGGCTCAGCGTGCTCCGGCCGCCGGGGAATCGGAGCTCACCGTGCCGGACATGGACGAGGAGGAGGCGCGCCGCCGGTTCGTCGCGGCACGGGTGGCGCGCCTGGCCACGGTGGACGCCGAGGGGCGCCCGCACCTCGTGCCCCTCGTCTTCGCGGCGCGCGGCGGTGAGCTCGTCACCGCCGTCGACCACAAACCCAAGAGGTCACAGCGGCTGCGGCGACTGCGCAACATCGCCGCCCACCCGGCCGTGTGCCTCCTCGTCGATGCCTACGACGAGGACTGGGACCGGCTGTGGTGGGTACGGGCGGACGGTGACGCCCGCGTCCTGCCGCCCGGCACACCGGGCGAGTACCCCGCGGCGATCGCCCTGCTGCGCGACAAGTACGCGCCGTACCGCCGGCGGCCGCCAGACGGTCCGGTGATCGCCGTCACCGTCCACCGGTGGCAGGGATGGCGCGCCGCGCCCCAGCCGTACCCGGAGAGCTGAGCCACCGGGCACTCCCCGCAATGGACGAATGTTCCACCTCGGGCACGCAAGGTGGACGTTTTACCTTCTGGCGCAGGTCACCGACCCGGCCTTAGCGTCGGCAGACCTCCCAAGGACGGCTTCCGCTCCCACCGCACATCCCAGCGGCGACAGCGGGACCGTTCTCCCCTCGCGCCATCACGCGCTCCATCGCCCGCGTCCGGGCCCAGGCACTTCGCTGGAGCACCCCCTTGTCCGAGAACTCCCCCGCCACGTCGTCTCCGTCTCTCACCGAGGTAGAGACCTACGGCGTCGAGCGCATCCCCGACGCGGACCGCACCGCGTCGCCGCTCGACCTGTTCAGAGTCGCCTTCGGCGGTGCGAACACCTTCTCCACCTGCGTCCTCGGGGCCTTCCCCATCCTCTTCGGCCTCTCCTTCTGGCAGGGGCTCGCGGCCACCCTCCTCGGAGTCGTCGTCGGCGCGCTGATCCTGTGCCCGATGGCGATGTTCGGCCCGGTCAACGGCACCAACAACGCGGTCGCCTCCTCCGCCCACCTCGGTGTGCACGGACGGGTCGTCGGCTCCTTCCTGTCGCTGCTCACGGCCGTCGCCTTCTTCTCGATCTCGGTGTGGAGCTCCGGCGACGCCCTGGTCGGCGGCGCGCACCGGCTGTTCGGACTCGAGCAGAACGATCTGTCGTACGTGGTCGCGTACGCGCTCTTCGGCTGCCTGGTGCTCGCGGTGTGCGTGTACGGGTTCCGGTTCATGCTGTTCGTCAACAAGATCGCGGTGACCTCGGCGACCCTGCTCTTCCTGCTCGGCGCGATCGCCTTCGCCGGTGACTTCGATCCCTCGTACGCCGGCGCCTTCACTGCCTCGGCCGACTCGGCGACGCAGGCGCTGTTCTGGCCCTCCTTCATCGGCTCGGCGCTGATCGTGCTGTCGAACCCGGTGTCCTTCGGCGCGTTCCTGGGCGACTGGTCGCGCTACATCCCGGCGAACACGCCGCGCCGCAAGGTCGTCGGAGCCGCCTTCCTGTCCCAGATCGCGACCCTGCTGCCGTTCGTCTTCGGGCTCGCGACCGCGAGCATCATCGCGGCCAAGGCGCCGAAGTACGTCGACCCGGCGGCCCCCGACTTCGTGGGCGGCCTGCTGGCCATCTCACCGAGCTGGTTCTTCCTCCCGGTGTGTCTGCTCGCGCTGATCGGCGGCATGTCGACCGGCACGACGTCCTTGTACGGCACCGGGCTCGACTTCTCGTCGGTGTTCCCGAAGCTGTCGCGGGTCCAGGCGACGATCCTGGTCGGAGTCCTGTCGATCGCGTTCATCTTCATCGGCCGTTTCGGCTTCAACCTGGTGCAGTCCATCTCGACGTTCGCCACGATGATCATCACCTGCACCACGCCCTGGATGGTCGTGATGATGCTCGGGTTCTACACCCGGCGCGGCTGGTACGACCCGGACGCGCTCCAGGTCTTCAACCGCCGTCAGCGCGGCGGCCGTTACTGGTTCACGCACGGCTGGAACTGGCGCGGCATGACGGCCTGGTGGGTGGGCGCCGTGGTCGGTGTGCTGTTCACCAACATCCCCGGCCAGTTCGTCGGACCGCTGGGCGACCTCGCGAACGGCATCGACATCAGCCTGCCGCTGTCACTGGCCGTCGCCGCCGTGCTGTACCTGGCGATGCTGCGACTGTTCCCCGAACCCCGGGCGGTGTACGGGCCCGAGGGCCCGCGGCTGGCCCGTACGATCGACGTGCCGGTGCCACCGATCACCGGTCCCGGTACGGAGAGCGAGGGCACGCCCGCGGCCCTCGCGGTCGAAGGCGGTTGATGCGCTGATGGCTGATGCGCTGATGGAGGGCTGGCTCGACCTGTCCGTGCCCGTGGTCACCGGGATGCCCGTCTACCCCGGTGACCCGGAGGTGGAGGTCTCCAGGGCGCTGCGGGTCGCCGAGCACGGCGTGAACGTCCTTCGGCTGCACATGGGCTCGCAGTCCGGGACGCATGTCGACGCGCCGTACCACGTGGACGAGGCGTGGCCCACGCTGGACGATCTGCCGCTGGAGCGGTTCGCGGGGCCGGCGGTCGTCGCCGACGTCCGCGGTCTGCCCGCGCGGGCACCGATCACTCCCGACCTGCTCACCTCCGCCCTGGGCCTGCTGCGGCCCGGCTCGATCCTGCTGCTGGCCACCGGGTGGTCGCGGCACTGGGGAACCGAGGACTACCTCGGCCACCCCTGGCTCACGCCCGAGGCGGCGGAGGCCGTGGTCGCGGCGGGTTGCCTCACCGTCGGGATCGACGCGCTGAGCGTCGACCCGACCGGACCCGCGGATCTTCCCTCTCACCGGGTGCTGTGCGGTGCGGGGGGTGTGATCGCCGAGAACCTGACCGGGCTCGGCGGCGTCGCGGACGCGCAGGCCGCGGGATGTTCGATCGAGGCCTTCCTGTTCCCGATGCGCCTCGCCGGCGCGGATGGGGGCCCGGTCCGGGCGACGGCCCGCGTCACGCCCCGCGCACGGTAGTCCCTACCTGGGGGCGTTAGTCGGATGCGTTCATCGGCTACGTTCGTCGGGTGCGGGCGGGTGGGGGCTGGTCGCGCAGTTCCCCGCGCCCCTAGAAGCCCGGGGCCGTCCGGCGTTCGAAGACGGGCCCGGAGGGCGCACCGAACCCACCCCGGCGCGCATCACTCAGCCTGTCCGGCGCTTGAGGACGAACCTTTCGGGCGGTACGGGTGCAGGGGCGCGGCCCCCGGGGATGGGACGGGTAGGGGCGGCGGGGGCGAGGGACTATGGCCTGATCGTGCGGGCGATGTCCAGGGTGAGGCGTTGCCAGGGGTCTCGGGGGTCACGGGACGTCAGGGCGTGGATGCGGCGCAGCCGGTAGCGCAGGGACTGCGCGTGCAGATGGAGCGCTCGCGCGGCGGCATTCGCCGAGCCGGTGTCGATGTACGCGGTGAGCGCATCCATGAGATGCCGCTGCCCCGGGTCGGTGAGCGGACCGAGGACCAGGCGGGCGACGTGGTCCGGCGCGGCGGCCGCGTGCCCGGCGAGCAGGGCGAGGACATGGGCGTCCGCGTCGGTGAGGACACGCCCCGCCCGGTGGGCATGGCCGGGCGCCGTGTCGAGGGCGTCGGCGGCGAGCCGATACGCCACGGCGACCCGGTCCAGACTCTCCCCGGTGATCGCACAGCCCCGCCAGGACCGCGCACCCAACACGGTTCCCGCCCCGGCGGCGGCCGCGCCCGGCAGCAACAGCACGGCACGGGAGCCCCGTACCGTCGCGGTCGAGGCGGCCTCGTCGCCCGGAACGGCCAACGCGTCGAGCAGCCCCGTCGCCGCGTCGAGCGCCATGTCGGGGCGCTCCGTACCCACCGGCTCGGCCACCAGCAGACAGTAGGGGTCAGGGAGTTGGACCCCCAGCCGGGCCGACCGATCGCTCAGCGCACCCACCGAGGCGTGCCGCCCGGCGATCAGGTCGTCGAGCAGCAGCCGCAGCGCCCGGTCGCGGTCCGCCGCGAGGTCCTCGTCCGTGGCGGCGTAGGCCGTGGTCATCTCCTCGGAGAGGGTGTCGAGCGCGGTCAGCAGCATCCGGGAGAGGGCGAAGGCGTCCGCGGCGGCGAGCCGGGGCGCGCGGGCCGCGATCTCGTCGGTGAGGACGGTCGCCGCCACCCGGTAGGCCCGCAGCACCGCCTGCACGGGCCGCCCGTCCGCCGCGCGGGCCGCCGCGATGCCTCGCAGGCGCCGCAGGTCTGACGGATCGAGGGTGCCGTCGGTGACCCACAGGTGGAGGAGCCGCTCCAGCCCCCAGGCCGCGATGGCCCGTACCTCCGGCAGCCGGCTGTCGTCCAGCGCGGCGTACACCGGGACATGTTCGTGGACCGCCGAGACGATCGCCGCCACCAAGCGTGGATCGGCGAGCATCTCCTGCCGGACGTGTTCCCTTGCGGCAACGGGCTGACTTGTCACAGGGTGATGATCCCAGCCGCGCGATGTGCGCACCACAGTGGACGGCCCTTGTCACCTTCGCCAGGATCGACGGCGTACAGCGCGGTCTCAGGGACGAGAGGCGGGACGTACGGATGGCTAAGCATTGGGCCGACTTCCAGTACGAGATCTATCTGAACGGAATGACGGGCGCCGTACCGCGGCTGCCCACCGATCTGACCCGGCTGGAGGAGCTCACCGAGCAGCGGCTCGGGCCCGGTCCGGTCGGCTATGTGGCGGGCAGCGCGGGCAACGGCAGCACCGCCCGGGCCAACCGGGCCGCCCTCGACCGGCGCCGGATCGTGCCGCGCATGCTGCGCGACGTACACGAACGCGACCTGTCCGTGGAGGTGTTGGGGCGCGCCCTGCCCGCACCGCTGGCGCTCGCACCCGTGGGCGTGCTGTCGATCATGCATCCGGACGCCGAGTCCGCCGCCGCGCGGGCCGCCGCCGCGCAGGGCGTCCCGTACATCCTGTCCTCGGCGTCCAGCACGCCCATGGAGCAGGTCGCGGAGGCGATGGGGGAGGCGGAGCGCTGGTTCCAGCTGTACTGGGCGAAGGACCGCGAGGTCACCCGCAGCTTCCTGAACCGTGCGAAGGCGGCGGGGTACACCGCGCTGTTCGTCACCCTCGACACTCCTCTGCTGGCCTGGCGCCCGCGCGACCTCGACCAGGCGTACCTGCCGTTCCTGCACGGTGTGGGCACGGCGAACTACTTCTCCGACCCGGCGTTCCAGGCGGGTCTGGCCAAGCCGGTGCACGAAGACCCGAACGCGGCCGTGATGCACTTCGTCGGCATGTTCGCGGACCCGGGCAAGACCTGGCCGGATCTGGCGTTCCTGCGGGAGAACTGGGAGGGGCCGATCGTCCTCAAGGGCATCCTGCACCCGGACGACGCCCGCCGCGCCGCCGACGCCGGGATGGACGGCGTGGTCGTCTCCAACCACGGCGGCCGACAGGTGGCGGGGTCGGTGGCGGCGGCCGATGCGCTGCCGCGCGTGGTCGAGGCGGTCGGCGAGCGGCTGACCGTCCTGTTCGACAGCGGCATCCGCACCGGCGACGACATCTTCAAGGCGCTCGCGCTCGGCGCGCGGGCCGTACTCGTGGGACGCCCGTACGCCTATGGGCTGGGCCTGGACGGACAGGCGGGCGTCGAGCACGTAGTCCGCTGCCTGCTCGCCGAGTTCGACCTGACCCTCGCCCTGTCCGGGCACGCCCGCCCCGCCGGCCTCGGCCCCGACGATCTGATCGAGGAAACCGCATGAGCACGACCAACACGACCGACACGGCTCACATGACCGACACGACCGACACGACGGTCGCCGCGGTGGCGAAGAACGTTCTGGCCGTGGTCTCGCCCCACGTCGGCGGGCGCACCGCCGGTGCCGCGCTCGCCACCGTCTTCCCCGGCGAGGCCCGCGTCACCGTCGTGGAGACGACCGACGAGGACCCGGCCGCACTGCGCGAGGCCCATGTCATCATCACGGGGCTCGGCCCGGTGACCGCCGAACACCTCGCCACCGCACCGGACTTGGAACTGATCCAGTGCGCGAGCCACGGTTTCGACTACGTCGACCTGGACGCCGCCCGCGCGCAGGGTGTGCCGGTGTGCAACATCGGCTCCAGCGGCGCCGAGAAGCAGAACGTGGCCGAGCAGACCTTCGCCCTCATGCTGGCCCTCGCCAAGCAACTGATCCCGGCGCACACCGCGCTCGTCGACGCCGACTGGGCGCTGCCGCGGCTGCAGCGTTCCGTCACCGAGCTGTCCGGCAAGACCCTCGGCATCGTCGGGCTCGGCCACATCGGCGAGGAAGTCGCCCGGCGCGCGGTCGCGTTCGACATGAGCATCGTGTACGCCGGTCCGCAGTCCGTCGGCGCGGAGGCCGAGGCGCGGCTCGGCGGCGCCCGCCATGTCGAACTCGACGAACTGCTGCGCACGTCGGACTACGTCACGCTGCACGCACCGCTCACCGAGGAGACACGGCATCTTCTGAACGCCGAGCGGCTCGCGCTCCTCAAGCCGACCGCGTTCGTGGTCAACACCTCGCGGGGCGCCCTGATCGACCAGGACGCCCTCGCGGACGCGCTCGAGGCGGGCGCCCTGGCCGGGGCGGGAATCGACGTCTTCGACCCCGAACCTCCCACCGCGGCCCTGCGGTTGCTCAAGTCCCCGAACGTGGTGCTGTCGCCGCATGTCGCGGGCGTCACGCGCGAGACGCTCGTACGGATCGCGCTGGCGGCGGTCCAGAACGCCGCCGACTTCGTGGCGGGCAAGCCGCCCCGGGACGTGGTGTCCTAACCTCCGACCGACGCGCTTGCCCGCTAGAGCCCCAACCCCTCCACAACTGCTGAGAGTTGGGCGGGCAGTGACAGCGCGGGCCGGGGGCTCGTGCGGTCGTCGACGGTCACGGAGCGGGGCTCGGCAGAGGACTCCGACGGGGTCGCCGACGGGTCGCTCTGGTCATCCGCCGGCGGTTCGCTGGGCGAGGCGCTCGGCTCATCGGCCGTGGCGTGTGGGGACGGCGACTCGCTGACCGGCCTGGTCGAGGCGCTCGCCGTCCCCGCGATCGACAGCGACCCGGGATCGGCCGAGGCGGAGTCGGAGTCGGTCCGCCACCGCTGTGCGTCGGAGCCGTCCCGGTCCTTGACCACGATGTCAGCGCTCGGGTCGGTGGAGCTGGGCGTGATCGCCAGCCCCTCGCGCGAGCGGGACAGCAACTCGCCCCGCACGGTGAGGTCGTAGCGCACGTCACCGCCCCGCGCGGCGCTCTTCGCGACACAGCGGTCCAGGGTGACGACACCGTCCTCGGCGTGCGAGTCCAGGCACAGCGTGGGGTCGGCGACGCTGCGGAGCAGGCCGTCGTTCTCGTACGACCACTGCTGGGTCCAGGCCGAGGAGCAGACGGCCAGCTCGGCCTCGGCACCGGCCTTGGCCTTGCCGCCCCGGATGTCGAGGCAGAGGTCGGCGGCGAGGTTGCGCAGCCGGGTCTGCTCGGTGCTGGTGGGCAGTCCGGCCGAGGTCGGCGGCGAGGAGTCGGCGGAGGGGCCCGGGGTGACGGGGCTGGGTGAGACGGTGCGGCTGCTGCCGACGCCCGTGGAGGCGGCCGGATCGGCGCCACCGTCGTCGTGGGACCACAGACTGATGGTGAGCACGCTCACGAGCAGCACCGCCGAGGCCGTGCCCGCCCCCGTGAGCAAGGCCTTCGAGTGCTTCTGGGCAACCTGGGCCAGCCGTGCCGGTGCGGGAATCTGTGCCAGCAGACGATGCCGACCGGCACTCCCCGGACGCCCACCGGTCCCGAGACGCCCGCCGGTACCCTCACGTTCGCCCGCGCCCAGCCGTTCGCCGCCGCTCACACGTCCGGCGTCGAACGCGGGACCTCCCTCGGAGCGCACCGCTTGCCCCGTGCGCCCCGGGCGTGCGTCGAGATAGCGTCGAGCGCCCCAGCCCAGCACCGCTTCGGCGATCAGGATGCCCAAGCCGCGCTCGAAATGGCTGAGTTGCTCGGCGGCATGACGGCAGTGGCGGCACTCCCCCAGATGCTGTCGGACATCCGGCAGCAGGGCACCGCCGCGACGAATCGGGACGTCCAGGAGCCGGTTGTAGAACCCGCATTCCTTGGTCGGCGCGAGTTCCCGGTGGGCGCGCACACATCCCTGGCGGAATTGGTCGCGGGCCTGCTCCAGAGCGGCCGACGCGGTGTCGACGTCGAGGCCCGACAGACCGGCCGGTACGGATATGTGCTCGGCCTCGACCTCGGTGTGCCACAGCAGGCACTGGGCGAGCGGCGGCAGGGCATGGAAAGAGCGCTCGGCGAGCTTCCGATTTTCGGCGGTCATGGACTGCGCGGCCCGCATACCCCGCCCCCCGGCGGGTTTCCTCAAATCCGGCAGAACGCCGGATATCCGGTCCTCCCCGGACCACTCGTTGACGGTGTCCCGCACGGTCACGAGGAGTCGGGGCCGCAGGGCCGCGCCGGACTCGCCGCGTATGAGGCAGTCGAGCGCGTAGTGGAACGAGGTCGCGGCGACCATCGAGGCGACGTTCGAGGAAGAGGCGAGGCAGATGGCCGCGTAGTCGTACGTCGGCTGCCAGTGCCGCGCCATCAGCAGTGCGACGGATTGCGTGGCCTCGCCCTCCATCCGGCCTCTCAGCCGGGCGGCGAGGCCTTCGTCGGACTCCCCGGGAGCGCCGCCGGGAGGATAGGAGGGACGAGGGGGGTGGGGGGTGGGCACAGACCGGGTTCCTTCCACGGTGCAAGGTGGTACACAGAATTTTCTTGGTCGCCGAAAAGGGGGCCCCTGCCTGGTGCATACCTTTTTGACGGAGCGCCGGGGAAATGGCCGTCGGGCCGGAATAATGAACACCGATTTCATACCCGGCCATTGACCCGCGCGGTAAGTTCAGCCTCGCACAAAACGCTCACGACCAACAAGGCGCTTGGGCAACATCCGCATATTGAAAGATAGTCAGTAACTGCGCCAACTCACGCCGCTCGCACCGGCTTTCGAAATTTCCCATACCATGCTCACGGGCCTCGTCGGCGCACCAGGTGCATACGCCATGTTCATACACCATGCCATCCACCACGTTCTTGACCGTTCATGACCGCTCACGGCCGCCTTCGTGGCCGCTTTCGTGGCCGCGGTCATGGATGGCCGTGTTCAGGCGCTCCACGCATGCGCCGGGGCCCATGCGCCCCGTGTGAACCGCACGCTCACGCCGGAGCCCGTCGCACGGTCCCGGCGCGCGGATCTCCGTAGTCCACTGGAATCCGGCCCTTCTCGGAGGCCCCGCGCAGGACGGCGGCTCTCCCGCGCGAAACCGGCCGCCGGCCCCGATCCTCCCGCCCTCGGCCGGCGGCCTCGGGACCCGTTGGGGGCCGCGCGGCCGGTCTCAGATCCGCTCAGGCGGTCCGTCCCTCACCCCTGCCGGGAGGTTCGTCCTCGGGGAAGGCCGCCGCGAACTCGTCGGCGTGCGCCGTGAGGAAGCGGCGGAACACCTCCGGGCCCTCCTTCAGCGCCCGGTGCCGCACGATGTCGGCCGCGGCCGCCTCGTACACCAGGGCCTTCATCGACGTACCGCGCTCCTCGGCGATCTGCCGCTCAGGCCCTCCACAGCCCGCGCCTGCGGTAACCCGCCTCCCAGAACAGCTTGTTGAGGACCCGTGCGGGCGGCGGCAGCGCGCCGAGGAACCTGGCACGGTCGGCGGGTGACGCCCCGTCGACGATCCACGGCACGAAGACCGCGGCCCCGCGCACGCCCTGCGTCTTGCGGATACGACCGGTGAACGCGCCCCAGTCCGCGAGCGTCAGCAACTCCCGGATGAGCGGCAGGGCACTCTCCTCCTCATGAGCGAGGTGGTCGTCGAGCGTCGACGCCAACGTGCGGACCAGGAAGGGAAGTTCGGCCGACCGGTCCGTCAGGGCCGCGTCGACGGCGGTGAGCCGCGGGTCGAGCAGAGCGTGCTCCGCCTCCATCTCGGCCAGGAGCGCGACGTCCCGGGGGCGGCCCGCGACCTTGCGCTCCACGCGCGGCCACAGATCACTGTCCTCGGCGGTGTGGTGGATGTGCAGCTGGTGCCTGAAGTTGTCCCAGCCCGCGCGGACCTGGGGGGTGAAGGCGGTGCCGTCGGCCGCCGCGTCGCCGAGGCGTTCCAGGTCGCGGCGGAAGGCGTCGTGGGCGGCGTACATGACGGTGAGGTCGACGGTGCCGGCTGTGGCTTCGGTGGTCATGAGGTCACTTCCTCCAGTGCGGGTTCGTGGACGGGAAGGGCGTGCGGGTTGGCCGACGGTCCGCGGTGGCGGCGTACGGCGAGACAGGCGAGCGCGCCGGTCAGCAGGACGGCGGCCGAGACCAGGACGGCGGGACCCATGGCGTGCACGAAGCCGTGGCCGAAGACCTGGCCGCCCAGTGCGCGCATGCGGTCGGCGATGTCGTGCGGCACACCCTTCGGCAGCCGTGCCGCCTGCCGCGCGTTCACGTCGGTGCCCGCCTGGGAGAAGCCGCCGACGAAGCCCTCGCGGTACGCGGCGGGCAGCTGTCCGGCGCGCTGCCGGGCCTGGTCGGTGAGCGAGGAGGCGAGCCGGGCCTGGAGCACGGCGCCGACGACGGCGCCCGCGAGCACCGAACCGACCTGCCGCAGCGCGTTGTTGACGCCGGACGCCGCTCCGGAGAGCCTCGCCGGTACGTTGCGCATGACCTCCGTGGCCATCGGTGCGAAGGTACAGCCCGCGCCCAGACCCGCGAGGAAGAGCGGGAAGGCGACCGCCGTCCAGCTCGACCCGACGTCGGTCGCGGCCACGATCCACACCAGGGCCGCCGTCCAGGCGAGCAGCCCGGTCATCAGGATGAACTTGCCGCCGATCTTGTCCGCGAGGACTCCGGCGGGCCCGGCCGTCACGAACGAGCCGAGCGCGAGGGGCAACAGCACGAGCCCGGACTTGAGCGCGCTGAAGCCCAGTACGGACTGCAGGTAGATCGTCAGCGGCAGGAACATCCCGACCACGCCGAAGGACACGGTGACGCCCACGAAGTTGATGAGGGTGAAGTTGCGGTCCTTGAAGAGCGAGAAGGGGACGAGAGGGTCGTCGCCCTGCTGGCCGCGCTCATGACGGAGGAAGGCGGCGAAGAGAAGTGCCGCCGCGCCGAACAGCGACCAGATCCAGGCGTTCCAGTCGTAGCGCTGTCCCTCGGTCAGACCGAAGGCCAGACAGAACAGGGCTCCTGAGGCGAGCAGCACGCCCAGGGTGTCCAAGCGGTGGCCTACGGTGCGCCGTGAACCGGGGATGATCGCTACGGCAAGGCCCAGCACCACGACCCCGAGCGGCAGGTTCACGAAGAAGATCCACCGCCAGTCGAGGTGGGTGATCAGCTCACCGCCGATGATCGGGCCGAGGGCCCCGGAGACGCCCGCGACCACACCCCAGACGCCCATCGCGGCGCCCCGCCGGTCGGCCGGGAACACCTCCGCGATGATCGACAGGGTCTGCGGCATGAGCAGCGCCGCGCCCAGGCCTTGGACCGCGCGGAACGCGATCAGCTGCGCCGGATCCCGCGCGAGGCCGCAGGCGAGGCTGGCGAGGGTGAAGAGGGCGACGCCCGCGAGGAACAGGTTGCGTTTGCCACGCAGGTCGCCGAGGCGGCCCGCGGTGATCAGCAGGACGGCCAGGGCGAGGGTGTAGGCGTTGACGACCCACAGGATCTCGTCGAGGGAGGCGTCGAGGTCCTGGCCCATGTCGGGGATCGCGATGTTCACGATCGTCAGGTCGAGCAGGGTCATGAAGAAGCCCAGGGAGAGCGTGATGAGGATCGCCCATGGGTTGCCGTGCCACTTGTCGTGCCACTTCTTGAACACGGTGTCTGTCTCCTTGTGTCGAGGCATCGGACTCGCGTTCAAGAGGGCGTGGACTTCGACCGGTGTGACGCCCAGTGGACCCCATGAGACGTACGTCACATTTCACCCTCCGGACGTCACATTCGGGCCCGCTTCTCCCCTCGCAGTAGTGAGCGCACCAAGGGAGGCAAGGCATGTCCGAAAGCCCCGCGACCGGGACGGCCGACGGCGCGACGCAGGTGTTCGTCGACCACCGTGAGCTGCTCTTCGCGATCGTCTACAACATCCTCGGCAGCGTCGCCGACACCGACGACGTACTCCAGGAGACCTGGCTGTCCTGGACGGGCCGCGCCCGGCGCACCCCGTTGGAGGGCTTCACCAACCCGCGCGCCTATCTCGTACGCATCGCCGTGAACCACGCGCTCGCGCGGCGCGCCGCGATCACCCGCCGTCGCGAGACGTATGTGGGCCCCTGGCTGCCGGAGCCGCTGCTCGACGAGCCCGCCCCCGAGGACTCGGCCGACGACCGGGCTCTGCGCTCGGAGTCGGTGTCGCTGGCGATGCTCGTGGTCCTCGAGTCCCTCACCCCGCTGGAGCGCGCGGTCTTCGTCCTCAACGAGGTGTTCGGCTACGCGCACACCGAGATCGCGGAGGTCATCGACCGCAGCCCCGCGGCGGTGCGCCAGCTCGCGCACCGCGCGCGGGAACATGTGCACGCCCGCCGGCCGCGCTACCAGGCCCATCCGCGCGTCCGCCGGCAGGCGACCGAGCGTTTCGTCGAGGCCGCGCTCGGCGGGGACATCGCGGCGCTGATGGAGATCCTGGCACCGGACGTCACGGTGTGGACGGACGGCGGCGGGAAGGCCTCGGGCGGGCTGCGTCCGGTGCACGGCCGGGACAAGGCGGCGCGGCTGTTCGCCGGTTACGCCACCCGGCGCGCGGGCCGCGGCACCGGAATCGACCTTCGCTACCGACGTGTCAACGGCGACGACTCCGCCGTGCTCTTCGCGGGCGAGTCACCCTACGCGGTCATGGTCATGGACCTCACCGCGGACGGCGAGCAGGTGTCCGGCGTCTACATCGTCACCAATCCCGAGAAGCTCGCGCATGTGCGGCGCGACGACGAGAACCAGGAGACCGGGGTCGCGGAAGGGGAGCGCGCGTGACCGCCACGGAGCACCGGCCCACGAAGGCGTCCTCCGGTGAACGCGTCGCCGACTGGTTCGACGGCCGGCTCGGTGTGTACGCCCTCGGCAGACGCTATCTGCGCAAGGTCTTCCCGGACCACTGGTCCTTCCTCCTCGGCGAGATCTGCCTCTACAGCTTCGTCGTCCTGATCCTCACGGGGGTGTACCTGACCCTGTTCTTCCACCCCTCCATGAACGAGGTGACGTACCACGGCGGTTACGTCCCCCTGAACGGCATCCGGATGTCGGAGGCGTACGCTTCGACGCTCCACATCAGCTTCGACGTGCGCGGCGGACTGCTGGTCCGGCAGCTCCACCACTGGGCCGCGCTGGTCTTCCTCGCCGCGATGCTGACGCACATGATGCGGCACTTCTTCACGGGCTCGTTCCGCAGGCCCCGCGAGGTGAACTGGGTGTTCGGCTGGACGCTGCTGCTCCTCGGTCTGTTCGAGGGCCTCTTCGGCTACTCACTGCCGGACGACCTGCTGTCCGGGACGGGGCTCAGGTTCGTGGACGGGGCGATCCTGGCGGTGCCGGTGGTCGGCACGTATCTGTCGTTCTTCCTGTTCGGCGGGGAGTTCCCCGGCCACGACATCGTGGCCCGCTTCTACTCGCTGCACATCCTGCTGATTCCGGGGATCATGGCGGCGCTCGTCGTCGCACATCTGATCCTCGTCGTGTACCAAAAGCACACCCAGTTCGCGGGCCCGGGAAAAACCGAACGCAACGTCGTGGGCACCCCGTTCCTGCCCGTCTATCTGGCGAAGGCGGGCGGCTTCTTCTTCCTGGTGTTCGGTCTCCTCGCGCTGATCTCGGCGGTCGCGACCATCAACCCGGTCTGGTCGTACGGCCCTTACCGTGCCGACCAGGTGTCGACGGGCGCCCAGCCGGACTGGTACCTGGGCTTCGCCGAGGGCCTGGTGCGCGTCATGCCGGGCTGGGAGATCACCGTGGCCGGGCACACGCTCGTGCTCGGCGTGCTGATCCCCATCGTCGTCTTCCCGCTGCTCCTGGTCGCCATCGGCGTGTACCCGTTCATCGAGTCGTGGGTCACGGGAGACCGGCGTGAGCACCATCTCCTCGACCGCCCGCGCAACCGGCCGGTCCGTACGTCGATCGGAGCCGCGTGGATCAGCCTCTATCTGATCCTGCTCGCGGGCGGCGGCAACGACATCGTGGCGACGCGCTTCCATCTGTCGATCAACACCGTCACCTGGGCGGTGCGGATCTCCGTGTTCGTCGTCCCGGCCGTCGTCCTCGTGGTCACCCGCCGCATCTGCCTGGGACTGCAGCTGCGGGACCGGGAACTGGTGGCGCACGGCCGTGCGACCGGCGTCGTCACACGCCTGCCGCACGGCGAGTACGTCGAGGTGCACCGCCCGCTCGGCCCGGCCGAACTCCACACGCTGACCGAGCACGAGCACCGGGACGCGTCAGACCACCGGGACCTCCAGACGGCTGATCCGCAGCCCGCCCTCGGTGGCGCCCGGGTGCCCGCTCGTCATGAGGAGCCGCAGCCCTGAGCCTCTTACCCCGTCGAAGGTGATCACGGTCGGCGCGTCGGACGCGGTGGCCCAGTCGACGGCCGTTCCCTTCACCGGCACGTACCGCTTGCCGTCCCACACCGCGACCTCGACCGACGCGGGCAGTGCGTGCGTCGCGTCGACGGTGAAGGAGACCTCGACGCGGTCGACCGCGCGGGAACGGGACCAGGTGACCGAGACCCAGTCCTCGGGGCGGGCCCCGCTGAAGGCGGGCAGCAGGGCCGTCGCCGACTTGTAGAAGGCGTTGGACCACCCCGTCGCCGCGTCGCCGTCGAGCATGGCGGGGGGCAGGGTGTCCGGGCGGCCGGAGTAACTGGCGTCCGCGCGTGGCTCGTTCGGGGCGCCGGGACCCGGGTCCGGCAGGAACGCGGCGGGCGGGGTGGTCGCCTTCGAGCGTGCCGAGGTGGTGCGTACGGTGAGGGTGGCGCTCCGGAGTCCCTCGGAGCGGGCCGTCACCTTCAGCGAGCCCGGCCGCGTGCCGGATCGCACGATCGCGAGCGCCTTGCCGTGGAAGGCCGTTCGGGTGCTCGCCTGATAGCGCTCGGCGCTCTCCTCCCTGCCGTTGTCGAGCCCGGCGAGCGAGCCGCCGTCGATGTCGAAGGCGATCAGGTGCTCCGCGTCGGGCACGACCACACCACGGGCGTCGACGACCTCGGCCGTCACGAAGACCAGCGAACGGCCGTCGGCGGCGAGCGACTTGCGATCGGACGTGAGGTGTATCGCGTGCGGCGCCCCGGCGGTACGCAGGACGTCCGTGGCGACCGTACGGCCGCCGCGGCGCGCCACCGCCTTCAGCTCACCCGGCTCGTAGGGCACTTTCCAGGTGAGGTGGAGCTTGCCCGCGCTGCCGTTCGGGCTGGTGTAACTGCCCGGGTAGGGGCCCGAGGTGAAGGTCTTGTCGTCGCCACTCGCCTCGGTGGTCTCCAGGTAGGTACGGCCGTCGGTCGTCGTCTTGGTGTCGAACTTCCTTGTGCCGAGGGACTTCCCGTTGAGGAAGAGCTCCACGGTGTCGACATTCGCGTACGCCCAGACCTCGACCGTGTCCCCGGCCTCGTGGTTCCAGGTCATGGGCACCAGATGGACCATGGGCTCGCTCACCCACTGGCTCCTGAACAGGTGGTACATGTCCTTGGGGAAGCCCGCCGTGTCGACCGCGCCGAAGAAGGACGCCTTCACCGGGAACACGTCGTACGGCGTGGGCTCCCCGATGTAGTCGATGCCCGACCAAAGGAACTCCCCCGCGAACCACTTGCGGTCCCGGTCCTTCTTGTGCCCGTACTCGCCGCTCATCGTCCAGGACGCGAGGTTGTTGTCGTACGAGGAGACCGCGCGCCGGCCGGGGGTGTGGTTCTCGCCGGTGTTGAGGTGCTCCGGCTCCTGGTAGGTGGAGCGGGTCGAGGTCTCGGACGACGACTCCGACTCGAAGAGGAAGAGGTGCGGATAGGCGGCGTGCAGGTCGTCCACCGACTTGGCGGCGTTGTAGTTGAGACCGAGCCCGTCCAGTTTGGCGAGCATGAGGTCGGCCGCGGAGCCCTTCGTGGGCACGCGACGGTATTTGTCCGACCCGATGACCAGTGGCCGGGTGTCGTCCGCCGCCTTGACCGCGGCGATGATCCGGTCCGCCATCGCGAGCCCGGGGGTGGAGGTGGAGTCGGGGATCTCGTTGCCGATGGACCACAGGACCACGGCGGGCGAGTTGCGGGCCGCGAGGACCATCTCGGTGGCGTCCTTCTCGCACCACTCGTCGAAGAACCGGCCGTAGTCGTACCTCGTCTTGCCGGTCCGCCAGCAGTCGAACGCCTCCACCATCATCACGATGCCCAGTTCCTCGCAGACCTGGATCATCTGCGGCGAGGGCGGGTTGTGCGAGGTACGGAAGGCGTTGACGCCCATCGACTTCATGATCGTCATCTGCCGGCGGACGGCGTCGACGCTGATCGCGGCGCCCAGCGCGCCCTGGTCGTGGTGCAGGTCGACGCCCTTGATCTTGGCGTGGACGCCGTTGAGGTGGAAGCCCTCGTCCGGGTCGAAGCGGAACGTGCGGATGCCGAAGGGGGTGCGGCACGTGTCGACCCTCGCGCCGCCGACCCGCAGTTCGGTCTCCACGGTGTAGCGGTGGTCCGGGGTCGTGAAGTCCCACAACCTGGGCTCGGCGACGGTGAGTTCATGGGTCTCGTCCGCGCGGTCGGTGACCGGGACCGTGGTGGACGTACGGGCCGCCGTGCGTCCGTCGGGGTCGACGATCCGCGAGACCACCTGGACCTCCGCGGCGTCACCGGACTCGTTGACGACGGTCGTGCGCACCCGTACGACCGCCCGCTCCGCCGTGATGTCCGGCGTGGTGACATACGTGCCCCAGCGCTGGACGTGCACCGGTTCGGTGACGACGAGCCGGGCCTCGCGGTAGATGCCGCTGCCCGAGTACCAGCGGCTGCTGGGCAGTTGGTTCTGGACCTTCACCGCGATGACGTTCTCGGTGGTGCCGTCCGTGTGCAGCAGACCGGTGAGGTCGAAGGCGAACCCCGTGTAGCCGTAGGGGTGGTGGCCGACCTCCTCGCCGTTGCAGTAGACGTGCGAGTCCATGTAGACGCCGTCGAACTCCACGGAGATCCGCCGGCCGGCGAGGGCGGGCGGCAGCGTGAAGGTGGTGCGGTACCAGCCGAGGCCGCCCGGGAAGAAGCCCGTGCCGCTGGTGGTGCCGTGCTCCGTGGTGGGGGTCTGCTCGATGCTCCAGTCGTGCGGAACGGAGACTTCCCGCCACGCCGAGTCGTCGTAGCCGGGTTGTGCGGCGCCCTCGTACGCACCGGTGGGGTCGGTGATCCCACCCGGGTTGACCAGCGCGAAGCGCCAGCCGTCGCGCAGCTCGACCGAGCGGCGGCCCGCGGCGCGCCCCGGCGAGTCCGCCCAGGCGTCGGCGGCGCCCAGGAGCGATTCGGCCGCTGGTACGGCGGTTCCTGCGATCAATACCGATCTTCGAGTGACCGTCATGGCGGCTCTCCCTAGTCAAGGGCCCATAAGTCATCACAACTGATCGTGAACAAACAGATTCTGACGGTGTGACGCACGGGCCCGTCAAGGGTGCGGCACTCACTTCCGCCTCGCGCCTCACATCGGCCGGAACCCGCCGTACCGATGTATCCCTGGGGCCGCCCGTGTGCCAGGTGCGGAACGCGCGTACGCACTAGGCTGGAACCCGAGTGACGCGCCTGTTCACCTGGTAACCGGAGGATGCCCCGGCCTTCAGGCCGGGGAGGGATCCGGTTCCCGCACAGCGGGGCAGGAGGAGCCGGATCGCCGCCAGGCGGTCCGGCGTCCGCCCGGGGAGTGGCGAGGGCGGCCTCCAGGAAGTGGAGGATCCGGGAGTTGAGGGATCGCCGGTCCGCAGTGGCCGTGGCGGTCACCCGTTCGTGTAGGTCTGCCGGGATCCGGAGTGAGAAACGAATCATGACGCTACGTTGGCAGTGTGATGACGCCAAGTGAAGCCGACGAGGCCGGGCGTGCCCGGTACACGTACCGGCTGCGCTTGTCGTCCGCCGCCCGCACCGCCCTGGAAGCCGAGTGGGGCCGGTGCCGGTGGGTGTAGAACGAGTGCGTCGCCAAGTCCAGGGTCGCGCACACCCGCAACCAGCACCGGCCCGAGGGCGAGGACAAGCAGACGTGCGGTCCGGCGCAGCTCGACAAAATGCTGACCGAGGCCCGCACCCGCACTCCGTGGTTGCGAGAGGGTTCGTCGGTGCCGCAGCAGCAGATCATCCGGGATTTCGGGAAGTCCCGCGCCAAGGCGCACAAGGACATCAAGGACCGGCTTGCGATACGGCGCCGGGCCGGGATGCCCAAGTGGAAGAAGAAGCGCGACGCCGACCCGAGTCTGAACTACACCAAGCGCGGCTTCCGGCTGAAAGACGGCCTCCTGCACCTCGCGGGCAACATCGTGCTCAGGGTCGTGTGGTCCCGTGGCCTGCCCGCCGATCCCTCCTCGGTGCGGGTGTACCGGGACAGCGTCGGCCACTGGTACGCCTCGTTCGTCGTTCCTGCCGAGATCCAGCCGTTGCCCGAGACGGGTGCGGTGATCGGTGTCGACTGGGGTGTGAAGGAGACCGCCACCACCACAAGTGATGCCCACGACCTGCCCCACGCCGAGCACGGCCGTAAAGCCCAGGCGAAACTGTCGCGGTACGACCGGATGATGGCCCGCCGCGGACCCGCCAGGGGGCAGCCCGGCTCGAAGGGCTACCGCGAGGCGGGGAAGCTGCGCGCGAAGGCGTACAAGAAGGCCGCCCGGCAGCGGCGGGACACTGCCCGCAAGTGGGCCAAGAAGGTCGTCCGCGACCATGACGCGATCGCGGTGGAGGATTTCCGTCCGAAGTTCCTCGCCAAAACCTCGATGGCGCGCAAGGCGGCGGACGCCGCAATCGGCGCCACCAAGAAGGCCCTGATCGAGATGGGCCGCAAGCACGGGCGGGACGTCCGCCTTGTGCATCCCGCGCACACCACTATGGACTGCGCATCGTGCGGAGCGAGAACCAAGCACGCACTGCCGCTGTCGGAACGTACCTACACCTGCACCGCGTGCCAAGCCGTGTCCCTCAGAGACAAGAACTCAGCCCGCGTGATGCTCGTCCGGGCTGGTCTCAACCCGGCTGGTGCCGAAGGCGCAAGACCTCCTGGAGCGCTGCTCCAGGAGGCAGCCTGAGCCAGGAATCCCCCTCCTTCACGAGGGGGAGGATTCAATGTGAGTGAGCGCAATGGAGTTGGAGTGGCGACGATGAGCCCGGTCCACCCCCTCGACGAGGCTGCCACAGCACGGCGACTGGTTCTACGTGATCCCACTGTCCGGGATGCGGGTCGCCATGGTCGTCGGAGACGTCGTCGGCCACGGCATCCAGGCCTCCGCCACCATGGGACGGCTGCGCACCGCCGTCCGTACGCTCGCCGACATCGACCTCGCCCCCGACGAACTGCTCACCCACCTCGACGACCTCGTCGTACGCCTCTCCACGGAGGCCGGCGCCGAGGGCACCACCGGCGAGGTCGGCGCGACCTGCCTGTACGCGGTGTACGACCCGGTCTCGCGGCGCTGCGCCCTCGCCCGGGCCGGCCACCCCCCGCCGGTCATGCTCACCCCCGGCGGCCCGCCCGGGCAGATCGACCTGCCCGCCGGTCCGCCGCTGGGCCTGGGCGGCCTGCCCTTCGAGTCCGTCGAACTCGCCCTGCCCGAGGGCACGGTGCTCGCGCTGTTCACCGACGGCCTGATCGAGAACCGCGAGCGGGACGTCGACGCCAACCACGAGCTGCTGTGCCAGGCCCTGGCAGACTCCGCGGCCTCCCTGGAAGGGGCCTGCCACGCCATTCTCCAGACCCTGCTTCCGGCGGGCGGGGCCCAGGACGACGTGGCGCTGCTGCTCGCCAGGACCCACGGACTCGCGCCCTCCCAGGTGGCGACCTGGGACATCCCCGCCGACCCCGCCCTGGTCGCGCCGATCCGCAAGCAGGTCGTCGACCAGCTCGACACCTGGGAGCTGAGCGCGGCGACGTTCACGGCCGAGCTCGTGGTGAGCGAGCTGGTCACCAACGCGATCCGGTACGGCGAGCCGCCCATCCGGCTACGGCTCATCCACGACGCCGAGACCCTGATCTGCGAGGTCTCCGACAGCAGCCACACCGCGCCGCATCTGCGCCGGGCCAAGACCTACGACGAGGGCGGGCGCGGGCTGCTGCTGGTCGCCCAGCTCACCCAGCGCTGGGGCAGCCGCCACACGGCCGACGGCAAGACGATCTGGGCGGAGCTGACGCTCCCCGGCGAGTTCTGACGACATCGGCGCAGGTCCGAAGAGGACGACATCGCCGCAGGTCCGAAGAGACCGATGAGGGGCACAGGGTGCCGCGTCTGATGTGATGGTCCGGCACCTCGACCGTGTCCCGGAGGACCGAACCCTGAACACCCCGCTCGCCGAAACCCTGTCCGTCGTCCTGCTCGTCGCCGTCCTCGTCAGCGCGGTGGTCCGCCCGTTCGGCTGGCCCGAGGCGGTCGTCGCCGTCCCGGCGGCCCTGCTGGTGATCGCCACCGGCGCGATCTCCTGGGACCACGCGGAGGCGGAGGCGGGGCACCTGGGGCCGGTGATCGGCTTCCTGGCGGCGGTGCTGGTGCTCGCCAAGTTCTGCGACGACGAGGGGCTCTTCCACGCCTGCGGTGCCTGGATGGCCCGCTGGGCGGCGGGGCGGCCGGGGCGCCTGCTGACCGCGGTCTTCGCGCTGGCCTCGGCGATCACCGCGGTACTCAGCCTGGACGCCACCATCGTGCTGCTCACCCCGGTCGTGTTCGCGACCGCCGCCCGGATGGGCGCCCGTCCGAAGCCGCACGTGTACGCCTGCACCCATCTGTCGAACACGGCCTCGCTGCTGCTGCCGGTCTCCAACCTCACCAATCTGCTCGCCTTCTCCGCGAGCGGCCTCAGCTTCACCCGGTTCGCGGCGCTGATGGTGCTGCCGTGGCTGGTCGCCATCGGGGCCGAGTACGTCGTCTTTCGGCGCTTCTTCGCGGGCGACCTGGCCGCGGCCGTGCCCGAGCCGACGACCGGGGAGCCGCCGGAGCTGCCGCTGTTCGCGCTCGTCACCGTGGGCTGCACGCTGGCGGGGTTCGTCGTCGCCTCCGCGCTGGGCATCGACCCCGCCTGGTCCGCCGCGGCGGGGGCGCTGGTGCTCGCCGCCCGGGCCCTCCTGCGCGGGCGCGCCACCCCGCTCACCGTGGTGAGGGCCGCCGCCCCGGCCTTCCTCCTGTTCGTGCTCGCGCTGGGCGTCGTCGTCCGCGCGGTGGTCGACAACGGACTCTCCGACGCCCTCGGACATCTCCTCCCGGACGGCGGCGGACTGCCCTCGCTGCTCGGGATCGCGGCGCTCGCCGCCGTACTCGCCAATCTCATCAACAACCTGCCCGCGGTCCTGGTGCTGCTGCCGCTGGCCGCCACGTCCGGCTCCGGCGCGGTGCTGGCCGTGCTGCTGGGGGTCAACATCGGCCCCAACCTCACCTACGCCGGTTCCCTGGCGACCCTGTTGTGGCGGCGTATCGTGCATGAGCACGACCACGGCGTCGATCTGCGGGAGTTCACCCGGCTGGGTCTGATCGCCGTGCCGGCGGCGCTGGTTCCCGCCGTACTGGCACTGTGGTTCTCGCTCCACGTCATCGGGGGCTGAGTCGTCGCACGAGTGAGGGCCGGAGGCTGATGCTCATGAGGGTGGTCGTGTGGCTCGTCGAAGGGACCTGGCCGGCCTGCGTGGACGCCGTACACACGCACGCACCGCGGGCGACCGAGGTCGTCCTGCTGCACGTCAGTGAGCCGGGGGTGCCCGGACTGGCGCACGGCGCCTTCGCCGGGCTGCTCGGCCGTGGGCACGTCGAGCGCGATCCCGGGGACCGGCTGGAGGACCTCGGCGCCCGGTCGGCGGCGCGGTTGCTCGACACGGCGGCCGAACGCCTCGGCCGCCCCTGCACCCGGATAGAGCGCACCGGGCGCACGGAGCGTGAGGTGGTCGCCGCCGCCGAGGGCGCCGATCTGCTCGTGGTGGCCCGGGACGGCGACCGTGCCCGGCTCGGACCGCACAGCCTGGGGCGGGCCGGGCGGTTCGTCGTCGACCACGCGCCGTGCCCGGTGCTGCTGATCTGGCCCGAGGCCACGCCGGCCGTCACGACGATCCCGCCGCCTCCCCCGCCTCCCCCGCCTCCTCCGGATCACCCGCATGCGCCGCACTCCTAGCGGTGCCCTTCCGGTAGGCGCCCGGTGGAGTCCCGTACCGCTGCCGGAAGACGCGGCTGAAGTGGAACGCGCTGGGGAAACCGGAGGCCGCGGCCACCCGTTCCACCGGAAGTTCGGTGGCTTCCAGGAGCCGGGCCGCGTGCAGCAGCCGGGACTCACGCAGGGCCCGCATCGGGGAGCGGCCGAGCTGCTCGGTGAAGAGGTGGGCGAACCGGGAGGGTGAGAGGGCGACCGCCGCGGCCAGTGAGCGGACGGTGTGCGGCGCGCCCGGATCGGCGGCGATCACCGCCTCCGCGTGGCGGACGCGGGCGTCGAGATCGGGGCGGCTCCGCTCCGCCCGGGCGGCGGCGAGCAGCACGATCTCCTCCAGCGAGCACAGGGCCAGTTCCCGGGCGGCGGTGCCGTGTGCGACCGCGACCTCGCCCGGGAGGGGCTCCGCGTCCGCGGGCGGCGGGCCGTGTCCCGTCCAACGGGCGTCGGTGAGCATCCGACAGAACGCCGCTTCGATACGTTCCCGGCCGGGCGCGGGTCCGACGGCGTACAGCCCGTCGTCGAGGCCGTAGGGCCGCAGCCACCCGGTCCAGGACGGGCGGGCCTGGCAGTGCGCCCACCAGAACGCCCAGTGTCCGGCGCCCGGTTCGACGGCGTAGCGCTGCGGCACGCCGGGCCCCAGGACCACCAGGTCTCCGGGGCCGGCCGCCGTCCGGGCCGCCCCCTGCCGAAGCCGTCCCCGTCCGCCCGTGGTCCAGATGAACAGCCAGCTGTCGCTGCCCCGCGGCCGGTTGACGCGGTATCCCGGTCGCTGGTCGAAGCGTCCGACGGTCACCAGACCCGGCGGCGGGGACGGGGCAGCAGGCTCGGGCAACTCCTCAGCACGCACGGACATCCTCCCGAAAGGCTCGTCGACCTAGCGTGAAGCACCTGGGACTCCGGTGAGAAGGGACGGTCGAAATGGCAGTCATGGACATGAGCGGACCGCGAAGGTCGGACTTCGACGAGAACGGGTTCGTGGTGGCGCGCGGACTGTTCACCGGCGCCGAGATCGACGAGCTGTGCGCCGAGTTCGCGGCCCTGCACGCCGCCGGGCCGGTCCCGGGGCACTTCGAGCCCCGGGCTACCCCGGCGAGCGGTCCGGCGGATCCGCTCGACGCCCATCCCCGGGTCATGCATCCGCACCGCATCAACGAGTTGTCCCTGCGCCGTCTGCTCGATCCCCGGCTGCGGGAGATCCTGGAGGCCTTGCTCGGCGAGGAGGTCCTGGCCGCGCAGAGCATGTTCTACTTCAAGCCGCCCGGGGCCCGCGGTCAGGCGCTGCACCAGGACAACTTCTATCTGCGGGTCGAGCCGGGCACCTGTGTGGCCGCCTGGATCGCCTGTGACGTGATCGACCGGGAGAACGGCGGGCTGGAGGTGGTGCCGGGCACGCACCGCATGGACCTGTTCTGCCCGGAGGAGGCGGACGCGGAGGTGTCCTTCGTACGGGAGTACGTCCCGCCGCCGCCCGGTCTGGCGACCGTGCCCGTCGACATGGCCCCGGGCGACGTGTTGTTCTTCAACGGCAGTCTGGTGCACGGCTCCGGCCCCAACCGCAGTGCCGACCGCTTCCGCCGCTCCTTCATCGGCCATTACGTCGGCCGCTCCACTGACCGCATAGGCCGCCATTACGCCACGCTGACGATGGGCGGCGAGCCCGTCGTCCTGTCCGAGAGCGAGGGCGCGGGCCCGTGCGGCACGGAGTTCGCCCCGGTGGCACCGCACTGAGGTCATTCACCCGGCTCGGGCAGCGCGTCGGAGGTGAAGGCGAGGAGTGCGTTCGCGACCGCGCCAGGGCTCTCCAGGAGCATCTCGTGCGTGCCGTCGATCGCGACGACCCGCACGCTGGGCCGCCGCGCGGCCAGTTCGGCGAGATCCCGGGCGAGCCCCTTCCCGTACGCCGTCATCAGTTCGTCGAACCAGGGCATACCGGGGGCGGGCGGTACGGGCCGCGCGGCCCGTGCGAGCAGCAGTGGTCGGCCCGTCCTCGCGAAGGCGTCGAAGAGGTCGAAGAGGTCGAGTGCGTCGATGGCGGCCAGCATCTCCAGCACGTGCGCGCGTCGCGGGCGCACCTCCAGCCGTCCGTCGGGCGCGGGCCGCACGGTGCGCAGCAGGCCGGCCTCCAACAGCTCGTAGGGGATGCCCAGTTGCTCCGAGAGCGCGCGCTGCTCGGCGAGCAGGTCCTTGAGGCCGTCGGCCGGAAGCGGTTCGCCGGACACCGTCGCGGCGGCCGCCTGACGCATCTGGGTGAGGCGCTCCTCGACGTACGCCGGGTCGAGGCCCACGTACTGGTCGGGGCGGCCCCAGCCGTATCCGTCCAGGTTCACCGCGCCGGGCGTGACGTCCGGGTGCTCCAGCGCGTACCGTACGGCGATCATCCCGCCGAGCGAGTGCCCGACGGGCAGTGCGCCGGGAAGGCCGTACCGCTCCAGTACCGCCTCGATGTCGTCCAGCACTTGGCGGAGACTCCAGGTACCCGACGGTGAGAGACCGTGTCCGCGCAGGTCCACGGCGAGCACCCGGTGCCGGGGGACGAGGAGCGGCGCCACGGCGGCCCAGTCGGCGAGCGTGCGCCTGGCTCCGTGCAGCAGGAGCAGGGGTGGGCCGTCACCCCCGTGGTCGTGTACGGCCAGTTCGATGCGGTCTCCGGTCATGTCGTGACGATACGGCGTGGGTCAGGGCTCCAGGAGCAGATTGAGCGTGGGCAGCGGGCCGCCCGGGAACTGTTGCAGCCGTCCTCCGGACGCCAATGGGCCCAGGTTGATGACCGCCCAGCCCACCCGCTCGGCCAGCCGCGTGACGCGCTCGTTGGCCCCGGGGTGGTCTCCCGAGAGGAAGATCACCCGCCGTCCGACGAAAGTACGGGGATCGGAGCCGAGCACCGCCGGTGTCAGCGTGTTGAACGCCTTCACCAGGCGCGCTCCGGGTACGAGTTCGGCGACGACCTCGCTGGAGGTGCGGCCGCCGAGGTCGGCGACCTTGAAGTCGGGCGGTCCGAGTGGGTTGGTGGTGTCGATGACGATCCGCTCCTGCCAGTCGAGGACGTCGGCGGCGGCCACCGCCTCGCTCATCCGCCGCCACGGCACGGCGAGGACGACGATCTCCTCCCTGGCCGACTCCGCGACGGTGGCGGGCATCAGGGCCGGCCCGATCGAAGCGGCGAGGTCCCGCAGTGACCGCGGGCCCCGGCTGTTGCTGATGACGACCTGCTCGCCCGCCGCCACGAACCGATAGGCGAGGGCCTGTCCGATGGCTCCGGCACCGATGATTCCGATGGGCATGGGGGTGTCCTCTTCCTCGAGTTCGGCGGTTGCAACGAGAGGGTGACCATCAGCATCACGCCGCAGGTCACAGTGGCGCTCGTGTCATGTGACCGGCCGGGTCCATGACCCGCGCGGGCACGCGGGGCGCGGCCTTGACGCGGGCGTCGTCCAGGCGATTTGATCCTGTTGTGCCAAGGCACCCGGCCGGGCACCCAGAGGTGCGCCCAGCCGGTGGCGGACACCGTTCGAGTCCGGCCGAAGTCGCCAGGACCGCGGGAGCGTCCGAGGCGGGGTCGTACCCGCGATCGATGGAGCCGACATTCCCGCTCAACGTGTTTCCCGCGTCACCGGCGTCGGGGCGGCCGCCGCCCTGGTGGCGCTCGCGACGCTGGTGAGCTGTACGGCCGGATCGGACAAGGGGACGCCACCCCAGCAGGGTAAGGCTTCCCCGTCGACCCCGAAGGCCGTACAACTCCCCCCGCTCCACGCGGACTTCGCCTACCAGATCGGCGGCGCCTATCGGCCGCCGTCCGGTGTCCGCATCGTAAGCCGCGACCGTTCGAACTCACCCGCGCCCGGCCTGTACAACATCTGCTATGTCAACGCCTTCCAGGCGCAGCCGGACGAGCGGGCGGCATGGCCGGCCGATCTGCTGCTGCGGGACGCGCACGGCAAGGTCGTCATGGACCGCGACTGGAACGAGGCGCTCCTCGACATCCGCACGCCGGCCAAGCGCAAGCGGGTGGCCGCTCGGGTCAACCGGTGGGTCGACGACTGCGCCGACAAGGGGTTCGACGCCGTCGAGCCGGACAACTACGACAGTTACACCCGCTCGGGGAAGCTGCTGACGGCGAACGACGCCACCGCGTTCATCACCCTCCTGTCGACACACGCGCACGCCCGGGGTCTGGCCATCGGGCAGAAGAACACCTCGGAACTGGCCGGGCTCAGGTCGCGGACCAAGCTCGACTTCGCGGTGGCCGAGGAGTGCGGCCAGTACGACGAGTGCGGTACGTACGCAAAGGCGTTCGACGACCGGGTGGTGGACATCGAGTACACCGACAGCGGTCTGCGCAAGGCCCTCGCGAGCTACGGGGACCGGCTGAGCATCGTGCGCCGGGATGTGCAGGTGTCGACGCCGGGCAGTGCGCGGTACGTCCGCCGGACGCGCTGACGGACGGGCACGCCGGACCGGGAGAGGTCACCGTGCATACTCGCTCCGAAGCCGGACGGTTTCCGGATGAGCGGGTGCGCACGGAGCGGACGTATCAAAGGGCATGTCGACATCCATGGCCAGCAGGCGGGACGACCGCCTGCCGACGCCCGCCGCCAGACCGCCGGGCCGTTTCGAGGGGCTCCGGCGCCACCGGCGGTGGCTGTTCGCGCTGGCCGTGGTCGCCCTGCTGGCCCAGATGGCGGTCGCGATGGTCACGGCGGCCGTGCAGCAGACCCCGACGATCGACGAGCCGGTGTACGTGGGCACGGCGGAGACCTATGTGCGGGAACACAGCCTGCGCTACAACCCCGAGCATCCGCCGCTGGGCAAGCTGATCATCGCGACCGGGCTGGTGTTCGCCCATCCGCACCTGGACGCCCACTCCACGGATGATCAGACGGAGCTCGGACGGCGGCTGCTGTACGAGTCGGGCAACGATCCCTGGCGGGTGATGCTGTGGGCGCGGCTGCCGGTGGTCGTGCTGACGTTGCTGTTCGGTCTGGTCGTCCTCGCGTTCGCCCGTGAACTCGTCGGCGCCGTGGGCGGGTTGGTGGCGCTCGCGCTGTACGCGTTCTCGCCCGACGTCATCACCAACGGCTCGCTCGCCACACTCGACGTACCGGCGTCCGGTTTCCTGCTGACGTCGGTGTGGCTGGTGTGGCGGGCCCGGCGGCAGCGGCCCCTGCTCCACCTCACTCTCGCGGGAGTGCTGCTCGGCGCGGCGCTCGCCACCAAGATGAGCACCCTGCCCGCGGTGCCCGTACTGCTTCTGCTGGCGTTCCTCTCGTTCTGGCAGGCACGCCGTGCGCCCGGCCTGGGCCTGCGTGCGCAACCGCGGCTCGTCGGCCTGGGTGTGGCGGTGGCCGCCGGTACGGCGCTGGTGGCGCTCGCCGTCGTCTGGGCGACCTACCTGGTCGTCGACCCGCAGCTGCGCTGGACGACGCCCGCGGATCTTCCGCCCGTGCACGGTCTGCGCGGGCTCGTCATCGACCGGCTGCCCGTTCCCCGGCCGTACCGCGACGGGATGCGCATCCAGTTCGGATTCGAGAACGACGTGTGGACCGGCTTCCTGTTCGGACGGCTCTACCAAGGCTCGCTCTGGTACTACCTGCCGGCCGCGCTACTGGTGAAGACACCGCTCGGCATGATCGCGCTCTGGCTCATGGGCCTCGCCGTGATGGCCGCCGTGCCCCGGCTGCGCCCCGCCGCTCCGTACGTCCTGCTTCCCCCGGCCGTGCTGCTGGCCGTGGCCATGACCGGGTCCCGGGACCTCGGCGTCAGATACGCCCTGTTCGTCCCGGTGTTCCTCGCGGTGGCCGCGGCCGGGGTCGTCGCCCTGCGCCGACGCTGGGCCCACCTCGTCACGGCGGCGCTGGTCGGCTTCGTCGCGATCAGCTCGCTGCGCGCGTTCCCGTACTACCTGCCGTACTCCAACGAGGCCTTCGGCGGCCCTTCCCAGACCCGTCTGCGGCTGCACGACTCGAATGTCGACTGGGGGCAGGACCTGGGCCGTCTGGCCGACCGCCTGGCCGAGCGGTATCCCGACGAGCGGGTCTGGCTGGTCTACAAGGGCAGTGGTGTGCCCTCGTACTACGGCATCGAGGCGGCCGATCCGCGCAAGGAGCCGCCGAGCCAGGTACACGGACTGCTCGCCGTGTCGGACACCGCCGTCGCGAAGGCCGACGACCGTCTGGCGGCACTGCTCGACGGCGCCACACCCATCGACGACGTCGGCCACTCCATCACGATCTACCGTCGCCCGTGACCCTCGAGGGTCACGGGCGAGAAGCGAGCAGGTCCAGGACCGCACCCCAGGGGAACTCCGCGCGCAGGCCGTCCTCCCCGGGCTCCCCGGAGTAGCGGTCGCCGAACCCGACGCCCATCCCGCGCAGCCGCTCCACGCTCCCCCGGTACGCGGGGTGCGTCGCCAACGCGTCGCTCACACAGGGCAGTACGGCGATCGGGACGCCGAGGCCGTACGCCTCGTTCAGGGTGCCGAGCGCGAGGGTGTCGGATATGCCGGCCGCCCACTTGTTGACGGTGTTGAAGGTGGCCGGGGCGACGGCCACCGCGTCGGGGGCCGGGAAGGGGCGCGGGTCACCGGGGGCCCGCCAGGCGGACCTGATCGGGCGACCGGTCTGCGTCTCGACGGCCGACGCGTCGAAGAAACCGAGCCCCTGCGGGGTGGCGATCACGCCGACCTCCCAGCTCCGTTCCTGCGCCGCGGTGATCAGTTTGCTGACGTCCCGCGCGACACCGGCCGCACACACGACGACGTAGAGGAAGGGCTTCTCGGTGTGTTCGGTCACGTGGGAACCCTAGGGCCTGTCCGGCGGATCAGGTCGGAGTGCCTAGTGGACCGGGAAGGAATCCCCGCGTTCGGTTTCGGGCCGTGGGCCGAAGATCCGGCGCTCGTGCTCCTCGATCCGTACGTCGTTGATGCCGGCCTCGCGCCGGGTCATCAGCCCGTGCTCGTCGAACTCCCACAGCTCGTTGCCGTACGACCGCCACCACTGCCCGTCGGCGTCGTGCGACTCGTACTGGAAGCGGACGGCGATGCGGTTGCCGTCGAAGGCCCACAGGTCCTTGCGCAGGGCGTACTCGCGTTCACGCGCCCACTTGTCGGTGAGGAGTCCGACGATCTCGGCGCGGCCGGTGACGAAGGTGTCGCGGTTGCGCCAGACCGAGTCCTCGGAGTAGGCGAGGGCGACCTTGTGGGGATCACGGGTGTTCCAGGCGTCCTCGGCGGCCTGGACCTTCTGGGCCGCGGTCTCACGGGTGAAGGGCGGGAGGGGCGGGCGGTCGGTCATGGGGGTCTCCTTCTCGGATCCACGCGGATCTGTTCCACACAAGCAGAGAACGTGCGTTCTCTCGCTCGACTGCTAACGTAGAGAACGTTGGTTCTCGCGTCAAGGAGCAGCCCGTATGGACACCGAAGCCGCCCGCGAACAGGCCCTGGCCGCCGCCCGGGAACAGGCGTTGGACGCCGCGGAGGAGCTGTTCTACGCCCGCGGCATCCAAACCGTCGGCATGGACGACATCCGCGGCGCCTCGGGGGTCTCCCTCAAGCGGCTCTACCAGCTGTTCCCGGCGAAGGAACTACTGGTCGAGGCGTATCTGAAGCGGCGCGACGTACGCTGGCGGCAGCGGCTGGCGGAGCACGTCGACGGATACGAGGAGCCCGAGCAGCGGATCCTGGCGGTGTTCGAATGGCTGGGCCGATGGTTCGCCGAGCCCGACTTCCGCGGGTGCGCCTGGATCAACTCTTACGGCGAACTCGGCGCGACCTCGCCGCGCGTGGTCACCCAAGTCCTCGCCCACAAGGGGGCGTTCAAGGCCTACCTGGGAGGTCTCTCGAGCGCCGCGGGACTTCCCGACGCCGTCACCGACCAGCTGTTCCTGCTGGCCGAGGGTGCCATGGTCACCGCGGGCATCACACGCGGCACGGAGCCTGCCGAGCAGGCGCGCGGGGCGGCACGGGTGCTCATCGAGGCCCAGCGGCCATAGGGTGACCGCTCGGCGGGGACAGCCGACGCGAGCCGGTGCCGTCCCCGCCGAGCGTCCTCGGCGTCCTTCGTAGGGTCCTCGACGCCTGTCGGGCGGTCCTCAGCTCTCGGAGACGGTGATGGCGCCCACCGGGCAGGCCCGCGCGGCCTCCCGGACCAATGGGTCGCCGCCGCCGTCCTCACGGCCGGGCAACAGCGCGCTGAAGCCGTCGTCGTCCTGGGTGAAGACGTCCGGCGCGGTCAGCGCGCACTGTCCCGCGCCGATGCAGACGTCCTTGTCGATCGCGATCTCGATACTCATGGCCGCCAGCCTCTTACCAGGTCACGGGGAGTTCCAGCATCCCCTGGATCGTGTCTCCCGCTTTGAAGGGGATCTCCTCCGCCGGCGCGGCCAGACGCAGTCCCGGCAACCGGTCGAAGAGCGACAGCAGGGCGATCTCCATCTCGGCGCGGGCGAGGTTCTGGCCGAGGCACTGGTGGATGCCGAAGCCGAACGCGACGTGATGACGGGCCGACCGGTGCCAGTCCAGGGCGTCCGGCTCGGGGAAGGTTCCCGCGTCACGGTTGATGACGGAGGTCGAGAAGACCACGCCCTCGTCGGCGCGGATCGTCGCCCCGGCCACCTCGATGTCCTCGGTGGCCACCCGCAGCAGCCCGTCGGCGATGGACAGGAAGCGCAGCAGTTCCTCCACGGCGGCGGGCATGAGCGTCGGCTCGGCGCGCAGTTCCGCCAGCTGCTCGGGGTGGTGCAGCAGGGTGAACGTACCGAGCGAGATCATGTTCGCGGTCGTCTCGTGCCCGGCGACCAGCAGGATCGTCGCGAGGCTGATCAGTTCCTCGCGGTCCATCGTCCCCTCGCGCAGCTGTTCGTGGATGAGCTCGTCGAGGAGCCCGTCCCCCGGGTCCTTCTGCTTGCGGTCGATCAGCGCCCCGAAGTAGGCCTCCAGCTGGTCGCGCGCGTCCTGGGTGTCCGCGGCGGTCGGGCCGCGCAGCAGCCTGCGGGACTGCTCCTCGAAGAAGTCGTGGTCGCCGTACGGAACGCCGAGCAGCGCGCAGATCACCATCGAGGGCACCGGCAGCGCGAAGGCGCTGACCAGCTCGGTGGGCGGGCCCTGCCGCTCCATGGCGTCGAGCAGTCGGTCGACGGTCTCCTGGATGCGCGGGCGCAGGGCCGCGGTCCGTTTCAGGGTGAAGCTCGGAACGAGCATGCGGCGCTGGGTGTGGTGGGCGGGATCGTCGAGCCCGAGCAGCGCGACCCGGCGGTTGCGGGACTGGGCGAACCGCTCCGTGGGCATCGGGAACTCCGGGCGGGTGCGGTCGGAGGAGAGCCGGGGATCGGTGAGCAGTTCACGCGCGGTGCTGTGCGCGGTGACGACCCACACGTTGCGCCCGTCGAACAGGGAGACACGCGACAGGGGGCGCGCCTCGCGCAGGGCGTCGTAGGCGGTGGGCGGGTGATAAGGACACGTACGGTCCTGGGGGAAGGCAACGGGTTCTGTCATGAGTGACCTCGCAAGCGATGGTTCCCTCTTGCCGATCTTCATTAGATGCCCCAGGCACCTATAGGAGCCACCCGAAGTCCGGCCAGATGCCCCGAACGGACCAACTGGCCGAACGCCGTCGCCGATCGGGGCGGCCGACGGGCTCCCACGGGCCTCGGTCGCCGCCCGGGTGCCGTGCCTACGGTGCGCGTGTGGCTCGATCCAACCACTTCCTCCACGGTACACACCCGCCTTCCGTGGCTCGGTGACGTCCTCGCGTAATTCGCTTGCACGGGCGGCTCGACGGGCGCCAGGATCTGCGCATGCCCACGATCGAAGCCCTCCTGCCGCCGACCTCCGCCGCCGCTCGTCCGGTGCGGGTCCAGCAGCAGCCCGGCCGTCCGCGGAGGCCCTCACCTCCCCGGTCGTGACCGCCGCGCTCGTCGCGGGGCTTCTCGCGGGCTATGGCATCGCCATCCCCGTCGGAGCGGTCGCGACCTATCTCGTCTCCCTCACCGCGCGTACGTCCCTGAAAACCGGCGGGTGCGCCGCGCTGGGCGTCGCGACCGCCGACGGGCTGTATGCCCTGGTCGCCGCCCTCGGGGGCGCCGCGCTCGCCGCCGCGCTGGAACCCGTGCTCGTGCCGTTGCGCTGGGCCTCCGGTCTGGTGCTGCTCGCGCTGGCCGTACGGGGCGCGGTCGGCGCGGTGAGCCAGTACCGCGAACAGCTACTCGCGACCCGGTCCGTACGGGACCCGGTACACCCGGCGCGGGCGTACCTGACCCTGCTCGGGATCACCCTCCTCAACCCCACCACCGTGATCTACTTCGCCGCACTGGTGCTCGGCAGCCGGACGGCCGAGGCGGTGCGCCCCCTGGAGCAGGCGGTGTTCGTGCTCGCCGCGTTCGTCGCGTCCGCGAGCTGGCAACTCCTGCTCGCCGGCGGCGGCGCACTGCTCGGCCGGGCGCTGACGGGACGACGGGGGCGGCTGGTCACGGCGCTCGCGTCGAGTGCCGTGATCATGGCGCTGGCGGTACGGATGCTCGTCGCCCCGCGATGAGTGCGAGACCCTCGCCGACACCGCGGGCACCCGCGGGGTGAAGGTACGGATGATTCGCGTCCGCGCTGGTGTTGAATCATGCCCAGACAGGATCAGTACCAACAACGATGGGACGGAAGTCATGCCTCTTGAGGGTGAGTACGAGCCCAGCCCGACTCAGTGGGTGCGCGACCAGGTGGAGTTGTACGAGGGCTCCGGCGGCACCAAGGGGACCACGCTGCTGGACACGGGACTGCCGGTCATCATTCTCACGACCCGGGGTGCCAAGAGCGGCAAGATCCGCAAGACCCCGCTGATGCGGGTCGAGCACGACGGACGCTACGCGGTGGTCGCCTCGCAGGGCGGCGCCCCCAATCACCCGGTCTGGTACTTCAACGTGCAGTCCGATCCGCATGTGGAGCTCCAGGACGGCCCCGGACGCCAGGACATGACGGCACGTGAGGTCACGGGCGAGGAGAAGGCGCAGTGGTGGGAGCGCGCGGTCGCCGCGTACCCCCCGTACGCCGACTACCAGAAGAAGACCGACCGCGAGATCCCCGTCTTCGTGCTGGAACCGACGGGCTGAAATTCCTTGGAAATCGGCGTGCATGATCCGTCGCACGCCGGGCACCCGTGCCTCAGGCCCCGCCGCGCTCCCCCGTCGCGGCGGGGCTTTCCGCTGCCGCCACGACCTGACCGGTGACCATGTGCACCACCATGCCGGCGCCGGTTTCCCCGGCGTGCCCGCCTCACACTTCGGCGTAGGCCCACGCCCTCTACCCGCCGTCCGGATTCGATGACACCGTCGGCTCGACCGAGTAGGAGGCCCAGGTGTCCAAGAAGGTGTCGAAGAAGCCGAAGAAACTCAAACTGCCCCTCGCCTACAAGCCCCTCGGCTTCGCGCTGGGCTGGGCGAGCGGCACCCTGGCCGGGATCGCCTTCCGGGCGACGTGGAAGGCGATCCGCCACGAGGAGGACGCCCCTGACGCCCTGGACAGGGACCGTGGCTGGGGCGAGGTGCTGCTCGCCGCGGCCCTCCAGGGCGCCTTGTTCGCGGTGGCGCGCAGCGCCGCGGACCGTACGGGCGCGAAGGCCGTCGAACGCTCGACGGGGGTCTGGCCGTCCTCGGACAAAGGCGGCCGGGACTGAGGACCGGCGACCAGCGCGGGACGGGCCTGGCGCGGGCCTGCGGTCAGCCCTGTTTCGGTGTGGTCGGCGGCAGGAGGCGCAGGGTGAAGGAGTGCCCGGACGGGTCGGCGTAGCCGCGTTCCTCGAACGGGCTCGCCGGGTCGTTGGTCTCGATCGGGCGCCCGCCGAGGCCGACGATCCGGCGTTCCACCTCGTCCAGGTCCGCCACCTGGAAGTCCAGATGCACCTGGAGGGACTTCTCGGGACGTGGCCAA
This sequence comes from Streptomyces sp. NBC_01549, assembly GCF_026339955.1. Taxonomy (GTDB): domain Bacteria; phylum Actinomycetota; class Actinomycetes; order Streptomycetales; family Streptomycetaceae; genus Streptomyces. Next base: position 7,056,930 of record NZ_JAPEPW010000001.1, on the reverse strand, counting down.
CTGGGCGGCGTCGCCATCACATCGCGGCGGAACGCCATCCTGATGCCGTCGGCGCCCCTGATCTCCACGCGGTTCGCGGTCGTGTCCGTCTCCTCGGCGTCGATCAGCTCCCTGTAGAAGGCGGCGAGCTTCTCGGGCTCGGCGCAGTCCAGCACCACGACGCCTGCCGTGACCAGTGCCATGTGTCCTCCGTACGGGTTCCGGGCGCGGGCGACGGCCGCCGCCCGCCGTGTTCGTGTTCCCGGTTACCCCGTAGGGCGAATTCAGTCCGCCACTTCAGTCCGTCACGAGCCACTCCCCGTCGCGCATGAGGTCGCGCCCGGTGAGTTCGTCGGCCTCGCGCCAGGCCTGCACACGCCGCGGGGTGATACGGAAGTAGAGGTACGCCGTGGTGAGTCCGCGCGGGTCGAAGCCGGTCTTCTCGGCGAAGGCCTCGCCGACCCCGTCCGGCAGCGCGGCGGGTTCCAGCGCCTCGGCGGATCCCTCGACGAGCACCACGTCACGGGTCGGGCCGATACCCAGGCGTACCTTGCCGGTCGCGCGCAGGTTGCGGCCGGTCGGACTGGCGGCCGGGGTGGCGAGCAGCAGGGCCGTGCCGTCCCAGAGGAAGGACAGCGGGATCAGGTACGGCGCTTCCCCGGCGCCGTCGGCCGTGGACACCCAGCAGTCGACGTCGTTCTCCAGTCGGTGGAGGGTGTCGTGCTTGCGTTGCTTCGGGGAGCGGGCGGGCGGGTTCATGGGCGGGCGGTCTCCTGATCTGCTACTCGGGTGTGGGAGAGATCGGCTCTTCTGCTCGGGCGTGCGCAGGACCGGCGTGATCGGCGACCTCTTCGAGGCAGGCCGCCGCCGCGGTCAGCAGCATGTCCAGGGCCACCGGATAGGCGCTGCGGCGCATGTCCATCAGCAGATGGCGGGCGGTCGCCGCGATGTGCGGGTGTGTGTCGGCGGGCAGCCGGGCGTATGTCGCCCGCCACACGCCCGCCTCCGCGTCGCGCGCGGCGCGCGGAAGCGCCAGGCTCGCCGCGTCGAGGGCCGCGAAGGCCAGCGACTGGTCCACGAAGGCGTGGTAGATCCGCACCGCCTCCGCGTCCGGGAAACCGGCTCCGCGCAGCACGCCGAGGATGGTCTCGACGGCCTCGATCTCGTGGACCCGGCCGGTGACGCGGTAGGAACTGAGCACCGCGGCCTGTGGATGCGACAGCGCCCCGGCGTGCATCCGCAGGCCGAGGTCCCGCAGGTCGGCGCGCCAGTCCCCGGCGGGGCGCCAAGTGCGCAGGGTGCGGCCGATCAGTTCGTCGGCGATGGCGAGGAGCAGGTCGTCGGTGTCGCGGAAGTACCGGTACAGGGCGGTCGGGTCGGCGCCGAGGGCGAGGCCGAGGCGGCGGACGGTGAGGGCGTCGGCGCCGTGCTCCTTGAGCAGCCGCAGCGCGGTCTCGACGATCAGCTCCTCGGAGAGCACGACTCCGGTCTTGGTGGGGCGCCTGCGCCGCCGTGCGGCGGGCGGGACGACCCGGTCGTTCATGGACGTCATGGACTCTCCCTCCGATGCCGTACGGGATCTGCCTCCGGTGCGGGCACCTTATGTCAACGGCGTTGACCTGTTAAGGCCCCGGGCAGTTTCATTTCCGGTCATCGGGCCGGAATCAGGCCCCCGGGTGCGATCGGAGCAGGCCATGACGCAGCAGCCCCACGGTGAGGACCCCCCCGTCCCTGCGCAAGACGCTCGGCGTCGTGGACGGCGTCGCCATCGCCGCCTCCAGCACGGCGGCGACCACCAGCATCGGCATCGGGCTGGGTGTGACGGCCGGTGTGGTCGGACTGCATCTGCCCGCCATCATGCTGCTGGCCTTCCTGCCGATCCTCGGGATCGCCGGCGCCTACAGCCGGCTGAACCGGGTCGAGCCGAACGCGGGCAACGGCTATGTGTGAGTGGGCCGTTCGCTCACCCCCTGGCTCGGTTTCCTGGTCGGCTGGGTGAACATCGTGGCCACGGTGGCGTTCCTCGCGTACACCACGGCCGTGACCGGCTCCGCGATGCTCCAACTGGCCGGTGAGGCCGGGCTGCACAGGGTGGCGGGGCTGGTGCTGGACCCGGGTTCCACCGCCCAGACGACCGCGGTGGGCATCGTGGTCCTCGTCGCCGTGACCCTCACCGCGGTCACCGGGGTCAAGACCGCGGCCCGGCTGCAGAGCGGGCTGCTCGTCTTCGAGTACGTCGTACTGCTGGGCTTCTGCGGCTACGGCATCGTCACCGGTCCGCACCCATTCCGGCTGAGCTGGTTCGACCCGTTCGCGATTCCCTCGGTGTCGGCGCTGGCGCAGGGGCTGCTGCTGTCGGTGTTCTGCTACTGGGGCTTCGAGGCGGCGTTCACCGTGAACGAGGAGGTGCGCGACCCGCGCGACGCCTCGCGGGCCGGGCTCATCACGCTGGTCACCATGCTCGGGCTGTTCCTCCTGGGCTCGGTCGCGTTCCAACGTGTCTTGTCCGAGCAGGAGTTGGCCGGGCACGGCGCACAGGGACTGGCGTTCTTCGGCGACCGGCTCGCCTCCCAGCCGCTGGCCGCGCTGCCCCTGGTGGCCCTGATGTTCTCGGCCGTCGCCTCACTGCAGGCCGGGGTGATCCCGACCGCTCGCGGGATGTTCGCGATGAGCCGGGACCGTACGCTCGGACCGGTGTGGTCCAAGGTCAGCGCCCGGTACGGGACTCCGGCGACCGGGACGCTGCTGATCGGCGCGCTGGCGACGGCCGTGGCCGCCCTTGCCCTGGTGATCCCCCGGCTCGCCGACATGATCATGGCGACGGTGAACGCGGTCGGGATCGTCGTCGCCCTGTCCTACGCGCTCACCGCCCTCGCGGCCGCCGCGCGCTTCCGGGGCCTGCTGCGGGAGGACTGGCGGCAGGGGGTACGGGCGGTGGTCCTGCCCTCCTTGAGCGCCGCGGCCCTGCTCGGGCTCGGCGGCTATCTCGCCTGGTCCTTCTACACCTCCACCGACCATTTCGAAGTCAGCGCGGACAACGGCTGGTTCCTGCTGCTCACCCCCGCCCTGATGATCGCCTCCGTTTTCCTGGCCGCCGCGTGGGCGAAGTGGGTCCGCAAGTCCCCCTACTTCCGTACGGGACACGGCACCGACGCCGACGCGCCCCACCTGCTGGCCACATCCAACTAAGGAAAGAAGCACATGCACGCCGATCTCCTCTTCACCGGCGGCCCGGTCCTCACCCCCGAGGTCCACGAGGCTCCCGGAGGTCCCGCGGGCCGCGGCGCGACAGTCGTCGCCGTCACCGGCGACCGGATCACCGCCGTCGGAAACTCCGAGGTACACGACCTGATCGGCCCGAGGACGGAGGTGGTCGACCTGGCGGGACGGCTGCTCCTGCCGGGCTTCCAGGACGCCCACGTCCACCCGGTCCCGGCGGGGCTGGAGCTCAGTCAGTGCGACCTCACGGGGGCGAGGACCGCCGAGGAGACTCTCGCCACCGTGCGGGCCTACGCCGACGCGCATCCGGAACGGGAGTGGATCACGGGCGGCGGCTGGTCCATGGAGGCCTTCGCGGGCGGCACACCGACCAAGGAGCTGCTGGACGCGGTCGTACCGGACCGTCCGGTATACCTGCCGAACAGGGACCACCACGGGGCCTGGGTCAACAGCCGCGCCCTGGAGCTCGCGGGCGTCACCCGGGACACGCCCGACCCGGCCGACGGTCGGTTCGAGCGGGACCCCTCGGGTGAGCCGAACGGGATGCTCCAGGAAGGGGCCATGCAGTACGTGGGGCGGCACACTCCGCGGGCCACCGCGGCGGACCGGCTCGCCGCGCTGTTGCACGCCCAGCGGGAGCTGCACGCGCTCGGGATCACCGCCTGGCAGGACGCGCTGGTCGGCGCGTTCGTGGGGATGGACGACCCGTCGGACGCCTATCTGACGGCGGCCCGCGACGGTTCGCTGACCGCACGTGTCGTCGGCGCGCTGTGGTGGGACCGGGAGCGCGGGGTCGAGCAGATACCCGAACTCGTCGAACGGCGGGCCGCGTTGAGTCACGGCCGGTTCCGCGCCGGCAGCGTCAAGCTGATGCTGGACGGCGTCGCCGAGAACGGCACCGCCGCGCTGCTGGACCCCTATCTCGACCGGTGCGGCTGTGCCACCGCCAATCGAGGGAAGAGCTTCATCGACCCGACCCAACTTCCCTCTTACGTGACCGAGTTGGACGCCATCGGCTTCCAGTGTCACTTCCACGCCCTGGGCGACCGGGCGGTACGCGACGCCCTGGACGCCGTGGAGGCGGCGAGGAGGGCCAATGGGCGAAGCGACACGCGTCCGCACCTCGCCCATCTCCAGGTGGTGCACCCCGACGACGTACCCCGCTTCGCGCGTCTCGGCGCCACGGCCAACATCCAGCCCCTGTGGGCCACGCACGAACCGCAGATGGACGAGCTGACCCTGCCCTTCCTCGGGCCCGAACGGGCCGCATGGCAGTACCCGTTCGGGGCGCTGCTGCGGTCCGGCGCGAGGCTCGCCGCCGGCAGCGACTGGCCGGTCAGCAGCGCCGACCCGCTCCAGGGCATCCATGTCGCGGTCAACCGGGTGGCCCCGGAAGGGACCGGGCCGGTGTTCCTGCCCGCCGAGCGCATCGATCTGACGGCCGCCCTCGTGGCGTACACGGCGGGATCGGCGTACGCCAACCACCTCGACGACACCGGGCGCGTACGGGCTGGGGCACTGGCCGATCTCGTGGTGCTGGACCGCGACCCGTACGCCGGTCCGCCGGAGGAGATCGCGTCCGCGAAGGTCGCCCTGACCTATGTCGGGGGCGAGCGCGTCCACGCGGCATCCGGGGCCTGAGACCACCGGCCCCCCTCCGGACCAGGACGGTAACGCGGGACTTCCTGGACAGTCGTCCAGCTATAGTGGACACCTGTCCAGGAAACATCCGTCCACACACGCCGTGGACAACCGCGTACGAGGGAGCTTGCTGACGATGGAGACGGTCGCGAACGTGCTGGTGGGCCTGGTGGCCGCGCTGCACGCGTACATCCTCGTGATGGAGATGTTCCTGTGGGAGAAGAAGCCGGGGCGCGGCCTGCACGGCTTCGACCCGGAGATGGCGCGGGCGACCGCGCCCATGGCCGCCAACCAGGGGCTCTACAACGGGTTTCTCGCGGCGGGCCTGGTGTGGGGGCTGATCGCCGCAGATCCGACCGGGTTCCGCGTCCAGGTGTTCTTCCTGGTGTGCGTCGTGGTCGCCGGGGTGTACGGGGCGGTCACCGCCAACCGTCGCATCCTCTTCGCGCAGGCCCTGCCCGGCGCGCTCGCCCTGGCCGCCGTCCTGCTCGCGCGGTGACACCGGAGGACCCGCGGGCCGCCCGCACCCGCGAGAAGCTACGCCGGGCGCTCCTCGCGGAGTGCGCCGAGCGCCCGCTGGAGGAGGTCGGCGTCGCCGCGCTGGTGCGGCGGGCAGGGGTCGGCCGGGCCACCTTCTACGTGCACTACGCCGACCTGGAGGCGCTGGCCGTCGACGCCTGCGCCGACGTCGTACGGGAGGCCGTGGAGGCGCTGCACGCGTGGCGCGGGCGGCCCGACCCGGTGTCCGCACCGCCCGCCCTGCTCGCGTTCTTCGCCGACCTCGCCCCGCACGCCGGCCTCTACCGCGCGCTGCTCAGCCCGGGCGGGGGCGGACCGCTCGGGCACGTCCTGCACCGCGACCTGCGCGCCCGCAGCCTGGCCGAGCGCACCCTCGCGGGCGCCGCGGACGCCCCCCTGTTGGCCTCCGCCGTCGCCGCCACGTTCGCGGGGGTCCTCGCCGACTGGCTGCACGGACTGCTTCAGGGCACGCCGGAGGAAGTCGCCGACCAGGTCTGGCAGTTGCTGGTCGCCCTGCACATGAGCCGCTGAGGTCTTACTTGCAGGCCGCCCACTCCTTCGTGGCGGGCCACGCTTCCACCCCGTGGTTCGTGCGTACGTACGCCATGGCCTTGTCGTCCGTCAGCCAGAGTGCCCAGTCGCGGAAGCGGTATCCGGTGTCGTGCGCGACGGCGGGCATACCGACGTCTTCCTTGTACGCGGCGGTGAGCAGGTGGCTCCCGAGCGCCCCGCGCGGATCGCGGGCGTACTGTCTGGCGTCCTTGCCCTCGCCCGACGTGAGGAAGTGGACGCTCTCCCAGTCGCAGTGCTCCGGCCCCGTCGAGCTGCTCAGCGTCGTGGTGGGCACGCGACGGCCCTCCCGATCGGTCCAGATCTCGAACCTGGTGTCCGTGAAACTCGCGGGGAGTTCGGCCGGATCGCAGGAGGCGTTGGTCTCCGGGCCCCAACCGGGGCGGTGCGGCTGGTCCTTGGCGACGACGACGGCGACCTTGGTTCTGCCGTCGACGTCGTACGAGAACAACACACGATCCTTCTCCCTTCGCTCCACCCGGTAGCCATGGTCGGGCAGTTCGGGCAGGTCCATGTCGAAGTAGGCGTTCAGGCCCTCCTCCGGTGTCGAGCCGCCGTCACTCTCGGCCCATCCGTCGCCCCCGCCGCCCGAGTAGATCTCGCCGTCGCACTCCAGCGCCCGCCCGGCCGCTCCCGAGCTCTCCTCGGCCTCGTGCGCGCTACCGTCGGCGCTCTCCTCGAACGGCAGGTCCAGCCGCCCGGCGTACGGCGTGGCGGGAGGTGTACCGGTGACGACGAGGTCCTCGCGCACCCCCTCGTCGTCGCACCCCACCGCTACCAGACCCACCAGCGCCACCGCCGCCACGATCCCTCTGCGCATCCCCGCCCCCTGTTCGACACACGCTCCTTGTCCCTCCTCCGACGCACGAGGGACCGTGATCGTTCGTACGAGGGACGGTGATCGTTCGTACGAGGGACGGTGATCGTTCGTACGAGGGACGGTCATCGGCCGTCGCTCAGCGAGTCGCTTGGAACGTACGCCGGTAGGCCCCCGGGGAGACACCGATCGCCGCGTGCAGGTGCTGGCGGAGCGAGGTACCCGTCGCGAAGCCCACCTCGCCCGCGATCTGGTCCACCGGGAGGTCACTGGCCTCCAGCAGATGGCGGGCCCGGGCGACGCGCTGCTGGATGAGCCAGCGGCCGGGGCTCGTGCCCACTTCGTCGTTGAAACGGCGGGCGAAGGTGCGCAGGCTCATCCGGGCGTGCCCGGCGAGATCGGCCAGGGTCAGCGGGTCACCCAGTCGGGCCAGCGCCCACGCGCGGGTCGCCGCCGTGCTGGTCGCCGTGGCGTCGGGAACGGGCTGCTCGATGTACTGGGCCTGACCGCCATCGCGCCAGGGCGGCACCACACAGCGCCGGGCCACCTTGTTGGCCAGCTCGCTGCCATGGTCGCCCCGCAGGATGTGCAGACAGACGTCGACGCCGGAGGCGGCACCGGCGGAGGTGAGGATCGTGCCGTCGTCCACGAAGAGCACGTCCGCGTCCAGGGACACCTGCGGGAACAGGCGCCGGAACTCGTCGGCCAGCTGCCAGTGCGTGGTCGCCCGCCGCCCGTCCAGAAGACCGGCCGCCGCCAGTACGAACGCACCCGTGCAGATGGAGACGATGCGGGTGCCCGGGCGGATGAGCGCGAGCGCGGCGGTGACCTCGGCGGGGAGCTCCGCGGTCACGGCGGCCGGGTCCATGGCGGGGATCACCACCGTGTCCGCCGTGCCCAGCACCTCGGGGCCGTGCTCGACGGTGACCGAGAAGTCCGCGTTGCAGCGCACCGGTCGGCCGTCGACGGTGCAGGTCAGCACCTCGTACCGGCCGTCCGCCGCACCGAAGATCCGGCTCGGCATGCCCAGCTCGAAGGGATAGACACCGTCCAGCGCCAGGACGACCACTCGCTCCACTTTCCTCATGGCAGGATCTTATCGAAGGTTGGCAAACTTGCCATTTCACGGAGCGCGCCGACCCGGCACGCTGGGTTCATGAGCACTTCGAACACGATGCGCGCGATCAGTCAGGACGTCCTCGGCGGGACCGAGGTCCTCAAGGAAGTGGAGAAGGAACGGCCGACGCCCGGGCCGAGCGAGGTACTGGTGCGGGTGCGGGCCGCCGGGGTCAACCCGACCGACTGGAAGCACCGGGCGACCGGCGGGTTCCTGGGACAGCCGCCCTTCGTCCTGGGCTGGGACGTCTCCGGCGTGGTGGAGGCCGTCGGGGTCGGCGTCACCCTGTACGAGCCCGGCGACGAGGTCTTCGGCATGCTGCCCTACCCGTTCGGGCACGGCTCGCACGCCGAGTACGTGACCGCGCCCACCCGCTCCTTCGCGCCCAAGCCGGCCGGGATCGACCACACGGAGGCGGGCGCCCTGCCGTTGGTCTCCCTGACCGCCTGGCAGGCGCTGGTCGACACGGCCGATGTGCGGCCGGGGCAGCGGGTACTGATCCACGCGGCGGCCGGCGGCGTCGGACATGTGGCCGTACAGATCGCCAAGGCACGGGGCGCGTACGTGATCGGCACGGCGAGCGCGGGCAAGCACGAGTTCCTGCGCGGCCTCGGCGCCGACGAGCTGATCGACTACCGGGAGACCGACTTCACCGAGGCGGTACGGGACGTCGACGTCGTCCTGGACACGATCGGCGGGGAGAACACCTTCCGTTCCCTGCGGGTGCTGCGCGAGGGCGGGATCGTGGTGTCGATCCTGCCCATGGGGTCGGAGGAGCTCTACAAGGAAGCCGCGGGGCTCGGTGTGCGGGCGGCGCGGATGCTGGTGGAGGCCGACCACGCGGGCATGCGGGCTGTCGCGGACCTCGTCGACGCGGGCAAGCTCCGCGCGACGATCGCCGGGACGTTCCCGCTGGCCGATGCCGCCGAGGCGCACGCGCTCGGCGACACCGGCCGGACCACGGGGAAGCTGGTGCTCACGGTCGACTAGAGGGCAAGTACGGGCTGTCGCCTAGAAGGTCAGTACGGGCTTGATCGTCTTTCCCGCCTTCATGTCCCGCACCGCCTGCTCGATGTCCGCGAAGGGATAGTGGCCGATCAGGCGGTGCAGCGGGAGCCGCCCCTCCTTCACCAGCTGGACCAGCGCGGGGATGAAGGTCTGGGTCTCGCTGTCCCCCAGGGTGAGGCCGACGATCCGCTTCCCGGGGATCAACCCGTTGACGTCCAGGGCGACTTCGGTGCCGAAGGGCGGGGCACCGACCACGACCAGGGTGCCGCGCGCGGCGAGCGCGTCGGCGCCCTGGCGCAGTACGGCGACACTGCCGGTCGTCTCGACGACACCGTCGGCTCCGTGACCGTCCGTCAGCAGCGCGACGGCTTCGCCCGGATCGACCTCGCCCGCGTCGACCGTGTGCGTCGCACCCAACTCCTTCGCCAGGGTGAGGCGTTCGGCGACCCGGTCGACGGCGATGATCCTCGTGGCGGGGGTCAGAGCCGCGGCCATCACCGCGGACAGGCCGACGGCTCCGGCGCCGAGCACGACGAGGGTGTCGCCGAGCCTCGGCTTCAGCACGTTCCCCCACTCCTCAGCCTTGATGCCTGCATGACGTGATTGCCGTCATTGACGTAACTGCCGTGACACGTGATCTCGACCATTGATCGCCAAGATTTCAACCAACAGGATTCCTGTTGGTTCGCAGTCTCATTACGGACAGGTTTCCTGTCAATGCCTTAGGCTGAACCCATGGTCGGCACCCAGGTAACGAAGGCACCTCCGTCCCTGCTCTACATGGTCAAGCAGGTAGAGCTCGTCGTACGCTCCCACCTCGACGAGCTGGTGAAGCCGGCGGGGATCACCGCACTGCAGTACACCTCGCTCACCGTGCTGGAACGACACGACGGCCTCTCGGCGGCACAGCTCGCCCGGGACTCCTTCGTGACCGCGCAGTCGATGGCCGACCTGGTGCGCTCACTGGAGAACCGCGGACTGATCCGCCGCGAGCGCAATCCGCACAACCGGCGCGAGCTGCTGATCCTGCTCACCGACGAGGGGCGCGAGCTGCTGGCACGGTTCACCGACGCGGTGCGCGAGCTGGAGGAACGCATGGTCCGCGACCTCACCGCGCACCAGACGGACCAGTTCCGCCAGGCGCTGTCCAAGGCGTGGCACGCACTGTCGTGACCCGCGCGGCCGATTCGGGAGACAACTCGCCGCCCAAATCGCATACATATGTCAATCGAACATGCTGAAATTCACTCCATCGAGGGTAACTTGCAGAGCAGGGAACGGTTTTGCGGGCCCTGCCACCAGGAGTGGGCCAGCAGCCGGTTGGAGGCGATGTCGCCGTGACGCACGACCCCGCACCGCCCACCCGGCATCTACGCGTCCGCCGGGAACGGGGTCACACGGTGCTGGAGTTCCGCGGGGAGATCGACATCGTCGCGGCGCTGGAGATCACGCCGCACCTGGACGCCCTGACGGGGCACCCGGAGCCGCAGATCGTGATCGACCTGCGGCCCGTCGACTTCTTCGACTGCTCCGGGCTGCGCCTGCTGTACCGCGCCAGAAGCCGCGTTCTCGACCGGGGCGGCCGGCTGCACCTGGTCTGCACCCGGCCACTGACACTGCGCGTCCTCAAGGTGACCGGCCTGGCCCGACTCCTGCCGCCCTCGGCATCGCTGGACGCGGCGCTGGGACAGCCGGAGGCCACGTCGGGCACGTTATGACTCCCGACCGACCTGCCGCCCTCCCGCCGCCCTCCCCCGGATGGCGAACCTCAGGCCTTCCTCCGTGGCGATGGGCTGGATGAGCCGCACGCTGCGACGGGGACGTCTGCCGCGAGTCGGGGCCAGGCATGCGAAGGCCTCCAGGACGGCAATCCTGGAGGCTTCGCCGGCGCCGATGAGGCACCGCCCGTTTCCTGCGGCCTGCCCCGCCGGACAGACTCAGGGCCTGCGGCTCAGCCGACCGTCCACTTCTGGGCGGCGGTGCCGTTGCAGGTATAGATCTGCAGCCGGGTGCCGTTGGCCGAGTTGGCGCCCGTCACGTCCAGGCACTTGTTCGCCTGCGGGTTCACGATGTCGTTCGCCGAGGAGACGACCCACTTCTGGTTCGCTCCGCCCCCACAGTCCCACAACTGGACCGTCGAACCGTCCGCCGTCCCGTTGTCGGTGATGTCGAGGCACTTGCCGAGCGCGCGGATCGTCCCGTCCGAGCCGACCGTCCACTGCTGGGCGGCGCTGCCATTGCAGTCGTAGAGCTGTACGGGCGTGCCGTTGGCGGAGTTCGCCGCGGCGACGTCCACGCACTTCCCGGCGAGCCCCTTGATCGCGACGCCGGCGGCCGTGTCACCGGTGGTCACCGACACCGAGTCCACCACCAGTTGCTGCGGGAAGGCGGTGGAGCTGTTCGGGTCGCCCGGCCAGTCGCCACCCACCGCCAGGTTCAGGATCAGGAAGAACGGCTTGTTGAACACCCAGGTGTTCCCGCCCAGATCGGCGGGTGTGCGCCGCTGGTAGACGGTCCCGTCCACCGACCAGGTGATCGAGTCGGGGGCCCAGTCCACGGCGAAGGTGTGGAAGGCGTCGGCGAAGGTCTGGCCGTTGGGCAGGGAGTAGGCCGCGCCTATGCCGCCCGAGCCGGAGTAGCCCGGGCCGTGGATCGTGCCGTGGATCGTGGAGGGCTCGTAGCCGACGTTCTCCATGACGTCGATCTCGCCCGAGGCCGGCCAGTTGACCGGTGTGCCGAGCATCCAGAACGCGGGCCACATGCCCTGCCCGCGCGGGATCTTCATCCGGGCCTCGACGTGCCCGTACTGCGCGGAGAACTTCCCGGACGTGTTCAGACGGGCCGACGTGTACTGGCAAGTGCCGTACCAACACTGGTAGTTGGACGGGTTCTCCTTGCGGGCCGTGATGACCAGATGACCCTGACCGTCCAGGGCCGCGTTTTTATTGCCCGAGGTGTAGTACTGCCGCTCGTGGTTGTTGACGTTGTCGCCGGTCTCGATCTGCCACTTCGAGGAGTCGACGGCCGATCCGGCGGCCCCGTCGAAGGTGTCGGAGAACGTCACGGCTGCGGCCCCGGCACTCGGGGCGTCCGCCTTTGCCGGGCCGATCGCGGCGGTCGCGACCAGCATGGCTGAGAGGGCGGCGAAGAGACATCTGCGGAGCGCTCGTGGCGAGACCACGGCTCTCCCTTCCGACGCACGCGTGCGCCGAGCGAGGTGGGGGGTGAGTGCGCGCCCCTTGATTTAAGGAGTGAGGTAAGGGGGCGTCAATACCCAGTAGAGACCGGGAGTTGGAAACACGGGAGGCGTCATGCCGCATTCGACGTCACCGATGTCCGCTAGCGGCAATCCCTTTGAGGCATACCTCCGCAATTCACCGACAACGGGCGTGGCTTTCGTGTCGCGGAAACCGTGTGCGGACCCGAACGCCGGGTCAGGCCTCCATGGAGAACTGTTTATTCACTCGGGGGCGCGTCGAACAGGGCGCTGACGGACTCACCGTTGTGAATGCGCCGAACGGCCTCGGCGAGCGCCGGGGCGATGGACAGGATCCGCAGCTTCTCGGTGTGCTCCTCGTCCGGCACCGGCACGGTGTTGGTGCACACGATCTCCAGGACGTCCTCCTGCTCGCTGAGCCGCTTGAGCGCGCCCGCCGCGAACAGTCCGTGGGTGCAGGCGACCCGGATGGAGCGAGGGCCCAACTCACGCAGCCGCTCAAGGAGTTCGAGGACCGTGCTGCCCTTGGCGATCTCGTCGTCGAGGACGATGACATCGCGCCCGGTGATCTCACCGATGACCGAGCTGATGCTGACCCGGTCGTCGGCGAACCGCTGCTTGGCACCGGCGGCGACCTGGGCGCCGATCAGCCGTGCGAAGGCGGCGGCCTCCTTGGCGTTTCCCAGGTCCGGCGACACCACGGTCGTACGTGACAGATCGTGGCCGCGGAAGTGCGCGGCGAGCTCCCGCAGGGCGTGCAGATGGTCGACCGGCACCGAGAAGAACCCGTGGACCTGCGGGGAGTGCAGTGTCATCGCCAGTACCCGGCTGGCTCCGGCCGCCACCAGCAGGTCGGCGACCAGCCGTCCGCCCATGGAGATCCGCGGCATGTCCTTCTTGTCTGAACGCGCGTACGAATAGTGGGGCATGACCACGGTGATCCGACCGGCCGAGGCACCGCGCGCCGCGTCGCACATCATCAGCAGTTCGACGAGGTGCTCCTGTACGGGGGTGACCAGCGGCTGCACGAGGAACACATCGCGCTCGCGACAGTTGGCCTGGAGCTGGACCTCCAGGCAGTCGTTGGCGAACCGGCTGACCCGGGTCGGGCTGAGGGGCACACCGAGATGGGCGCAGACCTCTGCCGCCAGCTCGGGATGGGCACTACCGCTGAACACGGCGATGTCACGCACGACCGCTCCTCGCAAGATCGATCCGGGTGCGCCGCCGGTCGGCATGATCGACCCGGGATGCGTGCTTCATGCTACTGGGCCCGGGCCGGGTACTCCCACCGGAGGAAACTCGGTCCGTCCGGCGTTCGTGGGCACTGATGGCGTCGTACTCGGCGACCGACAGGGTGGGGCCCCGACTTCAACGCCATCGACCCGGACAAGGGCACCACCGCCGTCACCGCGCAGTACGACTACGTGCACGACGACGGTGACGGCATCCTCGATTCCGCCGCCGCGTGGCCGGGGTCGCGCGGTGCGGCCCGGACCGCGCTCAGCGCCTCACCCACGGCGGTCAAGCGGGCCCGCGACGCCAGGCCCGCATGGTAAAGGTGCAGCTCGTCCGCGCCGGCGTCGAGGCAGGCGGCCCATTCGTCGGCCAGGGCCCGCGCGTCCCCGGGCCTGGGGGGCAGGACGGGAAGATAGGCCCCGAGCCGCGCGGTAGGCCCGGCGAGGTCCCGCAGCGCGGCAAGGTTGGCCACACCCTGCCGGGCGCCGGTCCACGCGGAGGCGACCAGCACGTCGAGCTCCGGGTCCGGGCCGGTGTCGGCGACCAGGGTGGCGAAGGGCCCGGTGGCCCAGGGATCGGCGCTCGCGTGCAGCGCGACCGTGACCGTCGGACGCGAGGCGCGGGCGTCGAGCACGGCACGTCGCAGGTCGGCCGCCAGCCGGGTGCGTACCCGGGCGACCGCCGCCATGGTCTGCGCGTCCACGGCGGCACTCGCCCCGCCGTCCACGGCTGCCCTGACCTGGTCACGCAGCCGGTTGGCGTCGAGTCCCGCGTCCCGGTAGCGGCCCAGGCAGGCCACGCAGAAGCACAGTGACAGGAGCCGGTCGCGGGCGGCGTCCCAGTCGGCGCCGTCGGTCTTCTCATGGTGGCCGCCGTGGCCGAGGCCCAGGGGGCCGCACGCCTCGAGCACCAGACCGTCGGGGCGCCCCTGGTCGAGGATCTCGCCGACCAGGGTGGCGCAGTACTCCCGCACCTGGGCCGACGCCGGACACAGCGCGTACGGATAGCGGTCGCCGAAGGCGTTGTGCACAGACAGCTCGGGGTGGGCGCGGCCCAGCCGGGTGTTGTGGGTGAGCACCGTCCACGCGTGTACGGGGAGGCCGACGGCGCGCAGAGCGTCCCGGGCGGCGGTGAACGAGTCGTCCCGTGTCATCCAGCCCGGTGTGCCGGGGACCAGCCGGGCCCCTGCCCAGACCTTCTCGCGCACCGGAAGGTAGAGCGCGGCGTGGTGGGCGTCGACCATGCGGTGCCGCGGGTGGAAGGGCGTGGCGGCCCGTACCGAGTGGTACGCGGCCGCCAGCGCCACGGAGTCCACGCCCAGGGCCGCCACGCGCTCGGCGGCGGCGGGGTCGCCCACCACGTCCCACGGGTAGAGGTAGGCGGTCGCGGTCACCATCGCGGCAGCTCGGCCACGAAGTCCGGGTTCACCCGCCGCATGTACCCGGTGTCGTCCCGGCGCCGCAGCCCGCAGGTGAGGTAGTTCTCGTGCAGCCTGCCGAGCACGTCCTGGTCGAGTTCGACGCCGAGCCCGGGACCGGTGGGCACCCGGAGGCTGCCTTCGGTGAACTCCAGTACGCCCGGCACCACCACGTCGTCCTGCGCACTCCACGGGTAGTGGGTGTCGCACGCGTACGTCAGGTTGGGCGTGGCCGCGGCGAGGTGGGTCATGGCCGCGAGGCTGATGCCCAGATGCGAGTTGGAGTGCATCGACATGCCCAGGCCGAAGGTCTCGCAGATGGTCCCGAGGTGCCGGGTTCTGGTGAGGCCGCCCCAGTAGTGGTGGTCGCCCAGGATCACCTGGACCGCGCCCTGTGCCACGGCGGGCGGGATCTGGTTGAAGGCGACCACGCACATGTTGGTGGCCAGCGGCATCGGGGCCTTGGCCGCGACCTCCGCCATGGCGGGGATGCCCCGGACCGGGTCCTCCAGGTACTCGACGACGCCGTCGAGCTCCTCGGCGACCTGCAGCGAGGTCTCCACGGTCCAGGCGACGTTGGGGTCCAGCCGCAGCGGATGGTCCGGGAAGGCCTCCCGCAGTGCGCGGATGGCCGCGATCTCCTGGTCAGGCGGGAAGACGCCGCCCTTGAGCTTGATGGACTCGAAGCCGTAGCGGTCGATCATCCGGCGGGCCTGGTCGACCACACCCTGCGGGTCGAGGGCCGCGCCCCACTCGTCGGGCTCGGCGCCGGGGTGTCCGGCCCACTTGTAGAAGAGGTAGGCACTGAACGGGACGGCCTCGCGGACCGCCCCGCCGAGCAGGTCGCTCACCGGGCGGCCGGCCAGCTTGCCCTGGACGTCCAGGCAGGCCACCTCGACGGCGGAGTGCACCCGGCCGAGGTCGAAGGAGCTGATGCTGCCCCCGGTGTAGTCGAACAGCTCGGCGGCCTTGATGTACAGCTCGCCCAGGGCGTACACGCTGGTGCCGGCCAGATGCGGGCGCAGGGCGGCCAGCCGCTCCAGGTGGACGGCGTCACCGAAGCTCTCGCCGAGTCCGATCACGCCGTCCTCGGTGACCAGCTGGATGACGGAGCGCAGCGCCCAGGGTTCGTGCACGCCGTCAGCATTGAGCAGCGGGGGGTCACGAAAGGCGATCGGGGTGACCACCAGGTCCTTGATACGCACGTCGCTCACACCAGTACCTTTCCAGCGGTGATGATCTGCCGCAGCTGCTCCACATGCTCGGGGGCCGGGTCGACCAGCGGCGGACGGACTCCGCCGACCTCCAGGCCGCCGAGCCGCACGGCGGCCTTCACCAAGGAGACCGCGTACCCCGGCGCCTTGTGACGCAGTTCGACCAGCGGCTGGAAGAACCCGGAGAGCAGCCGGTCCACGGTGGCGGTGTCGCCCTCGCTGACCGCGCGGTGGAAGGCGAGCGAGATCTCGGGGGCGAAGCAGAACACGGCGGAGGACCAGAGGTCCACTCCCACGGCCCGGTAGGCGGGCACGGTCATCTCGGCGGTGGGCATGCCGTTGAAGAACTGGAAGTCCTTGCCGACGGCGGCGCGCACGGTGAGCACGATCCGCTGCATCAGGTCGAGGTCGCCGGTGCCGTCCTTGAAGCCGACGACGTTGGGGAGCGCGGCGATCCGGGCAGCGGCTTCGGGGGTGAAGACGGCGTTCCCCCGCTGATAGACGATCACGGGCAGCGAGCTCTCGGCGGCGATCTCCTCGACGTACCGCACCAGACCGTCGACCGGGAACTTCACCAGATACGGGGGCAGCAGCAGCACCCCGTCCGCGCCGGCTCGTTCGGCGGCGCGGACGTACTCCTTGGCCAGCGGCAGCGGTCCGCCGGCGCCCGCGAAGACCGGCACCCGGCCGTCGGTGACCTGGACAGCGGTGCGTACGACCTGCTCGGCCTCCAGCGGCTCCAGGGCGTGGAATTCACCGGTGCCGCAGGCGGCGAAGACTCCGCCGGGGCCGGCGTCCAGCCCCTGCTTGATGTGCGTGGTCAGAGCCGCCTCGTCCACCGCCCCGTCCGCGGCAAAGGGGGTGACGGGGAAGAACAGGACTCCTGCGAGTCGCATGCGGGGCCTTTCAACTGAGGTGAGAAGTGAGGAAGCGCGGTGCGGGCAGTGCGGAGGAAGGGCATCAGCCCTTGAGCGCTCCAGCGGTCATGCCACTGATCAGCGACTTCTGGAGCAGCAGATAGACCACCAGGCTCGGCACCAGGGCGAGCAGGGCGCCGGCCAGGACGAGGCCGGGGCCGGTGGTGTCGCTGCGGAGGGTCGACAGGGCGACCGACAGTGGGTAGTCCGACGGGTCGTTGGCGACGATCAGCGGCAGCAGGTACTGGTCCCAGATCATGATGAAGCCGAAGACGGTGATCACACCGAGTGCCGGGCGGCACAGCGGCAGGATGATCTGTGCGAAGATCCGCATCTCGCCCGCGCCGTCGATCCGGGCGGCCTCCTCCAGTTCGATCGGGAGCTCCCGCATGAACTCGGTCATCACGAAGATGGAGAAGCCCCAGGCCCCGAGCGGCAGGATCATGCCGACCAGGGTGCCCTTGAGGCTGATGTGCAGCACCGGGATGTCGCCGATGATCAGCGACAGCGGGATGGCGATGACCTCCTCCGGGAGCATCATCGTGATCAGGAACAGCATGGAGATGATCGCGCGTCCCCGGAACCGCTTGCGGGCGAGGGCGTAGGCGGCGAAGACGCTGACCGACACCTGGAGCAGCAGTCCGCCGCCCGCGATGACCAGCGAGTTGCCGAGGTAGTGCCAGACGCCGCGCTCTCCCGCGAGCGTGAAGTTGGAGAGGGTGGGCGAGTTGGGGATGAGCGACAGCTTGGTGGGGTCCGGGTTCTTGTCGAAGGCCCCGGAGAACAGCACGATCAGCGGTCCGGCGAAGAGCAGCAACGCGACCAGGCTGAGCACGCCGCGCAGCGCCATGCTGACGATGTGGTTGCTTCCGGTACGCCAGCCGAGTGCGGTCTCCACGCCCTGCGAGACCCCGACACCCTTTCTGCGGCCGCCGGATCGTGCGGCTGTCGCGGGCTGCTTGGTGCCGGTCCGCTTGTCGAGAGCGGTCACAGCTGTGCCTCCTTCCGGCGCTGGTACCACTGGATCGACGCCGTCAGGGCCACCGTGACCAGGAACAGCACGGTGGCGGCGGCGGAGGCCACGCCGATCTCGTTACGGTTGAACCCGAGGTCGTAGACCCGGGTCATCCACACGTCGGTGGATCCGGCGGGCCCGCCGCCGGTGAGGACGTACACCTCGGTGAACGTGCGGAAGCTCCGGATCGCCGCGAGCGTCAGCAGGATCGCTATGGCGGGGCGCAGCGCGGGGAGGGTGACGTAGCGCAGGCGCTGCCAGGTGGTGGCGCCGTCCAGCGCGGCTGCCTCGTAGAGTCCGCGGTCCACCTGGGTGAGACCGGCGAGCACGATCACCATGTTGTACGGACCGCCGCTCCAGATACTGACGGCCATGACCGACCAGATGGCGCTGCCCGTGGTGTCGAGGAAGTGCAGGGGACCGATGCCCAGGAAGCTGAGCACGGTGTTCACGAAGCCGTCGCCGGTCGGGTAGTAGAGCAGCCGCCAGATCTCGCCGACCACGGCGGTGGCCGTGATGACGGGGAGGAAGACCGCGGTGCGCAGGAACCACAGCGACCGCGCGGTGCCCTCCAGCAGCAGGGCGAGCAGGAATCCGACGATCACCGAGCCGATGGTGCCGCCGACGGCGAGCAGCAGGGTGTGGCCGAGGGCGGCGCGGAACCGATCGTCGCTGAACACGACGCGGTAGTTGTCGAGTCCGACCCACAGGTTGCCGAGGAAGGGGCGCACCTCATAGAGACTGAGGCGGACCCCGTCGAACATGGGCAGGTACTTGAAGACGGTGAAGAGCAGCAGTGCGGGGGCGATGAACAGCCACGGGACCAGGCCCGCGCCAAGGCGGCGGCCCCGGGGGGTCCGCCGCTCCGGCGCGGGCGCGACGGCGGGTTGCGCCGTCGCGCCCGGGTGCCCCTGGGTCAGGGTCACTTGGCTGCCCCTTGGGACTTCAGCTCTTGCTGCAGGGTGCTGTTGAGCGTGGTCATCGCACCCTTGACGTCGGTGCCGCAGTTCGCGAACAGCTTGTTGAGCGCGTCAGCGGTGTCCTGCCGGATCGGCTGGTAGTTGATCGCGGACGGGAACGGCTTGGAGCTGTTGTTGTAGGCGTCCTCGAACGGCTTCCAGCGGTCGTCCTTGTACACCGCGCTGTTGTCGACCGTCTTGTTGACGGAGAGCCGGACGACGGGCGCGTCGGGGGCGGTCATGCCGATCTTCTGCGCCTCGGGCGAGATGAGGAACGCGGCCAGCTTCTTCTGCTGGTCGGTCTTCTTGGAACCGGCCATCAGGTAGACGTTCTCGCCCTCGGCGAGCACGGTGTTGCCCGCGGGGCCCTTGGGGACGGGAATGACCTCGTACTTGTCCTTGCCCGGCGTCGCGTCGAAGCGCGGGAACTGGTAGGGGCCGGTGAGGACGATGCCGACCTTGCCCTGGTCGAAGAAGGGGTAGGAGTCACCGGTGGTCATGGTGAGGGCGCCGGGCTGTACGACCTTGCTGTGGCAGTACATGTCCTCGACGTACTTCACTCCGGTGACGGTGGCGTCGGAGTCGGCCTTGGCCTCGTACTTGCCGTCGTTGGTCGGGGCGACGAACTCGCCGCCGGCCTGGAACACGAAGTTGGAGGTCCACCAGCCGAGGTAGCCGTTGGTGGTGGAGCCCGGGGAGAGGATGCCGTAGGTGTCGGCCTTGCCGTCGCCGTCAGGGTCCTTGGTGGTGAACGCCTTGGCGACGTCGAGCAGTTCGGCCCAGGTGGTGGGGGCCTTCTTGCCGACCTTGGCCAGCCAGTCCTTGCGGATGTACATGCCCTGCGCCTGTGCGGAGAAGGGGATGCCGTAGTACTTGCCATCGATGCCCTTGGCGCCGTCCCAGGACTTCTCGGTGAGGTCGGAACCGCCGGTGATCGAGCTCTTGTCGACCTCCTGCAGCAGGCCCTGGGACTCGTAGTTCCCGAGGCTGCCCATGTCGTTGACGGTGACGTCCGGCAGGTTCTTGCTGGCCGCCCGCTGCTGGAGCAGCTTGTCGAAGTCGACGACGGGCTTGTAGTCGACCTTGATGCCGGTCTTCTTGGTGAAGGCGGCGAAGATCTTCGTGTAGGCCTTCGCGTCCACCGCGTCACTGCGGGTCCACACCTCAAGAGCGCCCGAGGAACTGGCGCTGCCGCCGCCGCCGCCGCTGCTGGAGCAGCCGGTCAAGAGGCAGCCGGCGACCGCCACCGAGGCCAGGGCCATGAACTGTGCGGGGCGGGCTGAGCGTCTAAACATGTCCACCATCGGTTCAGATAGATGAATTCTGGTTACATACTCAAAACACTATCCGGACAGTAGAAACGGATCAGGCCACTGTCAACCTCCTTGTTGATGTCTGGATCATCCTGTTCAATGTGGTGCCGGACGGCGCCCGCGCGCCTCTGTCCAGCATGTGAACTGCGCCTTCCCCTGTCGACGGACTGGCGGTAGAAGGCCCACCGAGCGGCACGGAGACCCGGCCGTCGGCTCGCGTCGCTGTGGCCTAAAGTCGCCCACGAGAGCGCTGAGATCTCATCCGCAGTTCAGGAACACGAACGTCGAGCAACACCCGAGGAGAACGATGACCGCGCCGTACTACGAGGACTTCGCGCCGGGTGCCGGAGCACTCGCGCCACGCGCGGCGTTCGGCTCCGACGCCGACCGGCTGTCCCTGAACGGCGACTGGCAGTTCCGTCTCTCGCCGTCCGTCGCCGCGGCCGACGCCGCCGAAGCAGCGCCGAACCCGTCGTGGGACGTGCTCCCCGTGCCCTCCCACTGGGCGCTGCACGGCCACGGCTCGCCCCAGTACACGAACATCCGCTACCCCTTCCCGGTGGACGCCCCCCGCGTCCCCACGGACAACCCCACGGGCGACTACCGGCTCACCTTCGACCTGCCCGCCTCCTGGCCCGAGGACGGCGCGTCCCTGCTGCGCTTCGAGGGCGTGGAGTCCTGCTACCGGGTCCGGCTCAACGGGCACGAGCTCGGCACCGCCAAGGGAAGTCGGCTGCCGCACGAGTTCGACACCGGCCCTCACCTGCTACGGCACGGCAACGTCCTGTCCGTACGCGTCCACCAGTGGTCGTCCGGCAGCTATGTCGAGGACCAGGACATGTGGTGGCTGGCCGGCATCTTCCGCGACGTGGAGCTCGTCCACCGCCCCATGGGCGCGGTCCGCGACTTCTTCGTCCACGCCGGCTTCGACCACGTCACCGGCGAGGGCACGCTTCGCGTGGACGCCACACCGGGCGGCCGGATCACCGTCCCCGAACTCGGCATCGACCTCGCGACCGGTCAAAGCGCGACCCTCCCCGTGGAGCCCTGGTCCGCCGAGGTGCCCCGGCTCTACGAGGCCGTGCTGGCCACCGACGCCGAACGCGTCCCGTTCCGGGTCGGCTTCCGCACCGTCGCCGTCGAGGACGGCGTGATCAAGGTCAACGGAAATCCGATCCTGCTGCGCGGCGTCAACCGCCACGAGTTCCACCCCGACCACGGCCGCGCCCTCCCGTACTCCACCATGCGCGAGGACGTGCTGTTGATGAAGCAGCACAACATCAACGCCGTACGCGCCAGCCACTACCCGCCGCACCCCGACTTCCTCGACCTGTGCGACGAGTTCGGCCTCTGGGTGATCGACGAGGCCGACCTGGAGACGCACGGCTTCGGAGGCGACGACTGGCGCGGCAACCCCGCCGACGACCCACGCTGGGAGGAGGCCCTCGTCGACCGGGCCGCCCGGATGGTCGAGCGGGACAAGAACCACCCGAGCGTCATCATGTGGTCCCTGGGCAACGAATCCGGCACCGGCCGCAACCTGGCCGCCATGTCCGAGTGGATCCGGGCCCGCGACCCGCGGCGCCTCATCCACTACGAGGGCGACTGGAGCTGCGCGTACGTCGACGTCTACAGCCGGATGTACGCCTCGCACGAGGAGGTCGAACTGATCGGCCGCCGGGAGGAGAAGCCCCTCGACGACCCCGAACTCGACGCCCGTCGACGCGCCATGCCGTTCATCCAGTGCGAGTACGCGCACGCCATGGGCAACGGCCCCGGGGGTCTCACCGAGTACCAGCGGCTCTTCGAGACGTACGAGCGGCTGCAGGGCGGCTTCGTGTGGGAGTGGATCGACCACGGGCTGCGCACCCAAGACGCCGAGGGCCGGGAGTTCTTCGCCTACGGAGGCGATTTCGGCGAGACCCTGCACGACGGAAACTTCTGCGCCGACGGCCTGCTCTTCCCCGACCGGAGCCCCTCGCCGGGACTGCTGGAGTACAAGAAGGTCATCGAGCCGGTCGGCATCGAGGTCGACACCGCCGCGGGCACCGTCCGCATCGCCAACAAGTACGACGTCGCCGACCTGTCCCAGCTGGCCTTCACCTGGTCCTACGCGGTCGAGGGGCGCCCGGTGGCGCAGGGCGCCCTACCGGTTCCGCCGCTGCGGCCCGGCGAGTCGGCCGAGATCCCCCTCCCGGCAGCGCCGGAAGCCTCGACGGAAGCCTGGTGGACGGTCCGGGCGGTCCTCGCCGCCGACACGCCGTGGGCGTCCGCCGGGCACGAGGTCGCCTGGGGCCAGGCGCTCGCGGCCGTCCCCGCCCGGCCGCAGGCGCGGGCGTCCGTCTCCCCCGTACCCGGCCGGTCGCAGATCACCCTGGGCCCGGCGACGTTCGACCCTGTACGCGGCACACTGCGCACCCTTCACGGGTTCGAGGTCACCGCACCACGCCTGGATCTGTGGCGGGCCACCACGGACAACGACCGGGGTCCGGACGAAGCCCAGTCCGTCGCCACCCAGTGGCGCCGCCACGCGCTCGACCGCGTACAACACCGTCACGACTCCCTCACCGTGGACGAGACATCAGTGCTCGTCAGGACCAGGGTCGCCCCGCCGGCGGGCTTCTTCGGCCTGTACGCCGACTACCGCTGGACCAGCGACGGCACCCGGCTCACCCTCACCGTCGACATCACCCCGGACGGCGAGTGGCCCTGCCCGCTCCCCCGGCTCGGGGTGCGCATGGGGCTGCCCGCCCGGCTGGCCACCGTCGAGTGGTTCGGCGCCGGCCCCGGCGAGTCCTACGCGGACACCCGCCGGGCCGCCCGCGTCGGGCGGTACCTGGCGACGGTCGACCAGCTCCAGACCCCCTACGTCTTCCCGCAGGAGAACGGCAGCCGCGGCGACGTACGCTGGGCCGACTTCCGCGATGCGGAGGGCACGGGCCTGCGCGTCGAGGGAGACCCCGTCTTCACACTCACCGCCCGGCGGTGGACCACCGAGCAGCTCGAATCCGCCCGCCACCCCACCGACCTCACCCCGGGCGACGTACTCCATGTCAACCTCGACCTGGCACAGCACGGCATCGGCACCGCCTCCTGCGGCCCCGGGGTCCTCGCCCCCTACCAACTGCGGGCCGCCCCGGCCTCGTTCACCGTCACCTTCGCGGGACTGTCACCGGCCGCCGGGCAGCGCTGACCAGTTCCTGCCCATGTACGACTGACACAACCGAACCTCCGGAAGGTAAAGATGCGTACCGCCCGTTTCGCCCTGGACCCCGCCTTCACCGTCGGTGAGGTCAACCCCCGCCTCTTCGGCTCCTTCGTCGAACACCTCGGCCGCTGCGTCTACACCGGCATCCACGAACCCGGCCACCCCTCCGCGGACGCCGAAGGCCTGCGCACGGACGTCCTGGAACTGGTCCGCGAACTGGGCGTCACCACGATCCGCTACCCCGGCGGGAACTTCGTCTCCGCCTACAACTGGGAGGACTCGGTGGGCCCGGTCGAGGAGCGGCCCCGCCGTCTCGACCTGGCCTGGCGTTCGACCGAGTCGAACCGTTTCGGCCTGTCGGAGTACATCGCGTTCCTGCGGAAGCTCGGCCCGCAGGCCGAGCCGATGATGGCGGTCAACCTCGGCACGCGTGGGGTCGCCGAGGCCCTGGAGCTCCAGGAGTACGCCAACCACCCCGGCGGGACGGCCCGTTCGGACCTGCGGGTGGCGCACGGCGACAAGGAGCCGTTCGGTATCGGTCTGTGGTGTCTGGGCAACGAGATGGACGGGCCCTGGCAGACCGGCCACAAGACGGCCGAGGAGTACGGCCGGCTGGCCGCCGAGACCGCCCGCGCGATGCGCCAGATCGAGCCCGACCTCGAACTCGTCGCGTGCGGATCCTCGGGACAGGACATGGAGACGTTCGCCGCGTGGGAGGCGACCGTGCTGGCCGAGACGTACGACCTCGTCGACTACATCTCCCTGCACGCCTACTACGAGGAGACCGACGGCGACCGCGACTCCTTCCTCGCCTCCGCCGTCGACACCGAGTCCTTCATCGAGAACGTGGTGGCGACCTGCGACCACGTGGGCGCCCGGCTGAAGTCGAAGAAGAAGATCAACCTCTCCTTCGACGAGTGGAACGTCTGGTACCAGAGCCGTCCGAACCCGCATCCGGTCGAGGACTGGCAGGAGGCCCCCCGCATCCTGGAGGACGTCTACACCGTCACCGACGCGGTCGTCTTCGGCTCCCTGCTCATCGCGCTGCTGCGGCACGCGGACCGGGTGACCGTCGCCTGCCTCGCCCAGCTCGTCAACGTCATCGCCCCGATCATGACGGAACCCGGCGGCCCCGCCTGGCGCCAGACCACGTTCTACCCCTTCTCACAGGCGGCGAAGTACGGGCGCGGAGAGGTCCTCGACGTCCGCGCGGTGTCGCCGACCTACGAGACGAAGAAGTACGGCGAGGTCGACCTGCTGCACGCCACCGCCGTACGCGCCGACGACGGCTCGGTCACCGTCTTCGCGGTCAACCGCAGCCAGACCGAACCCCTGCCCCTCGAAGTCGCCCTGAACCGCCTGGGACTGACGACGGTCGTCGAGCACACCGCGATCGCCGACGCCGACCCCGACGCCCGCAACACCCTGGACGACCAGGAACGGGTCACCCCCCACCCCGTCCAGGACACCACCCTCCAGGACGACGGCACCCTGACCACCGTCCTGGAACCCCTCTCCTGGAACATGATCCGGCTGATGTAGTGCGGCAGATGCGGTACGGCGGGCGGACACGGTGCTCCGTCGGCGTACGGCGAAGTGCGGTGGTCGGTGCCGCCCGAGTGGACGCGCTCCCGCCCGCGCTCCCCGTCGATGACACGAATCCGCCAACAGGGCGGCCTAGTAGTGGATTTGGAGGGCATTCGGTCAGCAGGAAGGAGGACCGTCGAATGACGTCGTCCATCAAGCGCCTGCCCAAGCGCATGCCCGCGTGGGCCAAGGTGATCACTGCCATCTTGCTGGTGCTCGTGGTGCTGTTCGCCGGACTGCGACTGGCCGTTCTCCCGGGGCTGCGTGACCTGTTCGGCACCGAGACGCACGACCGCTCCGGACCAGCCCTCCTCGAGTCGATCCAGGACATGAGCCGTTACGACGCCGCCTCGGGCAACTTCCAGGTGGTGGTGGACCTGGAGAAGGATGCCAAGTACCTGCCCGACGCGATCCGCGGCACCCGCACGCTGTACGTGGGGGCCGGCACGGTCGAGGCGTACGTCGACCTCGGTTCGCTCACCAAGAAGGACGTGACGGTCAACTCCGACCGCACCACGGCCACCCTGCGGCTGCCGCACGCGTTCCTCGGCAAGCCCGCGCTCGACCCCGACCGTTCGTACGCCGTCTCCAAACAGCGTGGGCTGCTGGACCGGCTCGGCGACCTCTTCTCCGACAACCCGGGCAGCGAGCAGGCCGTGCAGAAACTCGCGGTCAAGCACATCGGCACGGCGGCGAAGGACAGCCAGCTCACCAAGCGGGCCGAGGAGAACACCACCGGCATGCTCGACGGCCTGCTGCGCTCCCTCGGCTTCAAGGAGGTGACCGTGAGCTACGACGCCTGAGCCGGGCTCCGGCGGTCAGCCGCTCAGGATCCCCGGCGACGCCAGGGCTCCCAGACGCGTCGCGCATCGAAGGACGCTTTGCGGGTAACCGCCTTTACCTAGAGGGCAGTTGGAACCGGGAGAATCGAATGGTCCGTACGGCGTCACTCTCAAGCACCCTGCGCACCACCGGTACGACGAAATCCGGTCGACGGTCATCGGTACCCGCGCAGGAGCGCAAGGTGCTCCCGTTGCCGGTGCGGCTGCTCGTGATGCTGCTGGCCTTCGTGGCCATGGTGGCGTTCGCGGTCGCGCTGGCCCGGCTGACGCTGGAGCCGTCACCGGCGTCGAAGGCGTTGATCCACACCAATCTGCACCCCGGCAGTTCGCTGCGGGCCTATCTCGACCAGCCGGCGCTGCGCGACGCAGTGAAGCAGATCGGCGGGAACGTCCTGCTCGGTGTGCCCTTCGGTGTGCTGGTGCCCGTGCTGATTCCCAAGGCTCGGGGAATCCTGCGCGTGCTGCTGCTCACCGCGGTGGTGATGCTGCTGGTCGAGCTGGTCCAGGGCACGCTGATCACCGGGCGCGCCTTCGACATCGACGACGTCATCCTGAACACGTCCGGAGCACTGGTGGGTTATCTGCTGCTGGGACGGCGGATCGGCCGGGCGGTGCACCCCAAGCCCCGTCGGAGGAGTTGGCGCAACCGGCGCGAAGCCCCGAAGGCCTGAGGGGCCGCACGGCATGACCGTCCGCCCGCGGTCCCTACCGCGGGCGGACGGCGTTGATCGGCCAGCGCTGATCGGCCGGCGCTGATCGGCCGGCGCTGATCGGCCGGCGCTGATCGGCCAGGGTCGATCGACAGGCGTCGATCGGCTGGGGTCGGCCTCTCAGCAGCCCATGGACCAGGTGTGCGAGTCACCGCGGTCGTTCGCCACGGCGTTGTAGCCGACCTCCTCCCCCGGTCCGAGACAGATCGTCATGGCGCCGCCCTGCCAGGCGTTCTCGTAGACCTTCACATGGTCCTTGATTCCGGGTCCCCCGATGCCGTGGTTGGCCCAGGAGGAGTCGGTGTCGGCGATCCAGCTCTCCCACCATCCGTCGTCCCCCGACCAGTTGGCACGCTGGCCGTCGAAATTGGCGTTCTCCCAGACGCAGAAGTTGCCGCTGGGGCAGTCGGCCGCGCCGGAGGGGGTGGCCAGGGCGAGGCCGCCGGTGAGGGCGAGCAGGGCCGCGGCGGCAAAGAGGGCGAGACGCTTGTTGATCACGAAGGGTCACTGCCTTTCTTCAGGGTTACCTGGACGGTCCGCTCGGCGTACAGGTCCGCCGCGCGGCGCAGTGCGCGGGTGCGCAGCTGCCGGTAGGTGGTCAGTTGTCCGTGCCGCTCGGCGCGGACCCGGGCCAGCAGCACCGGTTCCAGCCGCGCCCGCACCCGGGTGAGGCCGCTCTCGCGGGCGCAGCGGGTGGAGACGGCGGGGTCGGGGCGGCCCGGGCGGGTCCCGTGCGCCGGGGTGGCGCAGCGGGTCCAGCGGGCGGTCGCGTCGCGGTAGTCGGGGTCACGCTTCATGCGCTGCTGGGCTTCGGCCCGAAGGTTGTTCACCACGACCCGGGTACGGAACCAGAGCCGCTGGTCACCGTAGAGTTCGCGCTCGGCGGCGGCCAGACAGCCGTCCGTGTGGGCGGTGACGGTGTAGCCGGTGGCCAGGGTGACGGAGAGTCCGGGGCGTCCGCGGCCGAAGAGGGCGCCCTGCAGCCGGCGGTCCGGCGGATCCGAGGCGCTGCGCTCTCGTGGGTCCGAGGCGCCGCCGTGCTGCGGAGCCCAGGCGTTCTGGAGGGTCAGTCCCTGCCGGGCCAGACAGCGGTCGACGAGCACCTGCTGGGCGGTGTCGATGAGGTCGTCTCGGTCGCGCTCGGTCCTGGGCAGCGGGGGCACGGCGCGCTGCGCGGTCGCCGTGGCGCACCCCGTCAGCGCCAGCAGCGCGAGCGCGGCGGCGGCGAGCGCGCGAAGGTGTCGCACGGGTCAGCCGACCTCGCAGCCCATGGTGGTGTCGGCCACGCCGTCGAGCCGGGCGCCCCAGGGCCAGTTGTCGGCCAGGTCGTGCGCCCGGATCAGCCGGGCGTAGCAGGTGCCGCGGCCCCAGTCGATGGCGTACACGGCGGTGTCGGCGTTGGACCGGAAGGAGGCGGCCTTGTCGTGCAGGAACTCCGGGACGTCCGTGTAGCCCGGTGGGGTGTAGCACCACGACGAGCCGTGCTGGCCGGCGGCGGTCCAGAAGCACACGTCTCCGGCCCGCGACGCGCCGTGCGTCGCCGCGCTCGCCGGTACAGCGGCGAGGAGGGCGGTCGAGGCCAGCAGGCCGGTCGAGGCGAGGAGGGCGGCGGCGGGCGCGGCGAAGCCACGGGGCATGACGACTCCCGGAGGAAGAGGGGGCGCCGGGGCGGTCGTGATCACCCGGCAAGATCAACCGTGCCCTCGCGGGAATCGGCCCATGCCGGGTTCCCGCCCATTGGTGATCTTTCCTGGGGTGCGGGGTCACTTCCTCCCGTGACAGCTCACACCGGCGCGAAACCCGAGGTCCGCGCGCTCCCCGAGCCGCTGTCTCGCTGTCCGCTGTCCCCGTGTCTCGCTGTCCCCGTGCTAGTGGTGCGACCAGGTGAACTTGCCGCCGCCCACCCAGCGCACCGCGTCGGGGTCGTCGAGATCATGGATGTGGATCCCGTAGGCGCCGGCGATCGTCAGGACATCGGTGATCGACTTCGCCTCGCCGGCCATTTCCCCGTCGATCTCCACGATCCGGAACGGCGGTTCGCACGGCTGCACCCCGAGCACCATGACCCGCGGGTAGGAGATGTGGGGGCTCGAGATTTCGGTCATGTCTAGAGCGTAGATCGATTCCCGCGAGCGGGCCGAGGAGAGCACGCCTAGGTGAGCGCGCCTGGGTGAGCGGCGAGGCGAGTGGCCAGGTGAGCGGCGCTCCGTCGTGCGGGCCGACGGCGGCTCGGCAAGGCTTGAAGGGGCGGGGAACTCACGGAAGGTGGTGGCGATGGAACCCGTCGAAGCCCTGGACCGGATCGCGTTCCTGCTGGAGCGCGCCCAGGCCCCCACCTATCGCATACGGGCCTTCCGCACCGCCGAGGCCGTGCTGGCCGGGCTGCCCGCCGGGGAGGTCGAGAAGCGGGTCGCCGCCGGGACCCTGGAGTCGCTGAAGGGCATCGGGCCGAGGACGGCACAGGTCGTGCGCGAGGCGGTGGCCGGTCAGGTGCCCGACTATCTCGAGAAGCTGGAGCAGGAGGCCGCGACACCGCTTGCCGAGGGTGGCGAACGGCTGCGGGCGCTGCTGCGCGGCGACTGCCATCTGCACTCCGACTGGTCGGACGGCAGCAGCCCGATCGAGAGGATGGGCCGGACCGCCGCGGACCTCGGGCACGAGTGGGCGGTGCTCACCGACCACTCGCCGCGGCTGACCGTGGCGCGGGGGCTGTCCCCCGAGCGACTGCGCGAGCAGTTGGCGGTGGTGGCGGAGCTCAACCGCCAGTGGGTTCCGTTCCGGCTGCTCACCGGCATCGAGTGCGACATCCTCGACGACGGATCGCTCGACCAGGAGCCGGAGCTGCTGGAGCTGCTGGACGTCGTGGTGGTGTCGGTGCACTCCAGGCTGCGCATGGACGCCAGGTCCATGACCCGCCGCATGGTCACCGCCGTACGCGATCCGCTCGCGGACGTGCTCGGGCACTGCACGGGCCGGCTGCTCTCCGAGCGGCGGCCCGAGTCGCAGTTCGACGCCGACGCGGTCTTCGCCGCCTGCGCGGAGTCGGGTACGGCCGTGGAGATCAACTGCCGCCCGGAACGTCTCGACCCACCGCGCCGGCTGCTGCGCCGGGCGCTCGACGCGGGCGCGCTGTTCTCGATCGACACCGATGCGCACGCCCCCGGTCAACTCGAATGGCAGATCCACGGCTGCGCGCGGGCCGAGGAGTGCGGGGTGCCCGCCGAGCGCGTGATCACCACCTGGAGCGAGGCCGAACTGCTGGCTTGGACCCAGGAGCGGACGACGCCGACCCGGCGCCGCGAGAACCCTCCCGCTTCCTTGCCCCCCTCCGGGTGACGTACGTCACCGCGTCTTCCCTGGTCACGCGGGAACACCCATCGGTAGTTCCCCGTTGAACCAACCGTGGATGTGGATGGAACAGTGTCCTCGGGCCTCACCTTTCGCCCACAGGGACGATCGTTCGGCTGAAGCCCCGTGGAGCCTTTCGCCCAGAGGCGACCGCCATCCGTGCCCACCACAGACGGCCCCGACCGAGATTCCCCCATCCGGTCGGGGCCTTTTCATGCCCGTGGCCACACCCGTCCCCCGCCGTGAGCAGTGGCCTCCGCTTGACTTCGAGTGCTCTCCAATCCGTAGCGTCGGAGCATGACCACTGCACAGCACAAGATCGGCTCGGGGTTCGGCGCCCACAGCACCGCCGACGACGTCCTCCAGGGCATCGACCTGACCGGGAAGCTCGCCCTCGTCACCGGCGGGTACTCGGGGCTCGGCCTGGAGACCACACGCGCGCTCACCAAGGCGGGCGCCCACGTCGTCGTCCCGGCGCGCCGCCCGGACGTGGCCCGCGAGGCGGTGGAGGGCATCGAAGGGGTCGAGGTGGACGAGCTCGACCTCGGTGACCTCGAGAGCGTCCGTGCCTTCGCCGAACGCTTCCTCGCCTCGGGTCGCACCATCGACATCGTCATCAACAACGCCGGGATCATGGCCTGCCCGGAGACCCGCGTCGGTCCCGGCTGGGAGGCCCAGTTCGCGACCAACCACCTCGGCCACTTCGCCCTCGTGAACCGCCTGTGGTCCGCGATCGAGCCGGGTGGCGCGCGGGTCGTCTCCGTCTCCTCGGGCGGTCACCACAACTCGGGGATCCGCTGGGACGACGTGCACTGGCGCACCGGCTACGACAAGTGGGAGGCGTACGGGCAGGCGAAGACCGCGAACGTCCTGTTCGCCGTCCACCTCGACCGGCTCGGCCGGGAGTCCGGTGTACGGGCCTTCGCCCTCCACCCCGGCGGCATCCTCACCCCGCTGCAGCGCCACCTCGCCAAGGAGGAGATGGTGGAGCGCGGCTGGATCGACGAGGACGGCAACCTGCTGCACCCGTCCGCCTTCAAGTCGCCCCAGGAGGGTGCGGCGACCCAGGTGTGGGCGGCGACCTCGCCGCAGCTGGCCGGCCTGGGCGGGGTGTACTGCGACGACTGCGACATCGCCGAGGTCGCTCCGGCGGACGGCGAGCGGACCGGCGTACGCGACTACGCGATCGACCCCGAGCAGGCCGCGCGGCTGTGGGCGCTGTCGGCGGAGCTGACCGGGGTGAACGCGTTCGCGTGACGCGCCCGGGGCGTCAGGCGCGGGTCATGAACTCCCGCAGATCCGCGAGGAGACGTTCCGCGTGGGTGGCGAAGAGGCCGTGGCCCGCGTTCTCGTAGACCTTGAGCGTGCTGCCGGACAGCAGTTCGGCCGACCGGCGGCCGGTCAGGTCCAGCGGCGCCGACGTGTCGTGGGTGCCGTGGACGACCAGCGCGGGCAGGTCGAGCTTCGCCAGGTCGGGGGCGACGTTCAGGGTGGCCGCGAGGTCTCCCAGCGCCGCCCCGCCGCGCGCGGTCGCGCCGTGGCAGCGGTTGATCATGGACTGCACATAGGCCGGGGAGAGTTCGTTCCCGGGGAGATCGAGGGCGAAGAACGAGCGGGCCCCGTCGACGAAGAAGGCGGCCCGGTCACGGCGGAAGACCTGGTTGCCAGCCTCGACGACGCCCGGGTCGACGCCGCCCGGATGGTCCGCGGACCGGACGGCCCCGGGCGCCATGCCCGCGACCAGTGCCACCCTCGCCACCCGATCGACGCCGTGCCGCGTCAGACAACGCACGACTTCGGCGGTCCCGACGGAGTGCCCGACCAGGGTCACGTCGGACAGGTCGAGGTGGCGCAGCACCCCGTCGACGTCGTCGGCCAGGCTGTCGAGGTCGAACCCGCCCCACACGTCGTCGGACCGGCCGTGGCCGCGCCGGTCGAAGCCGACGCAGCGGTAGCCCTCCGCGGCGAGCGGCAGCATCTGGTACTCCCACATCTCCGTACCGAAGTAGGCGCTGTTGACGAACACGATCACCTGCCCGGTGGCGGGACCGTAGTCGACGAAGTGCAGCCGGGTGCCATCGACGGGGCTCTCGAAGTACGGCATGGGAAACCTCCCGGAATCCGGTGGCGGGTCGAGTGGGTACGTCCTTCATGGTTCCGGAGGGCCGGGGGCGGGTCGATTACCCCCGAGGTCATGCCGACCGCTCACCACCCCGATCCCTTCCTGTTCCCTCCGCACCGGACAGTGCGGCGGCGCCCCGGTGGCGGCCGGCGAGGAGGGCTCCCGTGAGAGCGCCACCCGCCGTGAGAATCCGGGCGGCACGCAGCGCCGTGCCCGCCCCGCCCCGCCCCGCCCTGCCCTGCCCTGCCGGTAGCGCACTCCACGCGGGAAACGATCGCCGAAACCCCGTGTTTCCGGATCAGGGCGGTGCCCTGTCGATCAGTGCGGGGCGCGCTCCTCCAGCGCGGTGCGCCAGGCCGGGGAGGGGCCCTCGCTCACCGGCTCGGCGCGTCGGCCGCCCCGCGCGAAGAAGTCGGCGAGCGGCAGGATCGCGGCGCCGACCGTCACGGCGTCCGGACCGAGCCGCCCGAGGTCGATGGAGACGCGCTCGGCCGGGTAGCGCAGGGCGTACGAGGCCGCGTGCCGGCGGACGGCGGGCAGAAAGCGGGTGCCGAGCTGGAGGCCCGCCCAGCCGCCGATGAGGATGCGCTCGGGCTGGAAGAGGTTGATCAGGTCGGACAGGCCCGCGCCCAGGTACTCGGCGGTCTCCTCCAGGACGGCGAGCGCCACGGGATCGGGCTCGGTACCGTCCTCGGTCGGATACGCCGCGGTGAGCATCGCGGTGAGCGCGGTCTCCTCGTCGGTACCCTCCGGCGGGCGTCCGCCCTCCTCACGCCAGCGGTCGAGGAGCGCCTCCGCGCCCGCGTAGGCCTCCAGACAGCCGAGGGCTCCGCACCGACAGCGGCGTCCCCTGACCCGTACCGTCAGGTGGCCCCACTCCACCGAGCGGCCGTGCTCCACGTCCTCGGTGACCAGGCAGGCGCCGACGCCCGAGCCGAAGAGGACGACGACCGCGTTGCGGGCGCCGCGTCCGGCGCCGAACCACATCTCGGCCTGGCCCAGGGTCCGGGCGCCGTTGTCCGCGAAGTACGGGACGGTGTCGGGGAGTCGGCAGGACGAGCGGAGCAGGGACTCCAGCGGGACGGCGTCCCAGCCGATCGTCTGTCCGTGCACCACCGCACCCTCCTCCGGCGTACGGGCGACGATTCCCGGGACGCCGATACCGACGCCGAGCAGCCGCTCGGGGGCGATGCCCGCCTCGGCCAGTACCTCGGCGATGCCGTCCCGGATGTGTCCGACGATGACGTCCACGTCGTATTCCCGGCGCTTCGACGACGGTCCGCCGCCCGGAGCCGGGGCGAGCTCGTGTCCCGGTCGCTCCGGCGGCCGGTCGGCCGCGGCTACGCCCTCCCCCTCGGACGGCCCCTCCCCCTCGGACCCTCCCTCCCCCTCCGGCGCCCGGTCGCTCCCGTATCTCTGCCGCTCCAGCGGCCGTTCCGTGCGGGCGAGTTCGGTGAGGGTGAGGTCGAAGAGTTCCACGCGGACGCGGGTCTCGCCCACGTCGACGCCGATCATGTGGCCGCTGTCGGGTACGACCCGCAGCAGCGTACGCGGGCGGCCGCCGTCGGAGTCGACGCTTCCGGCCTCCTCGACCAGACCGTCCGCGACGAGTTCCGCGACCACGTTGCTGACGGAACCGGAACTCAGGCCGGTGGCCGGGCCCAGCTCGAAGCGGCTCATGGGGCCGTCGAAATACAACCGTTGCAGGACGGCGGTGCGATTGCCGCGTCGCAGGTCACGCACTGTCCGCCCGTTCCGCACCGCCATGTGAATCCCTTCCGGCCCGCCCGACCTGCAAGATACCCCTGCGCGATCCCTTGACGCGACTTTCTTCCGGGTCTTAACTCACGTCCTAAATTAAGCCATGAGGGTCGTTCAGGAAGTGAACGCGGGCGCCCTTCGTGGCTCTCCCTCCGGGAAAGGGACATACGCAGCCATGCGCAGAATCCGAGCCGCGGCCGCCGGTGCGGTCACCGTCTCCCTGCTGACCGCCGTGACCGCCTGTGGTGGCGGCTCGTCGACGGGCGGCGGGTCCAACGACTCGCCGAAGACGCTCACCTACTGGGCCTCCAACCAGGGCGCCAGCATCGAGGTCGACAAGAAGGTCCTCCAGCCCGAACTCGACAAGTTCGAGAAGCAGACCGGGATCAAGGTCAAGGTGGAGGTCGTCCCCTGGTCGGACCTGCTGAACCGGATTCTCACCGCGACCACGTCGGGTCAGGGCCCCGACGTCCTGAACATAGGCAACACCTGGAGCGCCTCGCTGCAGGCCACCGGCGCACTGCTGCCGTGGAACGCGAGCAACTTCGCCAAGATCGGCGGCAAGGACCGCTTCGTCGACTCGGCGCTCGGCTCGACGGGCGCGCAGGGCAAGGACCCGGCCGCGGTACCGCTGTACTCGATGGCGTACGCGCTCTACTACAACAAGAAGCTGTTCGCCGACGCGGGCATAGCGAAGCCGCCGACCACCTGGGACGAGCTGATCGCCGACGGCAAGAAGCTGTCCAAGGGCGGCAAGTGGGGCCTGGGAGCCGAAGGTTCGAACCCCTCGGAGAACATCCACCACACCTTCGTCTTCGCCAAGCAGCACGGCGCCGACTTCTTCACCGCGGACGGCAAGCCGGACTTCACCTCGGACGGCACGGTCGCGGCGGTCAAGCAGTACGTCGACCTGATGGCCAAGGACAAGATCATCGCGCCCGGCAACGCCGAATACGCCCAGAACCAGTCCGTGAGCGACTTCGCCAAGGGCAAGACCGCGATGCTGCTGTGGCAGTCGGCGTCCTCCAATCTCAAGTCACAGGGCATGAGTGACGACGCGTACGGCATCGCCCCCGTCCCCGTGCAGTCCGGCACCCCGGGAACCGGCACCAACGTCAACTCGATGGTCGCGGGTATCAACCTGGCCGTCTTCAAGAACACCCACAACCTCGACGGCGCCACCAAGTTCGTGAAGTTCATGACGAGCGACGCCGAGCAGAAGATCCTCAACACCGCGTACAGCACGATCCCGCCGGTGAAGACGTCCCAGACGGACGCCACCTTCAACACCCCGGCGAACGCGATCCTCAAGGACACCCTGGCCAAGAGCGCCGTCGCGCTTCCCCAGGTCGCCGACGAGTCCCAGTTCGAGACTGCGGTCGGTACGGCCGTCAAGGAGCTGTTCGCGGAGGCGGCCGCCGGACGCGCGGTGACCACGGAGTCGGTGAAGGCGGAGCTCGAGAAGGCCCAGCAGCAGATGCCGGCGAAGTGAGCGCGGACACCCTCATGACCACCACGACCGCCGCCTCCGCCGACTCCGGCGAACGGACGGTGCGCAAGGACTCCCCCGGTGCGGCGCGCGGGCCGCGCCGCCCCGGGCGGATCCGGCGTATCGGACTGCCCTATCTGCTGCTCCTGCCCGCCCTGCTTCTCGAACTCCTGGTCCACCTGGTGCCGATGGTGATCGGCATCTTCATGAGCTTCAAGCAGCTCACCCAGTTCTACATCCGTGACTGGGGCACCGCACCCTGGTCCGGCTTCGACAACTACAAGGTGTCGATGGACTTCAGCGCGCCCGTCGGCAAGGCGCTGCTGCACTCGTTCCTCGTGACCGTCGGCTTCACCCTGCTGTCGGTGGGCCTGTGCTGGCTGATCGGCACGGCGGCCGCGATCTACCTGCAGGACACCTTCCACGGCCGCGGTCTGCTGCGGGCGCTCTTCCTCGTCCCGTACGCACTGCCCGTGTACGCGGCGGTCATCACCTGGGTGTTCATGTTCCAGCACGACAACGGCCTGGTGAACCACGTCCTGCACGACCAGCTGCACCTCACCGACAAGCCGTCCTTCTGGCTCATCGGCGACAACAGCTTCTACGCCCTGCTCACCGTGTCGGTGTGGAAGGGCTGGCCGTTCGCCTTCCTCATCGTCATGGCCGGCCTGCAGAACATCCCCGGGGAGCTGTACGAGGCGGCAGCCCTCGACGGTGCCGGTCTGTGGCAGCGGCTGCGCCGCATCACCCTGCCGTCACTGCGCCCGGTCAACCAGGTGCTGGTGCTCGTCCTGTTCCTGTGGACGTTCAACGACTTCAACACACCGTACGTCCTGTTCGGCAGGACCGCTCCGGAGGCCTCGGACCTCATCTCGGTGCACATCTACCAGGCGTCGTTCGTCACCTGGAACTTCGGCACCGGATCGGCCATGTCGGTCCTGCTGCTGCTCTTCCTGCTCGTCGTGACGGGTGTCTACCTGCTGCTGACCTCCCGAGGAAGGAAGACGGCCGATGTCTAGCACCGCGCAGGCGGCGTCCGGCGCCTCGAAGGCGCCGCGCTCGCCGATGGCTCCCCCGCGGTCCTTCCTCTGGTCCCGGCGGATCTTCCTCACCCTGCTCACCGGCTTCGTGCTGGTTCCCGTCTATGTCATGGTCTCCAGCTCCCTGAAGCCGCTCGCGGACGTGTCGGGGAAGTTCCGCTGGCTGCCGAGCGGTCTGACGATCCGCCCGTACATCGACATCTGGTCGACGGTCCCGCTGGCGAGGTACTTCGTCAACTCGCTGATCGTGGCGGGCGCGGCGACGGTCTGCTCGGTGGTGATCGCGGTCTTCGCGGCGTACGCGGTGAGCCGCTACAGCTTCCGCGGCAAGCGCGTCTTCACGGTGACCGTGCTGTCGACGCAGATGTTCCCCGGCATCCTCTTCCTCCTCCCGCTCTTCCTTCTCTACGTCAACATCGGCAACACCACGGGCATCGCGCTGTTCGGCTCGCGCGGGGGCCTGATCCTCACGTATCTCACCTTCTCCCTGCCGTTCTCGATCTGGATGCTGATCGGGTACTTCGACTCGGTGCCGCGCGATCTGGACGAGGCGGCGCTGGTGGACGGCTGCGGGCCGCTCGGCGCGCTGTTTCGGGTGGTCGTGCCCGCCGCGATCCCGGGCATCGTCGCCGTCGCCGTCTACGCCTTCATGACCGCCTGGGGCGAGGTGCTGTTCGCGTCGGTGATGACCAACGAGACCACGCGCACGCTCGCCGTCGGGCTCCAGGGCTACTCCACGCTCAACAACGTGTACTGGAACCAGATCATGGCCGCCTCGCTCGTGGTGAGCGTCCCGGTGGTCGCCGGGTTCCTGCTGCTCCAGCGCTACCTCGTCGCCGGCCTGACGGCAGGAGCCGTCAAGTGACCGACTCCTCTTCCCCTGAAGGGACTTCCGTGACCATCGACCTTGCCGCACTCCCCGAGGACTTCCTGTGGGGCACGGCCACGTCGGCCTACCAGATCGAGGGAGCCGTCGCCGAGGACGGCCGCTCCCCGTCCATCTGGGACACGTTCTCGCACACGCCCGGCAAGATCGACAACGGCGACCACGGGGACATCGCCTGCGACCACTACCACCGGTGGCGCGAGGACATCGCGCTCATGCGTCAACTCGGGACGAACGCCTACCGGTTGTCCATCGCATGGCCCCGGGTGGTGCCGGGCGGCGACGGCCCGGTCAACGCCAAGGGGCTGGACTTCTACGACCAGTTGATCGACGCCCTGCTCGAGGCGGGCATCACCCCCTCCGTCACCCTCTACCACTGGGACCTGCCGCAGGTGCTCCAGGACCGGGGCGGGTGGCCGGAGCGCGACACGGCACACCACTTCGCCTCGTACGCTTCGGTCATCGCGGAACGTCTGGGTGACCGCGTCCAGCACTGGACGACGCTCAACGAGCCGCTGTGCTCGGCCTGGATCGGCCACCTGGAGGGCCGGATGGCCCCCGGCCTCGCCGATCTGACGGTCGCGGTCCGCGCCTCGTACCACCTGCTCCTGGGCCATGGCCTGGCCGTGCAGGCCATCCGCGCGGCAGCACCGGACGCACAGGTGGGCATCGTCAACAACCTCTCCAGCGTCGAGGCCGCCACCGACCGTCCCGAGGACGTCGCGGCGGCCCGCCGGCTGGACGGGCACACCAACCGCTGGTGGCTGGACCCGGTGCACGGCCGCGGGTTCCCGGCGGACATGCGTGAGGTCTACGGCGTCGAACTCCCGGAGCTGCCAGGCGACTTGGAGACCATCGCGCAGCCCCTGGACTGGCTGGGCCTCAACTACTACTTCCCGTCCACCGTCGCCGACGACCCCTCAGGACCCGCGCCGCGCGTGCGCACGGTGCGCCGCCTCGGTGTCCCCCGCACCGGCATGGACTGGGAGGTCGACGCCTCCGGAATCGAGCGCCTGCTGCTCCGCCTCACCGACGACTACGGCGCCCGTAAGCTGTATGTCACCGAGAACGGTTCGGCCTATCCCGACGTGGTCCGCCCCGACGGCACCGTCGACGACCCCGAGCGCACGCGGTACCTGGAGCAGCACCTCGCCGCCTGTGCCGCGGCGGCCGCGAAGGGCGTTCCCCTCGCCGGATACTTCGCCTGGTCGCTGCTCGACAACTTCGAGTGGGCCTACGGCTACGACAAGCGTTTCGGCCTCGTGCACGTCGACTACGAGACCCAGCGGCGCACGGTGAAGGGCAGCGGGCACCGGTACGCGGACATCATCCGGGCCCACGGGGAGCGGAGGCGCAACGCGGCCTGACATACGTCCCGGCCTTCGCGCTGGACGCGGGTGTTCCCTCGACCGGAGCCCGCGTCCAGCCGAAGGCGAGGGTGCGAGGTCATCCGTTCGACCGGCCGGCTCCACGCCGGCCGACGTCGTCCAGGGCCGCCACGAGCTGCGGAGCCACCGCCTCGCGGACCCAGGCGACCTGGTCGTCGTCCACGGCGCGGGGCACGGTCTCGATGAGCATGATCAGGTAGAGGTAGCTGCGGTAGAGGGCGAGACGTTGGCGGGCCGCGGCGCCGAAGTCCGCGCTGCCTCCCGCGTTCTGATAGCCGGTCAGAAAGGCGGTGTCCTGCTCGATGTCACCGAGAAGGGCGAGGGAGACGAAGTCCCCCAGAGGGTCGCCCCAGAACATGCGCTCGCCGTCGATGAGGCCGCCGATCCGGGGTGTACCGTCCGAGCGGTCCACGAGGATGTTGCCCCGCCACAGGTCGAAGTGGACCAGGCGGGGGGTGGTGACCTCGTCCAGGGAGTCGTACGCCGCCTTCGCGGTGCTGGCCACCTCCTCCACGGGCCGGGGCAGCCAGGCCCGGTAACGGCGGGCGTCGTCCAGGACGGCGTCGTACATGGTGGTGAAGGCGGTGCGCCAGTCGGGGGCGAGCGGGCCGAGGGCCCCGGACGGATAGCCGAAGCCGGGTCCGGTGACCTGGTGGAGCCGGGCCACCAAGCCGCCCAACTCCGCACGTAGAGCGTTCTGTTCGTCAGGAGTGAGCGTGCCGTTCCACGACTGGCCCGGGCAGGCCGTCATGAGGAGGTGACGGCCCCCCATGGCCACGACGCGCGGCGCCGGTACGTCGACGGTGGCGGCCGAACGGTAGAACTCCGCCTCGGAGACCAGGAGTTCGCGCTCATGGCGCAGACCCGGGGCGGTCTCCGGGGGCGGGACCTTCAGCACATGGCGGGTGCCGTCGGTGAGGAGGAGTTCCTCGACGGTGTTGTACGTGCCACCGTCGAGCGGGCGGCAGCGGGCGAGGCGGTCCGGCGACAGTCCGGCCGCCGCGAGAACCCGCCGCGCCCGCTCCCAGGAGTCCTCCGTCATACGCTCCACCCCGCCCTTTCGGTCACCCGGCCGCGTACACGTCCTCCACGTAACGCCCGGTCGCGATCAGCTCGTTCAGCCACCTCTCGGCGGTCGCCTCGTCCGCGTCCGGCGTACGGTCCTGGTACAGCGTACGGAAGGCCTCGCGGAACTGGTCGCGCGCGCCTACGCGCTGGGCGTACTGACTCGGGGAGTGTGGCCGCCCACGGCGGCGACCGCCCCCTGAGGGGCGCCGAAGCGCGCGAGGCAGTGCCACACCATCTTCAGGTCCTGCAGTTCGTGGCGGCCGGTGTGGGCGGCGTCCCCGATGATCCGGGGGTCGAGCCGGCCGTCCTCGGCGATGCGGGCGCCGAGCGCGACGGACTCGGGACCGCGGAAGTCCGGGTGGCGGCGCAGTTCCTCGACCGGGAGCCGGTACCCGGGGTGCCACTCCACGGGGCACGGGAGCCGCCGGGCCGCCGCCTCGACGGCCGTGCCCCGGTAGCTCGCGTCCAGGACCAGGGCCTCCGTGTCACCGGCCAGGTCGACAGGTCCGTGCACCTGTGCCTCGATGTAGTCGTTGAGCGCGTCCTGTTCGTCCGCCTCGGCCAGTTCGATCAGTGACATCCCGGCGGCGACTCCGAACGCGGACGGCTCGGCCGCGCTGTCGGGGTAGCAGAAGGTGGTCCGCCGCAGCGCCGCACCGGTCAGTCGGAAGTGCGAGGAGCCGAAGCGGGGCGCCGCGCCGACGACCTGGCGCCGGAAGTTCAGTCCGCCGTACACGGGGCGCTCGCGCGCGGGTTCGGCGTCGTACGCCGCGCCGAAGATCCGGCTCTCCCAGCGCCAGCGGTCGCCGCCGGGGTGCGCGGTGAGCCCGCCGTTGCTCGTGCCGGTGACGAACTGCGAGACGTACGTGCCGTCCCGGGCCAGTGCCTCCAGGATCGGGAGCCCGCCCACCAGCCGGTCGGGGTGGAAGTTCAGGGTGATGCGCAGCGCCGGATCCACCGCCGGACCGCGGGATCGAGCCGCGACATGGCGCAGCGCCCGCTCCTGAGGTGTGCGACCGTCCCCGAGATCCACCGGACCCCTCCCCCGCCCTGTCCCCTCACGTCCTCGCCCCCACTGGGGTACCCCTAAAGATCACTGGCCGGACGGGACATCCGCAACTCGTTTGTTCGAAGCCCGCGAGACCGCTCACTCCTGGTCCCCCTGGACGCCTTCCGACCAGGGAGAACAAACTAGGCTCCCTTGCGGACAGTTACGGTCCTCGATCAGCACGTTCGGTACACCTGCGAAAAGGGAAAAGGCCAAGGATGCGAGACGTACGTGGTGCGTGGGCCATGGCAGGTGCACAGTTGCGGAAGTGGCACCAGGAACCCGTGGTCGTCCAGTCGGTGCGGTCGGCCGCGGCCGCGACCGTCGCGTATGTGATCGCGCTGCGGCTCAGTCCGGAGCCCGCGCCGCTCACCGCCCCGCTCACCGCGCTCCTGGTCGTGCAGGTCACGCTCTACGCCACCCTCACCACCGGCATCCGCCGGGTGAACTCCGTGGTGGCGGGTGTCGTCGTCGCCATCGCCTTCAGCGTTCTCGTGGGTCTGACGTGGTGGAGTCTGGCCCTGCTCATCCTCGCCTCGCTGGCCGTCGGCCATCTCGTCCGGGTCAGCGAGTTCGTGCCCGAGGTGGCGATCAGCGCGATGCTGGTGCTCGGCGTGACCAGGGTCGGGGACACGGCCTGGGCCAGGGTGCTGGAGACACTGATCGGCGCGGTGGTCGGACTCGGCTGCAATCTGCTCTTCGCTCCCCCTGTATGGGTGGGCGCGGCCGGCGAGTCCATCGGGGATCTGGCACGGCGGGTGCGCCAGTTGATGTTGCGCATGGGCGAGGAGGCGGCGGGCCGTACTCCCGTCGAGCACGCGACCGCCCGGCTGCACGAGGCGCGCCGCCTGGACCACGACATCGTCCAGGTGGACGCGGCGCTCCGGCAGGCCGAGGACAGCCTCAAGCTCAATCCGCGCGTACGGGAGGGCCTGCTGCACCGGATCGTGCTGCGTACCGGCCTCGACACGCTGGAGATCTGCACGGTGGTGCTGCGGGTGCTCGCCCGCACCCTGACCGACCTCGCCAAGGAGCGCGATCCCGACCCGCTGTTCGAACCGCAGGTGGGGGCGACGCTGGAGCAGCTGCTGTCGGAAGTGGGCGACGCCGTGGTGAGTTTCGCGGTCCTGGTGACCACGGACGTCAGCCAGAACGCCGAGTCGGCGGAGGCCCGGCTCGCCGCGGAGCTGTCCACGGCCGCGGCGACCCGCGACAAGCTGGCCCAGCTGCTGCTGGAGGAGGTGCAGCGGGACGCCCGGCAGTGGCAGCTGCACGGCGCCGTCCTCACCGAGGTCAACCGCATCCTGGACGAGCTGGACACGGAGCACCGCTCACGGCGGCTCCTGGAGGAGCTCGACCGCGGCACCCGCGAAGAACGCGAGCGCCGTCACCATCTCATCCGGCTGCGGCGGCGCCTTCGGATGCCCCGCGGGCCGCGACGGCCGCGCTCGGACCGGAACCGTCCCCCCGTCTCCGGTCGTTCTCTCTGAGGACAGCCGTTCCGCGTAAGGAGCGGGGGCGACGACGGGGGGAGCGGGCGGATGACCGACGACGCTGTGCGGATCGACGGGAAAACACTGCGCTTGCCGGGCGGGGTGCGGATCCGGTTCATACGGACGCTGCGCCTGCCCGAGACGGGCACGCACGAACTGCCACCGGGGCTCGGCGAGTTCCCCCTGCGCCGCGTCGAGGACTACGCGGACACCGTGCCCGCCGAGTGGCGTGCGCGCGGCGGTGTGATGCTGCCGGTGTATCTGCGCGAGGCGATGTGGCTGAGCTTCGCGGGCTCGACGGAGCCGGCCGCGTTGCAGGTCGGGGTGGGCAAGGTGTGCGCGGTCTCGGGCGAGCCGTGGAGCTCCCTGCTCACCCAGGACCCGCAGAACTATGTGGTGCTCCCCCGCCAGCCGTGGCTCGACGGCATCCACTCCGGGAAGGGCACGGTCCGCCAGTTCGTCGCCGTGCCGCTGGGGCTCGGCGCCACGGTCGAGGGCCAGGTCACCGGCGAGGAGGTGTGGGGCGGCGTGCAGCTGCAGTCCTTCCGGCTGAATGACGCGGAGCTCGCGAAGTGGCGTGAGCGGGAGCGCCGCCGGACCGTGAGCGCGAGGTCGGTGAAGAGTGTGTCCGCCTATGGCGCCCCGCCGCCGGCTCCCGGCGCCGCGATGGCCGCCGCGCCCGCCTCGGCGGGCCGCCCGAGGAGCGCCCCGGCCATGGGACTCGGTGTGGGAGGCTCGATGCGCCAGGAGGTCTACCGGGACGAGCGATCGCGCGGCGCCTGGGCCAGGGAGCCCGTCGGCCGGGTTTTCGTACATCTTGTGACGCCTCCCGAGTGGCGCCGGATCACGGGCGAGGCTCCCCCGCCGTCCCCTGTCGACCGCGCGGCCTACACACGGGCCGGACTGCCCTGGTTCGAGTACTACGACGACACGGCCCAGGACATCGCCCCCACCGACTCCCTGAGCTCGGTGCGGCCGGTCGGCGAGTGGCTCGGCGACGACCACGAGCCCTGGCAGGAACCCTCGCCCCACCAGGTGAAGCAGCTGGGTGACGCGCCGGGCAAGCCGGTCGAGGACGGAGACTGGTAGGCGGCCCACCCAGTCGTTGCGCAGGACGCAACATCCATTGCCGCGCTTGCACTCCTCGGGTGTCGCACGCCAAGGTGGCTGTGACGACCGAGTCGACCGACACCCGAGGTGCAGGTATGAACAGTGGTGCAGATCCGGCGCGGGAGACGGGCGGCGGCTGGCGCAGGCGCCGGTTCGTCGGAGCGCTGGCGGGGATCGCCGCGGCTACGACGGTTCCGGCACCGGCCGCGCCGCGCACCCGCCCCGCGACCACGGCCCCACCCGCCGACGGCTCCCTC
Source organism: Streptomyces sp. NBC_01549 (assembly GCF_026339955.1). Classification (GTDB taxonomy): domain Bacteria; phylum Actinomycetota; class Actinomycetes; order Streptomycetales; family Streptomycetaceae; genus Streptomyces. Next base: position 7,013,412 of record NZ_JAPEPW010000001.1, on the reverse strand, counting down.
ACCACCTCGGCCCCCGCGCCGGCCCCCTCCACCGTCCGCCGGCTGTTCCTCGGCACCTACACCTCGGTCGCGGGCGGCGGGAAGGGGATCGGCCTGGCCACGTACGGCACGGCGACGGGTTCCGTCACCGCCACCGGCACGCTCACCGGCATCGGCGACCCGTCGTACCTCGCCGCACATCCGAAGGGCCACACGCTGTACGCGGTCGACGAGCGGCCCGAAGGCGCTGTGACGGCGGTACGGCTCGCCGACAACCGAGTGCTGGGCACCCGGAGCACCGGTGGCGCGGGCCCCTGTCATCTCTCCGTGCATCCGAGCGGACGCTGGCTGCTGAGCGCCAACTACACCTCGGGCAGCGTGGTCGTGCACCCCATCGACGCCTCGGGCGCACTCGGCGAGCGCACCGACCTGGTCGCACATTCCAGTCCGGCACCGGGCCACAGCCACGACGGCCCGCACGCCCACCAGTTCCTCACCAGCCCCGACGGCGGGCATGTCCTCGCCGTCGACCTGGGCACCGACACGGTCTACACCTACCGTCTGGACCAGGCGAAGGGAACACTCACCGAGGTCTCCCAAGCGCACACCCGGCCGGGCGCGGGACCGCGCCATCTCACCTTCCACCCCGCCGGCCGTTTCGCCTATCTCGCGAACGAGGTCGACAACACGGTCGTGGTCTGCGCGTACGACCCGGCGAGCGGACGGCTCACCCCGGGCGACCCGCAGTCCACCGGCACGGGCACGGGCACGAACTACCCGGCGCAGATCCTGGTGACGTCGAACGGGTCGTACGCCTATCTCGCCAACCGCGGCCACAACAGCCTGACGCGGTACGCGGTCGAGGCGGCCGGCGCCCGGTTGCGGCTCCTGGACACCGTGCCGGTCGACGGCGACTTCCCGCGCCACGTCGCCTTCTCACCGGACGAAGGGCTGCTGTTCACGGCGAACCAGCGCTCGAGCACGGTCAGTGTCTTCCACGTCGACGGCGCGAGCGGTGAACTCCGGCGCGCGGGCAAGCCGTTCACCTCACCCGTCGCCGTCTGTGCGCTGCCGCTGTAGCGCGCGGGGACAGGAGGCGGAGCTCGCCTGCGTGAGCAGTACATGCATCCGCTCGGTGAGCTGCGAGACGTCGTCGGCCGGCGAGTGGAAGGGCAGGCGTACGTCGCCGTTGCCGCGCGCCCGTTCGATCCGCAGTGTCAATCCGTGCCGGTCGACGGCGAGCGGCTGGACGCGGACCGCGCCGTGCAGGCTGTCGGGCTCGACGAGGCGGGTCAGCCGCTCGACGGCGTCCGGATGCGCGTCGGCCAGATGGGTGAGCAGGCTCGCCTCGGCCGTCGCGAGCGGGTCGGGGACGGCGTCCGCGAACTCGTCGAGGTCCACCACGAGCGCACCGGACGCCCCGCGCAGCACCACACGCGAGGGCCGGAACTCCAGATACCCGTCCGCCAGGACGAACCGGCCGGCCATCCAGAGCCGGGTGCGGATCCGGCCCCGCACCGGCACGGGCGCGACGTCCGCGAACTCCAGGACGGCGGAGGGCTCCCCGCGCGGCGCGCACACCGCCGCGGCCGTCAGTGTGCTGTCGTCCGGTACGTGCAGGAGCACGCGGCCGTCCGCGGTGACGGTGTGCGCGCCGACGAGCTCCTCCCTGCCACCCTCCGCGGTCACCGCGCAGGACCATGCCGCGGCGAGCACCGAGCGGGCGCGCTCAGCAGCGGCGGGCGCGGCCGTCCAGCCATGACGGTCACCCATGCGGTCACCCATCCCAACCTCCTTTAGGTAAGCCTTGCCTAACCTATCGGAGATCCGGGTGCACGCCACCCACGCCCCGCCCGCGACCCTCGAACGAGTTACGGCGCGATGGCACCCAGAAGCGCCCGCGCGCACAGATCCCGCAGCTGCTCCCGCGTCAGCTCCGACCCCCTGAGCCATTCCAGGCACACGGCCGTGGTGAAGGCGAGCCAGCCGCGGACGGCGATCCGCAGCTCGGGCCGGTCCTCGATCCCCCCGGGAACGTCGGGGTCCGCGTCGAGCGCCGCCAGGATCTGCCGCTCCTGCGCGGCCAGCGCCCTCTGATAGACCTTGCGCACGGCCTGGTCACCGGCCGCGTCGGCGCGATGGAAGGCGCGGAAACCGTGCGCGTGGGCCTCGACGTACGCCAGGAAGGTGTCCAGTCCGGCGCTCAGCTGCTCACGGACGGGGGTGCCGGGCACCGCCGTCGTCAGCCGCAGCATCCGCTCGCTCTCACGCTCCACGACGGCCGCGAAGAAGTCCCGCTTGGTCGGGAAGTAGTGGTACAGGAGCCCGCGCGAGACCCCGGCGATCTCGGCGACCTGCTCGATCCACACCTCGTCGTACGGGCTCTCCGAGAACAGCCGCGCCCCGACGGACAACAGCTGCTCCCTGCGCTCCTCGGTACTCAGCCGACGGCGCGTCCGCTCTCCCCGCTCCCCCTGTTCGCCCATCATGGCCGCACCTTACTTGACGTCGGTTCAACAAGGGGATCACACTGAAAACCACTATTGAACCCGCGTACAACAGGGTCAGGACAGCAGTGTCGACGTGCCGCAGGCACAAGGGAGATCGCGTCATGGCGGAGACGACAGGGGCCGTGCTGCCCAAGGGGTTCCGGAGCGCGGAGCTGGGCTGGCCCGAACTGCACCGCATCCCCCGCCCGCCCTACCGGCTCCCCCTCGTCGGGGATGTGATCGGGGCGAACGTCCGCTCTCCGGTGCAGGACTCGATGCGATTCGGGCGCCGGCTCGGGCCGATCTTCCGGCGCAAGGGCTTCGGCAAGGAGATCGTGTTCGTGTGGGGCGCCGAGCTCGCGGCCGAGCTGGCGGACGAGACACGGTTCGCCAAGCACGTCGGCCTCGGGGTCGCCAACCTCCGGCCGGTCGCCGGGGACGGTCTGTTCACGGCGTACAACCACGAACCGAACTGGCAGCTGGCCCACGACGTCCTCGCTCCGGGCTTCAGCCGTGAGGCCATGGAGGGCTACCACCCGATGATGCTCGCCGTGACCGAGCGGCTGATGGAGCGCTGGGACGGGGAACGCGCGGCGGGCCGGGCGGTGAACGTTCCCGGCGACATGACGAAACTGACACTGGAGACCATCGCCCGCACCGGCTTCGGCCACGACTTCGGCTCTTTCGAGCGCTCCAGGCCGCACCCGTTCGTCACCGCGATGGTCGGCACCCTGACCTACGCGCAGCGCCTCAACGTGCTCCCCGCGCCACTGGCTCCGGTACTGCTGCGCGGGGCCACCCGTCGCAACGAGGCGCACGTGGCGTACCTCAACCAGACGGTCGACGCCGTCGTCGCGGCCCGTCAGCACTCCTCCGGCGAGGGTGACCTGCTCGACCGGATGCTGGAGACCGCCCATCCCGAGACCGGGGAGCGGCTGGCGCCCGAGAACATCCGACGCCAGGTGATCACCTTCCTGATCGCCGGCCACGAGACGACCTCGGGCGCGCTCTCCTTCGCCCTGCACTACCTCGCCCAGCACCCGGACGTCGCCGCCCGCGCACGGGCCGAGGTGGACCGGGTCTGGGGCGACACCCTCCTGCCCGCCTACGACCAGGTCGCCAAGTTGCGCTACGTCCGCCGGGTCCTCGACGAATCGCTACGGCTGTGGCCGACGGCGCCCGGCTTCGCGCGCGAGGCCCGCGAGGACACCGTGCTGGGCGGGGTCCACCCGATGCGGACGGGTGCCTGGACCCTGGTCCTGACGACGCTGCTGCAGCGCAACCCGGAGGTATGGGGCGCGAACGCCGAGGAATTCGACCCGGACCGCTTCGACCCGGGGGCCGTACGGTCCCGGCCCGCCCACACCTTCAAGCCGTTCGGCACCGGGGCGCGGGCCTGCATCGGCCGACAGTTCGCGCTGCACGAGGCGACGCTCGTCCTGGGCCTGCTGCTGCGCCGCTACGAGCTGCGGCCCCAGCCGGACTACCGGCTGCGGATCGCCGAGCGGCTGACGCTGATGCCGGAGGGGCTGCGGCTGCACCTCGAAGACCGGGCGCCCGCGCCGGACTCCGTGTCACTGCGTCCAGTGGCCCGGGCGGGTGACTGACCGCGGCAGCCTGGTCCCGGCACTGCCTCTGGCCGCGTTCAGCTGGGGCTGGGTCAGGAAGAACGCGTCCGTCAGATCCGCGTCCGTCAGATCGGTGTCGCGCAGGTCGGCGCCGATCAGGTCCGCGCCGCGCAGATCGGCGCCGGTGAGGTCGGCGGCGATGAGGTAGGCGCCGCGCAGGTTGGCACCCCGCAGGTCGGCGCCCTTGAGGCGGGCGCCCATGAGGTCGGCGCCGCGACGCTCCTTCTTCTTGCCGCGGCCGACCCCCGCGCGCGCGAGTTCACTGGTCCGCAGCAGGAGGGGGTTGACCTGCTGCCGGTGTGCGTTCACATCCAACTCCCCCAGCTCCTGGGGGGATTGGCTCGTCAGCCGTTCCGTCTCCGCGAGGGCGCGGCGGATGTCGGCGTGGATCGGGCGGGCCGCGGGGAGGGTCAGGGCCTCGTTCAGGTACCAGAGCAGTTCGTGCAACTGGCGGACGACCGGGAACACGTCGAACATCTGCCGGGCCCGCTCTCGCGAGCCCGTGTGCCAGTCCTGGCCGCCGAAGGTGACCTGGGAGACCTGCTGGCCGGCGCCGAAACAGTCGTACACCGTGCATCCGCTGAAGCCCTTCTGCCTCAGCTGGGTGTGAATCCCGCACCGGGAGTCCGCCTGCAGGTTCTGGCAGGGCTTTCCGGCGGGCTTGTCGATCGCGAAGTCCGCCGAGCGGGTGAAGGGCAGGGCGACACAGCACAGCCCGAAACACCGACCGCAGTCGGCCCGCAACTCAAGGAGCCGGTCATCGACTGCCGTCACGCTGTCTTCTCGCATGTCACCAGCGTACTGAGCCGATGGGGGTGCCCCGTGCGCGCCAGCGCTCATAAGGGGCGCGGGGAACTGCGCGACAAGCCCCCACCCACCCGCAGACAGGGAACACACCCGGGGGTTTGGGGCGGAGCCTCCAAGTGGGGATGGGACGGGTAGGGGCGGCGGGGGCGAGGAACCGGAGGTCAGACCTCGTCGCGTGTCAGCGCCAGCAACCGGTCCAGGACGCGCGGCCCGCCGACCCGTACGCCGTCGTGCTCGAACTCGTTCGTCACCCAGGTCCGCAGACCACCGATGGCACGGGCCGTGCGCAGGGAGTGCTCCGGGTCGACGTACATGTCGTCGTGGTAGACCGCCGCGGCCACCGGTACCTCGTTGGCGGCGAGGCGGGCGGGGTCGTACAGCGGCCGCCAGTCGGTGCGGGCGGCCAGTTCCTCGGCGGTCTCGCGGAGGGGACGCAGCGCGGGGTCGGTGTCGAAAAGCCAGGGGTGCACGGATTCGCCGGTGAACAGCAGCGGTCCGTCGTCCGCGAGGGCCTTCGCCGCGTCGAACTGCGGGAACTCGGCGCGCACCCGCTCGGCGGACCAGGCGGTCGGCCTCTCACCCTGGGCGTAGCAGGCCTCGTGGACGAGCGCGTACAGCGGGTGGCCGGCGTAGGAGAGGAGGCCCTGCACCTCCTCCTGGAAGGCGTCGGAGAGGGCCGGGCCCTGCGGGGTGCGGACGAAGGCCTCCTCGAGGAGGTAGTGCAGGCGGTGGCTGCCCTCACCGCCGCCGAGGAGGATGCCCAGGGACTGGAAGGCCTCGACGGTCAGGCGGTAGCCGTTGCTCAGGACCGGTTCGTGGCGAACCAGGTGCTCGGCGATCTGGCGAGCCCGCTCGATGTCCTGGGGGTAGCGCGCGTAGTGTGCCGCGACCTTGCGTTCGATACGGGGATACGCGGCCCGGTACACGTCGTCCGCGTGCGCGTCGAGGGAGGGCAGGCCGCCGGTGATCAGGGCCGCCCGCAGGCCTTCGGGCGCCGTCGAGAGGTAGTGCACGGCGCAGAAGCCGCCGAAGCTCTGGCCGAGTACGGTCCAGGGGGCGCCGCCGGTGAGACGAGGGCGGATGGCTTCGCAGTCGCGGACGATGGAGTCGGCGCGGAAGTGCGCGAGGTAGTCGGCCTGCGCGCCGGGGCCGCCGCGCAGCGGAAGCGTCTGGCGATTGGCGGGCGTGGAGTGGCCGGTGCCGCGCTGGTCGAGCAGCAGCACCCGGAACTCCTTCAGCGCGCGGCCGAGCCAGGCCTGCTTGCCGACGAAGCGGTTGGCGCCGAAGCCGGGACCGCCTTGGAGGTAGACCAGCCAGGGGAGGTCCTGACGCGCCTTCTCGCTCGCGACGACCTCGCGGGCAAACAGTTCGATGCTCTCCCCCGCCGGGTCGTCGTGGTCGAGGGGCACGGTGAAGCGGCGGTCGGTGAGGACGACACCGGGCTGGCGGTAGCTGACGGTCAACAGTGCTCCCGAGACGTACGGATCCAGGCTGCGTCCCAGTTGAGCACATGATCGCCGACCCGCCGAGACCGGGGATCAAGAAAGTCGTACTGAATGGTGGCTCAGCAGGCCGGGCCGCGCGGACGGTGCCGCGCGTCAGCGCGCCGACAGGCTGGAGCGGCGCACCACCAGCTCGGGCTGGAGCACCACGCGCCGGTGTTCGTGCGGGGTGGGCGCCGTCTCGGCCTCGGTCTCCTCCAGGAGCAGTTCGGCGGCGAGGGCGCCCATGGTCATCGCGGGCTGCCGTACTGAGGTGAGCGGGACGGCCGCGGCGGCGGCGAACTCGATGTCGTCGTAGCCGACGATCGCGAGGTCGTCGGGGACGCCGACGCCCGCCGCGTACATGGCCTGAAGGACGCCGAGCGCGAGCAGGTCGTTGGCGCAGAAGACGGCGGTCGGGCGCTCGGCGAGGCCCAGCAGCCGGGCGCCCGCGTCGCGGCCCGCGGCCACGTCGAGGCGCTCGGTGGGCAGCTCCCGCATCGCGGTGGGCGGGAGGCCGGCCTCGGCCAGCGCGTTCAGGGCGCCCACGCGGCGGTCCCTGACCTGGTTGAGGCCGGGCGGCCCGCTGACGTACGCGATCGATCGATGGCCCGCGTCGACGAGATGCCGTACGGCCAGCGCGCCGCCCGCCACGTCGTCGACCGAGACCGAGCACTCGGTGGTGCCCTCGGCCACCCGGTCGACCAGGACGAAGGGGATGCCGTTGCGGCGGAACGCCGCGATGTTGCGCCCGGTCGCGTCGGCGGGCGTCAGCAGCACGCCGCGCACCCGCTGCTCGGCGAAGAGCGACAGATAGTCGGCCTCCTCGCCGGCGCTCTGCGCGCTGTTGCAGACCATCACGCCGAGCCCGGCGTCCCGCGCGGCGCGCTCGGCACCGCGGGCCACGTCCACGAAGAAGGGGTTGCCCATGTCGAGGACGAGCAGGCCCATGATCCGGCTGCGCCCGGCCCGCAGCTGGCGTGCGGACTCGCTGCGGACATAGCCGAGCCGGTCTATGGCCGACTGGACACGGGCCCGGGTCTCCGAGGCCACGGTGTCCGGACGGTTGATGACGTTGGAGACCGTGCCCACGGAGACTCCGGCGGCACGGGCGACGTCCTTGATACCCACCGACTGGGCCATCAGGCAGGAACCTCCAAGGGGATGAGAAGCGGCGGGTGGGTCTTCACATTACCCGCGAGTCCGCCGGCTTCGGTGGTCATGCGGGCAGCCGGAAATCGACGACGTGGAGCGCCGAGGGCGTGGTCCCGCTGGACTTCTCCTGGTACATGACCGACAGCGTCCCGTCCTGCGTGACGCGCGTCTCGTCGATCACCACCTCGCCGAAGGCGTCCAGGCCGCCGCCGTCGTACAGGAGGCTCCAGTCCGTGTACCCGGAGGACTTCGAGGCGCCCGCGATCCGGCCGAAGGGCATGATCGCGTAGGCGTTGTCGTACGTGTCCAGGATCAGCCTGGTGCGCTGGCTGGAGTCGAGCGCGATCGGGATCTCGGTCTTGGTCCAGCTGCCCGAGGCGTTCTTGCGGAGGTGGAAGGCGCGGCCGTTGTTCGTCCGGTCGGTGACGTAGTCGGTGGTGCACTGGCCGAAGCGGCCGGGCACATAGCTGATGATCGCGTGCGGCAGGCCGGTGGAGTCGGTGGTCTGGCTCTCCTGGTTCATCAGGGAGTGGTCCGGGTTGAGCGCGTCGACGACGAGCCCGGCGTCGGTGACGGCCACCGTGTCGGAGCCGCCCGTGGTGCCGACGACGGTGCCCGCGTCGTTGCGCCAGGTGCGGCCGCGGTCGGTCGAGTAGACATAGCCGGTGTCGTGGTTGGTGATGCCGCCGCCGTTGCACATCACGGCGCCGTTCTGCTCGCGCCAGGCGAAGAAGGCGTGCAGGCGTCCGTCGACGTCGTAGTCGATGCCGTGCAGGTACATGTTGCGGGCGATGCTGGAGCCGTGCTCGCTGGTGTATGTGCCGGTCGAGCCGGACCACTCCCCGAGAGCGGTCCAGGCCGAGCCGTCGTACTCCGCGAGGGCGTTGCGCCCATTTCCGGAGATGCCCACGCGGTAGCTCAGCTGGAGCTTGCCGTCGGGCGTGGAGATGAACTGGGGGTAGGTGAACTGTGTCGTGAGCGCGAGCCCGTCCAGCGAGGTCTGTACGGCTCCGAAGACCGCGGAGGTCCAGGCGGTGGAGGCGGGAGCGTCGAGCAGCCCGGCCACCGACTTCACGTAGAAGAAGCCGTCGCTGTGGGAGTCCATGTTGAGGTGCAGCCGGCCGTCGGTCTTCGACACGCCCATGGAGATCACGTTGTGCGAGTCGGAGCTCTTGAGCTGGTGGGCGAGCTTGACCGTCGACCAGCTCGTCGCGCCGAGCGCCCGGCGGGCGACGACCGCGCTGCGGTCGCTGGTGTACCAGACGGCGTACTGGTAGCCCCGGTAGGTCAACAGCCCGTTCTTCTGGAACGAGTTGTTGTTGACCAGGCCGTCGTACGACACGAAGTACAGCGCCTGGGCATCCAGTCGGGTACTGCCGGTGAGGGTGACCGAAGGGCCGAAATCGGCCGCGCGAGCCGTACCGGCGGCGGCTCCGGGGCCCGCCACGCCGGTCAGCACGGCGGTAGCCAGCAGGGTGCGTCTCTTCATGTGCGGGCTCCTGAGTGGGGCTTCGCGCGGGTATCAGCAGGTGTCGTGGGTGTCAGCAGGTGTCAGCGAGTGTCGGCGGGTGTCAGGCGAGATGGAAGACCTCGGTGAGGGGCCTCATGGCCTCGTCGGGTCTGGCGCCGTCCAGCGATTCGAAGAACGGCGCCATCTCCGCCTGCCAACGGGCATTGATGTCGGTGGCTTCCATGCCGGCCTGCGCGGCCGCGAAGTCCTCGGTCTCCAAGTAGCCGACCAGCAGGCCGTCCTCGCGCAGGAAGAGCGAGTAGTTGTGCCAGCCGGTGGCCGAGAGCGCGTCGAGCATCTCGGGCCACACGGCGGCGTGCCGCTCGCGGTACTCGTCGAGGCGGTCCGCACGGACCTTCAGCAGAAAGCACACACGCTGCATCAAGGAATCCCCGGATCCTAGAAGTTGAACTGGTCGATGTTCTTGGCGTTGAACACGGTCGGCTTGCCCAGGTTGATCACGCCGTCCTTGCCGATGGTGAACGAGCCCATGTCACCGGCCTTGAAGGTCTCGCCCTCGGCGCCGGTGATCTGCCCCGAGGACAGCGCCACGGCCGTACGCGCGGCGAGCTCGCCGAGCTTCGCCGGGTCCCACAGCTCGAAGGCGTCGACGGTGCCGTTCTTGACGTACTTGCGCATGTCGTTGGGGGTGCCGAGGCCGGTCAGCTTGACCTTGCCCTTGTACTTGGAGCCGGACAGGTACTGGGCCGCGGCCTTGATACCGACGGTGGTCGGGGAGATGATCCCCTTGAGGTTCGGGTGCTCCTGGAGCAGGCCCTGGGTCTGCTGGAAGGACTGCTGGGCGTCGTCGTTGCCGTAGGCGACCTTGACCAGCTTGACGTCCTTGTACTTGGGGTCCTTCAGCTCCTCCTTCATGAAGTCGATCCAGGCGTTCTGGTTCGTCGCGGTCTGCGCGGCGGACAGGATCGCGATCTCGCCCTTGTAACCGATCTGCTCGGCGAGCAGCTGGACCTCGGTGCGGCCCAGGTCCTCGCCGCTGGCCTGCGACACGAAGGCGTTGCGGCACTCGGGCTTGGTGTCGGAGTCGTACGTGACGACCTTGATCTTGTTGCTCATGGCCTGCTTGAGCGCGGTGCACAGGGCACCCGGGTCCTGCGCGGACACGGCCATCGCGTTGACCTGCTGCTGAGTGAGCGTGTTGACGTAGCTCACCTGGCCGGAGGTGTCGGTGGCGCTGCTGGGGCCGACCTCCTTGTACTTGGATCCCAGTTCCGTCAGCGCCTTCTCGCCGCCCTTGTCCGCCGAGGTGAAGTAGGGGTTGTTGACCTGCTTCGGCAGGAAGCCGACCGTGAGGCCCTTCTTGGTGGCCGCGTTCGGGTCGGCCTTGCCGGTCGCGGCGGCCGAGCCGCCTCCGCTCTTCACGTCGTTCTTGGTGGTGCCGCCGCAGGCGGTGACGGCCAGGGCGAGCGAGGTCACGGCGGCGAGCGCCGCGCCGGTACGGCGGAGGGATGACTTGCGCATGGCGGGTTCCTTTTGACGGAGGTGAGTGCGACGTGCGCCTGAAGGGGTGCGGGGCTTGTATCGGATGTGCGGCTCCGCCGCGTGGGCGGGACCGGGCACGCAGGGCCCGCGGTTCTCGAACGGTCTATGCGGCGGAGCGTGCCGCCCTGGCTACGGAGATCTGCCGCGCGACCCGGGGGCCGAGCACGGAGATGACGAGCAGAACGCCGGTGACGACGATCTGCGACTGAGCGGAGACGTTCAGGAGGCTCATCACGTTCTGCAGCGCGCCGAGCAGGAAGACTCCCGCGATCGCGCCGCCGAGTGTGCCCTTGCCACCGTCGAAGTCGATACCGCCGAGCAGGACGGCGGCGATGACGGAGAGCTCGAGGCCGGTGGCGTTGTCGTAGCGGGCGCTTGCGTAGTGCAGGGCCCAGAAGATGCCGGTGAGGGAGGCCATGAAGCCGGTGGCGACGAAGAGGATCAGCTTCTGCCGCTTGACGCGGATGCCGGCGAACCGCGCGGCCTCCTCGTTGGCGCCGATCGCGAACGACGAGCGTCCGAAGGGCGTGGCATGAAGTACTACCACCGCTGCCGCGAGGAGCACAAGGAAGGGAAGGAACGCCTGCGGGACGAAGGTGTTCCCGATACGTCCGGAGGCGAAGTCCTGGTACTGGGCGGGGAAGTCGGTCACCGCGTCCGAGCCGAGCACGATCTGCGCGATGCCCCGGTAGGCGGCGAGCGTACCGATGGTGACGGCGAGGGACGAGAGCCCGAGCCGGGTCACCAGCAGACCGTTGACCAGGCCGCACACCACGCCGAGCAGCAGGCACAGCGGGATGATCGTCTCGATCGACATGCCCTGATTCCACAGGGCGCCCATCACCGAGCCGGAGAGCCCCGCCGTGGAGGCGACGGAGAGGTCGATCTCCCCGGCCACCACGAGCAGGGTCATCGGCAGCGCGATCAACGCGATGGGCAGCGTGTTGCCGATCAGGAACGACAGGTTGAGCGCGTTGCCGAACCCGTCCACGAACCCGAAGGAGAACAGCAGCACGACGATGAGGAGGGCGCCGACGGCCGTGTCCCAGCGGACGGCGCGCGCGAGGGACGAGTCAGCCATGGCGGGCGTTCCTCTTCTTCAGTGCGGAGGCCACGCGCAGCGCGACGACCCGGTCGACCGCGATGGCGAGGATGAGCAGAATGCCGTTGATGGCGAGCACCCACACGGAGCTGACGCCGAGCGCGGGCAGCACGCTGTTGATCGAGGTGAGCAGCAACCCGCCGAGCGCCGCGCCGTAGACGCTGCCGGAGCCGCCGGTGAAGACGACACCGCCGACCACGACCGCGCTGACGACGGTGAGTTCATAGCCGCTGCCGGTGCCGGAGTCGACGTTGCCGAACCGGGCGAGGTACAGGGCGCCCGCGAGGCCGGTGAGGCCGCCGCAGAGGATGTACGCGGCCAGGATCCGCTTGCGGACGGGGATACCGGCGAGCCGGGCGGCCTCCGGGTTGGAGCCCAGCGCGTACAGCTCGCGACCGCTGCCGAAGTGCTTGAGGTAGTACGCGGTGACCACCAGCACCGCCAGCGCGATCAGGGCGAGATACGGGACCGCCGAGATGCCGCCGGAGCCGAAGTCGACGAAGCCGCCGGGCAGGTCGGCCGCGGTGATCTGGCGGGAGCCGACCCAGATGGAGTCGACGCCGCGGATGATGTAGAGCGTGCCGAGGGTGACGACCAGCGCGGGCACCTGGCCGAGGCTGACCAGCAGCCCGTTGACCAGCCCGCAGCCGATGCCGAGCAGGACGGCGAGGAACACCGCGACGACGGGGTTGCCGCCGCCGTGCAGATAGGTGCCGGCCGCGAAGGCGCTGATGCCGAGTATGGAGCCGACCGACAGGTCGACGTTCCGCGTGATCACGACCAGCGACTGCCCGGTGGCGACCAGCACCAGGATGGTCGCGTTCAGCAGCAGGTCCTTGATGCCCTGCTCGGACAGGAACTCGCTGTTGCCCATCTGGGTGATGGCGATCATCACCAGGAAGACGACCAGGATGGCGAGTTCGCGCATCTTGAAGACGCGGTCCACCAGCCGGGTGCCGCTCGACTTGGGCACCTCGGCGGCGGGGGCGGGATTGGGTGCGGTCACCGTCATGCGGCGGCCCTCCGGGGGATGTTCGGGGTCTGACGGTCGGCCGTCCCGTCCGCTGACGGTGCCGCGCCGAGGGTGACGTTCCTGGTGGCGGTCATGCGGCGGTCCTCCCCGTCGCGGCGGCCATCACGGTCTCCTCGGTGGCTTCGGACCGGCATATCTCGGCGGTGAGCCGGCCCTCGTGCATCACCAGCACGCGGTCGGCCATGCCGAGGATCTCGGGCAGGTCGGAGGAGATCATCAGGACGGCCACCCCGTCGGCGGCCAGCGCGGAGAGCAGCCGGTGCACCTCGGCCTTCGTACCGACGTCGATGCCCCGGGTGGGCTCGTCGACGATCAGCACCTTGGGGCCGGTGGCGAGCCACTTGGCGAGCACGACCTTCTGCTGGTTGCCGCCGGAGAGCGTGGAGACGGTGTCCGCGATCCGGGCGTACTTCACCTGGAGTTTGACCGCCCAGTCGAGGGAGCGGCTGCGTTCGGCGCCGCGGTCCACCAGCCCCGCCTTGACGGTCGTACGCAGCCCGGTGAGCCCGATGTTGCGCTCGATGGACATGTCCATCACCAGGCCCTGGGCACGCCGGTCCTCGGGGACGAGGGCGAGCCCGGCGGCCATGGCCGTGGAGGGCGCCCCGTTCGTCAGTGACTTCCCGTCGACCTCGACCTCTCCGGCGTCCCAGCGGTCGACGCCGAAGACGGCCCGGGCGACCTCCGTACGCCCGGCGCCGACGAGTCCGGCGAGACCGACGATCTCACCGCGCCGCACGTCGAAGGAGATGTCGGTGAAGACACCCTCGCGGGTCAGCCGGCGCACGCTCAGTGCGACCTCGCCCGCCTCGACGTCCTGCTTGGGGTAGAGCTCGTCGAGGTCGCGGCCGACCATCCGGCGTACGAGGTCGTCCTCGGTCATGCCGTCGATGAGCTCGCTGGAGATCCAGGCTCCGTCACGCAGGGTCGTGACCCGCTGGCAGATCTGGAAGATCTCCTCCAGACGGTGCGAGATGAACAGCACCGCGGAGCCCTGCTCGCGCAGGGTGCGGACGACACCGAAGAGGCGGGCCACCTCGCTGCCGGTGAGGGCGGCGGTCGGCTCGTCCATGATCAGGACGCGAGCGTCGAAGGAGAGCGCCTTGGCGATCTCCACGATCTGCTGGTCGGCGATGGACAGTCCGCGCGCCGGGCGGTCGGGGTCGAGTTCGACGCCGAGTCGCTTCATCAGGGCGGCGGTCGCCGCGTGGGTGGCCTTGTGGTCGATACGGCCTAGTACTGCAACCGCATCTGGAGAATGTGGCCTCGGCGTTTATAGTGGGAGCGGCGGGCTCGGGCTTGGCTGCGTCGTCGGAAGCGTGACCAGTGCAGATGGTGCTCGTTGCTGTGACAGTGGCGCGTGACGACGACGTGGCCCATCAACCGGCGGATCTCCGGGACGCTGAGGGGTATGAGGTCTTGCTCGTCGTCGAGAGTGCCCTTTTGTGGCTTCTGCGGCGCGGACGGCGGTCAGGTAGGCAAGGGCGGCCATGGCCAGGGTGATGTGGCGGTACCAGGCCCGGTAGAGCCGCACCTGGTAGTGGTCCAGACCGCACTCTCCCTTCGCGGTCTGGAAGCACTCCTCGACCGCCCACCTCGCGGCAGCTACTTTGACCAGGTCTTTCAGTCGGGAGGCGACCGGGCCGTAGCAGACGTAGTAGGCGATCTCGCTCGGGTCGCTGACGCTGCGTCGGGCCAGCACCCAGTGCCCGAAGCCGTTTTCCCAGGACGGGCGGATCGCGACACGCGCCCAGTCGTAGATCCGCTCACCGTGCGCGCCGGCCCCGCCGGAGATTCGTTTCCACCGCTGGCGGGGCAGCGCGGCGACCAACTGGTCCACCCGCGTGTCCGCCCCGTGCGTGGTGATCACAGTGTCGTTGACCTTCGTGGCCAGCACGTGCGCGACCCGACGTTCCTCCAGCCACACTCGCAGGTGCTTGACCTGCCCGTATGCCTCGTCAGCGGTGACCCACGCGAACGGGACACCCGCGTCGATGGCGCGTTGCAGCATCCACTTGAAGTGCTCGTTCTTGGTCGCGAAGGGGACCTCGTCGTCGATCCCGGCCGCGCGGCAGCGGTCACGGTCATCCGTCCAGGAGACGGGGATGTAGAGCTCGCGGTCGATCAACGCCCGCCCCTGGCGGAGGCGTAGGCCAGGAATGTTCCGATCTGGCTGTTCTCCGTGCGGCCGGCTGTGCCGGTGTACTGCCGCTGGACGCCGGCGGACTTGGTGCCCTTCTTCAGGAAGCCGGTGTCGTCGCCGATCAGCACCGCGTCCTTGGCGCCGATGGTCTCCACGACGAAGTCCCGGACATCGTCGCGGACCGCGTTCTCGTCCCAGTCGGAGTGGTTGAGCAGGCGCTGGACGCCGTCGGGGCGCAACTGCCCGACCTGCTCCGACAGCGTCCACCCGTTCTTCTTCTCAAGCGGCGCGAGCAACCCGTTCAGGTAGTCCGACGCCCGCTCGCGGGGCTCCGACCTGCCGAAACGGTGGGCGAACCGGGCATGGAACCCGGCTATCCCCTCGGACCACGACTCGACCTGCTCAACCGTCAACGATTCATCGCACAGTCGGAACAACGAGCCAACCCAGCACCTGTCACGGCAGATGCGGTTGCAGTACTAGGGCGCGCCGGGGCTGGCGGCCCATGAAGATGTTCTCCGTGATCGACAGGTCGGGGAAGAGGGTGGGCTCCTGGTAGATCACCGCGATGCCCGCGTCGCGGGCGTCGGCGGGACCGTGGAAGACGGTGGGCTCACCGTCCAGCAGCACCTGGCCGGCGTCCGGTCGGTGCACGCCGGCGAGCGTCTTGATGAGGGTCGACTTGCCCGCGCCGTTCTCGCCGGCGAGAGCGTGCACCTCGCCGGGGAACAGTTCCAGGGACACGTCCCGCAGGGCGCGTACCGCGCCGAAGGACTTGGAGATGTCCTCCAGCGCCAGTACGGGGGCCGGACCCGCGTCGGACCGGTGGGTCATGTGAGCTCCTCAACGACGCGGGCGGAGAGGCCTCACGACGTCGTGAAAGGTTTCAACTAGGTTGCCGGGACGTTAGGCAGGTTGCCCAGGTCACGTCAATGGGTTCGGATCGAAATTTTCGATAGCAGAAGGTCACAACCGAGTCACGGAGGCCGGTCTCCGCCCAGGGGGTTGACACGCCTGCGGAGGGCTCATAACTTCGGCGCTCTGAATCGTTTCAGATCGTTTCAGGCGGAAGAGCTGTTCCGATCAGGCAGAAGCGCAGTTCGGACCCGACTCCACAAGCCGTTCGAAACCGAAGCCACACCCGAATCACACCCGAAGTCACAGGAGCCCCGAAGTGACCGAGCTCGCCGCGGTGAAGACCGCCCTGAAGACCCAGGCAGTAGAGACGCCCTCATGGGCGTACGGGAACTCGGGAACCCGCTTCAAGGTGTTCGCGCAGCCCGGAGTCCCGCGCAATCCGCGCGAGAAACTGGACGACGCCGCCCAGGTGCACGCCTTCACGGGAGCCGCGCCGACCGTCGCGCTGCACATCCCCTGGGACAAGGTCGACGACTACGGTGCGCTGGCGAAGTACGCGCAGGAGCGCGGCCTGAGGCTGGGCGCGATCAACTCCAACACCTTCCAGGACGACGACTACAGGCTCGGCTCCATCTGCCACCCGGAGGCCGCCGTCCGCCGGAAGGCCGTCGATCACCTGCTCGAGTGTGTCGACATCATGGACGCGACGGGTTCCAAGGACCTGAAGCTCTGGTTCGCCGACGGTACGAACTATCCCGGTCAGGACGACATCCATGAGCGCCAGGACCGGCTGGCCGAGGGCCTGGCCCAGGTCTACGAGCGGCTCGGGGACGACCAGCGGATGCTGCTGGAGTACAAGTTCTTCGAGCCGGCCTTCTACATGACGGACGTCCCGGACTGGGGCACGGCGTACGCGCACTGCCTCAAGCTCGGCCCCAAGGCGCAGGTCGTCGTCGACACCGGGCACCACGCGCCCGGCACCAACATCGAGTTCATCGTCGCGACGCTGCTGCGCGAGGGGAAGCTCGGCGCGTTCGACTTCAACTCCCGGTTCTACGCCGATGACGACCTGATGGTGGGGGCGGCCGATCCCTTCCAGCTGTTCCGGATCATGTACGAGGTGATCCGGGGCGGTGGCTTCACTCCGGACGTCGCCTTCATGCTCGACCAGTGCCACAACATCGAGGCGAAGATCCCGGCGATCATCCGTTCCGTGATGAACGTGCAGGAGGCGACGGCCAAGGCACTGCTCGTGGATGGTGCGGCGCTGGCCGACGCTCAGCGTGCGGGGGACGTGCTCGCCGCGAACGCGGTGATCATGGACGCGTACAACACCGATGTACGGCCGTTGCTGGGTGAGGTGCGGGAGGAGTTGGGGCTGGACGCGGATCCCGTCTCGGCGTACCGCCGGTCCGGGTGGGCGGAGAAGATCGCGGCGGAGCGGGTTGGTGGGCAGCAGGCGGGGTGGGGGGCGTGAGCGACTGAATCTCGTCTGCCTGGTTCGGCTCGTCGCAGTCTGCGGGTCGAAGTGGGCTGGTCGCGCAGTTCCCCGCGCCCCTGAGGGGCGCGCCGCAGCACAGGTACGTCACTCCTTTCACTCTTCTTTCCCTAAGGACTAGGAACATGGCTCCCCATCCCGAAGCCGCCGCTCTGTTGGCCCGTTCGCACCGGCTCGGTGCTGATCCTCGTAACACCAACTACGCGGGCGGCAACACCTCCGCCAAGGGCACCGACACGGATCCCGTGACCGGGGGTGATGTCGAGCTGATGTGGGTGAAGGGATCGGGCGGTGACCTCGGGACGCTGACCGAGGCGGGCCTCGCCGTGCTGCGGCTTGACCGGCTGCGGGCGATGACGGAGGTCTACCCGGGTGTGGAGCGCGAGGACGAGATGGTCGCCGCGTTCGAGTACTGCCTGCACGGCAAGGGCGGCGCGGCCCCGTCCATCGACACGGCGATGCACGGGCTGGTGGACGCGCCCCACGTCGACCATCTGCACCCCGACTCGGGTATCGCGCTGGCCTGTGCGGCGGACGGCGAGAAGCTGACCGCCGAGTGCTTCGGCGACAGTGTGGTGTGGGTGCCGTGGCGCCGCCCGGGCTTCCAGCTGGGTCTGGACATCGCGGCGGTCAAGGAGGCCAACCCGCGGGCGATCGGCTGCGTCCTGGGCGGGCACGGCATCACGGCGTGGGGCGACACGGCCCAGGAGTGCGAGCGCAACTCGCTGCACATCATCCGCACCGCCGAGGCGTTCCTCGTCGAGCGTGGCAAGGCGGAGCCCTTCGGCCCCGCCGTCGAGGCGTACGCGGCCCTGGAGGCCGCCCCGCGCCGGGAGCGGGCCGCGGCGCTGGCACCGTACATCCGGGCCATCGCCTCCCAGGACAGGCCGCAGGTCGGCCACTTCACCGACTCCGATGTCGTCCTCGACTTCCTCGCGAGCGCCGAGCACCCGCGGCTCGCCGCGCTCGGCACCTCCTGCCCCGACCACTTCCTGCGGACCAAGGTCAGGCCGCTCGTCCTCGACCTGCCGCCGACCATGGACCTGGACGCGGCGATCGCGCGGCTGAAGGAACTGCACGGCGAGTACCGCGAGGAGTACGCCGCCTACTACCAACGGCACGCCGACGCCGACTCCCCCGCGATGCGCGGCGCGGACCCGGCGATCGTGCTGGTCCCCGGTGTCGGCATGTTCTCCTTCGGCAAGGACAAGCAGACCGCACGGGTGGCCGGCGAGTTCTACGTCAACGCGATCAACGTGATGCGGGGCGCCGAGGCGGTCTCGACGTACGCGCCGATCGAGGAGTCGGAGAAGTTCCGCATCGAGTACTGGGCGCTGGAGGAGGCCAAGCTCCAGCGGATGCCGAAGCCGAAGGCGCTCGCCACCCGGGTGGCGCTGGTGACGGGGGCGGGCAGCGGGATCGGCAAGGCGATCGCCGAGCGGCTCGTCGCCGAGGGCGCCTGCGTGGTGATCGCCGACCTGAACGCGGAGAACGCCGCCGAGGTCGCCACTTCGCTGGGCGGTCCCGACAAGGCCGTCGCCGTCACCGTCGACGTGACCTCCGAGGAGCAGATCGCCGAGGCCTTCAAGGCGGCGGTGCTCGCCTTCGGCGGTGTCGACCTGGTGGTGAACAACGCCGGTATCTCCATCTCCAAGCCGCTGCTCGAGACCACCGCGAAGGACTGGGACCTCCAGCACGACATCATGGCCCGCGGCTCCTTCCTCGTGTCGAGGGAGGCGGCGCGGGTGATGATCGCGCAAGGGCTGGGCGGTGACATCGTCTATATCGCGTCCAAGAACGCGGTCTTCGCGGGTCCGAACAACATCGCGTACTCCGCCACCAAGGCCGATCAGGCGCATCAAGTCCGGCTCCTCGCCGCCGAGTTGGGCGAGCACGGTATCCGGGTGAACGGCATCAACCCCGACGGGGTCGTGCGCGGCTCGGGCATCTTCGCGGGCGGCTGGGGCGCGCAGCGCGCGGCCACGTACGGCATCGAGGAGGAGAAGCTCGGCGAGTTCTACGCCCAGCGGACCATCCTCAAGCGCGAGGTGCTGCCCGAGCACGTGGCGAACGCCGTGTTCGCCCTGACGGGCGGGGACCTGACCCACACCACCGGTCTGCATGTCCCGGTCGACGCGGGTGTCGCGGCGGCATTCCTGCGATGAGCGAGCACGTGAAGAGCTTCGCCGCGGTCGACCTCGGCGCGTCCAGCGGACGCGTCATGGTCGGCCGCGTCGGCCCCGAGGCCCTGGAGCTGACGGAGGCGCACCGCTTCCCGAACCGGCCGGTGCGGGTTCCCGAGGGGCTGCGCTGGGACATTCTCTCGCTGTACGCGGGGGTGCTCGACGGACTGCGGGCGGCCGGGCAGGTCGACTCCGTCGGCATCGACAGCTGGGCCGTGGACTACGGCCTGCTGGACGCCGACGGAGCCCTGCTCGGCAACCCGGTGCACTACCGCGACGCCCGCACCGAGGGGGTCGCGCAGAAGGTCTGGGCCACCGTGCCCCCCGCCGAGCTGTACGCGACGACCGGGCTCCAGTACGCGCCCTTCAACACCCTGTACCAGCTCACGGCGGCCCGCTCGACTGCGCAACTCGCCGCCGCTGAGCGGCTGTTGCTCGTTCCCGACCTGCTCGCGTACTGGCTCACGGGCGAGGCGGGCACGGAGGTCACCAACGCCTCGACCACCCAGCTGATCGATCCGCGCACCCGTGACTGGTCGTACGACCTCGCGGACCGGCTGGGCATCGACCTCACGCTGTTCGCGCCGCTGCGGCAGCCGGGCGACCCGGCCGGGCTGCTGCTCCCGCGGGTCCTGGAGGAGACCGGGCTGAGGGGCCCGGTCCCGGTGACGACCGTCGGCTCGCACGACACCGCCTCCGCGGTGGCCGCCGTGCCGGCGGTGGGCGAACGGTTCGCGTACATCTGCACCGGCACCTGGTCCCTCGCCGGCCTGGAACTGGAGCGGCCGGTCCTCACCGAGGCGAGCCGGGCGGCCAACTTCACCAATGAACTGGGGCTGGACGGCACGGTCCGCTATCTGCGGAACATCATGGGGCTGTGGCTGCTCCAGGAGTGTGTACGGGAATGGGGGCGGCCCGATCTGGGTGAGCTGCTGCGGGCCGCCGCGGAGGTGCCCGCGCTGCGGTCGGTGGTGGACGCGGGCGACGCCGCCTTCCTGGCACCCGGCCGGATGCCGGAGCGGATCGCCGGGGCCTGCCGGGAGTCGGGACAGCCCGTGCCCGAGTCGCGCGCCGAGATCACCCGCTGCATTCTCGACTCGCTCGCGCTCGCCCATCGCCGGGCGATCCGCGAGGCCGGGGCTCTCGCCGACCACCCGGTCGACGTCGTCCACGTCGTCGGCGGCGGCACCCGCAACGAGCTCCTGTGCCAACTGACGGCCGACGCCTGCGGACTGCCGGTCGTGGCGGGCCCGGCGGAAGCGGCCGCGCTCGGCAACGTCCTGGTCCAGGCCCGCGCACACGGTCTGGTCGGCGACCGTACGTCGATGCGGCGACTCCTCGCCCGTACGCAGCCGTTGCGGCGGTACGAGCCCCGGGGTGACGCGGCGGCCTGGCACTCCGCGGAGGACCGGCTCACCCTCGGGTGAACGGGAACTCCCGCCCTCCCGTGACGGGACCTTGCACCCGTCCGCGAGAGGGGACTTATCCGTGTCCATGAGCGGGGGCTCCCCTGCCGACCGCCCTCCGCGTACCCTGCACTCATCCGATGATCGATCCCAAGGAGCCGCGATGCGTGTCGCCCTGTTCCTGACCTGTGTCAACGACACGCTTTATCCGGACACCGGCCGCGCCGTGGTGAAACTGCTGACCAGACTGGGCGTCGACGTCGACTTCCCGATGGCGCAGACCTGCTGCGGGCAGGCCCACTACAACACCGGATACCGGCATGAGGCCGAGCCACTGGCCCGGCATTTCTCCGATGTCTTCAGTGAGTACGAGGCGATCGTGACGCCCTCCGGGTCGTGCGGCGCGATGGTGCGGGAGCTGTATCCGCGGATGGGCGAGCGGGCGCGGGCGGAGGGCCGCGGGGACACCCTCGCGGCCACCCTCGCCCCGGTCGTACCGAAGACGTACGAGCTCACCGAGTTCCTGGTGGACGTGCTCGGCGTGACGGACGTCGGCGCGTACTACCCGCACACCGTCACCTACCACCCCACCTGTCACGGTCTGCGCAGTCTCCGGCTCGGCGACCGGCCGCGCCGGCTCCTCCAGGCCGTCAAGGGGCTCGAACTGCGCGAGCTGCCCGGCGCGGACGAGTGCTGCGGCTTCGGCGGCACGTTCGCCGTCAAGAACCCCGACGTCTCGGCCGCGATGGGCGCCGACAAGGTGCACAACGCCGAGTCGACGAACGCGGAGGTACTGTGCGCCGCCGACAACTCCTGCCTCATGCACATCGGCGGCACGATGGCCCGGCTCAAGACGAGGATGCGGCCCGTGCACATCGCGGAGATCCTGGCCAGTACGGAAGAGGAGCCGAGCGCATGAGTGGCACCTTCGTCGGCATGCCGGCCTTCCCCGTGGCCGCGCACGACGCGGTCAACAACCCGACCCTGCGCGGCAATCTGCGCCACGCCACCCACACCATCCGCGCCAAACGGGCGGTCGCCGTCGCCGAACTCGACGACTGGGCCGCCCTGCGCGAGGCCGGCAAGCAGATCAAGGACCACACGCTCCGTCACCTCGATCGCTACCTCGTGCAGTTGGAGGAGTCGGTCACCGCGGCCGGGGGCGTCGTGCACTGGGCCGCCGACGCCGACGAGGCCAACCGGATCGTCGCCGACCTGGTGAAGATGACCGGCGAGAGCGAGGTCGTCAAGGTCAAGTCGATGGCCACCCAGGAGATCGGCCTCAACGAAGCCCTGGAAGCCGAGGGCATCCACGCCTACGAGACCGATCTCGCCGAACTCATCGTGCAGTTGGGCAAGGACCGGCCCTCCCACATCCTCGTCCCGGCCATCCACCGCAACCGCGGCGAGATCCGCGACATCTTCGCCCGCGAGATGAGCGAGTGGGGCCGCCCGGCGCCGGAAGGCCTCACCGACACGCCCGCCGAACTGGCCGAGGCCGCCAGGCTGCACCTGCGCGAGAAGTTCCTGCGCGCCAAGGTCGGCATCTCCGGAGCCAACTTCATGGTCGCCGAGACCGGCACCCTGATGGTCGTGGAGTCCGAGGGCAACGGCCGGATGTGCCTGACCCTCCCCGAGACCCTGATCTCGGTCGTCGGCATCGAGAAGATCGTGCCGACCTGGCAGGACCTGGAGGTCTTCCTCCAAACCCTCCCCCGCTCCTCGACCGCCGAGCGCATGAACCCCTACACCTCGATGTGGACGGGCACCACGGACGAGGACGGCCCCCAGACCTTCCACCTGGTCCTCATCGACAACGGCCGCACCGACACCCTCGCCGACGAGGTCGGCCGCCAGGCCCTGCGCTGCATCCGCTGCTCGGCGTGTCTCAACGTCTGCCCGGTCTACGAGCGCGCCGGCGGCCATGCCTACGGCTCGGTCTACCCCGGCCCGATCGGCGCGATCCTCAGCCCCCAACTCCGGGGCACCGCAAGCGAGATCGACGCCTCGCTCCCGTACGCCTCCTCGCTCTGCGGCGCCTGCTACGACGTCTGCCCCGTCGCCATCGACATCCCCGAAGTCCTCGTCCACCTGCGCGAACGGATCGCCGAGGGCGGCCAGGTGACGCGGGAGGGCAACAAGGTCGTACTCAAACCCGCCAAGGGGCACGCGGCCGAGCGGGCGGCGATGCGGGCGGCACGCTGGGCGTTCAGTCACCCCGGCGCGCTGCGCACCGGCCAGCGGCTCGCCTCCCGGACGCGCCGCTTCCACCCGCGCTCGCTGCCCGGCCCGGGCAAGGCGTGGAGCGGCACCCGGGATCTGCCGACGGTCCCCGCGGAGCCGTTCCGAGACTGGTGGCAGCGCACGCACGGCGGGAACACCGACAAGGGGGCGGCGAAGTGAGCAGCAGGGATCTGATCCTGGGGCGGGTGCGGCGCGCGCTCGCCGATGTACCGCGGGACGACACGCCGTACGAGCAGGCCGTCGAGCGCGGGTATCTGCGCGAGCACGGGGCTCGGAGCGTCGAGCAGACGGTGGATCTGCTGGCGGAGAACCTCGCCGACTACCGGGCGCTGGTGCACCGGTGCGCTGCCGCCGAGCTGGCGGGCACGATCGCGGGGCTGCTCGCCGGGCACGGTTCGACCTCGGTGGTGGTGCCGGCGGGCCTGGACGAGGCATGGCTGGCGACGACGGAGGTGACGCGCGTCCCGGACCGGGCCGAGGACACGTCGGGAGAGCTGGACCGCGTCGACAGCGTCGTGACCGCGTGCGCGCTCGCGATCGCCGAGACCGGCACCATCGTCCTGGACGGCGGCCCGGACCAGGGGCGTCGTCGCATCACCCTGGTCCCCGATCACCACATCTGTGTCGTCCGTGTCCCCGACCAGGTCGTGTCCTCCGTGCCCCAGGCCCTGGAGCGCCTCGACCCGACCCGCCCGCTGACCTGGATCTCCGGCCCGTCGGCGACCAGCGACATCGAGCTCGACCGGGTCGAGGGCGTGCACGGTCCGCGCACCCTGGAAGTGGTGCTGGTGAGCGGTGAGTGAGCGGCGCGGTTAGGGCCTGTCCGACGGATCATCCCGCAGACGCGGGGCTTGGCACGCCCATCTGCGGCGATGAGGTATCCCCCGTTTCCTGCGGCCTGATCCGCCGGACAGGCCCTAGCGTGAGGGGATGATCCGGTTCGAACAGGTCACCAAGCGCTATCCGGACGGCACGACGGCCGTGGACGGCCTCTCGTTCGAGGTCGCAAAGGGCGAACTCGTCACGCTCGTCGGCCCGTCGGGCTGCGGCAAGACGACGACCATGATGATGGTGAACCGGCTGATCGAACCGACCTCGGGCCGGATCTTCGTGAACGGCGAGGACATCGCCACGGTCGACCCGGTGCGGCTGCGGAGGCGTATCGGATATGTCATCCAGCAGGTGGGCCTGTTCCCGCACCGGACGATCCTCGACAACACGGCGACCGTGCCGACGCTCATCGGCTGGAAGAAGGCGAAGGCGCGGACGCGCGCCGCGGAGCTGCTCGAACTGGTGGGCCTGGACCCGAAGACGTACGGCTCGCGCTATCCGGAACAGTTGTCGGGTGGCCAGCGCCAGCGGGTCGGTGTGGCCCGGGCGCTGGCCGCCGATCCGCCCGTACTGCTGATGGACGAGCCCTTCGGGGCCGTCGACCCGGTGGTCCGGGAACAGTTGCAGGACGAGTTCCTGCGGATGCAGGAGGCCGTGCGCAAGACGGTGCTGCTGGTCACGCACGACATCGAGGAGGCGGTACGGCTCGGCGACCGCATCGCGGTGTACGGGCAGGGCCGCATCGAGCAGTTCGACACCCCGGGGGCCGTCCTCGGCACCCCGGCCACCCCCTACGTCGCCGAGTTCCTCGGCGCCGACCGCGGGCTGAAGCGGCTGTCGGTCACCGAGATCGAGCCCGGCGACCTGGAACAGCCGCCCGTCGCCCGCCTGGACGAGCCCGCCGGGACGGCCGTCGCCCGCTTGCACGCGGAGGGAACACGATGGGCGGTCGTGCTGGACGCGGAGGGTGATCTGCACGGGTGGGTGGGCGTCGAGGAGTTGGCGGCGGGCGGGTCCGTCGGCGACCGCGCCCACCGTATGAACTCCTGGGTCCCGGTGGGCGCCCCGCTGAAGCAGGCCTTCGGTGTGCTGCTCCAGCACGACGCGGGCTGGGTCGCGGTACTGGACGGGGCCCGCTTCCTCGGCGTACTCACCCCGGCGAAACTCCACGAGGCGCTGCGGCGGTCGGTGGACGCGGATGCGCGGGGGGTGCGGCGGGGGCAGGTGTCGTTCGACTCGGTCTCCGATGCGTGAACGCTCCGCTGGGTTGGGCTGGGGATACGGGTTGTTCGCCGCTGCGGGTCCGATGTGGCTGGGCGCGCCCACGCGGCGGAGCCGCACATTGTCACAGCCCCGCGCCCCTTGGGGCGCGCGCCCGTCACGCGAGGCGTACCTCGGGGTCGAGGCGCCAGTCGAGGACCGACGGCCAGGGGCCGTAGCCCGCGTCGAGGTCCAGGTGGGCGGCGCCCTGGATGACGTCGGTGTCGAGGCCGAGAGGCACGCCGTATTCCTTGGCCGCGCCGCCCGGGCAGTACGGGTCGTCGTCGGCGGCCAGGAGCCGGGTCACGGGGGCGGCGGCGCGCAGGTGCGCGGCGGTGGCGCCGGAACCGGCGAACCCGGCGATGTCCTCGTAGCCGGCCATGACCTCGTCGGACGGCGGCGCGACGAGAAGGACCCGGTCGGCCCGGGCCCTGCCGCGGGCCACCGCATGCAGCCACAGCGGGACGGCGAGGCTGTGGCAGACGACCACGCGCTCGTACGCGTGCCCGAGGGAGTCGAGGTGGGCGTGGAGCCGGTCGAGCCACACCGCGAGGTCCGGGTGGTCGGGGTCCGGGAGCTGCGGGTAGGTGACGGCGTGGCCGCGGGCGGTCAGTTCGTCCGCCAGCCAGTGCTCCCAGTGGTCCACGGGACGGTGGTTCTGCCAGCCGTGCAGGATGAGGAAAGAACGCGAGTTCGAAGTCACCCTTCAGTGTCGGCCACGAGGCGGCGGACTCAGGGCAGCGCGTTCTGCA
The DNA here is from genome assembly GCF_026339955.1 of Streptomyces sp. NBC_01549. Lineage (GTDB taxonomy): Bacteria > Actinomycetota > Actinomycetes > Streptomycetales > Streptomycetaceae > Streptomyces. The sequence goes on along the minus strand of NZ_JAPEPW010000001.1, from coordinate 6,987,550 downwards.
GGTCGACGAGCACGGCGTGCGCCAGTTCGGCCGCTCCGGTACCGGCGCCCACCGCGGCCCCGGTTGCCGCGCCGGCCGCCACCGATGCCAGTACGTCCCTGATCCGGCCCAGCAGACCGCGCAGGCGTCCCACGTCCGGCTGCGACTGGGCGGCCTCCGACAGAGCGGCCTGGGCGTCCTGGCGCACGGCCGTTTCGTCCTCGGCGGGCAGACCGAGCGTCTCCAGCGCCGCGAGCATGGACCGCAGTGCCTCGGCGAGCCGGGCGCTCGCCCCTTCGTCGGCCGTCACGTACTGGTGCTGGGTGACGTTGTGGCCGCCGATCGCGATCTGACTGCCGTGAATGGGCCCGTAGAACTGGGCACCGCCCGAACTCGTCAACGTATGCCTCCTGAACCGGAGTTCTCTTCCGCCGCGTTGCCGACGGCACCGAGGACAGCCTCCAGGCGAGCGGTCAGGGCCGCCAGACGGGCGGTGAGAGGGCGGCCGCCGGGCTGCCGGGCCAGGCAGGCGAGGATCTGCTCGACGGCCCCGCGGACACGCGCCTCATTGATCGGAGGGCGGGCCAGCTCCACCTTGATCACCGCTGCGGCCTGCCGAATGACGTACTGCGAGTAGAGGTCCAGCCCCAGCCGTTCGACCTCGACCCGCACGGTTTCCACCACCTGTACGGGGTCGGCACGCCGCGCCGGCTGGAACTGCGCCCGGTAGAACTGCTCGGGCCGTACGTCGGTCCGGTTCTGGATCACACCCCCTTGGGAGTTGACCGCCACCTGACTGTTGGTGATCGGGCCGAAGACGTAGACCAACGGAGTCGTCGGCTCGTCCGGACGCAGGGTGCTGCGTTGATGGGGAAAAGGCTCACGGGCCCGGCGCAGCAAGGAGTCGTAGTCGCCGTGGTCGATGAGCGGAGGCAGGGCGCTGCGCGGTGCCTCGGCCGGACGCCCGGCCGCGCCCGAACTCCGTTCCACGTGCGAGGTGTCATACCCGGGGGAGCGCGTTTCCGGTCCAGGCCGCTGCCACGAGCTGGTGTGCTGCCTCCCCTCCTCCACAGCGTGCTGCCGCGAGCTGGTGTGCTGCCTCGCCTCGGTCTCGGGAGGGGCGGGCCGAGCCTCGGCCTTGCTCCGAGAGACCGGCTGCGTCTTCGGCTTGAATACTGGACTGCCCATGTGAACCCCCCGTGGCAGAGCACCTCCTTGAAGCGTAGCGAGCCAGGCCCGAGGAGGAAGGCCTCATCCGGCATCGGAGTACCGCAATCCGGCCACTTCCGTGCGTGTGTGCCCCTCCGATGCGCGGGCACCCGGATCGTGGGAGGTCCACATGAACGCAAGTACGGCGGCACGGACCGGACGCGTCGAGGCTCGGCGCGTGGCGAGGGGCCCGGTGATGGAGTACGCCGCCCGGGCGGGTCTGACCGCGCGGGGCGTGATCTACCTGCTGGTCGGTGTGCTGGCGCTGCGGATCGCCTTCGGGGACGGGAAGAAGCAGGCGGACCGCAACGGTGCCGTCGCCGAGATCGCGCAGAAGCCCTTCGGTGCGGTGCTGCTGTGGGTGCTGGGTGTCGGTCTCGTCGGCATGGCCGTGTGGCGGCTGTCCGAGGCGTGCTTCGGCTGCGTCGGGCCGGACGGCCGTGCGGCGAAGAAGCGGCTGCTGTCCGCCGTGCGGTTCGTCTTCTATGCGTTCGTCGCCTACTCCGTGCTGTCGTTCGCGGCGGGCCCGGGCAGTGGTGGGCAGAGTTCGAGCGACCGGCAGTCGCGGGATGTGACGGCCAAGGTGCTGGACCTGTCGGCGGGGCAGTGGATCGTCGGCGCCGCCGGAGTCGGCATCGTCGTGGCGGGTGTGCTGATCGGCGGGCGGGCCGTGTTGCGCAAGTACCACAAGAAACTGAAGCTCGGTCAGATGTCGGCGCGTACGCGGCGGCTGGTGGATGTGACCGGCGTGGGCGGCGGTGCGGCGCGGGGGCTGGTGTTCGCCGCGGCGGGGTGCTTCGCCGTGCGTGCGGCGATCGACTACGAACCCGACCGGGCGAAGGGGCTGGACGACACGATCCGCTCGTTCGCCCACACCCCGGCGGGACCGTGGCTGCTGGTCTGCGTCGCCGGCGGACTCGTACTGTTCGGTCTGTTCTCCTTCGCGATGGCGCGCTGGCGCCGGGTCTGAGCACGTCACTTCACCAGGCCCTTGTCCTTCAGATAGGTCCGGGCCACGTCCGCGGGCAGCCGGCGCCAGCTGTCCACCTGCCGGTTCATCGATGCCAGGTCCGCGGTGGTGAGGACGTCGTTGAGCTTGCCGAGTGCTTTGGTGACGCCCTCGCTGCCGGCGCGCGAGCGGTTGACGACGGGCACGATGTAGTCGGCGTTCTGCAGGTGCTTGTCGTCGGCGAGGAGGACGAGGCCGAACTCGTCCAGCGTCGCGTCCGTCGTCGTGGTCAGGACCATCTGGTCCTGACCACTCTGCACGGCCCGCTTCGCCTGCGTGGTGCCCACGCCCTTCGGGTCGACGCCGATGATGTCGATGCCGTACGTCTTCTTCAACCCGGGTTCGCAGTAGGGCCGTTGAACGCATTCGTCGCCCGCCGCGAGCCGTACCGGAAGATGCGACGCGCCCAGGTCGCTGAGGGTCTTCAGGTGATGCTGCCTGGCGTACGCCTTCGTCACCGCGAAGGCGTTCTGGTCGACGGCCCTGCCGGGGTCAAGGACGGTGAGGCCGCGCGGTGTGGCGAGCGACCGGAGCGCCTTCATCGTGGCGGCGAGGTCGGGTGAGCCGACCGGCGGGGCGCCCGCGCCGTGGGTCTTGGCGTTCAGCCAGTCCGCGAAGGTGGCCGCGTACTCCGGTACGACGTCGATCTGGCCCGATTCCAGGGCGGGTTCGTAGAGTTCGCGGTTGGCGACCGTCAGCGTGGAGGTCTTGTATCCGGCCTGGTCGAGCAGCAGCGCGTACATCTGGGCGAGCAGGTCGCTCTCGGTGAACCCCGCCGAGCCGATGGTCAGGTGCTTGCTGTCGCCGGGCGAGGCGGTGACCGCGCCGCGGTTCTCCAGGGACGGACCGGTGCCGCATCCCGTCAGCAGGACCAGGCACAGCAGGGCGCCGCCCCGCCTCATCGGACACCCCTCGCCCAGCGCGGTGCCAGCCGTTCGGCGATCTCGAAGATCCCCTCGACGATCAGGGCGAACACGGCGACGAGCATCGCGCCGGCGACGACCTGCGGGGTGCTCGCCAGGTTGAAGCCCGCGGTGATGATCCGGCCGAGTCCGCCGCCGCCCGCGAGCGCGGCGATGGTGGCGGTCGCGACGAGCTGGACGGCGGCGATCCGCACGCCGTTCATCACCATGGGCAACGCGAGGGGCAGTTCGACATGGAACAACATCTGCCGCCCCGTCATCCCCATGCCTCGCGCCGCGCGCACCACGCTCCGGTCGACCTCGCGCATCCCCACGTACGCGTTGGTGAGCAGCGGCGGTACGGCGAAGAGGACCAGCGCGACGACGGTCGGGCCCTCGCCCCACTTGCCGAGCGGGGTGAGCAGCAGGAGGACCAGTACGGCGAAGGTGGGGACGGCGCGGCCGATGTTGGAGATGTTCACGGCGAGCGCGCCGCCCTTGCCGAGGTGGCCCAGGACGAGGGCGACGGGCAGCGCGATGAGGCAGCTGATGACGAGGCAGACGACGGTCAGGACGAGGTGCTGGGCGAGGCGGTTCCAGACGCCGTCGTCGCCGGACCAGTGCGCGGGGTCGGTGAGCCAGTCCCAGGCCCCGGTCAGGGTGTTCATCCGCGGGTCGCCCGGGTCCAGGGGGTGATGAGCCGCTGCGCCGCGAGCAGGAGGAGGTCCGCGGCGACGGCGATGACGACGCAGAGCACGGACGCGGTGAGGACCTGCGCCTTGAAGTAGGTGTTCATGCCCGCGTAGATGAGGTTGCCGAGGCCGCCGAACCCGACGATCGCGCCGACCGTCACCAGCGAGACCGCCGAGACGGTGGCGATGCGCAGTCCGGCCATCGCGGCGGGCACGGCGAGCGGCAGTTCCACGGTGAGCAGGAGGCGGATGGGCCCGTATCCCATGCCGCGTGCGGCCTGCCGGGTCTCCTCGGGGACGGCGCGCAGGCCCGCGAGGATGTTCCGGACGAGGAGGGTCAGTGAGTAGAGGACGAGGCCGGAGACGACCAGCGTGGCCGACAGTCCATACACGGGCAGGAGCAGCGAGAACATCGCGAGGGACGGGATGGTGTAAAGGATCGTGGTCACCGCGAGGACCGGTCCGGCCGTCCAGCCCCAGCGACGGGCGAGGACGGCGAGCGGCACCGCGATGACGAGTCCGACGAGGACGGAGACCGCCGTGAGCTGGAGGTGCTGGACGACCGCGTCCAGGAGGATCTGGCGGCGCGTGCTCAGATACTCACCGCAGATCCACTCGTTGCGGGCGAGACAGTCGTCCGGGGGCGCGGTCACGCGTCCATTGCACCGGGGGCGGGCGGGGGTCGGCGCGTTCTGGTGACCCGTACGGGGTGTCACTGGGTACACCCCGCGATACGGGTTCTGTGCCCCATGTGGGTCGGGCGTGCGCTCCGTAGCGTCGTGAGCGAGGCACAGGGCGTGCCGGACGGAGAGTGATGACGATGTTTCGCCGCACCTCGCGACGTACGAACGAATCGGAACCCGACCGGGAGGCGCTGCGACTGGTCAAGGTCGGCAAGACCTACGGCGCCGGGGAGAGTGCCGTGACCGCGCTGGACGAGGTCAGCCTCGGTCTGGCACGGGGCAGCTTCACCGCGGTCATGGGGCCCTCGGGGTCCGGCAAGTCCACGCTGCTTCGGTGCGCGGCCGGGCTGGAGCGGCCCGACAAGGGCATCGTGCGGGTCGACGGTGTGGAGATGACGGGCGGCGGGGAGGCCGAGCTGACGAAGTTCCGGCGCGAGAGGATCGGTTTCGTCTTCCAGCAGTACAACCTGCTGCCGACGTTGACCGTCGCCCAGAACACGATCCTGCCGCTGAAGCTGGCCGGGCGGCGCGTCGACCGGGCCCGGGCGCGGGAGATCCTGACGGCGGTCGGTCTGGGCGAGCGGCTCGGCAGCCTGCCCGACCAGCTCTCCGGCGGTCAGCAGCAGCGCGTGGCGATCGCCCGGGCGCTGGTCGCCGAGCCTCGGGTGATCTTCGCGGACGAGCCGACCGGTGCCCTCGACAGCCGTGGCGCACGGGATGTGCTGCGGCTGCTTCAGGAGGCCGTGCGGGTGCACGGCAGGACGGTCGTCATGGTGACGCACGATCCGGTCGCCGCCTCGTACGCCGACGCGGTCGTGTTCCTCGCGGACGGGCGGCCGGCCGGTCAGCTGCGCGCGCCGACGGCGGACGCCGTGGCCGGGCGCCTGGCGCACCTCGGCGACGACGCGAAGGTGGGGGTGTGAGCCGTGTTCGCTCTGGCCCTGCGTTCCCTCCGGCAGCGCCCCGGGCGCGCCACGGCGACCCTGCTGTCCGCCTTCCTCGGCGCGGCGATCGTCATGACCTTCGAGTCGCTGCACGACACGGCCGGGCAGCCCGGGGTGGACTCCGTGAGCGCGGAGTCGCTGTCCACCGCGGCGGGCGTCGTCGGCGGCTACGGCACCCTGCTGGTGTTCTTCGCGATCGCCTCGACCCTGACGGTGAACGTCCGTCAGCGCGGTGCCGAGATGGAGCTGCTGAGGTGCTCAGGGGCGACTCCCGCACAGATCAACCGGCTGGTCGTGGCCGAGGCGGTGGCGATCGCCCTGGTGGGTGCGGTGCTGGCGATGGGTCCGGCGATGCTCGGCGGACGCGCCCTGCTGGGCGTCTTCCAGGACAGCGGCCAGGTCCGCCGCTCCGTCGACTACTCCTTCGGTACCGTCGCCCTCGCGTCGGGCATCGGCATCACGGTGTCGGCCGCGGCGGGCGCGGCGTTCCTCGCGGTGCGGCGGGTGACGCTCCGGCGTCGCACCCGGGGCGGGGCGCGGACGTTCCTCGCGTACGCGGCTCTGCTCGTCGGTGGTGCGGCGGTCTGTTCCACCTTCGCGTTCTCGGCCGAGGACGCCGCACTGATGGCGCCTCCCGCGTACGGGGCGATCCTGCTGTCCGTGGGGTGCGCGCTGCTGGCGCCGCGGCTGCTGGAGGGCCTGCTCGACCGGCTGCCCCTCGCGGGCTCGAGCGGGTATCTGGCCGTACGGAACCTGCGTCGGCGTGCCACGGAGATGTCCGGTGTCCTGATGCCGCTGATCCTCTTCACGTGCATGGCGTCGGCGACGCTGACCATGCAGGCGGTCGAGAACGACGCGATCAGGGCCTCCGGTGTCCTCGAGTCGGTCGACGCGAAGAACCTCGAGACGCTCAACCTCACGGTCGTCGGCGTCATCGTGGTCTTCTGCTGCGTCATGCTGATCAACTCCCTGTACGCGGCGACGACTTACCGCGGCCGGGAGTTCGGGCAGCAGCGGCTGGCCGGTGCGACGCCGGGGCAGGTGCTCGGCGCGGTCGGCGCCGAGGGCCTGATCCTGACGGTGACCGGCGTCTTCTTCGGCACCCTGACCGGGCTCGCCGGGGTCCTCGCGTTCACCGCCGTGCGTACGGACTCCCCGTGGCCGGGCCGGGGACCGGGCATCTGGCTCGCCGTCGTCGCGGTCGCGGCCGTGGTGACCCTGGGGACCGTCCTGTTCACGGCCCGCCGCACCCTGCGGACGCCGGCCGTGGCGGCGGTGACCCTGGTCGCGTGAACGGGCGGCGGACCGCGGGGGCGTTGCCCACTGGTACCTGCCCGGCCGAGTCGCCACGATGGACTCGAAGGACGACGGTTTCCGCCGCCAGGATCCGGACCCCGGAGGGGACGATGACGTCAGACACCTGTTCGGGAGGCGCAGATCCGCCCGACGCTCCGCAGGAGTCCGTACCCGCCGGCACCACGGACCGGATCGTCGAGCTGCGGGAAGAGGTCGACCAGCTGAAGGAAGCCGTCACCTCGCACGCCACGGTGGACCAGGCCATCGGCATGATGGTCGCCCTCGGCCGGGTCTCCCCCGACCAGGGCTGGGCCGTGCTCCAGGAAGTCTCACAGCACACGAACATCAAGCTGCGCGCGATCGCGGGAATGATTCTCGTCTGGGGGCGGCAGGGAGATCTGCCGCCCGAAATGCGCGCGGTCCTGGAGGAGACGCTCGACAAGTACGGGCCCACGCAGATCCCCGGGGGTTCCCCCGCCCCGTAGCCGCCGAATTTGTTTGGAACTGATCCACCCAGGTAGTCCAGAGAGAGGTGGCCCGCTGGCCAACCGCTCCCGGGAGGGTTCGGCAGTGAGCTCGCCTCCGACCGTCCGGACGGGGCAACCCCCCGGGCGGTCGGGTGTGTCCCCCGCCCATGGTTCCGCCCATGGTTCCGCCCATGGTTCCGCCCATGGTTCATGCCGCATCGGCGAGCACCTGTTCGCGCACGGAGGCGCAGCAGTTGCTGAGGAGGCGGGAGACGTGCATCTGCGAGATGCCGAGCTGATCGGCGATGCAGCTTTGCGTCATGCCCTGGAAAAAGCGCAGGTAGAGGATGGTGCGTTCGCGCTCGGGGAGCTCGTGGAGGGCCGGTTTCACCGACTCGCGGTCGATGACCAGGTCGAACCCGTTGTCGAGCGCGCCCAGCGCGTCGGTGAGCGCGTAGCCGTCGTCCCCGCCGGGCAGTTCGGCGTCCAGGGAGAGGGCGGAGAAGCTGTCCAGGGCCTCGAGACCGGTGCATACCTCCTCCTCGCTGAGGTGCGCGTACGCGGCGATCTCGGCGACGGTGGGCCGTCGGCCCTGCATGGTCTGCGACAGGTCCTTGAGGGCCGTGCGCACCCTGTTGCGCACGTCCTGGACGCGGCGCGGGACGTGCAGGGTCCACATGTGGTCGCGGAAGTGACGCTTGATCTCGCCGGTGATGGTCGGGACGGCGTAGCTCTCGAAGGCGTTGCCGAGCTCGGGGTCGTAGCGGTCGACAGCCTTGACCAGGCCGAGTGCCGCGACCTGGTTGAGGTCCTCGACGGACTCGCCCTTGCCCCGGTAGCGGCGGGCCACTCGCTCCGCCATGGGCAGCCAGGACCGGACGATCTGCTCGCGCAGCGCCTGCCGCTCGGGCCCGTCGGGCAGGGCGGCGAGGCGGATGAAGGCCGCGGCGGTGTCGGGGGCGTCGTCGTGGGGGTGTCGCTTGGTGCCGGACGTCATGCGCATGGTGCTCACAACTCCCTATGGGGTTGCCGACGGGACAGTCCCCATGGGAGGGCGCGCACAAAGAACCGGACGGGAGACACCGGCGATCTGGCGGAGCCAGCTCCCACGGACGTGCCTCCTGTCCGAAGCACTTAGGTGACAATTCCCCCATATCGGGCACGCAAACAATCCTGGAACAAACCTCGGAGAATCGCCCGAAGGAAGTGACACCGGGCGAAGGGCCGTTTCCGGAGCGTCACGAATCGTCCGCGAATCCGTATCCGTCGGATTCACCCGGACCCCCGCCGACCGTTGACGGGGCGGCCGCACCATGAAAATCTAATGCTCAATGAAGAGAATACGGTTCTCACCAGCAGGATCGTAACTGTTCACGCGACGTCCGCATCGGAGGACCGACGCGACGCGCCCACGCCGAGATCCGCCGCGTCGCCGAACCACTGCCCTGACCCCGCTCGACGGCCGCCCGAGCCCTGCCGACCCACCCCATTCACGACCACGGGGGGACACACGCGTCGCGGTGCCGAAGGGAGCGTTGCACACGGTGAACGACTTCGAGGCGATGAACTTCTTCCGGGACGACGGGCTCGTCGCGGATCCCTACCCGTACTTCGAGGCGATGCGGGGGAAGTGTCCCGTACAGCGCGAGAGCCACCACGACGTGGTGATGGTGACGGGGTACGACGAAGCGATTCAAGTGTTCAACGACAGCGAGACGTTCTCGTCGTGCCTCTCGGTGAGCGGCCCCTTCCCGGGGTTCCCGGTCCCGCTCGAAGGGGACGACGTGACCGAGCTCATCGAGCGGCACCGTGCCGAACTCCCCTTCAGCGACCAGCTTCCGACGCTCGACCCGCCGACGCACACCGACCACCGCGCGCTGCTGATGCGGCTGATCACACCGCGACGCCTCAAGGAGAACGAGGCGGCGATGTGGCAGCTGGCCGACCGCCAGCTGGACACGTTCCTCGCCCAGGGCGAGGGCGACTTCATCAGCGGGTTCGCGGGCCCGTTCACCCTGCGCGTGATCACCGACCTGCTCGGCGTGCCCGTCGAGGACCACGAGGAGTTCGTCAAGGGGCTGGAGCACCGGCCGCAGACGGACGGCGGGGTGGGCAGCACGGAACGGGAGATGGAGCACACACCGCTGGAGTATCTGTACGAGCGGTTCGCGGCCTATGTCGAGGAACGGCGCCGCGAACCGCGGGGCGACGTGCTCTCCGGACTGGCCTCGGCGACGTTCCCGAACGGCTCTGCACCGGACGTCGCCGATGTGGCCCGGGTGGCGACCAATCTCTTCGCGGCGGGCCAGGAGACCACGGTCCGGCTGCTCAGCTCCGCGCTCAAGCTGCTCGTCGAGCGCCCGGAGCTGCAGCGGCGACTGCGCGAGGAGCGCGACCGCATCCCCAACTTCATCGAAGAGGCGCTGCGGATGGAGAGCCCGATCAAAGGCGACTTCCGGCTGTCCAGGGTGCCGACCACGGTGGGCGGTGTCGACATACCGGCCGGCACCACGGTGATGGTGCTGAACGGGGCCGCGAACCGCGACCCCCGCCACTTCGAGGAGCCGGACACCTTCGACCCGGCCCGCGCCAACGCCCGCCACCACATCGCCTTCGGACGGGGCATCCACACCTGCCCCGGTGCGCCGCTGGCCCGCGCCGAGGGCCGGGTGGCCATCGAGCGGCTCCTCGACCGCACGGCCGACATCAGGCTCTCGGAGCGCGTCCATGGCCCTGAGGGCGAGCGCCGGTATCACTACATCCCGACGTACATCCTGCGCGGTCTGACCCACCTGAACGTCGAGTTCACTCTCACCGAGGAGCCGGCGCGGTGAAGGCGGACGTCGACGGGGACCGCTGCCGCGGACACGGGGTCTGCTGGTCGCTCTGCCCCGAGGTGTTCGACCTGACCGACGACGGCTACGCGGTCGTACTCGCTCCAGAGGTACCGGCCGAGTTCGAGGAGACCGTGCGTACGGCGATGGGCAGTTGCCCCGAGCGCGCCATCACGCTGGACTGAGGGTCGCGGCCCGCGCACACCGCGCGGGCCGCTTGCACGGACTCGAATTCGAGGACGACCGTACGGTTGCCGTGCCGGCTGCCCTCCAGGAGCTGGGGCCCTGAATCCACCGCCAGGACGACGGCTCCTCGACCACATCGACCTCAAGACGATGGTCGTCCACACACCGAGCGGACCCGATGTGGCCGCGAACTGCGCCTCGCCACCGCCCACCGGCAGCGGTCGGCGGCGGACCGCTGAACCCACGGGCACTCACGGGTCCTCACGTGGGTGCTGACGGCCTCACGTGCGACCGGCTCGCGTCCGGACGGCGGCGCACACACCGCCGTCCACGAGGAGGTCGATCCCGCTCAGGAATCCGGCCTCGGACGACAGCAGGAAGGCGACGGCCGCGGCGACGTCCTCGGACCGCCCCTGCCGGCCGAGCGGGGTCTGCCGCAGCAGCAGTTCCATCCCCGGATGGCTCGCGGATTCCTTCCGCCCCTGGGGAGTGTCGATCAGCCCGGGAGACACCGAGCAGATACGGGCGCCCAGCGGCCCGATCCGCACCGCCTCACGCTGGACGAAGCGGTGCACCCCGCGTTTGGCGCACGCGTACGCGATGCCGGTGTCCTCGATGCGCGGTCCGACGGCCTCGTGCACGCGGTCGAGGAACCGCTCGTCGAGCGGGTCGTCCAGCACCGCGTCGACGGCCGGGTCCGGGTCGGTGCCGCCGAGCAGCGGGGCCATCGACGCGAAGCACACCAGGGCCGTGCCCTCGGTGGCGAGCGGGCGGAGCGTCTCGGCCAGCAGCGCGGTCCCGACGAGGTCGACGGTGAACATACGACGCCAGTCGGCCATGGTGGGCGAGATGCCCGCGGCGTGGGCGACGGCGCGCAGGGTGCCCAGTTCCCCGACCCGGGCGGCGAGCCCGGCCAGGCCCTCGGCATCGGTGATGTCGAGGACGAACGGTTCGACGACAGCGCCCTGACCGGTCGCGGACAGGTCCTTGGCGGCCGCGGTCACGGTCGCCTCGTCCCGGTCGACGAGAAGCAGCGTGTCCACCTGGTCGGTGAGTCGCCGCGCGCAGGCCAGCCCCATCCCGCGGCCGGCGCCGGTGACGATCCCGACGGTCGTCATGCGCTCATCCCCCAGAACCGCTCCAGGCTCTGCCGCGCCACCCGGCTCACCAGTTCGACGCGGTAGCCGCTGGCCGGGCTGCGGAGGAACGCGAACGGGGCGCCGTCGGCACCCCTGCGCGTCGCTTCCCGGACGAAACCGTGGCGTTCCAGTTCGGCGGCGTCCGCGGCGACGTCGTCGGACCAGTAGCCGACATGATGGACGGCGCCAGCGGCCGCCGGTTCCCAGAGGGTCCCCGGGACGCGCCGGACGATCTCGAGACGGGGTGTCGTCGTCGAGAACACACACACCCGAGTTCGACCACCGTGTCTCCACCCGGCAGCGTCACGGGAACCGGTCCGCTGATCTCGCCGCACCACCTGTACCCGAACAGGGAAGAGAACTCGGCCAAGGTCGTCTCGAAGTCCTCGACGACGATGCCGAGATGGAACTGGTCCTGAGCCTTCAGTACCCGGCCGACGGCCGCCTGCCCGTACTCCGTCGCTTCCACATGTCTCCCTCGTCGTTGAGTTCAACCACCGCTAAGAAGTGCGTTCTTTTAAATGAGAATTATATTCTCACGGGCTGTCGGGAAGCGCAACGGAACTCCTCGCCGCAACCTTTCTTCCTACCAACAGATTCATGCCGCTTCGCAACGAAACCGGGGGTTGCGGCGTGGGTGTTCAGGTTGTGTTCAGGCCCGCCGCGGGCCCTGGCAACTCCTGCACCAGAAGCACCAAAGCAATGGCAAAGACCCCTGTGACCAGGGCTGTTCGCCGTGTCATCGTGCGGGCATGAGCACAGAGCCCCTCACCCGCCGCCGTCGCGCACCCGGCACCGCCCATCTGGCGAGCAAGGTTCCGGAAGTCACCCTCTACTTCTGGGTCATCAAGGTGCTGACCACCGGTATGGGTGAGACCGCCTCGGACCTTCTCGCCAAGAAGCTCGGGCCGATCCCCGCAGTCGGCCTCGGCGGGCTCGCCCTCGTGGTGGCACTCACCATCCAGCTCAAGGCCCGTCGCTACGTCGCCTGGATCTACTGGACGGCGATCGTGATGGTCAGCGTGTTCGGCACCATGGCCGCCGACGTCCTGCACGTCGGCCTGGGCGTCCCGTACACGATCTCCACCCCCTTCTTCATGGCCGCGCTGGCAGCCGTGTTCGCCGTCTGGTACGCCAGCGAGAAGACCCTCTCCATCCACAGCATCCACACCCGCCGCCGCGAGCTCTTCTACTGGGCCACCGTGCTGGCCACCTTCGCGCTCGGCACCGCCGCCGGTGACCTCTCCGCCACGATCGGCTTCGGCTACCTCGGCTCGGCCGTCCTGTACGCCGTCGCCATCGCCGTCCCGGCCGTCATGCACAAGTGGGGCGCCCTGAACGCGGTGGCCGCCTTCTGGACCGCGTACGTCATCACCCGCCCGCTCGGCGCCTCGGTCGCCGACTGGATGGCCCTCGGCCACGCCCGCGGCGGCCTCGGGCTCGGGCTGGGACCGGTCACCCTGTCCTGGACCGTCGCCATCATCGGCTTCGTCGCCTACCTGGCCGTGTCCCGCAGCGACGTCGGGAACGCCGAGCGCCTCACGTAGGGCACCGGCCGCGCGGGCGGCTCGGGCCATCAGTACTTCTCCGACGACACCCACCACGACCATGTCCACGTGGGGTTCACCACCTGACGCCCGCGCCGCCGTCCCGCCACGCGTCAGCAGATCCTCGGCAGCTGTTCCCCGATCGGCAGGTCGACCACCCGGGTGCCGCCCAGTCCGGTGCGGGCCACCACCATGCCCGGATGGGCGTCCACGACCTCGCCGATGATCCTGGACTCCGTACCCAGCGGATGCGCCCGCATGGCGTCCAGTACGGCGTCGGCGTGCTCACGGGGCACGAACGCCACCAGCTTGCCCTCGTTGGCCACGTACATCGGGTCGAGGCCCAGTACGGCGCAGGCGTTGGCGACGGCCGGCGGGACCGGGACGTCGCGTTCCCGGATGACGACGCCGGTGCCCGAGGCCGTCGCGATCTCGTTCAGCGCGGCGGCCAGCCCACCCCGCGTGGGATCGCGCAGCACACGCAGATCCGGGGTGACGGCGAGCATGGCGTCGACCAGTCCGCCCAGCGCCGCACAGTCGCTCTCGATCTCCACCCCGAACTCCAGGCCCTCACGCACGCTCATGATCGCCACGCCGTGCACGCCGATCGCACCGCTGACCAGCACCACATCGCCGGGCACGACCCGCTGCGGGCGCAGGTCGACACCCGCCGGGATGAGCCCGATACCGGCCGTGTTGATGAAGATCCCGTCGCCGTGACCGGCCTCCACCACCTTCGTGTCGCCGGTCGCGACCTCGACGCCCGCGGTCCGCGCCGCCGCGCCCAGCGCTTGGGCCACCCGGGCGACGGTCTCCATCTCGACGCCCTCCTCCAGGATGAAGCCGCAGGAGAGGTACGCGGCCCGGGCGCCGCTCATGGCGAGATCGTTGACGGTGCCGTTGACGGCGAGATCACCGATGCTGCCGCCGGGGAAGAACAGCGGCCGCACCACGAAGGAATCGGTGGAGAAGGCCATCCGGACACCGCCCAGCGACAGCGCCGCCGCGTCGCCCAGCTGGGCGAGCACTTCACCTCCGAAGGCGGGCGCGAAGACGTGCTGGACGAGTTCGGCGGACAGCGCTCCGCCTCCCCCGTGGCCCATGACGACCCGCGGCTGGTCGCGCAGCGGGGCCGGGCAGGTCCAGGCGGCGGGGTCGAGTACGGGCGTACGGAGTTCGGTGGTGCCGGTGGTCTCAGACAACGGGGGTCGCCTCCCGGGGCGCGGGGGTGATGTCCAGGCGCCGGTAGAGGTAGTACGCGGCGCAGGCGCCCTCGCTGGAGACCATGGTGGCGCCGAGCGGGGTGCGGGGGGTGCAGAGCGTGCCGAACGCCTCGCACTCGTGCGGCTTGAGCAGTCCCTGCAGGACCTCGCCGCTGCGGCATTCGGCCGGTTCGCGGGTCTGGATGCCGTCGACCGAGAAGCGGTACTCGGCGTCGTGGTCACGGTATTTCGCCGACAGCCGCCAGCCGCTGTCGGGGATCACACCGATCCCGCGCCAGGCCCGGTCGGTGACCTCGAAGACGTCCTCCAGCATGGCCCGCGCTGCCGGGTTCCCTTCCGGGCGGACGGCACGCGGGTAGGCGTTGTCGACGGTGTGTTCGCCGCGCTCCAGTTGCACCACGGTCCGGCGTACGCCTTCGAGGATGTCGAGGGGTTCGAATCCGGTCACGACGATCGGGACGCGGAAGCGCTCCGCCAACTCCGGGTACTCCCCCACTCCCATCACGCTGCACACGTGCCCGGCCGCCAGGAAACCCTGGACGCGGCAGGTCGGCGACTGCATGATCGCCTCGATGGCGGGCGGTACGCGGACGTGGGACACCAGCAGACTGAAGTTCGGGATGCCGAGCTTGCGGGCCTGATACACCGTCATCGCGTTGGGCGGCGCGGTCGTCTCGAAGCCGATGCCGAAGAAGACCACCTCGCGGTCTGGGTTCTGCTGGGCGATCCGCAGGGCGTCGAGCGGCGAGTACACGACCCGCACATCGCCGCCCGCGCCCCGCACCTGGAACAGGTCCCGTCCCGTGCCGGGCACACGGAGCATGTCGCCGAAGGAACAGAAGATCACCCCCGGCCGGGAGGCGATCTCCAGCGCCTTGTCGATGACCTCCAAGGGGGTCACACACACGGGACACCCCGGACCGTGGATCAACTCGACCTGGTCCGGCAGGAGTTGGTCGATGCCATGGCGGATGATGGTGTGCGTCTGTCCGCCGCACACCTCCATCAGCGCCCATGGCCTGGTCACCGTGGAGTGGATGTCGTCGAGCAGCCGACGTGCCAGGTCGGGGTCCTGGAACTCGTCGATGTACTTCACTTCCGCGCCTCCTCTCCCGCGGCCGGCAGGGTCTCGCCCACCTCCGCGGCCAACTCCCAGGGGTCGCCGAACTCCTCCTGCAGCAGGCCGAGGGAGGCGAACAGTTCGAGCGTCTGCTTCGCCGACTCCTCGTCTAGGCGCTGCAGGGCGAATCCGACGTGCACGATGGCGTACTCGCCGACCTTGAGGTCGGGCAGGTACTCCAGGCACACCTCCTTGACCACACCGCCGAAGTCGACGTTGGCCATCCGGGTGCCGTCCCGTTCCTCGATGTCCAGCACTCTGCCGGGTACCGCCAGGCACATGGGCCTCTCCTCGCTGTTGGTCAGTCGTTGGCTCGGGTTCGGTCCTCGGCGCGCGCGGCCACCACGAGCTGCCCGAGGGCCAGACCGCCGTCGCCCGGCGGGACCAGGTGGTGGCGCAGGACCGTGAACCCGTCCGCGCCCAGGGCCGCCGCGCAGGCCGAGGACAGCGGGGAGTTGGCGAACACACCGCCGGTCAGGGCCACCGTCTCGACCGCGTGCCGTTCGCGCGCCAGCACACAGACGCGGTGCACGAGACCGGCGACGGCCCGGTGGAAGCGGTCCGCGACGACGGCCGGTCCGGCACCCGCGCGCAGATCGGCCACGATGGCGGCGAACACCGGTGCGGGGTCGGCGACGACGGGCCCCCGATCCGCCGAGCCCCCCGCGCCAGGTCCGCGTGCGCCATACGTCCTCGGGAGCCCGCCCTCGCCCGAACCGGGCGGCCGGAGGGCGAAGGTGTACGCGCCGGGATCCCCCGCGGGTGCCCGTAGCGCGGCGGCCTCCAGCTCCATCGCCGCCTGGGCCTCGTAGCCGGACTCGTGACAGACGCCCGCGAGGGAGGACACGGCGTCGAAGAGGCGGCCCATGCTGGAGGTCGGAACGCAGTTCAGGTCGCGCTCCAACTGCCGCTCCAGCACGAGCCGTTCATCGGCCGGACAGGCCCTCACGCAGGCCAGCTCGTCCGACCAGCCGATCCCCGCCGCGCGCAGATGCGCGAGCGCCATCCGGTACGGCCGCCGCACCGCCGCGTCACCGCCGGGCAGCGGCACATACGCGAGGTGCCCGAACCGGGTGAAGCCGTCGTAGTCGGCGAGCAGGATCTCCCCGCCCCACACCGCGCCGTCGTCGCCGTAGCCCGTGCCGTCGAAGGCGACCCCGATCACCGGCCGGCCGCCGTCCAGCCCGTGTTCGGCCATCGCGGCGGCGACATGGGCGTGATGGTGCTGGACGCGTACGACGGGCCGGCCCGCCGCGTTCCGGTCGGCCCAGCGCGCCGAGCGGTACCCGGGGTGCCGGTCGGCCGCGATCAGTTCGGGGCGTACGGGAGTGATCGACTCCAGTTGGGCCACGGCGCGTTCGAAGGCGTGCTGGGTGGCGAGGTCGTCCATGTCGCCGATGTGGGCGGACAGCCAGGCCCGGTGCCCCTCACCGAGGCAGAGCACGTTCTTGAGGTCCCCGCCGACGGCGAGGGCCTGGCGCACCGGGACCGGCAGGGTCAGCGGCAGCGGCGCGTAGCCGCGGGCGCGACGCAGTGGCAACAACTCCCCGTCGCACACCCGCACCACGGAGTCGTCACACGGCACATGGATCGGCCGGTCGTGGGTGAGCCAGCCGTCGGCCAGCCCCGCCAGCCGCTCCAGCGCCTCCCGGTCGTCGGTGACGATCGGCTCACCGGACACGTTGCCGCTGGTCATGACGAGCAACGGGGGTCCCTCGGGGTCTCCGGGCAGTCCGAACAGCAGGTGGTGCAGGGGGGTGTACGGCAGCATGGCACCGAGGTCGGGGCTGCCGGGCGCGACGGAGTCGGCGGGCCGTGGTGCCCCCGCCACGGGTACCTCCGTACGGCGGCGCAGCAGCACGATGGGGCGGGTGGCGCCGACGAGCAGGCTCCGCTCCTCGGCGCCGATCCGTACGAGGTGCCAGAGATCGTCGAGGCTCCGGGCCATGACCGCGAAGGGTTTGTCCCCTCGGGCCTTGCGTCGGCGCAGCAGATCGACGGCTGCGGGGTTCGTGGCGTCGCAGGCCAGGTGGTAGCCGCCGAGGCCCTTGACCGCGAGGATCGCTCCGTCCGCCAGGAGCCGGCGGGCCTCGGCGACCGGGTCCGCTCCGGCGACGGGCTCCGGAGGGCCGCTCACGCCCGGTCGAGGGACGAGCAGCCGCAGTCGCGGGCCGCAGTGCGGGCAGGCGACGGGTTGCGCGTGGAAGCGCCGGTCGGCCGGATCCGCGTACTCCCGGGCGCAGTCGGAGCACATCGGGAATCCGGCCATAGTGGTGTGGGAGCGGTCGTAGGGCAGGCCGGTGACGATGGTGAACCGGGGGCCGCAGTGGGTGCAGTTGATGAAGGGGTGGCGGTGGCGCCGGTCGGCAGGATCGGCGAGTTCGCGCAGGCACTCGGCACAGGTCGCCGTGTCCGGCGGGATCAGGGTGCCCGCCGGTCCGCCCGTGCGGGAGGCGAGGATGGTGAACGCGGCGTCACCGGTGACGGGTACGTCGTCGTGGTGCACGGAGTCCACGCGGGCCAGCGGCGGTGCCTGGACGGCGATGCGGTCGCAGAAGCGGGCGACGGCCGAGGGGGCGCCCTCGACCTCCGCGATGACGCCCTCGGGGGTGTTGGTGACATGCCCGGACAGTTCGAGGCCGGTGGCGAGGGTGTAGACGTACGGGCGGAAGCCGACGCCCTGCACCACGCCCCGTACGGTGACCCGTCGGCGCAGCGGTGTCCCGTCGACGACGGCGCCCAAAGAAGGCGAACCGCTCACGAGTGGGAGTGCGCCATGGCGCCGGTGCCGTGCGGGTGCTCATGGCCGTGGTGATGGTGGGTGGTCGAGGCGCCGTCAGGTCGGCGTGCCATGACGGGCTCGTGGAGCGGGGCGCCGTCCGCGGCCGCCAGCGCCCGGTCGAGCAGGGCGCCGACGCCCCGGTCCCGGCGGGCCGAGGTCAGCAGCACGTCCACTCCGGGGTTGACCCGCTCGACGTTCGCGCGAAACGCCGCCTCGTCGAACTCGACGGCCTCGGCGATGTCGGTCTTGGTGACCACCACGAGGTGGGCGAGGCCGAAGGCGGTGGGGTACTTGAGCGGCTTGTCCTCGCCCTCGGTCACGGAGGCGAGCACGACTCTCAGAGTCTCCCCGAGGTCGTAGGAGGCCGGGCAGACGAGGTTGCCGACGTTCTCGACGAACAGCAGCCGGGTGTCGTCGGGCAGCCAGCCCTCCAGGTGGCGGCCGAGCATCCCGGCCTCCAGGTGGCACAGCCCGTCCGTGAGGACCTGTTTGACCGGAACGCCCGAGCGGGCCAGCCGCTGCGCGTCGTTCTCGGTCGCGAGGTCGGCGGTGAGCGCCGCGACCGGCACGGACCGCTGCCGTGCGAGCCCCAGTTCCCTTTCCAGCAGTGCTGTCTTGCCGCTGCCGGGGCTGGAGAGCAGGTTGACGACCGTGGTGCCGCGGGAGGCGAGGCCGGTGCGCAGGGTGTGCGCGGTCTCGTCGTTCTTGGCCAGGACGGCCTGCTGCAGGTCGACCACACGACACATGGTTCAGCGCTCCTCGGAGATCGGTTCGCGGGGGTGGGCGTGCGCAGGGCCGTCCTCCCACTGCACGCTGAGGATCTGGAGTTCCCGGCCCGCCAGCAGCTCTGTGGTGGCTCCTTTGCAGCGCGGGCAGGTCAGCGCGGGCGGCATGCCGACGGCCCATTCGTGCGCACAGGGTGCGCAGCGGGCCCGTCCCGGCACGGCTTCGGTGACCAGTTCGGCGCCCTCCAGCACGGTTCCGGCGCAGGCCAGTTCGAAGCAGAAGGAGAGGGCATCGGGTACCACACCGGCCAGCTCGCCCACCTGAAGCCGTACCGAGCGCACGGCCGTGACGTCACCGGCCCGCTGCGCCGCCTCTTCCACCTGGCCGATCACCGCCATCGCGAGGGACATCTCGTGCATCGACCGGTCTCCGTCTCGGGCAGGGCGTCCGCCGCCCCTCATTAGAGAGGAGGCGTCCGGGGGCGGTGGACCGGCACGCCGTCGCCGGCCGGACGCGTACGCCGTTCGCCGCAACGGCGCCGCGCGGCGGGGGCGTTCGGCCGGGAGCACGTCGGCTCACATGCTGCGGATCCGCAGATAGCGTCTGAGGTCGGGCAGGATCTGCACGAGGACGGCGGTGACAACGGCGGCCAGCGCGCCGCCGACGAGGGTCTTGATCATGGCTTCTCTCCTCACTTCGCGGCTTCGCCGACCGTGGCCCGCGGCGCGGACTCTCCCGGTTCGTCGGCCCGCAGCAACTCTTCGATCAGCCGGACGGCCTCCGGTACGGCGGCCGACACCGGCGGGCTGAGCCCGATACCTTCCTCGACGGAGGCGGGTTCGCATCCCACGACCAGCGTGCGGCGCGGCGGCTGCCCGCCGGTTGTGGCGCAGAGGGTCTCCAGCAGCGCGAGCACGGTGTCGGGGGTCATCCGGTGTCCGTCGAGGGGTACGTCGTGCGGCTCGCCCGCGTCGGCGCTGTCGTGTTCGATGACGTACAGGGTCCCGGGTCGCTCGCCGTGCGCGGTGGCGTCCACGAGGATCAGGGTGTCGTAGCCGTCGAGGACCT
Organism: Streptomyces sp. NBC_01549; assembly: GCF_026339955.1. Taxonomy (GTDB): domain Bacteria; phylum Actinomycetota; class Actinomycetes; order Streptomycetales; family Streptomycetaceae; genus Streptomyces. The sequence goes on along the minus strand of NZ_JAPEPW010000001.1, from coordinate 6,967,744 downwards.
GGTAGGCCAGGTGCACGCCCCGTACGCCGATGTCCACGGCCTCGACGTGCGGAGGCAGTTGCCGCCCGGTGAGGGCGCGCACGGTTTCGACGCCGAAGCCGTCGTCCCCGAGGAAGATGTTCCCGATCCCGGCGACGAGGACCTTGCCGCGCTCCTGGCGGGGTGAGTCCGCGGGCAGGCTCATGCCTCGTCCTCCAGCGGTTCGACCTCGTCGGGCTGGAAGTAGAGGAAGCGGCCCTGTTCGCGGCGGATGTCGGCGCCCGGATCGTCCTCGACCGTCACCGCCAGGTGCACTCCGCCGTCCACGTCGTGCAGCACGGCCTCGACCTTCGCCGTACGGCCCGCAAGGAACAGGTCCTGTGCGTCGGCGCGGCGCAGCCCCGGTCGCAGCAGCACCCGGCTTCCCGCGCCCAGCGAGCGGCCGTCGACGTCGATCCGGTCCCGCGCCGGGTCGAAACCGGCGTCGCTCGCCGGGTCCCACCACGGGGTGTCGGGACGCCGCACGCCGAACTCGTCGGGGAAGCCGTCCGCGGCCGGAGCGGACGCCGCTGCGGTCTTCTCGCCCGCTCCCGTCACCTCGCGCAGACTGCGCACCGCCCCGTGCAGGCGCTCGAGCACCTCGGGCGGCATGGTGTCGGCCAGGTCGATCACGGCGGCCGCCCGGTCGTCGGTGCCCCGGGCCTCGCGTTTCTCCTCGTCGGTGAGCGCGGCGGTGCGCAGGGCGAGGATCTCGTCGATCTCGGTGGCGTCGTACAGGGCCCCGGGGCTCTCCGGCGCGATGGCCGGGTGGTCCTCCAGGATGATCGGCGAGGACAGCACCACGTCCCCGCGCCCCGGTTCGCCGGCGAGTACGGGCCAGGTGTGCAGATTGCGGCAGGACGCGACCGCGCGCTTCGCCCACTCGGGGGGATCCGTCATCGACAGGAACGATCCCGCGCTCAGCCCCATGAGGAGGTGGGCGGCGACCAGGGAGCGCGGGAGCGCCGCGTCCCGGTCGGCCGCCGTGCCGTCCGGGGGTGTCCAGGTGCTGGTGTTCTCGACGATGGTGGTCAGCCGCAGTACGCGGTAGGGGCCGTCGAGTTCGCTCGCGGACAACCGGAGTACGCCGCTCGTCTCCTCGTAGCGGCGGACCATCCGGCCGACGACGCGGCCGGTCTCGTCGAGGACGGGCTCGGTGTCCTCACCTGCCGGTCGGTCGAAGGGGACCCTGACGCCGTCGCCCAAGAGTTCGCCGACCGGCACGACCGCCTCGACGCGTTCTTCCGTTCCCTCGTCCCAGGGGACCAGGGTCCGGTCCCCGAGCCGTAGTTCGGGGACCGTGTCGAAGCCGCCGTCCGGACGCGCCTGCTGGACCGTGCGGCGCCGGGCGCGCAGGAAGCGCAGCTCGACCGCGAGGCTGGCGTCCGCCTTGGGTTCCATCAGGCATTCGGTGTGCTGGAAGTCGTACTCCTCGCAGTCGGCGCCCCAGGCGGGCGGGACGAGTACGCCGAACTGCCAGCGCAGCCGGTTCTTGGCCGCCGAGGCACGGTACGGGTAGAGCACATAGCCCTCGAAGAGGACGGCGTCGGCCACCTGCCGGGCGAGGGCGAGGCGGGCCTCGGTCTCCGGGGCGAACGTGGTCACGCTCACGGAGCGGTCCTTCCGGTGGTGCTGGTGATGCCGGTGAGACTGAATCTTCGGGGTGGTGCGGGGGCCGCCCCGCCGTTCTCGTCGAGCAGGGCCCGCACGGTCGCTTCCCAGGAGGGCAGGGCCCGTCGGGAGCGGAAGGCGAGCAGGGCGTCCATGGTGTCGCGGGGCAGCCGGATCCAGCCGCAGCCGGGGAAGTGCTGTTCGACCATCTCCCGCCAGGTGGCCACCGGCATCCGGAAGACCGCCTCCCGGTCCCATGGGACGGGTTCGACGCGGAAGCCGCCCGCTCCGGTGAACGCCGTGCCGGAGAACAGCATCAGCAGTGGCACCTCGCCGCCGGTCAGCGCGGCGAAGTAGCGGGTCGCGGCGATGTCCATGTCGTACGTGCACGGTACGACGAGGTCCGTCTCGGTCTCTCCGGTGAAGGCGGGGACCATGACGGAGACCTGGGCGAACTGCACCGGCTGGAGGGTGCTGCCCCAGCGCGAGCGCTCACCGAAGAGGTCGGCGAGCCCGTCGGCCTCCGCGGTCTCGTAGCCGCGCTTGGCGGGCTCGATGCGGATCTGGCAGCGCAGGGCCATGGCGTGGACCGGTTGATCGCCGGTCGCGGTGATGCGCAGTTGGAAGACCAGGGTCGGTCCGGCGGCGAACCGGTCGGCGCGCACACCGGTGCAGGTGAAGGCGAACTCCGTCACGCCGGGCCCTCCTCGCGGACGGGGCGGGCGCGTCGGCCGAGGTGCTCGAAGAAGGCGTCGAGGGCGGCGCGGGCCTCGGCGCCGCCGTCGAAGCCCTGCCACAACAGGCGCATCCGGCCCACGAGTTCGTAGCAGATGTCGACGGGCACGAGATAGCACTCGCAGCGGCCCTCGTGACGGCGCAGCAGCAGCGCCTCCACATCGGGTTCGAGCAGTTCGGCGAGACGGCTGTCGCCGAGGACAGCGGTCCAGGTCGCCGGATCGAGTTCGCTCTCGGTGGCCCCGGCCGGGCTCGGGTAGAGGGCCACCAGCCGGTCGAGCGCGGCGTTGCGGAAGAAGAAGGCGACGCCGACCGGGATCTGCAGCGCCTCCCAGGCACCCTCGTCGAGGTGGTGGTCCGGGTCGGTGAGACAGCGGTCCGGGACCGCGCGGAAGCGGCCGAGGGCGGCGCCCGGCTGTTCCATCAGCAGGGCGCAGGGCGTACAGGCGCAGACGATGGCCCGGTGCTCGGTGTCCACCAGGTGGCGGTGGCGTGCCTCGTCCACCGCCACCGCGCACAGCCCGCAGCGCTCCGACCGCGGTTCACGGCCGGTCAGGAACCTGCGCAGCCCGGAGCCGCGCGTGGCCGGGCGGGGGGCCGGGGGCGCGCTCACGGGGTCTTCGCCGGGGCCGGGCGGGCGGTGGTGCCGGCGCGGGTCCCGGGGCCGGTGCCGATCTGGAGCAGCGTGGGTTCCCTCGACCGGTCGGCGTCCTGTACCTCGACCGCCGTGACCTCCGGCGCGAAGCAGGCGAGCGCGCCCTCGGCCGCCTGCTGGGCCGTCGTACCGCTCGCCGCGCAGCCGCATCCGCCTCCTCCGGCCGCCCGCAGCCGGAGGGTGCCCGTGTCCTCGTCGAAGTCCACGACGTCCAGTTCGTGGTCGCGGACGCTGTCGAGCGCGCGGGTGATGCGGGTCGACCGGTCCTCCGGGTGCAGGTCGTGCAGGACGAGGAGACTCGCGACCAGTTCGTCGCCGAGCAGCCCCGCCAGGGGGTCACCGGGGGAACTGCCGCCCACGGGCGCGGACAGCAGCTGGAGCATCCGGGCCAGGCCCGCCCCGTAGAAGTCCATGAGGGCCTGGACGAGTTCCTCGGCCGCCGCGCGGGTGGCCGGGTCACCGGTGGTGGCGAGCCGGTCGAGTACGTCCTCGATCCGCTGCCCGGTGCGCACCGCGTCGACCGCCGGTGCCGCCTTGGTCGTGTCGATGGTCGTGCCCGCGCTCATCCGCCCAGTCCGCTCAGGCCGGTGGGCATGTGCATCTTCTGGACGGTCTTGCCGCCACCGACGTACATGTGCACGCCGCACGGCAGACAGGGGTCGAAGCTGCGGACGGCGCGCATGATGTCGATGCCCTTGAAGTTCTCCGGGGAGTTCTCCTCGAAGATCGGCGTGTTCTGCACGGCGTCCTCGTACGGGCCGGGCGTGCCGTAGGTGTCCCGGGTGCTGGCGTTCCACGGGGTCGGCGGGTACGGGTGGTAGTTGGCGATCTTGCCGTCGCGGATCACCATGTGATGGGAGAGCACACCGCGGACCGCCTCGGTGAAGCCGACGCCGATGCTCTCGTCGGGCACCTCGAACTTCTCCCAGGTCTGGGTGCGTCCGGCGCGGACCTCCTCCAGCGCCTTCTCCGCGAAGTGCAGGGCGACGGCGGCGGTGTAGGCCTGGAAGTAGGTGCGCGCGCGGTTGCGTTCCAGCGCGTTGCTCCAGCGCGGGATCTGCCATTCGAAGGTGGTCTCGGGCTTGGTCATGGTGCGCGGCAGGTTGATGACCACGCTGTGGCCGGTCGCCTTCACATAGCCCGTGTCGACGAGGCCCGACAGGGCGGTGGACCACAGGCGGGCGATGGGGCCGCCGCCGGTGTCGAGGGCGAGGTGCTCCTTGCCGTCGAACCAGCGGGGCGACATGACCCAGCTGTACTTGTCGTCGAAGTTCCGCTTCTGCGGGGCGGGGATGGTGTGCTGGTTCCACGGGTGGCGCGGGTCGACCGGGTTGCCGAGCGGGTCGTGGGTGACGAACTGCTCCTGGCCCTCCCAGTCCTCGTAGTACGAACTGCCCAGCAGGATGCGGATGCCGAGGTTGATCTTGGTGAGGTCGTTGGTGACGAGCTTGCCGTCGACGATCACGCCGGGGGTGACGAACATCCGCCGGCCCCAGTCCGTCATGTTGGCGTAGGTGAAGTCGCAGTACTCGGGGTCGTTGAGCGCGCCCCAGCAACCGAGCAGCACCCGCCGGCGCCCCACTTCCTCGTACCCGGGCAGGGCCTCGTAGAAGAAGTCGAACAGGTCGTCGTGGAGGGGGACGACGCGCTTCATGAACTCGACGTAGCGCATCAGCCGGCTGAGGTAGTCCGTGAAGAGCTGGACGGAGGCGATGGTGCCGACGCCGCCCGGGTAGAGCGTGGAGGGGTGCACATGGCGGCCCTCCATGAGGCAGAACATCTCCCGGGTGTAGCGGCTCACCTGGAGCGCCTCACGGTAGAACTCGCCCTCGAGGGGGTTCAGGGACCGCATGATGTCGGCGATGGTGCGGTATCCGTGCTCGGCGGCGTGCGGCGCCTCGGTGCGCTCGGCGAGTTCGAGGACGCCCGGGTTGGTCTCCTTGACCATCTTCTCGCAGTAGTCGACCCCGACCAGGTTCTCCTGGAAGATGTTGTGGTCGAACATGTACTCCGCGGACTCGCCGAGGTTGATGATCCACTCGGCGAGGTTCGGGGGCTTCACGCCGTACGCCATGTTCTGCGTGTACACCGAACAGGTCGCGTGGTTGTCCCCGCAGATCCCGCAGATGCGGCTGGTGATGAAGTGCGCGTCGCGGGGGTCCTTGCCGCGCATGAAGACGCTGTAGCCGCGGAAGACGGACGAGGTGCTGTAGCACTCCGCGACCCGCTTCTGCTTGAAGTCGATCTTCGTGTGGATGCCCAGGCTGCCCACGATCCTCGTGATCGGGTCCCAGGCCATCTCCATCAGGCCGCTACCGTCTCCGGCCGCCTTCGTCTTCGGTGCCATCGTGTGTGTCGTGCCCTTCTTCGCGCGGGTGGTCCGGGAGGGTGTGGACGGGCTGGTGGAGCTCTGTCTCAGGTGGGGCGGGGGTTCACCACGGCGGCCGGTATCCGGTGGTGATCTTGTCTCCCGTGTGGCGCCACTTCGGCTCCTTGTCCACGGTGTTGGTCGTGAGCGACCTGAGTCTTCGGATCACCGCCCCGTAGGCGCCGCTGGCCGTGACGGACAACTTCGCGCCCGGGGGTTCGTCCATGAACGGCATGAACTTGTCGGGGAACCCGGGCATGGTGCAGGCGATGCAGATGCCGCCGACGTTCGGGCAGCCGCCGATGCCGTTCATCCAGCCCCGCTTGGGCACGTTGCACTTGACGACCGGACCCCAACAGCCCAGCTTCACGAGGCACTTGGGCGAGTCGTAGGTGGTCGCGAACTCGCCCTGCTCGTAGTAGCCCGCGCGGTCGCAGCCCTCGTGCACGGTGGCGCCGAACAGCCACGACGGGCGCAGCTTGTCGTCGAGGGGGATCATCGGGGCGGAGCCGGCCGCCTGGTAGAGCAGATACGTCAGTGTCTCGGCGAAGTTGTCGGGCTGGATGGGGCAGCCGGGGACACACACGATGGGGATGCCGGCGTGCGACTTCCAGTCCCAGCCGAGATAGTCGGGCACGCCCATCGCGCCGGTCGGGTTGCCCGCCATGGCGTGGATGCCGCCGTACGTGGCACAGGTGCCGATGGCGACGACGGCGAGCGCCTTGGGCGCGAGCCGGTCGATCCACTCGCTGGTCGTCATCGGCTGGCCGGTCTCGGGGTTGTCGCCGAAGCCGCACCAGTAGCCCTCGGGCTTGATCGACTCGTTGGGGACGGATCCCTCGACGACCAGCACGAACGGATCGATCTCGCCCCGCTCCCCCTTGAAGAACCACTCGATGAACGTGTCCGCGCCGCCGACCGGACCGCATTCGAAGTCGATGAGAGGCCAGTGGACGGCGATCTTGGGCAGACCCGGCAGATCGCTGAGCGCGATCTGTTCGATGCTCGGCTGCATGGCCGCCGTCAGCGCGACGGAGTCTCCGTCGCAGCTCAGCCCGGCGTTGATCCAGAGGATGTGGATCGTGGGCGTCTCGTCGGCGGGCGCACCACCGGCGTTCGTCGCGCCGGCCGTACTGGGTGTCGCCGCTGTCATGGGACCGCCTCCTCGGGGAGGTGAGGGACAAAAGCCTGTATTTCGACCATCAGCTCTCTTGGTACCAGCCATCCGGCCGGGGCGAGAGGTCATCCAGGGCCGATCCAGTGACGCGCGCCCGGGCGGACCGGTCCGCCGCCGCCCCCTGCCCTGGTGGTCGTGGTCGTCGCGAGGTCGAGGTGCGGCGGGGTGCGAGCCGGCCGTTCTTTGTGGACGAACGCGCGGCGCAGTGCGTGGTAGGGGGCGTCCGGGTCGTCGAAGGTGCGGCGCATCCTGGCCAGCTCCCGCTCCCGGAAGGCGGCCAGGGGCTCGCCGCACTCCTGGCGTTCCAGTTCCGCCTTCTTCGCGGCGATCCGGGACGGTGATCCCGGCAGTGCCGCGAGCCGGGCAGCGAGGCGGCCGACCTCCGCGGCGAAGTCCCCGGGACCGCAGTCGACCACCCGGTCGACGAGCCCGAGGTCGCGGGCGCCGACCGCGCTCATCGGCAGGGCCTCACCCAGGAGCCGGTCGGCCGTCGCCGCGCCCACGCGCCGTGGCAGCGTGTAGGTCCAGTACTCCGAGCCGTACAGGCCCATGAGCCGGTAGTGCGGGTTGAGTACGGCGCCCGTGCGGCACCAGACCTCGTCGGCGGCGAGGGCGAGCATCATGCCGCCCGCCGCGGCGTTGCCCGCGACGGCGCAGACCACGAGCCGGTCCGTGGTGGTCAGGACGGCCTCGACGAGGTCGTCCATGGCGTTGATGTTGGCCCAGGACTCGGCGGCGGGGTCCTCGGCCGCCTCGATGACGTTGAGGTGGATTCCGTTGGAGAAGAAGTCCCGCTGCCCGCCGAGCACCAGCACCGAGGTGGGCCGCGCGCACGCCTGTCGGTAGGCGTCGAGAAGGCGTCGGCACTGCGTGGTGCTCATCGCTCCGCCGGGGAACGAGAATGAGAGGATTCCGACGTTCCCGTCCTCCCGGTACCCGATGTCCGTCCAGGTGCGCCGGCGCGGGTCCGCGCAATCCGGCGCGGCGAGTTCCGGCAGCGACGGCAGCCGGTCGCCGAGAGCCTGTGCGGCGGGCAGTTTGTACGTGGGCGGCCGTCCCGGAGCACGCCTGCGCCGCAGTTCGGGGATCCAGACGGCGCCGTCCGTCGTGGCCCGGCAGATCGCGCCGGCCCGGGTGGCCAGCAACTCCCCCGGAGTGCCGCGCAGGCCGCCCTCGGGGTGGCCGCCGTGCAGGTACCACTCGGCGCCGCACAACACGTCCAGCACACCGGGCTGCGAGTCCGCCGCGCGCAGCTTGCGCAGGACGGTCTCCGTGGAGTCGGCGTCCCAGTCGATCCGCCGGACGCTCTGGCCGAGGTACGGGCGGATGCGCACCGGGGTGTACTCCGCGTGGGCAGGGCCCTGCGGGCGCGGGGTGTGGGTCCCGGAGGCGAAGCGCTCCACGGCGAGCAGGACGGCCGTGAGCGCGGCGTCGGCGATCTCACCCCGGTACAGCTCGCTCTTGCCCACCGGCGGGACCGCGCAGTCGACGGACGCCCAGACGTCCCCCGCGTCCATCTCCTCGTCGGCCTGAAGGACCGTCACCCCCCACCGGTCGGCGCCCCGCTGGATCGCCCAGTCCAGCGAGGACGGCCCCCGGTCCCCGAAGGGCCCCGGGTGGACGATGAAGCACGGGTACGCGGCCCACACCTCGCGGGGGATCGCCGTCTTCAGCATCGGCGCGAGCACGAGGTCCGGGGTGTGCCGCCGGACGGCCTCGGCCAACGGGCGCTCGGGCAGCGCGAGTTCCACCGCGACCGTGTGCCCGTGGTCGCGCAGTTCGGCGTGGACGCGCTGGGTGAGGCTGTTGAAGGCGCTGGCCACGAGCAGGATGTGCACGGCGAGCTCCGGCGGCGGACGGTGCGGGCGGCGACGCCCCGGTCGACTGCGATGCTCGGACACGCCGAACCGCCCCGCCCCGACGACAGGCTGAGGGGTCACCCGAAAGCGGACGGCAACCCGCCACCCGGCGGCCCCGCGGCCCGGGCCGTACGGCGGGCTTCAGGTGCGGTACGTCGCCTCGTCGAAGTCGGCGTGCAGGCCGCCCCCGGTCAGGTCCCAGGCCCACAGTCCGACGAACGCGCCGGTGAACCCGAGGGCGCGGATCTGGTCGCCCTCCATCTCCTCGACGTGTTCGTCGGACAGCACGGTCGCGTCGAGCGGCGGGCCGAGGGGACGCCAGCCGGCGCCCGTGTCGTAGCGGAAGCGCAGGGCGGATCCGTCGAGGTCGAGACCGAGGCGCAGCCGCGTGGTGGCGCCGAGAGGTTCCCCGCCCGCTTCGTCGACGGTGAGCGCGCCCCGGTCGCGGGCCGCCACGCGCAGCACCGCGCGCGCCTCGTCGTCCGCGGTGACGTGCAGGAAGTACCAGGTGCGGGTGTTGTAGTACGCGGTGATCCCGGCCAGTTGCTGGAAGGTCCGCGGCCGGTACTCCATCGTGGCCTCGAACGCGCAGCGCGCGGCGGTCACCCGGCGCGCCACCAGGCTGGGGCCGATCAGGCTCTGCGGGGAGCGACCGCCGCGCAGCCGCAGATGGGAGGCGCGGTCGGTCAGGGACAGCCAGTCGGGGGCCGGGGGTCGGCGCAGCGTGGACCACTGGGGTCCCAGCACCGGCCGGTCGAAGCCGTCGGAGTCCGCCGGGTCTTCCGGGTCGCCATGGTCGTCCGGGCGTGAGGGGGCACCGTCGACGAGTGTGTCGGGGGCCGGTACCTCCAGGGCGGGCAGGCCCGTGAGGGTGCGCGGCCATCCGTCCGGGGTCCAGGTGACGGGTGCCAGCGCGGTCTCGCGGCCCATGACGCACGGTCCGTGCCGGCCGTGCGGCCGGGCGACCAGATAGGCGAGATACGACAGGCCGCCCGGGGTTTCCACCAGGCTGCCGTGCCCGGCCTTCTGGAGGGGCAGATCCGGGTCGTGGCGGGCGGTGATCAACGGGCCCGCGGGGTCGCGTTCGTAGGGGCCGGTCAAGGCACGCGAGCGGGCGACGGTTACCTGGTGGTCGTAGCCCGTGCCGCCGTCCGCGGTCAGCAGGTAGTACCAGGGGCCGCGGCGGTAGAGGTTGGGGCCCTCGATCCAGTCGGCCCCGGGCGGCAGCACGACGGGCTCGGGCTCGCCGACCAGGCGGCGCGTGGCGCGATCGTACCGGGTCGCCTCCAGGCCGGCCGAGCCACCGTGGCCCGGACGCCAGTCGTGGACCAGGTTCAGCAGCCGGCTGTCGGTGCCGTCGTGGAAGAGGGAGGCGTCGAAACCGCGCGCGTGCAACGGCACCGGGTCGGACCAGGGCCCGTCGATCGACTCCGCGGTGACCAGGTGGTTGGGGCTGTCGCTGAAGCCGCCCGCGTATGTCGACACATTGCTGTAGACCAGGTGGAACAAGCCGTCCGCGTAGCTCAGGTTCGGCGCCCACACGCCGCCGGAGTCCGGGCAGCCGGTCAGGTCCAGCAATCGGGTGCCGTCCAGGGCACCGCCCAGGGGCCGCCAGTGCACGAGGTCCCTGGAATGGTGCAGCCGTACGCCCGGACACCACTCGAACGTCGAGGTCGCCAGGTAGAAATCGGTCCCCACACGGAGGATGGACGGGTCCGGATGCGAGCCGGCCAGGACCGGGTTCCGGACAACCTGCGCGGTCCGCTGCCGCATACGTCTCCTTCGAGGGGCGATGATCTAGAGCGGGTGATCGAAGAGGACCGTAGTGTCGAACACGTACGCAGGCAACGGTGGTTCGGCCGCCGGGAACCCGTAACCGAAGGGATCGGAATCGATGAACGACGTCACGACCGAGAACCAGGTCCGCTCACTGAAGGAGGCCGTCGGGCGGTACGGCATCTGGAGCGTGGGTCTGCGATCAGAGGATCCGCAGCGAGCGGGCGAGCGCGCCGAGGCGGCCGTCGAGCTGGAACAACTCGGCTTCGGAGCGGTCTGGTTGGGTGGCAGCAGCACCGCGGAGAACGCGGCGCCGCTCATCGCGGCGACCGAGCGGCTCATCGTGGGGACCAGCATCCAGAGCATCTGGACGCAGGACGCCTCCGCGAGCGCGGTGAGCTTCGCCGATCTGGAGACGGCCCACCTGGGGCGCTTCGTGCTCGGCCTCGGGGTGAGCCACGCCAAGCTCGCGGACCAGTACCGCCGCCCCTACGCGAGCATGGTCGCCCATCTGGACGCGCTGGACGCGGTGGGAGTGCCCGCCGGGCGCCGGATGCTCGCCGCCCTCGGCCCGAAGATGCTGAAGCTGTCGCGTGACCGCGCCGCCGGGGCGCTCCCGTACCTGGTAACGCCGGAGCACACCGCGCAGGCCCGCGAGATCCTGGGTGAAGTCCCGCTGCTGGCACCGGAGTTCAAGGTCGTCCTGGAGACGGACCCGGACCGCGCCCGCGCTCTGGCCCGGGGCGTCCTCGCCCTCTATCTGTCGCTGCCGAACTACACCGACAGTTTTCTGCGGCTGGGCTTCGCCGAGTCCGACTTCTCGGACGGTGGCAGCGACCGTCTCGTGGACGCGCTTTTCGCCTGGGGCGACGAGGACCGTATCCGCGCACGTCTCGACGCCTTCCACGCGGCGGGCGCGGACCATGTGGCAATCCAGGTGGTGACCGGGCAGTCCCCCGATTCCCTTCCGCGCGAGGAGTGGCGGCGGCTGGCGGGCATGCTGCTCTGACTCTCCCCCGCGCTTCCAGGTCCTTGCCGGCGCCCTCCGGGGTGGCTCACGTGGTATAACGCGCTACACCATCGATCCGGGGGGCCGGTCCCTCGTGGCGGCGGGCGGGCGACGGGATCGTTGACGGCAGAGATCGCAACGGACCCGCGCGTCCCCTTCCAAAGGAAAATCCCGTGAAGTCGCTGCTCGCCGCCGTGAAGTCGTTCGTCGCCAACCTGCTGCTCTGGTCGTTCTTCGTGGGCGGCCTCGCCGCGAGCTCCGCCTCCGGCGCCGTGCTCGACGGCACGCGGAAGGACGTGGCCACGTACGCCGGTGTCGCCGTGTCACTCGTGGCGGGCTCGCGCATCGCGAAGAAGCCGAGGATCAAGGCGTTCCTGTCGACGCCGCCGGTGCTGTGGTTCCTGTTCCTGTTCAACGGCGCCGTGGCCGCGGTCTGCTACTTCACCATGGACGGCGCGAAGGGGATCATGGCCGCCGTCGGCATGGGCCTGGTCTCGCTGGGTGCGGCCGGCGGCCTCATCGCCGGCCGCCGCAAGAAGCCCGCCCAGGCGGTCGACCAGCCCTGGTACTGACCGGTCGCCCCGCCCCGCCTCCGCCGCCCTTCCCCAGGCACGCCCGATTTCCGTCAAAGGGCCCTTCCCATGGCCGCTGCCCCCCGACGTGGACGCCGCATCGCCAAGATCGACGCCAAGACGGACGACGAGCTGAAGAACGTCTGCACGTCGTGATGCCGGAGTCGGCGCAGCCCCCGCAGGACGTCCTACCCCCAACGGACAGGTTTGGACGGGGCTTGCCAGGTCAGGCGTAGTGCTGGAGCGCACTGTCGAACCAGTGGCCGAGGACCACGCCTTGCCCAGGGCCCGCCGCACCCGCTTGCGGTGGGCTCATGTCTTTTCAGGCAAAGGAGAGAGGAATGTGCGCGGACTACCGGACCAACTCCACCGACCCGACGACCGCCCCGGGGCGACCGTGCTCACCCGGACCGCACAGTCCGGCCGAGGTGCGCGAAGCGGTCAGGCACGCGCTCGAAGGCGCGCGGCGATCCGGCGGGCGCGAGGGCGAGGGCGCGGGCGATGACATCGCCGTCGGCGACGTCCTGCTCGTCGCCTCGGAACTCACCACCAACGCGATGCTGCACGGCGGCGGTGTCACCGAGTTCGAGGTGATGCTGGTCGACCGGGAAGTACGCCTGTCGGTGAGCGACCACAGCCGGGAACTGCCCGCACCGGCAGAGCACGCCGACGACCTCGGACCCATGAGGATCGGAGGCCACGGCTGGCCGATCATCTGCCGACTCGCCCGCGACATCACCATCGCGGAGCTCCACGCCGGCGGCAAACGCATCACGGCCGTCGTACCGCTCTCACCGCGCTGAGTCCCCTAACGGGGTTCCCACCTTTCGTACCAGCGGCGGGACGAGCGGCCGGAGACGCCTTGGTCGACGGGAAGCCGTCCGCGCGACGGGCCCCGGCAGGCTGATCGAGCTCACGCCGTGAGCGCCTGCCGGGGCGTGCCGGTCGCCGAGGGTGCGCCTCGCACGACGGGGCGCACCGGATACGTGGTCTTCGCCGGGTCCATCACCGGGTCGCCCAGCTCGATCCGGCCCGCCGCATGCAGCACGTCGCACTCGTCCGTGGGCAGGGCCACGTAACAACCTCCCCGTCCCGTCTCGGAACTGAGGGGCTGCCAATAGCCGTACCGGCGCCGCCCGTTGGCATGCACGGTGAGGCAGACGGGAACGCGCTGCACGGTGATCAGACGCAGGACCTCGGCACCACCGGGGCCGAGTGCCGCGGGCGAGCGCGGGAGGGATTGGAGCATCGTCAGCGGCCTCCGTTCAGGGCTCGCGGCACGGCGCGGCGTCGGAGAGCGGGCGTCATGTACGGGCGGCCTTTCGACGGACGGGTTCGATCGCGTACCACCGGGAGCGGTGACGTTCTCGCTGCTCGGCATTGTCGCGGAGGGCACTGACAATGCGGTCGGGCTGTTCCGGGACGCTCCCCGATCCCGTCCGGGTTCCCGATCCCGTTCACCGCTGGTGCGGCGGTGTCCGTGCGCGGGCGGCAGCAGCGGCGAGAAGGGCGAGACATCCCTCACCAGGGGAGGAAGGCGTGCACATCCTTGCCGTCGGGCCGCACCACGACACTCACCTGATGGCAGAGCGCGTGGAGCAGATGCCAGCCGATTCCGCCCGCGCCGTGGGCCGGGTCGACGCGGCGAGCCGTGGGCGGCGTGGTGCTGCTGTCGCGCAGCGTGACATGCACACCGTCGAAGGTGCGGCGGATCCGGAGCTCGAAAGGTCCCGGAGCGTACTGGACCGTGTTGGCGGCCAGCTCCGTCACCACCAGCAGAACGTCGTCCCAGTGCTCGGCCGACCCGGGCGGCGACGTCCGCGCGAGTTCGCGCAGATAGTCGTCCGCCACGAGACGAGCGTCGGTCACGTTGCGCAGCTGACCGGGAAAAGCGCTGGTGAGGCCCTCGGGCTCGGCGCCCGACACCTTCTCGTCCCCATTGGGGTCGCTTTCCATCGCGCCTCCCCGGTCTCGTCGGCGGGATGACTTCCTCTTCGTGACCGCGTGCCTACGCGCCGGAGTCCCGGGACCTGCGGGCGACCGTGCGCCGCCTCAGCGCGCGTCGTTCGGTCTCACTCGTACCGCCCCAGACGCCGATGGTCTGTCCCGTGTCGAGCGCCCAGCGAAGGCATTCCTCACGGACGGGGCAGCGTCGGCAGACGGCCTTCGCCTCTTCGACCTGAGGCAGCGCGGGGCCGGTGCTACCGATGGGGAAGAACAGATCGGGATCGACGGTCCGGCAGGCCGCGGACTCTCGCCAGTCGTTCATGGGGGCCTCCTGAGAGCGCGATGGTGTCGCGCGATCTGTTGTTCGTGGGACTTCGGTCCTCCTTCGGGTCACCCTTGATCGCACCTGTGAAACAGCCGGTTTCGCGGAAACGGCACCGTTTGAGCGAGGACGACGCGGACAGCCGTGTACGGGTACGGCGCCCCCTGCCCGTCCGGCGCGGCGGGGACGCCCGAGTGGGAAGATGGGACCGCGGATGAGCGGCGGCGGCGCTTCGACGGACAAGCAGGTGGCACATGTCGCACGAGCCCGGCGAGGTCTGGGAGCAGTTCGCCGTCGCCCTGGCGGAAATGGCGCGGGATCTGCTGGCCCAGGACTCGGTCCAGGACACCTTGGACCGCGTTGTGCAGCATGCGGCGGTTCTCATCAACGGATGCGACGACGCCGGCATCCTCACCGTGCGGCGGGGTGAGGTGCATCCCCTGGCGGCCACGAGCGACGTGGTGCGCCGCGCGGACCGGATCCAGCAGGATCTGCGGGAAGGCCCGTGCTTCGACGCCGTGGCCGACCGTCAGCAGATCTACACCATCGAGGACCTGAACCAGCCGCATGAGCGCTGGTCCCGCTTCGCCCCCGAGCTGAGGAAGCTGGGCATGGGAAGCGTGATGGGCTTCCTCCTCTTCACCGAGGACGACGAGCTCGGCGCCCTCAACCTCTACTCCCGCCGGCCGCACACCTTCGACGAGGCCGCTCAGCGTGCCGGCTGGATCCTCGCCTCGCACGCCGCGGTGGCCTTCTCCGCGGCCCGTACGCATCAGCAGCTCGGCGACGCCCTGGAGACCCGTCACGAGATCGGCGAGGCCATGGGCATCCTCATGGAGCGCTACGAGCTGACCGAGGACTCCGCTTTCCAGTTGCTCAAGAAGGCGTCCCAGGACCACAACATCAAACTGCGCGAGATCGCCCGCCGCATCTGCGAGACCGGCGAAAGGCCCAGCTGACCGCCGCGGGCTCAGCGGGCGACGAGCCGGCCCGGGCCACCCGGCGGAGACCGTCGAAATGGTCTCCGACCTGCTGTGACTTCAGCCACCCTCTCTTGCCCTGGCAAAGAAGGCATACCTAAGTTTTGTTTCATGGACCCACATAACCCCCCGCCTCCCGACGACACCCCCGCGCTGGTCGACTTCTCCGTCGACCTCACCGCTCAAGAGGGGCAACGACAGGCCCAGGTCCTGGCCGCCCTCGGTTCCGACTGGGACCCGATCGAGGTCATGCGCGGCGAGGAGGCCGCGTACGACCTGCTGTACTCCGGTCTCGACGAGGAGCAGCAGCGCCTGTACGACGACCTGGTCGCGGCCGGGGTGCTCCCCCCGCGGGGCGACGGCCGTGCTGCCGCTTGACCCG
Source organism: Streptomyces sp. NBC_01549 (assembly GCF_026339955.1). Lineage (GTDB taxonomy): Bacteria > Actinomycetota > Actinomycetes > Streptomycetales > Streptomycetaceae > Streptomyces. The sequence goes on along the minus strand of NZ_JAPEPW010000001.1, from coordinate 6,952,333 downwards.
CAGGCGGACCGCGGGCGCCGCGCCTGGGTGAGCTGTCCGAACTGCAACGACAGTCGCGGATGCGTACCGTGCGAGCAACGGCGTACCTGCTCCGACCACTGGCGCTATCTGCTCTCCAACACCGGCAGCCTGCTCCACCTTCAGTGCCCGTCCTGCACCCACGTGTGGGTCCACGAGAGCGGCTTCGGCGCCACCCGCTCCCTGTGGAGCCGCATCACCGGCGGCCGCCCGGATCCTCGCTGATCGCTCCGGCTCAGGGAGCGTGCGGGTCGGTGGGTGCCCGCGGTTCGTCGGGGACGTAGCAGGCGACGAGGGCGGCTGTGTCGTCGTGGAGACGGTTGCCGCTGTAGGCGAGCAGATCGTGGTGGAGACGATCGAGGAGTTCCCGGGGCGGGAGAAGGCCCCAGGAGCGGACTCGCTCGACGAGGGGGTAGAAGACGCCGTCCCGGTCGCGTGTCTCGGTGACGCCGTCGGTGTACAGCAGGAGCTGATGGCCCGGCCGGAAGGGATGTTCGTCGGAGTGGTAGGGCTCTCCGACGAGCACGCCGAGGTTCAGGGGCGGTGAGGACTGGCGCGTCTCCAGTTCGGTGACTTCGGCGCCGCTGATGAGCAGAGGGGGCGGGTGGCCGCAGTTGACGATCCGCACGACGCGGGCGGGGGTCACGATTTCCACGAAGACCGCGGTGACGAAGCGCTCCGCCATGTCGCTGCCGGGGTAGTAGGAGGCCCGGCGGCTCACGCTGGTCTCCACCCGGCGCACCAGGGCGGCGAGATCGGGTTCGTCGTGGGCGGCTTCGCGGAAGGCACCGAGCAGGGCGGCGGCGGTCTCCACGGCGAACAGACCCTTGCCTCGGACGTCGCCGATCACGAGGCGGAGGCCGTGCGTCGTGGGCACCGCCTCGTAGAGATCGCCGCCGACACGTGCCTCCGCGTCGGCGGAGAGGTAGAAGCTCTCCACCAGGATGTCACCGACGCGGTGCGGAACGGGCCTGAGCAGCACGCGCTGGGCGATCTCGGCCACGAAGCGCACGGTGGCCAGCGTGCGCTCCCTTCGCATCCGGCTGACGGCCAGGATGGTTCCCAGGGTGCCGACGAGGACGGTGCAGATGTAGGCGGCCACGTAGTGGCGGTCCCACAACAGGTAGCCGACGGAACGTCCCGCACAGCACGGGGTGCCGGCGAGAACCCCCTCGAGCACGACGGCGAAGACGGTGACACCGACGACCATCAGGGGTCCATGGGCGAAGGCGGCCACCAACGGGAGCGCGATCAGCAGGAAGCTCACCGGCCACTGCACGGGCGTGATGGGCTCGATCAACAGAACGACCGCGACGTACAACAGCGGTAGCCAGCGCATCCACACGGGCGGTGCCGGCAGCGAGCGGCCCGTGCTGTCCGGCTCCGGCGCGGCGCTCCCCGCCTCCGTGCCGCGACCCCGCCACCTCATGGCGTCCCGCGACGCTGTGCGAGGGGCGGGAGCGGGGACGTCGCCGAGGCAGGGGGGTGCACCGAGAGTGGGCCCACGAGCGGACGGCACGACTGACGGCTCGTTTGATGCAGCCTGTTCACACGGAACTCCTGGCACACGGTTTCGGCAAGACGCCCAGCCTGCTGCGCCCCGGCACGGCGTACCGGTCATTGCTCCACTCCACGGCATGTCAAGCACCGGACCCTGCCGACGACACACCCGTGACCGCCCTGCTCCGGGAGGCAGTGCTTCAGAGTGCCTGGAGCTGGGTGAGCAAGCTCAGGGTGTCGGTGTTGACCCAGTACTCCACGAACCTGCCGTCCCGGGCGCGGAGTGTGTCGGTGCCGGTGAAGGTGACCACGGTCCCGGGCTCGGCCTTGGCCCCGGGGAAGCCGCCGCCGTAGGTGCCGGTGGCCGTCCAGCGCACGGATGCGTAGCGGCCGTCGACCAGAGGGGGGACCTCGATAGTGAAGCGCAGGTCGGGGAATGCCGCGCGGGTCTGGCCGATCCAGGCCACCAGGCCGTCGACGCCCCGGATGGAACTGCCGTCACCGCCGTCGAGGAGGGCGGCGTGGACCCGGAACCCGGGCGAGATGATGCCCGGGGCCTGGGCGAAATCGCCGTTCCAGAGCCGCAGCCACGCGTCGAGCATCGCCTTCGGCGTCTGCTCGGCTCCCCGGCGGTCGTGGGCCGCGACGGTCCGCTCGGCCGCGGTTGCCGGTGCGGTGTCCGCGGCGGCCGTCGTGGCGGTGAAGGCGAGGGCGGCGATCGCCGCGGGGACGAGCAGTCGCGCCCGGTGGCGCCTCGGGGTGGTGCGGATGGTGCGGGTGGCGGTCATGACGGTTCCTCGCGTCTCGGGTGATGGAGGGACTACAGGCGAAGGGAAGGCAGGCGAAGGGAAGGCAGGGGAAGGGCGTGCGGGGAAAGGGCGTGCGATCGGCGGCACCAGAACCACGTGTTAGGGGTTCAGTACGACCTTCCCGGCCACGGTGCCGGACTCGGCCAGCCGCAGGGCTTCGCCGACGCGGGTGAGGGGCAGTTGGGCGGCGATCTGGGCCGTGACGTCACCGCGCTGGAGGGCTCCGAAGACCTGGGTGAGGTCGGCGCGCAGCCGGGCCCGGAACCGGTTCTTGGCCAGGGCCCGCCCGGCCCAGACGTTGAAGAAGTAGGCGCGGCGGCGGTTGGGCAGCGCGTTCCACAACCACACCCGGCCGAGCAGCTTGAGCACGGGCCACTGCTTGGAGCCCTCGTCGTCCCGGGTGGAGGCGCTGCCGTACGCGACGAGCGTGCCGCCGGGCGCGAGGAGGTGCCAGGAGTCGACCGCGCTGCGGCCGCCGACGTGGTCGAAGACGGCGTCCACCCCGCCGGGGGCGAGCTCGCGGACCCGTGCGGCCACGTCCTCGGTGCGGTAGTCGACGGGGATGACGCCCCGCTCCCGCAGTGCGTCGTGGTGGCGCGCGGACGCCGTGCCGATCACCTTCACGCCCGCGGCGTGGGCGAGCTGGACCAGAACCGAGCCGACGCCGCCGTTGGCACCGTGGACCAGAATGGTCTGCCCCGCGCGGATGCGTGCCTTGCGGTGCAACATCTGCCAGGCCGTGATGCCGTTGACCACCACGGTCTCCGCCTCCGCCGCGCCGATCCCGTCGGGCACCGGCACCACGTCCGCCGCCTCGACGAGCACGTGGCTGGCCCAGCCGCCGACCTTGACCAGCGCTGCCACCCGGGTCCCGGCCAGGCCGGGCTCGACGCCCTCGCCGGTCGTGAGAACCGTGCCGACCAGGTCGTAGCCGGGCACGAACGGGAACGCCGGCTGGTCGTAGTACCGGCCGCGGCGCATCTGCTGCTCCGCGAAGGAGACCCCGGTCGCCTCCATCCGGATCACGACCTCTCCGGGCCCCGCGGCGGGCACGGCTCCGTGCCGGATCTCCAGCCCTTCCGGCTCCACCTTGCCCGGCAGTACGACCTCGACGAGTCCTTCGGCGTTCATGACGACCTCCACTGCGCTCCGCGTTGATTACTCGCTCTTGCGTTCGTTAGAAGTTATAACTCGATGCGACAGAGAGAGTCAAGAAGTTTCGTGATAGCTTCTAACTAAATCTTGATGCTCCATCCTCGCGAAGGCCGAAAGGTGGCAGGCCAATGGTCGACACAGGCGCGCGGACCCCTCGTGAGCGCTACCGCGCCCACGTACGTGCGGAGATCAGGGAACGGGCGTGGGAGCAGATCGCCGTGGCGGGGGCTTCCGCGCTCTCCCTCAACGCGATCGCCAGGCAGATGGGCATGAGCGGGCCCGCGCTCTACCGGTACTGCGCCGGACGCGACGAGCTGATCAACGATCTCGTCAGGGAGGCGTACCGAAGCCTCGCCGACACCTTCCGCGCGGCCTCCGAATCCGGTGCCGGCCCGGCCGCGCTGGCGCACGCCCTGCGCGGGTGGGCCCTGGAGGACCCTCAGCGGTACTTCCTCGTCTACGGCACACCCGTACCGGGCTACCACGCGCCGGACGACATCACCGTGATCGCCTCCGAGATCATGACGATCCTGCTCGACGCCTGCGCCGCGCTGCCTCCCGGCGGCCCCGCGGCGCCGTTCGACACTCATGTCGGAGGGCACAGGGCGTGGGCGGACGGCCACCCCGCCCCGCCCGAGGCCCTGCGCCGGGCCCTGGCCTTCTGGACCCGGCTGCACGGAGTTCTGTCCCTGGAGCTCGCGGGCCACTTCACCGGGATGGGCTTCGACCCCGCCCTGATGTTCGCCGCCGAACTGGCCGACCTGTCGGCGCACTGACTCGATGCCCGGCTTCCAGTCCGTGGTCCACCCCGCCCACAGGATCAGGAAGTTGGCGATGACGAAGGCCAACGGGGACACCCAGCCGCCGCCGGGCAGCCGGTACGGGCGGTCGACGCCCGGGAGGCGGCGGAAGACGCCGAAGGACAGGGGCGCGCCGGCGTACATCAGCACGCCGACGCTGGTGATCAGCCCCGTGCGGGCCAGCAGTCGGATGCCGAGGAAGTTGATCGCCGTGATCACACCGCCATCAGCCGGACCGCGACGGCGATCCCGGAAGCGGTCAGGATGTGCTGGCCCCCTGGGTCTTCAGCCAGCCGTTCGCCCACGAGTAGGCCAAGTCGGACATTGGCACGGTTGCGATCAATATCTGACTCGGCAACTATTTCGGCTTACCATCACCGCATGTCTTCCCCGAACCCGATCGACGACCGCCTGATCACCACCTTCGGCCGCCTGCGTCCAGCAGGCTCGAACAGCGGCTCGGTGCGGCCCTGCAGGCGGAGGTCGGGCTGCCGCACGTCTGGTTCGAGGTGCTCATCCGTCTCGCCCGCTCGACGGAAGGGCAACTGACCATGAGCGCGCTGGCCGACCAGATCGCGCTCACCACCAGCGGCATCACCAGGCTGATCGACCGGATTCAGACGGCCGGCTACGTCGAGCGCCGCCCGTGCCCCACCGACCGCCGAGTCGCCTTCGCCGCCATCACAGACACCGGCCGCGAAGTCCTCGACCGGGCCGCGGTCGTCCACGCACGGAACCTGTGGGCCGCGTTCGGTGACTTCGGCGAGCCCGATCTGACCGCACTGGACACCCTGCTGGACCGCTTGCGGAAGGCCGCGTCCGACATCCCCTGAAACCGGGAGGAGTCCCCGCGGCCGACGCACGGCCGACGGCGAGGTCGCGCCGGTCACCGGCCGGTCACTGCTGACGGAGATCCTTCACCCGGCGGAGCTTGCCCAGCGAGCGCTCCAATGTCTCCGGGTCGACGATCGTCACCTCGACGGTGACACCCACGCCGTCCTTGACACCCTGGGCGATCTCCTTCGCGGCCGCCTCCCGCCGCTCGCTCCCGGCCCCGGGGCGCGCCTCGACACGGACGGTCATGTGGTCCATCCGGCCGCGCCGGGTCAACTGCACCTGGAAGTGCGGGGCGACGCCGGGCGTGCGCAGCACGATCTCCTCGATCTGGCTGGGGAAGACGTTCACACCGCGCAGAATGATCATGTCGTCGGAGCGACCGGTGATCTTCTCGATACGACGGAAGGCGGGCCGGGCGGTGCCGGGCAGCAGCCGGGACAGGTCGCGGGTCCGGTAGCGGATGATCGGCAGGGCCTCCTTGGTGAGGGAGGTGAAGACCACCTCGCCCTCCTCGCCCTCGGCCAGCACGGCGCCCGTGAACGGATCGACCACCTCGGGGTAGAAGTGGTCCTCCCACACATGCAGCCCGTCCTTGGTCTCGACGCACTCCTGCGCCACGCCCGGGCCGATCACCTCGGACAGGCCGTAGATGTCGACCGCGTGGATGTTCATGCGCTCCTCGATCTCCCGGCGCATCGCCTCCGTCCACGGCTCGGCCCCGAAGATGCCCACCTGGAGGGAGGTCGTACGCGGGTCGACGCCCTGCCTCTCGAACTCGTCGAGCAGGGTGAGCATGTAGGACGGGGTGACCATGATGATCTCGGGCTCGAAGTCCTGGATGATCTGCACCTGGCGGGCCGTCATGCCGCCGGAGGCGGGGATCACCGTACAGCCGGCGCGCTCGGCGCCGTAGTGCGCGCCCAGGCCGCCGGTGAACAGGCCGTATCCGTAGGAGATGTGCACCTTGTGGCCCGCGCGGCCGCCGGCCGCGCGGATCGAGCGGGCGATCATGTCGGCCCACATGGAGAGGTCGTTCTCGGTGTATCCGACGACCGTGGGGCGGCCCGTGGTGCCGCTGGAGGCGTGGATGCGTCGTACGTCCGCCATCGGGACGGCGAACATGCCGAAGGGGTAGGTCTCCCGCAGATCCGCCTTGGTGGTGAAGGGGAACCGGGACAGGTCCGCCAGGGAGCGGCAGTCGTCGGGCTTGACCCCGGCCTCGTCGAACTTCTTGCGGTACAGCTCCACGTTGTCGTACGCGTGCCACAACGTCGCCCGCAGACGGTCGAGCTGAAGCTCCCTCAGCTGCTCGCCGGTGAGGCGCTCACCCTCGTCCAGCAGATCCTGGGGAAGCGGCTCTCCCAGGCGGGCCGGGCGGGGGTCCGCGGCCGCGCCTGCCGTCGCTGCGGTGTTCATCGCGACTCCTTCGTCGTCGTGCCTCTGATGCTGCGGCTGCGTCCGCGGAACTCCAGGATCACCTCGTCGCCGCGCAGCACGCTCACGTCGTAGATGCCGCTGCGGCCGAACCGGGTGCGCTCCCGCGCCGTGGCCACCAGGACATCACCCTCGTACGCCGGGGCGATGAAGTCGACATCGGCTCCGGCCGCGACGGTCACGGGTCCGTGGCTGTTGCAGGCACAGGCGAAGGCGGTGTCGGCGAGCAGGAACAGATAGCCGCCGTGGGCGATCTTGTGTCCGTTCACCATCGTCGGCGTCACGGTCATCCGGAGCGTGGCGGCGCCCTCACCCTGATCGAGGAGCTCGATGCCCAGCGCCCGGGACGCCTCGTCCGCGGCGAACATCGCCTCGGTGGGCGTCCCCTCGGCCGAGGTCGTTCCTGTGGCCCGTGTCACCGGTTTTCACCACCTTGTGTCCCGACCGAACATTCGGTTAGCGTTCGGCACGGCCTAGTAATCCAGCATCACCACTGCCTGTCAAGAGGTGGAACGCATGCCCCAGAACCGCCCCGAGCGCCCGGACTTCTTCGCCCGGCACCGCGCCCTGCTGGAGCAGGCGGTCGCCGCCACCGCGCGCCGCGCACCGTCAACCGGCTGTGCGCGTCCGGGCTGACGGCGGTCGCGAGCGCGGCCCAGGCGATCCGCTCCGGTGAGGCCGACCTGGTCGTAGCGGGCGGTGTGGAGTCGATGACCCGCGCGCCCTGGGTGATGGCCAAGCCCGGCACCCCGTGGGCCAAGCCGGGCGAGGTGCACGACACCTCGCTGGGCTGGCGCTTCACCAACCCGCGCTTCACGGCCGCCGACCGGTCCGTCACCGCCGACGCGGGCCCCGAGACGGCGAAGGTGACCCTGTCGATGGGGGAAACCGCCGAGGAGGTCGCCGCGCTCGACGGCATCACCCGTGCCGACTCCGACGCCTTCGCACTACGCAGCCACCAGCGGGCGGTGGCCGCGCAGGAGGCCGGCCGCTTCGACCGCGAGATCGTGCCGGTCCGGGTGAAGGACGGGGAGGTCACCCGCGACGAAGGGCCTCGCCCGGGTACGACCCTGGAGAAGCTCGGCACCCTGCGGACCATCTTCCGCCCCGACGGCATCGTCACCGCCGGTTCCTCCTCGCCGCTGTCCGACGGCGCCGCCGCGCTGGTGGTGGCGAGCGCCGCGGCCGTCGAACGGTACGAGCTCACCCCTCGGGCCCGGATCATCGCCTCCGCCTCGGCCGGCGTACAGCCCAACCTGATGGGTCTCGGCCCCGCCCCCGCCACCGAGAAGGCCCTCGCCCGGGCCGGCCTGGAGAGCGGCGATCTGGACGCGGTCGAGCTGAATGAGGCCTTCGCCGCGCAGGCACTCGCGGTGATACGGCGGTTGAAGCTCGACGGAGAGGGTCAACGCCGACGGCGGTGCCATCGCGCTCGGTCATCCCCTCGGCTGCTCCGTCGTACCGGCCGACGGGCTTCTCGACGAGGCGCACGCGCTGCATCGCGGGACCGGACGCGGTGTCGGATGCGCGGCGCCGGCATCGCCCAGTCGTTCGCGGCCGCGGGCTCGTCCGTGACCGTCGTGGAGAGCGGCGAGCAGGCCGCGGCCGCCGCGCTGGACCGGGTCGCCACCGGGCTGAAGCGGGCCGCCGAGCGCGGCAGACTCGGCTCGCCCGCCGAGGAGGTGCTCGGCCGGGTCTCCGTCGTGGGCTCGGTCGACGAGCTGCCGCCGACGTCCGTTCTCGTCGTCGAGGCCGTCCCCGAGGACGCGTCGCTCAAGACCCTGCTGCTCGCCGCCGCCGAGCGGGTCCTGAGTCCTGCGACCGTCCTGGCCAGCAACACCAGCTCCCCGTCGGTCACCGACCTCGCGTCGGCCCTCTCCCGCCCCGGGCGCTTCCTCGGCATGCACTTCTTCAATCCGGTACCGGCCTCCGAGCTGATCGAGATCGTCGTCGCCCCGGAGACCGAGGACGAGACCGTGCGGCTGGCGCTCGCCTGGACGCACGCCCTCGGCAAGAAGGACGTCGTCGTCAAGGACTCCCCCGGGTTCGCCAGCAGCCGCCTCGGCGTGGCGCTGGGTCGCCGAACCGACGGCCATCGACGACGCCATGAGCCTCGGCTACAAGCACCCCATGGGCCCGCTGCGCCTGACCGACCTGGTCGGACTCGACGTGCGCCTCGCCATCGCCGAGCACCTGCACGCCACACTCGGGGAGCGCTTCGCGCCGCCGCGGCTGCTGCGTGACAAGGTCGCGCGCGGCGAGCTGGGGCGGAAGACGGGGCAGGGTTTCTACGCCTGGCCCTGAGCGGCCCCGGCCGAACGAAAGTCTTGCCGGGCCGGAAGAAAACCGTCACACTGGAACCGAACGAATGGTCGGTAGGGAAGCTGGTATCGATGACCACGACACACTCCGCCGCCGCGGGCGCCGACGGCGTCGGGCCGGCGGCCGAAGAGCGGCTCCAGGAGCACTTCGACGCGACCGTCGCCCGCGACCAGCGGGTCGAGCCGCGCGACTGGATGCCGGACGGCTACCGCAAGACGCTGATCCGGCAGATCGCGCAGCACGCGCACTCGGAGATCATCGGCATGCAGCCGGAGGGCGAGTGGATCACCCGCGCTCCGTCGCTGCGCCGCAAGGCCATCCTGTTCGCCAAGGTCCAGGACGAGGCCGGGCACGGGCTGTATCTGTACTCGGCGGCCGAGACTCTGGGCGCGGACCGCGCCGATCTCACCGAGCGGCTGATCGAGGGCCGGCAGAAGTACTCGTCGATCTTCAACTACCCCACCCTGAGCTTCGCCGACGTCGGCGTGATCGGCTGGTTCGTCGACGGTGCGGCGATCTGCAACCAGGTGCCGCTGTGCAGGAGTTCGTACGGTCCGTACGCGCGATCCATGGTGCGGATCTGTAAGGAGGAGTCGTTCCACCAGCGCCAGGGGTACGAGCTGCTGCTGACAATGATGCGCGGCACCGACGCCCAGCGGGCGATGGTGCGGGACGCGGTGGACCGCTGGTGGTGGCCGTCGCTGATGATGTTCGGCCCGCCCGACGACAACTCGCCCAACTCGGCCCAGTCCATGGCCTGGAAGATCAAGCGGCACAGCAACGACGAACTGCGCCAGCGCTTCGTGGACATGACCGTGCCGCAGGCCGAGAAGCTGGGTGTCGTCCTGCCCGACCCCGAGCTGCGCTGGAACGAGGAGCGCGGACACCACGACTTCGGCACCCCGGACTGGGACGAGCTGATGCGCGTCATCAAGGGCGACGGACCGTGCAACGCCGAGCGGATCTCCCGGCGGCGGACGGCCCACGACGAGGGCGCCTGGGTCCGCGAGGCGGCCACCGCCCACGCGGCCAAGCAGAGTGAGCGAGCCCGGAAGGAAACGGCGGCATGAGCGACATCGACGGCAAGAAGGACGGCTGGCCGCTGTACGAGGTGTTCGTACGGGGCAAGCGCGGACTGAACCACGTACACGTCGGCTCGCTGCACGCCGCCGACGACACGATGGCCCTGACCCACGCGCGTGACCTGTACACCCGTCGCAACGAGGGCGTCAGCATCTGGGTGGTGCGCTCGGAGCACATCGCCGCCTCCACCCGCGACGAGAAGGACCCCTTCTTCGCGCCGAGCGCCGACAAGGTCTACCGCCACCCGACGTTCTACGACATCCCCGACGACGTCCCGCACATCTGAGGAGCAGGGCATGAGTGACGACCACGTCTACCTGACCCTCGCCGAGGGACACGAGGACGACACCCGCTGGGCGTACGGCACCGGATTCGAGGACCCCCTGCACGGGGTCGACACCACCGTGCCGGACGGGCTCGACGCCGCGGAGCTGGCGGCCTCCTGCGTCGCGCTCGCCGACGACGCGCTCGTGTGCGCCCAGCGACTGGCCGAGTGGACCACCCGCGCCCCCGAGCTGGAGGAGGAGGTGGCGCTCGCCAACATCGGCCTCGACCTGCTCGGCCAGGCCCGTCTGCTCTACGCCCGGGCCGGCCAGGTCGACGGCACGGGCCGCGACGAGGACGCGTACGCCTATTTCCGCGACGCCGACGACTTCCGCAACGTACGCCTGGCCGAACTCCCGAACGGGGACTTCGCGTTCTCCGTCGTGCGGCTCCTGGCGCTGTCCAGCTGGCGGCTCGCGCACTTCGAACAGCTCGCCTCACACCCCGACCCGGTGCTCGCCGCCATCGCCGCGAAGGGCGTCAAGGAACTGACCTACCACCGCCAGTACGCGGCCGAGTGGGCCGTGCGACTCGGCGACGGCACGGCGGAGTCCCACCGCAGGATGCGTACGGCCCTGGAGCAGGTCGCCCCGTACCTGGGCGAGCTGTTCACGGCCCACGACGTACGGGACGAGGTCGTCGCCGTGCTGCGTCAGGTCACCGAGGCGGGCGGGCTGCCCATGCCCGCGTACCGGCCGCTGCCCGGCTCCGGACGCGCGGGCGAGCACACCGAGCATCTGGCACCGCTGCTGACCGAGTTGCAGAGCGTGGCCCGCGCCCACCCGGAGGCGACATGGTGACCGTACTGACCGACGTGCGACGGGCCCGGCACATCGCCGAACAGGTGCCCGACCCGGAGATGCCCATGCTCACCCTCGCCGACCTGGGCGTGCTGCGCGAGGTGTCGCTCGGCCCCGACGGCACGGTCGTCGCGAGCCTCACGCCGACCTACTCGGGCTGCCCGGCGATGGCGGAGATGCGCGCCGACGTGGCCGCACAGCTCGCCGCCGCCGGGTACGAGCGCGTCGAGATCCGTACCGTCCTCGACCCGCCGTGGACCAGCGACTGGATCACCCCGGCGGGCCGCCGCAAGCTCGCCGAACACGGAATCGCCCCGCCCGGCGCCGCACCGCGGCGCCCGGCCGGTCCGGTGCCGCTCGTGCTGACCGCCACCCGGCGGACCGCCGTGCCCTGCCCGCGCTGCGGCTCGGCGGACACGGAGGAGACCTCCCGCTTCGCCGCCACGTCCTGCAAGGCGCTCTGGCGCTGCCACGCCTGCCTGGAACCGTTCGAGTACGTCAAGGAGATCTGATGGACGACCTGATGGAGTCGGCCACCCCCGCCCCGGCGGTACGCCCGCGTACCCGCCGCCGGCCGGCCTTCCACTCCCTGCGGGTCGCCGCCGTGCACCCCCTGTGCGAAGACGCGGCCGCGGTCAGCTTCGACATCCCCGCGGAGCTGGCCGAGGAGTTCGCCTTCGCCCCCGGGCAGTCGCTCACCCTGCGGCGCGAGGTCGACGGCCGTGACGAGCGCCGCTCGTACTCCATCTGCTCTCCGGCCGGATCCGTGCCGCGCATCGGGGTGCGGGTGGTGCCGGGCGGCCTGTTCTCCGCGTGGCTGGTGCGGGAGGTGCGCCCCGGTGACACGGTCGAGGTCATGGCCCCGACCGGCGCCTTCACACCCGACCTCACCGCCCCTGGCCACCACGTGCTGATCGCTGCGGGCTCCGGCATCACCCCCATGCTCTCCATCGCCGAGTCGGTCCTGGCCGCGGACTCCCGCTCTACCGTCACCCTCTTCTACGGCAACCGGCGCACCGACACCGTGATGTTCGCCGACGAGCTGGCCGACCTGAAGGACCTCTACCCGGCCCGCTTCCAGCTCGCCCACGTCCTCTCCCGCGAACCGCGCGAGGCCGAGGTGCTCTCCGGCCGGCTGGACGCCGAGCGGCTGTCGGCGCTGGTCGACTCGCTGGTCGACGTGACGGGCGCGGACCACTGGTGGCTGTGCGGCCCGCACGGCATGGTCCGCGACGCCCAGCAGGTGCTGGCCGGACTCGGCGTGCCGGGCGACCGGGTGCACCAGGAGCTGTTCTACGCCGACGACGAGCCCGTGCGGGAGGTGCACCACCAGGACACGGCGACCGAGGGCCCGGTCAGCGAGGTCACCATCACGCTCGACGGCCGGCCCACGACCGCCGCCCTGCCCCGCGGTCGAAGCATCCTCGACGGCGCCCAGAAGACCCGTCCCGACCTGCCCTTCGCCTGCAAGGGCGGTGTGTGCGGCACCTGCCGGGCGCTGGTCACCGACGGCAAGGCCGACATGCGCCGCAACTTCGCCCTCGAACCCGCCGAGATTGACGCGGGCTACGTCCTCACCTGTCAGTCGTTCCCGGTCACGGAGACGCTCGCCGTCGACTACGACAGCTGACGCGGTCGGTCGTACATCGCCCCCACCGGGAATGGTTGCGGCAGCTCGGCGTGACATCCGTCACGCCGACTTCCGCTGTCAACGTGGTGCGGTAGTACATGGCACCTGGGCGATATAGGCAGACTTGCCACCCGGAAACAGACATACGGAACGCATGCACCTTTGGCGTACGCCAAAGGTGTTTTCACCTCACCGCCCGCCGGGCACACGGGGCCTCCTGACGCAGCGTCAGACGCTGTCGCACTCCGGTCAGCCGGGTCAGCACACCCGTGCGCCCGATTCAAGGGCGTTCGAGGTCTACGAGGCAAGGTAGTAGTGGGGGGCATTGCCGCGCACTCACTCAGGTTTTAACAATGTCGGCCCCAGACGGCGTCACCACAGCTCAGGCACAGTGTCCGTGCCGAGCCGGCCCAACCGGTGGCGCCCCCGCGACGACCGAGCGAGGCCGCATGAGCAAGCACCGCAGGAAGACGCGCCACCGGCAGATAACCATCGCTGCCGTCGTGCTCAGCGCGCTGGCAATACCCACTGCCGCCATGGCATGTAAGAACGACCAGAGCGCCGGGGACCCCGGATCAAGCGGTCAGCGGCAGGGCTCGAAGAACTGGCAGAACTGGCAGAACGCGTCCCTGCAGGAGCGGTGGAAGGGAGGCGGCTGGACCCGGCACACCCAGAAGCCGACCTCGCAGGCCACCACCGCGCCTGCCACACCTGCAGCACCCGCCTCGACGGAACCCGCCGCACCCGAGGCACCGACCTCGACGGAACCCGCGACACCCGAGGCGCCCACCTCGACGGAACCCGCGACACCCGCCTCAACCGAACCCGCCGCACCAGAGGCCACCGCGTCCCCGAGCACCACGGCCACGGCAGCCCCGGCGTCCGCCGCCGTGGCCAGCGTCCTGGCCCTGGTCAACAGCGAGCGCGGCAAGGTCGGTTGTTCCGCCCTGACCCTGAACGAGAAGCTGTCGAAGGCCGCCCAGGATCACAGCGCGGACATGGCCGCCCACCAGAACATGTCGCACACGGGCTCCGACGGTTCGGATCCGGGGCAACGGATCACAGCTGCCGGCTACAGCTGGAGCGCGTACGGCGAGAACGTCGCGTACGGATACTCCACGCCCGAGCAGGTCATGGCGGGCTGGATGTCCAGCCCCGGCCACAAGCGCAACATCCTCGACTGCGGTTTCAAGGAGATCGGCGTCGGGCTCGCGCAGCCCGGCAGTTACTGGACGCAGGACTTCGGCACGGCCCGCTGACCGACGCCTCGCGGCGGCCTTCGTCAGCGTCCTCCGTTCCGGCCGCACGGTGTGAAGGAGCCGAGCGGGACACCCGGGGCCGCCGCTACGCCGGTCCGCTCGACGACCCGGCTTCGGCTGCCCCGGGACGGGAGGGAGCCGGGACAGCCGTCGCGGCCGGCGTCGGACTCCAGGTCGGAGACGACCGGGTCGGCAACCACCGGGGCCGGAACGGGTGGATCGGCAACCACCGGGGCAGCGACGGGCGGGTCGGCAACCACCGGATCGGCGACCACCCTTGCCGGAACGGCCGGCTTGTGGAGCAGGAGCAGGGCCGCGTCGTCGTGCAGTCGGCCGCCCACGTGCGCCAGCAGTTCGTCGTGGAGCGCGGTGAGGGTGCGCGCCGGCTCGTCGCACCAGTGGCGCGCCAGTCCCTCGGCGAGCGGATAGAACTCACGGCGGTGGTTGCGGGCCTCGGTGACCCCGTCGGTGTAGAGCAGCAGCTGATCCCCGTCGGCGAAGGGCAGCACCTGGAGGCTGGGAGTCTCACCCGTGAGAGCGCGCAGGCCGAGCGGCGGGGCCGGATGGGTGGGATCCACCGGCACGACGCTTCCGGATGCGCGTACCAGCAGCGGAGGCGCGTGCCCGCAGTTCACCACCTCCAGATACCCCGTCTGCGGATATCCGGCCACCACGGCGGTGACGAAGTCGTCGCAGCCGAGGTTGCGCGCCAGGCTCCGCTCGATCCTGGCGACGACGGCGAGGAGATCGGGCTCGTCGTAGGCGGCCTCGCGGAAGACACCCAGTACGAGGGCTGCGGTGCTCACGGCCGGCAGGCCCTTGCCGCGCACATCGCCGACAATCATCCTGACCCCGTACGGAGTGGACAGGAGTGCGTAGAGATCGCCGCCGATACGGGCCTCCGCCGCCGCGGCGCTGTAGCGGACGGCCACCTGGAACGGGCCGACTGTCGCCGGTACCGGCCTGAGAAGCGCGTGCTGGGCGGCCTCCGCGACCGAGCGGACGGCCGCGAGCACCCGTTCACGACGCCCTCGCAGCGCGCCGGACAGACCACTCGCGAGAGTGACAGCCGCCAGTGCGGACAGCACGGCCACCAGTTCGCGGCCCGGGACACCGTCCCGGGCTCCGACCACCGCGCCCAGCACCACGGCGAGGAGACCGACACAGAAGACTCCGCGCGGCCCGCTGGTGGTGGCGGCCAGCGCCGGCCCGGCCGCGAGCAGTGGCAGCCAGATCATCCCCGCTCCGCCGCAGAGGTCGACGAGCACGACGGCGAGAACGATCAGCACGGGCAGTACGGGGGTACCGGAGGCCACGTGTGCGGCGGCACGTGTCCACGCCGAAGCCCCGGGACCGGCCACTCGGTTCCTCAACGGCCCTATCGGCCAGTGGTCGCCACCATGGTCTCGGGCCTGAGTCATGTTTCGTCCGCAGTCCTCACTGTGCGCCGCACGCACTCCGGAAATGTCCGTTTCATCCAGGAAACGGGTTCAGCTCGGACGCGACAAGAACAGGGATTTCAGATAGTGAGCGAGAGGCTCCTGGTCACGCGGTTCGCGGTCGGGATCAACCGCTCCACGACCTCCTCCAGCCGGGAGACCCGGCTGGCCGGCAGCGACACACCCAGCGAGCCGAGCGTGTCCCCGCTGTACACCGGCACCGCGACACACACCGTGCCCAGCGCGTACTCCTCCAGATCCGTGACCCCCGGAGCCACCGGCGAGGTGTCCAGCCGCCGCAACAGCTCCACAGGACTCGTGATCGTCCGCGGGGTGAGATCCCACAGCGGATGCCGCGACAGATACTCCCGGCGCGACTCGTCGTCCAGCTCCCTCAGCACACACTTGCCCAGCGCCGTCGCGTGCCCCGCGTCCTCGCACCCCACCCACAGATCCACCCGCGGCGCCCGCGGACCGTCGACGATCTCCGCCACCCGTATCTCACCCTCCTCGTAGAAGGTCAGATACGCGGCCGTCGCCAGCTCGTCCCGCAACGCGGCCAGTGCGGGACGCACCCGCCCCAGCAACGCCTGCCCACGCCCCGTGCTGTGCAGGGACTGCACCTTGTCCCCCAGCACGAACCCGCCGTCGTCCAGTTTCCGCAGATACCCGTCGTGCACCATCGTCCGCAGCAGGTGATACGCCGTCGCCAGGGGCAGGCCCGTCTCCCGCGCCAGATGCTTCGCCGGCACACCGTTCTCGTGCGTGCCGACCGCCTCCAGCAGACGAAACGCCCGCTGCACCGACGTGATGAGCGTGGGGCCCTCCTGACCACCCATACGACCAGCCTGCTCCGGACACACCGCACGGGCAAGGCGTGCACCACTCCGGATGTGCGCCGCCCCGCACGACCGCGCGCACCGATCCGGCGTACGGCCTGCGCGCCCTGGCTTGAGGGCGCAACGGCGTCGCGGGAGGCTGGAGAAGGACGCCCGTGATGTAGGCCTGGCTCCCCAGGCGCCCCTCGGGCCTCCACCGAAGCGAGGACGAGGGTAAGCGCCCATGGACAGCGAGCACGTCGCATCCGGAGGAACGGCGCCGTGGCCGGTACCGGAGGACTCCGCGGCCGTCATCGACGCCCGTGGGGCGGTCGTGGTGTGGAGTGCCGGAGCCAGGCAGCTGCTGGGATACGAAGCCGACGAGATCGTGGGCCGCCCCGCCACCGACCTGCTCGCCGCCGACCTGCCCGCCTCCGCACGGCGCCACATCGCCGACGGACGCCAGTGGGCTACCGAGGTGGCACTCCGGCACCGGGAGGGGGGCCGTGTCGTGGTGCGGCTGCGGGGAGCGCCGCTGGTGGACGCGGCGCGCAGGAGGCTCTGGCTCGTGACCGGCGCGACGCTGACGAACCCTGCCGGACCGTCCGACCCGAATGCGGCCGCGATGTGGGACTGCACGCTGGCACAGCTCCCGCTGCCGGTGGCGGTCTACGACCGCGAGGCGCGGCTCGTCGCCGCCAACCAGGCCATGACGCAGGTGATGGGCAGGACCGAGGAGGAGATGCGGGGTCTGACTCTGTGGGAGATCGAGCCGAGCTGGCCCTTCGACGAGTACGACCGCCTCCAACGGGAGGTGCTGCGCACCGGCGAGGTGATCTTCCATGAGCAGCACGGCCAGGCTCCGGGCGAGACCCGGGAGCACGCGTGGTCGATGTTCCTGTCGCCGCTGAAGGACGAGACCGGCGTGGTGCAAGGGATGTCGGCGGCCGTGCTCGACACCACCGAGCAGTACTGGGCCCGCCGCCGCCTGGCCGTGCTCAACGACGCCAGCCTCCGCATCGGCAGCGCCCTGGACGTGACCCGAACCGCCGAGGAGCTGGCCGAGGTGGCCGTGACCGGGTTCGCGGACTTCGTCACCGTGGACCTGCTGGAATCCGTGGCACAGGGCGAGGAGCCCCAGTCGGTACCGCCCGGCAAATCGGTCACGGTCCGCCGCACCGCGCAGCGATCGGTACTTGAGGGCTGCCCGGAGTCGGTGGTCCCCCCGGGCGGCACAACTGTCTACCCGGCGGATTCACTACCGGTGCTGGCGCTGGTCGACGGCCGGGGCACCCGGCATCGGTCGGACGACCCGGCGCTGCGGGCGTGGGTCGAATCCTCCCCGGCCCGCGCCCAGACCGTGGGCAAGTACCTGATCCACTCGGTGATGATGGTCCCGCTGCGGGCCCGGGGAGTGACCCTGGGCATGGTGCACTTCCTGCGGCACCGGACGCCGGAGTCCTTCGGCCAGGACGACCTGCTGCTCGCCGAGGAGATCGTGGCCAGGGCGGCGGTGAGCGTGGACAACGCCCGCCGTTACACACGTGAACGCCGCACGGCGCTGGCGCTCCAGCGCAGTCTGCTGCCCGAGCGGTCCCCTGCCCTCACCGCGGTGGAGGTCGCCTACCGCTACCTCCCGGCCGGTTCCGGAGCGGACATCGGAGGGGACTGGTTCGACGCGATCCAGCTGTCCGGCGCGCGGGTCGCCCTGGTCGTGGGCGATGTGGTGGGCCATGGCATCCAGGCCTCGGCCACGATGGGGCGCCTGCGGACCGCCGTACGGACTCTCGCGGACGTCGATCCAGCCCCCGACGAGTTGCTCACCCAGCTCGACGACCTCGTCATCAGGCTCGACCGGGAGGAGGGACCCGAGGCGCGCGGGCGGGCGGGGGAGACATCGGGAGAGATCGGGGCCACCTGTCTGTACGCGGTGTACGACCCGGCGTCCCGCCGCTGCACCCTGGCCCGTGCCGGGCATCCGCCGCCCGCCCTGGTCACCGCGGACGGCACCGTGCGGTTCCTGGACCTGCCCGCGGGACCGCCGCTCGGCCTCGGCGGTCTGCCGTACGAGTCCACCGAGGTGGAGCTCGCCGAGGGCAGCCTGCTCGCCCTCTACACCGACGGCCTGGTCGAGGCCGCCGACCGGGACATCGACGTCGGGCTCGGGCTGCTGCGCCGGGCGCTCGGCAGCCCGGCCGACACCCTGGAGGAGACCTGCGACCAGGTACTGAACACCGTGCTGACAGGCCGTCCCGTCGACGACACCGTCCTGCTCCTGGCCCGTACCTCCGCGCTCGACTCCCAGCAGGTGCGGACCTGGCAGTTGCCGCGGGACCCCGCCGCTGTCGCCGGAGCCCGCAAGGTGGCGAGCGAACAGCTGGCTACCTGGGGGCTGGAGGAAACGGCGTTCGCCACCGAACTGATCGTCAGCGAGCTGGTCACCAACGCCATCCGGTACGGCGACGCGCCGATCCAGCTACGGCTCATCCGCGACTCCACGCTGATCTGCGAGGTCTCGGACGGCAGTGGCACCGCCCCGCACATGCGCCGAGCCCGCGTCTTCGACGAGGGCGGGCGCGGGTTGCTGCTGGTCGCCCAGGTCTCCGAGCGCTGGGGCAGTCGCCAGACCCCCACCGGCAAGACCATCTGGGCCGAACAGCCGCTGCCCGCGTGACACCGGGACGACCCCGCGCCGGCGTCGGCGTCGACCGTCGTGGTTGTGGCCGGTGTGACTGGTGTGGCCGGTGTGGTGACTGTGGCCGTGGCTGTTGGGGCGGGATCACGGCATCGGTCACGCGTCGGGCGGGCGCCGCCGCGCGGAGTTCACGAGCCGGTCGGCGAGCGCGACGACAAGGTCCCGGAGCTCGTCCGGTCGCTCGATCACGAAAGGCCGATCGAGCGACGCGAGCACCGGAGGCAGCCAGTCGAGCCGTTCCACCCGCAGTCGGACGCGCAACCAGCGCTCGGTCCCGCCGTCCGCGCGGCCTGCCGCCGACGGCTCCTCGACGACCGCGACGCTTGCCGGAAGCCGGGCGCGGATCTGCTCGACCGTCCCCTGGATCCGCAGGATCACTTCGTGTCGGTACGGAGCCTCGGCGAATCCCGACAGGACGCGCTGCGCCGGATCGAGCCCCGAGGGCCGCTCGAAGGAGCCGGGCAGGGTCCTCACCTCCGCGACGCGGTCGAGCCGGAACGTCCGGTCCTCACCGGTCTCGGGCTCCACACCCGTTACGTACCAGCGGCCTGAGTGGACGACGAGACCGTACGGGTGCACCGTGCGGGCGCTGCGCCGGCCGTCTCCGGCGGTGTACCTGATCGAGACCGGCCGGCGATGGCGGACCGCGTCGGCGATCGAGAGCAGGACCGCGCTCTCCGGTGCGGCTGTCTCGTCGGGCGCGGCGGTGAAGGCGAGGGAGTCGAGAACCGCGTCGAGCCGTCGGGTGAGGCGCTTGGGCAGGACCCGCCGGATCTTGGCCGTGGCCGTCTCGTTGGCGGTACCCGTGGCCGTCGGCGGTCCGGCTCGGCGACCGGCGATCAGGCCGAGCAGCACGGCGAGCGCTTCGTCGTCGCCGAGCATCAGCGGAGGCATGCGGTGGCCGGGGGCGAGCCGGTACCCGCCGTAGCGGCCGCGCACCGATTCGACGGGCACGTCGAGGTCGATCAGGTGGTCCACATACCGCCGCACGGTGCGTTCGTCGATCTCAAGCCGGTCGGCGAGTTCGGCCGCCGTCCGGATGCCGCCCGACTGCAGGAGCTCCAGCAGGGTGAGCACGCGAGCTGTGGGCCGGGTCATGCTCAGAAGTATCCCCTCGATACCGGGCGGAATCTGTCCGCTATCCCTCCTAGTCTCCTGTTCGGGGAAAGGCCCAGCCCAACCCAGCGCAACCGAACCCAGCCAACCGAACCGACCGGGAGATCATCACCGTGGACTTCTTCTCGATCCGCGTCATCACGGGCGACGTCGCGCGCCTCGTCGACTTCTACGAGCGCGCGACGGGCATGCGGGCGAGTTGGTCCAACGAGGACTTCGCCGAGCTCAGGACGGCATCCGCCACTCTCGCGATCGCCGGCACCCGTACCGTCCCGCTGTTCGCGCCCGACGCCGCCCGTCCGTCCGACAACCGTTCCGTGATCATCGAATTCCTCGTCGACGACGTGGACGGTGTGTACGAGAACCTGACCGGCTTCGTGGCGGACTTCGTCAACAAGCCCACCACCATGCCGTGGGGCAACCGTTCGCTGCTGTTGCGCGACCCCGACGGCAACCTCGTCAACTTCTTCACTCCGGTCAGCCCGGACGCCATCAAGAAGTTCGCCCGCTGACGACACGGACAGGCAGCTCCGCCCCCACGACGGCACGAGCGGTGCCGGCCGCGGAGGCGGAGCCGTCGGGCTGCCTTACGCCACGATGGTGATCCCTCGTGCCGTTGTCATGAGCGGCGTGCGCGGCGGGAGGCGTACACCGCCCCGGCGCCGAGGGCGACCACCAGGGCGGCGCCGCCCGCGATGGTGCCGACCGGTGCGCTCGCGCCCGTCTCCGCCAGCGGGGGCCCGCTGTCGCTGGGCGACGGCTTGGGGGTGGCCGGCGGCGTCGACTCCAGCGGGGGCACGTCCGGCGTCGTGTGAGGCGGGGTGGAGGGCTTGGGGCTGGTCGGAGGTGGGGTCGTCTCCGCCGCGGGAGGCTGTCCGCCCGCGGGGGTCGAGGGCGTCACCGGCGTGGCCGGAGTGCTCGGGGTCGACTCCGACGGTGTCGGGGTGGGCGAGTCCGACGAGCCGGGGGCGCACGGCTGCTCGCCACCGTTCCACGCCGCGATGAGGTGGTAGGGGGTGACGACGTTGTCGGGCTCGTAGGGCAGGGGACCGTGCCCCTCCCCCGTCTTGCCGTCGTAGGTGACGTCATCGCCGTACAGGTCGATCTGGCCGTAGCAGTCCGGCGACTTCACGCTCAGCTTCTGCCAGGTCCGCTTCGCGTCGTCCGCACCGGCGACGTCGTCGGCGGTGAGATAGACCGTGGCCTTGTCGACCAGGCTCTGGTGTCCGGAGACGTACCAGTTCGGTCCCTCGGTGGTGTATTCGGCGAGGGATACGGGGTACTTGCAGCCTTCCCCGACGGTCTGCCCCGGAGCGAGCCGGACCTGGACGCTCCCGGGGACGGTGTCCCAGAGATGGAACCCGCCCTGCGAGGTCCAGTCCGCGCCCACGACGTTTCCGTCGGCGCCGACGATGCGGTACTGGACCGTGGCGGACTCGCACGCCCCGGCGGTCGTGGCACTCGCCGCCCCAGCCCCGAGCACGGGTACGGCGACGGTGGCGAATGTGGTTGCGGCGAGCACAGCCAGAGTTCTGGAGTGTTGCGAACGCGACAAGATGAGCCTCTGTGAAATCGAAAGTGTGGGAGGTGACTTCGCGCGAGTGACCGACACGGACGGCGACACGGACGACAGAAGCGGATGAACCAACGGAGAGACCAACGCACGGATCAACGCGAGAAGCAATGGATGAACCGGCGGAAGAGATGCCGCCCAAACCACTTGTGTCGCTCCGCTCACTTCAGACGCGGCGAAGCGAGCTGGATTCTTCCAACATTTAACAACTCCCGTCAATCCTTCACCGGTTCACCACTTCCTCCACGGAACGCACTCCACGGCGCCCGACGGTTCGCAGACCGAGCGGCATGCCGTTCCAGCCGCGACGCGCGCGTCTCAGCCGCACGTCAGACGCCTCGACAAGCACGCCGCCCTCCTCGATGCCCGGTCGGGCCATCACCAGCGGCTCAGGAGGCCAGATCCCGGTGACGACGCAGCAGCTCGGCTATCGCGCAGCGCAGGCAGTCGGCATCCGCATCGGCGTCCAACTTCGAGTCAGCCGAATCCGGATCCAACTCCGGCCCCTTGGCTTCGTCGGCGACACCGGAAAACGCGAGAGGGCCCCCGGAAGGTTCCGCGGGCCCTCACTCGTGTGTCGGGTCATGTCAGTTGGGGACGGCGACCGACCGGCTCGCGGTGGCCGTCACCGGCTTGGGATTCAGCAACCGCTCGGCCAACTCGCCGAAGACCAGGCCGAATCCGCCCCACAGGACGGTCTGGATGGCCAGCGCGGAGAGACGGAACCGCCACAGCAGGGTGGCGGGGAAGTCCTTCGGCACCTCATTGATGACCGGCAGGAAGGCATACGCCAGACCGATCACGACGGCGAAGGCGGCCACCGCGGAGACGGTGGCGTACCAGGTGCCGAGCCTGGGTGCCAGCCGTTTGCCCAGGATGGTGGCGGCGATCGCGAGGAGCACGCTGAGCAGCATCATCAGGAAGTACAGCGTGGTCCGCTTGCCGATGGTGTCGGCGTTGCCGACCGACGGCGGGTTGGCCGGGTACTTCAGGAAGGGCACGACGTACACGGCCAGCAGCGCGCAGCCGGACAGCAGCAGTGCGGTCGCCCGCGGGCCGAACCGGCCGACGCGACCGAGCGCGAAACAGAACGCGAGCGCCGCGATGCCGCCGAAGGCGACGCCGTAGACCAGGACGCCGGTGGCGAGACCGGCGGTGGACTGCAGGGAGCGGGAGACGACTTCCATCTCGTGCTCGTGGGAGTGCGCTTCCTCGAAGCTGATCGCGCTGTCGACGTTCGGCTCACCGAGGAAGTAGGCGGCGAGCAGGGCGAGCAGGCCGGCACCGAGGCCGGCGAGCATGCCCCGCACGAGAAGGTTTCTTACCGTTGCGGAGTTCATGACGGTGCTGGGGCTCCCCTCGGTCAGTGGCAGGGGAAACCGAGCAGGTGGCGGGCGTCGTGCACCCACTCGTGGACGTCCTCACCGGAGACGACGGCGGTGGCGCCCTGTTCGGCGCCGACGAAGTACAGCAGGACGAGCATCAGAATGCCGAAGAAGACCGCCCACGGAGCTATCGCCTTGAGCGGCAGCTTGGCGGGAACGACGGGGGTGGTGGCTGTCGGCTGGGCGACGGTCTGCGCCATGGCAGGACCTCCTCGGGAGTTCGCGTCCCATCTCGGTGGTGCACTGGACGGCGGCTACGGGTCTGACTCACAAGAGGTCCCAGCGGGCTGGAGCTTCTCGTTCACAGTGGCGCGACCGTGCCGGTTTCCCACCGGCTTCCGTCTTGCCGTCGTCGATATCGCACCGACCGTACCGCGTGTCGGGTACGGGGCCAAGACCGCCCCACCTGGCGTGATCTTCCTCTCGCAGCAGGTGGCCGATCCCGTGTGCACAGCGGGTCGGCGGTGACGGACCTCGGCCGGCCGCCACGACCGGTCCGGCGGATCATGCCGGACGGCCCCTGGAAGGCGGGGGCGAACACCGCCTGAAAGAGGCGCCGTTCGAAGCGGACGCTCCCGGCGAGGGTCGTCCGGCGGGGGCTTCTCCTACGCGGGATGCGGTCCGCCCGCGGGGGCCGAGGACGTCACCGACCCAGCGAAGACTCGGAGCGGGTTTCAGCGGGTTTCAGTCGACGACCGGCACGGACGGAGCACCTGGTGGCATGTTGAACGGCGTGACCACCTGGATCGCCGAGGGCAGCGACGGGCCGTCGTCGGGCAGTGCCTTGTGGGCGCGCATGATGATCTGGCAGGCGCGGCGCATGTCCTGGCGCAGGTCATGGTGGAGGACCGCGGACAGACGGCCCTCGCGCAGCAGGCGGGTGTTGTCGTGGTCGAGGTCGTGGGCGATGAACACCGCGCACTCCCGCCCGAGTACGTCGAAGGCGTCGAGGGTGGCGAGGTTGCCCCCGCCCGCGGAGTAGACGGCGATGATGTCCTCGTCCCGCTTGAGCGCCTCCAGGACGAGATCGTGCTGGGTGACGTCCAGGCCGTCGCTGTCGGTGACCTCCACCAGGGATCGTCTGGGGTCGGCGAGGCGCATCGCGCTGCGGAAGCCCATCTCACGTTCCTCCTCGCCTCGAAACGAGCCCCGGCTGATGGTGGTGAGCACGTTGCCGGGCCGTTTGCCCAGCCACTGCCCGAGGAGGTAGGCGGCTGTGGCGCCGGCCGCGCGGTTGTCGATGCCGACGTAGGCCAGGCGTGCGCTGTGGGGCAGGTCGGTCACCAGGGTGACGACGGGGATGCCGGCCGCGACGAGCCGGCCGACCGCGGCTGCGATCTCCGGTTCGTCGGGGGCCTTGAGGATCACACCCTGCGTGCCACGCTTCGCGATCTTGTCGAGGGTTCCGATCAGTTCGGCGGGGGGGCAGGTCTCGCGAAAGTGGAAGCGTGAGCGCACGAGTGCGGGATGCAGGGAGGGCAGTTCGGCTTCGAGTGCGTCCCGTACGGCGGTGGAGAACCGCTCCGGGGTCTGCATCACGATGTCGATCATGAAGGTGCGGCCCCCGAGCCGGACCTGGCTCTGCTGGCGGTCCAGGCCCTTGATGGCTTCGTGCACCTCCCTGATGGTGCTCTCCGTCACGTTGCCCCGCTGGTTGAGGACGCGGTCGACCGTGGCCGAGCTCAGTCCGGCCTGCCGGGCGATTTCCCTGATCGGGTAGCGGTGTCGCATGACTGATCCCAAAAGCCGATGATGGATTTTTGATGCACCGATAAGCATTGAATGATGGGTTCGGGTTCTCAAGACTGGCAGAAATGCACGGACTGCGAAAGGACTCGGATGTCTCCCGTAACCGCAGGATCGCGCGCTTGGTTGACCGATACGGACTGCGATCTCGACGTGTTCCGCTCGCTCGTGGATCAGCGCACCGACCCCGCCGACCACCCCTCGGCCGAGCGGATCGAACAGAACGTCCCGCTCTACGACAGCGATCGGCTCCGCTCTCTGGCGAGCTCTCCGGAGGGTCGTCGAAGCGTGCAGGACGAGTTGATCCGGGCCCTGTCGGACGGGCCCGGCATCGTGGTCCTCAAGGGCGCCTTCCCGGACGCGGCCGTCGTGGACCGGGCATCGGACGCCTTCCGCGCGCTGATCGAGGAGGAGCGCGCGAGCGGCACGTCCCGCGGCGACCACTTCGCCAAGCCCGGCGCCAACGACCGCGTCTGGAACGCCTTGGACAAGGTGGCCGTACGGGCGCCCGAGGTGTTCGCCGACTACTACGCCAACGACGTTCTGGAGCTGATCGCCGAGGCGTGGCTGGGTCCCGCCTACCAGGTCACCTCACAGGTCAACGTGGTCAACCCGGGCGGCGCGGCGCAGAACGTCCACCGCGACTACCACCTCGGCTTCCTCTCCCAGGAGCGGGCGGCGGCCTATCCCGCGCACGTCCACCGGCTCTCTCCGGTGCTGACCCTGCAGGGCGCGGTGGCCCACTGCGACATGCCCGTCGAGTCCGGCCCCACCCTCTACCTTCCGCACTCGCAGAAGTTCGAGCCCGGCTATCTCGCCTGGCGGCTCCCGCGGTTCGTCGAGTACTTCGACGCCCACCACGTCCAACTCCCCCTGGAAAAGGGCGACGCGGTCTTCTTCAACCCGGCGCTCTTCCACGCCGCCGGGCACAACCGTTCGACCGACATCAGGCGCATGGCCAATCTGTTGCAGATCTCCTCCGCCTTCGGCCGCGCCATGGAGACGGTGGACCGCGAGGCGATGGCGAACGCGCTGTTCCCGGTGCTGCTGAGCCGCAAGTCCGAGGGCATCGCGGAGGACTGGCTGCGCCGCGTGATCGCGGCCACCGCCGAGGGCTACCCCTTCCCCACCAACCTCGACCTCGACCCGCCGGTGGACGGTCTCGCCCCGCCCTCCCAGGCGGACACCGTCTGGCAGGCCGTCACCGAGGACTGGGACCCCGAGCGGCTGCGCCAGGAACTGCGGGCGGCCGCCAAGCGCCGCCGGAGCTGAAAAGGACACAGCGCTCATGGGACTGCTCGAGGACAGGGTCGTCCTCGTCAACGACGGCAGCCAGGGCGTCGGGGCGGGCTTGTGCGGGCGGCCCTCTCCGATCCGGCGCGGGCGCGCGACAGCGTCGTACAGGCCGTCGACACTCACGGGCGCATCGACGGTCTCGTGGACGCGGCAGGGTTGCCCTCGCACGGCTCGCTGTTGGACACCACGCCGGAACCGTTCGACCAGCACATCGCGATCAATCCGCGCGCCGTTCTTCGCGAGGCGGGCGGGGTGTGGGCGCGCTCGGTGTGCCAGACGTCGATGATGAGGCCGCCCGCCGGGTGACCGGCGGTCTCCACCAGCCGGATACCGTCATGCACGGTCTTGAGGTTGGACCAGGGCAGGGGCTCGACCCCGAGCCGGGCACCCACACCGTCGGCCTGTGCCGCGAGCGTGGCGAACTCCTTGGCCCAGACGTCGAGGTCCCAGGGCTCGTCCGCCACATCGGGACCGATCTTGAAGGTGCGTGCGCCGAGCGCCTCGATGGCCCTCAGTATTCCGACACGGACGGCGTCCGACGCGGCCCGCCGGCCCACCAGTCGGTCAGCAGTTCCAACTCGATATGACTGATTCCGTTGTCCTCGAAGAGGGACCGAATCCCGGGAAACCCGTACTCGCGCTCGGCCTCCGCCAGGTCCGCGTACAGCACCCCGAAGCCCGTGAATCCGGCGTCGCGCGCCGCTTCCACCCGTTCCCGCAGGTTAAGTGGACTGCGTTGGTCTTCCTGGTCGGGAGCGGCGTCGCCCGCGGTGGTCCAACAAGTGGCCAGAAATTTGTCAGCGGCCATTTCTGTTTCCTGGATTCCTCATGTTCGGAAAAGATGCCGGCACGCAACGAATGGCAACGCCAAGAACAGGCGACAAGAAGAGAAAGCAAGTCGCCTCGGCATTCAGGGACGCCCCGCGCATGCCGGTCAATCCCTCAGAAGACATCAAAAACGCATCAGGCCCGCATACGGCTACGCGACCCCGCGCAGCACCGCGCGCAGATGTTCGGCGCTGGCCCACACATCCTCGACCGGCCCCTTCGCCCTGGGCTCCTCGGTCAGGATGGTGTCCTGTTCCAGGACGTACCAGCCGTCGTAGCCGCGTGCGCTGAGGTGGGTGACGATGGCCTGGACGTCCACGTCTCCCGCGCCCAGCGGGCGGTACATGCCCTTGCGCACGGCCTCGGTGTAACTGAGCTGTCCGGACTGGACCTTGGCGGCGAGGGAGGCGTCCACGTCCTTCATATGGGTGTGGGCGATGCGCTCGGGCGCCTGGCGGGTGAGCTCGGCCGGGTCGGTGCCGCCGATGAGCAGGTGCCCGGTGTCGAGGCAGAGCGAGATCGCCGAGTGCTCCAGGACGCGTCGGACCTCGTCGCCGTTCTCGATCATCGTGCCGACATGCGGGTGCAGGACGGCGCGTACGCCGCGTTCGGCGGCCAGCGAGGCCAGCCGGTCGAGGTTGGACAGCAGCAGCTTCCAGCCGTCGGCGTCGAGCTCGGGGCGGGAGTCGTAGCCGTCCTGGCCGGTGACGGCCGACAGGACGAGAACCTCGGCCTTCGAAGCGGCGTAGCTCTCCAGGAGTTGTTCGGCCTCGGGCAACGGGTCGTGTCCGGGCACGTGCAGCAGCAGCGGGGTGAAGCCGCCGACCGCGTGGAGGTCGTGGTCGGCGAGGACCTGGGCCATGGCATCCGGGTCGCCGGGCAGGAAGCCTTCGGGGCCGATCTCGGTGGCGGCCAGGCCGACTTCGCGCATCTCGTTCAGCACCCGTTCGGGCGTCAACTGGTAGCCCCAGCCGGGCACTTCGCACACGCCCCAGGAGATGGGGGCGCCGGCGATCCTGTTCAGGGGTGAGGTGGTCATGCTGTGGCCTTTCGGTGGTTCCACTCGGGGTTGGCGACCGCGGTTGGCGGGCGGCCCGCGACGACGCCCGCGAGATCGCGGCGGGCGTCGACGAAGGTCAGGGTCATGGCCCGGCGCGTCATGCCCATCAGATGAGGGGTCATGAAGACATCGGGGTGGTCGAACGGCGGATGGTGACGGGCCGGCTCGGGGTCGGACACGTCCGGTCCGACACCCGACGACCGGCCCGACTCCAGGGCGGCCAGAGTGGCCTCCGGGCCGGTCAGCGGTCGCGGCCCCTTGGTCACGCGCGGGGCCATGGCGAAGACGCCCTCGGCCACGGCCCGGCTGCCGCTGCCCGGGGTGTTGACCGCGGGGATCCCGCGGGCGGAGGCCGCCGTCAAGTCGACCACGTCGACGCCGACGCGGGCGATGGCGCCCTCGGCGACCGCCAGGTCATCGGGCGAGGGATCGGTGGCGAACGTGACCCGCTCCCCGAGGACGGGGCCCACCGTGTCGGTGTCGACGGGTCCGAGGGCCACTACGGCGCGCTCGGCCATTCGATCAACTCCACACAGCATGACCGGAGTTCACCCCCGCACCAGGGGCACCAGCTGTCAGGATCCGCTCGCCACCGACGGTCGAGCCGTCGAAGGGCGACGTGACGTGCCGGGTCCATCCCGACCCCGCCGACGCTTGCCATCGGCTTCCGATGAGCAGTTCCGCAGGCGCCATCGCCCTCTCCCTCCAGAACCGTCAAGGCTGGTCCGTGGCTCTCCAAGGACCCGCGAGGAGCTCCAAGGACTTCCGAAAGACCTCTCCCAAGGTCGAAGAAGAACTGATCAGCCAACGGCCGGGCCGTTCGCCTGGGCGCAAGGCTAGGCGGCCCGCAGGGCATTTCTGAAGGGGCAGAACCCATCATTATCCCGTCATTGGACACATCTTTTTCCATCACCTGCGCTGCCAGTGCGCTCGCCCGGGGGCCCTTGCACCGATTTACGGTGTCGGTCACATGTCGGGGGCTGCCGGTCCGATGTCGGCAGCTTGTCGGGGGCTTATCGGCGGGACCTGGCACCTTTCCAGAGATCCTGCCGGGTACCCACCCGGCAGGCGTGCGACACGCAAGGGATTCACCATGACCACTGACGTCACGATCATCGGCGCCGGACTCGGCGGCCTCACCCTCGCCCGGGTCCTCCACGTCCACGGCATCCAGGCCACGGTCTACGAGGCGGAGCCCTCCCCGACGGCACGCGCGCAGGGCGGGATGCTCGACATCCACGACTACAACGGCCAACTGGCTGTGCAGGCGGCAGGCCTGACGGACGAGTTCCGTAGCCTCATACTGGAGGGCCGCCAGGCGATGCGGATCCTCGACCGGGACGGGACCGTCCTGTTCGACCAACCCGACGACGGCACGGGAGGACGCCCCGAGGTGCAGCGCGGCGAGCTGCGACGGATCCTGCTCGACTCGCTCCCGGCCGGCACCGTCCGGTGGGGTCACAAGGTCAGCGGTACCCGTACCCTCGGCGAGGGCCGCCACGAGGTGACCTTCGCCGACGGCACCACCGTCGTCACGAGCCTGCTGGTCGGCGCGGACGGCGCGTGGTCACGGGTTCGGCCGCTGCTCTCCACCGCCACCCCCGAGTACGTCGGCCGGTCGTTCGTCGAGACCTACCTGTTCGACGGCGACACCCGGCACCCTGCCGCCGCGAAGGCGGTCGGCGGCGGGTCGCTGCTCGCGCTCGCGCCGGGCAAGGGGATCCACGCTCACCGGGAGAGGGGCGGCACCCTGCACGCCTACGTGGGGCTCACCGAGCCGCAGGACTGGTTCGCCGCCATCGATTTCACCGATGTCGCCGCGGCCACCGGGCGGATCGCGCAGGAGTTCGACGGCTGGGCACCGGAGCTCACCGCGCTGATCACCGACAGTGACACCGCACCTGTCCTGCGCCCCTTCAACGCTCTACCGATCGGACACCGGTGGGACCGGGTGCCGGGAGTGACCCTGCTCGGCGACGCCGCCCACCTCTCGGTCCCGAACGGCGAAGGCGCCAACCTCGCCATGCACGACGGCGCCGAACTCGGCAAGGCCATCGCCGCGCACCCCGACGACGTCGAAGTCGCCCTCACCGAGTACGAGCAGGCCATGTTCCCCCGCGGCACCGAAGCCGCCACCGAAGGCACCCAGCTCCACGAGTTCCTCTTCGGCGACAACGCGCCCCACAGCCTGGTCACCGCGTTCGTCGCGGACCAGCAGACCCCGTGATCCGCCGGACAGGCCCCACGTCGTATGGGCGGTGCGGTCCCGTCAGCGGAGCCTCTCGGCGCCCGGCTTCATCACGCGGTGCCACATTCACGGAGGACACCGTCCAATCAAAGGTGTGCTCGTTGTCACACGCATTTCGCTGTCACAAGGTGCCGACGAGTCCGGTCACTGCTTGTGGCTCGATCCTTGGAGGTGGTGACCAGGCATTCACCGGTCAATGATCAATGATCACCGGACACTCGCGGTGAGATCCCTGAGCGCGCGCCTCACTCCCGCGGCAACACGGCCGCTTATCGGCCGGCGTGTCTTGTGGCCCGAACCGCGGAGCTGGACTGAAAGCAAAGCACGTCGACATGACCGCGAAACCCCGACAGGTATGGCTGCCCACGCAGTTCACCAGTCTCGCCGACCTGCCCGCCGGACTGCGATACGCCCGCTGGGACGGCCTTTCGGCCTTTCCGTCGGACCCAGCCGAAGTGGAGTTCTATGTCCCGCCACTGGTTCAGGACATCGGCACCATCAGCAGGCCCCTCCCCCGTATGACTCGTCTCAAGGCGGTCCAGGCTCTCAGCTCCGGCACCGACGAGCTGCGAGCCGAACTGCGTCGGCTACCAGGCCACGTGACCCTGTGCAACGCCCAAGGGGTCCACGCCCGGAGCACGGCGGAGCTGGCTCTGACGCTGATCCTCGCTTCGCTGCGGGGACTGCCGGAATTCATCCATGCCCAGGACCTCGGGGTGTGGAAGCCCAACGTTTTCCCGTCCCTGTACGAGCGATCCGTGCTCGTCGTCGGATACGGCGCCATCGGCTCCGCCCTGGAGGATCTTCTGGTCCCCTTCGGCTGCGCAGTGACCCGCGTCGGACGCGACGACCGGGATTCTCCCCGTGGTCCAGTGCATTCCGTCTCACGCCTTCCCCGGCTCGTCGCGGAGGCGGACGTCGTGGTGTTGGCGACCCCGCTGACTCCCGCTACCCGCCAACTGTTCGACGCGGACCTGCTGGCGCGCATGAAGGACGGCGCGCTCCTCGTCAACGTCTCCAGAGGGGCGGTGGTCGACACCACCGCCCTGCTGGAGGAGGCGCACAGCGGCCGTCTGCTGGCCGCGCTCGACGTAACCGATCCGTCGCCGCTCCCGGCGGGACACCCGCTTTGGGCGACACCCGGAGTGCTGATCACTCCGCACGTCGGCGCGTTCACTCCCTCGTTGTGGCGCCGTCTCGAAGAACTGATCCGACGCCAACTGAAGCGGTTCGCCGCAGGTGAGGAGCTTGACAACATTGTTTCACCCTGATGCGGGGAGCCCGTTGGAAGCGGTTCGGCCGCTGATTCCGCTCCTCGCCGACGAAGCCGCACGCACGGACGCCGAACGCAGGCTCACCACCGCGAGTGTGACCGCACTTCGCCAGTCCGGCCTGTTCCGGCTGGGCACGCCCGCCGCTTACGGCGGTCATGGCGCGGACGTCCGTACCGCGGTGGAGGTGTGTGAGGAACTGGCGCACGGATGCGCCGCCAGTTCCTGGATCGTGGCCATCGCATACGGCGGCAACCTCTTTGCTTCCCAGCTCCCGGATGCCGAACGTGCGACCCTCTGGAAAGACGACCCGGACACGTTCGTCTGCGGTACGGCCAACCCGTCCGGAACAGCGCGCCGTACGGACGACGGCTGGACACTGAGCGGACGCTGGCCCTGGATATCCGGCATCCACCACGCACCCTGGACTCTACTCGGCTTCACCTGGACCGACGACGAACGCGGTGGCCCGGAGCGCGGTATGGCGCTGGTCCCCACGTCCGCCCTGACGGTCGACGACGTATGGCACATGGCGGGGATGCGAGGCACGGGCAGCAATATGGCGGTGACGGAAGGGGTGTATGTGCCGGACTCACGCGTCATCTCCCTCACAGACATGGCGAACGGCTCCTATCGGCGACGTCATCCCGACGAACCGCGCATCACCTTCCACCTCTCCATCAACCTGCCACTCGTGGCGACCGCCGTAGGCATCGCCGCAGCCACCCTCGATCGGGTGGTGAAGGCCGCGACCCAAGGCAAGCGGGCGGTCTCTCCGCTGTACCACCTGGTCGCCGAAGCCCCTTCCCACCAGCTGAACGTGGCGGACGCTGCCGTCCTCATCGACACCGCGCGCCTGCACCTGCTCCGCGCCGCCGACGAGGTGGACGCCGAGGCCCGCGCCGGCCACCGCCCGGCGCTCGCCGACCGGGCCCGGCTGCGTATGGACGCCGCTCACGCCATGCGGTGTGCCCGCCACGCCGTGAGCCTCCTGCTCGACACCGCCGGCGCGGGCAGCTTCGCAGACGGCTCGGACCTCCAAAGAGCGTGGCGCGACATCGAGACGGCATCGCGGCACGCCGCGCTCAGTGTCCAGACAAGTAAGGAGATCTACGGTCGCGCGCTCCTGGGGGCGGAACTGCCGCCGAGTCCGGTCATTTGATGAGGAGCCGAGACATGCGCACCACGACAGCGGATGACACGGGCACCGCGAGTGAGGAGCCGTCGTTGCCACGGGTGGCCCTGATCACTGGAGCCGGGCGAGGAATCGGGGCCGCGATCGCTACCGAGTTGCACCGACTGGGACTGCGGGTAGCCCTGCTCGACCGCGACGCGGACGCCGTGGCCGGACTGGCACGCGAGCTGGACCCCGACAACGGCACGACTTTGCCCCTCGGCGTAGACGTGGACAACATC
Organism: Streptomyces sp. NBC_01549; assembly: GCF_026339955.1. Taxonomy (GTDB): domain Bacteria; phylum Actinomycetota; class Actinomycetes; order Streptomycetales; family Streptomycetaceae; genus Streptomyces. Next base: position 6,919,471 of record NZ_JAPEPW010000001.1, on the reverse strand, counting down.
GAGGCGGTGGAGGCGGCGGTACGCGAAGTCGCCGACACCTGGCACTCGCCCGACGTACTGGTCAACAACGCCGCGCGCACCGTGGCGGGCTCCGTATGGGACATCCGGCTGGACGAGTGGGACGCCGTCATGGCCACCAACCTGCGCAGCGTCTTCGCCCTGACCCGGCTGTGCGCACAGCAGATGCGGCGGCGGGGGTGGGGGCGCGTGGTCAACCTCGCCTCTCTGGCGGGCCAGCAGGGCGGAACCCTCGCCGGCGCCCACTACTCAGCCGCCAAGGCCGGCGTTCTGGCGCTCACCAAGGTGTTCGCCAGGGAGCTGGCAGCTCAAGGCGTAACGGTCAACGCCGTCGCACCGGCCGCCGTCCTTACGCCGGCTGTGGACGAACTGGGCGCGGCGGCGGTGTCCGAGGCGGCCCGAAACATCCCCGTGGGACGCCTGGGCAGACCGGCGGAGGTCGCCGCCCTCGTGGCCTACCTGGTGAGCGAGGAGGGCGGCTACGTCACCGGCGCCACCTTCGACATCAACGGCGGTACCCACATGCGCTGATGAACGGGGTGGATCCAACGCCCTACAGCCGCCCACCGGATGGTGACGCCCACTCGGTTACCGGTGTTGACGGTGACGCACGCGCGCCTGGAAGGCAGAGGGCACGGGACTCGGAGATGGCATCCGCCTCGTCCGCTGAGTAGTCTCCGGGACATGCGGATCTCCGTTTCCTCGGACATGGACGAACCCGTGGCCCGCTCCCTCGTCGCGGAGTTGCGCAGCCGCGGCCACGAGGTGCTGACGCACGGGGCGCTGCACCCCGGGGACGACACACAGTGGGCGGCCTGCTCGGAGGCGGCGGCCCGCGAGGTCGCCACCGGGACATCGGACCAGGCGGTCGTATGCTGCTGGACCGGTACGGGCGCGTCGATCGCCGCGAACAAGGTGCCGGGCGTACGAGCGGCCCTGTGTACGGACGCGTACACAGCGGACGGCGCACGCCGCTGGAACGACGCCAACGTACTGGCACTCAGCCTGCGGCTGACGTCCGAGCCGCTCCTCAGGGAGATCCTCGACGCGTGGTTCGCCGCCGAGGCCAGCGAGGACGCCGACGATCGGGAGAACGTGGCCCGCATCGGACAACTCGACCTGGACAGAACCGCTCCGTAACCGGGTCCAGAGCCCGTCGCCGCCCGGATCGACGGAGCGGCGTCGGATCACAGAAACGACGGTGGCCGGCGATGTCCGTGGGGCCAGTGTCAGAGGCAGGTCCTAGCCTCGTGCTCAAAGGATCAACGCCTGTACCCGGAGGGCAGCACCATGGCCTCGATGCCACAGAAGATCACCACTTTCCTCATGTTCGAGGGCAGGGCGGAGGAGGCGCTGACCTTCTACATGTCGTTGTTCGAGGACGCCGAGGTCGTCGACATCTCCCGCTACGGCGCCGATGGCCCCGGCGAGGCGGGCACGGTCAAGCGCGCCACGTTCTCGCTCGCCGGACAGCGGTTCATGTGCATCGACAGTTACGTCAAGCACGCCTTCGGGTTCACTCCGGCGGTGTCGCTGTTCGTCGAGTGCGACACCGAGGCCGAGCTCGACCGCCTCTATGGCGCCCTCGCTGAACAGGGCACGGAGCTCATGCCGCTCGGCTCGTACGGCTTCAGCGCCAAGTTCGGCTGGGTGAACGACCGCTTCGGCGTCTCCTGGCAGCTGAACCTGCGGGAGTGACGGTGGTACGGCGCAGTGCTCGGACAGTGCTCGTGATCACGCGGAATCGCTCACCGAACTGCGGATGCTGGAACGCTGTGGGCCCGGATCAGCATTGCCCTCAAGCCTGGAAACACATCTCCCGATGGCTCGACACGGAGACCAGGCAGGCCCGCGCCCCCTTGACGCGACGCGTGGCGGCCATCGGAGTGGGCACCATTCGTTCGGTGTCGAATTCCTGGATGACGACCTTCCGTGGCGCCGAGTCTCCCGGCGGCACCGAAATGCGCAGCTGATCGCCGACCTTGGAGTGCCAGACAACGGCCCATACGGCGCCGCACGTCCGGCTGTACCGGATCTTCACCCAGGCGCCCCAAGGGGCGCTGTGGGAGGCGACGTCACGGCCCGACGGGTCGCACAACTCGGGGTCGCGGCCCTCACAGCCGCTGCCCCGGCAGCCGGGGACGGGCGATGAGGCCGGGCCGCTCCGGTCGGCCCGCGGCCGCCCTCCCGCTCCGCCCAGCGCCACGCTCACCAGCACGCCTGCGGCCACCAACACCACCGCGGTGAGAAGCGCCACCGTACGGCCGCGCCCGGACCGCCACCGAGACGGGGCACCGGCCGGGGCAGCAGTCATGGACGCGGCCTTGGGGGCAGCAGTCATGGACGCGGCCTTGGGGGCAGCAGTCTTGGGCGCCACCTTGGGGGCAGCCGGACCCCGCGTGGCCGGGCCCGGCGCCGAAGCGGCGCCGGAGGCGCGCCCGCTCCAGGCCAGTTCGGCGAGTTCCCACAGGGCCAGCAACCGTCCCGCCGGCTGCCGAGCCAGGCCGCTCAACGCCTCGACGGCCTGCCGCGGGGGCAGCGCCTTGCCGTTGAGATAACGCTCCCAGGAGGAGCGGCTGTAGTGGGTACGCTGCGCGAGCTTCGTCATGCTCAGGCCGGTCCGAGCCCGGAGCTCCCGCAGCCCCTCCGCGAGACGCACACACTCCGGTGCGTCCGCGGCTGGCGTCCGCCGTTCTCCTGCGCTGTTCCCGCCGCCGTTCCCCGAGGTCATTTCCGCAGCACCCCCCAGGTGTGCGGGCCGATGATGCCGTCGACGGCCAGGGGCGGCTGATCGGGGCGGTCCTGCCGGTGCTTCGACTGGAAGCGCTTGACGGCGCTCTCCGTGGCCGGTCCGAACACGCCGTCGACGCCACCGGGGCTGAACCCGCGCGCAGTCAACAGGCATTGCGCCTCGACGACCGGCCAGCCGTGCGCCGACTCCTGGTACTCGCCGTTGTCGCTCTGGCTGTACCCGGCCGTGAGCCGCCCGTGCACCCGGCGGACTTTGCATGAATACGTCTTCCCGGGCGCCCAGGAACCCGCGACGGCGCCGTGCGTCCGGGATGTCGCGGTAGGGGTGGAATCGTCCCACCAGGGGTTGAGGGCCACCAGCCCGGCCCCGAGAGCTACCAGGGCGATCAGCAGTGCACCGGCCAGCACGACCGGACGTCGCGGCCACCCGTGCCGCGTCGGCGCCGGACGGGGCGCGGGGACGGAGCCGGCCGGGGGCGGTGGGGCCGACTCCGGGGCGATGCCCCGCACTTCGGGCGCCTGCTGCTCTTCGGGCCCCCGCTGTTCTTCGGACTCCTGCCCTCGCGGGCCTTCCCGCCCCGGCGGAACGTTCTGCTGCCAGGCCGACTCGGCGACCTCGTGCAGCACGAGCAGCGGGGTCGGTTCGGCACCGCACACCCGGGCCAGTTCCTGGACCGCGGCCCGGGGCGGCAGCTTCCTCCCATTGAGATAGCGATCCCAGGAGGATCTGCTGTAGCCGGTCTTGTCCTGCAACGAGGCCAGACTGAGCCCGCTGCGGTCCTTGAGCCGACGTAACTGCACGATCAACTGCCGCACCCGCGGGTCGAGCGAGTCGGGCAGCTCTTTCCAACGCGGCATGCTCCACCCCATACGCGTCGAATACTCCGGGGCCGCAGACCCCCTGCGCCGATAATGGCAGCCTCGAACCCCCGTGCCGACGACCTCGCACATTCCGCACCCGTACGAGTGCCCCGCCCCGAGCGCGGCCCCGTCCCACGGTGGCGTCTGCGACGACTACGAAAACGCAGGTCAGCGCGTGAGTCGTCCCACGTACGCGCCACCTCACAGGGCTTCCTGGCCCGTGCGGGGGCCGACGGCTCAGATTGGATGACGCACCACCGACCGGGCAGCACGGTCCACCCCGCGCCGCCCCCCACCACACGGGGAAGGAACCCGGACATGAACGCACGCAAGCGCATCGCTCTCGCCGCCACCACTGCGGCCCTGGGCGCGGGCATCGCCGTCGGCCCTGCCGTCAGCAGCTTCGCGGCCTCGACGCAGGGCGCAACCGCTCACGCGGTCGGTGTCACGCAGGCGCCGAACCGTCAGGACACATGGACCTGCGGCTACTACAGCGGCCACAAGACGCTCAAGTACGGTTCCAGGGGCAACGCGGTGAAGGAAGCCCAGTGCCTGCTGAAGTACCACTGGAAGACGCCCAAGGGAAAGCGGCTCTCCGTGGACGGGAAATACGGCCCCGGCACCACGGCGGCCGTGCGCGAGTTCCAGAGCCGCGTGAATCACAACCAGCACGCGCACATCAGCGTTGACGGCATTGTCGGGCCGGCGACCTGGAAGTGGCTGCGGTACTGAGCCACGCGGGGAAGAGCGAGCCCGGAGCCCGAGCCCGGGCTCGCTCCCTCCACATCCCGTTCTCGCCCCAGGTCACGCTCGGCCAGGACCACCTCCCCCACCCGCGTCGCACCCGAGGGGGTGGGCGACGCACCGGCGCACAGCCGAACCGGCGGCGCGCCCGTGACGGCCGCGGCGGCCGCCGTGCGCGTCCGTTGACCAGCGCATGGGCGATCGCCGCGACCGCGTCACCGCGTAGGTCCCAGGGCGGGCGGCGCGGCGTCGGCGGACGTCCCCCAGCCGGACGGTTCGGCACCGACGGTGAAGGAGAGCGACCGCAGGCCTCGGAGCGACTCGGTCGTCAGATACGTACGGCCATAGGAGGAACCGTCGACCCTCGCCGACTGGATGTACCGGTCACGGTCCGAGGTGCCCGTCGCCGTCACAGTCAGGGCGCCCCGAGGGTAGTAGCGCCGGTCGAGCGTCAGATCGACCCGCTCGAAGACAGGCGTCGACAGGCCCCAGGTGTCGTAGCCGGGCTGCACCGGGAAGATCCCGATGGACGAGAGCACGTTCCAGGCGGACATCGTGCCAAGGTCGTCGTTGCCGGTCATGCCGGTCGGCGCGTCCGTGAACAAGGTCAGCGCGGCGTGCACCACATCGGTCGTCTTCCACGGCTGACCGGTCGACAGATACGTGTACGGGGCGATCAGGTCGGGCTCGTTCTGCGGGTTGTACTTGTCCGCGTTGTAGTAGTCGTACGGGCCGTTGACCCACACCTCTCGTGCGGTCTTCGCGGGGTCCTTCAGAAGCTGCTCGTACGCGAAGAACGAGTCGAGCCGGTCGTTGGCCGTCTGCTTGCCGCCGATCAGGTCGACCATGCCCCGCAGGTCCTGCGGCACGAGCCACTGGTACTGCCAGGACGTGCCCTCGTGGAAACCCTCGCTCAGGGCCGGGTCCGCCGGTCCGGTGAAGGTGCCGGAGGCATCCCGCGCGCGGAAGAAGCCGGTCGAACCGTCGTAGATCTTCCGGTAGTTCTGGGACCGTGCGGCATAGCGTGCGGCGTCCGCGTCATGGCCCAGATCCCGTGCCATCGCGCCGAGCATGGCGTCCGACAGGGCGTACTCCAGGGTCGCGGACGCTCCGTGGTCGTAGTCCGAGTCGCCGGGCTTCGCATGCGGGCGGTCCTTGACGTAAGGCGCGAAGCCGTTCGCGATGTACTCCTTGTTGGCTTCGCGGCCCACCGCGGGCGAATCGGCGGGCGGCACGCCGTCGGCGTTCTTCTTCAGGGCGCGGTAGGCCCGTTCCTCGTATCCCTTGAGCAGGCCCTGCTGGTAGGCGTTGGTCAGGAACGGGGTGACCGGGTCGCCGGTCATGATGTTCGTCTCGACCGTGCCGTAGCCCCACTTGGGCAGCCAGCCGCTGTCCTCGTCGATCTTGATGACGGAGATCGCCATGTCCCTGGCCTCACGCGGCGCGAGCAGGGAGAGGAGCTGCGACTGGGTGCGGTAGGTGTCCCACAGCGACCAGTTCTGGTAGTAGGTGAAGCCCTGTGCGCGGTGGACCCGCTGGTCCCAGCCGGTGTAGCGACCGTCGGCGTCGCTGCCGATGTTGGGCGCGAGGAAGGACCTGTAGAGCGACGAGTAGAACGTACGGCGCAGGGTGTCTCCGCCGCCCTGGGCGCGTACGTCGTCGAGCCGGTCCTCCCACGTGCGGTGCGCCTGGCTCCGGACGGCGTCGAACGAACGGCCCCCCTCCGAGCGGAGGTTGAGGGCGGCGCCGCGGGCGTCCACGTACGAGAGCGCGGTGGTCGCTTCGACTGTCCGGTCCTTGGTCGTGTCGAAACGGACGAAGGCTCCGTTGCGTCCCGCGCTCACGGATTCCTTGGAACCCTCGGTGACGGTATCGCCGTTCCAGGTGCCCGAAGTGGTGAACGGACGGTCGAAGCGGGTGACCGTGTAGACGGTGTACGGCTTGGTGTCCTGGCAGAAGCCACTGCCGGTGATGGCGGTGCGCACCGTGCGGTTGTCGAGGATCTCGACCTTGGTGGAGATCGTCCTGTGCAGCGACTGCCCCGCGTTGAGCAGGACGTTGGCCTTGTCCGTGGCCGGGAAGGTGTAGCGCTGCACCCCGGTCCGGGCGGTCGCGGTCAGCTCGGCCTCGATGCCGGTCTTCAGGTCGACCCGGTACGAGCCGGGGCTCGCCCGCTCGCTTTCGTGGCTGAACTCCGCCTCGTACTTGGCGTAGTCCGTCTCGGTGACCTCACCCGTGGTCGGCAGCACGGGCAGGTCGCCGCCCAGGCCGCAGCCGACGCCCGAGAGGTGGACGAGGGAGAAGCCGCGGATGTGATTCTGGGAGTAGTCGTAGCCGGTGTTGTGGCCGGTGTCCGGCGAGAACTGCACCATGCCGAAGGGCACGGCTGCGCCAGGGTAGGTGTTGCCTTCGTTCTCCGTTCCGATGAACGGGTTGACCAGATCGGTGAGCGGGGCGCTCGGCGGGACGGCCGCCCGAGCCGCCGGAACCGCGAGGGAGCCGCCGAGGAGGACGGCGGTCGCCACCACCATCCCCGCATCGCTTAGCCGTTGAGTCCATCTCATGGGCGGGAATGCCTCCTCGAAGCCTAGACAACGTTGTCAAGCACGGAGCGCGATCATTCTTCGTCGTGTACACGCAATCGTCAAGTACTGCGAGCGGGCCGACACCTGCTGGTGGCGTACCGAGGTGCGCGACGGCGAGCTGCGCGTGGCCAAGGACGAGGCCAACCCCGTGGTCGGCGACCTCTGGTGGCGCACCGACCGCCCGGAGGCGTCACTGATCGGGCTCAGCTTCCGCCACGGCGGCGCGAGTTGGCTGGCGGGCCGGCCACCCACGTCGTACGAGTTCCGGACGGACGGCGACGCTCTGCTCGACGGAGTCGACCTGCCGGCGTTCGCCGAACTGACCGATCTGGCGGGGTACGAGGTCGACGGCCACGCCTACGAGCCCGGTCGGCCGTGGCAGCCTACCGGCGTCGAAGACGTACCCGACGGCCTGGTGGTCCTCGCGTACGCTCCGCTGGCCGACGCGCCGCCCGCGCACTGGTACTCGGACCCGCGGGAGCCGCACCTTCAGTCGCCGCGGTGCGCCACGATCGCCTACCACCGCCACGGGGACGCGCTGATCTTCAACGGGGGCACCACCGACTGGCCCCGGCACCTGGACCACCCGGCGGTGGACCGGCTCACGCGTAACGTGCTCGACGCCGCCGGAGTACACGGCGTTGGAGCGTACGGTCGGCAGACGTGCCCACTCCCCGCTCCCCTGATGTCGCGAAACAGGTGCCACCATGCGCAGCTTCCCCGACCGCGATCCTGGATCGCCCGACATCCGCAGTGCCCGCGGGTATCTGCTGTGGCTCGCCAAGGACCACCTCCGGTCGATCGTCCTGGGCTCGGTTTTCGCCGTCGTCTGGACGGTCGCGCAAGGGCTGTCCCCCGCGATCGTCGGCAAGGCCATCGACGAGGGCGTCTCCGCGCGTGACACGACCGCGTTGGTGTGGTGGGGAACGGCTGTGCTGGCGCTGGGTGTCGTCCAGGCGCTGGGGAGCGCGCTCCAGGACCGCTTCGCGCTGGAGGTGAAGATCGGCGCCGGGTACCAGACGATGCAGTTCGTCACCCGGCATGCCTGCCGTCTGGGCGCCGGCTTGTCCAAGAGAGTGTCCACGGGCGACATGGTGAACGTCAGCGTCTCGGACATGACGCAGATCGGCACCGCCATGGAGGTCGCCACGCGGGGTGTGGGCGCCGCCGCCGCGATCGTCGCCGTCGCCTCGGTGATGCTGCTCGCGTCGTGGCAGATCGGTCTCGTCGTCCTGGTCGGCGTACCGGTCATGCTCTGGATCACCACACAGATGATCCGGCCCCTGCACCGCCGCCAGGAGACGTACCACGAGCGACAGCGGGCGCTGACCGACCAGGCCATCGACATCGTCCACGGCCTGCGGGTGCTGCGCGGCATCGGGGGCGAGCGGGTGATCGAGCGCCGGTACCTGGAGAGGTCCCAGTCCACACGACACGCCGCGGTACGGGTGGCGCAGCTCGATTCGGTGCTGGACGGAGCCAAGTCGCTGCTGCCCGGCATGCTCGTCGTCCTGGTGGTGGGACTCGGTGCCCACCAGGTCCTGGCGGACCGGCTGACCGCGGGCCAGCTGGTCGCCTTCTACGGGTACGCGACTTTCCTGGCGGTGCCGCTGCGCCGCCTGACGCTGGCCGTCAGTCATCTGATGAAGGCCCATGTGTCGGCCGAGTACGTCACGCGGCTGCTGCGCCTGGAACCCGAGCTGCCGCTCGGCCCCACCGAAACCGACACCGATGTGCCGGCCCGCCCTGGCCTCCTGGTCGATCCGGTGTCGGGCGTCAAGGCGCCTCCCGGCAGTCTCACCGCCGTCGCCTGCGCCTCCCCGGCCGACGCGGGCATGCTGGCCGAGCGGCTGGGCCGCTACACGGACTCGGAGGCCGTCTACCACGGGCGGCGGCTGGACTCCCTGCCGCTCGGGACGGTCCGCCGCCGCATACTCGTCACCAGGAACGACGCCCGGTTCTTCGCTGGACCGCTGCGCGCCGAACTCGACCCGTACGACCTGGGAGAGGGTTCGCAGGACAGCCTGCTCGCGGCGATCGACCACGCTTGCGCCTCCGATGTCGTCGAAGCGCTGCCCGGCGGTCTCGATGCCGCCGTCGAGAGCGGCGGACGGCAGTTCTCCGGCGGCCAGTTGCAGAGGCTGCGCCTGGCAAGGGCGTTGATGGCAGATCCGGAGGTGCTGATCCTGGTCGACCCCACCAGCGCCGTGGACGCCCACACCGAGGCCCGGATGGCGGCCCATCTGCGCCAGACCCGTACGGGCCGGTCCACGATCGTCTTCACCACGAGCACGATGCTGCTCCGGCAGGCGGACCGGGTGAGCTATGTCGAGGACGGCAAGGTGGTCACCGAGGGCCCACACCATCAGATGCTGGAGGACGCGCGGTACCGCTCGCTCGTCACACGGGAAATGGGGACTGCGTGAACGCGCTGCCGGTCGCGTCGGCGAAGGAAGTCCGCGCTCACGCCAGGCGGATCGCCTCGCGCCATCCATGGGGCCTGGCCGGTGTCGTCGCCGTGAACGTGCTTGCGGCGGCGACCGGACTCGCCGTGCCGTGGCTGCTGGGCGATCTGGTCGCCTCGGTGGCCCGCGGCCGGAACGACATCACCCACTATGTGCTGCTGATCTGCCTGGCCTGCGTCACGCAGGCGACGCTCATCAGGTTCGCGATGTATGCGGCGGCCGTACTGGGTGAACGCGTCCTCGGGGAACTGCGCCAGCAGTTCGTCCGCGACATGCTCGCCCTGGACCTGAACACCGTCGAGAACGCCGACCGCGGCGATCTGGTGACCCGTACCACGCGGGACGTGGGCACGTTGTCCACCACCGTCCGGCACGCGATCCCGGAAACGCTGATCGCCCTGCTGACGATCGTCATCTCCCTCGGTGCCCTGATCCTGATCAGCCCGCTGCTCGTGCTGCCCTGCCTTGTCTCCGTGCCCATCCTGGTCGCGGCCTCCAAGTGGTACCTGGCCCGGGCCCGCGCCGGTTACGTACGGCAGAGCGCGTCGTACTCGCAGCTCACCGAGGGCCTGACCGAGACGGTCGAGGGCGCTCACACGGTGGAGGCTCTCCGGCTCACACATCGCCGGCTCGAACGGGTGGAGCGGGACATCGCCGAGTCCTACGCCGCCGAGCGCTACACCCTGCGCCTGCGCAACGTGTTCCTCCCGATCTGCGACACGACCTACGTCCTGCCCGTGGCGATCACTCTGGTCGTCGGTGGCCTCTTCTACATCCACGGGATGGTCACGCTGGCCGCGGTGACCGCGGCCACCCTGTACATCCAGCAGCTTCTCGGCCCGGTCGACACCCTGCTGTTCTGGCTCAACGAGCTCCAGATGTCAGGCGTCGCACTCGCCCGGCTGCTCGGCATCGCCGAGTCGGCCCCGCCGACCGCCCTGGACACCTGCGAGCCCGTGCCGCACAGTGCTGGGAACGGGAACTGGCTGGCGATACGGGACGTGCGGTACGCGTACCGGCCGGACGTCGACGTGCTGCACGGCATCGATCTCGACGTCGTGAAAGGAGAGCGGCTGGCCCTCGTCGGGCCCTCGGGCTCGGGCAAGTCCACTCTCGGCCAACTGCTCGCGGGGATCCACCGGCCCCGCACCGGTACGATCACCTTCGGGGGCCTGCCCCTCGCGGAGATGCCACTGGAAGAACTGCGCGGCAAGGTCGCCATCGTGGCCCAGGACCACCACGTCTTCGACGGTTCGTTGCGGGACAACTTGGTGATCGCCAAATCCGCCGCGACCGACGAGGAGATCGAGGCGGCGCTGACCTCGGTCGACGCCTGGCAGTGGGCCGAGCCGTTCGGACTTGACACCCGGATCAGCCTCCATGGCAACGCCCTGACACCTGCCCAGACGCAGCAGGTCGCCCTCGCCCGGCTGGTCCTGGCGAATCCGCACACCCTGATCCTGGACGAGGCCACCGCCCTGCTCAACCCGCACGCCGCCCGGCAGGCGGAACGGTCCCTCGCCGCGGCGCTGGAGGGCCGCACGGTGATCGCCATCGCCCACCGGCTGCACACGGCCCATGATGCCGACCGCATCGCCGTGCTGGAGGAGGGGCGGATCAGCGAGTTGGGGACGCACCAGGAACTGCTCGAACACGGCGGCACCTACGCCGGCCTCTGGAACTCCTGGCAGGGCCACGCCGAATCCCTTTCCTGACCCGGCCCAGGCGCCCAGCCGTCGCGATGGAGGGTGGCGCGGGCCAGAACGATCGTGACGGCCGGGGTGTGGCTCCGCTTGCGGGCTTCGCCCGCGACCTCCGCCGCGATGCGTCGGCCGGTGGTCACGCGGCGGACAGGACCATGTGGACCTTGAGGGCGAGATGCACCTGTAGCACCTGGTCACCGTGGCGCCACTGCGGGCCGAGCAGCGAGGTGATGCGCTCGATGCGCTGGTAGAGCGTGTTGACGTGGATGTAGAGCTCGGCGGCGGTGCGGCCCAGGCCTGTGTCGCAGGCGAAGAAGGCGAGCAGGGTGCGGGTGAGCTCGCCACCGCGCTGGGTGTCGTAGTCAAGGACGGGGCCGATGGTGCGGCGCACGAAGCGGTGCAGCTCCTCGCGGCCCGCCTGATGGAACAGCAGCCCGTAGACGCCCAGTTCGCCGGGGGACGCCCCTTCTCCGACGCGGTCGAGCGCGAGCAGGACGTCCAGGCAGCGGACCGCGTCGTGGTGTGCCTCGACGATGGCGTCGAGGCCGGGCGCGGCCGTCGCGGCGCCGACGGTGACCGGGTTGTCCACGACCCGCGACAAGTGGTCGGCCAGGGTGCGGGCGGCCTCGTCCGGGTCCGGATCCTGCGGCAGGAGGACGACGGTGTCGCCCCGGTATTCGCCCGCGAGACCCCGGGCATGGGCGGCGTAGGAAGCTGCTGCATCGGCGATGCGTCGCCGATGGGCGCTGTCACGGCAGCGGGCGGCGAACACCGTGTGCGGGCGGTGGAGGTCGAGGCCCACCAGGGTGGCCCGGCGCCGCAGGCCCTCCGGATCCCGGTGCGGGGAGCCGAGCAGGTCCTCGAGGATCTCGCCGCGCAGCCGGTGCTCGGCCTCGGCGACGGTGCGTTCGCTGAGCAGCATCAGCGCGGTGACGAGCGCGGCACGCTCGAGGGAACGTACTCCTGAGGCGTCCAGGTGGTCGCGGACGAGCAGCAGAACGCCCAGGACTTCGCTGCCGGCCACGATGGGAGTGGCACAGGCGGCGGATCCGTCGGCGCCGGCCGGGATACGGCGGGTGCGGCGGGCGTCCGTGCTCAGCACCCGGGCGTCGCGGACCGCATGGGCGGCGGGGCACGGATCCGGGAGCACTCCTTCGGTGCGGGCCTGTTCGACGAGAGGGTCGTCACCGGCGGCGGCCATGGTGCGGCCGCGGGGGTCCAGGACGAGGATGCTCCCACCGAGGACTTCGGCGAGGGTCTGCGCCACGTCGGCCATCCCGCCGCCGTCGAGAACGATGGTGGTGAGCCGCTCGTGCAGGGCGGCGGCGCGTTCGATGGATTCGCTGTGGGCGCGGATGACGCCGTTGGCTTCGGTGAGTTCGTCGACCGCTCTGCGTACGTCCTGGAAGAGGGTCGCGTTCTCGATGGCGATGGCGGCGTGGTTGGCGAGCGAGACGAGCAGGGCCACTTCGTGCTCGGAGAAGGGACGGACCCGGCGGTTGGCGGCGAACAGGACGCCGATGACGTTCTCGCCGAGTTTGAGAGGCACTCCCTCGATGGAGATCAGCCCCTCGCCGCCCACGACGTCGTCGATGCAGTGCTCGAAGCGCGGGTCGGCGAAGTAGTCGGAGGTGTTGTACGGAACCGCCGTCTTGGCCACAAGTCCGCCGAGACCCGCGCCCATGGCCAGCCGTGCCTGCTTGAACGCGTCGGTGCGTATCCCGTCGGTCACCCGCATGTAGGTGTCGCCGCGTTGAGCGTCGTTGAGCATCAGGTAGGCCACGTCGGTGCCGAGCAGGCTGCGAGCCCGGCGGACGATGGCCTGGAGCACGGCCTCCAGATCACGTAGTGAGGACAGGTCCCCCGCTGTCTCGTAGAGCGCGGCGAGCTCGTCCTCCCGGCGGCGACGCTCCTCCAGGCGCGCCCGTACCTGAAGGGCGTCGTCGACGAGCCGGGCGAGCCGAGGCCGGTCCTCGGAAGGGCATCGGTCGAGGAGGGCGTCGTACTCACTCTGCGCGGCGTCTTCGCGCAGCAGGCGCAGCAGCCGCGCCGCGGGCTCCACATCGGCCCGACTGTGTGTGGTCGTCGAGTCCACGGATGCCTCCTGAGTGTTCCGGTACGCGTTCCCGCCCGCGATGCTCGCCGCCCCCGCTCCGTCTGCACAGATCTACGACGACACCGGTTGCGACGAGTCGTCGTGGTCGTGCTCCAGGTGTGGTTCCGGGTCGAGGGCCGGGGAGTGCGTACGGGAGCGCAGCAGGTGCGTGAGTGTGCCCCACACTCCTCGGCGGAAGAGCAGGACGACGACGATGAAGACGCCGCCGGTGACCAGGCCGGTCTCCTCGAAACCGGACGTGGACAGCCAGTCCTCCAGGCGGACGATGGCGCCGGCGCCCAGCAGGCCGCCCCACAGGGTGCCGATGCCGCCGAGGACCGTCATGACGACCACCTTGCCCGACGTCGTCCAGTACACCTCCTGCAGTGAGGCGAAACCGTGGTTGACCGCGTACAGTCCGCCCGCGAGGCCGGACAGGAACGCGGAGACGGTGAAGACGACGAGCTTGTAGCGGTCGGCGGCATAGCCCAGGGCACGGGCGCGGGCGGAGTTGTCGCGCACGGCGGCGATCACCCGGCCGAACGGGGAGTGCACGATCCGCCAGGCCGCGGCGAGGCCGAGCAGCACCACCGGCAGGGCCGCGTAGTAGAAGACGAACGGGTCCGACAGGTCGACGCCCGGCAGGTCGCGGGGAATTCCCTGGAGACCGTTCTCGCCGCCCGTGACATCGCCCCACTGGTTGGCGATGAAGTACACCATCTGCGCGAAGGCCAGGGTGACCATGGCGAAGTAGATGCCGCTGCGCCGGACCGCGAAGAACGCGATGGGCAGGGCGAGCAGCGCGGCGGCCGCCGCCCCGCCCAGCACGGCGACGTAGAACGGCAGTCCGCTGTGGATGGCGATCAGCCCGGTGACGTACGCCGAGCTGCCCCAGAACGCCGCGTGTCCGAAGGACAGCAGCCCGGCGTGACCGAGCAGCAGATCGAAGGCGACGGCGAACAGGCCCCAGCAGAGGATGTCCGTGGCGACCGGCGGATACAGGCCCCAGGGCAGGCCGAAGGCCACGAGCAGCCCGGCGGTGAGCAGGCCCCACCGGATCAGGGCGGGGCGGCCATGCAGCTTCTCGATGAGGCCGAGGATCATGCGTGTTCCTCCTTGCCGAACAGTCCGGCGGGCCGGACCAGCAGCACGACGGCCATCAGCAGGTAGACCGAGGTCTGGGACAGGACGGGGACGTAGAGGTTGCCGAGGGCCTGGAGCATGCCGATGGTGAACCCGGCGAGCACGGAGCCGAAGACGGAGCCGAGGCCGCCGATGACGACGACCGCGAACACCGTGATGATCAGGTCGCCGCCCATACCGGAGTTGACCGCCCGCATGGGTGCGGCGAGCACACCGGCCAGGGCCGCGAGCCCGACGCCGAAGCCGAAGACCGGCGTGACCCAGCGCCCCGTGTCGATGCCGAACGCCCCGGTGAGTTCCGGGCGTTCGGTGGCCGCGCGCACGATGGTCCCGATCCGGGTGCGGGTGAGCAGCAGCCACACGGCCAGGCAGAGAGCGACCGAGACGGCGAGTACGAACACCTGGTAGCGCGGGAAGTCGAACAGGCCCAGATCCATGGAGCCGGGGAAGGGACCTCGCTCGTAGGGCTGCGACTGCGCGCCGTACTTCATGCGCAGCAGGTCCTGGCAGACCAGCGCGATGCCGAAGGTGAGCAGGAAGTTGTAGAGCGGGTCGAGGGCCGTCAGGCGGCGGATCAGCACCCGTTCGAGGAGGGTGCCGGCGACGGCGAGTGCGAGGGGCACGAGCAGCAGGGCCCACCAGAAGCCGAGCCCCGCGCTGTCGGCGAGGGCGACCGCGCCGAACGCGCCGAGCATGTAGAGCGCGCCGTGGGCGAAGTTCACCACGCGCAGCATGCCGAAGATGACGGCGAGGCCGAGGGCGAGAAGGGCGTAGAAGCTGCCGCTGACCAGTCCGTTGAAGGCCTGTTGGAGAAACGAGGTCATGAGTGGGTCCCGTCTTCGGCCGGCGGCCTGCCCGTCGTGCGGGCCGCCGGACCCCGGTGGTCAGCTGAGATGGCAGTCAGGCGAAGGCTGGTCGAACGCCTCGGCGGCGGGAATGGTCTTGACCGGCTCGGTGTAGTCACCGGCCTCGCTCGCCTTGGCCGGGTCCTTGACCCTGGCCAGGTACGCGTCGTGGACGACCCGGTGGTCCTCGGCGCGGATGGTGGCGTTGTGGGCGAAGAAGTCGCTGAACTTGGTGCCGTCCAGCTCCTTCGAGACGTCGGCCGCCTTGTCGCTGCCCGCCTTCTGCGCGGCCTCCAGATAGTGCGTCGCCGCCGAGTAGTCGGCCGCCTGGTCGAAGGTGGGCCGCTGTCCTGTGCGCTCCTTGAACCGGTCGGCCCAGGCCTGGGCCTTGGCGTCGACATTCCAGAACCAGGCCGTGGTGAACATGGTTCCGGCAAGTTTGTCCGCGCCGATGGCCTTGATATCGGTGTCGAAGAGCAGGCCGATGGCCAGCTCGATGCCCTTGTCCTTCAGCTTGAACTGCTGGTACTGCTTGACGACGTTGGCCAGGTCACCGCCCGCCTGCAGGGCCCCGAGCACCTGCGGCTTCGGCTTCAGGCCCGGTGCCTTGAGCAGGAAGGTGGAGTAGTTGTCGCTGGGGAACGGCGTGGGGTCCTTGGCGACGACCTTGCCGCCCGCGCCCTTGATGGCCGTCTCGAACTTCTTCTGCATGTCCTGCCCGAAGGCGTAGTCCGGGTAGATCGTGTACCAGTTCCTGCCTCCCGCTTCGGTGACCGCGCCGCCGGTGCCGTGCGCCAGCATGTAGGTGTCGTAGGCCCATTCATAGGTGTACGGATTGCAGGTCTTGCCCGCGAGTTCCGTGGTGGCGGCGCCGGTGTTGAAGTACAGCTTCTTGGCCTGGCCGGCGACGGTCTGCACCGCGAGGGCCGCCGACGAGGTCGGCACGTCGAAGAGCGCGTCGGCCTTCTTGCGGTCGTACATCTCCCGAGCCTGGGTGTTGGCGATCTCCGGCTTGTTCTGGTGGTCGGCCTTGATGACCTCGATGTTCTGGGTGATCGCCTTGTCGCCGTACTTCTTCTTGAAGTCGTCGACGGCCATCTGCACGGCCTGCACCGAGTTCGGTCCCGCGATGTCCGCGTAGACGCCGGACAGGTCGGTGAGCACACCGAGCACGATCTTGTCGTCGCTGACCTTCCCACCGCCCGAGCTCGGTCCGCCGCCCCCGCAGCCCGCGAGCAGTGCCCCCACCGCGGCCGTGGCCACGACCGTCGACAGCCTGTGCTTCATTACTTCCTCCTGATGCGTACGTCCCGAATGAGCGGAGGTGACGAGATGTCACAGTCCGAGATAGGCGAGGAGTTCGCCCTCGCGCCGCCGTACGTCGGCGTTGTCGAGCGCCTCGACGATCCGGCCCTGTGCGAGGAGGTAGTGGCGGTCGGCGACGGACGCGGCGAAGCGCAGATTCTGCTCCACGAGCAGCACCGACACTCCGTGCTCCTTGGCCCCGCGCAGGATCTCGCCGATCTGCTGCACGATGACCGGGGCAAGGCCCTCGGTCGGCTCGTCGCACAGCAGTACGCGCGCGCCGGCACGTAGGACCCGGGCGAGGGCGAGCATCTGCTGTTCACCGCCGGAGAGCTTGCCGCCGGGGAAGCGGCGGCGCGCGGCGAGCACCGGGAAGGCGTCGTAGATCCGGGGCAGTGGCCACGCGGAGCCCGGCGAGGCCGGCGGCAGGGTCAGGTTCTCCTCGACGGACAGGCCCGCGTAGATGCCGCGGTCGTCGGGCACGTACCCGAGGCCGAGCCGGGCCCTGCGATGCGGCGGTGCCGCGGTAATGTCCTTGCCCGCCAGCGCGACCCGGCCGGTCATCTCACGGTGCAGCCCCATGGCGCAGCGCAGCAGGGTGGTCTTTCCCGCGCCGTTACGGCCGACGAGGGTGACGACCTCGCCCTCGCCGACCCGCAGGGACACCTCGTCCAGGGCGGTGGCCTCGCCGTACCGCGCGCTGACGCCCTTGATCTCAAGCAACGTCGGCCCCCAGGTACGCCTCGACGACCCGTGGATCGGTCCTGACCCGGTCGTAGGGGCCCTCCACGAGCACTTCGCCGCGCTGCAGGACCGTGACGGTGTCGGCGAGCGAGCCGACGACGCTCATGTTGTGCTCGACCATCACCACGGTACGTCCCTCGCGGATCCTCTCGATGAGGGCCACGGTGCGGTCGACGTCCTCCAGGCCCATGCCGGCCGTCGGCTCGTCGAGCAGCAACAGCGCCGGGTCCAGGGCGAGGGCGAGTGCCAGTTCCAGCGCGCGCTTCTGCCCGTACGGAAGATTTCCGGCGGGCCGGTCGGCGAGGTGCTCGAGTCCGACGTCGCCGAGGAGTTCGAGAGCCCGGCCGGAGAAGCGGCGCATCAGTTTGTCCGTGCGCCAGAACCTGCGGCCCAGTCCGGTGCCCGACTGGAGGGCGAGCTCGACGTGTTCCCGGGCTGTCATCTGCGGAAAGAGGCTGGTGACTTGGAAGGAGCGGGCGATACCGAGGCCGGCGATGCGCTCCGGCGGCCGCCCGGTGATGTCGTGTCCGGCGAAGGTGACGCTCCCGCCGGACGGCGTGAGAAATCCGGTCAGCAGGTTGAACAGGGTTGTCTTTCCCGCCCCGTTGGGGCCTACGAGCGCGTGGACCGTGCCCTCGGCGACCCTCAGGTCCACCGCGCTGACGGCGCGGAATCCCTGGAACTCCTTGGACAGGCCTTGCGTGACCAGGATGGCGCGCGGTGGTGTCATGACGCCTCGGATGCGCAGGGGATGCAGCGGCGGTTGCCGATGTGGGGCAGACGTTAAGTTCGGCCATGAGCGGCGGCTACGGAGAGAATCTCCACAAGGCACCCCCACACGGGTGTGGGTCTTCTCCCTCCCCGCGCCGCTCCACCCGTCGCCGGTGTGGGTACTTGCTCCACCGAGGTGGGGGACGTTCTGGAGTCTTCCTCCGTCGCCCGGGTCCCGCACCGCGGTGACGATGAGCGCCATGGCGATGATGGAGACCCCGCTCAACACGTGGCTGCTGTTCGGACACGCCCCGCGCTACTTTCCCGACACCGAGGTGGTCACGCGACTTCCCGACGGCCGTGTGCACCGTTACACCTACGCCGAATTCGCCCGCCGCGCCCAGCAGTTGATGCATGCCCTGGACGCCCTCGGCCTGGCGCCGGACGACCGGGTGGCCACCCTCGCCTGGAACGGATACCGGCACCTGGAGGCCTACTGGGCCGTGCCCTGCACCGGGCGCGTCCTGCACACCCTGAACCTGCGGCTCTCCCCCGAGGACCTGGCGTACGTCATCGGCCACGCGGACGACCGCGCCATCCTGGCCGATCCCGATCTGCTGCCACTTCTGGAGAAGGTGCACGCGCGGGGCGGCCTCGCCGGCGTGCGGCATGTCATCGTGCTCGGCGACGAGGTGCCCGACACCGCGCTGCCCGGGGTGGTGGCGTACGAACAGCTGATCGCCGGCCTGCCGGACGGGTACGCCCCCCGCGACATCGACGAACGGTCGCCGCTCGGCCTGTGTTACACCTCCGGCACCACCGGCCGCCCCAAGGGCGTGCTCTACACACACCGTTCGACCGTGCTGCACGCCATCGCCGCGTCCTCGCGGTCCGCCATGGCCATCGGCCCCGGTGACTGCGTACTGCCGGTCGTGCCCATGTTCCACGCCAATGCCTGGGGCGTCCCCTACACCGCCACTCCGTACGGTGCCAAGCAGGTGTTCCTCAGTGGCTCGCTGGATCCCGTGGCCCTGGTCGAGCTGATGGCCGCCGAGCGGGTCACGGTCGCCGCGGGCGTGCCCACCATCTGGATGGCGGTCGCCGACGAGATCACCGCCCGCGGTGGGCTGCCGTCGCTACGGCATCTGCTGTGCGGCGGGGCCCGTCCGCCGCGCGCCCTGATCGAACGCTACCGGCGCGACTTCGGCATCCCTCTCGTGCAGGTGTGGGGCATGACCGAGACCTCGCCGCTGGCCAGTGTGGCGTGGCCGAAGGAGCGGATGCGCGACTGGGACGAGGACCGGATCTCCGACGCGGTGCGCACCCGGGCCGGTCTTCCGCTGCCCGGTGTACAGATGGACATTCGAGACGAGGCGGGCAACTCCGTTGCGTGGGACGGAACGTCGATGGGCGATCTGCTCGTCCGCGGGCCATGGATCGCCGATTCCTACCTCGGCGGTGAGGGCGCCGCCCAGTTCACGCAGGACGGCTGGTTCCGTACCGGGGACATCGCCATCGGCTCACCGGACGGCTATGTCGTCATCGCCGACCGTGCGAAGGATCTCATCAAGTCCGGCGGCGAGTGGATCTCCTCGGTGGACATGGAGTCGGCCGTCATGGCGCTGCCGGAGGTCGCCGAAGCCGCGGTCATCGCCGTTCCCGACGACAAGTGGCAGGAGCGTCCGCTGATCTGCGTCGCCCCGCGCCCGGGCTCCACCGTGACCCTCGCACGCGTACGGGCGCACCTCGAGGCCGGAGGCTTCGCGCGCTGGCAGCTCCCGGACCGTATCGAGGTCGTGGAGGCCATCCCGCGCACCGGAGTCGGCAAGTTCGACAAGAAGGCGTTGCGTGCTCGCTTCGACTCCTGACTCACCGCTCCCTTTGACCGCTCCCTTTGACCGCTCCCGTTCACCGCCCGGAGGGCGAACCATGCATCTGAGACGCACCGTCACCTTGTTGTCCGCCGTGCTCCTGTCGACGGCGGGAGTGTCGGCGAGCGCCACCGCTCGATCGGCCCCCCGCTGCGTCGGCCAGAGCCGGATCGCCGTACCCGGCGCGGCGTTCCAGACCACGTCCTGTCTGCCCGACATGACCACGGCCGCGATCGCCGGTACCCCCTACACCGACTCCGCGGACTGGGCCTCACTCACCGCCAGGGGGACAGAGAACCCCACCGGCGTCCCCGGCATCCAGATCGACGGCTACTTCCCCGACTCCTCGCACCTCAACAAGACCCACGGCTGGAACCACGACTCCCAGTTCGTCATCCGGCTGCCCGAGCACTGGAACGGCGGCCTCGTGGTGACCGGTGCGCCCGGAACGCGCAAGCAGTACTCGCTGGACCCCCTGATCTCCGACTGGGTCATCGCCCAGGGCTACGCCTTCGCCTCCATCGACAAGGGCAACAGCGGCGCGGACTTCTACACCGACGGCAAGCGGCCCGGCGACGCGATCGCGGAATGGAACCGGCGCACCACCGAGCTGACCCTCGCCACGAAGACCGTCGTCCGGCAGGCGTACGCGCACGCCCCACTCCGCACCTACATGACCGGCATCTCCAACGGCGGCTACCTGACCCGCTGGCAGCTCGAGAACCACCCCGAGCTGTACGACGGCGGAGTGGACTGGGAGGGCGCGCTGTGGACCGAGGACGGGCCGAACCTGTTCACCTATCTGCCCACCGCGGTCGCGTACCAGGCGGGCCGGGCCACCCACGACGACATGCTCGCCGCCGGATTCGCTCCCGGCACCGAGTTCCTGTGGCCGTACCACGAGGCTGCCTATTGGGGCCTGACGCAGAAGGTGTACCGCGCCGATGTCGACCCCTTCTACGACCCCAAGTGCCCGGGCGCGTCCGCTGGTTCGGTGCTTGCGGAGATTCTCGCGCCCTGCGCCTCGGATGCTTCGTACGACTATGCGACGCGCCCGGCCTCCGTGCACCGGGCGGTCGAGCGGATCTCGCTCACCGGCAGGATCGGCAAACCCATGATCACACTGCACGGCTCGCTCGACGCACTGCTGCCGATCGCCACCGACTCGGACGCCTACGCGCGGATGATCTCCGACAGCCACCGCGGCCGTCTGCACCGCTACTACACGATCGCGGGCGGCACCCACGTCGACGGCCTGTACGACACCTATCCGGACCGGCTCCGGCCGATCCTGCCCTGCTATCGCTCGGCCTTCCATGCTCTGACCGACTGGGTCGAGCACCGGGCCGCGCCGCCGGCGAGCGGCACCGTGCCCAGACCCACCTCCGGAGACATGGTCAACTCCTGTGTACTGAACTGATGTTGATGCCATACGCAGTGGAGCCCGCCGACACCCGAGGTGATCGAGAAGTGTGGACCGCTTCCGCTGTCGGGCGCCCGCCACGGTTCTACGGTGCAGCGGACCGTCCGCTCCGGAGGGACACCGCCGCGGCAGTCCGTACATGTATCAGCAATAGTGACATCGTCCTCGCTCACCACCGTGGATTCGACTCCTTCTTCGGAACCGACCTCGGAGATCAGCTGACCCGACGCGGCATCGAAAAGGTCGTGCTGGCCGGGTTCACCTCCGAGACCTGCGTGGAAGGAACCGGCCGGCATGCCCTTGAAGCCGGCTACTACGGCACGTTCATCAACGACGCCGTCGGTGATTTCACTGAGCAGGCGCATCGCGCTGCCGTCGACGTGGCTTTCCCCACCTTCGGGCACGAGAGCCTGACAGTCGACGAGTTCCTGTCGTCCGTCGACGCCTGAACACCTGTCGGCTTCCGACCAGGTTCAGCCCGCGCGGCCACAGAGGCTGGTCGACCCCCGAGGCACGGGTTCCTCCTCGCCGCCACGACCGTGCGAGGCCTTCCCCTATACACCGCACATGAACAGATCAGCAACACATCGGAGATAGTGATGAACAACCTGCTCGAACACGTCATTTCAGCTCATGGCGGCCGTGGACGCTGGTCGCAGATTGGCGGCCTGCAGGTCGATGCGACGCTCCACGGCTCCTTTTGGGCCGTGCGAGGATTCTCGGACAAGCCATTCAGTGAGACCGTGACGATCGACACTCAACGCGAGCTGATCCGATTCAGCCCCTGGGCCCAGCCCGAGCATGACTTCATGTTCCGCGCGGAGGACGACGTGGTCGAACTGCGAGCCACAGCCGACGACAGCGTGCTGGAGACGCACTCCGGCATCAGGTCGACCTACAAGGGATACGACCTCACTTCGCCCTGGAAGTCGCTTCAGGTCGGCTACTTCATCGGCTACGCCATGTGGAACTACCTGACCACCCCCTTCCTCTTCGACCATCCCGGAGTCGCTACACGCGAGGGAGAGTCCTGGACGGAGAACGGAGAGGTGTGGCACACGCTTCATGTGGAGTTCCCTTCGTCCATCGCCACACACACCGCCAAGCAGACGTTCTACTTCGGCGAAGACGGCCTACTGCGCCGACTCGACTACAACGTCGACGTGAACGTCGGCGTCGCTGTCGCGCATTACGTCAGTGGCTACAGGACGTTCGAGGGAATTCAGATCCCGACACGGCGGCGAGTCCACCGCCGCAACGCCGACAACTCCGCCAGCGAGAACTGGTCCATCGGCATCGACATCAACAACGTAGTGGCCGTCTGATCCACGAAGATGAAGTAGCGTAGAAGGCTGGCACACTGCAGTACAGACGAGCGCGGTTCGGAAGCTCGTGGGGAGCTTTTTAACCGGGCCCAAGGCTACCCAGAGGTTTCGAGGGTGTGCTCTGTGAACAATAGACGCTCTGAGCTCGCACGGTTACCTCCTCAGGTGTCTGAGTTGACGGCCGCCACCATCCGCTGGACTGAACCCGTTCCTCACTCAGGGCGGTTCACCACGTCCGGGGCACGGCTGTGTCAGTCGGGGGACCTCACCGGCAGCCATGGTTCGTGCCATCGCGGGTATCCGGCGACGAGCTTGCTCGCTCCTGCCGGTCCCCAGGTCCCCTGCCGGTAGGGCTCGGGGTCGCCGGGCGCCTCCAGCAGTGGCTGGACGATTCGCCACGTCTCCTCCACAGAGTCCTCCCGGGTGAACAGGCTGGCATTGCCTTGCATTGCGTCACTGAGCAGGCGCTCGTACGGTTCGGGTGCCTCACCCAGCTCGGCCTCGAAGAGGAGGTCAAGGTCGACCAGCTGCGTTTCCTGCTTGCCCGGCTGCTTGGCCTGGATGCGGAAGTTCACGCCAGGGCTCGGATCGATCCGCAGGATCCACTGGTCGGGCTCGGGCGCGAACCGCTCCGCGAACGCAAGCCGCGGCGGACGCTTGAACACGATCCGGATCTCGGTCACTCGCTCGGGAAGCGACTTTCCGGCGCGGATGAAGAATGGCACCCCGGACCAGCGCCAGTTCTCGACCTCCAGCCGCAACCCGACGAAGGTCTCGGTGTGCGAACGCGGCCGCACACCGGGGACCTGCAGGTACCCCTCGTACTGCCCGCGGACGTAGTGTGCCGGGTCCGCGTCGGGGATCGCCCGGAACACGTCAACCCGGCGGTCCCTGAGCGCGTCCGCATCGGCGGCTGATGGCGGCTCGGACGCCATCAGGGCAAGCAGCTGCAGCAGATGATTCTGCACGACGTCACGGAGCGCGCCGACCGGGTCGTAGAAGTAGCCGCGGTCCTCGACCCCGAAGTCCTCGGCCATGGTGATCTGCACGCAGGAGACGTGGTCGCGGTTCCACACCGGCTCGAACACGGAGTTGGCGAACCGCAGAAACTGGATGTCCATCGCCGGCTCTTTGCCGAGGAAGTGATCGATCCTCAGCAGCTGGTCCTCATCGAGGAGCTGACGCAGCGTGGTGTTGAGGGCGCGCGCCGACGCGAGGTCATGCCCGAATGGTTTCTCCACGACAACCCGGGCGCCCTTGGTCAGCCCGACACCTGCCAGGCCCTCGACCACCCGGGCGAACAGCGACGGCGGGATCTCCAGATAGAAGACCGGGTGCCGCTTGCCGTTGACCGCCCGGGCGAGGCGATGGAACGTCTCCGGGTCGGCGTAATCGCCCTGCACATAACTGAGTCGGGCGGCGAACCGGGCAAAGACGCTGTCGTCCAGCGGCTCGCCCGCTGCCTTGATCGCCACGCGGGCGTGCTCACGCAGCGCGTCGTCGGACCAGCCGTCGCGCGCCACTCCGACGATGGGGCAGGTCAGCAGCTTGCGCCGCTCAAGCCGATAGAGCGAGCGGAACGTCATCTTACGCGCGAGGTCTCCACTGATCCCGAAAATGACCAGCACGTCAGCGGGAACGTTCGACGAGTTCGAAGCCACCTCATCCTCCTTACGGAGCCGGCACGGCAAGGGGGTCGGGCATCATGGTCCTGCTGGCGACTGGGCGCCGACGCGAGCAAACCCCGGCCGGCCGCCGCCGCGTCCGCGAGGACGAGCGACGCGGCCGCCTCGACCCGGCCGGCGGGAATCGACCGGTCTCCCGCAACGAGCCTCGAGAGCGGTTCACGCTTGTCCGCTCCGGTGATGAGCCAGAGCACCTGCTGAGCGCGAGCGAGCGCAGGATAGGTGAGCGTCATGCGCCGGTGGCCCATGTAGGGCGCCGTCAGGGCCACCGGCCGGTCCGAGACTTCGAGCACCGGGTCCCGTGGCACCAGCGAGGCGGTGTGCCCGTCCGGGCCGAGGCCCAGGTGAACGAGGTCGAAACGCTCGGGCAGCGACCGCCCGTAGGCGGCGGCCGCTGCGTCAAGGTCGGCGTCGTTCACGGGCATCGCGATGACCTCGGCCGGGGCCGCACCGAGGCTCTCCCGCAGGTGGGTGAGGTTACGGTCCGGGTCACCGTCGGGCGCGACCCGCTCGTCGACCTGGAGCACCGCCACGCGCTCCCAAGGGACGTCCTCATGTGCAAGACGCGCGAACATCGCCCATGGCGTGTGCCCCCCGCTGACGGCGAACGTGAATCGGCCGTGTGCTTGTACGCAGGCCCTGGCCAGCCGCGCCACGAACGCCGCCGCCGTGCCGGCGACCGCATCCGGATCGGCGACGACCTCAAGTTCGTGATGCACAGTCCTCAGCCCTTCTTTTCGGCGTGCCCGCCGAACTCCGAGCGCATCGCCGAGAGGATCTTGTCGGTGAACTCCCCGGCCTCCCTGGACTCGAAGCGCTCGAAGAGCGAGGTGGTGATGACCGGTATCGGGACGCCTTCGTCCACCGCGGCGAGGACGGTCCAACGCCCTTCCCCGGAGTCGGAGACCCGCCCGGCGAAGCCGTCGAGGGAGGGCGAGCCGGCGAAGGCGTCGGCGATCAGGTCGACCAGCCACGAGCCGACGACCGAGCCGCGCCGCCAGACCTCGGCCACCTCGCCGACGTCGATGTCGTACTGATAGGCCCAGGGATCGCGTAGCGGCGTCGTCTCCGCGTCGACCTCATGCCGGCTTTTGCCGGCGTCCGCGTGCTTGATGATGCTGAGGCCCTCGGCGATCGCGGCCATCATCCCGTACTCGACCCCGTTGTGGACCATCTTCACGAAGTGCCCGGCGCCGTTCGGCCCGCAGTGCAGATACCCGAGCGGGGCGGTGCCGTCGGTCCGGGTCCGGCTCGGCGTCGGCTCGGCGCTGCCCTCGCCGGGAGCGATCGTCTTGAAGATCGGGTCGAGATGAGCCACGACCTCATCCTCGCCGCCGATCATCAGGCAGTAGCCACGCTCCAGCCCCCAGACCCCACCACTGGTCCCGCAGTCGACATAGTGCAGCGACTTGCCGGCAAGACGCTTGGCGCGCGTGATGTCGTCGCGGTAGTAGGAATTACCGCCGTCGATCAGGATGTCGCCGGGCTCCAGCAACGGCTCGAGCTGGTCGAGGATGGAGTCGACGATCGCAGCCGGAAGCATGAGCCATACGGCCCGTGGCTTGTCCAGTTTCGCGACGAAGTCCCGGAGTGAGTCTGCGCCCGTCGCGCCGTCGCCGGCCAGTTCGGCGACGGCGGCCGCGTTGACGTCGGACACGACGCAACGGTGACCGTCTCGCATCAGCCGACGCACCAGGTTCGCCCCCATCCGGCCGAGCCCGATCATCCCGAGCTGCATGGGCTTGTCCGTCGCCATGTGGCGCCTCCTAGTTCCGGCATCCCGAGGAATCGCTTGGCCGACGTGACGCCCTCCACTCCGCACGGCGCGCCGTGCGCCTTCGGAGTGTCCTCGACCGGCGACCCGTAGCCGATGTGGCCGTGCACCACGAAGAGCGTCGGGCGCTCGTTCTCGGACTTGAAGGTGTGCAGCGCGCGGGCCACGGCGTCGAGGTCGTTGGCGTCGGCCACGGCGGTGACGTTCCAGCCGTAGCCGATGAACCAGGCCACCACATCCTCGGCGAAAGCGATGTCGGTGTGGCCCTCGATCGTCACCCGGTTGGAGTCGTAGATCCAGCAAAGGTTCGACAGCCGCTGGTGGGCCGCGAGCGAGGCGGCCTCCGAGGAGATCCCCTCCATCATGCAGCCGTCGCCGGCCATCGCGTACACGTCGAAGTCGAAGACGGTGAAGTCGTCGCGGTTGTACCGGGCGGCGAGCCACAGCCCGGCGATCGCCATCCCGACCGAGGTCGCAACGCCCTGCCCGAGCCGACCGGTCGTGGTCTCCACGCCGCTGGTCCACCGGTACTCCGGGTGCCCGGGGCAGCGCGAGCCGAGCTGGCGGAACGTCCTGAGGTCGTCGAGGGTCACGGCGGGTCGGCCGAGAACCTCGTAGTCGGGGTCGAAAGCCTGCACGCCGGTGAGGTGGAGCAGCGACCAGAGCAACGCGGAGGCGTGACCTTCCGACAGCACGAAGCGGTCGCGGTTGGGCCAGATCGGGTCGGCCGGGTCGAAGCGCGGGAAGCGTTGCCAGAGCGTGTACGCGACCGGCACGATTTCCATCGGCGTCCCCGGATGGCCGGAGTTGGCCGCCTGGATGGCGTCCATGCACAGAGTGCGGATCGTGTTGACGGAAGGTGTTTCCAGGTCGTTGCTGCTCAATGCGAGCCTCCCTGAAAGTGCTGCCCCTGCCCTTATATCGAGCGCGGCAGACTAGGGTTGAGCTTTCCCGGCCGGGGCGAAGAGCGCCGCGCCGACAATGCCCGCATCGTTCAACAGCTGCGCCGGCACGATCTCGGTCCTGAGCTCGATGTACGGCAGGAACTTGTCGGCCTTCTTGCTGACGCCGCCGCCGATGATAATCAGGTCGGGCCACAACAGCCGCTGGACGAGCTCGAGATACCTCTCCAGACGGTGCGCCCATTTCTTCCAGGACAGGTCGTCGTGCTCGCGCACCGACTCCGCGGCCCAGTCCTCGGCATCCTCGTGGTGCAGCGGCAGGTGCCCCAACTCGCTGTTGGGCACCAGGAACCCGTCGGTGAAGACGGCACTGCCGATGCCGGTGCCGAGCGTCACCATCACGACGACGCCCTTGCGTGCCTTGCCGGCGCCGAAGCGCATCTCGGCGATCCCGGCCGCGTCCGCGTCATTCACTACCCTCACGTCGCGGCCGGTAGCTCCTGCGAAGAGCTGGGCCGCGTCCGTCTCCATCCAGGCCGGGTCGATATTGGACGTCGTCTGGACTTTGCCGCCCCGGATGACAGCCGGGAGAGTCAGCCCGACCGGTCCTGGGACGCCGATCTGGGAGAGCACCGTCACGACCACGTCCGCGACTGCCCCTGGGGTCGCCGGATGCGGGGTCGGGATCCGGACCCGCTCACCGATGAGGCTGCCGAGCTCGAGGTCGACCGGCGCTCCCTTGATACCGGTCCCACCGATGTCGACCCCCAGCACGTGGGCCGTCTTGTCCAGGATTGCCTGCGTCACTGCCCGCTCCCCTCAGGGGCTGGCCCATGTGAATTTTGGACGTCAGGCCCCGCAAGAGCTTTGTCACGTAATCCTTGACACTCGCATATATCCCTGATGTTCGCCACATGACCCTTATGGGGTTATATCGAAGCTTGGGGGGTATACCCAAGCATTGCGTGCCCGCAAGGGCATAGGCCTTCCCCTCCGTTCGAGCGGAACGCGACTGCGACTCACGCCGGCCGCGACAGCACCCTCCAGCAACTTTCGGAAATCAAGCCGACCGGGAACCCGACCCACAGGTCCCCCGCATCCATGAGCCGCTGCCTCTAACCGGACCGGCCGCGACCAGAGCTTACGGAGGCGTGATGCCAACCCGACCGATCCGCCTGCTTCTAGCCGACGTCGACGGCACTTTGGTCACGAGCGACAAGGTCCTCACCGACCGCGCCGTCCAGGCGGTCCACAAGCTCTACGACGCCGGCGTCCTCTTCGCGGTGACCAGCGGGAGGCCACCCCGCGGCATGTCCATGATCATCGAGCCGCTGGCGTTGGCCACCGAACTCGCCGCCTTCAACGGCGGTCTCATCGTCAACCCGGATATGACCGTTGTCGAACAGCAGGTCATTCCCGCGGAGGTGGTGGCCCCGGTCGTCGCGCTGATGGAGTCGTTCGGCCTCAGTGTCTGGATCTACCGGGGCGCCGACTGGTACGTCCGCGACATGAAGGGGCCGCACGTGGATCGCGAGAGCTGGACGGTGCAGTTCGCGCCCGCGCTCGTTCCCGGCTTCGACGGGCTCGAGCAGGGCGCCGCCAAGGTCGTCGGGGTCTGCGATGACCACCAGGTCGTAGAGGCGGCCGCGGTCGCAGCTCGCGCGCAGTTCGGCGAGCATGTCTCGGCCGCTCGCTCGCAGCCCTACTACCTCGACGTGACCCATCCGCAGGCCAACAAGGGCGGTGTCGTCAAGTACTGGTCCACCAAGCTCCAGATTTCCCCCGAACAGATCGCCACGATCGGCGACATGCCCAACGACGTGCTGATGTTCGCCCACTCGGGACTGTCCATCGCGATGGGCAACGCCAGCCACGAGGTCCAGCGTGCGGCGAGGCGGGTCACGACGAGCAACGAGGAGGAGGGTTTCGCGCACGCGGTCGAGCAGTTCATCCTATGACCCCCGTCACCGCATGCCCGGATCTGGCTGCCCTGAGCCTGAGACCCGGCCTGGTCAAGGAGCAGGACATCCGTGAGCGTCAAGCATGAGAAGCAACTTGCCGCCGAGAGAAGATTGTCACGGCGGCCGCCGATCGCTTCGTCGTGATCGCCGACTCGAGCAAACGAGTGACAGCGCTGCACCCGCCGGACCCGCTCGAGCTGCTCGAGTTCGGGCTGGCCGCGACAATGCGCCTGCTCCACCCGGTCTCCCTGCGCAACGCGCCACGCAGCCCCGACGGCGGCGCCATCGCGGACTACCACGGTGCCATCGACGACCTCGCGGGCGTGGCGGCACTGCTCGGCGCCACCCCTGGCGTCGTCGAGCACGGCCTGTTCCCTCCGGCGCTGGTCGCCGACGTGTTCGTCACCCGCGGCGACTCAGTCGAGCACCTCAATCATGCCAAGCCCCGACCCTGAGGGGGCGGTCCGTGTAGGTAGATTGCCCTTTATCTCCTACTAGGCACCTCACCAGATCGGCGTGGCCCCGTCCGTTGTGCGCTTGGCGAGGTTG
Source organism: Streptomyces sp. NBC_01549 (assembly GCF_026339955.1). GTDB lineage: Bacteria > Actinomycetota > Actinomycetes > Streptomycetales > Streptomycetaceae > Streptomyces. The sequence continues at coordinate 6,890,011 of NZ_JAPEPW010000001.1, read as the reverse complement.
CCGATCGCGGCGATGTGGATCACGGCTTCGGAGCTGGTGGGTAGGGTCTCGTAGTCGCGGGCCAGGCGTCGGCGCAACATGACGGGGCTTGATCCGCGTTGGCGGACATCCGAGATCAGGGGTTGAGTCCCCCGAAGGATGTCCGTCATGGAGAGCATGGCGAAGAAGAAGCCTCGCCCTCGCCGCTCGTTCACGCCGGAGTCCAAGGCCGAGATCGTCGAGCTGCGCCGACGCGGGCACGAACGCACGCCCGTTCCAGGTGGTCAGCGCGTCGACCGACGAGGAGCCTGCGCAGTGGGTGGCGCTCGGTGCCGGAGCCGAGCTGCATCTCGCGGGCCGCGACGAGGTGCTTCCGGGCGAGGGTCTGCTGCGTCTGCTCGCCGGCATCGGACAGATCACTCGGATACGGACGTCGCTCGGTCATGACCTGGGCATACCGTCCCGAGCCGAGTGCGCCCAGGCGTGCGACTTCAGTCGTGGAAGCACGGCCTGGACCAGGACGTCTAGGAATGAGACAGGCACAAGCCGCATCCCACCCCAGGGGTCACACCGTCCAACTCGCGGGCCTCCACCCCACCGACAGCCTCACCGGCATCGAATCCCCACGACTCGCAAGATAGCCGATACCAGAGCAACTAAGGAGATCAGACCTGGTCACAGACGCCAACACTTGCAAGTCGCGCTCCGGCCCGAGTCGCTCACCACTGGACGTGACCCTCCCCCTGGGCCGATCCTGCCCAGGGGGACGCCAACCACGCCACACGAATACCCGACTCAGGGACATAGCTGCAGGTCAACGTACCCGACCTCGCGGTTTCAACGGGAGCGGCGGGAGTTCGGGAGCGGGCAGCGGGGCGCCATCGTAGCCGTGCACTTCGCCGAAGCGAGTGCCCTCCATCCAGTCCTTCCGGCCCTCTTCGATTTCCTGCTGCGAACGGCCGATGAAGTTCCACCACATGACCAGCTCCTCCTCGAACGGCTCGCCGCCCAGGAGCATGAGGGACGCGTCCGACTCGGCGCGCAGGGGGAGTTCGGTGCGGCCGCAGCCGAGGTAGAGCATGGAGCCCGGGAGCACCGGTACGCCGTCGACGTGTACCTCGCCGGACATGGACAGGACGGCGTACTCGAAGTCGGGCTCCAGCGGGAGTCGTACGTCGGCGCCGTGTGCCAGGGACAGGTCGGCGCCGACGATCGGGGTGTACGTCGTACCGGGCGAGGTCGTGCCGTCGACGGTGCCCAGGATGAGCCTGGCCTCGAGGCCGGGGGCCGTGACGAGGGGCAGCTCGGCGTGGTGCTCGAAGTGCGGGTCGGTGTGGCGGTGGCTGTCGGGGAGGGCGACCCACAGCTGCGCACCGTGCAGGAAGCGTGCGTGCGGCTTGGGGCTCTCCTCGGAGTGGCTGATGGCCCTCCCCGAGGTCATGAGACCCAGTTCGCGCGGACGGATCGTCTGCAGGCTGCCCGTGGAGTCGCGGTGCAGCACCTCACCCTCGTGCAGCCAGCTGACGGTCTGGAGTCCCATGTGCGGGTGCGGCGGGACCTGCATACCGGGCTCGTCGGCGATGTCGTCGGGCCCGTAGTGATCGACGAAGCACCACGCGCCGATCATGCGGCGTCCCAAGTTGGGCAGCAGGCGGCGGACTTCGGTGGACTCGCCGAGCTTGACCCGACGGGGACTGAGGAGTTCACGCACCGGCTCGGCCACCACAAAACCGCGGCCACCGCACAGCGCGGGAACTGCCTCGCGATCAAGATTGCTCATGGCGCCCAACCTAGCCCCGTCGGGGACCGTCCGTCAGGCCGTCCCCCCTCGCACGGACTCCCCCGGAGGGGGTACATGGGTCACGACCGGTGCGGGCCTAGGACCAACGACGGACGCCGGTAGGGCGTTGGTCGGGGACGCGAAGAAATAGTAGCCATGGACATAGTAGCCATGTATGGTTTTTCTCATGAGTTCGACACCCGAGCACGCGACCCCCGGTTTCCTCGTCTGGCGCCTGTCCATGAAGTGGCGCGTGGCCGTCGATCGGGCGGTCGCCCCGCTCGGTCTGACCCACGCCCAGTACTCGCTGGTCGCGTCGCTGTACGGGATGGACAGGGCCGGGCGGCGGCCCAGCCAGCGTGAGCTCGCCGATCACACCGGACTCGAACCGCTCTACGTCTCGAAGCTGGCCCGCGCCCTGGAGGCGGCGGGTGTCATCGACCGGACGCGGGACCCCGCCGACCCCCGCGCGATCCGGTTGTCACTCACACAGGACGGGCGCGAGGTCGCGCGCCGCGCGATCCGGGTCATCCAGGGGTTGCTGGATCAGCTCCTCGAACCGCTCGGCGGGCTCGGCAGCGAGCGCACCCAAGCGTTCAACCGCGAGCTGGCCACCCTGCTCGACGTATCTCTCGAAGCACCTCTCGACACATCTCTCCCTTCACATACTGACTAGGAGTAGCCATGAGCATTCCCACTCCCCCGGTCAACGGCCAGGTCATAGGGCTGGCCCACTACGCGAGCCGTGCGGCCCTGGAGACCGTGCTGGCGCGTGTCGGAAGCACCTTCAACCAGTCGGTGGCACTGCGGGCCGTCTCGGACCAGGGCGGCACCCTCGAGCGCGGCCGGCTCGTGGGCCGGCTGACCGGGGCACTGAAGATCGAGGAGTCGGTGGCCGAGGAGACCGTCGAGGAGATGACGGCCCTCAAACTGCTGGCGGAGACGGACGCCGAGCTGGTGTCGCTCACCGAGCACGGCCGTAAGGTGTTCGAGGAGATCCGCACGGGCGGGAACGAGATCGCGGCCCGGCTGTACGCGGACATCCCCGCCGAGGACCTGGCGACGGCAGGGCGCGTGCTGACTCTGCTGACGGAGCGGGCCAACGCGGTACTGGCCGGCGCATGACGCCCCCGGCAAGGGTGGTGGAATATTCAACCACCTGGTGAAGTTCTGCCAGTCGAAGGAGGCCAGCAGTGGACACGAAGTACTACGACCAGGGGACGGCCGCGGAGCGCTGGGAGCGGGCGCAGCTGTTCTTCGACGCCAAGGACTACGCCGGTGCGGCGCGGGTTCTGGGCGGCCTTGTGGATGAGGTGCCGGAGCAGACCGGACCGCGCCTGCTGCTGGCCCGCGCGTACTACCACTCGGCACAACTGCGCCGCGCGGAGACCGAGTTGCGCGCACTCGTCGAGCGTGACCCGGTGGAGCACTACGCCCGGCTGATGCTCGGTCGCACGCTCCAGCGCCAGGGTCGTCACGACGAGGCCGAGTCACACCTGCGCATCGCCTCCGCGCTCGCGGGTGACTTCGAGCAGGTGTGAACGCCCGCTCAGGACGTGAACCTCCCCCGAGAGCGTGAATCTCTCTGAGAGCAGGACGAAGAGGCCGGGTGCCTCAGCGCCGTGGCCGGTCATCGAGGTGACCGGCCACAGCGACGGCACCCGGCCTCTTCGTCGTGTCACGCCGCGCGCGGCTCCAACAGCCGTGCCAGTAGGTCGTCCAGGCTGACCAGGCGGGTCAGCCGACCCGCGTCGTCGCGTACGACGGCGAGGGAGGCGCGGTGCAGGCGGAGTTGTTCGACGGCGTGCGCGACCGTATCGTGCGGTGACAGCTCCGGGACGGGGCGGGCCAGGTCGCGGGCGAGCGCGGCCCGGCCCTGGGCGCGGGCGACCAGGGCGTCACGGGCGTGCACCGAGCCGAGGACCGTGGCTCCGTCGCGGACCAGCAGGCGGGTGCGGTCGCTGTCCCCGGCGACGCCGAGTACGACGTCGATCGCGGCGTCGGCGGGGACCGAGGTGATCCGGTCGGCGGGGATCTGAAGGTCCCCCACCGGGTGCTGCGGTTCGGTGAGCAAGCTTGCACAGGGCCATGACGGTGGCGACCGCCGTCAGCAGCCGGGTGGCCGTCCGCGGATGCAGCCGCAGTTCGGCCAGGCGCGCCACCGGGCCAGGCACTGAGTGGCAGGACGAGCGGCAGAAAGACGAAAACCCCCATGCGACGTCAGTCTTCCGTATCGCCGGGCGCCCCGTCGGTCCCATCCGCCACATCGGTCCCATCCGTCGCCTGGGCCGCCTCCAGGAGCGCGCGCAGAACCTGTTCGTCGTCCGGCGGCAGCGCGGTGACGAAGCTGGCGAGGACGGCCTCTCGATCGCTCTCGCCGTCGAGGAGCCGGCGCATCTTGAGCGCGGCCAGGCCCGCGACGTCGGCGGTGGGCCGCCATACGAAGGAGCGTCCGCGCCGTTCGCGGGCCACCGCGTTCTTGGCGAGCAGCCGGGTCAGGATGGTGACGACGGTGGTGTAGGCAAGGTCGCCGCCGAGACGTTCCTGCACCCAGGCGGCGGTCACCGGGGCCTCGGCCTCGCGCAGCGCGCCGAGCACCTGGCTCTCCAACTCGCCCTGCCCGCGGCGCCTGGAAGGCCGGTGCGGGTCCTCGCGGTCGCGCTGCGCCATGTCCGTCTCCCTCCGGCGTTCCTCTACCCGATCACGCTACCTGGCCTCCATGGGTGCGCTTGCCACGGCGGTACGCGATCTCGCCGAGGACGACGTCCACGGCGACGAACAGAGCGAGCGGGATGCCGAGCAGCGGGACGAAGTAGCCGAGCACGGCGACGGCCGCCATGAGTGGGACGAGGATCGGCGGCGGGACCTGCTGCCAGGCGCCGCGCGGGATGGGGCGGCCGAACGCGGAGGCGCGGCCGCGCTGCCACCACATGCGGTAGCCCCACACGATCAGCAGGACCAGGCAGAGCGCGAGGGCCATCAGGGCGATCTGGTTGACGAGGCCGAAGAGGACGCCGCTGTGGGCGTCGATGCCCCAGCGGGTCAGCTTGGCGAGCAGCGGGTAGTCGGCGAAGCGGAGTTCGTCGGTGACCTTGCCGGTCGTCGGGTCCACGGCCACGGAGTCCTGCTTCTCGGGCCAGCTGCGCTGGACCTGCTTGACCACGTACGCGGTGGAGGCGTCGGCGGGTACGACGATCTCGACGGGGTCGCCGAGGCCCTCGGCACGGGCGGCCGCGAGGATCTTGTCGAGGTCCTGGGGCGTGGTGGTGGCCGTGGTGCCGCCGGAGCCCGTGCCGGTGTGGCCCGCGTGCTCTCCGCCGGCCGCCACCGACGCGGACACCGAGGGGGTCGCCTGGCCGAGCGAGGTCCTGAGCTCGTCGATGTTGGCGCCGGCGTAGGTCGACCAGGTCAGACCGGTCGCCGAGAGGAAGAAGAACCCGGCCGCCGCCCACACGCCGACGGTGCCGTGCAGCCCGAGGGTGCGGCGACGCCCGGACACGCCCCGCACCTTGCGCTGGGCGCGCCGCCGGGTGAACCACAGCACCAGCCCGCCGCCCGCGATCACCCACAGCCAGCTCGCGGCGAGTTCGCTGTAGAGGCGGCCGTTCTCGCCGAGGTGCAGATCACGGTGGAGCTCGTCGATCCAGGTGCGCAGCGGGAGCGCGCCGGTGGAGCCGTATTGCTCCAGCGCTCCCCGCACCTTCGCGGTGTACGGGTCGACGAACACCGCGAAGGTGTGCCCCTCGTCGACACCCGGGACGCCGGAGAGCAGCACCCTGGTCGTCGCGTCCGCCTCCGGCGACGGTCGTACGGCGGAGACCGTGCCCTGCGGGTGGGCCTTGCGGGCGGCGGCCACCTGCTCGGACAGCGGCAGCTTGTGGTCGCCCACCGGGACGTTCAGTTCATGCGCGTACACGATCTTCTCGGCCTGGTACGAGGCGGCGTAGAGGAAGCCGGTCAAAGCCGCGACCAGCAGGAACGGGGCGACGAGTATTCCGGCGTAGAAGTGCAGGCGCAGGATCAGGGGACGCAGCGCGGCCTTTCTGGAAGGGGCCGGGGCGACGGCTTCGGGGGACTCGTCCGTCGTGGTCGTGGGAGCGGTGGACATGGGCGGGCTTCTCCGGTGGGACGGGGTGGGGATGCGGACGGGGACGCGAGGGAACGGGGACGGGACGGACTCGGGCCGTGGGCCGGGGAGTTGGGCTCTCGGCCTGTTGTTGGTCCGTGGTGGTCCAGAAGTCGGGGCGCGGGCACGTCGAGTTCCCGGGGTGCCATGTGGCCTGAGTCACACGCATGGACGCACGGGGACCTGGGAGACGCGCCTGGCGCCGCCTCGCTTGGCGCGATCCGTCTTGGCATCCTGGCGCGATGGCATCCGAACGTGACCCCAGCGCCTCCCGCTCCCTGAGCGACCTGGTAGAGGAACTCCTCGCCCATGAAGGCCCGTTGCCCATCGTCTCCGCCGGGGACCCGGTGCTGCGCCGCCCCGCCGAGCCCTTCGACGGCCAGCTCGACCCGGGACTCCTGACCCGCTTCGTCGCCGCCCTCCGCGCCACCATGCACGCGGCGCCGGGCGTCGGTCTCGCGGCACCGCAGGTCGGCGTGCCACTGCGGATCGCGGTCATCGAGGATCCGGCGCCGGTCTCCGAGGAGGTGCGGGTGGTGCGCGGGCGGGTGCCGCAGCCGTTCCGGGTGCTGGTGAATCCGTCGTACGAGGGGGTCGGTGCGGGGCGGGCCGTGTTCTTCGAGGGGTGCCTGAGCGTGCCGGGGTGGCAGGCCGTGGTGGCCCGGCACGCCGAGGTCCGGCTGACGGCGCGGGACGAGCGGGGCCGCGCGGTCGACGAGGTCTTCACGGGGTGGCCCGCGCGGATCGTCCAGCACGAGACGGATCACCTGGACGGCGTGCTCTACCTCGACCGTGCGGAGTTGCGCTCGCTGTCTTCCAACCAGGCGATGGCGGAGCGCTGGTCGCAGCCGACGCCGGCGGAGGCCGCTGCGACCCTGGGCTTCGCCCTGCCCGACTGAGGCGCGTGCCGTGGGGCCTCCGGCGAAGGGGGTCCGGCTGCGGGAGCGACGGGGGCCGCCGTGCGGGCGGCCCGCCCAGCGCCCAGCGCCCACCGCTCACCGCCAGGCGGTCCGGGCGATGCCGGCCTGACGGAGAGGCGGGACGCCCCCCGGGCCCAGCGCCGAGCGTCGACCCTGCCGACCCAGACGGTCGGGCCGGTGACGACCGGTCGGCGTCCGGTCGGCGTCCGGTCGGCGGCGACGTACGCGTACGGCCCCTGAACACCACAGCCCACCCCACCCCGGCACGGAGCCCGAACCACCGGACCCGGACGCCCGGTCCCGGACGCCCGGTCCCGGACGGCCGGACCCGAGACCGTCGGGATCCAGCCCCCGGCACCCGACCGACGGGACCCGACCCGGCAATCCCGGACGGCCCGACACCGAACCGCCGTGACCCGAGCGGCTGGCGCCGAACGGGTGAACCCTCGCAGCGTCGGCTACGCGTCCCGGTACATCTCCAGTAGCCGCAGCCATACCTCGCTCACCGTCGGGTACGACGGGACCGCGTGCCACAGGCGGCTGATCGGGACCTCGCCGGCGATGGCGATCGTCGCCGAGTGGATGAGTTCGCCGACGCCGGGGCCGACCAGGGTGAGGCCCACCAGGATCTCGCGGTCGGTGTCGACGACCATGCGGGCCTTGCCGCGGTAGCCGTCCGCGTACAGGCCCGCGCCCGCCACGGAGGACATGTCGACGTCGACGGCGCGGACGCGCAGGCCCGCGCGCTCGGCCTCGGCGAGGGAGAGACCGACGGCCGCGGCCTCGGGGTCGGTGAAGACGACCTGGGGGACGGCCCCGTGGTCGGCGGTCGCCGAGTGTGCGCCCCAGGGGTCCGTCTCCAGGAGGGGCACCCCGGCGGCACGGGCGGCGATGGCGGCGCCCGCGATCCGGGCCTGGTACTTGCCCTGGTGGGTGAGGAGTGCGCGGTGGTTCACGTCGCCGACCGCGTACAGCCAGTCGCTGCCGGTCACCCGCAGGCTGTCGTCGACGTCGAACCAGGAGCCCGGCTCAAGCCCGATCGTGTCGAGGCCGAGGTCGTCGGTGCGAGGCGCGCGCCCGGTGGCGAAGAGGATCTCGTCGGCCTCGATGCGGTCACCGGTGTTCGTGAGGGCCACCACCGTGGAGCCCTCGCGCGTCACCGCGGTAACCGAAGTGCCGGTGCGGACGTCCGCGCCGGCCTCCTTCAGCGACTCGGCGACCAGCTCACCGGCGAAGGGCTCCATACGGGGCAGCAGCCCCTTGCCTCGGACGAGGACGGTGACCTGGGAGCCGAACGCCTGCCAGGCCGTGGCCATCTCGACGGCGACGACACCGCCCCCCACCACGATGAGCCGGCCCGGCACCTCGTGCGCGCTGGTGGCCTCACGGCTGGTCCAGGGCCGGACCTGGTCGAGCCCCGGCAGGTCGGGGAGCAGGGCGCGGCTGCCGGTGCAGACGGCGACCGCGTGCCGGGCGGTGAGCACCTGCCGCTCGCCGTCGGGCCCGTCGACGCTCACCTTGCGCGGTCCGGCCAGGCGGCCGTGGCCGCGGTGGAGGACGGCGCCGATGCTGTTCAGCCAGTCGACCTGTCCGTCGTCCTTCCAGTGGGAGGTGTAGTAGTCGCGGTGGGCGAGGACCGCGGGGACGTCGAGGGGGCCCTGTACCGCGTGGCTGAGGCCGGGTACGTGGCGGGCGTCGGCGCGGGCGATGACCGGGCGCAGGAGGGCCTTGCTGGGCATGCAGGCCCAGTACGAGCACTCGCCGCCGACCAGCTCGCTCTCCACGACCGCGGTGGAGAGGCCGGCCGCGCGTGCGCGGTCGGCGACGTTCTCCCCCACGGGCCCGGCCCCGAGCACCACGACGTCGTAAGTGATGGATTCCGTTTCCGTCATGGCCCCAGTCTGGTTGTTGGTGTGCGTGGTGGCCACACGGGTACGCGCGCGGAATACGCCGCCCAGGGGCTGCGTTGTGCACACCGGCTTCGCCCGAGGCCCGACATCAGGAAGAGGTAGCCACGCCATGAGCAGCACGATGGAGCTGACCAAGGAGAACTTCGACCAGACGGTCACGGACAACGAGTTCGTCCTGATCGACTTCTGGGCCTCCTGGTGCGGGCCGTGCCGTCAGTTCGCCCCGGTCTACGAGAAGGCCGCGGAGGCCAACCCTGACCTGGTGTTCGCGAAGGTCGACACGGAGGCGCAGCCGGAGCTGGCCGCCGCCTTCGACATCCAGTCGATCCCGACGCTGATGATCGTCCGCGACCAGGTCGCGATCTTCGCCCAGCCCGGGGCACTGCCCGAGGCCGCCCTGACGGACGTCATCGGACAGGCCCGGAAGCTGGACATGGACGAGGTCCGCAAGTCCATCGCGGAGCAGCAGGCCCAGCAGGCCCCGCAGGGCGAGTGAGTCCCGCGGGGCGAGTGAGTCGCGCAGGGCGAGTGAGTCGCGCAGGGCGAGTGAGTCGCGCAGGGCGACAAGGACCGCACGCCCCTTCCGTCAGAACGGGTACGGCGCCACGTCGCCGCGCACCGTCGTCCAGCGCACGTCGGTGAAGGCCTCCAGGTTGGCCTCACCGCCGAAGCGGGCGCCGGTGCCGGAGGCGGCGATCCCGCCGAACGGGGCCACGGCCTCGTCGTTGACGGTCTGGTCGTTGATGTGGGCGATCCCGGTCGGGATGCGCTCGGCCAGGTCCAGGCCGCGCGCGGTGTCCCGGGTGACGATGCCCAGCGACAGGCCGTACGGTCCCGCGGCGGCGAGGGCCGCGGCCTCGTCGGCGTCCGCGAAGGAACGTACGGGCGCCACCGGGCCGAAGACCTCCTCCGCGTACGCGGGCGTCGCGTCGTCGACGCCCGCGAGGACGGTCGGCCGGTAGAACAGCTTCTCGTGCGTGCCGCCGGCCGCCAGCTTCGCTCCGCGCGCCGTGCTGGACTCCACCAGCCCCTGGATCTTGGCGAGTTGGGCGCTGTCGATGATGGGCCCGAGATGCACCTGCGCGCGGTGCGGGTCGCCGACGGCGAGCGAGTCGGCCTTGGCGGCGAGTCGCTCGACGTACTCCTCGTAGAGGGAGGCGTGGACGAGGTGGCGGCCCGTCGTCATGCAGATCTGGCCCTGGTGGAAGAACGAGCCCCACGCGGCCGTGGAGATCACCGCATCGATGTCGGCGTCCTCCAGGACGATCAGTGCCGAGTTCCCGCCCAACTCCAGGTGGACACGCTTGAGGAGGCGGCCCGCCGTCTCGCCCACCGCACGTCCGGCGGCGGTCGATCCGGTGAAGGAGATCACCGGTACGTTCGGGTCCGCGACCAGCGCCCGGCCCGCCTCCGGGCCGCCGGGCAGGACGTGCAGCAGACCCTCCGGGAGACCCGCCTCGGCGAAGACGGCGGCGAGCGCGAGACCGCCGCACACCGCGGTGCGCGGGTCCGGCTTCAGGACCACGGCGTTGCCGAGTGCGAGCGCCGGGGCCACCGAGCGGATCGAGAGGATCAGCGGGGCGTTGAAGGGGGAGATCACGCCCACCACGCCGACCGGGACGCGCCGCGTGTACGACAGACGTGGCGCCTCGGAGGGGAGGATCTGGCCGCTCGGGCGGGAGGCGAGGGCGGCGGCCTCGTAGCACTCCTGGGCCGCGACGTGCAGTTCGAAGTCGGCCTTGCCCGGGATGGAGCCGGACTCGCGCACGATCCATTCGCGCAGTTCGTCGGCGTGCGCGGCGAACAGGTCGCCGGCCTTGCGCAGGACGGCGGCGCGGACGAAGTGCGGCGCCTTCGCCCACTCGGCCTGGGCGGCGCGGGCGTCCCGCGCGGCCGTGGCGACGTCCTCGGCGGCGGCGAGCGTGACCGTGGCCAGCGTGTCACCGGTGGCGGGCTCGGTGACGGCGTACTCACCGCCCGCCAGGGTGCGGGACTGCCAGGTCTTGGGGTCGAGCAGCGGCATGTCGGCTCTCCGATCGTTCACTGTTCGCCACCGGGACTCACGGTCCCAGCGGCAGTCCCGTGTAGTTCGCGGCCAGTTCGGCGGCCGCGTGGCGGGATGCCGTGACCCGGCGCAGCCGGGCGAGCTGGATCCGGTGGTCGAAGGCATCCCCAGTTGGTTGAGCGTGCAACATCCTAGTCATGTCGTACGAGAAGCGCGTGGCCTGCCACACCCGCTCGAGGCACAAGTCCGAGTAGCGATTGAGGAGTTGTGTCGATCCCGTGCGATGCGACTCGATGAGTCCGCGGGCCAGCACCCGTACGTCCGAGACGGCGAGGTTGAGGCCCTTGGCCCCGGTCGGCGGCACGATGTGCGCGGCGTCCCCGGCGAGGAAGAGCCGCCCGTGGCTCATCGGCTCGTGGACGTAACTCCGCATCGGCGTCACCGACTTGGAGGTGATGGGGCCGCGTCGCAGGCGCCAGTCGCCGTCGACCGCGAAGCGCGCGCCGAGTTCGTCCCAGATGCGCTCGTCGGGCCAGTCGGCGACGTCGGTGCCGTTCGGGACCTGTAAGTACAGCCGGGACACGAGCGGTGAGCGCATGCTGTGCAGGGCGAAGCCGCCGGCACCCCGCGCGTAGATCAACTCCTCGCCGGAGGGCGGCACATCGGCGAGGATCCCGAGCCAGGAGTAGGGGTAGTCGTGCGCGTACGTGCGGCTCCCGTCGGCGGGGAAGGCGCTGCGCGAGATGCCGTGGTGGCCGTCGCAGCCCACCACATAGGCGCAGCTCAGGGTCTGTTCGCGACCCTCGTGCACAAAGCGTACGACCGGCCCGTCGCTTTTCGGCCGCTCGATCGCGCGGGCCTCGGCATCGAACAACAGCGGTGGCCCGGCGGCGAGTTGGAGGGCGATCAGGTCCCTCACGATCTCCGTCTGGGCGTAGATCGTGACGGTGCGGCCGCCGGTGAGGGCGGAGAAGTCGATGTGGTGGCGCTCGCGGTCGAAGCGCAGTTCGATGCCGCGGTGGATCAGGCCTTCGGCGTCCAGACGGTCGGCGGCTCCGCACGAGCGCAGGGCGTCGACCGTGCCCGGCTCCAGCATCCCGGCGCGCTGGCGGTGCTCGACGTGGGCGCGCGACCTGCTCTCCAGTACGGCGCAGTCGATGCCCTCGCGGTGCAGCAGCCTGGCCAGCAGCAGCCCGGCGGGGCCGCCGCCGATGATGCCGACCGTGGTCCGCATGGCGCACCTCCCGTACCTGATCCGGCCGATACGTCCGCGATCCGACCGGAACACATCCGATCCGGCCCGGGCAGGCCGGATGCGGCCCGAACGGGTGAGCTGTGGCCGGGGACCAGCTACAGCCTCTCTCAGGTCGAGTCGCGGTGCACCACCCGCGCGCCCAGTACCTCGTGGCTCTCGGGCGTCGCGCCGGGTTCACGCACCACCCGGTCGACCAGTTCCGCGAGGTCGCGCCCGGACGGCAGTTCGATGTGGACGGTGCTGAGGCGGGGCCGCAGCAGTCGCCCGAGCATGAGGTCGTCGGCGCCGATCACGGCCGTCTCGTCGGGGATGCCGACGCCCTCCTCCTGGAGGGCGCGCATCAGCAGCATGGCGTACTCGTCGTTGTAGGCGAACACGGCGTCGAGGCCGAGCGCTCGCCAACGCGCCGCCAGCCGGGCGGCGGCCCCCTCCTCGTACGCGAGCGACAGCTCCGTCGCCGTGGCGTCGGTGCCGGTCAGGGACCGGCGTACGCCGTCGAGCCGGGACCTGGAGAAGATCTCCAGGCCGGGTTCCTCGGGCACCACGACACCGATCCGGTGGCGGCCGCGGGCCAGCAGGTGGACGCCCGCGCTGTGGCCGACCTTGTCGTGGTCCATGAGCAGCGCGTGCGCGCCCTCGACGCGCTCGGGTCCGAGCGTGACGACGGCCCGGGCGCCGGAGCGCTTGAGGACGGCCACGCCCTGCGGGCCGAGGTCGCTGCCGGGCACCAGCACGGCGACCGGCCGCAGCTCCGCCCAAGCGCGGGCGGCGTCGTCGCCGTGCAGGCCGACACTGCCGTACTGGACGACGGTGTAATCCAGACGGCCCAGCGCCCACTGAAGTTCGTTGAGGAACTGACTGTAGAGCGGTCCCACGGGCACGCTCGGCGTGGGCATCAGGACCATACGGCTGTGCCCGGCGCGCAGGGAGCGGGCGGCGGCGTGCGGAACGTACCCGAGTTCCTCGGCCGCTTCGTGGACGCGGCGGCGGGTGGGCTCGCTGATCCGGACGGCGCTGGTGTTGTTCAGTACGTACGAGACGGTGGCCCGGGACACGCCCGCCAGGCGTGCCACATCGGCACTCGTCGGCACGGGTCGTTGTGCGGGCGACGGCGGGACGGGCTGCTTCGGTATCTGCACCATGACGTCCCGCATCCTCGCAGAAAGCCCGCGCGTCCCTTCGCGCCGGGGGAACCTCGTGGGCCCGTCATGCCGGAACACCCGCTTCCATGAGGGAACTTCCGCATCCCGTGCGGGATGGCCCGTGGTGCGGTTACCGTGCGGTTGACGACGTGCTCCGGAGGTGGTCCCGTATGGCTCACGACCGTGCCGCAGGTCTGGCGGAGTGTGCGCGCGCCCTCGCCCACGGGGAGGTGAGCGCACGTGAGCTGGTCGAGCGGGCGCTGTCCCGGATCGAGGCGACCCAGCACTCCCTGAACGCCTTCCGGGTGGTGCGCGCCGAAGCGGCGCTCGCCGAGGCCGACGCGGCGGACAGGGAACTCGCCGCCGGAGCGCGCAGGCCCCTGCTCGGGGTGCCGGTGGCGGTGAAGGACGACATGGACGTGGCGGGCGAGCCGACCGCGTTCGGCTGCCGGGGGGTGTTCCCGCCCGAGGCCGAGGACGGGGAGGCGGTACGCCGGCTGCGCGCGGCCGGGGCGATCGTCATCGGCAAGACCAACACTTGCGAGCTCGGCCAGTGGCCGTTCACCGAGGGGCCCGCCTTCGGCGCCACCCGCAACCCCTGGCACGCCGAGCACACCCCGGGCGGCTCGTCCGGCGGCTCGGCGGCGGCGGTCGCGGCCGGCCTTGTCCCGGCGGCGCTGGGCTCGGACGGGGCGGGCTCGGTCCGTATCCCGGCCTCCTGGACCCATCTCATCGGCATCAAGCCGCAGCGGGGCCGGATCTCGACCTGGCCGCGCGCGGAGTCCTTCCAGGGCATCACGGTCAACGGCACCCTCGCCCGTACGGTCGCGGACGCCGCCCTGCTCCTGGACGCGGCGAGCGGCAACCACGACGGCGATCTGCACCGCCCGCCCGCGCTGCGGGTCGCCGACGCGGTGGGCCGCGAGCCGGGCCGGCTGCGGATCGCGCTGTCGCTGAAACCGCCGTTCACAGCGCTGCCCGCACGCCTGGACCCCGTCGTACGGGCGCGCGTGGTCGCGCTCGCGGAGCGGCTCGCGGAGCTCGGCCACACGGTGGAGGAGGCCGAGCCGCGGTACGGGCAGATCGGGCTCACGTTCATCCCGCGCGCGACGGCCGGGATCGCCGAGCGGGTGCGCGACCTGCCGCACCCGCACCTCCTCGACCGGCGGACCCTGGGCGCGGCCCGGCTCGGCCGACTGCTCGGCGGCGCGCCCCTGCGCGTGGCCCGGCGCGCCGAGGCGACCCTGCACCGGCGGATCGGCGCGCTCTTCGACACGTACGACGTCCTGCTCGCGCCGACGACGGCCGCTCCCCCGCCGCGCATCGGCTCGATGGCGGACCTGAGCGGCCTCGGCACCGACCGGGCCATGATCGCCGCCTGCCCCTACGCCTGGCCGTGGAACATCCTGGGCTGGCCCGGTGTGAACGTCCCCGCGGGTTTCGTCGACGGCGGCCTGCCGGTCGGCGCCCAGCTCCTCGGTCCGGCGAACAGCGAACCCCTGCTCGTCTCGCTCGCCGCCCAGTTGGAGGCCGACCAGCGCTGGCACGAGCACTGGCCGCCGCACGGGGCGCCCGCGGACTCTCCCGCGGTGTAGGCGAGTTCACCGCACGTCCCGGTGAGCGGGTTCGGGCGCGTGCCGGTGAGCGAGTTCGCCGCGAAGGCACTGACCAGGGGATTCCGGCCGTACTCTGGGCCCATGGACGATGCTTCGATGGTCGGGTTGATGGGGCGGGTGACCGGCACGGTCGGACCCGGGCTCGTCGGTGAGGTGATCGTCCGGGTCCGCGGCGGCGCCGAGCACTTCCTCGCGTACCCGGCCGCCTCGAAGGAGCGGATCGAGTGCGGCACGGTGGTGATGGTGGTCGAGTACCTGCCGCCGCGCACGGTGTACGTATCGGCCGCGTACGACAGTTGACGGCTCGTCTGTGCACGCTCCACCCCAGGTGAGAGCGGTGTGCGTCAAGATTGCAACAAGGATCCGTCAGCGTCTGTACCCCGGTCTTGCACAGGAGCACACTCCCTTCGTTCGGTGCCGATAGGGCACCATCCAAAGGGGGCGTATGCCGATGGTTGTCGGCGTCGTGGCGGGGGCTGTTGTCCTCGCACTGATCTTCATCGTTGTGGTCTTCAAGCTCATGTGGCGTGTCGCGGAGCCCAACGAAGCACTGATCATCTCCGGTTCGAAGCATCGGACCGAAGGCCTTGAAGAGGGTATGGGTTTCCGCATCGTGACGGGGCGCGGCACGCTGGTGCTGCCGGGTGTTCAGGCGGTACGGAAGATCTCGCTCGACCTCAACGAGACCGAGCTGCACGTGGACTGTGTGACCACCCAGGGCATTCCGCTGAAGGTGCGGGGCGTGGTCATCTTCAAGGTGGGCGACGACTTCGTGTCGATCGCCAACGCGGGGCGTCGCTTTCTCGACCAGCAGAAGATGATGTCGGAGCGGGTGCACAACGTGTTCGCCGGTCATCTGCGGTCCATCGTCGGCGGGTTGACCGTCGAGGACATGATCCGCGACCGGGAGAAACTGACCGGCCAGACCCGGGCCGCGTGCGGTACGGAGATGGAGAAGCTCGGTCTGATCGTCGACTCGCTGCAGATCCACGAGATCGAGGACCCGACCGGGTACATCAAGAACCTCGCGATGCCGCACGCCGCCGCCGTACAGCGGGACGCGCGCATCGCGCAGGCGGAGGCGAACCGTCTCGCCACCGAGGCCGAGCAGAAGGCCGCGGCCCGGATGTCGGAGGCGACCCGGGACAGCGAGATCCTCCAGGCCGGCTACCAGGCCGAGCGCGACAAGGCGGCAGCGAAGGCCCGGCAGGCCGGACCGCTCGCGGACGCCGCGGCCCGGCAGGACGTCGTCGTGCAGGAGACCCGGATCGCCGAGCTCGACGCCCTCCGTCGGGAGCAGCAGCTCCAGGCGGACGTCCGCAAGCCGGCGGACGCCCAGGCGTACGAGACGCGGGCCCGTGCCGAGGCCGAACGTGACGCGCGTATCTCGGCGGCCGAGGCCAAGGCCAAGGAGACCGAGCTCGCGGCCGCGGCCGAGGCGAACCGGGTCAAGGCGGCCGCCAACGCGGAGGCCGAGGCGACGAAGGCCCGGGGTGCGGCCGCCGCGACGGCGACCAGGGCCACGGGTGAGGCCGAGGCAGCGGCGGCTCAGGCCAAGGGTCTCGCGGCGGCCGAGGCGACCCGGGCGCAGGGTCTCGCGGAGGCGGAGGCCATCAAGGCGCGGGCCGCGGCCCTCGCCGAGAACCAGGAGGCGGTGGTCGCCCAGCAGCTCGCCGAGAACTGGCCGGAGATCGTCCAGGCGGGCGCCAGCGCGTTCGGGAACGTCGACCACATGGTGCTGCTCAACGGCGCCGACGGCATGTCGGACCTGTTCGCCAAGGCGCTCACCATGGGCGGCACGGGCCTCGGCCTCGCCCGTCAGCTGCTCTCGTCGATGAACCCTGACGGGACGGCCGGCAACGGTACGGGGAGCAACGGCGC
Source organism: Streptomyces sp. NBC_01549 (assembly GCF_026339955.1). Lineage (GTDB taxonomy): Bacteria > Actinomycetota > Actinomycetes > Streptomycetales > Streptomycetaceae > Streptomyces. The sequence continues at coordinate 6,873,397 of NZ_JAPEPW010000001.1, read as the reverse complement.
CGCCGGGCTCAACGGGGTCGTACCGCCGCGCACGGAGAAGGTGCCGGTGGAGGGGGACGGCAAGCAGTGACGCAGGGTGAGAACGCCGGGGACTGATCCCGGCGGGGCGACGAGGGTGTTCCAGTCCCTCGTCGCCCGCTCTTTGCGGGCGGTTCGACTCTCCGCCCCGACTACTTGGCCGCGGCGCCGACCAGGCCGTCGAGCCAGGCCTGGTGGCCGTTCAGTATCGGGTTCGGCCGCTCTTCGGCGAGTGCGGCCGCGGGTCGGCCGATCTGGGTCTCCTGGGTGAGGATGCGGACCCGGCCGCCGGGCAGGTCCTCCACCAGCCAGGCGTGCAGGACGTCGAGCCGCTCCTCGGGGGGTGCCGTCCTGCTTCGCGGTCCAGGACAGCCGCCCCGGGGTGCCCTCGGCGGGCGCCTGGAACTCCACGACGTGCGCGTCCAGCGGCGGGAAGCCGAAGGTGCCGAAGCTGAAGTGGATGCCGTCCGTCAGCTCGGGGCCGCCGCCCTGGGGGAAGCCGATGTCGGCGACGTTGTCCCCTCAACACCATCTTCCTCGTCCAACGCCCCGGAGCCGACGCCAACCCGGACGTCGTACGGGTCCGCGACCGCCTCCAACACGCGGCCCGGCTCTGGTAGTTCGCCATCTCGGCCACCCGCTCCTCGGGTTGGGCGGGGCAGGCTCTAACGTGGGCCGCGTGACTGCCTTTACCGATGACACCGCCGAAGACATTCCCGGCCGCTACGGTCCGTCCGCCACCACTGAGGCCGAACCTCGCGAGGTGGGCCGGGTGCGGACGGAGTACTCGCCCGCGCACGACGGCGACCCCGATCCCGGCGAGATCGTCTGGACGTGGGTGCCGTTCGAGGAGAACGACGGGCGGGGCAAGGACCGTCCGGTGCTCGTCGTCGCCCGCGAGGACGCCGGCACCCTGCTCGCCGTCCAGTTGTCGAGCAAGCGGCACGACGGGGACCGCGAGTGGGTGCCGATCGGGCGCGGGCCGTGGGACCAGTCGGGGCGGGACTCTTGGGTGGATGTGGACCGGGTCCTGCGGCTGCACGAGGACGGGATGCGGCGGGAGGCCTGTGCGCTGGATCGGATGCGGTTCAATTCGGTGGTGCGCCGGCTGCAGGAGCGGTACGGCTGGCGTTGAGGGCCCCTGGGTCCTCAAACGGGGCGGGTCACCGGCCTCCGGAGCTCGGATGCGAACGCCTGCTCGAAGGAGCCTCGCGTCGCCTGGTCCCTCGTACGGTCCAGGACTCCGAACGCCACATGATCGAACGCACCTTCGAAGCGGCCCTTGACCAGCAGGCCGTGGAACGCCCCCGCCACCTGCGCCGGATCGTTCTGGAAGACGCCGCAGCCCCACGCGCCCAGCACCAGCCGGCGGTAGCCGTGGGCCGCGGCGGTCTCCAGGACACGCTCGGCACGGACGGCCAGGGCGCGTCGCAGTTCCGGCGCGCGCCCCGGGGCCGTACGCCGGACGACTCCGGCGTTGGGGGCCGCGGCGGTCAGGAATCCGACCGTGTACGGCTCCTCGAGCAGACCTCCGCGGTCGTCGCGGAAGACGGGCACGGCGGGTGAGTGGATGACACGGTCCGTGTAGAACGGATCCCGGTGGGCGCGGTGGTGGTCGTAGAACTCCCGGACCCGCAGCAGACACGTGTACAGCGCGGAGGCCCGGCACAGGGCCTCCTCCTGGGCCTGGGCGCCGTTCAGGAAGCCGCCACCCGGGTTGCGCGCCGAGGAGAAGTTCAGGACGGCGACCGGATCCGCCGGGCGCCCCGCGCCCTCGCGCACGAGCCGTCGAGCGGCTTCCAGACTGCTCTCGCCCGTCACCTCGAACAGCGTGCTCTCTCGCGGTGCGCTCGCGGGACCGCCGGCCGGTGCCTCGACCGGTCCAGGACCGTACATCCGTGTTCCCGCCCGTGCGGCCTCGACCGCCGCGGCGATCGACACCGCGCGTCCGTCGGACGCGCGGTACCCGCCCGCCGCGACGATCTCCTCCGTGTGCTGCGCGAGCGCACGCAGGCGCGCGCTCATGGCGCGACCCCCGTGCGCGCCACGAGGACGCCCCTCGCGATCTCCTCCGTAGCTTCCCCCGTCATTTCCCCCGCCGTTTCCCCCGTCGTGCTCATGAACGCATCGTGAGCGATGCTGGTCCTACGGCGCAACGGAATTTCCCAGCCTCGTAAACACCGGCTCGCGGCCCGGCAAACAGCGCCTCCGGGACCCGCGGGCGACGATTTGCACCCTTGCGCGAACCGCCTAGAGGGTCTTGGGTGGGACGAGCGATGCCGGTCCGGCACCACAGACGTCGGGCCGGCGGCATGGTGGAATCTCAGGAGGATCCCGACATGTCCGATTCGGTGAGTGACTGTACGGAGCGCCGCTCCGCCGTCACCGAGGCCGAGGTGGAGGCGCTGGTCCGAGGCATCTGCTTCAAGACCGGACCGCCTCGTACCCTCGGTGTCGAAGTGGAATTGCTCGTCCACGAGCTGCGACAGCCGCAGCTCCCGGCATCACCCGAACGACTCCAAGCGGCCTACGCCGCACTGCGGACCCTGCCCCTGCGTTCGGCGCTCACCGTCGAACCCGGCGGACAGCTGGAGCTGAGCTCCCTTCCCGCCGCCTCCCTGATGGAGTGCATCGGGTCCGTCTCGGCCGACCTCGACGCGGTACGCGCGGTACTGCGCGAGGCGGATCTCGGCCTCAGCGGGTACGGCCACGACCCCTGGAACCCCCCGAGCCGCTATCTTCATGAGCCGCGCTACGACGCCATGGAGCGGTACCTCGACCGGGCGGGCCCGGAGGGGCGGGCCATGATGTGCTCCTCCGCCTCGGTCCAGGTGTGTCTGGACGCCGGCTACGAGGAGCCGGGCCCGCTCGGGCACGGGCGCCGCTGGTGGCTGGCGCACCAGTTGGGCGCGGTCCTGGTGGCCGCGTTCGCGCACTCGCCGGTGGCCCGCGGCCGCTACACGGGCTGGCGCTCCACACGGCAGTCCCTGTGGGCGGCCATGGACCCGGGACGGTCCGCCGCGCCCCCGCTCGGCGGCGATCCGCGCGCCGCCTGGGCCCGGCACGTCCTGGACGCGCCGGTGATGTGCGTCCGCGCGCCGGACGGCCCCTGGGACGTACCCGAGGGCCTGACCTTCCGGGCGTGGACCCGGTCCGAGAATCCGCCCGACCGGGCGGATCTCGACTACCACCTGACGACGCTGTTCCCGCCGGTCCGCCCACGCGGCCATCTGGAACTGCGCATGATCGACGCACAGCCCGGCGACGACGGGTGGATCGTGCCGCTGGCGGTGACGGCGGCGCTGTTCGACGACCCGGAGGCGGCGGAGATCGCCTACCGAACCGTCAAGCCCCTCGCCGAGCGCGCCGATTCGCGGCCCGCTCCGTGCAACCCGCTGTGGAACGACGCCGCGCGACACGGCCTGACCGACCCCGAGTTGCGCGAGGCCGCCGTCATCTGTTTCGCGGCTGCCGCCGAGGCGTTGCCGCGGCTGGGCGCCACCGCCGAGGTGCGGGAGGCCGTCGCGGAGTTCACGGACCGCTATGTGACCCGGGGCCGCTGCCCCGCGGACGATCTGCTGAGCCGCTTCCACAGCCAGTCCCACAGCCAGTCCCATGGCCAGGCCCATGACCAGGCCGATGGTCATCACGGCCGATCCCACGGTCAGCTCGACGGGAAGGACATCCGCACATGACCGCCCCCGCATCACCCACGGACCCGGAGTCGCTCCGGGAGCGCGCGCTCGACGCGCTGACCGCGGCCCGCGACCGCACGGCGCTCCTGACCTCCTGCGTGGAGGAGCCCGAACTGACCGCACAGCACTCGCCGTTGATGTCCCCACTGGTCTGGGACCTCGCCCACATCGGCAACCAGGAGGAGCTGTGGCTGCTGCGCGCGGTCGCCGGGCGGGACGCGATGCGCCCCGAGATAGACGGGCTGTACGACGCGTTCGAGCATCCGCGCGCCGAACGGCCCTCGCTGCCGCTGCTGCCGCCCGCCGAGGCCCGTCAGTACGCCGCAGAGGTGCGCGGACGGGCGCTGGACGTCCTGGGGAGCACTGCGTTCCGGGGCACGCCGCTGACCGAGGCGGGCTTCGCGTTCGGCATGATCGCGCAGCATGAACAGCAGCACGACGAGACGATGCTGATCACCCATCAGCTCCGCAAGGGGCCCGCCGCCCTCACGGCACCGGACCCCGCTCCCGCGCCGCCGTTCACGGGACCCGCCGAAGTCCTGGTCCCCGGCGGCCCGTTCACGATGGGCACGTCCACCGAACCGTGGGCCCTGGACAACGAGCGCCCCGCCCACCGACGCGAGGTCCCGCCCTTCTTCATCGACACCACTCCGGTGACGAACGCCGCGTACCAGGCCTTCATCGAGGACGGCGGCTACGACACCGAACGCTGGTGGACCCCGGAGGGCTGGTCCCACACCCGCTCGCACGGCATCGAGGCGCCGCTGTTCTGGCGACACGAGGGCGGACAGTGGCTGCGGCGCCGCTTCGGCGTCACCGAGGTCGTACCGCCCGACGAACCCGTGCTGCACGTCAGCTGGTACGAGGCCGACGCGTACGCCCGCTGGGCGGGGCGCCGGCTGCCCACCGAGGCCGAGTGGGAGAAGGCGGCCCGTCACGACCCGACGGCCGACCGCTCCACGCGCTACCCGTGGGGCGACGCCGACCCCACCCCCGAGCACGCCAACCTCGGCCAGCGCCATCTGCGCCCGGCTCCGGCGGGCAGCTATCCGGCGGGGGCGTCACCGCTCGGTGTAAGGCAGTTGATCGGTGACGTGTGGGAGTGGACGTCGAGCGACCTGTCCCCGTATCCCGGGTTCGCGGCGTTCCCGTACAAGGAGTACTCGGAGGTGTTCTTCGGACCGGAGTACAAGGTGCTGCGCGGTGGCTCGTTCGCCGTGGACCCGGTGGCCTGCCGGGGGACGTTCCGCAACTGGGACTACCCGATCCGGCGGCAGATCTTCTCCGGGTTCCGCACGGCCCGCGACGGGAGCCTCTGATGTGCCGTCATCTGGCCTACCTGGGACCACCGGAGCCGCTCGGCCGACTCCTCGTGGAACCGCCGCACAGTCTGTTCCGGCAGTCGTGGGCGCCACGCCGGCAGCGGCATGGGACGGTCAACGCCGATGGTTTCGGGGTGGGTTGGTACGCCGAAGGGGATCCGGTGCCCGCGCGCTACCGGCGCCCCGGACCGATCTGGGGCGACCAGTCGTTCGCGGACCTGGCCCGGGTCGTACGGAGCACGGCGCTTCTCGGCGCCGTACGGGACGCCACCGTGGCGGGAGCGGACGGGGAGGCCGCGGCGGCGCCGTTCGCCGCGGACCGCTGGCTGTTCAGCCACAACGGCGCCGTACGGGGCTGGCCTGGCTCCCTCGCCCCGCTGGTGCCGGGCCTGCCCCCGGCCGCACTGCTGTCCCTGGAGGCCCGCTGCGACTCGGCGCTCGTCTGGGCGCTGCTCCTGCACCGGCTGCGCGCCGGTGACAACGAGGGCCAGGCGCTGGCCGACACCGTCCTGGAGGTCGCCGAGGCGGCCCCCGGGTCCCGGCTGAACCTGCTGCTCACCAACGGCGACACGATCACCGCGACGGCCTGGGGCGACACCCTCTGGTACCTCGCCGAGCCCGGCCGTCGCACCGTCGTGGCGTCCGAGCCGTACGACGACGACCCGCACTGGCACGAGGTGCCGGACCGCACGCTGCTCGCGGCCAGCCGCACCGACGTCCTGCTCACCCCGCTCAAGGACCCGCACGCGCAGGAAGGCGCGCACGACCCCTTGGCATCCGCACGCACCAAGGAGCCCAGCACGTGAGCCCGTTCCTTCTCACCCGCACCCTGCCCGAGGACGCCACGGACGCCGCGCTGCGCGCCGACGTCCTGCACGGCCTCACCCACACGCCCAAGACGCTGCCGCCGAAGTGGTTCTACGACGCCCACGGCAGCGAGCTCTTCGACCGGATCACCGAACTGCCCGAGTACTACCCCACCCGCGCCGAGCGCGAGATCCTGATCGCTCGGGCCCCCGAGATCGCCGCGACGACCGGAGCGCGCACCCTCGTCGAGCTGGGGTCCGGTTCGTCCGAGAAGACCCGCCATCTGCTCGACGCGCTGCCGGGGCTGCACACGTATGTGCCGGTCGACGTCAGCGAGAGCGCCCTCACCCAGGCCGGGCAGGCGCTGATCGCCGAGCATCCGGGGCTCGGCGTGCACGCGCTGATCGCCGACTTCACGGGCGGCCTCGCGCTCCCGGGCACGCCGGGGCCCCGGCTGGTCGCGTTCCTCGGCGGCACCATCGGCAATCTGCTGCCCGCCGAGCGTGCGACGTTCCTGGCGTCCGTACGGGCGCTGCTCTCCCCCGGCGACACGCTGCTGCTCGGTACGGACCTCGTCAAGGACGAGTCGGTGCTGGTCGCCGCGTACGACGACGCGGCGGGGGTGACGGCCGAGTTCAACAAGAACGTGCTGCACGTCGTCAACCGTGAACTCGGCGCGGATTTCGACCCCGACGCGTTCGCCCATGTCGCCCTCTGGGACGCCGGGCACGAGTGGATCGAGATGCGGCTGCGGTCACTGACCGAACAGACGGTGAAGATCCCCGCGCTCGACCTCGCGGTCGACTTCGCCGACGGCGAGGAACTGCGCACCGAGATCTCCGCGAAGTTCCACGAGGAGGGGGTACGTCGCGAACTCGCCGCCGCCGGGCTCGACCTGGCCCATTGGTGGACGGACCGGGAGGGCCGTTTCGCCCTGTCCCTGAGCGTGGTCCGCTGACACCCGCCCGGGTGAACCGCCGTCGAGGCCGACCACCCGGGTGAGGTCACCCGCGGTGCCCCGACATCTCGCGCACCGCCGCGCCGTGAGGCACCGTGGAATGACGCGTGGCACACCCGCCACGGCGGAGAGGAGCACCCGCATGTCCGACCACACGTACCGGGTCACCGAGATCGTCGGCACCTCCCACGAGGGCGTCGACAAGGCCATTCGCAACGGGATCGCCCGGGCCTCGCAGACCCTGCGCAACCTGGACTGGTTCGAGATCACCCAGGTCAGGGGGCAGATCGTGGACGGGGAGGTCGAGTACTACCAGGTCGGCCTGAAGGTCGGCTTCCGCTTGGAGGACGGCGCCTGAGCCCCGTCCGGCATCGGCATCGGCATTCGCCGCACGGTCCCTCCACGCCCGGGATGCCGATGCCTCCACAGCCCACCCTGTCCAGGGCCCCTCAGCGGGGCCCTGGACAGGGCCTTTCGGCCTCCAGGAAGGAGAACCCGACACGCCCCACCCCCCTGGGGCAACTCCCGAAGTCGACTCCCCCACCGGCCCAGGCATGATCCACACGACAGGCCCTACGTCCGCCCCTCCCTCTCCTGCGCGTCCTTCAGTGCCTCGGACGCCGTCGACCAACGCGCTCGGACGACCCTGAGGCCGACCCGTTCGGCCTCGTCGCAGACGAGTTCGTCGTCGTCGACGAGGACGTGGATCTCGCGGTCGCGGGCGAGCCGGCGGAGGACCTCCAGCTTGGTGCGGCGGGCGGGCCTGCGGTCGTCGTTGCGTCGCATCCAGATGCGCCCCTCGGGCAGACCCTGCGCGGCCAGCCACTCGACGGTGTCGCGGCGACAGCGCTCGGGACGGCCGGTCAGATAGACCACCTCGCACCCCTCCGCGCTCCGCAGCGCCAGAGCGACCCCTTCCGCGAGCGGCGGATCCTGCGGCGCGGCCGCGAAGAACCCGTCCCAGTCCCGTGGCTTGCGCTCCAGGAACCGCTGCCGGTGCGCGGTGTCCGCGAGCGTGCCGTCGAGGTCGAACACGGCGAGCGGTCTGCTGTTCTTCTCCGTCACGCGGACCACCCTAAGCAGGGCCGCTGGCGCCCGGCACACCACGGCACCCGACAGACCCTGTGAACCCGCGGGCCCCTCGCACCAACTTCCTTCACCACAAGCACTATTCACATCACCCGGCAAGCCCTTACCGTGATGCCTCGCACCGCAACTTGCACAGCATGTCGCACAACATTCGGTATTTCGAACGAGGGCAGGGCGGTGAAGGGACACCACCGCCAGGTTCTTCGGCATGCGGAGGTCTTCGTGAACCCCCCACTCGACAGACGTCACTTCCTCGCCGTCACCGGCACGTCCACGGCCGCCGTCACCCTGGCCGCGGCCGGCGGCACGGCCCACGCCTCGGCCGGAACCACCACCGCGGGAGCCCCGGTCACCTCGACCGCCCCCGACGCCGCCGCGCGCGTCAAGCCGTTCTCTCTCGGCTCGGTGACCCTCCTGGACAGCGCCTTCCGGGCCAACCAGCGGCGCAACTCCGCCTATCTGCGCTTCGTGGACATCGACCGGCTGCTCCACACCTTCCGTACGAACGTCGGTCTGCCCAGCACCGCCGAGCCGTGCGGTGGTTGGGAGGGCCCGAGTGTTGAGTTACGTGGCCATTCGACCGGCCATCTGCTCTCGGGCCTCGCCCTCGCCTACGCCGACACCGGGGAGAGGGCCCTGCGCGACAAGGGTCACCGGCTCGTCGCGGCACTCGCCGAATGCCAGGCCGTCTCGCCCGCCGCGGGCTTCGGCGCAGGCTATCTGTCCGCGTTCCCGGAGAGCTTCTTCGACCGCCTCGAAGCCGGGACCGGCGTATGGGCGCCGTACTACACGATCCACAAGATCATGGCCGGGCTGGTCGAGCAGCACCGGCTGACCGGCAGCGCACAGGCCCTAGACGTCGTGCTGCGCCAGGCCGAGTGGGTCGACCGGCGCACCGAGCCGCTGTCGTACCAGCGGATGCAGCGGGTGCTGGAGACGGAGTTCGGCGGCATGAACGACGTGCTCGCCGACCTCCACGCTCTCACCGGCGACGCCAAGTGGCTCGATGTCGCCGAACGCTTCACGCACGCCCGTGTCTTCGACCCGCTGGCCAGGAACGAGGACAAGCTCGCGGGGCTGCACGCCAACACCCAGATCCCCAAGATGGTCGGCGCCCTGCGGCTGTGGGAGGAGGGCCTGCCCGACCGCTACCGCGCGATCGCCGAGAACTTCTGGCAGATCGTCACCGACCACCACACCTACGTGATCGGCGGGAACAGCAACGGCGAAGGTTTTCACGAACCGGACGTCATCGCGGGCCAGTTGTCCAACAACACCTGCGAGAACTGCAACAGCTACAACATGCTGAAGCTGACCCGGGTGCTGCACTTCCACGCACCCCGGCGCACCGATCTGCTCGACTACTACGAGCGCACCCTGTTCAACCAGATGCTCGGTGAGCAGGACCCTGACTCCGCGCACGGCTTCAACATCTACTACACGGGCCTGGGCCCCGGCGCCTTCAAGCAGCAGCCGTCCTTCATGGGCACCGACCCGGACGCGTACTCGACCGACTACGACAACTTCTCCTGCGACCACGGCACCGGCATGGAGACGCAGGCGAAGTTCGCCGACACCGTCTACTCGCACGACCGGAACCGGCTGCTGGTGAATCTCTTCATCCCCTCGCAGGTCAACTGGCGGGAACGGAACGTCACTTGGCGTCAGACCACCTTTTTCCCCGACCGGTCGTCGACCGTGCTCTCCGTCACCGCCGGACGGGCCGCGCACCAGCTCCTCGTCCGCATCCCGTCCTGGGCCACGGACGCCCGCGCGAAACTCAACGGCCGTACCCTGCCCGACCGTCCGGAGCCCGGCAGCTGGCTCACGCTCGACCGGGAGTGGCGCGCCGGGGACCGGGTCGAGGTGTCACTGCCCATGCGCACGGTCATCGAGCCCACGCCCGACGACCCCGACGTCCAGGCGGTTCTGCACGGGCCGGTGGTGCTGGCGGGGGCGTACGGGGAGCGGGCGACGCCGTGGCTGCCACGCCTGGACACGGGATCCGTACGCCAGGAATCGCGGGATCCGCTGCGGTTCACCGCCCGTGCCGATGGCGAGGACATCTCGCTGCTGCCGATCTCCCGGGTGCACCACCAGCACTACTCCGTGTACTGGCAGACCGGCGAACCACCGCCCCCACCAACGGAGTTCGCCGCCTGGCACCACTTCGACGAGGCCTCCGGGACCACGGCCGCCGACGCCACCGGGAACGGCAGGACGGCCCAGCTCGTCGGCGGTGCCACCTGGACGGCCGCCGGCGTCAGCGGTGCAGCGGTGGCGCTCGACGGCACGGACGGACACGTCCACCTGGCCGACGACCTCCTCGCGGGCGCCGCCGCCTACACGCTGGCCACCTGGGTACGGCTGGACGGCCGGCCCGGTGTGTGGAGCCGGGTGTTCGACCTCGGTACCGGTGTCACGGCCAACATGTTCCTGACCCCGCTCAGCGGTGACGGCACCCTCCGCTACGCCATCACCGCCGGGGGCGCGGGCGCCGAGCAGCGCATCGACGCCGCGCCGTTGCCCACCGACCGCTGGGTGCACGTGGCGGTGTCCTACGGCGGCGGGACCGCCGTTCTGTACGTGGACGGCCAGGAAGCCGGCCGGAACACCCAAGTCACCGTGGAACCGCGCTACTTCGGCAACCACATCCGAGCCGGGTACCTCGGCAGGTCGCAGTACGCCGACCCCTACCTGAGGGGCGCCGTCGACGACTTCCGTGTGTACGGCAAGACCCTCACGGCCGAGGAGGTCGCCGCTCTGGCCCAGGCCTGATCCCAACAACAGGCCCCAGGCGTCGGCACCTCGACGTGTGCGCAGGACGGGTGGGGACGCGGAGCCGCCGCGTCGCCCACCCGGATCAACAGAAACAAGGAGAGCCGCAGACAATGCTCACCCCCGACCGGAACGCGTCCTCGACGCCGCTCGACCCGTCCCGCCGCAGTCTGCTGCGCGCGATGGTCGCGATTCCCGCAACCGCACTCGTGCTGGGCGAACTGCCCGGCCTGCTCGGTTCGGCCGCCGCGGCGGCCCCCGCGCACGGCTCGGCCACCCGCTACACCATCGTGCCGTTCCTCAACAGCGACGACGGCACCGTCAACATCTACCAGTCCGACGACGCCACCGACTTCCGGCTGGTCAAGTCCTCTGCCTACACCCCGCCCAGCAACCGCATCCGCGACGCCAGCGTGTTCAAGCACACCGACGACTACTACTACCTCACCTACACCACGCACACCTGGCAGGACGTCAGCACCACCATCGGCTTCGCCCGCAGCTCTGACCGGGCCAACTGGACCTTCCTTTACGACTACACGGTCCCCATCACGAATCTGTCCCGCGCGTGGGCGCCCGAGTGGTTCGTCGACAGCGACGGCAGCGTGAACGTCATCGTGTCCTGCTCGACCACCGACGACGAGTGGATCTTCACACCGTATGCGATGAAGGCCTCTAACACCGCGCTCACCGCCTGGAGTTCACCCGTCGCCCTGTCCGGCATAGGCACCAACCACATCGACACGTTCATCGTGAAGATCGGCTCCACCTACCACGCGTTCCCGAAGAACGAGACGACGAAGTACATCGAGTACGCCACCGCCTCCAGCCTGACCGGTCCATACACCATCACCCGGACCGGCGACTGGGCCGGCTGGGGCGGCACCCGTGAGGGTCCCTCGGTGATCCAGCTCGACAACGGCGCCTGGCGGATCTTCTTCGACGGCTACGGTGACGGCAGTTACTACTACAGCGACAGCTACGACACCTTCGCGACCTGGACCGCCCCGAAGAAGCTGCCGGGCATCTCCGGCACGGCACGGCACTTCACCGTGATCAAGGAGACGGTGTCCGGCGGTGTCGACCTGGCCACGGGCGTGACCCGTTCCTTCCGGTCCGGCAACTACTCCACCCGCTACTGGCAGGAGCAGTCCGCGCTGCTCAACCTCCCCGTGGTCAGCAGCTCCAGCACCACCGCGGAGAAGCAGGCGTCCGCCTTCACCGTGGTGCCGGGTCTCGCCGACGCGAACGCCTACTCCTTCCGGGACGCGGCCGGGAACTACCTGCGCCACTGGGACTTCCGGGCCCGCTTCGACGCCAACGACGGGACGTCGACGTTCGCCAAGGACGCCACGTTCGTCATCCGCACCGGCACCCCCGACGGCGCCGTCCGCTTCGAGTCGTACAACTACCCGGGCTACTACCTGCGCCACTACAACTACCAGCTCCGCGTGGACGTGTCGGACGGCACCGACCTCTTCCGCCAGGACAGCTCCTTCGTACCCGTGACGGCCTGGGCCTGAGCGTCACAACCCCAGCCTCAGCCCCCAGCCTCAACCTCAGCCGAAGAAAAGAGGGAGAAGAACCCGATGACCGACAGCCCCGACCCCCTTCAACCGTCCCGCCGCACCGTACTGGGGGCGATGGCCGCCCTCACCGCCTCTTTCACGATCGGGGTCCCCTCCGCGCGCGCCGCGACCGGATCCGCGTACGTGATGGGCTACTTCACCGAGTCCCCGAACGGCCTCGGCGACGACTACGGCCTCCACCTGGCCGTCAGCACCGACTCGCTCCACTGGATGCCGCTGAACCAGAACAGCCCGGTCGTGACCCCGACCGGGGGCACCGGCGGTCTGCGCGACCCGTTCATCCTGCGCAAGCAGGACGGCACCTTCGTGGTGCTCGCCACCGACCTCAAAGGCACCGACTGGAGCCTGCAGAGCCAGTATGTCCACGTCTGGGACTCCGCCGACCTGCGCTCCTTCACCGGCTACCGGCGACTGAAGCTGCACGACATGGCCACGCACAGCTGGGCGCCGGAAGCGTACTGGGACGCGGGGCGCGGCCAGTACGGAATCATCTACTCGGCCGTCAACTCCAGCGGCCACAACGTCATCATGGTGAACTACACCAGCGACTTCGTGACCGCGTCGACGGCACAGGTCTTCTTCGACCCCGGCTACGACATCATCGACGGCGACCTGGCCGTGGGCGTCGGCGGGGTCAACTATCTCTACTTCAAGAAGGACGAGACGCTGGTCGGCGCCAAGTCGGCCTCCCTGGACCCGGGCAGCTTCACCGTGTTCAGCACGCCCGCCTCGCACGGCGGCACCGAGGCCCCGATCCTCGTCAAGTCCCAGACGTCGGGCGCCTGGTACCTCTGGGGAGACACCTACACCCCGAACGGCGTGTTCTACGCCTGGCAGTCCACCGACCTCGCCGCCGGCACCTGGACCGCGGTCGACCAGCGGCTCTACACCCAGCCGGTCAACTCCAAGCACGGCACCATCCAGCCGATCACCGGCACCGAGTACGACAACCTCGTGGCGGCGTACGGAAAGCCGAGCTGGAACCGCCTCAAGTCCTACAACTATCCGGACCGTTACGTCCGCCACGCGAACTACGTCGGCCGGATCGACGCCTACCCGTTCGACCCGTACACCGACGCGGAGTGGAAGCTCGTGCCGGGGATCGCCGACAGCTCCGGGGTGTCCTTCCAGTCCGTCAGCTATCCCACGCGGTATCTGCGGCACTACAACTACCAACTGCAGCTGGACGTCAACGACAGCACGACGTCGTTCGCGCAGGACGCCACGTTCTACCGGACCGCGGGCCTGGCCGACACCTCCTGGTCATCTTTCCGCTCCTTCAACTATCCGGACCGTCACATCCGCCACGCAAACTACGTCCTGCGCATCGATCCCATCTCCACCAGCACCGAGAAGGCCGACGCCACGTTCTCGGTCGGCTACTGACCCCCCTGCCTCTCCCCTCCCCAGTCCCCAGGAGACACCCCCATGTCACCTCTCCGAAGAATCCTCGCCACGCTGGCCGCGGCCACCGCGGCCCTCGGCGGACTCACGGCGACCGCTCCCACCGCGGCGGCCGCCGACTCGGGCACCTTCAGCGTGCTCAGCTACAACGTCGCGGGACTCCCCGAGAGCCTCTCCAGCGCCTCGACCCCGCGCGACACCAGCACCACGGCGATAGGCCAGCGGCTCGGTCCCTACGACATCGTCCACGTGGAGGAGGACTTCAACTACCACGCCTACCTCTACGCCGGCGATACCACGCACGCCTACCGCACGCCCACGAGCGGCGGTGCCGGAATCGGCAGCGGGCTCAACACCCTGTCGAAGATCTCCTACGACGCCGACGACTTCGAGCGCGTGCACTGGAACTCCTGCCAGATCGACTCGGGCGACTGCCTGACCCCCAAGGGCTTCACGTTCATGCGGGAGCGGCTGGCCGAGGGCGTCTACGTCGACTTCTACAACCTGCACACCAACGCGGGCACGAACGACGGCGACCTGGCCTCGCGGGCGGACAACCTCAACCAGCTCACGTCCTTCATCCAGAGCCACTCCAAGGGCAACGCCGTGGTGGTCATGGGTGACACCAACACCCGCTACACGCGCACCGGCGACACGATCGCCGAGTTCGGCGCGGCCAACGGGCTCACCGACGCCTGGGTCAAGCTCATCCGCGGCGGCACCCCGCCCGCCAAGGGCAGCGACGCGCTGGTCTGCGACCAGACCGGTGCCACCGTGCCCAACACCTGCGAGGTCGTGGACAAGATCCTCTACCGCGGCAGCAAGCTGGTCACGCTCGACGCCACGAGCTACAACAACGAGCACGCGAGCTTCCTGACCTCGGACGGGCTGATGCTCTCCGACCACGACCCGATCACCGCCAAGTTCACCTGGTCGCGCAACTCCGCCTTCCAGCTGAGCGACCAGTTCGGCGGCCCGCACGGGGACTACTTCACCGACATCGACAGCGTGCCGGCCGGGGCCAGGGCGACCACCCTCACCCTGCGCAGCGGCTCGCGTGTCGACCAGATGGGCCTGACGCTGAACAACGGCACGACGCTGGCCCACGGCGGCACGGGCGGCACCGCCTCGTCGCTCACGCTCGGCAGCAACGAGTACCTCACCTCGGCGCAGCTGTGCCAGGGCGTGAAGGACGGCAACACCCGGATCTTCTACGCCAAGTTCACCACCAACCTCGGCAACACCCTGGCGGGCGGTACGACGACCTCGGACTGCGTGACCCGCACGGTGCCGTCGGGTTGGCAGATCGCCGGGTTCCACGGCCGCACGGGCGACGAGGTCGACAAGATCGGCTTCCTCTACACCCAGCGCTGACCTGACATGACCGAGCCCGTGGTCCGCGGTGTGCGCACACCGCGGATCACGGGCTCACTCGCTCGACTCGCTCGACTCGCTCGACTCGCTTACGAAGACAGCCACTCGGTGGCGTTCAGCGCGAGCGCGGCGTTCGTCGCACCTGTGTCGTTCCAGCCGTCGTACAGCGTGTTGCCGGACTGGCCGGTGCCGTCGTCGATGGGCGAACTGTCGCCCCAGAAGGCGACCTTGCCGCTGCCGAAGGTGCTGGTGGCGAAGAAGGCGCCGGTGTTGCCCGAGTAACCGGAGCGGTAGACCAGGCCCTTGACCGCCGAGTTGTCGGCGGGCTTCAGCGTGGCCGTCGTACCGTTGGCGAAGAGGCTCTTGGTGACGGTGCCGAACGAGCCGTGCAGGACGGCGTTGGTGCTGTCGCTGATCGCCGCGGGGTAGCCTGAGCTGATGTTCAGCGAGTCGACGGAGAAGCCGAACGGGTCGGTGGAGTCGACGCTGTTGTTGGTCATCAAGTCGTTGAGGATCTTCACCGCGTCGTAGCCGTCGTTGTTGCGGTCGGAGCCGGTGTGGTCGGAGATCATGAACAGCCCGCCGCCGTTCTTCACGAACGTCATGATCGCGGTCTTCTCGGCCGTCGTGAAGAGCGTGTTGGGCTCGGGCAGCACCAGCGTGTCGAAGTTCGACAGGTCGGTGGCCGAGGTGCCGCCGTAGGTCAGCTTGGAGCCCGAAGGCAGCGTGTCCAGGCTGTAGTCACCGGTCTTCTGCAGGGCCACGCCCCACGAGGAGAGCGCGCCGGTCCAGTCGGTCTCGGAGGACGGCGAGGAGTCCTCGCTCAGCGGGTTCGGCTGACTGGTGGAGATGATCCAGTCGGCGTTGCCCGCCGTCTCCGCGTGGCCGTTGTCGAACAGGACACGGTGGGTGGTGGCCGCGTGCGCGGGGGCGGCGGTGGTCGTCTGCAGCGCGGCTCCCGTGAGCAGCACGCCGAGCGCGGTGAGGGCGACGGCGAGTCTCTGACGGGGCCTTGTGGGGGTGAGCATCCGGCATTCCTCCATGGGTGGGGGCGGGGGAAGATGCGGTGCGGGGCGCCGATCTGCGCGCGTAGAACGG
The DNA here is from genome assembly GCF_026339955.1 of Streptomyces sp. NBC_01549. GTDB lineage: Bacteria > Actinomycetota > Actinomycetes > Streptomycetales > Streptomycetaceae > Streptomyces. Next base: position 6,857,265 of record NZ_JAPEPW010000001.1, on the reverse strand, counting down.
CCGTTGAACGACTGCCGTTCGACACAACGGTGGACAGTACAGACAAGATCACGGCCGCCGCGAGACCCTGCCGCCACTTATCATCAACCTCTTACCATGCGCTACAACCGGCGCCGGATTCAGTCCAGTCGACGCTTCGCGGCCGTTGACGGCAGCGGACGGCGGACACTCCGTCAGGACGCGTCCACCAGCCAGGGCCTGACCTGCCTGCGCGCCTCGTGCAGCCGGGACTTGAGCGTGCCGAGCGGAATGCCGACACGCTCGGCGACATCGGCGTACTCCAGCTGGCAGATGTCCCGGTAGACCAAGGGCGCGACCAGGTGCGGATGTTCGCGCTCCAGGCGCTCCAGCGCCTCCAGGAGGTCGATGCGTGAACCGGCGATCACGCTGGTGGTGCGCGGGTCGACATGCTGCGAGGCGTCGATGACGTCCGGCTGCTCGGCGGCCCGCCGCTTCAGCTCGCGGTACTTCTGACGGGCGCAGTTGGCGACGACCGTGTAGAGCCAGGTGCTGAACCGGCTGCGCCCCTGAAAGGAGGTGATCTTCCGCGCCACCTGGAGGAGGACGTCCTGTGCCGCCTCCTCGGCGTCCTCGCGGCAGGGCAGGAAGCGTCCGCAGCGCCGCACGACCTCCGGCCGGATCCGCTGGAGCAGCAGGTCAAGCGCTTCCGGATCGCCCGCGGCCGCGCGCAGCGCGAGCTCCTCGGTCGCTGCCGCGTCCTGCACTGGGTGCTCCCCTCGGTGTCGATCAGAGGCCAGGCATCATAGTGTCATGCACTCCCTCGAGCGGATCGGCCGCTACCGTCTGGACCGGCGCCTCGGCGCGGGTGGCTTCGGCGTCGTCTGGCTCGCCCATGACGAGGTACTCGAGGCCGTCGTCGCCCTGAAGGTGCTGTCCGACAACTGGGTCGACCACCTCGACGTCCGGGAACGATTCCTCTCCGAGGCCCGGCTGCTGCGCAAGGCCGACTCGAACCGGGTCGTCCAGGTCTACGACATCGGTGAGCTCCCCGACGGCAGGCCCTACTTCGTCATGGAGTACGCCGACGGAGGCACCCTCGCCGACCGGATCGAGGCCGGGCCGCTGCCCATCGCCGAGGCGCTGCGCCTGACGGCTCTCGCGGCGCGGGGCGCGGCCGCCCTGCACGAGGCCGGGATCGTGCACCGGGACATCAAGCCGTCCAATGTGCTGCTGCGCACCTCGTCCGGCGGCGCCGACCGGGTCCTGATAGCCGACCTCGGGCTCGCCAAGAGCCTGGCGCAGGCCTCCGGGCTGACGATGGCGGCCGGTTCCGCGGGCTACACCCCGCCCGAGCAGGCCCAGCCCGGCTCGGGGATCGACGCGCGGGCCGATGTGTACAGCCTCGGCGCCCTCGGATACCACCTCGTCACGGGATCGGTGCCCGGGCCGCCCGGCCAGGTCGTACGACCCGAGCGGCTCCGTACGGATCTGGCCCCGGACGTCCAGCGGGCGCTGCTGCGCGCCATGGAGCCCGACCGAGAGCGGCGCTGGCCCACGGCGCTGAGCCTGGCCGTGGAGCTGGAGCGGCTGGCCGAGCAGGTGTCGATGGGGACGGTCCGTGTGCCCCGGCGCCGTCGGCGGACCGTGCTGGTGGCCGTGGCCGCAGCGGTCGTGGTCGGCGCTGCCGGTGTGACCACCGCCCTCGTGACCCGGCGGTCCGACGCCCCGACCGTGACGGTCGCGGACGCCTCCGGACAGCTCTCGGTCGAGGTTCTGGGCGGGTGGGGTCGCCAACTGAGGGACTCCGGGTGGAATCCACGGACCGTGGGCCTGTCGGACACGCACGAACCCGGTCTCGTCGTCGCGGACGACCTGGCGAAGTGGCAGGACCTGGGCTCGGGCGTGGACGGGGTGTTCGTCGGCCTGAGCGAACAGGGCGACGTCCGCGGCAAGGTCGGGACGATCGCCCACACCGACTGCCACTACGAGGGCAGCCGCACCTACACGGGCGCGCGCTGGCACGGGCTGATCCGGACCTGGAGCGCCTGTCCGGGCAGCCACGGCTCGCTCACTGAGGCGGGGCTCGTCCAGGCGGGCGGGAACCGGCAGCCACAGTTGTACGTCCAGATCCGCCAGGCCGCCGGCAGCGCCGCGACGACCGACCGGGTGCTCGGCTCCGTACGGGCGAGAGGGTGACCTGGAGGAGATACTGACAAAAGGGAGGCTTCCGAGAGAGAAGCCTCCGAGAGGCGCGCAGGCCCGGATCGCGGTCCCCGTTCCGGGTTCCGGGTTCCGCGGAGATGCGGCGTGCCGTCCGCGAACCATTTCGCGTCCCCGTGCATCGGACACGGGTGACGGAGCACAGAGCGCCGTTCGCACGCCGAGTCAGGGCGCGTGCGGTGAATTCCAAGGAGTGTTGACATGGCGACCTTCCGGCCCGGCGACGCGGTTCCCGTCCGCCGTACGTCCTCCCCCGCCCGCAGGGCAGCGCTGGTCGCGGGTGTCGCGTTGCTCGGCCTGCTCACGGCCTGCGGCACCGAAAAGGGCACGACGAGCACCCCGCAGAAGCTGCCTGGCGCGGCCCAGCCGGCCTCCGGCGACGCGACCGCGGACTCCTCCGGCACGAGCGCCGCCCCGAGCGGTTCCGCCACGACGTCGTCGTCGGCCTCGAAGTCGTCGTCCGCCACCTCGTCAGGCACCGGAAACAGCGCGTCGAGCACCCGGTGCCACACCTCCGAACTGCGCGTGTCGGTGGGCGTCAACGACCCGGGCGCGGGCCAGGAGAACTTCCCCGTCGTCCTCACCAACGGCTCCCTCCGCACCTGCACCCTGCGCGGCTACCCCGGAGCGGCGTTCCTCGACACGTCCGGCAAGCAGCTCGGGCCCGACCCGAAGCGCTCCGCCGACACGCCGACCACGGTCACGCTGGCCCCCGGGCAGAGCGCGTGGGCGGGCCTGACGTTCTCGAACCCGGAGATCAGCGGGGCGAAGACGGCGACGCCCGCCACGCTGGTCGTCACCCCGCCCGACGAGCGGGACCCGCTGAAGGTGGCGTGGAAGGGGGGCGCGGTACCCGTGTCGGGAAACTCCTCTTCCGTGTCCCTGACCGTCGTCCGCACGGGCAACGGCGTCTGACTCCACCGGACCCCGCTCTCCCCTGTGCCCGCCGTATATCACGAAGTTGGCAGGGTGGGGGACTGTCGCAGGCGTACCGAATTGTGGTGAGCGCTGGTGAGGGTTGATGAGTGCGGGCTGGGTCGGGCAGTCCGCCTGCAGGAACTGTCATGCCGTGCTGTGGGGCACAAGCCCCTCACACAAAGGGAACGGAAGTTCTTCGGTCGAATGGGTGACCTCTCCAAGTGGCGATCGTTAAATCCCGTAACGGGATGGCCAGGCCGCAAGGAGGTGGCGGGTGGGCGAGGTACGAATGTTGGCGGCGTCTTTCATGGTGCCCGGCCCAGCCGGGGTGGCCATCCGGGACCGGCTGCGGGTGTCGGAGCAGGACGAGGCCGTGCTGCGTGAGGTCGGTGGCTTTCTGGGGTCGCTGGCCTCGGCCGATCCTGCGGTTCGTTCCCGGCAGGGCCTGGCGCATGATGCCGCGTCGTGGGCGGTGCGCAAGCGGGAACTGACCGGACGCTCGTCGTCGCGCTGGGCGGGCAGTGTCACCAAGGCCACGCATGACCAGTGGGCGGTGGCCCGGCGTGGCCAGGCCGCCCACACCGGCTGGCTGCGCACGCAGATCTCACAGATCGAGGCCCGGCTGGACCGCCCTCTGGGCGCCAAAACCGACAAACGTGCAGGAGTGCGTCGCGGGTATGCCTCGCGGGGTGAGTGGCATGCTAAGTTCCGCCGCCTCCATGCCTTGAAGCACCGGTTGACGGCGGTGGAGGCGGACTCGGCTGCGGGCCGGGTGCATGTGGTGCGTGGTGGCGGGCGCCTGGTGAACACCCGTCACCACCTGGGCGAGACCGGGCTGAATGAGCGAGCGTGGCGGGAGCGTTGGGAGGCTGCCCGGATGTTCCTGGCCGCCGACGGGGAGTCCGGCAAGCGTTTCGGTAACGAGACCATCCGCATCACCGACACCGGGCACATCTCGATCAAGCTCCCGGCCCCGCTGGCGCACTTGGCCAACGCACCCCACCGCCGGTACGCGCTGGACGCGACGGTGGCATTCCCGCACCGGGGCCAGGAGTGGCTCGACCGGATCTCAGCTGACCGGGCGGTAGCCTACCGCCTCCACTACGACGTGACGCGTGGCCGCTGATACGTGACGGCGTCCTGGCAGCGCGCCGCCGCCCGCTTGCTGCCCCTGGAGGGGGTTCTCGCCCAGGGTGTCGTCGGGGTGGACATGAATGACGACCACCTGGCGGCCTGGCGCCTCGACATGCACGGCAACCCGGTGGGTGAGCCGCAGCGCTTCTTCTACGACCTGACCGGCGGCGTAGACCACCGGGACGCGCAGCTCCGGCACGCACTGACCCGACTGCTGCACTTCGCCCGTCGCAGCGGCGCGATGGCCATCGCCGTCGAGGACCTCGACTTCACCGACGGCAAGAGCCGGGAGAAGCACGGCCGCAACAAACGCTTCCGCCGCCCACTCTCCCGCTTCCCCACCGCGAAGCTCAAGGCACAGCTCATCTCGATGGCCGCCGAGCAGGACGTGGCGATCGTCGCGGTCGACCCGGCCTACACCAGCCGGTGGGGCGCCCAGTACTGGCAGAAACCTCTGACCACCCCACGACGCAAGACCACCCGGCACGATGCCGCGAGCATCGCGACCGGGCGACGCGCCCTCGGACACCCGATCCGGCTGGGGGTACCTCCCAGGCCCTTAAGGCACTGGGGGAGGACGGCACCGCCCCCTGCACACCAGAGCGACGTACAGGGGCATCGGACCGACCAGGCCCGACCGGACACCCGAAGGCGTGAGGAAACCCGCCCCCACCTACCCGGACCACGCACACGATGCGCGTCACCGGCCGTGGAGCGAAAGCGGGAGACCAGCCTGCCCCACACCGTTCGGGGCAAGGCCACCGAGAAGGAGCGCTCCTGGCAACAGGACTCACTCCCGCTCAGTGTCTAGGAACGGTTTGTCACGGAACAGCAACACGTGCCGGTTCCGGCGACCCTTCCCGAACATCCGCGCATCACACCGTGTGACGCACCCCGCAGAGCGGCGCGTCACAGGAACGGAAACTCCCGCCCTCGAGCGGGAGCCGGATCGAGGACATCGGGGGTTCATCATGACTGGTATCTCACGCAGGCGTCTGCTGGCCGCGACGGCATCGGCGGGCGCGCTGGGCAGCCTGGGCGCGCTCTCCGCGTGCTCGGCGAACGACTGGTCCGTGGGCAGCGACGCCAAGGGGGACACGAGCCACAAGTCCCCCCGGCCCAAGCTGATCGGCGACGGCTCCACCGCCGACACCGGGGCCCAGCCCAAGCAGCCGAAAGCCGAGCGGCTGAAGCCGGGTGAGCGCCCGCCGCAGTTCGTGGTCTTCTCCTGGGACGGCGCGGGCGAGCTCAGCAACCAGCTGTTCTCCCGCTTTCGCAAGGTGGCGGCCGACCACGGTGCGTCGATGACGTTCTTCCTCAGCGGCATCTACACCCTGCCCGAGTCGAAGAAGCACCTCTACAGCCCGCCGCAGCACCCCGTGGGCGCCTCGGCGATCGGTTATCTCTCCGACCGGCACATCCACTCCACGATCCAGCAGATCCGTGCCGCGTGGCTGGAGGGCCACGAGATCGGCACCCACTTCAACGGTCACTTCTGCGGCGCGGACGGGGTGCGCCGCTGGTCCCCCGCCGAGTGGCGCAGCGAGATCGCGCAGGCGAAGAAGTTCGTCACCGAGTGGAAGACGAACACCGGCTTCACGGACCTCGATCCGCTGCCCTTCGACTACGAGAAGGAGCTGATCGGCGGCCGCACCCCGTGTCTGGAGGGCCAGTCCAACCTGTTGCCGACCGCCGCCGCCCTCGGCTGGAAGTACGACGCCAGCAGCTCCGGCGGCCTGCAGATGTGGCCGGGCAAGGTCCAGGGCGGCAAGATATGGGACTTCCCCCTGCAGTCCATACCCTTCCCCGGCCACTCCTTCCAGGTCCTGTCGATGGACTACAACCTGATGGCCAACCAGTCGAACGCCAACCCGCTCGGCGACAAGTCGATGTACGACGCCTGGCGCACCCAGGCCCGTGACAGCTACCTCGCCGGCTTCCGCCGCGCCTACGAGAGCAACCGCGCCCCCTTCTTCATCGGCAACCACTTCGAGCGCTGGAACGGGGGCATATACATGGACGCGGTCGAACAGGCCATCGAGCAGATCGCCGGGCACGACGATGTGCGCCTGGTCTCCTTCCGCCAGCTCGTCCAGTGGCTGGAGGCCCAGGACCCGGCCGTTCTGCGCAAGCTGCGCACCCTCGACCCCGGGCAGTCGCCCCTCGGCGGCTGGGCGGAGTTCCTGGGCACGCCGGCCTCGCCGTCGGCCGCGGCGAGTTCCTGACGACTCGGGCCGCGAACACGACTCCGGCCAGGAACACGGCTGCGGCCAGGAACGGGTGGCCTGGCCGCAGTCGGTGTGACCGTCCCGGACGGGTCAGTGGTGGCCGCCCTGGCCGCCGTCTCCGTAACCGCCGTAGCCGCCGTAGCCGCCGTATCCCCCGTAACCGCCGTCCCCATAGCCGCCGTAGCCGTATCCGTAGTCATCACCGGATCCGCCGTACTGTCCGCTCGGTGGCGCACAGTAGTAGTACGGGGAGCAGCCGTGGGCGGGTGACGAGGCCGAGGGGGCCGGAGCGGGCGTCGACGGTTCGGCCGAGGGCCGGGGCGAGGACTTGGGGACGCTGGGCGACGGTGTCTTCGACGCCTCGGAAGAGGCGTGGCCCGACGACGTCTTCGTCTGTCCGGCGGAGTCCCAGTTGACCGCCTCCATCTGGAGCGAGGGCGACGAGGCGTCCATCGTCCAGTGCTGGTCGGACTCCTCCTTGCGGACCTTGAGGACCAGGGACGCCTCGCCCTTGGTGGAGGCCGGGGTAAGAGCCAGGTCCTGGTTCCAGCGGGGCACCACCGTGCCCTGGAGAGTGAAGTCGTAGCGCACGTACTTGGTGCCCGGCTGCGACTCGCCGATACAGGGCGCCAGTTGGACCGAATAACCGAGGTGGGAGTCGAGGCAGAGGTCGGGGGCGGCCAGATCGCGCAACAGCCCGTCGTCCTCGTACGACCATTCCTGGCTCGCCGCCGAGGAGCACGACGTGAGCGTGGTCTCCATTCCCTTCGCGGGCTTCTTGCCTACGATGCCGATGCACAACCCGGTCTCGGTGTTGCGCAGCCGGCCGCGCACGCCACCCTTGGACGTGTCGCCGGTGCCTATCCAGGACGGGTTCGATCCGGGCGCCTTGGCCGGGCCCGAACTGGGCGAGCCCGAGGATCCGGTGGCGTCGGCCACGCCCGGCGCGCCGTCCGAGTTCTGGGTGACCCACAAGACCAGTGGGACCAGGATCATTCCGCTCACGGTCAGCGCGGCCAGCGCGATGTTGTTGCGGCGCGGGGAGCGCCGGGGTGCCCTGTGTGTCGGGGGTCGGGAGTCGCCGGAAGCGCGGCTGCGCCGTGCGGGGCGCGGGGGCTCGCTCGGCGGAAGGGGGGCGTGGTCGGGGAGGAGGGGAGGGTGGCTGGGGAGGGGAGGGATTCTGTGCGCGGCCGGGACGGTGTCCGGGACCTCCGTCACTTCCACGATCGCGTCGACGCGGCCGGGACGGGAGTCGAGGTAGGCCGCGGCACCCCAACCGAGCAGGGCCTCGGCCAGCGGCAGCGCAAGGTCGCCGTCGAACCGGCTCAACTGGTCGGCGGTGTCACGGCAGTGCCGGCATCGGCCCATGTGTCTGCTGAGGTCGGCGTCGAGGCCGACGCCGCCGCGGCGCAGGGACACGTCGAGCATCCGGTGGAAGCGGCGGCACTCCTCCTCGGGGGCCAGCTCGTGGTGGATCTCCAGGCAGCCCTCGCGCAGGCGTTCCAGGGCCCGCCGCAGTTCCACGAGGGCGCCGTCCTCGCTGATGCCCAACAGCCCGGCGGGTACGGCCAGTTGCTCGGCCTCGACCTCGGTGTGCCACAGCAGACAGCGGGCGGGCTCGGGAAGCCGCTGGAATGCGCGGGACAACTGCCGTCTGTTCTCGGGCGGCAGAAGCCGTGCCATGACGCGGTCGCGGCTGTCGGAATCGGCCAGCAGTTCGGGGTGGAGCATCTCCCGCCGTTGGTCTCCGAGCCATTCGGCGGTCATACGCCGTACGGTGACCAGCAACTGCGGCCGCCAGGCGGCCGTAGGCCCGGTCTGCCGCAGCGATTCCCCGAACAGCCGGGTGAAAGCGGCCGTGGTGAGCATTCCGGCGGGACGCACACCGTTGGTGCACAGGCGCGCGTAGGCGAAGACCGCTTCCCAGTGGCGGTCCAGGAGTTCCCCGACGGGATGGTGCGCGGGCGTGTTCCCCGAGCTCTTCTTCAGGTCTGCCGCGAGCCTCTCATCCGAAACCTCGAACAAACGACCGGGCATAGGGGAATGAGACAGTACCGCGTCATTCACGTCCGCTTTCCTCCCAAAGGTAACGCAGGAATTAGTCCATACCAATGGGTATGTAGCCCACCCGTCGAAGCGGAGGGACTACCCATGGGGGGTTGTTACCGCGAACACCCTCTGCGACAGCTCTTTTGAAGCGAGGGGCGCGCGGGCACACCGTGCGCGTACAGAAGGAAGCGAATTGTCTGCACGCCAACAACGCACACCTTTGCACAGTGCGCTGAGCCGAAACAAGAGATCTCGTCACCTTCCCTTTTCCGTCGAGCGCCAGCTTATTGACCAAACGTCAACCAAGGGCCCCACAAAGGGAATTCGCAATCCCCTACGACCATCGGTCGAGCGGTCGCACACAAGCCCCCCACCAGGCCGCCGAAGGGCGGAAAAGCGCTCACCCACCCGTTGACGGTCTGGCATGCCCATGCAATGCTCGATATTGGGAGCGCTCCCATTCTCCGTCGTCCACCCTCTCGTGGCCACGGCACAGGATTCACTTCACCCGCTGGGAGCCGCTCATGTCCGCATTCCCGTTGCCCCGCAGCCGCCAAAAACGCCTGGCGGCCGCCTTGCTCGCGGGGACATTACTCGTCGGCGGTCTCGCGACCGCCCCCTCCGCGACGGGGCTTTCCGCCGCCGCCACGGCGACAACAGCCGTACAGGTCAACCAAGTCGGCTATCTGCCGGACGGCCCCAAGCGCGCGACCGTGGTCACCTCCGCCGCGCAGCCGCTCACCTGGCAGCTGCGCGCCGCCTCGGGCAAGGTGGTCGCCACGGGGTCGACCGTCGACCGGGGCACGGACGCGGCCTCTGGGCAACCCACGCAGGTCGCCGACTTCTCCTCGTACGGACGGACCGGTTCGGGTTACGTCCTGATCGCCGACGGAACGGTCAGCGATCCCTTCGACATTCGCGCGGACCTCTACGACGGGCTGCGCTCCGACACGCTGGCCTTCTTCTATCACCAGCGCAGCGGCATACCGATCGAAGCCTCCTTGGTGGGTTCCGCCCATGCGCGGCCCGCCGGGCATCTCGGAGTCGCCCCCAACCAGGGGGACACGAACGTGCCTTGTCAGTCCGGGGTGTGCGACTACAAGCAGGACGTCAGGGGCGGTTGGTACGACGCGGGAGACCAGGGCAAATACGTCGTGAACGGCGGCATCTCCACCTGGCTGCTCGTCAATTCCTTCGAGCGGGCGAAGAGAGCGGGCACCGCGTCCGCGCTCGGCGACTCGACGCTGCGCGTTCCCGAGCGCGGCAACGGAGTGCCCGACGTCCTGGACGAGGCGCGCTGGGAGCTCGACTTCCTGATGCGGATGCAGGTGCCGGACGGCAGACCGTACGCGGGAATGGCGTTCCACAAAGTCCATGACGCCGCCTGGACCGGCCTGCCGACCCGGCCCGAACAGGACGCTCAGCCGCGCGAGCTCCACCCGCCGTCCACCGCGGCCACCCTCAACCTGGCGGCCACGGCTGCCCAGTGCGCCCGTGTCTTCCGGCCCTACGACACCGCGTTCGCGAACCGGTGTCTGACCGCCGCCCGCAAGGCCTGGACTGCTGCGCGGGCCAACCCCGCGATGTACGCGCCGGATTCGGACAGCACCGGTGGTGGGGCCTATGGCGACACCCAGGTCGGCGACGAGTTCTACTGGGCCTCCGCCGAGTTGTACGCCACGACCGGTGAGCGCGCCTACCGGGACGCGGTGACCTCCTCGCCCTGGCACACCGCCGCGAACGCCTTCACGCCCGGCGGCTTCAGCTGGGCCGACACCGCCGCCCTGGGCAGGCTCACGCTGGCGACCGTACGGGGCGGGCTGCCCGCGTCCGACCTCAGGCGGGTGCGCGCCTCGGTGACCGCGGCCGCGGACGGCTATCTGTCCACCATGGCCGGCCAGGGATACGCCGTCCCGATCCCCGCCACCGGCTACGTCTGGGGCTCCAACAGCGCGGTCACCGACAACGCGATCGTCATGGCCACCGCCCAGGAACTGACCGGGGACCCGCGCTACCGCGCCGGAGTGCTGGAGTCGATGGACTACCTGTTGGGTCGCAACGCCCTGGGCCAGTCGTACGTGACCGGATACGGGGAGCGGTACTCCGACAACCAGCATCACCGCTTCTGGGCGCACCAGTACGACGCCTCCTTGCCGCACCCGCCGGCGGGTTCCCTCGCGGGCGGCCCCAACAGCGGGCTGCAGGACCCGGTCGCGCAGGAGCACCTGCCCGGCTGCGCGCCCCAGGCCTGCTACATCGACGACATCGGTTCGTACTCGACGAACGAGGTGGCCATCAACTGGAACGCGCCCCTGGCGTGGCTGGCCGCCTACGCGGCCGAGGACGACTGCGCGGGCGGCCTCTCGGGACGCCTCAGCTGAGCGCGCTCCCCGCCCGCCACCGGGTCCAACTCATGTTCCAGCCGCTCAGGCCGTTGTCGGGCTGAACGGTGTCGTCGTGGGAGTTGACCACTTCCACGACGTCACCGACGAGCGAGTTCTCGTAGAACCAGTAGGCGGGCGTGCCGGTGTCCTTGGCGCCCTGGGTGTCGTGCAGGCCGACACAGCCGTGGCTGACGTTCTGCGTGCCGAAGGTCGCGGCGGACGACCAGTAGTTGCCGTGGACGAAGGTGCCGGAGGTGGTCAGACGCATGGCGTGCGGGACGTCGGGGATGTCGTACTCGCCGCCGAAGCCGACGGTGGAGCCGTCCATGCGGGTCTGCGGATACTTCTCCGAGATCACCATCCTGCCGTTCCAGGTGGTGTGTCCGGGCGATCCGGAGGTGATCGGGATCGTGCGTACCGCGCGGCCGTCACGCCGTACGACCATGGTCTTCTTCTCGACGTCGACCAGGCTGGTCTGGTCGCGGCCTACGGTGAAGGTGACGTCCTTGTGCTGGACGCCGTAGCGGCCGCTCGCGCCCTCGACGCCGCGCAGCCGCAGGGAGAGGGTGACCTTGGTGCCCGCGGGCCAGTAGTTCTCGGGGCGGAAGTCGAGGCGGGTGTCGCCGAACCAGTGGGCGGCGATCTCCACTCCGGCCGTGGAGGTCACGGTCACCGCCCGCTCGACGGCCTTCTTGTCGGTGACGGCGTGGTCGAAGGTGAGCGAGACCGGCATGCCGACGCCGACGGTCGAGCCGTCCTCGGGGGTGAAGTGGGCGACGAGGGTGGCCTCGGGCGCGACGGTGGTGAAGATGGTGTTGGCCAGCGCCTCGCGACCGGTCCTGTCGATGGCGACGGCGCGGACCGAGTACCTGGTGGACGGGGAGAGCCTGCCGGACGGTGTCCAGCGGGTGCGGTCGGCGGAGAACGCGCCGGACAACCGGGTGCCGTCCTCGGCGGTGACCGTCACCGAGGTGAGGCTGCCACTGCGGACGGAGACGGAGAGCGTGCCCACCACCGCTGTGTTCGCCGTGCCGGTCTTGGGCGTGACCGTGACGCGGGCGGTGGATACGGCCGACACGGAAGCCTGGTCGGGCGTCTTCTTCGGCTCAGGCCTGCCGGACGTACAGGCACTGACCACACCGGCGCCGATGACGGCGAGGACGGAGCGTCTGCCCAGCCGCCGGGCGGTCGCCGTCCCGGAGGTGCGGCGGCTGCGATCGTCGTTCACGCGAAAATCCTTACGAGTCTTCCAGGGACGGGGCTGGAGGTACGGGTCCGGCGGGTACGCGGCTCGGTCGCAGGCACGAGGCCCGGGCGTAGCCGCCGGGGGCGGTGGTACGGCCGTTCGTGTCTCCGTGGACGAGGGCGATCTCGTCGTGGAGGGCGGGGCGGTGGCGGCACCGGAGGCCGTGGTGATCGGCTTCTTCGACATCCCCGCCGCCACCGCGGTCGAGCGCCCGCCCGGGGGCGGGACCAGGGCGACCGCGGTGCGGGCGGCGGGGCGACACGGGGGCCGGGCGGGGGGCCTTCGACGTCAGGCGGCTGTGGATTCAAAGACCCCCGCGCCACGCATCAGTGCCCACTGATCGCATGCGGCGTGTACGGCTCCTCCAGCTGTTCGATCTCCTTCTCCGAGAGCTCCACGTCGAGGGCGGCCACCGCGTCGTCGATGTGTTCCACCTTGGTGGCACCGACGATGGGCGCGGTCACCGTGTCGCGGAGCAGCAGCCAGGCGAGGGCGATCCGGGCGCGCGGGATGTCGCGCTCGGCGGCGATGCGGGCGACGGCGTCGACGATCTCCCGGTCGCCCGGCTGGTAGAGCCGCTTGCCGTACTCGTCGGTGCGGCTGCGCTCGGTACTGACGTCCCAGTCTCGAGTGAGCCGGCCGCGGGCGAGCGGGCTCCAGGGCAGTACGCCGACGCCCTGGTCCGCGCAGAGCGGCAGCATCTCGCGCTCCTCCTCGCGGTAGAGGAGGTTGTAGTGGTTCTGCATGGACACGAACCGCGTCCAGCCGTTCAGCCGGGCCGTGTACTGGGCCTTGGAGAACTGCCACGCGTACATCGAACTCGCGCCGATGTAACGGGCCTTGCCTGCCTTCACCACGTCGTGCAGGGCCTCCATCGTCTCCTCGACGGGAGTGGCGGGGTCGAAGCGGTGGATCTGGTAGAGGTCCACGTAGTCGGTACCCAGGCGGCGCAGGCTGTTGTCGATCTCCGTCATGACGGCCTTGCGGGACAGGCCGCGCGCGTTGGGACCGTCGTGCATCGCGCCGTTCACCTTGGTGGCGATGACGATCTCGTCGCGGCGCGCGAACTCCGCCAGCGCGCGTCCGACGATCTCCTCGCTCGTGCCGTCGGAGTAGACGTTCGCCGTGTCGAAGAAGGTGATCCCGGCGTCCAGCGCGCGGCGGATCAGGGGGCGGGCGCCCTCGTCGTCGAGCGTCCACTCGTGGGGCCCCCGGTCGGGCAGCCCGAAACTCATGCAGCCCAGGCAGATCCGGGACACGTCCAGGCCCGTCGAACCGAGCTTCACGTACTGCATGCTCACTCCTGCTTTCCGTGGGGTGGAAGGGCTCCCGCCGACACGCCCGCGGCGAGCCGCCGACAAGAGCTCCGGGAAAGCCATTCCCGATCGCCGTTCGCTTAGTCGCGGAGCGCGGCGCGGTACTTGCCGCCGAGGGGTTCGTACGACGGTCGGCGGGCCCGGGTGGAATCCGTGGCGGCATGGCTGTTAGGTGGCGTCTGAGCTGTGGTGATGCCTCGGACGTATCGCCGGATGCGGAACAGGTCTTGGACCCGGAGCGCTCCGCGCGCGCAGGGTGGAATCACCGCCCTGGTCCTGCACCGGGCCGGCCCCTGTTCGTCTTGTCGTTCGTCTTGTCGAAGGAATGCACTATGCGCGTATTCGTCACCGGCGCCACCGGATTCATCGGTTCCGCCGTCGTTCGTGAACTCCTCGATGCCGACCACGAGGTCGTCGGCCTCGCCCGCTCGGACACCGCCGCCGCGGCGCTGACGGCCGTCGGCGCCCAGGTGCACCGCGGCGCCCTCGACGATCCGGACAGTCTGCACGACGGTGCCGCCGCGGCGGACGGCGTCATCCATCTGGCCTTCAACCACGACTTCTCGGACTACGTCGCCAACGGCAAGCTGGATCTGCGTGCCGTCGAGGCTCTCGGCGCGGCGCTCGAAGGGACCGGCAGGCCGCTCGTGGTCACCTCAGGAACCTTGATGCTCACCATGATGGCGCCGGGCCGCCTCGGGACCGAGGAGGTCGCGCCCGATCCCGGGTCGCAGGCGCCCCGGATCGCATCGGAGAACGCGACGATGGCCCTGGCCGCGCGCGGGGTGCGCGCGTCGGTCGTGCGGCTTTCGCCGACTGTGCACGGCGAGGGCGACAAGGGCTTCGTCCCGACCCTGATCGACATCGCCCGCGAGACCGGTGTGTCGGCCTTCGTCGGCGACGGATCGAACCGCTGGCCCGCCGTGCACCGGCTCGATGCGGCGCACCTGTTCCGGCTGGCGCTGGAAGCCGCCCCGGCCGGCTCGATCCTGCACGGGGCCGCCGACGAGGGTGTGCCCTTCCGTGACATCGCCGAGCTCATCGGCCGCCGGCTGAAGCTACCGGTCGCGGGTGTCACCGCCGAGGACGCGAGCCGCCACTTCGGCTTTCTGGCCGCCGTCGTGCCCCTGGACAACCCGACCTCCAGCGCCCTGACCCAGAAGCTGCTGGGATGGCGCCCCGAGCACCCCGCACTCGTCCCGGACCTCGAGGCGGGCCACTACTTCAAGGACTGAGCGAGCCCCCGGTCCTGCGACCATCTCCCGCGACGCCCTGTGACGGCCGATGCGGCGCGAGGTCCGTATCATCCGAAGGACCATGCCGAGTCCACTCGATCACGCAGCTCCGCGGGGACGGGACTCCCGTCTCGGCGCGACGCGTTTCTCCGTCCTGGACCGCTCGCGCACCCGCGAGGGGCACGACGCCGCCGAGGCCCTGCGGGACACCGTGCGGCTGGCCCAGGAGCTGGAAGGGCTCGGATACCACCGGATCTGGGTCTCGGAGCATCATGGCGTGCCCGGGGTCGCGGGGTCGGCGCCCACCGTGCTGGCCGCCGCTGTCGCCGCCGCCACCCGGAAGATCAGGGTCGGTACCGGTGGGGTGATGCTGCCCAACCACCAGCCCCTGGTCGTGGCCGAGCAGTTCGGTGTGCTCGAGTCCCTGTTCCCCGGGCGGATCGACATGGGGCTCGGGCGTTCGGTCGGTTTCACGGACGGGGTGCGCAGGGCGCTGGGGCGGGACAAGGACGTCGCCGACGACTTCGCGGGGCAGCTCGACGAGCTGCTCGGCTGGTTCCGCGGCCCGTCGTCGGCGGGGGTGCACGCGCGCCCCGCGGAGGGGCTGACCGTGCCGCCCTTCGTGCTCGCCCTGAACGAGGGCGCCACGATCGCGGCGCGGGCGGGCCTGCCCTTGGTCATCGGGGACATCAGGAACCGGGAGAAGATGCGGCGCGGGATCGACCACTACCGCGCGACGTTCCGCCCCTCCGTCTGGGCCGCGGAGCCGTACGTCGTCGTCTCCGGTGCCGTCGCGGTCGCCGCGACCCCACAGGAGGCGAGGCGGCTGCTCCTCCCGGAGGCCTGGTCGATGGCGTACTCCCGCACGCACGGCACGTTCCCGCCGCTGCCGCCCGCCGAGCGGGTCGAGGACCTCGCGATGAACGGCAAGGAGCGGCATTTCTACGAGTCGGCGCTCGCGGGACAGATCTCGGGCACCGAGAAGCAGGTCGAGCACGAGCTGGAGACGTTGATCGAGGAGACCGGCGCGCAGGAGGTGCTGGTCACGACCAGTACGTACGACCGCCAGGCCCTGCTGGACTCCTTCCGCGGGCTCGCCCGGGTCGCGGGACTGACCGAGGACTAGAATCGTGGGGTTTGCCCCGAGCCCCCCAGGAGTCCCGTCGATGTCCGACCCGCACGGCCGCCATGATGCGTACGTCCGTGTGCGGGGTGCCCGCGAGCACAATCTCCAGGGTGTGGACGTCGACATTCCGCGCGATGTCCTCGCGGTCTTCACGGGGGTCTCGGGCTCGGGCAAGTCCTCGCTGGCGTTCGGCACGATCTACGCGGAGGCCCAGCGACGCTACTTCGAGTCGGTCGCGCCGTACGCGCGGCGGCTGATCCACCAGGTCGGGGCGCCGAAGGTGGGGGACATCACCGGGCTGCCGCCCGCTGTCTCGCTCCAGCAGCGCCGCTCGGCGCCCACCTCGCGCTCGTCCGTCGGCACGGTCACCAACCTCTCCAACTCCCTGCGGATGCTGTTCTCACGCGCGGGCGACTATCCGCGGGGCGTCGAACGCCTCGACTCGGACGCCTTCTCGCCGAACACCGCCGCCGGGGCCTGCCCGGCCTGTCACTGTCTCGGCCGGGTCCACCGTACGACCGAGGAGTCGCTGGTCCCGGACCCGTCGCTGTCGATCCGTGGGGGGCGCCATCGCCGCGTGGCCCGGTGCCTGGCAGGGCAAGAACCTGCGCGACGTCCTCGACGCGCTGGGCTACGACGTGGACCGGCCGTGGCGCGAGCTGCCCGCCGAGCAGCGGGAGTGGATCCTGTTCACGGACGAACAGCCGGTCGTCACCGTGCATCCGGTGCGGGACGCGGACCGGATCCAACGCCCCTACCAGGGCACGTACATGAGCGCCCGGCGCTACGTCATGAAGACGTTCTCCGATTCGAAGAGTCCGACGCTGCGGGCGAGGGCCGAGCGGTTCCTGACCAGCGCCCCGTGCCCGGTGTGCGGCGGCAGCAGGCTGCGTCCCGAGGCGCTGGCCGTGACCTTCGACGGCCGTACGATCGCCGAACTGGCCGCGCTGCCGCTGTCCGAGCTGACCGGGACCCTGGAGCCCCGGGGGGAGACGGCCCGTGTCCTCACCGACGACCTCAGGGCGCGGATCGCCCCCGTCGTCGAACTCGGCCTCGGTTACCTCAGCCTCGACCGGGCCACCCCGACGCTCTCCGCCGGCGAGTTGCAACGACTGCGGCTGGCCACGCAGTTGCGCTCCGGTCTGTTCGGTGTCGTCTACGTGCTCGACGAGCCGTCCGCGGGTCTGCACCCGGCGGACACGGAGGCCCTGCTCACGGTCCTGGACCGGCTGAAGGCGGCGGGCAACTCGGTGTTCGTGGTCGAGCACCATCTGGATGTCGTCCGCGGTGCCGACTGGCTCGTCGACGTCGGTCCGCGGGCGGGTGAGCACGGCGGGCGGGTGCTGCACAGCGGTCCGGTGGCGGAGCTCGCCGGGGTGCAGGAGTCGGCCACGGCCCACTTCCTCTTCGACCGCTCCGCGGCGCCGGAACGTGAAGTCCGTTGCCCACAAGGCCAGTTGAAGGTGGGTCCGGTGAGCCGCCACAACCTGCGCGAGGTGAGTGCCGCGTTCCCGCTCGGTGTGTTCACCGCCGTCACGGGCCTCTCCGGCTCGGGCAAGTCCACCCTCATCGGCGAGGTGACCGAGGAACTGGAGGGAGTGGGACGGCTCGTCTCCGTCGACCAGAAGCCCATCGGCCGTACCCCGCGCTCGAATCTCGCCACGTACACGGGCCTCTTCGATGTGGTGCGCAAGGTCTTCGCCAGGGCGGAGGAGGCGCGAAGGCGCGGCTACGGGGTGGGGCGCTTCTCCTTCAACGTCGCGGGCAGACGCTGCGAGACCTGCCAGGGCGAGGGGTTAGCGACTGTTCGCCGAGGAGTGCACACAGGGCCGCTTTAACTCGATCGTGTGATGGTCGGCTCGCGGGCTTGCGGTGCCCTGGGCCGTCCGGGTTAGCGTCGCCGTGCGATCTGGGACGCCGGGTGTGGTGCCAGCGTGCGGGGCCCCCGCTCCACCGGAGTGATGGTTCGGGGCCTCCCCGTCGCCTCTGGCCGTGCCCACATGGCCAGGTCGCACAGGGAACCGGCCTCCCGGGATCGGACCACGCACAGGATGCGTGTCGCCGCCCCGGGGCTGAGTACGCCGGGGACCTGGGGGTACCTCCCACGCCCTTAAGGCAGTGGGGGAGCGCCCAAGACCGTTCGGGGCGTGCGGCTGATCGGGCTCAATCCCGCTCAGTCCACAGGAACGGTTCGTGAGCGTGGAGCTGCTGTCCCTGCCGAGCACCTACGCTCCCTGTTCGGTGGTCGGGGGCGCGGACTGGGTCCGGGCGGCGGGGACGCGGGCGGGCGGATCGTGGCCGCGGGACCCCCGGCCGAGGTGGCGCGGACGCAGGGGAGCACGACGGCGCCGTATCTCGCCCGGGTGCTCGCCGGGGGCCGGTAGCCCCGTACCGCCGGCCACCGGCCCCTGTCCCTCCAGGTCGCCCTGTCCTGATACGTCAGCGATGTACGGGGACCGACGCCCGTGCGCCCTGGGGATGCAACCCGCCCTGCGCCGCGCGGGCCAGGCCCCGTCGATCCGGGTGGCTGCCCGGCGCGAGCGTGGGCCGTACCTCGACCTCCGCCACCAGTCCGCGGGCCGAGGCCACCCGCCACAGGGAGGCGAGCAGCGAGTCGTTCCCGACGAAGGCGGGCGCGGTGCTCGCCACTCCCCCGGCCAGCCGGTAGTGGATGTGCACCGGCTGGACCGGCACCCCCGCGTCGAGCGCGGCCTGGAAGACGGCCCGCCGGAAGTGTCCCTGCGCCCTGCCGCACCAGGTGCTGCCCTCCGGGAAGGCCACGACGGCCGCCCCGTCGCGCAGCAGCCCGGCGATCCGCGCCACCGTGCCCGGCAGTGTGCGCAGCCGGTCGCGCTCGATGAACAGCACTCCGCCACGCGCGGCCAGCGGTCCCGCCACCGGCCACTGCCGGATCTCGGACTTGGCGAGCATCCGGGCCGGCCGGACGGCGGCGAGGAGAGGGATGTCCAGCCAGGAGATGTGGTTGGCGACGATCAGCAGCCCGCCGGTGGGTGCGGCGGGGCCGGTGATCCGGACGCGGACGCCCGCGGCCCGTACGATCGCCCGGCACCAGCGCCGTACCACTTCGGCGGGGATCTGCCCGCCGAACGGCAACAGCACGACCCCGGTGGCGACCACGACCAGGACCGCCGCGAGCCGCAGCACGGCCCGTGGTACGGCCGTGGCGGACCCCGTCGGCTCGACGCACGCCCTGGGGGTGCAGGGCGCGCTGGGCAGCCAGACGCTCATCAGGCCGGGACGAGCGAGAGGAAGTGCCGCAGATAGCGCGGGTTGACCCGGCGCATCGACAGCAGCACGAACAGGTCCGCGACCCCGAAGTCCGGGTCGTGCGCGGGCGCGGCGCAGACCCAGGCGCCGAGCCGGAGATAGCCGCGCAGGAGCGGGGGCAGTTCGGTGCGGGGCTCGCGGGTGGCACCCTCGGCGGTCCAGGGCAGCAGCGGTCGTACCCGGTACTCCTCGGGTGCCAGGTACTTGGCCTGCACCCGGTCCCAGGTTCCGGCCACGAGCGCGCCGCCGTCGGCGAGCGGGATCGAGCAGCAGCCCGCGAGCCACTCGTGGCCGCCCTCGACCATGTAGCGGGCTATCCCGGCCCAGATGAGGCCGATGACCGCGCCGTCGCGGTGGTCGGGGTGCACGCAGGAGCGCCCGACCTCCACGAGTCCCGGACGGATCGCGTCGAGCGGAGTCAGGTCGAACTCGCCCTCCGAGTAGAGCCGGCCGGCGATCGCGGCGCGCTCCGGGGGCAGCAGGCGGTAGGTGCCGACGACCTGGTCGGTGAGCGTGTCACGGACCAGCAGGTGATCGCAGTAGGCGTCGAAGGCGTCGATGTCGAGCCCCGGCTGCGGCGTGGTCAGCAGGGCGCCCATCTCCCCGGCGAAGACGTCGTGCCGCAGCCGCTGCGCGGCCTGGACGTCGGCCTCGGAACGGGCGAGGGAGACGGTGTAGCGGGTGGGGGCCAGGGGCTGCGGGGGGCTGTCGAGGGTGGAAACGCCGGTCATGGCACTCTCCTGGTCACGGGCCGGTTCGGCACAGCGGCGGCAGACCGGTTCGGTACGGCCCGCGCGCTCCTGTTCTTCCGATGCCGGTTGGCGTGCGCGTGACCTGTGCCAGGAGCCAGGATGTGGGGATGTTGAATGCCAGGAGATTCCCCCGGATGTGAGACGGGACCGGGAACGAGCACCACTCCCGGCCCCGCTCGTCCGCACAGATCCGGCGAACGCTGTGTGAACAGGTGACCTCAGCGGCGTCCCGACTTACGAGTCGCCCGCAGCCACTCCTTGTTCATCCCGGTGATGGAGACCAACGGAATCCCCTTCGGGCAGGCGGTGGCGCATTCGCCGGTGAGGGTGCAGCCGCCGAAGCCCTCCTCGTCCATCTGCGCCACCATGTCCAGCACCCGCGTCTCCCGCTCGGGCGCCCCCTGCGGCAGCACGTTCAGGTGGTTGATCTTCGCCGAGGTGAAGAGCATCGCGGCCCCGTTGGGGCAGGCGGCGACGCAGGCACCGCAGCCGATGCATTCGGCGTGCTCGAACGCGAAGTCGGCGTCGGGCTTGGGCACGGGCGTCGCGTGGGCCTCGGGCGCGGCGCCGGTCGGGGCGGTGATGTAGCCGCCGGCCTGGATGATCCGGTCGAAGGCCGACCGGTCCACGACGAGGTCCTTGACCACGGGGAAGGCGGAGGCGCGCCATGGCTCGATGTCGATCGTGTCGCCGTCCTGGAAGGACCGCATGTGCAGCTGGCAGGTGGTGGTGCGTTCGGGCCCGTGTGCGTCGCCGTTGATGACGAGGCTGCACGCGCCGCAGATGCCCTCGCGGCAGTCGTGGTCGAAGGCGACGGGGTCCTCGCCCTTGAGGATGAGCTCCTCGTTGAGGGTGTCGAGCATCTCCAGGAAGGACATGTCGGCCGAGATGTCGTCCACCTCGTACGTGGACATCGCTCCGTCGGCGTCGGCGTTCTTCTGGCGCCAGACGCGCAGGGTGAGCTTCATGCGTAGCTCCGCTGGGTGGGGTGGACGTACTCGAAGACCAGGTCTTCCTTGTGCAGGACGGGTGCGGCGCCGGTGTCGGTGAACTCCCAGGCCGCGGCGTAGGTGAACTCCTCGTCCTTGCGGGCCGCCTCGCCGTCCGGGGTCTGGGACTCCTCACGGAAGTGACCGCCGCAGGACTCGGACCGGTGCAGCGCGTCGAGGCACATGAGCTCGGCGAGCTCGAGGTAGTCGACGACGCGGTTGGCCTTCTCCAGGGACTGGTTGAACTCCTCGCCGGTGCCCGGGACCTTGATGCGCCGCCAGAACTCCTCGCGAATCTGCGGGATGCGCTCGAGCGCCTTGCGCAGGCCCGTCTCGGTGCGGGCCATGCCGCAGAACTCCCACATGAGCTCACCGAGTTCGCGGTGGAAGGAGTCGGGGGTGCGGTCGCCGTCGACGGCCAGCAGCAGCCGCAGCCGGTCCTCGGTCTCGGCCAGCACCTCCTGGACGGCGGGGTGTTCGTCCGTCACGTCGACGTGGTGCGGGTTGCGGGCGAGGTAGTCGTTGATGGTGGACGGCAGGACGAAGTAGCCGTCGGCCAGGCCCTGCATCAGGGCCGAGGCACCGAGACGGTTGGCTCCGTGGTCGGAGAAGTTGGCCTCGCCGATCGCGAACAGGCCGGGCACGGTGGTCTGCAGGTCGTAGTCGACCCACAGCCCGCCCATCGTGTAGTGCACGGCCGGGTAGATCCGCATCGGCACGGTATAGGGGTCCTCGGCGGTGATCCGGGCGTACATGTCGAAGAGGTTGCCGTACTTCTCCTCGACCTTCGCCCTGCCCATCCGCCCGATGGCGTCGGCGAAGTCCAGGTAGACACCCTGTCCGCCCGGACCCACCCCCCTGCCCTCGTCACAGACGTTCTTCGCGGCACGGGAGGCGATGTCACGCGGAACCAGGTTGCCGAAGGACGGATAGATGCGCTCCAGGTAGTAGTCGCGCTCGTCCTCGGGGATCTCGTTCGCCGGACGCGTGTCACCCTTCGCCTTCGGGACCCAGATACGGCCGTCGTTGCGCAGCGACTCGCTCATCAGGGTGAGCTTGGACTGGTGCTCGCCGGTCCGCGGAATACAGGTCGGGTGGATCTGGGTGAAACAGGGGTTGGCGAAATAGGCACCGCGCCGGTGCGCCCGCCACACGGCGGTGGCGTTGGAGTTCATGGCGTTCGTCGAGAGATAGAAGACGTTGCCATAGCCACCGCTGGCCAGGACGACCGCGTCCGCAAAGTAGGTGTCGATCCGGCCGGTGATGAGATCCCGTGCCACGATGCCGCGCGCCCGTCCGTCGACCACGATCAGGTCGAGCATCTCGGTGCGCGGATGCATCTCGATGTTGCCGGCCGCGATCTGCCGCGACAACGCCTGATACGCACCGAGTAGAAGCTGCTGGCCCGTCTGGCCGCGGGCGTAGAAGGTGCGGGACACCTGGACACCACCGAAGGAACGGGTGTCGAGCAGACCCCCGTACTCCCGCGCGAACGGCACGCCCTGGGCCACGCACTGGTCGATGATCTCGACCGAGATCTGCGCGAGGCGGTGGACGTTGGACTCACGGGCCCGGAAGTCTCCGCCCTTGACGGTGTCGTAGAACAGCCGGTGGACGGAGTCGCCGTCGTTGCGGTAGTTCTTCGCCGCGTTGATGCCGCCCTGGGCGGCGATCGAGTGGGCGCGGCGGGGCGAGTCCTGGTAGCAGAACTGGACGACGTGGTAGCCCTGTTCGGCGAGCGTGGCGCCCGCCGAGCCGCCCGCGAGACCGGTGCCCACGACGATCACCGTGTGCTTGCGGCGGTTGGCGGGGTTGACGAGCTTGGCCTCGAAGCGGCGGGTGTCCCAGCGTTCGTTGACCGGGCCGGAAGGGGCCTTGGCGTCGACGACCGGCTCACCGGTCGTGTAGTCCGTGTATTCGGCGGAAGCAGTCATGTCAGCTCACGACTCCGGTCATGACGCCCACGGGCAGGCAGATGAACCCGACCGTGATCAGCAGCGCAACGGAATTGGCGGTGGTCTTCAGGGCGCGGTCGCGGGTGCGGCTGCCGACCCCGAGGGTCTGGAACGCGCTCCACATGCCGTGCTGGATGTGCAGGCCGAGGGCGAGCATCGCGACGATGTAGATGACGTTGCCGTACCAGGTGGAGAAGGTGTCCACGACGTTCTGGTACGGGTGGCCCTCCTGGAAGCCGCCGGAGTGCACGGTGCCGGTGGTCAGGTCGAGGATGTGCCAGACGATGAACAGGGCGAGGATGATCCCGCCCCAGCGCATGGTGCGCGTGGCGTAGCTTGCCCGCGGCTTCTTGTGCACGTACTTGTTGGGGCGCGCCTTGATGTCGCGGCGGCTCAGCTGGTACGCGGCGATGGCGTGCGCCACGACCGCGACGACCAGGACCACGCGAATGATCCACAGGGCCCACTCATAGTGCAGGGCGGGTTCACCGATGGTGCGCAACCAGTGGGCGTAGTGGTTGAAATCGCTCGCCCCGAAGAAGATCTTCAGATTGCCGTACACATGGGCGATCAGGTACAGCAGCATGATCAGGCCACTGACCGCCATCACTGTCTTCTTGCCGACGGTGCTGTCCCACGCGGTGCGTGCCATGGACGGCCGTCGGTCCGTCCGCGTTGCCAGAGCCATGTGTCAGAAGCTAGGGCCGCGGGTGCCGATCGGTCCAAGACATGGTCCGGCTCGTTTCGATAGCCGACGCCTATGATGGGTGCATGCAGTTCCAGCAGCTCCAGTACTTCGTGGCGGTCGCCGAGACCCGGCACTTCACCCGGGCCGCCGATCTGGTCCATGTCGCCCAGCCGTCCCTGTCCCAGCAGATCAAGTCGCTGGAACGGGAGTTGGGGGCGGACCTCTTTCTCCGCGCGCGGGGCAACATCACGCTGACGGACGCGGGCGAGGCGCTGCTGCCGCTGGCCCGGCGCATCCTGGCCGACGCCGACACGGCCCGGCACGAGGTGCAGGAACTGGCCCAGCTGCGCAGCGGCCGGGTCCGCCTGGGCGCGACGCCGAGCCTGCTCACCGGCCTGCTCCCGGACGTACTGCGCGCCTTCCACGACCGCTATCCCGGTATCCGGCTGCTGATCGAGGAGGGCGGCTCCCACGATCTCGTACGGGAACTGGCGCGCGGCGCGTTGGACCTCGCCCTGGTCGTCCTCCCGCTCCCCGCCCCCTCCCCCGCGCTGACGACGGTGGAGCTGCTGCGCGAGGATCTGGTCGTGGTGTCGTCACCGGAGGCGCCCGCGCCGGGCACCGGCCGCACCGTGCGCATCCCCGACCTGGAGGGTGAACGCCTGGTGATGTTCCGGCACGGCTACGACCTGCGGGAACTGACCGTCGCCGCCTGCCGGGCCGAGGGCTTCGAACCGGACTTCGCCGTCGAGGGCGGCGAGATGGACGCGGTGCTGGGTTTCGTCAGGGCGGGGCTCGGTGTGGCCGTCGTCCCGCGCATGGTCGCGACGCGCTCGGGGCGCGGCCTGCGGGTGACACCGCTCGCGCGTCCCGGACTCCACCGCACCATCGCCCTGGCCCACCGCAGTGACGTGGCTCCGCCCCGGGCGGCCCGCGAACTCCAGCGGATGCTGCTGGAACGCTGACCGAGCCGGGGCTTCGGAGGCGGGTGGGTGCGTCACCAGGTCGGGATGAAGCCGCCGTCGATGACGAAGTCGCTGCCGGTGATGTTGCGGGAGCGGTCGCCGGCGAGGAGGAGAACCAGGTCGGCGACCTCGGACGGCTGGGAGAAGCGGCCGGTGACCGTGGCGCCGGACACCTGGGCGACCACGTCGTCCGGGGTGATCCCGGCGGCTGCGGAGACCGTGGCCGCCACCCCGTCGCCGCCGAGCCACAGCTCGGTCTCCACGGGGCCCGGGCTGACGGTGTTGACCCGGATGCCCTTGGGCCCGACCTCCTTGGACAGTGCCTTGGAGAAGGCGACCAGGGCGGCCTTGCTCGCGCTGTAGTCGATCACCATCGGGTCGGGCAGGGTGGCGTTGACCGAGGCGACCGTCACGACCGAGCCCTGCCCGGCGCTCAGCATCAAGGGCAGGGCGGCGCGGGTGGCCCGTACGGCCGTGAGGAGGTTCAGATCGACCGTGCGCTGCCAGTCCTCGTCGGTCACCGACAGGAAACCGTCCATACGGGCGGGGGCCGCGCCGACGTTGTTGACCAGGATGTCCAGCCGGCCGTCCGTCGCCGCCACGAGGCGCTCGGCGGCACCGGGTTCGGCCAGGTCCACCGGTACCCAGGTGACATGGCCCTGCTTGACCAGCGCGTCGAGACCCGGCGTCGTGGTGCGCGACCCGGCGATCACCGTCGCGCCCGCCCCGGCCAGCGCCTCGACGACGGCCAGTCCGATGCCCTTGCTCGCGCCGGTGACGACGGCGGTCCTGCCCTGGAGTTCCGTGCTCATCCTTCTCAGCTCCCTCGATTGCTTCGATTGCTTCGACTGCTTTGATTACTTTGATCACTTCGACCGGTGAAATGAGGCGCGCCACGGATCCAGGCGCGCCCGGGGTCAGACGTGTGAGGCGTCCCGACCCTGGATGCCCTGCTCGGACAGCCACCGCAGGACGTACTCGGCCACCGTCCGCCAGCCGTGGTCGACGACCAGGGAGTGGCCCCGGTCGGGGAACTGCTTGAGCTCGGTGACCGCCGACGAGTCTCCGTAGAGCTTGTATGCCGAGCGGGTCACGACATCGGGAACGGTGTGGTCGGCCTGGCCGGAGATCAGCAGGAGCCGCCCGCGGTCCGCATTGCCGGTGGCCACGGCCGCCGGGGAGCGCCGCGCGAAGTTGGCGAACGCGGCTTCGAACAGCGGCCGCCCCGGCGAGGGAATGGTGAGGCGTTCGTACAGGTCGTCGGACTCGGTCTCCTCCAGCGCGTTGCCGAAGCCGTAGCGGAACTGCGCGGCGGTCAGGGAAACGGCGCGGCGCCGGTTGGCGGGGTTGCCCAGGACGGGGAAGCCCGCTCGCAACTGGGCCGGCGGCAGCGCCTTGACGCCCTTGATCTGGGCCGGGTCGATGGCCACCGCGGCCCGGCCCAGGCCCGCACCGAGCAGTTTCTGCGCGATCAGTCCGCCGAAGGAGTGTCCGATGAGCACCGGCGGACGGTCGAGGGAGCGGATGATCCCGGCGTAGTGCTCGGTGACGTCGTCGATGCCGAGCCCGGCGACGGCCTCGGGGCGGCGCCGCGCCTCGGCGACGGTGTCGGCCTCGCCGGGCCAGCCGGGTGCCAGCGGCGCGTAGCCGTGCTCCTCGGCCAGGTCGATCCACGGCTGCCACGAGCCGGCGTGCAGCCACAGGCCGTGGATGAGAACGAGCGGGGTGCGCGGGTCGGACATGGCCTTCTCCTGGACTTCTCGGGGCCGCCCCGGGGGCGGCGCGATGAGTCCAGACTCCTTCGGCAGTCATGCCCGCCGAATCGGTCGAATGACTGTGGTGACCGACGTAGGGCGGTGTCCGTGCGGGTCGGGACTCATCCACCTTCGGTGGAGTGCCCCGCCTCCGCCAGCGCGTCCCGCAGCGACGCCCGCGAGGAGATGCCCAGCTTGGGGAAGACCCGGTAGAGATGCGCGCCGACCGTGCGCGGGGAGAGGAAACCGGTCGCCGTAGAGCTGTTCCAGCCGCCGGGAGAGCGGCAGTTCACCCGGCTCCGCGCCGCGGGCGGTGCCTTCGTCGAGGGCGCGCGGCAGTTCCAGCAGGGCGAGCGGGTTGCCTTGTGCCTGGTCGAGGACCTGACGGCGGACGGCCTCCCGGAGGTGCGGGGCGTGCGCGTCGAGGAGGGCCGCGGCCGCCCCGGCCGCCAGCGCGGGGACGGCCAGCTCTGGCAGTCCGGCCGCGTCCCACGCGGAAGGGATGTCCTCCCGTACGCCGATGGCCATTCGCACGGCGTGCGCGGACAGGCGGCGGGCGATGAACCGGCCCACCTCGGCGCTCTGCGGGTCGAACCAGTGCGCGTCGTCGACGACCACCAGCAGCGGTACGTCTCCGGAGACCAGCGCCAGCAGATCGAGCACGGCGATGCCCAGGGCCATCACGGAGGGCGCCTCGCCCGTCGTACGCCCGAACACGGTGTCGAAGGCGCCCCGGGTGACCTGGTCCAGGTCGGCGGCCTCCGGGAGCAGCGGGTACAGCAGCTGGTGCAGGCCCGCGAACGGCAGCTGCGTCTCGGCCTCCACCCCGGCCGCGCGGACGACGCGGTGCCCGAGCGCGGTGGCGTGCGCGGCGGCGGCGTCCAGCAGGACGCTCTTGCCGACGCCCGCCTCGCCGCGCAGCAGCAGAGCCCGGCCGTCGGGCGACGCGGCCAGCCGGGAGAGCTCGACGAACTCCGCCTCCCGGCCCACGATCGGCTGCTCGCCCGCCATGCGCCACTCCTCCCCCGATTCCTCCGCGACGCCGCCCCCGCTACGGGGCCACGGACGGCGGCGCGCTCTCCGTTCCAGGAGACCACGCCGGCCCTGGGGGGTGTCGTTCGGATCACCCCCCAGGCCCGTCCGGTCGATCAGCCGGTGGCGTCCACCAGCGCCAACTCGTGCAACCGCTCCGGTGGGCCCGGGCGGGCGTAGTACCAGCCCTGGGCCGTGTCGCAGCCCAGTATCCGCAACTGCTCGGCCTGCGCGCCCGTTTCGACGCCTTCCACCGTGACCGCGAGGTCGAGGCTGTGGGCGAGCGAAACGATCCCCTCGACGATCTTGAGGTCGACGGGGTCCGCCGGGAACTGCTGCATGCCCTGGGTGAAGGAGCGGTCCAGCTTGAGGATGCTCACGGGCAGGCGGCGGAGGTTCGCGAGGTTGGAGTAGCCGGTGCCGAAGTCGTCGAGGGCGATGTCGACGCCCATCTCGGCGAGACGTCGCAGCGGCTTCAGGAGGTCGTCGTCGGCGCCGATCAGCGCGGACTCGGTGACCTCCAGGCAGAGCACGTCGGCGTCGAGTCCTTCACGCTCCAGGATGTCGACCGTGTCCTGGACCAGGCCCGGGTGGGTCAGCTGGCAGGGCGAGAGGTTGACGTTGATCCGCAGCGGGCCCGCGTCAGCGTGTCGTTCCTGCCATTGGCGGGCCTGGCGGACCGACTGCTCCAGGACCCAGCGGCCGAGCGGCACGATCAGCCCGGTGTGCTCGGCGAGCGGGATGAACCGGTCGGGCCCGAGGACGCCGTGCTGCGGATGCAGCCAGCGCACCAGCGCCTCCGCGCCGTGCACACTGCCGTCGCCGAGGTGCACGAGCGGCTGGTACTCGATGAAGAACTCGCCCCGGTCGAGTGCCGCCGGGAGGGCGGTGGTGAGCCCGTGCCGGGTGATGGCGCGGGCGTCGGCCTCCGGGTCGGCGAGCTCGAAGCGGTTGCCGCCCGCGGACTTGGCGCGGTACATCGTGATGTCGGCGCTGCGCAGCACCTCCGCCGGGCCGCGCTCGCCCGCCGGGCCCTCGACGATGCCGATGCTGCCGCGGACCGTCAGTTCCCGGCCGTCGATGCGCACCGGAGTGACGAGGGCGTTCATGATGCGGTCGGCGAGCGCGTCCACCTCGCGCTCGGTGTCGGGCCCGGTGGTGAGGGCCACGAACTCGTCGCCGCCGAGCCGGGCGACCATCTCGCCGGGGGCGGTCGCGCAGGACTGCAGCCGGTCGGCGACCTCGACGAGCAGCCGGTCGCCGGCCGCGTGCCCGAGGCTGTCGTTGATGGTCTTGAAGCCGTCGAGGTCGAGGTAGCACAGACCGAAACGCTGGTCCTTGCCCGCGGACAGTGCCTTCTCCAGGCGTTCGAAGAAGAGGGTCCGGTTGGGCAGGCCGGTGAGCGCGTCGTGGGTGGCCTCGTAACGCAGCCGCAGATTGAGCAGCCGCCGCTCGGTGGTGTCCTCCATGAGGGCGAGCTGGTACTGCGGCTGGCCGTCCGCGTCGCGCAGCAGCGACACCGTCAGGTTGGTCCACAGGGCGGTGCCGTCGGGCCGGTAGAAGGCTTTTTCGACGTGGTAGTGCTCGCGCTCGCCGTGTACCAACTCCTTGTACAGGCGCCGGATTTGGGGAGCGTCCTCGGGATGTGTCCACTCGGGTACCTTGCGGCCGCGCACGACCTGCTCGCAACCGCCGAACATACGCAGCAGGGCTCCATTGACCTGCAGTATGTTGCCTTCGAGGTCGGCGATGCCGATTCCTATGGCCGCGCCCTCGAAGACCGCGCGGAACCGGGCCTCGCTCGCGTGCAGTGCCTCGGCCACCGCGCTGCGCGCGTTCAACGTCGCCTGGGAGATGGCCTCCTGCTCGGCGAGCGTCCGCTCCCGCAGTGCCCCGGCGAAGCCCGCCGCCATGGCGTGCTGCAGACGCGCCGAGCGGGTCCGCAGGGCCTCCTGGGGCCCGTCCTCGCCGCAGTAGAGCACCAGATAGGCGTCGACGCAGTCGAGGGTGCGGCTGAGCGCCTCGGGGTCGGTGCAGTGCGCGGCGACGAGTGCGGCACCGACCGCCTGGCCCTCGGTCGCGTCGAAGCTCCTCGCCTTCAACGTGTCGCTCAACCGCCGTGCGAGTGGCAGGAGTTGCTGCTCCAGCTCCGGCCGGGTCAGCGACGTGGAGGTCACCGGGAAGACCGCCCGGCTCCAGATCGTCGCGAACCTGCGCAGTCTGTCCTCCGGTCCGTCCGGCTCGCCGGTCACGCCGTGCGCCCCACGCCGGCGAACCCCGAGAAGGAATAAGGATCCTCGTCCTCGGGTGCCGTGTCGGGCCGCCAGCTCGGCATCGGCACCAGACCGGGTTCCACCATGTCGTACCCCTCGAAGAACCGCGCGATCTCCTCGCGCGAGCGCATGATCAGCGGGTTGCGGATGTCCTTGTACACGTCGACCGCGCCCTCGGCCCGCTCCGCCGGAAGCGGGATTCCCTCGTACGAGGCATGCGTGAGCACGAGCAGGCTGCCCGGCGCCAGCGCGTCGCGCAGCTCGGCCACCGCACCGTACGGGTCGTCCGCGTCCTCCACGAAGTGCAGTATGGCAACGAGGAGGAGGGCCACCGGACGGTTCAGGTCGATCAACCGCTGCACCTGGGCGGTCGCCAGGATCTCCTGGGGCTTGAGCAGATCGGCCGCGACCACGTCCGCGTCCTCGTTGTCCCGCAGGACGGCCTCGCTGTGCGCGACGGCCACCGGGTCGTGGTCCACGTACACGACGTGCGCGCCGGGCCTGGCCGTCTGGGCGATCTCGTGGACGTTGCCGAAGGTCGGGATGCCGGATCCGATGTCGAGGAACTGGTCGATCCCCTCGTCGGCCGCGAAACGCACGGCACGGCGCATGAACGCCCTGTTCGCCTGCATGATCTTGGGCAGTCCCGGCATGAACTCCATCGCCTTGCGCGCGGCTTCCCGGTCGACCTCGAAGTTGTGCGAACCACCCAGGTAGTAGTCATAGATACGGGACACGCTCGGCACCGAGATGTCAATGCTGCGGGGGGCCCAGGCGGGACGCTCCATCTATCTCTCCAAGGCGTAGTCGACGACGTAGGCGATCCGGTGTTCGAGCTGAGGCTACTGATCGCCCGCCAAAGGAGCGAGTCAAAACGGAAATTGACCGTCCGTTCACCGTCACTGCCTCGGGCATGTGCCGAATTGGCACCCGGTGCAGGTCAGTCGAACACGCCGTCCGCTGTCACCGCGAAATCGATGCGAAGCATTCCAAAAAGTTCGCGGGGGTTACGAAGCGTCGCGACGGTATCGGGGGTGTCGGGTATCCCCGGTGTGGAAAACTCACGGGCCTTCCCACGGCGAGTGAACCGCGCGGTGATCCGCGCGCGGCGCGCGGTCCCAGAACGCCAAGCGGCCCGCCCCCTCCGTGCGGTGCGGAGGGGGCGGACCCAGGTCGTACGCGTTGTTCCGTTCGTCCGGCACACTCGCCAGTCCTGATCCACCTCCCTTCCGCGATCCGTTGTTCCGGGCGAGGTCGATCAACCCTGGGGAGGTGATCCTCTACTTCGGCGCGCCGACCGGCTTTCCGTCGGGGGCGACGGCGTACCACGTGCCGCCCACGCCCTGACCGTTGGTGTCCCCGGCGGCCTTGTCACCGGAGAAGGTGTAAATGGGCCAGCAGTTGACGGTCATCTGCTTGGCGCCGTCCGGGCGGGTGAAGCCCATCAGGCCCTTCTTCTGCACGCCCTTGGTGTCATTGGCGGAGACCGGGGCCACGACGGGCCACTTCTCCAGGCAGGCACCGGTGCAGGCGGACTTCGGAACGGGCCAGGCCTGGTCCTTCAGGAAGCGGTAGACCGTCCTGCCGTTCTTGTCGACGACGATCTCGCCGAGCTTGGGGTCGTTGCGGGTCGACAGGCCCGGCAGGGAGGCCAGGGTCGCCTTCTTGCCATCGGGGGCGGAGGCGTACCAAGTGCCGCCGACGCCCTGGCCGTTGGTGTCACCGGCCTTGGTGTCCTTGGCGTACCGGTACATCGGCCAGCCGCCGATCGTCAGCTGCTTGGTGCCGTCCGAGCGGGTGACCTCGCCGAGCAGGGCCTTGTCCACACCGGTGGCGGCCACGGCACCGTCGGCGGGAACGGGCGGCCAAGCGGTCGCGCAGTCGCCGTCGCAGTTCGACTTGGGCGGCTCGGCGGTGTCCTTTTCGAAGCGGTACAGGGTGAACCCGGCGCTGTCGGTCAGCACCTTGCCGAGCGTCGTGCTCTCCGCGACGGCCAGCTGACCTGCGGATTCCGCCTTGGGGGCGGCGCTCTGCTGGTCGGCGCCGTAGCCGTTGGGAGAAGTGGTGCTGCTGCTGGTGGCCTGACCGTAACCGTTGGCAGCCGCGGCGGCGCCCACGTTCTGGCTCCCCGTCGACTGGGTGCCCGATTCCTGACCGCACGCCGTCGTGAGCGCCAGCACGGCCGCAGCTGTCGCTACGAGTGAGGCGCTCCGCCAGGAGGTCTTCATTGGGTAACTCCCACTGTTCGCATTAAGGGTTGCAGCGCCCTGCTGCGCCGCGCATGGCCCTAGGTACGGGCGGGAGTGGCGGATGTGTTCAACGGGCGCACAAAAAACTTTCCGGACGCTGTGACGCGCCCACGCCACGCCGACTCCACGCCGTGTGGCGCCACTCGGACGGTGGCCTCGAGACCGCGTTTCTCGGACACCTGTGCGCACCTCGGTGACCGTGTCCCCCCGGGGACGTCAAACCACTCCGCGCCGCATGTCCTTCGTTCGGGGGCAATACCCGTCGCTCCGGCGTGCGTGGGCGCGATACGCCCCATGATCTCCGTCGTGCATGGACCACAGCGGACCCGGTCCGCCCTCGTCATACGGGTGTTGGCGCTGCTGACGCTGACCTGGATCATCGGCGGCGCGCCGGCCTCGGCGGCGGTCGCCGACTCCTGCGCGTACGCCTCGATCGGCCCGGACGGCACGGACGCGGTGGCGGTGGCCGGCGACGGCCTCTGCACCATCAGCCCGCCGCCGCCCTCGCCCACGTCCCCACCAACTCCGAAGCCACCGCCCCCACCACCCCCGGCGCCCCCGCCCAGGACCAGGCCGAAGCCCCCGCCCCCGACTCCCCCGCCACCGCCTCCGCCCGCCTCGCCGACCCCGCGGCCCCCCGTCGTGGCGCCACCGCCGAGGCCGGCGCCCCCGCCGGCACCGAAGCCAAGGCCCACGCCGACGCCCTCACCCACGCCCACGCCCAAGGCGCGGCCCAAACCGTCGGCGACCCCGGTGAGTTATCCGGCCTACCGCGCCCCGACGCGCAAGCACTCGCCCCGCAGCGGACCGTCCCTGGTCTCGCTCACCCTGCTCGTCACCGTGCCCGCGTTGCTCGCCGTCGCGGCGCTGCGTCCACGCTGACCCCTGGAGGCATCCTTGTCGGAATGGCTTGTTCTCGTCCTCGCGATGGCGGCGGCGTGCGTCGTCGTCCTCGTCGTGTCACTCGTACGTACCCGCAGGGCCCCCGATGACGAGGATCCGTCCGAGACCCCGGACGTGATCGAATACATGACCATGATGATCGGCGTGGTCTACGCCATCGTCCTGGGACTGGCCATCGCCGGTGTCTGGGAGGCCCGCAGCGCCGCCCAGGACCATGTGCAGGCGGAGGCCCAGGCCCTGCACGAGATCTCGGAGCGCGTCCGGGTCTACCCGCCGGACGTGCGCGACCGCATCCGCGGCGATGTCGACGCGTACGTCGGTTACGTCGTCAAAAGCGAGTGGAAGACCATGGCCGACCAGGGCCATGTCACCGCCAAGGGCGGACAGCTCTTCGAGGTCGTCCGCCAGGACGTCAGCGACTACCGGCCGAAGTCGGACTTCGAGGCTCAGGCCTACCAGCCGATGGTCGACCAGGTGACCGTGGCCGACGCGGCACGCAACGCCCGCGCCGACTCGACGGACGCGACCATGCCGGGCGTGGTGTGGTTCGGGCTGATCACCGGCGCCGTCGTCACCATCGGGATGGTGTTCGCGCTGCAGATCCGGCGCACCAAGCGGGAACTGATCCTCGCCGGGCTCTTCTCCGCCCTGATCGCGTTCCTGCTCTTCCTGATCTGGGACTTCGACGCACCCTACAGCCGGGGGATCACGGCCTCGGCGGAACCGTTCACGGCGCTGTTCCCGCACCTCCCGCGGTGACGGGCCCGCTTTAGCGACCGGAGGGTCGGGGGACGGACGCCACGCCGCATCCGTCCCCCGTTCGCACATACGCGTCACCCGTACGGTCCACACTGTTACCCCATTCGCGCTACAGCGATCGCGCTCACGTGTACGCCTTCCTAGCGTTTCGAACATCGAGGCGCATTTCAGACGCAGGCGGAAGGTCCGCAGCAAGGCTCCTCGGAGACCCGGAGGCTCACCATGCACGCGATACGCGTCGCTTCGGCCGCACTGCTGAGCGTGACCGCCCTGACCCTTTCCGCATCCGCCGCTCTCGCCGGAAACGGCGACGGAAACAGTGACGGCGGCCGCGACAGTGGCCGGGGCAACAACAACATCACCTCGTTCGGCTTCAACGTGCAGCCACAGAGCGTCGCGGCGGGCGGCCGGCTCCGGCTGAACGCGGAGAGCTGCGACTCCGTCACCAGGGTCTCCTCGGGAGTCTTCGACACCGTCACGATCCCCAAGGGGCAGTCGTCGGCGACGGCCCTGATCGACGGGGACGCCAGAGCGGGCGCCGTGTACGAGGTGACGTTCCAGTGCGGCAACGAGAGCGGGCACACCGAGCTCACCATCGCGTCCGGCCGTTCCGAAACCGGCGGCCACACCGGCCAGAGCCAGCTCCCGGCCCCCGTGCAGCGGGGCGCCAAGGCCGGTGTCGGCGGGAGCGTCGGTGGTGGTTTCGACCTCAAGGAGATCTGCCTGGGCACCGCGCTCATCGCCGGCTGTGTCGGCACCGCGTGGTCCATGTCGCGCCGCCGGGCCACGGACGATGAGTCCTGACCGCTCGCCCCGGATCTCGCCGGGAAGATCCGGGGCGAAGGACTGTCACCCACGCGCTCCGCGTGGAACTGCCCTGGGTGACGGCACCGATCAGGTCCGCCGCTCGGACCTGCGGCGCACCCAGAACACCCCACCGCCGATGACGCCGGCGCTCAGCAGTCCGCCGCCGATCGCGATGTCGGCGGGTGCCGCTCCACCGGTGCTGCCGCCGAGACCACCGTTGACACTGCCGATGACGGTGAAGGCGGCCGGTCGGGTCAGCCGTCGGTTGTCGCATCGGGCCGTAACGTCGTACGACCCCGAGCGCGCGAAACGGTCGACCCTGACCGTCGCGATGGACGTGTCGCCACCCGCCCGGCGCAGCCGGGTGGTGGGGAAGACCCGCGAGGAGACCGTGCTGCCGGGCCTCAGGCATGCCTCGCCGATCACGGTGATCGACAGCAGGCCGCCCCGGGCGATGACACTGGGCCGGACGAGGATGTTCCGCACCTCGTAATTGCCCGGCCTGCCGTTGTCTTCGAACCGGCCGTTGTCTTCGAACCGGCCGTTGTCTTCGAACCGGCCGTTGTCTTCGAACCGACGGTTGTCTTCGAACCGACGGTTGTCATTGAACCGGCCGTTGTCATTGAACCGGCCGAAGTCACCTGGGCGACCGCCGCCGATCACCCCACCACCGACCACTCCCCCACCGCCGATCACCCCACCACCGACCACTCCCCCACCGCCGATCACCCCACCGCCGCCGACGACCCCACCCCCGCCGACCACCCCACCGCCGCCGACCGCTGTGCCGTTGTTGTCCAGCCCAGTGCCGGCGCCCGGTCCACCGGGGTTGCCCAGTCGCTCGCTGTTGCTCGATTCACTGCTGCTCGGCTCGCTGCTGCCCGGTTCATTCGATGCCGTCGCCGCCGGGGCGGCGAGCCCCACCGCGGCGACCACGGCGGCAGATACCGCCAGGGCACGAGTAGTACGCATGTGATCCTCCGCGGAAGACGCCCCGGGAACCGTCCCCGGTTGATCGGCGAGAAAGCGCCTCCCATACAGACCCTCAGATGCCATGCACAGGGCCGCATTTCGAGAATGGTCCGTCCTGGTGAGAAGACACGCCGAAGGATTTCCATATAATCGGATATTGCCGCAGGTCACGGACCGTTAGAAAATTCCTTCCCTCGGCAACTCGGATGGCTCACCACACCGGCACCCGACACCCGTTCGCCCGCGCCCCGTCGCCCGCCGGACATGCTGCACTTAGCGTTCTCGTATGCGCGACGGACGCGGCGACGGCAGCGTCGAGAGGGGATTGCGAATGTTTGCGTCCGAGGTGGCCGAAGAGGAGGAGCGGCAGAGGAAGCGCGCCCCGTGGGGCGTGATAGCGCTTGTTCTGCTGACCGGCCTCGCACTCATCCGGAATGGTTCCGGTGAGTTCGACGTGGGCCCTCCGCAGCCCGCGACGGCGGCGGCAGCGGACAGCCGGACACCCGTCGCCCCTGTCTCCAACGCGCCTGCCGCGTTGCCGTACTCCGCGGTGGACCGGGTCCGGATCCCGGCGATCCAGGTGAATGCCCCGGTCGTGCCGGTGGGTCTCGACTCGGCTGGCTGGGTCGACGCGCCGCCGCCCGAGAATGCCAATCTCGCCGGTTGGTTCACCGGTGCGGTGTCGCCCGGTGAGAAGGGCACGGCCGTGATCGTGGGCCATGTGGACAACAAGCAGGGACCGGCCGTCTTCTACGGACTCGGCGCGCTCAAGAAGGGAAACCGGGTCGAGGTCCAGCGAAGAGACGGGAAGACCGCCACATTCGAGATCTACGGCGTCGATGTGTTCGAGAAGAAGAACTTCCCCGGCGACCGGGTGTACGGCAGCAAGGGCACCCCGGAATTGCGGGTCATCACCTGCGGCGGCGGCTTCTCCAAGCAGCACGGCTACGAAGGCAACGTCGTCGTGTTCGCCCGCCTGGTCGAGGTCCGCTGAAACTCTCCGCCGAAGGGCCCGGGAAGTGTTCCCGGGCCCTTCGGCGAAGTCGGGGGGCGGACGCGCCCGTTCAGTCCCGGCTCAGGAGTTCTGACGGCGCGGCACCGTGATGTGGTACCCGGAGTCGAGGAGTTCGGGGAGGTAGTCGCGCAGGGCGCGCACGGTCTGGGAGCGGTCACCGCCCGCGTCGTGGGAGAGGACGATGACGCCGGGCGCGGCTCCCTCCTCCACCCGGGAGATGATGGTGGCGGTACCCGGGGTGGTCCAGTCGAGGCTGTCGACCGTCCAGGCCAGCGGCTCCATGCCGAGGTCGGCGCCGATCTGGAAGGTCGCCCGGTTCCAGGCCCCGTAGGGCGCACGGAACC
Source organism: Streptomyces sp. NBC_01549 (assembly GCF_026339955.1). Taxonomy (GTDB): domain Bacteria; phylum Actinomycetota; class Actinomycetes; order Streptomycetales; family Streptomycetaceae; genus Streptomyces. Next base: position 6,820,703 of record NZ_JAPEPW010000001.1, on the reverse strand, counting down.
AGACGGGACGTTCGCCGTACGCGTCCTCGATGACATCGCTGGTGCGCGCGATCTCGGAGCGGATCTCGGAGCGTCCGAGCGCGGTCAGCAACGGGTGCGTCCAGGTGTGGTTGCCCACGATGTGCCCGTCGTCGGCCATCTCGGCGAGCAGGTCCTTGTTGTCGACGGCCATCTCCCCGCACACGAAGAACATCGCCCGTACGTCGTGCTTGCGCAGAGTGCGCAGAATGCTCGGGGTGTAGCGCGGATCAGGTCCGTCGTCGAAGGTCAGCACCATGGCACGACCGCGCCCGCTCACGCGCAGGATCGGCTCGCGCCGGACGGCGGGCTTGCCGGCCGTCGGGCGCCGCGGAGTGAACCCGGTCATCGGCTCGAGGCGGTAGGCGGAGGGCTTGAGCGCCTGGCGCGCCTGCGGGCCCCCAGCCGCGGGCGTGCCGCGCACCGGGCTCCCGGTCGGATCGGCCGTGAGGATGCGGGCACCCGCCGCCCCCAGGAAGGCGGCACCGGCGATCAACGCCCGGCGCCGCGTGAACAGCTTATCCTTTTTCATGATTAATCAGTCGCCCATTAGAGGCACACCGCGGCTGAGCAACACCGGTGCGGACGCGGGAAAGCACCCGTTGGGACCAAGCTCAGCGCCTACGCACCAGGGGGAACGGCAGCGTCTCCCGAATCGTCAGCCCCGTGAGGAACATGACCAGCCGGTCCACGCCGATGCCGAGGCCGCCGGTCGGCGGCATCGCGTACTCCAGCGCGTCCAGGAAGTCCTCGTCGAGCTCCATCGCCTCGGGATCTCCCCCGGCGGCCCGCAGCGACTGTGCGGTCAGCCGCCGCCGCTGCTCCACGGGGTCGGTCAACTCCGAGTAGGCGGTGCCCAGTTCGATGCCGAAGGCGACGAGGTCCCAGCGCTCGGCGAGGCGCGGGTCGGTGCGGTGCTGCCGGCTGAGCGGGGAGACGTCGGTCGGGAAGTCCTTGTAGAACGTGGGCAGCAGGGTCTTCTCCTCGACCAGCCGTTCGTACATCTCCAGGGCGACCTCACCGGTTCCCTCGTCCGGCCGATACGGCACTCCCGCACGGTCGCACAGCCGGTGCAGGGCCGACACGGGCGTGCCGGGGTCCACCTCCTCCCCCAGTGCCTCCGAGATCGCGCCGTACACCGTCTTGACCGGCCACGGGCCGGAGAGGTCGTACTCGGCGCCGCCCTTGTGGGCGACGGGCTCGCCGAACGCGGCGGTCGCGGCGCCCTGGATCAGTTCGCGGGTGAGGTCGAGCATCACGTCGTAGTCGGCGAACGCCTGGTAGGCCTCCAGCATGGTGAACTCGGGGTTGTGCTTGTAGGAGACGCCCTCGTTGCGGAAAGTGCGGCCCAGCTCGAAGACCTTCTCCAGGCCGCCCACGCACAGCCGCTTGAGGTAGAGCTCGGGGGCGATGCGCAGATACATGTTCAGGTCGTAGGCGTTGATGTGGGTGGTGAACGGGCGGGCGTTGGCGCCGCCGTGGATCTGCTGGAGCATCGGCGTCTCGACCTCGAGGTAGCCCCGGTCCAGCAGGCCCTGGCGCAGCGCCTGTACGGCCGTGGAGCGCGCCCGCAGGACCTCGCGGGCGTCGGGGCTGGACACCAGGTCGAGAAAGCGGCGGCGCACCCTCGCCTCGGGGTCCGCGAGGCCCCGGCGCTTGTCGGGCAGCGGGCGCAGGCACTTGCCGATGAGCTGCCAGGAGGAGCCGAAGACGGTCGGTTCGCCCAGGTCGCTGACGCCGACGAGACCGTCGGCGGTGATGTGGTCGCCGATGTCGACGTCCTGGCGGAACCGGATGAGCTCGGGTCCGGACTCCAGCCGGGTGAGGGCGAGCTGGAGGTCGCCGGACCAGTCACGCAGGACGGCGAACACGATCCCGCCGAAGTCGCGTACGAGGATGACGCGCCCGGCGACGGTCACCTGCTGCCCGGCCGGTTCGGCGCGGACCTCGGCGAGCGTGTGGGTGCGGGGCGCGGTGCCCACCGGGTAGGGGTCGGTGCCGCCGGCGCGCAGCCGGTCGAGTGTGCGGTGGCGGACGCGGACCTGTTCCGGCAGGCCCGCGGTCGGATCGGCGGCCGCCGCCTCCTTGCCCTCGTCGAGGCCGGGGGCCGACAGCGGGGGCTGGCCCGCGGTGGTCGCGGGCTGGGGCCCGGTCCTCGGGTGCCGCTTGCCCCAGAGCTTGCGCAGCGAGGGCACGGAGACGAAGCCCTCGGCGATGCCGGAGGCCAGGCCGATGCGGGCGAGGGAGCCTGCGTCGCCGTAACAGATGTAACGGGGATACCACTGGGGGTGGTACTTCGCGTTGGACCGGTAGAGGGCCTCCAACTGCCACCACCGGGAGAAGAAGAGCAGCAGTCCGCGCCAGAGCCGCAGCACCGGCCCCGCACCGATCCGGGCGCCCTCCTCGAAGACCGACCGGAACACCGCGAAGTTGAGGGAGATGCGCCGTACGCCGAACTTCCCGGCCGCCGCGCACACCTCGGCGGCCATGAACTCCATGACGCCGTTCGGGGCGCTGCGGTCGCGGCGCATGAGGTCGAGGGAGATGCCGTCCTTGCCCCAGGGCACGAAGGACAGCAGCGCGAGGAGCTTGCCGTCGGGGCTCAGTGCCTCGACGAGGAGGCAGTCGCCGTCCGCGGGGTCGCCGAGCCGGTCCAGGGCCATGGAGAAGCCGCGCTCGGTCTCGGTGTCGCGCCAGGCGTCCGCCTTGTCGATGAGCTCCTCCATCTCCTCTTCGGTGAGGCCGGCGTGGCGGCGTACCCGGCAGGTCGCGCCGGTGCGCCGTACGCGGTGCACGGCCTGGCGGGTGACGCGCATGTCGCGGCCGTCCAGGTCGAAGTCGGCGACGTACAGGATCGCCTCGTCACCGAGCTGGAGCGCGCCGAGCCCGGCGCGTGCGAAGGCCTTGGCGCCGTCCTCGGAGGCGCCCATGACGGCGGGCGCCCATGCGTAGCGGCGGGACAGGTCGAGCCACGCCTTGATGGCGTGCGGCCAGGCCTCGCGGTCGCCGACGGGGTCGCCGCTGGCCAGGCAGACGCCGACCTCGACGCGGTAGGTGACGGCGGCCTTGCCGCTGGGTGAGAAGACGACGGCCTTGTCGCGGCGGGTGGCGAAGTAGCCAAGGGAGTCGTCGGCGCCGTACGCCCGGAGCAGGGCGCGGATGCGGGCCTCGTCGTCGCCGTGCAGGGCCGCCTCCAGGCGCTGGGAGCGGAAGAGGGCGGCGGCGGCGTTGAGCAGGGCGAGGGCGCCGAGGAGGCCGAGGACGAAGAAGAGCTTGCGGGGCGGACTCCCGCTGAACGAACCGCTGGAGACCAGCCCGCCGCACACCCGGCTGGCCGCCCACAGCAGCCGTTCGCCCCGTGGCAGCGTGCCGGGGAACCACTCGACCAGGCCCCAGCCGATCAGGATCGCCACGGCGAGCCCGACGAGCAGGACGACCAGGGCGCGCCACACGGCGCCGCGCCGGGAGTCGGCGTAGAACTCGCGGCGCGCCACGATCAGGAGGACCAGCAGCAGTCCGCAGACGACGAAGGACGGCAGCGACTCGGCGTACAGGCCCATCGCCAGGCCGACGATGTCGAAGAAGACCAGCAGGCCGAGGTAGACCACGACCAGCCACCAGGCGATCTTCTTGCGGGCGGCGATCGCGGCGGCGAGCAGGAAGAGGAAGACGGCGTACGCGAGGTTGGCGCTGACCGGGACGATCAGCAGGTCGAGGAAGTTCACGACGGGGCGCAGCAGGCGGCGCAGCGGGGCGATGAAGGCGAGCAGGACGCAGAGCAGCGAGAGGGCGCCGAAGAAGGCCGCGAAGCCTTCGGGCACCCGGCTGAGGAGGCCGCCCCGGGGCGGCGGTATGGGGCCCGTGACGTCCCTCGGTCCGCGGGCCTCCATGGTGGGGCTCATGTGGTCGACTCTAGGAAGCCTCGGCCGGACCCGCCCGTCGGGCGTCGGCGCCGCTTGTAGCCGACGCGGACGGCGGTCCTGCCGGACGGCGGCACCGGACAGTTCACCCGTTCCGCCGCGTGCGGGGCGCCGCGGGCCCGCCCTGCTCCCGACCTGCGACTTCCGCTAGCCTCGGTGGTGTGGCGGAAAAGCAACCCTCGCACCAGTTCGAGCGTGGCACGGACGGTCCCAAGGTCATTGTCGTCGGCGTGGACGGCTCCGACTCGTCGCTGCGCGCGGCGGCCTACGCCTCCGGGCTGGCCAGGCGGCAGCACGCGCTGCTCGCCCTCGTGTACGTGCAGCCCGTCATGACCGCGGGAGCGGCACTCGGGGCGCCGGTCGCCGAGACGACCGACCGGATCGCCGAGGACCTCATCGCACAGATCCGCAAGGCCACCGAGCAGGTCAAGCACATATTCGCGGTGCGCTGGGAGTTCCACACCTTCCGCGGCGATCCCTACAACGGTCTGGTGACGGCGGCGGACGACCTCAAGGCGGACGCCGTGGTGGTCGGCGCCTCCGAGCAGGCGGGGCACCGGATCATCGGGTCGGTGGCGATCCGTCTGGTGAAGGCGGGCCGCTGGCCGGTCACGGTCGTCCCATAGACCCCATGCACCCCGCGGGTCCCGTGGGTCCTACTGCCCCATCGTCAGGCCGTCGTGGGCCGCGCCGCGGCTGAGCACCACGTCCCGGATGCGGTCGCGTACACCGCCGAGGTCGGCACCCTGTGCCAGGGCCGCGTTGATGTTGACGATCCGCCCGGCGTCGATGTCGTACAGCTGCGGCACGAACTCCGCCTTCGCGACCTCCCAGCGGTCCCCCTTGTGCGCGGGCGGGGCGAAGGTGAAGCGGGCAAGGGTGCTCTCGTTGCCCCGGGAGTCCTGGAGGCCTTGGCGGTTGAACATCTCACCCGCGATCTGGTCGCCCATCCCGTAGACGACCCATGTGCCGTTGACCTTCTCGTAGGCCTGCGGGACATGCGCGTGCGTGCCGAGGATCAGGTCGATGTCGGGCCGCCCCTCCGTGCGGGAGGCGGTGAGCTCCCGGCTCAGCGTCATCTGCTGCGTGTCGGGCTGCTCCTGCCATTCGGTGCCCCAGTGGAGGGATACGACGACCACGTCGGCGCCCGCCCTCCTCGCGGCCCGGGCATCCGCGAGGATCCGGTCGCGGTCGACGAGGTTGAGGGCCCAGGGCTGCCCCTGCGGCATGGGGAAGCCGTCCGTGCCGTAGGTGTAGGCGAGGTGGGCGACCGTCGCGCTGCCCGCGCGCAGAAGGGTGGGCGTGTACGCCTCCTGCGCCGTGCGCGCCGATCCCGCGTGCCGCACGCCCGCGAGGTCGAGGGCGTCCAGAGTGCGCCGTACGCCCGTGGCGCCCTCGTCCAAGGAGTGGTCGGAGGCGGTGGAACAGGCGTCGTACCCGGTCGCCGCGAGCCCGGCGGCCACCTGCGGTGGCATCTTGAGGGCCGGGTTGCCCGTGCGTTCGCCGTCGGCCCCGTACACGGTCTCCATGTGACAGATCGCCAGGTCGGCACCGGCGATGAGGGGTTTCACGCCTTCGAACATCGGCAGGAAGTCGTACCTGGTGCCGCCCGCGTCGGCGTTCGCCCGCTCGATGACCGAGGTGTGCGCCAGCACGTCGCCGGAGGCGACGAGGGTGAAGCCGTGGGGGGTGAGGGGCGCGCCGGGGTGCCCGGTGCTCCGAGCCGCCGGCTCCCGGTCGGCCCGGCAGCCGGCGCCCACGACAAGTACGGCCGCGAGAGCGATGGCGGCCAGTCGACTACGTGTGATCATGCCCAGCCTCGATACAGTCATATTTAAGTAGGAAGTGAGGCAAATCCACCCGACCGGGGAGGGTGGAGTCAAGGAGCAACGCGCACCCGTAGCCCGTCCGGCCCTTGGAGAAGGGCCGGTTGGGGCGCCACCGGGCCCCGCTGAACCGTTCACCGCGCCGTTCACCGACGGCATCGACCGCCCACCGCAGACCCGTGCCCCGGCCCTGTCCCAGCGGAGCGGCACCCGCTGGCATACAGGCCATGACGGCCGGAACCACCACCAAGACGACCGCCGAACACGAGTTGGCCGCGCTGCAGCGCGAGCACGGCCGGCCCCTCTTCGCCCTGCTCCTGCGACTCTCCGACGGCGACCGCCAGCGCGCCGAGGATCTGCTGCAGGAGACGTTCGTCCGCGCCTGGCAGCATCCCGAGGCGCTGCGCGCCGACGACTTCGACTCCGTACGCCCCTGGCTGCTCACCGTGGGACGGCGGCTCGCGATCGACGCACGGCGGGCCCGCCAGGCGCGTCCACCGGAGGTCGGGGACGCGGTGCTGGAAAGTGCCCGGGTCTGCGCGGATCACGCCGAAAGGTCGGCGGCGACGCTCGATGTGCGGGAGGCTGTGAAGACACTCACTCCCGAGCACCGTGAAGTCCTGGTGCTGGTGTACTTCCAGGGGGCGAGTGTGGCGGAGGCCGCCGCGGCGCTCGGAATTCCGCCCGGTACCGTGAAGTCTCGTGCGTACTACGCGCTGCGCGCCCTGCGCCGGGTTCTTCCGGGATACGCGGCCGACCTGCGGTGAAACCGAAGGCTGAGTCAAACCTCCGTAAAGCGCCTTGCTGAGGACCATGGTTGAGCAATCAGCTGTCCTCATCCGTGTTCCGGATTGGGGGGAAACCCCCAAGGGCTCGGGATCGGGCGACGCGCACGCAAACCGGAGGAAGGCAGGAAGGGATGCTGCACAGAGGCCAAGAGAGCACGGACGGCACCGGCGGTGGGGAACTCACCGTCCCCATGGCGTGGTTGTACGCCGAGTACATCGCCGACGAGCTGCTGCGGACCGGCGACCTGATGCCGCCCACGTCCTTCGAGTTCCGCGCCGGGCGTGACGCCCTGGCGCTGACCATCTTCCTCTCCGACACCGACGGTGAGCTCTCGGGCATCCGGGTCGTCTCACAGTTGGAGACCTGGCTCTCACTGACGGCGTACGACCAGCCGTGGCAGGACTGGGTGCGCGAGCACATGGCGCGGCGCGCGGCCGAGGCGGTCGAGTCCGGCGGCCCCGCCCCGGACCTGGAACTGGCGACGGCGGCCTGGCGCTGGCTGGAGGAGACCGAACTGCTCGCCCCCGACCTGGACGCCGTACCCGGCGGCGGTCCGATCCCGGGCGAGGACGACGGTCCGAAGGTATGGACACCGGCCTGGCGGCTGGGTCTGCCCCTGGGACATCTGGCGATCCATCTCTTCTGACCGCCACGACCGGGCGGACCGCCGGTAACCCCTGTTCAGGGCCTCGCGCTCCGCCAAACAAGTTTTTCGCACAACTTTTTTTGAGCTCGCACCAATCCGCGAGCCCACCCGCTCCGAATGTCTTGGCCGCGATTCCGAACGAGTCTTGAGTGATTCGGCGGTCTGGTGCGTACCCGTGGGCAACAGCAACACCACTCCCAGCCCGCACCATCGCCACAAGGATTCGGTATTCGGTATGAGGTCCCTGGAACGGCATCGTGACGTCGGCGCCTACGCGCTCGGCGTGCTGGACGAGGCGGAGGCGTTCCGCTTCGAGGATCACCTCATGGAGTGCCCCCAGTGCGCGGCGCACGTGAGTGAGTTCAGGCCCGCCACGCGGCAGCTGATGCTGTACCGGCATGCCACCCCGCGCTCCGTGCACCCCTTCGCCGCCCCCGGGCCGCGCCTGATGGACAAACTGCTCAGTGAGGTGGCGACCCGGCACCGGGCCGGTCGCAGGCGCTGGCTGTACGCGGTGGCCGCCGCCGTGGTGCTCGCGGCGGGCGGACCGGCGATCGCGATGGTCGCGTCGCACGGTTCCGGGTCACAGACGGCCGCGGTCGCGTCGACGGACGCGCAGACCGGCGTGTGGGCCCGCGTCACCACCGCGGACCGGATCTGGGGCAGCCAGGTCGAGGTCGAAGTCAAGGACGCCGGGGGCCCGCGCCCCTGTCAGCTCGTCGCCATCGGCAAGGACGGTTCGCAGCAGACGGTGACGAGTTGGATGGTGCCCGCGCACGACGGCGAGGCGACCACCCTGCAGGGCGGCGCCGCGCTCAAGTCCGACGAGATCAGCCGGTTCGAGGTGCGCACGACGGACGGCAAGCACCTGGTGACCGTGACGCCCCGTTGAGCCCGGGCTATTTGAGCAGCCGGGACAACCGGCGGTCCGCGAGTGGCTTGCCGCCCGTCTGGCAGGTCGGGCAGTACTGCAGCGAGGAGTCGCTGAAGGAGACCTCGCGGATGGTGTCGCCGCACACCGGGCAGGGTTCGCCCGCTCTGCCGTGCACCCGCAGCCCGCTCTTCTTCTCCGCCTTGAGGCGCCCCGCGGCCAGCCCGTGGGAGCGCTCCACCGCCTCGGTGAGCGTGGTGCGCAACGCCTCGTAGAGACGGGTCGTCTCCTCGGGGCTCAGCGAGGCGGCGATTTTGAAGGGGGACATCTTGGCGGCGTGCAGGATCTCGTCGCTGTACGCGTTTCCCACACCGGCGATCAGGCTCTGGTCCCGGAGCGCCCCCTTGAGTTGGCGGCGCTCGTTCGCGAGCAGCCGGGCGAACCGTTCCTCGTCGAAGTCGGCGGCAAGGGGGTCGGGGCCGAGGCGGGCCACGCCGGGGATCTCCGCCGGGTCCCGGACGACGTACACCGCGAGTCTCTTCTGTGTCCCGGCCTCGGTGAGGTCGAAGCCCTCGCCGGTCTCCAGGGCGACACGCAGCGCGAGCGGCCCCTTGCCGGGGCGGGGCAGGCCGTCGGGCAGCGTGTCCTTCCAGTGCAGCCAGCCCGCGCGGGCCAGATGGGTCACGAAGTGCAGCCCGTCGGCCTCGATGTCGAGGAACTTGCCGTACCGACGCACAGCGGTCACCTCGCGGCCCTCGAAGGCGGTGACGGGCGGGTCGTAGGTCTTCAGGACGCTGATGGCGACGGGCAGCACGCGCACGACCTCGCGGCCGACGAGATGGTCGGCCAGGAAGTCCTGAGCGCTTCGACCTCCGGCAGTTCCGGCATAGCTCCAGAGTGCCACCCCCCACCGACAACCCCACCAGAACCACCCGCCTCCTGGAACGGCGTCAGTCCGTCCCCGAGAGTCCCTGAGCCAGGCCCCGAACAAACCGGGCGACGCCCGGTCAGTCCCGTTCCGGGACCAGGAACTCGCACCACACGCACTTGCCGCCCCCGCGCGCCTCCACGCCCCAGACGTCGGCGAGGCGGTCGACGAGCAGGAGTCCACGGCCGGAGACGCCGGACTCGCCCGCCTCACGGCGGCGCGGCAGCGCGCTGGAGGAGTCCTCGACCTCCGCGCGCAGCCGGCGGCCCGGACCGCTGAGGACCCGCAAGGTGACGATCGCGGAGCCTTCGGTGTGCATGAGGGCGTTGGTGATCAGCTCGTCGGCGACCAGCTCGACCTCGTCGGCACGCTCACCCGCGCCCCAGGCGCTCACCGCGGCCCGGATCATGTGCCGGGCCTCGGTGAGCGCCTCGGGGTCGCCGGGCGCGACGTGCTGCTGGAGCCGTCCGCCGGACTGCCGGGGCCCGGCGCCGCGACGGCGCAGCGCCAGCAGGGCCACATCGTCGTCGCCACCGCGTTCCTCGGCCACGTCGATGAGCCGGTCGGCGAGGTCGCGTACGTCGTCCGGGCCCGAGCGGATCAGCTCGATGAGGGTGTGCATGCCCTCGTCGAGGTCGATGCCGGGCTGCTCGACGAGGCCGTCGGTGCACAGCACCAGAGTCTGTCCGGGGTCCAGCTCGACTGTCTCGACGGGGTATTCGAGGCGCCCGAACAAGGCGGACAGGCCGAGTGGCAATCCTCCTTCGACGGGCTGCCGGCGGCAGGTGCCGTCGTTGTCCCGGATCAGCGGGTCGATGTGGCCGGCCCGCACCAGCTGGACGACCCCGGTGGACAGGTCGGCCTCCGCGTACAGGCAGGTCGCGAAGCGTTCGGTGTCGAGTTCGTGCAGGAAGACCGAGGCGCGGGCCATCACGGTGGCGGGGGTGTGTCCCTCGGCGGCGTAGGCCCGCAGCACGATCCGCAACTGGCCCATGACGGCGGCGGCGTGGGTGTCGTGGCCCTGGACGTCCCCGATGACGGCGCCGACGCGGCCGCCGGGCAGCGGGATCACGTCGTACCAGTCGCCGCCGATGTCCCGGCCGAGGGAGGCGGAGCGGTAGCGGACGGCGATGTCGGCGCCGGGCACGTTCGGTATGGAGCGCGGCAGCATGGCCTGCTGGAGACCCTGGGCGAGGTCCTTCTCCTGCTCGTAGAACATGGCCCGCTGCAGGCTCTGGGCGATGCTGCTGCCGAGCGCGACGAGGACGTTGCGCTCCTCCGACGAGAACCCGCGCCGGTCGTTGTAGAGCAGGCCCATCGCGCCGATGGGGCGGGCCTGCGCGATCAGCGGCAGATAGGCGGCCGAGGTGATCTTCAGGTCGGTGATGTGCGGCCACAGCAGCGGATACGACTCGGCGAAGTCCTCGGGCGAATCGATGAAGCGCGGGGCGAGGGTGCGTACGGCCTCGCTCATCGGGTACTGCTCGTCGATGCGGGTGACCATGGTGCCGGGGACGAAGCTGCCCGCCGGGCCCTCGGCGACCAGCCGGATGCGTCCGGCCTCCACCAGGCCCATGACCAGGCTGGTCGCGCCGAGGTGGGTGAGGCCGTGGGAGTCCTTGAGCACGTCGATGACGTCCTGGACGGTGCGGGCGTGGGCGAGGGCGGCCGTGGTGATCTGCACTACGTTCGTCTGCTGGCGCCGCGCCTCGTCCTGGGCCGCCTGTTCACGGCGCGCCGCGCGCTCGCCGAGCTCCTGCGTGGCGTCGCGGACGATGCCGATGATCCGGCGCGGGCGGCCCGTCTCGTCGCGGCGGATATATCCCTGGGTGTGGGTCCAGCGCAGTGAGCCGTCGCGGCAGCGGATGCGGAAGTAGGCGCCGTAGTTCTCGCTGCCGTCCTTGAGCGCCTGGGAGACCAGGGTGTCGAGACGGATCCCCTCGGTCCCCGGCACCCGCCGGGAGAGGGTCTCGGGGCGGCCGTCGTACTCCTCGGGGCACAGGTCGAAGACTTCGTGGGCCTGGGCGTCCATCTGCATCAGACCGGTGTCCAGGTCCCAGTCGAAACTGCCCATGCGGTTGAGCGCCAGGATCGGATCCGGGTGGGCGGGCCAGTCGTCCGGGAGTGCCAGGGCGCTCGCTCCCCGATCAACCATGGGCCCACCTTGCCAGCATTCGGCCGATTATTCGACTTCTGGGGAGCCCGGATTCGGGCTCCCCGGAACACTCCGGCGCTCAGCCGTCGAAGACGTCGGTCGGGGCGTCGAAGACGGTGTCCGCGTCGGGCGACTCGTCGGGTATCAGACCACCGCCGTCGGGCAGGTCGGGGATCTCCGGAACGGTGTCGGGGCCGATCTCGTCCTCGGAGGGGTCCAGCGGGGCGAGCGGGTCGAGGGGGTCGACCGGCGCGCCCCGGTCGCTCTCCGTGGAGTCCGGCGCGGGGGTTTGCGGCGCGAGAGGCGGCAGCGAGACGCCGGGCGGTGAGGTCGGCGGGACGGTCGTGGTCGGCGGGAGGCAGTCCGACACCGCGGCCACCGGAGCCTCCGTCGGCGCACCACCGTCCGGCATGCCCGGGGTTCCTTCCGGGGTGACGGTCAGGGTGGGCGCCACACACTCGGACGACGGCTTCTCAGACGAGGGGGCCGTCTCCGGGCTCTGCCGCGGGCTCGTGCTCGAGCCTGTGCCGCTGCGACGGCCGGGGCTCGGGGTCGAGGTCTGCGGCCGTACGACGACGTCCCGGTGACCGTCGTCCCCGATCCGCCGTTCGATCCACGTGTGGTCGACGATGTCGATGATCGTGATGTTGCTGATCACGGTGGACGCCGGGGTCACGACGACAACGTTGCCAGGGCGGAAGCCGGACCAGGGCTTCCCCTGGGTGCCCGCGGGCGACTTGGAGACGGTCGGCGGGTTCAGCGGGTTGCCGCCGGCGCAGCGCACGCGCGGCACGCCCCGGTTGTCGACGAGGACCGCGGTGCCCCGCTGCAGCACGGACTGGAAGGTGGTCGCCCGGCCGTCGCGGAAACCGTGGTCGGTGACCTGTGTGTCGGCGCGCAGCACGACCGAGGTCAGACCGCGCAGGAAGTCCGGGACGACCGCCTGGGAGACGCCCGCGGCCTGCGCGAAGGAGCGCGCCCTGCCCGAGTCCGAGGCGAGGAAGCCGATCTGCTTCTCGACGTCACAGCTGCCGACGGCCCGGATGCCGCCGTAGAGGCCGGGTGTGGAGCCGGAGAAGGAGCGCACGCCCTGCGGGGTGGAGCCACGGTCCGTGGGTGCCGCCGGGTACGGCATTCGGGTGACGGACGGCGGGTCGGCGGCCGTGGATTCGGTGAACGGGTCGGGACCGCCGCCCGCGACCGGCTGCAGGAAGACTTCACCGCCGTCGGCCCCGAACGCCGCGCTCTCGCCGTCGTGGCCGCCGCACCCGGCGGCGAGGAGCGCCGCCGAGAGGGCGCAGGCCATGACGAGGGCCCGGGTGGGTATGCGCACCACGCTGTTCTCTTGTCGCACCACGTTCTCCCGTTGCACTTCGTCCTCCCGTTGCACCACGATCTCCCGGTGATTCCGGGCATTTCGTCCACTATTGTCTGCGTCGCCCAGTTGGCTCACGCAAGCGGAGACAGTCACCCAGCGTCACAATGGAAGCGAAGGGAGAGGAGTGATTCCTCGTGGAGTGGTTCGTCGCCCCCGAGTACTGGCTGAGCCGACTGGTCTTCCAGCGGACCCTGGCCGCGGTGTACCTCGTCGCGTTCCTGGGCGCGGCGCTGCAGTTCCGTGCGCTGATCGGGGAGCGGGGGATGCTGCCGGTGCCGCGGTTCGTGGCGCGGGTGGCGTTCCGCGACGCGCCGAGCGTGTTCCACCTGCGCTACTCGGACCGTTTCTTCGCGGCCTGGGCCTGGGCGGGCTGCGCGGTGTCGGCGGCCCTGGTCGCGGGCGTGGACCAGCGACTCCCGCTCTGGGGGGCCATGGTGGCGTGGCTGGTGCCCTGGGCGATGTACCTGTCGATCGTCAACGTGGGCCAGACCTGGTACTCGTTCGGCTGGGAGTCCCTGCTCCTGGAGGTCGGTTTCCTCGCCGTGTTCCTCGGCAACGACGAGGTGGCCCCGCCGATCGTCGTCCTCTTCCTGCTGCGCTGGGTGCTGTTCCGCGTCGAGTTCGGCGCCGGGCTGATCAAGATGCGCGGGGACCCCTGCTGGCGGGACCTGACCTGCCTCGACTTCCACCACGAGACCCAGCCGATGCCGGGCCCGCTGAGCTGGTTCTTCCACCATCTCCCCAAGCCCCTCCACCGGGTCGAGGTGGCCGCGAACCACTTCACCCAGCTCGTCGTGCCCGTCCTCCTCTTCACCCCGCAGCCGATCGCGACGGCAGCCGCCTCACTGATGGTCCTCACCCAGCTCTGGCTGGTCCTGTCCGGCAACTTCGCCTGGCTGAACTGGGCCACCATCGTGCTGGCCCTCTCCGCGATCGAGTTCCCCACGACTCGCCCACACGTGGCCGGCCCGCCCCTGTGGTACGAGATCGTGGTCCTCGCGGTCGCCATAGGCCTGCTGGTCCTCAGCTACCGCCCCGCCCGCAACCTGGTCTCCCGGCGCCAGGTCATGAACCGTTCTTTCGACCCCCTGCATCTGGTCAACACCTACGGCGCGTTCGGCAGCGTGAGCCGGGTGCGCCACGAGGTGGTCGTCGAGGGCACGAGCGACCCCATGCCGCGGGAGGACTCGGTGTGGAAGGAGTACGAGTTCAAGGGCAAGCCGGGCGATCCCCGGCACTGGCCGCGCCAGTACGCGCCGTACCATCTGCGGCTCGACTGGCTGATGTGGTTCGCGGCGCTCTCCCCCGCGTACGCCGCCTCCTGGTTCACCGGCCTGGTCGAACGGCTCCTGGAGAACGACCGCGACACGCTGCGCCTGCTGCGTCGCTCCCCGTTCCCGGCGAACGCCCCGCCCCGGTACGTCCGCGCCCGCCTCTACCGCTACCGCTACACGACATGGCGTGAGCTGCGGGAGACGGGCGCATGCTGGCACCGGACGTACGTGCGGGAGTTCCTGCCTCCGATGCGGCTGGCGTGGGTGGATCGGAATCCGGTGGATCAGAGCCGGTAGACGCGGGTGGCGGTACCACCGAAGACCTCGGCGCGCTCCTCCGCGCCAAGACCGCCGGTCAGCTCCTCGGCCACGTCGACCACTTGGGCATACGACGCCGCCAGCGTACATACCGGCCAGTCGGATCCGAACATCAGCCGACCGGGCCCGAAGGCGTCCAGGACCGTGTCCGCGTAGGGGCGCAGCCCGTCGACCGTCCACTTCGCGAGGTCCGCCTCGGTGACCATGCCGGAGAGCTTGCACACGGTGTTGGGGAGCGCGGCCAGCGCCCGGACGGCCGTCGCCCACGGCCGCAGCTCGCCCGTGGCGATCGGCGGTTTGCCCAAGTGGTCGAGGACGAAGGTGAGTTCGGGGTGCTCGGCGGCGGCCCGGACGCAGGCCGACAGCTGGTGCGGCAGCACGACCAGGTCGTAGACGAGGCTCGCCTCGGCGACCGCGACGAGCCCGTCCCGTACGTCCGGACGCAGCAGCCAGTTTGGGTCGGGCTCGCCCTGCACCTGGTGACGGATGCCCTTGAGGTGGCGTCCGCCCGGCAGTTCCCGCAGCCGGGCCAGCTCGTCGGCGGCGTCCGGCCGGGTCAGGTCGGTCCAGCCGACCACGCCCGCGATCAGCTCGCTCTCCGCCGCGAGGGCGAGGAACTCCGGGGTCTCCTCGGGCACGGTGATCGTCTGTACGAGGACCGTGCGGTCGACCCCGGCGGCCCGCGCCTGCGGTGCGAGGTCCGCCACGCCGAAATCGCGCCGCAGCGGCTGGAGTTCGGGCCCGGTGATCCAGTCCTGGTCGCGGACCGAGAGGTCCCACAGGTGGTGATGCGCGTCCACCCTCACGGCAGCTCCCATACGACGGGCAGACCCGCCTGCGCGCCCTGGCTCGAGTAGTCGTGCACGACGTCCAGGAGTTCGGCCATACGCGCCTGCCAGGCGATGTTGACCGGCAGCTTCTCCAGTTCGGCGAGCAGGCGCTCGTAGTCCTCGCACTCCAGGACATGGAAGAGGTCGGTGCCGCTGCGCCAGATCGTCCAGGAGGTGGCCCCGGTGGCGCGGATCGCCGTGGTGAGCTCCTCGGGGACCTCCCGGTGGGCGGCCTCGTACGCGGCGACACGCTCGGCGCGGACCTTGGTGTGCAGGGCGACTCTCATGACGGATCCTGTGGGGGTGCGGGTACGGGGGCGCCCTCGGGCAGCAGCTTCGCCTCGCGCAGTTCCCGCCAGAAGTCCTCCGCCACCGGTGTCGTGAACTGCTCGGCACAGTCGCGGACTTCATGCGCCGAGCGGGCGCCGACCAGGACGCTCGCCACGGCCGGGTGGGCGGCGGGAAAGGCCAGCGCGGCGGCGCGCAGCGTGGTGTCGTGCCGCTCGGCGATCTCCTTGAGTCTCAGGGCGCGGTCCAGCAACTGCGCCGATGCCGCCCGGTAGTTGTACGTCGCTCCGGGCCGCGGGTCTGCCAGCAGACCGGAGTTGAAGGCGCCGCCGATGACCACCGAGGTGCCGCGCTCCTGGGCGGCGGGCAGCAGCTCGGTCAGCGCGGTGTGGTCGAGCAGGGTGTAGCGGCCCGCGCACAGCACCACGTCCACGTCCGTGTCGCGGACGAAGCGGGTGAGCATCTCGGCCTGGTTCATGCCCGCGCCGATCGCGCCGACCACACCTTCCGAGCGGAGCTTCTCCAAGGCCGGGTAGCCCTCCTGGAAGGCCTGCTCGGCGTGGTCGTCCGGGTCGTGGAGGTAGACGATGTCCACGTGGTCCAGGCCGAGGCGTTCGAGGCTGGCCTCGATGCTGCGTCGCACGCCCTGCGCGCTGAAGTCCCAGACGCGTCGGTGCGTGGCGGGCACCGCGAAGCCGTTGGCCAGGTCGTCGCCGCCCGCGTCCGCCTCCGTGGGCTCCAGGAGGCGGCCCACCTTCGTGGAGAGGGTGTACTCGGCGCGGGGGCGGTCGCGCAGGGCCGCGCCGAGACGGCGTTCGGAGAGACCGATGCCGTAGTGCGGGGCGGTGTCGAAGTAGCGGATGCCACCGGACCAGGCGGCGTCCACGGCCTCGTCGGCCTGCTCGTCGCCGATCTCGGTGAACAGGTTTCCGATGCCCGCGGCGCCGAAGGACAGGGCGCTGACCTCGACGCCGCTCCTGCCGAGCGCGCTCCTCCCGAGGGTGCTCACTGGCCCACCGGCCGCAGTCGCAGTCCCTGCATACCGCCGTCCACGGCGAGGGCGGTGCCGGTGGTGGCGCCGGAGAGCGGGCTCGCCAGGTAGGCGATGGCGCCCGCGACCTCGTCCGCCGAGACGAGGCGGCCGGAGGGCTGGCGGGCCTCCAGCGCGGCCCGTTCGGCGGCCGGGTTGGCCGCGCTGTCGAGGAGGCGGCCGACCCAGGGGGTGTCGGCGGTGCCGGGGTTCACGCAGTTGACGCGGATGCCCTCACGGAGGTGGTCGGCCGCCATGGCGAGGGTGAGGGAGAGGACGGCGCCCTTGGTGGCGGAGTACAGGGCGCGCTGCGGCAGCCCGGCCGTGGCCGCGATGGAACAGGTGTTCACGATCGCCGCGTGCGCGGATTCCCGCAGATGGGGCAGGGCGGCGCGGGTCGTACGGACCATGCCGACGACATTGACGTCCAGGACCCGGTGCCACTCTTCGTCGGCGTTGTCCTCGACGGTGCCCTGCGCTCCGATCCCCGCGTTGTTGATCAGTACGTCGAGTCCGCCGAGGTCCGCGACCGCCGCGGCCACGGCCCGGCGTACGGAGGCGTCGTCTGCGACGTCGGCGCGGTGGCCGAGCAGGGGCTTCTCGACCGTCGAGGGGTCCAGGTCGAGGACTGCGACCTGGGCTCCGCGGGCGGCGAGCAGCTCGGCGGTGGCGCGGCCGATGCCGGACGCGCCACCGGTCACCAGCGCCTTGAGTCCTTCGAAGTCGCCACTCACGCGGCTTCCCCCTTCTGCTTTTCGCTCGTCTGGCTGCCGGACTTCCGCTGGGCGAGGTCGGCGGCCCAGAAGGTGCCGCCGGGGTAGGTGAACTCCGCGATGGACTCCGGCCGCATGGTCGCGGAGAAGCCCGGCACGGTGGGTGCCGTGTAGTGACCTTGCCTGATCACCACCGGGTCGAGGAAGTGGTCGTGCAGATGATCGACGTATTCGATGACCCGGTCGTCGGTGGTGCCGGAGAGCGCCACGAAGTCGAACATCGACAGGTGCTGGACGAGTTCGCACAGGCCGACCCCGCCGGCGTGCGGGCAGACGGGCACGCCGAACTTGGCCGCGAGAAGCAGGATGGCGAGGTTCTCGTTGACGCCGGCGACACGGGCGGCGTCGATCTGCAGGACGTCGATGGCGCCGGCCTGGAGGAGCTGCTTGAAGACGACACGGTTCTGGACGTGCTCGCCGGTGGCGACCTTGACGGGGGCGACCGCCTCGCGCACGGCGGCGTGGCCGAGGACGTCGTCGGGACTGGTCGGCTCCTCGATCCAGTAGGGCTCGAACTCGGCGAGGGCCTTGGTCCAGGTGATCGCCTCGTCCACGTTCCAGCGCTGGTTGGCGTCGATGGCGATGCGGATGTCGGGACCGACCACCGCGCGGGCGACCCGGCAGCGGCGTACGTCGTCCGCCAGATCTGCGCCCACCTTCAGCTTGATCTGCCGGAACCCGTCGGCGACGGCCTCGGCGGCGAGGCGGGTGAGCTTCTCGTCGCTGTAGCCGAGCCAGCCCGGCGAGGTGGTGTAGGCGGGGAAACCTCTCTCCCGTAGCGTCGCGGCGCGCCCGGCGGCGCCCTCTTTCCCCCGACGGAGCAGTTCGAGCGCCTCCTCGGGTGTGAGGGCGTCCGTGAGGTAGCGGAAGTCCACCTGGCGGACCAGCCACTCCGGTTCGGCGTCGGCGAGCAGCTGCCACAGGGGCTTCTGGGCGCGCTTGGCGGCCAGGTCCCACACGGCGTTGACGACGGCGCCGATCGCCATGTGCATCACGCCCTTCTCGGGCCCGAGCCAGCGCAGCTGACTGTCCCCGATCAGGTCCCGGGCGAGGGAGCCCGGGTCCGCGCACAGTTCGTCGACCGAGCGTCCGACCACATGCCCGCGCAGCGCCTCGATCGCGGCGACCTGGACGTCGTTGCCCCGCCCGATGGTGAAGGTGAAGCCGTGCCCCTCGGGACAGTCGGCCGCGTCGCCGCGCAGCACGACGTACGCCGCCGAGTAGTCGGGGTCCGGGTTCATCGCGTCGGAGCCGTCGAGCTCGCGCGAGGTGGGGAAACGGATGTCGTAGGTGTCGACCGCGGTGATACGGGCGGCAGTTGGGGACACGGGAGGCCTTTCGGTCCGGGACAGGGGTGTCCGGAGGGGTCCGTGGATCCGTGGGTCCTTGGATCCGTACGAGAACGAAGGGGGGTCAGTCCTGGGCGCGGCCGGTGGTCACGCGGGCGATCATCAGGGCGACCAGGATGATTCCGCCGTAGATGGCCTGGATCCAGAAGGACGGCACCTGGGCGAGCGTGAGCAGGTTCTGCACCACGCCGAGCAGGAGTACGCCGGTCAGGGCGCCGAACATGGTGCCCTTGCCGCCGTCCAGGCTGATGCCGCCGATGACCGCCGCCGCCATCACCGTGAAGATCATGTTGTTGCCCTGGTTGGCGCTGATCGCGCCGACGTACCCGGTCTGCATGATCCCGCCGACCGAGGCGAGGACGCCGGCCACGACGGAGACCCCGAGCAGCATCCGGTCGACGCGGATACCGGCGGCGCGGGCCGCCTCCGCGTTGCCGCCTATGGCGTACAGGGCGCGGCCGACCCGGTGGTACTTGAGGATCAGTCCGGCGACGCCGAAGGCGACCGCGGCCAGCCACACCGACAGCGGGACGCGCAGGAAGGTGGAGGTGGCCAGGGAGAAGAACGCGTCGGGCATACCGAACAGTGTCTTGCCCTTGGTGGCGCCGACCAGCAGGCCACGCAGGACGATCAGCATCGCGAGGGTGACGATGAAGGCGTTGAGCTTGAACTTCACCACGAGGATGCCGTTGAAGGCGCCGATGACTCCGCCCACGACGAGGATCGCGACGAGGGCGAGCGCGGACGGCCATTCCGTGCCCCAGCCGGACTGTGCGGTCGGCAGGACCAGCAGGGCGCCGATGGCGGGCGCGATGCCGACCACCGACTCCAGCGACAGATCGATCTTGCCGGTGATCAGCACCAGGGACTCGGCGAGGACCACCATCGCGAGCGCCGCCGAGGCACCCAGGATGGAGATCAGGTTCCGTTCGGTGAGGAACGAGTCGTTGACGATCGCGCCGAGCACCAGGAGCACCAACAGGGCCGGTACGAGGGCGAGTTCGCGGGCCCTGCGGAGCAGTACGGTCTTGGCGGCCCGTGCGTCGCGGACGCGCGCGGAGGTGGGCGACGAGGCCGACGGGGCCTTCGTGTCAGCCATGGTCCACTCCTTCGATGGAGGCGATCAGCTCGTGGTCGTGCCAGCCCGCCGGGTGCTCGGCGACGACACGGCCGTGGAAGAGGACGAGGACGCGGTCGCAGCGGCGCAGGTCGTCGAGTTCGTCGGAGACGACGAGCACGGCGGTGCCGTCCTCGCTGGCGCTGTCCATCCGGGACAGCAGTGACTCCTTGGACTTCACGTCGACGCCCGCGGTGGGGTTGATCAGGACGAGGAGGCGGGGGTCGGAGGCGAGGGCGCGGGCCATGACGACCTTCTGCGCGTTGCCGCCGGACAGGTCCGAGACGGGCTGCTCGGGGCCCTCGGTGTGGATGTCGAGGCGTTCGATCAGCTCGGCGGCGAAGCCGCGCTTGCGGGCGGCGGGGATGAAGCCGTAGCGGCCGAGCCGGTTCAGGACGCTCATGGTGGTGTTGTCGCCGATGGTCATGCCGGAGACGAGACCCTGGTCGTGCCGGTCACGCGGGACACAGCCGACCCCCGCCTTGAGGGCGGCCTGCACATCGCCGAACGGGAGGTCCTCGTCGCCCAGTCGGGCGGTTCCGCCGGTCGGGGTGTGCAGCCCGGCGAAGGACTCGGCGAGTTCGATCTTGCCGCTGCCGCTGGAGCCGGCGAGGCCGACGACCTCGCCGCGACGGACGGTGAGGTCGATGTCCTCGTACGCGTCGGAGGTCAGCCCCCGGGCGTCGAGCAGCGCCGGGGTGTCCGTGGCGACGGGCTGGTGCGTGGCGGTCCGCTCGGCGATCGACTCCCCCGCCATGGCCTCCACCAGGGCCGTGCGGGGTAGGTCGGCGACCGGCGCGGTGGTGATCCAGCGGGCGTCGCGCAGCACGGTGACCGTCTGGCACACCTCGTACACCTCCTGGAGGTGGTGCGAGATGAACAGGAAGGTGACACCGGACTCCTGGAGCGCGCGCATCCGGGTGAAGAGCCGCTCGATCTCCCGGTTGTCGAGCTGCGCGGTCGGTTCGTCGAGGACGATGAACCGGGCGCCGAAGCTGAGCGCCCGGGCGATCTCCACCATCTGGCGGTCCTCGACCTTGAGGTCGGCGGTGCGGGCCTCCGGGTCGACGTGCACGTCCCAGGTGTCCAGGACCTGTGCCGCCTCGGCCCGCAGTCTGCGCCAGCTGATGAAGCCGCCGCGCCCGAGGGGCTGCCGGTTGATGAAGAGGTTCTCGGCGACCGTCAGCTCCGGTACGACGGTGGGCTTCTGGTAGACGCAGGCCACCTTGCGGCGCCAGGCGTCGCGGTCGGTGAGTGCGGGAGCGGGCTCGCCGTCGAAGCGGACCGTGCCCTCGTCGGGGGCCTGGAGGCCGGTGAGGATGGTGACGAGGGTGGACTTGCCCGCGCCGTTGCGCCCGACGAGGGCGTGGGACTCACCGGGGAGAACGGTGAGCCGGCCGTCTTGGAGGGCGACGGTGGGGCCGTACCGTTTGGCTATCCCCCGCGCCTCCACCAGTGGGGTGCTCATTTGACCGTGTTGCCCCAGAGCTTGGGGTCGTCGACGTTGTCCTTGGTCACCAGCGGCGCGGGCAGCTGGTCCTCCAGGATGCCGCTGGGCAGCTTGACGATCTCGGAGTCGTGGTCGGTCGGGCCGGTCTTGAACGTCTTCCCCTGCATCGCGGCCTTGATGTAGTACATGCCGTACTTGGCGTACGCGTCGGCCGGCTGGGAGACGGTGGCGTCGATCTCGCCCTTGCGGATAGCGTCGAACTCCTGCGGGATGCCGTCGTTCGAGACGATCGTGATGTGGCCCGCCTGGCCGGTCTTCTTGAGCATGCCCTTGGACTTGAGGGTCTGGAGGGTCGGCGCGAGGTAGACGCCGCCCGCCTGCATGTAGATGCCCTTGATGTCGGGGTTGGCGTTCAGGAGGGTGTCGAGCTTGGAGGCCGCGGTGTCGGACTCCCACTTGGCGGGGATCTCCAGGACCTTCAGCTTCGGGTAGTTCTTCTGCACGCAGGTGCGGAAGGCCTCGGAGCGCTCCCGGCCGTTGACGGAGGCCAGGTCGCCCATGATCTGCACGACCTTGCCGGAGGGGATCTGCTTGCCGAGGTACTCGCAGGCCTTCTCGCCGTAGGCGACGTTGTTGGCGCGTACGACCATGGCGACCTTGCCCTTCTCGGGCGCCACGTCGACGGCGACCACGGGCACGCCCTTGCGCTCGGCCTGGTCGAGCCCCGCGGCGATCGCGGCGCTGTCCAGAGGGGCCACGACGAGGCCCTTCACGCCCTGGTTGAGCTGGTTGTTGATGTCGGTGATCTGCTGGGACGGGTCGCTGTTGGAGTTGACGGTCTTGAGGGCGTCGACCCCTTCGGACTTCGCCATTTTCGGCACGTAGTCGTTGTAGGACTGCCAGAACGGCGAGGTCAGCAGGGGCAGGATCACCCCGACCTTGCCGGTGCCGCCGCCTCCGCCGCCCGACGACGCGGAGTCCTTGGTGCTGCCGCATGCCGCGAGCACGAGGGTCGCGCAGGCGGCCGCAGCCGCCGCACGCACTGCCCGCGACGCAATTCGCGTGTTCCGCACGTTTCTGCCGGACATCTGACGGCTCCTCGTTGAGCGAGATCGAACGGGTGTGGAAGTCCGTGGCCGAGCGTCCCGCTCAACCGGGACGAATATTTATCAGACCACTTCACCTCCACAACACCCCCGTGCGCCAAAATTTCCGCGTTATCGACCGTAGTGGTCCGACCACTCTGGTGGTTAGACTGCGGCGCACCCGGCAACAGGAGGAGACGGCGTGGACGAGTCGGCCCCGCAGAAGGGCACCGTGACGCAGCGCGCCATCGAGCGGATCAAGGCGATGATCGGCGAGGGCAGGCTGGAGCCCGGTCAGCGCCTGCCGACCGAGCGTGATCTGGCTGCCCAGCTGGGCATGTCCCGCAGCTCGATGCGCGAGGCGATCCGCGCGCTCACGGTCCTCGGTGTGCTGGAGGCCCGGCACGGCTCGGGCATCTACGTCACCCAGCTGGAGGCCGGGGACCTGCTGGAGACCTTCGGCGTGGTGGCCGATCTCTCGCGCGGGCCGCGGCTGGTCGAGCTGCTGGAGGTGCGGCGGATCCTGGAGTCGACAGCGACCGCGCTGGCCGCCGCGCGGATCACGGCGGACCAGCTCGCCGAGGTCGAGAAACACCTGACGGCGATGAACGCGACGGACGACCCGGAAGAGATCCTCGCCCACGATCTGGCCTTCCACCGCGAGATCGCGGCCGCCGCGGGCAACGAGACCATGGCCGCCATCCTGGAGGGCCTGTCCTCGCGCACGTTCCGTGCCCGGGTCTGGCGGGGCTACGAGGAGGAGGGCGCCTTCGAGCGGACGCGCCGCGAGCACGCGGCGATCCACCGCGCGCTGGTGGCCCACGACCCGGAGGCGGCCAGGGCGGCCGCCGCCGCGCACGTGGGCGAGGTGGAGCAGTGGCTGCGGACCCAACTCACGCAGTAGCCGGATCCGCAGCACGGGAAGGGTGAAGACGCCTAGTGCTCAGGCGCGCGTCAGCCGCAGGGTCACCAGCTCGAAGGGGCGCAGCGACAGGGTGACCCGGTCGCCGTCGCGCCGGGGGGTGACCGCATCGGTCAGGGGCCGCTCCAGCAGGTCGGTCACGGTGACGTCCCCGATCTCGAACCCGGCCGTCAGCGCGGCCTTGGTGCGCCCGCCCCGGGACTCGTGGAAGCGCACGACCACATCCCCGCTGCCGTCGTCGGCGAGCTTCACCGCGGTCACCACGACCGCGTCCTGCGCGACCTCCACCAGCGGCGCGACCTCACGCCCGCCGCTCACCCGCCGCTCCGGCAGATTGATCCGCCACCCTTCGCGCACCGCGTCCCCGATCCCGGCCCCCGGCACCAGCGCGTGCCGGAAGCGGTGGACACCCTGGTCGGTCTCGGGGTCGGGGAAGCGCGGGGCGCGCAGCAGCGAGACGCGCACGGTGGTGGTCGTACCGGAGTCGCTGTCGCGGACGGTACGGGTCACGTCATGCCCGTACGTCGAGTCGTTGACGATCGCGACACCCCAGCCCGGCTCCTCCATGTGCACGAACCGGTGGTTGCACGCCTCGAACTTGGCGGCCTCCCAGGACGTGTTGGTGTGCGTCGGCCGGTAGAAGTGCCCGAACTGCGTCTCGGAGGCGTACCGCTCCGCGTGCACGTCGAGCGGGAAGGCGAGCTTGAGGAACTTCTCCGACTCGTGCCAGTCGACCTCGGTGTCGATGCCGAGCCGCCGCTCCCCCTGCGCGAGCGACAGCACCTGGGTGACCCGCGAGGCGCCGAAGGACCGTACGATCCGCACCGACACGCCGTCCTCACCCGGCACGAGCTCGTCGGCGTCGACCAGGTCGGTGACCGTGTTGCGGTAGAACTCGTCGACGTCCCAGGCGTCCCACATGTTCGGGAAGTCGGGGTGGATCTGGAGCAGGTTCGCGGCGCGTCCGGGGGCGATCGTCTCGCGGTCGGCGTCGATGTCGTACGCGGAGACGACGAGGCCCCGGGCGTCGATCTCGACCCTCAGGAGGCCGTTGTCGAGGACGTGGCCGCCGCCTACGCGCGGCGCGAGGGCCACCTCGCTCGCGACGGCGGCGGGCAGGGCCCCGCCCGCCGGAACCCCGTCCCTGCTGTGCGGGGCGGAGTTGAACACGAGCTCCGTGGTGCCTTCACCCGCCAGCGCCCGCTGCGCCGCGTCGATGATGCCGGTCAGCTCCTCGGCGACCCGCTCGTACGTCCTGCGCGCCTCCCGGTGCACCCAGGCGATGGACGAGCCGGGCAGGATGTCGTGGAACTGGTGGAGCAGGACCGTCTTCCAGATGCGGTCCAACTCCTCGTACGGGTAAGGGAATCCGGCCCGTACGGCCGCGGTCGCCGCCCAGAGTTCGGCCTCGCGCAGGAGGTGTTCGCTGCGCCGATTGCCCTGCTTGGTCTTCGCCTGGCTGGTGAGGGTGGCGCGGTGCAGTTCGAGGTACAACTCGCCGACCCAGACAGGGGCGTTCGGGTACTCGGCCTCGGCCTTCTCGAAGAACTCCGCCGGGGTCTCCCACGTCACGGTCGCGGAGCCTTCGAGGTCACGGACCCGCGCCGCCTTGGCGACCATCTCGCGGGTGGTGCCGCCGCCTCCGTCACCCCAGCCGGTGGGGGCCAGGGAGTGCCGGGCGACGCCCTTGTCCTTGAAGTTCCTGGCCGCGTGGGCGAGTTCGCTGCCCCGCATGGAGCAGTTGTAGGTGTCGACGGGCGGGAAGTGGGTGAAGACGCGGGTGCCGTCGATGCCCTCCCACTGGAAGGTATGGTGCGGGAACTTGTTGGTCTGCGACCACGAGATCTTCTGGGTGAGCAGCCACTTGGAGCCCGCCGCCTTGATGATCTGCGGGAGTCCGGCGGCGAAGCCGAAGGTGTCCGGCAGCCAGGCCTCGTCGTTCTCGATGCCGAACTCGTCGAGGAAGAACCGCTTGCCGTGCACGAACTGACGGGCCATCGCCTCCGAGCCCGGCAAGTTGGTGTCCGATTCGACCCACATGCCGCCCGCGGGCACGAACCGCCCGTCCGCGACCGCCTTCTTCACCCGCGCCCACACCTCGGGCCGGTGCTCCTTCACCCAGGCCCACTGCTGGGCCTGGGACATCGCGAAGATGAACTCGGGCTCGTCCTCGATGAGCGCGGTCATGTTGGAGGTGGTCCGGGCCACCTTGCGGACGGTCTCGCGCAGCGGCCACAGCCACGCCGAGTCGATGTGCGCGTGCCCGACGGCGCTGATGCGGTGAGCGGACGGCACGGCGGGCTCGGCGAGCACCCCTGCCAGCCGTGCCCGCGCCGCGGCGGCACTCGCGCCGACGTCCTGGAGGTCGACCGCGTCGAGCGCCTTCTCCACCGCGCGCAGGATGTCCCAGCGCCGTGCGGACTCCACCGGCAGCTCGGCCATCAGCTCGCCGAGAACCTCCAGGTCGAGCACCAGCTCCCACACGGTCTCGTCGAGCACGGCGAGATCCATCCGGGTGAGGGTGTACTGCGGCTCGCTGCCCGCGGTCTCCTTGTCGCCCAACTGGGTGGGCAGGAAGGGGTGGTAGTCGAGGATCACCGGGTTGGAGGCGGCCTCGATGTGCAGCCGGACCTCCTCGCCGCCCTCGACCGGGGCGCCGATCCGCACCCACTGGTTGCGCGGGTTGAGGCCCTTCACCGGAGTGCCGTCGGGCCGGTAGACGAGCCCCTCGCACTGGAAACCGGGCATGTTCTCGTCGAAGCCGAGGTCCAGCAGGGCCTCGACCGTCCGGCCGGCCCAGGCCTCCGGGACGGTCCCGGTGACCCGGAACCAGCTGGTGCCCCACGGAGCACCCCAGCGCGCGCCCACCTCGATCGGCTCGGGTGCGGCCGCGAGCCCCTCGGCGACGGGCACCGGCTCACCGGGCGCGTGCCACACCGCCACTTCCAGCGGCACGGACTCGGGGTACACGGCGGGTCGGATGCGCTCGTCGAGGACGCGCTTGAGGCGGGCTTCGACCAGGGTGCGGTCGTCATGCATGGGGTGCTCCGTGGGGTGAAGATGGTGCGGGAAAGTCGTGCTGCTACCAGGTGTGGGTGGTCGTGGCGGCGGTCGAGACGGTGAACAGCTCCCCCACCGCGCGCACTTCGAACCCCCCGGCCGACTCACCCTGCTCGGGAGTGAGACCGCCGACGTAGAACGCGATCTGGCAGGTGCCGCCGAGGAACCGGCGCGTGCCGTCGGGGAGCGTCCGGTACAGCTCGTAGTGGCGTACCGCGCCGGGGGCGCCCTGCCACGCGAAACGCAGGTTGCCGCCGTCGGCGCCGGTGACGCGCAGGTCGGTGGGCGCGGCGGGGGTGAGAACGGCATCGCGGACCGCGAGCCCGCCCAGGCGCCAGCGCACCGGCCCGCTGCTCGCCGTCAGCCGTACGCCCAGCGCGTGCACGGTCCCCGTGAGTCCGGTCAGCGGCACGGTGGCGGTCCCCCAGCCGTCGCCCGAGGACGTGACCGGGAAGTACGTGTACGGGGGCGCCCCTCCCGCCGCGCCCGGCTCGGCGGTGGCGACGGCCAGCTCCACGGCGGCGGCGCCCGCGTCCGTGCGGTACGTGAGCTCGACCACCGTGTCCGCGGTGAGCGGCAGCCTGGTCGCGTACAGGTCCAGCGTGGTCGGCGCGTCGAGGGCGCCGGCGACGAGCAGACTGCTCCCGCCCCGCCAGGCGTCCGTGAAGTCGAAGGTGACGGCGGGGCGCTGTCCGGTCGTCCGTACGACCCAGCGGCGGGAGGGCAGCCGGTCCTGGAGACCGAGGTGGTTCCAGGCCGTGTCCGAGGTGGCTTCGCCGTCCTCGTACCACTTCAGTCCGTGGCCGGTGTTGAAGGTGGTCGCGAAGGGGACGGAGGTGACCGTCGAGCGGTCGGCGACGCAGACGGCCGGGGCGCGCCAGCTCGCGCTCGTGCTGGGCTTGGAGGGGTCGAGGGAGGAGCCGGTCCAGAACAGGTCGTCGGCGGCGTGGAAGTCGCCGGGGGTGCGGCTCGCGGGCAGGTGGTTGCGGGTCCACTCGGGCCGGTAGAAGCCGAGGGAGGTGACGTGGGCCTTGCCGCTCGGCACGATGGCGTCCCAGTTGACCGACGCGCTGGTGCCGTTCGCCTCGACGTCGACGCCCGCCCACAACTCGTAGGGGCTGCGTCCTAGTTGCTGAGCCGTCGTCGCGGAGGAGGCCAGGCCGCTCTGGGACCAGCGAAAGTCGACGAACATGGAGTCGGCGGCCTGGAAGAACGTCTTGTTCTGGCTGTTCAGGGCGCCCTGCCAGCTCACCGAGCCGTTCACGGTCATCGCGTCGTACCAGGTGACGCGCTGCCCCCGGGCCGTCCCGAGCGTCTTGAGTTCGTTCATGAAGCCGAGCATGTCGGTGGCGAGCGAGGTGTTCCCGCCGCTCGTCTCGGCGTTGATGAACCAGCCGTCGAAGCCGTACGCCGCCGCCACCGCGACGAGCTGCGCGGCGAGCGGGTAGTGCCCGGTGGAGTCCTTCTGCACCAGGTCGCGGGTCCACTGGAGCTGTCCGCCATAGGCGACGGGCGGCAGGAAGACATTGCCGAGGACGGGCACGCCGTGCCGGTGGGCCGCGTCGACGATCGGGGCGTTCGGCGCGAGGATCAGGCCCTCGCCCGCCGAGCCGCCCCAGAAGACGAGTTCGTCGAGGTACGCCCAGTGGGTGAGGGCGTAGTAGTCGGCGGTGGCGGCGCCCTGCGAGGGGTTGCTCGACGTGGGGCCGAAGGAGACGAGGGACTGGACGCGGGCCTGGCCGCTGCGGGCCGTCGTGTTGGCCGGGGTCGGTGTGAAGCGGGCGGCGAGCGGCACGGTCGACGCGTTGAACGCGAGGTCGGTGTCGGTGGCGGCGCTCCAGGCCTTGAGGCTGTGCCAGGTGATGCCGGTGCCCGGGGTGCCCGAGGGCAGCGAGTCCGGGTACCAGTAGGAGGCATACGGCGACGCCGCGGTCGCGGCGGCCTTCGTCGCCGCGGCGGCGGGCAGGCCGGGCAGGGCGGGCAGCAGCGCGGCGGTCGCGCCGGCGAGCAGGACGGTGCGTCTGGTGGGGTTCACGAGCGGGCTTCTCCTTGTGGGATGGGGAGTACCTGATCGGGACTGACGACTTCGGTGATGCCGCGCGCGGCGAGGTGTTCCTTGTCGTCCGCGCGCGCGTCGAGGACGGTGGTGGGGCGGGCGCCGTCGGAGGTGAGTCGGAAGAACGCCTCGAAGACGGGGCCGCCCGGGGCGCACAGCGAGCGGACGGCGGGGTCGGCGGGGACGAGCAGCGCCGTGGTGCGGGGGGCGGGCTTGTGGTGGTGCTCGCGGGCCGCGCGGGCCAGCGTCCGCGCGCTGTCCTTGGGGCGCCGGTCGTTGGTCAACAGGCCGAGCCCGTATTCGAGTTCGGGGAAGTCGGCGAGGTCGCGGGAGACGTCGTGGGAGCACCACCAGGTGATGCCCCACAGGTCGGGGCAGTCCAGCGCGGCCGCGACGGTCGCCTCCGTGAAGGCCGCGGCGTGCTCGGGCGGGATCAGGGGGGCGGGCGCGCCGACCTCCTGGAGCCAGACGGGCCGGTGCGGGTCGTCGGCCCAGGCCTTGCTCAGCTCGATCAGGTACGCGGCGTGATGTTCGGTCGGCACGGAGGTACGGCCGTGCCGCTGGGCGGTGCCGTTGAAGACCCAGGAGTGCACGGCCGTGACGGCGCCGCGCCGGGCGGCCTGGCCCGGGGTGAACGGCATGTCGTCCTGGTACCAGGTGGCGTCGTACTCGGCGTGCAGATGCAGCCGGCCCGGGGCGCCCTCCTCGCAGGCGGCGAGCATCCGCTCCAGCCAGTCGTCGATCTGGGTGCTGCTCGCCCGGTCGGGGTCCGGATGGGGCGGTCCCACCGAGAACTGGTTGACCTCGTTGCCGAGCGTCATGCCGATGAAGTGGGGGCGGTCGGCCAGGGCCGCGGCGAGCGTGCGCAGATAGGCCGCCTGGCCGTCGAGGACCTCCGGGTCGGTGAACAGGTTGCGCCGATGCCAGGTCCGCGTCCACGCGGGCAGGAAGTCGAAGCTCGACAGGTGCCCCTGCAGACCGTCCACATTGACGTCGAGCCCCCGCTCGCCTGCCGCGTCGACGAGTTGGAGCAGCTGCTCGACCGCGCGCGGGCGGATCAGCGCGCGGTTGGGCTGGAAGTAGGGCCACAGCGGGAAGACCCGGATGTGGTCGAGGCCCAGCGCGGCGATGGAGTCGAGGTCGGTGCGTACGGAGTCGAGGTCGAAGTCGAGCCAGTGGTGGAACCACCCCACGCTCGGGGTGTAGTTGACGCCGAAGCGCACGGCAGAAGGCATGCGGGATCCTTGCGAAGCGAATCGGGAGGCGGGAGGTCAGCCCTTGACGGCGCCCTCCCCCACCCCGCGGAAGAAGTACCGCTGAAGGCAGGCGAAGAGGGCGATGAGCGGTGTCACGGCGATGATCGTGCCCGCGGCGACGAGCCGTTCGTCGTTGGCGAAGGTGCCGTGGAGATAGTTGAGGCCGATGGTGAGGGTGAACTTCGAGGGGTCGCTGAGCACGATGAGGGGCCACAGGAAGTCGTCCCAGGAGAACATGAAGGCGAAGATCGCGACGACGGCGAGCGTGCCCTTCACCGAGGGCAGCGCGATCCGCAGGAACCGCTGCCAGGTGTTCGCGCCGTCCACGAAGGCCGCCTCCTCGATCTCGTACGGCAGGTTGAGGAAGGCGCCTCGCATCAGCAGGACGTTCATCGCGCCGATGCAGCCGGGCAGGACGACCCCGATGAGCGTGTTGTTCAGGCCGAGCTCACGCATCGTGGTGAACTGGGCGATGATGATGCCCTCGACGGGGACCAGCATCGCGAGGATGAAGACGAGGGTCGCCACCCGGCGGCCGCGGTAGCGCAGGCGGGCCAGGGCGTAGCCCGCGAGGGCCGAACCCACACAGTTGGTGACGACATTGGCGCCCGCGACCTTCAGGGAGTTGAAGGCGTAGTCCCAGACGGGGATGGTGTCGGCCACCCGCTTGTAGTTGTGCAGCGTGGGATCGCCCGGCAGGAACTTCGGCGGTGAGCTGAAGATGTCCTCGGTCGGGCCCTTGAGCGAGGTGGACAGCTGCCACAGGAACGGGCCGACGGTCAGGGCGAGAACGGCGAGCAACAGCAGGTAGCGCAGGGCGAGTTCCCAGCCGCGGACACGGCGGCCGTGCTCGTCTGTGACACGGCGGCGCCGGGGCCCGCGCCCGGCCGGCGGACGCCGCTCGACGCCGCGCTCCTTCTCCAGCACGCTCACGCGTCCTTCTTCCCGCACGCTCACGCGACTTCCTTCCCGCCCGCTCACGCGTGCTCCTTCCGGCGCACTCACGCCTCCTCCTTCCGGTCGGCGCGCAGCACGAGCAGCATCAGCGCGACGGTGACGACGAAGACGACGACCGAGATGGCGGAGGCGTAGCCGACCCGGCCGGTCAGTCCGGTGCCGGTGCGCTGGACGAGCATGACGAGGGTGGTGTCCTCGCCTGCGGGGCCGCCGGCCGGGCCCGCCATCAGGTACACCTCGGAGAACACCTTGAACGCGGCGACCGAGGAGAGCGCGGCGACCAGCACCATGGTGGAGCGGACGGCGGGCACGGTGACCGTGAGGAAGCGCCGGACCGCGCCCGCGCCGTCGACCGAGGCGGCCTCGTGCAGCTCGCGTGGCACATTGGCGAGCGCCGCGAGATAGATGATCATGTAGTAGCCGAGGCCCTTCCAGACCGTGACGGCCATGGCGCTCAGCAGGAGCAGCCACTGGTCGCTGAGGAAGCCGATCCTGCCGACGCCGATCGCCTCCAGCAGCGAGTTCACCAGGCCGCGTTCGTCCAGGAGCCACACCCAGATCAGACCGACCACGACGATGGACGCGACCACCGGGGTGTAGAAGGCCGACCGGAAGAAGGTGATGCCGGGGATGTTCTTCTGGACCAGCAGCGCGAGCAGCAACGGCAGCAGGACGAGGGCGGGGACGACCCCGAGGACGTACAGCGTGCTGTTGCGCAGCCCGATCCAGAACATGTCGTCGTGCAGCAGCTCACGGAAGTTGGCGAGGCCCACGAACCTGCCCGGGATCAGGGTGCGGCGGTCGGTGAAGGCGTTGACCACGGTCGAGACGAACGGGTAGAGGATGAACACACCCACGACCAGAAGACCCGGAGCGGCGAACAGCCAGGGACTGGCCGGAAGTTGACGCCGCACACGGGCGGTGCTGGAGGAACTCGCCATGGCTTCGCTCAGCCCTGCTGCTTGAGCAGCGTGTCGCAGGCCTTGACAGCGTTGTCGAGAGCCGTCTTGGGGCTCTCCTTGCCCTGCAGGGCCTTGGCGACCTCGTTGCGCAGCGCGGTCTTCATCTGCTCGCTGAAGAGGACCGGCGTGTAGTTGACCGCGTTCTTCAGGGACTTGGCGGCGGCGATCCGCACGCGTGTCTCGTCGGTGCCGTCCTCCTTGGTGAAGTACGGGTCGTCGAGCGAGCCCGCGGTGCTCGGGAAGATGGCGACCTTCTTGGCGAAGGACATCTGGTTCTGCGCGTCGGTGACGAAGTGCGCGAAGGCGACCGAGGCGGGCGTGTGCTTGGTGCGCGAGTTGACCATCACGCCCATCACGTACATGTTCACCTTGCCGGTACTGGTGATCTGGTCCGTGATGCCGATGTTCTTGTAGAGGTTCGGTGCCTGCTTCTTGAAGTTGCCGAGGTCCAGGGCGCTGCCGGGGTTCATGGCGACGGCCTCGGTGAGGAACTTCTTGCCGGAGGACTCCGGGGTCGCGGTCAGCGCCTGCGGGTCGAGCGCCTTCGCGTCGTACAACTCCTTGTACCTGGTGAGGAGTTCGACCCCCGTGGCGTCGTTGAAGGCGAAGGCGGTGCCCTCCTTGTTCATCAGCTCGACGCCGTAGCGGCCGAAGTCCTCGACGGTGGGCACGTTGGCGAGCGTGGCGACCTTGCCGTCGCTCTTCTTGGCCAGTTGCAGGGCGTCGGCGAAGAGTTCGTCGTACGTCGTCGGCGGCTTGGAGGCGTCGAGTCCGGCCTCCTTGAAGAGGGACTTGTTGTAGAAGAGCGGGCCGGTGTTGAGGTACCAGGGGAAGGCGTACGTACCGGTCATGCCCGGTATCTGGTGGCTGGCCCAGGCGCCGTCCAGGTACTCCTTCTTGTACTGGGCGGCGGACTTGTCGAGGTCGAGGGCGAGGCCCGCCTTGGCGAGCGGCGCGACGAGGTCCGGCGAGACGTTGACGACGTCGGGCAGGGTGCCGCCGGCCGCGTCCGCGCTGATCTTGTCGGCGTAGCCCTCGGCGGGCTGGTCGATCCACTTCACATGGGTGCCGGGGTACTTCTTCTCGAAGTCTGCGATCACGCCCTCGAAGTACGACTTGAAGTTGGCCCTCAGGTTCCAGGTCTGGAAGGTGATGTCGCCCTCGACCTTGCCGGAGGCGTCCGTCGAGCCACTGCCGTCACTCCCGGAGCCGCAGGCGCTCAGCGGCAGGAGAACGGCGACGGTGGCAGCGGCGGCGAAAGCTCTGCGGGAGATGCGCACGGATGGGGCTCCTCTTGCAGCAGGGGGAACGGTGCCGGGGCAGACCTTGCTGCCAACTCGCCGGGCAAGTCAATGGATTTGGCCCAGCTAAAATCATTAGTGCCACAACATGGCTGGTCACAGCTGTTCTCTCAGCCTCTTGCAATCAATCACTAATGCGCTTTAGATTGCCTCAGCTCAAGCGCATTAGTACACCAGCTCAGCAGAACGGGGAACAGGGTTGCCAGCCAAGCGGTCACCCGCGCGCCGACCGACGATGAAGGACATCGCGCAGCGCGCCGGGGTCTCCGAGAGCGCGGTCTCCTTCGCGCTCAACGACCGGCCCGGGGTCTCCGAGATCACCCGCGACCGGGTCCGCCGCGTCGCCGAACAGCTGGGCTGGCGGCCGAGCACGGCGGCGCGCCAGCTGTCCGGCGAGGGCGCCGCCACGGTCGGTCTCGTCGTGGCCCGGCCCGCCGACACCCTGGGCGTGGACTCGTTCTTCCTGCAGCTGATCTCCGGTATCCAGGAGGTGCTGGCCGAGCGCCATCTCGGCCTGCTCTTCCAGGTGGTGGAGGACGTGGCCGACGAGTGCGCGGTCTACCGGCGCTGGTGGGCCGAGCACCGCGTGGACGGAGTCATGGTCGTCGACCCGCGGACCGACGACCCACGCCCTGACCTGCTCGAGGAGCTGGGTCTGCCCGCCGTGGTGATCGGCGGCGTGCCGGACGCGGGGCACCCGGGGATCTCCACCGTCTGGGCGGACGACGCGGGCGCGATGGCCGCGGTGGTGGACGAGCTGTACGCGCTCGGCCACCGCCGGATCGTGCACATCGCGGGCCTGCCGGGGCTCGCCCACACCGAGCGCCGGATCCGCACCCTGCGGGCGGAGGCCGAGCGGCGGGGTCTGACCGAGGTGCGCTCGGTCCCCACGGACTACTCGGACGCGGAGGGCGCCGCCGTCACCCGCCGCGTCCTGGAGAGCGGCACCCCGCCGACCGCGCTGGTCTACGACAACGACGTGATGGCCGTCGCCGGCGTCGCCGCCGCCACGGAACTCGGCTTCTGGGTGCCGGGCGACGTCTCGGTCGTCGCCTGGGAGGACTCGCCGCTGTGCCGCATGGTCAAGCCATGGCTGTCCGCCCTCTCCCGCGACACCGTGCAGTTCGGCCGCACGGCCGCCCAGGAACTCACCGCACTCCTGGACGGCGGTCCCGCACGGACGGTCCAGGTGCCGGTGCCGCGGTTGATCGAACGGGAGAGCACGGGGCCCTGCGGGGCTTGAGAGGGTGAGGGGTGGGCGCAAAGCTGAAGACGGTGAGGGGTGGACACCGTGCGGGGCGTCCACCCCCGTAGGCCTCAGATCCGCGATCGATGGAGCGCGAACTCCGCGATCCGCGCGGGCTGCCTTGACCGCGTCACTCGCAGACGCCAGTACCGCGCCCGTACGGGCGCCGGGAGCAGCAGGATCCGGCTCGCTCCGATCGTGCCCGCCCCGGCCACCCGGCTCCAGGCGCCCGCTCCGTACGCCTCGACCACGAAGCTCTCGACCTGCTGGCCGTGCCGGATGTCCTCCGCGAGCCTGATCCGGTCCACTTCGCGCTCCGCGCCGAGGTCGACGGCGAAGACGCCCGGGGACGAGCGGACCACGGCCCCGCGCCCCAGGTCCTCCGGCAGCTCCCGGTCCACGCGTTCACGGAACTCGCGCAGCCGCACCACATCGGCGGCCGGCAGCAGGCCCTGTGTGTCGGGTGGGATGTTGAGCAGCAGGACCGAGTTGCGGCCGACCGAGCGGAAGTAGATGTCGGTCAACTCGGACACGGACTTGGGCTGTTGGTCGGCATGGTAGAACCAGCCGTCACGGATGGACACATCGCACTCGGCCGGCCACCACTGCAGGTAGTCGGCCACCGGGCGGGCCGCCACCAGCGCGTCCCGGCTGCCCTCATCGGCCGCGTCGTAGGCCAGCGCGTAGTCCGTGCGGCCGTAGTCCTTCTCCGTGACCGGTACGACGCTCCACTCGTCCTCACGGGCGAGCCCGCCCTCGTTGCCGACCCAGCGCACATCGGGCCCGGACACGGCGATCGAGGCGTCGGGCGCGAGGGCCCGGACCAGCGCGTACCAGCTGTCCCAGTCGTACTTCTCCACCTTGTCCGGCGGTATACGGCCCTGGGCTCCGTCGAACCACACCTCGTCGACGGGTCCGTACTCGGTGAGCACTTCGTAGAGCTGGTTGAGCATATGGGCGCCGTAGTCGGTGGCGTCCAGCGTGAACGTCCTTGGGTCCGTACGGTCGTCGCCGTCGACGAGCGTCGGGACGGTGCGCCCGGAGCGCGCGCTGCCGTTGGCATACACGCCGTGCAGGTACTGGTTCTCGTCGGCCGGCGAAACATAGACCCCGACCTTGATCCCGTGGTGGCGCATCGAGTCGGCGAAGGAGCGCAGGACGTCGCCCCGCCCGCCGCGCCAACTGCTCGACGCCACCGAGTGGTCGGTGTAGCGCGACGGGTAGAGGACGAACCCGTCGTGGTGCTTGACGGTGAGGATGGCGAGCTCGAAACCGCCGTCGCGCAGGGCCCGGGCCCATTGGTCGGTATCGAGCCCGACGGGCTGGAAGACATCCGGGTCCTCGTCCCCGGTGCCCCATTCCAGGCCGGTGAAGGTGTTCACGCCGAAATGCAGGAAGGCGGTGCGTCCCAGGTTCTGCCAGGCGATCTGCCGGGCTGAGGGCCGGACCTGGGAGGCCTTGCGGACCAGGTCGTCCTCGGTGTCGGAGGAGCTGACGGGGATACGGGAGAGGGGTTCACCCGGGGCGGCGAGGGCTACGGACGTGCCGCTGGCAGCGACGAGGGCGGTGGATGCCAGGACGAAGAGGCGTCTGGAGATGGCCATGGGGTGGGGGCTCCTCACATCAGTGGACGGTCAACGTCCAGACGGCCGACCGCTCTTGGTCCGGCGGGTACTGGAGGAGGCGCCCGTCGTCGGTCACGTGCACCGCCATCCGCGTGATCGCGTTGACGAGCCGGTATCCGCCGCCGTGCACCGGCTCAAGCTCCCAGCGCTGCAAGGTGTCCGCGGCGGCGCACCGCGACGCGGTCACCTCGACACCGGGGTCCAGGGGCACGTTCAGCGTGAGCTTTCCGCCGCTCACCTCCAGACAGCCGCCGCTCGTCGTGGACCGCAGGGTCACATAGCCGTCCGCGGTCCGCCGGACCTCGAGATCGCTGGTCGCGGCCCCGGCCCGGAAGGTGTACGACCCCTCGGGCACCGACACACGGGTCAGGTCCCGCCATCCGGGCGCGTGCCCCACCGCCGTACCGCGCGCGGTGAACTCGGCGTACGTCGGGTCGGGGTGTGCCGAACCCCAGGTGACCTGGGCGATGTGCCGCAGGGCCGGAACCATGACCGCCGCGACCTCGTTCTCGGTCTCCCCGCGCCCGTTGTCCGGCCAGAGGCTGATCTTCGCCCCGGTGACGCCCTCGTGTGAGGCGAGCTTCTCGCCCTCGAAACTGCGCGGATCCCAGCTCTGGTCGTACAGCGCCTTCGTGTCGGTGTGGAAGCCGCCGCGGACGAGGTAGAGGGAGTAGGCGGCGTTCATCAGCGGATAGCCCTGTGCGATGAGCCGGCTGGGCTTGGTCGTCACGTTCAGCCAGTGCTCGACCGTCGTACCGGCCGCGACCGGCACGGTGTTGGCGCCGGTGAGACCGTCGTTCCAGATGCGCAGTTTCTTGCCCTTGGCCGCCGCGTAGGCCCGCACGCGGTTGACGAAGTCGATGAACGCGTCCTGCGGGGTGGCGTTCGCCCCGTATCTGGCCCGTGCGTAGGCGAGGATCTGCGGATACTTGGCGAAGTCGGAGCCGAGCATGTACTCGTCGGCGCCCATGTGCCAGGACCCGGCCTTGAACACCTGCGCGTACTCGTCGATCAGGCTCGTGTAGTACGTGAAGGCCGCGTCCTGCGTGATGTCGAGCCGGGCGGGCTGCTTGGTGCCGTCGGCATCGGTGAGCTGGAGGTCCGGGCGGTTCTGGATCCAGGGGTCCATATGACCGGGCGAGTTGATCTCCGGGACGATCTCGACGTGGTACTTCTCGCCGAGGGCCACGAGCCGGCGTATCTCGTCCTTGGTGTAGTAGCCCCAGGTGTCGGCCTCGGGATGGGCGTCGCTCTTCACCTTCAGTTCGAGCAGCAGCTGGTTGAGCTTGTGGTACGCCATGTCGCGTACGAGGTTCTCCAGCCAGGCCGTCGAGATGTGGACGTAGCAGGCGCAGACGCCGACGCCGCGTTCCTTGTACTGGGGCACGTCGACCGTGCTCCCGCCGGGCACGCGGTCGCTCTGGGCGAGGAGCTGGAGGACGGTGCGGGTGCCGTAGAAGGCACCCGTCTCGGCGGCCGCGTTCACCGACAGACGTTCACCCGCCCGCAGTTCGTATCCCTCCGCGCCGAGCCGCGACGAGGACGGGTCGACGCCGATCACGATGTCGCCCGCGTGCGCACCCTCCCGTACGACGGGAACGGTGCCATGGCCCGCCACGCGCAGATCGTCGGCGAGAGTGTCCGCGACCCGGCGGGCCGCCGCGTCACTCGCGACGATACGGGAGCCCGGACCGAGGGAGTAACTGCCTTGTTCGGTTGTCCAGTTGGAGAGAGCGGGGACCGTGACGGGAGGCACCGCCGCCGCCCGCGCCGACGCCGGGACCGACGTCGCGAGCGTCAGCAGCAGCACCGCCGCGCAGCCGACGACCCTCCGCGCCCACCCTCTGCCAACAGATCGTGCGGCGCGTTGGTCAGCCATGCCACTCCACCTTGAACACCCACACGTACTGCCCCGCCTTGCGGGCCGCCTCCGGCACGTCGATGACCAGCGAGCCGCCGCTCACCGTCCAGGTCAGCGGCCGGTCGTGACCGAGCATCGTCACCTTGTCCCCGCCACGGATCGGCACCGGCGCCTCGACCGTGAGTCTGGCGCCGGGCGCGGTCAGCGAGTGGATGTAGAACGCCTCGTTCTGCCGGACCGTGAACCGCAGGTCCTCGCCGAGCTGCGCCATCCGCGACCAGTACGTGGTGTCGTAGATCGCCTCGCCGTTGGTCTTCAGCCAGCGGCCGGTCTCGCGCAGCCGGGTCTGCATGATCTCCGGGATGGTGCCGTCCGCGCGGGGGCCGATGTCCAGCAGGAAGTTGCCGTTCTTCGACACGATGTCGACGAGGCTCTGGACGACCTCCTCGGCGGTCATGTAGGCGGCGTCGGGCGTCGCCTTGTTGTAGCCGTAGCTGAAGGGATCGAGACCCCGGCTGGACTCCCACTTCGCGACGACCGTGTTCTCGTACGTCGTGTACTCGGGGGTGGTGAAGTCGTGGAAGCCGATGCCCGAACGGTTGTTGACGGTCACCTCGTACGGCTTGGGTCTGTTCTTGCCGTGGTTGAAGTACTCGGCGAGCACATGAAGGCTGTCGTTCACGCCGCCGATGTCGCACCAGATGAGGGACGGGTCGTAGCCGTGGATCAGTTCCAGCATCTGCGGGGCCTGATAGTCCTTCACATAGTCCTTGCCCGATGTGTATCCGGTGTACGGGAGCGGCTCCAGGGTGTACGGGTTGCGCGGGGCGTGGCCCATCCACGGGTTGTCCGGGTTGAACCACTCGGGCATGGAGAAGTACAGGCCGCGGTGCAGTTCGGGCGTGAACTTCTTCGAGGCGTCGAAGAGTTCGCGGATCAGATCGCGCTTCGGGCCCATCTTCACGGCGTTACGGTCGGAGACCTTGGTGTCCCACAGGGCGAAGCCCTCGTGGTGCTTGGAGGTGAGGACGTGGTACTGGGCTCCGGCGTCACGGAAGAGTTCCACCCAGGCCCGGGGGTCGAACTTCCGCGCCGTGAACATCGGGATGAAGTCGTCGTAGGCGAAGTTCTCGCCGTATGTGTCCCGGTGGTAGGCGTACACCGCGTTGTCCGGGCTCTGCAGATGGTTCCAGTACCACTCGGCGTACTGCTTGCCGACCGGTGACCAGGCGGGCACCGAGTAGACGCCCCAGTGGATGAAGATGCCGAACTTGGCGCGGTGGAACCAGTACGGGGCCTCGTGGCCGGCGAGAGAGTTCTCGGTGGGCTGGTAGTCCGGCACACCGAGGGTCAACTCACGGCTCGCGGAGGTGACTTGCTGCCCGCGTCCGGTGACGGTCACCGTTCCGGGCCGCGCGGTGCCTGGTGCCGTGCCCACGCGGTTGCGGATGCCGACCCGGACGCGCGCCTGCTCGCCGGGGTCGAGGCGGGTGAGGTGCGCGGGCTCGACGGTGCGGGCGCCCGGCACGTCGACGCCGACCGACACGCGGTCGCCGGCGAGGACGGCGAGCGTGCCCGCGTTGACGACGGTGGCCTCCACGCTCTGTGCGCCGCTCGACTCCAACAGGGAGAAGGTCGAGTGCGCGTCGCGCAGGACCAACGCCCGCCCCTGAGCTGCCGGTTGGAGGGAGAGGGCGAAGAGGTGGAGGGAGGCCTTGCCGGCCTCGGCGGGGTTGGTGGTCGGCAGGGTGAGGGCGACCGCCTCGCGCTGGGGGTCGATCCAGACTTCCGCCGTGCCGATCCCCACGCTGTGCTCGTCCTTCGTGCCGTCCGGCCGGTAGCGGTACGGGGCCGACAGCGACCCGCCCGTCGCGTACCAGTCCGCGCCGCCGAGCCCGGCGGTGGTCGTCGAGCCGTCGGCGTAGTGCACGGTGGCCCGGCCGGAGGCGTCGCCGTAGCTGCCCGCGGTGAGGAAGTGGGCCGAGAGATAGCGTCCGCTCGGGAGGTCGATGCGCTGGCCGAGGGCGACCAGGTTGTTCCGGGCCCCCGCGGCGGACGAAGGGAAGACGAACGCGATGCCGTCCACCTCGACGGGGCCCGCCGGGAGCTCCTCGCCGGGGAACGTGTACCCCGAGCCGTCGAAGTTGCCGCCGGGGGCGGCCGCGGTGTCGATGCCGTCGTTGTCGACGTACGCGTCGAGCGGCACGGGGATCGGATCGGGGACGGGAACCCACTGGCCGTGCTGCTCGACCGCCTGTCGGGCTTCGGCCGTGGCCGCGAGGGGAAGAGTGGCCGCGACGGCCACTCCGGCTGCGGCGCCCAGAACCTGACGTCTTGGATACGTGCTCATTGCGGCTCCAATTCATCGGATGTTTGATGATTGAGGCGCCACCAGATCCTGTCAATGGGGCGGGTAGGCAGAAGATTTGAGCAAGTGATCGGATGATCTGCGTCTCCCTGGAGATACCGGACAAGCCCGAGCGCAAAAGTCCAACAAGACCGGTCCGAATGTCCAAGGGCGGCGACTCTCGACGCGGCACCCCACCGGCGGGCACAGTGCTCCTCGTACTCACCAGTAATCCCCTGCCCCCGAGGAGCACCCGTGACCAGCTGGGCCGGCCGGACCGCCACCGAGATCGCCGCAGCCGTACGCGAGAAGCGGGCCACGCCCCGCCAGGTGGTGGCCGACCACCTCGCCCGCATCGAGCGGCTCGACGCACGCGTGGGTGCCTTCCGTGTCGTGCGGGCCGAGGCGGCGCTCGCGGCGGCCGACGAACTGGCCGGCCGCGCGGACCTGGCCGAACTCCCCCTCGCGGGAGTGCCCGTGGCCATCAAGGACAACCTCGCGGTGCGCGGCGAGTCGAACCGCAACGGCTCCGCCGCGACCGAGGACACCCCCGCCGACCACGACCATGTGACGGTGGCGCGGCTGCGCGCGGCGGGCGCGGTGGTCGTGGGTCTGACCAACGTGCCCGAACTCTGCGTCTTCGGCACCTCCGAGGGTGTGCACGGCACGGCCCGCAACCCCTGGGACACCTCGCGCACGGCCGGCGGCTCCTCAGGCGGCAGCGCGGCCGCGGTCGCCGCCGGGATGGTGCCGATCGCGCTGGGCAACGACGGGATGGGCTCACTGCGCATCCCGGCCGCCAACTGCGGCATCCTCGGGCTCAAGCCGGGCCATGACACGATCCCGGCGGGCATCGGTCACGGCGACTGGTTCGGCATGTCGGAGAACGGGCCGCTCGCGACCACGGTCGAGGACGCCCGTCTGATGTTCGGGGTCCTTGCGGACACCGAGGCGATACGCCCCTCGGGCAACCTCGTCCGCAAGGTGGCCGTCTCCGTGCGCAGTCCACTGCTCGGCGTGGCCGTCGGCCGCCCGTACGCGAACGCGGCCCGGGAGGCGGCGGAGTCGCTGGCGGGGGCGGGCCACCAGGTGCGGCCCGCCGACCCGCCGTACCCCTACTGGCTGGGCACCGCCGCGCTGACGCACTGGACGGCGGGCACCGCGGTGGACGCCGAGGACCTCGACCCGCGCCGGCTCGCCCGGCGGACCCGGGTGCACGCCGCCGTGGGACGCCGCTTCGTGGCCGGGGTACGCACGGGCGAGCGCCGCGAGCAGCTGCGCGGACGTCTGGAGCCGTTCTTCGCGGAGCACGACGTACTGCTCACCCCGGCGCTGGCCCGGCGGGGGCCGGCCGCCGCGCCGTGGCACCAGCGGGGCTGGCTGCGCAATGTGCTGGTCAACACGTCCTACTCGCCGCTGACGCCGCCCTGGAACCTCACCGGATGGCCCGCGATGGCGGTGCCGTTCGGGACGCTGCCGAGCGGGGCCCCGGCGGCTGTACAGCTGGTCGGGCGGCCCGGATCCGAGCTTGAACTCCTTGAGCTGGCGGGGCAGTTGGAGGAGCTGCGGCCGTGGCGGCGGACGGCACCACTGGGCTGAGGAGCGACGGCACGCCCAGGGAGCGCGGGGGCTTCACAGCGCCTTGTACATGATGTGCAGCCCCACCCGCCCGTGCCGGGGGTGCTCGTAGGCGTCCGGCACGGTGCCGAGGATCGTGAAGCCGAGCGCGGTCCACAGCGTGACGGCGGGATTGGTCTCCACGACGGCGTTGAAGACCATGCCCCGGTAGCCGTCGGCCTTCGCCGCGGCGAGGATGTGCTCGGCGAGGGCACGGCCGATACCGCGCCCGGCGTGGTCGGGGTCGACCATGAATCCGGCGTTGGCCACGCGAGAGGCGGGCCCGCCGTAGTTGGGGGTGACATAGGCCGAGCCGACGACCGCTCCGGTGGCGTCCTCGGCGACGTACACGCGCTTGCCCGGTGCCATCCACAGGGCCCGGGCCGCCTCCTGCGAGGTGCCCGGGTCCCAGGTGTACGTCTCACCAGCGGCGACGATCCGGTGCCAGAAAGGCCAGATCCGCGGCCAGTCGTCGGCCGCGGCTTCTCTGATCAGCATGGACGCGAGTCTGGCACGCCCATGCCGTCAGCGATCGCGATGAAGTCCCGCCGGGAGCGGTCAGTCCACGCTGGGCAGGATGTGGGGCTCGGCGAGGTCGTCCTCGTACCCCGCCAGGCGGATCGGGGCGGACCTGGCCCACACGTCGAGGCTGCCGAGCTTCTTCTCGGGCCGGCCGCCTCCGCGCTCCGTGCCTTCCTTGGGGCGCTGATCGCGATTCGTCTTCTCCGGTGTCACCGCGCACTCCTTATGTGTCGGGTCACCCTCGGGATGTACAGGGCCAGTCTGCTTCCGGTCGCCGGACATCCGCTCGGGTCTGAGTCGAAGGCAGTTAAGGACGCGGTGGCGCCGGTAACTCGTGTGAGAGCAGGCCGTGGTGACCGGCTGTCCCGGGACGGACCTTGGGTGTGGGTGGAAACCCTGCGGGCTGTCCGTCCGCTACAGGGTAACCAAATGAGCGGGCGCCCGCTCGATGGGGCTGAAAACACGAGGTAACCGTCGTGAGTCGATCAGCGTTCATCGGCCGCAGATCTGCGCCTATTTGATGATGTATCCCCTCTCGCGCGCCACTCGTTCGGCGTAGCGCCAGACCCTCCGTGACCAGGGCGGGAAGGGTCAACCCGCCACCCGGACAGGGGCGATGGACGGCCCCGCGGAGCTCGGGCTTCCCCTTGGGGCGGCCCCCCGAAGTCTTTGCGCAACCTTGAACCGGCGCGATCCGTCGGTCACCCTACGGAATTCGATACCCCTAGGGGGTATAGTCATGAGTCGGAGAAGCCGGACGGGAAAGAGTGAGGCCGATGCACGCGATCTTGCACGCACTGTCCATCACCGGGTCGATGACCTGGGAGATCACCTGGGCGCTGATTCTGGGGTTCGGCCTCTCCGCCGTCGTGCAGGCCGTGGTGCGCCGTGCGACGATCGTGCGGCTGCTCGGTGACGACCGGCCGCGGACCCTCGCACTGGCCGCGGGGCTCGGCGCGGCGTCCTCGTCGTGTTCGTACGCGGCCGTCGCGCTCGCCCGCTCACTGTTCCGCAAGGGCGCGAACTTCACCGCGGCGATGGCGTTCGAGATCGCCTCCACCAATCTGGTCGTCGAACTCGGCGTGATTCTGGCCCTGTTGATGGGCTGGCAGTTCACGGTCGCCGAATTCGTCGGCGGTCCGATCATGATCGTGGTGCTGGCCGTGCTCTTCCGGATCTTCCTGCGCGAGCGACTGCTGCGCGAGGCCCGGGAGCAGGCGGAGCGCGGGCTCGCCGGGTCGATGGAAGGGCATGCCGCGATGGACATGTCGATCCGGGCGGAGGGCTCGTTCGGACGGCGGTTGTTCTCGCGCGACGGCTACACCTCGGTCGCACACGTGTTCGTCATGGAGTGGGCGGCGATCCTGCGCGACCTGGTGATCGGCCTGCTGATCGCGGGCGCGATCGCGGCCTGGGTGCCCGACGCGTTCTGGCAGTCCCTCTTCCTCGACGGCCACCCGCTCGCCGCGAAGCTGATCGGCCCCCTGGTCGGCCCGCTCGTGGCGATCGCCTCGTTCGTCTGCTCCATCGGAAACGTGCCGCTGGCCGTCGTCCTGTGGAAGGGCGGGATCAGCTTCGGCGGTGTGGTCGCCTTCATCTTCGCCGACCTGCTGATCCTGCCGATCCTGAACATCTACCGGAAGTACTACGGGCTCCGGATGACCGGCTTCCTCCTGGCCACCTTCTACGCGGCCATGGTGCTCGCCGGATACGTCGTGGAGTTCCTCTTCGGCGGCCTCGGGCTCATCCCCGACCAGGGCGACGCGAAGATCCCCATGGAGGGTGTCTCCTGGAACTACACGACCTGGCTCAACATCGCCTTCCTGCTGCTGGCGGCGGCCCTGGTGTGGCGGTTCCTGCGCACGGGCGGCCGGGAGATGCTGCGGATGATGGGCGGGGCGCCGGAGCCGGAGGCTCACCACCATGGCGCACCGGCGCCGGAGGGTCACGGGCACGAACACGGGCACGGGGCTTCGGGGGCTGCGGGCCACGGGCACCATTGAACACGGCGCGCAGTTCAGGTCCCGTTGGCCGGTTCGCAAGGCGGCCATGATCTGCTGGGGCCCGGAAACGGCTTTTCCCGCGGGAGGACTCGGGAGGACTGACGCATGGAGCTGCGCGGCGTCGAGGAGCTGATGGATCTGCTGCACGCCTGCCGGGGCGCCCGGGACACCCCGGGCCGCTGTGGCGGCCGAGTCGATCTGCACGACCACGCCCTACA
Source organism: Streptomyces sp. NBC_01549 (assembly GCF_026339955.1). GTDB lineage: Bacteria > Actinomycetota > Actinomycetes > Streptomycetales > Streptomycetaceae > Streptomyces. Next base: position 6,776,705 of record NZ_JAPEPW010000001.1, on the reverse strand, counting down.
GACCGCCGCGCTCCTGCGCCGAAGTCGTCCCGCGGACAAGGAACTCCAGGTGGCGGGCCTGGTTCACGCGTTGGGACAGCTGCTGCGGCCCGCCGACACGACCGGGCACACGGACCTGGCGGCGGACCTGGTCCGGCCGCTGCTCGGCGAGCGGGTCTCCCGCCTCGTCCGCCACCACTGCGGCGGATACGCCCACGACGCGGAGACCGACGACGTGCTGAGCCTGCGCCACGCGCACGAGGCGGGCAGGGTCGTCGGCATCGACGCCGGGGTCCTGGAGGACTGGCGCACGGTGCTGGAGCTGGTAGCGGCACAGCACTCGCGGCTGGGGGCTGTTGACTGACGGTCCGTCATGAGACGGTACGCGGATGACGACGCCGTACGGCCTTGAGGGCAGGACCGCCATCGTCACCGGGGCTTCGCGCGGGATCGGGCTGGCCGTCGCCGAGGGGCTCGCCCGGGCGGGGGCGCGGGTGTGTGTGACGGCCCGGGACCCGGACGCGGTGGCCCGTGTCGCCGACCGGCTCGGCGGCGTCGGGCTCGCGGGCTCGGTGGCCGATCCGGCGCATCCGCGGGAGCTGACCGAGCTGGCGCTGCGGGAGTTCGGGCGCATCGACATCGTGGTGAACAACGCGGCGACCAACCAGCCGTACGGCCCGCTCATGGACGCCGATCCGGACCGCTGGCGCGAGGCGTTCACGGTCAACGTCGAGGCACCGCTGCGGCTGGTGCAGTGTGCCTGGCGGGCCTGGATGGGCGAGCACGGCGGCGCGGTCGTGAACGTGTGCACGGAGGGCGCCGGGCATGTGGGGCCGAACGTGGGGGCGTACGGCACGAGCAAGGCGGCCCTCCTGCACCTCACCCAGCAGCTCGCGGGCGAACTCGCCCCGAGAGTGCGGGTGAACTCCGTCTCCCCGGGGCTCGTCCGCACCGAGATGGCCCGGTTCGTCTGGCAGGACGCCGAGGACGAGCTCGGCGCCGGGCTCCCGCTGGGCCGGATCGGCCAGCCCGAGGACATCGCGCGGGCGGTGGTCTGGCTGGCCTCGGACGCGGCCGAGTGGATCACGGGCGCCGATCTGCTGGTGGACGGGGGAACCCGGGTCCGGGCCGCGCGCTCCCCCGCCGACACCGTCCACGAACGCCTACGGACCCGCGCGCCCGAAGCCTAAGGGCTGTCCCGTAATCCCCGGCGGGCGCACGACGACAGCTACGGCACCTCGCCGCGTTGTCGGATCGCCCGAATACGCCCAGTATGAGGACGACCCACCGCCTTGCGATGCACCGCATCTGACGCCGCGCGCTGATCCACCGGGGATTACGGGACAGCCCTTAGGCGGGTGCTGGAGCCTGCCCGGTTCCCGTCGGCTCCGGCCGCCTCCTGCCGAACTCCGCCGGCCTGGGACCACGACGGCCTGGACACCTTCACCCGTGAATGAGGGCGAGCGCGGTCACCACTTGCCGGGCGCGTAGTCCTTCATGAAGACGCCGTACAGCTCCTCGCCCTGCTCGCCGCGCACGATCGGGTCGTACACCCGGGCCGCGCCGTCGATCAGGTCCAGCGGGGCGTGGAAGCCCGCGTCGGCGAGGCGCATCTTGTCGGGGTGCGGGCGCTCGTCGGTGATCCAGCCGGTGTCGACGGCGGTCATCAGGATGCGGTCCTTCTCGAACATCTCCTGGGCGCTGGTGCGCGTGAGCATGTTCAGGGCGGCCTTGGCCATGTTGGTGTGCGGGTGGCCCGCGCCCTTGTAGCCGCGGTTGAAGACGCCCTCCATGGCGGAGACGTTCACGATGTACGTGCGCTCGGCCCCGGAGGCCGCCATCGCCGTCCGCAACCGGCTGATCAGGATGAAGGGGGCCGTCGAGTTGCAGAGCTGGACCTCCAGGAGCTCGACCGGCGTGACCTCCTCGACCGACTGGATCCAGCTGTTGGTGTCGTGCAGGTCGGGCACGAGCCCGCCCGCGTCGATGGCCGTACCGGCCGCGATCCGCTCCAGGGAGGCCGAGCCGGACACCAGGGCGAGGTCGGTGACGTCCTGCGCGGTCAGCGCGCCGCCCCCGGCTACCGGGAGCGCGGCCACCGCGCCGGAACCGAAGGTGCCGATCACCTCGGCGGGCGGCAGCTCACCGGCGGGCAGCGGGCCCGACTCGGCGGCGAGCAGCTCGCTGTAGGCCCCCGGGGAACGGCGGACGGTCTGGGCCGCGTTGTTGATCAGGATGTCGAGCGGGCCCTCGGCGGCGACCGAGTCGGCCAGGGCCACGACCTGCGCCGGGTCGCGCAGGTCGATGCCGACGATCTTCAGTCGGCCGATCCACTCGTCGCTGTCGGGCATGGCCTTGAAGCGCCGGATCGCGTCGTTCGGGAACCGCGTGGTGATGGTGGTGTGCGCGCCGTCACGCAGCAGCCTGAGCGCGATGTACATGCCGATCTTGGCGCGGCCGCCGGTGAGCAGCGCGCGCTTGCCGGTGAGGTCGGCGCGGGCGTCGCGGCGGGCGCGGTTCTCGGCGGCGCAGTCCTGGCAGAGCTGGTGGTAGAAGTAGTCGACCTCGACGTACCGCTTCTTGCAGATGTAGCAGGAACGCGGGCGCTGGAGTATCCCCGCGATCTCGCCGGCGTCGGTGACGGACGAGGGCAGGATGCCCTCGGTCTCGTCGTCGATGCGCTGGGCGGAGCCGGTCGCGGTGGCCTCGGTGACCGCCTTGTCGTGGGCGGTCTTGGCGGCCCGGCGCTCCTGGCGGCGGCGCTGCTTGACCGTGCGGTAGACGCCCGCGGTGGCGCGGCGCACGGCGATGGCGTCCGGGTGGTCGACGTCGATCTTGTCGAGCTCGTCGAGCACGCCGAGGCAGACGGCCAGCCGCTCCGGGTCGATGCCCGGTCCGTAGGAGACCGCCTCCCCGTCCACGGCAAAAGCCGCCCGGTCGTCCTCGGCCGTGTCCACGGCGAGAGCCGCCTGGCCGTCCTCTGTCACCGTCATCGCGTGTGCCGTTCCTCGGGTCTCGCGCCGCGCTCGAACCGCGCTCGCTTTCGAAGGCGGAATTTTACGGAGCAAGGGGGCAAGGCGCCAAACCCGAGATGATCAACGGTCCCCGGCGGGCCGTTCTCAGGCGCCGCAGGCGATGATCAGCGTCTCCACCTCCTCGGACAGTGCGCGGGCCAGCCGGTTCAGGTCCGGCACGGCCTGTGCGTCGGCGACGAGCCCGTAGTGGACCCGTCCGCGGTACGTCGACACGGCCACCGCCAGCGCCTGGCCGCGGGCCAGCGGGGCGAGCGGATAGACCTCGGCGAGCGGGCAGCCGCCGAGCTTCAGGCCGAGGCTGGGCAGCGGCACGCTGGTGACCAGGATGTCGAAGAGCAGCCGGGCCGCCTGGCCGACGACGGGGCCGCCGAGGCGGTGGCCGAGCGGCGGCACATGGTCGGCGAGCAGTGCGACGGCGCCCGCCCCCCGGTTGGGCCCCGCGTCCTTGTTGGCGTCCATGGCCGTACGCACCGAGCGGAGCCGGCCGAGCGGGTCCGGGTCGTCGACGGGAAGCCGTATCAGGTAACCGGAGAGCCGGTTGCCCTGAGGGTGCGCGGTGCGCGGGCGGCGCCTGGAGACGGGGATCAGGGCGCGGGGCGCGACTCCCTCGCTGCCGTCGCCGCGTTCGTCGAGCCAGTTGCGCAGGGCGCCCGCGACGACGGCGATCAGGACGTCGTTGACGGTGCCGCCGACGCTCTTGCGGACCCGGTGGACATCGTCGAGGTCGAGGGCCACGCCCGCGATCCGGCGGGTGCCGGTGGGCTGCGAGGTGAGGGCGGGCGAGGAGCGGGCGCCGAGGGTGGCGCGGGCGACCGAGCCGCCGATGTCGAGGGCGCGACCCAGGTCGGAGAGGGTGCCGCGGACCAGGTCGGGCAGCTTGCGGACGTCCGGGAAGAGTCCCCGGGGCGGCTCCGCGGGGCGCGGGCGGGGCTCGGGCAGGTCCAGTGGGTCCATGAGGGCTGCGGCGAGCATCAGCGCCCGCAGGCCGTCGGCCAGCGCGTGGTGGAACTTGAAGAACACGGCGAACGAGGTACCGTCCTCGCCGGGCAGGACGTGCGCCTCCCACGGGGGCCGGCCGCGCTGCAGCGGGCGTTCCATGAGATGGCCCGCGGCGGCGGGGAAGTTCGCGGTCGGCGCGTGCAGCCGGACGTGGTCGAGGGGTTCGAAGTCGGGCGCGGGTTCCCGGGCCGCGCTCCCGAAGCTGGGCGGGAAGGCGAAGGGCTGCCAGACGTCGCGGATCCGCATGCGCAACCCGGGTACCCCGGCCGCGCGGACCGCGAGCAGTTCGGCCGCGTGCGCGCCCGCGGTCGGCGAGTGCGCGGAGAAGACACCGAGGGCGCCGAGGTGCATCGGGTGCTGGGCGGACTCGATGTTCCAGAACGCCAGGTCGAGTGGTGCGAGGAGATCAGGAGTCAAAGGCTTGCTCTCGCGTCGACGACAGGGTGAGCAAGCAGTCAAACCCCGACAGGCGATTACGGTCAAGTACGATCAAGCTACGCTCAGTTAACAGCAGATTAAGTCCCGCCCCCGCGAAAGGGGCGGGACACAAGGGGCACGTGAGGTCGGATCAGGATAGGCGTCCCGGCCGCAGCACGCGCGCCGACGCGCGGCCGCGCGAATGACCTGTCGACGCCCTGTCGTACGGAGGGCGGTGTCAGGTTCCCGGGCAGCCCGCGGGGGTCGCCCGGGACGCGTCGGCGATCAGCGCCTCGTGCGCCGCCCTCAACCTCCCCACATCCGGCTTCACGACCTTGCGGTCGTAGGTGAGGAGCCCGTTCAGCTCGCCCTCCACGTCCGAGATCTGGGTGTAGACGGCGCCGTTGCTCCCGCGGCACGCGAGCGCCCGCACCTCGGCGAGGCGGGCGAGGTAGTCGTCGGTGTACGTCGACGGGTCCACGTCCACGTACGACTGCTGGACCGACCAGGCGTGCCCGGGTGCGGCCAGCCCCAGGCCCCCGTACTCGCCGCTGACGAGCGCGCGTCTGCCGTCGGGGGCCGGTGGCAGCGCGGGGCTCGGATAGCTGTGTTCGTCCATGATGTCGCCGGTGCCGCCGTCGGTCCCCAGGTTCAGCCCCGACATGCCGTTGACGAGCCGGGTCGGATCCCAGGCCTTGGCCTGGTCGGCGATGCGGCCCTCGTCGTACTGGCCCCAGCCCTCGTTGAAGGTCACCCACATCACGACCGAGGGACTGCTGATGTGCTGGTCGATCACCAGTCTCATCTCGCGCTCGTACTCGGCGCGGGCCGCGGCGCTCGGGTTCACCCCTGCGGTCATGGCGGGCATGTCCTGCCAGACCAGCAGGCCGAGGCGGTCCGCCCAGTAGAACCAGCGGTCGGGTTCCACCTTGATGTGCTTGCGTACCGCGTTGAAGCCCATCTCCTTGTGCATGCGCAGGTCGTACGCGAGGGCCTCGTCCGTCGGCGCGGTGTACAGACCGTCGGGCCAGAACCCCTGGTCGAGCGTGGCCATCATGAAGACGGGCTTGCCGTTGAGAACGGTGCGCGGGGTGCCGTCGACCTGCTCGACGGAGATCGAGCGCATCCCGAAGTAGCTGCCGACGCGGTCATGACCGACGCTCACCCTGAGGTCGTAGAGGAAGGGGTCGTCTGGTGACCACAGGCGCGGGTGGGCGATCTCCAGGGTCAGCGGCTGCCCGGTGCGCCCGGTGACGGTGGCGACCTTCCGCCCTCCCTCGTACGCCGTCGCCGTGACCGGCAGCCCGTCGCGCACGCCCTTCGGTTCCACGGTGAGCCGGCCGCCGTCGACGTCCGGGGTGAGCTTGAGCGCGTCGACGTGGTCCGGGGCGACCGGCTCCATCCACACCGTCTGCCAGATGCCGGAGGATGGTGTGTACCAGATCCCGCTGGGGTCGAGGCGCTGCTTGCCGAGCGGCGGGTTCTCGCCGGACGCGGCGTCGGTCGGGTCGTAGACGCCGACGATCAGTTCCTGGGTGCGGCCGGGCTTCAGCGCGTCGGTGACGTCGGCGCCGAACTTGTCGTAGCCGCCCCGGTGTTCGGCGACCTTGACCCCGTTGACGTACACCTCGGACTGCCAGTCGACGCCACCGAAGTTGAGCAGGAGCCGTTGGCCCGAGCCGATGCGCCAGTCGGCCGGGACGGTGAAGGTGCGGCGGTACCACATGCGGTCCTCGTGGCGTTCGACGCCGGACAGCTGGGACTCCACCGGGTACGGGACGAGGATGTGCTCGCCGAGCGTCTTCCCGACCGGGGGCCGCTCCCCCGCGGTGGCGGCGGCGAACTGCCAGCGCCCGTTGAGGTTCCGCCAGGCGTCACGCGTGAGCTGGGGGCGGGGGTATTCCGGCAGCGCGTTGTCCGGCCCGACCTCGTCGGCCCACTTGGTGCGCAGCTCGTACGTGGAGCGGTTGGGGCCGCTGCTCCAGAAGGCGCCGATCGCCTTGCCGTCGCCCGCGGCGGCGAGGCCGCCGGTGCCGTCGTAGCGCAGGTCGGCGGTGCCGCGTGCGGTGCCGGTCTTGTCGCCGACGACGGGTTCCTTGAGCGTGACGAGCAGGGACCTGGGGTCGGATGGATCCAACTCGGCATCCCCCAGGGGCCACTTGGCTCCGCCGATCACGGCTTGGAGGTGGTCGACGACGCCGGCCGGGGGCGCGGACAGCTCCCGCGCGAAGTCGAGCTTGAGGGTGCGGCCGTCCGGCCGCACGGTGGTCGCGAGGGCGCCGTCGTAGTCGTAGCCGTCGGGCAGCAGGAACGCCGACTGCGGGATCGTCACCTTGCCGCCTCCCGGTTCGGTCCAGCGCAGATGGAGGTTGGATCCTCCGTAGTGCTCGAAGTACTCGAGCTTGAAGTCATAGGCGTGACCCGCCGTCAGCTCGATGGGCTCGGAGGTCTGTTCGCGGTCCCAGTCGTCCACCCAGTGGTCGATGACGGGCCTGCCGTCGATCCAGAGGCGGAAACCGTTGTCGCCGATGATCGAGAAGGTGGTGGGTCCGCTCTTCTGCGGTACGAGTCTGCCGGTCCAGCGGACGCTGACATCGTTGTCCTGACCCGTGGTGAAACGCAGCCGGGGTTCCAGGTCGTCGAAGTCGAGTTGCGGGTCGAAGCCGGTGGCCTTGAGTTCGTGGAAGTCGAAGGCGCCTGGGGCGGACTGGGTGTAGTACTCGCCTTTCAGGCCGTGGACGGCGACGGGGTCGTCGGCCGCGGCGGGCACGGAGGCGAGTCCCGCGGCGCCGAGGGTCACGGCGAGCAATAACGCGAGTCGTTCTCTGAGTTGTCCGAAACGCACGGATCCTCCTCGTCGAGGACGGGTGTGGGACGGGTGGCGCGGCTCTTGCTCAGGTGGAACAACGTTGTCAGCAGCCGTTGGCATGACAGCACGGGTTCCACTTTCTGTCCAGGGACATGACGACGGCCCCGTGGCGCACGGGCGCACCGGGGCCGTCGTCCGTCACCGCCGGCCGCTACGACACGATCCGGCCCTTCCCCAGTGCGATCACCCCGCCCTTGGAGACCGTGTAGAGATCCGCGTCCCGCTCGGGGTTGACGCCGATCGTCGCACCCGGCGGCACCTCGACGTTCTTGTCGAGGACCGCGCCCCGCACCACCGCGCCCCGCCCTATGTGGACGTTGTCGTGCAGGATCGAGCCCTGGACGACGGCTCCCGGGTCGACCACGACACCCGGCGAGAGCACGGACCGCGTGACCTGCCCCCGGATCAGACTGCCCGCGCTGACGATCGACTCGCCGGCGATGCCCCCGGCGTTGAATCTCGCCGGGGAGAGCTGCCCGGAACTGGTGTAGATGGGCCAGCTGCGGTTGTAGAGGTTGAAGGCGGGGCGTTCGGCGATCAGGTCCATGTGGGCGTCGTAGTAGGCGTCGAGGGTGCCCACGTCACGCCAGTAGCCCTGGTCTCGGGTGGTCTCACCGGGCACGTGGTTGTCGCTGAAGTCGTAGAGCTGCGCCTCGCCCCGGTCGGTGAGCATGGGCAGAATCGATCCGCCCATGTCGTGCACCGAGTGCGCGTCCTCGGCGTCCCGCTGGAGCGCCTCCACCAGAGCCTTGGTGGTGAAGATGTAGTTGCCCATCGAGGCGAAGACGCACTCGGGGTCGTCTGGCAGGCCCGGCGGGTCGGCGGGCTTCTCCAGGAAGCCCTGCACGGTCTGTCCGTCGGAGCCGGGGCTGATGACCCCGAAGGAGGAGGACTCGGCGCGCGGCACTCGTATCCCGGCCACCGTCACACCCGCACCGCCCTCGATGTGCTGGGCCAGCATCTGCCGCGGGTCCATGCGGTAGACGTGGTCGGCGCCGAACACCGCGATGTAGTCGGGCCGTTCGTCGTGCACGAGGTTGAGGGACTGCAGGATCGCGTCCGCGCTGCCCAGGTACCAGCGCGGGCCGAGCCGCTGCTGGGCCGGGACCGGTGTGACGTAGTTGCCGAGCAGGCTCGACATCCGCCAGGTCGTGGTCACATGGCGGTCCAGGGAGTGCGACTTGTACTGCGTCAGGACGCAGATGCGCAGGATGTCGGCGTTGACGAGATTGGAGAGCACGAAGTCCACCAGGCGGTACGTCCCGCCGAAGGTGACCGCGGGTTTCGCGCGGTCCGCGGTGAGGGGCATGAGCCGTTTGCCCTCTCCACCCGCAAGTACGATTCCCAGCACCGAAGGTCCACCGCGCCGCATGCCGCCGCCCCTCTAAGCCCGGTCGAGCCGCGCCCGCTGTGCCGGGCCGGCCCCGTCGCTGAACTACACCTGTCCGATGGTTACCCCGGTTTGAGGACTTCCTCGTAAAGCTGGACGGTCCGCCGGGCCACCGCGTCCCATCCGAACTCCCTTACCGCGCGCTCCCGTCCGGCCTCGCCCATCCGCCGGGCGGCCTGGGGGTCGGCGAGCACGGAGTCGAGGGCGAGCGCCAGACCCGCCTCGAAGTTCTCCTCGACCGGCACCAGAACACCCGTCACACCGTCCTCGACCACCTCGGGTATCCCACCGACCCGGGACGCCACCACGGCCGTTCCGCAGGCCATCGCCTCCAGGTTGACGATGCCGAGCGGCTCGTACACCGAGGGGCAGACGAAGACGGCGGCGTGCGTGAGGAGTTGGACGACGTCCGGCCGGGGCAGCATCTGCGGGATCCAGTGCAGCCCCTGGCGTACGCCACTCAGTTCCTGGAACAGGTCACGGAACTCCCGGTCGATCTCGGGGGTGTCGGGGGCGCCCGCGCACAGCACCACCTGGACGGCCGGATCGATGTCCCGTACCGCGCGCAGCAGGTGGGGCACGCCCTTCTGGCGGGTGATGCGGCCGACGAACAGCACGTAGGGGCGGGCGGTGTCGATGCCGAGGCGCTCGAGGACGTCCGTGCCGTGGTCCGGCTGGTAGAGGGCGGTGTCGATGCCGTTGTGCACGACGCGCACCTTGGCCGGATCCAGGGCGGGATAGCAGGTGAGGATGTCCTCCCGCATGGCGCCGGAGACGGCGATGACGGTGTCGGCGGCCTCGATGGCGGTGCGCTCGGCCCAGCTGGACAGGGCGTAGCCGCCGCCGAGCTGCTCGGCCTTCCAGGGGCGCAGCGGCTCCAGGGAGTGGGCGGTCATGATGTGCGGGATGCCGTACAGAAGCTTGCCGAAGTGGCCGGCCAGGTTGGCGTACCAGGTGTGCGAGTGGACGAGTTCGCGGCCTTCGACGGCGGCGGCCATGGCGAGGTCCACGGAGAACGTGCGCAGCGCGTCGTTGGCGCCGTCGAGCGAGGACCAGGACCGGTGGCGTACGACGCCGCCCGCGGCGCCCTCGCCCCAGCAGTGCACGTCCAGGTCCGTGAGGGTCCGCAACTCCCGTGCGAGGAACTCTACATGGACGCCCGCGCCGCCGTACACGTCCGGCGGGTACTCCCGGGTCAGCAGTCCCACTCGCACGCAGAGCCCCCCGTCGTACCGGATACCGGCTGGTGCCCTTCATGGTCACCCAGAAGGGACGCCTGGGGAAGACCGCCGTTCTCAGCGGCGGCCCGGGGCTCTGCCCCGCGTCCGCTCCGGCGGGCGGTCGAAGCAGCAGTCGCCGCAGAGGCCGCCGCCGGGGAGGCGGTAGTAGAGGCAGCAGCTGCGGCGGCGCAGGGTCCGGGGGTCGACGGTCGCGGACAGGTCGGGATGCGTGAACAGGTCGGCGGCAAGGGCCCGGGCCCGATCGGCCACGTCCGTACGGCCGTTGACCTCGGCCCAGCGGTGCAGCTGACGCCAGGCACCCGCGAGCGCCGAGCCCGCGTTCCCCCACAACAGGGCCTCCGACATGCGGTATCGGGAGCGCAGAGCCGTCGCCAGCGGGGCGAGGTGGCCGTCTCGTACGACCTCTCCTATCGCCGCCACGGGCAGGGCGCGTACCTCGGACAGCCACAGGTCGTCCGGAGCGCTGCCGTCCGGATCCCACCGCAGCAGTCCTGGATCGAGGTCGGGCAGCCGCCCGTACAGCGCGGCGGCACCGAGCGAGACCGACCACAGACGGGCCGCGAGGCCCTGCTGCGCCACCGAGACCGCGATCCGGGCCTCGGGCGCCCGCAGGCTCGCCGAGACCTTCCGGACGCGAAAATTCAGAGGATCCGACGAAACATCTCTGGGATCATCGTCCCGGGGGGACGCGTACGCCTGTGCGAGCGTCGGCAGCGGGGCGCGCGGCGGTACGCCGGTGCGTAGTACGAAGAAGCCGCCGAGCGAGCCGAGCGCCGCGAGTTCCGGATCGAGGTCCACGAAAACCAGTAGTACCAAGCCCCCTAGGGGTTCTCACCGGAGGGTCTCCTCCTCATGTCGCCCACCCAGGGGAGGACATGGGGCGAGTCGTACTCCATCGGCAGTACGACTCATTGCCTGCTCAGGTACGACGACGTGAAGGGATGCGCGAGGCATCGTAGTGAGTATGAAGGCCGACCGTTCGCCGCGCCGGGCACAGCGCCCCCGCCGCACGCAGAGGAGGGACTCATGAGCGCGCTCGCGCTGTCCGTCCTGCTCTCGTTCGTCTCCGCCGTTGCGTACGCGGGCGGCGCGATCGTCCAGGAGCAGGTCGCGCTGACCTCTCCCGACCAGACGTACGCGCCGCTGCGCCGGCCGAGTTGGTGGGCGGCCGTCGCTCTGAACGGTCTGGGTGGGGTGCTGCACGTGGTGGCGCTCGCTTACGGCCCGCTGAGCCTGGTGCAGCCGCTGGGCGCGCTGACCATCGTGTTCGCGCTCCCCATGGCGGCCGTCTTCGTCGGCCGCAGGGCCGGGGCGACCGCCTGGCGCGGCGCGATCATGGCGACGGTGGGGCTCGCGGTCCTGCTCGCGCTGGTCGGCTCGGCCGATTCGCAGTCCCTGAGCACCGCTCAGCGCACGGTCCTGGCCGTGGTGTCCGGTGGCGCGGTGGTGGCGTTCATGGTGGCGGGACGCGCCGCGCACCGGCACCCGGCCGTGCGCAGCGTGATGCTCGCGGTGGGCGCGGGCATAGCCTTCAGCATGTCCTCGGTGTTCACCAAGACCGTCGCGGTGGACTGGTCGCACCAGGTGTCGCTCTCCGACCTGCCCAGCCTCGCCCTCATAGGCGTCTTCGCGACGGCCGGGATGATGCTGTCGCAGGCCTCCTACCGGGGCGGCGGACTCGCGGCGCCGCTGGCCACGCTGACGGTCGTCAACCCCGTCGTGGCCGCCGCCGTCGGCATCACGATGTTCGGCGAGACCTTCCGCTACGGCGAGACGGGCACCGTGCTCGCGCTGGCCTGCGGAGTCGTCGCGGCGGGCGGTCTGATCCTGCTCACGACCGAGCAGATCGGCAGCGCCCGGCACACCGCCGAGGTCGCGGCACCCGCCGCCGCGGTGGCCGAGCCCGAGCCGGAACCGGCCACGCCGGACTCCGCGTTCGAGGCACTGCTGCTCACCGCGCTGCCGGAGCAGTCCACGGGACCGGTCCACGAGGCCGCGACGGTCGCGGACCGCGGGGAAGCGTTGGTGGGTCTCGGGGAGGCGTTCGGCTCGGATCTCGGGGAGGCGTTCGGCGCGGGTCTCGAAGATGGGTTCGGCGCGGCTGTCGGAGACGGATTCGGCGCGGGTCTCGAAGATGGGTTCGGCGCGAGTCTCGGAGACGGATTCGGCGCCGACCGCGGCGAGGACGTCTTCGTACCGGCTCCGGTGACGGTGGGGGCCGCGGAGAGCGCGTCCGGCTCTTCCGACTCGCTCGAGTCGTCCGAGGAGGACGCGCCGCCCCCGCTGGCCTATTTCGGACCCCTGTGCGGGCCCTACGTGGTGGCGACACCCCTCCTGGACCACCACCGCACACGCGTCAAATCCTGAGGCCGCCCGCCCTCAGATAGGCGACCGGGTCGATGTCCGTACCGAAACCGGGTCCCGTCCGCACCTCGAAGTGCAGATGCGGGCCCGTGCTGTTGCCTGTGGAGCCGGAGCGGCCGATGCGCTGTCCGCCGACCACGCTCTGCCCGTCCTTCACCGAGATCGCCGACAGATGGGCGTACTGGGTGTACCGGCCGTCGGCGTGCCGGATCACCACCTGGTAACCGAACGAGCCGCCCCAACCCGCGCTGACGATCTGGCCCGCGGCGACCGCCTTCACGGAGGTGCCGGTGGGCACGGGGAAGTCGACGCCCGTGTGGTAGCCCTTCGACCAGGACGCCCCGGCGGCGCGGTAGGGCGTGCCGGTCGCGGCGTGCACGGGGGCGACGAGCGTGTCGGTCTTCTTGGCGGTGTCCGAGGACGTCTTGTGCGAGGACGTCTTGTGCGAAGAGGTCTTGCCGGAGGTCTTCGCCTTCTTCGACGTGGACGAGGGAGTGCTCTCGGTGTGTACCGGCGTCTGGCCCTTGCCCCGCAGGTTCAGCCGCTGGCCGGGGAGGATCAGGTCCGGGTCGGAGCCGACGGTCGCGCGGTTCGCGTCGTACAACCCCTGCCAGCCGCCCTGTACGTGGCGGGATCCCGCTATGCCGGAGAGTGTGTCGCCGTGGACCACGGTGTACATCTCGGCGGTCCCGGCCCGCGACTGGGGCGTGGTCTGCGGCTGGACGTCGCGAACGGAGCGCTTACCGGTCCGGGGCGAGGTGCCGGACTCGGTGCCGGTCCGCTCGGCTGCCGGGGCGATGTCGGGAGTGCCTGCGCCCCTGGTGAGACCGGCGCGCACCGAACAGACCGGCCAGGCACCGGGCCCCTGGCCCTTGAGTACCTTCTCGGCGATGGCGATCTGCTGGTCCTTGGTGGCCTGATCCGCGCGCTGGGCGTAGACCTGACCCCCGTACGCCTCCCAGGTGGACTGGGTGAACTGCAGTCCGCCGTAGTAGCCGTTGCCGGTGTTGATGCTCCAGTTGTCGGTGGACTCGCAGGCGGCGACCTTGTTCCAGGTGTCCACGTCGGCCGCGTGCGCGACGCTGGTGCCGATCAGCGGGAGTGCCATTCCGGCGCCGCCCGCCGTGACGGTGAGTGAGGCGCGGTTGATCCTGTTCGGCTGATACCGGCGGTGCCGACCGCGTACGGCCATGTGGGAGCCCCCTCGACATGCGTCAGGAGCGGCAAAAGTAAACGCCGCGAACAGGCCATGACAAGAGCGCAATCGGCCGTGCTGTGCGCCCCGGGCGCCGCCCCGCCGCCCGGGGCGCACGGCGGGTCGTTCCTCTGCGTACCCCTCACCGACGCGTCAGGATGGCCGGAGGAATACTGACGAACAGGAACGGCAGAACCACCGACAGCAGCGACACCGACCGATACCCACCAATACCGGGACCTCTTACCGGATCTCTTAGGAGCCAACCGTATGAGCAAGTCAGCCCAGATCGGCGTCACGGGTCTCGCGGTCATGGGGCGCAATCTCGCCCGCAACTTCGCACGCAACGGCTACACGGTCGCCGTGCACAACAGGACCTCGGCCCGGACGCACGCGCTGGTGGAGGAATTCGGCCACGAGGGCGACTTCGTGTCGACGGAGACCGCGAAGGAGTTCGTCGAGGCGCTCGAGCGGCCGCGACGTCTGATGATCATGGTGAAGGCCGGTGAGCCGACCGACGCGGTGATCCAGGAGTTCGCCCCGCTCCTGGAGCCCGGCGACATGATCATCGACGGTGGCAACGCGCACTTCGAGGACACCCGGCGCCGGGAGCGCGACCTGCGGGGTCAGGGCATCCACTTCGTCGGTACGGGCGTCTCCGGCGGCGAGGAGGGCGCGCTGAACGGTCCGAGCATCATGCCGGGCGGCTCGAAGGAGTCGTACGCCTCGCTCGGTCCGATGCTGGAGAAGATCTCCGCCAAGGCGCCGGACAGCTCTCCCTGTGTGACCCACTGCGGTCCCGACGGGGCCGGGCACTTCGTGAAGATGGTGCACAACGGCATCGAGTACGCCGACATGCAGCTGATCGGCGAGGCCTACCAGCTGCTGCGCGATGTCGCCGGATACTCCCCCGCCCAGATCGCCGACATCTTCCGCACCTGGAACACCGGCCGGCTCGACTCCTACCTGATCGAGATCACGGCGGAGGTCCTGTCGCACGTGGACGCGGCGACGGGCAAGCCGTTCGTGGACGTGGTCCAGGACCGCGCGGAGCAGAAGGGCACGGGCCGCTGGACCGTGCAGATCGCGCTGGACCTGGGCGTCCCGGTGTCCGGCATCGCGGAGGCGGTCTTCGCCCGCTCGCTGTCCGGACACGCCGACCTGCGCGCCGCCTCCCGGGGGCTCGCGGGCCCCAAGGCGAAGCCGCTCGGTGAGTCGGAGGCGGGGGCCTTCGCGGACCGGGTGGAGCAGGCGCTGTACGCCTCGAAGATCGTGTCGTACACGCAGGGCTTCCACGAGATCAGCGCGGGCAGCGACCAGTACGACTGGGACATCGACCTCGGTGCCATCGCCTCGATCTGGCGCGGCGGCTGCATCATCCGGGCGGCCTTCCTGGACCGGATCCGCGCCGCGTACGACGCCCGGCCCGATCTGCCGAGCCTGCTGTCCGACGAGACGTTCGCACGGGAGATCGCGGCGGCGCAGGACGACTGGCGCGAGGTCCTGGTGGCCGCCACCCGCCAGGGCGTGCCCGCACCCGGTTTCTCCGCGGCCCTCGCCTACTACGACGCGCTGCGCGCAGAGCGGCTGCCCGCCGCCCTGACGCAGGGGCAGCGGGACTTCTTCGGGGCGCACACGTATCGGCGCGTCGACCGGGAGGGCTCGTTCCACACCCTGTGGGGCGGCGACCGGTCGGAGGTCGAGGCGTAGGCAGGCGCACGGGCATTCCGCGCCGCCGAGGCCGTCACATCCCGAGAACCCGGGGCGTGACGGCCTCTTGCGTGCCCTCGTCTCACCCGTTTGCCCGGCTGTTCACGTGAGCGGAGGTCCCGGTTCGGGGTTCGGAACCGGCTCGGGGCCCGGCGGCACCGGGCCGGGGCTCGGTGGGGTCGGCTCGGGGTCGGGTGGGGTCGGGATCGGGGACGGCGGAGGGGTGGGCTTCGGTTCGGGGTGGGGACCCGGGTCCGGCGTCGGGTCCGGGAAGGGGTGGGGTTCCGGGAAAGGCTGCGGGCGGTCGGGGCCCGGCCCGGGCGTGGGGCCCGGTTTCACCGGATCAGGATTCGGATGCGTCATGGTGTCCTCCAGCCAGTCGATACGTCGGCCCTGGACTTGTCCCACGCGTACCCGGCCACCGCTCCCCCAGTCACCCCGGCGCGCACGGGGTGCGGACCGGTTGGACCAGACGGACCCGGCTTCCCGTCTACCCGTGGCGCACCGCGTCCGCGCCGGCCGCGAGCCCCGGGCGGGGGCTGGACAGCACCGGAACCGCGGTCGTGGTCAGCCGCTCGGCCGGGGCCATGGACGCCTGGGCGAGGACGATCGCGTCGGCGTCGGTGACCGAGTCGGCGGCCGCCGCCACCTCACGGACGTAGCCGTCGATGTCGCCCGCCTCGAAACGGGCCCACGCCCCGTCGACCAGCAGGGTACGGACCTGTACGGAGCGCCCGGCGCCGCGGGCCTCCTCCTCGACGAGGGCGACCGTCGGCCCGAAGGTGCTCTCCGACGTCGCCATGACCACCACACGGGAGCCCGCTGCCACCGCGGCGGCGGCCATCGGACGGTCCACCCGGAGCACGGGTACCCCGGCGCCCGCCTGTTCGGCGACGGCGCCGATGGTCGAGCAGGTGCACAGCACGGCATGCGCCCCGTCCGCGACGGCCCGGTCGAGCGCCGCCCGTACCTCACCGGCCACCGCGGCCGGGCTCTCGCGCCGGGCCCGGGCCAACAGCTCCTCGTCCACCAGGTGCCGCAGTTCCAGCCCCTGGTGGTCCTCGTCGCGCAGCGCGTCGAAGACGGGGATGTGCAGGGGCGAGGTGTGCAGCAGGGCGAGCGGACCCGGCCGGTTCATCAGAAGCGCCCGGGGTGCGCCTCGAGCCACGCCATCGCCGCTCCCAGCAGCTCCGGGTCGGCCGCCGGAGCCTCCTCGGGGTGACGCGCCGCCCACTTCACGACGTACGGGCACAGGGGCGCGACCACGATGCCCTCGCGCGCGGCGATGCCGTACAGCTCACGGGCGAGGGAGCCGGCGATGCCCTTCCCCTCGTGTGCGGGTTCCACGATGGTGTGCACGGGGACGAGGGCGCGCGCGGGGGCCTCGAGGACGAAGTACTCGATGTGGCCGACGACTTCGTCCCCGGCGAACGCGTCAAGGCGGCCGCCCGCACGGTCGTCGCGGATCTCTATGTCGCTCATGGCACTCCTCGCGTCCTCAGGTCGTCTGCTTGCTCGGCCCACACCCCGGGCCCGGGGATTCAGACAGTGACCGCCTGCGGGCTGCGCTCCTGGTCCGAGCCCGGCACCGGCTCGGACGGATCGGCGCCGAGGGCCACGATCCGGTTGTCGTGGTCCACGTGCACGACCCGCGGCCGCAGTGCCCGCGCCTCGGCGTCGGAGACCTGAGCGTAACTGATGATGATCACCAGATCTCCGGGATGCACGAGATGGGCCGCCGCCCCGTTGATCCCGACGACCCCGGAACCGCGCTCGCCCTCGATGACGTACGTCTCCAGGCGGGCGCCGTTGGTGATGTCGACGATGTGCACGAGCTCACCCGGCAGCAGATCCGCCGCGTCCAGCAGATCGGCGTCGATGGTGACGGACCCGACGTAGTGCAGGTCGGCCTGGGTGACGGTGGCACGGTGGATCTTCGATTTGAACATGGTGCGCAGCATGGAGACACTCCCGAATTATCTGCTCCCTGCCCACTTTGTGCAGGTCAAGGGCGGTCTCCGCAGACTACATCGATTCGAATATTCGGTCAGCCTTCCCAGGTCTTTGATAAGTCACGCTGCCACATGGCTGACTTTCCCGATGACCTAGCAGGTCAGGCGTTCCCTCACCCCAAGCGCCCGTTTCCCACCCGGCTTCCTGGCTGCTGTTCTGGTACGCGTCAGAGACTCTTACATCGGGCCCACTTCGGCGAAACGGCACTGGGCCCAGCCTGCATGCGACAGTGGCCGGCGGTCAGGTCCGCGCCGATCGCGACGGCAGCAACCGGGCCGTGATCCAACGCGAGTAGCCGGCGCCCATTACCAGCACGATGAATGTCCCATCTGCTCGAACCCAACGGGCCGTAACCCGCAGTTCGCCCCGCTTCGGACGGCAAGGCAGAAGCACCAGCACCGACGTGTCGGCCCGTACCCCGTAATTACTCGAGAGAAGTCCCTCTTCAGCGGCTTCGCCACGGCAGGAACCGAAAGGGGGTGCAGCGTCGTCCCAGCCGGCACGTTTTGCTGGGAACCGCTTAGTAGTGATTCGTTACCACGGGCGGCAGCTCGGGCTGTGGCGGAACCGACGGCGCGCCTCCACAGCCTTTGTCATCCACGCAGCAGGTCACCGGGCCCCACCTGCGCGCACAGAGGTGGCTCCGTTTCTCCCTCGTATGCCAGATGGAGTTCACGTCGTGCTCGGGTTGCCAGAACGTAATACGTCATGCGCAGGGCGGCCGAGGTGGGATCGACCGCCGCGTCTGTATGCGTGTCGGGGATGACGACGGTGTCGAAGCCCAGCCCTTTGGCACTCGCCCGGTGGACGAGCACGATCCCCGGGCGGCCGAGGTCCAACGTGCGGTAACGGCCTTGTGCCGCTCGGGCCCGGGAGGTGTACAGCTGTGGTTTGAGCCGGGGTGCTCTGCGCTCCAGACTGCCGAGCAGTGAGAACTGGGTGT
Organism: Streptomyces sp. NBC_01549; assembly: GCF_026339955.1. GTDB lineage: Bacteria > Actinomycetota > Actinomycetes > Streptomycetales > Streptomycetaceae > Streptomyces. The sequence goes on along the minus strand of NZ_JAPEPW010000001.1, from coordinate 6,758,550 downwards.
GGGTGGAGTTCACGATCACGCCGATGCTCTGCTGCGGGTGCCTCTGCGCCAGAAGGATCAGCAGGTCGGCTGCGCCGTCGTGCGGCAGACGGTGCAATCGCGGGGGTGGCCCTTCGTGTTGTGGGAGGGCAGGCAGACCGGTCCCCGTGTTGAAGTGGGCGGCGAAGGACGCGATCTGGCGTGTGTTGCGATGGTTGCCGTCAAGCGCGAGACGTGTACAGCGGCCCAACCGCTCAGCGATCTCGGAGAGCGTGGAGTTGGCGTCGGTCAGCCGCTGGCACTCGTCCGCGAACACCGTCGTTCGGGCTCCGAGCAGACGGCAGAGGCGATAGAACTCCGGGGGCAGGTCCTGGCCTTCGTCGACGACCAGGGTGAGTCCGGGCACCGGGCCGGTCCCCACGGCACGGTCGTAGAAGGCGGGCCAGTCGAACCAGCCGTCCGTGCCGCGTGGGGGCTGTCCGCCGTACCACTCGGTGAGCCACGCGTGTGCGGTCGCCACGCGCACGCTGCGGTCCGCCGGGCCGAGCGCGTGTACGGTCGCGGTCAGTGACTGGCGGAGCAGATTGGACCGGGTCAACAGGACTACCGAGGTTCCGGTGAGGGCGAGCATGATGGCCCGTTGGACCGCCAGGAGGCTCTTGCCGCTGCCGGGCGGACCACTGATCAGGTGATTGCCGTCGAAGGGGAGGCCGTCGAGGCAGGAGCGCTGTTCCGGTACAAGGTCGAGGTAGGTGAGGGTCACATCTCCTCCAGGGCATCCACCGCGGCGCTCCGGGCGGCCGTGACGATCGACTCCAGGTAGCCGGGTACCTGTTCGCCGCCGACTACGAGAGCACGGTCGAGGAGGGTGTTGCCGGTCTCGCAGCTCGTCTCGGGCAGCAGGGCGCAGGCGTGGCAAGCCGCACGGTTGAGGTTGCCGAAGCCCTGGCCGGTGTGTTCGGCGCAGAGGGGGTCGGCGGAGCACCAGGCGGCGGCTTCGGTCATCCGCAGCAGGGTCTCGGCGAGGCGCGGCGGCTCGCCCTGTTGCACGAGCCCGCCGAGGGTGCCTTCGGCGTCTCCCGCGGCGGTGTAGACGAGGATGCCGTACTGGTCGTGTTCGGGGCGTGCGTAGACGCGTTCGCGCAGGCTGGCCGTCGTGTAGCCGGATTCGAAGGAGAGCTGGCGGATCAGCAGGTGGGCGAGGGTGTGCAGCAGGACGAAGCGCGGGGAGAGTTCTTCCCCGGTCAGGGCTCGGAGCCGTTCCTTCTGGAAGGAGCGGTCGAAGTCGGCGCGCATGCCCGCGACGCGCCGGCCCACCCCTGGGTGGCCTTCCCATGCGGCGAGTTCGTCCTTGTCGAGGGTGAGGAGGATGCCCTCTCCGAAGACTTCGACGGCCGGGAGCCAATTGAGGCGCCGGGCGGTGTCGGCGGGGACGAGGGCCGCGTCCGGGGAGACCCGGCTGAAGCCGGACAGTGCGCGTACCTCGCGCAATCGGTCGGCAAGCACGATCCGGCCGATGCGGCGGTCTAGGCCGGCCCAGGGTTCGGCGGTCTCTTGTCCGAGTCCGAGGGTGGTCTCGCGCAGTGCGAAGTCCCGGGTGGCGGGCGGGGTCGGCGCGGTGAAGGCGGCCCATTCCTCGCGGCTGAGGTCGGGGTGCGCGGGCGCCGTGGCCAGGTCGGATGATGCGATGGGCAGGGGCTGCCCGGTCTCCTCTACAAGCAGGGCGTCGAGGAGCTGGTCGTCGGCTCCGGTGTCCTCCTGGATCATCGTGCGGAGGACGTCGGCGCGCGGGGTGCCGGCGACCCGGCAGAGCGACACCCACAGGTCGTGCTCGCGTACGCGTCCGGCGAGTTCTTCGTCTCCCTGCGACGCGGGCGCGTCCGACTCGGGAATGTCAAGCGCCGAGTGCACTACCGGGTAGTACAGGTTGCCCGCTGTGCGCTGCACAATCTGTACGGGCATGACGCACTCTGTGGCCTCGCTGACCCGCTGCCAGGGGTTGCGTCCCGAGCAGCGCATGCCGTGCGTGCCGAGGATGTCGAGCAGGTCGCGGGAGGCCCCGCACCCCTTGGCCGTGCAAGTGACGGAAAGCGCTTCGAGGCCGGAGGCGCGCTCGGACACGAGGAAGCGGAGTTTCTCGCGTTCGCCGCACTGCCGCCGTTCGCCTGCTTCTCGCCGCGAGTGAGCCCAGAACCACCAGTCGACGTCGCTGAGGTGACCGGCCGCGCAGATCTGAACGAACCGCATGGGGGCGAGGGTCCGGCCGGGTGAGCAGGACGGGCAGCGGGGCGGCTGTCCCGGCTTTTCGTCGGCGATGCGCCACCGCTTCATACGGCGGCAGGCCCCGCAGAACAGCCAGGACGGGAAACGGATGTAGGGAGCTCCGGGAGCGTCGGGGGTGTCGAAGCGGTCGTTGGCCGTTGGGGGCGCCGCGTAGAAGCCGGTGACGCCGAGCCGGCCAGCGAGCCGGGGCGACTCGACGCGCTGTTTGGCCTTTTGCGGCCAGTCGCCGATACCCGTGGCGACGAACGACTCGCCCTGGATGTCGAAGACGGCCCCGACGCCGAACGGCAGAACGGTCTGCGACTGGCGTACGCGGAGTGTGCGGCTCACAGGTCGGCCCCCTTCACCATCACCTGGCATTCCCGGTCGACGTTGCGCATGGAGTTCGGTGTCTCCCAAAGGCCGTAGCGCTGCTCGAAGCTCTTGATCAGGTTGGACTGTCCCTTGCCCTGGCTCCGGTAGTACAGCTCGCGGCCGTCCTTGCGGGCCTCGCGCGCGGCGTCCTCCCAGTCGGCGAGGAGTTCCGCGATTTCCTTGCGCACGGCGTCGGCGGCATACGGTTCACCGGCGGCGGCCCGCACCGCCAGCTCCCCGACGAGGGCTTCCACTTCGGGCAGCCGGTCGAGGATGTGCCCGGCCTGGTTCTCGGCGGCGAGGCCGAGGCGGTGGCGTACGAGGATGACAAGCGCGGCGTGCAGGGCGCGCCGACGTGAGGGGACGGACCAGGGGGTGACGCTGGTCGGTTCGACGTGCCGGTAGAGGGAGCGGTGGTACACGTCGAAGGTCTCGTAGTGCGAACGATCCCTGGGACGGGTGGCGTTGAAGAAGGTGACGACGAGACCGGGCACGGTATGCCGGCCGACCCGGCTCGTGGCCTGGATGTATTCGGCCGTCGTCTTGGGCTGCCCCTGCATGAGCATCAGCGCGAGCCGCTTCACGTCGATGCCGACGGACAGCATGTTGGTGCAGGGCAGGAACGACACCGACTGCGGGTCGGCCCAGGGCTTTTCGAGCCGGTCGAGGAGGACGGGCTGTTCGGCGCGCGGCAGGTTGCTGGTGAGTTCCTGTACCTGATGGTCCGCCAGTCCCCTGATTCCCGACCCCGAATCCAGCCCCGTGAGCTGTGCGGGGATGTCATCGGCCGCGGCCGTGACCGTACGGCCGAGTTCGCGGAGGCTGTGGTGGTAGGCGACCAGCGTCCAGTAGGCGTCTCGGTGTTCCTCTGGGAGTTCGTAGGCACCCTGGAGCATCGCGGCGGCGGTGGCGACGGCGGCGCGGCCCGCGGTGTGTCCCTGGGCCATGACGCCGAGGTAGCGGCGGCCGGGCCGGGACGTGTCGGGTTCGGCGAAGTAGGAGTGCCGGGCGTCGAGTCCGGCGGGCGGGAAGAGCTGGGCGCCGCTGCCGTAGAGGGCGCGGATCTGCTCGCCGGAGCGGCGGATCGTCGCCGTGGACGCTACGACCTTGGGCCCGATGCCGTCGCGGTTGGTGCACAGCCCGAGCACTGCCGCCTCGTACAGGCCGACGGTGGTGCCGAGCGGGCCGGTGAGCAGGTGCAGCTCGTCCTGGATGACGAGGGACGGCGGCAGGTTCCCGCTGCCCGCGCCGAACAGCCGTCCCGAGCGCGGTTCCCATGCGAGCCGGGCGAACTTGTCCACGGTGCCCAGAATGAAGGTGGGCGGCCGGTCGTACAGCTGCTCGTCGACGACGGCGACGGGCAGCTCGTCGTGGAAGGCGCACTCCTCGCGCGGGCAGTAGAAGGTGAATGAGTCGGCGGTGGCGCGTACTCCGTAGTCCCCGATGTCGGGCGACTTGTGGGCAGGCATGATGCGTGTGCCACACCACGGGCAGCGGTCGAGGATAAAGACGTCGTCGGGCCGGGCGGCACCGCGCACGTCGTCGAAGACCGCGCGTGCCTTCTCGTACGAGTTCGGGGAGGTGGCCTCGCCCACCCACAGGCCGATGGAGAAGGGCTCGTCCCCGTAGGGAGCCGGGTCGGCGCGGCGCAGCGTCTCCAGAGCGCAGATGGTGGTGGCCGCGCGTTGGAACTGCTGGGTGGTGAGCAGACTCAGGGTGTAGCGGCTCAGCACCGCGGTGCCCCCACCGTCCTCCTCACCCCGGCGGAGCACCATGGCGAACGCGGCCAGCAGGAGATAGGCCTCCGTCTTGCCGCCGCCGGTCGGGAACCAGATCAGGTCGGCTGTCGCCCGGTCGCGGTGCCGGGGGTCGGCCACGCCGTCCAGGGCGAGCAGGAAGAACGCGAGCTGGAAGGGCCGCCATTCGGCATCCGGGCTCGGCTCCGGGTCGAGGAGCACCGCGTCGCGGCGGGCGCGGCGTTCACCTGCCTGATCGCCGGCGGAGTGCCGCATCTGGAGCGCCATCGCACGGTTCGCGGTGCGGAAGGCGTGCAGCAGCTCGGGCCGCGCCGGATCGCAGAGGGTGCGGACGCCGGACTCGATCCGGGTGACGGCGGCGTTGATGCGGGCCAGGATTCGGTCGGCGGCCTCTCGGCCCCACGCGGGGACCTCGGTGTTCAGCTGTCCCACGTACCAGGCTCGGTAGTCGGCGGCGAACTCCGCCAGTTCCTCGTGAAGTTGGGCGAGGGGCACGGCGGGATCGGCGAGGTGGAGCACGTTCAGTACGGGGGATCCGGTGAAGCCGGCAGCCCGGACACCGCTGACTTCGGCCTCCGGCATGACGGCGGCCTTCAGAGCCACTACCGCCCGCTCGCCGCGCTCGTCGTGCAAGGCATACCGTTCTTCGACCGCGCATCCATGGCCGACGGCGTGTGTGCGGACGTGCCGGTACTGGAGACGCAGTTCCTGTTCCTCCAGGTCACGGCTGGCCAGCCGCACGCTCGGGTAGGGCAGGACATCGCCGTCCGCGGGCCGCGCTTCCAGTTCGACCTGGAAGAGCATCCGGTCCCATTGCGCGGCCTTGCCGAGCGCCTGTTCGTGGTGGGCGGTGTTGACCAGGGCGACGGTGACGAGCTGTCCGGAACCGAAGGCGCGCCTGCGGACGCGGATCTCGGCACGTCCGTCGAGCACGGGGACGTGGTCCCGGTCGGGTCCGAGCGCGTGGGTCTCCTCGGGCAGGGGGACGCGTTCCCAGCGGCGTCCCCGCTCACCGGTGGCGGCGAGAGTCTTGTAGCGGGCTCCGGCGCAGCGGACGTCGATGGTCGTGGCGTCGGTGTAGAAGCTGAGGCCGAGCGAGGACGGCAGCCAGGAGTTGGACTCGGGCACGGGGTCCGCCGCGGGCGCCGTGTCCTCGGCGCCGCCCTCCGTGCCGGCGCCATCGAGCTCCTCCGCTGCGAGGTCCAACTGCCGTTGCAGGTCGGCCTCCTGCGGATACAGCGTGCCCATGAGGTACTCGCGGTCGGGCGGCGCTTCGAGCAGCTCGTGTTCCCCGGAGGCGGGACCGACGAGCCGGCGGTGCAGGTAGGAGACGAGTTCCTGTCTGGGGTCCATGGTGGTGCTCCTGAAGCGGTACGAGTGGTGCGGGGTGTGGGGCGCGCGGGGCTTGGAGCCTGGGGTCAGGACCGGCGCCAGCGATCCCGAAGCGTGGAACGCTCTGCGGCGGCTTCACGTTCGGCGGCGAGTTGTTGCTGCAGCTCGGTGATGCGGGCCCAGGCGTCGTGCTCGCTCTGGGCGATCCGCGCCGCGGCCCGCTGTTCGGCCGCCACCACCTGGGCCGATGCCTGCTGCTGGGCGGCGCGGAGAGTCCCGTCGCGTTCGGCGAGCAGGGCCTCTGCCTGCCGCAGCCGCTGCTCCAGGCCCGCGATGCGGGCCTCCCCTTCCTCACGGTAGCGCCGCAGCCGCTGGCCGGTTTCCTCCGCCCGCCGCTGGGCTTCGTTCGCCCGCAGGTGCAGTACTGCTGCCCGCTCTTCGGCCGTACTCGCCCTTTGTTCCGCATCGTTCGCGCACTGTTCGGCCGTACGGGCGAGCTGCTCGGCGTCATTGGCGCGCTGCTCCGCCCGGGCACCGCGCTCGCCTGCTGCGGCCAGGGCTGTCCGTGCCGCGCGTTCCCTCAGCTCGGCGTGTTCGGCCCGCTCGACCAGGGTCTGCTGCGCCTCGCGATGCCCGTCCTTGAGGCGCGCGATCCGCTCCTCGGCCTGGGCGCGCAGGTGCTGCTCTTTGCGGAGCAGAGCCCTGTCCGCTCGGCGCAGCAGCGTCTCCTCCAGGGCGTCGAGCTGCTGCTCGGTGTCCGCAGGGGCAGCGATGCGCCGGGCGTCGGCGGCCTGCCGCTCCTCGGCGAGGTGCCGCCTGGCTTCGTCCCGTTCGCGCGTCAGCTCGGCTTCGTACGCACGGCGTACGTCGGTGAGACGCCGCTCAGCATCGGGCTCCGCCTCTCCCCACCCGATGCCGCGGTTTGCGGTCCCGGCCCGGAGCGTCTCCTCCGGGGTCCTGGCGGACGCGGATCGACGCCCGGCCTTGAGCAGAGACACGGGCTGCTCCTGGGCCGTTGGTGCGTCAGCACTGCCGTGGTCGGCCGACGGGTTACCCGCTCTGAGTGGCGGGGCCTGCGGCCCGGCCAAGTCGTCCTGGGGTCGTTCGCTGCCTGGCACGGTGTTGGCCTCTGTGTCCACCTGGTTGCGGCCGACTTCAAGCGGCCCATCCCCGCGAGCCACCCCGGGCCGGTCCTCGTCCGGCGATTTCGGCGAGGGGCTGTACACGTCCGCCCGGCGGCCGTCGGGTGAGGCCGCTATGCCCTCGTCCGGCACTCCGGCCACACGCACCTGCGCGCTGTCCTCGGGCCCTGGACCCGGCTCCGAATGGGGCCCCGCCACGAAGCTGCCTGGCGAACTGTCGGCGGGCGCCGCTCCCTGGCCGGCACGCAGCGGGACCTCGGCGACGAACTCCCGCAAGGAGTCACGCAGTGCGAGGCGCGACTCGCTCAGCACCAGGGGCTTGGCCGCCAAATACGCGCGCGGAGTCATGCCGACCAGTGCCTCGGCCGGTCTTTCGAAGAAATCCTCCGGCCGCAGCCCAGCCTCCTTCACGGCGTCGAACACGCGCCGCAATACCTCCAGGGCCGTTGTCACCGGCCGGTCGAGCACCCCCCTGTCCCGCACGGCACGCGCCACGGCGTCGGCTGAGGACGGACCGAGCAGCACAATGAGCTGCGCATGCCCCACCGCCAGCAGCGCATACTCGGCGAGCCACGCCACTCCCCCGCCGAACCCAGTCGGCATCCGCAGCGCCTTCTGCCAGTCCGCTGTGTACTGCGTGGGTTCGGGAACCACCGGCTCAGGGACTGACGGCCCGCTCGCCTCAGTGACGGCCTGCGCCGAACGTGAACGCTCCTGGGCGGACTCCAGCACCGGCTCCGTGCGCGGCTTCGGGACCAACCCGATACTCGACTCGGCATCTTGCGCGTTGACCACTGGTCCAAGCCCCCGCTCCGTCACCGGTGGGGGATCATCCGAGCGCTCCTCGGACCTACGGTCCGCCGGCTCCTCGGGCTCAACCGTAAGTGCGGTGAGAGCCTCCGACGGCGTGTCCGTCGCAGAGTCCGTCAATGCCTCACCAGGTGCGGTGTGATCGCCGGGCTTGGCCGCCGTTTGCTCTCTGAGGCTTTCGCCATCCAGCGTCTCCCCCGCTTCGACGGACTGTGCCATTACTTCCAGCGGAGCCTGCTTCGGTGCGGTGTTGGGCAGCGTGTCGGGCACCCGCTTTACCCCGGAACTCTCCTTCCGGGCCCCCGCTCCGGCCCCTGCTCCGCTGCCGGCTCGCTGCCTACCGGCCGGCTCCCCGGCCCTGCCGGATTCCTTCTCAAGGCCCCCGTCGTACCGGTACGCAGCGGTAAGCCCGGCCTCTACCAACCGATACCGGAACTTCGTCTTGGCCTTTGACTCGATCTGCCTGACGCGCTCGCGGGTCCGTCCGATCTGTTTGCCCAACTCGTCCAGGGTCGACGGCTCATCCCCGTCCAGGCCCAGGCGCCGGACGAGGATATGGGCCTCGCGTTCGGAGAGCGTGTCGACCACACTCATGACCTGCCCCAGCAACATCGCGTCGAGCACGCCCTTCTCCACCGGCGGCAGTGGATTAGTCCACCCGATGAAGTCGCCCAGGGTGACCCCGTCCCCGATGACCCGGTCGAGGGAGTCGGTGCGCCGGCTCAGCTTCCGGGCTTCCTCGACTTTCTGCATGGTCATGTCGCAGTACACAGCCACGTCGGCGACTCCGGCGGGCCGCCCCTGTATCGCGAGGGTGCGCTCCGCCAGCGCCACCTTGCGAACTTGTTCGTGCATATGGACCGGGATGCGAATGACGGCGCCCTCGTCCGCGATACCCCGGCTGATCGACTGACGGACCCACCAGGTCGCATACGTCGAGAATTTGAAGCCCTTGGCCGGGTCGAACTTCCGCGCCGCCCGCATCAGCCCCAGCGCGCCGTGCTGGAACAGGTCGTCGTAGTCCAACCCCTGGTCCAGATACCGGGGCACCATCTTGTGCACGAGCCGCTGGTTGTGCAGGACGAGACAGTCCCGGGCGCGGATCCGGAGGTCGTCGGGGGGCAGGCCGCTCAGAGTATCGTCGTCGGGTTCCTCCGCCATGCGGTCCGGTCCGCCCCGTACCAGCACGGCGAGTCCGACTTCCGCCTCGGCACTCAGCAGATGCATGTCCGGTCGCCGCCGGAAGCGGTCGTTCTCCAGGACGGTCAGCGCGGCGGCCACAGCGGCCGTGAGGTCCCCGATGCCCCCTCCGGTCGTCGTCTCGGGCCACGGGTAGGGCTCGTCCTCCGAAACGCCCTCCGGTTCGTGTTCCTCGACGTCGGTGAGCCTCACCGCGGTCTCCGCACTCGTAACCGCCGCCTCCGCCGTTGCGACGGCCTCGCCCCGTACACGCGCCCCGGCCCGCAGGGCCGCCGCGTCTCGCGCACCGAGTCCGGCCAGACGGGCGACGCCGTCCAGTGCGCGCGGGGTCACATACCCCTCGGGGTCGGCGTACCGGCTCAGCAGCGCCCGAACCACGTCGCCAGAGGGGAAAACAGGACTGGACACATTTTCTTCACGGATCCGTGCAACCTTTTCCACATTCGGACCGTCACCGTCTGCATGCACCACCGCCCCCAGGACGGGCAGCCCCAGCCCTGCCAGTTCCTCGCGAAGCCGTTCCCGCTCGACGTCACCGAGTCCCAGCGCGCCGGCTTGCTCCAGGAACACGGATTCCGACACGGCGCCGTCGACCGCCGCATGACGCAGGCGGGTGAGCAGTCCCGTCAGGGCGGCCTTCATTCCGGGTCCACGACCCGACTGGGCCCCCTGCCCCTCCCCAGCGGCGCGGCCAGGTTCCCGCCCAGGCACACCACCTGGCGCCCCACGCCCTCCGACGGATTGGTGCCTCACACCGCCCACCCCCTACCCGATGACACCGCAGAGCGTATGGCGACGCGTTTACAATGTCAACAGACTGAAAGCCTACCGGCATTACCCAACTTCGTGTACGGTTGCGGACACCGCAGGTCCGCTCTGTCACGATGAGCAGTGCGGCAACGCATGCAGGGGGCACGTTCCGTTTCCTTACCCTCCCGCGCGGGGGCAGGAACGAGACAGCAGAGGACGAGGGGAGCGGCAGTGAGCCAGGAGCTGCTGGACGGCAGATTCCGCATCGGGCATGTCATCGGCAAGGGCAACATGGGTGAGGTCCACCGGGCCGAGGATCTCCAGGCAGCCGAGGGCACCCCTGACCGCACGGTCGCCGTCAAGACCATCCTGCGCCGCCGCACGGGCACCCGGATCGACACCGGCGCCGACCCCAAAGCCGCCGACCGCTTCGCTCGCGAAGTGCGCATTATGCGTCTCCTCGACGACCCCAACCTCACGCGGATCGTCGCCGGCGGGGTAGCCGAGGACCAGGACGGTCTGCCTTACCTCGCGATGGAGTTCCTGGACGGCGAGACGCTGCGCGACCTCATCGAGGAGGAACGGCAGCTCCCCGTCAACTGGGCCGCCGCCATCGGCGCCCAGATCGCGTCCGGCCTCGCCGCCGCACACGCCGTCGAGGTCGTCCACCGCGACCTCAAGCCCGCCAACGTCATGCTCACCCGGGGCGGCACCGTCAAGGTCCTCGACTTCGGCATGGGACGCATCGTCGACGACCCCGATGAGGCCCGGCTGACCAGCACCGGCGTCAGTGTGGGCACTGCCCGCTACATGGCTCCGGAGCAGTTCGAGGCCAAGCGGGTCACCCAGGCCGCCGATCTGTACGCCCTGGGGTGTGTGCTGTACGAGATGCTCGTGGGCGTACCGCCGTTCACCAGCGAGTCTCCGTTCGAGCTGGCCGCCAAGCACACGCGCGAGGTGCCTACGCCCATCGCCGTGATCCGCAGCGAGGTGCCCACCGAGCTCGCCCGTCTCGTCGACCGATTGCTCGCCAAGGATCCGGCGGCCCGTCCCGCGGACGCCGTCGCCGTACGCGACGCGCTGCTTCCGCTGGCCAACCAGGACGGGGACATGCCGCGGCTGGCGCACTGGGGCGCCCTGGACCCGACCCGCCCCCTGCGCGATCCCGCTGCCCACGCCCCCGCAGGGCAGGCCACCGCCCGGAAGCCGGCGCCGGTCACCGCCTCGGGGGCGGGCATGGACGTCTTCGGCGTCCACCGCACCCTCATCAAGGACTACCGCTCCTTCACCGAGGGCGGCACCGTCATCCGTGACGACCGCATCGCGGCGTTCGTCGAGGACGACCTCAACAGCAAGTCGCAGTGGCCCGACCCGTGGCTGTCGCTGAACCCGTTCTTCCAGAGCGGCGGCACGGTGGTCGAACTCGCCGGGCAGAAGGTCCTGCACGACGAGTGCGCCCGTATCTTCCAGGCGAAGAAGACCGAGGGCGGCACGGTCCCCGACGGCCGCCCGCTGACACTCCACCAGCACCAGCGCGAGGCCATCGACGCCGCCGCGTCCGGTGCGTCGTACGTCCTCACGACGGGCACCGGGTCCGGCAAGTCGCTCGCGTACATCGTCCCGATCGTGAACAAGGTGCTCCACCAGCGGGACGCCGAGGGGCCGAAGGCTCCCAAGCGGGTACGGGCGATCATCGTCTACCCGATGAACGCGCTCGCCAACAGCCAGCTCAAGGAGCTGGAGAAGTATCTGCGCGACGGCTACGGCACGGGCCGCGAGCCGGTCACCTTCGCCCGGTACACGGGCCAGGAGGACGACGAGAAGCGCAAGGAGATCCGCGACTACCCACCGGACATCCTGCTCACCAACTACGTGATGCTGGAACTGATGCTGACCCGCCCGGCCGACCGGGCGAGCCTCATCAAGATGGCGCGGGGCCTGGAGTTCCTGGTCTTCGACGAGTTGCACACCTACCGTGGCCGGCAGGGCGCCGACGTCGCGCTGCTGATCCGCCGCGTCCGCGAGGCTTGCCAGGCGCAGGACCTGCAGTGCATCGGCACGTCGGCCACCATGTCGACGGAGGGCACGCTCGACGACCAGAAGAAGGTCGTCGCCGGAGTGGCGAGCACCCTGTTCGGTGCGCCGGTGCACCCGGAGCGGGTCATCGGCGAGACCCTGATCCGCGCGACCCACGAAACACCCGACGCCGTTCCCGCGGAGCGTCTGAACTCGCCCGCCGCGCCGCGCGCGTACGACGATCTCGTACGCGACCCGCTGGCCCGCTGGATCGAGACCCGCTTCGGCCTGGCTACCAACGAGGCCACCGGGCAGCTGATCCGCCAGCAGCCCACGAAGATCGAGGTCGCGGCGAAGGAGCTGCACGAGGAGTCCGGGGTCGCCGAGGACCAGTGTGTCGCCGCGATCCGCGCCACTCTGGAGGCCGGTTCGCAGGCACTGCACCCGGTGACCGAGCGGCCGCTGTTCGCGTTCCGGCTGCACCAGTTCCTCTCCAAGGGCGACACCGTGTACGTCACCCTGGAAGACAAGCTCTCGCGCCACCTCACCCGCTCGTACCAGCTCGAACAGCCGGGCAATGACGGCAAGTTGCTGATGCCGCTGGCTTTCTGCCGGGAGTGCGGCCAGGAGTATCTGACGGTATGGCGGACCGAGAAGGATGGCGAGGTCCGGTACGAAGCGCGCCGGGACACCTCCGCGACGGGCGGCCGACAGGGCGACGGCTATCTGTACGTCGACCACGAGCGGGCCTGGCCGTCCAACGTCCAGTACGCCGTGGACGACCGCCGACTGCCCGAGTCCTGGCTGGAGTTGGACGACAAGGGCCAGGAGGTCGTGAAGAAGTCGTACCGCGACCGGGTGCCGCGTGCCGTCACCGTCGATCCGCGCGGCCGCGAAGGGAGCGGCGAACTCCAGGCCGCGTTCGTTCCCTCCCCCTTCCTTTTCTGTCTGCACTGCGGGGTCGCCTACGAGCAGACGCGCGGCCGGGATTTCGCGAAGCTGGCGACGCTCGACCAGGAGGGCCGGTCCTCCGCGACCTCGCTGATCTCCGCGTCGGTGGTGCGCTCGCTGAAGTCGGTGCCGGAGGAAAGCCTGGACAAGGAGGCGCGCAAGCTCCTCACGTTCGTCGACAACCGACAGGACGCGTCCCTCCAGGCGGGTCACTTCAACGACTTCGTGCAGATCACGCAGTTGCGCGGCGCCCTGTACCGGGCGGCTCTGGACGCGGGCGAGGACGGCGTCCACCACGAGGAACTGGCCTCGTCGGTGACGAACGCGCTCGCCATCGAGCCGGCCGACTACACCGGCGAGAGCGATCTGCCGCCCTCCCTCGCCCGCAACGCCGCCAAGACCCTCCGTGACGTGATCGCGTTCCGGCTCTATCTGGATCTGGAGCGCGGCTGGCGTATCACCATGCCGAACCTGGAGCAGACCGGCCTGCTGGAAATCGGCTATGAGGACCTGGACTGGGTGGCGGCCAAGCAGGACCGGTGGGCGGGCACGCACGAGGCGCTGCGCGACGCCGACCCGGCGCTGCGGGCCGAGGTCATGAAGGCGCTGCTCAATGAGATGCGCCGCTCCCTCGCCATCGACGTCTCGTACTTCCGTGACGACTTCGACTCGCTCCAGCGGGCGAGCGAGGAGCGGCTGATCGACCCTTGGATACTGTCCGCCGCCGACAAGCCGAAGGTCGGCACGGCCTATCCGCACCCGTCCCGCCCGGGCATGGACCGCTCGGCTCTGTTCCTGTCGGCGCGCGGCAAGTTCGGCAAGTACCTGCGCCGCGCGGACACGTCGTTCAAGACGCTCGATCCGGCCGATCTCCAGCTGGTCATCGAGGAGTTGCTGAAGGTTCTGGCCAAGGCGGGCCTGGTGAAGGAGGTGACGGAGGCCCCGCAGCGCGCGGGCCGCTACCGCCGGTCCTCCGCCCCGGCCGCGACGGGCTACCGGGTGGCCGCCCAGTCCCTCGTCTGGCGTGCGGGCAGGGGCGAGAGGGGCACGCACGACCCGCTGACCCGCACCTACCAGAGCGGCGACGGCCCGCGCGTCAACACCTTCTTCCGTGACCTGTACAAGGACGCGGCGGGCACCCTGTCCGGCCTGTTCGCGCGCGAGCACACCGCGCAGGTCTCGCCGGAGGAGCGGGAGCAGCGTGAAGAGGCCTTCCGCAAGGTGGAGTTGAAGCTGTTGTACTGCTCCCCGACGATGGAGCTGGGCGTCGACATCTCCCAGCTCAACGCGGTGATGATGCGCAACGTGCCGCCCACACCCGCGAACTACGCGCAGCGCTCGGGCCGCGCCGGCCGCAGCGGCCAGCCCGCCCTCGTGACCACGTACTGCGCGACGGGAAACAGCCACGACCAGTACTACTTCCGCCGCTCGGAGCGCATGGTCGCGGGCGCCGTCGCCCCGCCGCGCCTGGACCTCGCCAACGAGGACCTGGTGCTCTCCCACCTCCAGGGCATCTGGATCGCGGAGGCCGGCCTGAAGCTGGGCCGTGCCGTCCCCGAGGTGCTCGACGTGTCGTACCCGGACACGGGTGACCGCCCGAACCCCGCGCTGGAGCTGCTGCCGGACATGCTCGCGGCTTCCCTCGACGAGAGCGCCCGGCGCCGCACCGTCGACGCGGCCCTGCGCGTCCTCGGCCCGCTCCTGCCCGACTTCGCCGAGACCACGTGGTGGCACGACGACTGGATCCAGGACCGTGTGCGGACGGTGGCGACCCGCTTCGACCGGGCCTTCGACCGCTGGCGGCAGCTGTTCCGCTCCGCGCTGGACGACCAGTACATTCAGAACAAGCGCCGCCTCGACTACAGCCTCACCGAGGGCGACCGCATCCGCGCCAACGCCCGCCGCCGTGAGGCCGAGACACAGCTGAATCTGCTGATGAACGAGAGCGCCGACAGCAAGTCGGTCCTCTCCGACTTCAACCCGTACCGCTATCTGGCGTCCGAGGGCTTCCTGCCCGGTTACAGCTTCCCGCGGCTCCCGCTCGCCGCGTACATCCCGACCGTCGGCCGCCGCCGCGGGGACGGCGACTACCTCCAGCGGCCGCGCTTCCTCGCGATCCGCGAGTTCGGCCCGGGTGCGCTGATCTACCACGAGGGCGCCCGCTACCAGGTGACCCGTATCCAGCTGCCGCCGGACTCCTCGGGCGAGCTGGCGACCAGCGAGGCCCGCCGCTGCGCGCAGTGCGGCTACCACCATGATCCGGAGCAGCTGGAGGACCGCTGCGCCATGTGCCACGAGCCGCTGGGCGCGGCGACGTACGGCCTGCTGCACCTGCACACCGTGTACACCACGCGCCGTGAGCGGATCTCCTCCGACGAGGAGGAAAGGCGCCGCGCCGGCTTCAAGCTGGAGACGTCCTACCGCTTCCAGGACCACGGCACCCGCAAGGGCCGCCTGAACGCGGCGATCGCCGACGCCTCGGGCGTGCCGCTCGCCGACGTGGCGTACGGCGACTCGGCAACCGTGCGCATCACCAACATCGGCCGGGTGCGCGCCAAGAACGACGAGCCGGCCGGGTACTGGCTGGACCTCGCGGACGGCCGCTGGATGAACGACAAGGACGCGTCCGAGGCGTCCGGCGACTCCAGCGAGCTGCCCGTGATCGACGCGGACGGCAATGAGCGGCGCCGCAAGAAGCGGGTCATCCCGTACGTGGAGGACCGCCGCAACATCCTCGTCGTCACCCTCGACGAGCCGCTGCCGGAGCCGGTCGCGCTCTCCTTGATGTACGCCCTGGAGCGGGGCATCGAGGCCGCCTTCGAGCTGGAGGACGCCGAGCTGTCCAGCGAGCTGCTGCCGCCGGACGACGGCCCCCGCAACCGCATCCTTTTCACGGAGGCCGCCGAGGGCGGAGCAGGTGTGCTGCGCCGCCTCCAGGCGGAGGACGACGCCCTGGGGAAGGCCGCCGTACGCGCCCTGGACATCTGCCACTTCGAAGCGGACGGCACCGACCAGGGCGGCCCGCACCCGGACCGGCCGTGCGCGCTCGGCTGCTACGAGTGCCTGCTGACGTACGGCAACCAGCTCAACCACGCCCTCATCAACCGCCACTCGGTGCGGGACCTGCTCGTGCGGCTGGCGTCGGCGAAGGCCCGACGGGAGTCGCGCGGCGAGTCGCGTTCGGAGCAGTACCTGCGGCTGCTCGACCAGTCCTCCCCCTCCTCCCCCGCCGAGCCGACACCGGTCGAGGCATCGGTGGCCGAACTGGCCGCTCAGGGCGACTTCGTGGGCTGGGCGAAGGCGCGCGGCCTGCGGCTGCCGGACGAACCGGGCTCGTTCCTCACCGAGGCGATGGCGACCCCCGACTTCGTCTACCGCCTGCCCGGTGTGAACGTGGCCGTCTTCGTGGACTCCCCGGACAAGGAGCAGGACAGCTCCCGGGACGAGGACGCCGAGGACCGCCTGTTCAACGCCCGCTGGGACGTCATCCGCTTCGCGCACGGCGCCGACTGGGACGCCGTCGCCGCCGCCAACTCCCGCTACTTCGGCTCTCCGGCCGCCAACTGACCGCCCGCCCCATCCGGTCGGACCCAACACGAGGACTTGAAGACTCACATGGCACTCACGTACTCCGCCGGTTCCCTGGTGAAGGCCCGCGGCCGCGAATGGGTGGTGCTCCCCGAGAGCAAGCCCGATCTGCTCGTCCTGCGTCCGCTGGGCGGCTCGGACGACGACATCGCCGCCGTGTTCCCGGCGTTCGAGACGGTGGACGAGGCGAAGTTCGCGCCGCCGGAGCCGAGCGACCTCGGTGACCAGCGTGCGGCTGGCCTGCTACGTACGGCGCTGCGCGTCGGTTTCCGCTCGGGCGCGGGGCCGTTCCGCTCACTCGCCGGCATCTCGGTGGAGCCGCGCGCGTACCAGCTCGTGCCCCTCCTCATGGCCCTGCGCCAGAAGACGGTCCGGATGCTGATCTCCGACGACGTCGGCATCGGCAAGACGATCGAGGCGGGCCTGGTCGCGAGCGAACTCCTCGCACAGGGCGAGGCGACGGGCCTGGCCGTACTCTGCTCCCCCGCGCTCGCCGAGCAGTGGCAGCAGGAGCTGCGCACGAAGTTCGGCATCGACGCGGAGCTGGTCCTCTCCTCGACGGTCTCGCGCCTCGAACGGGGCCTGGACCTGGGCCAGTCCCTCTTCGACAAGTACCCGCACGTGATCGTCTCGACGGACTTCATCAAGTCCCCGCGCCACCGCGACGACTTCGTACGCCACTGCCCCGACCTGGTGATCGTCGACGAGGCACACACCTGCGTGGTCGCCGACGACACCTCGACGGCTTCGCAGAACCAGCTCCGGTACGAGCTGCTGCGCCGCGTCTCGGCGGACGAGAACCGGCACCTGCTGCTCGTGACGGCGACCCCGCACAGCGGCAAGGAGTCCGCGTTCCGCAACCTCCTCGGCCTGGTCAAGCCGGAGCTGGCCCAGGTGAGCCTGGATTCGGAGTCCGGCCGGAAGCTCCTCGCGCAGCACTTCGTGGCGCGCAAGCGGGCGGACGTACGCCAGTACCTCACCAAGGAGGACGGTCTCACCGACGACTCCCTCGCGGAGCGGACGGCGTTCCCCTCGGACCGCTACTTCAAGGACGAGACGTACAAACTGTCGCCGGAGTACCGGGCCCTGCTCGACGACGCGATCGCGTACGCGAGTGAGCGCGTCGAGCAGGCGGGCAGCCAGGGCAAGCGGGAGGCGCGCATCGCCTGGTGGTCGGCGATCGCGCTGCTCCGCTCCCTGGTGTCGTCGCCACGCGCCGCCGCGCAGACGCTGCGGACCCGCTCGGCGGCGGCGATCGCCGCGTCGGCGGAGGAGGCCGACAAGCTGGGCGCCCCGCTCAACAGCGACGCGGCCGACAGCGACGCGATGGAAGGCATGGACGTCGCACCGGGTGCGGAGACGACCGAAGACCCACGCTCCTACCTCGCCGAACTCGCTGGCATCGCCGAGGAGTTGGAAGGACCGGCCAAGGACCTGAAGCTCAAGGCGCTGATCAAGCACCTCAAGGCGCTCCTCGCGGACGGCCACAACCCGATCGTGTTCTGCCGCTACATCCCGACGGCCGAGTATCTCGCCGCGCAGCTGGAGAACGACAAGGAGTCCGGCAAGCGCGGCCCGCTCGGCGCCAAGACCGTCGTCAAGGCGGTCACCGGCACGCTCTCCCCGCAGCAGCGCCTGGAGCGCATCGAGAAGCTCGCCGAGGAGGCCGGCCCGGACGCCGCTGCCCGTCGTGTCCTCATCGCCACCGACTGCCTCTCCGAGGGCGTCAACCTCCAGCACCACTTCGACGCCGTCGTCCACTACGACCTGGCCTGGAACCCGACCCGCCACGACCAGCGCGAGGGCCGCGTCGACCGCTACGGCCAGCGCAAGGACCAGGTCCGCGTCATCACCCTGTACGGCGACGACAACGGCATCGACGGCAAGGTCCTCGAAGTCCTCATCAAGAAACACCGCCAGATCAAGAAGGACCTCGGCATCTCCGTCTCCGTACCCGACGAACTGTCGACGGGCGTTACGGACGCGATCGTTGAGTGGCTGCTGATGCGCGGCCGCGAGGACCAGGACGCACTCTTCAGCGCGGACGCGTTCAAGGTGAGCACGGCGAAGCTGGACAGCGACTGGAACTCGGCAGCGGAACGCGAGAAGGCGTCGCGTTCGCGGTTCGCGCAGCGCTCCGTGCATCCGCAGGAGGTGGCCCGCGAGGTCGCGGCGGTCCGGGAGGCACTGGGCGGCGCGGGCGAGATCGACACGTTCGTACGGGAGTCACTCGGCGCCCTCGGTGCCGTACTCCGCGGCGACGGCGAGGACTTCACGGCCCAGGTGGGCGGCACGCCCATCGGCCTGCGGGACGCGCTCGCGCCGACGGTCGGCGCGGAGGTGATCGAGAAGGACCGCCCGATCCCGTTCCGCGCGGACCCGGCGGTGGCACGCGGCGAGGCGGCCCTGGTACGGACGGACCCGGTCGTCGGCGCCCTCGCGTCCCACGTCCTCAACGCCGCCCTGGACACCCAGGCGGATGGTGCCCGCCCTGCGCGGCGCTGCGGCGTGGTCACCACGGACGCGGTCGGCACCCTCACCACCCTGCTCCTCGTCCGTTACCGCTTCCACCTCACGCTGCCCTCTCGTAGCGGCGAGAAGCAGCTGGTCGCGGAGGACGCGCGGCTGATCGCCTTCGAGGGCTCGGCTAGGAAGGCGGAGTGGCTGCCGCCGGAGCGGGCACGGGCACTGCTCGACGCGACAGCGTCCGAGAGCACGGACCGCCACTTCGGCGAGCGCACGATGACTCGCTTGCTCACCCAGCTCCCCGACGTGTACGACCACTTGGAGACGTACGGCGAGGAGCTGGCCGCCGAGCTCGACGCCTCGCACCGCCGGGTGCGCCAGGCATCCGGCGAGATCGTCCGTGGCCTGTCGGTCACCGTGCAGAAGCCTGCCGACATCCTCGGCGCGTACGTGTACCTGCCTCTCATTCCTGCGACTGCTTCCGAGGTGTCCGCCTGATGTCCGCCGTCACCCGCAACCAGGTGTTCACCGCCGTCCACACGGTCGGAGGGCTGCTGCCCGCCGACATGCTGGTACGGATCTCCGAGGGCAAGGACGTCCCCGGCTCGAAGCCGGCCGACTACGGCCTGCCGTCCTCCCGCTCGGTGCGCGACGAGGCCGAGCGCAGCTGGGAGTACTTGAAGCCGCTCTGGCGCGAGCTGCGCAAGCACCTCCCCGAGGACCGCGAGACGGGCCTCCCGACGGCCGACCCGACCGGCCGCGCCGGCAGTGACTGGCTGGCCCCGCTCTGGCGGGAGTTGGGCTTCGGACCGCTGACGCATGTCGGCCCGGCGGTCATCACCGCCGACTCGGACGCGGAGAAGAAGTTCCCGGTCTCCCACCGCTGGCGGCACGCCCTCATCCACCAGACGGCCTGGAATGCCGACCTCGACAAGCGCCCCGGTGGCGCCGGTTCGGTCCCGCCGCAGTCGATGCTCCAGGAGTGCCTGAACCGCACGGAGGCCCACCTGTGGGGCGTCCTCACGAACGGCCGTCAGGTCCGCCTGCTGCGCGACTCCAGCGCGCTGGCCACGGCCTCGTACGTCGAGTTCGACCTCGAAGCGATCTTCGACGGCGAGCTGTTCAGCGAGTTCGTGCTGCTGTATCGGGTGCTGCATGTGTCGCGGTTCGAGGTGGCGGAGGACGCTCCGCCGTCCGCGTCCCGGCTGGAGAAGTGGCGTACAGAGGCCATCGCCTCCGGCACCCGCGCCCTGGACCAGCTCCGCAAGGGCGTCCAGGACGCGATCACCGCGCTGGGTACGGGCTTCCTGCGGCACCCGGAGAACACGGCCCTGCGCGAGGACGTCCACCCGAAGGCCCTCCAGGCGGCGCTGCTGCGGCTGGTCTACCGGCTGCTGTTCGTCTTCGTGGCCGAGGACCGCGACGCGCTGCTGTCGCCGAAGGCGGACCCGCAGGCACGCGAGCGGTACGAGGCATACTTCTCGTCGGCTCGACTACGTGCGCACGCGAGGAAGCGGCGGGGTACGGCACACGGTGACCTGTACGAGGCCCTGCGTATCGTCCTCGACGCCCTCGGTGACGAGAAGGGCCGCCCCGAGCTGGGCCTGCCCGGCCTCGGCGGTCTGTTCAACGACACGGACGCGGACGCCCCGCTGCGTGGGCTGAAGCTGTCCAACGAGGCTCTGCTGACGGCCGTGCGGCACTTGTCGCAGGTGCGGGACGGCAGCTCGGGGCGGTGGCGGGCGGTGGACTACCGGCACCTGGACGCGGAGGAGCTGGGCTCCGTGTACGAGTCCCTGCTGGAGCTGGAGCCGAAGCACAGCATCGCCGACCGTACGTTCACGCTGGTCGAGGTTGCAGGTAACACCCGTAAGACGACGGGTAGTTACTACACCCCGGCATCGCTCATCGACTGCTTGTTGGACTCGACTCTGGACCCGGTGATACGGGACGCGGTGAAGCGGGGCGAGGAAGCGGCGTCGACGTCGGGGGCCAGCGATCCGGCGGACGCGATCGTGGACGAACTGCTGTCACTGACCGTCTGCGACCCGGCCTGCGGCTCCGGCCACTTCTTGGTGGCTGCGGCCCGCCGCATCGCCAAGCAGGTCGCAGCGGTCCGGGAGCGCAACCCGGAGCCCACACTCGACGCGGTCCGCCACGCGCTGCACGAGGTGGTCGCCTGGTGCATCTACGGTGTTGACCTTAACCCGATGGCCGTGGAGCTGGCCAAGGTATCGCTATGGCTCGAGGCCTTGGAACCGGGCAAGCCGCTCGGCTTCCTCGACGCCCACGTGAAGCATGGCAACGGGCTCATCGGGGCGACGCCGAAGCTACTGCGGGACGGGACCCCAGACGAGGCGTTCATCGCCACGGAGGGCGACGACAAGAAGCACGCGAAGGCCCTGGAGAAGATCAACGCACAGGAGCGGGTCGGCCAGGGCAGTCTCTTCGACATCGGCGACGACACCGTCCAGGTCGCCAACACGGTCTTCGCGCGAGGTCTCCGTTCCATCACGCTCGCCACGGCTGAAGAGCTGACGGATGTACGCCGCCAGGAGGAGGCGTACGAGAAGTGGGCGGGCTCTTCGGAGTACCAGCGTGCCCTGAGGGTCGCGGATGCCTGGTGCGCCGCGTTCGTCTGGCTCAAGACGCCGGAAGCGCCGCGCGCGGTGACGCATGCCGTGTTCAAGGCGCTGGAGGATCCGAGCGGAGAAGGCGTCGCGCGGGAGACCTGCGCCGAGATCAAGCGGCTGCGCGACCAGTTCGCCTTCTTCCACTGGCACTTGGAGTTCCCCGAGGTCTTCTCGGTCCCGGACAGCGGCCAGGGTGTGTCCCCGGTAACAGGCTGGGCGGGAGGCTTCGACTGCGTGGTGGGGAACCCGCCGTGGGACAGCGTGGACTTCCGCGAGCAGGAGTTCTTCGCCCAGCGGGCGCCGGAGATCGCCGAGGCGTCCCGGACGTCCGTCCGCAAGAAGATGATCGAGGCACTCAAGGACTCTCCTGACACTCTGTCGCTGTACCAGGAGTTCGAGGCGGGCAAGCGGAAGGTGTACGCCGAGAGCCACTTCCTGCGGAGGTCGGGGCGGGTTCCGTTGACCGGTCAGGGGAACCTCAACACGTACTCGGTCTTCACCGAGACAGACCGCATCCTGCTTGGGCCGAGGGGGCGGGCGGGGGTGATCGTGCCGACGGGGATCGCTACGGATGCACGGACGCAGTTCTTTCTCAAGGACCTGGTGCGGGAAGGGTCGATCGCGGCACTGTACGACTTCGAGAACGAAGAACGCCTATTTCCTAACGTGCACCATGCTTTCAAGTTCAGCATCCTGTCCCTGGCGGGCAGCGGGCAGCGAGAATCGGCTGCTCAGTTTGCGTTCTTTCTCCGCGACCCGGCGGAACTGGACGATACAAACAAGGCGTTTACGCTGACGCCAGGGGAGATCCAGCTACTTAACCCAAACACGGGGACTCTGCCAGTGTTCCGGTCCCGGCGAGATGCGGAGATCACCCTAGGGATTTACCGCCGAATGCCCGTCCTGATCAACAAGGGTGACAAGAACGGCAATCCATGGGGCCTCTCTCTCATGGCGATGTTCCACATGTCCCACGACTCACACTTCTTCCACACCTATGAGGATCTAAAGACCGAGGGCTGGAATTCGGAGGGCAACACCTTCACCAGAGCTGGAGCGACGATGCTGCCACTGTACGAGGCAAAGATGCTCCACCAATTCGACCATCGGTTTGGAACGTATGAGGGTCAGACCGTTGCCCAGGCCAACATGGGCACACTGCCCCGGTTGGCTC
Source organism: Streptomyces sp. NBC_01549 (assembly GCF_026339955.1). Lineage (GTDB taxonomy): Bacteria > Actinomycetota > Actinomycetes > Streptomycetales > Streptomycetaceae > Streptomyces. The sequence goes on along the minus strand of NZ_JAPEPW010000001.1, from coordinate 6,736,115 downwards.
CGCAGCAGCAGGACGACCCAACGGCAACCACTACTCCTCGCTACTGGGTGTCGGAATCCGAAGTCGGTGCCAAGCTGATCGCCAAGTCTTGGGACCGTGGCTGGCTTCTGGGCTGGCGTGACATCTGCCGAGTGACGGATGCGCGTACTGTAATCAGCACCGTGATTCCGGCTACCGCAGTAGGCGACAAGTTTCTGCTCGCCCTTCCGAAGGATTACGGCGAACTCCTCCAGGCGAACTTTTCGAGTCTTGTCTTCGACTACACTGCTAGGCAAAAGATTGGGGGCACGAGTCTCAAGTACTTCACAATGAGTCAACTTCCAGCCCCAGCTCCGGATACGCTACTCCCCTATCGCTCGTTTATTAGTTGCCGAGTAATCGAACTCACCTATACGAGCCATGACATGTCGCCCTTCGCTCGGGACCTGGGCGACAACGGTGCACCCTTCCGCTGGGACGAGAATCGCCGTGAAATCATGCGAGTGGAGCTGGACGCGCTATTTCTCCACACTTACGGAATCTCGCGTGAGGACGCCGACTACATCCTCGACACCTTCCCCATCGTCCGCCGCAAGGACGAGGCCAGGTACGGCTCCTACCGCACCAAGGAACTGATCCTCGCCGAGTACGACCGCATGGCCGCCGCCGGGCTCACCCTCGACAACCCCTTGGTGGACGGCGAGAACTACACCTCCACCCTCACACCACCCCCAGGCTACGGTCCCCGCCACCCCGCCTGACAGCTCTCGACGACCTGACCTGACGAGTCACTCACTCGTGCATCACATCCACGTCCCAGGGGGGACCATGAGCAAACCGCAGTACCCGCAGCAGCCAGATCAGCTGCCCTCGGACTACGAGCTCGACGCATGGCGTGCCGTCCAACAGTTCAAGGGCCGCCCGCTGTCCCGAGCGATGAGAAGCGCCGGCGAGCAAGTGGCCAACGGTGTCTCGGAACTCGGCAAGCGTGCCGCGAAGCAACTGGAGAACCACCCACGGGCGAAGTCTGCGCTTTCGCGGGGACAGGAAGTCGTCGCCAAGGGCGCTCAAAAGGTCGGCGCGGGGGCGCGCGGAGCCGCCGACGCCCTCCCGGACTGGAGTGGCACTGCCGCTCAGTCCCTACGGAAGACGGTGGGGCGGGCCTCGCGAGCGGGCCTCTCCTCCAAACGCGTGGTCGCGCTCCACAAGAAACGCGGCCACGATGTCGCGTCGCTGCTCGACCTGCGCCGCTTGGACCTCCAGCAGATCGACGCGGTCCGTGAACGGGCAGCGAGCCTGTACTACCCGGCGGCCGCGGCGCTCTCGGGAGCGGGTGCAGGGCTGGTGATCTCCGGAGGGCAGCTCGCCATCGCTGCTTCCGCCGGTGCCGCCGCAGCGCCTTCGGGAGGTGCGATCGCGGGCGCTTTCGTCGCCGATACCGCGGTCGTCCTCGGACTCGCGTCCCGAGCCGTCGGCCAGGTCTCGCTGTTCTACGGCTACGACCCCGAAGAGCCCGCCGAGAAGCTCTTCGTGATGTCCGTCGTCAACGTCGGGACGGCAAGCTCGGCCACCGCCAAGAACGCCGCGATGGCCGACATCTCGCGGCTCACCCAAGCACTCTTCCGCGGCAAGACGTGGGAGGTCCTGAACGACGCGGTTGTCACCAAGGTTTCCCAGCAATTCGCAAAGGCGTTCGGCTTCCGCCTCACGAAGAAGGGGCTCGGCAAGGCCGTACCCGCATTCGGGATCGTCGTCGGAAGCACCCTCAACTGGACCACTCTGGAAGGGATCGTCGACGCCGCCGAGGTGGCATACCGGCGGCGGTTCCTCCTGGAGAAGTACCCGCACCTCGCTGACGAGGAGGCAGCCGGATCGTTTCCCGACACCAGCCCTGACGGCCCGGACGTCCCGGACGACGCCGACGAGGAGATCAGTCTGCTCGACGAGATAGCCGAGGCGGGCGGACCCGACCTCCATTGACCCGGTGTCCCGGCGGTGAACGTGACAACGCGACTGCCGGGACGACTCAGCTCAGGAACGCGCCGCGAACCCCACGAACCGCGACCACTCCTCACTCCCGACGGCGAAGTGAGGTCGCGTCACATCCTTGGAGTCACGCACGCAGATGGCCTGTTCGGTGACGGCGACCTCCACACAGCTGTCGCCCTGGGTGCCGCTGTAGCTGGACTTGAACCAGGCGAGTTCCGTCGTGCTCATAGCTCTCCTCGCATTCGCTCCAGCAGACCCCGCGAGTCTTGGGGGTTCAGGGCCTGCGAGCGCAGTGTGTCATAGCACTGGTAGAGGAGGCTCACCTCTTTCGCGTCGGAGATCAGACGACCATTCTGCTGCCCTTCAGAGTACGCAAGGCGCCGTCGCTCCGGTGCTTCCAGGAGCTGCACGGGACCGTCCAGGCAGGCATGGAACTCGGCGCCAAGCGGCATGACTTGAAGCGTGACATTGCGCGGTGCGGTCAGTCCTAGCACGTGGTCGAGCAGCCCCCGAGTCACTTCACGCCCACCGAGCCTCCGCCGGAACAGGTGCTCCTCGACGATGAAGCTGAACGGCACGTTCGGCCGCTCGTAGAGCATCTTCTGTCGCTCCATCCTCGCGACAACCTGAGCCTCCAACTGCTCGTCCGACAGCGGCGGAATGCTGTTGTCGAACACCGCCCGCGCGTACCCCTCCGACTGCAACAGCCCTGGCACCAGCCTGCACTCATACGTACACAGGCTCACCGCCACCTTCTCCAGCCGAGCCCACCGCCGGAACCAAGCCGCCAGCCCCGCCTCACCCCGCGTCAGATGCCCGGCCGCCTTCCGCAACGCCCCCGTGTTCCCCAGCGCCTCCTCCGCCCGCTCCACGAACGACTCGTCGGGCATCCGCCGCCCCAACTCCACCGATTCCACGGTGTGTTTGGAGAACCTGACCCGCGCCCCGAAGTCCACCCGGCTGAGCCCGGCATGCTCACGAAGGGCCTGGACGACGGCCCCGAAGGTCCGCAGACTGTCGGAAGGATCGGGCTCGCGCTCCCAGTCGCAAGCCGTCGCGTCACTGCTGTCCGTCATACGCGGCCACCTCCAGGTGCGTACGTCCTCTGCGGCATCCCCGCGATCGACGCACCCACAGTGACGGCAAGATCTCCGTACTGTCCACAGAACGTGCCCGTACGATGACGCAGCGTACGGGCCGCGCTACTGGAACACACCCCCGCGCGCCCGCCACGGTTTCCCCATGAACGCCTCCACGCCCCAACTCTGCGCTAGCGTACGCACGTTCGCGCAGCGACTCTCCTCCACCCGCCGAGGCGCCCGCCTCGCCCGGCTCCTGGCCGTGGAACGGCTGACAGCATGGGAGGTGTCACCCCGAGTCATCGAGCGAGCGGAACACGTCGTCGCGGAGCTGGCCGCCAACGCGGCGCTGCTCGGTCGCGTCCAGGGCCGCGACTTCCTGCTGGCACTGACGCTGGACGAGGCGGCCGCCACCCTGCGCATCGCGGTGAGCGACACCCGGGGCGAGTGTCGCCCCGCGATGCCCCAGGAGCAGGGCCCGGACGACGAGTCGGGCCGCGGCCTGCTCCTGGTCGACGCGCTGGCCGACCGCTGGGGCACGGAGCCCCGCCCGCCCTCCGGCAAGACCGTCTGGGCGGAGATCGGCCAGCATGGCGAGGGGCCGAAGGCGGTTTCCGGTCAATCCGGCAGCCAATGCCGTTGAGGACGGCCAAACGCTTTGAGTGACGGCATCCGGTCGACCTACGCTCCGTCAACGGATCACGGCGTCCCCGGCCACGCCACGCCGCGCCACTACTCAACAGGAGTGTGTCCCTTGCCTTTCCCGCCCGGTGGCATGGTCGCCGCCTTCGGCAGACACCTGCACTTCAAGAGCCTGGAACAGGCCCTGTGCGAACGTCATCCCGAGCTGGCCGACCGGGTGCACTTCGACGACGTGAACCGCCTGATGCATCTGAAGGTCACGTTGTCCGGCGGACGCTCGGTCGCTCTGGCGCAGGTACGCATGGGGTACTCGATCGTCTGGGCGGTGATAGATCCTGTACTGGACAGTGAGCCGTCCGTCTGGCCGCTGGACACGCCCGACGAGGTACTCGTCGACGCCCTGCACGCCGTGGCGTCTGCGCATCTCACGGACGTACCGGTTGCCTCACCGTGGCGCTGGAACGAGAGCGAGCCGTCCGACATGACCGAGCTGGCCGACCTCCTGGACGCACGGCGTGTGCGAGTGCGGCGCGTGGCGGCGGGGAACGGCTACTTCCCGTACGGCCCCCGCCACTCGCCGAAACTCGACATCGTGGGCGGACGCGACGGCAGCTTCATCGAGGCCGAGTTCCCCGACGCGTTCGTGCGTGTCTCGCTCAAGCCCGCCCTCGGCTGGCTGGTGGATGTGTACCTCGCGGAATGCGGAGCTTGGGGCCGGGTCGATCTGGCCTGGAACCTGTGGCGCAGCACGCGGCCCGCGCCAGGGGTACCCCGTGCGGACGCGTCGGTGGCGGACATCGCCGACGTGCTCGGCAAGGGTCTGAAGGCTTGGGACGTGGAGGTGCCATACGAGCCAGCCGGCCGTGCAGAATCGGTTTCCGCCGAGCGCCGGTCCGGGTGGCAGGAGTCCCTTTTCGCGGACGAAGCCGCCCTGCCTGAGTGGCTGGAGGACGTCGTCGTCGATCTCGGTCAGCCCATCGAGGATTCCGCGCCGAGGACGTCGCGACGCTCGACCAGCCCCCGGCACATCACCGACACGGTTCTCGAGCAGCTGAGGGAATTCGGCTTCGGGGACCTCGAAGAGGGGGACGCCGAACAGCCCATCCGGTCCGACGCGTTCCACATCGAATGGCACAACCGGGCCAAGAGCCTGTCCACTTCCGAGGTTCAGCGGCTGAATGGCCTGGCCGCGGCGGCCGGTGAGGACGCTCCCAAGCGGCTCATCGTGATCACGACAGCCGGTATCAGTCGCCCGGCAGCGGCCTTCGCCGACACGGCCAAGGCGTTCGTCTTCTTCGTCGATCGCACAGCGGACAAGCTGATGGCCCTGAACTCACGTGCTCAGGAAGCACTCTTGCCGCACACGAACCCGACCGAGCAAGGGCTGGAACCCTGGTAGGCCGCCTTGCCATTGGCGGTTGACGGTCGCATCACAGACCGGCCCGCGCCAACAGGATCTTCAACGCCCCTGGCTTGACCTTCTGCACCGACCGCACCTGGGCGAGCCCCAGGTCGTCCCGGCCCACCGGATTGCTGTACAAGGCATCCGTGGGCCCGGGCAGCAGGGTCGCATCGACCCGGTAGGGGAATCTGGTGTCCGCCGGGACCGCCTCGTACGGCTCACCAATGACGTCGGCCACCGCGGCGACCTCCGACTCCGGCGAGGTGAAGAAGAACCACAGGCGGTCACCCGGGTTCATACGGTTGCGTCGGCTGAGCCACAGCTCAAGCTCGGGGTCCTTGTGAGCGAGACGGCGCACGGTGTCCTTGTCCGAAGGCTCCCCGTCAAAGGTGTCCTTGTTCGGATTCAGGATGTAGATCCAGTCCTGCACGGCCTCTCCCGTCGCAGTGGCGCCCGCTGCCCAGGCAACCGACCTCGCCGTGCTGAGCATCGTGCCAGCCATCTGAGTCACATGCAGGAAGTTGCCCAACCTCGCCGGGAGATGGGAACGCCACCTCACGCTCCGGCATCATGGCCTCCATGACGAACGGGGTAGATCTGCGCACGGCAGCGGCCGAGTTCGACCGGACCGCCGTGGCGGACGTCGAGTCGGCCGCCGAGGACGAGCGCAAGCAGGTGCTGTCCCAGTTCCCGTTGGAGGAGTGGGCGGAGCTGCCGCTGGAGCGCTACGCCCTCGGGCAGGGCGCGCCGCCCGAGTCGGGGCCGACGTACTGCCGACTCATGGAGTTCGGCACTCCCCACCTGGGCAGCATCAAGGGCGGCAGTGCCGCGAAGCACATCATGTACCACCACAACTCCGGCGAATGGCGGCTGGCCGCTCCCCTACGCGGTATGGACCCGCAGGAGGCCTGGGCGAAACTGCGCGGACAGTTCGTCCGGGCCTTCGACGCCGTCGGGGCGGGAGACTTCGAGGCCCTGGACGACCTCGAAGTGCTGTGGTGCGGGCAGACATTGGTGACGAAGTCTTTGGCGACCTACTTCCCGCAGCACTTCCTGCCGATCTACGCGGCCGAGCATCTGCGGACGTTCGTCACACTGCTCGGTGGCGAGGCGCAGGCCGGCGTCCCCGCCTCGCGCACGAACCGTCAACTGCGAGAACTCGTGCGGACCCGTGAGGAGTTCGAGGGCTGGACGGGACAGGAGGTGATGCGCTTCCTGTACAAGCACTTCAATCCCCGGCAACGCACCATCTGGAAGATCGCCCCCGGCGAGCGCGGCCGCCTGTGGGAGGAATGCCGGGACGGCGGGTTCATCTGCGTCGGGTGGGAAGAGCTCGGCGATCTCGGCCAGTACCAGAGCGACACGGAACTGAAGCAGGCCCTGGACGCGCACTGGCCGCGCAGCAGTGGCGGCAGCCTGACCCTCGCCCGCCGACTGCTGGCCTTCCGGGACCTGGAGGCGGGAGACCGGGTCGTCGCCAACCGCGGGATGGACGAGGTCCTGGCCACCGGCAGGGTCGACGACCCCCGGGTACGAGCCAGACACAGGCGGGCCCACCGGTCGCTCTGCCCGAGGACGTACAGGCCGTGCTGGACGCCCTGGAGCGCAAGGGGCAGGTGATCCTGCACGGGCCGCCCGGTACGGGCAAGACCCGGCTCGCGCTCGGCGCCGCCCTCGCCCTGGACGGCCGCGCGGACGTGCTCGGTGGCGACGCCCGCCAACGTGCCGAGGCGCAAGCGGAGATGCTGCACGGTGACCGTGTCCGCATGGTCACCTTCCATCCCTCCTACGGCTACGAGGACTTCGTCGAGGGCTTCAAGCCGGACCTGAGCGCCACCGGCCCGGGGCTCACCCTCGCCCTCACGGACGGCCTGTTCCACGACCTGTGCAGCCGGGCTGCCGCCCATCCCGACCAGACGTTCCTGTTGGTCGTCGACGAGATCAACCGCGGTGACCTGCCGCGGATCTTCGGCGAGTTGATCACGCTTCTCGAACTCGACAAACGGAACCTGCCGGTCGCCCTGCCCGTCAGCAAGCGACGCTTCTCCGTACCGCCGAACGTCCGGGTCATCGGCACGATGAACACCGCCGACCGAAGCATCAGCCACCTGGACGCCGCGGTCCGCCGCCGCTTCGCCTTCCTGCCCGTGGGCCCGGACCCGGATGCGGTCTCCGGGACAGTCGGCCCCCTGGACCTGGCCGCATTCTTCGAGTCCCTCAACACCCGCATCACCCGCCACCTCGACGCCGACCACCAGATCGGGCACGCCTACCTGCTGCGGGACGGTGAGCCGATCGCGACCGAGGAGGATCTGGCGGCGGCCTTCCACCACGAGGTGATCCCGCTCCTGGAGGATTACTGCCTCGGCCGGGCGGAACTGCTGCACCGCATCCTCGGCCGCCTGGTGGACGCCGAGACCGGGCGTCCGCTCCTCATGCCCCCGCAGGACCTGGCGGACGCGCTGGCGACCGAGTTCACCAGCGGCGTTCCCGGCCCGGATGCCTGACCGCACCCCGGTCCAGCTCGGCGAGTACGAGTCCGCCCCGCTGGAGCCCGATCAGCTCACGACCCGAGACGTCGACCGCTTGCACGCCCTCCAGGCACGGGGCTGCCTCACCCTGACCAGGGAGCGCACCGGGTGGCGGCTCAAGGCCGACGCGACCGTCGGAGTCCTGGTCCTGGACCGTGTCCGCGTGGTCATCGCTCCCAAGTTCGCCATTCCGGGAGAGCAGCTCATGAGCCGGCTCGCCTACGCCCTCGGCACGCCCGTCCCGGCGACGGCCCGGCGGTGGGCCACCGGCCCTGACGGGTACGCCGACCTGGTCGCCGCTGCCCTGCTCGAAGAGTGCGAGCGGCTGCTGCGGGAGGGACTGCGCCGGGACTACGTACGCCGCCGGAGTGTCGAACCGGTGCTCCGGGGACGCCTGGACGTCGCCGCCCAGGCCACCCGCCGCTACGGGCAACTGGACCAGCTGCACGTCCACACCTTCAACCGGGAGGCGGACATCTGGGACAACCGCGTTCTGGGAAGCGCACTGAAGGCGGCGCTCACCCTGACCGCCAGCCCTGGCCTGGCGCGCGCTCTGCACGGCGCCGCCGGCGCCTTTCCGCAGGCCCCGACCCCGGCCGCGGCGCTCCGCGCTCTGGACCGTACCCACTACACCCGCCTGAACGCCCGCTACCGGCCCGCCCACACCTGGGCCCGCCTGCTACTGCGCGGTGGAGGCGTGACCGACCTGCTCACCAACCACGGCACCACGGCGGACGGTCTCCTGCTCGCCATGCCCGCGCTCTGGGAAGCCGTCGTCCGCCGTCTCGGCACCGAGGCAGCCGGCCTGCACGGCGGCCACGCCGTGCCCGGCGGAAGCGGCGCCGGTATCACAGTCCGCGGAGATCTGGGCAACGCCTCGACCTTCCGGCCCGATCTCCTGCTCAGCCTTCCAGGACACGACACGGCACATCGCACGCTGCTGCCCGTGGACGCCAAGTACAAGCGCTACGACCGCCACGGCGTGAGCGCGGCCGACGTCCACCAGCTCCTCACCTACAGCAGCGGCTACGCGCCCGCCGACGCCCCGATGGCCGTCATCGTCCATCCCCAGCCGGGCAGTCACGCCCAGCGGACCCTCCAAGTGCGCGGCCCCAAGGGCCCGTTGGGAACCCTCCACGTCCTCGGTGTCGACACCCGCACCACGCCCGAGCAGGCGACGGCCTGGATCGGCTCAGTACTGCGCTGACCACCACACGCTGCCCGGTCGGCGACAGCTGCCCGGGACGGTGAGGCGCCTGCGGGACGGTCGGCTCGGTGAATCGGGCGGCCCAGCGCATCTCCGTTCCGAGCTGGACAACCGAACGCATGTACACACAACCGTTCGTAGCGAATTCACAGAAGTCTGTTGACGTCGCTAACACGCTTCCGCCATGCTCAGATTGCCAACGGCTCACCGTCCCCTCGCGTCGCCTTGGGCACGCCCGCCGCAGCCATCCAGAGCACCCAAGGAATCCGAGCCATGAACGACACCAGCCTCCGTGACCTGCTTCTCGCCCGTTTGCCCGAATCAGGGCTCTCCGCCGAGGAACAGGCTCTGCTGCGCGATCTGCTGCCTGCCGCTCAACCCCGGAGCGGTGGCCGTTCCGGGACCGTGTACATGCGGTCCATCACGGCCTCCGGCTGGCGCGGTATCGGGCCCGCCGCCACTGTCCGGCTGAATCCCGGACCCGGTCTGACGCTGGTGGTGGGCCGCAACGGGTCCGGCAAGTCGAGCTTCGCCGAGGCCGCGGAGATGGCCTTGACGGGCGACAACTTCCGCTGGCAGGGCCGCACTCAGGTATGGAAGAAGGGCTGGCGCAACCTCCACGAGCACTCCGCCCCCGAGGTCGCGGTGGAGCTCGGCTTCGACGCCGGCAGTGACGGTGAGGGCGCCAAGGAGCCCGTGACTGTACGCCGGATCTGGCACGGCGAAGGGCTCGAGGAGTCCCGCACCGTCGTGGAGGAAGCCGGACAGGCCACCGGCGAAGTCGTGCACGACGTGATCGACTCCGAGCAACTGTCGCTGTACCGGCCGTTTCTCCCATACACCCAGCTCGGTGCGGTGATCAACGGGCCGCTGACCACCTTGCACGACGAGATCTCCCGGATCCTCGGCCTCGAACTGCTCAGTGACACCGACGCGGCGGCACGGGCTCGGGCCAAGACCCTGACCGACACCGAGAACACCGCGAAGGCCCTCACCGCCACCGTGATCCAGGAGCTGGCGGAGGTGGACGACCCGCGCGCCAAGGAAGCGATCACGGCTCTCTCCGGCAGGAGCCCCGACCTGGACGCCGTCCGAGCCCTGTTGCAGGGCCACGGCGCCGCCGACGAAGCGCACCTCGCCCGACTGCGTCGGCTGGCCGATCTCGAGCGCCCGGACCGGCCGTTGATCGCGAAGGCCGTGACCCGGCTGCGCTCGGCGGCCGCCGCGGCAGACGACGCACGCCAAGGATCCGCCGAGGATGCCCGGCAGTTGATCAAACTGCTCGACGCCGCGCTGGAACACCGCCGCCGCCGTCCCGATGTCTCCGACTGCCCCGTATGCGGCAGCACGGACCTCTTGGACCGCTCCTGGGCGGAACGGACGCGCGCGCACGTCGAAAGGCTCCAGACGGAGGCCGCCGAGGCCGAGGCGGCACACCGCGAACTCGTGAACGCGGTGCGGGAGGTGCACGATCTGATGCGTCCGGCCGCCGCCTGGCTCCATGCCGACGAGCCCTCCCTCGCCGCGCTCTGGCGGGATCTGGTCGCCTGCCGCACGGTTCGTGACCCGCGCGAGCTGGCCGACCGTGCGGAACGCGCCGAGGCGGTCCTCGGTGACGCCTGTGACCAGGTCCGTGAGGACGCCCGCCGACGCATCACAGCGCAGGACGGCCGCTGGCAGCCCGTGGCCGCACGCCTGTCCGCATGGTTGAAAGAGGCGGAGGCCGCGCAGGCGGCGAACCCCGCCCGTAAGCAGGTCAAGACCGTACGCGACTGGCTGCGGGCGCTCACCGACGAGTTGCGGGACGCCCGGTTCAAGCCGTTCGCCGACCAGTCCGGCCAGATCTGGCGACTGTTGTGCGAGCGCAGCAGCGTCTCGCTGGGTGCGATCGGGCTCACGGGTGTCGGTCCGCAGCGGCAAGTCAGTCTTCCCGTCTCCGTGGACGATGCCGACGCGCCCGCCTTCGGCGTCATGAGCCAGGGCGAACTGCACTCACTCGCCCTCTCGTTGTTCATCCCGCGGGCCACCCACCAGGACAGCCCCTTCGGTTTCCTGGTCATCGACGACCCGGTGCAGTCCATGGACCCGGAGAAGGTCGACGGCCTCGCCAAGGTTCTCGACCTGTACGCGCAGCACCGGCAGGTCGTCGTCTTCACCCACGACACCCGGCTCGAAGAGGCCATCCAGCGCCTCGGTCTGAGGGCGACGGTCATGCGGGTGTCCCGGCAGACCGACTCGGTCGTTCACGTCTCCTCCGTCAGCGACCCGGTGAGCCAGGCCCTGGCGGAGGCACGGGCCATCGCGCTCGATCCGCACCTGCCGCCGGAAGTCGCCGACCGGGTCCTCCCCTCGATGTGCCGTCTGGCGCTGGAGGCCGCCTACCAGGACACCGCGCGGCGTGCCCTGCGCGAGGCCGGCATCGGGCAGCGCGCCATCCAGGAGCGGGTCACCCGGCCGGGGCCCCTCACCGGCCTCGCGGCCCTCGCGATGGGCATGCAGGGCAAGGAGCGGGGCGAGGTGCTGGACGCCGTCGCCCGCGGCCACGGCCCGTGGGCCAGGGATTTGATCCAGGAGCTGAACCAGGCATCGCACCAGGCGCCGGCCACGCCCGTCGGTGACCGCCTGGCCCTGGTCGACCGTACGAAGCAGCTCGCCAAGGAGGTGCTGGCCCGGTGACGACTCTCGCGCGCTCCACCCGCGTTCTCCCCACGAACGGTCTCTTGGCGGCCGCAGACCAGTTGTTCAATCCCTCGGACGAGACCGCGCTCTCCCCCGGTGTCCGGGCGCGTGCCGCGGCCACCCTGCTCCGGCTGGCCCTCGACGAAACCCTCGACGCCTTCTGGCGGTCGGTCAGCCCTCGCATGACCCGCAATGGCCGCACCCGCATGCTCTGCCTGCGGTGGTACGTCAGTCCCTCCGTCGCGCGCCAGTGGTACACCGTCTGGTCCGGCCTCAGCGCCGCGTGTCACTACCACACGTACGACCTGCCTCCTACCCCCGCCGAGGTACGGGCCTGGCACCAGGACGTGAGCGAACTGCTCCGCGTCCTGGCCGCCGCCACCGCCTGAACCACGCCGCCCCTTCCCGTACACGTGAGGAGCAGCACGATGGACGCCCGCCGCTACCGCATGGTGGTCACCAGCCGGACCGATTACGTGCGGACCGGTGCACTCGTCGACGAGCAACTGCGCCACTGGCTCGCTCAACCACCCAAGCGCTACAACGTCGACGCCTTCGCCGAGGGGCGCAACGAGATAGCTCGCGGTGTCACACTCGACCACGACTCCGTCACGGGTGCCACCGGCACCTACGGACGATGGCGGCTCCGGGAGACCGCGCCCGGCGGCACCTGGCAGACCACCGTCGTGACGCGGCAGATCGCCGACGGGCCGACCTGGGTGCAGCTCGACGTCGAGCACCTCCCCGACGACGCCGAGGCGGCCCCCGTTCCCGCCAAGACACCCCGTCTCGCGAAACACCTGCTGGAGGCACTGGACGCACACGACGGCCTGGCGGACGTGACGGCCATGCCCCAAGTCGTCGAGGCGGAGGATGTCGAAGCGGTCATCGACGAACTGTGCGACGCCCACCGACGCCTTCCCGTCGTCATGGCGAGCACACCGTCCGACGTCGACTTCGACGCCTGGCTGGAGGGGACGGTCGATCCTCTCGTCCGTCCCCTGGTCGGGTTGGCGATCCTCTACGTGCTCACCCCGGAAGCCGAGTCGGTCTTCAACCGGGCGTTGGAACACCACCGCGTGTACAACGGCGGGATCCGCACCTACCTGCCCGGCGTCGACCCGGCCTGGCCCGCCGACGGCCAGCGGCACCGTGTGATGTCGAAACGGCTGATCGCCGAGAACCCTCGACTGGCCGCCCGCATCCTGAACCAGCTCCCGCAGGGAATCGCCACCCGGCTCCCACTGCCCGACGCCCTGGATTCCGTGCCGCTCATGCGCACACGGGCCAGGGACGGGGTCGGCGGCTCCGAACAGGAACGGCTGCGCGACGAGAACGACGCCCTGCACGAGATCCTCGAAGAGGCGGCACGCGAACAACGCGTCAGAGCCGACGAGATCCGGGACCTCAAGCGGGAGCTGCGTCAGGCGGAGGGCAACGAGGCGCAGGTCGTCGTCGACTACGACGAGCAGTACAAGGAACTCCACCGGGCCAAGGCGCAGATACGGGAACTGCAGAGAGAGCTCCTGAGGCTTGGTGCCGCCGAGCAGGCCTACGCGACGGTGGACCCCTCGTTGAACGCGCCCACGTCCTTCGCCGAGATTCTGGACCGGATCGGCGATATGCGACGCGTCCAGTTCAGTGGCCGGCGCAAGTACACCCTGGAACTCGACGACCAGGCCTACGGCTCGTCCTGGGTCCGGATGGCGTGGGACGCCCTGTTGGCCCTCCAGGACTTCGCGGAGGCCGTCGCGAGCGGCAGGGCGAACAGCGATTTCAAGCAGTGGTGTGCGGACTCGCCCGAGGGAGCGCACGTCATATCGCCCCGCAAGGTAGTCAGGGACGAATCGAAGTCCGTGAAGGCGAATGGCGACTGGAGCCGGGCACGCACGTTCCCCGTCCCCCGCCACGTGCATCCCGACGGCAAGCTGTTCATGGGTGCCCACCTGCGGATCGGCGGAGGCAACACCATCGCGCCGCGCCTGCACTATTACGACGGAGCTTGTACCGATCACGGAATCTACGTCGGCTATATGGGCCCGCATCTGACCAACACCATGACCTGAGGCATCGACCCGCGGCGATCGCCGGTCGTGGTACGCCGCGGGTAGGGTCGCGCGGAGTGGATCGGGAGGGCCGTGCGCCGCCGGGCGCCGGGGCGAGGAGTGGAAGTGACCGAGCGAGACGAGGCCCGCCCCAAGGCGGTGCAGGCCGGGGCCGCCACGGTGTACCCGGAGTTCCTGCTGCGCCTGCCCAACGGAGGACCGCAGGCCCGGGGCCGAGTCCTGCCCGAGAAAGGGATGAACGGAAGCCTGAAGTTCCTCGTCCTCGCCGGCTCACCCGTGCGTACGGAGACAACGCCCGGCATCGGGCCTCATCCGTCGGCACAGCGGGAACGGCTGCTGGCGGACGGCAGTATCGGGACGGCGTCGGACCGATGGCCTGGCTATTGGGAGACGACCCGGGACATCGAATGCAACTCCCCGTCCGCAGCCGCCTCGGTGGTGACCGGGCGTAGCTCCGACGGTCTCTCGGAATGGCGCACGGAAGAGGGCTTCCCCCTCGTCGACTACCTCGGCGCCTCGTGGCGCACCCCGCACAAGGCCTGGCTGGTGCGGGGCTCGAACGTCTCCGGGCGTGATTTGGTGAAGCGACTGTGGGTGACCGAGGGCTGGGTGACTCTCGCGGCCACGCACCTGCCTCAGGTGGACGAGGACGCGCCGACCAAGAGCGTCCTGCGGCGGTACGTGCAGGAGGGATACGACGCCACCACCTCGTACAGCCAGAAGCAGGTGATGGCCGACGAACTGCACTACTTCCTGACCCAGATGCGGCAGGGCGACACCGTCTGCGCCATCTCGGACGGGCAGCTGTACATCGGAACGCTCACGGGAGACGCGGAGCAGGTCGAGTCCGAGGGCGGGCTGTCGAACCTGCGGCGCAAGGCCGAGTGGCGGTCCGCCGGCATCCCCTACGACGAGTTGCCGGAGGCGCTCCAGCAGAAGCTGTCCGTGCAACACGACGTCGTCGACCTGACCTCCGTGCTGGCACTCGTCGAGGGGCTCGGACGGAGCGACGAGGAACTCGCGCAGGAGGCCCATGCCATAGAACGGGACCCGAGCGTGGAGATCCCGGCGATCATCGCCCGCCGTGAGCCCGAGCTGCCCGGCCCCACGGATGAACTGGCGGCCGAACTCCTCGTGCACGACACGGCGTGGCTGCGCGAAGTACGCGATCTGCTGGCCGACGACCGCCAGCTGGTGCTTTACGGGCCGCCAGGCACCGGCAAGACGTATCTGGCGCTGAAGCTCGCCGAGTTCCTCGGCGGCGGGCCCGAGCAGGTGAAGCTCGTGCAGTTCCACCCGTCGTACGCCTACGAGGACTTCTTCGAGGGCTTCCGGCCTCAGGAGGACCCGCAGACCAGAGAGGTCGCCTTCCGGCTCACCGCTGGCCCGCTGCGCGAACTCGCCGACCTGGCCTCCCGTGAGGGCAACCGGCACATCCCGCACTTCCTGATCATCGACGAGATCAACCGGGCCAATCTGGCGAAGGTCTTCGGCGAGCTGTACTTCCTGCTGGAGTACCGCAACAAGTCGGTTCGGCTGACCTACTCCGGCGACGACTTCGCGCTGCCGCCGAATCTGTTCGTCATCGGCACGATGAACACCGCCGACCGGTCCATCGCCCTCGTGGACGCGGCGATGCGCCGCCGCTTCGCCTTCGTCGAACTGTCGCCGCGTACCGAGCCGACACGCGGTCTGCTGCGCCGCTGGCTGGCCAAGGAGGGCAAGGGCGCGGAGCCCGCCGACCTGCTCGACGCGCTCAACTCCCGTATCGACGAGGCCGACTTCCGTATCGGGCCCTCGTACCTGATGAAGAAGGGCGTGTACCGGGAGGGCGGCCTGGAGCGGACCTGGCGGACGAAGATCCTGCCCCTGATGGAGGAGCATCACTACGGGGAAGGCGTGGACATCGAGAAGCGGTACGGGCTGGCCGCACTGCGGGAGTCGCTGGGGTGACGTCCGCAGCAGACGCGTCCGCGGTAGACGCCCCGCGCTCCGTCGAGCTGGTCGAGCACGCGCCGGCGACCCGTCTTGCCCTGCCGGATGCCGTCGGCCGTGCCCTCGCCGCTTCCGACATCGTGGACGCGACCCCCGACCCGTACACGCCCGGACACTGGTTGCTGAGGGCCGGCAGCAAGGTTGGGGCCGTGGCCGTCACAGCACCGGGTGGCGGTGAAACGGTCACCGTACGCATCACACCCAAGGTGCCCATCGTCCGGCTCTTCTTCCTGCTCGGCTACAGCCTTGACCCGAGAAGGGGTTGGCTAGACGGCGAGGTCGAGGTCGCCGAGCACCGCGATCTGCTGCCCGCGCTCGCCCACGCCGTGGAACGGCAGGTGGACCGGGCCCTGCGACAGGGCCTGTTGCAGGGCTACCGGGCGACCGAGGAATCCGCGCTCGTCGTCCGCGGCCGCATCCGGGAGGCCGAACAGATCCGGCGGCGCTTCGGGGCGATACTGCCGGTCGAAGTCGCGTACGACGAGTTCACCACCGACATTGCGGAGAACCGCATCCTCCGTGCGGCCGTCGAACGTCTCCTACGCCTGCCCGGCATACCGCGCGACGTACGCCGAAGGCTGCTGCACCAGCACGCCCGCCTGACCGACGTCACGGCGATCGTGCGCGGACAGCCGATCCCCGACTGGCGTCCCACACGCCTCAACTCCCGCTACCACCAGGCCCTGCGTCTCTCGCGCGTCGTTCTGGACGGTGCCTCCGCCGAGCACGGCCCCGGCGATCTGCGCATCGACGGCTTCCTCTTCGACATGAACAAGCTCTTCGAGGACTTCGTGACAACCGCCCTACGGGAGACCTTCCAGGGCCGGGGCCGGGGTTCAGGCGGCCACACCGCCCGCCTCCAGGACTCCCACTACCTCGACGAGGCCGCCGCGATCCGTATGAAGCCGGACTTCGTGCTGTACGGGCCGGACGGCACCCCGTGCGCGGTGGCGGACGCCAAGTACAAGGCCGAGCGACCGGGCGGTTATCCCGACGCCGACCTGTACCAGATGCTGGCGTACTGCACGGCCCTCGGCCTGCGCGAAGGTCACCTGGTGTACGCGAAGGGCAACGCTCCGCACGCCGCCCACCAGGTGCGCCACGCGGGCATCGTCATCCATCAGCACGCCCTCGACCTGGACCAGGAACCCCCCGGACTGCTCACGGACATCGAGGAGGTGGCGCAGCGGCTGGCGAGCACCCCGCGCGTATGATCGACTGCGGAGTGTCCGTCCAGGGTGGGGAGTTCACCTCGTGCCGCAGCTCGCGTTCGCCAACAGCTTCTGGGAGAGCTACGACGTCCTGGAGAAGCCCGTCAAGGCAGGCGTACGCAAGGCGATGCAGAAGTTCCAGCTGCTCTCCGTGCCCGAACTGCACGCGGACAAAGGGCTCCACCTCGAGTCCGTGCAGAACGCGCAGGACGCACGCATGCGGACCATCCGCATCAACGACTTCTGGCGCGGTGTCGTCCTCGCCCCGGATGACGGCAGTGATGTGTTCCTGCTCGTCAACGTTGTACGGCACGACGACGCATACACCTGGGCCGCCAAGCGGCTGTACACGACGAACTCCGCGACGCGCGCGCTCGAAGTCCGTAACGTGGTCGCCATCGAGCAGCTGACCCCGGCCCTGGAAAAGGCGGCTGCCGCCGCCGACTCCCTGCTCTTCGCGAAGTACTCGGACTCCGTGCTGCGCGAACTGGGCATCGACGACCAGGTGTTGCGTGCAGTGCGGACGATCGTCGACAAGGCGCAGCTCAAGGCATTCGAGACACTGTTGCCGGAGGATCAGTGCGAGGTGCTCCAGTACCTCGCCGAAGAGTTCAGCCCCGCCGAGGTGTACCGGGACGTGGTCGCCGTCCGCCGTCCGGTCGACGCGGGCCCGGACCCCGACGAGAGCCTCGCCGTCGCCATCGCCAACACCACGAGCCGCATCACCCTGGTCACCGGCCCCGAAGAGCTGGCTGACATCCTGGAGAAGCCGTTCTCGGCCTGGCGCGTGTTCCTGCACCCTTCGCAGCGCCGGGTCGCCTACCGGGTGTCGTACGGCGGCCCGGTCCAGATCACCGGCGGTCCCGGCACGGGCAAGACGGTCGCGGCCCTGCACCGCGTCAAGCATCTCCTCACGCGCTCGCCCGACACCCGCGTCCTGCTGACCACGTACACGAACGCCCTGGCCGGCTCACTGCGCGAGAACCTGTCCCTGCTCCTGGACGGTGACGACGCGCTGCTCGGCCGCGTCGATGTGACGACGGTCAACGCCTACGCGCACGGCGTCGTGAGCCGCCTCGACGGCAAGGCCCCCTCCCCCATCAACGATCGGGAGGAACGGCAGCTGTGGCAGCGCGTCGTCAAGCAACTGGGGCTGCCGTGGACGGAGCAGTTCCTGGCTCAGGAGTACCGACACGTCATACTCGCCCAGGACCTGCGCGCACTCGACGCCTACCGCGTCGCCCTGCGGCGCGGGCGCGGCAGCGCGCTGCCGTCGGCGCGACGCGACCAACTGTGGTCGGCCGTCGAGCTGTTCGAGTCGATGCTGCGCGCTCAGAAGGCCACCACGCATCTGAAGGTCTGTGCGCGTGCGGCCGACCTCCTGGCCGGGTCGGCGCCCACGCACGACCACGTCGTGGTCGACGAGGCGCAGGATCTGCACCCCGCGCAGTGGCGTGTCCTGCGCGGCGCGGTGGCACCCGGCAACGACGACCTGTTCATCACAGGCGACCCGCACCAGCGCATATACGACTCGAAGGTGTCGCTCGGCTCCCTGGGCATATCGGTGGCCGGCCGCACCCACCGTCTGCGCATCAACTACCGCTCCACGGAGGAGATCCTCGGTTGGTCGACCGGCATCCTCAGCCCGGTGTCGGTCGACGATCTGGGCGGCGAGGGAAGCGACAGCCTGGCCGGTTACCGCTCCCTGCTGCACGGCCGGAGGCCCCACGTGGACGGGTACGGCTCCGAGCAGGCGGAGGTCGCGGCGCTCGTCGAGCGCGTCGAAGGCTGGATCGACCAAGGCATCCGACCGTCGGAGATAGGGGTATGCGCCCGCTTCAACGTGCTGCTCGACAAGGCGTACGACAAGCTGACAGCCGCCAAGATCCCGGTGGTCCGGGTCAGGGACAACCCGGAGCCCGGCGCGGACCGGGTGCGGCTTGCCACCATGCATGCCATGAAGGGGCTGGAGTTCCGCTGCGTCACCGTCCTGGGAGTGACGGCAAGCGCGCTGCCGTTCGCCCGCGAGGTGACACCGGCCTCCGTGGACGCGCTGCAGCGCGACTCGGATCTGCTGCGGGAGCGGTGCCTGCTGTTCGTGGCGTGCACACGTGCGCGGGAGGCGTTGGCGGTTACGTGGAGCGGGTCGCCCAGTTCGTTCGTGCCGTAGCCGAATCGGCGTACAGGCAGCGACGTGACGCTTCCCGTCAGCTTTCCGGGGCGAGCGCGCCGTTGCCGAGCCCGTCCCTTGCCAGTGTCGCCGCGTCCCGGCTCAGCTCGACCACTCTCCGCGCTCGCTCCTCGAACTCCTGAAGCGCGCGGAAGGCTGCCCCGTACCGCCGTTGCTCGGTGATGTCCATCTGCGGGATGCGGGCACCCTTGCCGTCGAGGCGGAAGGTGCCGCTGGTGCTCGTCGAGCGCCGTGTGTTGGCCGCGCTGCGCAGGAAGCCCTGAAGGTAGTCGGTGTCGAGCTGGTCGCTGGTCGAGACCGGTTCCGGATCGCCATACTCGACGAGCCCTGCGCGCGCAAGGTCAGCGACGCTGACGGTAGGTCCATCCAGAGAGCTGAGGCCATCGCCCGCGACCAACGCCGGCAGCAACTCCGCCAACAGCCTCACCTGCTCGGTCAGCTCCCGTCGCAAGGTCTGATATTCAACCGCGTAGTCGCGATGGGAATCCTCGACATGACGGGCGGGCGTGAGGTCCACGGCATCGTCGAGCAGATCGATCAGGGGAACTTCCGCCATCTGCTCGGGGTCCGGTTCCAGTGAACCGTCCGGATCGCCCGCCGTCAGATCGACCATGCGGACACTGGTGACGGCATCCCCTAGGGTCCGCGGGCGACGCAGCTGCCAGAGGTGGACCGGAAGGGCATGTGAGGCCGCCGTGCCGGACGGAAGGGCGGTGACCTGGGTGAGCACGCCCCGTCGTACGAGCTCGGCGCGGATACGGCGGCCCGCCTTGCGGTACGCGACCGAGGCGGGCAGGACCATGAGGACACGACCGCCGGGCGCGGTGTGCGCATAGGCGTGCTGCAGCCAGGCGAGTTCGCCTTCGGCACGAGACGGGGTGCCGAACTCCCAGCGCGAGTCGAGCAACAGATCCTCACGCCCCCAGTCGGGTTCACCGACTGGGGGATCGCAGACAACCAGGTCGGCCTTGAGGTCCGTCCACTGGTCGCCACGCAGGGAGTCCCCCGTGACGATGCCGACACCGATACGCCCGGTGAGGTCGGCCCTCAGTTGCGCGAACGTGGCCCTGTGGGCGTCGGACTCCTGCCCGCAGCGCCTGGGGCCCTGCTCGGGACCGACGGCGAGCAGGAGGGAGCCGATACCGCAGGCCGGGTCGAAGAGGGTCGCGTCAGGTGCCACCTCACCGGCGAAGTGGCGTACGGCACGGACGACCCGCGATGAGGTGACCTGGTCCGATCCGGCCCGGCGTACGGAATCAGTGAAGCGCTCCGCGAGAGCGCTCACCGCCTCTGCCACGCCACCGCTCTCGGCCAGATCCCGCGCGAGCCGGACGACGTCCGCCGGAAGCTCCTCACCTGCCTCTCCCTCGGTGAGGAGACGGGCGACATCCACGAGCCCGCCGAGCATGTCGTCGCCGTACACTCCGCGCAGCGCCTGCCACAGCTGCACCTCCACGGAGACTTCCTGCCCCTTGCGCTGCCTGTCCAGCCAGGCCTGCACCTCAGCCAGGTCGAACAGCGGACTGTTGGCACCCCCGCCGGTCGGCTTGGGGAAGTCGTCGTAACGTCGCCGCCAGTTCGAGACGGCGGCGCGGGTGACGCCCGCCAGCCTGGCGATCTCGGAGCCGGTGACCAGCGGGCTGGCCTCTGGGGCGGGAGTGTCCGTCATACGGGCAACCGTACACAGGGCCCATCCCGCTTTCAATCCATGCATTCGTTGACGGCGTTAACAATGGATGCGATTACCTACCCCGTGTACCGAATGTTATGGCTATTTTCTAGGGTGCCCGAGGCGTCCCTGCTCACTGGCCGGTGTCCTCCAGGACACCGGCCAGTGCGTCGCGTGCTCACGCCTCTGCGACCAATGCGGCCATCTGGTCCGCTCGCGCCCGGTTCCGCCCAGGCAGCCACCGCGGATGTCGAGAACTCGACAACTCCGCCCCACTCCGTGCACAACAATGCCGAGACCGTCCTCGGCCCCTCGCCGTCGTAGGCGCGCAAGAGCGGCAGACCGTACGGCGTCACCCCGCCGAGCTGACGCGGCCGGGCCCCCTGTCTTTCGGCTACGCGTACGGCGATCTGCAGGACCGCAACCGGTGTCCGGCACCGGGCCCGGCGGACTGGCACTGGTTGATCTAGCAGGCGCGGCCGCACGCCGCGGTCTTCGAGGACCATTGCCGCGCCCTGCGCTGTGTGTCCGCCCTCGGTGGCACGAGCGCCATCCGCGGCGGCGTTCCCGGCCGTGACCCTCACATCGTCGAACGGGGCCGGGCGACGCCGGGCCGGGTGAGGGAGCGGGATGCCGCGTGAGCACGCCTCAAAAGAGCGTGGCGAGCGTCGTCGTACTGCTCCTGCGTGACGATGGACTACCGCGGTCCCGACGACGACTGGGGCATCGGCACGGCGGCCGTACCGGAATCCGCACCCGCACCCCCTACCGGGCCGGACGACGCCAAAAGTGCGAGGGCTTTGGCCACCTCATCGACGGCCGACTGACAGCACCTCGCTGCCGCCCCGCCGGGTCCGATGATCCGGCGGGACGGAGCGTCGGCCGACGGTCCTATGCGATCGCCTCACCCGCGACGGCGATCTCCGCCACGCCGTCCCGGTCCTCACCGACTTCGTGGTCCTTACTGACTTCCCGGTCCTGGCCGACTTCCCGACCCTTGCCGACTTCCCGGTCCTTCTTGAACTGGGTCCGGTACAGCTCCGCGTACCGTCCCTCCGCCGTGAGCAACTCCTCGTGCGTGCCCCGCTCCACGATCCGCCCCGCCTCCACGACGAGGATCGCGTCGGCGGACCGCACGGTCGACAGCCGGTGGGCGATCACCACGGCCGTCCGCCCTTCCAGCGCCTCGGTGAGCGCCTCCTGCACGGCCGCCTCCGAGGTGTTGTCCAGATGGGCGGTGGCCTCGTCGAGGATGACGACGCGCTGGCGGGCGAGCAGCAGCCGGGCGATGGTCATGCGCTGGCGCTCGCCGCCGGAGAGGCGGTAGCCGCGCTCACCGACCACGGTGTCGAGGCCGTCCGGCAGGGAGCGTACGAGGTCTTCGAGTCGGGACCTGCGCAGTACGTCCCACAGGTCGTCCTCGGTCGCGGAGGGGCGGGCCAGGAGCAGGTTGGCGCGTACCGAGTCGTGGAAGAGGTGTCCGTCCTGGGTGACCATGCCGAGGGTCTCGCGCATCGACTCGGCGCTCAGGTCGCGGACGTCGACACCGCCGATGCGGACCGTGCCCTCGTCGGTGTCGTACAGGCGCGGCAGCAGTTGGGCGATGGTCGACTTGCCCGCTCCGGAGGAGCCGACGAGGGCGACGGTCTGGCCGGGTTCGGCGCGGAAGGAGACGCCGTGCAGGACCTCGGCTCCGCCCCGGGTGTCGAGGGCGGCCACCTCCTCCAGGGAGGCGAGGGAGACCTTGTCGGCGGAGGGGTAGGCGAAGCGGACGTCCTCGAACTCCACGGCCGCCGGGCCCTCCGGGAGCGTACGGGCGTCCGGTTTCTCCTCGATGAGCGGCTTGAGGTCGAGCACCTCGAAGACGCGCTCGAAGCTCACCAGCGCGCTCATGACCTCGACGCGCGCCCCGGCGAGCGACGTGAGCGGCGCGTACAGGCGGGTCAGCAGCAGCGCCAGTGAGACGACGGCGCCCGGTTCCAGGGTGCCGCGCAGCGCGAACCAGCCGCCGAGCCCGTACACGAGCGCGAGGGCCAGGGCGGAGACCAGCGTGAGGGCCGTGATGAACGCCGACTGCGCCATCGCCGTACGCACCCCGATGTCCCGCACCCGCCGGGCCCGCGCCGCGAACTCCGCGGACTCGTCCTCGGGCCGCCCGAAGAGCTTGATGAGCGTGGCGCCGGGCGCGGAGAACCGCTCGGTCATCCGGGTACCCATCGACGCGTTCAGGTTCGCCGCCTCCCGCTGCAGGCGTGCCATCCGGCTGCCCGTCCGCCGCGCTGGCACCACGAACACCGGCAGCAGCACCAGCGCGAGCAGCGTGATCTGCCAGGACAGGGTCAGCATGACGGCGAGGGTGAGCAGCAGGGTGACGAGATTGCTGACGACTCCCGACAGTGTGTTGCTGAAGGCGCGTTGGGCGCCGATCACGTCGTTGTTGAGTCGACTGACGAGCGCGCCCGTACGGGTACGTGTGAAGAACGCGACCGGCATGCGCTGCACATGATCGAACACAGCGGTCCGCAGATCGAGGATGAGCCCCTCGCCGAGCGTCGCCGACAGCCAGCGGCCGAGGAGCCCGAGCGCCGCCTCGGCGAGCGCGATGAGTGCGATGAGCACGGCAAGGCGGACGACGGTGCTTTCGTCGCCGCCGGACACGATGGCGTCCACGACGCGCCCCGCGAGCACCGGCGTCGCGACGGCCAGCAGCGCGGTCAGCACGCTGAGGACCACGAACCGGCCGATACGGCGGCGGTGCGGACGGGCGAAGGCGGCGATGCGGCGCAGGGTCGCGCGGGCGAAGGGGCGGCGTTCCTGCTGCGCGTTCATGACGCTGTACAGCTGGGTCCAGGCTGTGCTCTCCATGCTCATGGAAGTGACCGTAGGACCTCAAGCATCGTTGAGGTCAACGGCTCCCGGACGAAATTCCCGCGCACGGAGCAAAACGCCCGGGAACACGCCGGGGAACGCGGCGAAGTACACAGTAAGGAACCTATGACGGCACCCATGACGGCGACGCCCCCTCCCGCACCTTGCCCGGCACGTCAGCCGCCGGACGCGCGCCCGCAACCCCCTGTTGGCGCGGCGTGGAGAACCTCTCCCGATGTGACAGCGGTTCGACTTCCCCAGAAGCCTCCCCAGGGGTTCCCTCAAGGATCCCGACGCTTCCCGCTCAGGTCGGTCCTGTGCCTGATCCCGCTCGCCCTCGTCCTGGTGGTCGCGGTGCGGCATCGGTCGGTCCTCGTCGAGGGCTTCGGCCATCTGCGCTCGGCCGAATGGCCGTGGCTGCTGGCGGCGGCCGTCGCGACCTGCCTGACCTGGGTCGCCGCGGCCTCCGCCCGGCAGGGAGCGGTCGTGCAGCGGCTGCCCGCGCGCCGGCTGCTCGCCACCCAGTTCGCGGCGGGCGCGGCCAACCATCTGCTGCCGACGGGTCTCGGCGCCAGCGCGGTCAATCTGCGTTTCATGACGGTGTGCGGCGTCCCGCTCGCCCGCTCCTCCGCCGCGCTCGCCCTCTACATGCTCGCGGAGTCGATCGCCCGGCTGAGCCTGCTGGTGGGCCTGCTCATCGCCTTTCCGGGGGCCCTCCACCTCGGATCCCTGCTGCCCTCCGGTGCGATCGGCCCCTTGCTGCTCGCCGTGGGCGTGGTCCTCCTCGCCGTGGTGGCCACGCTTCTTCTCGTACGACGGCTGCGCGGGGCCGTGTTCTCGTTCCTGCGCACCGCGCTCGGCGAGGCCCGCTCCGTGCACTGCCGTCCGGCACGCGCGCTCGCCCTGTGGGGCGGCTCGCTCGCCTTCCCACTGCTGCAGGCCGCCGGGCTGACCGCGGTCGGTCAGGCGATGGACCTGGCGGTGCCGCCCCTGCACATGGCTCTCGCGTATCTGGCGGCGACGGCGGCCGTCGCGATGGTGCCCACGCCGGGCGGCATCGGTTCGGTGGAGGCGGCGCTGATCGTCGCGCTGGTGGCGGCGGGCGGCCCGGTGGCCGTGGCGACGGCGGTCGTGCTGGCGTACCGGATCATCACGGTCTGGGTGCCCCTGCTGCCCGGGGCGCTGACGCTGGGGGCGCTGGTCCGTCTCAAGGTGATCTGATGTCATGCCCGGGGCCTGGTGCCGTCGATGGCCACGCGTCGGCCGCGGCGGGTGTGCGGATAGTAGTCCCAGACGGCGTGGTGCTGGACGCAGCGGTTGTCCCAGAACGTCATCGTGTTCGGCTGCCAGCGGACCCGACAGTGCAGCAGCGGCGTACGGGCGGTGTGCTCGTACAGCATGCCGAGGACGGCGGCGCTCTCGGAGCTCGACAGCTGGGGGATGTGCGAGGTGTGGGGCGTTGACGAACAGCAGCCTGCCAATGGTTTCCATTCAGGGGCCAGCAAATTCCCCAAACGGCCGCGTATGCAACCGAGTTGCGGATTGGCCGGGCCTGCACCAAATAAGAATGACCGGGTTGCGAACGCGACGCGAAATTCAGCGGAGATCGCCACACCTCGGACCGGATCGGCGGATACGGGCGGCCGACACCGCACAAAGACCGAGGGTTTGGCACCCTTGAATCAAGGGGAAACATATTGTTTTCTTCAATTCTCCGAGAGCCGGACTCAAACACACCGCCGATCAATGCCTCAAAAAGCGTATAAGACATCAAACCGGCCATAGAGCCACAAGAGGGGATGTCCGTGATCCGTGCGGGCCTCGCCTCCCGGCCCGCCACCCGCGCTGACCATACTGGGAGGGCACGCCGCCTCCCACAGCAAAGTGACTCATGCCCAAGCCCTCCACCGCCCGCGCCACCGCTCCGGAAACCGTCTGGCTGGCAGGCGGACGCCATGTCGGGCCCGCCCCGCAGGAGATCCTCAGGGAGAACCTGCGGAGGCTGAAGGCCGACGAGACGATCCACGACTTCCTGGAGGCCGAGAACTCCTCGGACCCCGGGGGGTATGTCTTCGAGGCGCGCTGGCTGGTCGGCGACGCCGTCACGGTTCGCGCGCGTCTCACGACACAGGGGCGCGGCAGCGACGGACGTGAACACGCCGACGGGGGAAGCCGCTGGACGCTGGTGGCCGAGGCCGAACGGCCCTGGGACCCCGCGTGGCCCTCACCCGCGACCATGTTCTGGCCCGAGAGGAGCGAGGTCCCCTGGGACCACGACATCGTGGCCGGGCTGCGCCTGCGGGACATCAACCCGCTGCCGCAGGAGGACAAGGCACTGCGCCGCCTGCTCAAGGAGGCCGGGCAGCACAGCTGGAGCATCAACGTCGTCATCCACGAGGCGATGACCACCGGCGACAGCGGGCGCCTCCCGCTGGCCCGGCTGCTCCCGCCCGGTCTGCGTCACCGCGTCGTGGAACACCGCGCCGCGCCCGAGCAGTTCCAGGCGGTCAACTGGGCGCTGTACGACCTGGGCGTACGGGTGCCACGCGGTGGCGCCGTGATCCTGCCCGGCTCCCCCGCCCGGCTCGGGTACGACGAGCAGGACCACACCGTACGCAGCGTGTTCCTCGACGGCTCGGAGCCGACGGAGCTCCTGGACAAGGTCATACGGTACGCGGCACTGCCCTGGCCGCTGCCGGAAGCGGCGGAGGACGCCCTCACCGGCCTCCGGCAGGACTGGAAGCTGCTGACGCTGGAGGAGGCGCGGGCGCTGGTGGCCGTCTACGCCGAGGCTCTCGACGCCATGACGAAGTCACGCGACCAGTACCGTGAGGCGACCGAACTCGCGCATACGGCGCTGGCCGAGCTCCGAGAGCTCCGGGCCACGGCGTCCGGCGCGCACGACACGCCCGCCGGCCAGGACGGGAACCCGCTGCACCAGCTGACGCGGACCTTCCAGCGGGTCGCGGGCACCGTACGGGGGCGGCGCGCGGCCCGCGACGACGCCCGGGACCGGGAAACCGGCGCCGACACCAACACCGGCGCAGGCACTGGCGCAGGCACTGGCGCAGGCACTGGCACTGGCACTGGCACTGGCACTGGCACTGGCACTGGCACTGGCACTGGCACTGGCACTGGCACTGGCACTGGCACGCCGGAGAACGAGCCCGGCAAGGGCGAGTGATCGCCGTCCGATGGCCACTGTC
Source organism: Streptomyces sp. NBC_01549 (assembly GCF_026339955.1). Taxonomy (GTDB): domain Bacteria; phylum Actinomycetota; class Actinomycetes; order Streptomycetales; family Streptomycetaceae; genus Streptomyces. Next base: position 6,709,401 of record NZ_JAPEPW010000001.1, on the reverse strand, counting down.
GTCCAGGTGATCGCCATCGGAACCGGCGCCGTCCCGAGCCCACCCGGCGAAACCGGCGTGTCGTGGCGTCCCCGCTCGCGTCACGCGCCTCGCCAGAGGTTGGCGAACGCCGCGTTCTCGATGGTCCGGCGCTGGCGTACCGCTTCCAGTTCCATGACCGCGTCATTGACGGCGGCCAGCACGGTCGTCACCGCGTCGTCGGTCACGACCGGTACGTCCGCGCCCTGCTCGGCCGGAATCCCGACGGCCGCCGCGAGGGAGACGAGAACGGGCTCGTCGGCCGCCCAGCGGTGCAGGGCCCGGCGCCGGGCGGGCGAATCGACCACGACCACCCTGTCGGCTCCGAAAGACAGCCGGCGCCGACGTTGCCGGGTCAGCTGGCCGTCCGCCTCGAGGGCGGCCAGATGGACCGCGGCCAGGCCGCGCCCCCTGCGCCACAGCCAGTCCTCGACCGGCTCGTAGGGCACCTGTCGTACGAGCGAGGACGCCGCCTCGGCCAGGAGCCGGTCGTCCGTCGTCCGCTCCGGGGTCGGCACGAGGCGGTCGCCGTCCAGAAGGACGGCGTCAGCGGCGAGGAGGTCGATCACCTCGGCCCCGGCGAGCGCGAGGGACAGGTCTCCCTGCCCCACGGGGCGTTCCGGGTCCACGTCCATGGCGGTGATCAAGAGGTCCCTGGCCGTGGTCATAGATGGCTCCCCCACACAGTCTCCGGAGGGGAAAGCCTACGATCTTCGGCGGGGAAAGCCTACGACCCCCCACCGTTCGGCTCAGGTGCCCGAAGAGCCGCGCAGGGGGCCCGTCGCTCCATGCGACGGGCCCCCTGCTCTGTGTACACCGTCCGCCCACGAGCGGCCGGACGTCAGCCTCGGAAGATGTCCTTGGTCTTCTCCTTCGCCTGGCGCGCGTCGCCCTTGGCCTTCTCCGCTCGCCCCTCGACCTTCATCCGCTCGTTGCCCACGGCACGGCCCGTGGTTTCCTTGATCTTGCCCTTGGCCTGCTCGGCCTTCGCCTTGGCTTTCTGGTCGCGAGCCATGGAACTCACCTCTCGGCGCTCGACGTCAGGTGCTCACTGACCCGTGTGACCCTGGACAGACCTTGCAAACATGTCCGGTCCGTCGAGTGCGTGTGCGTGGAGATCGCGCACCCCGGGAGCTACAGCCGCCGGAGCACCGCCTCGGCCATGGCCGCCTCGCCCTTGGCGTTGGGGTGCGCGGGGGCGGCGGGTGAGGCGGGCTGCAGCGGCTCGATCCACCGGTCGGCGGGCGCCTTGCACATGTCATGTCCGACGGTGGGTTTGTACGTGTCGACGTATTCGGCACGGCTGAACCGGGCCACCGTGCGCATCATCAGGTTGAGCCGCTTCCCGACGTCACGCAGGTATGCGAAGTCCTTCGCGGCGAACGGGACCGACGGATAGCACCCACTGCCGTCGTCCGGCAGGAGGTCCGGGTAGCCGACCACGAGCACCCGGGCGTGCGGGGCCCTGTCGTGCACGGCGCGCAGCACCCGCGCGATCTTGGGAGCCGTCTCGATGATGTTCAGCGTCAGCCGGTCGAAGCCCGAGGAGTTGTAGTACTGCTGGCATGGGTTGCCCGCCGGATCCTTGGAACTCAGCGCGGCACAGGTGCCGATGATGGAGCCGAAGCCGATGTCGTTGCCGCCTATCTGCACGGTCACGAGATCCGTGGAGCGCTCGACGGCGTCCAGTTGGGGTCCGTTGGTTCCCTGCGCCTTCCACATGTTGTCGGTCGTCGCGCCGGAACAGCTCACGTCGGTGAGGGTTCTGGCCGGCCGCCGCTTCGCGACGAGCGAGGGGTAGTTCTGGTCGGAGCGGGCGCAGTTGGCGTCCACCTGACGGGGGATCACGGGGCCGGAGGTGTACGAGTCTCCGAGCGCCACGTACTTCGCTTCCCGGTGAAAGTGCTGTCCGCTCGCGACGGCGGGAGACGCGGAGGCGACGCCGAGGAGAAGGACACCGCAACCCAGTGCGGCTCCCAGCGCGGAGGCGTGTCGCCGTCTTCCGGCGGCATCGCCCCGGACCACGTGATGGTTCATCATCTCTCCTCCGTCGACACTGACGCGGCGTTCATTGCGGGCTCAACATCGCCTGTATACCGGCCGGTAGGTCGCTGGAGAAGAGATCTGTCACATATGCGGGAAACCCCGCCTCCGGAGTACCGGAGACGGGGCGGCCTCCGACGCACCCCGTCGCGGTGCGTCGGTCAGGCGGTTCGCGGTCGGGCGTACTGGAGAAGGTGGTCGGCGAGCAGGTGCAGGACCGCCTGGCTGTGGTCGCTGTTGCGGTCGACGAGCCAGGTCATGTTGAGGCCGTCGATCACCGAGTGCACGTACCGCGCGAGGATCGGCACGGGTTGCGTCCACTCGATCCCGGCGTTGTCGGCGGCCAGTTCGAGCAGGGAGGCGAAGGCGGCGAGGAAGATCTCGTACTGCCTCCTGGCGATGTTCTCGAAGCCGGGATTGCGCAGCGCGTACTGGGTGAGCTCGTAACTGATCTGATGCTCGCCGGGGTTGGCCTCGAACCCCTTCCAGAACGCGTGCAGGCTGTCGAGCACGCTCTCGCGGATGTCCTTGTGCGGCGCGAACAGTCCCCGGACCTCGGCCACGTACCGCTCGGTGAGGGTCTCGGTGACACGTTCGAGGAGCTGCGCCCTGGAGTCGAAGCAGTAGTGGAAGGCCCCGAGGGTCATGCCGGCCTCGTTGACGATCGCACGGGTGGTGGCCTTGGCCACGCCGTCACGCGCCATGACCCGGATCGCGGCCTCGAGGAGCTCGGCCCTCCGGTCGCTCGCCGCCATACGGGACACACGATCTCCCCTCTTCACCTGCGGGTTCGCCCGCCAGGATAGCCAAACCCACGGGCCGGGCATCGACTCGGAGCGCGGATCGGCCGAGAAGTAAGTCAAGCGTCCAAGACTCTTGACTTACTTCTGTGCGGTGGGCCACCGTAGCGGAATCCGACGACGGGCCCCAGCCCCCTCAGGAGGCGGACTTGCGACCGAGAGCCACTGTCGTTCTGGACGGATTCGGCACGCTGGAGTCCCTGCGCTGGCACGACGACGCGCTGTGGTTCTGCGACTTCGCCCACGGGACGGTGCACCGCTGGGACACCATCGGCAAGCCCGAGACCGTACTGGAGGTCCCCGGCCGGGCCGGCGGTCTGGGCTGGCTGCCCGACGGGCGGATGCTGGTCGTCTCGATGGACGGACGCCGCGTCCACCGTCAGGAGCCGGACGGCTCCCTGGTCGTGCACACAGACCTCGGGGACATCGCCGGCGGCCCGGTCAACGACATGCTCGTCGACGGGCAGGGCCGGGCCTATGTGGGCAATTTCGGCTTCGACTACCACGGCTTCGTCCGACAGCGGCCCAACGCCATGCTCTACGCGCCGCCGGGACCACCCAGGGCCCCGCTCGCCTGCCTGTCACCGGAGGGTGAACTGCTCGGCCTGAGCGAGCCGTTGGTGTTCCCGAACGGCTGCTTCCTCATCGACGAGGGACGGACCCTGCTGGTCGCCGAGACTCTGGCGATGCGGCTCACCGCACTGCCCGTGCTGCCGGACGGACGGCTGGGTCCGCCGCGCCCCTGGGCTCCGCTGATCCCGGCCTGGCTGTGGAAGTCACTCAACCGCCCCGGGCCGCTCGGCCGGATCACCCGACGGGTCTCGTCCCTGCTGGACCACCAGGCGATCGCCGACCGCTCCGACACCCCCATCGCCCCGGACGGCATCGCGCCGGGCAAGGACGGCACGGCCTGGGTCGCCAACGCGCTGCGCGGCGAGTGCGTCCGGGTCGGCCCCGGCGGGACGATCCTGGACCGCGTCGCCACCAGTCAACGCACGCTCAGCTGCCTGGTCGCGGGCCCACGCGGCGACACCCTGTACGCCGCCACCGTCCCCACCGACGACCCGGAGCGTGCGGCACAGCTGGGCGGGGCGCGGCTGGAGGCGTACGTCCTGCCGTCGTGACGCCGGACGCGCGAACCCTCCTCCCCGACAGACCTCTCGCCCCGCTGCTCGCGGACGCGCGCACTCCATCCACGGGGTCATCCCCGGCCCGCCTCCTGGGAGTTCACATGCACGGACATCGAACGGGCGACGGCGTCCACGACACCTCGTACGACAACGGCAGCGGCCGCGCGTGCGACGGGAGGCCGCGATGAGCGTGGTCCTGGTGACCGGCGCGGCCAGTGGCATCGGCGCCGCCACCGCGCGTGAGGCGGTGCGACGCGGCCACCGGGTCGCCCTCGCCGACATCGACCTGGCCGGGGCCACCCGCCTCGCCGACGGACTCGGCCACGCCGCCTGCGCGATCCCCCTCGACATCCGGGACGGGGACGCCTGGGAGGAGGCCTTCGACGCCGTCGCGGCCCGGCTCGGCCCTGTCGAGGTTCTCGTCAACAACGCCGGGATCATCCACACGGGATACGCACGCCAGTTGTCCCTGGAACAGCACCGCCACATGGTCGAGGTCAACCTGCTCGGCCCGATGACCGGGACGCTGGCCGCGCTCCCCCGGATGCGCGCCCAGGGGCACGGGCACATCATCACCGTCTGCAGCATGAGCTCGTTCCTGCCGCTGTCCGGCTACACCACCTACGGCGCGACCAAACACGGGCTGCGCGCCTTCCACCACAGCGTGGCGATCGAGGAGCGGGGCGGACCGGTGACGTTCAGCATCATCCACCCGCCCGGCACCCGCACGCCGATGCTGGAGCAGGAGATGGCCGACCCCAGCGCGGTGATCACCTTCGCCGAGAAACCGCTCACCCCCGAGAAGGTCGCCTCGGTGATCGTCGACGCGATCGTGAAGAAGCCGGTCGAAGTCGTCCACCCCGCCATCGGCGGGCGCGTACAGCGGGTCGCCGGGGTGTTCCCCCGGCTGATGCGCTTCGCGATCCCCAAGGTGGCGGCCATGGCGAAACGCCGCAGTACGAGCATCGCCCCGGCCACGGCCGTGGTGCGCGAGCGAGGAGACAGCCGATGACCGCCGACACCGCCACCACCCCGGCCCGGTCCGCCCCCGCGGATCAGGAGCGGTTCGACCGGTTGCGCGCGGCGACCGCCGGCCTGGAGCCGCCCTTCGGCGTCATCGATCTGGACGCCTTCGACGCCAACGCCCTCGACCTCGAACGCCGCGCGGGCGGCAAACCGATCCGGCTCGCGAGCAAGTCGCTGCGGTCGCGCGCCCTGATCCGCCGGGCTCTCGCCCGCCCGGGGTTCCAGGGCATCCTCGGTTTCACGCTGCCCGAAGCACTGTGGCTGGCCGAGGAGTTCGAGGACGTCGTCGTCGGCTACCCCACCACCGACGCCACCGCGCTGCGCCGGCTGGCCGCCGACGAACGGCTCGCCTCCCGGATCACCCTGATGGTGGACTCCGTCGAGCACCTCGACCTCGTGGACGCCGCGACCGGCCCCCGGCACACCCGCGTCCGCGTCTGCCTGGAGCTGGACGCCGCCCTGCGACTGGCGGGCGGCCGGCTCCATCTCGGGCCGCGCAGGTCCCCCGTGCACACCCCGCGGGAGGCGGCCGCGTTCGCCCGTGAGGTCGCGGCCCGGCCGGGCTTCGAACTGACCGGGATCATGGGGTACGAGGGCCAGGTCGCCGGGCTCGGCGACAACCAGCCCGGTTCCCTGCTCAAGCGGGCCGTCCTGCGCGCGATGCAGCGTTCGTCCGTCGAGGAACTGAGCCACCGACGGGAGGCCGCGGTCGCCGCCGTACGTGCCGTCACCCCGCTGCGGTTCGTCAACGGCGGCGGCACCGGCAGCCTGGAGAGCACCACGCGGGAGGACGCGGTCACCGAACTCGCGGCGGGCTCCGGCCTGTACGGTCCCGGTCTCTTCGACTTCTACCGGTCCTTCCGGCCCGCCCCCGCGGCGTACTTCGTGCTGCCCGTCGTACGCCGGCCCTCCTCGAAGATCGCGACGCTCCTGGGCGGCGGATGGGTCGCGTCCGGCCCGCCCGGCAAGGACCGGCTGCCCACCCTGGCCTGGCCTCCCGGCCTGCGCGTCACCGCCACCGAGGCGGCCGGGGAGGTCCAGACCCCGCTGCTGGGCAAGCCCGCGCACGTCCTGCGCATCGGTGACCGGGTGTGGCTGCGGCACGCCAAGGCCGGTGAGCTGTGCGAGCGGGTCGGCGAACTCCACCTGGTCGGCGGCGGCGAGGTGGTCGACACCGTACCGACGTACCGGGGGGAGGGCCGGCACTTCCTGTGACGGCCCCTCCTGCGAGCAAGGTGACACCATGACGCGCATCACCGGCCGAACCGTCCTGATCGTCGGTGCCTCTTCGGGCATCGGTGCGGAGGTGGCTCGCCAACTCGCCCGGGACGGCAACCGGTTGGTGATCACGGCACGGCGCGCCCCTGAACTCGCCTCCGTGGCCGAGGAGATCCGAGCCGCCGGCAGCGCCTGCCTGGACATCGCCGCGGACGCACTGGACCCGCGGGCGGCCGCCGAAGTGGTGGGCGCCTGCGTCGCGGAGTACGGATCCGTCGACATCGCACTCCTCAACGCCGGCCAGGGACCCGACATGTCCATGGACCAGGTCACCGTGGCCGACATCGCACGGATCACGGCCCTCAACTACGACGTCGTCGTTCACTACCTCGTCCCGCTGATCGCACAGATGGACAGCCAGCGCGACGGAGGCCTGATCGCCCACACCAACTCGCTGGCCGGACTGATGGGCATCCCCCGCCAGGGCCCGTACTCGGCCGCCAAGGCCGCCGCACGCACCCTCATCGACACCGCACGCGTCGAACTGGCCCCCCGCGGCATCCGGTTCACCAGCATCCACCCGGGCTTCGTGGCAACCGACCGCGTCGGCACCGACGGCCTCCCCAAGCCCTTCGAGGTCAGCCAGGAGCGTGCGGCACGACACGTCGTACGCGCCCTGGAGAGAGAACCGTCACAGGCCTGCTTCCCCTGGACCACGACAACCCTGGTCCGCGCCCTGCGCACCCTGCCCACACCACTCTCCGCCTTGATACTCCGAAGACTGGCCTCGTTCTAGGCCCATGCCCCTCACCACCTCGCGGCGGCCCGGCTCGAGAGCCTCGTCAAGGAAGCTCGCGTCCGAGGCGGGCAAGTGGGGACAGGGCCATCAGCACGGGGGACAGCATCATGCCGGCGGCCGTCACCAGGAGGCTGGTGCGCAGCCCCCACTCCCCTGCGAGAAAGCCGCCGAGAAGCGAGCCCAGCGGGCTCGCTCCCATGCCGACGAACGTGATCGTCGCGGACACGCGGCCGTGCATCCCGTCCGGGGTGACGGCCTGCCGTACGGCCGTGACCGTGACGTTCACCAGCTGGCTGAAGGTCCCGAACACGAAGTTGACCGCGACTAGCGAGGGGATGGTCACCACGGAGGGGCCGCGCAGCGCCGGCACGCACAGCATCACGCCGTCGCCGAGCGCCGCCGCCGACACGAGCACCGCGCCGTGACCGAACCGGCTCGGGAGACGGGCGGCCAGCAGAGACCCCAGGAGCGCGCCCGGCCCCGTAGCGGCGAGTGTCAGCCCTACGGCGCCGCCCGACAGGTCCAACTCCCGTGGCAGGAAGAGCAGATAGCCGGTCATCGTCGCCGCGAAGGAGAACTGGAAAGCGGCCGAGGCCAGGCCCACGGTCCGCAGCGAGGGGTCCCCGACGACGAAGCGGAGGCCCTCGTGGATCCGGCGCCAGACCCGAGGGGCACGTTCCGAGCGCTTCGGGATCGATTCGATCCGCCGGATCCGCCGGATCGAAAGGAACGACCCCGCGAAGGACAGGGCGCAGGACGCGGCGGCGATCGGCGCCGACAGCAGGGACACCAGCGCGCCGCCCAGGGCGGGGCCGACGATCTGCGCCGCCGAGCGGCTGCCTTCGATCGCGCTGGTGGCTCGCGTCAACCGGTCGCGTTCCACCAGTCGTACGAGAGAGGCCTGGTACGCCACGTCGAAGAACACCGACAGGGCCCCGACCGTGAAGGCGACCACGAGGAGTGCCGGCAGGCCGAGCCCGCCGAGGAGTCCGGCCAGGGCGGCGGCGCCCAGCGCCAGAGCACGGCCGAGATCCGCCAGCACCATCACCGTGCGGGTCCGCCATCGGTCCACCCACGCGCCGACGAGAAGCGAGAGCAGCAGGATCGGTGCCTGCCCCACCGCACGCAGGACGCCCAGCCTGCCGGCACCAGCGTCGAGTGTCAGAACCGCGATCAGCGGAAGGATCACCAAGCTCGAGTGTTCGCCGAGTTGGGAGGCCGTCTGCCCCACCCACAGTCGGCGGAAGTCGGCGTCTCGCCAGAGGGCCGACGGGACGGGAGGCCCGGCGTCCGACGCGGAGGATGACGAGGACGAGGAGGCCGAGGAGGACGACGAGGGCGGACAGGAGGAAGCGTCCGGCATGGGAAACCCCTTGGGTCGCGCAAAACAGAGCCCGCCACCCGGCGCACGACGCGTACGCCGACGGTTCAGGTGCGGGAAGGCTCGCTGTGCCGCGCATCAAGGGCAGCACGCGATGACGGGCCGCTCAGGGCCTACGACGTCAACGCGCGCTCGTACGACCGGGCATGTCTCGACTCCTCGGAATCACACTCGTTTCCCGCACCCTAACCTCCGACTGATCGGCGCGAAAGGGGAATACCTATGCGGCAGTTGAGGTGTTCAGGTCCCGGTTGACGGCACGGGCGGCGCCCTCGACGGTCGCGACACCGTCGTCCATCGTGCGGTTGTCCTGCGAGAGCACGACCATTCCGTAGTCGTGACCGCCGCCGGTGAACACGCCGACGCTGTGCACCCGCCAGCCGTGGGTGTCGCGCGGCAGCCAGCCGTTCTTGACCTGAACGGTGGCCGTCGCGGGGGCCCCGGCCGGCGTTCCCCAGCGCTGTTCGGGGACGACCCGGTTCATGAGCCGCAGGGCGTAGGTACGCGCATGCCCGTCGAGGACGGAGTTGTCCGAGGTGAGCAGGCGGAGCAGCTTCAGCTGGTCCGCGGCCGTGACCTGGGTGTGCCCCCAGTACCCCTTGGGCCCGGGAACGGTGTCCCGCATTCCGGCCAGGGTCAGGAAGTGCTGGATGCCGGTGTGGCCGATCTGGTGCCACAGGGTGTTCGTCGCGTCGTTGTCCGACTTGGTGATCATGGCGGTGGTCAGTTCCACCTCGCGAGCGGTCAGAGCCCGGTGCTGCTCCATGGTCTGGCGCAGCAGCGCCCCCAATATCGTGACCTTGACCACGCTCGCCGAGTCGAAGGCGGCGTCGGCCCGGAAGCTGCACGAGGTCGCCGAGGTGCGGTCGTACAACGCGAGCGCCGCGGCGCGGTCCCGCCCGTGCAGGGCGCCCGCGAGGTCCTTCGAGAGCCGGGCCGCGAGCCCCGGCCGCTGAGAGGTGCACTTCACCTGGGAGCCGCCGACGGTGACGGTGGCGGTGGACGCGGCGTCGGCGGTGCTCGCCTGGGCCGGCGTGGCGGCACACAGCGCCGCGAGCGCTGTCCCCACGGCCGCGGTCGCGGCCAGTCCACGCCGCGCGCGGCGCAGTGCGTGCATTTCCGGCATGAAGGTTCCCCGCTCCGTGTCTGCGGTCACATCGGCAGCCCGCTCATGGGCACGTTCCGATTCCCGAACGACGGCGACGCTACAGGGACAGCCGAGACGCCGGAGCTCGGTAGATGTAGATATGTCTGAATTGCGAGATTTTTAGCTGTGTGACATTCATCAACCCATTCATCCCGACGGACGTCCGCAAGCCGACGCCTCATTCCTGGTGCACGTCACACCTGGGGGGACGCCTGAGAAGGAGCCTTCACCACTGTGCGCCGACGGCGCGGCACGGGCCCCAGCAGGACGTAGCCCGCCGACCCCGCGGCGAACGCCAGCCGGATCAGGCCGCAGATCCGGTCGGAGGGCACCAGCAAGGTGCTGCCGTACAGGGAGAGCAGGGCGATCCAGCTCCACCACGGCACCAGACGACGCTGTCCGACCGCGTCCCACAGCAGGGTGCCGAGCAGGATCGAGGCGCTGTAGTACGTGTAGACGCTCGGGTCTAGTGCGATGCGGGCGTCGGCGCCGAGCAGCACGACCGCGGGCCAGCGGCCTCTGAGTACCGCCAGTGTGCCGAGCCCAAGTCCCAGTAGCAGTTGGGCCGGGCGGTCCCACCAGGGCGTGGCCGGGGCCGGCACCCCCAGCCAACGCAGCGCCGAAGCTGGCTGGTTGGCGATGGTGAATCTGGCGGCGGCCGCCGAGTTGAGATGGGTGACGTAGAACGGCAGCCATGCGACGGCCACGAGGCCGACCGTCCAGAGTGCGGAGTTGCGGCGTTGCGCGGCGGGCAGGGCGAGCAGCAGAGCCGCGAACGCCAACGCCCAGGGTTTCGAGTCCACCGCGAGGGCCAGCATGATGCCCACCGTGCGTCCCTGGCCGCGCACCAGGGCACGTACGGCCAACGTGGTGAAGAACAGCGCGAGCACGTCGTCCAAGTGGGCGAAACGGACGGCGACTTCGACCCACATCGGAATGAAGGCCACCCCTGCCACCAGCACCCGCTGCTGAAGCCGGCGATGGTTGAGTCCCGTGCCGCGGTTGTGGTCGGCGGCGCTGCGGCCGACGAGAACCAGCATGTAGAGGCCGAGCGCGGACATCACCGCCTCCGCCAGCATCTCCGCCAGGTGGGGTGGCAGGGGGGCGAACAGCGCGGCCGCCAGGAAGCTCACGGGGCCGATCTGCAGCTCCGGATGGTTGGCGTAGATGGCCAGGCCGCCACCGGGCGCGGCACCGAAGAGCAGCTCACCTCCGGTTCGCAGGTAGTGCCAGGAGATCCCCCCGTGTCTCCGCACGAACAGGAACCAGAGCAACGTCCATGCCGCCAGGACGACGATATGCGGTCGTATGCCCCTGCGCTCCTGTCGCACACCCCGGGCGACGCCGCGGGCCGGCGCGCACCGGTTCCCCACTGGAAGATCCGCGCCTTCCATCAACACCCCTTGCCGTTGCCGCACCCGCGGCACAGACCACGGACGGTTCCCCGCGGGCTCCGACGCCAAGGGGCCTGCCGCCACGACAACCGCTCTCAGGTGCGAGGCACTGAAGTCGCGTTGTCCGTACCGCCGGAGACATGATGCGAGGTCCTGGTCACGGCCCTCGCCGCTTTCCCGCGCTTACGGATCAACCCTAGGCACACATGCGGGCGCGACTTGCGACACAAGGGAAACACACACCCCACTCTCACCAGCCGCGCTACTCGGTGGACGCACGCGAGGCCGCGGCGAGGACTCCGTCCAGGATGACGTCCAGAGCCCAGTCGGTGCGGGTCGGGCCGTCTCCCGACATGAGTGTGTCGCCGAGCCGGGCGACGTGGGGGTAGCGCGCCGGGTCCGCCGCGGCGATCTTCGCGGCCAGGGCGGAGAACTCGTCGACCTCCTGTGTGACGGGCTTCGGGGAGCTGTGTTCGACGGCCACGGCGGTGGGATACAGCAGCAGCAAGTCCAGGGCCCAGGCCGCTTCCCGGCCCGACACCCCGCCCTCGTCGAGGAGGCCGAGGATCGCGTCGGCCAACGCCAGGTAGTTCGGGCCGCTCGGCTGCGTGGACATCGCCATCCGGGCGATCTCCGGGTGGCGGAAGAGCACCTCGCCATAGCCGGCCAGCAGCGCCTTCAGCCGGTCCCGCCATGTCCCGGCCTCCGGTGCGGGCACCTTGACCGGCGCCAGCAGGGAGTCGAGGATCTGGGCGTGCAGGTCCCCGGTGTTGCGGACGTAGACGTAGAGCGACGCGGGCCCGGTGTCGAGGGCCGTGGCGATGCGACGCATCGTCACCTTGCCCAGGCCCTCGTCACGAAGGATCGTCAGCGCGGCGTCGATGATTCCCTGCCTGGTCAGGGCGGGCTTCGCCGGTCGTTCGCGCCGGCTGATCGGAGCGGGCTTCTCTGAGGTCATGACACAAAACGATAACGAACGCGTTCGTGTAAAACAAGTTCGTACCGTACGCCGCGAGCGAGCCGGCGCGGTGGTGCTCACACCGCGATCCCGTTCAGCTCGGCCAGCTCCTTCTCGGGAAGGACCAGGGCGGCAGCGGCGAGGTTGTCGCGCAGGTGTGCCACCGAGGAGGTGCCGGGGATGAGCAGGATGTTCGGGGAACGCTGCAGCAGCCAGGCCAGGGCGACGGCGACCGGAGTGGTCTCCAGTCGGCCCGCGACCGCGTGCAGGGTGTCCGACTGCAGCGGGGAGAAGCCGCCGACGGGGAAGTAGGGCACATAGGCGATGCCCTGTTCGGCCAGGGAGTCGATCAGGGCGTCGTCGGCGCGGTTCGCGAGGTTGTAGAAGTTCTGCACACACACCACGGGCGCGATGGACCGGGCTTCCTCGATCTGCTCGGCGGAGACGGTGCTGACACCGAGATGCCTGATCAGACCCTCCTGCTGCAGCTCCGCGAGCACGGTGAACGGTTCGGCGAGCGAACCCGGCTCGGGGGCGTCGAGCCCTCCGACCCGCAGGTTGACGACGTCGAGTGTGTCCAGGCCGAGGTTCTCGAGGTTGCTGTGCACGGCCTGGCGCAGTTCGTCGCGCGACAGCGCCTTGGGCCAGCCTCCCTCGGCGTCCCGCAGGGCTCCGACCTTGGTCACGATGTGCAGGTCTGCCGGGTAGGGGTGCAGCGCTTCCCTGATGAGCTGGTTGGTGACGTACGGGCCGTAGAAGTCGGAGGTGTCGATGTGCGTGATCCCCCGCTCGACGGCCTCGCGCAGGACGGCCAGGGCGGCGTCCCGGTCGGCGGGCGGCCCGAACACATGCGGCCCTGCGAGCTGCATGGCGCCGTAGCCCACGCGGGTCACTGTCAGGTCCTTGGCCATGGTGAACGTTCCGCCGGGAAGTGACCGCACGGTCATGTCGATGCTCCTGTTTTCTGGGGGCTGGGGATCTGGTTTTTCTGGGGGCGGGCTGGGGATCTGGTCGGAGGATGCGCGACGCGTACGTGGTGACGTACTCGGACTACCAGGGAAGGGTGCCTTCGGCGTCGAAGAAGACCCCGGTGGGACCGTCGGGGCCGATCTGCGCCGTCCGTACGATGATCTCGGCGCCCTGCTCGACGGTCTGGATGCCGGTGTTCCCGTTCAGGTCGGTCTTGGTGAAGCCGGGCTCCACCGCGTTGATCCTCATGTTCGGGAACGCCTTCGCGTACTGCACCGTGAGCATGTTGACGGTGGTCTTCGACGCCGGGTAGGCGACGCCCGGGTAGGCGTACGTCGGGGTGCCCGCTTCGCTCACCCGGGCCAGCGAGGCCAGCCCACTGCTGACGTTGACCACCACCGGGGCGGCCGAGCGCCGCAACAGCGGGAGGAACGCGTGGGTGACGCGCACCATGCCGAAGACGTTCGTCTCGAACGTCTCACGCATCATGTCGGCGGTCACGTCCGCGGCGCCGATCACGGTGTTGCCGTCGCCCCTCGCCTCGATGCCCGCGTTGTTGATCAGTACATCCAGCCCGCCCTCGGCCTCGATGGCCTTCACGGCGGCCCGCACCGAGTCGTCGTCGGTGACATCGAGTTGGACGGTCCGGGCGCCCAGCCGTTCGGCGGCCCGGAGCCCGCGTTCGGCGTCCCGGCTGCCGACGTAGACGGTGTGGCCCGCGGCGACGAGTCGGCGGGCGGTCTCGTAACCGAGACCCTTGTTCGCTCCGGTGATCAGTGTTGTCGTCATGACTCCACCCTGCGAGCGGACGACGCGCACAGCCAGTGTCCCTGCCGTCCTGGGACTGCCGGTACCAGGCTCGTCCACCTCCCGCGCCGGCCGCCGCGCCATCCCCCACAGACGGGCCCTGCCGAAACGATCGCAGCGTGGGTGCCAGACTGCACGACGGGACCCCCGTGATCAGGTGGCCGCCGGAGATACGCGGGGCACCCCGAAACACCGAGGGACACCCGAGAGACAGTCGAGACAAGAAAGAGGACACCCATGACCGGCGTACGTGAAGTGCGGGGAACCTCCGTGAACATCCCCACCCAGGACGGCTCGGCCGACGCCTATCTGGCGCACCCCGACGACAACTCCGCCCACCCCGCGGTGCTGTTCTACATGGATGCCTTCGGACTGCGGCCTCAGCTGAAGGAGATGGCCGACCGGCTCGCCGGGGCCGGCTACACCGTGTTGGTCCCCAACGTCCTCTACCGCCATGGGCCGGCACCGGTGGTGGAACTGCCCGACGTCATCGACGCGGACCGACGTCCGGCGCTGTTCGAGCAACTCATGCCGATCATCCGGAAGTTGACCCCCAACCTGGCCATGCGCGACGCCGGCGCCTATCTGTCCTGGCTGGCCGCCTGCCCGCAGGCCACCGACGGACCGGTCGGCATCACCGGCTACTGCATGGGCGCCGGCCTGGCCCTGCGCACCGCCGGTACCTACCCCGAGCGGGTCGCGGCCGCGGCCGGCTTCCACGGTGCCCGGCTGGCGACCGATGCCCCCGACAGCCCGCACCTGCTGGCCGACCGGGTCACCGCGGAGCTGTACTTCGGCCATGCCGACCAGGACGCCTCCCTGCCTCCCGAGCAGATCGAGCGCCTCGACAAGGCGTTCACCGCGGCTGGTGTCCGCCACCACACCGAGGTCTACACCGGTGCGCACCACGGCTACACCATGGCCGACACCGCCGTCTACGACGCCAAGGCCACCGAACGCCACTGGGCAGCCCTGCTCGACCTCCTCAACCGCACGCTCTGAACACGCTGTTCCACCGAGCACGCGGGCGGCCGTTCCCGGTCCGGGACCGTCAGCGCGATTGAGACCTCGGACCCCGCGTACGCCCCTCACCACTTGGCGGGAACAGCCCCTCCAGGCCACTGCGTGACCACACCGCGAAGAGCAGGGCCCCGAGGGAATGCCACAGTCTTCGGCAGCGCCCGTGCAGCATCGCCAGGACGATCGCCGAGCCCACGGCGATCAGGTGCTCACGGCCTGCCAGATTGGGTTTGACGATCGACTCCCACACCATCGAGCCGCCGGTGAGCACGAACACGATGGGGGCGCGCCGGATGACCGAGAGGTAGGTGAACAGTCCCACCACAGCGGCCGACGGTCCGGTGTCGAGCACCTGCCCGATCTCGGGCGGCAGGCCCAGCCCCCACCAGCCCGGGCCGAGCGCGATCATCACGCGGACCATAAGGGTGCCGGCCAGGGTGGTGGCGTACGCGATGACCAGTGTCCGCGCCCGGCCGAGGGCGAGTTCCGCGAGAGCGAACGCGAAGAACAGCTGGGTGATGCCCGCCCACACGGGCAGGTCCAGGGCGGGGACGTACAACGACACCGGCGTACGCAGCAGGACCAGGGGCAGCGGCAGGCAGGCCTTCACTCCGCCGACCAGCCGCACGGCCACCGCACCGGTGGGATGTTGGGCGAGCGCGTGGAAGAAGATGACCCCGAAGACGGCCACGAACGCCAACAGGAGTCCGGACAGCCCACGGCGCACGAGTTGCCGTACAGGATCCACGACGATGCCGTGCCACTCGCCGTACAGCGTGCGCACGACGAACAACGCGAGCCGGCGAAGCGCGCCGCGCGGCCGCACGCCCGCATCGTCACTCGTGTCGGCCGCCGACCGGTCGTCCCCGGACCCCTCGCCGTACGCATGACCGTCCCCGGCATCACCGCGACGCTCGTCGACCGCCCAGCCCAAGGCTCTCTCCCCCAACCCCCCACAGGACGCCTCATCGTATAGACCGACAAAGGCCGCCCTGTGGAGCCCCCGGCCGCCGTTGCGACGTGTTGTGCGCAGTGCTGATGGAGGGGCCCATGTCCGAGCACGGGGACGGGGCGAGAGCGGGCGTGCGTGCGTACCGGACTGTCCGCGGGCACCTGCTACGGGACCGAGCGGTACGTCGAGGGTCGAGGGTCGAGGGCGGGAAGGGAGGGTCGGAGTTCCTCGTCCTTCCGCCCGCATCCGGCGGAAGTGGGATCGGCTGGGTAGGAGTCACCGATCCGGTCGGCGAACACCTGCCTCTACCGGATTGTGCGGAGTTCAGTCGGCCACTGCCTCCGGCTGCGGCTCGGCGGGAGCGGGCTCCGAGGCGGCCACGGTGGTGTAGAAGACCGACGATCCCTGCTTGGTGCGGTGGGCATGGCTCTTGGCGACCAGCCCTTCGAGGGTGGTGCGCACGACCGTGGTCTTCACGCTGCGGTCGGGGTGGGCCTGCGTGAGCGCGGTAGTGATCTCGGCGGCGGAACGCGGCTCGCTCTGCTGCTCCAGGTGGCCGCGGATCAGCTCGACGAGGGTCGGCTTGGTCGCTGCCGTGGGTGCCTTCACGGCCGCGGCCTTGACTGCGGCCTTGACCGCGGGCTTGGCTGCGGGCTTCTTGGACGCCGTCTTCTTCGCGTCGGTGGCGGCCGCCTTCTTCCCCTTGCTCGGCTTGCGTTCGGCAGATGCCTGGTGAGGCACCGACGGCGCACCCGCGACATCCGCCTCGACGACGGGGTTCGGACCGCCGAGCGCCTCCTGCATGTTCACCAGCACGGTGTGATCGTGCTGCAGGGCACGCAACTGCTCCTGCAGTGCTTCGATCTCCGCACCGACACGCTCCTGCTCCTTGGCATTGCGCTCAAGGTCACCCGTCACCTGAGCGACGTACTGTGACGTCAGTTCTGTGGCGTGGGAGTTGACTTCAGACATGACACGGACCAATCACTCGCGGGACACAACTGCCACGGCCTGCAGCAGTTTAGAGATAGTACGCACGAGTGGAACGGGATGCTCCTGTCGTGCCGGCATACGCGACACATGTGCCGCACAGGAGAGCCTCATGTCCAGGTGTGGTGACCGGTGAGCACGGGCGTGACCACGTGGGGGGCGGGTCACCGCCGTCTCGAACCGCTGACCGCGCCGTCAGCTGCCTCAGCCGTGCCCTTGGGCCACCCATCCCGTCGGAGATGCGTTCGAAGCGTTCCACGTACGTCACTGGCTCACCAGTGCGTCCCGCTTACGAGTGAACCTCGGCGAGGCCGGTCCATGTGACCCGACCCGGCCCCAGCCGGCGGCCTCGCCGTTCTCGAGCATCAGCGTCGGCGGCATGCATCCCGCGCTCGGGCTACGCCCCCCGACGAACCCGAGCGGCCTTGCGGGCCTCGGCTGTCTGGCGTGCCTCGGCGGCCCGGCGGGACTCGCCACCTGCACGGCCCGGGCGGGTGCCCAGGCCACGGAAGGGGGCACCACCGCGCTCGGGGCGCTCCGTGACCGGCCGGCTGCCGCCGATGGGAACACCGGAGGGAGCCTGCGCGCCGGTGATACGGCTCAACTCCGCCTCGCCGGAGCGGACCTGGGTGACATGGGGCCTGATGCCCGCGTCGGACATCAGACGGATCACGTCGCGGCGCTGGCCGGGCAGAACGAGCGTGACGACACTGCCGGACTCACCGGCACGGGCGGTACGGCCGCCTCGGTGCAGGTAGTCCTTGTGGTCACTGGGCGGGTCGACGTTGACGACGAGGTCGAGATCGTCGACATGGATGCCGCGGGCCGCGACATTGGTCGCCACCAGGGTCGTGATGTGACCGGTCTTGAACTGTGCGAGCGTGCGCGTGCGCTGGGGCTGCGACTTGCCGCTGTGCAGCGCCGCGGCCTTCACCCCACTGCCCAGCAGGTGCCTGGTGAACTGGTCGACGGCGTGCTTGGTGTCCAGGAACATGAGCACGCGCCCGTCGCGGGCGGCGATCTCGGTGGCGGTGGCGTACTTGTCGGCACCGTGCACCTGCAGTACGTGATGCTCCATCGTGGTCACCGCACCCGCCGAGGGATCGACCGAGTGGACCACCGGGTCATGGAGATACCGACGGACCAGGAGATCGATGTTGCGGTCGAGCGTGGCCGAGAACAGCATGCGCTGACCGTCGGGGCGTACCTGGTCGAGCAGTTCGGTGACCTGGGGCATGAAGCCCATGTCCGCCATCTGGTCAGCCTCGTCCAGGACGGTGATGCTCACCCGGTCGAGACGGCAGTCGTTGCGCTCGACGAGATCCATGAGGCGGCCCGGGGTCGCGACGACGACCTCGGCCCCGGTGCGCAGCGCACCGGCCTGCCTGCCGATCGACATGCCACCAACCACGGTGGCCAGCCGCAGCTTCAACAACCGGGCGTACGGAGTGAGCGCATCGGAGACCTGCTGGGCCAACTCGCGCGTGGGTACGAGGATCAGGGCCAGCGGCTTGCGGGCTTCGGCCCGTCGTCCGGCCGTACGCACGAGGAGCGCGAGGCCGAATGCGAGCGTCTTGCCCGATCCGGTGCGCCCGCGGCCCAGGACGTCCCGTCCCGCGAGGGAGTTCGGCAGCGTGGCGGCCTGGATCGGGAACGGCTCGTTCACGCCGAGGCTGGTGAGCGTCTCCAGCAACTCGACGGGGAGGTCCAGTTCACCGAAGGTCGCCACCGCGGGGAGGGCCGGGGTGATGGTCTCCGGCAGTGCGAACTCACCCTGCGGTGCGGAGGGGCCGCGCCCGTTGCCACCTGAACGGGCGCCGGGGCGCCCCTGGCCGCCCTGCAAGCGGGATCGGGCACCCCCGCCGGAACCGGCGAAGCCGTCCTTGCGGGTCTTGGAAAAACGGTCGCCCGTACGAGCTGAGCGGTTCATGGAGAACCTTCCTCGATATGGCACGTATCGAGGAATTCTCGGCAGGAATGAGCCGAACGAATTGCAAGAACGAGCCGAATTTAAGGCCGGATGCATCCGGCCACATCAGCGCCATAAAAAAACAAGCTGGGACCCCACCATAAAAGGTGGGTCCCAGCCGTCTCATACGGTCGACGTCACGCGGGAGTGATGTTCTCCGCCTGCGGGCCCTTCTGGCCCTGGGTGACGTCGAAGTTCACCTTCTGGCCTTCGTGGAGCTCACGGAAGCCCTGGGCGGCGATGTTCGAGTAGTGAGCGAAGACGTCCGGACCGCCGCCGTCCTGCTCGATGAAACCGAAGCCCTTTTCCGCGTTGAACCACTTAACGGTGCCAGTAGCCATGTCAAATCTCCTTCGGGGCAGTACCCAGGGGCCCACACCATGTGAACCGCCGCGTCACCGTAATGAACCCCGTCCGGAAAAGCACCGGGAATACAAAAATGCCTGACGACATAAAGTCATCAAAGGCACTTGAAGTTTACGGGAACCACAACTGCAACTACTGTCAACTTTACCACGGCACGCTCATCCGGGCGCGACAAGTACCACTTTCCGCCCATGCCGCCGTGACCGCGGGCCGCGCATACTCCTGGGCGTATTCCGGCCTTCCGCGGATCCTCACTACCTCGCGAGCCATCCTCGACGGACGTGCGCCGTCAGGCCGGCTGCGCGGCGGGGCGCGGCGCAGCCGCCGGCGCCGGGACCTCGACGGGGTGGGGGTACGCGGCGGTCCTGTGCTGGAAGGAGAGGATCTTCGGGTTGCGGACGACGCCGTCGCGGATCTCGATGGCGTTCCTGACCGTGGCGTCGGCCTCCCAGGCAGCGGGGCCTCTCATGACCTTGCGCAGGTAGGGAAGGAGCGCCTCGCTGATTTCCCACGTGGCCGAGTTCCACATGTGGGACGGGCTGTGATCCACCGCGTAGTAGTGGCAGCCCGGCCCGACGGTGGGCATGGGATCGCCGAAGGTGGTCGGCCGAGCCCATGCGAAGCCCATGCCCTCGTCGCAGGCGACGTCGATGAAGAAGGTGCCCGGCCGGAACAGGGCGAGTTCCTCGTCGGTGACGAACGTCAGCGGTGCGTCGGTGTCCTGCAGGATGCAGTTGACGATGATGTCGAACCCGGCCAGGTACTCCGCCAGTGGCACGGAACCGGCCGCGGTGAACGCCCGCAGACGGGACGGATCGTCCTCCTGCTCCTCGAAGTGGCCCATCACGACCGACGGCATCGGCGAGGCCACGGCCGCCGCGGCGCGTTGGGTGAGCACCGTGACGTCGGAGACTCCCATGGCGCCCAGGCCCGTGACAGCTCCGCGCGCGGTGGCACCGAAGCTGATGACCACCGCGCGCAGGCGCCGGCCATAGCTACCGGTCAGCCCGCCGAGCTGCAGGGCGTGCAGTACCGAGCAGTAGCCTGCGAGCTCGTTGTTCTTGTGGAACACATGGACGCTGAAGGCACCCTTGGAGGTCCAGTGGTTCATGGCCTCCCAAGCGACGAGCGTCAGCCGCCGGTCGATGCCGATCTGGGTCATCTTCTCGTCCTGCACGCAGTGCGGCCATCCCCACAGCACTTGGCCCTCGCGCAGCTCGGCGATGTCGTCGTGCATCGGCTTGGGCAGCAGCAGGACATCGCACTCGGCGACGAGCTGCTCTCGGGAGCGCAGTCCTGCCACGAGCGGCCGCAGCGCGTCGTCGCCGACACCGAACCGTCGGCCGTAGCCTTGTTCGAGGAAGATCCTTTCGCGTACGTCCGGGGCGATCCGGCCGAGGTGGTCGGGGTGCAACGGCAGGCGGAACTCGTTCTCCTTGCGGGAGGAGGCGAGCACTCCCAAACTCATCAGACTCATGCGCTTCCTTGTCATTTCACTTCGGTGGTCACTGGTGTGTGAAGCGCCGACGATGTCCCGGCGTGCGCCGACCGCGTCTGCCGCTGGTCGGTGCCGCAGATGAGGCAGGTCAGTCCGGAGACCATCTCGGCGGTCGGTTCGGAGCGGCCTCGGCGGCGGCCGGAAATCGCGTCCCGTGAATACATGAGTTGCGCATGCATTTCATCAGTCATCGATCTGAGGCCCGCGCAAGGTCGTCGATCTGAGGCGCACGAGGTGCCGGAATGCCTCGGAAGGCCACCGGAACGCCTCCGAAACCAAGAGGTCCGCTATCGCGGGGCGCGGAACGGGATACGGAAAACGGCGCGACGGTACGGGCCTGGAGGCATGGGGCGGCTCATCTCCGGCCGGACTGCATGTGCTCCGGCCTTGCCGTTCCCCGAGAGCGACGCCGAAACGGATGACGGCATGCGAGGTGCGCTCGGTAAGACCACCGTACTCCCCTCCAGACCCCGCAGCGTCCACCACTCGCGCCCCCACCACCAAGCTGCGCGACAGGGAAGACGGGGCGCGGCCGCGCCGGACAACGCATCCGCGCGTCGCGGCGCCCGCAACAGCCCTCGGTTAAAGGAAGACGTCCGAGCCTTCGCCGGCAGGAACCCCGGCGTTGACAGTCAGGGGGTCGCCGACACGCGGAACGAACTGATGGACGCCGGGAACGCGGGAACGCCCCACGGGAGTATGGGAACTTGCCGCTGAGGAACTTGAGGAAACTTCCTCCCTTTCCTCCGTGACCAAGGTCCCTCCCGTACTCGGGAGGGACCTTGGCGTGAGGATGGAGTCATGGCTGACTCTTTCACTACGCGGACCATCAACGTGACGACCGGCTCCACGGAGACCGTGTACGACCTGACCGCAGCGTGCGCATCGTTCCTACGGGAAGTGGCCCCCGGCCGGGACGGCCTGCTCAATGTCTTCACGCCCCACGCGACGGCGGGCCTGGCCGTGATCGAGACCGGCGCGGGCAGTGATGACGACCTCCTGGCCGCCCTCCACCAACTCCTCCCGGCAGACGACCGCTGGCAGCATCGGCACGGCTCCCCAGGTCATGGCCGGGACCATGTACTCCCGGCCATCGTCCCGCCCCACGCGACGCTCCCCGTGATCGGTGGAGCGCTGGAGCTGGGAACCTGGCAATCCGTCGTCCTGGTGGACACGAACAGGGACAACCCCCGGCGTCAGGTCAGGTTGTCGTTCCTGGGGTGACCGCCTCCGGCGTGTCCGGGACGGGGGTGTCCGGGGACACCGGATCGCGGTCGCCGTCGACAAGCCGCTCATCTCCTCGGAGCAGCGGATCGCGGACACCTTCACCGAGCTGAAACTGATCCCGGGCAAGGTCGACTTCGCCGCCTTCGTGGACACGCGTTTCAACGGCGGCCTGCCGCCCTCCACCACCACGCCCCGCGTCTACAAGGACTCCTGATGACCGTCCATCCGCACCGGTCCCTGCCGACCGGCGGCGACGGCCGCCCCCAGGCGAACCGGCGACCGGCTGGAGATCTCGCCGAACCTGTGGGCGGGGGTGCGTCTCGTCCGGGGTGGCGCGGGTACCGCTCTCGTAGGCAGCCATGCCGAGGTCGCCGACCGGATCGAGGAGTACCACGCGCTGGGCATCGAGCAGTTCGTTCTCTCCGGGTATCCCCGCATCTCGAGGAGGCGCACTGGTTCGAGGAGGGGGTGATCCCGGATCTGGCGGCCCCGGGGCTGCTGCCGACCAGGGCGGCCGGGCGCGGCGCCCGGGTCCCGGTCCTGGTCCTGGTCCCGGTCCTGGTCCTGGTCCCGGTCCTGGTCCCGGTCCTGGTCCTGGTCCTGGTCCTGGTCCTGGTCCTGGTCGCGAGCGGACGCCGACCCGACGGGTCGGGCGTCGGGTGGCTCACAGGCGTCGCCTTTCGGGAAGATCCCGCACCCCGGCCGGGTTGGTGGAAGCGTGAACAACACCGGGGCGCAGGCGCGTGAAGTCCGCAAGGTCGATGTCGTCGTCATAGGCGCTGGGCAGGCAGGGCTGTCCAGCGCCTATCACCTGCGGCGGGGCGGTTTCGAGCCGGAGCGGGACTTCGTGGTGCTGGATCACGCACCGCGTCCGGGCGGCGCCTGGCAGTTCCGGTGGCCGTCGCTGACGTACGGCAAGGTGCACGGGATGCACTCCCTGCCAGGTATGGAACTGCAGGGCGCCGACCCGGCGCGGCCGTCCTCCGAGGTGATCGCGGAGTACTTCGACGCCTACGAGCGCACCTTCGACCTGCGGGTGCGTCGGCCGGTGGACGTGCGGGCCGTGCGGGAGGGTTCCGGCGGGCGGCTGCTGGTCGAGTCCTCCGACGGCACGTGGTCGACGCGGGCGCTGATCAATGCCACGGGCACCTGGGACCGGCCGTTCTGGCCGCGCTACCCGGGCCAGGAGACCTTCCGGGGGCGGCAGTTGCACACGGCGCAGTACCCGGGGCCCGAGGAGTTCGCCGGGCAGCGGGTCGTCGTCGTGGGCGGCGGCGCGTCCGGCACCCAGCATCTGATGGAGATCGCCCCGTACGCGGCCGCGACCACCTGGGTGACACGGCGACCGCCCGTCTTCCGTGAGGGGCCCTTCACCGAGGACGTCGGGCGCGCGGCCGTCGCGCTCGTGGAGGAACGGGTCCGCCAGGGGCTGCCGCCCAAGAGTGTCGTGTCGGTGACGGGGCTGCCGCTGAACGACGCGATCCGGCAGGCTCTGGCCGACGGTGTGCTGGACCGGCAGCCGATGTTCGACCGAATCACCCCGGACGGCGTCGCATGGGCCGACGGCCGTCACGTCGACGCGGACGTCATCCTGTGGGCGACCGGCTTCCGGGCCGCCCTCGACCATCTGACACCGCTGCGGCTGCGTGAACCGGGCGGTGGCATCCGCGTCGAGGAGACGCGCACGCTCGCCGATCCCCGGATCCATCTGGTCGGATACGGCCCTTCGGCCAGCACGATCGGCGCCAACCGGGCCGGGCGCGCGGCGGTACGGGACATCAGGCGGCTGCTGGCGGGAGTGACCGTCGGCGCCTGATGCCCCGTGGCCGGCCCAGGAGACCTCGTGGGCCGGGTCCGGCATCGGACATCCGGCTTCAGCGCGCGGCCGAGGCGGACGGCGAGCCCGGGACCGCGGTCGAGGTGGAGTTCGAGGGCGTGGTCGAGGGCGAGGCGCGCCTGCGGAGCAGGTTGAATTCGGCGACGTTCCTCTGATGTTCCTCGTAGCTGGCCGTGAACCGGGTGTCGCCCGGCTTGACCGTGACGAAGTACAGCCAGTCGCCCGGGGTGGGATTGATCGCGGCGCGCATCGCGTCCTCGCCGGGGTTGGCGATCGGTGTGGGCGGCAGCCCCATGCGCTGGTACGAGTTGTAGGGGCTCTCGAGCTTCGTGTCGTTCGTGGTCGTGCTCAGCGTGAAGCGGTTCAGCGCGTAGTTGAGCGTCGAGTCCATCTGCAGCGGCATGCCCCGCTCCAGGCGGTTGAAGATGACCCGCGCCACCTTGGCCATGTCGGGCTTGGTGGCGGCCTCGGACTGGATGATGCTCGCGATGGTGACCGCCTGATAGACGTTCATCGCGTTGCGCTGGGCGCCCGCCGTGACCGGGCTGCCCCGGAACTTCTTGTTCGCGGTGTTGACCATCTGCGCCAGCAGGGACTCGGGGGTCGCCGTCCTGTCGAGGCGGTACGTCGCCGGGTAGAGGTAGCCCTCGGGGTTGCCCTCCGCGTCGCTGGGCAACTTGAGGTTGGCCTTGGCCAGGGACTTCTTGGTGGAACCCAGGGGCAGTGCGAGAGCCTTGTCGACGGCCTCGTAGACCTGGCCAGTGCGCCAGCCCTCCGGGATGACGAGGGACGTGGGCCGCGTCTCCTCGCCCTCCATGGTCAGGGTGAGCAGCGGCACCGCCACGGCGGTGGCCGCCACGACGGCTCCGGTCGCGATGAGGGCGACCCGGCCCCGGCGCGTCAGTCGAATCGTGCTCCGTGGCGGAGTGTTCATCTGCATGCGGGCACGGTAACCCGCTCATGCTCACAAACCCGGCATATCGTCATCTTGTCGGCTCCAGTTGGGCGTCCCGGTGGACCAGTGCCGCATAGCGTCCCTCCCGCTCCAACAGCTCCTCGTGCGTGCCGCGTTCGACCGCGCGACCGGAGTCCAGGACGACGATCTGGTCGGCGCCACGGATGGTGGAGAGCCGGTGCGCGATGGTGAGCGTGGTCCGGTTGGCCGACAGGGCGTCGATGGCCTCCTGCACGGCGTGCTCCGTGCGGGTGTCCAGGGCGCTGGTCGCCTCGTCGAGGATGAGGACCGGCGGGTCCCGCAGGATCGTGCGGGCGATGGCGAGGCGCTGCTTCTCACCGCCGGAGAACCGGTGGCCGCGTTCACCCACGACCGTGTCGTACCCGTCGGGCAGCGACGCGATGTGATCGTGGATCTGGGCCGCCCTGGCCGCCGCCTGCAGCTCCTCGTCGGTGGCGTCGGGCCTGGCGAAGCGCAGGTTGTCCGCGACCGAGGCATGGAAGAGGTACGTCTCCTGGGACACGACGCCGATCGCGCGGGCGAGCGTGTCGAAGTCGAGGTCCCGTACGTCGACGCCGTCCAGCGTGACACGGCCGCCCGTGACGTCGTACAGCCGTGGCACCAGATAGCTGAGCGTGGACTTGCCGGAGCCGGTCGGACCGACGACGGCGAGACTGCCGCCCGCGGGGACGGTGATGTCGATGCCCTCGAGGATCGGGCCGCTCTTGTCGTCGTAGCGGAACTCGACGCCCTCGAAGCGGATCTCGCCCTTGACCTGGTCGAGGTGAACCGGGCGCTCCGGCTCGGTGATGTCGATGGGCAGGTCGAGGTACTCGAAGATGCGCTGGAAGAGCGCGAGCGAGGTCTGGATCTGCACGCCGGTGGACAGCAGGCTGACCGTCGGCCGGAACAGGCCCTGCTGGAGCGAGACGAAGGCGACGAGCGTGCCGATCGACACGGCCGGGCCGCCGAACTGGAGGGCCATGCCCGCCGCCCAGTAGATGACGGCCGGCATGGCGGCCATGACGATGCCGATCACGGACATGCGCCAGCGGCCCGCCATGTTCGACTTCACCTCGAGGTCGACCAGGCTGTCGGACTCGGCCTCGAACGCCTTGGTGAGCGAATCGCCGCGGCCCATGGTGCGCCCGAGCAGGATGCCGCTCACGGAGAGCGACTCCGTGACGGTGGCGGCCATCGTGGCCATCTGCTTCTGACGCTGGGTGGCTATCTTCTTGCGTTCGTTGCCGACGCGCCGGCTGATCCACACGAAGACCGGCAGCAGGAGCAGCGACACGATGGTGAGCCGCCAGTCCAGGGCGATCATCGCGATGATCGTGGCGACCACACTGGTGAGGTTGGAGACCAGCGAGGTGGCGGTGGACGTCACGGTCGCCTGCATGCCGCCGATGTCGTTGGCGATGCGGGACTGGACCTCGCCGGTGCGGGTCCGGGTGAAGAAGGCGAGCGACATGCGCTGCAGCCGGCCGTAGACGGCGGTGCGCAGGTCGTGCATGACGCGCTGACCGACGGTCGTGGAGATCAGGGTCTGCAGGACGCCGAAGATGCTGGTGACGACCGCACTGAGGATCATGCCCAGCGCGAGCAGGCTCAGCAGACCGGTGCGACCCTGGGGGATCGCGACATCCAGGGTCTCCTTCAGCAGGAAGGGGGTCGCGACGGTGACGAGCGACGCGGCGCCGACCAGCAGGCCGACGATCGCCAGGCGGCCGCGGTAGGGCCGGAACAACTTCAGGATGCGACGCACCTGCCGTGGCTGTTCATCCTCGGCGGGTGACGGGGTCCAGGTGGATCGGTCGGGACGCATGGGCTCCTACGGGAGGTGAGACGACGGTTACACAGGGCAGGGAAAGGATGACTGTCGGAGCTTAGCTCATTGTTACCTATACTCACAATGAACCGCATCCTGATATTGTTCCCGCATGACCACCCCCGATGCCGACGGCCTGCTCGCCGAGCAGTTGCTGCGGCTGACCCGCCGTGTGCACCGAATCCAGAAGCGGCATCTGGAGCAGCGCGGGCTGGGCATCACCCCGGCCCAGTCACGGCTGCTGCGCACGCTCGCGCACTACAGCTCACCGCCGCGCATGGCCGATCTCGCCGAGCGCCTGGAGGTGGTGCCCCGGGCCGTGACCACGCTGGTCGACGGCCTGGAGGCGAGCGGGAAGGTGCGCCGGGTCCCCGATCCCACCAACCGGCGGGTCATCCGGATCGAGGTCACGGACGACGGGCGCACGGCACTGCGGGAGCTGCGCGGCGCGCGCCGGTCGGCCGCGGAGGAGATCCTGGCGCCGTTGACGGACGAGCAGCGCGAGGTGCTCGGGGGGCTGCTGGACACGCTGGTGGACGGCATGCCGAGGCTCGAGCACCGCTGCTGAGGGGTTGCCGTCGGCGGACACGAGGCGCGGCGGACAACGCGACGGGCCGCGCGCTCCCACTCCGTACAGCTGGAGTGGGAGCGCGCGGCCCTTTTCCAGGCTCCAGGTCGGTGACCCGTCCCGGGGCTCCAGGTCGGTGACCCGTCCCTGGTCGGTCAACCGACCTCGGGGGTGGGCTCCTTGGTCGACCGGGCGGGGATTTCCGCCTTGGCCGACTCGGGCCCCGGTCCTTGCGTCGCAGACTCCTGCGTCCGCGGTTCGCCGTCCTCCTCCACGAACGCGATCTCGCCGTCCAGCATCTTCTTCGCCCGCTCCGTGTCAAGCGCGCCCTCCCAGCGGGACACCGCGAAGACGGCGACACAGTTGCCGAGCAGGTTGGTCGCGACGCGCATCGAGTCCATGATGCGGTCCACGCCCAGGAGGAGGGCCACGGCTCCGGCGGGAATGACCCCGAGCGAGGAGGCCGTCGCCGACAGCGCGAGGAAGGCGGAACCGGGCACGCCCGCCATGCCCTTGCTGGTCAGCATGAGCACCAGGACGACGGTGATCTGCTGGCCCAGGCTCAGATCCACCCCCACTGCCTGCGCGATGAACAGCGTGCCGATGGACAGGTAGATCGAGGCGCCGTCGAGATTGAAGGAGTAGCCGGTGGGCAGGACCAGGCCCACGGCGTCGTCGCGGCAGCCCGCCTGGCGCAGCTTCTGCATCATGCGGGGCATGACGGTCTCGCTGGAGGCGGTACCGAGTGCGAGCAGCATCTCCTCGCGGGTATAGCGGACGAACTTCCAGAGGCTGAGTCCGGTGACCGCCTTCAGGGCGACGGCGAGCAGCGCGAGGAACAGCAGCGCGACCGCGTAGCACAGAACGATCAGCTTGCCGTACGTCTTGATGACGCCGAGCCCGTACTCCCCCACCAGGTGGACCATCGCGCCGAACACCGCGAGCGGGGCCAGCTTCATGATGAAGCCGACGATCGCGAAGACGACGTCCTGGACCTGCTCGATGGCGGGCAACACCTGGGGCACCTTTGCGTTGCCGAGGTGCAGCAGCGCGGCACCCACCAGGCAGGCGAGGACGAGGACTTGGAGCAGGGAGTTCTCGGCGAAGGCCCCGACCGCGCTCTGCGGCAGCGCGTTCAGGATGAATTCGCCGGTCGACGGGAGCGAGCCGCCGCCGGTCTTGCCGTCGACGGCCGAGGCGTCGAGCTTCGAGGGGTCGGCATGCATGCCCCAGCCCGGACCGACGACGTTGGCCGCGATCAGCCCGAGGAACAGTGCGGCGGTGGACGCGACCTCGAACCAGATCAGGGCCTTGAGTCCGATCCGGCCGAAGGCCTTCAGACCACCGGCCTTGGTGATGCCGACGACCACCACACAGAACACGAGCGGTGAGATGACCGCCTTGATGAGGCGTACGAAACCGTCGCCGAGCGGCTGGAAGGTCGTGGCCGTGTCCGGCCACAACCTTCCGACGACGATTCCGAGTACGAGTGCACAGGCGACCTGCGCGAACAGTGAGGTACGCAGTATGCGTGCGACGCGTCGCGGGGACGGTACAGACGGCGGCACGGGCACTCCTCCGAGGGAACTTCTGGTATGCGGAAACTTCCTTCCGCAGCGATCACCATTGAGGAGTTGCTGATGCCGCCGGATACCTCTGTGTCACGTCCATGTAAATCCTGGAACGGACATGCCGTTGCCCACCCAGGGCCCCCACAGGCTCAGCAGTCGCTGCGGTCCCGCGTCAGCACTCCCTGCACGGTGACCAGTACGCGGTCGTAGCAGCCGTCCGAGCCGTGCAGCCGATAGCGCTCGCTGGTCGTGCCGACGGCATGCCGTTGCTCGCGCGGCACGTTCGCGGTATAGGTCGCGTCTCCCGCGTACGTGTCGTCGAGCCGGGACCACGTGGCATGCCGGCCGCCGCGCGTCTCTTCGACCGCGGCCCGGTCGCCGAGCGTCAGAACGGTCCGCAACCGGTCGTCCGCGCCGAGCGTCGTGGTGCCGTCCATGGAGTACGTGCGGTGGGTGCGCGTCACGACGACCGGCCCGCGCCCGTCGACGGTGACCGTCTCGTCGTCGGTCCAGGTGGCTTTGAGCGCGTCCGTGTTCTCGCCGTCGGTCCAGCGGTGCGCGGAGGTGTTGGCGAGGGCGCGACGCACGGTGGTCCACACCCGGCCGTGCGAGGTGTCGACGTATCCGGCGGTCGTCAGGCGGTGTCCGCCCTCGGTGTCGAGACGTTCTTCCGAACCGGGCGTGTACGTCGAGGTGTTGGACAGGTCGCCCGCCTTGGCCGCGGTGAGCGCGCCGCTCACGTGCGCGCGCTTCGCGTCCTGCCAGACGAGGACGTTGACCGGGGTGCTCCAGCCGGTCTGCCCCGCGGGGACGCCCACGACGGAGACGTCGATCCGGTGCGGACGACCGTCGTCGAGGAGGCCGGCGAAGGGCGTCAGGTCGTATTCGATCGGCTTGATGTCGAAGGCGCGCGGGCCCGGGATCACGTACCAGAGGAAGGGGTTCGACCAGCCGCCGGTCCACACGGTCGGGAACGGCTCGGCGATGCCCGCGAGTTGGCCGTCGACCTTGATCTGCACCTCCCGGTAAGGGCCGTTGTCCGCCTTGCAGGAGTACGGGGCGGGGTCGGGCACCGTCAGGTACCAGTACTCCTCGCAGCCGCCGCCGGAGCCGGTCGCGTACACCTCGGCGACGACGCGCTCGCTGTTGCGCGGGGTGGTGAGGGTGCCGTCCTGGAGGGTGAGGACACGGTCGGGGGTCGCGGCGGGCTTCACGGCGCCACCCTCGGCGTAGAAGGTCAGGGTCACCTTCACGTCGAGGGCTCCCGTGTACGTGCCGTCGACGACGTTTCCGATGAGCATCTCGACGTCGCCGTCGCGCCGGAACGTGTCGCTGTACCTGGTCACGTCCTTCTCGACGGACCACTCGATGCCGTCGGGCGAGGGCTCCGGGGTGGAGGTGCGGAGGATCTCCACCCCACCTATGTGCAGATATCCGAGCCGGTCGAACTGGCGTCCCTTGACCTTGCCGTCGAGTCGCAGGACGACCTTGCTCCAGCGGTCGCCGCAGCCGCTCGGCGGTGCGTACGTGCCCCGATACGGCGTGAAGTCACGAAACTGCGCCTCGGCCACCGTCACCGCACAGGACTTGGTGGCGGGTTTCGCCACCGGCGGGGCGGCGGTCAAGGGGTCGTGCCAGTCGGTGCCGAATTCGGCGGGCGCATTGATGGGCGTCCCGGCAGCCGGGCCCGCCCCCAGGAAGGTGCCTGCCGAGAGAATCACTCCGGCGAGCATGGACATGACGATCCGTCTTCTCATGTGCGGTGTTCTACGGGGGAGTCGGCCCGCCCCGCAATGGGTACTCGGGGACCGCACCTCATGGGGCGGCCCGTTCGGCCACGGTGGCTACACCTTCAGATCGGCCCTGTCCCCCATCACGATGACAGGGTGCTGATTCGGGTCGAGCGTCCGCAGGAGATACTCCATGGCCGACTTGGGCACGCTGACGCACGCGGACGTACCGCTGCCGTGGTCCATGTGCAGCCAGATGCTTCCGCCCTTCGTCTCACCCAGGGGGCGGTCCGGGTTGTCGGGCGGGGTGCCCACCCGGCGGTTGTAGTTGATGGCGACGACGTAGTCGAAGTCGTGCCAGTGCGACCTGGCCCAGTCGCGGGGCGCCTGATAGGCCGTCGAGTGGTCGTACGGAAGCAGGGCGCCCGGGTCGTCGAGCACTCCGCCCGCGTCGGTGAGCGAGAACACCCCGACGGGGCTGCGCTTGTCGCCCTCGTGATGGTCGGTGGTCCAGCCCTTCACCCCGTTGTGAGCGCGCCAGGAACGCCGTACCTCCCAGGTGGAGCCGGACTTCTCATACAGCACGACGGTGGAGTCGGCGGAGTCCCTGCCCTCGCCGTAGACCGCCACGACCTGGTGGGAGTTGGATGGGATCCGGGCCCGCAGACGGTCGCCGACATTCGGTATCCGGGTGAGGTCGACGGTGCGCGCGGGAGCGTGTTCGGCCTTGCCGCCGGCTCCGCCGTGCCCCTTCACCGCGCCGCTCCCGCCTTGCGAACCACCGCAGGCCGACAGGAACACGGCAAGGACACCGCACGCCACAGTGGTGAACCCCGTACGCCTCGCACCGTCTATTCGCATGCGGCCCATCGTTGCATCACGTATCGGACGAATAACCCCTACCCCCCCGACTTCTCGGGCAGGCGTTGCCTTTCCGGGCACGCTTTCGGTGCGTCGGAGGTGGTCCCAGCCCTGCCTCGGAGCCCCTGCCCCGAACTCGCGTCTCCCGAACTCGTATCCCGATTCGCTGTCCTGAATCCATGTCCACGGGTGAAAAATCGTTTGCTTCCGGTCGCGCCATGACGCGAACCTTTCACGGTTTGCTGCCGACCCCCCGCGGTCGGCCGGTCGCCGGAACCCCACGGCTTCTCCCCGACCCCATTCCCTGACCCCACCCCTTACACGAGCCACTGGGACGTCATGCAGATTCAAGACCTTCCCTATCCCGACCCGGGTGTGCCGGACGCACGCTCGGGGCCCCGATTCCTGTGGTGGCTCGGCCGGAATCAGCTCGGCGGGCAGTTCAAGGCCCTCGCCTGGGGGCTGCTGCACTTCGTGGCCGTCTCCGGGCTGCCGTTCTGCGTCGGCCTCGCCGTCCAGGCCGTCGTCGACCGCTCCGGCACCCGACTCGCCCTGACCGGCGGGCTGCTGGTGCTGTGCGGTGCCTGCATCACGCTGGGCGACACCATGCTGCACCGGGCCGCGGTCACCAACTGGATCACCGCCGCCGCGCGCGTCCAACAGCTCCTTGCCCACAAGACCGCCCAGTTGGGCTCTGCCCTGACGCGGCGTGTCGCGGCCGGCGAGGTCGTCGCGGTCTCGACCGGCGACGTCGAGAAGATCGGCTGGTTCGTGGAGGCCCTGTCGCGGTTCGCGGCGGCCGCCCTGACCGTCGTGCTGGTCTGTGTCGGTCTGGTCGTCTACCAGCCCGCGCTCGGCGTACTCGTCGCGGTGGGCGTGCCCGTCCTGGCACTCGCCGTGCTGCCGCTGCTGCCCCGTGCCACCCGGCGCGCGGACTTCCAGCGCGAGAAGGCCGGACGCGCCACCGAGCTGGCCTCGGACACCGTCGCGGGCCTGCGCGTGCTGCGCGGCATCGGCGGGGAGGAACTGTTCCTCGACCGCTACCGCCGCGCCTCTCAGGAGGTCCGCCGCGCGGCCGTGCGCAGCGCCCGGATGTGGTCGCTGATCTCGGCCATCCAGGTGCTGTTGCCCGGCCTGCTGATGATCGCCGTCATCTGGCGCGGCGTTCACCTGGCCCACGGCGGCCGGATCACGGTCGGCGAGCTCGTCACCGTGTACAGCGCGGTCATGCTGCTCACGTATCCCTTGCGGCACTTCGAGGAGATCGCGATGGCCTACTCCTTCTCCCGCCCGTCCGCCAAGCGCGCCGCCCGGGTGCTGTCCCTGGAACGTGCCATGGACAGCGGCGGATCGCGCTCGGCCGAGGTACCGGACGGCGATCTGTACGACCCCGCGACCGGGCTGCTCGCGCCCGCCGGACGCCTCACCGCCGTGGTGTGCGGCGACCCGGACGCGGCGGGTGTGCTCGCCGCGCGGCTGGGTGGCCATCCCGCGGAGGAGGGCACCTCGGTACTCCTCGGGGGCGTACCGCTCGACGAGCTGCCACTCGACTCCGCCCGTACGGCCGTCCTCGTCCAGGACAAGGACCCGGTGCTGCTGTCCGGCTCGCTGCGCGAGCTGCTCGACGTGCCCTCCTCGGGTCTCGTCAGCGCCGAGGCCGCACTGACCGCCGCGCAGTGCGGCGACGTCCTGGACGCGCTCACCCAGGGTTCGCTGGACGCCGAGGATCCGATGGAGACCCGCATCACCGAACGTGGGCGCTCCCTGTCCGGCGGCCAGCGCCAGCGCCTGGCTCTGGCCCGGTCGCTGATCACGGACCCCGGGGTGCTGGTCCTGGACGAGCCGACCTCCGCCGTCGACTCGCACACCGAGGCCCGGATCGCCGACGGCGTGCGCGCCCTGCGCACCGGGCGTACGACGGTCGTGTTCACCTCCTCGCCGCTGCTCCTGGACCACGCGGACCGGGTCGTTCTGCTGCACGAGGGCAAGGTCGCGGCCGTCGGCGTACACCGCGAGCTGGTACGTGGTGAGCCGCGATACCGGGCCGTGGTGACGCGGGAGACCGATGACGAGGCCGACCTGAGCGGCGTACTGAAGGAACTGGAAGAAATCGAGGAGACCGCATGATCGGCGTGGCGCCACCGGCGTACGACCCGGCGGCCCCGACCACGGCGCACACCCTGCCCGTCGGTGCCCCCGCGACCGTACGCGCCTACGTGGCCGAACTCTTCCGACGGCACCGCCGGGCCTTCCTGCTGCTCATAGCCGCCAACACGGTCGCCGTGGTGGCCTCGATGGCAGGCCCCTACCTGCTGGGCGCGATCGTCGAGCGCGTCTCGGACCACGCACGCGAGCTCCATCTGGAACGCACCGTCGCCCTGTTCGTCGTCGCGCTCGTCGTGCAGGCCCTGTTCGTACGCGAGGTACGGCTGCGCGGGGCCGTGCTCGGCGAGCGGATGCTGGCCGATCTGCGCGAGGACTTCCTCGTACGGTCGGTCGGGCTGCCGCCCGGCGTCCTGGAGCGGGCCGGCACGGGTGACCTGCTGTCCCGCATCACCACGGACATCGACCGGCTCGCCAACGCGATGCGCGAAGCCGTGCCGCAGCTCGCCATCGGCGTGGTGTGGGTGGCACTGCTGCTCGGCGGGCTCGCCGTGACCGCGCCGCCGCTCGCTCCCGCCGTGCTGGTCGCCGTGCCCGTCCTGCTGATCGGCTGCCGCTGGTACTTCAAGCGCGCACCGTCCGCCTACCGCTCCGAGGCCGCCGGTTACGCCGCCGTCGCCGCCGCCCTCGCCGAGACCGTGGACGCGGGCCGTACCGTCGAGGCGCACCGCCTGGGCGAGCGCCGTATCGAGCTGTCGGAGCGCCGGATCAAGGAGTGGACGGCCTGGGAGCGCTACACCCTGTGGCTGCGCACGGTGCTCTTCCCGGTCATCGGCGTCACCCACGTGGTGATCCTCTGCTCGGTCCTGATGATCGGCGGGGTCTTCGTCCTGCAGGGCTGGATCGGTGTGGGGCAGCTGACGACGGGCGCGCTCATCGCGCAGATGCTCGTCGACCCGGTGGGCCTGATCCTGCGCTGGTACGACGAGCTGCAGGTCGCCCAGGTGTCGCTGGGCCGGCTGGTCGGCGTCCGGGACATCGAGCCGGACGCGGGCGACCCGGAGATGATCCCGGACGGGCGGGACGTGCGCGCGAACGAGGTGCGCTTCGGCTACCGGGCCGGAGTGGACGTACTGCGCGAGGTCTCCCTGGAGGTCACCCCAGGCACCCGGCTCGCCCTGGTGGGACCGTCGGGCGCGGGCAAGTCCACGCTGGGCAGGCTGCTCGCCGGGATCTACGCGCCCCGGGAGGGTCGCGTCACGCTCGGGGGCGCCGAACTGTCCCGGATGCCCGCCGAGGCGGTCCGCTCCCACGTGGCCCTGGTCAACCAGGAGCACCACGTCTTCGTGGGCTCGCTGCGCGACAACCTGCTGCTCGCCCGGACGGGAGCGGCCGACGCCGAGCTGTGGGCGGCGCTCGGGGCGGTCGACGCGGACGGCTGGGCGCGGGCGCTGGACGACGGTCTGGACACCGAGGTCGGCTCGGGCGGGCTCGCGCTCACCCCGGCCCAGGCCCAGCAGATCGCCCTGGCCCGGTTGGTCCTCGCCGATCCGCACACCCTGGTCCTGGACGAGGCGACCTCGCTGCTCGACCCGCGTGCGGCCCGTCACCTGGAACGCTCGCTGGCCCGCGTCCTCGACGGCCGCACCGTGGTCGCCATAGCCCACCGGCTGCACACCGCTCACGACGCGGATGTCATCGCCGTCGTGGAGAACGGCCGGATCAGCGAGCTGGGCAGTCACGATCAGCTGGTCGCGGCGGACGGCGCCTACGCGGCGCTGTGGAGGTCCTGGCACGGGTGAGAAGGTCCTGGGAGGGGTGAGGAAGCCCCGCCGGTGCGGTCCGCTCTCGGGTGTGGCGGCGGTCGCACCGGCGCCCGGGGCCTGCCTCCGTGGGCGGGCCGGTACCACCTCGGACCGTGTGGCGTTGCGCAGTGGCGAACCGGAGTGGAAGGCTGGATATCGGCACCGGCTCGGGGAACGCCCGGGAACCACCCGGTTCGCGAAGGGCGATGCCTGTGCCGAGTGGCCCGCGCGCCCGCCGTCGAGCGCGGTGGGATCGGGCTCGCCCGCATCACCTGGAGGTACCCGTGAACAGCGTCGACGGATGGGGAGACGACGTCTACCAGCCCGACGGATCCGAGGTACAGGACGACGCGGGGCTGCTCGACTCCGAGGACACCCTGCTCTCCGACGGCGTCGGTGACCCGCTCGACCGGGGCTGGTCCCCGCCGGAGCGGCCGTGGGCGGTGGAACATTCCGGGGTGACCGCCGCGGAACGCCGACAGGGCGAGACCCTGGACCAGCGCCTCGCGGAGGAGATGCCCGACGTCGCCGCGTCGGACGGGGACGGCATCGGAGACTGCCAGGGCACCGACGGCGAACCCTGGGACAACGAAGTGGGCGTCAGCCGCTCCGGTCGTCTCGTGGCCCCCAATGAAGGAGCGCACGAGGACGACGAGAGCGGGCTGATCGCCACCGACGTCGGCATCGACGGCGCCGCGGCCTCGGCCGAGGAGGCCGCGATGCACATCGTCGACGAGGAAAATCCGTCCGGCTGACCGGCCCCCGCCCCTCTCCCCCAAGGAGCACCCATGCAGCAGGACAAGCACCCCGACTACCACACCGTCGTCTTCCGCGACCGCGCCGCCGGATACGCCTTCCTGACCCGGTCCACCGCGACGAGCGACCAGACCATCGAGTGGGACGACGGCGAGACGTACCCGGTCGTGGACGTAGAGATCTCCTCGGAGAGCCACCCCTTCTACACGGGCAAGGCCCGGACCGTGGACTCGGAGGGCCGGATCGCACAGTTCGAGAGGCGGTACGGGGGTGCGGAGCAGGGAGCGGGCAAGGATGGGCCGGCATGAGGGGCCACGCCGCCGCCTCCCGCACCTGACCCACACCCGGCGCACCCTCGGACCCGCTACTTCCCGGCCTCCGGTCCGCTCGCCGCCGCGTCCAGCAGACGCATCAGGTCGTCACGGCCATAGCCCAGCAGCGCAGCGCGGTGAGCGACCCTGCCGTGCTCCGGCCCGCCACATATGGGGCCGGAGCACCGTGCCGCGGGTCTGCACGGGTGATCACGGCTGACGTGGGAGAGCCGGGAGCCTCCCCTTCCGGCGATGCCGGGGGCAAACTCCCGGCATCGTCCCGGCTCAGATGACGTTGAGCGCAGCCGCGCAACCCACTCCGCCGAGCAGCATGAAGACCGGCATGAGCACCTTGAGCTCGACCCAGCTGCCGGCCCGGAAGCGCATGGCCTTGGGCGGGCCGATCGGGTACCAGCGCTTGCGGCCGAGCGGGATGGGCCACAGGATCGGGCAGCCGGACACCGTCAGCGCGTCCCCGATGTCGTGCACCAGGGCGCCCAGGACGATCGGCAGTCCGAGCCACAGGTACTCCTGGCCGGGTGCGGTGAACAGCCAGTCCGAGCCGTTGCCCGGCTTGTCGAGGACGCCGGCGAGGATCCAGGCGCTGGTCGCCGCCAGCAGCCAGACCAGCACGTCGCTGCTGGAGCCGCGGGCGGCCCGCCACAGCAGGCCCTCGATCGCGAGCACCATGTGCACGAAGAGAATGGCGAGGACCGCCCAGCGGCCACCGGTGATCGCCAGGACCGCGGTCCCGGCGCCGATCGTCACCGCCCACAGCCAGGTGTGCGTCAGCGTGCGGTGGCCGCCGGAGCGCCGCGGGTCGCCCGGCTTGCGAGTCGACTTGTAGACGGCGTACGAGAGCTTGTCGACGATCTCGCACAGGGTCCGCGAGACGGGCCCGAAGGCTCGCGAGATCGTCGCCGCCTTGTGGTCCAGGTCGGGGGCGAGCGCGGCACCCGCGCAGATCAGGGCGCCGACGAGGAGGACCGGCCAGGGCATCGTGTGACCGGCGGCGGCCGCCGCCGCTCCGACGCCGAGCCAGGCCGCGGCTCCCGAGAGTGAGTGTGCTGGTCCCATCATGGCCGTTCCCCGCCCCATTCTTCTTTCGCCGCTGTCCAGTTGCCCGCATACGCTGACGCTTCGTCGGCGCCACAGCGTAACGGTCGTGATCTTCGGACGAGCATCCGATTCCCCCATCGAGCGGGTTGACAGGCAAGATGGGGGCGTGACCCTTATCGATCAGCTGCCACAGACCGCAGATCCCGACGCCCTCTACGAAGCCTTCGAGTCGTGGGCCGGGGAACGCGGTCTCACGCTCTACCCCCATCAGGAGGAGGCGCTGATCGAAGTGGTCTCGGGTGCGAACGTGATCGTCTCGACGCCCACCGGCTCGGGCAAGAGCATGATCGCCGCGGGCGCCCACTTCGCGGCGCTCGCCCGTGACGAGGTCACCTTCTACACGGCGCCGATCAAGGCACTGGTCTCGGAGAAGTTCTTCGAGCTGTGCAAGATCTTCGGCACCGAGAACGTCGGCATGCTGACCGGCGACGCCTCCGTGAACTCCGACGCCCCCATCATCTGCTGCACCGCCGAGGTGCTGGCGTCCATCGCGCTGCGGGACGGCAAGCACGCCGACGTCGGTCAGGTGGTCATGGACGAGTTCCACTTCTACGCGGAGGCCGACCGCGGCTGGGCGTGGCAGATCCCGATCCTGGAACTGCCGCAGGCTCAGTTCATCCTGATGTCGGCGACGCTCGGCGATGTCTCGATGTTCGAGAAGGACCTCACCCGGCGCACCGGACGGCCCACGTCGGTGGTCCGCTCGGCGACCCGGCCCGTGCCGCTCTCCTACGAATACGTGCTGACCCCGCTGACGGAGACGCTCACCGAGCTGCTCGCGACCAAGCAGGCTCCCGTCTACATTGTCCACTTCACCCAGGCGCAGGCCGTGGAGCGGGCGCAGGCGCTGATGAGCATCAACATGTGCACGCGCGAGGAGAAGGACCAGATCGCCGAGCTGATCGGCAACTTCCGTTTCACCACCAAGTTCGGCCGCAACCTCTCCCGGTACGTACGCCACGGCATCGGCGTGCACCACGCGGGCATGCTGCCCAAGTACCGACGGCTGGTGGAGAAGCTGGCCCAGGCCGGTCTGCTGAAGGTCATCTGTGGCACGGACACGCTCGGTGTCGGAGTCAACGTCCCGATCCGCACCGTGCTGTTCACGGCGCTGACGAAGTACGACGGCAACCGGGTGCGCACGCTCCGTGCCCGCGAGTTCCACCAGATCGCAGGCCGTGCCGGGCGCGCCGGATTCGACACGGCGGGCTTCGTGGTGGCCCAGGCGCCCGAGCACGTCATCGAGAACGAGAAGGCGCTCGCCAAGGCGGGCGACGACCCGAAGAAGCGCCGCAAGGTGGTCCGCAAGAAGGCTCCCGAGGGCTTCGTCGGCTGGACGGACAACACCTTCGAGAAGCTCATCGCCTCCGATCCCGAGCCGCTCACCTCCCGCTTCCGGGTCACCCACACCATGCTCCTGGCGGTGATCGCCCGGCCGGGGAACGCCTTCGAGGCGATGCGGCATCTGCTGGAGGACAACCACGAGCCGCGCAAGCAGCAGCTGCGGCACATCCGGCGGGCGATCGCGATCTACCGCTCGCTCCTCGACGGCGGCATCGTCGAGAAGCTCGACGAGCCGGACGCCACGGGCCGCATCGTGCGCCTCACCGTGGATCTGCAGCAGGACTTCGCGCTCAATCAGCCGCTGTCGACCTTCGCGCTCGCCGCGTTCGAGCTGTTGGACCCCGAGTCCCCCTCCTACGCCCTGGACATGGTGTCCGTCGTGGAGTCCACGCTGGACGACCCGCGGCAGATCCTCGCGGCCCAGCAGAACAAGGCGCGCGGCGAGGCCGTGGCCGCGATGAAGGCGGACGGCGTCGAGTACGAGGAGCGCATGGAGCGGCTCCAGGACGTGTCGTACCCCAAGCCGCTGGAGGAGCTGCTCTTCCATGCCTACAACACCTACCGCAAGAGTCACCCGTGGGTCGGTGACCATCCGCTGTCGCCGAAGTCCGTCATCCGTGACATGTACGAACGGGCCATGTCCTTCACGGAGTTCGTCTCCCACTACGAGCTCGCCCGTACTGAGGGCATTGTCCTGCGCTACCTGGCGAGTGCCTACAAGGCGCTTGAACACACCGTCCCGGACGACCTCAAGTCCGAGGACCTGGAGGATCTGATCGCCTGGCTGGGCGAGCTGGTGCGCCAGGTCGACTCCAGCCTCCTCGACGAGTGGGAGCAGCTCGCCAACCCCGAGGAGATGACGGCCGAGGAGGCCCAGGAGAGGGCCGACCAGGTCAAGCCGGTCACGTCGAACGCCCGCGCCTTCCGCGTCCTCGTCCGCAACGCGATGTTCCGCCGTGTCGAACTCGCCGCGCTCGACAACGTCGACGAGCTCGGCGAGATGGACGGCGAGTCCGGCTGGGACGCCGACGCCTGGGGCGAGGCGATGGACAAGTACTGGGACGAGTACGAGGACCTCGGCACAGGCCCCGACGCCCGTGGCCCCAAGCTGCTGTCGATCGTGGAAGAGCCGCAGAACAGTCTGTGGCGCGTCCGTCAGACCTTCGCCGACCCGAACGGTGACCACGACTGGGGCATCAGCGCGGAGGTCGACCTCGTGGCCTCCGACGCGGAGGGTCGCGCGGTCGTCAAGGTCACCGACGTCGGCCAGTTGTGAGCACAGGAGAATCCCACACATGACCAACCCAGCCGAGAGACTCGTCGACCTGCTCGACCTGGAGCAGATAGAGGTCAACATCTTCCGTGGCCGCAGCCCGGACGAGTCATTGCAGCGGGTGTTCGGCGGCCAGGTGGCGGGCCAGGCCCTGGTGGCCGCCGGGCGCACCACCGAGGGCGACCGGCCGGTGCACTCACTGCACGCATACTTCCTGCGCCCGGGCCGGCCAGGCGTGCCGATCGTGTACCAGGTCGAACGGGTCAGGGACGGACGGTCGTTCACCACGCGTCGGGTCACCGCCGTACAGCAGGGCCGCACGATCTTCAATCTGACCGCCTCCTTTCACAAGTCCGAGGAAGGGAGCTTCGAGCACCAGCTGCCGCCGGCCCGCGAGATCCCGCACCCGGAGACGCTGCCGACGGTCTCGCAGGAGATCACCGAGCATCTGGGCGCGCTTCCCGAGTCGCTGGAGCGCATGGCTCGCCGCCAGCCGTTCGACATCCGGTATGTGGACGGACTGCGCTGGGCCCCGGAGGAGATCAAGGACGCCGAGCCGCGCAGTGCGGTATGGATGCGTGCCGTGGGGCCGCTGGGCGACGACCCGCTCGTGCACACCTGTGCCCTCACCTACGCGAGCGACATGACTCTCCTGGACGCCGTCCGCATCCCGGTGGAGCCGCTGTGGGGTCCGCGCGGCTACGACATGGCCTCGCTCGACCATGCGATGTGGTTCCACCGGCCCTTTCGCGCGGACGAGTGGTTCCTTTACGACCAGGAGTCGCCGATCG
The DNA here is from genome assembly GCF_026339955.1 of Streptomyces sp. NBC_01549. Classification (GTDB taxonomy): domain Bacteria; phylum Actinomycetota; class Actinomycetes; order Streptomycetales; family Streptomycetaceae; genus Streptomyces. The sequence goes on along the minus strand of NZ_JAPEPW010000001.1, from coordinate 6,668,834 downwards.
CGACGGGCGGTCGCGGGCTGGCCCGCGGTCGCATCTACGACCTGGAGGGACGTCTGCTCGTCTCGGTCGTCCAGGAGGGGCTTTTCCGGGCGCTGTGAGAAAGGCTCCGACCGTCCCGGGAAGGAACCGTCCCGGGAAGGAACCGTCCCAGGCAGGCTTCGTCCTGGGAAGGATTTGTCAGGGAACTGCCGACAGGAGTTCCCCGTCAGGGGTTTCTGCGGCGCAGCCACCCGAGCAGCGTCCATTGCCGCTCGGGTGGCTGCACGCCCGGGGCCCGGTCGTCGAGGGCGGCTTCCCGCGGTCGCGAGGCCGCCGGAGCCGCTGCGGCCAAGGGGGAGACCGGCGTCAGTGAGGCCTTCGGGGTCGGGCGGGGTGTGGGGCGGGACGCTCGGGCTTCGACAAGTGCCTGGCCCAAGTCGGCACGGAGCCAGCTGATCTCGTCGGGATCCTCGGCCGTCACGATGCGCGAGACGAGCTGCGCGGCGGGAGTGTCCGGCGCGGCGCCGTGGGAGGCCCGCTCGGGCCGGAAGCGGTTCAGATACGCCCTCTCGTACGGGTCCCTGACGATCTCGGCCACCTGAACGGGGTCGAGCAGCGACGCCACGACCCCGGCCCGCGCCCAGGGATCCGCGGTCTGCCGCAGCAGGAATCCCATATGCCGGCCCCGCCAGTTGCGGGGTCGGAGGTCCAGGCCGGCTTCCAGCTGGTCTCGGAGTCCCTCGGGTGTACGGCCCTTCAGCAGCGGGGCGTTCTGCTCATCCGCCCCGAACTGGCGCAGTTCTTCCGCCAGGTACAGCCAGACCACAGCCCTGTAGCGGTTCAAGTAGAACTTCACGGGCACCACCAGACCCAGGCGTGCGCAGCGCGTGAACCTGCGGGTCGTCACGCCCATGAGCGCGGCGCCCTCCGTGGTGCCGACGGCCTTGACTCGCTCCCGCAATGCCTCGGGGAAACCGTCCTCGGAGCGCACCCGCTCGATCTCCGCGCGGGTGACGCGGCGTCCACCTCCCCCTTCGTCGGGAACGGTGCGGACGCGTCCGAGGTGCAGGGCGAGGTCGAACTCGCCGCGCCTGAGCTCCAGTTCCCGCGCGGCGCGTCCGAGCGACGACGTGGCGGACCGCGGGACGGTGGACTGCGTAATGGTGTTGCCGGACATGACGGTTCTCCCCCGTGGAGTGAGGTGCTCGCGCCGTCGGGCGCTTGCTTCGAGAAAAACCGTAGCCGGTTCGGCGGATCTCGTGGCGAGCCTGTGGATAACTCTGGCCGCTGTCACGTATCCGCAGGTCAGTCCCCCTGTTCCCTTCGGGTGCGCCTTGCCGGCGTGAAAACATGGCTGCGGCGCCTGCCCGCCGACGCCGGTAGCTCGTTGGGACGTTGAGCCCGTAGGTCAGTCTGGTGCCGGGGCCGCAGAGGGGCCACGCACTGTTGCCATCGAGCACGCCGGTCAGATTTTCGCTCCCCCCGCGGCCCCCTGGGCAGGCGTCGGCCCGTACGGATCGATACCAGGGAGTTGTGCATGGCGGACACCGACGACGGTGGCGTCGAGGAGATCGAGCAGGCCGAGGAGCTCGTGGCCCGTGTCGCGGCGATCGATATCGCCAAGGCGTCGGGCATGGTCTGTGTGCGGGTGCCGCACGAGGACAAGCCCGGCAAGCGCGTGCAGCGGGTCTTCAACACCGTCGCGACCAGCGGCGCGATCCTGGACCTGGCCGACCACCTGGTCTGCCAGGGCGTCACCCGGGTGGTGATGGAGGCGACGTCGACCTACTGGAAGCCGTACTTCTTTCTGCTGGAATCGCGTGGTCTGGAGTGCTGGCTGGTCAACGCCCGTGACGTCAAGAACGTCCCGGGCCGGCCCAAAACCGACCGCCTGGACGCGGTCTGGCTGGCCAAGCTCACCGAACGCGGCATGCTCCGGCCCTCGTTCGTACCCCCGAAGCCGGTCCGTGAACTGCGCGATCTGACCCGGGCCCGGGCCGTCATGACCCACGAGCGCACCCGCCACAAGCAGCGCACCGAGAAACTCCTCGAGGACGCCCAGATCAAGCTGTCCACCGTGATCGCCGACATCTTCGGCGTCTCCGGCCGGGCCATGCTGGAGGCACTGATCGCGGGCGAACGCAGCCCCAAGGCGTTGGCGGACCTGGCCCACGGCACCATCAAGGCCAGCCACAGCACCCTGGCCGAGGCCCTGACCGGCCGGTTCGAAGAACACCACGCCTTCATGTGCCGGATGCTGCTGGACACCGTCGACTACCTCACCGTGCAGATCGACAAGCTCACCGCCCGGATCACCCTGCGTCTGGCCGAGCTGTCCACCACCGAGGACGACGAAGGCCCCGGACAGGGCACCCTCATACCGATCACCGACACCGAACGCCTCGACGAGATCCCCGGCGTCGGCCCCAGCACCGCGCAGGTCATCCTCGCCGAGACCGGCCTGGACATGACGGTCTTCCCCACCGCCGGCCATCTCGTGTCCTGGGCGAAACTCTCCCCACGCACCCTCCAGTCCGGAAACAAGAACACCTCCGGCCCCACCGGCAAAGGCAACCCCTGGCTCCGCGGCGCCCTCGGCGAAGCAGCAATCTCCGCCGCCCGCACCGACACCTTCCTCGGCGCCCGCTACCGCCGCATCGTCAAACGCCGCGGCCACATGAAAGCCCTGGTCGCCGTCGCCCGCTCCATCCTGGTCGCCGTCTGGCACCTCATGAACGACCCGACCGCCCGCTACCGAGACCTCGGCCCCGACTTCCACACCCGCAACCTCGACCCGGCCCGCAAGAGCCGCGACCTCGTCCGCCAGCTCAAGGCCCTCGGCCACGACGTCACCCTCACCCCGGCAGCCGCCTGACATCCCACGACCCCACCGCCCCACACCAGCCCCCGACCGTCACCATCGAGGGGCTATCTCGCCATCCCCATCTGACCGTTGAGTTTTCCGGTCAGCGTTCCAGCGCACCTTCGGTGCGCGCCGGGGGCGTGGTAAATCCCGTGGCGTGCGCTGAGGTGCTTCTGTCCGCCCTGACGTGGGCTGATGCATGTCCGGGACGCTGGAGGGGTTCGTTCCGGCCGAAGTCGATGTCTCTGTGATGCCGGTGAGCTCGCAGGTCAGCGTGACGCTGAGGGCCGTCCACGGGAACCGTGGAGTGTTGCTGTGAGCACGTGCGTCAGAATTCCTGTTTTGCCCTGGCCCTCCCGGAACGGCATACCGGTTGTCGGCTGGGAGGGAGCAGAGCCGTGGACGTGTTGCACGAACGCTGCGCTGGTGCGGACATCAGCAAGAAGGACGCCAAGGTGTGCGTTCGCGCGCCGAGTACGAAGCGGCGGGGGTCGTTCACCACCGAGACCACGACGTGGGGTTCGACGACGAACGCGGTCCTTGCCCTGCGGGATCACCTGCTCGCGGCCGAGGTCACGCTGGTGGTGATCGAGGCCACCAGTGACTACTGGAAGCCGTTTTACTACCTGCTGGCCGAGGACTTGGACGTGATCCTGGTCAATGCGAGGCAGGTCAAGAACCTGCCCGGCCGCAAGACCGACGTCTCTGATGCGGCCTGGCTGGCCCAGCTCGGCGCTCACGGCCTGGTCAGGCCGTCGTTCGTGCCCGACCAGCCCGTGCGTGAACTGCGGGACCTGACCCGCGCCCGCACCCAGCTCACCCGCGAGCGCGGCCAGATCGTCCAGCGCCTGGAGAAGCTACTGGAGGACACCGGGATCAAGCTCGCCGCGGTCGCCTCCGACATCATGGGCGTCTCCGGCCGGGCCATGCTGGAGGCTCTCGTCTCGGGTGAACGCGAGCCACAGACCCTCGCGGAGCTGGCCAGGCGCAAGCTCCGCAACAAGATCCCCGAACTCACCGAAGCCCTGACAGGCCGCTTCCGCGACCATCACGCTTTCCTGGTCCGGCTGCACCTGGACCACTACGACCAGCTCACGGATTCGGTCGGACAGCTGGATGCACGGATCGAGGAGGCGATGGCCCCCTTTCGCCCCGCGCTCGACCTGCTCGACACCATCCCCGGGATCAACCGCGCGGTCGCCGAGGTGATCATCGCCGAGACCGGCGGCGACATGGCCCGGTTCGCCTCCGCCCGGCACCTCGCCTCCTGGGCCGGGGTCTGCCCCGGTCACCACGAATCCGCCGGCCGCACCAAAAACACCAAGGTCCGTCCCGGCAATCCCTACCTGAAGGGAGCACTCGGGCTCGCGGCGTTCGGCGCGGTGAGAACCAAAGACACCTACCTGCAAGCCCGTTACAAGCGGCTCACCGCTCGCCGCGGCCCGCTCAGGGCCCTGGTTGCCGTCGAGCACTCGATCATCACCGCGATCTGGCACATGCTCACCGACAACGTCACCTACCGCGAGCTCGGCGGCGCCTACTTCACCCAGCGCGACCCCGAACGCGCCACCCGCCGCGCGATCAACGCCCTCAACCAGCTCGGCTACACCGTCACCCTCAACCCGCGAGGAGCCACAGCCTGACCACCCCACGCCCAAACACCCGGCAGCCCCTCCGGCCACCGGACGCTCAGTCCTGCCCAAACAACCCCTGACCTGGACCTATTTACGCGTCAGAGATCTATGGACGACGGGCGTTCCGGTTGGCGCACGTCCACGCCGAGGTGTTCGCCGACACGATTCACCAGCAGTGTCATCTCGTAGGCGACCTGGCCGATGTCGGCCTCCGCGGCGCTGAGGACACACAGACAGCTGCCCGCGCCCGCCGCCGTGACGAAGAGCACCGCGTCGTCGAACTCGATCATCGTCTGGCGCACCCGACCGGCGCCGAAGTACCGACCGGAGCCCTTAGCCAGGCTGTGCAGGCCCGACGAGACAGCCGCGAGATGCTCGGAGTCCTCACGTCGAAGTCCCGTGCTCGCGCCGGTCACCAAGCCGTCGTTGGACAGCACCAATGCGTGCCGCACGTGTTCGACACGCTGGGTCAGGTCGTCGAGCAGCCAGCCGAGCCCCGTGTTCTGCGTCATGCTCCCTCTCCCCGTGTTGCTTTCCCCCTGGCTGGAGGATCCGAACAGCCAGCCTTCCCCACGGCCGCCCTCCGGGCAAGCAGGATGGGGGCATGGCACAGAAGATGACCGATGAGCAATGGCGGGCCTTCGTCTCGCTGGGCACCCGCACCGGAAAGCTGTCGACGGTCCGCGCCGACGGAAGTCCGCACGTGGCGCCGATCTGGTTCCTGCTGGACGGCGACCACGTGCTCTTCAACACCGCGAAGGAGAGTGTGAAGGGACGCAACCTGGCCCGCGACGGGCGAGCGGCCCTGTGTGTGGACGACGACCGGCCGCCGTTCGACTTCGTGGTCCTCGAGGGTCGTACCGAGTTGTCGGAGGATCTGGACGAGCTGCGTCACTGGGCGGCTCGGATCGGCGCACGCTACATGGGTGAGGATCGGGCCGAGGAGTTGGGGAAGCGCAACGGCGTCCCGGGTGAACTCCTCGTACGCATGAGGATCGAGAAGGTCGTGGCCTTGGCCTCGATGGCGGACTAGTAGCGTGTCGCTGCTTAGGTATGGGCTGTTTGATTGAGAGGCTTGCGTCTGGCAGATTCCTCTCCCGCTCTGCCAGACAGGACTGGTGCGATGGGTTCGCAGAAGAAGAGGCCGGTGGTGCTGACCGCGCAGGACCGCGAGGAGTTGGTCCGGGTGACCACGACGGGGGTTCATCCGGCCTCGGTAATCAGGCGGGCGAGGGTGCTGCTCGCACTCGACACCTCTGCAGGCGGGATCGGCTCGCAGGAGGTGATCGCGGCCCGGCTCGGCGTCTCCGGTGAGACGTTGCGGCTGGTCGCCAAGCGTTTCACCGAAACCGGTGGCGATGTTCACGCCACCATCGCGCGGAAGAAGCGCGACCTCCCGCCGGTGCCCTCACCGGTGACCGGTGAGGTCGAAGCCCGGCTGATCGCGATGGCGTGCTCACAGCCACCCCAGGGCTATACCCGGTGGTCGCTGCGGCTGCTGGAGAAGCACGTCGCACTGGTCGAGGACATCCCCGATCTGGACCATTCCACCATCGGCCGGGTCTTAAAAAAACGGAACTGCGTCCTCACCTGAAGAAGTGCTGGACCATCCCACCACGGGCGAACGCGGAGTTCGCGGCCCGGATGGAAGACGTACTGGCCGTCTATGCCCGGCCCTATGACCCGGCATGTCCGGTCGTGTGCATGGACGAGAAGCCCTACCAGCTCCTCGGCCATGTCCGCGACCCGCTCCCGGCCCGCCCAGGTCACGACGCCTGCCAGGACAGCGAGTACATCCGCTGCGGCACGTGCTCGATCTTCGTATGGGTCGAACCCCTGCGCGGGTGGCGTCGAGTTCAGGCACTGTCCCAGAGGACCCGGATCGACTGGGCCGGCCAGGTCAGGCAGCTGCTGAGCGTGGACTACCCCGATGCCGAGACGGTTGTGCTGGTGATGGACAACCTCAACACCCACGGCATCGCCTCACTGTACGAGGCATTCGAACCAGAAGAGGCCTTCGCCCTGGCTCAGCGCCTCGAGATCCACCACACGCCCAAGCACGGGTCATGGCTCAACATCGCCGAGATCGAACTCTCCGCGCTGACCAGGCAATGTCTCGACCGCCGGATCGGCGACCTCGACACCCTCAACACCGAACTCTCAGCCTGGCAGAACGCCACCAACACCGACCAACGTCAGGTGGACTGGCAGTTCACCACCCACGACGCACGCATCAAACTGCGCCACCTCTATCCCAGGAATTAGCTGCGACAGTCTACTAGGCCCTGTCGTCAAATCCCGTCTGCCCGGCGACGCCATGCACGCTCCCCCACTGCCTGAAGGGCGTGGGAGGTGCCCCCACTCGCCGCACCGGGCACAGACCCGAGTACATCCAGTACGAGGGTCTGCGCCCGGCACGCCGAGAGCACGCACCTGACGCCGCCGGGCCCGCCCTCCGGGCGGACGACGGGAATTTGACGACAGGACCTGGGTCCCTCCCTCGGAGGCCGCGGCCGTTTTTCCCATGGCCTCAACCGACAGAGTCGAGCAGCCGGGCGGTGTGGACCCGCCCGGCATACTCCACGAGCCGGATGAGTACCTCCTTCCCGGAGTCGCGGTCCCTGGCGTCGCAGAGCACCACGGGCGTACCCCGGTCGAGGTCGAGGGCGCGGGACACGTCCTGGGCGCCGTAGGCGCGGGCGCCCGCGAAGCAGTTGACGGCCACCACGAACGGGATGTGCCGGTGCTCGAAGTAGTCCACCGCGGGGAAGCAGTCCTCGAGCCTGCGGGTGTCCGCGAGGACGACGGCCCCCAGTGCACCCTGCGACAGCTCGTCCCACAGGAACCAGAACCGGTCCTGGCCCGGTGTGCCGAAGAGGTAGAGGGAGAGGCCGGACCGGATGGTGATGCGTCCGAAGTCCATCGCGACGGTCGTCGTGACCTTCTGGTCCACGCCGCCGGTGTCGTCCACCGACTGACCTGCCTCGCTGAGCAGTTCCTCGGTACGCAGTGGCCTGATCTCGCTGACCGCGCCCACCAGGGTGGTCTTGCCCACGCCGAACCCACCGGCGACCAGTATCTTCAACGCCAGGGCGGTCGGTTCGTCGGCCGAGGCATCGGAGTTCTCGGAGACCATCGATCACTTCTCTCGGGAGTGCCGGCAGCGGTCGGCGTCAGCCGAGCGGTGCCGAGTAAGCGTCGGTAGAGTCGGTACATATGTGCGCGTGTGGGCAGTTGCGTCGTTCATCTAGAGCGCCCTCAGTCCTTCGATCACCTCGCGCAGGATCCGCTCGTCGGGCAGTTGCGCGGGCGGCACCGGGCGGCTGATGGTGACGCAGCCCAGCTCCAGCAGATCGCCGAGCAGCACTCTGACCACACCCACCGGCAGGTCCGCGCCCGCGGCGAGTTCGGCCACTGATTGCGTCTCTGGGCGGCACAGGTCGATGAGGGCCCGGTGTTCCGGCCCGAGCAGGGAGTCCTCGTCGACTCCGAGTGCGCCCTTGTCGAGGGTGACCAGGGCGATCAGATCGAAGCGCACCCCGGTGGGGCCCGGTTGGGTGCGCCCGCCCGTCATCGCGTAGGGACGGACGAGCGGTCCCGCTTCGCTGTCGTACCACTGGCTGCCCGCGAGGTCCTCGGTCATCTGCGCCACCCGCCCTCGGTCATCCGGCGGCGGGCGGCTGCGCGGCGGCCCGCGGCGGCGTGTAGAGGTGCTCGCCGACGCGCTTGACCAGCCTCGCCATCTCGTAGGCCACCAGCCCGATGTCGGCCGTGACAGCGGTGAGGACGGCGAGGCAGGTACCGTCACCCGCTGCCGCCACGAACAGGAAGCCGTCGTCCATCTCCACCATCGTCTGGCGTACGCCCCCGGCGCCGAAGTGGCGTCCCGCGCCCTTGGCCAGGCTGTGAAAACCGGAGGCGACGGCAGCCAGGTGTTCGGCGTCCTCGCGCCTGAGGCCGGTGGAAGAGCCCACCGCCAGTCCGTCGTTCGACAGCACCACCGCGTGCCGTACTTCGGCGGCGCGCAGCACCAAGTCGTCCAGTAGCCAGTCGAGTTCGCCGGATCGCTGGGCGGCTCGCATGTTCGGGTCCTGGATCATGCGGGGTCTCCTTCACTGCTGTCGCTGCCCGCATCGGGGTCTGGAGTCGCGCCGCGACCGGGGGTTCTGCCGCCGCCGCGCGCCCAGCCGTCGCGGTAGGCCGCCATGCGGTCCCGTACGAGTTCGGGGGTGCGTGCGTCGTCGTGCTGGTGGGCTGCCACTTGTGCCGACTCCTCGATTCGCTGTTCGCGCAGTTGGGGAGCGAGGCTCGCCTGCCGTACGCGCCGTGGGAGGTCGTCGGACCCTTCGGAGTCGTCCGAAGGGCGGTGCAGCCGCAAAGTGGTGACTCCAGGTGGCGGGGTTTCCGGCGACGCGTTCACAGGCGTTTCGGACGAGACGTTCGCGGAGGCTTCGGGCGAGCTGGGCGCTGGGGGTTCGACAGCGGTCTGCACGAGAGGCACGAGTGCGGGCCGCTCGATGGGCGCCTGGACGGAGTCGTGCTCGGGGGCGGCCGACACACGCGCGTACTCGCGTTCGTCGGGCCTTCCGTTCTCGGTCTTGCGGGGGGAACGTTCCGCCGCTCCTCCGTGCAGCAGCGCGGTCGGCAGCAGGACGACGGCGGTGGTGCCCCCGTAGGGCGAGGTACGCAGGTGCACCTTGATGCCGTGCCGGGCGGCGAGCCTGCTGACCACGAAGAGACCGAGCCGATCGCTGTCGAACAGATCCAGCGCTTCGGACTGTTCGATGCGCCGATTGGCCTCGTCGAGCGACTCCTGGCCCATGCCGAGCCCCCGGTCCTCGACCTCCACGGCGTAGCCGTTGCCGACCGGTTCGCCGGTGATGCGGACGCGGGTGTGCGGCGGGGAGAACTGGGCGGCGTTCTCGACGACTTCCGCCAGAAGGTGCGTGAGGTCGGCCACCGCGGCACCGCCGACCGATGCCTCGGGCAGCTGACGCACCTCCACGCGCGCGTAGTCCTCGACTTCGGACACGGCCGCGCGGACCACGTTCGTCAGCGAGACCGGCATGCGCCAGGCCCGGCCGGGTGCTGCGCCGGAGAGGATGATCAGGCTCTCCGCGTGGCGCCGCATCCGGGTGGTGAGGTGGTCGAGCCGGAACAGGTCACTCAGCTCGTTCGGGTCCTCGGACCGGCGCTCCATGCTGTCCAGCAGGCTCAGTTGGCGGTGCACGAGGACCTGGCTGCGCCGGGCGAGATTGACGAAGACCCCGGAGATCCCGCTGGCCAGCTCCGCGCGTTCGACGGCGGCGCGCAGGGCGGCCCGGTGCACGGTGCCCAGGGCCTCCGCGACCTGTCCGGTCTCGTCCTCCGCGGGCGGTCCTGGCGGAGCCTCGGCGCGGACGTCGATCTCCTCCCCCGCACGCAGCTTGCGCATGGCGTCGGGCAGCTTGCGTCGAGCGATCTCGAGGGCGCTGTTGCGCAGGAGCACCAGCTCGACGACGAGGCCGCGGCCGATACGTACGGAGATCACGAGCGACGCGGCGACGGCGGCGAGGCCGAACACGACGGCGGCGCCGGCCGGGGTCAGCAGACCGCGGGTCAAGGGGTCGGCCCGGTCCGCGACACCGCGGCCCGCCTTGGCCTCGATGGCGCGCATGGCGTCCCGCACACGCGCGTGGGCGGTGTTCCAGTCAGCCTCCGGCGCGGCGTCGACGGCGTTTCCCCCGGGCCGAGAGGCGAGCACCCTGTCCTCGACGGCGCGTACGTCGGCGTACGCGCTCCCCGCCGCGAGGTCGCGCCAGGAGGCCTGTTCGGGTCCCCGCAGATCCGCGACGGCGGCGTCGGTCAGAGTACGACGGGTGCCGACCGCCCCGGTGAACAGCCGCAGTCGCTCACCGTCGAGTGTGTGGGCGAGTCGGGCCCCGGACAGCACGGTGTCCTCCTGAGCCAGCGCCTCGCCGGCCCGGGAGAATTCGAGGAGTACGCGCGCGTCGGAGCCCAGATCGGCGTCCTGGATGCCGGTGAGGGCGCCGTCGACCGCGAAGGCCGCCGAAATGGTCCTGGTGTACTGCCCGTACGCCTCGTCCCATCGGGTACGGCGCTCCAGTACGGCGGTGCGCAGGGTCTCCAGGTTCTCGGCGCCGTTGACGAAGGCATCGAGCCGGCGGGCCACTCCGGCGGGCAGGTCGGCGCCGTCGGCGACGGTGTTGTGGTCGCCCAGTCGCAACTTGGCCACCGCTTGGTCGGTGTGCTGCGCCAGCGTCTTGAGATCGCTCTGTGGCTCGGAGGACGGGTCGGTCGCGTAGCGGACGGCGGCCGCGCGTTCGGTCTGGAGCGCGGCGACGGCGTCGTCGACCGGGGCGCGGACCGTGGAGTCCACACGCTGCACCTGTCGCAGCCGCGCGACGTCCTGGGCGGTACTCACCGTGGCATACGCCCACAGGGCGAGCAGCGAGACGACCGGCACCATGAGCAGACAGACGATCTTGGCGCGCACCGTACGGGGACGTATGCGCCATCGTCCCGCGCGGGTGGATGCCTCTGGCTGCGTCTCTGTGACGTCGTCGTCGGGGTCGGTGTACTCGTCGGCGGGCGGGCCGGCGTGCGCGCGGCGGCCGCGCACCGGGGGTAGGGATGACGGCTCGGCGCCGGTTGCAGGGGTCCTACGGGGTGTACGCATGGCCTCCTCGCTCGGAGTGGTTCGGGGCGTGCCGGCCGAGCCGTCGTGGCTCGGGCCCGCCGCTAGCGGGCGACGCTCTCGACCGGCCGCTGGGCCGATGCGGATGCCTCGCGCTCATCGGCTGTCGGGGACAGCGCGACGAACGCCGAGGTCAGGAAGAGATAGGACCCGAGGCCGACGGCGAGGGGGAAGATGAACTGCATCGCCGTGGCCCCGGGAAGGGCCTCCCCTGAGGGGCTTACACGCACGCTCACCGCCAGCATTCCGGTGTAGTGCATGCTGCTCACCGCCCCGCCCATGACGAGGGAGGCGACGGCGACCGCGACGGGCGACTTGATGTTGAGTGCCGCCCACAGGGCCGCGGTGGCCGCGACCACGGCGATCACGACGGAGAGCCCGACCAGCACCGGGTCGTAGCGCACGACGCCGTGCAGCCGCAGCGCCGCCATGCCCAGGTAGTGCATGCTCGCCACGCCGAGCCCGGTGGTGAGCCCGCCGAAAGCGAGCGCACGGCCCCGGTCGCGGCCGTAGCCGACGGCGAAGACGCCCGCGCCGACGACGACCATCGCGACCAGCAGACTGAGGATGGTCAGCGGCACGTTGTAGCGTATTTCCGTGCCGCTGACACTGAAGCCGAGCATCGCCACGAAGTGCATCGTCCAGATGCCGGTGCCGATCGCGGAGGCCGCGGTGAGGAGCCAGTTGCGGCGCGAACGCCCGGTGGCGCCGAGCGCGCGGACCGTGCAGCGCAGCCCCAGGGCGGCGCCTATACAGGCCATCACGTACGACAGCGCGGGGGTCAGCCAGCCGAAGGCGGCGTGGTCCAGGTGTCCCATGGCTCAGGGACGCTAGTCCGGGCAGGGGCGCACAAAGAGGGCGCATTTCGAAAGGTGTTGAAATATGACACAGAGAGGTACGTGTCCGATCGTGTGACGTTCGAACGTGTGCGCAGCGTCGCACTTCGTGTCGGTGAGGGATCATGCGGAACATGAGCGACGACCACACGCACGTCCAGGAGTTCTTCACGGCTCGCGCGGCCGACTGGGACGCGCGGTTCCCCGACGACGGGCCGGCCTATGCGGCGGCGGTCGCCGAACTCGGCCTGCGCGAGGGGGACCGCGTGCTGGACGCGGGCTGCGGCACCGGGCGGGCGCTGCCGCCGCTGCGCGCGGCGGTGGGGCCCTCCGGAGTGGTCGTCGGGGCCGATCTGACCCCGGCCATGCTGGCGGCCGCGGTACGGGCCGGACGGCACCGTGACGGGCAGTTGCTGCTCGCCGACGTCAGTGCCCTGCCGCTGCGCACCGAGTCGCTGGACGCCGTCTTCGGGGCGGGTCTGATCGCGCATCTGCCCAACCCGGCGGAGAATTTGCGGGAGTTGGCGCGGGTGGTACGGACCGGGGGCACTCTGGCGCTGTTCCATCCGATCGGCCGGGCGGCACTCGCGGCGCGCCAAGGGCGCCGGATCACACCGGACGACCTGAGGGCGGAGGCCAATCTCCGCCCCCTGCTGGCCGCTTCCGGCTGGGACATGACCTCGTACGTCGACGAGGACGCCCGCTTCCTGGCGCTGGCCGCACGGCGGGGCTGAGGTCTCAGGCCCTTCCAGCGGCCTCCGCCACGACGGCGTCGGGGTTGCCGAGGTCTCAGACCTTTCCGGCGACCTCGGCCACGAAGACGTCGGGGTTGTCGAACATGACGTTGTGCCCCGCGCCAGGAACGGTCACCACCCGGACTCCGGCGGCCTCCAACCCCTCCCGACCCTCCAGTTCACCGCTCAGCTCCCCCTGGAGGTAGACACGGTCCGCCGTCACCTCTTCGAGCAGACGGCGCATCGTGGGGACCGTGCCGCGCATGAGGCCGATCGCGGTGCGGTGCAGGGCGCGCGGGTCGGCGAGCCGCATGGTGGCCGCCCAGGAGGGGCCTACCTTTCCGAGCACGCGCGCGTGGCCGCCGTTTTCGACGTACTCCTTCTCCGTGTACGTGGCGATGCCGCTGCTGCCCGCCGTGACCGGCGGATGCGGGTCCAGGTTCGCCTCCACGAGGACCAGCCTGGACACGAGCTCGGGGCGCCGATGGGCGAGCACGATGGCCACCGCGCCGCCCATGCTGTGCGCGACCAGCTCCACCGCCGTGACACCGGCCTCGTCCAGGGCGGCCGCCAGCGCGTCCGCGTGGTCCTCCAGGGTGTAACCGAAGTCCGCGGGCCGATCGCTGATGCCGTGACCGGGCAGGTCGACGAACAGGGTCGCGCGCCCCGCCAGTTCGGGCCGGGCCGCGATGTGGGCGTGGTAGACCGTCGAGGCCGACCCCAGTCCGTGTACGTACACCCGGGCAGGTTCAGCGCCCGTCGCCTCCGTCCAGCGGATACAGCTTCCCTTGCCGTCGAACTCGGCCTGCCTCATTGCTCTCCCTCAAGTCCGCCTCATCGTTTCTCACGCCCCAAGAGAATACCTCGGATCCGATGTATAGAGGAAGCGATGTACGAAGGGGAGGATGTACACCGCTGAGTGCGGCAGAATGCGGGGCATGCTTGAGCTGGCCATCCTCGGTTTTCTGTACGACGCCCCACTGCACGGCTACGAGCTGCGCAAGCGCATCACCGCGCTGACCGGCCACGTGAAGCCGGTCGCGGAGAGCACGTTGTATCCCGCGATCAAGCGGCTGGAAAAGGCGGAGTTGCTGGCGCGCGCGACGCGGCCCGGTTCCGTGGCCGCCCCTCGCCATGTCCTGACGCTCACCAACGAAGGCAGAGGCGAGCTGCGCCGCCGACTCGCGGAGCCCGTACAGCGCGACATCACCGACGAGAACCGCTGGTTCACGGTGCTCGCATTGCTCAGGCACCTGGCCGACACCGCCGCGCAGGCCGCGGTGCTGCGCCGCAGGCTCGCCTTCCTGGAGGAGCCCGCGAGCTTCTTCTACGAAGGCGACCGGCCGTTGCGCGCCGAGGAGCTCGACGATCCCTTCCGCCAGGGCATCCTCATCATCGCCCGGGCCACGAGCCGGGCCGAACTCACCTGGCTGCGGGCCACGATCGACTCACTCGAACACAGCGGGCGGTGAGTCGGGACGGCCGCACATGCGTGCGGCAGGGACAAGGGGCCCGGGAGCGTTCGTGACGCTTCACCGGGCCGCCCCTCTTCTGCCGCCGGGGCTTCAACTCTACGTTGAGTAGCAGCAGATGAACGATCAGCGATGGCAACCGCACAGGGGGAAGGTGGCCCGATGACCGGGATGTTCGGCAGACTCCGTGAGATATGGCACCGGAAGGCAACCGTGGCGGTCGAAGGGGCCGAGGTGCGGCGACCGGCCAAGCGGCGACCGGAGAAACGTACACACAATCTTTTCGAAGCGGCCGCGGCCTATGTGTCGGCGTGCGCGGAGGACGACCAGGAGCAGATCGACGAGGCCGCGGCCTGGGTGTCGCCCGAGGCGCTGTCGTTCGGGGTGAACGAGCTGGCCTGCCGTGCAGTGATCGCCCTGGCACGGGAACGCGACGAGTCGCCTCGGACGGTGGCGCGGACACTGCTCGGCCTGCCCGCCGCCTGACCGAGATGGGCGCGGGCCGGGCGTTTCGCCCCCGTCCAGCCGGATAACTGCAGCTCCGCGTCCGTTTCGGGCTCGTGACAAGCGCCTTCCGATCGCACTATGGTGCGCCGACGAACGTAGCGATCGGGAGGCTGGGATGGCCGGGACGGACGATGGCGCCGTCGCCACCGGGGACGACGACGCACTGTATGTACTGACGGCGGTGCTGTTGACGCCCGCGAAGTTCCCCAGTGTGCTGGGGGACGACTACCCGGAGGCCTGCGCGGCGCTCGACCTGGCGCCCCTGGCCGACGGGTACGGTCTCGTGCTCGGTCAGGATGGCGAGGGCGCACGCTGGACGGTTGTCATCGACGACGTCTCGCTGGTCGCCGTCGCCATCGCGTCCTGGGACTGCGGAATGGAGCACGAGTTGTCGCCCGACGAGCGCACGGTCGTCTCCGCGCTGCCCGGCTGGCCCCTGGATGTCGCCGTCGCGGCCCCCGGGGTGCCCGCACCGCACGACCCCGCGCCCGAGCTCGCGGAGAGGCCCGCGCTCACTCCACCGGACACCACCACCTGGGGACCGGCCCAACGGCGCCTCGGAGCCGACGAGATCGCCCTGCAGTGGGCGACCTGGCGGGACCAGATCGACGACGGCGACTTCGTCACGTCCCAGGACGCCGCCCTGCCCGACGACGCCTCCCAGGACGAGGCCGAGAACGACGAGACCGAGACCGAGAGCACCGGCACCGGCACCGGCACCGGCACCGGCACCGGCACCGGCACCGACGAGGCTCGCAGCGGCGTCCGCCGGGTGCTCGCGGAGGCGCGCTCCTACGTGGACACCCCGCCGCCCCTCGGCCGCGTCCGCTCGTCGTTCGCCACCGTCGACGCCCGGACCCTGCGCGCCGACGGTCCCGGCTGGTCCATGGTCGCCCGGACCGACGACATCGCCTTCGTCCTCCTCGACGAGGAGCCCGGAGAGGTGCTCCCCATCGGCCGGGGCCCTGAACTGCCCGGTCTCCTGGAGGCCCTCGACAAAATGGCCGTACGCCCCAGCTGAGCGGTCGCGCGGTGCCCGCGTCGCGGCGGGCGACGCCGGACGCACTCGGAGGCGCCCGAGATCCCCGCCTGAAGATCCCTGGCCGAGCGGCCCGCGGCCGGCCACTGTGGAGTGAGTGGCTCCTCGCCCCGGAGAAAGCGGGGTACGCGGCCGCTCGCGGACCGTGCCGTCGGCAGGCCCGCGAGCGGCGACGGAGCCGTCCCCCTCACGCGAGGGAACGAACCCGATCGGCGGTGCTTCAGCGGCCGAGTTCCTTGCGGGTGATGCGGCGCAGCCTGCGCCGCTGCGAGGGGTCCAGCGTCAGGTACGCGGCCGCCGGAACTCCCACCACGATCAGGAAGGAGACCCACCAGGGCAACCAGAACAGCAGGATGAGGCCGACCGCCACACCACCTGCGGCGATCTTCGCGTTCTTCGACATGTGTCGCCTCCTTCGCGGCTGCTGCCGCTCTCTGTCCTGAAAACGGGTCCGCGCCTCTCACGGTTCCAGTGCGCGACCCTGAGACATCCCTGAGGCGCTCCCCTGACTCACCCCTGAGATCCCCGGCTCTCGCTCGCCCCCTGAGACCTTCGCGGCTGCTCGGTCCTGAGGGGTTCGCCGACCTCGTGCATGTGGCGCAGGGCCTGCCGGTAGGAGTCGACAAGCCCGGTTTCCGCGTAGGGGATACCCAATTCCCGGCAGTGTGCGCGCACCAGCGGCTGGGCGAGCCTCAGATGGGGTCGGGGCATGCTCGGGAACAGGTGGTGCTCGATCTGATAGTTGAGGCCTCCGAGGAACCAGTCGGTCAGGGCGGCGCCGCGAACATTGCGGGAGGTGAGCACCTGGCGGCGCAGATGGCCCCAGCGCTCGCCGTCCGGGTCGGGCATCTGCATGCCCTTGTGGTTGGGCGCGAAGGCCATGCCCAGGTGCAGGCCGAACAGTGCCTGGTGCAGCGCGGCGAAGACCACGGCCTTGCCGAGGGACATGGAGGTGAGCAGCAAGGTCGCGTACGCCACGACGTGGGTCACGAGCAGCAGGGCCTCCACCACCCGCTCGCGCGGGGGCTGCCGGCGCAGGTCCTGGAAGCCGTGGACCTTCAGGGCGACGCCTTCCAGGAGGGTGAGCGGGAAGAAGAGCCAGGCCTGGTTGCGGGTGAGCCAGCGCCGGAAGCCGACCCGGACCTCTGCCTGCTCGCCGGTGAAGACCAGGACGTCGGCGACGACGTCGGGGTCCTTGTCGATGTGGTTCGGGTTGGCGTGGTGGCGGTTGTGCTTGTTGTTCCACCAGGAATAGCTCAGTCCGAGGAGCAGGTTGCCGTGGATCAAGCCGATAACGCGGCCGACCGCCTTGTCGCCGGTGATCTGTGCGTGGCCCGCGTCGTGGCCTATGAAGGCCGTGCGGGCCGAGAACACGGCGAGCAGCGGGGCGAGGAGCAGCGCCCACCAGGAGTTGCCGATCAGGGCGACACCCGTCACGACCGCGGCCAGGGCCAACGCGTTCACGGTGATGGCGCGTGCGTACCAGTCGTGGCGCCGGTCCAGGAGACCCTGCGCCCTGACGGTACGCAGGAGGGGTGCGAACTCACTTCCGGGGCTCTGCTCGACGCCCGCCCCTGGAGGGTCTTCCACGACGGCTGTGGCGGTCTGGGGCATGGCGGGTCTCCGGTTCTCAGGGAAGGGGCTGACCTGATGAAACGTACGAATCAGTGACCTCCAGCGACCATGGCGCCACCACCCGTGTCCGTACGGAGGCTTTCCCCGTGCGTCCAGGGGGGGTTACGTACACCCCCGACTCGGGGTGAGCCGCCTCACGTCCCGAGCCTCCCTGCCCCGGCGTGCGAAGTGCTGTAGCCTCGGCGACTCCGACCCAGTAGTCAAATTTGAGGAATACGCATCGCTGTGCAGAGAATTCCTGCGGCAACGCCCGCCGAGGTCTCCGAACTGGCCCGATGTTGTGCCGTGTTCATGCCTGCCGATCCGTCCCGTACCGGGAGCGTCGCTTTCTGGCGACCCGACGGCGACCTCCCACCGGCGGTGGCGTCCGGCACCGCCGAAGACCTGACCGTCACGCTGCCCGGAGACGACGGTGTCGAACTCGTGACGGTGCCCGCCGTCCTGCTCCCGGTGCGCGCCGCGCTGCCGGTCCTCACGCGCGCGCGTACCGCCGCACACGCACACCGGGCGACCGTGTTCTGGGGCGCGGCCGCCGTGCTCGCCCTCCAACTCGCCGCGCGGGGGCTGCTGCTGCCGGGTCTGACGGCGAGCGACCACGACGCGTGGCGCGCCGGTCCGCTGCGCGCCGACGACCTGGAACGCGTACGCGAACTCGCCGCGGCGATGCCGCCCGACGCGCACTCCGTGCCGGTGGACGGCGGTGCGCCGGTGCGGTTGCCCGACCCCGAGCGGCTGCTGCGCGCCTTCCTCGACGCGGTCGCCGACGCGCTGCCCCGCTCCCCCGCCGCCTCGCTGGCCGCGGGTGGCCCGGCCTACGCGGCGCCGGAGCCGCAGCACGTGCCGGAGCAGCGCGCCTGGACCGCCGACGTGGCCGCGGGACACGACGCGGGCGTGCGCATCTCGCTGCGCGTCGAGGTCCCCGGGTTGGCGTCGGTCGGGGCGGACGAGACGCGGCTCCCGTTCCGCGGAGTGCTGCAGGTGCACAGCGTGAGCGACCCCGGTCTCGTCGCGGACGCCTCCGCCGTCTGGGACGGATCGACGGCCCTCGGCCCGCGCGCGCGGATGGACGTTCTGCTCGCCCTGCGCCGTGCGGCCCGCACCTGGCCCCCGCTCACCCCGTTGCTCTCGGCGACGGTGCCGGAGGCCGTCGAACTCGCCGACGAAGAGGTCATCGAACTCCTCGGCGAGGGCGCCCGCATGCTGGCGTCCGCAGGCGTCGACGTCCACTGGCCCAAGGAGTTGGCGCGCAAGCTGACCGCGCGTGCCGTCATCGGCCCGCCGGACGACAAGCGGAGTCCGGACAAGGTCGCGTCGGACACCCCCTCCTTCCTGTCCGCGGACGCGCTGCTGGCTTTCGACTGGTGGTTCGCGCTGGGCGATCAACAACTCACACGTGAGGAGCTGGACCACCTCGCCGAGGCGAACCGACCCATGGTGCGGCTGCGCGACCAGTGGGTCCTCGTCGACCCGCAGGAGGTGCGCCGCGCCCGGGCGCAGCAGGACCGCAAGGTCACGCCCATCGACGCGCTCAGCGCCGCTCTGACGGGCTCTACGGAGGTCGACGGCCGGAGGGTCGACGTACGGCCCACGGGGTGGCTGGCGGCGCTGCGGGAGCGGCTCTCGGATCCGGAGGGGCAGGAGCCGGTCGGGCAGCCCGCCGCGCTCACCGCGACGCTGCGGGACTACCAGGTGCGAGGCCTCAACTGGCTCGCCCGGACGACCTCCTTGGGGCTGGGCGGCTGTCTGGCCGACGACATGGGTCTGGGCAAGACGATCACGCTGATCGCCCTGCATCTGCACCGGCAGACCGACCCGTCGACGGCGGGCCCCACCCTTGTGGTCTGCCCCGCCTCCTTGATGGGCAACTGGCAGCGCGAGATCGAGAAGTTCGCGCCCGGCACTCCGGTGCGCCGTTTCCACGGCTCGCGGCGCAGTCTGGAAGGCCTGGCTGACGGGGAGTTCGTACTCACCACCTACGGCACGATGCGGCTCGACGTGCCGCGCCTGGCCGAGCTGCCGTGGGGCATGGTGGTCGCGGACGAGGCCCAGCATGTGAAGAACCCCTACTCGGCGACGGCGCGGGCGCTGCGCACCATCAGCGCACGCGCGCGCGTGGCGCTCACCGGCACTCCGGTGGAGAACAACCTCTCGGAGCTGTGGGCGATCCTCGACTGGACGACGCCGGGCCTGCTCGGAAGTCTCGGCTCCTTCCGGACGCGTTACGCGCAGGCCGTCGAAGGCTCTCAGGATCCCGCGGCGGCCGAGCGGCTCGCCCAGCTGGTCCGGCCGTTCCTGCTGCGGCGGCGCAAGTCGGACCCCGGTATCGCGCCCGAGCTGCCGCCAAAGACCGAGACCGACCGTGCCGTCTCGCTCACCAAGGAGCAGGCGGGCCTGTACGAGGCGGTGGTGCGCGAGACCCTCGCGGAGATCTCGGGCGCGGACAGCATGGCGCGGCGCGGTCTGATCGTGAAGCTGCTCACCGGGCTGAAGCAGATCTGCAACCACCCGGCGCAGTTCCTCAAGGAGGACCGGCCGAAGATCCCGGGCAGGTCGGGGAAGCTGGAACTGCTGGACGAACTGCTCGACACCATCCTCTCCGAGGGGGCGAGCGTTCTGGTCTTCACGCAGTACGTGCGGATGGCCCGACTCATCGAGCGCCATCTCGCGGTGCGCGGCGTGGCGACGCGGTTCCTGCATGGCGGGACGCCCGTCCACGAGCGCGAGGCGATGGTGGAGCGCTTCCAGGAGGGCGAAGTCCCTGTCTTCTTGTTGTCGTTGAAGGCCGCGGGCACGGGATTGAACCTGACGCGGGCCGAGCACGTCGTGCACTACGACCGCTGGTGGAACCCCGCCGTGGAGGCGCAGGCCACGGACCGCGCGTACCGCATCGGCCAGACTCGGCCCGTGCAGGTGCACCGGCTGATCGCCGAGGGAACCATCGAGGACCGCATCGCCGAGATGCTGCGGCGCAAGCAGCAGTTGGCCAACGCGGTCCTCGGCGCCGGAGAGGCGGCGCTCACGGAGCTGTCCGACGCCGAACTGGCCGACCTGGTGGGGCTGCGAGGGGACGCACGATGACGGACGGGAACGAGGAGCGTACGTTCGCGGCGCTGCCGCCCGCACAGGGGCGGGGCTTCGCGCAGACGTGGTGGGGCCGGGCCTGGCTGAAGGCGCTGGAGGACGCGGCGCTGGACTCCCAGCAGGTGAAGACGGGCCGCAGACTCGCGCGCGCGGGGGCGGTGGGGGCCGTGTCGGTGCGGCCGGGACGCATCACCGCCGTCGTCCAGGACCAGGACGGCACCGCGCACCGCTCGGATGTGCTGCTTCAGGAACTGTCCGAGGAGCAGTGGGACCGTTTCCTGGACATGGCCGTTGAACGGGCCGGGCATGTCGCGGCGCTGCTCGACCGCGACATGCCCCCACATCTGGTGGAGGACGCGGCGGCCTCGGGAGTCGAGCTGCTTCCGGGGCTGGGCGACTTGGAGGCCGAATGCGACTGCGGGGCCTGGGACCAGTGCGGGCACACCACGGCGCTCTGTTATCAGATGGCGCGGCTGCTCGACCAGGATCCATTCATCCTGCTGCTGATGCGCGGCCGCGCCGAACGCGCGTTGCTGGACGAGCTTCAGTTCCGCGGCAGCGCGACCGCGAAGGATCGGCCGGACGCCCCGGAACCCGCTCAGCGGGGCGTGGACGCCGCAGAGGCGTTTGCGGCCGGGGACATCCTGCCGTCCCTGCCCGCTCCTCCGGTACTGCCCGAGGTGCCTGGCCGGCCGCCCTCCCTGGACACCGAGGCCGCGCCCGCACCAGGCATCGACCCGTCCGCGGTGGAATTCCTCGCTTCCGCGACCGCGGCCGAGGCGCACCGGCTGCTTGCCGAGGCGCTCAGGTCGGCTCACGGGCAGGAAGCACCGGCGGCGGAGTTGACGGTTGAGCAGGACGCGGTTCGGCTCGCGGCGGCCGCCACGGAGGGTGCGATCGTCGAGCGGCTGGCCGACGGATCGGGGCGCGACCGGCAGGAACTGGCGCTCGCCGTGCGCGCCTGGCACCACGGGGGTGTGGTCGCGCTGGCCGTCCTGGAGGACGAGTGGACCGTGGAGGCGGAGGCACTCGCACGCGCGCGTACCGCCTTGGAGGCGGCCTGGGACGAGGACAAGCGGCCGCGACTGCGCGCCACCCGCAACCGCTGGACAGCCGTCGGCGCACCTACCCAGCTGCGTCTGGGGCGCGACGGCCGATGGTGGCCGTACCGCAAGGAGCGGGGCCGTTGGGCTCCCGCGGGACCGGCGACAGGGGATCCGGCCACCGCCCTCGCGATGGCGCGGGGAGACACGGGCGGCGACACGATGAGTGGTTGACGCCCCACGTTCATCTCGAAGTCGCACAACGTCCGATGGAGCGGCCAACTCTGGCCACTGTCAACGAACTTGTGCCTCAGGAGGCTCGATGTCCCCGCACGCCGTCGGCCGGCGCCACGTCCACCGAACCGTCGCCGCGGGTGTACCGCTCGCGATGCTGGCCGCCCTCGTGGCGGTCGGCACCGCGAGCGCTCAGGGCTACCCCTCGCAGCCGAGGGTCACACGCACCGCGACCCTCGGCGACATCCCCCTGGGCGCGTTCAGCGACGCGCTGCTGCCCGGCACGGTGGGCGACGACCGAGGGGTGGACCTCGGTGGGATCGGCAGCGACATCTACCCGGCCGGGCGCCAGGGTGATTTCTGGACGGTCACCGACCGCGGACCCAACGGACAGATCAAGGTGGACGGCAAGAAGCGCCGCACGTTCCCGGTGCCCGGTTTCGACCCTGCGATCGTGAAGATCAAGGTGTCCGGTGACACCGTGAAGGTGCTGGACGCGCTCCCGATCACCACGTCCTCCGGGAAGCCCGTCACCGGGCTGTCCAACCAGGCGGGCCGCGACGAGGCGCCGTACTCCTATGACGCGCAGACCCCGCTCGCGTACAACCCCAACGGCGTGGACACCGAGGGCATCGTCCGTTCCGCGGACGGCAGTTTCTGGCTCGTCGACGAGTACGGTCCCTCGCTGATCCATGTCTCCGCGCGTGGGAAGGTCCTCACGCGTTATGTGCCCAAGGGGCTGAATCTGACCGGCGCGGACTACCCGGTGGTCGAGGCGCTGCCCGCCGTCCTGCTGCACCGGAAGGTCAATCGCGGCTTCGAAGGGCTCGCCCAACTCCCCGGCGGCGACCTGGTGATGGCCGTGCAGAGCCCGCTCTCCCTGCCGGACGGTGACGCGGGCGATGCCTCGCGCACGACGCGGCTGCTGCGTTTCTCCCCGAAGAAGCGGGCCGTCACCGCCGAGTACGCCTACCGCTTCGAGCCGGTGAACGTGGTCGACCCGAGCGAGGACGACACGTCCGAGCTGAAGATCTCCTCCGTGGTGGCAGTCGGCAACGATCGGCTACTGGTGGAGGAACGCACGGACAAGGCCGCACGGTTGGAGCTGGTCGAGCTCACGCGTGGCACGGACATCCTCGGCGGTCCCTGGGACAGCGACAAGACGTCCCCCTCTCTGGAACAGCTCGACGATCCCGCCGCCTCGGGCGTCCCGGTGCTCGCCAAGCGTCTGGTGGTGGACCTGGGAACAGTCGCGGGGGTACCCGGAAAGATCGAGGGCATCGCGCGCGTGGACCGCGACACACTCGCGCTGATCAACGACAACGACTTCGGGATGACCGACGGGGCGGGCGCGTTCGACGCGCAGGGCCGGCTGGTGGACAGCGGAATCGAGACGACGGTCACGTACGTACGACTGCCGCGCGGGATCTGACCTCAGGACCCTTTTCGTACGGCACGCGTGCGTGAGTCGCGAAACGGCCTCCACGCGCGCGTGCCCGTCATCGTCAGTGGATTACGGCACCGCGCCGTTCGCCAAGGTCGGCAGGAGCGACTGCAGATCACTCGGCAGGATGCTGCGCAGATCGCTCGGCAGCTCCGAGGGCAGGGACGAAGGCAGCGACGAAGGCAGTTCGCTGGGCAGCTCGGACGGAATGGTCAGCGACGGCGAGGACGATCCCTGAGTGCCGCCGCTCTCGGTGGGTCCCTTCTCGTCGGGCGACTTGCCACCGCCGCGGACCATCATCACCACGGCGACGACCGCCACGACGGCCACGAGCGCGGCGAGCGTGAGGAACAACGGGGTGCGGCGCCGTCCTCCGCCCTGGTCTCCCGGACCGCCGGGAGATCCAGAAGGAGGCTCGGGGCCATCACCCCCCGGAGGGGGACCGTAGCCCTCGAAAGGGGGACCGTAGCCTCCCGAAGGAGGCCCGTAGTCTCCGGGCGGGGGGCCGAAGCCACCGTTTCCCGGAGGGGGCGTGTTTCCTGGCGGCCGGGGAGGCTGGGGTGGTAAGGGCGGCGTGGCCATAGCGTCAAGAGTCGCCTCGAACCGGTCACGGGGCGAGCCCTGTGCCGAAGTTGATACGGACTCATGCCGTGGACCGCATGATTCCGGACCATTCCCGCAGGGTCCCGCGCAGTGAGATATGAGGCGCTGGCCCGCCAGGAGACGGGCCAGCGCCTCACCGGGGCACGATCAGCCCCGCGCGCCCAGCAGGTGGTCCATGGCGAGCTGGTCCAGCCGCTCGAAGGCCATCCCGCGCGCGGCGGCCGCCTCCACATCGAACTCCTCGAAGGCCGCACGGTCCGCGAGCAGCCCCGTCAGGCCGTCCGCCGCGGTCGGCTGCGCCAGTTCGTCGAGGCGCGACGCGAGCAGCGCCTCCTGGACCTCGGGGTCGGCGCGGAAGGCTGCCGCACGCTCCCGCAGGATCAGGTAGTTGCGCATGCAGCCCTCGGCCGACGCCCACACCCCGTCGAAGTCCTCGGTCCGCGGGGGCTTGAAGTCGAAGTGCTTCGGTCCCGCGTACCCGGCGGTCTCCAGGAGATCGACCAGCCAGAACGCGGAGCGCAGGTCACCGGCGCCGAAACGCAGGTCCTGGTCGTACTTGATGCCGGACTGGCCGTTGAGGTCGATGTGGAAGAGCTTGCCCGCCCACAGGGCCTGAGCGATGCCGTGCGGGAAGTTCAGTCCGGCCATCTGCTCGTGGCCCACCTCGGGGTTGACGCCGTACATTTCCGGGCGCTCCAGGCGCTCGATGAAGGCGAGCGCGTGGCCGACGGTGGGAAGCAGGATGTCGCCGCGGGGCTCGTTCGGCTTCGGCTCGATCGCGAACTTCAGGTCGTAGCCCTGGGAGACCACGTACTCGCCGAGGAGGTCGAAGGCCTCCTTCATGCGGTCGAGGGCGACGCGTACGTCCTTGGCGGCACCGGACTCGGCGCCCTCGCGGCCGCCCCAGGCCACGTACGTCTGCGCGCCGAGTTCGACCGCGAGGTCGATGTTGCGGATCGTCTTGCGCAGCGCGTAGCGACGTACGTCCCGGTCGTTCGCGGTGAACGCGCCGTCCTTGAAGACGGGGTGCGTGAACAGGTTGGTGGTGGCCATCGGCACCCGCATGCCGGTCGCGTCCAGGGCCTGGCGGAAGCGCTTGACGTGCGACTCGCGCTCACTGTCCGAGGACCCGAACGGGATCAGGTCGTCGTCGTGGAAGGTCACGCCGTAGGCGCCGAGCTCGGCCAGGCGCTGTACCGACTCGACGGGGTCCAGGGCGCGCCGGGTGGCGTCGCCGAACGGGTCCCTTCCCTGCCAGCCGACGGTCCACAGGCCGAAGGTGAACCTGTCCTCGGGGGTGGGCTGGTAGTTCATGCCGCGGCTCCTTGCTAGCTCCGACTATTTCGTCATGGCGGTTAACAAATTAGTATGCGGAGGCATCTCTGGGAAGAGACGAAGTGCGAAACCTGGGCCACACGGGTCCAGAAGCCCCACCACCAGGACAGATCCCGCGGAGCCGCGGAAGAGGGAGAGCCCGATGTCAGCAGCCGAGGGTCCGCTCGTCGTCGGGGTGGACACATCCACCCAGTCCACCAAGGCCCTGGTCGTCGACGCGTCGACCGGAGAGGTGGTGGCGAGCGGGCAGGCGTCGCACACCGTCTCCACCGGGGCAGGCCGCGAGAGCGACCCGCGACAGTGGTGGGACGCGCTCCGTGAGGCGCTGCACCAGTGCGGCGAGGCGGCCCACGAGGCCGCCGCGGTGTCGATCGGCGGCCAGCAGCACGGGCTCGTCACCCTCGACGCCCAGGGCGATCCCGTACGCCCGGCCCTGCTGTGGAACGACGTGCGCTCGGCGCCGCAGGCCCGCCGACTGGTCGAGGAGCTGGGCGGCCCGAAGGCCTGGGCCGAGCGCACCGGCAGCGTGCCCGGCCCCTCCTTCACGGTCACGAAATGGGCCTGGCTGGCCGAGAACGAGCCCGACGCCGTCCGCGCGACCGCGGCCGTACGGCTGCCCCACGACTACCTCACCGAGCGCCTCACAGGAGAGGGCACGACCGACCGGGGCGATGCCTCCGGTACGGGCTGGTGGGCTTCCGTGACGGAGAGGTACGACGAGGAGGTCCTCGCGCACGTCGGACTCGATCCGGCCCTGCTCCCCCGCATCGCCCGGCCCGGCGAGGTGGCCGGAACCGTGCACGCCCGCGATGAGCTGCCCTTCTCCAAGGGCACGCTGGTCGCCGCCGGCACCGGCGACAACGCCGCCGCCGCGCTCGGCCTCGGACTGCGCCCCGGCACCGCCGTACTGAGCCTCGGCACCTCCGGCACGGTGTACGCCGTCTCGACACGGCGCCCCGCCGACCCGACCGGCACGGTCGCGGGCTTCGCCGACGCGCGCGGCGACTGGCTTCCGCTGGCGTGCACCCTGAACTGCACGCTCGCCGTCGACCGTGTGGCCGCACTGCTGGGCCTCGACCGCGAGGCCATCGAACCGGGAGCCGGCGTGACGCTGCTCCCCTACCTGGACGGTGAGCGCACCCCGAACCTGCCCCATGCCTCGGGGCTGCTGCACGGCCTTCGGCACGACACGACGGGAGGGCAGCTGCTGCAGGCGGCGTACGACGGCGCGGTCCACTCGCTCCTCGGCGCCCTCGACCTGGTGCTCGACCCCGACGCGGACCGCTCCGCGCCGCTGCTGCTCATCGGCGGGGGCGCCCGGGGAACGGCCTGGCAGCAGACCGTCCGTCGGCTGTCGGGACGTCCTGTTCAGGTGCCCGAGGCCAAGGAACTGGTCGCACTGGGCGCCGCCGCACAGGCCGCGGGCCTGCTGACCGGCGAGGACCCGGCCGCGGTGGCCCGCCGCTGGGGAACGGCCCACGGGCCGGTGCTCGACGCCGTGGACCGGGACGAGGAGACGCTGGCCAGGATCGCCGGGGTACTCTCCGACGCGGCCCCGCTCCTGGAGCGGCAGCCGGACAAGCACTGAGCGAGCACGGACGAGGACAGCCCCGAGAGGGACCTGCCGGAAGAGGACCGACGGAGGCATGACCGCACCGCTGCACGAGGCCCACCCGACCGGTCCCGGCCGTCGACTGCCCGACACCCAACAAGGCATGCGTCGCCGCAACCTCTCCCGTGTCATGCACACCGTGAGCGCGGAGGGGCCGCTGTCGCGCGCCGCCGTCGCCTCGCGCATCGGTCTGACGCGGGCGGCGGTCTCGACGCTGGTGGACGAGCTGATCCGCTCGGGGCTCCTCGAAGAGCTGGGCCCCGAGCGCCCCGGACGGGTGGGACGACCGGGCTCGGCACTCGCCGTCAGCGGGCACGGCCCCGCCGGAATAGGCGCGGAGGTGGGCGTCGACCATCTGGCGGTGTGCGCGGTCGATCTGCGCGGTGCCGTACGGGCGCGGGCGGTACGACACGGCACCAACCGCGGCCGGCCGCCCGAGCCGGTGCTGCGGGAGCTGACCGCGCTGGTGCGACAGGTCATAGCCGAGGCCGAACGGGAGGGGCTGTGGCCCGCGGGCCTCGCGGTCGCGGTGCCCGGCCTGGTGGCCCGCGACGCCCGGACCGTGGTTCGCGCCCCCAACCTCGACTGGCATGACACGGACCTGGGCGCGCTGCTGCCCGGGGACCTCCCGCTGACCGTGGACAACGAGGCCAACTTCGGCGGCCTCGCGGAACTGTGGCTCGGCGACGCCACCCCGCGCGACTTCCTGCATGTGTCCGCGGAGATCGGCATCGGTGCGGCCGTGGTCGTGGACGGACGGTTGCTGCGCGGAACGCGCGGTTTCGCGGGCGAGTTGGGGCATGTACCGGTGCGGCCGGAGGGGCCTCCTTGCCCGTGTGGCGGACGGGGCTGCCTCGAGCAGTACGCGGGTGAGGAGGCCGTGCTGCGCGCGGCCGGTCTGGACCCGCGCGAGGACCGTGTCGGGCTGCTGGCCGAGCGCGCCGCCCAGGGCGATGTGGAGGTACGCCGTGCCCTGCGGGACGCCGGGACCGCGCTCGGTATCGCGCTCACGGGGGCGGTCAACCTGCTCGATCCGGAGACGGTCGTGCTGGGTGGGGCGCTGTCCGGTCTCGCGTCGTGGCTGCTGCCGTCGTTGGAGGGCGAGTTGGCACGGCGCACGGCGGGCCCCGCCTGTGCCGTGTCCGTGTCACCGCTGGGACCCGAGGGGCCGTTGCTGGGGGCCGCCCACTCGGTCGTGCGGGCGGTGCTCGACGACCCGGCGGGGTTCGCGGGGCGGGCGTAGCCCGGTCATCGCGGTCATGGCGGTCGACGGCGGGGTACTCAGGGTCTCTTTCCCCCTCATGGGTGGCCAAGTTGTCCACAGTCCCGGAGTTGTCCACCGACGCGCGTCGTGCCCTCCCGCCCAACCGGCAAGCGCCGTAACGTAATTCACGCGAGGCGCAGCCGTCGGACCGATGGCGGGCTGTCCGGGCGAATCGGGGGATCGGGGGGCAGATGTCGGGGGAGACGGTTCCAGAACTGCGGCGCGAGGCTGTCGGGCTGCTGGAGGTCCTGTTCCAGAGCATCACGGCCATGGCGCCGGCCGCGGCGGTCGCCGCGTCCATTCCGTCGGGCGCGGCCTTCGCGGGCGGCAGTCTGCCCCTTTCCGTGCTGATAGCGCTCGTCGCCTGCCTCTTCACCGCCTCCTGCGTGGCCGAGCTGGCACGACAGTTGCCCGCCGCGGGCTCGGTGGCCACCTACACGGCCCAGGGACTGCATCCGACGGTGGGGTTTCTCGTCGGCTGGGGCTACGTGTTCGTCGAGGCGCTGGTGCCACCGCTGCTGCTCCTGCAACTCGGGTTCACGACGGCGGGCACACTGCACCAGGAGTGGTCCTCCTACCCGGACGACCTGTGGTGGCCGTGGTCGCTCGCGGGCGCGGCGATCATCGCGGTCGCCGGATACTTCGGAGTGCGCGCCTCGGCACGCTTCGGCACCGTCCTCGGCGTCTTCGAGGTGCTGGTCTTCCTCGTCTTCGCGGTAGGGTGCGTTTCTTCTTGAGGGACGAGAAACACCTGGTCAACGCGTTGGTCCTCCGGAAACCGCGTCACGGTAGATCGTGTCGTTCTTCCCGGAACGACCACGTCCGTACTGGTCACCGACGAGGTCCCTCCAGAAGAAACGCACCCTTCGCGGTATGGCTGATCGCCAAGGCCGGAGGTGGCAACACGCTGTCGGTGTTCGGGACCGCTCACACGGCCAAGGGATACGAAGGCGTCAGCGGCGTGTTCGCGGGATCGGTCTATACGGTGCTCGCCTTCGCCGGATTCGAGGCGGCGGCACCGCTCGCCGAGGAGACGAAGGATCCCCGCCGGACCATGCACCGTGCGGTCCTCGGCGCGGCACTGGGGATCGGTCTCTTCTACGTCCTCACCACGTACGCCATATCGGTGTACTTCGGCCCCGATCGCCTCGGGGGCTTCGGAGCCTCCGGCGCGGCGTCCTGGGAAGGCGTGGCCCGCGCTTCCTTCGGACTGCTCTGGGTGCTCGTGTTCCTGGCGGTGGTCAACTCCACGATCGCCAACGCCAACGCCTGCGCGACAGTCTCCACCCGCACGGCCTTCGCCCTGGCCCGGATCAAGGTCTTCCCACGACTCTTCGCGCACGTGCATCCGAGACACCGCTCCCCCGTCGCCGGGGTCGCCGCGCAGTGCGCCGTGGCGGTCACCGCTGTGCTGGGCCTCGGCCTGTACTACGACCCCGTCACGGCGTTCCTGCTGCTCGCGACGGTGATCGTCACGGTCGTCATCGGCGTGTACATCGTGGTGAACCTCGCCTGTGCGGGTTATTTCCTACGCCGCAGACGCGAGTTGTTCAAACCGGTGCGGCACCTGATCTTCCCTCTGTTGGGCATCGTCGCCTTCGTCCCCGCGTTGCTGACCTCGGCGGGCCTGCCCGTCTTCGACTTCGTTTCCGAACTCACCGCGCCCGTTTGGTATGCGGGACCGGTCGTCGGAGTCTGGATGACGGCCGCGGTCGTGGTATTGATCGTCCTGTTGCGCCGCCACCCGGGGCGCACAGCCGAGACCGCCCGTGTCCACCTCGACGAGACCTCGTCCCCCGACCTTCGGCAGAGCGGAGCCGTGCAGCCATGAGTGACCCCCGCATCCTGACCGTGTGCCCGGAACCGGGCGAGTACGCCTGGACGTTCGGCGGCGCACCACCCGTGGCACGCATCGCGCCGGGCACCGTCCTCGATCTGTACACGGAGGACTGCTTCGCCGGGCGGGTGCGCTCCGAGAAGGACCTGGTGTCCGAGGTGTGCGAGTTCCCGTTCCTCAATCCGCAGACCGGACCCTTCCACGTGGAGGGCGCGGAGCCGGGCGACACCGTGGCGGTGCACTTCGTGTCGATCGAGCCGGCTCGCGACTGGGCGGCCTCGACGACGGTCCCGCTGTTCGGCGCGCTCACCTCCACGCACACCACGGCCACCCTGCAGCCTCCGCTGCCGGAGACCGTGTGGATCTGGCAGCTCGACCGGGAGCGGCACACCGCCCTGTTCAGCGCACGGAACAGCGACATCAGGATCGAGCTGCCCATGGACCCGATGCACGGCACCGTCGGAGTGGCGCCCGCGAACCTCGAGGTGCGCTCCGCTCTGGTGCCCGACGCGCATGGCGGGAACATGGACACTCCGGAGATGCGCGCCGGTGTCACGTGCTTCCTCGGGGTGAACGTCGAGGGCGCCCTGCTGAGCCTCGGTGACGGGCATGCGCGGCAGGGCGAGGGCGAGACGTGTGGTGTGGCTGTCGAGTGCGCGATGAACACGGTGGTGATCGTCGAGCTGCTGAAGGGAGTCGCCACCCCCTGGCCGCGCATCGAGTCCGACACGCACATCATCTCGACCGGGTCGGCACGCCCGTTGGAGGACGCGTTCCGCATATCGCAGCTCGACCTGGTGCAGTGGCTGGCGCGCGACTACGGGTTCAGCGAGCTGGACGCATACCAGTTCGCGACCCAGGCGGTCGAGTCGCCGCTCGCCAACGTCTGCGACACCAACTACACCTGCGTCGCCAAGCTCCGCAAGGAGTGGCTGCCCTCGCGCGAGACCCATCGCGGCCTGCATGCGCGACTGCGCGAGACCGCCGCGATGCTGCGCCGCTGAGCCGGACGGTCCCCTCACCTCACCTCACCTCACCAACGAAGCGTCCTCCACCACTGAAAGGCAACTCCCCGATGGAACGGGCAAGTTCGTTCCCGAGCCGGCGCCGCTTGCTCAAGGGTGGCGCCGCCCTCGCCGCCCTCCCCTACGTGTTACTTCCCGGTGCGCAGGCAACAGCGGAGACCACGGCCGTCGACTATCCGCTCGCCGAATGGGCACCGGCGGCCACCTCCAACTACACGGCGTCCGCTCGACCGACGGCCTATCCGCTCGACTACGTGATCATTCACGTCACGCAGGAGACGTACCCCAAGACCGTGTCCATCTTCCAGAACCCCGAGAAGAAAGTGTCCGCGCACTACCTCGTACGATCGGCCGACGGGCATGTCGCCCAGTGCGTCAAGGAGCGTGACATCGCCTGGCACGCGGGGAACTGGGACTACAACACCCGCAGCATCGGCATCGAACACGAGGGCTGGGTGGACCGGCCCGCCTATTTCACCAACGCACTGTACGAGGAGTCGGCCAAGCTGACCGCCTCGATCTGCGCGAAGTACGGCATCCCCAAAGACCGGGCTCACATCATCGGCCACTACGAGGTACCGGGCACCGACCACACGGATCCCGGGTCGAACTGGGACTGGACGCGGTACATAAAGCTCGTCAACCTCGCCTGACCGAGGGGCCCCGCGACGTGCCGACGACCCACGCCGATGTGAGCGCCGCGCAAGGAGCGCCGTCCCAGTGCTTGTCCGCGCCCACACCGGGAGTGACGATGGTCTCAGCCGCATCGCCTACCGGGAGGCCACGTTGACCGAACCGTGGGTGGCACTCGAAGCAGGAGCCGACCCCGTCGAGCGAGTGCGGACACTGCGCCGTGCGCACGAGGTGTTCACCCAGGCGGGCACGGTGCCACGACCGGTGCGCTCGGTGGTGGCCGATTCCTGGCGGCGATCGGCACGGGCCGGTGTCGCGCCGGACGGAACGGCACGGGTGGAGCTCACGGACGGCGACCTGGGCTCCTACCGGGCGGAGCATCCGCTGGCCCGGGTGATGCCGCTCTTCCGAGAGCTCATGGGGACGTTCGCGTCGGACGGCGAGCACCTCCTCGCGGTGTGCGACGCGCAGGGCCGGCTGCTGTGGGTCGAGGGACATCCGGCGACGCGGCGGCAGGCGGGGCGGATGAACTTCGTACCGGGCGCGCGTTGGTCGGAGTCGTCGGTCGGCACCAACGCGCCGGGAACGGCGGTCGCCGTGGACCGACCGGTGCAGGTGTTCGCGGCCGAGCACTTCATCCGCCGGGTCCAGCCCTGGACGTGTGCCGCGGCGCCGGTGCACGATCCGCGCACGGGGCGGGTGCTAGGCGCGGTGGACATCACGGGCGGGGACGGGCTCGCGCATCCGCACAGCCTCGGTTTCGTGCAGGCGGTGGCGCGGGCCGCCGAGTCCCAGTTGGCATTGCTCGCACCGGCGGAAGCAGCGGCCGACACGGTGGAACTGACCGCGCTCGGCCGCGACGAGGCCCAACTGGTCGCGGGCGGCCGAAAGGTCCGGCTCAGCCGCAGGCACAGTGAGATCCTGGTGTTGCTGGCCAGACACCCGGAGGGACTGTCGGGCGACGAGTTGCTGTGCGCGCTGTACGAGGACGAGTCGGTGACGCCAGTGACCCTGCGCGCCGAGCTGACCCGGCTGCGCCGGCTCCTTGGTCCCGGCCTGCTGGGCTCGCGGCCCTATCGGCTCACGGCGCCGGTCGAGTCCGACGTGGCGGTCGTCGAACGGCGGCTCGGCACGGGTGCGGTCACGGCGGCCGCGGCGGTGTACGCCGGTCCGCTGCTGCCGGGCTCGGGGGCTCCGGCAGTGGTGCGGTTGCGGCGCCGCCTCGCCGACGGGCTGCGTACGGCGCTCATCGCCCGTCGCGACCCCGACCTGCTGGCGGACTGGGCGTGCGCCCCGTGGGGCGAGGACGACCTCGACGTATGGCGGGCACTGGCCGCCGTACGCGCGACGGCGGCGGTGCGGGCGCGCCTGGAGGAGCTGGAGCGCGAACAGGCCGCGCCGCCGGGCCGGCCGCACCCCGCGGTGCTCGCGGCGCGGCGTCGGTCGGCCGCTGAGCAGGGGGGCCGACCTGCCGTGTCCGCAACGTCGTTGCAACGTTCGCGCTCCTAGCCTCGCGGCGAGAGCTGCCCAACGGCGGGCAGCGCTTCTCCGGGAGGCAGACCAGCATGACCCGTTACGCGGCGCCCGGCACCGAGGGCGCGATCGTCTCCTACCAGGCGCGTTACGACCACTTCATCGGCGGCGAGTACGTACCGCCGGCTCGCGGGCAGTACTTCGAGAACCCGAGTCCGGTGAACGGGCAGCCGTTCACGGAGGTCGCGCGGGGCACCGCCGAGGACGTGGAGCGCGCCCTGGACGCGGCGCACGCGGCCGCGCCCGGCTGGGGCCGCACCTCCGTCACCGCGCGCGGCGACATCCTGCTCAAGATCGCCGACCGGATGGAGGCGAACCTGGAGAAGCTGGCGGTCGCCGAGAGCTGGGAGAACGGCAAGCCGGTTCGCGAGACCCTGGCCGCCGACATCCCGCTCGCCATCGACCACTTCCGCTACTTCGCGGGGGCGATCCGCGCTCAGGAGGGCTCGCTCGGCGAGGTCGACGACGACACCGTCGCATACCACTTCCACGAGCCGCTCGGGGTCGTCGCTCAGATCATTCCGTGGAACTTCCCGATCCTGATGGCGGTCTGGAAGCTCGCCCCGGCGCTGGCGGCGGGCAACGCGGTCGTCATCAAGCCCGCCGAGCAGACCCCGGCGTCCATCCACTACTGGATGAGCCTGATCGCGGATCTGCTGCCGCCGGGCGTCGTCAACATCGTCAACGGCTTCGGCGTGGAGGCGGGCAAGCCGCTCGCCTCCAGCCCGCGGGTGGCGAAGGTGGCGTTCACGGGTGAGACCACGACGGGGCGGCTGATCATGCAGTACGCCTCGGAGAACATCAAGCCGGTCACGCTGGAGCTCGGCGGCAAGTCCCCGAACATCTTCTTCGACGACGTCTGGGCGCAGAACGACGACTTCCGGGACAAGGCGCTCGAGGGCTTCACGATGTTCGCGCTCAACCAGGGTGAGGTGTGTACCTGCCCGTCACGCGCCCTCGTCCAGCGGGGCCACTACGGCGAGTTCATGGAGGCCGCGGTCGCCCGCACGGAACTGATCAAGCCGGGCCACCCGCTCGACACCGACACGATGATCGGCGCGCAGGCCTCCAACGACCAGTTGGAGAAGATCCTCTCCTACCTGGACATCGGCCGACAGGAAGGCGCCAGGATCCTCACCGGAGGCGAACGTATCGAGCACGACGGGGAGTTGAAGGGCGGCTACTACGTCCAGCCGACGATCTTCGAGGGCGACAACCGGATGCGGATCTTCCAGGAGGAGATTTTCGGCCCGGTCGTCTCGGTCACGTCGTTCGACGACTTCGACGACGCCATCAAGACCGCCAACGACACGCTGTACGGCCTCGGCGCCGGCGTCTGGACACGCGACATCAACACCGCGTACCGCGCGGGCCGGGCGATCCAGGCGGGCCGAGTGTGGACGAACTGCTACCACGCCTACCCCGCGCACGCGGCGTTCGGCGGCTACAAGCAGTCCGGCATCGGCCGCGAGACGCACAAGATGATGCTGGAGCACTACCAGCAGACGAAGAACCTCCTGGTGTCGTACTCGCCGAAGAAGCTGGGCTTCTTCTAGAGCCTCAAGTCGGCTGCCTGGAGGGGAACTTTGCCCCTCCAGGCACCTCAGGTTCAAAGTCACTGTCCGCGAACATCCGCTACAAATCAGGGCGCGGCTCACGCTCCGAGACTGTCCGACGGCGGTTTGCCGCGACCGGATTGCGGTTAGGGTGCTGAAGGCTCCCGCGGAGGCGTACAAGCCAGGAGCGGGTGTCCGCGGGGCGGTTATGGTCGCTGGAGGGTGAATCGGACACGACGGGGGGCTCGCGGTTGGATCACCTGGAAGTCGGCCCGGCCCAGTTCGCGCTTGACGGGTTCATCATCCTGCTCGGTCCAGCCGCGCAGCCCGTACAGGCTAACGATCCCGGCCATGTCGGCGCGCGGCAGCGGAACAAAGTCACTACCGCAGGTCGACCGGACGCGGTGAACGTGTGACCGGCCGACCGGCGCCCGCGGTGCTGCCCCCGTCGCTGCGCCCGTGGCTCGGGCTGATCGCGGCCCTCGCCGCGCTGGTGGTCGTCGCGCTCGGGGTCCTGTACGCCGACCACAGCGAGCCCGGCGTGGTGGACAGGTGGATCATCCAGCCGACGGCGGACAGTCTGCGGCCGCCGTGGCGGTACGTCGCTCTGGCTATGGACTTCTTGGGGGAGCCCGTGGGAGCGGCGACGCTGGTCGTGGCCGCCGTGACGGGCTGCCTGCTGCTTCGGCGTCCTCGCGCGGCGGTGCTCGTCGTTGCCGGCGTCGGCATGGCCGTGGGGACGGCGACGCTGCTCAAGTCCCTGGTGGGACGCACCATCCACGACGGGAACCTGTCCTACCCGAGCGGGCACACCGCCTTCCTCACCGCGCTCGCCCTCGTGATGGCGCTGCAAGCGACCGGCCGACTCGGCCTCGGCAGGACGGCCGGCACGTCACTCGTGCTCGCCGCGGCGCTGGTTGCCGGCGCCGCCATGGGCTGGGCGCAGGTCGCCCTGGGCGCGCACTATCCGACCGACGTCCTCGGCGGCTGGTGCACTGCGCTGGCGGTGATACCGGCGACCGCGTGGCTGGTCGACCGGATGGCTGACCGGCTGGTCGATCGGATGGCCGAGGCCGGTCGGCGGGAGCGTCGCTGACGTCGCGTCACGCCAAGCGGCGGAATACGGGCTTCACGGGTCGTCCGGCCAGCCAGGCGGTGGGGTCAGCGGCGTCCAGTGCCTTCCGGTACACCGCACATGCCTGGGCCACCACGTCGACGGTGTGATCGATGTCGGCGTCGCCGAGCGCGCTGCTCACCACGAACGACGGGGCCAGCACCCCGCCCGCGAGGAGCCGGCGCAGAAACAGGGTGCGGTACTGCTGCGACGGCTGCCGGTTCTCGTCGAGGGTGGCGAAGACCAGGTTGCTGGCCCGGCCCCGGACGACGATGTGGTCGCCGACGCCCATGCCGGCCGCGGCGTCGCGGACACCGGCGGCCAACCGCTCGCCGAGGGCGTGCAGCCGCGCGGTGACGCCCTCTTCGACGTAGGTGGTGAGCACGGCCATCGCGGCTGCCAGGGAGTGCGTTTCCGCACCGTGCGTGGTGGACAGCAGGAACACCCGGTCGCCGGAGTGACGCAGCCCGCCCAGCTCCATCAGATCGCGGCGGCCGGCCAGCGCGGAGACGGCGAATCCGTTGCCCAGCGCCTTGCCGAACGTGGAGAGGTCGGGGACGACGCCGTACAGGCCCTGGGCGCCCGCCTCGGACCAGCGGAAGCCGGTGATCATCTCATCGAAGATCAGTACGCAGCCGTGCCGGTCGGCCTGCTCGCGCAGGCCGGCGAGGTACCCGGGCGGCGGCTCGGTGTGGGTGGCGGGTTCGAGGATCAGGCAGGCGACCTCGTCCTGGTACCGGGTGAGCAGCTCCTCCGTGGCGGCCAGGTCCCCGTAAGGGAACGCCACGGTGAGCTCGTTGGTCGCCGCCGGAACACCGGCGGACATCGGCGTGGTGCCGATGAACCAGTCGTCGACGGAGAAGAACGGATGGTCGGCGCAGATGGCCACCCGCGGGCGCCCGGTGGCGGCGCGGGCGAGGCGCACCGCGGCGGTGGTGGCGTCGGAACCGTTCTTCGCGAACTTCACCATCTCGGCGGTCGGCACCGTGGCCAGGAAGCGTTCCGCGGCCTCGACCTCCACGATGGACGGCCGGACGAAGTTGCTGCCGCGGTCGAGTTCCCGCCGCACCGCCTCGATCACGCGTGGGTGGGCGTGGCCGAGGCTGACCGACCGCAGGCCGGAGCCGTACTCAATGTAGCGGTTGCCGTCGATGTCCCACACGTGGGCACCGCGGCCGTGGCTGATGACCGGGGCCAGGTTTTCGGGGTACTGGTCGTCGCCCTTGGCGTAGGTGTGCGCGCCCCCGGGGACCAGGGCGTGCAGCCGCTCGTTGGCCAGCCGCGAGCGGGGCAGGAGGAACTCTTCGGTGTCTTCGGTGTGCACGCCGACCTCAACCTTCTTGGTGCTTAAGGACCTCGGCGAGGCTCGGCGCCTCCCGGTCCCGCTGGGACATCGATGCGACCGGCAGCGGCCAGGGGATGGCGAGCTCGGGGTCGTCGAAGGCGATCGTCACGTCCTCGGCCGGATCGTGCGGGCGGTCGATCCGGTACGAGGTGTCGGCGGTCTCGGTCAGCGCCTGGAAGCCGTGCGCGCACCCCGCCGGGATGTACAGGGTCGTCTGCGTCTCGCCGGACAGCTCGAAGAAGGCCCGGTTGCGGTACGTCGGCGAGTCCGGCCGCAGGTCCACGACGACGTCGAAGATCCTCCCGTACGAGCACCGCACCAGCTTGGCCTCGCCTGCGCCGGAGCGCAGGTGCAGGCCGCGCAGCACGCCCCCGGCCGAGCGGGACAGGCTGTCCTGGACGAAGGCGTCCGGGTCGATGCCCACCGAGCGGACCACGTCGGCGTCGAAGGTGCGGCAGAAGAAACCCCGTTCGTCGGCGTACGGCGTCGGCTCGAAGAGGTACGCGCCGGTGATCTCCGGGACTTCGGTCGCCTTCATGGAGCCTTCCGCAAGGTGTGGGCGTGGTCGGCCGCAGGGAACAGGGCCGCGGTCAAGGAGTTGAACTGGTGCTCGAGTTGCCGGGCGGCGGCCAGGTTCCGCTCGGTGAGGGTCTGCCGCAGCTCGGCCGAACGCTTCTCCAGCGCACGGAACTGCTCGAGCAGCCGGTCGGCGTCGACCTCGCGCGCCGGGTGGCGGAACGCGCCAAGGCCCATCTCCGCCATGAGCGCGTCGCTCTTCGCCGCGTAGCAGAGAGCGAGCACCGGCGTACCGGTCTTCAGCGCGCAGATCAGGTTGTGGTAGCGGATCGCCACCACGGTGTCGGCAGCCGCCATCTCCTTCATCAGGTCGGCCAGTGAGGACGGTTCGGCAGCGGTGACCAGCGGCGAGTCCACCGCGTCGAGGATCGCGGCGACCACCGACGCGTCGCACTCGTCACCGGTGAGCAGCCGGACAGCCCTGCCCTCCTCGACCAGCGCGCGGACGAACCGGACCGTCCCGTCGAGGTAGCGCCGGTATATCTCATCGGCCCGGGCGCGATCGTCGTTGCCGCCGTGGAAGTCCATGACGCCGACGCAGACCGGGCCCGGCGGGGCCGGCGGGCCCGAGGGCGCGCTCGCCCGTGGCGTCGGCAGGGCGAACGCGAGGTCCGGGTAGACCTCGTCGCGCGCGGTGTCCACGCCCATCGCCCGCATCGCGTCGCGGGACTGCGCGTCCCGGTACGACCGGTACGCGGCCAGCCGCGCCGACCAGCGCACCAGGGCCCGGGTCGGCCGATTGCCGATCGTCGCGGCGCCGACGCTGACCAGCGCCACCCGGGTGCGCAGCAGCCGGCCACTCGCGCAGAGCAGGAACAGCGAGTACGGGAAGCCCCACGGCCGCAGCGGCAGTGTCGCCTCCAGGACGCCCATGCCCGGCACGATCACCACGTCGTGCCGGCGCACCCAGGCGGCGGTGCGGAAGACGTCGACGAGTTTGCCCAGCCCCTTCGCCGCGATCGCGCCCACACGCGACGCGGTCCGGTACTCCCCGCGGTACCAGTGCAGCCGCGTCGCGGGGATCCCGAACCGGGTCGTCACGGCCTCGGGTCCGCCGCACAGCGCGTCCACGACCGCCTCTGGGTGTTCGGCGCGGAGGTACCCGAGCACGGCTTCGAGTGATCCGTCGTTGCCGAGGTTGCCGGAGCCGAGCAGGCCGAACACCCCGACGCGCACCGGGGCCCTGTCCGCGGCCGTCATGCTTGCCTCCCCTCACGGCCGGCGACGAGGGCGTCGACGGAGACCGTGAGCAGGGCCGGGTCGACCGGGGCGCGGTCCTCGACTCGCTCGCCGGCGCCCGGCCGGACCCGGCTGGTCACCCACGCGGCCAGGTGGCGGTAGCACGCGCGCCGGTCGGCCGGGGACAGCGGCGCCCGCCGGATCGCCGAGGCGAAGCCCCAGATGTACTCGGCGAGCAGCCGGGGCGTCGGGTGCAGCGGGCCTGCCCGGCGCGGGTCCAGGTTGACGCACCGGGAGCGCTTGGAAGGGTTGGCCCGCTCGGCGCGGGTGGGGTGGTCGCGGCGGAAGTACAGCAGTTCCGGCACCTGGTGGAAGGGCCCGTGCAGGGTGATCTCGGCGACGAACGTGCGGTCCGCGTGGTGGTAGCTGTCCATCGGTTTCACCCGGCGCAGCATGTCGGCCCGCATCACCCCGTAGAAGTCGTCGCCACCCGGCTCGAACAGCAGACTGCGGAAGCGCTCCGGCGCGTGCGGGCAGTCGGTGGCGAGCCCGTACTCGTAGGGCACCTTCACCTCGCCGTCGCCGTCGATGACCGCCTGGTCGGTGTGCGCGAGGATCACCTCCGGCCGCTCGTCCAGCGCTTCCACGCAGCGCCGCAGCAGGTCGCGGCCGTAAAGGTCGTCGTGCGAGGCCCACTTGAACAGTTCGCCGCGGGACTCGGCGAACACATGGTTGTGGTTCGGCGTGGCGCCGATGTTCCGGGGCAGCCGGAGGTACCGGATGCGCGAGTCCCGCGCGGCGTACTTGCGGCAGATCTCCTGGGTCCCGTCGGTCGAGGCGTTGTCGGAGATGACCAGTTCGAAGTCCTCGTAGGTCTGGCCGAGCAGGGCGTCGAGCGACTCGGCCAGGTACTCCTCGCCGTTGTACACGGGCAGGCCGATGCTCAGCCTGGGTTGGACGGTCATGAGGTCCTCACTTCGGGGAGGGGATTGCGGTGGCGCTCGCGCAGGGCGGACCGCAGTTGCAGCCACCACACGGCCGAGCCGCTGATGGTCGCGGCGGCGACGCCCCAGGCCGAGCCGACCGTGCCGGCGGCGGCCGCCCCGCCGAGCCCGCCGCCGACATAGCAGGCGGAGGCGAACAGCTGGCAGCGCAGGCTGCGCCGAGCCGCGCCGAGCGCGCGCAGCCCGGCCGCCGCGCCGGTGCCGAGGCCCGCGCCCGCGACGCCGAGGGTGATCGGCACGATGAGCTCCGAGGCGGAGTGCCAGACGCCGCCGAGCACCAGCTCGCCGAACCGGCCAGGCATCAGCAGCAGCGCCCCGCCCCAGAACAGCGCGCCGGCGGCCTGTCCGCCGCCCAGCAAGAGGCAGAACGTGCCGAGCCGGTGCGGGGCCTGCCGTAGCACCCGTGCCGCCTCCGGGACGGTGACCAGCGAAAGCCCCATGAGCACCGCGAGGAACGGGCCGAGCAGGAGTTCGGCGCCCCGCACCGCACCCACCGCGCCGACCCCTACGATCGCGCCGAGCCCGTACGCCCGCAGTTGGCTCGCGCCACTGAGGCTGACGTTCTCGACCAGGTACCGGTACCCGAGATCGCGCTGCTCGCGAAGCCACCCGCGCGCCTCGTTCATCCGGGGCCGGATGCCGGACTGGATGTAGCCGTACGCCGCCGCCACCGTGGCGGACGCGCCCCAGGCGAGCACGAAAGCGGCCACACTGCCCGCACGGGCCGCCACTACCATGGCCGGGACGAGTGCGACACCCCACACGACGTCGTTGACGAACGCTTTCCGCCCGGCGCCGGCGGCGAAGAACGAGAACCGCCAGGCGTCCTGGAGCAGCAGCCCCGGCAACATGACAGCAAGGGCGGCGAACGCGGGCCCCACGCGGCCGCCGAGGCTCAGCCCGGCCACCAGGCACGCGGCGCCGAGGGCGGCACCGACGCCGAGCGCGGTACCCGTCGACCGGGCCACCGCCCCGCGCCAGGACGCGCCCGGCACGCCGCTGAAGCGCACCACGAGCGGATCGGTGGCCAGCCCGCGGGAGACGTTGAGCACCACGCCGTACGTCACCCAGGCGAGGCTGAACACACCGAACGCGGTCACCCCCAGTGAGCGGGCCACGTAGATGCCCACCGCGAAGTTGCTCACGCTGGAGGCCGCCTGGTCGGCCAGTCCCCAGGACAGCCGGCCGACGAGGGCCCGCCTGGCGGATCCGGCCGGTGGCGCCGTTGTCTGCGGATTCTCCCCCTCGGTGGTCATCGGCGTCATGCCTTGATCAACCCGGCGCCGTGCAGAGCACCGGCCGCGGCGGCGATGGTGTCGAAGGGCAGCCCGGACCGCTCGGCGACGTCCAGCAGACTGTGCTCGCCGTCGGAGAGGTTGAGCACCCAGAGCATGGCCATCTGGGCCTGCTTGGTGTCGCTGCGTCCGCCGAGCGCGTCGTACAACCCGCGTCGGCCCAGCTGTGGTTCGCCGTAGGGGCTGAGGTTGAGGTACCGCCGGTTGCGGTCGAGGACGGCGAATGCCTCGCGGCAGACGGCGAGCGTGTCCGCCATCGCCTCCGGGGAGACGAAGTCCAGGTTGTCCGCCGAGGTGTGGTACTCGGGGTAGCCGGCGTAGGGGGTCCGGGTGAGCGAGCCGACGCCGAGATCGAACCCGGGCGAGCAGAACTGCCGCTCGTCGTAGCCGTACGGCGTGAACTCGGTTACGTGGTACGGGCGTTCGGAGGCGGCCAGCACGTGCCGCAGCACCCGGTCGATCTCCGCGTCGCCGCGCCTGCTCTGCTTGTACGTCAGCTGGCCCGGGTCCCCGGCGCAGGCGAGCACGAGGCCGTGCTTGACCCGTTCCACCCGCTCCGCGTTGCGGGCCAGCCAGGTGATCGCCCCGATGGTGCCGGGCGCGAACAGGAACCGGTAGCTGTAGTACGGCGTCTGCTCCGCCAGCGCCCGGGCAAGGAGCGTCGCCACGGCGATGCCGGCCAGGTTGTCGTTGGCCAGCGACGGGTGGCAGACGTGGCAGGAGACGATCACCTCGTCGGCTACCTGTCCGGGGACCACGTGCTCGGCGTAGGTGAGGTGGCCGTCCGCGAGCGTGGAGTCGATGCGTACCTCGTACTCGCCGTCCGGCAGCGCGTCCAGGGTCTCCTGGGCCAGGCAGAACCCCCATTCCGGCTTGTAGTAACTCGTGCGGTACGGGACCCAGGACGGGTGGTCCGGCAGGGTGTGCAGGTGTCCGCGCAGCTCGGCCAGCGGCATGGTCGCCGACACCGGAACGCTGTAGCCGAGCACGTGCAGGCTGGACGCGGCGAAGTCGACGACCCGGTGGCCGGCCGTGTCGGCGATGTAGGCGTCCCGGATGTTCCACTCCTGCGGCACCGTCCAGTCGAGCACCTGCGTCCCGGTCGGCACCTCGTGCACCTGCAGCGGGACGTACTCGCCGACGATCTCCAGGGTGGCGCGCACACCGTCACCGGTGATGCTCCGACACAGCGGGTACAGCCGCTCCACCAGCGCGTACATCTCTTCGCCGGCGTCGGTCATCGGCGCCACCGCAGGGTGTCGTCGACGGTGCCGGCGTCGGTCGCCGCGCGCAGCACGGCAAGGCGGGTGAAGCGTCGCTCGAAGTCCTCCCGGGTCAGCCCGTGTTTCCGGTAGGCGTCGGCGAGTTCGAGCGCACCCTGCTTCACCGTCCACTCACAGTCGAAGTCGGGCACCGCGGCGCGGAACCGGGAGAAGTCCACCCGGTACGACCGCGGATCGGCACCGTTCTCTCCGGTGATCACCACCTTCGCGCCGGACACCGCCTCGGCGACCTGCTCGGCGATCTCTGCGACCATGACGTTGTTGATCTCGCTGCCGATGTTGAACGCCCGGTCGTGCACCGCTTCGCGCGGCGCGGTCAGCGCGGCCGTGAAGGCGCGTGCGATGTCGGCGGCGTGCACCAGCGGGCGCCAGGGGGTGCCGTCGGAGAGCACCAACACCTCGCCGGACAGGAGCGCGTGGCCCACCAGGTTGTTCAGCACGATGTCGGCGCGCAGCCGGGGCGAGTAGCCGAAGGCGGTGGCGTTGCGCATGAACACCGGGGTGAAGTCGCCGTCGGCCAGCGCGTGCAGGTCGTCCTCCACCCGCACCTTCGACTCCGCGTACGGCGTCACCGGGCGCAGCGGGGCGTCTTCGGCCACGAGGTCGTCGCCGCCGGAGGCGCCGTAGACCGAGCAGGTCGACGCGTACAGGAAGCGCCGCACTCCGGCGTCGCGGGCCAGCCGTGCGAGGCGGACGGACGCGTGGTGGTTGATGTCGTAGGTGAGTTCCGGCGCCAGCGATCCCAGCGGGTCGTTGGACAGCGCGGCCAGGTGGATCACGGCGTCCACCCCCGCCACGTGTTCGGCCGTGACGTCACGCAGGTCCACCCGCTCCCCCGGTGGGTCCGCGGGCGCCGGGCCAAGGACGCAGTCGGCGAACAGGCCGGCGTCAAGGCCGACGACCTCGTGCCCGGCGGCCGCGAGGACCGGGGCCATCACGGTGCCCAGATAGCCCTGGTGTCCGGTCAGTAGTACGCGCAAGGTTCAACCCCCTAGGTTGAGCGTGAGTTTGGCGACTGC
Source organism: Streptomyces sp. NBC_01549 (assembly GCF_026339955.1). GTDB lineage: Bacteria > Actinomycetota > Actinomycetes > Streptomycetales > Streptomycetaceae > Streptomyces. Next base: position 6,625,423 of record NZ_JAPEPW010000001.1, on the reverse strand, counting down.
GAACGCCTCGGCGTAGCGCGCGTGGCATTCGATGCCGCGGATCCGGGCAAGGCCGAGGAATGCCTCCCGGTCGTACCAGGGCCGGTGCCGCTGCGAGGGGTAGTGCTCCTGCAGCAGCCGCACCTTCCGTTCGGCAATCTCGGGCGACAGCGGCTGGTACGCCGCCGGTCGGCCGAGATCGCCGTCCCACTTGACGATCTCGTAGCCGAGCACGAGGTGGTCACGGAACGCGGTGGTCATCAGCTTCGCCAGGCCGCGGTGATCCTGATGAGCGTCATCGGTGCGCGGCGCAAGGACCAACTCCGGTTCGGTCTGCAGGCGCAGCTCCTCGACCGCGGCCTTGGCCTCCTCCCAGTGCGCGGGCAGCCGTCCGTCCGGCAGCTTGTGCACGGTCAGCCGCAGGTCGGCGCCCGGGCAGAAGGCGGCGAGCGCGGCCTGCTCCTCCTGCTCCCGCTCGCTGCCACCGCCGGAGAGCACCAGCGCGTCGACGCGGATACCCGGTCGCGCGAGGCACAGCGTCAGCAGCGTGCCGCCGGCGCCGATGGCGATGTCGTCGCAGTGCGCGCCCACTGCGACGATCCGGTCCAGCCGCCCGGCGCCGAGCTGGATCATGCGGTCCTCACTCCGGCGTTCGCCCCCGCGCCGTCCCGTTCCCACACGGCCCACGGACGGTCGCCCCGGGCGTAGGCGTCGTCGAGCGCGGCCCGCTCCTTCACGGTGTCGGTCGGCTTCCAGAAGCCGCGGTGCTGGTGCGCCACCAGCCGTCCCCGCTTGGCCAGTTGGGCACATCCGTCGGCGACCAGGTCCCCGTTCTCCGGTATGTGGTCGAAGACCTCCTGGCGGAGCACGAAGTAGCCGCCGTTCTCCCACAGCGGCATGTCGCTCACCGCGGTGATGCCCCCCACCAGGCCGTCCTCGCCCAGTTCCACGCAGTGGAACGAGGACTGCGGCGGTACCACCATCATCGACGCACCGGCGTCGCGTCGGGCGAACCGGTCGATCATCTCCGGCAGCGGGACGTCGGTGAGCACGTCGGCGTAGTTGGCGAGGAACATCTCGTCGCCGTCCAGGTGGTGCCGTACCCGGCGCAGCCGCTCCCCGATCGGTGACTCGATGCCGGTCTGCGCGAACGTGATCGTCCAGTGGGCTATGTCGGTGGACAACAGCTCGGGCCGCCCGCCCCGCAGCACGAAGTCGTTGGACGCCGTCTCCTCGTAGTTGAGGAAGAAGTTCTTGATGTGGTGAGCCCCGTAGCCGAGGCACAGGATGAACTCCGTGTGGCCGAAGTGCGCGTAGTAGCGCATGACGTGCCAGATCAGCGGTCGCGGCCCGACCATCGCCATCGGCTTGGGCACGTCGTCGGAGGCTCCGTTACGCATGCGCATCCCGTAACCGCCGCAGAACAGAACGACCTTCATGACTTGACCTCGACAATGCTCAGTTCCGGGATCGGAAACACCAGCCGGCCGCCCCAGTCGTGCACGAAGGACAGCTGCTCGACCAGCTCGGCCCGCAGGTTCCACGGGAGGACGAGGACGTAGTCCGGCTTGTCGGCGGCTATCTGCTCGGGCGGCAGGATCGGGATGCGGGTGCCCGGGGTGAACCTGCCGTGCTTGTACGGATTGCGGTCGACCGTGTACGCGAGCAGGTCGGGCCGGACACCGCAGTGGTTGAGCAGGGTGTTGCCCTTGCCCGGGGCGCCGTAGCCGACGACCGTCTCGCCGCGCTCGGCCGCCTCGATGAGGAACCGCAGCAGGTCTCGGCGCACCTTGGCCACCCGGGCGGAGAACTCGGTGTACCCGGACAGCTCCTGCAGCCCGGCGGCCTTCTCCCGGTCCAGCACGTCGGCGACCCGACGGGTCGGCTCGTCGGCCACCTCGGCAGGCCGGGCCCACAGCCGGATGGAGCCGCCGTGCGTGGGCAGCAGCTCGACGTCCACGAGCGCGAGTCCGCCGCTCGCAAGGGCTCGCGTCGCGGACGCGACCGTGTAGTACTGGAAGTGCTCGTGGTAGATCGTGTCGTACTGGTTCTCCTCGATCAGGGTCAGCAGGTGCTGCACCTCGATGGAGACCCAGCCGTCGTCGGCGACCAGGGCGCGCAGTCCCCGGGTGAACCCGACCACGTCGGGGATGTGCGCGTACACGTTGTTGGCCACGACCAGGTCCGCCGGCCCGTGCTCGGCGCGGACGGCGGCGCCGGTGGCCGGGTCCAGGAACGCCGTGAGCGTGGGCACACCCGCCTCCCGCGCCGCGGCGCCGACGTTCACCGACGGCTCGATGCCGAGGCAGCGGATCCCGCGGTCCACCACGTGCCTCAGCAAGTACCCGTCATTGCTCGCCACCTCGACCACGAAGGCGTCGGGGTCAAGACCCAGCCGCTGTACGGCGTCGGCGACGAACGTGCGCGCGTGCTCCACCCAGGAGGTCGAGTAGGAGGAGAAGTACGCGTACTGCGTGAACGTCTCCTCCGGCGTGATCAGCGGAGGGATCTGCGCGAGCCAGCAGTCGGTGCAGACCCGCAGGTGCAGCGGGTACGCCGACTCCGGCTGGTCCAGTTGGTCCGCGGCGAGAAAGCTCTCGCACGGTGGCGTCGCCCCAAGATCGACGACGCTCGTCATCGCTTCCGAGCCGCAGAGTCGGCATCGTGTCATCTGCTGTCCCCATCCCCCCTGCTCGCGCGGGTGTCTCCACCGCGAGCCAGTGCTGACCGACCCGCGATCGCGGTGCGGTACTCATCCACCAGGCGCTCCAGGCCGACGGCCGGGCTGAATCCCTGCTCGTAGCGGCGCCGGGCCGCCTGGCCCATCTCCCGGTTGCGGGCCGGCTCGGCCGCGATCCGGCGTATGCAGGACGCGAGCGAGGCGGGCTCGCCCGGCCGGTGCAGCAGCCCGGTGACGCCGTCCTCGACGAGTTCGACGAAGGCGCCGTGGCCGGCGGCGACGGTCGGGACCCCGGCCGCCATCGCCTCCACGACCACCAGGCCGAACGCCTCCAGCCACGTCGAGGGAGCCACCACGGCGACCGACCGCGCGATGGCCTTTCGGCACTCCGCCGCGTCCAACAGGCCGATGTAGCGCACATCGTCCCGGCCTGCCGCCCAGGCGGTGACCTCTCGCTCCAGTGGCCCCGCGCCGGCGATCACGAGCGGGACGCCCACACCGCCGCTCGCCGTGATCTCGTCCCACGCGGCCATGAGCAGCCGCACACCCTTGGCCTCCGCGAGCCGGCCGAGATAGAGCAGATGCTCTCCCCCGCCCGCTCGGCAAGTGCCCGGATCGGGCACGAAGTTGTGCTTCAACGCCAGCCGCTCGGCCGGCATGCCGGACCGCACCAGGACGTCGCGCTGCGCCGCGGAGATGCAGAAGAACCGCTCCACGCCGGACCACCACCGCCGCCTGTTGACCGACAGGCTGACCGCGAGCGGCACCGTCGCAAGGCGGGAGTTCCGGTAGCAGCCGTGCCGGACGGCGGGCAGCGGCGCCGATCCGACGCACTCGGTGCATGGTCGGCCGTCCCGCTGCAGCGTGCCGGGAGGGCAGACCTGCGTGTAGTTGTGCAGCGTGGCGACGGCGGGCACACCGGCGTCGGCGCAGGCGGCAAGCACCGCGGGCGACAGGAGCGGGAAGACGTTGTGGACGTGCACCACGTCCGGCCGCTCGGTGCGCAGCCGAGCGGCGAGCTCCGCGCGCACCGCCGGGTTCCACGGTACGAGGAGCGGCACCGCGACCTTGCCGAGGAGGGAGCGGGCGGCGATGTCGTCGCTGCGCCGCTCGAACACCTCGACCCGGTGGCCGGCCGCGCGCAGCAGCTCCACCTCCTGGTCGACGACCTTGTTCTCCCCGCTCGGCTGCGCCGAGGCGTAGCGGTTGTGCACCACGAGGACGTGCATGCTCAGGTCACCTCCGATCTACGGGCCCAGCGCGGGATGTGTCGTCGAGGGACTGCGGGCGTCGAGAGGGGAGCGGCCTCGGCGGGTGCCGCCAGCAGCGAGGCGGCCAGGGCCAGATGCAGCAGATACGGCGAGGCGTCGCCAAGACCGGCCTCGGTACACGACGCGATCGCGCAGTAGCCGATCAGGAAGATCGCGCAGGCTCTCTGCAGCGACGGGGGCCGCAGCAACGCGACGCCGCCCAACACGATGATGATCGCCGCGACGAGGGTGACGCCGATCAGACCCTGCTCGTTGTAGACGGCCAACCAGCTGTTGTCGATCGGCAGCCCGCCGAACGACTTGTCGCCCAGGCCCACGCCGAACAACTTCTCCGAGGTCGACCGGGGCGCAGCCAGCAGGGCGTCCCAGACCTTGGCCCGACCGGTGAGGTTGGAGAAGTTCTCCTTGCTCTGTCCGCGCAGGAACCACGCCTGCAGCGCGGAGGCGAACCCCACCGCGGCCACCACGGCGCACAGCACCGCCCAGGTGAAGAACCGGCGGGCTGCGGCGCTGGTCAGGATGAGCGAGCCGATCGCCAACGCCAACCCGATGAACAGGCCGAGCGTGGCCGTCCGGGTATGGGTCAGCGCGAGCAGCACGAATGACGGCACGATGACCACCGCGGCGCTGGCCCCGTCGGTCCGGCGGCCCAGAACGAGCAGCACGGTGAGCCCGATGATCACCGCTGCGTACTGCCCGATCTGCGGCGGGGTGAGTGGCCACAACGCGCCGACAAGGCGTCCGCCGTAGAGGTCGGGCAGGGCCGCGCCCGGTGAGACGACCAGGCCGGCGGCCACCGATCCGAGCACCGCGAAGTACATCCGGATGTGGTACCGGACGAACGTCAGGCTGCCGTCCCACCAGCGGCTGAGCAGCCACAGTGTGCCGATGAAGAGAGCCAGCCGGCCGCAGCGGAACAGCGCGCCGATCCCGGACTCCAGGTTCGCGCTGGAAATCACGCTCGGCACCAGTAGCAGGGTGAGCAGGAGCACGTAGGCGCTGGCTCGGATGCGCAGCCGAAGATTGACCGCGAGCGCCAGCGCGAACGCGGCGACCAGCGCGCCCATGGTGACCATCTGGATGAGGGAGCGGGGCAGCGGGACGATGGTCTTCGCCCCGGCGGAGCCGAGCGTGTTGAGGATCAGCAGCCCCCAGGCGACCCCGACGATCCTCGGTGTGCCGGCCGGGCGCGGTTCGGCGCCGGGCCGCGTTCCCGCCGTGTCCCGTCCGCCCGGCAACCCGCCGCGCGTCAGGTCCCCGCCCATCTCAACCACCAACTTGTAGGTCGAGGGTGCTGCCCTTGTCCTGCAGGTACGGCGTCCCCTGCCACTGCCCGAAGTCGAGTATCCGGTCCGGGTCGTGGGCGACGAACTTCCATGGTCCGACGTAAACGTTGTCGTGCCAGCGGTTGTGCTGCTTCTCGGTGATCGCGTCGGCCACCCCTTCGCCCTGGTACGGCGACCAGTCCGGATAGGTGCCGTAGTTGGCCAGCACCGCCATGCGGTCGCACTTCTCCGTGCACTTGACGACGGACTTGTCGAGCACGAAGCGGTTGCCGTGGATGTCCGCCCGCTGGGTCTTCCACCGGCAGTCGGCGTAGAGCGGTGCCTTGGCGATCGCCGGCTTCGCGCAACGGTCGGTGTCCCGCACCAGCAGGGTGCAGTCACCGGACGAGGTGTTGGCCGGGCTGTTGCAGAACCGGTCGGCGTTCTCCCACAGGGTGATCCCGGACCAGTTGTTCTCCAGCACGTTCCGGTAGATCTCGATCTTGTCGGTGCGGGCCGGGATCCGTGGTTCGCCGCCGGACTCGGACAGGTAGACGGTCGCGTACGGGAAGTTGTCGCCGCTGTCGGCCTCCCTACGGCCCTCGACCCAGTTGTTCCGCCGGATCGTGTTGTCCCGGATGACCGCGTTGTAGCTGGTCTCGTAGATCAGTGCGGCACCGTCGTTGGCCTCGATCACGTTGTTCTCGATGCGGAAGTCGTTGTTGTTGGTGTCCGCCCACAACCCGGGTCCGCGGTTGTCGTGCACCCAGTTGCCGCTCACGTCGGCGCCGTCGACGGCCCAGAACTTGATGCCTCCGGTGCAGCCGCAGCCCTTCCGCCGCCGCTCCCAGTCGCCAGTGTTGTTGCCCACGATCTCGTTGCCCTCGACCACCAGGCCGGTGATGCGGCCGTTGCCCTTGTACGCGTTCATGCCGTACTGACCGTTGTCGCGCAGGCAGCTGGCGCGGACCTGCTGGCGGGCACCGGCCATCAGCCCGGCGCCGGAGTTGTCCTGGATCTTCGCGTGTTCGATCACCCACCCGTCGGCCGAGTCATGGTTGACCACGCCCTCGTCCTGCGGTGCGACGAAACCCTGCACGGTCAGATAGCGGATGGTGACATCGCCGGCGGTGCCGGCGAAGGCGTACTGGTTGACCTTCCGGCCGTCGAGCACCGCGCCCGGCGCACCGAAGTAGCGGTCCCCCTCCTTGGGGATGACCTGGGCGTAGCGGTCCGGGTCGAGCCTGTGCTTGCCCGGTCGAAGCCAGAACGTGGTGTTCGGGGGGCTGCTCTTGGTCTTCGCCGCCAGGTCACCGACCACCGCGGGATCGACGGTCACCGCGCCCGCCGGCGCCTTCGCCGGCCCGGCCGCGGGGTTGGCGCACACCCGGGCCACGGATCGGGCCGCGGACGTGGACGGCGCAGCGGTCGGCTTCGCTGCCGGGGCGCCCGACGTGTTCTCACAGCCGGTCGCCGCCAGCAGGGCCAGCGCCAGCGGTGCCGCCGCCAACGCCCGGTGCCGCCTCTTGATCCCCACGCGCCCCCCTAGCCGCGGAACCTGAGCACGGTGGTGAACCCGTCCGCGCCGTCGGCGAAGCCGGTGCCGACCAGCGTTGTGGTGGGTTCCTTGCGCCCGAATCCGGCGGAGTACCAGCCCAGCGGCGGGTCGGTCTCGCCGCGATGCGCCCGCCAGGACAACTGCCCGGGCAGGTCGAGCACCGCGGAACGCCCCTCACCGTCCCGGATCCAGGTGAGCACTACCCGGTTCCCCACCAAGTCCGCGGCGATCGCCGGGCCGAGGTGGAACGCCAGGTGCACGGCCCGGCGCGGGCCGCGCACCTCGTCGACCACCCGCAGCTCCTGACTCGCGGCCGTCAGCTCCACCCGGCGGCGGTGCACGGAGCCCTGGTAGCCGTCGTGCTCGGCACACCAGCGGGCCGTCCCCCCGTCGGAGGCGTCGGATGTGTCCGCGACCAGGACGCGGCTGCGGGCATGCCGGGTCCACAGGAACGGGCCGCCGGAGACGGACTGGTCACTGCCATCCAATTGCAGGGTGTTGTGGCCGAGGGTCGACCGGAAGTACTGCCGCCACTCGGGCTGCCCGTGGTAGCAGAACGTCCCCGGGTCGGCGAGCACGTCGACCCCGTCGTGCCGGACCTCCACGGACAACGCGTCCGCGTGGGCATGCGCGGCGATGGACAGGAAGCCGTGCGGACCACCGTCGCAGCGGCACCAGATCTCTCCCGGCCCGCGCAGGACGGTGAGCCCCGCGTCGGCGAAGTGGGCCGGTCGGCTTGCCGGGCGGGTCACGGCCGGTGCAGTTCCGTCTTCCGAGTACGGCCGGATGAGCGCGGCCAGCAGCGGGGTGCGCACATCACTGCCGGTCACCGCCGGCCACCATTCGAGCCGGCCGAACACGGCGTCGCCGGTGGCCAGCAGCGAGGCCCAGCGGTCGGTGCCCGCGCCGTCCACGACCAGACCGTACCCGTCGTCCGTGTCCCCCTGGCGCGGCGGCCGCAGCCGGCTGTCCACGATGGCCGCGAGCGTGTCGGTCATCCGCAGCAGCACCAGCCGGATCGACGCGGGGACCGGCACGTCGGCGGCATCCGCCTCGGCCACCGCGGCCAGGCCGAGTTCCAGCACAAGTCCGTGATACTCGGTGGCCAACTCGCGGTTGAGGCCGGAGTCGAAGGTGTTGCTGCGCAGATGCCGCTCCAGCGACCGCAGCGCGTCGGCTCGCCAACGCGCCGAGGAGGGGAACCACCCGAACGCGCAGGCTGCGGCGAACTGCCCGGCGGTCTCGGCGATGACGTGGTTGTTCGCCGAAGACCCTCGGCTGGGGAAGGCGGCCAGCCAGCGCTGGTGGTGCCAGATCTGGTTCAACGCCACCGGGTTGCCCTCGAACAGCCCGGTCGCGCCCGGCCAGCCGTCGAGCAGCCGGCGGATCCACACCCAGGACAGCAGCCGGATGCCCAGCTCGATGCCGCTGATCCAGTGCACGCCGCGCAGCGGTGGGTTGGCCGCCCACCACGACCGCAGGTGCTCGGCCACGCGCTCGGCGTACCGCTCGTTCCCGGTGATCGCGTAGGCGGCGGCGAGCACGGTGAGGTACTGATGCCGGGACAGCTCCCAGATCTGCTTGATGTCCCCGACCGCGTCCTCGTTCCGATACGGCACGTCGAAGGCGTAGCCCCACGGAGCCCGGCGCCCGGTCTTCGGGTCGCACCACCAGTCCGGGTCGGTCAGGTCGTCGCGGACCACCCCGAAATACTCGACGTGCCCGTACATCAGCCGGTCCGCCTCGGCAATGAGACGTTTCGCGGCGTCCGGAGGTATCGCGGCGATCGTCCCGGCGGGCAGCACCGCGGTGAACCGGGCGCCGGTCATGCTCGGGCAGTCCGGCTGCGCCGACCGCCACCGCCGCCTGCGCACCGCGTCGCCCGCCCGGCCGCCGACCTCCCGCGGTCCCATCCGGGACAGCCGCCGCAGGTACCAGCCCGCGCTCATGGTCATCGCGCCCTCGCCAGCGTCACCGGCGCGCCGCCGACCAGGCCGGCCTGCACGGCGAGGGTGGCCGAGGTGGTGGCGCCCAGCGACTCCAGCGGCACCGGCATCGGCCCGCCAGTCCGCACGGCCTTGATGAACGCGGCCAGCTCGGCGGACTGGCCCTTGTCCCGAGCCTTGGGCAGCCGCGAGCTGACCCACCGCTTGCGGCGGCCGTCGTACACAGTGGCACGGACGAAGTCGTCGAGCCGCAGCACCTTGCCGTCCGCGACAAGGTCCAGCGTCTCCTTGGGGAAGCCGGCCGCGCCGGTGGTGACGTAGCTGATGGTGGCGGTGGACCCGTCCGGGTAGCGGAGCACGACCTGCAGGTCCTCGTTGCCGGACGTGGCGACCGCGTACACCGAGACCGGGTCGGCCTCGAGCAGCCAGCTCGCCGTGTCGATGAAGTGTCCGCCCTCGCCGGCGAACCGCGAGCCCTCGGTGCCCTGTTGGAGGTACCAGCTGCCGTGCTGCAGCCGGCCCGCGTTGACCAGGTAGCGCAGGCTCGCCGGACCGGTCCGGGCGCCGAACCTCTTCCTGGTCTCCTGCAGCAGCGGCGCGAACCGGCGGTTGAAGCCCACCTGCAGCCGGTCGTTGCCGGACTCCTCCACCGCCGCGAGTACGCCGGCCAGCTCGTCCTCGGTGAGGGCCAGGGGCTTCTCCACGAACACGGTCTTGCCGGCCAGCAGTGCTCTTCGGGTCAGTTCGGCGTGCGAGCTGTGCCGGGTGACCACGAACACCGCGTCGATGGACTTGTCGCCGAGCACGGCGTCGAGATCGGTGGTCGCCTCGGCGAAGCCGAACTTCCGCTGCGCGTTGGCCGCGGACAGCGCCGTCGTGGTGACGACTGTCGACAGCGTGACTCCGTCGCGCTGTGCCAGGTGCGGCAGCAGCATCGACGTCGCGTAGTTTCCCGCGCCGACGAACGCAAGGCGTACCGGCGTCTTGGCGGCCCGGGCCGGCGTGGACACTCCGCCGCTGGGTCGCTTCACCGCGGGCACGGCCACCGCCGGGGCCACTGCTTCCTTCGTTTCCCCCGCGTGTTCGGGGTACCGGAACAGCACAGCCACGGCCTTGAGGTCGCCCTCCTTCAGGCGCTGGTACGTCTCGACGGCGTCATCGAAGTCGGCGATGTGGGAGACCAGGGGCTCCACGTCGACGCTGCCGCGGGCGAGGAGATCGAGGAAGCACGCCAGGTTGCGGCGCTCGGTCCAGCGCACGTAGCCGATCGGGTAGTCCCGCCCCTCGAGCTCGTACGCCGGGTCGTAGCGCCCGGGGCCGTACGAGCGCGAGAAGCGGACGTCGAGCTCTTTCTCGTAGTACGCGTTCCACGGCAGGTCCAGGCGGCACTTGCCGATGTCGACGACCCGGCCGCGGTCCCGGCAGAGCCGGGCGGCCAGCTCGACGGGCTGGTTGCTGCCGCCGCCGGCGGCCAGGTACACCTGGTCCACGCCGTGACCGCCGGTGAGTTCGGCGACGGCGGCTTCCACGCTGGCGGCCGCGGGATCGCCGCAGGCCGCGGCACCCAGGCGCTCGGCGAGCTCGCAGCGCACCGGGTCGGGGTCGACCCCGACGACGCGGACCCCCGAGGCGGCAAGGAGCTGCACCACCAGCTGCCCGATCAGCCCGAGGCCGATGACCAGCGCCACGTCGCCGAGTTGCGGCTCGCCGCGGCGGACGCCCTGCATCGCGATCGACCCGACGGTGCCGAAGGCCGCGTGGCGCGGCGCGAGGCCGTCCGGCACCCGGGCGTAGAGGTTCTTCGGCACCCAGTTCAGCTCGGCATGCAACGCGTGCTCATTGCCGGCGCAGGCCACGAGGTCGCCGACCGCCACGTCGTCGATCCCGGTGCCGACCTGCTCGACCACCCCGCACAGTGAGTAGCCCAGCGGCGTGTAGGAGTCCAGCTTGCCCATCACCTTGCGGTAGGTGGCGGGCACCCCGTTGGTGGCCACACTCTGCATGACCTTGGCCACCTGGTCCGGCCGGGAGCGGGCCTTGCCCAGCATCGACATGCCGGCCTCGGACACCTTCATGAGCTCGGTTCCGGTGGATATCAGCGAGTAGGCGCTGCGGACCAGCACACCGCCCGGCTTGCACCCCGGCACGGGCACCTCGAGCACCGCCAGATCGCCACTCTTGTAGTTCTGAACAACCTGTTTCACCCGAACTCCTCATGTTTAAACGCCGTCAAGCCGCTTGGCTCTGGCCGGAGCCAGAGGTCGCGCCGCGATACCAGTACTCGAGGGTCAGCACATGCCACAGATGCTTGGAGAAGTCCCGCTGCCCGGCGGCGTCCTCGGCGACCATGCGCGCCAGGGCGTCGCGGCGCAGGAGCCCGGAATTGACGAGCAGGCCGTCGTTGACCACCTCGCGCACCAGCGGTGCCAGATCCCGGCTCATCCAGGCGCGCAACGGGGCGCTGAACAGGCCCTTGGGCCGGTAGACGATCTCCCGGGACAGGATCGAGGTGGCCGCCTCCTTGAGGACGGCCTTGCCCTGTCGTCCGACGATCTTGCGATCGCCGGGCACGGCGAACGCCGCCTTGACCACCTCGACGTCCACATACGGCACCCGTACCTCGGTCGACGCCGCCATGCTCGACCGGTCCGTGTACGTGAGGTTCAGGCCCGGCAGGAACATCCGGGCGTCGGTCAGGCACATGCGGTTGACGAAGTCGTCGAGGTCGTTGTCCTGGTAGACGTCCGCATGTTCGCTCAGCACGTCGTCGACCGTCCCGGCCAGGTCCGGATCGAGAAGGGCGAGCAGCTCGTCCTGGTCGTACATGGTGTAGCTGCGCCGGAACGCGGTCTCCTCCGGCAGATCGGCGAAGGAGAGGAACCGCTTCGCGAAGCGCACCGACCGATACCCCCGGCGGGACGTGGCGACCGGCAGCCGGTCCACGACCCCGGACACCCCGCGGCGCAGTGGCCGCGGGACGCGCTGGTAGCGCAGCGCGAGCAGGTTGGCCAGATGCTTGCGGTACCCCGCGAACAGCTCGTCGGCACCCATCCCCGAGAGCATCACCTTGACCCCGGCCTCCCGGGCGGCCGAGCAGATCAGGTACGTGTTGATCGCGGCGGGGTCGCCGATCGGCTCGTCCAGGTGGTACGTCATCTGCGGCAGCAGGTCGAGCACGTTCGGGGCGATCTCGATCTCGTGCAGGTCGACGCCGAACCGCTCGGCCACCTGCCGGGCATAGCGCAGGTCGTCCGGCATCGCCTCGAACTTGGCGTCCTCGGCGCGGAAGCCGATCGTGTAGGCGGAGATCCCGGGTTGGTGGCGGGCCGCCAGCGCGGTCAGGTAGCTGGAGTCGAGGCCGCCGGAGAGGAAGGTCGCCACGGGTACGTCGGAGAGCAGGTGGCGCCGGGTCGACTCCTCGACGATGGCGGCGAGGTCCGGCTGCTCGCCGGCCCGGGCCCGCTCCCGGCCCTCGGCGGCGACGTCCTTCAGGTTCCAGAACCGGCCGCGCTCCACCCGGCCGTCGGGCCGGCACCTCAGCCAGCTCCCCGGCGGCAGCTTCTCCGCTTCGCGGAACGCGCAGCGCGAGTCCGGCACCCAGTAGTACAGCAGTGAGGCCACCAGCGCCGCATGGTCCACCTGCAGCGACCCGCCGGTCGCGGCGGCGAGCGCCTTGAGCTCGGAGGCGAACATCAGGCCCCCGCCGCGCCGGAGCAGGAACAGCGGCTTGATGCCGAGCTGGTCGCGGGCGAGCACCAGGTCACCGGTTCGCTCGTCGAAGATGCCGAACGCGAACATGCCGCGCAGTCGGGGCAGGCAGTCCGTGCCCCAGCGCCGCCAGGCCTCAAGGAGTACCTCGGTGTCGGAGGTACCGCGGAAGCGCACCCCGGTGGCTGCCAGCTCGGCACGCAGCTCGGGCGCGTTGTACAGCTCGCCGTTGTACGTCAGGGCGAGGCCGTCCGAGACCATCGGCTGGGCGCCGGTCTCGGACAGGTCGATGATGGCCAGCCGGCGGTGCCCGAGCTGCACTTCGCCGTCACCGACGGGGTGGCCGTAACGGCCCGCGCCGTCCGGGCCGCGGTGGGCGAGGGTGTCGGTGAGCCGGTCGGTCACGACCTTTCCGTCCGGCCATCGGTAAGTGCCTGCGATGCCACACATGTCCTACCGCACCTCCTGGTCGTCGTCCGGGACCCGTGCCGCCCACATCGGCAGCCGCTCAGCCCGCCGCCGGCCCGTCCCGTTCTGTCGGGCCAGCAGCTCGATCTGGCCGCGCAGCGCGGTGTGCAGCCCGTCCCACAGCGTGCCGTCGGTCCGGTCACGCGGATCGGGGTCGATCAGCACCACACCGATCACCGGAATGCGCTGGTCCGCGAGCTGCCGCGCCACTGTGTGCAGCCATGCGGCGCTGCCGTGCCCGGCACGCACGACGAGCACGGTCTGGGTGCCGAGGTACTGGAGGTCGGTCCACGCCGTGCCGGGCGCCACCGAGCCGACGCCGATCCGGTGCTCCTGAGGCGACACGGCCGCGGCACGTTCGCCGCTGACCACGGTGGGGTCTCCTGGTTTCGGGCTGCGGCCTGCGAGCTGCGGGCCGGGGAGACCGTCGATGACGACCACTGGCCCGTCCGCCGCCAGTGCCCGGGCGAGGCCCAGGGCGATCACGCTCGTGCTGCGCGCGCAGCCCAGTTCCAGCAGCGACAGCGGTTCCGCGGAGCCGCGCACGGTGCGGGCCAGCGTCGTGGTGAGCCGTTCGCGTGCCACCCGGGTCCGTCGGCGCTGCCACAGCCTGCCCGACCGGCGGGGCAACTCCGCGATGACCGAGGCGCCGAGGTTCGCCGCGATGTCCCGGCGCAGCACGGGGCGGTCTGCCACCACCACGCCGACCGCGGCCAGCGCGAGCCCGAGGAAGAGCCCGAGAACGAGTCCGATCACGGCGTTGGTGACGGCGGCCTTGGGCAGGGAGTGCCGCACCGCGCGCGGGGCGTCCACGATCTGCGTGCCGACGATGAGCTGGGGCGTGCCGATGCGCGCCTCCTCGGCGCGCTGACCGAAGTCGTCGATCCGCGAAGTGAGCTCGGCCCGGCGGGCGAAGAGCGACTCGATGCTCGCCGACGCTTTCGGATCGCTGTCCGGCGATCGGCCACCGATCTCCTTGTTGACCTCGGCGAGCTCCGTCTGCATGCGGTCACGCTGGTCGAGCAGGGCCTTGGCCTCGGCGTCCGCGATGTCCCGTATCCGCTTCACATGGTCCGCGACAAACGCATCGGCCAGTGCCTTGGCCCGGGCCACCGCTTCCGCGTCGGTGTCACCTGCCACATCGATCTGGAGCACGTTGTTGGTCAATCCGGTACCCCGGTAGTCCCGCATGAAGTCTTCCGGTTTTTCCGGGGACTTGAGGGACCGCAGGGCCTGGTCGGCGATCTGCGTGGTCCCCAGCAGCTGGACGTCGGTGCGGATCAGCGTTCCGGTGTCGTTCGCCTGGTCCTCCTGATGCGCGACCAGCACCTTGGTCACCGCGGTCGGCGACGGCGGCAGCAGGACCGCCACCGCCGCGCCGATCAGCAGTCCGAGCAGCGCCATGGCGCTCCAGAGACGGCGGCGTCTGCGGACCGCGACCACCAGCGCCTGCAGGTCCAGGAGCGGAGTGGCGGCCGACGACTCCGAAGTCGTGCTCGTCGTCACGCTGAATCTCCCGTCGCGTGGCCGTGAACCGCGAGCGCCAAAGTGGCCTCGTCCGAAGGACGGCCGGCAGTCCGCGTCGGGCGGGTGCGGACCGTGCCGGCGACGACGATGCCGACGACCTCATGCCCGCCGTCCGCACACGCCTCGGCGATGCCGGCGAGCTCCTCCGCGGTCCAGCTGCCCGCGCTGAGGACGACCAGGGCACCGGACTCGGTGTCGCGGTCGGGCACGATCGGCCGGTCCACCGAAACCTCCACCGTCCGCAGCAGCGGATCGCTCTTGGCCTCGGCGACGAGCTGCCCGGCGGCCCGGCGGGCGACCTCGTCGCCTTCCGGTACGACAACCAGCAGCCGCCGGGGGGCCGGTAGCCGGTCCCGCAGGCGAGTGCACACCCGCCGGTAGCGGATCCGCCTGTCGGCCTCGTCGCCTGACCTCTGCGGGCTCGGTATGTCCCACCGGGCGTCAACGCCGAGAAGTCGGCGCATCCGGGCCCGTGAGCCATGGCTTTTCGACCGGTGCGCGCGCCGTTCACCGGGCACATCGACGGCGCCGAGGAGCGTCGAGCCCAGCGCCGCGGCGATCTGCGGTTCGGTGCGCAGCCGGCGACTCACCCGTGCGGCGGCGAGATGGCCGATGACCGCGAGCAGGAAGAACAGCAGCGCCCCGCCGACGATGAGCTGCATCCTCGTCGGCGCTGCCGCGCCAGTCGGCCGGGGCGCCGGCCCCATGACGACCATGCTGGCCTTGTTGGTCGCCGGGTCGGCCTCGTCCAGTTTCTTGATGGCGTCCTGCAGCGCGGTGCGCAGGCCCTCGAGCTCGGTGCGGGCCTGCACGCTCTCCACGGTCTGCCCCGGATCGGCCGCATTGGCCAGGTCGGTGATGCGGCGGTTGGTCTCCGCCACCTTCTTCCGCAGCGCCTCGGTCCCGGTAGCCGTTGCGGGGTCGGCACTGCCGCCCGCGATGCGCGCGGCGAAGGTGACGAATTGCTGGGCCACCTGGTCGGAGAGCCGTTGCGCGCGCTCCGGGGTGTCAGCCGTACCCGAGATCTTGATGATGTTCCCGTCGTCGGCCTTGGCGCTCACTTGATCCCGCAGTTCGGCGCCGCTGACGCCCTTCCAGCCGAGCGTGGCGGCCGCGCGGTCGACCACCGCCGAGCTGGTCGCGATGTCCACCTGAGTCAGCAGTTCGCGCTCCTCCCACTGCCCCGGCAGCAGTACCGATGCCGCCGCCGTGTACCGCGGCGGAAACAGCAGCACCGAGGTGCCGTAGCCGACGAGCGCACCCACCACGGCGAGTACGGCGAGGAGCCGCCACCGCCGACGAAGAATCCGTCCGATCGTGACCAGGCGGATCGTGTCATCACTCAATGGCGCGGCCTCTTCCCCGTACGGACCGGCCCACCCGCCGACACCGGGGCATGGTCCCGGCAGGCGGCGGCGTAGGCGGCGAGCAGCGACGCTTGCGAGTTCTGCCAGGAGAGCGGGCCGCTGATCCGCTCCTGGCCGATCTTGCCCATCCGGGCCCGCTTCTCCGGATCGTCAAGGAGCAGCGCGATGAGCTTGGCGAACTGAGCCTCGTCGTTGGCGGGCGCGTAGACGGCAGCGTCACCGGCGGAGACGCGCGCCTCCCGGAGGTCGAACGAGACGATCGGCCGCCCCATCGCCATGTACTCCAGGACCTTGTTCATGGTCGACACGTCGTTGAGCGGATTGCGCGGGTCGGGGGAAAGGCACACGTCCGCGGTGCACAGGTAGCGCACCAGGTCGGCGTCCGGAATGCGCCCGGTGAACTGCACCTGTTCGGAGAGGCCGAGCCGCTGGGACAGCTCCACCATCGCGTCGAAGGCGTCGCCGGCGCCGACGAAGACCGCATGCCAGTCGGTCCGTCCGAGCTCGTCGCGCAGCTTCGCGAGGGCCCGCAAGGCGTAGTCGACGCCGTCCTGAGGGCCCATGACGCCGAGGTAGCACAACAGATGAGGCTTGCCGCGCTTCAACTCCGGCTCCGGCGGCACCGGTTGGAACCGGTCGGTCGCGGGCGCGCTGCGCACCACGAAGACGTCCTCCGGCCGCCGGCCGCCACGGCGCAGCGCGACGTCCCGGTAGCTCTCGTTCGTGGCGAGCACGATGTCCGCGGCCCGGTAGGTCCGCCGTTCCAGCGCGCACACGGCGCGGTAGAGCAGGTCTTCGCCGCGGTCGAACCGGGAGAGGTACAGCTCGGGTACCAGGTCGTGCTGGTCGAAGACGAACCGCGCGCCGCGCCGCTTCAGCCACAGTGCCGGCAGGAACAGCAGGTCGGGCGGGTTGCAGGCGTGGACCACGTCGACCGGGCCGACCTTGCGGGCCAGCCGGACCGTGTGCCACAACGCCGATCCGTACTCCCGCAGGTAGCCGGCTGGCCCTCCGGTGGCCGCGCGCAACGGGTAGCGGTGGATCCGCACCCCGTCGATCACCGCCTCCGGCTCCGTGTCCCGCTTCTCCCCCCGGGGACAGATGACGTGCACCTCCCAGCCCGCGTCGCGCAGCGTCGTGCACTCCTGCCACACGCGCCGGTCGAACGGCACCGAGAGGTTCTCCACCAGGATCAGCGCGCGACGGTTCGTCCCGTCGCCGCTGGTCGCGTTACCAAGCAAGGCCCATGTACCCCGGTTCGGCCCGGCGCGCCTCGGCGTCGGGAAGGCGGATGAGGTCGACGATCACCGGTCCGCCCTTATGGGGCAGCGCCGACAGCACGGCCGGATCCCTGGTCCCGACCAGGCACACCTCGGCGTGCTCGAGCACCTCGTCGACGGACTCCGCGAGCAGCTGCGCGAGATGCGGCAGCCGGCTCTCGATGTACTCGCGGTTCGCGCCGAGCAGCCGGGAGAGGCTCACATTGGCGTCGTAGATCTTGAGGTCGTAGCCCTTGCCGAAGAGCCTCTCCGCCAGCTCGACGAGCGGGCTCTCGCGGAGGTCGTCGGTGCCGGGTTTGAAGGACAGCCCGAACAGGCCCACCCGGCGCTTGCCGGTGCGCTCGACCAGGTCCACCGCGCGCTGCAGATGGTCGGAGTTGGAGGCCAGTACGTGGGAGAGGATGGGCACCGAGACGTCGGCCCGCTGCGCCGCGTGGACCAGGCTGCGCAGGTCCTTGGGCAGGCAGGAGCCACCGAAGGCGAAGCCGGGCCGCAGGTAGGCGGGGCTGATGTTCAGCTTGCGGTCGGCCAGGAACACGTCCATCACCTGGTGCGAGTCCACCCCGAGCGCCTGGCACACCGCGCCCAGCTCGTTCGCGAAGCCGATCTTGAGGCCGTGGAACGCGTTGTCCGCGTACTTGATCGCCTCGGCGGTCGGGACCGGCACCCGGAACACCTCGCCGGGCAAGCCGTCGTACAGCGCCGTCACCGCGTCGCCGCTTGCCGGGTCGAGCTCGCCGATGACGGTCTTGGGCGGGTCGAAGAAGTCCCGCACGCTCGTGCCCTCGCGCAGGAACTCCGGGTTGACCGCGACCCCGAAGTCCACCCCGGCCGTGCCGCCGACGCTCTTCTCCAGGATCGGCACCAGCAGGTTCAGACAGGTGCCTGGGAGCATGGTGCTGCGGAACACGACGGTCTGCCGCCCACCCCGCTCGGCCAGCGCGGCGCCGATCTGCTCGGTGACCCGCTCCAGATACGTGGTGCACAGGCTGCCGTTGGGCTCCGACGGCGTGCCCACGCAGACCAGCGACACCTCACTGCCCGTGATCGCCTCGTGGACGTCGCCGGTGGCGCGTAGCGCTCCGGTCCGCACGACCTCGGCGATGAGCTCGCCGATACGTTCCTCCACCACCGGGGCCTTGCCGTCGTTGACCAGGTCGACCTTCACCTGGTTCACGTCCACCCCGATGACCTCGTGACCCATGCTGGCCAGGCACGCGGCCGACACGCAGCCCACGTAGCCGAGCCCGAAAACGCTGACTCTCATGACCCGTTCCTCCCCCAGGCAGGCCCTGTCGGCCTGCGGTCCGCGCGTCGGCCGGACGACGACTCCCGCGCATCAGTAGGCCCCCTGCCCATAGAGCACCGCACGCAGCGTCTTCCACAAGATCACTGTGTCCAGGGCGAGCGACCAGTCCTCCACGTACCGCAGGTCCAGCCGGACCGCCTCCTCCCACGACAGGTCGCTGCGTCCGCTGATCTGCCACAGGCCGGTGAGCCCAGGCTTGACCAGCAGCCGCCGTCGGATGTCCGGGCCGTACGCGGCGGACTCCTCCGGCAACGGAGGCCGCGGACCGACGAGCGACATCGATCCGGTGAGCACGTTGAAGAGCTGCGGGAGCTCGTCGAGCGAGTACCGGCGCAGCACTGCTCCCAGCCGGGTCACCCGCGGATCCCGGCGAAGCTTGAACAGCAGGCCCGCGCCCTCGTTGCGGTCGGCCAGCTCCGCACGTGCCCCGTGGGCTCCGGCGACCATGGTGCGGAACTTGACAATGGTGAACTCGCGGCCGTCCTTGCCGACCCTGCGCTGCCGGTAGAACGCCCCGCCCCGGCTGTCCACCAGCACGAGCAGCCCGACGAGGACCATCAGCGGCGCGAACAGCATCAGCAGGATCGCCGCGCCCATCCGATCGACGACCCCTTTGATCGCCCGGCGGCCTCCGGTGAAGGTCGGCATGCTGACCCGCAGCAGCGGTATCCCGAGCACCGCGTCGACGTGCAGCCGCGGGCCGGCCACCTCCATCAGCACGGGGGCCACGATCATCTCGGCGTCGCTGCCTTCGAGGTTCCAGGCCAGCCGCTGCAGCCGGTCCGGTGACCAGTGCGGGTCCGGTGTGACCGCGACGACACGGTAGCCGTCGTGGCGGACGTGCTTGGCGACGTCCTCCAGCAGGCCGATGACCGGCACTCCGTCCAGTTGGTCACCGTCGAGCCCGCGACCGTCCGTCGTGCACACCGCCTCCACCCGCCAGCCGAGGTGCGGGAACTTGCGGGTTCGGTTGATCAGGTCGCGCACGGTGGCCGGGCTCCCGGCAGCGAGCACCGGTCTCAGGCATCGTCCTTCCTTGCGCTGTTTGTGCAGCCAGAGGCGGAGCAGATACCGCGCGGTCATGGTGACGAGCGCGATCGCGGGGATCGCGACGAAGATCCAGAGCTTGATGTTGCGCGAGGTCAGGGCGATCCCGCCGAGCGCCAGGACGACGGTCGCCGTGAACAGCGAGCGCCCGAGCCGGCGGAATTCCTCGGCACCCTGGCCGAGCACGGCCGGAGCCCACGACCGGCTCACCGCAAGCGCTCCCAGCACCAGCAGCTGGGTGCCGAATGCGAGAATTCCCCACTTCTCGTGCCAGTTGGCCGCGTCCCGGGCCCCGAAGAAGTTGCCGATCGCCGCCACCACGAAGGCGGTGGCTACGGTATCGCTGGTGATCACGGCACGGCGGTACCGCTGCTCCCATTCGATCGCTGGCTGGCTGATTGCGCCGTTCGCCAGACGCCCGCGCGCCGACGGAAACGGGCCGACTAGTCCCCCTTGCCGCACAGAACCCCCCAAGGTCCCCAGTGGTTCGACGTGTTCGCCTAACACTGTTTCGCCCCCTGCGGGAGGCCCCCGCCCCCCGCGCTGTTCCTCCCCTCGGGAGGCCCCCGCCCCCTCGCGCATGACATCCCGGCTGTTTCAGAGCTACGTGAACAACCCACCCTGGCGGCAGCAGACTCGCATGTCCTGCCAGGCTCTTGAGGTGCGCGGGAACCCGTCGAAACCTCGGATGCTCCCCGCACCCAAAGCCCCTCTCTGGCTCCAAGAATTGATCACCCCCACGTCTGGCACCAAAGACGCGGCTGCTGGCCGTCTGTATCGCCGGACCCATAGATCATCATTTGTCGACTCGTGTCCCAGCATGCGAAGCACGGTCAATCTAGACCATCGGGGCCCGTCTGGAGAGAGGGGTGTGTGGAATTTGTGCGCAAGATTTGAAGCCGGATCCATGGATCGGTGACCACCTGCGGGTGCCTTGGCGACGAAAGTCGTCCTGACCTGCCTCGTCACGACCGTTCTTGTACTTGTGCAAGCACATCCACGGTCATGTCATGTGGCTCGATGCCCTGCGGGTGGGCGCGAAGCCGGCCTCGTCTTGTCAACAGGACTCACAGGACTCACAGGACTCAATGGTCCGGGCATACTCGAAGGCTTGCTTCGCGCCCCGAAGACAGGTGCTCGAGATGAGGGCTCGCGTACCAGCCTTCGGATTCCATTACTGATCTCTTCGGGGTGTTGTCGGCTGTTGACCGAGTGTGAGGCCGGTGCCGGTGAGGCAGCCGTCGATGAGGTCGGGCCGTAGCTGGATATGGCGCAGGCCCCGGCGGAGAGTGAGTTCGAGGTGTTCGTCGTCGGTGAAGGCGACGTTGGCCAGCGGGCCGCGTCGTAACAGTGACCAGACACCTTCCACCGGATTCAGATCCGGTGCGTAGGAAGGCAGTTGCACGATGGTGAGCCAGTCGTGTTCGGCGGCGTACTCGCGCATCCCGGCGGCCCGGTGGGTGTTGAGATTGATGCCCCTATGTGCTGTCAACCGGTGCCAGGTGCCGGTTGTGGCAGTGAGACGCCTCGAATGTATTGGTAGATCTCTCGTGCCACGTAGCGCTTGAGACACCGGATGATCTCGCGTTTGGTCTTGCCCTCAGCGCTGCGTCGTTCGAGGTAGTGCTGGGTTCGTTCCTCGCGTCGGAGGCGAGTGAGCACGATGCGGTAGAGCGCCGCGTTCGCTTGCCGGTTGCCGCCGCGGTTGAGGCGGCGGTGCCGGCTCTTGCCGGATGAATGCTCGACGGGGCTCGCGCCGCAGACGACGTGGCGCTGAGACGTGCAGGTCGTGCCTTTACCTCGTTGGCGTTGAAACCCGACGCCTGGAAGGTCAAGCGGCCGCGGCGGGAACAGCCGGTCCGGCCTTCACTGTTGCATCGACCGAGGGACCGGCGCCGCACGGGCGGGGAACACGGAGACCACAAGGTCGTCCGCCCCGACAGGATCCGGGCCCTGGGATCGCGGTACGCCCGCCGCGCACTCAGACCAAGACGCATTTCTGCAGGAGGACTGTTTCATGACTGACCGGCCCTTGACGCTCATGGCAGTGCACGCCCACCCCGACGACGAGGCCACCAGTACCGGAGGGATCCTCGCGCAGTACGCGGCGGAAGGCATCCGCACGGTTCTCGTGACATGTACCGACGGCCGTTGCGGTGACGGACCGGGGGGTGTCAAGCCGGGCGATCCCGGGCACGATCCGGCGGCCGTCGCCTTGATGCGCCGCCAAGAACTCAAGGCGAGCTGTGACGTCCTGAAGGTCAGCGATCTGGAGATGCTGGACTATGCCGACTCCGGGATGACGGGCTGGCCGAGCAACAACACCCCCGGATCCTTCTGGCAGACCCCCGTGGAGGAAGGCGCCGCCCGACTGGCGGAACTCATGCGGCACTACCGACCCGATGTGGTCGTCACTTACGACGAGAATGGTTTCTACGGCCACCCCGACCACATCCAGGCCCACCGCATCACGATGGCGGCGCTGGAGATGACCGCGCTGACACCGAAGGTGTACTGGACGACGATGCCCCGCTCGATGATGCAGCGGTTCGGCGAGATCATGCGCGAGTTCCATGAGGACATGCCGGAGCCGGATCCTGCCGAGGCCGCCGCGATGGCCGAGATCGGCCTCCCCGACGATGAGATCACCACGTGGGTGGACACCACCGCATTCAGCGTTCAGAAGTTCGACGCGCTGGCCGCGCACGCCAGTCAGGGCGAGAACATCTTCTTCCTCAAGATGGGCAAGGAGAGGTTCGGCGAGTTGATGGGCATGGAGACCTTCGTACGTGTCCAGGACGCCACCGGTGCGGCCGTACCCGAGAACGATCTCTTCGCCGGACTGCGCTGATCCGTCCGCGCCGCCGACCCGACTCCGCGCCCGTCCCCAAACCACCTGGTAACCGGACAGGTGGGAGACTTGCCGGCTGCCGACTCGCAACGAAGCCAGTCGACCGCGAGGCCCCGGCCAGTAAGGACAAAGTTCGTTGAGACGGTCGACGCACTGAGCGGTCCGCTCGTTCCCGGCCGCCGGCCTGCGTCAAATCGATTCGGCGAGACGGGACGTTCCCCGAGGGAACGCGCCGTCGGTTCGTTGGAGGAACCGGAACGGCTGTGATGGGCCTGCACGCCGAGCGTGTTCGTGCCGAGGGCCACGACATCAAGGACGAGGACGTCGCACGGCTGCCCCCGCTCAAGCACGGGAATGTGAACTGCCTGGGCCGTTACCGCTTCACCGCCTCCCAGCCGGTCGACAGGCTGCGGCCCCTGCGCGCCCCGGACGCCGTCGACCTTGACGATGACGACGACGGCCAGGAGGAGTGAGCCGCACCTGGACGGTGTTCGGCCCCGACGGTGCCCCTTGGGGGAAAGGGCACCGGCGGGGCTGATGGTGTGGACACCCTGCCTGGAGGCTGGTCAGGTGACGGGGATGACGTAGGCGTGGGCGAAGCGGGTGCCGATGTGGGCTTCGTGGAGGTGTCCGGCGATGGCGTGGTCGTCTTCGACGCAGGGGCGTTTGCCTCTTGCCCTTGTCCGGCGGCGGCTGCTCGTTCGGGTTGGTCTTCGTCAAGGCGAGCGGCCGCGAGACCGATCCGGTCCATCGTGCGAACGCGGTCGAAGCCGGGGGCGCGTAGGCGCAGGGCTGTCTCGAAATGGGGGCTGGCGGGGTGTCCGCGGTGATCTGGATGGGTCAGGTCTCGGGCGCTTACGACCCGGGCTCCGGCGTGCTCGGCGGCGTCGAAGTAGGCCACCCAGGAGGGCGCGGAGCCTGTGGACTGGGCAAGGAGTTCGTCTGCGTGGTCGAGTTGCCGGGCGGCCTGTTTGGGTTCGGCGCCGGCAGTGAGCCCGGCTGCGGAGAGGATCCCGCCGGCTCGTACGAGGACGGGGGCGCCGAAGGCGGCGGTGAGCCGGTCGCCGGTCAGCCGCCCGGTGGCCATGGCCGCGCTGTAAAAGGCGAACGCGGCTGCGCCCATGGATGCCGAGGTGCGTCCAGGGCGCTGCTCCCTCCGTTCCTGGGCTGACCGGCCGACCGCGCGTGGCCCCTACGCGGCGGACCAGCCACGCGACAGGCACCCGGGCACACCACCTACGTCGACGCCTCGGGCGTCCCAACCGGACGGGGGATGAGCTCCCGCTCCGGGTCCGGATTTCCCATGAGAACCATGGTGGCGATATGGAGCTGTCTGTTCACATGTCATGGCCTGCCAGTGCGGGCTTCCTTCTGTCAAGGCGCCATCGGACTGGCTCTCGTGCCTATCGCGCCCTTCGGGGCGGGGTGAAGACGTAGAGGTCGAGGATGTCGGGACAGGGGGCGATGCCGGGGCCCCCGGCCTGTACCCAGGCGGCGATGTCCTCGGTGGCATCGGGGTCGTTGACGAGGCCGAGCCAGACCGGGCGGGCGCCGGCGGCGCGCCCGGCGGCGGAGGGCTGAACGACGATCACGTTGGCGTGTTCGCATACGTCGAGGCAGGCCGAGATACGTACGGGGGCGGACTCTGCCAAGCGCGCGGCCTGCTGAGCGTGATCGACTCCAATCACTTTCGGACTTCCGCAGCAGCAGTCCCGGCAGACCACGATGCGACACGGTGCCGGTTCGGCTGGGGTGTGCTCTGTACGGCCTTCCTCAGGTCGCTGCCGAGACGTCACTCGTCGTGCTCCTCTTCCGGAAGGATCCATCCTGGGCGGCCGGCCGCAGGAAGCGGATCACGGGGTGGCCGGGGTCCTGGGTGACTTCGGCGCGGACGCCGTAGACCTGCCCGATGAGTGCGGGGGTGAGGACCTCGGCCGGGGTGCCTTCCGCGACGGCACGGCCGTCACGCAGGACGAGCAGGCGGTCGCAGTACATCGCGGCGAGGTTGAGGTCGTGGAGGGCGACCACTGTGGTGACCGGCAGGCTCGCGACGAGATCCAGCAGGTCGAGCTGGTACTGGATGTCGAGGTGGTTGGTGGGTTCGTCGAGGAGGAGTTCGCGGGGTTCCTGGGCGAGGGCGCGGGCGATCTGGGTGCGCTGGCGTTCGCCGCCGGACAGGGTGTGCCAGGACTGACCGGCGAGTTCGGTCAGTCCTGTGCGTGCCAGGGCTTCGGTGACGGCCTCGGTGTCGGCGGCCGTGGGCGGTATCCATGCTCGGCAGTGGGGGATGCGGCCCAGGGCGACGACGTCTTGGACGGTCAGTTCGGTTTGGGTGTGGGCGTGCTGCTCGACGGTGGCGATGCGACGGGCCGTGGCCCGGCGGCCGACCTCCGGCAGCGGGCGTCCGTCCAGGGTGACGACTCCGGCAGTGGGTGCGAGGGTCCCGGCGAGGAGTCTCAACAGAGTTGATTTCCCTGAGCCGTTGGGGCCGAGCAGGCCGACGGTCTCGCCGGGCCTCAGTGTGAGGGTGACGCCGTCGACGAGTGCCTTGTCGGCGATGCGCCGGACGACGCGGTCCGCGTGCAGGCTGGTCATACTCTTCTCCGTCCGCGGTAGAGCACGGCCACGAACGCCGGCACACCGATCAGGGACGTCACCACGCCCACCGGGACCTCCTGGGGGTCGAGGACGGTACGGGCGACGGTGTCCACCCACACCATGAAGACCGCTCCGGTCAGCGCCGTGACCGGCAGGAGGCGGGCGTGCCCGGAACCGGTGAGGGCACGGGTCGCGTGGGGCAGGACCAGGCCGACGAAGCCGATGGCGCCGGCACAGCTGACCAGGGCTGCGGTGAGCAGCGCGGTCACGCACAGCAGGATCAGCCGGGTGCGGGCGACGCGGACTCCGAGTGAGGCGGCGGTCTCCTCTCCGAAGGCAAACGCGTCCAGGGTGCGGGCGTGGCCGAGACAGACCAGGAGGACGACGGCCAGGGCGACCGTGCAGAGCAGCACCTGGTCCCTGTCGGCACCCGTGAGGGAACCCAGCATCCAGAACAGCACTCCCCGAGTGGTCTCAGCGTCGGCGGAGGTCAGCACGATGAACGAGGTCAGCGCGGAGAACATTTGCATGGCCGCGACCCCGGACAGCACCACACGGTCGACACTGTCGCCGAGGATGTGGCTGAGCAGCAGCACAAGCACGAAGGAGAGCAGCGCGCCGAGGAAGGCGCCCGCCGACACAGACACGACTCCCCCGCCCACCCCCAGCACGACCACGGCGACTGCTCCCGTGGCCGCACCGGAGGACACCCCGAGCACGAACGGATCGGCCAGCGGGTTGCGCAGCAGCGACTGCATGACGGCCCCGCACACGGCGGCGAGCAGGGTGCGGGGCATACGCAGGTTCCACACGATGCCGTCGCGCAGCGGTGCCAACGTGCTGTCACCGAACCCCAGATGGGCCGCGACGGACGCCCACACGTCGCCCGTGGAGATGTCGGCGGGCCCGATCGTCACGGCGACGGCGACCGACGCGAGCAACGCGACCAGTCCGCCGCCGGTCATCAGCAGGAGACGGGTGCTCACTTGGCGAGCCCGAAGTCCCGCAGCCCGGCGGCGACCTTCTCGATCCCTTCGACGGTACGGATGGACGGGTTCATCGCCTGCCCGCTCAGCAGGACGTACCGCTTCTTCTTCACCGCGGTCAGGTTGCGGGTGGCGGGGTTGGTCTCCAGGAAATGGATCTTGGCCTGCGCAGTCTCCGCGGTCTGCTGCTTGCGGGTCAGGTCGCCGATCACGATGACGCCGGGGTCGCGGTCGGCGACGGTCTCCCAGCTGATCTGGGGCCACTCGTCGTGGGTGTCGTCGAAGGCATTCTTCGCGCCGACCGCGCGGGTGATGGCGCCCGGCGCGCCACAGCAGCCGGCCAAGTAGGGCGACTGGGAGTTGGCGAACCAGTACATGAGGGAGACGTCGGAGGCGTGCAGCCCGGCGGTTGCTTGGCGCACCCGCTGCCGCAGCTCGGCGACGAGTTTCTCGCCGCGTTCCTCAATGCCGAACGCCCGTGCCAGGTCACGTATTTCGTCGTACGTGACGTCGAGTGTGAGCGGTGTGCTTCGCGATCCGTCGCCACCGCCGTCGTTGTCCTTGCCCGCCGAACAGTCGGAGGGCGAGACGTACGTCGGAACGCCCAGCTTCTCGAACTGCGACCCAGTGGCTACGCCACCCTTGCCGAGGGTGGAGACGAACGCCGCGGTGACGAAGTCGGGTTCGGCGTCCAGGACCCTCTCGAAGGAGGGCGCGTTGTCCGCGAGCCGTGGCACGGACGCGTTGGCCTTCCCCAGCCTCTTCATCACCGGGTCGGTCCAGGTCGCTGTGCCGGCCATGCGTTCGGCGAGACCGAGGGAGAGCAGGATCTCCGTGGTGCCCTGGTTCAGGGAGACGGCCCGCTTCGGGGCCGACTTCAAGGTGACCTTGTGGCCGCAGTTGTCGATGGTCACTGGGTAGCCCGCGGCGGCGGACTTCCCGGGGTCATCGGTGCCGCTCTTCGAGCCGCCGCAGGCGGTGAGCAGCACGGCGGATGCGAGGAGAAGTGCGGGGGTGCGGAGCACGGGCATGCCTCGGGGGTCGGGGCTCGTACGCGGAGCCTGGCCTACGGACGTCCCTCCGCGCGGGACGCGAAGGTGCCAGCAGGTCTTCGGACTCGGGTTCGTCCGGACAGGGCGCCTTCCCGGTCTCCCAGTGGCGTTCTGTGCCCCGCCCGTCCCCCTCACCGCTGCGCGTCAGTTCCGGATTCGCACCGGATTCCCTGGCCTCGGGTGTGGCTCGACTGGCCTGATGAGGCTATCAAGCCCGTCGTACGGTCAGTTCGTGCGATCCGTCACTGGATACGGGACGAACGTGCTGGTGTTCTCGTCGATCCGCAGGAGCTGGCCGAGTGGCGGTGCGGCGCGCTGGGGGCAGTCGAGGCGTTCGCAGACGCGGCAGCCCATGCCGATGGGGGTAGCGGCGGAGGGGCTGGACAGGTCGAGGCCGTCGGAGTAGACGAGGCGGTGGGCGTGACGGATCTCGCAGCCGAGACCGATGGCGAAGGTCTTGCCGGGTTCGCCCCAGCCGCCGCGGTACCGGTGATCGCGCGAGCCGTCCAGAGGTAGCGCTGCCCGTCGGGCATCTCGGCGATCTGGACATGGATGCGGCCGGGGTCGGCGAACGCCTCGTAGACGTTCCACAACGGGCAGGTGCCGCCCGCCCGGGAAAAGTGGAAACCGGTGGCGGACTGCCGTTTGGACAGGTTGCCGGCGCGGTCGACGCGGACGAAGGAGAAGGGTACGCCGCGCAGTCGCGGGCGTTGCAGAGTGCTGAGCCGGTGGCAGACAATCTCGTAGCCGAGGCCGTAGCGGTCGGTGAGGCGTTCGATGTCGTAGCGGACCTCTTCTGCGGCCGAGTGAAAGGCGGTGTACGGCAGAATCAGCGCCGCCGCGCAGTAGTTGGCGATGCCGATGCGGGCCAGGTCACGGGCAGAGGAACCGGGCGGGAAGTCCTCGCCGGCCTGGCGGTCCAGTTCGTCGCCGTATTCGAGCAGGGCCAGCTGAGTGGCCATGCGGAGCGCGCGCTGGCCGGGACGCAGGCGGGTGGACAGGAACAGGGTCCGGCTCGGCTCGTCGTAGTGGTGCAGGCGCTCGCCGGTCTCGGCCGCCAGTCGCACGCCATGCCGGTCGGTGAGGCGCGCGCCGAGGGCCCTTACGACCTCGCCCGGGCGGACGCCGATCTCCTCGGCCAGCCGTTCTGCCGCGAGGTCGGTGTCGTGCACGTAGTTCTGGCGGCGGTAGAAGAAGTCGCGGATCTCCTCGTGCGGCAAGCGGGGGGCCTCCCGTCCGGCGTCTCGGCCGTCGGCCGTACCGGCGAGCCGTTCGGCCAGGAGCTGGTTGCGGCGGCCGAGATCGAGCAGGACCTGGGCAATGGCCGTATAGGCGGGGCGGTCGAAGGGACGGCCCCCGGCCGGGTGAGCGTCGGCGACCGCGAGCTCGTCGTCGATCACCGAGCCGTCGTCCAGGGTGATCACGGCACGGCCGCCGAAGGCGCGGCGGTCCGGGTCGGGGTCGTGGTCGTGGTACCGGCGGGTCCACTCCAGGTCCTCGACCGTGGTGATCTTCCGCTCGCGGCTCTCCGCCGCGCAGAATGATGGACGTCACCGCCGTGTTCGAGGACTCGGTGCGCCCGATCGCCGAAGCCGGGCTGGTCAGCTTCGTGGAACCGGGCAGCGCGCTGACGCCTGATCTGCCGACCCCCAGCTCCTGGTCGCGCCGCAGGACACCCGCACTGCCCGGCCATGCTCGCCCTGAACCCGCCTGACACCCGGAACATCCGAAGACGCCGCGTGTCGTCGTCCCGCACACTCACGCCCTTCCCGCGCGCCGTTCATGAACCCTTTTTCCAGGCCGGGTGAACCTGAACGGCACCGCGCGCGTAATGGTCTTCGTCCGCCCCAGTCGGGCGATGACGGATCGGCGGATTTCTTGACGGGCAGGAGGAATGGTGCAGCGTTCGCTGAACATGGTGGGCGGTATCTTCGTAGGGGGCGCGCTGGCCCTGACACTTGGCGCACTGATCTACCCGTCGATGCTCGGAGTTGACACCGTGTCGACCTCGAACGACCGGATCATTGCCAACACCCAGTGGGGGCCGTTGACCGAGGGAGACAGGGCCTTCGTGGTGGCGGTGCGCGCTGCCGGCCTGTGGGAGCACCCGGTGGGGCAGATCGGGCTCCAGAAGGGACAGAGCAAGGGGGTCCTCACCGCCAGTCAGCACCTGATCGACGGGCACGCGGCGCTGGACGAGACCTGCCGCAAGATCGCGCCGATGCTGAACGTGACGCTGCCCAACGTGGCCAGTCCGCAGCAGGAAGGTTTCGTCACCACCCTCAAGGCGGACAGCGGCAAGCAGTTCGACATCGACTTCGCCAACATTCTTCGCCAGACGCACGGTTCGATCTTCAACACCGTGGCAAAGATCCGCTCGACGACGAAGAACACGCTGGTGCGCGCCCTGGCCGACCAGGCCAACGACACCGTCCTGGATCACATCACGGTGATGGAGAAGACCGGCCTGATCGACTTCGACACCACGCTGTTCAAGCAGACCACCCCGCCGAAGCTGCCCAAGTCGGACATGACCCCGCCGGTCCCGCCCGCCGGCCAGCCCCCGATCGTCCTCGCTCCGCCGCCGAACGCCACGTCCACCCCGGTGGACCTGGGCCCGGCCTTGAACGGCCAGTCCGCCAACGGCGGGTAGGCGCTGTTTCTCGGATCTCACGACGTGAGTGGGGTGTGGGCATCAGGCTGGCTGTAGGTGGGAGACGGTCTATAGACGTCATCGCCGATGGTCAGCCGATGGAACCTGGGCGATGCTGCTGCCTCGCATCCAGGCGGCCGAGGACGCCGCGGGCGGCATCGACTGGGACGTGTCGGTGGACTCGACAGCGGTGTGGGCTCACCAGCATGCAGCCGGCTCGAGGAGGGCGCCCCCGGCTGGCGGTTGTTCAAAAGGGGGCTGGCCGGGGGCCGAACCAGGCCACTGGCGCGGGCAGTCCGCGGGCATGGACGACCTGGCCGACTACGACGACGAGTGCGAGGTCGTCAAGGAAGTCGAACACCAGATGGTCATCGTGGTGTCCGCCGGGGTCGACCTCTCCCAGGTGATCGTCGACCCAGGGCTGGGCTTCGCCAAGACCCGCGAGAACGACTGGACGCTGTTGGCAGACCCCGTCGGGCCGGTCCTGGAGCAGTGCGTCGCCGAAGTCCACGAAGGGGAGTTCGGGAAGGCCGAGCACCGGGGCGATCCACCGGTTGGCGTCGTCCATCCATACTGCCCACTTGACCACTCGTTGGTGAATGTGGTGCGGGCCTGCCGCATGGCGACCCCTCGTGATGCCCAAGCCTTCAGCTCCAACGCAGACCGGGGCCCGTGCGGTGAGCTGGTGTCACGAACAGCTACTGGGGCGGCGGACCGGCCCCGTGTCGAGTCCTGGGATCACAGTAAGGACTCGCGCCCCCATCCACTCGGCGATCAGCTTCACCATCCGCCACCACCGAATCGCCGATCTGCGCGAGCGCTTCAGCAAGTTCACTGCCGGGCTGGACACGGAAGAGGCTCCCGCCGATGTACAGGTGCCCGCCGAGCGCGCCCCCAGTCTCACCACCCCGACATAACCCGCACCGCCCAACCAGCGAATCGGAACGCATTATCCACTTCCAGTGGTACGGTGAGCATGTCCGACACCGTCCTGCATGACGACCCGAAGGACATCGCCGCCCACGGCTTCAAGGCCCCCTACAGGACGATGGAGTTCGACTTCCTCCTCAAGACCCACGCCGGCCCGGACAGCATCGCCTCGGAGGAGCGGACGGGATGACTCCGGAGGATGCGACCGTCTGAGCACTAGCGAGTAGCCGGGAGGGATCTCACCTCCCGGCTCTCTCAGAACCGTGCGTGAACCTCTCGATTCACACGGCTCCCATCACCCGGTCGTTCGAGGCCGGAGGAGTTTCCAGTGGGCGAAGAGCCCCGGGTAGAGCTTGGCGGTCTTCTCCAAGCCCTGCCATGCCCGGCTCCGGCGACGCCGGAGCCGCTTGTACTTCTGCACGGCCCATCGCATCAGATACTGATCGATGCCCTTCAGGCTCGGGACCAACGCGGACGGATAGAACCGCCCGTAGTAGCTGATCCATCCCCGCACGACGGGATTGATCTCCCGTGCAAGGTCTGCCAGGGACGACCCACTGCGCAAGTGCAGCCGCCATCGGCGGATCTGTGCCCGGATGCGCTTGGCCGCCTCGTCGCTGATCGCCGGGTTGAAGCCGAAGAAGTAACTCCCCGTCCTCGACCGGACTTTCCGCGAGCGGAACGTGTACCCGAGGAAGGTGAACGAGACGTGCTCGTACGAACCACGCCTCTTGCCATCCTTGCAGTACACGATGCGGGTCTTGTCGGGATGCAGCCGCAAGCCCCCGCACTCGGCCAGCCGCTGGCCGATCGCCTGACGCACCTGGTGCGCCTCGGCCTCGGTGCGGCAGTGAACCACCATGTCGTCGCAGTAGCGCTCGAACCGGACACCCGGGAAGACCCGATCCATCCAGGTGTCGAACGCGTAGTGCATGAACAGGTTCGCCAACAGGGGCGAGATCGCCGAGCCCTGGGGACTCCCACGATCCCGCGCGACCAGTTCGCCACTCTTGTGCCGCAGCGGAGCCTTCAGCCAGCGCTCCACATACAGCAGAATCCACCGCTGGTCGGTGTGGTGGGCCACCGCCTTGAGGACCAGGTCGTGGTCGAGGTTGTCGAAGAACCCCTGGATGTCGATATCGACCGTCCAGTTCGTCCTCCAGCACCGCTCCCGACAGGCCGCGACCGCGTCCAGCGCGCTTCTGCGCGGCCGGTATCCATAAGAATCGGGGTGGAACATCGGTTCCACCTCCGGCTCCAGGACCATGGCCGCCGCAGTCTGCGCGATTCTGTCCGCGACCGTCGGCATGGTGGCTTCATACTGCCCCTCCTGCTGTGGGTGTTCGGGTTGTGAGGTCGGATTTCATGGTCTGGGCGGCGAGTTGGAGACCGGCGGCCTCGTTGTCGCTGGTCCAGGGGATGCTCAGGCGGCCGTCGGCGGCGCGGTGGGCGTCCAGGCGGTGGCGGGCGATCCAGTAGTAGACCGCGCCGGCGCGGACGCCGAGCCGGTCGGCGACCTGCTGGACGCTCAGTTCGCCGCGTGCGGTGGTGGTGTCGGGCAGTGGGTGACTGCCGGGGCCGGTGGGGCCGGAGTGTTTGGGCCGGTCCAGGTCGGCCCGCAACGCGGCCTCGACCTGGTCGTTCCAGGGGATGGCGATGCGGCCGCTGGGAGTGCGATGTGCGGGCAGGCGTCCGATACGTACTTGGTAGCGCACGGCCGCGTCGAGGACTCCGAGGCGGGCTGCTGCTTCGGGAATGCTGATCTCGTCGGCTCGGGCGGCCTCGGCGGGCAGTGGGCGGCGCCCGGTGGGCATGAACTGCTCGGGGTGGGTGATCCAGTCCCGGCAGTCGGCTTCGACCTGGTCGTCCCAAGGGATGCACCAGCGGCCCCCGACGTCCTTGCGCGCGGTCAGCCGTCCGCAGCGGATCCAGTAGTAGAGGGCGTGCTCGACCACGCCCAGGTGGGCGGCGCCCTGCTGGACGCTGACCTCGCCGGGCAAGGTCTGCGGCGGTGTCGTGGGGCGGGGGGTGAGGTGGCCGGAGGTGTCGATCTGGCGGCGGCAGTTGGCTTCGACCTGGTCATTCCACGGGATACACCAGCGGCCGCCGGAATCCTTGCGGGCGTCCAGGCGCCCGTGGGTGAGCCAGTAGTAGACGGCGTCCGCAGTGATGCCCAGGATCTGGGCTGCCTGATTCACGCAGATCTCCCCGTCCCGGAACGGGACCGGTGCCGGGATCTTGTAGGTGTAGCTGACCCACTTGACGGCCGCCACGTCATAGGGGCGCCCGGTCCCGGTGGTCAGCTGGGCGGCGGCGAGCGCGGCGACGACCTGCTCGTCGCTGTGGTCCGGACGCAGGGTCGCGATCAACTCCCGCGCCGCCGCCGGGGTCCGCCGGATGTCGGCCGAGAGCCGGGGGCGGGTCAGGGCGAGTTCGTCGGTGGCGCCGGTGTGCCAGCGCACCCCGACCCGGGCGCGGGCCCGGTCGGTCTCGGGCAGCAGGGTCACATCCGAGATCAGTGTCCGCAGCAGGCGTTTGCGGTCGCGGTCCCTGGTGTCGGGGGCGTGCCACAGTCCGGGCAGGTCAGCGGCCAGGGCCTGCAGTGCGGAGCGGTCCGGCAGGGCCGGCTTGGCTTCGCGGGCGCTGTTCAGGGCCGCCTGGGCCTGGTCGAGTGCGGCGAGTCTGGCTTCCCAGCGGGCTTCCAGGGTGCGGGCGACCATGCGGTTCTCCGGATCGACGGCGGTGAACGTCCGCTCGGCGCGGTCCGCGTCGTACTGGGCTCGCTCCACCGCCAGCTCGGCGGCGCGGTGCGAGCGGGTGTGCCGGCCGGCGACCTCGTCGGCGGCGGCCAGGGCCAGCTCGATGTGCTCAGGGCTGAGGGTTTCCAGCAGTGCCGCCACCACGGCGTCGTCCACGATGTCGGCGCGGATCGAGCGGCAGGTCGCGGTGGCCTCGTGGTCGGCCCGGGACAGCGAGCATTCGTAGGCAGCCCGGCCGCTCGAGTGGTAGCGGGTGGTCATCGGGCGTCCGCACGATCCGCAGAACATGATCCCCTGACACAGGGCCAGTCCCTCACGCGCCGGCCTGGCGCCGTCGCGGGTGCAGTTGGCCTTGAGCTTCGCCTCGGCCGCCACGTAGTCCGCCCAGGTCCAGTAGCCCTCGTGGTGGTCATGCAGGACCACCGGCCACTGCTCGCGGGGTACCCGCGTCAGGCTGGTGCGCACGCTGCCGTCCGGCTGGACCCGGCGCCGGGTGGTGTTGCGGCCATAGACATACGTGCCCGCGTAACAAGGGTTGCTCAGTACCCCCAGTGCCCGGGCGTGGGTGAGCTTGCCCCACCGTAACTGGCCTGCCCACGCGCCGCCGTAGGCGCGGAGCGGGAAGCGTCGGTCGACGAATGCTGCGACGACCTGGTAGGCCGAGCCGCCGGCCGCGAACGCGGCGAAGACGTCGCGGATCGCGGCCTGCACCTCCATATCCGGGTCGATCACGCAGTTGCCCTCGTCGTCGTAGACGTAGCCCACCGGCAGCGGGGACCGCAGGTCGCCGCGCTCGGCGGCGGCCCGCTTCGCGCCCTGCAGCCGGCTCGACAGGATGTGCAGCTCGGCCTCGCTCATCGATCCTTTGAGGCCGAGCAGGAGTCGGTCGTTGAAGTTGGTCAGGTCGTAGACCCCGTCGTCGTCGATCAGCAGTACGTCCGTCAGCCGCGCGAGTTCCAGCAGCCGGGCGAAGTCGGCCGAGGACCGCGCGAGACGCGAGACCTCCAGGCCGAAGATCGCTCCGACCTCGCCCAGACAGACCTTGGCGACCAGATCGCGAAAACCCTCCCGGACCTGCCCGAACTTCCCCGACAGGCCCAGGTCCGCGTCGATGACCAGCACATCCTCGCGGTCCCAGCCCAGCCGGACCGCCTCGTCGCCCAGCGCGTACTGCCGCAACGTGGACTCGGTGTTGTCGCGGACCTGGATCAACGTGCTCTGCCGCAGATAGACCGCCGCTGTCCTCAAGCGGTGGGACGCTGTGATCTTCGAGGTCCCGTTCACGATCACGGCTGCCTCCCAACGCGGACTCGACCATGTTGGCCAGCACCATCACCATCTCCACGCGGCACTGCGGTGATGACGGCACGGCCCCTCGCTTCCGCCCGCCCCGGGGCTGATGCGCGACACAACTCTCGTCGCATCAGGATCCGCCTCCGCTCGCGCCAGCACCACGGCTCACCAGGGCATCCACCAGCGCACGAAGAGCACTCAGCCCCTCGACCGCGAGCCGGTCCCCGCCCGGCTCCCCGCCGCGATCCGTCCACTCCTGCGGCAACGTCACACTCCGGCTTACGCCGTACGCGCAGACGAAGACCAGCGCGCCACTGCGCCGCTTGACGAACAGAATGTCCAACTGCTGGCCCGCCAGCGCGTGGAACGGGTGGGTCACCGTCAAAGAACCCAAAGACTGCCTGGACGCTACGGCGCTATGCCGTGTCCGTCGGCACCCCGAGAACCCTGACCTTGCCCGATCCCCCAGACTTGGGGATCTCCACCATCCGCACCGGCGGCGGGAAGTAGCTGCCCGACGACAGGCGATTCCACAGTTTGTAGAGGTTGCCCCGCAGGTCAGCCTCAAACCGCTCGATCGACTCGCCATCAACCCCGGCCGCTCCCCCGTTCGCCTTGACCCTGAGATACGCCTCCCAGACCACATGCTTCGAAATCTCGAACGACTTCAGCCCACTCATCCGGCTCCTCCCGGGAACTCCGGTTGACCGCCAAGCAGACCTGGATGATCCGTCCCCTTCGCTCCACCCGCATTACCGGGCTTCGTCACTACTACGAGACGGTCTGCCCCCGTGCCCCGCGTCAGTACTCCGCCCCTTGCGGTGTTGGCCGCTTGGGGATCTCCCTCTCGGCGCCGGCCCCACGGGCCGGCAGCAGTATCGGGGCGACAGGTTCTCACGTTCCATGCAAGAGCCCAGGTCAGGCTCGCGCCGCCTACATGCCGGACGCCATCCGGGCAGTCAGCAGGCTCCCCCCGGACTTGTCCCAGAGCCCTGGTCTCGCCCTGGTTTCGACGCCACTGGAATTTGTTACGACACGTCATCAGCGGTTCGCTCCCGCTCGCCTTCCTGACCCACACCTGACGCGATCAGGTCGCGCCTTTTCCCGCAGCGCTCACCACGAACGGCACTTAACCGACGCAGCCTGCGGTGGTTTGAAGCCTCCCCCTGCAGGGCGACCCCGGAGGACCTACCTCCATCTCCTGCACAGCACCGCTTCCAGAAGCTCCTACATCGACGCCTCCTTCAGCGTTCGTGACACACGACCAGGCTCAACACGGCCCTCTACCATCATTACGACCGCCGCGGGCACGCCGCCGTACTCGAATTCTTCGCCGCCGACGCGCTGTACGAGGTGCACGGACGCGAGCTGCGGGGCCATGCCGAGATCCTGAAGGAGCTCAACGCCCGCCCCGGCCCCCAGGTGACCATCCGCCACGCCGTGGCCGCCCAGCACTTCCCCACCATCAGCGACACCACCGCCCAGGGAACCATCACCCTGCTCGGATACGGCGGCCATCTTCGAACTCTCCGATCACTAGCGACTCGACAACGGGCGGTGGAAGATCACCCACCGCGCCGCACGCCAGATCCTCGCCCCGGCAACCAGTTGACGGTCCACACGGCGGAGCACCGCCTGACGGCGGGTGCCTCCGCCGTCGGGCATGCCACGGCTCGGCCGGGGCACGGCCGTCGGCCTGGCACGCGAGGGAGCTCTGGTCACCGTGCACGACGCGCACAACGAACAGGCCGCACAGGAGACCGCCGCGCTCATCGGCAGGAACGGCGGCCGGGCCTTCACCATCGCCGCCGAACTCGGCGTCCCTTCCTCATCACCCAGCGGGCCCTCGGACTGATCCCCGGCGGAGGGCGCACCATCAACATCTCGTCCGGCCTGACCCGGGTCGCCACCGGGATCACGGACAACGGAAACGCGATCTTCAAGATCCCCGAGGCTCGCGAACGGATGTCGCAGCTGTCGGCGTTCAAGCGCGTCGGTGAGCCGGAGGACGTCGCCGACGTCGTCACCTTCCTCTCCACTGACCAGGCCCGCTGGATCACAGGAGCGTTCATCGACGCCACCGGCGGTGGCCTCCTCGGCCAGACCGGACCGCCCCGGCACCGGGCGTACAGGAACGCACCCCGGTGCCTTCGACGCCTGCGACATCTTCGCTGCTCGCACCAACAGCGAGTCCACTTGAGGCCAACGAAATCCGATGCAACAAGGCCGGGTTGACCGTCGGGACGACAGGATGGTCCCCAACGCCGCGTTCCCGACGGCAGTGGCCGAGACATTCTGCGCCACCATCAGTGGGGGCCGAACCCAGGCCCCATCCCCAAGGTCAGCTCTTGCTGTTCGGGGCGGCGGCCGCGGGGCCTGCCGGGGCGGCGCGGAGCATGGCCTTGTAGAGGGCCTCGTGCTCGGGCGAGGCGGGCAGCGGGCCCCGGACGGGGGCCTCGAAGGACTGGACGAACAGGGCCACGACGCGGCGCCAGGCGTCGGGCGCGGCGTCTCCGGTCGCGTTGACGACGCCGGCGTTCGCCATGTGGAGCAGCACCAGGTCCGAGGGGTCGAAGTCCTCACGCAACCGGCCGGTCTCCTTGGCGCGACCGATGAGCCGCACCATGCCCTCGTACGCCTCGTTGCGGCGCGCCTCCAGCGCCTTGGCGGTGGGGAAGGTCGTGGTCAGCACGCCGACGCGGTCGCCGTCGCCCTGGACGACCCCGACCCCTGGCACGGCTTCGTCGGCTACATCGAGGCCGCCTGCGCGATGCAGGCCGCCGAGCTGGCCGAGCGCCTGGAGGCGTACCAGGCGTACCCGCCGCAGTATCGCCTCGCGAAGTTCTCGGGTGAGCCCAAGTACGAGCCGGAGGCCCGGGCCGAACTGGCCATCAGCTACCTCCTGCACGAGTGGCGGGGGCGGTCGGGGCGAGCTCCCGTGCGACCGCTGTCGCGGCGCGAACTCTTCGAGCTGGCGAGCGGCGTCGCCGACTACGGCTCGGGTCCCGGTCTCGTCTCCCATCAGTCGCCGGGCGCGTGGTCCGGTGTGGTCAGCAAGTCCGGCTTCGTGAAGTTCGCCTGGCAACCGGCCCATGACGACTGGCTGTTCGCACTCAGCGGTACGACACCGATGTTCCTGCCGAGCACCGGCGCCAAGGTCACCGGCCGTTCGGTCGCCACGTACTCGCGGCTGCGTGACGGGTTCGACGGCAGCGCGAGCCTGCTCACGCTGGACCACGGCTATGCGGGGTTCACCACGTTGCCGACCGGCGCCGTCGTGTACGCGACCTCCGGGACGGCGTACGGCGAGGGCCACTTGGAGGTGCGCAACCTGGCGATGCCCGGGATGCCGGGGCTGGACGGGAGCCGCACCTATCAGGCGGCCGAGGGGAGCACCACGGTCGGGGCCGGGAGCGGTACCACCACGTCCGGCCCGCGCGTGGACGAACTCACCTTTCCGCGCGGCCGGTTCCGCCATCTGCGCATGCTCGGGGCGCGTCCCGACCCGTCGTACGGCTACTCGCTGTACGCGTTCGAGATACGTGACGGAGCCTCGGGCCCGGACCTCGCGCGCGAGGTCGGCGCCACAGCCTCCGCCTCTTCCTTCGACGCGGGCAAGGAGCCCGCGCTCGCCGTCGACGGTATCGCCGCCAGCCGCTGGGCGGTGTCGCGCGCGGACCGCCCACGGGCGGACAGCTGGATCGCGGTCGACCTCGGCTCGTCCCGGGACGTGGACCGGGTGACGCTGCGCTGGGAGTCCGCGGCGGGCCGTGCGTACCGGGTGGAGGGATCGGTCGACGGGCAGCAGTGGACCGAGCTGGCCGCCTGGCCGCGACCGGACCTCACCTGCCGCGGCGGATGGCTGGACATCGACGGCCGCGCGGGGCTCCTCGTACGAGGCGCCGCCAACCCGCTCTCGGTGTACGGCGACACGGTCGTCCTCTCCGACGGGCCGGCCGAGAGCGTGCTGGTCGAGGCACTCCCCGGCGCAACGGCCGAGGAACTGCGCGCCGCGGCCGCCCACACAACGCCGTCGACGCAGTCCGCACAGGTGAAGGCAGCCCTCACCGACCACTACCTGAGCCTGTTCAACCTCTCCTCGGACTCCGTGACCACCACCGTGACGATCCCGGGCTCGTCCGCCGAGGGAATCCGCCTTTACCAAGGCGTTCAGACCGTCACCGATTCGGGCACGGCACTCCTCGCCGAACTGCCCGCGGCCTCTGCCACCTTGGCGCCTGCGCGCATCGTCCTCTCCGGCGGCCGTATTCCTGTCGGGCTGCGCGCCGAGGTGCGCGACGGCCGCACCGTACGGCTCACCGGACCCTCCTGCCGCGTCACCGTCTCGGCACAGGGCAGGAGTCTCGACGTCACGGTCCGTGCGGGCCGCACGACCACCGTCACCGTGCCGCGCGCCGCGGCGTACCCCCTGGCCGACCTGGCACTCGCCCGCACCGTCTTCCCGACCGCACCGTTGCCGCCCGCGATGACGGACCCGGGGGCCGCGGTCGACGGCGACGCGGGCACCGCGTGGTCGCCCGGTCCCGAAGGTCGTATGGTCGTCGACCTGGGTGCCGAACAGCACATCACCGAGATCCGGACCCAGTGGCGAGGGGGTCACACCCCGGTATCCCAGGCCGAGTTCAGCCTGGACGGCCGTACGTACAGTGGCGCGGCCCAGCTGTCCGCGCGTGGCGTCCTGCGCACCGACCGCACCGCCCGCTACGTGGCACTACGGGTCACCACATCGGCCACACGCCCTGCCTCACTCGTCGCCCTCAACATCGCGTAGGAGTGACCGCACCGGCTTTGACCACCGGTGCGGTCGCACAAGCAATTTCCTATATGATTTTTCGCATGGCAGGACCTCTTGGGAGGCGGGGACGCAAGACCTTCCGGGGTCGCCGCGCAGCCGACCCGGAGCACTTCTCAGCAGCGTACGAACGCCCACGCACCACCTGCCCGCGCCGAAAGCCCTTGACGCGCGAGCGTTCCTGCCCCACGATCTCCGCATCGATTTCCTATTTTATTCTTCAGGGGTGGGCCATGCGCTTCCCAATCAGATCCGTCCTGCCCGGAGTTGTCACAGCAGCGTTGCTGGCCGCGGGGACAACGGCCTGCACCTACAAGAACTCGGGTGCTTCGTCCGGCGGTCAGGCCGCACCGGCCGCGCGGGCGGGCAGCGGCGCCGACCTCGTGGACGGCTCCGGGACCAAGGTCGCCCTCGTGCCCGGCGGCGCCCACCCGTACTTCCAGCCCTGGAAGACCGCGGGGGCCACCGCGAAGAAGACGTACGGCCTTGGATCCGTCGCCTTCGACGAGACGGCGGAGTGGGACCAGCAGAAGCAGAACAACCTGCTGTCCACGCTCGCGGCGCGCGGCTACAACGCCTTCGGGGTGTTCGGCGTCTCCCCCACCGACATCAACACGACCTTCGCGGACCTCAAGTCGCAGGGCTTCCCCGTGGCGTCCCTGGGCTCCTGCCCCGCCGGTGACAAGGACGAGGCCGACTTCTGTCTCTCCACGGACGTCGAACTCGCCGCCTACAAGGCCGCGAAGGCGGCGATCGAGGCCATGGGCGGCCGCGGCACCCTGGTCCATCTGACCGGCAACAACGTGGACGCCAACACGCAGTTGCGGATCAAGGGCGTCACCCGGGCCGTGCGGGAGTCGGGCGGCAAGGTGCGGCTCCTGCAGACCATCACCGACATCGACACGGACCTGCAGACCGCGCAGAAGGCGGTGTCCGACCTGATGGCGGCCAAGGGCGACCGGATCACGGGCATCGTCGCCACCGCCTACAACCCGGCCGTCGCCGCCGCCGACGTCGTCAGGACGTCCGGATCGAAGGCGAAGGTCATCGCCATCGACGACGACGCCAAGATCCTGAGCGCCATCAAGCAGGGCACGGTCACGGCCACCGTGGTGCAGAACCCGGTCGGTCAGGCCGAGATCGGGACGTGGGCCCTGGCGCTGCTGCAGACGAAGCAGTGCACCGTGCGCGATCCCGGGGTGGAGGTGGACTCCGGTTCGTTCGTCGTCAACAAGGCGAACGTCTCCGGCTACGACAGGGCCCGACAGGCGAAGACCGCGCAGCTGAAGAAGCAGTTCGCCGACAAGATCCTCTCGTGCGGCTGACCGGCTCCCACGACGACAGACCCACGACAGAAAACGGAATCGCCGCATGAGCATCATCACGACCGCGACCGCCAGGCTGGCCGACATCGCCGTCGAGCAGGACCGCACCGACGCGGTGCAGTCCTTCGTCAAACAGGAGACGGTCCTGGTCGACCTGGAGACCGCGGACGGCCTCACGGGAACCGGCTACTCCTACACGATCGGCACCGGCGGCACTTCCGTACTGGCCCTGCTGCGTGACCATCTGCTGCCCGCCCTCGTCGGACAGGACGCCCGCAATGTCGAGGCACTGTGGCAGCGGTTGTTCGCCCTGACCCGGGCGACCACCACCGGAGCCATCACCTCACTCGCCCTCGCCGCCGTGGACACCGCCCTGTGGGACGTGCGCTGCAAGCGGGCGGGCGAGCCGCTGTGGCGGCTGGCCGGCGGACACCGCCGGGAAGTGCCGGTCTACGACACCGAGGGCGGCTGGCTCCATCTGAGCGCCGAGGAATTGGTGAAGGGCGCCCTGCGGGCCCAGGAGGCTGGGTGGGCGGGCGTCAAGATCAAGGTGGGCCGGCCGCATCCCGCCGAGGACGCGGAACGGCTGCGCGTCGTACGCGAGGCCGTGGGCCCCTCGCTGCACATCATGACCGACGCCAACCAGTCCCAGACGGCGTCCTCCGTCCTCCGGCTCGCGGTCGCGCTCGAGCCCTACGACCCGTACTGGCTGGAGGAGCCCCTGCCCGCGGACGACATCAGCGGTCACGCCCGGCTCGCGGGCGCGACGCGGATTCCCGTCGCCGTCGGCGAGTCCATGTACTCGCTCGTGCAGTTCCGCAGCTACCTGGAGGCCGGCGCCGCCTCCGTCGTACAGGTCGACGCCGCCCGGATCGGTGGCATCACCCCGTGGCTGAAGGTCGCGCACCTGGCGGAGAGTCACAACGTCATGGTCTGCCCCCACTTCTTGATGGAACTGCACGTCAGCCTCGCCGCCGCGGTGCCCAACGGCAGGTACGTCGAGTACATCCCGCAGCTGCGGGCCGTGACCCGGACCGAGCTGACCATCCGCGACGGCATGGCCGTGGCCCCCGACGTACCGGGAATCGGGATCGACTGGGACCTGGACGCGCTCGACGACCGGAGGGTGGCATGACTACTTCCCTCAGCCGACCCGACACCGTCCCGGAGGAAAGAGCGGCGAGTCACCGCATGCCGTTCTGGGTCAACCAACGACTCGGCCTGCTCGTGCTGGTCATCGCGCTCAGTGTGCTGTTCGGCGTGCTGCGGCCGGCATTCCTGGACGAGCGCCTCGTGCTCTTTCCACTCCTGCGGGACGTCGCCACGCTGACCGTGGTGGCGCTCGCCCAGATGGTCGCCCTGTCCGTGGGGCACATGAACCTCGCGGTCGGGCGGATGGCGGCCTTCGGGGCCATGTTCGCGGGCCTCGGGTACGACCGGCTCGGTCTGCCGATGCAGGCGGGGCTGCTCCTGTGCCTGACCGCCGGTGCCGCCATCGGCGCGGTCACCGGCTGGCTCATCGCCCGTACCGGGGTGAGTTCCTTCGTCGTCACGCTGGCGATGGACTTCGCCCTGCTGGGCCTGGTGTCCCTGCTGTACTCGGCCCTCACCGAGGACGCCGCCTTCACCACCCGCCCGTCCGGAATCGGCGAACTGCGCTCCTACTCGCTCGCCGACATCTGCGTGGGACCCATCTGCGGCTCGCCTGCCGTACCGCAGATCGCACAGTTCACCGTGCTCGCCATGCTCGGCCTCGGTTTCCTGTACGGCTGC
This sequence comes from Streptomyces sp. NBC_01549, assembly GCF_026339955.1. Classification (GTDB taxonomy): domain Bacteria; phylum Actinomycetota; class Actinomycetes; order Streptomycetales; family Streptomycetaceae; genus Streptomyces. Next base: position 6,582,985 of record NZ_JAPEPW010000001.1, on the reverse strand, counting down.
ACACGCATCGGCAGGGAGCTGCTGCTCACCGGTGCGAATCCGGCGGCCGCCGAGCTGTCCGGCATTCCCACCGGTCGCCGTGTCCTTCTCGCGCACACGCTCTCCGGGCTGCTCGCCGCGCTCGCCGGATTCATGGCGGCCACCGGCACGGGCACGTTCCGCGCCTCCATCGGCGACGACTTCATGCTGCCCTCCTTCCTGGGCGCGGTCCTCGGCGGCACCCTGCTCACCGGCGGCGTGGTGTCCGTGCTCGGCACGCTGCTCGGCACCGCCCTGGTCGGCGTGATCCGCAAGGGCCTCGACCTGCTCGGCGTCGGCTTGGAAAGCCTGAACATCTACCTCGGCTGTGTCCTCCTGCTGGCCCTGTCGGCCGACCGGATCCGCAGCGTGGTGTCCTATCGCAAGGTGGTGCGCTCCACATGAGTACGATCCGCGAGCAGTGGAGCCGGACCACACCGGCACTGCGCCGGTTCTCCCGTTCCACGGCGGCGATGCTGTTGTGCGTGGTCGTGGCGGGTTACGTGGCACTGGGCGCGGCCTCGTCGGGCTCCTTCTTCGAAGGGCCCTCGGTGCGCGTCTTCCTCCAGTACCTGGCCACCCCCATCCTCATCGGCCTGGCCCAGATGGTGGCGCTGTGCGTGGGGCAGCTCAATCTCGCCGTCGGCGCCCTGGGCGGCTTCACCGCCTGTCTGATGGGCGTCCTCATGGCCGACCACGGCGTGCCCGCCGCGGTCGCCGTGATCATAGGCCTGCTGACGGCTACGGCCACCGGCCTGGTGACCGGCGTCGTCATCGTGGCCACACAGATCAACGGGTTCATCGTGACACTCGCCACCATGACGATCCTCCTGGGAGCGCAGTACCGGCTCACCGGCACCCGTACCGTCGACGGCTACTCCCGCACGCTGCGCGACCTCGGCACGGCGGCGCCGCTGAACATCCCCCTCGTCTTCGTCACCGCGCTCGTCGCGGCGGCTGCGCTGGCCGCCTTCATGTACCGCACGATCGCGGGCCGACGACTCCTCGCCGCGGGCGGCAACCCTCTCGCCGCCCGGCTCTCGGGTATCTCCACCGACCGGCAGATCGTGGCCGCGCACACGCTGTCCGGGCTGCTGATCGGCGTGGCCGCGGTGACGTCCACGGCCTCGCTGCCCGGCGTCAACCGCAGCGTCGGCGGCGACTGGCTGCTGCCGAGCTTCGCCGCACCCATCATCGGAGGCGTGGCACTCACCGGCGGTTCCATCGCCGTATTCGGGACCGTGCTGGCAGCCTTCGTGACACGGCTGATCGACGCCGCGCGAGCGCAGTTCTCGCTGGATCCGAGCTGGGTGAACCTCCTGATCGGCCTGGTCGTGCTGAGTACGGTCGCCGGTGGACGGCTGCACCAGACGCGCCTGGAGAAGATCACGCCCTCCCCGTCGCCGGACGGCGGTGCGCAGCCACTGGCTCACTCAGGAGGTGCCCGTTGAGCACGGTCCTTCTCGAATGCCACGACCTGGTCAAGGTCTTCCCCGGTGTGCGGGCGCTGGACGGCGTCGGGCTGCGGCTGACCGCCGGCACCGTGCACGCGCTTCTCGGTGAGAACGGCGCCGGCAAGTCCACCCTCATCAAGGTCCTGACCGGTGTGCACTCCCCCGACGGCGGCCGCCTCACCTGGTGCGGTGAACCGGTCCATCTTCGCTCGCCGTTGGAGGCGACCCGTACCGGCATCGGCGTCGTCCACCAGGAACGCAACCTGATCCCGGGCTTCTCGGTGGCGGAGAACATCACCCTGCAGAACCCTCCCTCGCACCGTGGACTGGTCGACCGCGAGGCCATGACCGCACCGGCCCTGGCGTGCCTCGCGGAGCTCGGTGTGGACCTCGATCCGCAGCAGCCGGTGCGTGAACTGTCCGTCGCGCAGCAGCAGTTGGTGGAGATAGCCAAGGCCCTGTACACCGAGAGCCGGGTGCTGCTGCTGGACGAACCCACCGCCTCCCTCTCCCCGCAGGAGACGGAGCGTCTGTTCGAGGTGATCCGGCGGCTGGCCGCCCGCGGCGCCTGCGTCGTCTTCGTCAGCCACAAGCTGGAGGAGATCTTCGCCGTCTGTGACACCGTCACCGTGCTGCGCGACGGGAAGTCGGTACTGGAGTCCTCGCCCCTGGTCGACCACACCCACGACGACATCGTCGGCCTCATGGTGGGCCGCGCCCACGCGGCGACGGAGATGCGCCCGCGCACGGTCGACCGGACCACCGCGCCGACGCTCGCACTGGACGCGGTCTCCACGGCCGGTGGACACCGTGACATCAGCCTGGAGGTCCGGCCCGGGGAGATCGTCGGCCTGTACGGACTGGTCGGCGCCGGGCGGAGTGAGCTGGTCAAGGCGGTGCTAGGCCTGGACCGCATCACGGGCGGCGAGGTGCGGGTGCACGGCAGGCCGGCCCGGATCGCCTCGCCGCGCCAGGCCCTGCACGAGTTCGGCATCGGATACGTCACCGAGAACCGCAAGGAGGAAGGCGTCTTCCTGGAGCAGCCCATCGTCCGCAACATCACGGTGACGGTGTGGAAGAGACTGGCCAAGGCGCTCGGGTTCGTCTCGGCACGCGAGGAGCGTGACACCGCCCAGGACCTGGTCGACCGGCTCGGCATCCGTATCTCGGGGCTCGGGCAGAACGCCGGTGAACTCTCCGGCGGAAACCAGCAGAAGGTCAGCCTCGCCAAGTGGCTCGCCGCCGACACCCGACTGCTCGTCATCGACGAACCGACGGTGGGCGTCGACGTCCGCACCAAGCGTGCCTTCCACGAACTGATCTGGGATCTGGCCCACGACGGCCTGCCCATCCTGCTGATCAGCAGCGACCTCGCGGAGATGGTCACCCTCGCCGATCGCATCGTCGTCATGACGGACCACCGCGTCCGCGGCGAGGTCGACAACGACCGCGACTACGACCGCATGAGCGGCCGGGTCATCCGCCTGATCCACGACCGCGCGGGCTCCGCCGCCGACGCGAAGGCGGTGGGCGGATGAGACGTGTGGCACAGGTCATCGCGGTGCGCACGGAACAGCTCGCCGCATACCGGGAGTTGCACCGCGACGTGCCCCAGCCGGTGCTCGACCGGATCCGGCGCAGCCACATCTCCAACTACTCGATCCACCTGCTGGGCGACCGTCTGTTCAGCTACTTCGAGTATCACGGCGACGATCTCGAGGCGGACCTGGCCCTGATGGCCGCGGACGAGGCCACGCAGCGGTGGTGGAAGCTCACCGCCCCCTGTCAGATGCCTGTACCGGAGGCGGCCCCCGGTGAGTGGTGGGCCGCGGCGGAACAGGTGTTCCTCATGGAGTAGGCGCTCGAGCGACCGAGCACCGGCCCTCACGAGTAAGGCACAGCACATGCAGATCATCGATGCCCACCACCACCTCTGGGACCTCGGTGTCCGCGACCAGGAATGGATCAGCGGCCCCGAACTCCAACCGCTGCGACGGTCGTTCACGCTGCTCGACTTCGAGGCGGAGGCGCGCGAGGCCGGTGTCGCCGCCGGCGTCCTGGTGCAGACGGTGGGCGTGCCCGAGGAGACACCGGAGTTCTTGTCCCTGGCGGTCGGCAGCGACCTGGTCGGTGCCGTCGTCGGCTGGACGGACCTGACCTCGCCCGGCGTCGCCGACGAACTCGCCCGCCTGCGTGGACTTCCCGGCGGAGCGTTGCTGCGCGGCATCCGCCACCAGGTTCAGGGGGAGGCCGATCCGCAGTGGCTCACCCGCCCCGATGTGCTGCGGGGACTGCGCGCCGTGGCGGCCGCGGGCCTCGTCTACGACGTGGTGGTTCTCCCCCACCAACTCCCCGCCGCGGTCCAGGCGGCCGCCGCGGTGCCGGAACTGACCTTCGTACTGGACCATCTGGGCAAGCCGGCCATCGCCTCCGGCGAACTGGAGCCCTGGTCCACCGAGCTGGGGCGGCTGGCCTCGCTGCCGAACACCGTGTGCAAGCTGTCCGGGCTGGTCACCGAGGCCGACTGGGCGTCATGGACCACGGCCGACCTGCGCCCCTTCGCGGACCGTGTCCTGGCGGCCTTCGGCGCGGACCGGCTGATGTTCGGCTCCGACTGGCCGGTCTGCACACTCGCGGCCGGTTACCCGGAGGTCGTCGCCTCCGCGCGCGCACTCACCGACACGCTCACCGCGGCCGAACGGACGGCCCTGTGGTCCGCCACCGCGACGCGCGTCTACCGGATCGACGGCACGGCAGCGGACTCGCAGCCGTCACCCCGCTGACGTTCCAGGCTGCGGCCCGTCGCCGTCCTCCCGCTGACGTTCCAGGCTGCGGGTGAGATGCTCCGTCATCGCCTCGGCCGCACGCTCGGGGTTGCGACGCAACACAGCTCGTACGATGCGTTCGTGCTCCGCGACGGTCGGGCCCCCCGCGCCGACGACCTTGCTGAGCCGGAAGATGTGCAGGTGCGCGTGGAGCCGTTCCACCGCGTCCGCCAGTAGCGGCCGGTGCGCGGCCTGTCCGATCGCTTCGTGGAAGCGCTGGTCGAGAGCGGCGAAGTCGCGGTACGACGCGTACCGTCCGTTCGGGCTCGGGTGGGCCTGCATCTCCTCGACGATCCGCTCGATGCCGTCGAGCTGCGCCTCGGTGGCGTTCACGGCAGCCAGAGCGGCCGCCCTGGGTTCCAACAGCAGGCGCATTTCGAAGAGTTCGTCGAGACCCTGACGGGTCAGCAACTGCGTGGCCCGATATCCGGACAGCGCGCGCTTCACCACCAGACCATCGGACTCCAGCCTGGCCAGCGCCTCCCGGACGGGGGTCGGCGAGACCTTGAGTGCCCGGGCCAGCGCCTCGATGCCCACGCGTGCGCCGGGGGCGATCTCATGGTCCATGACCATCGCCTTGATGCGTTCGTACACGCTGTCCGACAGCGCCTGCCGGACGGGGGGCACACTCCGCCCGTCGCCCTCGTCCGGGACCCCGGCCGCGGAAGGGCTGTGCGGCGGCATCCCGGCTCCTCCTCAAGACTCTGCGTATCCCTCCTCAGTTTACCCAGGTAGACGCGATGGGAGGCTCGCCCGCGGCACAGGCGTGGTCGAAGGCCGGCTCAGGAGACGGGCGCAGGTCCGTGGCGGGCAGCATGAGGGGCGCCAGGATGCCCGTCGCGATGATCACGGTGGTGTCGGCGAGGACCACGTCTTCGCGCAGATGAACGCCGTGGCTGTGGCACGGCCGCTGAGGTCCGGTCTGTGGCCGCGCGGGTCAGTTTTCGCCGAACGGCGGGTGCATACGTGCCGGGCGGCGGGGCCGCACGGGTGGCCGCCGGAATGCGAGCGCCGAACGCTTCGACGTGCGCAGCGTCGAGAGCATCGAGCGGGAGATCGCCCTCAACCTGACCTCCCCGCTGGTCGCGACCCGGATCGCGATCCCCCTGCTGAAGGCCTCTCGGGATGCCCGGGTGGTCACCACGGTCTCCCTCGGCGGGATCTTCCCGCTGGGCGAGACCCCGATCTACACGGCTTCCAAATTCGGGCTGCGGGGCGCGATGCTCGCCATCGGACTCGACCTCAGGAGCAAGGGCATCCTGGCCGGCGCGGTGCTGCCCTCGGCGACCGACACCGGATGCTGCGCCAGGAGGCCGTGGACGGCGGGAACTCCATGCAGTTCCAGGACCCGCCGCAGCAGCCCGCGGACGTCGTCCCGGTGTCAGGGGCGGCCGTGCCACGCAACCTGGGTGCAACCAAGCCAGGAGTTAGCTGGGCACCACGACCGGCGATTCGGCCGCACAGCGAGATCCGGACCGGTTCTCCGGACCAACCAACCGTCGCGCGGAGCGGTTACCCCCGTTTCCGCGGGTCAAGACAAGGACACGCCATGGACCACCAGGAGACGACGGATGCCGCCCCGCGCGTGGAGCTGACGCCCTCGGCCGCCGAGTTGGTGCGACGGCTGCGCGCGGTCCACGGACCGCTGATGTTCCACCAGTCCGGCGGTTGCTGCGACGGCAGTGCGCCCATGTGCTACCCGGAGGGCGAGTTCCGTACCGGCGGCTCCGACGTACTGCTCGCCGAGCTGGACGTCGAGGGGCTCGACGAACCGGTGACCTTCTGGATGTCGAAGAGCCAGTACGCGCTGTGGAGTCACACGCGGCTGATCGTCGATGTCGTGGCGGGCCGCGGCAGCGGTTTCTCTCTGGAAGCACCCGAAGGAGTGCGTTTTCTCATCCGTTCCCGCGTCGTCGACGCCTAGGCCCTGCGGAGGCCGTCGCGGTCTGGTGCAATCCCCCTGAGTCCTACGACAGTTGATGTGAGATCAGGGGGAACCGTGACAACTCGTGACGAACGACTCAGAACGGTACTGACGCTTCTCACGGCATGGAGTGCGCTGGCCGGTGCGGCCCTGGTGGGGGCGGCACCGGCCAGCGGCATGGAAGGCACCGACGCGGGCACGTCCGCCGCCGCGAAGGTCCTCGTGGACAAGGCCCTCGCCCCGGGCATCACGTACAAGGAGTTGGACGTCCCGGCCGCCCGGGGCGTGGCGCGCGCCCACGTGCTGAGCGTCGATCTGAGCAACCGTCATGTGCGGGTCGATCTCCTCCACTCGGCGGCTGTGGCCTCCCGGGCGGCCGTCTCCCGACTGGCCGAGGCGCAGGGGGCCCTCGCGGGTGTCAACGGTGACTTCTTCGACATCACCGAGACCCAGCATCCGGGGGTCGAGGCCACGGGCGCGACCGTGGGCCCGGCGATCGCGAACGGCCGCGTTCTGAAGGCGGCGGTCCCGGACGGTCAGCGTTTCGGTCCCGCCCTGCCTCCGGGCACGACCACGAAGGACGTCCTCGGCGTGGGCCTGGACGGCCGGGCACGGCTGGACAGCCTGGCCCTCGACGGCTCCGTGCGCAGCTCCCGCGGGCGGTGGGCGCTCGGGGGGCTCAACCAGTACGCGCTGCCGCAGGGTTCCATCGGCGCGTTCACCTCGGCCTGGGGCGGCGTCTCCCGGAAGCGGGCCACCTGCGGCACCGACATCGACCGCGCCGCGCCCTGCGGCACGGACACCTACGAGGTGACGGTCCGACGCGGCCACGTCGTGTCGGTGGCCGGCACGCCCGGCAGCGGTCCCATCGCCTCCGGCACCACCGTGCTGGTGGGGCGTGAGGCGGGTGCGCAGCGGCTGCGCGGGCTGGTGAAGGGGCAGGCGGTCCGCATTCAGCACTGGCTCGTCGCGGCTGGCACCCGGATCCGGTACCGCTTCGCGATCGGCGGCTGTCCGGTCCTCACCCACGGTCAGCCGCTGCCCGGTCTCAACGACACCACCTCGGCCGTACGGACCGCCGTGGGCATCGCGAACAAGGGGCGGCGTCTGCTTCTGCTCGCCCTCGACGGCGCGCCCGCGTTCCGCACCGGGCTGACCATCGCCGAAGTGGCGCACACCATGCGGACGTTGGGTTCCGTCGACGCGTTGAGCCTGGACGGCGGCGGCTCCACGACCATGGTCGCGCGGAAGCCGGGAGCGGGCGCGGTGAGCGTCCTCAACCACCCCTCCGACGGAGCCGAACGCCCGGTCCCCAACGGCATCGGCGTGTTCTCACACGGCTGACACACGGCCGACGTGCATCTGGACCCGAACATCAGGGGCGCAGGCTGCTCACGATGTCCGCCGTCGCGGTGAGCCCGTTTTGAATGGTCGGCCCCATGCTGGTACTCGCCAGATAGAAGCCGAGCAGTACGCAGACCACCGCGTGTGAGGGCTTCAGCGCGCCGTTGCGCAGGAAGACCACCGCGAGGATCAGGAGCAGTACCACCACAGAGATGGAAATGGCCATCGTCAACCTCCTCCGCCACGTCGACACCGCGGCTTTCGGCCGCAAGTGTCGCGTAGCGGAGGGTTCGTCCGGGCGGCTGACGTGTCCTCCGAACGTGTGATGTCCACGCCCGTTCGCACATCCGCGCGTGCGTCTACTCGAGGGCGTCAACTCGTGTGCGTCTACTGGTGTGCGTCTACTGGTGTGCGTCGAGGAAGGCTTCCAGCCCGGCGAGGTCGTCGGTGTTGAAGTAGTCCAGGTCGGCGGCCAGCAGTTCGCCCCACAGCGCCTCGCGGGCCGGGCCCGCCAGATCGGGCGTGGCCCAGAACCGCACCTTCTGGCGTCGCCGGTGTGCCTCCGCGATGATGCCGCGCAGCTTCACGCGCTCCGCGTCCGGGAACGGGCCCTCGCCCAGCCAGGTGAAGTTGAGCGTCCAGTTGTCCGAGATCAGCGGGATGAAGGAGGCGGGGGCCGCGCTGCCGAGGTCGGTGAGCCGGCCGTCGTAGAAGGCGCGCCGCACGCTCTGCGCCTCCATGGGCGTACGGGCGGCGCGGTCGCCGGAGATCACCGCCGTGATTGGCCCCGGGCGCACACGGCCGTGCGCGTAGGTCGTGAACAGGTACGGGTACCGGCTCAGATGGCGGTCGAGTTCGAGGTAGGTCGACGAGCCCTCGGTCTTGATGTCGATGAGGAGTTGCAGGGGCCTCCGGTATCCCCGGTAGACCGAGCCGTGGTTGGCCTTCACGCGGGCGACAAGGGCGCGCGCGGTGCTTCTCCTCCCCCGCATGAGGGCGGTTTAACTCGATCGTGTGACGGTCGACTTCCAGGCTTGCGGCGTACTGGGCCGTCCGGGTTAACGTGATCGTGTGATCTGGGACGCCGGGTGCGGCGCCAGCGTGCGGGGCCCCTGCTCCACCGGAGTGATGGTTCAGGGCCTCCCCGTTGCCTCTGGCTGTATCCATGTGGCCAGGTCGCGCAGGGAACCGACCTCCCGGGCCCGGACCACGCACAGGATGCGTGTCGCCGCCCCGGGGTTGAGTACGCCGGGGACCAGTCCGCCCAAAACCGTTCGGGGCGTGCGGCTGAGCAGACTCACTCCTGCTCAGTCCAGAGAAACGGTTCACTACGGACCTCAGCGAGTATGCGGTCCTCGGAGGCCCGACAGACCCTGCTGCGAGGGGAGTTGGCCGGACCGCCGCTGCCCGTTCACTTCACCCGCGCTAGGCCCTGTCGTCAAATTCCCGTCGTCCGCCCGGAGGGCGGGCCCGGCGGCGTCAGGTGCGTGCTCTCGGCGTGCCGGCCAGACCCTCGTACTGGATGTACTCGGGTCTGTGCCCGGTGCGGCGAGTGGGGGCACCTCCCACGCCCTTCAGGCAGTGGGGGAGCGTGCATGGCGTCGCAGGGCAGACGGGAATTTGACGACAAGGCCTAGGCACACCAAGAGGCCCGCCCCTGGTGGGGCGGGCCTCTGGAAGGGGTACGTCAGGGGGCTTGCAGGTCCACCAGTTCGGCCAGCGCCGCGCGGTGGGCTCCCGCCGTGCCGTACGCGATCGAGTCCGCCTTCGCCCGCTTCAGATACAGGTGAACGGGGTGCTCCCAGGTCATCCCGATGCCGCCGTGCAACTGGAGGGCCTCCTCGGCGGTGTGGACGGCGACGGGTGCCGCGTACGCCTGGGCGACGGCGACCGACAGATCGGTGTCCGCGCTGCCGGTCGCGAGCGCGTCAGCGGCACCGCGGGCGGCGGCGCGCGTGTTGACGACCTCCAGCCACAACTGCGCGAGCCGGTGCTTGAGCGCCTGGAATCCGCCGACGGGCCGGTTGAACTGCTTGCGCTCCTTGAGGTAGCGGACCGTCTCGGTCAGGCACCAGTCGGCGAGTCCGAGTTGCTCGGAGGCGAGCAGTCCGGCGCCGGTGCGCAGAGCCCGTCGTACGGCGGGTTCGGCGGCGCCGAGGCGACGTGCCCGCACTCCGTCGAAGGTGACCGTGGCGAGCGACCGGGTGAGGTCGAGGGACACCTGCGGGGTGATCGTCACGGCGTCCCCGTCCACCGCGTACAGCCCGCCGTCGTCCGCCGGAACCAGCAGTACGTCGGCCACCGCCGCGTCCGCGATCCCGGTCAGCTCCCCGTGCAGGACGCCGTCCTCGTTCCGTACGGCCTTGTAGGCGCCACCGGGGGCCACGGACAGCGCCACGGCGAGCGCGCCGATCGTCCGGCCCGACGCCAGCGCGGTCAGCAGTCCGGCGGCCTCCTCGCCCTCGCAGGCCAGCAGTGCCTCGGTGGCGACGACGGCGCTCGTCAGATACGGCACCGGCGCGACCGCCCGCCCCAACTCCTCCAGCACCACGGCGACTTCGCGGTGGGTGGCGCCCTGGCCCCCCAGCGACTCGGGCACGAGCAGGCCCGCCAGACCCATCGCGTCCGTGAGCACCTTCCACAGCTCGGGGTCGTGCGGGGTGTCCGACTCGGTGCGGGCGATGACGCCCGCCGCGTCGCAGTGGTCGGAGAGGAGGCCGCGGAGGGCGGCGCGCAGCGCCTCTTCCTCCTCCGAGTACAGCAGATCGGGCTGTGTGCTCTGTGTTGTCATCGGGCGAGGTCCTTCCACGCGACGTCCTTGTCGGCGCGCGGCTCGGACGGCAGGCCCAGCACGCGTTCGGCGACGATGTTGAGCAGGACCTCGCTGGTCCCGCCCTCGATGCTGTTGCCCTTGGAGCGCAGATAGCGGTAGCCGGCGTCGCGGCCGGTGAAGTCGACCAGTTCCGGCCGGCGCATCGTCCAGTCCTCGTACAGCAGGCCTTCCTCACCGAGGAGTTCGACCTCCAGGCCGCTGATCTCCTGGTTGAGGCGGGCGAATCCGAGCTTCATCCCAGAGCCCTCGTGGCCGGGCTGGCCCGCTACGAGCTGCTGGCGCAGCCGTTCGCCGGAGAGCCGGGCGACCTCGGCTTCCACCCACAGCTTCAGCAGCCGCTGGTGCAGATCGTGGGTGCGCAGTACGGGACGCTCGCGCCAGGTCTTGGAGACCGGGCCGATCATGCCGCCCTCGCGCGGGATGCGCATACCGCCGATGGAGACGCGCTCGTTCATGAGCGTGGTCTGCGCGACCCGCCAGCCGTCGCCGACCTCACCCAGCCGGTGCGCGTCGGGAATGCGGACGTCGGTGAGGAAGACCTCGTTGAACTCGGCCTCGCCGGTGATCTGGCGCAGCGGCCGCACCTCGACGCCGGGGTCGGTCATGTCGCAGATGAAGTACGTGATGCCGCGGTGCTTGGGCACGTCCGGGTCCGTGCGGGCGATGAGGATGGCCCAGCGGGCGAGGTGGGCGCTGGAGGTCCACACCTTCTGCCCGTTGACCACCCAGTTGTCGCCCTCACGGACGGCACGGGTACCGAGCGCGGCCAGGTCGGACCCGGCGCCGGGCTCGCTGAAGAGCTGGCACCAGACCTCCTCGCCGATCCACAACGGCCGCAGGAAGTCCCGCTTCTGCTCCTGGGTGCCGAAGCCGAGGATGGTCGGCGCGGCCATGCCGAGACCGATGCCGATGCGCCGCGGGTCGTTGTCGGGAGCGCCCGCGGCCTCCAGCTCGGCGTCCACGACGGCCTGGAGGGAGCGCGGGGCGCCGAGGCCGCCGAGGCCCTCGGGGTAGTGCACCCAGGCGAGTCCGGCGTCAAAGCGGGCCTTGAGGAAGTCGGTCCGGTCCGTCGTCGCGGGCGGATGAGCCGCCAGCAACTCCTTCGTCCGGGCGCGCAGTTCGGCTGCGTCGGTCATGCGGCTGCTCCGTTCTCGAGAGAGGGCACCACGACGACCCTGCCGGTCGTGACACCGTCGGCGACCCGCTGCACGGCCGCGCCGCCACCGCTCAGTGGGACGCGCTCGCTGACGAGTGGCTTGATGGCGCCGCGCGTGGCCAGCTCGGTGAGCTGCTCGTGGCAGTGCTGGATCAGCTTGGGGTTCTTGGTGCCGTACAGACCCCAGTGCAGGCCGAGGATCGCGTAGTTCTTCACCAGGGCGTGGTTGAGCGCCGGGCTGGGGATCGAGCCGCTGGCGAAGCCCACGACGACGATGCGGCCCTCGAAGGCGACGACCTTGGTGGACTGGGTGTACGCCTCACCGCCGACGGGGTCGTAGATCACGTCGGCGCCGCGGCCGCCGGTGGCTTCCTTCACGGCGGCGATGACGTCCTGGGTACGCCGGTCGATCACGACGTCGCAGCCCAGCTCGCGCGCCACGGCCGCCTTGTCGGCTCCGCCGACCACGCCTATGACGGTGGCGCCCGCGGCCTTCCCCAGCTGCACGGCCGCGCTGCCGACCCCTCCGGCGGCGGCGTGGACGAGCAACGTCTCGCCGGCTTCGAGACGAGCCCGGCGATGCAGGCCGAACCAGCCCGTCTGGTAGCCGATGTGCAGGGCGGCCGCCTCGGCGTCGTCGAGGGCGTCGGGCGCGGGCAGCAGGGCGGCGGCGTCCGCGACGGCGTACTCGGCGAAACCGCCGTACGGCAGTGCGGGGTTGGCCAGCACGCGGTGCCCGTCCTCCATCTCGCCGCAGATCTCCACTCCGGGCGTGAACGGCAGCGGCGGCCTGACCTGGTAGTGCCCGCGGCACATCAGCGCGTCCGGGAAGTTGATGTTCGCCGCGCGTACCTTGAGCAGGACCTGCCCCGCACCGGGTACCGGTCGCTCCACGTCCTGGAGCCGCATCACCTCACTCGGCTCGCCGAGCTGGTGCACTTGCCATGCCTGCATGCGGGGCCTCCACGGGACTGCTCTGTCTGACCGGGCTCGACCGCATACTAAGCGGTCGCTTGCCGATCAGGGAACAGTCATCTGCGTCACGCCCTCACGAGCGGGTCGGACGCGCCCTGACGTGCATCCGCTCCCCCTGCGGCCCGAACAGGCTCAGGAACTCCACGGGCCCCTCCCCCGTCGACCCGAACCAGTGCGGCACCCGCGTGTCGAACTCGGCGGCCTCCCCCGGACCGAGCACGACGTCGTGGTCTGCCAGCACGAGCCTCAGCCGCCCCGACATCACGTACAGCCACTCATAGCCCTCGTGGGTCCGGGGCTCCGGCTCGAGCTTGCGCTGCGGTTCGAGCACCTTGTACGCCTGAAGTCCGCCGGGCTGCCGGGTGAGCGGCCAGTGGGTGCGGCCGCCGCGCACGATCGGCTGGGCGCGTACGCGCGGGTCGCGCACCGGGGGCGCCCCGACCAGCTCGTCCAGCGGCACCTCGTGGGCCCGGGCGATCGGCAGCAGGAGCTCCAGGCTCGGCTTGCGCAGCCCCGACTCGAGCCGCGACAGGGTGCTCACGGAGATACCGGTCGCCTCGGACAGCCCCGCGAGCGTCGCGCCCCGCTCCTTGCGTATGCGCCGCAGCCTCGGCCCGACCTCGGCCAGCACCTGGTCCGTCCGGGAGCCGTCATCCCCACCCTCGTCCATGCCCATACCCATACCCATACCCATATTGCAGATTCGGCAAAGCCATTTGTCAATGCGGCACCGGTCGCGGGACCTTCCGGGTGGAGGTGGTCACCATGACCGACATGACCGAGGGGTACGAGGCCGTCGTCGTCGGAGGCGGCGCGGCCGGCCTGTCCGCCGCGCTGGTCCTCGGCCGGGCCAGGCGCCGCACGCTCGTCGTCGACGCGGGCGAGCCGCGCAACGCGCCCGCCGCACATCTGCAGGGCTATCTGACCCGGGACGGCATGCCGCCCGCGGAGTTCCTCGCCGCGGGCCGCGGCGAGATCGCGCGGTACGGAGTCGAGCTGGTCCGGGACCGGGCGGTGGACGTGTCCCGGCAGCACAACGGCGAGTTCCTCGTGACGCTCGCGGCCGGACGGACCGTGCGCGCGCGGCGGCTGATCCTCGCCACCGGGCTGGCGGACGAGCTCCCGACGGTCCCGGGCGTCGCCGAGCGCTTCGGGCGGGACGTGCTGCACTGCCCGTACTGCCACGGCTGGGAGGTGCGCGACGAGCCGTTCGGGGTGCTGGCCACCACGCCGATGAGCGTCCACCAGGCGCTGATGGTCTCCCAGTGGTCGAAGGACGTCACCCTGTTCCTGCACACGGTCGCCGAGGAGGAGCTGACGGCCGACGACACACGGCGGCTCGCCGCGGCCGGAGTCGTCGTGGTGCCCGGTGAGGTCGCGGGTCTCGTCGTCGAGGACGACCGGCTCACGGGGATCCGGCTCGCGGACGGCACCGTCCACGACCGCTCGACGCTCTTCGTGGCGCCGCGCGCGGTCCCCCGCAACGACCTGTTCGAGCGACTGGGCGCCGAACTGCGCGAGACGCCGTTCGGCACCTACCCCGTGGTCGACGAGACGGGTCTGACGACCGTGCCGGGCGTCTGGGCGGCGGGCAACGCGATCGGCTTCGCCGAGCAGGTCGTGAACGCCGCGGGCGCGGGCTACCGGGCGGCGGCCACGCTCAACGGCGAACTGCTCTTCGCCGACCTCGACGCCGCCCAGGGCGTGTTTCAAAAGTAGCGTCGTCCGCCCGAAGGGCAGGGGCCCGCGGCCGTGCCGGTCCGTGAGGACCGGTCTTTCCATACCTCCACAGGCCTGACTTCCCGCCCGTCCGGCGGTAGGTCCGACAACTGCGTGTCGGACAAGGCGCTAGTGCCATGGCTCTGCGGCCCTCGGGGCCGCGAGGGCGAAGATGCCCTACACCTCCCCCTGAAGGATGGAGACTGGGCAAGCGTTCGTAGCACCATGGCTCCATGCTGCTCGCCCGGCTCGCCCGTGTGTCCCGGGAGGTCGCCGCCGCCTCGGCGCGGTCCCGGAAGATCGCCCTGCTCGCCGAGCTGTTCCGGGACGCCGACGCGGACGACGTGCCGATCGTCATCCCGTATCTGGCGGGCCGTCTCCCCCAGGGACGGCTCGGCATCGGCTGGAAGCTGCTGAGCGGGCCGGTCCCGCCCGCGCCCGAGCCCTCGCTCACGGTGCGGGACGTGGACGCCCGGCTGACCGAGGTCGGCGCGGTCACGGGGACCGGCTCGCAGGCGGAGCGCAAGCGGCTGATGGACGGGCTGCGGGCGGCGGCCACCGAGGACGAGCAGCGGTTCCTGTCCGGGCTGCTCACCGGCGAGGTGCGGCAGGGCGCGCTGGACGCGGTCGCGGTCGAGGGGCTCGCCGCGGCGACCGGCGCGCCCGCCGCGGACGTACGGCGGGCGGTGATGCTCGCCGGATCGCTGCAGACGGTGGCGCAGGCGCTGCTGACGGGCGGGCCGGCGGCCCTGGTCGGCTTCCGCCTCACGGTGGGCCGTCCGGTGCTGCCCATGCTCGCCCACACCGCCGGGTCCGTGTCCGAGGCCGTGGAAAAGCTCGGCGCGTGTGCCGTCGAGGAGAAGCTCGACGGCATCCGCGTACAGCTGCACCGCGTCGGCGACGACATACGGATCTGCACCCGCACCCTCGACGACATCACCGACCGACTGCCGGAACTCGCCTCCCTGGCAATGGAGTTGAGGGGAACCCGGTTCATCCTGGACGGCGAGGTGATCGCGCTGGACGAGGACGGGCGGCCGCGTTCCTTCCAGGAGACGGCCGGGCGGGTGGGCTCGCGGGTGGATGTGGCCACGGCCGCGCGGAGCGTGCCGGTCTCCCCCGTCTTCTTCGACGCGCTGTCGGTCGACGGGCGGGATCTGCTGGACCTGCCGTTCGCCGAACGGCACGCGGAGCTGGCACGACTGGTGCCCGAGCCGATGCGGGTGCGGCGCGCCCTCGCCCACGGCCCTGAGGACATCCCCTTGGCGGAACGATTCCTCGCCGAGACGCTGGAGCGCGGTCACGAAGGCGTGGTGGTGAAGGCCCTGGACGCCCCCTACAGCGCGGGCCGACGCGGTGCGTCGTGGCTGAAGGTCAAGCCCGTGCACACCCTCGACCTGGTGGTTCTGGCGGCCGAGTGGGGCCACGGGCGGCGCACCGGCAAGCTCTCCAACCTGCACCTCGGGGCCCGCGCCGCGGACGGCTCCTTCGCGATGCTCGGCAAGACCTTCAAGGGCATGACGGACGCGATGCTGGCCTGGCAGACCGAGCGCCTCCAGGAGCTCGCCGTCGAGGACAGCGGCCACGTGGTGACCGTACGGCCCGAACTCGTCGTGGAGATCGCGTACGACGGTCTGCAGAAGTCCACCCGTTACCCGGCCGGGGTCACCCTCCGGTTCGCCCGCGTGGTGCGCTACCGCGAGGACAAGACGCCCGCCGAGGCCGACACGGTCGAGACCCTGCTCGCCGCACACCCGGAGGTGACCCCGTGAAAGGGAAGCGCAGTGCCGGACTGCTGCTGTACCGGCGCACCGACAACGGCCCGGAGGTGCTGCTCGGCCATATGGGCGGCCCGTTCTTCGCGCGGCGGGGCGCCGGGGCGTGGACCGTGCCCAAGGGCGAGTACGAGCCCGACGAGACCGCCTGGGACGCGGCGCGCCGGGAGTTCCAGGAGGAACTGGGGCTGCCGCCGCCCGACGGGGAGGCGGCCCCGCTCGGCGAGGTCAAACAGACGAACGGCAAGGTCGTCACGGCCTGGGCGATCGAGGCGGACCTCGACCCGGCGACGGTGGTCCCGGGCACCTTCGAGATGGAGTGGCCGCCGAAGTCGGGGCGCAGGCAGGAGTTCCCCGAGCTGGACCGGGTGGAGTGGTTCGGCCTGGACCGGGCACGGGAGCTGATCGTGCCGGCGCAGGCGGCGTTTCTCGACCGGCTGGCGGAGCACTCGGACTGAGAGCGCCCTCCGCGTTGCGCCGCACCGCGCCGCGCGGGAGGGTCGGAAAAAAGCCCGCTTTTCAAGAACAGCCCGCTCGGAGAAAAGCCCGGCTCGAAGAACAGCCCGCTTCAGGAGGTCGGCCATGCCCATCGCGACGGTGAACCCGGCGAACGGCGAGACGCTCAAGACGTACGACGCGCTCGGCGCCGAGGAGATCGAGCGCCGGCTCGCCACGGCCGAGACCACGTTCCGCAGCTATCGCACCACGTCCTTCGCCGAGCGGGCGCGGCTGCTGCACAAGGCCGCCGACCTCCTCGACGAGGAGCGGGACGACATCGGCCGGGTGATGACCACGGAGATGGGCAAGCCCGTCAAGCAGGCCCGCGCGGAGGCCGCCAAGTGCGCGAAGTCGATGCACTGGTACGCCGACCACGCCGAAGAGTTGCTCGCCGACGAACAGCCCGCCGCCTTTGACGTGAAGGACTCGGGCGCCTCCCGCGTCCTGGTGCGCTACCGGCCGCTGGGCCCGGTGCTGGCCGTCATGCCGTGGAACTTCCCGCTCTGGCAGGTGGTCCGGTTCGCCGCGCCCGCCCTCATGGCGGGCAACGTCGGCCTGCTCAAGCACGCCTCGAACGTGCCGCAGACCGCGCTCTACCTGGAGGACCTGTTCCGCCGGGCGGGCTTCCCCGAGGGCTGCTTCCAGACGCTGCTGATCGGCTCGGGCGCCGTCGAGGGCATTCTGCGCGATCCCCGGGTCAAGGCGGCGACGCTGACCGGGAGCGAACCGGCGGGACGCGCCGTGGCCTCGGCCGCCGGGGACGAGGTCAAGAAGACGGTGCTGGAGCTGGGCGGCAGCGACCCGTTCGTCGTCATGCCGTCCGCCGACGTCGACCGGGCGGCGAAAACCGCGGTGACGGCCCGGGTGCAGAACAACGGGCAGTCGTGCATCGCGGCCAAGCGGTTCATCGTGCACACGGACGTGTTCGACGCCTTCGCCGAACGCTTCACGGCGGGCATGAAGGCGCTCAAGGTCGGCGACCCGCTGGACGAGGACACCGACATCGGCCCGCTCTCCACCGAACAGGGACGCGGCGACCTGGAGGAGCTCGTCGACGACGCCGTGGAGAACGGCGCGACCGTGCTGTGCGGCGGCGAGCGCCCCGAAGGTTTCACGGAACGCGGCTGGTACTACGCGCCGACCGTCCTCACCGACATCACCCCCGAGATGCGCGTCCACCAGGAGGAGACCTTCGGGCCCGTCGCCACGCTCTACCGTGCCGCCGACCTGGACCAGGCGGTGGCGCTGGCGAACGACACGCCGTTCGGACTGAGTTCGAACGTCTGGACGAGCGACGAGGCCGAGATGGAGCGGTTCGTCCGTGATCTGGAGGCGGGGGGCATGTTCTTCAACGGGATGACCGCCTCCCACCCGGCGTTCCCGTTCGGCGGGGTCAAGCGGTCCGGCTACGGGCGCGAGCTGTCGGGGCACGGAATCCGCGAGTTCTGCAACATCACCACGGTATGGCACGGAGCGTAAGCGTTCCGCAGCTACGATCCCCCTGTGAACCGCGAAGTGACCCTGCCTCTGATCGTCGACGACCGCGGCACGTTGCAGGTGGCGGCCGCCGACGTCAGCAAACTGCTGCGCACGGTGGGCGGCCGGTGGCTGCACCTGGTGGAGGCCGGCCAGGACGGACTCGACGAGGACACGGTGGCGACGCTGACCATCGAACTCGCCAAGCTCGCCGACCGCATCGACGTGGCTTGCATCGCGCACAGCAGCGGCGCGTCGACCGACTAGGGCCGGTCCCCTGTGAGTTGGACCGGCACTAGTCGGTGGTCGAGTTCCGAGAGTGTCTGCCAGAACTTCACCTCTTGACGTCCTCGCCTGCGCGAACGCAGGCCACTTTGGTCCGCACCGCTACGCGGCACCACCACGGGTTCCTGCTTCACGGGCCCTCGCCCTCCCCCTTGCGGGAGCTGGTCTTACAGGGGCCTCCACAGGCGTCACTTCACGCCCGTCCGGTGGTAGGTCTGGCAACTCCACTGCCGGACAAGCCGACGTTAGCATCGACACCACCCCTCACCAGGCCACCCGGACAGGATGCCCCACCTCTCCACACTGAAGGATCGTGCGCCGGACAACCGTTCGACGGTCCGCGAGCGGCTCGTAGGCCGCCGCCCGCGCCTCGTCCACCCCGCAGGCGGCGGCCACATCCAGCCTGTCCTGGGCCAGAGCCTCACCCTCCGCGAGCAGGGCGAAGAAGGCGGCGCTCTCCGGCCCGGCGTCCGGGCGCTCGGCCAGATGCAGGAACGCACGGCGGTCCGCGGCCATCACATGGCGCTGTTCGTGGGCGAGGGCGGCGAGCGTGGAGCGCCGGGCCGCGCCTCGGGCGATGAGGGGCAACAGCCGGTTGGCGTGGGGGTCCGGGGCGAGCTTCCCGGTGGTGTCCTCCAGCAGCTCCCTGGCCGTGCGCACCATGGCGTACTCCTTCGGTTCGGCCGCCCCGGGGCCTTTTCCCCTGCACTCCCATACCCTCCCAAAATTCCCCGGAATGGAGTAACCCGACGAGAGATCCCCACGCTTCCGGGTGATCGTGGGTGGACCACCCCAGCGGGTGAACCACCCCCGTGGGTGAACCACCCTTCCGCCGGGGGACGAGAGTTCCCCGGAAGGCGAAAGAAGGCGCGCGTCATGGCGACTTTGTGCAGACCTTCGGTCTCCGTGCCGGAATACGTGATCACCATGGAGGAGACGCTGGAGCTGGCTCGCTCCCGTCATGAGGACCACCCACAGCTGCCGTTGGCACTCCGGCTGATCGAGAACACCGGCGTCAGCACCCGGCACATCGTGCAGCCCATCGAGGAGACGCTGAAACACCCGGGCTTCGAGGAACGCAACAAGGTCTACGAGAGTGAGGCGAAGGCCCGCGTCCCCGCCGTCATACAGCGGGCACTGGACGACGCCGAGCTGCTCACCACCGACATCGACATGATCATCTACGTGTCGTGCACCGGGTTCATGATGCCCTCGCTCACGGCCTGGCTGATCAACTCGATGGACTTCAGCAGCGACACCCGGCAGATACCCATAGCCCAGCTGGGCTGCGCGGCCGGCGGCGCCGCGATCAACCGGGCCCACGACTTCTGCCAGGCGTACCCCGACGCCAACGCACTCATCGTGGCCTGCGAGTTCTGCTCGCTCTGCTACCAGCCGACCGACCTCGGCGTCGGCTCGCTGCTCTGCAACGGCCTGTTCGGCGACGGCATCGCCGCCGCCGTCGTCCGCGGCAGCGGCGGCACCGGCATCGAACTGGAGCGCAACGGCTCGTACCTGGTCCCCAAGACCGAGGACTGGATCATGTACGACGTCCGCGCCACGGGCTTCCACTTCCTGCTGGACAAGCGGGTTCCCGGGACGATGGAACCGCTCGCCCCCGCCCTCCACACCCTCGCGCGACAGCACGGCTGGAACGCCTCCGAGCTGGACTTCTACATCATCCACGCGGGCGGGCCCAGGATCCTCGACGACCTCAGCAAGTTCCTCGAGGTCCCACCGGAGGCATTCCGGTTCAGCCGAGCCACCCTCACCGAGTACGGGAACATCGCCAGCGCCGTCGTCCTGGACGCGCTGCGCCGGCTGTTCGACGAGGGCGGCGCCGAGCACTCCGCACGCGGACTGCTCGCGGGCTTCGGCCCCGGCATCACCGCGGAAATGGCCCTGGGCCGCTGGCACAAAGACGAGACGGCGTGAGCGGAATGACCGAGAAGACGATCGCCGGGCCACTGCCGCCCATTCGGCACTGGCCCGCCCTCGACCTGAAGGGCGTGGACTTCGACCCGGTCCTGACCGAGCTGATGTGCGAGGGACCGGTCACCAGGGTCCAGCTGCCCAACGGCGAGGGCTGGGCCTGGCTGGTGACCCGCCACGACGATGTACGCATGGTCGCCAACGACCCACGGTTCAGCCGCGAGGCGGTCATCGACCGGTCGGTCACCCGGCTCGCCCCGCACTTCATCCCGATCCGGGACGCGGTGGGGTTCCTGGACCCGCCCGACCACACCCGACTGCGCCGCTCGGTGGCCGCGGCCTTCACGGCACGCGGGGTGGAGCGGGTCCGCGTCAAGGCCCGGCGCACGCTCGACGAGATGGTCGACGAGCTGCTCCGGGTCGGACCGCCCGCCGACCTCACCGAGGCGATCCTCGGCCCCTTCCCCATCGCGGTCATCTGCGAGCTGATGGGCGTCCCGACCGCCGACCGGCGAGCCATGCACGCCTGGACGCAGCTGATCCTGTCCTCCTCCCACGGCGCCGAGGTCAGCGAGGAGGCCAAGGACGAGATGGGCGCGTACTTCAGGAAGCTCATCGGCGCCCGTGGCCGCAGCAGGGACGAGGACGTCACCTCGCTGCTGGGCGCCGCCGTGGGCCGGGACGAGATCACTCTGGAGGAGGCCGTCGGACTCGCCGTCCTCCTCCAGATCGGCGGCGAGGCGGTCACCAACAACAGCGGGCAGATGTTCTACCTGCTCATGACCCGCCCGGCGCTGGCCGACCGGCTGCGCTCCCAACCGGAGATCCGCCCCCAGGCCATCGACGAGCTGCTGCGCTACATCCCGCACCGCAACACGGTCGGCCTGTCGCGGATCGCGACCAAGGACGTGGAGATCGGGGGCGTACTGATCCGGGCCGGCGACCCGGTCTACGTCTCGTACCTGGCCGCCAACCGCGACCCGGACGTGTTCCCCGACCCGGAACACATCAACTTCTCCCGCAATCCCAATCCGCACGTGGCCTTCGGCTTCGGCCCGCACTACTGCCCGGGCGGAATGCTGGCCAGGCTGGAGTCGGAACTCCTGGTCGACGCGCTCCTGGACCGGATGCCGGGGCTGCGGCTCGCCGTGCCCGCGAGTCAGGTCCCCTTCAAGAAGGGCGCGTTGATCCGCGGGCCCGAGGCCCTGCCGGTGCGGTGGTGACCGGCCGATGACCGCCGCCGAAGGGCTCCTCGTGCCGCCGGGTCACGGCCGGATCGTGGAGACCCCCGCCCAGCATGTGACGTTCAAGGTGACCGGCTCGCACTCGCGCACCGCGTCCACCTTCGAGGTGCTGGTACCGCCCGGCTTCGACGTGGGCGCCCATGTGCACACGCGCAGCGAGGAGCTGTTCTACGTGCTCGAAGGCGAGCTGGACGTGCTCGCCTTCGAGCCCCGGATCCGGACCCCCGACAACTGGCAGAAGTGGGAGTCGAGTTCGGGCAACCGGGTGGTACGGGCAACCCCGGGCACGGTCATCGTCGTGCCCCCGGGCTGTCCCCACGCCTTCTCCAACCCCACCGAGACCCAGGCGAAGATGTTCTTCCAGGCCTCCCCGCCCCCGGACCACGAGCGCTACTTCGAGGAGCTGCTCGAGATCCTGGGTTCGGGCGGCCCACCCGACCACGCGGCCATCGAGGAACTGAGGGCGAGGTACGACATCGAGCAGCTCACACCTCTGAAACTCCGGTGAGGGCGGCGCACTGCCTCTTGAGGCGCGGGGTGCGGCTCCGCCGTGGGCGCGACCAGCCACGGCGGAGCCGCATCCCGCGCCTCACCGCTACCGGATCGACATCCCGGACAACGTCCGCGCGATCACCAGCCGCTGAATCTCGCTCGTACCCTCGAAAATGGTGTAGATCGCCGCATCCCGATGCATACGCTCCACCGGGTACTCCCGGGTGTACCCATTGCCGCCCAGAATCTGAATGGCCTGCCCGGTGACCTTCTTCGCCGTCTCACTGGCGAACAGCTTGGACATCGACCCCTCGGCCGCGGTGAACGGCTTCCCGTTGATCGCCATCCACGAAGCCCGCCACACCAGCAGACGCGCCGCATCGATCGACGTACGCATGTCGGCGAGCTGGAAGGCGACACCCTGATTGTCGATGATCGGCCGCCCGAACTGCTCACGCGTCATCGCATAGTCGAGGGCGACCTCGTACGCCGCGCGGGCCGTGCCCACCGCCATGGCCCCGACGGCCGGACGCGACGCCTCGAACGTGGCCATCGCGGCGTTCTTCACCCGCTCACCGCCACCCGCCTTCGCGCGCTCCCGGGCGCGGGCCAGGCGCTCGTCCAGCTTCGCCTTGCCGCCGAGCAGGCAGGAACCGGGGATGCGAACGTTGTCCAGGACCACCTCGGCGGTGTGCGAGGCGCGGATGCCGTGCTTCTTGAACTTCTGCCCCTGGGACAGGCCCGGCGTGTTCGGCGGCACGATGAAGGAGGCGTGCCCCTTGGAGCCGAGGTCCGGGTCGACGACCGCGACGACGACGTGGACGTTGGCAATGCCACCGTTGGTCGCCCAGGTCTTGGTGCCGTTGAGCACCCACTCGTCCTTGGCCTCGTCGTAGACGGCACGCGTGCGCATGGAGGCCACGTCGGAGCCGGCGTCGGGCTCGGAGGAGCAGAAGGCGGCGACCTTGACGTCGTTCGCGTCGCCGTACATCTGCGGGATCCAGGTGCCGATCTGCTCCTCGGTGCCGTTGGCGAGGACGCCCACGGCGGCGAGGCCGGTACCGACGATCGACAGGGCGATGCCCGCGTCACCCCAGAACAGCTCCTCCATGGCCATGGGTATGCCGAGGCCGGTGGGGTCGAAGTACTGCTGGGCGTAGAAGTCCAGGGAGTAGATGCCGACCTTCGCGGCCTCCTGGATGACCGGCCATGGAGTCTCCTCACGCTCGTCCCACTCGGCGGCCGCGGGGCGGATCACATCGGCGGCGAACCCGTGGAGCCAGTCGCGGACCTCTTTCTGTTCGTCGTTGAGCTCCATGGTGAACTCGACCATGTCCCCTCCAGCGCTGCACTAAAGTGTTACTTGCGGTAACTGGAGTCTGTTACTGACCAGTAGTAAAAGTCAACTCCCGCGTTCAGCTCGGCAGCCCGTTCGATACGCATGGGCCGATCAGTGTTAGTTTGCGCAAGCGTCACCGAATCACCACGGGTGGGGAGAGATCATGGACACCACGCAGCGGACCGATCAGCAGAGGTCCGCCGACCGCCGCCGGCGTGAGCTGCTGGAGGCCGCCGACAGAGTGGTGCTCCGCGACGGCCCCGGAGCCTCGATGAACGCCATCGCCGCCGAGGCGGGCATCACCAAGCCGATCCTGTACCGCCACTTCGGCGACAAGGGCGGACTCTACGCGGCACTGGCCAAGCGGCACACCGACGCCCTGCTCGGAGCGCTGCGGGCCGCGCTGGACGCGCCCGCCGAGCGCCGGGAGCGGGTGGAGGCCACCCTCGACACGTATCTCGCGGCCATAGAGGCGCACCCTCAGGTCTACCGCTTCCTGATGCACCCCACGGAGGGCGCCTCGTCCGCCGACCAGGGCTTCGACCTGGGCAAGCACTCCGCGCCGCTGCTGCGCCGCATGGGCGAGGAGCTGGCCGAGGTCATCGAGGAACGGGTGGATCTCGGACCGGACAGTCAGCAGCTGGCGCGGGCGTGGGGGCACGGGATCGTCGGCATGATGCATGCCGCCGGGGACTGGTGGCTGGGTGAACAGCCGTGCTCCCGCGCCGTGTTGGTACGGAGTCTGGCCGACCTGCTGTGGGGTCGGCTGGCCGCGGCCGGCGATCGTGTCGGGGGTCCTGGGTTCTGAGGTCGGGTGTCGGCCGCGGGTTGTTCTCGGCGAACAACCCACAGCCGCCCGACAGAGCTCAGCGCCCCCAGGACGCCCGCGCCGCCTGCCTCATCACCCGGCGCCGGCGCCAACCGCTCAGCCGGTCCACGTAGAGACCACCCTCCAGGTGGTCGTACTCGTGCTGCAGGCACCGCGCGAACCACCCCGTGCCGTGCACCAGCACCGGCTCCCCGTCCACGGTGAAACCCTCGACGACGGCGTGGTCGTACCGTTCCGTGCCCGCTTCCAGGCCGGGCAAGGAGAGACAGCCCTCCGGCCCGCGCAGGACCACTCCGTCCGCCTCGACGAGACGGGGGTTCACCACGTGTCCCACATGGCGGACGTCCTCGTCGTCCGGGCAGTCGTACACGAAGACCCGCGACGCGACGCCGACCTGGTTCGCGGCGAGGCCGACGCCCTGGGCGGCGTACATCGTCGCGAACATGTCCTCGACGAGTCGGGCGAGTTCGGGGCCGAAGTCCGTGACGTCCTCACACCGTGTGTGCAGAACGGGGTCGCCGAGCAGAGTCACCGGCCGGACGCGCCCTCTGGTGCCGGGGATGGAGCCGTGTCGCATGGCGGCAAGGGTACGGTCCTCATGGGCGCGCGAATGTCGCGCGGGCACCGCAGAGGTGCCGCGATTCGGGCACGTGAGTGGATCTCGATAGGCTGAGGCCCACACGGTGCCGGGGGCAGAGGCGCGGCGCGTACGCAAGGAGGATCGAGAAACGATGTCAGGCAACTCGGACCCGCTGACGCCGCGGGCCAAGCTGGCCGTGACGGCGGGCAAGGCGGCGGCGGCCGTCTCGCGGGCCGCTGGACGCGGCAGCGGATCGGTGATCGGCGGCCGGGTGGCACTCAAGCTCGACCCCGATCTGCTGGCCAGGCTCGCCACCCACCTGGACGTGATCCTGGTGTCGGCGACCAACGGCAAGACCACGACCACCCGGCTCATCGCGGAGGCGCTGCGGGCCGCGGGCCCGGTCGTGTCCAACGCGCTGGGCGCCAACATGCCGGCCGGTATCACCTCGGCGCTCGCCGGGGGTTCGGACGCCAAGTACGCGGTCATCGAGGTCGACGAGAAGTACCTCTCGGGTGTCGCCCGCGACACCGACCCGAAGTGCATCGCGCTGCTCAACCTCTCCCGCGACCAGCTCGACCGGGCCGCCGAGACCCGGATGATGGCCGAGCACTGGCGCGAGGGCCTGGCCGGGTCCAAGGCCGTCGTGGTCGCCAACGCCGACGACCCGCTCGTCGTGTGGGCCGCTTCCTCCTCGCCGAACGTCATGTGGGTGGCGGCCGGTCAGATGTGGAAGGAGGACGCCTGGTCCTGCCCGTCCTGCGGCGGTGTGATGCAGCGCCCCGGCGACGACTGGTTCTGCGGCGACTGCGGCTTCCGCCGTCCGACGCCGACCTGGGCGCTGTCCGGGGACCACGTCCTCGACCCGCACGGCTCCGCGTGGCCGATCCACCTCCAGCTGCCCGGCCGGGCCAACAAGGCGAACGCCGCCTCGTCGGCCGCCGTCGCCGCGGTCTTCGGGGTGCCCCCGCAGGTCGCCCTGGAGCGCATGTACCAGGTGCAGGCGGTCGCCGGACGCTACGACGTCGTGCAGTTCATGCAGCGCGACCTGCGTCTGCTGCTCGCCAAGAACCCCGCGGGCTGGCTCGAGACGTTCTCCCTCATCGACCCGCCGCCGACCCCGGTCATCCTGTCCGTGAACGCACGCGGCGCCGACGGTACCGACACGTCCTGGCTGTGGGACGTCGACTACACCCGTCTGACCGGGCACCCGATCTTCGTGCTCGGCGACCGCAAGCTCGACCTCGCCGTGCGTCTCGAGGTCGCCAACCAGTCCTTCCAGGTCTGCGAGAACCTCGACCAGGCGGTGCAGCTCGCCCCGCCCGGTCGCATCGAGGTCATCGCGAACTACACCGCATTCCAGGATTTGAGGCGTCGTGTCGGCAACTGAGCAGCCACGGAGGACCAAGAGAATGAGTGACAACAGCCTGCGCCTGGTGTGGATCTACCCGGACCTGCTGAGCACCTACGGCGACCAGGGCAACGCCCTCGTCGTGGAGCGCCGGGCCCGTCAGCGCGGTCTCGACGTCGCTCGTCTCGACGTACGCAGCGACCAGCCGATCCCGACCTCCGGCGACATCTATCTGATCGGCGGCGGCGAGGACCGGCCGCAGCGGCTCGCCGCGGAGCGCCTGCGCCGCGACGGCGGTCTGCACCGCGCGGTGGGCAACGGCGCGATCGTCTTCTCGGTCTGCGCCGGCTACCAGATCCTCGGCCACGAGTTCATCAACGACCTCGGACAGCGCGAGCCCGGCCTCGGCCTGCTCGACGTGGTCTCGGTGCGCGGCGAGGGCGAGCGGTGCGTCGGCGACGTACTCGGAGACATCGACCCGCGTCTCGGCCTGCCGCAGCTGACCGGCTTCGAGAACCACCAGGGCGTCACCCATCTCGGCCCCACCGCGCGCCCGTTCGCGCAGGTACGGCTCGGCAAGGGCAACGGCACCGGCGACGGCACCGAGGGCGCGTACAACGACACGGTCTTCGGCACGTACATGCACGGGCCCGTGCTCGCCCGCAACCCGCAGATCGCGGACCTGCTGCTGAAGCTGGCCCTCGATGTGAACGCGCTGCCGCCGATCGACGACCGCTGGTACGAGGCGCTTCGCGGCGAGCGCATCGCCGCGGCGCAGCAGCCCGCCTGAACCGTCGGCCAACGGCGGACAAACGGTGCGGGACGTCCACAGGGCGCGCTCGAGGGATACCTCAGGCGCGCCCTAGGCGTTTCCGGCACGGTGTACCCAGGTCGGGCCCGCCTGACAGCGTGTCCGCTCACTTGTGCGGCCGCGTCCACCAGGCGGACGCCCGCTAGGGCACCACCCCGTCCCGCCGGTAGGGTGACCGGGATTCCAGCCGGACAGCGTGGTCCGGTCCCCGGCCCACGTTGAGAAGGTATTTCGGGCTATGCGCATTGGTGTCCTCACGTCCGGCGGCGACTGCCCCGGCCTGAACGCCGTCATCCGGTCCGTCGTGCACCGCGCCGTCGTCGACCACGGCGACGAGGTCATCGGCTTCCGGGACGGCTGGAAGGGGCTTCTGGAGTGCGACTACCTGAAGCTCGACCTCGACGCGGTGAGCGGCATCCTGGCTCGCGGCGGCACCATCCTCGGCTCCTCCCGGGTCCAGCCCGCGCAGCTGCGTGACGGTGTGGAGCGGGCCAAGGGGCATGTCGAGGAGCTCGGCCTCGACGCGATCATCCCGATCGGCGGCGAGGGCACGCTGAAGGCGGCGCGGCTGCTCTCGGACGGCGGTCTGCCGATCGTCGGCGTTCCGAAGACCATCGACAACGACATCGCCGTCACGGACGTGACCTTCGGCTTCGACACGGCCGTCGGTGTCGCGACCGAGGCCCTGGACCGGCTGAAGACCACCGCCGAGTCCCACCAGCGGGTGCTGATCGTGGAGGTCATGGGCCGCCACACGGGCTGGATCGCCCTGCACTCCGGGATGGCGGCGGGCGCGCACGCCATCGTCGTACCGGAACGCCCCTTCGACATCGAGGAGTTGGCCGCACGGGTCGGCGAGCGCTTCGAGGCGGGCAAGCGGTTCGCGATCGTCGTCGCCGCGGAGGGGGCGAAGCCTCGCCCGGGCACCATGGAGTTCGACGAGGGCGGCAAGGACGTCTACGGGCACGAGCGCTTCGCGGGCATCGCCCGGCAGCTCTCCCTGGAGCTGGAGGAGCGCCTCGGCAAGGAGGCCCGGCCGGTGATCCTCGGGCACGTCCAGCGGGGCGGGACACCCACGGCGTACGACCGCGTGCTCGCCACGCGGTTCGGCTGGCACGCGGTGGAGGCCGCGCATCGCGGCGACTTCGGGCAGATGACCGCGCTGAAGGGGACCGACATCGTCATGGTGCCGCTCGCGGAGGCGGTGGAGAGCCTGAAGACGGTTCCCGAGGAGCGGTACGCGGAAGCGGAGTGCGTGCTCTGAGGGTTCGTTTTCGGCTGCGGGTTCGTCGTGGCTTGTCGCGCCCACGCGGCGGAGCCGCATAGTGACACAGCCCCGCGCCCCTGACGGGGCGCTGCACTGACCCCGATCATAGTTGTGACCGGGGTCAGTTCTACTCTGGTTCGGACAGACAGCGCACAACGTACGAATCAGGAGCCGGCGGATGGATCACAGCGGGCACGGCATGACCATGGATCTGCCGCCGTTCACGCTGGGGCGGGGGCTCGAGTGGTCCGCGGACCCGTTCTTCCTCATCGCCTGCCTGGTGGGACTCGGCCTGTACGGCTGGGGGGTCGTACGGCTCGCGCGGCGCGGCGACAAGTGGTCGGTCGGCCGGACCATCGCCTTCGTGCTCGGTGTGCTGACCGTGATGCTCGCGATGTGCACCAAGCTGAACGACTACGGCATGGTCATGTTCAGCGTGCACATGGTGCAGCACATGGTGATCAGCATGCTGTCGCCGATCCTGATCCTGCTCGGGGCGCCGATCACGCTGGCGCTGCGCGCACTGCCGGTGGCCGCCACGCGAGGCAACAAGGGTCCGCGTGAGCTGCTGCTGATGTTCCTGCACAGCCGCTACATGCGGATCATCACGCACCCGGCGTTCACGATCCCGCTGTTCATCGCGAGTCTGTACGCGCTGTACTTCTCCCCCATCTTCGACTTCCTGATGGGCTCCAAGACCGGGCACATCGCGATGATGTGCCACTTCCTCGCCGTCGGCCTGGTCTTCTTCTGGCCGATCATGGGGGTCGACCCCGGACCGCACCGACCGGGCTATCTGATGCGGATGCTGGAGCTGTTCGCGGGCATGCCGTTCCACGCGTTCTTCGGTATCGCGCTGATGATGGCGTCCGAGCCGATGGTCGACACGTACAAGAACCCGCCCGCCTCGCTCGGCATCGACGCGCTCGCCGACCAGAGCGCCGCGGGCGGTATCGCCTGGGCGTTCAGCGAGATCCCCTCTGTCCTCGTGCTGATCGCGCTGCTCTTCCAGTGGTACGCCTCCGAGAAGCGACAGGCCCGCCGCACGGACCGGGCCGCCGACCGCGACGGTGACAAGGAACTCGCGGCGTACAACGCCTATCTGGCCTCACTCAACGCACGCGGCCGCTGAATTAACTTTGCAATTCACCTTGCGTGCAGGGGTTTTCCGTTCAGTAGCATGGGGGGACAACGGGGGAAACCGCAGGGGGAGCGGTCATGTCAATTCGTGCGTCCATGCAAAGGGCGGGGATTTCCGCCGCCCGAAGGCTCGCTCTACTGCTGGTTTCGGTACTGATAGTCAGCGGGTGCAGCAAATCCGATCAGTTGTTCGTAGTGCGGGCCGTGGCGGCGGGGGTTTCCTCGGTCTCGCCCTTCTTCAAGGAGGACGGACAGCTCGGCAAGGACATCCCACTGCGCGAGGCCCGGCCCAGCGGTGGTGTGCAGGCCAGCAACAGCCCCGGTCTGTACGGCGGCGCCCCTGACGGCAGTAACGGCAGCGGTTCGCCGGCACCGGATCCCGGCAACGACCCCGGCACCGGCGTCTGGGGCGGCTCCACGAAACCCGGCACCTGCGCCGTGGCGAAGTTGAAGAAATTCCTCACCGACCCCAAGAACTCGGCGAAGGCCCAGGAATGGGCGCGGGTACTGCATATAGGCACCGATCAGATCCCGAGTTATATCGATCAACTCACACCCGTCGTACTGCGTCACGACACTCTCGTAACGAATCACGACTACACGGACGGCAAGGCGGTTTCGTACGCCGCGCTGCTCCAGGCCGGAATCGCCATTCTGGTCGACCAACAGGGACTGCCCGCGGTGAAGTGCTCCTGCGGCAATCCGTTGCTCCCCTTCGAGGGAAAGACCTCGAAGACCGACGTGCAGTTCAAGAACGGCAACAAGAAGTGGGCCGACTACCGGCAGGACCGCGTCGTGGTGGTCGAGCCGCCGCCCGGGAAGCGGGAGATCCACCAGCTCCAGCTCGTCGACGTGCACCACCCCGACCAGGGGATCGCCCGCCCGGTGGGCAGCGACGGCAGCCAGGACAAGTCGTTCAGCACCCAGCAGAAGCACGCCGTACCGACCGTCACCGGCACGACCTTCGCCGAAGCGACCAAGCGGCTGACCGACGCGGGGCTGGGAATGTCGTACGCCGGTGACACCCTGCCGGCCGACGGCGCCCGGGTGACGGCGTCCCGGCCGACCGAGGGCAGCCAGGTCGACTGGGGCACGTCGGTGGTCCTCTCGGTGGTACAGCCCGAGGGCCCGTCCGAAAGCGGCAGCGACCGGACCACGCCGTCGCCCTCGGGCACGACGACGGATGGCACGACATCGGGTGGCACGACCACGGATGGCACGACGACGGATGGCACGACCACGGGCGGTCCCACGACCGGCACGACGCCCTCCACCCCGTCCGGGGGATCGTCCGGCCCCTCCTCGAGCGAGTCGTCGGGCGGCCCCTCGTCTTCCGGCAGCGACACCGGTTCACCCACGACGCCCGGTGCGGTCGGCGGGACGGGCGGCAAGACGGGCTCGTCGCCCCCGCCGGACATCTCGCCGTCGAACACTCCGACCAGCATCGCCCCGACCACCGCCTCGGCGTCCGCCCCGACCGAACCGCCGCCCAAACCGACGCCGACCCAATCGCCGCCCAAACCGACGCGAACCGCGCCCACCACGGAACCGACCTCGGCCAGGCCCACCATCAGCAGCGCGCCACCGGCGAGCAAACCCGTGTCGAGTGAACCCGCCCCGGTCGACCCCGGCACGAGCGACTCCGCCGGGCCCGGCGAAAGCGCCGCCTGACCCCTGTACGACAGCACGCGGAACCCGGGGAGCAACCCGATGACAGCAGGTGCAGCACAGCCGGACGGAGCGGGTCGGCTCATCGGTGGGCGGTATCTGCTCCTGGAGCAGGTCGGCTCCGGCGGGATGGGCCACGTCTGGCTCGCCCACGACCAGCGGCTCGACTGCCATGTCGCGCTCAAGGAGATCAGGTTCCGCGGCACCCCGGAGGGCGGCGAGGAACTCGAGTCGCGGATCGCGCGCGCCCGCGCGGAGGCGCGGCACGCCGCGGTGCTGCGCGACCACCCGCACGTGGTCACCGTGCACGACGTCCTGGAGCACGACGGCCTGCCGTGGATCGTGATGGAGTACGTGGCGGGCGCGGAGGACCTGCGGGCCTGGCTCGCCCGGCGCGGTCCACTGGCCCCCGACGAGTGCGCCCGTGTCGGCCTCGCGGTGCTGGACGCGCTGACCGCCGGGCACGAGCGCGGCATCATGCACCGGGACGTCAAACCGGCCAACATCCTGCTCGCCCCGGACCGCACGGGCACCCCCGGCGCCCGCATCCTCCTCACCGACTACGGCGTCTCGGTCCAGCCGGACTCCCCCGAGACTCGCTGGACCCGGACCTCCGTCGTGGTCGGCACGGCCGCCTATCTGGCACCGGAGCGGGCCCAGGGCGGGCAGCCGACCGCTGCGGCCGACCTGTTCTCGCTGGGCTGCACCCTGTATTTCGGCGTGGAGGGCCACGGCCCCTTCGACCGCGACAGCCACCTCGGGGCGCTCGCCGCGGTGGTCTCGGAGGAGGCGCCACCGTCCCCGCGGGCCGGCGCGCTGGGGCCGGTCATCGACGCGCTGCTGGTCAAGGACCCCGGCCTGCGGATCTCCGCGGAGCGGACGGCGGCGGCCCTGGCCCGGATCATCCTGCCCGAACCCCATCCGCCGACCCAGGTCGACACCGGCTCGCAGCCGCCGTGGGCGGGGTTCGTCACCTCCGACGGTCCCGGGGGTCCCACGCCCCCCGGCCGGGCTTCGGGCGGCTCGTCCCGGGACCACGACTACGCCCCGCCCGCACACGACCAGAGCCCGTCCCCGGCCCGGGGCCAGGGTTTCGCCGCGCCGGGTCCGTACGTCCCCACGGCCCAGGCCGCCGCTCCCGCGCAGGCGCACCACGCGGCGTACACACCCATGGCGCAAGCGGCCGGGGCGCGTACCGTCGGTGCCCCGGCCGCGTACGCACCCCGCCCGGGGCAAGGATTCGGCCCACCGGCCCCGCACACCCCGCAGCCCGGCGCCGGTTTCGGTCCGCCCCGGTACACGGGGCCCGCCGTACCCGTCCCCGGCCCCGGCGGGGGACGCCGCAAGCGGACGCTGCTCCTACAGGTGACCGTGGCACTGCTCCTCGCGCTGTCGCTGACGGCGGGGGTGATCTGGGGCATGGCCCAGTACGGCAGGACGCACACGCCCGTAGCGCCGTACGGCACCCGGGTCGGGCTCTCCGCACCGCTCAAGAAGGGCGACTGCGTGCTGAGCGACCCGTCGCCCGCACCGGCCTCGGGCACCCCGCGTCTGCAACTGGATCCGAGCTGCGGAGCGCTGCGCCCCGACGGGCAGGTGATGGCGCTGTACAAGGCCCGCTCCTTCGAGGAGGCCGACAGCGACGGCGCGGACGAGTGCGCGCAGCGGACGAAGGCGACCGCCGACAAACTCGCCTGGCACGTCCAGAGCCTGGCCGTGGTGCCCACCCGCGAGGGCTTCGACGCCACCGGCGGGAACGTCGCTTGCCTGCTGGTCGGGAAGCACGGTCCGGTGTACGGCAGGCTCGGCAACCTCCGCCCGTACGGGATGGCGTTCGAGGACGCGACCCAGATGCAGCAGGGCGACTGCCTCGGCCATGCCCGCGGGGATGCCAGCGAATACACCCACTACGAGCTCGTCTCCTGCGACAAGGACCATGTGGGCCTGGTCTTCCGGATCACGCATCTCACCAGCCTCACGCCCGGCAAGAAGCCCGAGGTGGAGGCGGACGCACAGTGCGCGGCCGACGCCCCGCCGCAGCAACTCCACTACCCCGCCGACACCTATGTGAGTCATGGTCTGCGCAGCACAGGACTGTGGAGGAAGGGGTACTACCTGGTGGTCTGCAGCATCGAGCGGCTGGACAAGGCCCTCATGCACGGAGGCGAGTAGCCCACCCGGCCCTGGCGAACCGCGTCCGTTCGGGTGAAAATGGGCGCAGGCCACGGCCCGCGTCGTGGACCCCGCCGGGAGAAGGGTGTGCCGCGATGCCCGGTTCGACGAAGGCGATGGGGGTGCTCACCGTCGGCGGACTCGTCATGGTGACGGCCTACACGGTGGCGCTCGGCAGCAACGGCTGGCTGTGGTTCGGCTGGGTGGTGCTCGTTCTGCTCACGATCGCGATGGTGGCCTCGCGCAACGCCTGACGTGCGCGCGGGTCACTCCCTGGGCAGCCGCCGCGCCGAGTGCACCCCCGGCTGGTACTTCGGGAGCCGGGCGGTGATCTTCATGCCCGCTCCGACGGCGGTCTCGATGACGAGGCCGTACTCGTCCCCGTACACCTGGCGCAGCCGGTCGTCGACGTTGGACAGTCCGATGCCGCCGGAAGGGCTCACCTCCCCGGCGAGGATGCGGCGCAGTCGGTCGGGGTCCATTCCGGTGCCGTTGTCCTCGATGACGACCAGCGCCTCGGCGCCCGCGTCCTGTGCGGTGATGCTGATGTGACTCTTGTCGGTCTTGCCCTCCAGCCCGTGCTTGACGGCGTTCTCCACGAGCGGTTGGAGGCAGAGGAAGGGCAGCGCGACCGGCAGTACCTCGGGGGCGATCTGCAGGGTGACCGAGAGGCGGTCGCCGAAGCGGGCCCGTACCAGTGCCAAGTAGTGGTCGATGGCGTGCAGTTCGTCGGCGAGGGTGGTGAAGTCGCCGTGCCTGCGGAACGAGTAGCGGGTGAAGTCAGCGAATTCCAGGAGCAGTTCGCGAGCGCGCTCGGGGTCGGTGCGGACGAACGAGGCGATCACCGCGAGCGAGTTGAAGATGAAGTGCGGGGAGATCTGGGCGCGCAGGGCCTTGATCTCGGCCTCGATCAGCCGGGTGCGGGACTGGTCGAGGTCGGCGAGTTCCAGTTGCACGGAGACCCAGCGGGCGACCTCGCCCGCGGCCCGGACCAGGACGGCGGACTCGCGGGGCGCGCAGGCGACGAGCGCTCCGTGGACACGGTCGTCGACGGTGAGCGGTGCGACGACGGCCCAGCGCAGGGAGCAGTCGGGCTCGTCGCACTTCAGCCGGAAGGCCTCGCCGCGGCCGGTCTCCAGGGGGCCGCCGAGCCGTTCCATGATCTCGGTGCGGTGGTGCTCCCCCGCGCCGTCCCAGGCGAGGACGGTGTCCTGGTCGGTGAGGCACAGGGCGTCCGTGCCGAGCAGGGTGCGCAGTCGGCGGGCGGACTTGCGGGCGGTCTCCCCGGTGAGGCCCGCGCGCAGCGGGGGCGCGGCCAGCGAGGCGGTGTGCAGGGTCTCGAAGGTGGCGTGTTCGACGGGGGTGCCGAGCCCGCCGAGGTTCTCGGGCCGCGCGGTACGCCTGCCGAGCCAGAACCCGGCGGCGAGCAGCGGGAGTACGGCGACGCACAGGCCCGCCAGGAAGCCGCTCACGCCGTCACCGCCCCGCTCGACGATCCGCTCACGCCCTGGCCTCTCCGCGTACGTCGACGTCTGCGCGCATGTCTCCTCCGGCCAGCTCTTCGGGCAGGTGGAACCGGGCCAGGATCGCCGCCGTCCCGGCCGGCACCCGTCCGGCCGTGGCCAGCGACACCAGGACCATGGTGAGGAACCCGAGCGGCACCGACCAGAGCGCGGGCCAGGCGAGGAGTGCGTGCAGCGCGCCCGAGCCCGGGTAGCCCGCCATGGTCGCGGCGACGGCGACGAAGGCCGCGCCGCCGCCGACGAGCATTCCGGCGGCCGCGCCGGGCGGGGTCAGCCGCCGCCACCAGATGCCGAGGACGAGCAGCGGACAGAAGGAGGACGCGGACACGGCGAAGGCGAGTCCGACGGCGTCGGCGACGGGCAGCCCGCCGACGATCACGCTCGCCGCGAGCGGCACCGCCATGGCGAGTACGGTGCCCAGCCGGAAGTGGCGTACCCCGCGCGAAGGCAGCACGTCCTGGGTGAGCACCCCGGCCACCGCCATCGTCAGTCCGGACGCGGTCGACAGGAACGCGGCGAAGGCACCGCCCGCCACCAGCGCGCCCAGGAGGTCCGCGCCGAGCCCGCCGATCACCCGGTCCGGCAGCAGCAGGACGGCGGCGTCGGCGTTCCCGGTGAGGCTCAGTTCGGGGGCGTACAGGCGGCCGAGCGCCCCGTAGACGGGCGGCAGGAGGTAGAACGCGCCGATGAGGCCGAGGACCGCGACCGTGGTGCGGCGGGCCGCGACGCCGTGCGGGCTGGTGTAGAAGCGGACCACCACGTGCGGCAGTCCCATCGTGCCGAGGAAGGTGGCGAGGATCAGTCCGTACGTGGCGTACAGCGGGCGTTCCTCGCGGCCCGCCGCCAGCGAGGTCGACATGCCGCCGTTGCTGCCCCGGTCGGCGGCCGGGACGGGGTCGCCTTGGGCGAAGGTCAGCCGGGTGCCGCGCTCGATGTGGTGGACGCCCGCGGGGAGTCGCAGCCGCTCACCGTCGTAGCGGTGGCCGTCGACCGTGCCGGTGGCCGTGACGCCCAGTGGGTCCGCGAGTTTCAGGTCGAGGCTGTCGTCGACGCGGACGACGCGCTGTTCGCGGAAGGTCGCGGGTTCGGCGAAGGCCTGGCGCGGGGCGCCGTCGGCCTGCCAGGCGAGGACCAGGAAGAGTGCGGGGACCAGCAGGGCGGTGAGCTTGAGCCAGTACTGGAAGGCCTGCACGAAGGTGATGCTGCGCATGCCTCCGGCGGCGACGGTGGCGACCACGACGACGGCGACGAGCACCCCGCCGAACCAGTCGGGCGCGTCGGTCAGGACCGCCAACGTCAGCCCGGCGCCCTGCAGTTGGGGCAGCAGATACAGCCAGCCGACCCCGACCACGAAGGCACCGGCGAGGCGCCTTACGGCCGGTGAACCGAGGCGTGCCTCCGTGAAGTCGGGCAGGGTGTACGCCCCGGAGCGGCGCAGCGGGGCCGCGACGAACAGGAGCAGTACGAGATAGCCGGCCGTGTAGCCGACGGGGTACCAGAGCATGTCGGGGCCCTGGACGAGGACGAGGCCCGCGATGCCGAGGAAGGATGCGGCGGAGAGGTACTCGCCGCTGATCGCGGCCGCGTTGAGCCGGGGGCCCACGGTGCGTGAGGCGACGTAGAAGTCGGAGGTGCTCCGGGAGATGCGCAGGCCGAACGCGCCCACCAGGACGGTCGCCACGACGACGAGGGCGACGGCGGGGACGGCGTAGTTCTGATTCACGGCTCAGCGGTCCTCGACCAGGCGCACGAAGTCCTTCTCGTTGCGCTCCGCGCGCCGCACGTACCAGCGGGCGAGCAGTACCAGGGGCGGGTAGACGCAAAAGCCGAGCACGGCCCACTCCAGGCTCTCGCCGTCTGGCATCGCGGCGAAGACCAGCGGCAGTGGCCCTACCAGCAGGACCAGCACGGCGAACACCACGAGTGCCGCGCGGAGTTGGCTGCGCATCAGGGAGCGGACGTAGGTGTGGCCGAGCGTGGTCTGTTCGTCGATCTCGGTCCTGGGCCGGTAGTAGCCGGAGGTGCGGCGGGTGCGCCGGGGCACCCCGGTGACGACCACCCGGCGTTCGGTCGGGTCCTGCGGCACGGTGTTTCCCTCTCTCAGCTCGTGGTGCGGCGCATGAGCAGATCGCGCAGTTCGCGGGTGTGCCGACGGCTGACCTGGAGTTCGACGGAGTCGACGAGGACGCTCACGGTGCCCGCGTCCAGGCGGAGTTCGCCGATGTGGCGCAGGGCGACCAGATGGCGCCGGTGGATGCGGACGAAGCCGCGTGAGCGCCAGCGTTCCTCCAGGGTGGAGAGCGGGATGCGGACGAGATGGCTGCCCTGGGCGGTGTGCAGACGTGCGTAGTCGCCGTGCGCTTCGACGTGGGTGATGTCCTCGACGGCCACGAAGCGGGTGACGCCGCCGAGTTCGACGGATATGTGGTCCGGGTCGGGTTCGTGGACGGGTATCCGCGGTGCGGTGTCCTGGAGTTGGGCGGCCCGCCGCACGGCTTCGGCCAGCCGCTCCCGACGTACCGGCTTGAGGACGTAGTCGACGGCCTTGAGGTCGAAGGCCTGGACGGCGAAGCCCTCGTGGGCGGTGACGAACACGACGAGCGGCGGCGAGGCGAAGCCGGTGAGCAGCCGGGCGAGGTCGAGTCCGTCGAGTCCGGGCATGTGGATGTCCAGGAAGACGACGTCGATGGCCTCGGGCCCGTCGGGTCCGGATTCCAGGGCCCGGTTGATCCGGCGCAGCGCCTCGGTCGCGTCGCTCGCGCCCTCGGCGCTGGAGATCCGGGGATCGGTGTTCAGGAGGTAGAGGAGTTCCTCGAGGGACGGTTGTTCGTCGTCGACGGCGAGCGCGCGCAGCATGAGAGTGGAGTGTAGGAGCGATCGGCATGCCTGGACATGTGCGGGACGTGGACGTCGCCGCCGGACATGCGGACGTTGTCGCTGGTTGTGTGGACGTTGTCGCTGGATACAGTGCCGCCATGAACAGCAAGCCCGCAATGTTCGACGAACTCGACCGCAAGATCATCACGGCCCTGATGGCCAATGCCCGGACGAGCTTCGCCGAGATCGGCACGGCGATCGGACTGTCGGCCACCGCGGTCAAGCGCCGTGTCGACCGGCTCCGCGAGACCGGTGTGATCACCGGGTTCACGGCCACGGTGAAGCCGACGGCGCTGGGCTGGCGCACGGAGGCATACGTCGAGGTGTACTGCGAGGGCGCTGCGCCGCCCCGGCGGCTCGCGGAGGTGGTCCGCAACCATCCGGAGATCACCGCGGCCATGACCGTGACGGGCGGCGCGGACGCCCTGCTGCATGTGCGGGCCACGGATGTGGACCACTTCGAGGAGGTGCTGGAGCGGATCCGCACCGAGCCCTTCATCCGGAAGACGATCAGCTACATGGTGCTGTCGCATCTGCTGCCGGAGGCCCCGGAGGCGGGCGCGACCCACGCGGCCCCCCAGGATGCACTGGACGCATCAAACCTGCGTTGACCTGAGTGATTGCGCAGCGATGCTGCGCACACACGCAGCTCTCGTCTCTTGTCGCCCGTATCCCCCGTTTCCTACCTTGGAGGCACCCCCAGTCGACACCGCAGGAAGCGGAGGTACCTCTCTGTGCCCGACAGCCGTGTGCCGCGCCCTCGGCGCTTCCTCGTCTGTGAACCCAGACACTTCGCCGTGCAGTACGCGATCAATCCCTGGATGCATCCCGACACCCAAGTGGACGTGGATCTGGCCCGTGGCCAGTGGGCGGCGCTGATCAGCGCCTACCGGACCCATGGCCACACCGTGGACACCGTGGAGCCCGTGGCGGATCTCCCGGACATGGTGTTCGCGGCGAACTCCGCGCTCGTCCTGGCGGGCCGGGTCTTCGGCTCGTACTTCCACGCGCCGCAGCGCCGCCCCGAGTCCAACGCGTACGAGACCTGGTTCAAGGCGGCCGGTTTCGACGTCTACCGTCCCGAATCCGTCTGCGAGGGCGAGGGCGACCTCGTCCCGGTGGGCCGGTATGTGCTGGCCGGCACCGGATTCCGTACGACCCCCGAGGCGCACCGCGAGGTGCAGGAGTTCTTCGGCGTCCCGGTGGTCAGCCTCCAGCTGGTGGACCCGCGCTTCTACCATCTGGACACGGCACTCTTCGTCCTGGACGACGGGCCCGAGGCGAACATCGCGTACTACCCGGAGGCGTTCTCACCCGGCAGTCGCGAGGTCCTGGCCCGTCTCTTCCCGGACGCGGTGCTCGCGACCGGTGAGGACGCGCACACCTTCGGCCTGAACTCCGTCTCCGACGGCCGCCACGTCTTCATCGCGCCCCGCGCCGAGGCCCTCGCCGACCGGCTCGCCGGCCACGGCTATGTCCCCGTCCCCGTCGACCTGTCCGAGTTCCACAAGGCCGGCGGTGGCATCAAGTGCTGCACCCAGGAGATCCGCTCATGACCGCTCCCGCCCGTACGCTCGCGTCCTCCGCCGCCGGTCCGCGCTCCTCCGCCGACCTGATCCGCGCCGAGGAGCCCGTCCTCGCGCACAACTACCACCCCCTGCCCGTGGTCGTCGCCCACGCCGAGGGCACCTGGGTCGAGGACGTGGAGGGCCGGCGCTACCTCGACATGCTGGCGGGCTACTCGGCCCTCAATTTCGGCCACCGAAACCCGGTGCTGATCGACGCGGCCCACCGTCAGCTGGATCGGCTGACGCTCACCTCGCGCGCCTTCCACAACGACCGGCTGGCCCAGTTCGCCGAGTCGCTGGCCGAGTTGACCGGCCTGAACATGGTCCTGCCGATGAACACGGGCGCGGAGGCGGTGGAGAGCGCCATCAAGGTGGCCCGCAAGTGGGCGTACGAGGTGAAGGGCGTCGCCCCGGACCGGGCGACGATCGTGGTGGCCGCGGACAACTTCCACGGCCGTACGACGACGATCGTGAGCTTCTCCACGGACGAGACGGCCCGTGCCGGCTTCGGCCCCTTCACCCCGGGCTTCCGCGTCGTCCCGTACAACGACCTCGCCGCGCTGGAAGCGGCCGTCGACGAGACGACGGCGGCCGTGCTGATCGAGCCCATCCAGGGCGAGGCGGGCGTCGTCATCCCGGACGACGGCTACCTGACCGGCGTCCGCGAGCTGACCCGGCGCGCCGGCTGTCTGTTCATCGCGGACGAGATCCAGTCGGGCCTGGGCCGCACCGGCACCACGCTCGCCGTCGAACATGAGGACGTCGTCCCCGACCTTCTCCTCCTGGGCAAGGCACTCGGCGGCGGCATCGTGCCGGTGTCGGCGGTGGTCGGCCGCCGGGACGTGCTCGGGGTGCTGCGGCCCGGCGAGCACGGCTCGACCTTCGGCGGCAACCCGCTGGCCGCGGCGGTCGGCTCCGCGGTCGTCGGACTCCTGGAGACCGGTGAATACCAGAGCAGGGCGGCCGAGTTGGGCGTGGTCCTGCGAGGCGGTCTGACGGCGCTCGTGGGCCGGGGCGTGGAGGGCTTCCGCTCCCGCGGGCTGTGGGCGGGCGTCGACATCGACCCGGCCATCGGCACCGGCCGCGAGATCAGCGAGGGCCTGATGCGCGAGGGAGTCCTGGTCAAGGACACCCACGGATCCACCATCCGACTGGCCCCGCCGCTGACCATCACCGGCGAGGAACTCCAGTCCGCGCTGGGCGCCTTGGAGAAGGTGCTGACGCAGGGGGTCTGACACCGGCACCGTCGGCGGGCGCCTGTTCTGGAAGGCCGGACCCTGTCGGCGCTTCCGCAGCGGCGCGGCACCACCCTCTGCGGAAGTCGTGAGCACTAAAGCGGTTTAGTGTTCACGGCTTCCGGCACACATGCGGGGGAGCCGACATGGCCGACCGCCGGTCGCTCTGCCGGTGCGC
Organism: Streptomyces sp. NBC_01549; assembly: GCF_026339955.1. Taxonomy (GTDB): domain Bacteria; phylum Actinomycetota; class Actinomycetes; order Streptomycetales; family Streptomycetaceae; genus Streptomyces. Next base: position 6,542,497 of record NZ_JAPEPW010000001.1, on the reverse strand, counting down.
TACGGGAACCGTGTGAGGACGAAGTCCAGCGCGGCGCTGACATTCACCAGTCCGGCTCCGGTGGCCTCGTCGGGGCCGGGACGGGCCTGATTCCGGAACCTCGGGTTGCAGGACCCGGTGGTGATGTCCGTGGCTGTCACGGTGAGCGCTTCGGCGACCTGCGCCGGAGTGAGCCCCGGACGGGCTCCGAGCAGTACGGCCACCGCTCCGGCGAGCTGGGGTGCCGCTGCGGACGTGCCCGAGAACAGGGCCCAGCCGTCATGGTCCGACGTGGTGTCGGTCGTGGTGTCGCCGGGGGCCTGCCGGCTCTCCGCGACGTCGATCTCGCAGCCGGGCGGCACCGGCAGCATGAGGTACTGCGCACGCGGCAGCATGCCGACCAGACCGGAGACCTTGGGGACGACGACGCCTTGGACCCAGGGGCTGATGTAGCCACTCGCGTAGTTCGACGCCTGCAGCTTCCCGTCCGGTCCCGCGAAGACGCCGCCGGCCGAGATCACACCGGGGACCTGCGGTTCGATCGAGAACTGGCCGTTGCCCGCGGAGAAGACGACTACGATGCCCTGCTCCACCGCGTCGAGGATCTCCATTCCCCACATCACATCGGTCTGAGCGGGCGATCCGAGCGGAGGGAAGCGCCTGATGTCACCGCCCCACGAGTTCGTCAGCACCTGCGGGTGGTCCGACTTCGCCCGGAGGATGGCCGCCATGGCCGCGGTCAGATGACCCGCCTGATCGCTCGCCCGGTACGGGTGCAGCGTCGCACCGGGCGCCACGGCGAAGATGTTCGCCGATTCACCGGTGCCGTGCCCGACCGGGTCCTCCCTGGGGTCGGCGCCCGGCACGAGGACCACGGTCGGGGCGACGCGGTACGACTGCGCGGCGAAGAACGGATGCCGGAACTGGCCCGTGTCCACCATGGCCACCTGGACGCCACGCCCTGTCTCTCCGTGCTCGTGCGCCTTGGTGGCACCGAGCAGCCTGGCCACGTCGCCCGGCACTTCGAGATGGAATCGGGCGACTCGCGGTGGCGTGCCGGCGACGGGAAGAACGCGCATGGGGATGCGCGGCTGTTCCAGTGCGACGGCCTCGATGGCGTCCTCGCCCGGCACGGCGCCCATTCCGCGGACATCCGGCTGTCGCTCGCCCACGATGTCGAGGTGCGTGACGAAGCGCTCCTGGTTCATCGCGACGCGCTGGCGTTCCTCGTAGGTCTCGACCCTTCCTCCGGTCAGCTGTTCGTACGCCCCCGGTGGGCCGCTCACGGTGAATCCCAGGCGGCTCTCGGCCGTCACGGTCAGCCCTGCGGCCCGCGCGTACTCCTTGGCGCGGTCCCGAGTGCCGTCGTCGGCCCGGAACGGCGCTGCCGACTCGAATCCCACCGCCTCGTGCATCGGCATCTCGCCCTGTGACCGGGCGGAGACGTAGCCGAAGACGGTGTCCGGTGCGTGTGACCCATGACTGGGCGCTGTCGGGAGTGTCATCTGTCCTCCAGAAGCAACCGCCCGGGCGCATACGTCATGGGATCCGGTCACGAGCGCCGAGCGTCGGTCCGGTTCCCCCGCCTCTCCAATCTTCGCATTTGTTGCACACCTCCGCAAAAGATGGTAAGCCGATCACTTGTTCAACTGATGTGGTATGCAGGCCCATCGGGCCGGACCTGGTTCCGCATGGCTCTCCCCGCGCATACACTGGCAGCCCGCGATATGCCGGTTGACCTGCTAGAACGCGGCGGTCGAGCCGATCCGCGCGCGTGAGGAGCGACCCCATGTTCTATTACGTGCTCAAATACGTGCTTTTGGGTCCACTGTTGAGGTTGATGTTCCGGCCCCGGATCGAAGGCCTTGAGCACATACCGGCGTCGGGCCCCGCCATCGTGGCCGGCAACCATCTCTCGTTCTCGGACCACTTCCTCATGCCCGCGATTCTGAAGCGGCGGATCACCTTCCTGGCGAAGGCCGAGTACTTCACGGGGCCCGGTATCAAGGGGCGGCTGACGGCTGCCTTCTTCCGCAGCATCGGACAGATCCCGGTGGACCGCTCCGGCAAGGACGCGGGCCAGGCCGCGATCCGCGAGGGACTGGGCGTGCTGCGCAGGGACGAACTGCTCGGCATCTACCCGGAGGGGACACGTTCGCACGACGGCCGCCTCTACAAGGGCAAGGTCGGCGTCGCGGTGATGGCGCTCAAGGCCGGGGTTCCGGTCATCCCCTGCGCCATGATCGGCACCTTCGAGGCACAGCCGCCGGGTCAGAAGATCCCGAGCCTCCACCCCGTGGTGATCCGCTTCGGGAAGCCCCTGGACTTCTCCCGCTACGCCGGGATGGAGAACGAGAAGGCCATCCTGCGTGCCGTGACCGACGAGATCATGTACGCCATCCTCACCCTCTCCGAGCAGGAGTACGTCGACCGGTACGCGGCCGTCGTCAAGGCGGAGGAGGCGGCCGAGGCCGCGGCGCAGGCCCGCAAGTTCCCGCGGATGCCGTTGAGTTGAGCGAGGTACGGCAGGCAAAAGGGGCGGCCGGATCTCCGGCCGCCCCTCTGTGCGTGGAGTGTTACGGGGTCGGCGTGGCGTGCGGGGTGCACGTCACATCGGCCGCGTCCGTCTTGCCGGTGAGCAAGTAGGAGTCCACCCGGGTGTTGATGCACGGGTTGACCAGGCCGGTCACTCCGTGCGAGCCCGCACCGTTCTCGGTGATCAGGCGGGAACCCTTGAAGCGCTTGTGCAGTTCGACGGCGCCGGGGTACGGGGTGGCGGCGTCACGCGTGGACTGCACGATCAGGACGGCGGGCAGACCCTTGCCGGTCTTGACGTTCACCGGGTTCTGCTGCTTGACCGGCCAGGTCGCGCAGGGCAGGTTCATCCACGCGTTGGCCCACGTCATGAACGGGTAGCTCTTGTGGAGCTTCGTGTTGTCCTTGTCCCACTTCGACCAGCTGGTGGGCCACTTGGCGTCGGTGCACTCGACGGCCGTGTAGACGGCGTTGCCGTTCTCCGAGGCGATGTTGCCCACGGTGTCGGACATGTCGGGGGCTGCGGCGTCGACGAGCGCCTGGGCGTCACCGGCGACGTACTTGCTGAACGCCGTCGCGACCGGCACCCACGACGAGTCGTAGTACGGGGCGCTCTGGAAGAAGGAGATCAGTTCGGCGGGGCCGACGACGCCACCGAGCGGGCTCTTCTTCGCGGTGGCACGCAGCTTCAGCCACTGGTCCTGGACCTTGGCGCGGGTGTCGCCGAGGTGGAAGGCGGCGTCGTTCTTGGCGACCCAGTCCTCCCAGTCCTTCCAGCGGCCCTCGAAGGCGATGTCCTGCTCCAGGTTGGCCTGGTACCAGATGTTCTCCTGCGCCGGGTTGACGACACTGTCGACGACCATGCGGCGGACGTGGCCCGGGAACAGGGTGCCGTAGACGGCTCCGAGGTACGTGCCGTAGGAGACGCCCAGGTAGTTGAGCTTCTTCTCACCGAGTGCGGCCCGGATGACATCCAGGTCGCGGGCGGTGTTGGGCGTGGTCATCTGCGCCAGCATCGCCTTGCCGCTACGCTTGGCACAGCCGTCCGCGTACGCGGCGGCGAGCTTGCGCTGGGCGCGCTTGTCGGCCTCGGAGTCCGGCACCGGGTCGGCCTTGGGCGCCTTCACGAACTCCTGAGGGTCAATGCAGGAGATCGGGGCCGAGTGGCCGACACCGCGCGGGTCGAAGCCCACGAAGTCGTACGCCTTCGAAGTGTTCACCCACAGAGGGGCCTTGGTGGTGACGCGGCGCGGGAAGCGCATGCCCGAACCACCGGGGCCGCCCGGGTTGTAGACGAGCGCGCCCTGGCGCTCCGCCTTGGTCCCGGTGTTCCCGATGCGGTCGACGGCAAGCTTGATCTGCTTGCCGTACGGGTGGGCGTAGTCGAGCGGGACGGACACCCAGCCGCACTGGATCGGCTTCTCGAAGCCCCAGTCCGCAGGGCAGTCCTGCCAGTTGATCCCGGCCTTCGAGGCTCGGGCGGCGGCGATCGCCGCGCCGTGGGCCTCTCGGTCCTGACCGTGACGCGAGTCGGCGGTGGCCGACGGCGCCGCGACGGCTCCGGCTATCAGGGTCGCCGTGACGAGTGCTCCGGCCGAAGCGAACGCGGTCAGGCGTCTCGTCGGTCTCTTAGCCCTCAAGTGGGACCTCCCCGTACATCGTTGCGATTGGTACGGGGATCCTTTCGGCTGTGAGGTCCCTGAGAACAGGGGTGACCGGCCTTCTTTGCCATTCCGATAACCGGAGCACCAAGTACCGTTGAGCGGACCGTACTTATCGGTCGAGCGTGCGCAAGGCCTCGTCCAGGACCCGCCGCAGCAGCAGCGCGTCCGGCGCCAGGGCACTCACCAGTGCCGCGGGCCCGGCGAGCGGCATGAGGGCCGCGTACTCCCCCAGCAGCCGTGCCACCGGCGGCTCCCGCTCGAACTCCGGCCGTACGACGAGGAGTTGCCCCAGAGCCCGATGCCCCCCGAGCATCGCGGGACCGTCCCAGCCGCCGGGTGCACCAGGGCCGCACGACAGCTCCTGGTCCAACAGCGGCCGTTCGTCGAGCCGCACAGTAAGACGGCTGGTGAGCCGCCCGGGTTGCTCGCCGACGCGCCCGAGCACCTGCTCCTCCCGGAAGACGAGCCGGGCGCCCGACCGGAGCTCGACACGCGAGGACACGTACAGGTCACTCCCCTGCGCGGAGATCAACTGCTCCGGCAGCCAGCGTAGTTCGCCCCCCGCGGAGACGTCGAGCCGCACATCGTATCGGGCGTCGCCCTTGGCCTGTCCCGGCAGGGCGATGGTCGCGGCTGCCGACCCGACATGCAGCCGGGCCCCCTCCCCCACTTCCGCCTCCACGGCGAAGCGGTCACCGCCGAGCGGCCCGCTCATCGCCCCGACGAGCATGACCCGTGCCTCGTCCCCGCTCGCCCGTGTGCGCCGCAGCGCGAGCGGCCCCTCGCCCTCCAGCACGGGCAGCGCGGTACCACCGCGCCCGTCGGCCCGTGCGCCGATCCGGGCGGTGGCCCGCACTCCCGCTGTGGTCATGCCGTCCACGCGACCAGTTGCCGCCGCACCCAGTCGGCGACGGCCGTGACCCCGGCCTCGGTGCGCAGCGACTGGAGGACGACGGGCAGCTCGGCCCGCTGCGCCTTGGCGTCGGCGGCCATCCGCCCCAGGTCGGACCCCACGTACGGCGCGAGGTCGGTCTTGTTGACGACGAGCAGATCGGCGGTGGTGACACCGGGCCCGCCCTTGCGCGGAATGTCGTCCCCGCCCGCCACGTCGATGACGAAGATCTGCGCGTCCACCAGTCCCTTGGAGAACGTGGCGGTGAGGTTGTCACCCCCGGACTCGACGAGGATGAGGTCCAACGGCCCCACCTCGTCCTCCAGGTCCTCCACCGCTTCGAGGTTCGCGGAGATGTCGTCCCGGATCGCGGTGTGCGGGCAGGCCCCCGTCTCCACGGCGGTGATCCGCTCCGGCGGCAGCACGGCCTCCCGCAGCAGGAACTCGGCGTCCTCCCGCGTGTAGATGTCGTTCGTGACGACCGCGAGCGACAGTTCCTCGCGCAGCGCCCGGCAGAGCGCGGCGACGGTGGCGGTCTTCCCGGACCCGACGGGCCCACCGAGCCCGACACGCAGCGCGCGCCGCGAGCCGTCGGGCCGGCGAGCGTCGGCGCTGACGGCGGAGGCTCCGTCGTGGATATGGTCAAGATGCACGGTACGGCTCCAGTTTCCTTCAGGCCGATACGGGGGTCTGGGGGCGGAGCCCCCAGGGGACGGGAATGGGTAGGGGCGGCGGGGGCGATCCACCTACGACGCGAAGAGCCGTACAGCCCAGGCGGCATGCGCCTGCGCACTGATCTCCAACAACGGCGCCGACGCCGCCGGCAACGCGTCGACCCCACCGTCGACCACGTTGCGCGCCGCATCGACCGCCGCACACGCGACGACGTCCAGCTCCGGCGCCAGCCGGGCCAGCACCCCTGTGGCGTCGAACGGATCGAGGCTCAGCAACCGCACGGTCGCGGTCGCGGGACCACTGACGCTCTCGTACGCGGAGCAGTACGCGGCGTCCACGGGCCCGAGCCCGGCGGCCCGCGCCGCCAGCCCCAGTACCACCGGCTGATGCGCTCCCTTGGGAAAGGCCCGCGCCAGCGCGTCGAGTTCCCCGGACGGCCAGGTCGCCCGGGCCGCCCGCATCAACTGCCGCCCGAGCCGCCGTGCGGCGACCCGCAGAGCCGGCGACGGCGTACGGGCATCCGCGGCCGAGTCCAGCAGCACCGGATCGACCCCGAGCGCGGCCGCCGCGGCCAGGGCGGCCGACGCCAGCCCCGCCGTGTTGAGGCGCCCCCGGCAGAAGTCCTCCAGGCTCGCCGCCCCGCTGATCCGCCCGGCCTTGACGGCCGCCTCGGCCCCGCCGGAGTGGGCGTGCCCTCCGGCGGGGAAGCGGCCGTCGGCCAGGACGAGTAGTGCCGCGCGGGACATCAGAAGAGGAAGTAACGCTGGGCCATGGGCAGTTCGGCGGCGGGCGTGGCCTCCACCAGCTCCCCGTCGATGTGCACGGCGAAGCTGTCGGGATCGACCCGCACATGCGGCCGGGCGTCGTTCTCCCGCATGTCGGCCTTGGTCACCCCGCGCGTCGACTCGATCGCCACGAACCGCTTCCCCAGCGAGAGCCGCTCCGGGAGCCCGTCCTCGATGGCGAGCGGCGCCACGAAGTTGAACGAGTTCGAGGCGGGTGCCCGTCCGATCGCCCCGAACATCGGCCGGGGCAGGATCGGCTGCGGTGTCGGGATGGACGCGTTGGCGTCGCCCATCTGCGCGTACGCGATCTGCCCGCCCTTGATGACGAGCTGCGGCTTGACCCCGAAGAACGCCGGCTCCCACAGCACGAGGTCGGCGAGCTTGCCGGTCTCGACGGAGCCGATCTCACGGGCGAGGCCCTGCGCGAGCGCCGGGTTGATCGTGTACTTGGCGACATAGCGACGTACGCGGTGATTGTCCGCGCGCCCGTCACCGGGGAGGGCGCCGCGCCGCCGCTTCATCACATGGGCCGTCTGCCAGGTCCGCATGATGACCTCGCCGACCCGCCCCATGGCCTGCGCGTCGGACGAGATGATCGAGATGGCACCCAGATCGTGCAGAACGTCCTCGGCGCCGATGGTCGACGGCCGGATCCGGGACTCGGCGAACGCCAGGTCCTCCGGGACGGCCGCGTTGAGGTGGTGGCAGACCATCAGCATGTCGAGATGTTCCTCGGCGGTGTTGACGGTGTAGGGCCGGGTCGGGTTGGTGGAACTGGGCAGTACGTGCGGCTCGGAGACCACGGTCATGATGTCGGGGGCGTGCCCACCGCCCGCCCCCTCGGTGTGGTACGCGTGGATGCCGCGTCCGCCGATCGCGGCGAGCGTGTCGCCGACGAACCCGGCCTCGTTCAGCGTGTCCGTGTGGATGGCGACCTGGATGCCGGTGCGATCGGCGACGGTCAGCGCGGCGTCGATGACGGCGGGCGTGGAACCCCAGTCCTCGTGCAGCTTGAGACCGAGCGCCCCGCCGCGGATCTGCGACAGCATCGCGTCGCGCGAGACCGTGTTGCCCTTGCCGAGCAGACCGAAGTTGAGCGGGTACTGCTCCATCGCCTCCAGCATCCGGGCGAGGTGCCAGGGGCCAGGAGTGACCGTCGTCGCCTTCGAGCCCTCGGCGGGACCGGTGCCGCCGCCGACCAGCGTCGTGATCCCGGAGGCGAGCGCCTCGTCGGCGATCTGCGGGCAGATCAGGTGGACGTGCGCGTCGATGGCGCCCGCGGTGACGATCCGTCCGTTGCCCGCGATGATCTCGGTCTCGGGGCCGATGACGAGGTCGGGGTGGACCCCGTCCATGGTGTCCGGGTTGCCCGCCTTGCCGATGCCGGTGATCCGGCCGTCGCGGATGCCGACGTCGGCCTTGACGATCCCCCAGTGGTCGACGATCACGACACCCGTGATGACCGTGTCCGGAGTGCCTTCTGCGCGCGTAGCGCGCGCCTGGCCCATGGATTCGCGGATGACCTTGCCGCCGCCGAAGACGGCCTCGTCACCGGCGAGCCCGGGACCGCCGGAACGATCCTCCTCGATCTCGATCAGCAGGTCGGTGTCGGCGAGCCGGATGCGGTCGCCGGTGGTGGGACCGAACAGGTCGGCGTACGCGCCGCGCGAGAGCTCAGGCATCGAGGGCACCTCCGGTCTCACCGCGCAGGCCGGGCACGACACGGGCGCCGGTGAGCGGAACGAGTTCGACGTCGACGGGGATCCCGGGCTCGAAGCGCACGGCCGTGCCGGCGGCGACGTTGAGCCGCTTGCCGCGCGCGGCGGCGCGGTCGAAGTCCAGACCGGGGTTGGCCTCGGCGAAGTGGTAGTGGGAGCCGACCTGGACGGGCCGGTCGGCGGCGTTGAGGACGGTCAGCCGGGTGACCTCGCGGCCCTCGTTGAAGGCGACGGGGCCGTCGGCGAACAGGATCTCTCCGGGAATCATGGCTCTCGCTCCCGCGTCAGACGATCGGGTCGTGGACGGTGACGAGCTTGGTGCCGTCCGGGAAGGTCGCCTCGACCTGGACGTCGTGAATCATCTCGGGGATGCCCTCCATGACGTCGTCCCGGGTGAGGATCTTGCGCCCGGAGGACATCAGCTCGGCGACCGTACGGCCGTCGCGCGCGCCTTCGAGGATGTGCGACGTGATGAGGGCGACGGCCTCCGGGTGGTTCAGTTTCAGCCCGCGGGCCCGTCGCTTCTCGGCCACGTCGGCGGCCACGTGGATCAGCAGCCTCTCTTGCTCGTGCGGGGTCAGTTGCACGGCGTCCCACCTCACAGTCCTCGCTCCGGACCGTGCGGGGTCCGGTGGCCGTAGCCACCAAAACCCCTGGTGGCATGGATGGGCACGCTAGTTGGCCGTCGTTTCGAGGACGTTAACCGGGCTGTGGCCCACGCAAGACCGACGAGAACGCTCCGGGGCCGTCGCCGAGGCCACCGCCCGGCGCGGCGTCGAGGATCGGACCATATACGGCGCTGCCTTCGCGGCCCCGCTTCGGCGCGACCGTCGCCCTCGGACGGGCGCAGGGGCCCTACTAGGCGCCGGGCCCCCGGTGCTCGGCCGCGATACCGAAGCGCTGGCGCTCGCGGGGGGCGGAGGCGACCTCGCGGACGCTGGAGAGGGAGCTGACCACCTGCTCCTCGACGGACTCCGGGAGCTCCTCGAGCCGCTCCAGGTCGGCGGCGGAGACCAGGGCGACGAGGGGCTTGCCGTGCCGCGTCACGACGACGCGCTCGCCTCCGTACACCACCCGGTTGATCAGATCGGCGAGCTCAGCCCTGGCTTGCGTCACCGGAATCTCGTAGGCCATGCCCACCAGCTTAGACCGGACCCCCGGCACCCCCGCAGAGCGGACGATCTCGTTCAGCTCCGCCGAAAACGATGCGTTCGTACGATCAAGCGACCGCCTCATCCGGAGGCGCACATGACAAACCGGAGGGGATCATGTCCAGCATTTCCAGGCGCTCACTGCTGGGGTACTCGGGAACGGCCGCGGCGGGGGCGGTACTCACCACCGGCGGGGCGGCCCAGGCGGCGGAGGCCGACGCCCCCACCGCGGCGGCGGTCGATTTCCCCAACGGCACCGAGTTCAAGGGCAGCGCCTTCACCCCGGGCAGGGAGGGGGGCATCGCGTTCACCTTCAGCGTCGAGGCCATCGAGACCGCCCCGGAGTCCTACCGGATCAGCCCTCTCGAGGTCGCGAACGCCCTCAACGAACTTGCGACGTCGCGCGGCTGGCCGCCCATCACCTTCTACGGGACCCCGGCTCCGGCTCCGCTCGGCTGAACCCACGTCCGTACCGGAAATCCCCGCGGAACAGCTCGTTCCGCGGGGATTTTCGCTGTCAGCCGAGCACCCTTCCTGGCCTCTGTACGTCCTGTACATTTTTTACAGAAACCTTCAGAGGAGGCGCGAGCCATGAATGAACCGTCCGCCCGCCATGTCCTGCCCGAGTTCACCGAGCGCACGAGTGCGGGGCACCGGACCCTGGATCCGTACTCGAAGCTGCTGGACGAGCGGATCGTGTTCCTCGGGACGCCGATCGACGACACCTCGGCGAACGATGTGATGGCGCAGTTCATGCACCTCGAATACCAGGCACCCGACCGGGACATCTCGCTGTACATCAACTCCCCCGGGGGCTCGTTCACCGCGATGACGGCGATCTACGACACGATGCAGTTCGTCAGCTGCGACGTGGAGACCACCTGCCTGGGACAGGCCGCGTCGGCCGCCGCGGTGCTACTGGCCGGCGGCGCGCCGGGCAAGCGGTTCGCGCTGCCGGGGGCCCGGGTGCTGATCCACCAGCCGTCACTTCCCGAGCCGGTACAGGGGCAGGCGAGCGATCTGGCCCTCCAGGCCGAGGAGTTGATGCGCACTCGGCGGCTGCTGGAGGACATGCTCGTACGGCACACGGGGCAGAGTCCTGAACAGGTCTCCGCCGACATCGAGCGGGACAAGATCCTGGACGCACAGGCCGCGTTGACCTACGGACTGGTGGACGGGGTCATCCCCAGCCGCAAGACCTCGCGCACCGCGCCCGGCGCGAGGAACGCCACACCCGACGCGAGGTGATCCGCCGATGGTGCCCGAACTGCCCCCGCTGCCCGCGCTGACGCGTGCCGAGGCCGAGTTGATCGACCGTTACCTCGACGTGGTCGACCTTCTCGGCCGCATCAACCCGGCCAGGCCCGGAGACACCTACCGGGGGCTGCGCGCCGCCCAGGCGCTGGTCGCCAAGGCGGCGGAGCTGCGCGACGCCCTCGCACTGATGCATCAACGGGGCGAGAGCGAGGTGCACGCCCCGACGCTGGCACAGGCCCTGCGTGTCCTCGACGGTGAGCGGCGGGCGGCCCGCATCACCCTGCCACCCGACGCCGACAGTTGACGCATCCCCACCCGGGCCGCCGTGCGTGCCGCGTCGGCGAGGCGTCTGGTCCGGGGCTCAAACGGACCAGATGGCGTACCCCCTGATGGAGTAATCACAGGTCCCTTCGGGGAACCGAAAAAGTTGCGCGACGGGCGTAGCCGCGAGGCGGAATGAGATGCTCCGGTGCTGGTACGAGCGTCGTCGGTGTCCTCAACATCGCCCGAACAGAGGGGTGTCCACCCGAACGGGTGAGTGGTGAGTAACCCCACAAATCGCCGGTTCCGCTCGGATATTCGGACCGTGATGCGTGAAGATCCCTTCCGACGACAAGCCCCCGCCACAGCGGCGGGGCGGTCCGGGCGGACGCCGAGTCCTGCCGCTGCCCGGATGACCGGTCGACAGAAGTGCATCGGCAGGAGTGGAGGACCCAGCACGACGGGTCGCCGGAGAGATCCGGGCGGTCCTTGGGGTGAAGCCGCGCAAGCGGCCGGGCTACTTCGCCAGCCCGAATCCGACAGGTCATCCTTCACAGGCGGCTGACGAAGGGTTGCGCATGACTGCGCTCAATCGTGTCCCGTCGCTGTGGACCCGGGCCGGTACGGCCTCGGCGCTCACCATCGCCGCCGTGGGCGGCAGCCTTGTGGTTCCTGGCGCCGCATCCGACGCCGAAGCGGCCACCTTGGCGACGAAGGCACTCCAGGTCGCGGCCTCCAAGAAGGGTTCCCCGTACCAGTACGGTGCCGCCGGGCCACGCCGCTTCGACTGCTCCGGGCTCACGCTCTACTCGTTCAAGAAGGCGGGCAAGACGCTGCCTCGTACGGCCGCGGCGCAGTACAACAAGACGCACCACATCTCCGCGTCCCACCGCAAGGCCGGAGACCTGGTGTTCTTCCACTCGGGCCGGAACGTGTACCACGTCGGCATCTACGCCGGGAAGGGAAAGATCTGGCACTCCCCGAAGACCGGGGAGGTCGTGAAGCTGCAGAAGATCTGGACGAAGAGCGTCTGGTACGGCCGGGTCAGCTGACCCGGCCGAGGGGGTGCCGTCGGCCGGCACCCCCTCCGGGTCCCGCCCCAGGGCGTGAAAAGTGGCTGGATCGGATACTCGTTCAGCATGGCTGAACCACCCCTCCCCGAGGAACGGCACGAGACGCCCCTCCAGCGCGCCGATCGCAACTTCGGCGAGCTGCTCCAGGAGCTGCGGGTCGCCCAGACCGGTGTGCAGATCCTCTTCGCGTTCCTGCTGACGCTGGCCTTCACCCCGCGCTTCCGGTCCCTCGACACCGTGCAGCGCACCACGTACGTCACCACGCTCCTGCTGGCCGTGGTCGCCGCCGCGCTGTTCACGGCTCCGGCCGCGCTGCACCGGTCGTTGTTCCGGCAGGGTGCGAAGGCGGCCATCGTGCGGGTCTCCTCCGTCCTGGCCAGGATCGGCATGGTTGTGCTCGTGCTGGCGCTGACGGGGTCGGTGCTGCTCGCCGTGGACGTGGCACTGGGACGGGCCGCCGGGATCGCCTCCGGCGCGGCCACCCTGCTCGTCTGTGTGGCGCTGTGGGGCGTCCTGCCCCGCCTGGTGCACCGTGCCGTCGTCAGGGCGGCAGCGGCTCCGAAAGAGGCACCACGCCGAGAAACGTGAGCGCGCGCCGAGCGGCCGCGGCGCCCGGAACAGCGCCCGCGCGGGCGTGAGCGCCCCGGCGACCCCGGGGTACGCGCCCGGGTTACGCCCTGGTGTGCGCCGCTTCTCAGGGCTCTTGTGGGCCCCCGGCCGTCACCGCTTGGGCCGGCACCGTCCAGGGCAGCTCGATGGCGACCGTCTTGCCGCCCTCGCGGGTGGGCTGGACGACCAGTCTGCCGCCGCACTCGGCGGTCAGCCAGCGGATGATCACCATGCCGCGCCCGTTGTCCTGCTGAACCGCGGCGGGCAGGCGTTTCGGGAAGCGCGGATGGCTGTCGGTGACACCGATCCGCAGGTGTTCGTCTCGGTCGAGCCGGACGTCCACCGTGAAGGTGGGCGACTGCCCGAATGTGTGTTGGACGGCGTTGGTGGCTAGTTCTGACACGATCAGGCGTACGGTGTCCGCGACTTCCGCGTCGCATGGCAGGCCCCATTCGGCCAGCACATCGGCGACGAATTTCCGGGCCGCGAAGACCGAGGCGGGATCGCTCGGCAGAGTGACGGATGCTTCCTGGTGATCTGCCATGGCGACGTCGTCCCTTTCCCACGGGACCGGAGTCCGACACGGAGCGGATGGTTCGAGTACGGTCCCAGACCGGTGCTTCGCGCCAGACTGCCATCACTGGGACGGTCACGGGCGCGATCCACCGAGATATGCATATATCTGTCGCTCGATGCGGTGAACTCTGCGACGGCGGAACGTATTTGGGCGGCCCGGAAGGAGTAAGGAGTACGGCCATGCAGCACGGTCCCGCGGTGCGCCGCCGCAAGCTCGGTGCCGAACTGCGCGCGCTGCGCGCCGGTGCGGGTCTCACCAGTGGTGAGGCGGCCCGTATCGTCGGCTGGCACCAGTCGAAGGTGAGCCGGATCGAGACCGGTATCAGTGGGGTGAAACCGGCGGACGTGGAACGCCTGTTGGACGCCTACGTCGTCACGGAGCCCGAGTTACGGGAGCTCCTGGTCGGTCTCGCGGGCTCCGAGGGCAACGGGCGCCATCACTGGTGGCACGCCTACCGCGGCGTCCTGCCGCCCACGTACCGCGACTTCATCAGTCTGGAGTCCCAGGCCAGCGGGATGCGCACGCTGGAGACCTCGGTGGTCCCCGGACTGCTCCAAACACCCGAGTACGCCCGGGAGGTGACCCGGGTCGCCGTCGGCGGGCTCGAGGACGACAAGCTCGACGCGCTCGTCGAGGTCCGCCTCGCCCGGCAGGACGTCCTGCGTTCGAATCCGCCGCTGGAACTGACCGCGGTCCTCGACGAGGCCGTGTTAAGACGCGAGGTCGGCGGTCCCGAGGTGATGGCCCGGCAACTCGATCGTCTGCGGGAGGCCGCCACCCTGCCCCAAGTGCGGCTTCAGGTCCTGCCGTTCGCCGCGGGAGCCCATATCGGAGTCACCGGGCCTTTCGTTATCTTCTCATTTCCGAACACAACTGATCTGGATGTGGTTGTTCTCGACCACTTGACGAGTAGCCTCTACCTCGAGCGGAAAGAAGACCTTCAGGCCTACACCGAGGCCTTCAACGCCCTTCAGTTCCACGCCCTTTCGCCCGAGGACTCGTTGGACTACATCGCCGGGATAGGTGACGGCGCGTAAGGAGGCACCCCCATGACTGCACTGCCTCGGTACGTACCTTCCAGTACTTCACTCCGTGACGTGCGATGGCTGCGCAGCAGCCGCAGTACGGGAATGAACAACTGCGTGGAGACGGCCCGACCCGGCCCAGGACCCTGGGCCGGACTCGTCGCCGTACGCGATTCCAAGAACAAGGCGGGCCCCGCCCTGCTGTTCGCTCCCGCGAGCTGGGAGGGCTTTATCGCCGGACTGAGCTGATCACGTCCACGGCGTGCTCGATCTGCGCGTCGGTGAGGTCCGCGCGAGCGGTCAGCCGCAGGCGTGAGATGCCGTCCGGCACGGACGGGGGGCGGAAGCAGCCGACGGCCAGTCCTGCCTCGCGGCAGTCCGCGGCCCACTGTACGGCCCGTTCGGGGCACGGTGCTCGTACGGAGACCACGGCGGCATCGGGTCGTACGGCTTCCAGGCCCGCCGCGGTCAGCCGGGTGTGCAGCGCCGTCGCCACCTCACGGGCCCGGGCGGCGCGCTCCGGCTCACGGCGCAGCAGTCTGAGCGCCGCGAGGGCCCCGCCGGCCGCCGCGGGCGCGAGACCGGTGTCGAAGATGAAGGTGCGCGCCGCGTTGACCAGGTGGTCGATGACCGGGGCGGGGCCGAGGACGGCGCCGCCCTGGCTGCCGAGCGACTTGGAGAGCGTGGCGGTCGCGACGACGTCCGGCGCGCCCGCGAGCCCCGCCGCCTGCAGGGCGCCCCGGCCGCCGGCGCCCAGGACGCCCAGCCCGTGCGCGTCGTCGACGAGCAGCGCCGCGCCGTATTCGCGGCAGGCGGTGGCGAGTTCGGCCAGCGGGGCCGCGTCGCCGTCCACCGAGAAGACCGTGTCGGACACGGCGACGGCGGGTCCCTCGTGCGTGCCCAGCGCCTTGCGCACGGCGTCGGGGTCGGCGTGCGCCACGACCTGGGTCGCCCCTCGGGCGAGCCGGCAGCCGTCGATGAGGGAGGCGTGGTTGCCCGCGTCCGAGACGACCAGCGAGCCGTGCGGCGCGAGCGTGGTCACGGCGGCGAGGTTGGCCGCGTAGCCGGAGGAGAAGACGAGCGCGGACTCGAAGCCGCAGAAGTCGGCGAGCTCCCGTTCGAGTTCGCCGTGAAGTTCGGTCGTGCCGGAGACGAGCCGCGAGCCGGTCGCACCGGCGCCCCAGCGGTGGGCGGCCGCCGCGGCGGCCGCCGTGATCTCGGGGTGGCGGGCCAGTCCGAGGTAGTCGTTGCCGGCCAGATCCAGAAGGGGTGAGTCGGCGGCACGAGGGCGCAGGGTGCGGACGAGTCCGGCCTGCCCGCGCTGGTACGCCTGCTCGTCGATCCATGCGAACGGCGATCCCGCCATGCTGGTGCCTCCGGGCCCTGGGAGTGGTCGTGAAGGGGTCATGAAGGTGGTCGTTTTGTAGGCAGTGCACAGACCCTAGCGGGGCGACCCGCCGCCCAGGATGTGGCAATACCCACAGCCAGAATTATCAAGCAAAGAATCAACACAGGTCAGAGGCCGTATCACACCCTAGACCGAAGATCGTTTCTCACGGTCTGTCGAGCAATGCTCAAGACCTGTGGATCGGCCTCGGGTTGGCGCGCGAAGGGCGTACCTTCCCGAATGATCCTGTGAGGGTCATCGAGTAGGCCGACGTTGGCGCGTCGGTCGGGAACGCACGCCCGTGCAACGTGAAGTCACATCGCACGCAGAGTCCGCAGGAGAGGAGACGTGCCATGCGGACCTGACCAGTGACCAACGGTCAGTCTCCAGCCTCCGGTGCGCCGGGAGTAATCCCGGAGTGCTAAGCGGAGGTGGTCAAACCCAAGGGCTCGCGGGCCATTCGCGAGCTACAGGTGAAGGGGAAGTCCGAAAGGGTGAGTGAAAACGAACTCCCGTCGACTCGTCGTCAGACTTACACCGCTCAATGGTCGGCACTCGGCGGTGGAATCCTCTAGGGCTGGGAAGCCCAGCATGGCAGGTCCCCATCGGGAAGAGGCCTGTAGGTCACCACGGAGGACGGCGTAAAGGGAGCACCCCACCCGGACGTAACTGCACGATGTGGAACACGGAAACCCCGTACGGGTCCGGCCTCGTCAGCCGGTAAGCCGAAGGTAACGGAAGCCGAACCCCCGTGCGGGAACAGGATGGTCCAAGAAGCGAACGCCACCAGGGCGAAAGCCCAGGGGAAGTGGTCGCCGACCAGGAGTCTCTGCGCTGTGCGGCGCGTCACCATGGCGCGGGGTCCGGCACCGACGGCACCGGACCCCGCGCATGCCCTACGCGTGCAGCCGCACGGTCACCAGGACACGGCCTTCAGCGCGTTCACGGTGCCCCACCCGTAGAACCCGTTGTGGTTCTTCGAGCCCTTGCACACCGCGTCGATCTTTCCGTCCGCGTCGATGTCATACGGATCGGTGCACGCCGTCCCGTCCGCCTCGGCGTACAGCAGGGCCTTCACCACGGCGGCGGAGGCGTCCGGATGCGTCGACTTGATGAGGGCCGCCACGCCGACGACATGCGGGGTGGCCATCGAGGTGCCCGACATGTATCCCCACTCGCCGCCGGGCAACGGGCCGAGGATCTTACCGCTGGTGGCGGGCGGGGCGGGGGCCTGGTAGGCGGTCGAGTCACCGCCGGGGGCGGCGACGTCGATGACACCGAGGCCGTAGTTGGAGAACGACGACTTGAGGCCCTTCGCCCCGGTCGAGGCCACGGTCACCACGCCCGGCAACTGAGTCGGGATGGCGAAGCACTGGTGCGGGTCGATCACCCGGTCACTGGGCGTGCCGTCGTTGGGGGAGACCGGGTCGGTGATGGAGGCGGCGTCCAGGTCGTAGCCATCGTTGCCGCCCGCCGCGACATTGACTGTGCCCTTGCGCTCCGCGTACTGCGACGCCCGGGTGATGGCCTCCGCGAGAGCCTTCTGGTCCGGGTCGCTCGCGCAGTTGAAGTACCAGGGGTCAGTGTAATAGCTGTTGTTGGTGACATCGACGTGGTGGTCGGCCGCCCACATGAAGCCGCAGACCGCGGCCTCGGTGTAGATGTAGCCGGCCGTGGTGGCCACCTTGATGCCCGCGACCCGCACGCCGGGCGCCACACCGGTGATACCGACGCCGTTCTTGGCGCCCGCGATCTCACCCGCCACATGGGTGCCGTGCGGGCTCTCCTCGGCGGTCGGCCGCCAGGAGCCCTCGGTGGTGTCCGGCTTGCCCGACACGCAGTTGGCGGACGCGTCGCGGTTGAAGTTCGGCGCGATGTCCGGGTGGGTGTCGTCCACACCGGTGTCGATGACGGCCACGGTGACACGGCGGCTGCCGAGCGTCCGCTCGTGTGCCTTGTCCGCCTTGATGGCGGGCAGGTCCCACTGCAGCGGCTCCAACGGGTCCTGCCCGTCAGCGGCCTTGGCGTGCGCGACCTCGTCGGCGGTGAGCGCCTTCGGCGTACCGACGTCCGTCGTGGACTGCGCCGGGAGCGGCGCGTGACGTGTGGCGCCCGCCGACTGCACTCCGGGTACCGCGCGCAGGGCGGTGGCGAAGCCAGGGTTCGTGGAGTGGACGACGATCACACCGATCTTGTCGTACGTCACGACGATCGTGCCGCCCGCCGCGGATATGGCTCGCTGGACCGCTGAGAGGGTGTGACGGTCCGTCCTGGTGTTCACCACGTACGACAGTTCGGGTCCCTCGGCGGCCTGTGTGGCGGAGGCGGCGGGCGCGGTGCCCGCGGCGGCCGAAGCCGCGCCGGGCAGGAAGCCCAGGGAGGCGGTGAGCGAAAGTACGACAGGTACGGCGAGGGCGAGGCGTCGTTTGGAAGTCGGCTGAGCCACAAGGTCTCCATATCATTCGAAGAGGTGAACAAGCTGGTGCTGGGTAGCGCCCAGCACACGAGTGCGGCCGGGGGACTCGCGGGTGTCAGATCCCGAGCGCGGTCTCGGGGAGCCGGGCGCGCAGCGGGTCCGCGAACGCCAGCAGGACGCGCCGGTCGCCCTCGAAGGCCTCCCGGCTGTGCGCCATCCGGACGTTGTCCACCATCAGCAGGTCGCCCGCCTGCCAGGGTTCGCGGCGGGTCGCTCGCACATAAGCCTCGTTGATCACCTGGATGAGGTCGGCGGTGAAGGGTTCGCCGTTCCCCCACCCGGTGTTGAAGGAGAGGCCGTCGGGCCCGAGCACCGAGACGAGGTAGTCGCGGACGTCCTCATCGAGGCTCCACTCGGAGAAGAAGGCGATCTGGTTGAACCAGGACCGCCGTCCCGTGACCGGGTGGGTGATCAGGGCGGGTCGACGGTGCCAGGTCCGCAGGTCGTCGCCTCGCCACTCGAACTCGATGCCCCCCTCGCGGCAGTACCGTTCCACCTCGTCCCGGGAGGAGGTGCCGAAGGCCTCCGCCCAGGGCAGCCCGACCGTGTCGCTGTAGTTGCGAGTGAGCAGCCAGCCCTCGGTCTCCAGGCGGTCCACCACCTCGGCGGGGAGCGCGTCGACCACGGCGCTGGAGTCGGCCACGGCGGTGCAGCCGCCCTGGTCCGGGGCGGTCAGGCAGCCCATGATGAGCATGGCGGGGAACTCGCGGGCGTAGCTCAGCTCGTGGTGCATGCACATGGTCTGGTCGTCGGCCCAGCTGGCGGTGGAGTAGACCGGTCCGGGGGCCTCGTCGCGGTGGGCGAACCCCTCGTGTTCCACCATCAGTTCGTCGGTGTCGGCGAGCGCCTTGCTGACCGCGGCGAAGGTCTCCGGGTCGCCCAGCCCGAGGCCCCGCACCAGCACGGCACCGTGCTCCGTGACGGCCGACCTCAACTCCCCCCTGTTGCGCCGGGCCCAGTCGAGGGCTCCATCAGGTGCGTCATCAAGTGCGTCCACATGCCATACAACCAACGGGGAGCCGTTGCTGACCGCTGTCATCATCCGTCCTTCATCCATCACGCCGGCCGTGCCGGTGCTGTTCGATTCGCCGATGTCCGGGCCGTGCGGGACGGGAGCCCGTCCCGCACGGCCGGAACTTTCCGTGGTTCCAGGAAGAGGGGCTAGAAATCCAGCACGATGATCCCTTCACCGAGGAGGCTCTCCTCGTGGCGGACCTGGCGCGGGGCAACCAGCTCGGCCTGACCGGCGACGGTCGCGTGGGTGAACAGCTGTGCCACCCGGACCGCGCTGGAGAAGTGCTCGTTCAGCAGCGCGTGCAGGCGCAGCACCTTCAACGAGGAGCCGCCGAGTTCGAAGAAGTTCTGGTCGATCCCGGCGACCGGGCCGCCGAGGACGTCCTGCCAGATCGCGCAGATCTGCTCCTCGGTCGCGGAACGCGGTGGCGTGGCGGAGACGGCCTGGTCGGACAGGAAGCGCGGGAGCGGCAGGGCGGCCCGGTCCTGCTTGCCGTTCGCCGTCGTCGGAATCACGTCGATCACGATGAACTCGGCGGGGACGAGGGCCGACGGCAACTGCTCGGCCAGGTGCGAGCGCAGCTGCGACGGCAGACGGTCCGTATCGGCGCCCGCACGAGGGACGGCGTACGCCACCAGGTGGTACTCCTCCGTGCTGCGGCGGTGCGCCACGACGACGCACGCGGACACCGACGGGTGCGCCAGTGCGACGCTCTCGATCTCGGCGGGGTGCAGGCGCACTCCGTTGATCTTGAGCTGGTCGTCGATCCGGCCGCGGACCTCCAGCAGCCCGTCGGGGCGCAGCCGGCCCAGGTCACCGGTCCGGTAGAGCAGGTCCGACGCGTCGGCGTGCTGCGGGTTCGGCAGGAAGGCCGCCTCGTTCGCCTCGGGGTTCTCGAAGTAGCCGAAGGTCCGGAACGGCGTGCGGATGAGGATCTCCCCCAGCTCGCCCACACCGCACAGCTCACCGTCGCGCATCAGGACGGCCTGGCACTGCGGCAGCGGCGAGCCCACCGGCAGCAGCTGCGGCAGCGCGGCGTTCCGCGGGACGCGGTAGGCGAACTTCGCCATCGTCGTCTCGGTCGGGCCGTAGAGGTTCACCACCTCGGCGGAGTCGGGGAGGACCTCCCGGAACCGCTCGACGAGCGCCGCCTTGAGCGGCTCGCCGGCCAGGAAGGCCAGCCGCAGCTCGCCCAGGCCGGTACCGGCCGACGCGTCCAGCAGCCATGACTGGAGCACCGTCGGTGCCGCGTGCAGCACCGTGATCCGCTCCCTCACCAGCCAGGAGAACACCGCCTTCCCGCCCAGCACGTCCTCGGGCCCGGGCAGCACCGTGGTGCCGCCGCTGACCAGGCCGACGAGCGTGTCACGGAGCATCACATCGAAGGAGGAGCTGGTCAGCTGAGCGCACCGGTCCTGCGACGTCACACCGAACTCCTGGCTCTGCCAGCGCAGGAAGTGGGTCAACGAGGCGTGCCGGCCCAGGACTCCGCGGGGCGTGCCCGTGGTTCCCGAGGTGAAGAACAGGTACGCGGGGGAATCGGGGTCCACCGCCGGTAGCGCCACCTCAGGGGCCGCCGGGAGCGACGCCTCGCGGCCCGCCAGCTGCGACAGCCCGGTACCGGCGTCCACGGTGGTCTGCGGCATGCCCTCGGTGACGGCGGGCTGCGGCTCGTCGGCCTCCTCGACCCGGACGCAGAACACCGGAGCGCCGACGTCGACCAGGTGCCGACGCCGCCCTGGTGGCAGCGCCGGGTCCACGGGGAAGAACACGGCGCCGCTGCGCAGCACCGCCAGCATCGCCACGACGAACCCCGGACTCCGCGGCCCCGTCACAGCGACCACCTGTCCCCGCCCGCACCCCGCCGCGACCAGGTGCCGGGCGAGCTCCTCGGAGCGGTCGACCAGCTGCCGGTAGGTCAGGGCGGAGCCGCCGTGGCTGACGGCCGTGGCGTCCGGTGCGATCGTGGCCCGGGCCGCGATCAGTTCGGTCACCGGCGGCTGCGCGGGCGCGTCCATCGGCGTCGCCAGGGCCGCACCGGCATGGGCGTCACCGGGCAGGACCAGGGAGTACGCGGCCAGCGGGCGGTTCGGTGCGGCGACGACCTGGGTCAGCAGTGCGCTGAACTGCCCCAGCATGGCCGCCGCGCGGGCCGCCGAGCAGGAGTCGGTACGGTAGACGAGCTCGATGTGCAGGGCGGCGTCGTCCCGCTCCGAGACGTAGAACGTGAACGGCAGCTTGGCCTCGGGCTCCCAGAGGGTGTCGTCGAACAACGTCTCCACGCCGTCGATCACCGCCTCCTCGTGGAGCCGGCCGAGGTAGTTGAGCAGCACGTCGAACACGGGACTGCGGTCGAGGCGCCGCACCGGGTTGAGTCGCTCCACCAGCAGCTCGAACGGCGCGGCCTCGTGCGCGTAGCCCTCGTGGAGCCCGGCGCTGACCCGGGAGAGCAGGTCGAGGAAGGTCGAGTCGCTGGCCAGCTCGGTTCGCAGCACGAGCGTGTTGAGGAACAGGCCGACGATGCTCTCCGTCTCGAGGGCGTCACGGTGGGCCACCGGGTAGCCGACCACCACGTCCGACTGGCCGCTGAGCCGGGACAGGAGCAGGTTGAGCGCGGCCATGGCGATCTCGAACGGGGTCGTCGAGGTCTGCGCCGCGAGCCTGTGCAGTGCCGCGCCGGTCTCCACGGGCACGCTCCGCGCGAGGCGGCCGTCGGCCCGGCCGCTGCCCTGGGGCTCCGGCACGTCCGTCGGCAGTTCGAGCTGGGGCGCGCCCGCGAGCTTGGCGTGCCAGTACTGCAGATCGGGCTCGACCGCCCCGCTCGCCACCCGTTCCCGGACGGCCGCGGCGTAGTCGATGTACTGGACCCGCGACGGCGCCGGCACGGACTGCGCCTGCGACGGATCCGCCCGCCGGCCGTAGAGGGCCGCGAGATCGCGCATCAGCAGCCGCATGGACCAGCCGTCACCCGCGATGTGGTGGAGCGTGAGCAGGAACCGGTGCTCGGACGGGCCCGTCCGGAACAGGGCGAACCGGACCGGTGCCTCCTCGGTGAGCCGGAAGGGCACCATGTCGTCGGTCTGCACCAGGCGTGCGACGGCCTCGTCCAGCTCCACGGGATCGCACACGGTCAGGTCGTGCTCGGCGTAGGCCAGGGGCAGCCCTTCCCGGACCCGCTGGGTCGGTGTCCCGCCGGCCGCGTCGTAGGTGACGCGGAGCAGCTCGTGCCGGGCGACGAGGTCCTCCAGCGCGAGGCGCAGGGCGGGGACGTCCAGCGGGCCGCGGAAGGTCGCCAGCGTACGGATGTGGTAGGCGGTGCTGTCGGAGTCGAGCTGGGACAGGAACCACATCCGCTCCTGCGCGAAGGACAGCGGGTGGCCGTCCGTGCGGGCGACCACCGGTATACCGGTGTGGGTCCGCGGGGCCGTCTCGTCCACCAGGCGGGCCTGGGCGGCGATGGTGCGGTGGGCGAAGTAGGCGGCTGACGGCAGGTCGAGACCGAAGTGCTCGTTGACCCGGCTGGCCAGTTGCAGGGCCAGCAGGGAGTGGCCCCCGATCACGAAGAAGTCGTCCGTGCTTCCGAAGGCGTCGCTGCCGAGCAGTGCGGACCAGATCCCGGCCACCGCCCGCTCGGTCTCGGTGGAGGCCGCCACCCGCTCCGCGGTCGCCAGCTCCCCGTCGCCGAGCCGGGACAGCGCCCGGCGGTCCACCTTGCCGTTGGCGGTGAGCGGCAGGGTGTCGACGCGCAGGAAGTGGGAGGGCACCATGTGGGTCGGCAGGCGGCGCAGCAGCGCCGCGCGCAGGGCCTCGTTGGAGGGCGCCGAACCGGTGGCCTCCAGGTAGGCGTAGAGCAGCCCGGTCTCCCCGCCGGTCGCGCGGGGGAGGACCACGGCGCGCTCGATCCCGGGTTCGCCCCGCAGCGCCTGTTCGATCTCGCCCAGCTCGACGCGCTGGCCGCGGATCTTGACCTGGTTGTCGCGCCGCCCCAGGTAGCGCAGCTGTCCGTCGGGCGACCAGCAGGCCAGGTCACCGGTGCGGTACATCCGGCCGGTGCCGTCCCCCTCCGCGACGAACGGGCCGGTGCCGAACGGGTCCGCGACGAACCGCTCCGCCGTCAGCTCCGGGCGGTTCAGGTAGCCGCGGGCCACCTGGGCCCCGCCGATGCAGAGTTCACCGGTGACGCCGATCGGGCACGGCCGGCCGCTGTCGTCGAGGACGTAGAGGCGGTTGTTGGGCGCCGGACGGCCGAGGGTGACCGGCCGGTCGCGTTCCACGTGCAGCGTGGTGACGTCCACGGCCGCCTCGGTCGGGCCGTAGTAGTTGATCAGTCGCGCACCGTCGTCCCCGACGGCGCCGAAGAAGCTCCGCGCGAGGCTGCTGTCGAGCTCCTCGCCGCTGCAGACGCAGAACCGCACTCCCGGGAAGCCGTCCTGACAGGAGTTCAGGTACTGGCTGAGCATGGACGGGACGAAGTGCACCACGGTCACCGCGTGGCGGCGGATGGTCGACCGGATCAGCTCGGGGTCGGACTCTCCCCCGGGCGGGAGCATGACCTGCCGGGCGCCGATCGTCCCGGGCAGCAGCAGTTCCCAGACGGAGACATCGAAGGTGTACGGCGTCTTCTGCAGGATGACGTCGTCCTCGCCGAGGCTCAGGTCCTCGACCATCCAGTGCAGCCGGTTGACCAGGGAGCGGTGCTCGACCAGGGCGCCCTTGGGGAGCCCGGTGGACCCTGAGGTGTAGATGCAGTAGGCGAGGTCGTCCGGCCCCGCGGCGGGCGGCGGGTCGTCGGTGCGCTCCGACAGCGGCCCGGCCAGGTCCAGCAGCGTCCGGCCGGTGAGGGGGAGGTCCGCGGCGTCCGCGGGGTCCACGGCGTCCCCGACCCGCAGCACGACGGCGCATCCGCTGTCGTCCAGGACGTGGCGGACCCGGTCGTCGGGGTCGGTCGTGCTCAGCGGCAGGTACGCGCCACCGGCTTTCAGGACGCCGAGGACCGCCGCCGTCAGGTCGGCGGACCGGGCCAGCCGCAGCGCCACCAGGGAGCCGGTCGCCACGCCGTACTTGTCGCGCAGTGTCCACGCCAGTCGATTGGCCTGCGCGTTGAGCTCGGCGAACGTCCAGGACCGTTGCTCGTCGACGACCGCGACGGCGTCCGGGGTGCGCCGGACCTGCTCCTCGAACAGCCGCACGACGGTGGTGTCGAGGTCGTACGGTGCGTCGGTGCGGTTGAAGCCGTGCATGACGAGCTCGCGCTCGGCGGCGTCGAGCAGTTCGAGGGCCTCCACCGGCTCGTCCGGCCTGGCCACCGCGTCCGCCAGCAGGACCTCGAAGTGGCGCAGCAGCCGTTCGATGCGGTCGGCGTCGAACAGTTCGACGGCGTACTCGACGGTGGCGAGCAGCCCTTCGGGCGTCTCCGCGAAGAACAGCGTCAGGTCCATCTTGCTGTGGCCGTTGCCGGCGCGGACCGCCTGCACTCCGAGGCCGGGCACCTGTTCTCCGGGCTCGCCGAAGCCCTCATCGGACATGATCATGATGTCGAAGAGCGCGTTGCGCCCCGCTTCGGTGTCGGCGCCCGCGTCACGGACCACCCGGTCGAACGGGTACTCGGCGTGGCCGAGGGCGCCGCGCACGGTCCGGTGGCTGCTGAGCAGCAGCTCGCGGAAGCTCGCGCCGGGCGCCACCGGATCGCGCAGCGCCACGCTGTTGACGTAGCAGCCGACCTGGTCGAACAGCTCGGGCAGCGGCCGGTTGACGGCGGAGGTGCCCAGGGCGATGTCCCGCTGCCCGCTGTAGCGGTACACCAGCACCCGCAGTGCGGCGCTGAGCGCGGCGAACGCCGTGGTCCGCTCCAGCCGGCAGAGGTCCTTGAGGGCGGCCACCGTCTCATGCCGCAGGACGCGGGTGGCGTTCGCGCCGAGGTGGCTGCGCACCGTCGGGCGGGGGCGGTCGGCGAGCAGGTCCACCCGCTCGACCGGCTCCTGGAAACGCTGCCGCCAGTACTCCCGGGAGGCGTCCAGGGCGCCGCTGTCGAGCACGGTCTGCTGCCAGACCGCGTAGTCCTTGTACTGGAGCCGGGCACCGTCCTCGGCTTCCTGCGGGGCGCCCTGCACACCTCGCCGGTAGGCGTCCAGTGCCTGGTCGAGGAGCACGGTCAACGACCATCCGTCGACCGCGATGTGGTGCGCCGCGAGGACCAGGACGTGGCGGTCGGCGGCCTCCTGCACCAGCATCACGTGCAGCAGGCGCCCGGCGGCCAGGTCGAACGGGCGCGACACGAAGTTCTCGATCAGCCGGTCGGTCCCCTGGGCGGCGACCCGGTACGTCCAGTCCAGGTCCGCGTCGGCGGCCGGCCGCTGCCGGGGCACGCCGTCCACGCTGCCGAACACGGTGCGCAGCGCCTCATGGCGCCGCAGCAGCTCGGTGAACGCCTCCTTGAGCGCCTCGACGTCCAGCTCGCCGTCCAGCCGGTAGACGGCGGGAACCGTGTACGCGGCGTGGGCGTCGCCGGACTGGACAGCCAGCCACATCGTCAGCTGCGCCGACGACAGCGGGTACCACTCCGCGTCCGGGGCGGACGCGATCTCGCTGATGCTCTGCGGTGCGGTCATTGCGTTCACCTCGCGACTCGGGACTCGGCCAGTTCGGCGCGGCCGATCAGGACACCACCGCAACTGGTGCGGCACACCAGCTCCAGTGCCTCGTACTTCTCCCAGGTCGGCAGCGCCGCGCGGAACAGCGGGGCGACCTGCCGCAGGAACGCGGCGGCTGGGTAGACCTGGGCCTCGGCATGCTCCGGGCTGTTCGGCGGCTTCGCGAGGACGTCCTCGATGGCGAGCTCGCGGACCACCTTGGCGTACTGCGACCAGCGGACGAAGGTCGAAGTGCCCTCCTCCATCAGCAGGTGGAACATGCGCTGCGGCTCGGCGTCGGGGTCCACCGGACGGGCCCAGATGTCCTCCAGGTACTCCTCGTCGACCCAGGCGCGGCCCCAGGCGGTGTGCTGCCCGCGGGCGGCCCGGGTGGCGCGCTCATGGAGTTCGGCACGGCCCGGCAGCGGGATCAGGTCCGCCTCGGCGGTGCCGTTGGAGTACATCGGCACGCTGGTGAACGGCCACTGCTCCGAGCTGACAACCAGGACGTAGAGGAGCGCGGCGGTGAGCGCGCAGCCCACGACGGCCATGGTCGTGGCGACCGGCCCGTCGGAGGTGAATACGTGCGTCGCCGGGCGGTCGCCGGTGACCTGCTCGATCAGCCAGGGCCAGTCGAACAGCAGCAGGTAGCACCACATCTGGATGTAGTAGGCCGGGAACATGACCCAGAGGATGACGATGTGCATGGCGATCCACGCCAGGACCATGGGCATGCGCAGCTGCCAGCTGAAAATGGCGGCCACCGCGCCGAGTTCGACGACCAGCGTGCCCCAGGCAGCCAGTCGGCACAGCCACGGCTTGGAGATCATCAACCGCGACAGCCACAGCCAGCGTGCCGCCGGCTGGGAGATCCGGAGGTAGAAGTTCAGCGCGGTGCCGTCGAACCAGCCCTGTCGGCCGAAGCGCAGCTTCGCGACGCCGGCGGCGAGCAGGGTGTAGGCGAGTGCCACCAGCAGCAGGCAGGGGGCGAATCCCGACGTGAACGCGGAGTCGCGGGCCACCAGCAGGGGCCAGGCGGTGTGGTCGGCGAGCAGCCCGTCGAGCGAGAAGTCGTAGGACACCGAGAAGCACATGGCGAACAGGGTGTAGAGGGCTGCGTGGCTGGAGTGGTTGGCGCCCAGCGCACCGGCGTTCACCGCGTGCAGGAACGCGAAGCCCAGGAAGGTGAGGATCCCGGCGACCGGTTGCAGCAGGCCCGCCGTCGCGGCGATCCAGGCGACGATGGTCAGATTCCTGACCACCACGAGCACCGCCGGGCGGACCCATCGGATCCCAAGGACGCGCAGCGCGAGGACGGGAGTGTAGAAGGCCGACTCGGTCTTCGCCATGATCTTCGGCGCGAACAGCGGCGTGGGCTGCTGGTTCATACAAAGTACGAGCAGCCCCGCGTAGAGGACCGCCCTGAGGACGCCGGAAACCGGGGGTAGCTGATGGAGCCACCAATGGGTGATCATAGTGCTTCTTCCTCACCGTGAGAGATGTGAGTGGTCGATGGACCCGGTCCGGTCAACCGGTCGCGCAGGAGTCTGACCACCTCGCCGAACGTCCCCGGCGCCACGAGGAAGAAGTGGTCTCCGTGGAAGATCCGCAGTTCGTACGATCCAAGCGTGAGCTCGGACCAGGCCTCTGCGGTGCCCGGCCGCACCCGGGGGTCCATATCACCGATCAGCGCGGTCATCGGGACGCGCAAGGGTTGCCGGGGCCGGTGGCTGTACGTCTCCACGGCACGGAAGTCGGCGCGCAGTGGCGGTAGGACCATCTGGCGGATGTCCGGGTGGCTGAGCAGCTCGACGTCGGTTCCCCCCATCGCCGCCAACTCGGCCATCAGGGCGTCGTCGTCGGCGTGCAACCGCCGTGGATCGTCGGGCACGGCCGCGCCACGGCACCCGGAGACGAACAGTCGCGCGACCGGCACACCGCGTTCTTCGAGGAGCCCGGCCATCTCGTACGCGACAAGAGCGCCCATGCTGTGTCCGAACAGCGCCAGCGGCACATCATCGAGTCCGTCCGCCGTCAGCGCGGCGAGCACCGCGACCGCCAGCTCCTGGATGTCGGTGATCGACGGCTCCCTGTGGCGTTCCTGCCGGCCTGGATACTGCGCCACCAGCACGTCCACGTCGCCGGACAACGCCTCCGAGAACGGGAAGTAGAAACTGGCGGAGCCGCCGGCGTGCGGCAGCATCAACAGGCGCGAGGTCGGACGCCTCGGTGCCGGGTGGAACCCGCACAGCCATCGCCCGGCGCGGGACCCGGTGTCGGTGGTCATGGCTGACCCGCCATCTCGGCCAGGCAGCGACGCAGCTCCACGTCCACACGGGCGACAGCGTCGGCGCTGACGCCGTCCTCCCGCCACTGCGTGACGACCGTCCAGGAGCCGTCTGCGCCGGGAATCGCCTCGATCACGAGCTCCATCGCGGTGCGCGGCGGCCGGATCCGTATGGGCATCAGCTCGACACCGGCGCCCAGAGCGTCGGCCGGCGGCGGCAGTTGGAGGACGACGAAGGTCTGGAAGAAGGGGTGGCGCCCTCGGGCGGGTGCCAGTGCGCCCACCACGTCGTCGAACGGCGTGCGCGCGTGGTCGAGGCCGTCCACGACCAGCCGCACTGCACGGGCGAGTACGGTGCTCGCGTCCTCTTCCGGCTTCGCCGTCAGGCGGACGACGAACGGGTTGACGAAGTAGCCGACGGTCGACTCCGGGACGGGGTCGAACCGGCCGGCCGTCACGGTTCCGAGCGCCGGGTCGGCGATCCCGAAGGTCCGTGTCAGGGCGAGCCCGGCCGCGGCCATGAGTCCGGTCAGGACCGGTCCGCCCAGACCCGCGCAGACCGCCGCCAGGGCTGTCACCGTTTCGGCGTCCACGCGGGTGGCGAGCTCCCGTCGGGCCGCCTCGGCGGCACCACCGGTGGGCGCCGGCAGGAACGGCTCGGGAGCCGGCCGCAGTTGGTCGGACCAGTAGGGGAGGTCCCGGTCGGCCCAGTCGGCGAGCTGGTGCGCCTCCCAGGCGGCGTAGCGCCGGTAGCTCAGCCGCCCTTCGTGCGCGGGGACGGGCCGTCTGGCGCAGCGGGCTTCGTAGGCGGCCCGCAGGTTGGCCACGAAGGCGTGCTCCGAGCTCCCGTCGAAGGATATGTGGTGCGCCTGGAGGCAGAGCAGGTGCCGTTCGTCACCGATGCGGCAGAGCCTGAACCGCACCGGGATCTCCGAGTCCAGCGCGAACGGCCGGTCCCACCAGTCGGCGACGAGCGCCTCGGCGAGTTCCTGCGGTTCGCGCCCGACGGCGTCGGACGGCGGCTCGACCTCTTCCAGGATTCTGCCGGTCGGCTCGGGCGGCAGGATCCGCTGCACCGGGCCCTCGTCGCCCCAGAGGTAGACCGTCCGCAGTGCCGCGTGCGACCGCAGGCACTCGGCGAGTGCCTCGGCGAGGATGTCCCGCCGGAGCGGACCGGCGAGCAGGTAGGCCAGCACGATGGTGTTGTCCGCCGCTCCCGGCGAGGCCATCTCGGCGAGCCAGAAGCGCTGTTGGGCGTGGGAGAGCGGGCCGTCGCTCTCCTCGTCGACTGCTTCCGGCAGTTCGTCGGCCCGCGCCGCACCGGCGCAGTAGGCGGTGATCGCCTCGACCGAACGGAGCCGGTAGACGTCGGCGGCGGTCAACCGGGCGTCGAGCCGTCGGCCCAGCCGGGCCGCCAGCCGGATGACGTCCAGGGAGGTCGCCCCGGCTTCGAGGAGGTCGTCGCCGGCGGTCAGCCGGGCGGTGCCCAGGAGTGCGCGCACCTCCGCCAGCGGACCGCCGGGGGCCTCGCCCACCGCCCCGACGCCTGCGGCCCGGTCGTCTCCGCCGGGGTCGGCTGCGGCCAGGTGCTCCTGGATCAGCGCGGCCACCGCCCGGCGGTCGGTCTTGCCGTTGGCGTTGCGGGGCATCCGGTCGACGTGGTGGAGGAGCGTGGGGACCATGGCGTCCAGCAGCCGGGTCGCCGCGAAGGCCCTGAGTTCCGGCGGGTCCAGGGGGCGCCGGTCGGCGGTGGTGTACCCGGCCACCAGGTGCCGACGGCTCCCCGACGGCGAGTCGACCACCACGGCGCAGGCCTGCGTGATCGAGGGGTGCGTCTCGAGGACGGCCTCCACCTCGCCGGGCTCGATGCGGATCCCGCGGACCTTGATCTGGTCGTCGATGCGTCCGCGGTAGCGGAGCAGCCCGTCCGCGTCCCGCTGGGCGAGGTCGCCGGTGCGGTAGTAGCGCTCGCCCTCGAGGTCGAAGAAGCGCCGCCGGGTCTCCTCCGGGTCTCCGGCGTAGCCGAGGGCAACGCCGTCGCCACCGACCGCGATCTCGCCCTCGTACTCGCCCGTGGCGGCGCCGGGACGGCCGTCCGGGTCCAGCAGCCGGACCACGGTCCTGGGCAGGGGCGTGCCGATGGGGATCTCGGTGCTGCCCTCGGCCACGTCGCCCGGCCGGACGACGTGGTGGGTGGCGAAGATCGTCGACTCCGCCGGACCGTAGCCGTTGACCAGGTGCAGCTCCGGGAAGCCGGCGAGGACCTGCCGTGCGGCGGCCACCGGGACCCGCTCGCCGCCGGTCAGCACCAGGCGCAGCCCTTCGAAGACATCGGGCCGGTCCTCGGCCAGCGCGGCGAACAGCGAACTCGTCAGCCAGACGCTGTTGACGCCACGGCGGACGGCGGCCTTCAGGAGCTCCGCGTCCAGGGCGGCGGCACCGCGGTCCAGCAGCACGCTCCGGCCGCCGTTGAGCAGCGGCGCCCACAGCTCCAGCGAGAACGCGTCCCACGGCAGCGGTGACGCCTGGAGGAACACGGTGTCGGCGCCGACCGAGATCGCGGGACAGTCGACGACCGTCCGGAGGGTGCCGCGGTGCGGCGACAGCGCGCCCTTGGGCCGGCCGGTGGAGCCCGAGGTGTAGAAGACGCTCGCCGTGCGCGTGCCGTCGGTCTGCGCGGGGGGTGCGGCGGCGGGGTCGCCGGCGAACAGCTCGCCCGGCGTGACGGCGGGGACGCCCGTCCCGGCACACACCTCCCCGGCGAGCTCGCCGTCGTCGGTGACGAGGAGACAGGTGTCCGTTCCGCGCACCGCGTCCGCGATCCGGAGCCGGGGCCACTGCGGGTCGACGGCCACGTAGGCGGCACCGGCCCGCAGGACGCCCAGCAGCGTGGCCACCAGGTCGATCGAGCGGTCCATCGCCACCGCGACCTGGGCGCCGACGGGCACGCCCCGGCGGCGCAACTGCGCGGCGACGGCCTCGGCCCGTTCGACGAGCGAGCCGTAGCTGATCGTCTCCTCGGCCTGCTGGACCGCGACGGCGTCGGGACGGAGCCGGGCGTGGTGGGCGACCACGAGTTCTATCCGCTCGCCGTGGGCGTACGGATCGGGCGCGGCCCCGCCCGGGCGGGCGCGGTGAACGTCGGCGGCCGTGCTCACTTGCCCGCCGCCGGCGTCCGTACCAGGTCGAGCTGCTCGGCCAGGCCCTGCACGGTGGTGTGGTCCAGCACGACCGAGAAGGCGAGCCGGGTGCCGAGTTCGCGGTTGATCCGGTGGCTCATCCGGAAAGCGAGCATGGAGTGCCCGCCCAGGGCGAAGAAGTCCTGGTCGCGGCCCACCCGTTCGACGCCGAGCAGGTTCGCCCAGAGGGCGGCCACGTAGTGCTCGGTCTCGCCGAGCGGTTCCGCGAAGTCTTCCGCGGCGTGGGCGTCGTGCCCTGCCAGCGCCTCCCGCAGGGCCGCGCTGTCTCGCTTGCCGTGCTGGGTGTACGGGATCTCGCTCTGGACGATGAAGCTGCTCGGCACCATGTAGTCGGGCAGGTCCCGCTCCACCCGGGCGCGCAGCTCCGCGATGTCCAGTTCCTCGCCGAGCACGACGAAGGCGACCAGTCGGCGGTCGTCGCCCTCGCCCTCGGCGAGCACGACGGCGTCCTTCACCCCGGGGTGGTGCCGGAGCGACTGCTCGACCTCGCCGGGCTCCACCCGGTAGCCGTGGATCTTCACCTGGTCGTCGGCGCGGCCGATGAACAGCAGCGCCCCGTCCGCACGCAGCTGTGCCAGGTCGCCCGTCCGGTACATCGGCATCGGGGCGCCGTCGACGGTGACCGTCACGAAGCGCTCGGCGGTGAGGTCCGCGCGGTCGAGGTAGCCGCGGGCCAGGCCCGGGCCGCCGACGAAGATCTCACCGCGCTCGCCCGCAGGCACCTCCCGCAGGTCCGCGTCGAGCAGCCGGACCGTCACTCCGGCGAGCGCGGTCCCGATCGGCACCGTGCCGGACCGCACATCCGACTCGGTCACCAGGTGCGCGGTACAGGCGGTGGTGGTCTCGGCTGGCCCGTACAGGTTGTAGAGCTGTCCCTGGAAGCAGCCCGTGAGCAGGTCGCGACAGGCGGAGGGCTGGAGGACGTCACCGCCGGCGCAGAGCACCCGCAGCGAGGCGAACGCGTCCCGGTCCTCCCGCACGACGTGGTTGACCACCATGGTGGGCACGAGCATCGCCGAGACGCCGTACTCCTCCATCTGCCGCCGGAAGCCCGCGGCGAGCAGTTCCGGTGCCGGCGGCAGGACGACTATCTGGGCACCGGCCGCGAGGGTGGTCCACATCTCGAAGTGGAAGGCGTCGAAGGAGACGTTGGAGATCTGCCCCGTCCGGTCCTCGGGGTGGAGCTGCGGCAGGCCGGGGTTGGTCGCGAACGACACGATGTTCCGGTGCTCCAGCACGATCGCCTTCGGCCGGCCCGAGGAGCCCGAGGTGAACAGGACGCTCGCCGCGTTCTCCGGCAGCGGTGTCGCGCCCGCGCCCTGGCCATCGAACCCGGCCCAGTCACCGATCGGCACGACCTCAGCGGGTACCGCCGTCAGCGAGTCGGCCGACGCCTGGTCGCTGAGGACGACCTTCGCGCCGCTGTCCTGCAGCATCCGGTCCCGGCGGGCGTCGGGGTAGCGCTGGTCCACCGCGACGTAGGCGGCTCCGGCCTTGAGGACGCCGAGCACCGCGACGGCGAAGTCGACGGAGCGGGGCAGGTAGACCCCGACCCGGTCCTCGACGCCCACCCCGTGGCTGCTGAGCAGCGCGCCCACGGCGTCCGACCTGCGGTCCAGCTCCTCGTAGGTGAGCGTCGTCGTGCCGTCTCCGACAGCCGACCGTCCCCCGTGGCGCCGCACCGAGTCGGCGAAGAGCTCGACCAGGGTGGCGGCGCGTTCGTTCGTTGTCTTCACAGCTTCCTCCCGCACGCGTGCTCAGCGGCGGCGTGCGATCTCATCGTGGAATTCAGGCGATCCGGCGAACCGGCGGTGTGAACGACCCGGCCGTGCCGACCCGGACCACGTCATCGCCGCGGGCTGCGCGGCCCCGATCGGTGCGCGTCGGCTGGTCGATCGGGGCCGCGGTCAGGGGCGAGGACGGCTGCCCGGTGGGTCAGGACGACGGCGTGTAGACGAACGGCTGCGTCCCGACCACGGTCCGGAATCCACGCTTGGCGAGGATCGGCTCCGAGGTGGGCAGGGCGTCGGTGAAGACGAGGTCGAGTCCCCGGGCGGAGACCTCCGCCAGCCGGGAGCCCACGACCGCGGTGAACATGCCGCGCAGCCGGTGCGTCGTCTTCGTCCGGCCGCCGGCCAGTTCGGCGTAGCCGGCGCCCTCGGGGTAGTGCACCCGCCCGCCGGCCACGGGCTCCGAGCCCACATAGGCCACGTGGACGCTCATCACGTCCGGCGTCTCCTGCAGGCAGGCCCACAGCCGGCGCCGCTCCGAGTCGGCGTTCTTGCGGCCGATCTCCCGGGCGATCTCGGCGTAGTCGGCGAGGCCCTCCTCGTCGACCACACGGCGCACGTCGAAGGCGCTGGTGTCGAAGACCGCCATCGTCTCCGCGTCCAGCGGCAGGGCCAGCACCTGCTCCCGGTCGTCGGCGACGAAGCCGGCGGCCTCCAGGCGCGCGGCCAGGTCGGAGGGCGCGTCGTGGGTGTAGAGCTTCCACTCCAGCTCGTAGCCGCCCTTGTCCGCGAGGGCCTTCTCGGCCTCGATCACGGCGTCGGCGTCGTCCGCCGAGAGCCGGGAGAACCGGATCTGGCAGGACGAGCGGTCCTCCGAGAACTCGCGCACCACGCCGCCGTGTTCGGCCCGCTCACCGGTGGCGGCACGCCCGTGGTCCAGGGCGGTCAGGAAGTTCTCACTGGGGAAACCGGTCATGGGGGAATTCCTCCTGGGTCAGGATGTCGCTGATGGGTCGTGCGGTGGTCATGCCGTCGAGGACCGCCTGCAGGCGCCGCAGGATCAGCTGCGCCAAGTCCGGCGAGAAGACCTCCGTGTTGTAGCTCATCGCCAGGACCAGGCCGTCGGCGTAGCGCTGGAAGACGAACTGCAGGTCGGCCTGCTTGGCGCGCCGGTGGATGTCCTTCGAAACGAAGGCGACGGTCGCCCCGACCGGTGCCGCGTCCCAGCCGGACTCCATCTGGTCCAGGTTGACCACGACGTCGAAGAGCGGGCTGCGCTCGGGGCCCCGCTGCCAGCCCAGGTCGCGCATGATCTCGCCGTACGGGTACTCGTCGTGCTCGAACGCCCGCAGGATCGTCTGCTGGGCCCGGGCGAGCAGCGCCGGCACCTCGTCGTCCGCGGCCACCTTGAGGCGCAGCGGGACGGTGCCGATGAAAGTGCCGATCTGGTCCTCGAACTCCTGGCGGTCCCGGCCGAGGGAGTACGTCCCGATCAGGGAGTCGGTGACCCCTGTGGTGGCGAGGAGTAGCCCGACCGCGCACCAGCCGACGGTGAACTCGGTGACCGAGTGCTGCCGGGCGAGCGCCCCGAACCGCTCGGCGAGGTCGGTCGGGAGGGTCAGGTAGAGCCGGTCGCCGGCGAGCGCGCTGACCTCGGGCCGCGGCAGGTCGGCCGGAAGCGTTACTGGCACGGCCAGCCCGCTCAGCTCCCGGCGCCAGAACTCCCGGTGCTCGCTGCGGACTTCGGGGGTCAGCCGGTCGTTGCGCCAGGCCGCGGCGTCCTTGTACTGGATCGGGAGTTCCGGCAGGTCGGCGGCGCGTCCGGCCACCAGTGCCTCGTACAGCTCGTGCCAATCGCGGAAGAGCACCCGCGCGGACGAACCGTCGGCGAACACGTGGTGGATCGACGTGAGCAGCAGGTGGGTGTCGGTGTCGAGGCGGATCAGGTCGGCCCGCACCAGCGGCTCCCACGCCGTCTCGAACGGCTCGTCCTTGCGGGCGACCACGAACTCGTGGACCTGCTCCGCGGAGCTGCCGGTCATGTCACGGAAGCGGTAGTTGAGGGGGAGGGCACCCGGCGCGTGCACGGTCTGCACCGTCCGACCGTCGACGAGGTCGCAGGTCGTCCGCATGCTCTCGTGCCGCTCGACCAGCAGCTCGAAGCCGCGCCGCAGCAGCGACGGGTCGAGCGGGCCGCGCAGTTCCTGCAGGTCGTTGCGGTGGAAGGCACCGGGGTAGGCGCTCCCGCGGTCGATCTCCATCAGCAGGTCCTGCGTGCGGGAGCCCTCGTACTCCCCCGGGCCGCCCAGGCTCGGGATCGGTGCGACCACCTGCCGCTGGGCCTCGGCCAGGGCCTCGGCGAGGCCGGCGATCGTGGGGCTGACGAAGAACGTTTTCAGGTCGAGCGTGACGCCCAGTCGGCTCTGGACCCGTGCCAGCAGCTTGATGGCGCGCAGCGAGTTGCCGCCGACATCGAAGAACCGGTCCTCCTCCGTGACGTCGGAGACGCCCAGCACCTCGCACCAGATCCCCGCGAGGTCCTGGGTGACGGCGTCGGAGGGCCCCTGCGCTCCGGCCGGAGCGAGGGCGGGGGCGGCTGCAGTGGCCGGCTCGGCCGTCGTGCCGTCGGCCGGGCTCGCGGCGAGGCGCATCGGGGCCGAGGGGTCGTCGAGCGCCCGGTCGAGCAGGCGGCTGATGTCCGCCCAGAGCCGGTCGATCATCTCCGCGGTGAACCGGCCGCTGTCGAAGCGGATGGCCGAGCGGACCGTGCCCTCCTCCTCCGCCATCATGATGTTGATCGGGACGTCCCTGGTGTCCAGGTTCACCTCGACCGGCCGGACGGTGAGGCCGGGGCCCGCGAGAGCGCTGTGCGGCGCCTCGCCGTCCTCGCCGAACTGCTGGAACGCCACGATGACGTCGAACAGGCCTGAGGCCTGGAGCAGGCCGCGCTGCTGCAGCTCCTCCACCAGTTCCTCGTACGGGTAGTCGCTGTTGCGCAGGGCGTCGACGAATGTGGTGCGGACCCTCTCCGACAGCTGCTCGAAGCCGCCGTCAGCGTCGACCCTCAGTCGGAGCGGCAGGGACCGGATCAGCATCGCCACCAGCTGCTCCAGCGACTCGCTGTTGCGCCCCGCGATCAGGGTGCCGATGACCAGGTCGCCATCCCGGCTGTACCCGTGGAGCGCGGCGGCGACGGCGCTCAGCATCGAGGTGAACACCGTCACCCCGCCGGCCTGGCAGAACGACTTGAGCCGCTGCCACAGCGGCACGGGGAGCTCGTAGTGCCGGTAGGCGCCGCGGTAGCAGGGGAGGCCCTCCGAGGCGACGGGGGCGGCCGGCAGGTCGAGGGCCGCCACCGGGGTGCCGAACCGGTCGAGCCAGTAGGCGGCGGCATCGTCGTGGCGGCCGCCTGCCTGCTGTGCCAGCTTGCGGTAGTGCTCGCCGTAGCTGATGCCGATCTCCGGCAGGTCCAGGGCCGCGCCGCGGTCGAAGTGGGCGTAGTAGGCGCCCAGGTCCCGGACCAGCAGCCCCAGCGACCACCCGTCGACGACGACGTGGTGGGTGCAGAGCGTCAGCAGGTGGCGGTCGGCGCCGATGGACGCCAACTGGGCCCGCAGCAGGGGGCCCTTCGCTAGGTCGAACGGACGGGAGGCGAAGGCCTTGGCCAGCGCGACGCTGTCCACGGCGCCGTGCGCGTCCCCGTCCAGCGGCGCTTCCAGCAGCTCCAGCGGCACGGTGAATCCGGCCGCCGGGGTGATCCGCTGGGTCAACTCCTCGTCCGCGTAGGAGAAGACGGCCCGCAGCGCGTCGTGCCGTGCGGCCAGTGCATCCAGGGCGCGCCGCAGCGCCTCGGTGTTGACCGTCCCGGTCAGCTCGAAGCTGCGGATCAGGTTGAAGGCCACCGAGCCGCCCGCGAACTCGGCCGCGAGCCATACGTTCAGCTGCTCCGCGGAGGTCGGCGCGGCGTCGAGGTCCGGCGGCGCGCCCTGCACGGCGGGCGTCATGGTGGCGAAGGTGGTGATGTCCGCCAACTTCTCCAGGTGGGCGGCGAGTTCGGCCGGCGTCTCGTAGTCGAAGATCGCGTAGGGGTCGAGCTCCACGCCGTACACCGTCTGGAGCCGGTTGAGCACCTGGATGGCACCGATCGAGTCGCCGCCGAGGTTGAAGAAGGACTCGTCGGGAGCGATGGTCTCGATGCCTAGCACGCCCTGCCAGGCCGCCAGGACCGACCCGAGCACATCGGCGGGCTGAACGGCCTGGGCCGGGTCGGCGGCGACCGTCGCGCCGGTGACCGCTTCGCCGACCTGCGGGGCGGGCGCCACCGTGTTGGCGGGGTCCAGCCAGCAGCGGGTGCGGTCGAACTGATAGGAGGGCAGCTCGATCCTGCGACCGTCGCCGGCGGTCTCCGCCCACCTCCAGCGGGCCCCTGTCAGATACATGTCACATACAAAGACCTCGAAGGCATCGGGGCGTTCGGCGAGCGCCACGACGGAGCGTGCGGCGCCACCGCGGCCCGCGACCGCCGAGGAGACCGTCGACATGGGGCCGGCCTCGACGAACAGCACCCGCTGGTCGCCCAGCGCGGCGAGCAGACGGTCGACGCGGGCGTCCAGGTCACCGGCGTCGGCGTCCTCGGCGTTCACCGCCTGCCTTACCGCTTCGGCGAGTTCGACCCGGCCGAGGCTCGCGTCGATCACCAGCTTGCCGACGCCCTCCCCGACGACGTGGCGCGACTCGACGCCCATCCGCCCCAGCAGGCCGTACATCGCGTACTGGAAGGCGAACTGGCCCGCCTTCGGGTCTCCGGCGTGCGCACCGGCGGCCTGCTCGGCCTGGACGTACAGCCGGTCGAACTCGGGGTGCGCGCGACGCAGGGAGGCGGTCAGCGAGGCCGACGCCGTGCACCTTCCGGAGACCAGGATCACGGTGACCGCGGCGCTGCTCTCCGGGCCGGTCGTCGCGGGGTCGACGAGCGCGGCGGTGAGCCCGGCCGTATCGGCCGCGGTGACGCAGGCTCGGTACGGGAAGTGCTGCCGGCCCGTGACCAGGGTGCGCTGGACGTCCTCGATGCACAGGTCCGGGTGCTCGACGAGCCAGGACCGCAGGGCCTCGACATTGGCGGCGAGCGCCGTGGCGGTCTTCGCCGAAACGGGGATCCAGTTGCCGGTGTTCGAGGAGGGGCCCGGTTCCTCACGGGCGGGCGCCTCCTCCAGGACGGCGTGCACGTTGGTCCCCATGACGCCGAACGCGCTGACGCCGGCCCGGCGGACGCCAACGGCCGGCTCCCACGGCGTCAGTTCCCTGGTCACGGTGACCGCCGAGTTCGCGAAGTCGATCAGCGGGCTCATCGTCTGCGCGTGGAGGCTGGGGAAGAGCTGCCGGTTCCGCAGTGCGAGCACCGCCTTGACCAGGCCGGCCAGGCCCGACGCACTCCAGGTGTGGCCGATGTTGCTCTTCACCGAGGAGAGCGCGCAGAACTGCTTGCGGTCCGTCACTCGGCTGAACGCCAGGTCGATGGCCTCGATCTCGATCGGATCGCCGAGCCGCGTGGCGGTCCCGTGCGCCTCGATGTAGGAGATCGTGGTGGGGTCGACGGCGGCCTTCGCCCATGCCTGCTCGATCACCTCGGCCTGCGCCGAGCTGTCCGGCGCGGTGAGGCTGCCGGAGCGGCCCGCCACATTGTTGGCCGCGGTGCCCTTGATGACGGCATGGACGACATCCCCGTCGCGCAGTGCCCGGTCCAGCGGCTTGAGTAGGACGCTGACGACGGCCTCGCCGGAGCCGGTGCCGTCCGCATCCGCCGAGAACGCCCGGGTCTTGCCGTCCGCGGACCGGATGCCGAGGTCCAGCTCGTCCTCGTCGTCCTTCGGGTCGCCGAAGAGGTTCAGGTTGACGCCGCAGACCAGGGCCAGCTCGGCGTCGCCGAGCAGTAGGTCGTTCACGCCGTGGTGGACGGCGAGCAGGGCCGACGAACAGGACGAGTCGACCATGGCGGCCGGCCCGCGGAGCCCGAAGAACCGTGCGATCCGGCCCGCAGTGGCTGCGGCGTGGGTGCCCATCACCATGGTCGGCTCGACCTGGCGGGCGAGCTGCTGGTAGACCAGCCGGGTGTCGCCGACGTAGACCGAGGTCCGGGTGCCGTCGAGCGAGGTCGGATCGTATCCGGCGTTCTCCAGCGCCTGGTACGCGCTCTGCAGGAGCAGCCGGTGTTCCGGCGCCATGTTCCGCGCCTCGCCCGGGGAGATCCCGAAGACCTCGTCGTCGAACGAGTCGATGTCCTCGATGTAGCCGTTGAGCTGGTACCGCGCGTCGATCGACAGTGACGTACGGCTACGGCGCTCAGCGGACAGCTCCCGGACGCTGTCGCGGCCGTCCTGGAGATTCGCCAGGAACTGCGACAGATCGTCGGCCTCCGGCATCCGGACGGCCATCCCGATAACCGCTACATCGCGTGCCATGACCGGGATCTCCCCGGAAATCGCGACGCCCCCGTCCGCAGACATAGTCCACCCCTTCTAGATCGCATTCACAATACGGCCGACTGGGGATCGTCCCCGACGTCCCCCGGCCAGACAGGGTGAAAACCCCGGTTTCGAAATCGATCCACCCAGCACATCGGCCTGCGCCACTCCCGCACGAGCAAATGGGCTTCGCTCCAATCGGAGTGGGGCTCGATGCACACGCTCCCAATCATGCCCATGCCGCACTGGAAAACAGTAAACGCACGATCACAGGCCGTCAGGGCCGACGCAGGGATTTTGCGACCAAGGCAAAGCCCGAATGGGCGTTTGATGACGTTTTGCGCTGATCGTTTCGCCCTGTTCTGCCATATAAGCACCCGCATGAAACCTTCAAGATCTTTTTACTATCGAGACGCTCGGCCACCCCTCGAAGGGTCGCAAAAGCCCCCTTCGAGGCACGGCCCCGGCGTTGTTCGGTTGTGTCCGGCTTCGTGGTAGTTGATCAGATGCCGTAGACGGCGAAGGCGTCGTTGTGGTTGAGGAGATCGCGGCGGGCGTGGGCGATGTTGGCTCGTCCGGCCAGGCGGAGCGTGCTGATGCCCAGGTTGCGGAAGCTGGCCAGTGCTCGGGGTGCGGTGCCGGTCCTGACCTGGGAGTTGTCCTCATGGAAGGTGACGTCCCGCACCCAGTGGATCTTGTTTTCTATGGACCAGTGGACCCTCTCGTAGTGGTTGAGGTGAGCGGGGCCTGCGAGGTGGGCGGGCAGGCTGGTGACGCCGAAGACGATCTCCTTCCCGGTCCAGGTTCCGTCGAGGCCGCCGGTGTCACGGCGCAGGCGGAAGACCTGTCCCGCGCCGGGGAAGAGGGCGTCGTCGGCTTGGGCGGTGCGGATCGTGCGACGCTTGGTGCGCCCGTGCCCACGGTCGTCCTCGGCCTCGGTGGTCTCGGTCCACTCGGCGTCGGTACCGGCCAGCAGCGCCTGGGCGGCGGCGCGGGCCAGCGGCTGGTTCCCCTTCAGGATCAGGACGTAGTGGGCGTCGAGCCGGTCCGTGATCAGGTGGGCGGTCTTCTTCGTGGTGTGCAGGGCGTCCAGGGTGAACACCCGGCCGGACAAGGCGAGTTGGGCCAGCAGCATGCGGGCCGCCTCGCCCTCGCCGCGCTTGTCCGGAACCTGCCTCTGGCCGAGGACCGCGCCGCTGGCGTGGTCGACCGCCCCGACCAGGAAGACCCGCCCCGATTCGGTGCGGGCGCCGGTCAGGGCCTTGCCGTCGAGAGCCGCAGCGGGCAGCAGCCCGGCCGGCGCCGGGTGTTCCACGGCCCGCTGGGCGGCGCGGCGCTGTTCGCGCTCGATGGGCCCCGGGGTGTCCGGGACCTCGGGCGTCGGTGCCTTTCCGGTCGCGACGTCGGTGACGTATGCGCAGGTCGCCGCGTCCAGCACGTCGGCATCCAGGTCGGCGAGCACGCGGCGGAAGGTGCGCTCGCTGGGCACAAGGTACTGGCCGGCCAGCGGGTCGTACCGGGCGCCGAGGCGGGCCAGTTTGACCTGCGGGGCGCGGGCGGACCACTGCCAGATCGCGGTCATGGAGTCACCACCGACCACCAGCGTCGCGCACGCGGCCAGCACCAGGATCACCACCAGGGGATGCCGCCGCCCACGCTCCGCACGCCGGTCAGGGACCTGCCGCAACCTGCTGACCAGCGCGGATTCCACTGCCACAGGGTCGGCGGCGAGCTCGGCCTCCCACAGCG
This sequence comes from Streptomyces sp. NBC_01549, assembly GCF_026339955.1. Taxonomy (GTDB): domain Bacteria; phylum Actinomycetota; class Actinomycetes; order Streptomycetales; family Streptomycetaceae; genus Streptomyces. Next base: position 6,501,362 of record NZ_JAPEPW010000001.1, on the reverse strand, counting down.
CGAGATCGGTGAGCTGGCCAAGGACAGGGCTGATCAGGGAGGATGCGGACACGAGCGCGGCTCCTGAGACGATCTTCTGGCGTAGGAACCTGAAAGATCATCAGAGGCCGCGCTCGTCTGGCAACTCGCACCCCTCCCCCTGGGCAAACGACCCAAAACCCATCAAAGATCAACTACGCCGGGGCCGTGCCCTTCGAGGGAGATCGAAGGAATTTGTCCCGGCGTTTTTATCCTTTGACGTGATCACCAGCAGGCTGATAGAAGATTCCCCGAATGGAATGCCTGTCGGGGATGAAGCGGCGACGGCCGGCAGCGAAACCGAAGACCTGCCGCAGTACCGGGGGCGCACATTCCGCAGCAAATTCTGTGTTCGCCGTCCCGCCCCGATTGAGCCAGCGAACAAACTGGTCGCCCTTGCCCTCGGCGGCGCGGGCAGCCGGTCAACGACCTATGGATAGGCGTGCACAAATGTCCACCACCGTTTCTCCCCGAGTTCTGATGATTGGCTGGAACACCCCGGCGTTCCTGGCGCTCAAGGAGCACCATGCCGATGTGGTGTCCGTGATCGCTCCCCGGCACGTGCGCAGGGCCAAGTCCCACGCCCCCGACGCGACCCACGTGGTCGTGCCGAACGACGGCGATGTGGAGCAGATCCTGGCCGGCCTGGCCAGGGCCGAGATCGCAATCGACGAGTTCGACTTCGTGTGCACGATCGGCGAGTGGCCGATCGTCGCCGCGGCGCTGCTCGCCGAGCACGGCAAGGCGGTCGGCATGAAGCTCTCCGCCGCGATCGCCCTGCGTGACAAGTTCGTTCAGAAGCGCCTCGTCCGCGAGGCGGGACTTCCCGTGGCCGGTGCGCAGATGCCGGACCTCCTGTCCGACCTGGACGGCGAGCAGCTGACCTATCCGATCGTCATCAAGCCGCTCACCGGCGCCGGTTCGCAGGACACCCACGTCGTCTCCGACGCCGCCGAGCTGGCCTCCCTCGTCGAGACCTACCAGCAGCCTCCCCGCGGCCCCTGGCTGGTGGAGGAGTTCATGGAGGGGGAGGAACTCCACCTCGACGGGGTCGTGCGGGCCGGAGTCGTCCGGGCGCTCTCGGTCTCGCGCTACTTCCAGAACGTGATCGACATCAAGTCCGGCGGACTGGTCGGATCGGTCCTGCTCGACCCGAACGAGAACCCGGACCTCTACTCGAAGGCCCAGTCCCTGCTGACCGGGGTCCTCGACGCCCTCGGCCACGAGGACGGTATCTTCCACGCCGAGGCCTTCGAGAAGGACGGCGAGCTCACGTTCAGCGAGGTCGGTGGCCGCCTGGGCGGCGGCGTCGTCCAGGACATCGTGCTGCGCCGCTTCGGCGTCGACCTGTCCGACGAGTGGGCCCGCGCGGCGCTGGGCCTGCCCCCGGGGGAGCCGGCCGAGCCCAGCAAGGAGCAGTGCGGCTGGGTCCACCTCCAGGCACCGGCCGGCGTGGCGGAGCACGTGCCCGACGAGTCGGAGCTCCTGGCGCAGCCCGGCTGCGTGGAGGCCGCCATCAGCATCGGCCCCGGTTCGCAGATCCCGTCGTTCAGCGCGGCGTCGAACATGAAGGCCGGCGCCGTGATCATCGTCGGCGACAGCGAGGAGCAGGTCCGCGAGCGCACCCTCGCCGCGGCCGCGTGGTTCTCGCAGGCCGTGACCGTACAAGCCCCGGAAACGGTGTGACGCAGACAGCCACGCCGCCCTGGGCCGCGATCCGCCGCGCACTGACGTCCGTGCTGCCGGAGCCCGGCCCGGGGCGCAACCTCTACTGGTCCACGCTGATCAACTCCGCCGGCAACGGCCTGTTCCTGACCACGAGTTCGCTCTACTTCGTGCGCTGCGTCGGCCTGACGCCGGCCGAGGTCGGGCTCTGGCTCACGGTCTCGGGCCTGATCGGCATGCTGGCCGGCGTCCCCGTGGGCCGCATTGCCGACCGCCACGGACCGCGCGAGACCTATGTCGTGTCGCTGGTCGCGGAGGCACTCGCGACCGGCGCCCTGCTGCTCACCCGCTCACTGGTCTCGTTCGTGGCAGTCACCACCATCGCCTTCCTGGCGGCCTCGGCGAGCAGTTCCTCGCGCGGGCCGCTGGTCCGCGCCGCCGGAGGCGAGCGGGCGGCCCAGCTGCGCTCCCGCCTGCGCACCGCGATGAACCTGGGCGTCACCCTGGTCGGCCCAGTGGCGGCGTTCACCATCAACGTGGACAGCCCGCTCGCCTACCAGTCGATGATCGCCTGCGACGCCCTGTCGTTCGCCGTGTGCGCGCTGATGACGCTCAGGATGCCGCGCGTGCCGGGCACCAAGGGCACCGGCACCGCGAGCAGGCGGTGGCGAGTCTTCACCGACCGCCCCTACCTGACGCTGATCGGGATCAACGCGGTGATCATGCAGCAGTTCCCGGTCCTCACCCTGGTCCTGCCGCTGTGGATCTCGCTGCATACCCAGGTGCCGCGCTGGGTCGTGGGGCTGGTGGTCCCGCTCAACACCGTCCTGGTGGTGCTCCTGCAGGTACGGCTGTCCCAGGGGATGGAGTCTCCGCTCTCGGCAGCCCGGGTCATGGTCAGAGCGGGGCTCGCCTTCCTGGCCTCGCTCGCGCTGATCGGCTTCCTGGGGCACATGTCGGCGGCCCCTGCCACGGTCGCCCTCATCGTCGCCATCGTCGTGTACACCCTCGGGGAGATCTGGTCGACCGCATCGGTCTACGAGCTGAGCTTCGGCCTGGCCCCCGCGGAGGCACAGGGCGAGTACCTCGGGCTGCTCTCCAACGGCACGGCGATAGGACGCCTCACCTCCCAGGCCCTGGTCACCACGCTGTGCCTGACCGTCGGCACGGCGGGCTGGATCGTCCTGGGGCTCCTGCTGCTGGGAGCGGGGCTGGTGGCCGTGCCGACCACCAAGTGGGCCGGACGAAAGCAGGCCGCCCACGCGTAAGTGGGCCAGGCGAAACAGGCCGCCCCCGCGTAACTCCGAAAGGTCAGTCATGATCCTCACCAGCTACGACCCCGAACCGGGCGGCGCCGGTAACGTCTACCACGAGATCGAGGGGCACTGGGACGTAGCGCGGCTGGAGGCGGCGCTGCGCACCGTGGTGGCGCGGCATCCGGCGCTGCGCACCACGTTCGCCTCCGACGGGTGCCAGGTGGTGCACGACGACGTACCGGTGCACGTCCGCATCCGGGACCTGCGGCGACTGCCGCGCCGGGCACGCGACCAGGCGCGGGCCACCTACCGGGAGCGCGCCTCGCACCGGGTCGCCTCACCGGACCGGGCGCCGTCGGTGCACGTCGAGGTGAGCGTCCTGGCCGACGACCGGATGGTGCTGCACGTCAACCATGACCGGCTGACCATGGACGCTGGCAGCATGTTCCTGTTCTTCCGGGAATGGTGGCGGGCCTACCAGGGCGACGCCCCCACGGAGACGGAGAGCGCGTTCTCCGGCGAGGTCGCGGAACCGAAGGGCCCCCGGGACGACGCCGAGGCCCAGCGCTCCCTCGCCTTCTGGCGCGAACGGCTCGACGACCTCGCGCTCGCCCCCGACCTGCCGCTGGCCCCCAATCCCCCGGTGGCCAGGCCGCGGTTCACGCAGCGTCAGGTACGGCTGACCGCCGGGCGCTGGGCCGCGTTCAAGGCGCACGCGCTCCGCCTGGGCATCACGCCGAGCGCGGCGCTGCTGACCGCCTACGGCCAGGTGCTGGCGTACTGGGGCGGCGGCGAGCGGTTCACGATCGCCACGACGGTGGAGCGCACCGCCGGGAGTCTCCTGCCGCCCCGCGGCGCGATCGGCGGCTTCTCGGACGTCCTGCCCGTCGAGGTCGCCATCGACCCGGCGGCCACGTTCGCGCAGCGCTGTGCGCCGGTGCAGCAGCGGATGCGCGCCGCCGCGGAGCACGGGCACGCCTTCGGCGCCGCGTCGCGCCAGGCGGCCGGGTCCGGCACCGCGTACCCGCAGGCGCCGTACGCGTTCACCTCCGTCATCGGGCACGAGCGCTCCGGCCTCGACGGAGCCGCGCTCGAGCTGTTCGGCCGGGAGGTCTTCTCGGTCGGCCAGGCTCCGCGAACCCACCTCGACGTCTTCGCGATGGAGCAGGCGGGCGACCTGGTCCTGCGGGTCGACTCGGCGGACCGGCTGTTCCCGGCCGGGCTTCCGGCCGCCCTGGTCGCCGGCTTCCAGCAGCTGCTGAACCAGCTCTGCGACGCGGCGGGCTGGACGGAGACCACGCACGACCTGCTGCCCGAGGACCAGCGGCGGCGGCGGGCCGAGACCAACGACACCGCGGCGCCGCTGGCCACGCGCATGCTGTGGGAGGACGCCGTCGCACAGGCCGCGGCGCGTCCCGACGCCCCGGCGGTGATCACCACGGGCGGCGTCGTGAGTTACGGCGGACTGCTCCACCGCGCGCAGGGCGCCGCCGCGTGGCTGCGGGAGCGCGGGGTCGGCCGCGGCGACCTGGTCGGGCTGGTCATGCGGCGCGGGCCGGAGCAGATCATCGGCATCCTGGCCTCGTTGCTCGCCGGGGCCGCGTATCTGCCGGTCGACGCGGACCTACCCGACGAGCGACGCGCGTACCTGCTCCGCGACGGCGGGGCGCGGTGTGTGCTCACCAACGTGCCCGCCAACGTGCCCGGCAGCGGCGCGCCCGGTACGGAGCCGGACACGCTGCTGCTCGACTCGGCGCGGCCGGTGGTGCCCGTCGAGCCGGTGGAGCCGGCCGCTGGGGCGACCACCGACGACCTCGCGTACGTGCTCTACACCTCCGGTACCACCGGACAGCCCAAGGGTGTGATGGTCAGTCACCGCAACGTCGCGAACGTGGTCGCCGACTGCACGGCCCGGTTCGGCGTCGACGCCACGGACCGCTTCTTCGGCATCAGCGCGTTCAATTTCGACCTGTCCGTGTACGACGTGTTCGGCGCGCTGTCGGTCGGCGCGGCGATCGTGCTGCCGGACGCGGACCGGGCGGCAGATCCCGCCCACTGGCTGGACCTCTGCGCGGAGCACCGCGTGACGGTGTGGAACTCGGTGCCGGCGATCATGGCGATGCTGAGCGAGGAGGCCGAGTCGGCGCCGGGCCGGATCGGCGCGCTGCGGCTGGTCATGATGAGCGGTGACCGGATCCCGCCGGAGTTCCCCGCAGCGCTCCTCCGGCTCAAGCCCGACCTCGAGGTCGTCTCGCTGGGCGGCCCGACCGAGACGACGATCTGGAACATCCTCCACCCGGTGGACGCCCAGGACGACGGCAGTCGGCCGGTGCCGTACGGGCGGCCGAACCGCAACAACACCGCCCACGTCCGCGGCCCCGAGGGCTGGGACCGACCGGACTGGGTGGCCGGAGAGATCTGGGCCGGTGGCACCGGCGTGGCCCAGGGCTACCACGGCGACCCCGCGCGCACCGCGCACCGCTTCGCGGACGGGCTGTACCGCACCGGTGACCTGGGCCGATTCCTGCCGGACGGGTCGATCGAGATTCTCGGCCGCAGCGACTTCCAGATCAAGGTCAACGGCTACCGGATCGAGGCGGGCGAGGTCGAGACGCGGCTGACGGCCCTGCCCGAGATCCAGCAGGCCGTCGTGGTCCGACAGGCCGGGACGTACGGCGACCGCCTGGCGGCCCACCTGGTCCCGGCCGGTGCGAACCGCCCCGGACTGGACGAGCTGCGCGGGCGGCTGGCCGTGCACCTGCCCGGCTACATGATCCCGACCCTGGTGGTCTGGCACGACGCGCTGCCGCTCACCCGCAACGGCAAGGTCGACCGCGGCCGGCTCACCGCGATCCAGCTGGAGCCGCCGACACCCGCCGAACCGGCCACTCCGGCGGTCCCGGCGGTCCCGGCGGTCCCCGCGGAGCCGACGCCAGCGGATGGGCTCCCGGCGGGCGGGTCCGTGGAGGCCGAGCTGGCGGACGTGTGGTCCCGCATCCTGCGCGTGCCCCCGGTCACGCCGGAGACGGACCTGTACGACCTCGGCGCCGACTCGCTGACCGCCATCCGGCTCCTCAGCGAGGTGCGCAAGCGCTTCGGCGTGACCATCCCGCTGGCCCAGGTGCACGAGGTCCGCACCGTGCGCACGATGGCGGCACGCGTGCGATCGGGCGGGTGAGCGGGTAGCCGCCGACGTTCCCGGCCGGCCGGTCGGCCGGGAACGTCGCGCTCGAACGGCTTGTATCGGATCAACCTCGGATCAACTTTGGATCGGAGATGATGTGGGCGACAACGACATCGACGCGGTCGTGGTCGGCTCCGGCCCGAACGGGCTCGCGGCCGCCCTGGTCCTGGCCGCCGCCGGGCTGCGGGTCCAGGTCCACGAGGCGGCCGACAGCGTGGGCGGCGGCGTCCGCACGCGGGAACTGACCCTGCCGGGATACCGTCACGACGTCTGCTCGGCGGTGCACCCGATGGCCGTCGCGTCCCCGTTCTTCCGCGCCTTCGATCTGGCCTCCCAGGGTGTCCGGATGGCCTGGCCGGAGGCGTCGTACGCGCACCCGCTGGACAGCGGCCGGGCCGCGGTGGCGTGGCGTGACCTGGACCGTACCGCCGCCGGGTTGGGACCGGACGGATCCAGTTGGTCCCGCCTGCTCCGCCCTCTGGTCGATCGGACGGAACCGCTGGTGGAGGCGGCGATGTCCGACCTGCGCGGGATCCCCCCGCAGGTGACGGCCCTCGCACGCCTCGGGCTGCGCGTCACCGAACAGGCGTCGCCGTGGTGGAACGCCCGGTTCCGCGGCGATCTCGCCCCCGCCCTGCTGACGGGCGTCGCGTGCCACTCGATCGCGCCGCCGCGCACGCTCGCGTCGGCCGGCGTGGGCCTCCTCCTCGGGTCGCTCGCCCATTCCGTCGGCTGGCCGCTGCCGATCGGCGGCAGCCAGGCCATCGTCGACGCGATGGTGGGGCAGCTGACCGAGCACGGTGGCCGCATCGTCACCGGCCACCGGGTCGGGTCGCTCGACGAACTGCCACCCGCGCGGGCCGTTCTCCTGGACGTCGCACCGGGTGCCCTGCTGGAGATCGCGGGCCCACGACTGCCCGAACGGTATCGCCGTCAACTGCGCGGCTTCCGGCACGGCGGCGCGGCGTGCAAGGTGGACTTCGCCCTGTGCGGTCCGGTGCCGTGGTCCGCACCGGACTGTGCGAAGGCGGGCACCTTGCACCTGGTGGGTTCACGCGCCGAGGCGGTACGGGCGGAGTCCGACGTGGCGGCCGGCCGGCACGCCGAGCGTCCGTTCGTGCTGGCCGTACAACCGGGGGTGGTGGACCCGGGGCGTGCCCCTGCCGGACGGCATGTGCTCTGGACTTACGCCCACGTACCGAACGGGTCCACCAGGGACGTCAGCGAACAGATCAAGCAACAGGTGGAACGGTTCGCCCCCGGCTTCCGGGACCTGATCCTCGCCGAGCACGTGGTCACCGCGGCCGAGCAGGGCCTGCACAACCCCAACTACGTGGGCGGGGACATCTCCGGCGGCGCGACGACCGCCTGGCAACTGGTGATGCGACCGGCCGCCCGCTGGGACCCCTACCGAACACCGCTCCCGGGCGTTTACCTGTGCTCCGCCTCCACCCCACCGGGCCAGGCGGTGCACGGGATGTGCGGAGTGCACGCCGCGCGGCGTGCACTGCGCGACCGCTTCGGCGTGCGGTCGGACCCCTTGCGGCTGGTCGCCGAGGCGTACGGCGGCGGGACGAACACGGCGGCGGCCGACCGGTAGTGACTGGTCGGCTGTGCCTCGGGACCCGCGGGCTGCTGGGAGGCCCTGGCCCCATTCGTCGACCTGGTAGTAGTGAAGCTTCCCTTTGATCGTGGACACCTGGAGACTGGGACCTGAGGTTCTAGAGGAAGTAGCCCCAGGTGGGAAGCAAATACACGAAGCGGTACACCGAGGAGTTCAAGCGGGACGCGATCGCGCTCGTCGACTCCTCGGGCTAGACGGTCACCGCGGTGGCCCGGGAACTCGGCATCAGCTACGCACGGCGCTTGAGGGAACAGCCCATTCGGGGTGTTGTAGGAACCCTCCATACTGATCCACTGGCCCTTGCGTCTCGCTCATGTCTCTCACCAAATCGGCGGTGAGATCCGGACTCTTGGCCTCTGACCTGGTCTTCCGTGCTCTCTGTGGACCCTACGTACTGGGGTGGTCGTGTTACATACCCCACACGTCGAACCGTCTCTCTTGTGCAAACTCTCCTTGGCCGCAGCGGCTCGCATACGTCAGGATCGGATCTCATGGACCTGCTGAACACGCTGGTGGACAAGGGGCTTCGGCGCGAGCTGCCGACCCGTGACGAGGCGCTGGCCGTGCTGGCCACGTCCGACGACGACGTGCTCGACGTGGTGGCCGCGGCCGGAAAAGTCCGCCGGCACTGGTTCGGCCGTCGAGTGAAACTCAACTATCTGGTCAATCTGAAGTCCGGTCTGTGCCCCGAGGACTGCTCGTACTGCTCGCAGCGCCTCGGCTCCAAGGCCGACATCCTCAAGTACACGTGGCTCAAGCCCGACCAGGCCTCACAGGCCGCGGCGGCCGGGCTCGCCGGGGGCGCCAAGCGGGTCTGCCTGGTGGCCAGCGGTCGCGGTCCGACGGACCGTGACGTGGACCGGGTCTCCGACACCATCAAGGCGATCAAGGACCAGAACGAGAACGTAGAGGTGTGCGCCTGCCTCGGTCTGCTCTCCGACGGCCAGGCCGAGCGGCTGCGCGAGGCTGGCGCGGACGCCTACAACCACAACCTGAACACGTCCGAGGGGACGTACGGGGACATCACGACCACGCACACGTACGCCGACCGGGTGGACACGGTCCAGAAGGCGCACGCGGCGGGTCTGTCCGCCTGCTCGGGTCTGATCGCGGGCATGGGCGAGTCGGACGAGGACCTCGTCGACGTCGTCTACGCGCTGCGCGCGCTCGACCCGGACTCCGTTCCGGTGAACTTCCTGATCCCCTTCGAGGGCACCCCGCTCGCCAAGGAGTGGAACCTCACGCCGCAGCGGTGTCTGCGCATCCTGGCGATGGTCCGCTTCGTCTGCCCGGACGTCGAGGTGCGTATCGCGGGCGGCCGTGAGGTCCATCTGCGCACGATGCAGCCCCTCGCCCTCAACCTCGCCAACTCGATCTTCCTCGGCGACTATCTCACCAGCGAGGGCCAGGCGGGCAAGGCCGACCTGGAGATGATCGCGGACGCCGGGTTCGAGGTGGAGGGCGCGGGCGAGCTGACCCTGCCGAAACACCGCGTGACGACGGGCGGAGGCTGCGGTTCGCACGCCGAGACCGGCTGTGGCTCGCACGCCGACGCCGGGTGCGGGTCCCACGAGGGCGGTGGCGTCTGCGGTTCCGTGAAGGTGGCGGCGAAGGAGCAGGCGAAGGACGAGCAGCCTTCCGAAGCGCGTACGGATCTCGTCGCCGTACGCCGCAGGGGTGCCGGAACGGATCTCGCCCCCAATGCCTGATCTGTCCGAGCCGTCCCTGCTGCCCGTGGCCGAACTGCTGGAGCTGGACCGGCGGCACGTCTGGCACCCGTACGGCCCCATGCCCGGCCGCCAGGAACCGCTCGTCGTCGAGTCGGCGAGCGGCGTACGCCTGCGGCTGGCGGACGGCTCGGGCGAACTGGTCGACGGCATGTCGTCCTGGTGGTCGGCCATCCACGGCTACAACCACCCGGTCCTCAACGACGCGGCGCGCGACCAGTTGGAGCGCATGAGCCATGTCATGTTCGGCGGGCTCACCCACGAGCCCGCCGTACGGCTGGCGAAGCGTCTGGTCGACATCACGCCCGAGGGCCTGGAGCACGTCTTCCTCGCCGACTCCGGCTCGGTCTCGGTCGAGGTCGCCGTCAAGATGTGCCTCCAGCACTGGCGCTCGCTCGGCCGCCCGGGCAAGCAGCGGCTGCTGACCTGGCGCGGCGGCTACCACGGGGACACCTGGCAGCCCATGTCGGTGTGCGACCCCGAGGGCGGGATGCACGACCTGTGGCAGGGCGTGCTCCAGCGCCAGGTGTTCGCCGACGCCCCGCCGGCCGGGTACGAGGAGTCGTACGCCGACCATCTGCGCGAGTTGATCGAGCGGCACGCCGACGAGCTCGCCGCGGTGATCGTGGAGCCGGTGGTACAGGGCGCGGGCGGGATGCGGTTCCACTCCCCCTCGTATCTGCGGGTGCTGCGGGAGGCCTGCGACGCGCACGACGTGCTGCTCGTCCTCGACGAGATCGCGACCGGTTTCGGCCGTACGGGCGCGCTGTTCGCGGCGGAGCACGCCGGCGTCACGCCGGACGTGATGTGCGTCGGCAAGGCGCTGACCGGCGGCTATATGACGATGGCGGCGACGCTCTGCACGGCGCGGGTGGCCGAGGGCATCTCACGCGGTGAGGTCCCGGTCCTGGCTCACGGACCGACCTTCATGGGCAATCCGCTGGCCGCCGCGGTGGCCTGCGCCTCGATCGACCTGCTGCTCGGACAGGACTGGCAGACCGAGGTCAAGCGGATCGAGGCGGGTCTGCTGGACGGGCTGGCGGAGGCGTCCTCGCTGCCGGGTGTCCGGGACGTACGCGTCCTGGGCGCGATCGGCGTCGTACAACTCGACCACGAGGTCGACATGAAGGCGGCCACGGCGGCCGCCGTGCGCGAGGGTGTGTGGCTGCGCCCGTTCCGCGACCTCGTCTACACGATGCCGCCGTACGTCACGGGTGACGCGGACGTGGCACGGATCGCACGCGCGGTGTGCGCGGCGGCGCGGGAGGGATGACATGGCGGTTCTGGTGATCACGGGGACGGGCACGGAGGTCGGCAAGACGGTCACGACGGCCGCCGTCGCCGCCACGGCCGTCGCCGCCGGGCGCTCCGTGGCCGTCCTCAAGCCGGCGCAGACGGGTGTACGCCCGGACGAGCGCGGGGACGCCGACGAGGTGGCCCGGCTCGCGGGCGCCGTGACGACGCTCGAACTCGCCCGCTATCCGGAGCCGTTGGCTCCCGCGACCGCCGCGCGGCGGGCCTGCCTGCCCCCGGTGCGCCCGGTGGCGGTGGCGAAGGCGGCGGCGGAACTGGCCACCGAGTACGACCTCGTACTGGTCGAGGGAGCGGGCGGTCTCCTCGTCCGCTTCGACGACGAGGGCGGCACACTGGCGGACGCGGCGAGCCTGCTGGACGCGCCGGTGCTGGTGGTGGCGTCGGCGGGCCTCGGCACCCTGAACACCACCGAGCTGACGGCGCGTGAACTCCGGCACCGGGGACTGGACCTGGCGGGAGTCGTCATCGGCAGCTGGCCCGACTCCCCCGACCTGGCGTCCCTTTGCAACCTCGCGGACCTGCCGGTCGTGGCCGAGGCTCCGCTGTTGGGAGCGCTGCCCGCGGGGGCAGGTGCCTACGACGTCACCGACTTCCGTGCGGAGGCGCCCAGCTGGCTGGCGCCGCGGCTCGGGGGAAGCTGGGATACACACACTTTCCACTCGACGCAAGCAGCAAGCGCCCCCTAGGAGCGTGTCTCAGTAACGGACACCCCGCTTGCGGTTCGTGATCATTCATGCGGGATGATCTCGGTATGCGTGATCGGGATGGTCTGTTCGAGATCGAGCCGGGTGAGAAGGAGCAGCCGCAGGGTCGTCCGGCGGCGGTGGACAAGACGTTCCGGGCGTTCGACCCGCACCAGGTCCTGCTGCTGCCGCCGTCGCTGGACGACTGGCTGCCCGAGGATCACCTGGCCCGGTTCGTTGCCGACCTGGTCGACGAGGTGCTCGACCTGTCGCCGATCCTGGCGGACTACACCGAAAAGCGCGGCTACCCGCCCTACGATCCGCGGCTGATGGTGCGGCTGCTGATCTACGGCTACACCACCGGGGTGCGCTCCTCGCGGGCGATCACGCGTAAGTGTGTCGATGACGTCGCGTTCCGGTTCCTGGCCGCCGACCAGGCTCCGGACTTCCGCTCGATCGCCCGGTTCCGCCGCCGCCACCTGGACGCGCTCGCCGGCCTGTTCCTGCAGTCGCTGCACCTGGCGCGGAAGCTGGACATGGTCAAGATGGGCCGCGTCGCGCTGGACGGCACCAAGCTGGAGGCCAGCGCATCCAAGCACAAGGCGATGAGCTACGGCCGCCTGATCGGCAAGGAAGAGCAGATCGAAGCCGAGATCGCCGCCCTGGAGGCCACGGCCCGGTCCCTGCTGGACGACGCCGAAGCAGTCGATACCGCCGAAGATGCCCGGTTCGGCGTGGACGGCAAAGAGGCCGACCTGCCCGCCGAGCTGGACCGGCGCGAGAAGCGCCTGGCCAGGCTGCAGGCCGCCCGCGCGCAGATCGAGACCGAGGCCGCCGACAAGGCCCGCGCTCACGCCGAAGACAAGGAACGCCGCCGTCAGGAACGCGCCGGGACCAGCGACGAGCGGGCCGTCACCGACGCGGGCGAGCAGGCAGCAGCCAAGGCCCGGCCCAAGCCCAAGGCCCAGGCCAACTTCACCGACCCCGACTCGCGGATCATGAAGAACAGCGACGGCGCCTACATCCAGGCCTACAACGCCCAGGCCGTCGTCGATGAAGAGCACCAGGTCATCACGGCCGCCGACATCACCACCAACGCCTCGGACGCGCTGAACTACACCCCGATGCTCGACCAGTCCGCGCAGAACACCGGCGTCCACCCGGGGCAGGCCCTCGTCGATGCCGGCTACTGCTCCGAGACCAACCTGCAGGCCTCCAAAGAGCGCCAACTCGCCTGCGGCACCGATACGTTCATGGCCACCGGCCGACTCGGCCACGACGAACAGGTCCCGCCCGCACCCCGCGGACGCATCCCCGCCAGCGCCACCCTCAAGGAGCGCATGGCCCGCACACTGCGGACGAAGCCCGGCAAGGCCGCCTACAGCCGCCGCAAAGCGATCGTCGAACCCGTCTTCGGCCAGATCATGACCTGCCAGAACGGCCGCCAACTCCTCCTCCGCGGCGAGGACGGAGCCCGCGGCGAGTGGCGACTGCTGGCCGCCTGCCACAACCTCCGCAAGATCTTCCGACACGCCGGAACCGCAGGACTCGCCGTCCTGGCCGGCTGACCATCCGGCCACACCGGCCTCAGCGGGCCGAAATCCCCCTCCGACCGACCCGCTCATCGGCCCCACAGGCGCTGACCGAGCGACCACGACCGATCCCGCCCATCACGACCTCCCGGCCAGTTGCCCGTTACTCAGACACGCTCCTAGGGGCGCGGGGCGGTGACACTGTGCGGCTCCGCCGCGTGGGCGCGCTCAACCCCCACCGGCGCGCAGCCGAAGAACGGCCCCCCTCACCCCTCCCCCAACAACCGCACCAACTCGATCCGCGACCGGATCCCCAACCGCGCGAACACCCCCCGCAGATGGTGGTCGATGGTCCGCGGACTGAGCGACAACCGCGCCGCGATCTCCCGATTGGTGGCTCCGTCGGCCGCCATGCGCGCGACCATCAACTGCTGCGCGGTGAGGCGGGCGACGAGGTCGTCGGCACCCCGCACAGGGGAGACGGGCTCGCCCAGGACACGGAGTTCGGCCCGCGCCGCGGCTGCACACTGCGGCGAACCGAAGTGCTCGAACGCCTCGAGGGCGCTGTGCAGCCGGTCACGGGCCTCCGTCCGGTGCCGCAGTCGCCGTAGCGCACCGCCGAACAGCAGCTCCGTGCGGGCGCGTTCGAAGTCACGGGTGCCCGAGGCGTGCAGGTCGAGGGCGGTGCGGTAGTGCTCGACGGCCTCCCCGCCGGAGGCGAGCAGGGCCCGGCAGCGTGCGCTGAGGGCCAAGTCGTCGAGGCTGCGCACGGTGCGCGCCCAGTGGTCGTAGTCGGCGTGGGCGGCCCGGGCGACGCGGGTGTCGCCGGTGCGGACGGCGGCCTCGACGTAGTGCGGTGTGGCAAGGTGCCGGATGGCCCGGTGCCCGTGCCCAGGGCCGAATCCGGCGAGGGCGCGCAGCCGGGCCGCGGAGGCGGCGAAGCGGCCGGTGCTCAGGTCGAGGAAGGCGAGCGCGAACAGGGCCAGCGCGGCGGGCAGCCCGAGCCCGCGCGCGAGGGCGTAGGAGCGGGCGGCCTCGGCGCGCTCCCGGCAGACGTCCTCGTCGCCGGTGACCGCGGCGAACATCGCGAGGGCCGCCTGCAGATGGCAGGCCCCGTTGTCCTGGCCGGTGGTGTACGCCTGGCGAAGGGCCTCCAGGGTGGCGGCCTCGGCGGCGCGTGGCCGCCCGGTCCAGAAGTCGGCGTACGCCCGGAACTCCATGGCCTGGGGAACGGTGACCCCGTCACCCCAGGCCCGGGCGGAGGCGGCCGCCCGGACGGTCGCGGTGGCGGCCGCGGTGTGGTCGCCGAGCATGAGTGCGGCGATCCCGGAGTGGATCAGCAGAGTGGGGTCGCCTCCGGGACCGCAGCGCCCGGCTGCCGCCTTCAGCAGGTCCCGCGCGTCGTCGTACCGGCCCTCGAACGCCGCGGCCAGCCCGCCCAGCGTGCCGGGCGGCACGATCCCGAGCCGGTCGGCGACGGCCGCGGCCTCCCGGCATCGGCGCAGGTCGCCGGTGTAGATGGCGGCTTCGGTGGCGCGGGCGAGGAGATGGACGGCGGAGTGGTGGGCGTGGTCGACAGCGGCCGGGCCCGGGCTCGCGGACCCGGTGGTGCCGCCGTACGCGAAGCGGCCGCCCGACACCGTACGACCGTCGAGCGCGGCCAGGCCCTCGGACATCGCCGCGCCCCCGGGGCCGTCGGCCACCGGCCCGCCGCCGGCGCAGCGCACCGCGGCCGTCAGCAACGCGTCGAACGCGTCCGTCGCGTTGCCCGCGCGGAGCGCGAGCAGACCGGCCAGGGCGTCGTCGTCGGTGGCGGCGACGAGCCGGCGGGCACGGTCGGCGTCGCCGGACCGCCAGGCGTCGGCAGCGGCGCGGGCGAGCAGCCGGGCCCGCTCGACCGGCTCGGGGGACAGCGTGGCGGCGCGTTCGACGAGGGCGCAGGCCAGGTCGTGCTCGCCCGCGGTGCGCGCGCTGTGGGCCGCGGCCCGGAGTTCGGCGGCGAGCCGTCGGCTGGGGCCGAGGGCGGCGGCGCCCCGGTGCCAGGACCGCCGGGGTGACTCACCCTCGCCGCGCAGGACGCGGGCGAGCAGGAGATGGACGGAGCGCCGGTCCGTCACGGAGGCGATCTCGTAGGCCGCTGTCCGGGTCCATGGATCGCGGAAGACGATCCCGCCCGCCGTGGCGTGGGCGATTCCGGCGACCTCGGCGGCGACAAGGGGCCGGGTGTCGAGCCGGGCCGCGGTGACGGCCCGCAGGAAGGCGTGGGTGTCGACCGGGTACTGGTCGGCCGCCGCGAGCAGCAGGAGGCGCCGGGCGGCGTCCGGGAGGGCACGGACCTCCTGGCGGTACGCGCGCAGGAGTACGGGAGGCTGCGCGGGAAGCGGGTCGAGGCCGGTCAGCTGACGCTCGGTCAGTACGGCGGCGAGTTCCGCGGCGGCGCGGCGGTCGCCGTGCGCGGTGCGCAGGATCCGCACCCGTACGCCTTCGGGAAGCGAGGGGCCGAGCTCGGATTGTGCGGGGCCGCGTACGGGGTTCACCGAAGTCACCACACGAATGACGTTACTGGTGAGTTAACTGGCAAGTAAAGACCGGCGATTTCACCGATGCGCCGCGCGTAGATCCCGGCTGACACTCCAGGCAACCCCACCCGTGTCTGGAGGCACCATGCAACGCCGTTCGCGTCGCATCGCCACGTTCTTCTCCACCGTGGCCGCAGCGCTCCTCGTGTCGCTCTCCCTCTCGGCGGCCCCCGCCCAGGCCGCCACCCACAACCCCGTCATCTTCGTGCACGGCCTCAGCAGTTCGGCGAGCAGTTGGGACGACTGGATCGCCGACTTCAAGGCCGACGGGTACAGCGGCTCCGAACTGTTCGCGTGGTCGTACGACTGGGGGCAGTCGAACGTGACCACGGCCCAGCAACTCTCCACCGAGGTCAACAACGTCCTCGCGCAGACCGGCGCGTCGAAGGTGGACCTGGTCGTCCACTCCATGGGTGCGCTGAGTGCCCGCTACTACCTCAAGAACCTCGGCGGGACCTCGTACGTCGACGACTTCGTGTCGACCGCCGGGGTGAACCACGGAACCACGGTCGCGGGCTGGTGCACGTGGCTCTACACCTCGTGCGCCGAGATGTACACCGGCAGTTCGTTCCTGACCTCGCTGAACTCCGGTGACGAGACGCCGGGCAGTGTCTCGTACGCCAGTTACTGGTCGAACTGCGACGAGCTGATCAACCCGGACAGCAGCGCGATCCTGAGCGGCGCCACCAATGTGGAGGCCGGCTGCATCTCGCACACCGACATGAACAACGACCACGGCGTCTACGAACAGGTGCGCGACTTCATCGCCTGACGCGGGGGCCGGCCGACGTAGGACGTAGGACGTAGGCCGAGCGTCGTAAAGCGTGTGGCGGACGTCCTGGGGGGACAATCCCGGTAAGGCCCCGTCCTCCCGGGAGGTCCGTCATGCCCTTCAGGTCAGCCGGCTCCGGCAAGGTGTCGCAAGACGCGGTGCACCATCCGCTGTTCGCCCGCTACTACGCCCGTATCAGCGTGGCGGCCGAGACCAGGATGGGCATCGGCGCGGTACGCGACCGGCTGCTCACCGGTCTTTCGGGACGGGTCATCGAGATCGGCGCGGGCAACGGGCTGAACTTCGCGCACTACCCGAGCGCCGTTTCCGAGGTGGTCGCGATCGAACCCGAGCGGCTGCTGCGGCAGTTGGCCGTGGAGGCCGCGCTGCGCTCCGAGGTGCCGGTGGACGTGGTGCCGGGCGCGGCGGAGGCGCTGCCGGTCAAGAGTGAGGCGTTCGACGGGGCGGTGCTCTCGCTGGTGCTGTGCAGTGTGCGCGATGTGCCGCGGGCCCTCGGTGAGGTGCGGCGCGTGCTGCGGCCCGGTGGCACGGTGTGGTTCTTCGAGCACGGCAAGGGCGGCGGGCACGTGATGGCGTCCGTCCAGCGCGGGCTGGACCGGACGGTGTGGCCGCGGCTGAACGGCGGTTGCCATCTGGCCCGCGACCCGATCGCCGCGCTGCGCGAGGCCGGGTTCGAACTGGGCCCCTACCGGCGGCTGTTCATTCCCGAGAAGGGGCCGCGACTGCCCACGTCGTACTGCGTGCTGGGCAGCGCGAGGCGCCCGCCGATCACCGAGTAGTCGCCGATCACCGAGTAGTCACAGACACCACTGCCGCAGCTCCTGGGCGATCTCGTGCACGGTCGCGTCACCGCCCTTCACCAGACGGGCGAGTTCGCGCACCTGCTCGGGCGAGGTGACGACCTTGAGGCCGCTGGCGACGAGATAGGCGTACGCGACGGCCGAGGCGAACATCGCGTTGGATCTCTCGAGCGCCGGGACGTGCAGCAGCAGTTGGAGCAGCGCGGCGGCGCGTGCGTGCGGGCTGTCGTAGACGGGAATGCCGAATATCTCCGCCTCGTGCCGGCTGACGGCGGCGACGAGGGCTCCCCAGTCGGTGACCTGGGGATCTCCGGGCGTCTTCTGTTCGGCGATCATGAGGAGCCAGGCGAGGTCGACTCTGAGACTGCTCAAGGGATCAACGACGACCTTCGCGTGAGCCGTCCCGGAACGCGCTCCGCGCGCCCTCCCGGTCCGCGCCGAACTCCTCGGCGAAGACGTCTCCGTACTGCTTCATGAAGTCGGAGGCGGCGTCCACGAAGGTGTGCCCCACTTCCCCGGTGTCCTGTCTGACCAGCTCTTCGATGTAGCGGTTCACGCTCATACCGCGCTCCAGGGCCCGCTCCCGGGCCGCCCGGGCCGTGCCCTCGTCCACCCGTACGTTCAGCTGAGTCTTCGCCATACTTCGAAGCTAGCGCCGAAGTGCTAGCACCGGCAAGGGGGCGACTCGCCGGAGCCGGTACCTCGGGGGGATACCGGCTATGGGCGGCATCACACTACGCTCGGCCGGGACCAGGGAGTCAGGACGTCCATCACGGAGGAGGCGGCCTTGTCCACACCTGCTGCGGAGCACGCCGTCGGACGACGGGACGCCGACGGGGTCGCCGCCCGCGCCCGCGGCCTGACGAAGGCGTACGGATCCGGCGAGACCACCGTCCTCGCCCTCGACTCGGTCGACGTGGACATCGCGCGCGGCCGTTTCACCGCGGTCATGGGCCCCTCGGGCTCGGGGAAGTCGACGCTGATGCACTGCCTCGCGGGACTCGACACCGTCTCGGCCGGACAGGTGTGGCTCGGCGACACCGAGATCACGGGGCTCAAGGACCGTGAGCTGACCCGGCTGCGCCGGGACCGGATCGGGTTCATGTTCCAGTCGTTCAATCTGATCCCCACGCTGAACGCGGCCGAGAACATCACGCTGCCGATGGACATCGCGGGCCAGAAACCCGACCAGAAGTGGCTGGACCAGGTCATCGACACGCTCGGGCTGCGGGACCGGCTGAAGCACCGGCCCGCGCAGCTCTCCGGCGGGCAGCAGCAGCGCGTCGCCTGTGCGCGGGCGCTCGCCTCCCGCCCCGAGCTGATCTTCGCGGACGAGCCGACCGGCAACCTCGACTCCCGTGCGGGGCTCGAGGTCCTCGGCTTCCTGCGCGAGGCGGTCGACGACCTGGGCCAGAGCGTCGTCATGGTCACGCACGATCCGGGCGCGGCCGCCCACTCCGATGTGGTGCTGTTCCTCGGGGACGGGCGGATCGTGGACGAGATGGAGCGGCCCACGGCGGAGGCGGTGCTGGAGCGCATGCGCCACTTCTCCGGAGGCCGCCCGACCGCCGGGGGCGCCCGCGACGACGTGGACGTGGACGTGGTCCTGGCCGCCGACTCCGACGACGCGTCTCTCGACGCATCTCTCGACACTCTCGACACCTTCGACAAGGACTGAGGCGGCGGCCGTGCTCAAGGCGACTCTGCGGAGCTTCCTCGCCCACAAGGGACGACTGCTGCTCTCGGCGCTGGCCGTCGTGCTGTCCGTGGCGTTCGTGGCGGGCAGCCTGATCTTCTCGGACACGGTCACCGGTACGTTCAACCGGCTCTTCGCCTCCACCGCGGCCGATGTGACCGTGTCGCCGAAGAACGAGCTCAAGTCGCGGGTTGCGACCGGCGCCACTCCGACGCTGCCCGCCTCGCTCGCCGACCGGCTCGCGAAGGTCGACGGCGTGGCGGCCACCCATGTGGACGTGAGCGTCGAGAACCTCACCATCGTCGACCGCGAGGACAAGTCGATCGGACCCACCTCGGGCGCGCCGACCATCGCCACCAACTGGCAGGTCACCAAGCGCAGCCCGGTGAAACTGACCTCCGGTCACGCCCCGCACGGCGGCGACGAGGCGCTGCTCGACGCGGACACCGCCCAGCGCAAGCACGTGGCGATCGGCGACACCCTGACGGTGCAGGCGCAGCGCACCTTCCCGGTGAAGATCGTCGGCATCGCCACCTTCACCACCACCAACCCCGGTGCCGCGCTGCTGTTCCTCGACACCCCGACCGCGCAGACGAACCTGCTCGGCGACCCGGACGCCGCCACGAGCATCGCGGTGGACGCGGCGCCCGGGGGCGCCGACGCCCCGCTCAAGCAGCGGATCGCGGCCCAGGTCGGCACCGGGACCTACGACGTGAAGACGGCCGACGAGCAGGCCAAGGACGCCGCCGCGCAGCTCGGCGGATTCCTGGACGTCATCAAGTACGTGATGCTCGGCTTCGCCGGCATCGCCGTACTGGTCGGCGTCTTCCTGATCGTCAACACCTTCTCGATGCTCATCGCCCAACGCACCCGTGAGCTGGGCCTGTTGCGCGCGCTGGGCGCCGACCGGCGGCAGGTGCGGCGGTCCGTGCTCACCGAGGCGCTGCTGCTCGGCCTGGTCGGCTCGACGCTCGGTCTCGCCGCGGGGATCGGGCTCGCCCTCGGACTGATCCGGCTCATGTCCGCGTTCGGGATGAACCTCAAGTCCACCGAGATGGCGATCGGTTGGCCGACCCCCGTCACGTCGTACGTCGTCGGGGTCGGTGTCACCTTCGTGGCGGCGTATCTCCCCGCCCGCCGCGCGGCCGGTGTCTCCCCGATGGCGGCCCTCTCGGACGCCGAGGTCGCCGGGGTGGGTCGGCCGTTGCGGACACGTGCCCTGGTGGGCTCGGTCGTGGGGGTGGCCGGCGGCGCCGCGCTGGCCGGCTGCGCCGCGGCGTCGAAGACCTCGACGGCCGCCTCCCTGCTGGGCCTCGGTGTCGTGCTCACCCTCATCGCGACGGTGATCGCGGGTCCGCTCCTCGTGCGGCCGGTGATCCGGGTCCTGGGCGGGGCCTTCCCCGCCCTGTTCGGCCCGGTCGGCCTGATGAGCCAGCGCAACGCGCTGCGCAATCCGCGGCGCACGGGCGCCACGGCGGCCGCACTTATGGTGGGCCTCGCGCTGGTCGGTGGGATGTCCGTGGCGAGCGCGTCCATGAGCAAGTCCTTCGACCACCAGATCGACAAGACGCTGGGCTCCGACTTCGTGATCCAGAACAGCAACTTCGTGCCGTTCACCGCGGAGATCACGGACAAGGTGCGCACCACCCGGGGTGCCGGGCTCGTCGTCCGCCAGCGGTTCACGCCGGTCGCGGTGCGGCTGCCGGACGGCAAGCGGGTGGAGACGACCGCGGCGGGCTACGATCCGCGGCTCGACGACGTCGCCCACGTCACGTACACCCAGGGGGACACGGCGGCGGCGCTCGGTGCCGGTCGCCTCGCGATGGACGCGAAGTTCGCGCGGGAGCACGGGGTGCGCGTCGGCACCACGATCCCCGTCGAGTTCCCCGCCGAGCGGAAGACCGAGCTGACCGTGGGGGCGCTCACCGACCAGGGCGGTTCCGGTGGGTTCGGAATGCAGGGCGGGCTGTTCTTCGGCTTCGGCACGATCGAGAAGTACGTGCCCGGCGGGCAGGACTCCGCGCTGTACGTGAACGCGGCCCCCGGCACGAGCCCCGACCAGTTGCGCGCGGACCTGGAACAGACGCTCAAGCCGTATCCGCAGGTACAGGTCCGCGACCAGGCCGACTACAAGAAGCTGGTTCACGATCAGATCGCCGTGCTGCTCTACCTCGTGTACGCGCTGCTCGGACTCGCGATCGTGATCGCGGTGCTCGGCGTGGTCAACACCCTCGCCCTGTCGGTGGTCGAACGCACCCGTGAGATCGGGCTGTTGCGCGCCATCGGGCTCGCCCGGCGCCAACTGCGCCGGATGATCAGGCTGGAGTCGGTGGTGATCGCCGTGTTCGGCGCCGTTCTCGGCCTCGCGCTCGGGCTGGTCTGGGGTCTGTGTGTGCAGCGCGTCCTCGCGCTGCAGGGCATGAAGTCGCTCGCCGTTCCCTGGACCACCATCGTCGCCGTGGTCGTGGGTTCGGCGGTCGTGGGCATCGTGGCGGCGCTGCTGCCGGCGTTGCGTGCCTCGCGCATGAACGTACTGGCGGCGATCGCGCACGAATGAGGTCCTCGCGTCCGGCCCGCCCCGTTCGCCCCTTGCGCTCAAGTGGCTTGTGAATGAGGAGAGTTCATGTCGCAGTCCGCACGTCCCGCCCGCCCGTTCCGGTTCGGCGTCAACCTGCTCGCCCCCGCGCCCGTCGACGAGTGGCGCGCCAAGTGCCGACGGGCCGAGGAACTCGGTTACGACGTGATCCTGGTCCCCGACCATCTGGGCATGCCCGCCCCCTTCCCCTCGCTGGTGGCCGCGGCCGAGGTCACCGAGCGGCCCCGCCTGGGTACCTTCGTGCTCAACGCGGGCTTCTGGAATCCCACGCTGCTGGCCCGCGAGGTCGCCACCACGGACACGCTGATGGGCGGCCGACTCGAACTCGGGCTCGGCACCGGCTACATCCGGGCGGAGCACGACACGGCCGGCCTCCCCTGGGGCTCGCCGCGCGAGCGCGTCGACCATCTCCTGCACACCGTCGAGGAGTTGGACCGCCTCCTCGGCTCCGACGAACACCAGCCCCAGGCCGTGCAGCGACCTCGTGTGCCACTGCTGATCGGCGCCAACGGCGACCGGATGCTGCGGCTCACCGCCGAGCACGCGGACATCGCGGCGTTCACCGGGGCGCGCACCAGCCCGGGCGGCACGCTGGAGCCGATCACGGCCGCCGAGATGGACGAACGCGTCGCCCTGTACCGGGAGGCGGCCGACGGGCGCAAGGAGCCCGCCGAGCTCAATCTGCTGATCCAGGTCCTCGACGTCACCGACGACCGCGGCGCCGCGATCCGGCCCTGGCTGCCCCGTATCCCGAACCTGCCCGAGGACCAGGTCCTGGAGCTGCCGATCGTGCTGGTGGGAACGCTGGAGCAGATCGTCGCTCAGGTGCGGGCGCAGCGGGAATGGTACGGATTCTCGTATCTGACGGTCCTGGAACCGAACATGGAGGCGTTCGCCCCCGTCATCGAGGCGCTGCGGGGCGAGTGACCGTCCGCATCGTGGAATTCGGCACCGCCCCGCGGAACACGTGATGGGATCGATGTCATGACCGACCTGCGGATACGGGCCGCGATGCCCGAAGACCTCGACACCGTGCTGGCCTTCTGGAAGGTGGCCGCCGAGGGCACGAGCATCAGTGACGACCGGGACGGCGTGGAGCGACTGCTCGCCCGCGATCCGGAGGCATTGATCCTGGCCGAGACCGGCGGCGAGCTGGTGGGCACGGTGATCGCGGGCTTCGACGGCTGGCGCTGCCATCTGTACCGGCTCGCGGTGCATCCCGAGCGACGGCGCCTCGGGATCGGTTCGGCGCTGCTCGCCGCCGCCGAGGAGCGGTTCGTACGGCTCGGGGGGCGGCGCGCGGACGCGATGGTGCTGCGACGGAACGAGACCGGACAGCATGCCTGGCGGGCCGCCGGGTACGCGCCGCAGGAGCAGTGGCGCCGCTGGGTGAAGCCACTCACCGACTGACGTCCAGCACCCAAGAGGGTACTTTGCCGATCCTTTACCATGGGGGGATCACCCGGTCCTCCCATGAAAGGTGTGAGCGTCCGCCCATGGGCGAGCCTCCCCGTACCCGACATCGCGCGATCCCCCCGCCCCTGGACGACCATGGGACGGAGGTGACCCGATGACCGAAGTGCTCCTCCTCCTGGTGGCAGTGCTGCTCTCGTTGGCCTGTGGCGCCTTCGTCGCGGCGGAGTTCTCCCTGACCACGGTCGAGCGCAGCGAGCTGGAGCACGCCGTCGAGCGCGGCGAGCGCGGCGCGGCGGGTGCCCTCAAGGCCGCACGGAATCTGACGTTCCAGCTGTCCGGCGCCCAGCTCGGCATCACGGTCACCAACCTGGTCGTCGGCATGCTCTCCGAGTCGTCGATCGCCAAGCTGATCGCGGGTCCACTGGAGTCGATCGGCGTCTCGCCCTCCGCGTCCCGCTCGGTGGCGCTGGTCATCGGTACGGCCCTGTCGACGGTCTTCCTGATGGTCGTCGGCGAGCTGGTCCCCAAGAACTGGGCGATTTCCTCCCCGCTCGCCGTGGCCAGGCGGGTGGCGACGCCGCAGCGCTGGTTCAGCGGCGCGTTCCGCCCGTTCATCACGCATCTCAACAACACGGCCAACCGTGTCGTACGCGCCTTCGGCCTCGAGCCCGCCGAGGAACTGGCCTCCGCGCGCGGACCCCAGGAGCTGGTCGCCCTGGCCCGACACTCCGCCAAGCAGGGCGCCCTGGAGGCGGACACCGCCGAGCTGTTCGTGCGCACGCTGAACCTCGCCGACCTGACCGCGGAGAACGTGATGACCCCGCGCGTCCAGGTCATCGCGCTGGACGTCCAGGCGACCTGCGAGGACGTGGCGAACGCGACACGGGCGACGGGTCTGTCCCGCTTTCCCGTCTACCGCGGCAACCACGACTCGGTCGTGGGCGTGGCGCACATCAAGGACGTGGTGGCGGTACCCGCCGAGCGGCGGCCCCGCACCCCCGTCTCCCAGGTCATGCGCGAACCCCTGTTCGTACCGGAGTCACTCACCGTCGACCGCCTGCTCGACCGGCTGTCCGGCAGGCGCACCATGGCTGTCGTCATAGATGAGTACGGCGGCACGGCCGGCGTCGCCACCCTGGAGGACATCGTCGAGGAGGTCGTCGGCGAGGTCCGCGACGAGCACGACCCGCACGAGACACCCGACCTCGCCCCGGCCGGCACGGACGAGACGGGGCGGGCGCTCTACTCGGCCGACGGGTCCGCCCGCACCGACCAGCTGGCCCGCGTGGGGCTGCGGGTGCCCGAGGGGCCCTACGAGACGCTGGCCGGTTTCCTCGCGACCGAGCTCGGCCGCATTCCCGCCGTCGGGGACGCCGTCGAGGTCGCCGGGTGGCGGCTCCAGGTGGTGGACGCCTCCGGGCGGCGGGCCGCGCGGGTGCTGCTGCACGCGCCGCTCGACGAGCAGCGGCGCCACGACGAGGACAGGGGGGCGCGATGACCGCCGTACAACTGCTGATCGGGCTGGCGACGCTGGTCGTGAACGCCTTCTTCGTGGGCGGCGAGTTCGCGCTGATCTCGGTGCGCCGCAGCCAGATCGAACCGCATGCCGAGGAGGGCGACCGGCGGGCGCGCAGCGTTCTGTGGGGCCTGGAGCACGTGTCCGCGCTTCTGGCGGCCGCGCAGCTGGGCATCACCCTGTGCACGCTGGTCCTGGGCATCGTGGCCGAGCCCGCCATCGCGCACCTGCTGGAACCGGCCTTCCACGCGATGGGTGTCTCGCAGAGCGCGGGCCACGCCATCTCGTTCGTGATCGCGCTCACCCTGGCGACCTATCTGCACATGCTGCTCGGCGAAATGGTGCCGAAGAACATCGCGCTCGCGGAGCCGGTGCGCACCGCGCTGCTGCTCGGGCCGCCGCTGGTGGCGCTCGCCCGGGCGCTGCGCCCCGTGATCTTCACGGTCAACGCCTTCGCGAACGGCCTGCTGAAGCTGCTGCGGGTCGAGACCAAGGACGAGGTCGTCGCCACCTTCTCCGACGACGAGCTGGCCCGGCTGGTCAAGGACTCCGGCGAGGCAGGGCTCATCGACGACCGCGCTCGGGAGCGGCTGCACGACGCACTGGAGCTCGGCCGCCGGCCCGTACGGGACGTGGTGCTGCCGTTGGAGCATGTCGTCTACGCGCGCGTGGGCGTCACTCCGGAGGAGCTGGAGCGGCTGTCCGCCGAGTCCGGCTTCTCGCGTTTCCCGGTCGTGGACGAGGGGCGCCGCATCGTGGGCTATCTGCACGTCAAGGACGCGCTGGACGCGATGCCGCGCGATGTGCCCTGCCCGGTGGAGGACATGCGGCCCATCGCGCGGGTGCGGGAGAGCACCCCGCTGGACGACGTGCTCACGGCGATGCGCCGCAGTCGTACGCACCTCGCGGCCGTCATGGGCAGCGACGGACGGATGACGGGGCTGGTGACGATGGAGGACGTACTGAGGGAGCTGTTCGGGCAGACGGTGTGAGCGCGGCCGGGCCGTCCCGGGTGGCGGCCCGACCGACCGGCGAGTATGCGTGCGGGTTACCATCTTGTCCGCCATGCAGACGAATGCCACCTACACCAGTCTTGTCGCGGTCGGCGACTCCTTCACCGAGGGCATGTCGGACCGGCTGCCCGACGGCTCCTACCGCGGCTGGGCCGATCTCCTCGCGGGCCGGATGGCCGCGCGGACGTCCGGTTTCCGGTACGCCAACCTCGCGGTACGCGGCAAGCTGATCGGCCAGATCGTCGAGGAGCAGGTGAACGTGGCGGTCGCGATGCGGCCCGACGTGATCACCCTCGTCGGCGGACTCAACGACACCCTGCGCCCCAAGGTCGACATGGGACGTGTCCGCGGTCTCCTGGAGGAGGCCGTGGAGCGGCTCGCTCCCGCCTGCGAGCGGCTCGTCCTGATGCGCAGCCCGGGCCGCAACGGTCCGGTGCTCGAACGGTTCCGGCCGCGCATGGAAGAGCTCTTCTCCGTCGTCGACGGGCTCGCGGAACGGCACGGCGCGCTGGTGGTCGACCTCTACGGGGCGCCCTCGCTCGCCGACCCCCGGATGTGGGACGTGGACCGGCTGCATCTGACGGCCGAGGGGCACCGTCGGGTCGCGGAGGCCGTCTGGCAGACGCTCGGGTACGAGCCCGAGGACAAGGAGTGGCGTACGGCGATGCCGCCGACGGCGCCGCCCGGCTGGGTCGCCCGCCGTGCCGCCGACGCCAGCTTCGCCAAGCAGCACCTGCTGCCGTGGATAGGACGACGGCTGACGGGACGCTCGTCGGGGGACGGCCGGACAGGCGCCCACTTCAGCGCTGAGTTGGGCGAAGCCTTCTGGGTCACACCTGCGAACCACACAAACCCCGGCCCTGTAACGGACTGGCGACGGGTGGAGCCCTGACCCGGAGCACCGCCCGCCTGCCATGCACCGATCAAACGCGGGGCCTCACCCGCACGAGGGGTCCAGTACTGGTGAGGTCGCGTATTCAACTGTCGCCAATTCCTCGTAAAGTCCTGCCTGCTGGTGACCGTGTGTGGTCGCCGACTGGGTGCCGGCTCGAAGTCCCTCCGGCATCGGCGGAGGGTCGGTCGTGGTGACGTGGTGGTAGCCGAGGGGCGACGACGGGGGCGGGCTGCTGACCGCTGCGGCGCGGTCCGGTGTCAATGGCGGTGAATTGGTACGGCGGCCGACCTCGACGCCGTGGCCACACCGGCAGGCCGCCCCCTGAGCCGACCTCACACCTTCCGGCTGTTCAAGCAGTCCTCGGCCGTCACGTTCCCAAGATCCTGGACCCGCACACCGCCGCAGCTCGTGTTGCGCAGACTGCGCAATCCGGGTGGGCATCCAGTCCGCACACATCAGGCGCCGTGCGCAGCGTCGTGTGCTTCGACCGGAGTTGGAGGGCCTGATCGAGGTCTGGACGTTGATTGCTGTGACTGGTGGACTCTTGTCCTGCCTTTCATTGGGAAGGGTAAGAGGCAAGCCGTTCAAGGACTTGTGAAACGGCGAGGAGGGACATGCTGAGCAAGACCGTGTTCCGGAGCGATGATCTGCCGGCGGCGGACCGGTTCGACTGCTGGCGCGAGCTGGTCAGTCGGACCCATGCTCCGCTGGAGTTGCGCAGTGACCATCGGGCGGATTTTCGGGCTTCTCAACGTGTGCTCGACCTCGGTGCTGTATCGGTGTGGCCCACCACGTTCCAGCCGGTGTGCTTTCGGCGATCGCCGAAGCTGATCCGGCAGTCGGATCCCGAGGGGCTGCACGTTTCTCTGCCGTTGAGCGGGGCGCTGCGCACAGTGCGGGGTGAGGAGGAGGCCGAGTACGGTCCGGACAGCCTGTGTGTCGTCGACACATCGCGCACCGTCGACGTCCATGGGGGCGATGGCTCTCTTCCGCATACGGGAGTTGGGCTGGAGGTCCCAAAGGCCCTGTTGCCTCTGCCGCGGAACCGGCTGGACCACGTGACCGGTCTGCGATTATCGGTGCAAGAAGGATTCGGCGCCTTGTTGAGGCAGCTGCTCACTCAGCTGGCGCGAGGCACCGATTCGTACCGGCCCGCCGATGGGCCGCGGCTCGGGTCCGTGGTGGTTGACCTGCTGTCAGCGCTGTTCGCCCAAGCCCTCGAGGCGGAAAGCTCGCTACCACCGGAAACTCGCCAGGAGACTCTTGTCTTACGCATCCGGGCGTTCGTGCGGGATCACCTGCACGACCCGAACCTGACTCCCGGCGCCATCGCTGCGGCGAACCACATATCCCGCAGCTACTTGTATCGACTCTTCGAGCACGAAGAGGAGTCGATCGCTGCCTGGATCCGTGGACAGCGCTTGGAAGGCGCCCGCCGCGACCTCGCGGAGCCCGCCCTGGGGGCCACCCCCATCCACGCCATCGCCGCCCGCTGGGGCTTCCCCCGGGCCGCCGACTTCACGCGTGCCTTCCGCTCCGCTTATGGCATTCCCCCAAGGGACTACCGCCAGGGAGCCCAGCGTTTCCCCGAGTAGACGCCACACCAATCGGGTGTGGATTCATCGCTAACGACGCCCCTCTGTCCGTCCGCCAGTCTGATGGTGACTCCGGTACCGACGCCCGGAACTGTCAGTCCGACAGCGCCGCTGGAGATCACCAGTCCTCCGATCGGCTTGTCCGCGCCGGTGAGCGCACTGGGCAATATGAAGCACACGTGCAAGGAATTGGGTGCCGGTGAACTGTGTGTCCTGGCCTTGTCGGCGGGCAATGGCCGCATCGGCTCCGCCATCGTTTCGTATCATAAGAAGTCGGGCGCGACAATCCGAGCCAAATTGGGGCTGCTCGGCCATAGCGCGGTAGGTCAGGGTTCAGCCCGCCGAACGGGCTGGCGCACGGTCAAGAAGGGGGACAGCACCGGCAAACAATGGAAGGACGTGCGGGTGGTGGGCGAGTGCAGCCCGGTCTACGGATTCGAGATCTGGGGGGAACTCCAGGTCAAAGGCGGGTCTACCTACGCGACCGAGGATCTGACATTCAAATGCTGAGCCCGGGTCTCGCCCTCTAGAAATTGTCCCGTACGGGGCGTGAGTTATCCGGTGAGGGCCAGGTTGTGGAGCCGGGCGATGCCGAGCACGGCCTGGTGAACGCCGTCGCCCTTGAGCCGGCAGTCCCGCAGGATCCTCCAGTTCAAGGTCACCTTCGGGCAGGCAGAGTTCTCGCAGTACAGACGGCGCACGCTCAGCTCGATCCGGACCGGTCGGCTACCGATCGCGACGTCGGACACGTGCCGTACATAACGGCTGTAGATCCACTGGCTCAGCGTGCCGCACGCCGTACACCCTGCCGGTGCAGGGGACCGTGTCCGGGCCTGGACCACCACGACAGCGCCGAACAGGTAGACGAGCGAGCTACCGACGGAATTCTTTGACCCGCGAAAATGTGGCTCGCCTTGCGTGCAATTCCCGCGCTGAGGCGTGTGGGTTCCCGTCAGAACTTGCCCATGTGCTCCACAGTACGATGCCCCAGCTGCTGGCTGAACGTCGCGCAGAAGCCGACGGAGAGTGGCGGCCAGCCCCAGAAGTCGAAGGCGAGGGCACCCACCGCGAAATTGGACTCCCATTGCCACTCTGTGACCGAGACCGAAGCGCCGCAGGCGGGGCAGGGGGCACTCCCCTCACCCGTTTCCTTCCAGGCGGCGATGCCGTCCTTGAACGGCTGCCAGACATCCTCGTCCGCCTCGAACTCCTCGGGATAGTTGATGATCACGGTCTTGATTTCGCACCGTGGGCAGA
This sequence comes from Streptomyces sp. NBC_01549, assembly GCF_026339955.1. Classification (GTDB taxonomy): domain Bacteria; phylum Actinomycetota; class Actinomycetes; order Streptomycetales; family Streptomycetaceae; genus Streptomyces. The sequence goes on along the minus strand of NZ_JAPEPW010000001.1, from coordinate 6,472,203 downwards.
CGGCGTACTCCGCATCGTCCGCTCCCTGACCGCCCACGTGGTACTCGCGCCCAACGACGACAGCCACCGGGCCCGGCAGCCAGTCCGGGTCCGATGAGTCGGCAACGGCCCGCGCCCAGTCAGGTCCTGGCACATAGCCCTCGTCCACGGTCAGGCTGTACACACCGTCGCTGGACACCTCACGCGTGATCAGGCCCTCAGTGACCATCCAGGCGACCATCCGCTCCGCCAGCGGCCCGGCCTCCTCGCCGGCCACCTCGACGTCGACGATCCGCTCAAAGAAGTCACCCATCGTCTCCCCCTCCTATTGATCAGTCCCGGATACTGTGTCACCACGCTCTGACACCAGCCCCGGCATCGGTAAGGGAATCAGGGGCGGGAGGTGCCCGCAGCTCCTGACCCCGCGACTGCCATTTCGTCGGTAGCCCCGAGCAGGCCATGGGTGCGCGAGCCGCGCCGGATCTTGGGGACCATCAAGGGCGCCTCTTGACCAGGGTGTCATCCGCGTCGCTGGGGGTCGGCCTCGTGGTGTCGCACCGGCCGGTCCTCTGGGGACGGCCGGACAGGCGCCCAGTTTAGCGCTGAGCTGGGCAAAGCCTTCTGGGTCACCCCTGCGGACCACACAAACCCCGGCCCTGTGACGGACTGGCGACGGGCGGAGCCCTAACCCGGAGCCCCGCCCGGCTGCCGTGCACCGAATAAACGCGGGACGCCGCCTTACTCCCTGCCGTCGCCCGCTGTTGTTTGCCGATCCGCGGCTGGCGTCGTAGCCTCCCGCTCCACGCGCCCGATCGGACCGAAAGGAAGCGGGATGACCGAGTCGTTCGAGGAGCTGGAAGACCGTACAGGGCCACCCTGAACCGCATGATCACGGCTTAGCTTGACTCCTGATCAACGGGCATGCGCGAGCCGTTCCGATGACCGATGCAGTTGTCGAGGTGTCCGTTGTCCCTCCGCCCGAGCGAGTTCGTCGCCCGCGCCGGCGGCATCGTCGTGCAGTCCGTCGGCAGCGCCATACGGACGACCAGCTGACGACTGACATTCCCCGGACCTGCTGGCCCTTCACCATGAGCGGGTTCCGAAGGGCGCCCCGATCGTTGGACGGGACATGGAACTGGAAGTGGCCGGGCCGGGCGTCGAGGAGCACGCGGCCGCGGCGGCCGATGCCGCGTGCGAGCTGGCCGACGCGGTGACGCCCGACACCTGGAGCGCCGACGCGGAGAGGACGCCGTCGACGCGATCGACATGCTCACTGAGGCCCTCACTGCGATCGCCCCGGAGACCGCCCGGATCCTCGCCGCGATCCCGGCCGCCACCGCCATCCTGCGTCGTCGGCTCTCCCTGCAGCCCGAGGCCGTCGTCGCGGTGCCCCCGTCTCGCTCTGGCCGAACCCGTCGCCGGGGCCTGGGACCAGGCTGGAAGGGCATGAACGCAGCCCGCTGAACAGCGGCCATGCGCCGATGCCCGCTCCTGGTAGTGGTTGCCGCAGGTCAGTCCCCCTGTTCCCTTCGGGTGCGCCTTGCCGGCGTGAAAACATGGCTGCGGCGCCTGCCCGCCGACGCCGGTAGCTCGTTGGGACGTTGAGCCCGTAGGTCAGTCTGGTGCCGGGGCCGCAGAGGGGCCACGCACTGTTGCCATCGAGCACGCCGGTCAGATTTTCGCTCCCCCCGCGGCCCCCTGGGCAGGCGTCGGCCCGTACGGATCGATACCAGGGAGTTGTGCATGGCGGACACCGACGACGGTGGCGTCGAGGAGATCGAGCAGGCCGAGGAGCTCGTGGCCCGTGTCGCGGCGATCGATATCGCCAAGGCGTCGGGCATGGTCTGTGTGCGGGTGCCGCACGAGGACAAGCCCGGCAAGCGCGTGCAGCGGGTCTTCAACACCGTCGCGACCAGCGGCGCGATCCTGGACCTGGCCGACCACCTGGTCTGCCAGGGCGTCACCCGGGTGGTGATGGAGGCGACGTCGACCTACTGGAAGCCGTACTTCTTTCTGCTGGAATCGCGTGGTCTGGAGTGCTGGCTGGTCAACGCCCGTGACGTCAAGAACGTCCCGGGCCGGCCCAAAACCGACCGCCTGGACGCGGTCTGGCTGGCCAAGCTCACCGAACGCGGCATGCTCCGGCCCTCGTTCGTACCCCCGAAGCCGGTCCGTGAACTGCGCGATCTGACCCGGGCCCGGGCCGTCATGACCCACGAGCGCACCCGCCACAAGCAGCGCACCGAGAAACTCCTCGAGGACGCCCAGATCAAGCTGTCCACCGTGATCGCCGACATCTTCGGCGTCTCCGGCCGGGCCATGCTGGAGGCACTGATCGCGGGCGAACGCAGCCCCAAGGCGTTGGCGGACCTGGCCCACGGCACCATCAAGGCCAGCCACAGCACCCTGGCCGAGGCCCTGACCGGCCGGTTCGAAGAACACCACGCCTTCATGTGCCGGATGCTGCTGGACACCGTCGACTACCTCACCGTGCAGATCGACAAGCTCACCGCCCGGATCACCCTGCGTCTGGCCGAGCTGTCCACCACCGAGGACGACGAAGGCCCCGGACAGGGCACCCTCATACCGATCACCGACACCGAACGCCTCGACGAGATCCCCGGCGTCGGCCCCAGCACCGCGCAGGTCATCCTCGCCGAGACCGGCCTGGACATGACGGTCTTCCCCACCGCCGGCCATCTCGTGTCCTGGGCGAAACTCTCCCCACGCACCCTCCAGTCCGGAAACAAGAACACCTCCGGCCCCACCGGCAAAGGCAACCCCTGGCTCCGCGGCGCCCTCGGCGAAGCAGCAATCTCCGCCGCCCGCACCGACACCTTCCTCGGCGCCCGCTACCGCCGCATCGTCAAACGCCGCGGCCACATGAAAGCCCTGGTCGCCGTCGCCCGCTCCATCCTGGTCGCCGTCTGGCACCTCATGAACGACCCGACCGCCCGCTACCGAGACCTCGGCCCCGACTTCCACACCCGCAACCTCGACCCGGCCCGCAAGAGCCGCGACCTCGTCCGCCAGCTCAAGGCCCTCGGCCACGACGTCACCCTCACCCCGGCAGCCGCCTGACATCCCACGACCCCACCGCCCCACACCAGCCCCCGACCGTCACCATCGAGGGGCTATCTCGCCATCCCCATCTGACCGTTGAGTTTTCCGGTCAGACCGTCGCTAGCACCTCAGTGGTGTCATGCTGCTGCGCGTCCCACCGAGCGAGGGCCGTGCACAGCGTGGAGGCGAGGTCGGGCGCGGTGTGCCAGGTTGCACGGTGGAAGCCCGTCCAGGCGGCCACGACCGCGCCCAAGGCGCCGGTGAAGACCAGGGAGACGGCCTCGCCCCGCTTCCATCAGGCGCTCGCCGCGCACCAGGCAGCCGCGCCCGCGCAGCGGGTCGACCCCGGGATCGCAGAGGCCGGGGAGCGGCAGACGAAGGCAATGCGCGAACTCAGCCGCCTCGCCTTCCCCGAACCGCCCCTGACGGAGGGCCAGCCCCCATCGAGGACGCCCATGTCGAGCGCCACCGCCAGGCCGGCGCCACCCACGCCGCCGCCCTGCGACGGGCGCGGGCCTGGCGGGCGGGCGTAGCGTTCCCCCAGGCGTCTCAGCCAGTCGCAAGGACGGCATGAGCGATACGAGGGGGCTTCCCGGGCGGCGCCTGCCACCCGGGAAGCCCCCTCCAACGGAGTGATGTGTCAGCTGACCTGAAGGGTCAGGTTCTTGGGCCAGTGGGCCTGGTTGAGGTGGGCGAACAGGTTCTTGATGTCGGCGGGGGCGAGCTTGATGCATCCGTAGGACTTGTAGCTGCCCCGCCAGCGGCTTTCGCCGTTCTTGGTCATGTTGCTGTGGATGAACAGATCGCCCCGCGTGACACCCGTCTTGCCCTGCTTGGTGTGGCACGGCTTGTCCTCGAGGTGGATGGCGTAGCCCTTGATCGCGGTGTTGCGGTTGGTCTGGTGTCCGAGGATCTTGTAGGTGCCGCTGGGCAGCCAGCCGAGCTTCGTGGCGCACTCGTTCGTGCTGCCCATGCCGGACCCGGCACGGTAGCTCTTGACGATCCGGCCGTCGTGGTAGAGGGCGAGCTTCGAGTTACCCGGGGCGCTCAAGTTCTTGGTGAACTTCAGCCGGTACCCGCGTGGGGCGGGGGTGGTGCCCGCGGGGCCGTTCACCAGGGCGTTCCAGGTGTTGGGTCCGACGATGCCGTCCGCGCGCAGGTGGTGCTGGCGCTGGAAGGCCTTCACCGCGGACGCGGTGCCGGAGCCGAACGCGCCATCCGTCTTCGCAGCATGACCCCGAGCGGTCAGGAGTTGCTGGGCTGCGGTGACGGCGTGCCCGCGGTTTCCGGAGCGCACGGTGACGATCAGCGCGTTCCAGGTGTTGGTGCCCACGACGCCGTCCGCGCGCAGGTGGTGCTGGCGCTGGAAGGCCTTCACTGCGGACGCGGTACGGGAGCCGAACGCGCCGTCCGCTGTCGCCGCGTGCCCCCGAGCGGTCAGCAGGTGCTGAACTGCGCGGACCGCCGGCCCGCGGTTGCTGGAGCGCAGCGTGGGCCAGTTCCGGGCGTGCGAGGCACCGACGGCCTTCGCGCCGGGGTGGGCGGCGTGCAGCGGCTGGGCCAGGTGCGCCGGGTGGGTGGTGCCGGCGTCGTGGGCGGCGGCGATGCCAGCGGGTGTGGCCAGGCCGAGTACGGAGAGGAGCCCGGCGGAGGCGGCTGTGGCGGCGGCGATCCGCAGGCCTGTGCGGTACTTCGTGTTCATGATGGTTCGCCCTTTCGTGTCATGTCTTCGGGCATGTCCGTGACGCGCCAGGGCATGGCGCGGCCAGGGACTACCGGGGAGGGGATTGGCCGGGACGTTTTCTCCGGCTGACGACAACCTTGGACCATGTTCCGAGCCGGTTCTACGCTGATCGCGGTACCGGCCATACGCGCATATACACCGCGGCGTGTATGGGGTTTGACCTGGTGCTTGAAACTGGACAGAGGGAGCGTGCGGGTGGACACCCAGCCTCGAGACGACGCCGACAGCGGCCAGGAGCCGCCGACTTCCGCAGGGATCGAGCTGGGGCAGACACTCAAACGCTGGCGCGAGGAGAGCAACCGGAGCCAGAACGTGGTCGCCAAGAAGCTCGGGACTAGACAACCGACGGTCTCGCGATGGGAATCGGGGGCCACGCTCCCCGCCATCGAGGCGATCCAGGCGCTCTGGCGGATCCGAATGCAGGCCACCGAAACGCCACCGAGCGACGCGGAACTCGACCGGGTCCTGGAACTACACCAGCGCGCGGAGACGGAACGCGGCCGCTTCCCTAAGCAGTCCGCGCCATCGGCATCCCCAACGACGACGGCCTCAGCAGCTTTACCAGCACCGGCGGAAACCGGAAAGAAGGGGAGCGTGCTGACGATCCTCACCGCCTCGGGGGTGGTCGTTGCCATGGTGGTCGCGTTCATGGTCTGGCAACACTTCGCCGGTTCCACCCAAGCCGGAGGAGCGGACTACCCGTCGACATCAGCGGCATCGGCCCGGCCCGCACCGCCCGCCACATGCAGCGGCGCCTCCTGCACGTCCGTGGAGCCGACCACCACGGTGTGCGCGCAGGACGCCACCACGGCGTACAGTGGCCGCAGCTACGGAGTACGCGTCGAACTGCGCTACAGCCGCCGCTGCCACGCCGCCTGGGCCAAGATGAGCGGCACCTCCCCCGGCGACCGGATCACGCTCGCTGTCGGGAACGACGATGAAAATTCACAGGAGTACCGGCAGCAGACCGGTCATGACGCTCACACCCGCATGATTCACGTGGACGACGTGAGCGGTGTCCGTGCCTGTGCCATTGTCGAGGGCCGGGGCACCGTCTGCGCCACCACCAAGGCCGTCTCCGGCATCACCACACGACCGTGATCGGCTGCCCTGAAGTGTGACGGCTGCTCAGACCGCGGACATGAGTCAGCCGCGGCGGCCCTGGCGGACGGTGACCAGGTGCCGCCAGCGCTGCCGGGGGGCCACCTCCCCGTCGATCCAGCCAGCGCTCGATGCCTGGGGCAGGGGCAGGCCGGCCATGAAGTGGGCGATGTCGTTGTAGTAGCCGTAGTCGTCACCCGAGTTGAGGGCGATGCAGCGGGTGAGCTGGTCTTCCGAGGCGGTGACGGGGTGGTGGATGACGAGCGCGAGTTCGAGGACTGCTTGTACAGCGGTGATATCGGCGGCGTCGATCTCGGCGCGCAGCACGCGAGCGCCTTCGAGGTCGGAGAGGGTCCAGGCGTCGCGGGCAAGGACGGCGACCTGTGCGGTGAGGGCGGTGGCACGCTGGTCGAGTCCGGCGAGGAGCTGCTGGGCGAGGGTGATTTCGTCGTCGGTGCGGTCGGGGGCGGTGAAGGCGCAAGTGGGAGCGATGTGGGCTTGAGCGATGGCCTGCTCGCCGAGGTTGCCGTGCTGTTCGGCTTCCGCGCGGGCGGCGGTGTAGCAGGGGGCGGCCTGGTCCATGTCGCCGTGGGCGAAGTGGATGTCGCCCAGGACGCGGTTTTGCCAGCCGGGCCAGTCGAGGGTACGGGCGGTGGCGAGCGCGGTGGGGAGGGCGCCGGCCGCGCGGGCAAGGTGCGCGAGGCCTCGGGTGGCGTCGGGGACGAGTCGGCCTCCTGCTTCGTCGACGTAGCGCATGTCGTCGCGGGAGGCCGCATTCTGGCCGAGGTCTCGGTGGGAACGCGGGGCGGCCCTCGAACACGCCGAAAACAGCCATCGACCAGGGCGTTCACGAATACCGCTGGCCAGGCTGGACAGAAGCGGTTGAAGATCGCTTCCCAGTTGACCGGAGATCGTTTCCCGCTGATGGGGCGGCCACTCGATATGGAGTGGAGTCAGGACGGCTACGCAAGGCAGAGTGGGATGGTGAGTGAACTGTGGGCACATACCCTGACGTGGGCAGATGTGGATCCGGCTCGACATCCGTTCGAGATGGACGACGATGCGGCGGAGGAGTTGGCGAGCCTTGTCGCGCCCTTGCTGCCCAGCGCTGAAGTCGCTCGCGAGGATCGCTGGCGTTCTTTGGATCCCGTCACCGAGTTCCTGGCGGGCCGGTACGGCCGATGGGCCTGCGGATGGAACTGGTCGGTCGGTGAGGGCGACGTCGATGGAGGCGTCGTCGAGGTGTGGTGCTGTTCATCCGACTCCGTGACGACCCCGGATGCGACTGCCCCGCTGGCTGTTGAGGCCCTTCAGGAATGGCGTGGCTGGCTGGAGGACCTGGCGGATCGGTTCGCGGCCCTGACTCCGCTGGGGAACACCCCGGTGACTTCGACGGACCACTGGTACTGGGAGCGAGCATGCACCCGCCTGGTCACCGTGGTGGCCGACCGCACCCAGGCCGAGAGCGGCTGGTACGGGCACTGCATGCAAGTCCTCCGATGGTTCCTCGCCTACAACGGCATCGACGAGGGCCAGGCCCAGGAGATCGTCGAGAAAGCGGTCGGCGGCCGGTTCGGCAGTTGGATCGCACCTGACGTTCCGGCGGTCGACGCGGTGAGCTCGCGGTTCGCCAGAGGCGTGGGCGGAATCAGATGACTTCCGGGCCCGGCCAACCGAAGGACAGCCTCGCCGACTGGATGCTCGACCGGACGGAGGTCTCCTGGCCGTCCTGGCGCGGCGTATGCCCCGTCTCTGAAGCACCGGCCCGCGACGGCTTCCGGAATTTCTTCATGACAACGCGAGGCGGACGTGACAGCGAGGGAACCGCGCGGGTCCTGACCGCCCTCGAGTTGGCCTTTGCCGACGCGGAGCAGGGCAGGCCGCTGACCTTCGCCCTCATGGCGAAGTGGCAGCGGACCGTGCTGGGCCACGACGTCGTCGTCTTCCGCACGATGCCGGCCTTCGCGAAGGGCGGACGGGAGCGCTACGGCCTTGCACCCGATACGCGGGCGCGATTCGAGCGCTGTCTGTCCGAGAGCGCTCAACCGGATCTGCCCCTCCCCTCACGCGCTGCCCGGACCTACCTCGACATCCTCTTCTTCCATCCGTTCGAGGACGGCAACGCGCCCGCGGCCATGCTGGCGTTGGCCTTCGTCCTGGCACGGGAAGGCGTCCTCCTCGACCAGGTTCACCCACTGCAGACCACCCGCTGGGCCGACGACGCCGAAGGCGCAGCCGATCTGGCGGTGCTGCTCGGAATCCTGATCACCGCTGCGCAGCGGCATCTGTCACACGGGAAGCAATCATGAACGAACGCGACGTCCTGCTCAACGAGCTCGCGCAGGGGCTGCGCCCGATGTCAGAAGGCATTGAATGGTTCGACGGCCTCGGTCAGGAGGAGCAGTCCGAGGTGCTGCTGTTCCTGCGCCATCACTGCGTCCAGGCGCGCGCCGTCGCCGAGGACGCACCGGAGAGCATCCGCCGTGCCGGGCTGCGCCCGACACATACGCCCGCAGTGCTGATCTCACGAGGCCGGATCGACGAGCAACTGGGAAAGATCGCCGGTCTCGCGCCTCTCAACGAACGCCGCAAGGCGTTCCGGCTGCTGATCGCGGTGCTCACGATTGCCGACGCGCGGCGCCGCGAGCGCTTCTGCTCTGGCGGCTGCAGTCACTGGTGGCACAGACTGTCCGCCGTCGCCTGAAAACCCAGCACCACACCCCTGAAGGCCAGTTCCCGGTTGAGCGTCTTCTGCGGAGCGGATCAGTCCCACCAGAAGTCCCAGTGGTGGGCGCCGACGATCCGCCGGCGTATGCGGCCAGTGTGTACGGCCTGCTGCCCTGCCAGATGTTGTCCGGGCAGAAGGCGAAGTGCTCGGCCGCGACCAGGAGAGCCTCGTGCTCGTCCACAGGTGGTGCGGCGACGCTGAGGTGCAGCGTGGAGAACCCGACCGCGACGACACGGGCACCGAAGCGGTGTTCCCAGTCACGGAGGACCGCAGAGAACTTCGCGGTGTCGTTGTCGTAGTTGCAGGGTCCGGCCCAGCCCGCAGCCGTCAACGCCTCGGCACCGGACGCTGCGGCGACCAGTCCCAGACGTGTCTGTGGGCGGTCGGCGAGGAACGCCTGCGCGAACTCGGCGGCCAGTTGATCGGGGTTCGTTGCCGTCTCCCGGCTAGGCGCGAGGCCGGGCCAGGTCTGTCCGAAGGGGGCCGTGACGGCGAGGCGCCGGTCGGTGTCGAGGATGTCGTCGTCTTCATCGACGGCCGTGTAGGTCGCCCACCACTGCGCGAGCAAGCTGGCAGGGTCGTGGCTTGCCGCGAAGGACATCTGCTCGGGGAAGACCTCCCCGGATCCCCATGGGCGGAATTCGCCGTCGTTCGGATCCACCGAGTCGAGCAGCAGCGGCCACAGGCCAAAGCGTGTGTGTTCGGCGCGCATCCGCGTCCACAGCACAGCTGTGGCCGGCCCGTCACTGAGCCACAGGGGCTGTACGTCTCCGTCGCCTTCATCGGACGTGACCATCCGACCCGGCGGGAGCAGGCCCTCACAGCTCAATCGGGCTTCAGGGCGCATGCGGCGGATGCTGCTACTGCGACCGGGAGGCATCACTGAAAGGGTCCGACCACTCTGTCGCGGAACTGCTGGAAAGCGTGCCAGCCCGACGTCTGCCCCGGAGTGATCAGTTCCCCTTCGGCACAGTCGAGCGCCTTGCACCGCAGAGCGTCGGCAAGACGGAGGATGGGCGCCAGCACGTCGTCGCCGGAGCCCCGGATGTGGAGCATGACGGAGTCCACCGGGTCTTCTGAGCCGATGTTGAGCTCGATGGACCACGTGGGGCCGGAAAGTTCACCCCAGGCGGGGTCCGAGAGATCAACATCGGGAACGGCCTCGGTGACAGCCGCGAGTACGTCGTGTCGCCGGCCGAGCAGGTCCGGGGTGTAGTCGGCGGGGATCTCCTCCATCGAGGTGACGTCGTCAGGCAGGCGGAGAAGGAGCACGTCCCAGCTCATGATGGCCTTCCGGATAGGACTCGAGTACCGGTTACGGTGGGTCAGATCAGGCTGGGCTCTGTCGGAATCACGTGATGTTGCCGACTACTGTCAGTACGAATACAGCGCGGTCAAGGCGGGAAGCCTGCGAGCCATCTCTTGACGGTCGTCAAAATCGAAGTTCCCGGCAGGGTCCAGGTCGGGGTACCGGATGGTGAAGGCGTCGGCGGGAAGCTCCAGGCCGGTGGCCACCTGGTGGGCGTTCCAGGCGATGCTCAGTATCTCTTCACAGTCGAAGTCGATCCCTTCAGCCGCGGCAGCACGGACGCCAGGGAGTTCGGCAAGTGCGTCGGGGTCAGCAACGACGCGCTCGAATACCGCGCGGCCTTGGGCGATCAGCCATCCGCGGAAGTAGTCGAAGCCATCGTCCGAGCACCCGCCGTTGAGAACGTAGGCGGCGGCCCACAGCGGATTTCGGTATGAGTCGGCCATGAGATCCCAGAGGATCTGCTGTGCCGCGGTGATCTCTTGTGATGAGCGGCGGGCAAGCAGCTCAGAGGCACGGCCGGCGATGCCGGAAGCGTCCCTGATGTCGAGCACCTGCTCGCGGGCTTCCTCGATCAATATCCAAAACTGCTCCCTGTTCATGGCCGCGAGCATGCCACTACGTACTGACATCGGATTCCGGGACGGTGACTGCCAGGGGACACAGCCACCGTGCTGACCTGGCGAACTCTTATACGACGTTGGGGACCAACGGCTTGTGCCGAGAGCTTGAACGGTCCAGCCGTACCGGTCAGCGGCTTACGATGTTGTTCGGCGGGCCGCACCAGTCGCTGCCGAGCTTCCAGCGTGCGGGAGTACAGCCTGGCGACCGCATCTACCCCGTGCGAGCCCACCGCGCCCGTCTCCATGTGCTGGGGGTGCTGGAGGTAACTCACATCGTCCCCTGCGAGAACGTTGGCTCGGCGCTCCCCGACCGCGACCTGTACGCGCTTGGACCGCAAGGGCTGATCAGCGTCAGCGTCGTAGCCGGGGTTGTCGCTCGCCCACGCCGCTTCCGTGCAATAGCCAGCCCCGGTCGGTGACGTGTGCTGGACTTCGGCGAAGGTGGTCTCGCAGGAGGCCGGGCTGTAGTTGCCGATCACCTGCGCGCTGTCCGGGATGCCGGAGACCTTGTACCAGACGATGGCGGCCCGCTCCGCTCCACAACTCTTTGCCTTCGGAGGCTTCGGCTTGGTCGCGCTGCGGTCCGGGGACGGACGCCCCGCCAAGCGGCCGGAGCTGCTGCCGTACGAGGGGCCCGTGAGGTAGACACCGGAGGGTAGGCGGACGACCGAAGGGAATCCCATGCCCACCACCGTGATCAACCTCGAGGGTCATATCCACGAGTTCGGCCCCCGGCTCGAACACGCCCCGGCGGACCTCGTCTACATCGGCCGCCGCTGGACCATGGGCCACTGGGACCTCCCGCAGCACCCGCTCTACAACCCCTTCGTCTACGACACCCCCACCAAGAAGCGCGACGGAACCCGCGCCGAGATCATGGACAAGTACCGGGCGTATCTCCTCGAGCGCCCCGACCTCCTCGCCCAGGTGCCCGCATTGCGCGGCAAGACGCTGGCCTGCTGGTGCGTACCCGAGCTGTGCCACGGCGACATCCTCGCGGAGCTGGCCGACGCCTCGTAGCCCCGCCGAGGGCTTCGGGGTATCACCCCCACGGGTGTCCCCGGTGGCGTCGCGGCACCGGTGCCTGCTTGCTGGACCGAGAGGGGGACGGGGGCTTCGGGAGGAGAGCTGGCGCCGATGGAGCCGAAGGAAGAGCGGTTGCGGACACCGCGCGCCGCCGGATTGGCGGGGACGGTGTTCGCCCTCCTGCTGGCGGCGGCGATCGTGCTGGTGCGGATCGCCATCCCCACGGGGAACGCCGCCGACGAGACCGTCGCGCCGAACGAACAGTGGGCGGTGCGTACGGCTTTGGAGATCCTCCCGTTCACGGGGATCTTCTTCCTGTGGTTCATGGGCGCCCTGCGCGCACGGGTCGGCGATGCCGAGGACAGATTCGTCGCCACCGTCTTCCTGGGCAGCGGACTGGTCTTCGTGGCCACCATGTTCGGGGCCGGCGCCGCGGCGGGCAGCGTACTGAGCCAACCCTCCGCTTTCGGCCGCCACTTCGCCTACACGATGATGACGACGTACGCGCTCCGCATGGCCGCCGTGTTCGTCTTCACGGCCTCGACCATCGGTCACCGGCTCGGCGCCCTCCCCCGTCCGCTCGCCCTGTTCGGCTATCTCGTGGGCCTCGTCCTGCTCGTCGCGGGATCCTCGCTGCCCTGGTCGGAACTGGTCTTCCCGGCCTGGGCACTCGTCGTCAGCCTCCACCTCCTGCGCGTCGGCCTGCGCGCTCCGGCGAGCGGCTGAGCACCCTCTCGCGCATGCTGATGGCAGGGGGACGAGAACGGGCCACGGAAAGGCTGATCCTCGGTGAGGCTTGTCGTCGATCTCAACCGCTGCCAGGGATACGCACAGTGCGCGTTCCTGGCTCCCGATGTGTTCGCCATGCACGGGGACGAGTCCCTGCTCTACAACCCCGAGGCCGGGGAGGACCGGCGCGAGGACATGGCGCGAGCCGTGGCCGCGTGTCCCGTCCAGGCCATCACGGTGGACGCGGACTTCCTGGACGGGAACCCCGGAACCGACCAGGAGGCGACCGGTGAACAGTGACGGATCGCTGGACCGGCTCAAGCGTGAAGGCCGCATCGTCGTCGTCGGCGCCTCGCTGGCGGGTCTGCGGGCCGCGGAGACTTTGCGGGAGAAGGGGTTCGCCGGTTCCCTCACGATGATCGGGGACGAGCCCCACGAGCCCTACGACCGACCGCCGTTGTCCAAGCAGGTCCTGCTGGGCAGAGCGACGGCGGACCGCACCGGCCTCCCCCGGCACCGCGCCATCGACGCGCGTTGGCGCCTCGGAGTTCCGGCCACCGGCCTCGACATGGCGGCCCGGCGGGTACGGCTGGCCGACGGCGACGAGGTGGAGTACGACCGGCTGCTCATCGCCACCGGTGTACGGGCCCGTCCCTGGCCCCAGGAGGAGGAGGCGGAGCTCGACGGGGTGTTCGTGCTGCGGACCCGCGACGACGCCGACGCGCTGGAGCGCTCGCTCGCGCAGGGCCCCCGCCGTGTGCTCGTCATCGGCGCCGGGTTCACCGGCTCCGAGATCGCCTCCGCCTGCCGGGAACGCGGGATCGCGGTGACCGTGGCCGAGCGGGCGGGCGCGCCGCTGGTCGGGGCACTCGGCGGAGTCGTCGGCGAGGTCGCCGCGGAACTGCACCGCAAACACGGCGTCGACCTGCGCTGCGGCGTCATGGTGACCGGCCTGGAGGGCGACTCCGCGGGGCACGTCCGCGCCGCGCATTTCTCCGACGGGAACACCATCGAGGCCGACGTGGTGGTCGTCTCCCTCGGTGCCCAGCGCAACACCGAATGGCTCGCCGGGTCCGGACTCGGCGCGGGTCCCCGGGGGATCGCCTGTGACGCCGGGTGCCGGGCCTTCGACATCCGGGGCATCGTCACCGACGACATCTATGTGGCCGGCGACGTCGCACGCTCGCCGCACCCGCTGTTCGGATACCAGTTCCTGTCTCTGGAGCACTGGGGCAACGCCGTCTCCCAGGCCGAGACCGCCGCGCACAACATGCTGAGCGACAGTGCGGACCGCCGTCCCCACATCTGGGTGCCCGCCTTCTGGTCCTCCCAGTTCGGCGTGAACATCAAGTCCGTCGGGGTGCCGTCGATGGGGACCGAGATCCTCATCGCCCTGGGCTCCCGCGGCGAGCACAGGTTCACCGGCGTCTACGGGTACCAGGACCGCGTCATCGGCGCCGTCACCTTCGACCAGACGAAGTGGCTGCAGTTCTACCAGCAGCTCATCGAGACCACGGCGCCGTTCCCGCCGGCCTCCCCCACCGTGGACCGCCGCCCCGAGGGGCAGCAGCCGATGCCCGCGGACTTCCCCGACCCGTCCGTGCCCACCCACGGCCCGACCGTCACCCTCAGCGGATACGCGCCGGACGACCGGCGGCTGACGTTCACCCCCGCTCGGCACTGATCCGACGTTCCCTAGGACGCACTCATGACCGAAGCCATCCTGCGGCAGATCATCGACTACGCCCACCGTGCCGATCCGTATCCGCTGTACGCGGAGCTGCGCAAGACGCCGGTGTACCACGACGCGGACGGGCCGTTCGTCGTCAGCAAGTACTACGACATCCAGAGCCTGCTCCACGATCCGCGCATCAGCTCCGACGCCCGCAATCTGAAGACGCCGGTCGCCGGAGGCCCACTGGCCGCCGAGGCGGACGAGGAGACGGCCCTTCCGCCGAGCTTCCTGCGGCTCGACCCGCCGGAGCACGACCGGCTGCGGCGCATGACGAACCGGCCGTTCGGGCCGCCGCACTCCCCGCGGCGTGTCCACGAGATGCACGGCGAGCTGAAGGACATCGTCTCCGGGCTCATCGACGGCATCGACAACCCGAACCAGATCGATCTGGTCGACCAGTTCTCCTATCCCTTCCCCGTGACCGTGATCTGCCGGCTGCTGGGGGTGCCGCGCGAGGACGAGGCGCGCTTCCACTCCTGGGCGGACACGATCGCCGCCAGCCTGGACCCCGTCCCGGGCGCCGACGCCGACGAGCGCGCCAAGGTCTCCCACAACGCCCGCACCGAGCTGGGCATGTATCTGGCCGGGCTCATCGAGGAACGCCGCAAGAAGCCCGGTGACGACATGCTGTCCCAGCTGTCCACGGCGGGAGGGCCGGACGGTGTCATGACGACGATGGAGGTCCTGAGCACCGCGGCACTCCTGCTGATCGCCGGCCATGAGACGACGGTCAACCTCATCACCAACGGCATGCTGACCCTCCTGCGCAACCCCGACGTGCTGGAGCGGCTGCGCAAGGACCCGAACCTGGCCGTCCCCATCGTCGAGGAGCTGCTGCGGTTCGAGCCGCCGGTGCAGCTGGTGCCGCAGCGCACCACGGTCGCCGACATCGAGGTCCGCGGGGTCACCATTCCCAAGGGCGCGTCGCTGTGGCTGGTGCTGGCGGCGGGGAACCGCGACCCCGACCGCTTCGAGGATCCGGACCGGTTCAACCCGGACCGCGGGGACATCCAGCACCTCGGCTTCGGCAGCGGCATCCACAGCTGCTTCGGGGCTCCGCTGGCCCGCCTTGAGGCACAGCTCGCGCTGAGCGAGCTGGCCCGCAGACTGGAGAACCCCCGGCTGCTGGAGGACCCGCCGCCCTACCGGCAGAACGCAGTCCTGCGCGGACCACGCCATCTGCCGATCGCCTGCGACGGCATCCTCCCCTAGGGCAAGCCCTGGGCCTCCGGCCCAGGCCACCACCGCTGACCTGGGCTCCGGAGCGTACGGACGTTCCGGAGTCCCTCCGGACGGCGGGTAAACTCCGTCCACGTGACTGCCGCGCCTGCAAAGCCCCGTATCCCCAACGTCCTCGCCGGACGCTACGCCTCCGCCGAGCTCGCCACGCTCTGGTCCCCCGAGCAGAAGGTAAAGCTGGAGCGTCAGCTGTGGCTCGCCGTGCTGCGAGCGCAGAAGGACCTCGGGATCGAGGTCCCGGACGCCGCCCTCGCCGACTACGAGCGCGTCCTCGACCAGGTCGACCTGGCCTCGATCGCCGAGCGCGAGAAGGTCACACGGCACGACGTGAAGGCGCGGATCGAGGAGTTCAACGACCTCGCCGGGCACGAGCACGTGCACAAGGGCATGACGTCGCGGGACCTCACCGAGAACGTCGAGCAGTTGCAGATCCGGCTCTCGCTGGAGCTGATGCGCGACCGTACGGTGGCTGTCCTGGCGCGGCTCGGCAAGCTGGCGGGCGAGTACGCCGAGCTGGTCATGGCCGGCCGCTCGCACAACGTGGCCGCCCAGGCCACCACCCTCGGCAAGCGCTTCGCGACCGCCGCCGACGAGCTGCTCGTGGCGTACGGCCGCGTCGAGGAGCTGCTCGGCCGCTACCCGCTGCGCGGCATCAAGGGCCCGGTCGGCACCGCGCAGGACATGCTCGACCTGCTGGGCGGGGACGCGGCGAAGCTCGCCGAGCTGGAGCAGCGGATCGCCGGGCACCTCGGCTTCTCGCAGGCCTTCACCTCCGTCGGCCAGGTCTACCCGCGCTCGCTGGACTACGAGGTCGTGACCGCGCTGGTACAGCTGGCGGCCGCGCCGTCCTCGACAGCCAAGACGATCCGGCTGATGGCCGGGCACGAGCTGGTGACCGAGGGCTTCAAGCCCGGCCAGGTCGGCTCCTCGGCGATGCCGCACAAGATGAACACCCGCTCCTGCGAGCGTGTCAACGGCCTCATGGTCATCCTGCGCGGCTACGCCTCGATGACGGGCGAGCTGGCGGGCGACCAGTGGAACGAGGGCGACGTGTCCTGCTCGGTGGTCCGCCGGGTCGCGCTGCCCGACGCGTTCTTCGCGCTGGACGGTCTGCTGGAGACCTTCCTCACCGTCCTCGACGAGTTCGGCGCCTTCCCGGCCGTCGTCGCGCGCGAGCTGGACCGCTACCTGCCGTTCCTCGCGACGACCAAGGTCCTGATGGGCGCGGTGCGCGCGGGTGTCGGCCGTGAGGTCGCGCACGAGGCGATCAAGGAGAACGCCGTCGCCTCCGCCCTCGCCATGCGCGAGCAGGGCGCCGAGCGCAACGAACTCCTCGACAAGCTCGCCGCCGACGAGCGCATCCCGCTCGACCGTGCGCGCCTCGACGAACTGATGGCCGACAAGCTGTCCTTCACCGGTGCCGCGGCCGAGCAGGTCGCCGCCGTCGTCGCCCGGGTCGAGGAGATCGTGAAGCAGCACCCGGAGGCCGCGGGCTACACGCCGGGGGCGATCCTCTGACCCGCTTCACCCAGGCGGAGCTGGAGGCCGCCCGCGACCGTCTCGTACCGGACGTCGTCGCGGACGGCCTCGGTGTGCTGTTCTGCGGTATCAACCCCGGTCTGATGACGGCGGCGACGGGCCACCACTTCGCCCGGCCCGGCAACCGCTTCTGGCCGGTGCTGCATCTGTCCGGGTTCACGCCGAGGCTCATGAGACCGTCGGAGCAGCAGGAGTTGCTGTCGTACGGGCTCGGCATCACGAATGTGGTGGCGCGGGCGACGGCACGGGCCGACGAGCTGAGTGCGGAGGAGTACCGCGAGGGCGGGCGGCTGCTGGCGTCGAGGATGACGGGGTGGAAGCCGCGGTGGCTGGCCGTGCTCGGGGTGACCGCCTACCGGGCCGCGTTCGACGATCGCAAGGCCCAAGTGGGGCCGCAGGAGCGGACGTTCGGCGACACACGCGTGTGGGTGCTGCCCAACCCGAGCGGGCTGAACGCGCACTGGACGGCGCAGACGATGGCGGAGGAGTTCGGGCGGCTGCGGGAGGCTGCGCGGGGCTAGCGGGTCATGGTGGGGCAATCTCCGTGACGGTGGCCAAGAGTTGGAACGGGAGTTCCTTGTCCCACTGGGATACGCCAAGGGCCATCCACCGGCCCGTCTTGGGCAGCCTCCACAGCTGTACGTTCGGCACGTGCGAGCTCAGGGAGGCCCAGGGCTCCGGTATGTCCTCGTCGTCCTGCGCACGTTCGAACGTGCTCTCCAGGCTGATGACATCGGGCGC
The DNA here is from genome assembly GCF_026339955.1 of Streptomyces sp. NBC_01549. Taxonomy (GTDB): domain Bacteria; phylum Actinomycetota; class Actinomycetes; order Streptomycetales; family Streptomycetaceae; genus Streptomyces. The sequence goes on along the minus strand of NZ_JAPEPW010000001.1, from coordinate 6,454,647 downwards.
TCCCCAGCGCTCGGTCAGCCGCTCACCGAGTCCGTCCCGGTCGCATTCGTACTGCGCCTCGGTCTCCTCCCGCTCCGTCCCGTCGTCCTCCCAGAAGTCGCCGCTCGTCTGTAACTCGGCGATGTGATAGCCGGGTCCCCCCGTGCCCACGTCCGTCCTGCCGTGCTCCGCGGGGAAGTCCCGGGCGCACAGCAGGTCGATCGTGGCCAGCCAGTGCGTGATGTCCATGGCTCCAGTAAACCGGCCACCACTGACAACTGGCGGGGCGCCGGCGTCTGCCCGAGGTCAGGCGTCCCGGCGCCGTACGCTCCACGCCCCCGCCGCGAGCGCCGCCGCCGTCCACAGCCCGGTCACCGCGAGCCCGGTCCAGGGGCCCAGGGCGCCGTCCCAGGTCTCGTGGAGAACGACCTGACCGGCCCGGTCGGGGAGGAGGTCCGCGATGTTGTTCGACATGTCCCCGACCACGAAGGACACGATCAGCAGGAACGGTACGAGGATGCTCAGCGTCGCCACTCCGCTGCGCAGCAACGCCGTCAGTCCGGCCGCGAACAGCGCCATCAGCGTGAGATAGACGGCGCAGCCGACCGCGCCACGCGTCTCCTCGGCCAGGCTCAGGCCGTCGGCCTTGGTGCCCAGGACCGCGTGGCCCACCGCCAGCGTGACGAGGCCGGTGATCAGGCCGACGGTCAGCACGGGCACGGCGATCGCGGTCGCCTTGGCCACGAACCAGCGCCCCCGGTGGGGCACCGCGGCCAGCGACAGTCGCAGTGCTCCGCCCTGGAACTCGGACGACACGGCGGTCGTGCCGAACGCGATCGCCGCGATCTGTCCGAAGCTGACGCCGAAGAAGGCCGAGAAGAGCGGGTCGAAGTCGTCACCGCCGGAGTCGGACGAGGCCAGCGCGGAGAAGAGTGCCGTCACCGCGAGGATCGTGGCGAGCGCCGCGAGCAGTGACCGCAGGGTGCGGATCTTGATCCACTCGGAGCGGAACACGGGCGTGAATGCCATGGGTCAGGCCTCCTGGTGCTGTGCGGTGAACTCGGTCTCGGTGGCCGTCAGATCGAGGTAGGCCTGCTCCAACGTGCCTGCGGTGGCCGCCAGTTCGAGGATCGGGACACCGGCGGCGGACAGCAGGGTCCCGATGTCGTCCACGCGTGGGTGCGGCACGGTCCAGGCCCCGTCCTCGTCCTGCACGGCGTCGTGTCCGTGCCGGGCGAGCGCGTCCTTGAGGGCCCCGGCGTCCGTCGTACGGATGCGTACGTGGGGTTGCACGCGCGCGTCGATGAAGTCCCGCATGGGGGTGTCGGCCAGGAGTCGTCCCCGCCCGAGGACCACGAGGTGGTCGGCGAAGGAGGCGGTCTCGTTCATCAGGTGGCTGGAGACCAGGACCGTGCGGCCTTCCGCCGCCAGCCGGCGCAGCAACTCGCGGATCCAGACGATGCCTTCGGGGTCGAGGCCGTTCGACGGCTCGTCCAGCAGGACCACCTCGGGGTCGCCGAGAAGGGCACCGGCGATGCCCAGCCGCTGGCGCATGCCGAGGGAGTACGTCTTCACCCGGCGCCGCCCGGCCGACGCGAGTCCCGTCTCCTCCAGCACCGCGTCGACCCGGCCGACCGGAATGCGATTGCTCGCCGCCAGGGCCCGTAGATGGTCCCGGCCGGTGCGGGAGCCGTGCGCGGCCTGCGCGTCGAGCAGGGCGCCCACCTGGCGCAGCGGCTCGGTAAGGGTGGCGTAGGTACGGCCGCCTATCGTCGCGGTTCCGGAGGCGGGCCGGTCGAGGCCGAGGACGAGGCGCATGGTGGTGGACTTTCCGGCGCCGTTGGGGCCGAGGAAGCCGGTGACCTTGCCGGGCCGGACGCTGAAGGTGAGGTGGTCCACGGCCCGGCGGGTGCCGTACTCCTTGGTGAGGTCTCGTACGTCGATGCTGGTCATGCCCAACAGCCTGGCCGTTCAGGGGGATCGGCTCCTCCCCCGACGGTGGAGATCGTCTCCCCCGCCCGGGGGACGCCGATGGTCGGTGCCGGCTGTCACGATGTCGCAATGGCCCGCTTCCTGCGCCCGCTGTTGCGGGGGACGACGTATACGCGTCTGCTGCACCTTTGGGTGCCGATGCTGATCGTCAGTGTGTGGATGTTCATCGACGCGTCGAAGCCGTATGTGCCCGCGCTGCTGCTGATCCCTGTCGCCCTGATCCCGGCGGTGCGGATGGGCGAGGGTGTGCAGGCGCGGCTGCTGCTGACACCGGGCAGGCAGGACACGGGGATCTCCGTGGCACCGTCGACGACTTGGCGGGACCGGGGCCACACGATGCTGTGGCTGGAGGCGCGGATGGCTCTGGGGTGGGTGGCGGGGCCCATCACCGTATGGGGGCCGATCCTGTCCGTCACGCTCGTCGGGCTGGCCGTCGGACGAGTGCCGGACGGCGTCCCCGTCCTCAGCAGCGCTCGACCGCACTGGGGATACGCCGTCCTGGCACCGCTTCCCCTGATCGCGATGTACGGCGTGGTGGTCGGCCTCGGCGAGTTGGCCACACTGCTGGCCCGGCAGTTACTCGGCCCCTCGCGTGCGGAGCGGCTCGCCGCGCTGGAGGAGCGCACCGAGCAACTGTTGGAACGCAATCGCATCGCCCGTGAGCTGCACGACTCCATCGGGCACGCGCTGACGGTGGCGGTGGTGCAGGCGGGCGCGGCCCGGGCGGCGGGCGACCCGGAGTTCACCGAACGCGCGCTGGGCGCCATCGAGGAGACCGGCCGGGCCGCGCTGGAGGACCTGGAGCGCGTGCTGGGCGTGCTGCGTGAGGTGGAGCGGCCGGTGAGCAGCCGGCCGACGCTGGCGGACGCCGACCGGCTGCTGGAGTCCGCGCGGGCCTCCGGTGCGAAGGTCGGCGCGGAGGTGACCGGGCCGTTGGACACCGTGCCGGGGCCGGTTTCCCGGGAGGGGTACCGGATTCTGCAGGAGGCGCTGACCAATGTGCTGCGGCACGCGGGATCCGTCCCCGTCCGGGTCCGTATCCGGGTGGCCGACGGCACCCTCGATCTGGAGGTGCGCAATCCGCTGACGGCGGCGATATCCGGTCCGGGCCGGGGCAGTGGTCTGCGGGGCATACGTGAGCGCGCGGCGCTGCTCGGGGGCCGGGCACGGACCGGGCCGGACGAGGGTGACTGGCAGGTGCATGCGGAGCTGCCGACGCGGCACTAGGCTGGCCGGATGCCGGTCACCGTTCTCCTGGTCGATGACGAACCCCTCGTACGCGCGGGTCTGCGGGCCGTGTTGGAGGCGCAGCCGGACATCGAGGTGGTCGGGGAGGCCGCCGACGGGGCGGCGGTGATCCCGCTGGTGCGGCAGTTGCGGCCCGACGTGGTCGCCATGGACGTACGGATGCCGCTCCTGGACGGAATCGAGGCCACGCGCGCGGTGCTGCGGACGGTCGACGACCCGCCGAAGATCCTGGTCATCACGACCTTCGAGAACGACGAGTACGTGTACGAGGCGCTGCGAGCCGGTGCCGACGGGTTCCTGCTGAAGCGGGCGCGGCCGACCGAGATCGTGCACGCGGTGCGGCTGGTGGCCGAGGGCGAGTCGCTGCTGTTCCCGGCCTCCGTGCGGCAGCTGGCCGTGGAATACGGCGACGACGGCGGGAACCGGGCGGCGCGCGCGGTGATGGAGCGAGCCCAGTTGACCGAGCGTGAGGCCGAGGTGCTGCGGCTGATGGCCCGGGGGCTGTCGAACGCGGAGATCGCGGGGAGGCTGATCGTCGGGACCGAGACGGTCAAGTCGCACGTCAGCGCCGTACTGGCGAAGCTGGGCACCCGGGACCGCACGCAGGCGGTCATCGCGGCGTACGAGTCGGGGTTCGTGGCTCCGGGCTGAGACGGTGGTCCGCCGGTAGCCGAAGCGACCGGTCGGTAGTAAAGGAGGTCCCCGGCTCTCGCCGGGGCGCGCCGCGCCGAGTACGATCCGGCCAACACGCGCGCGAGCTGGGAGGACGGACGTTGGGGCGGTTGACCGGCGGGGACCCCTCTCTGCTGCGAAGGATCAATTCCGCTGTCGTGCTGCACGCGCTGCGTGCCACGGACTGCGCGACACTGACCGAGATCACCCGGGTGACCGGGTTGTCCCGGCCCACGGTCGAAGGTGTCGTGGAAGGGCTGATCGAGGCGGGGCTCGTGGTCGAGCAGGCGGCCGAGGAGGGCGCCGCACGGCGCCAGGGCCGTCCCGCGCGGCGGTTTCGGTTCCGGGCCGAGGCGGGCCATCTGCTGGGCCTGGAGATCGGTCCCCATCGTGTCGCCGGGCTCCTCGCCGATCTGGACGGCCGGGTGCTGGGCGCCATGTCCAAGGACGTGGACGAGACCGCGTCGGCGGACGAGCGGCTGGAACGGCTGCGTACGGCGGTCGCCGACCTGCTGCGCCGCGCGGGTGTCGCCCGCAGCTCCCTGCGGGCGGTCGGTGTGGGCAGCCCGGGGATCGTCGAGGCGGACGGCACCGTACGCCTGGGCACGGCGCTGCCGGAGTGGACGGGGCTGCGCCTCGGCGACCGACTGAACCGTTCCTTCAAATGCCCGGTGCTCGTGGAGAACGACGCCAACGCGGCGGCGGTCGCCGAGCACTGGAAGGGGTCGGCGACGGAGTCGGACGACATGGTGTTCGTGCTGGCCGGGCTGAGTCCGGGGGCCGGTTCGCTGATCGGCGGGCGGCTGCACCGGGGCTACGGGGGCGCCGCCGGGGAGATCGGGGCGCTGCATCTGCTGGGCCGCGGAGCCACCCCCGAGACGCTGCTGTCGACCACGGACGAACCCCTGCACCCGCTCGACGAGCAGGCCGTCGCCGAGGTCTTCGCGCTGGCCAAGGGCGGTGACCTGCGGGCCCGCGCGGCGGTCGACCGCTTCATCCAGCGACTGGTGCACGACGTGGCGGCCCTCGTCCTCGCCCTCGACCCGGAACTGGTCGTCGTCGGCGGCTGGGCCGCCGGTCTGGACGGCGTGCTGGAACCACTGCGGCGCGAGCTGGCGCGCTACTGTCTGCGCCCGCCCAAGGTGGCGCTCTCCCTGCTGGGCGAGGCGGCCGTCGCGACGGGCGCCCTGCGGCTGGCTCTCGATCATGTCGAGGAGCAGCTGTTCGCGGTGGAGGGGACCGTGACCGCACGCCGCTGACCAGCGGTCTCACGGGAACAAAAAAGCGTCACGCCCCGGGGTGTTCCGGGGCGTGACGGCCGAGACCTGTGCCGCGGCTCAGGAGGCCCGGCGCTCAGGATCGTGGTGGATCTCCATGCCGCCGGAGTCGCCGAAGGTCAGCCGGCAGGTGTCGGCGCGGTAGGTGGCCACGGAGACCGCGGCGGTACGCCCCTTGGCGAAGTAACGGGTCGTGACGACGAGAACGGGCGCCCCGGGCAGCCGGTCGAGCTCCTTGGCGTCGTCCGCGCGGGCCGAGCCGAGCTCCACGGCGCGGTTCTGGCCCTCCAGGTCGAGGTGCTGCAGTTCGCGCAGCACGGCACGGGCGAGCGTGGCCCCCGACGGGGCGTCGATCGCGGGGAGGCCGGGCACCGAGGACGCCGGGATGTAGAGCAGCTCGGCGGCGACCGGCTGGCCGTGCGTCATACGGGAGCGGCGGATGGTGTGCACCTGGTCGTCGGGGTCCGTCTCCAGGGCGTCGGCCACCGCGGCGGGCGGGACCGCCACCGCGCAGTCCGTGGGCCGCCAGGCGTCGCCGACCGCCCCCGGCCACACGTGCTGCTCGGTTCCGACGGCCACGCCCACCCGCGGCGGGGCGACGGTCGTGCCCACCCCGCGGCGGCGCTGCAGTCGCCCTTCGAGCTCCAGCTGCTCCAGCGCCTGGCGCAGTGTGGCCCGGGCGACGCCGAACCTGGCCGCGAGATCGCGTTCGTTGGGCAGGATCTCGCCCACGGAGAACTCAGAGTCCAATGCCTCGGTGAGCACCGTCTTGAGATGCCAGTACTTCGGCTCCGGCACCGTTTCCAGCTGCGTGGTCCCCACCCTGTCCTCCGCAATCGCCGTGGCCCGGCGGCGTTTTAGCGCCCTTGTTTATTAAAGGTTCTTGCACTATCTCTGCGACCATAGGCCCGCCCCCACCCTTGGTCAAGACCAATCCTCGATCCCTTACGGATTGCACAGACGCCATGCCGCACAGCGTTCACAGGGCGTTCGCGGGGGGCGACGTTCGTGACACAACGCCGAAAGCCCCCGTCCAGATGACGGGGGCCTTCGATGGTGCGGTAGGGCACCGCGGCGGCTACCGCCTACCCAGGGACGCCAGCTTCTCGGGGTTGCGCATGATGTAAACGCACTGGATTCGGCCGTCCACGACATCCAGCTGCACGACACTGTCGGGCCGGCCGCCGGAGAGCACGAGGAGCGCGGCGCCGCCGTTGAGCTCCAGGGGGCGGTACGACGGGTCGGGAACGCCCTTCTGGGCGACGGCGTACATGAAGCGGCCCACCTTGTCGGCGGTTTCGATGACCCGCAGCGGCGCCTTCGACAGTCCGCCGCTGTCGCCGATCAGGCGAACGTCCGGGGCCAGCAGGGACAGGAGCCCCTCCAGGTCGCCTTCGGCCGCCGCAGCGAGGAACCGCTCGGTCAGGTCGCGGCGTTCGGCCGGATCGACCTCGTAGCGCGGCCGTCGTTCCTCGACGTGTCTGCGTGCCCGTCCGGCGAGTTGGCGCACGGCGGGCTCCCCCCGGTCGAGAACGGCGGCGATGTCCGCGTACGGGTAGCCGAACGCCTCCCTGAGGACGAACACCGCGCGCTCCAGGGGTGACAGGGACTCCAGGACGACGAGGACGGCGAGCGAGACGGAGTCGGCGAGCACGGCCCGTTCGGCGGTGTCGGGGGCGGTGTCCCCGAAGTCGGTGACGTACGGCTCGGGAAGCCACGGTCCGACGTACGCCTCGTTGCGCGACTTCACCTGGCGCAGCCGGTCGACGGCGAGCCGGGTGGCGATGCGCACCAGGTAGCCGCATGGCTCGCGCACCTCGGACCGGTCGGCGCCGGACCAGCGCAGCCAGGCCTCCTGGACGACGTCCTCGGCGTCGGCCACCCGCCCCAGCATGCGGTAGGCGACGCCCATCAGGACGGGGCGGTGCTCTTCGAAGACCTCGGTCGCGGTGTCGATGGCCACGGCTCCATCCCATCCCGACACGTTCCGCCGTGTCCAGGCGGCGCCGGTGCCTTTCGGAGCACAAAAACCAGCGGCCGGCGGGCGGGTGGCCGGCTGTCGCCCGTCGAGTCGGACGGCGTGGGCGAGCAGTTCCAGGTGACGGCGACCGGGGGCTACCCGTCGGTAGCGGTTGCTGACAAGCTGTCTACGAAGACGGTTCGTCAGCGTGTCACCAGACGAGGAGCAGCATCATGTCCGCCACGGTCTCCTTCAGCCTTCCCTCCGCGCACGGTCCGCGGACCGTGACCATGTCCTACGCGCGTGTGGGCACCGGAGAACCGCTGCTCCTCCTGCACGGCATCGGCCACCACCGGCAGGCCTGGGACCCGGTCGTGCACATCCTGGCCGCCGAGCGGGAGGTGATAGCCGTCGACCTGCCGGGATTCGGCGAGTCCCCGGCGCTGCCCGGCGGGCTGACGCACGACCTCGGGACGGTGGTGCCCGTGCTCGGCGCGCTGTGCGAGGCGCTGGAGATCGAGCGTCCGCACGTGGCGGGCAACTCCCTGGGCGGCCTGCTGGCCCTGGAGTTGGGGCGCGAGAAGCTCGTACGCTCCGTCACCGCGTTCTCGCCCGCCGGGTTCTGGTCGCCGGTCGAGCGGCGCTACGCCTTCGGTGTGCTGCTCGCGATGCGACAGGGCGCGCGGCGCCTGCCGCTCCCGGTGATCGAACGGCTCTCCCGCTCGGCGACCGGGCGGGCGGCCCTGACCAGCACCATCTACGCCCGGCCCGGCCGCCGTTCACCCGAGGCCGTCGTCGCCGAGACCCTCGCGCTGGCCCACGCCGAGGGTTTCGCCGACACCCTCCGGGCCGGCACCACCGTCCAGTTCACGGACGACATCCCGGGGCTACCCGTCACCGTGGCCTGGGGTACCCGGGACCGGCTGCTGGTGCGCCGCCAGGGGATCCGGGCCAAGCACATCATTCCCCGGGCCCGCCTGGTGCGGCTGCCCGGCTGCGGCCACGTCCCGATGAACGACGACCCCGCGCTTGTCGCCCGCGTCATCCTCGACGGCAGCCGCTGAGCGACGCCGGGTGAGGCGCCGCGCGCTGGAGCCCGGGGCGATGCCCGCGCCGACCAGGACACCGCCGCCGCCGGTCGGCGCCGTACGCACCGGCGCCGACCGGCGGCGGCGTACACAGTGCCGCATGAGCCACCCGAGGCGAGACCATCGCGCAAGACACCCGGACCGAGGACGTCGCACAAGACACTCAGGCCGAGGCCCTCGCAAAAGACACCCGGGTTGGGGGCATCGCATAAATCCTCCGGGCCGGGGACGTCGCACAAAACCCCCGGCCGGAAGCCTCACACGAGTGGAGGGGGACTGGACCGTGGGCGACGACCCCCGCGCGCAGCGGTGGGCTCGGCGGCCGGGCGGGTGGCGTGGACGGGGCATCCGTGGGACATGCCGGCGTGGAGGCGGATGCCGGTTCCCTTGTCGGCGGGGCCAGTTGTTCACCTGGTCTCTTGCGAGGAGGCCCCGGCGTTCACGCCGGGGGGAATCGCATCCTGTGACGGCGATGAGGAGCGTCGCCGTATCCGGCTCCCCGGGGCGGAGCGCCGGTAGGGTCCGCCGACGGAGCCGGGTAATAACGAACGGGTATGCCTTTGTCCGCTGGTTGGGGTGGTTGCGACGGAAGGGGGGTGCGGGTGTGCGGGTGTCGCACGTACGGTCGCTTGGCGGGAGTCGGGTGATACAGGGCGGGGTGGGGGTGACGCCGTGGTGGCGGTGAAGGGGGCCGACGGGGTCGGGCATGCCCGGTACACGTACCGGCTGCGGGTGTCGTCCACGGCCCGCGCGGGGCTGCTGGCCGAGTGGGACCGGTGCCGGTGGGTCTGGAACGAGTGCGTGGCCCGCTCCAAGAAGGCCCACGCCGACGGGGAGAAGTGCGGCCCCGCCCGGCTGGACAGGATGCTGACCCAGGCCCGCACAGTGGTGCCGTGGCTGGCCGAGGGCTCCTCGGTGCCGCAGCAGCAGCTCATCCGGGACTTCGGCACGTCCCGCGCGAAAGCCCTGAAGGACACCAGGCAGCGGCTGCCGATGCACCGCCGGGCCGGGATGCCGAAGCACAAGAAGAAACGCGAGGCGCTGCCCACGCTGAACTACACCCGGCGCGGCTTCCGGCTGAAGGACGGGCGCCTGCACCTGGCGGGCGGGATCGTCCTGAGCGTGGTGTGGTCCCGCGAACTGCCCGCCGAGCCCTCCTCGGTGCGTGTGTACCAGGACAGCGTCGGGCACTGGTACGCCTTGTTCGTCGTCCCCGTCCAGACCGAGCCGTTGCTGCGGACCGGTCGGGTGATCGGGATCGACTGGGGGGTGAAGGAGACGGCGACCACCACCAGCGCCGCCCACGACCTACCGCACGTCGAGCACGGCCGGAAGGCACAGGCCAGGCTGACCCGGTACGACCGCATGATGGCCCACCGCAAACCCAGGAAGGGGCAGGCCGCCTCCAGCGGCTACCGCGAGGCGAAGAAGTGGCGGGCGAAGACTTACCAGAAGATCGCCCGGCAGCGGCAGGACACAGGCCGCAAGTGGGCGAAGAAGGTCGTGCGCGACCACGACGCGATCGCGGTGGAGGACTTCCGCCCGAAGTTCCTGGCCAGGACCACCATGGCCCGCAAGGCGGCGGATGCCGCGATCGGCGCCACCAAGCAGGCTCTGGTCGAGATGGGCCGCAAGCACGGGCGGGATGTCCGCCTGGTGCATCCCGCGCATACCACCATGGACTGCGGATCGTGCGGAGCGAGAACCAAGCACGCACTGCCGCTGTCGCAACGTACCTACACCTGCACCATATGCAAAGCGGTGTCCCCTAGGGACAAGAACTCCGCGCGTGTGATGCTCGTCCGGGCTGGTCTGGCCCCGGCTGGTGTCGAGGGCGTAAGACCTCCTGGAGCGCCGCTCCAGGGGGCGGCCTGAGCCAGGAATCCCCTCCCTTCAGGGAGAGGAGCAGTCAAACAGGTGTTGCAGCCGGGGCACATAGGTCAGTGACCGCGCCCAACTCCCGTACCCTGTAAGGGTTGGGCCGCGCACCGGAGTCATCCCCCGGTGCGCGGCCACTCTCGTGACCAGGCGCGTAAGCCAGGCGCTCCGAGGCAGGCAAAACAAGCGCAAAAAGAACCGCAAAAAGGATAGAACGACACTTTACCGATCAGTCACAGGCCGTTCGTGATCACGCAACACCACTCCTTCACAGTGGCTGCATGACTCCAGACATGTCTGATGTGACCCGGGCGAAGCACGGACGCCCCGTCCACCACTGGCGACGCGACGTGGTCGAGCTCGCCGCGCTGTTCACGGCCGTCGCGGTCGCCGACGCCGTCGCCAATCTGATCGGACACGGACCCGACGGTCCGGCCCTGCTGGTGATCTCGTCCGTGGTCCTGGCGGCCACGGCCGGATTCCACACCTGGTGGGCACGCCGCCACGGTCACGCCCCGCCGGCGGACGATACCGGTACCCGGACACTCGCCGTGGGGCGACCGGCCGGGCAGGCCGACCGGGCCCAGGCGATGCCGGAGGCCGTCACGGGGGCGACCGTCCTGTGGCGGATGCGGACGACGGTGAAGGACGAACCGGGATCGCTGGCCGCGCTGTGCACGGCGCTGGCCCACCAGCGGGTCGACATCCTGAGCCTGCAGACGCACCCGCTCGCCGCGGGCACGGTCGACGAGTTCCTGCTGCGCGCGCCCGCCGAGCTGGCCGCGTCCGAGATGACCCGCGCCCTCTCGCTGGCGGGTGGCACCGGGACCTGGATCGAGCGGGCCGACGCCCACGACCTGGTGGACGCTCCGACGCGCGTCCTGGGACTGGCCACGCGCACCGCTTTGGACGCGGCGGAACTTCCGCTGGCCCTCCGGCAGTTGCTCGGTAGGTGCACCATTCGTTCGCTGCCCGCCCGCTCCCCCGGGTCGAGCCGGGCGGAGGAGGGTGCGCCGGTCGAAGGAGTGCTGGAAGACACGGTGATGCGGTTGCGCGCACCGGAGGGTGGGGTGATCACGGTGGAACGGCCGTATCTGCCGTTCACGCCGACCGAGTTCGCTCGGGCGCGGGCGTTGGTGGAGCTGGACGCGCGGCTGGGTCCGCGCATTCCGCTCAGCCAGGACATGCTGACACTGCCGGAGGGCAACGCGATCACCGTGCGTCGCGCCGACGTCTCCGACCTCGACGCGGCGAAGGCGATGCACGAGCGCTGCTCCTCGAGCACGTTGAACATGCGGTACCACGGGCCGGTCGGGGACGCGGACCGCTATCTGAACCACCTGCTCAGTCCTCGCTTCGGGCGCACCCTCGCCGTGCAGACGGCGTCGGGACGCGTCGTGGGTCTCGGCCATCTCCTCTGGGACGGCGACGAGACGGAGATCGCGCTGCTCGTCGAGGACGACTGGCAGCGGCGCGGCATCGGCGGCGAACTGCTCGGCCGTCTCGTGACCATGGCCGTCGAAGCGGGCTGCGAGAGCGTGTACGCCGTCACGCAGGCCTCCAACACCGGCATGGTCGCCGCCATGCGCGGCCTGGATCTCCCCCTCGACTACCAGATCGAGGAGGGCACCCTCGTCATCACGGCCCGCCTGGACGCCACACCGGTGACGTCCCGACTGCCGTACGACCAAGGACACAGGCAGGCGCAGAAGCAGGGGCAGAAGAAGTAGGACGGCGCACGGCGGACGCCGCGAGGCCCCGGGCACCCTGCCCAGGGCCTCCTCCCACCGGTCACCGCCCCAGCGCACCGTCCAGGTCGGCCCACAGGTCCTCCACGCCCTCCAGCCCCACCGACAGACGCAGCAGCCGGTCGCTGACCCCCGCCTCGCGGCGGTCGGCGGCGGCCACGATGCGATGGCTGATGGACGCCGGATGCTGGATCAGGCTGTCGACGCTGCCGAGGCTCACCGCCGGGGTGATCAGGCGGACCCCGGCGACGACCTCGTGCGGGTCGCCGTGGACCTCGAAGGCGATCATGGCCCCGCCGATCCGCGGATAGTGGACGCGGTCGACGCGCGGATCGGCGGCGAGCCGAGAGGCGAGTTCCGCGGCGTTCGCGGACGCGGCCCGGACCCGTACGGGCAGGGTCGCCAGGCCCCGCAGCAGCAGATATCCGGCCAGCGGATGCAGCACACCGCCGGTCGCGAAGCGCACTTGGCGCAGTCCCCGCGCGAACTCCTCGTCGCAGGCCACCACTCCGGCCATGACGTCCCCGTGTCCGCCCAGGTACTTGGTGGCGCTGTGCAGGACCAGGCGGGCCCCCTGTCCGGCGGGGCGTTGCAGCACGGGTGTGGCGAAGGTGTTGTCGGCGAGCAGCGGGACGGAGCCGCAGGCGTGCGCGACGGCGCGCAGGTCGAGTTCGGCGAGCGTCGGGTTGGCCGGGGTCTCGACCATGACAAGCCCGGTGTCCGGGCGCAGGGCGTCCGCGATGCCCGCCGGGTCGACCCAGGTCACCTCGGTGCCCAGCAGTCCGGCGGTCAGCAGGTGATCGCTGCAGCCGTACAGGGGCCGTACGGCGACGACATGGCGCAGGCCGAGCGCGCCGCGCACGAGCAGTACGGCGCTCAGCGCGGCCATACCGCTCGCGAAGGCGACCGCGCTCTCGGTGCCTTCGAGGCGGGCGAGGGCGGTCTCGAAACGGGCGACGGTCGGGTTGCCTAGGCGGCCGTAGACGGGCGGGCCCTCCGGTTCGGCGCCGTCGGCCGCGAACGCGTCGATGCGGGCGGCCTCGCCGCGGCTGTCGTACGAGGGGTAGGTCGTGGACAGGTCGATCGGCGCGGCGTGCAGCCCCAGCCCGGCGAGGTCCTCCCGCCCGGCGTGCACGGCCTCGGTGGCGAGGGCTCGGGCGCGGGGCGCCGGGACACGGGTGTCCTGAACGTCGTAGGGGTCGTCCTGAGCGTCGTATGCGTCGTGCACCACGGATTCCATGCACAGCAGACTGAACACCGGACGGGACCCCGGCCGCACACTCCGTGTTACGTTCGGGCCATGGCTGAATCCGTCGTACTCGATCCGGTCGATCTTCATCTGCTGCGGCTGCTCCAGAACGACGCACGGACGACGTACCGCGATCTGGCCGCGCAGGTCGGAGTCGCGCCCTCGACCTGTCTGGACCGGGTGACGAGGCTGCGCCGCGCGGGGGTGATTCTCGGCCATCAGCTGCGTCTCGATCCGGCGAAGCTCGGGCGAGGCCTGGAGGCCTTGCTGTCCGTGCAGGTCAGACCACATCGGCGGGAACTGGTGGGGCCGTTCGTGGAGCGGATCAGGGCGCTGCCCGAGTCCCGGACCGTCTTCCATCTCACCGGGCCCGACGACTACCTGGTCCTGGTCGCGGTCGCGGACATGGCAGATCTGCAGCGGCTGGTCCTGGACGAGTTCACGTCCAGGCGCGAAGTGGCCCGCGTGGAGACCCGGTTGATCTTCCAGCAGTGGGACTGCGGCCCCCTCCTCCCGCCCGCCCCGCCCTCGGCCTCGCCCTCGGCAAAATCAAGCTGATGTCGGCCCCGTGCCCGGTCGACCGGGCTGACGCGGCACCCGTCCCCGTATGAGGATGTCGGCATGTCAGAGACGAAGAGCCCGCTGCCCCGCGAGGTCGCCGACGCGTACGTCGACGAACTCATCGCCCTCGATCCGGTCCTCGGTACCTACCTCGGTGTGAAGGAGAGTGCCGGAAAGCTCCCAGACACCTCGCCCGCGGGGCAGGAGGCCGTCGCGGAGCTGGCGCGTACGACGCTCGCCCGGCTCGACGAGGCGGAGCGGCGACCGGGCGCGGACAGCGACGTCGAGCGCCGCTGCGCCCGGCTGCTGCGCGAGCGGCTCACAGCCGAACTGGCCGTCCACGACGCCGACGAGGGCCTGCGGGCCGTCGGCAACATGCAGACGGCCGCGCACTCCGTGCGCCAGGTGTTCACCATCGCCCCGACCGAGACGGACGAGGACTGGGCCGCGATCGCCGAGCGGCTGCGCGCGGTGCCGACCGCGCTGACGGGGTACCGCGAGTCCCTCGCCCTCGGGCTGGAGCGCAAGCTGTACGCGGGCCCGCGCCCCACCGCGACCTTCATCGAGCAGCTCACCGAGTGGTCGGACCCGGACGGGCAGGGCCACGGCTGGTTCGAGGACTTCGTGTCCGCGGGTCCCGAAGCCCTGCGGGAGGAGCTGGACACGGCCGCCCGGACGGCCACGCGGGCCCTGGTGGAGCTGCGCGACTGGATGCGTGACGTCTACGCGCCGACGATCGAGGGCGCGCCCAACACCGTGGGCCGCGAGCGGTACGCGCGCTGGACGCGCTACTTCAACGGTACGGACCTCGACCTCGACGAGGCGTACGCGTACGGCTGGTCCGAGTACCACCGGCTGCTCGCGGAGATGCGGTCCGAGGCCGAGAAGATCCTGCCCGGCGCCGAGACCCCCTGGGTGGCGCTCGCACACCTCGACGAGCACGGCAGGCACATCGAGGGCGTCGACGAGGTCCAGGCGTGGCTGCAGGACGTGATGGACCGCGCGATCGACGCACTGGACGGCACCCACTTCGAACTCGCCGAGCCGGTGCGGAAGGTGGAGTCGCGCATCGCACCACCCGGCGGTGCGGCGGCCCCGTACTACACCGCACCGTCCGCGGACTTCTCGCGGCCCGGCCGCACCTGGCTGCCCACCATGGGGCAGACCCGCTTCCCCGTGTACGACCTCGTCTCGACCTGGTACCACGAGGGCGTCCCCGGCCATCACCTCCAGCTCGCCCAGTGGGTGTACGTGGTCGACGACCTCTCGCGCTACCAGGCCACCGTCGGTCTCGTCAGCGCCAACGCCGAGGGCTGGGCGCTGTACGCGGAGCGGCTGATGGACGAGCTGGGCTTCCTGGAGGACGCGGAGCAGCGGCTCGGCTACCTGGACGCGCAGATGATGCGCGCGGCCCGGGTCATCGTCGACATCGGCATGCACCTGGAACTGGAGATTCCAGCGGACTCCCCCTTCCACCCGGGCGAGCGCTGGACCCCGGAGCTGGCTCAGGAGTTCTTCGGCGCGCACAGCAGCCGTCCGGCGGACTTCGTGGAGAGCGAACTCACCCGCTACCTCTCCATCCCGGGTCAGGCCATCGGCTACAAGCTCGGTGAGCGGGCCTGGCTACGGGGCCGCGAGAACGCGAAGAAGCGGCACGGGGACGCCTTCGACGCCAAGGCCTGGCACATGGCGGCCCTGTCGCAGGGGTCGCTGGGCCTGGACGACCTGGTGGACGAACTGTCCCAGCTCTGACGGTCACGGACGGCGGCCGGGCTCCCCACGACGACGGGGCCCGGCCGCCGCGTATCAAGTACGCCGCACCTCAAGTACGCCGCACCTCAAGTACGCCGCACCTCAAGTACGCCGCGTATCAAGTACGCCGCGTATCAAGTACGCCGCGTATCAAGTACGGGGAGTTCCGGACCTACCGGGCGTGCTCGGCGTGTTCGGAGCACAGACAGCCGACGCCCTTCTCGATCCACTCCTGGCCGACCCACTCCGGGTGCCGCTCGGTCATCAGCGCCGAGATCTCCTCCACGATCGTCCGCTCGTCGAGGGCCGAGTCGCGGCGGGCCCAGGTCTCGTCCCGCAGCAGCCGAAGGTAGTCGCGCACGTCGGCCAGCAGCCGCGCACCGCCGATCTCGCCGTGGCCGGGCACCACGATCCCGGGGCTCTCGGCCGCCAGCTTCTCCATCACCGCGATCCAGCGGGTTCCGGACGTGTCGGTGTCGTGCGGCGGGAACCAGGGGAAGATGGCGAACTGCCCGGCTTCCACGAGGTCCCCCGTGAACAGGACGTCCGCGTCCGGCACCCTGACCACCTGGTCGCCCCTGCTGTGGGCCCGGCCGGTGGCCCTCAGCTGCACCACCCGCCCGCCCAGGTCCAGGTCGTACGCCTGGTCGTAGACGACATCGGGCCGCGCGAGTTCGACACCCTGGAGCCGGCGTGCGACCGTCTTGCCGAGCCCCTTGAACATCTCCAGGTATCCCGGCCCCTTCACCTCCAGGTCCTCGGCCTGATCCCGGTTGAGCAGGAACGTCGCCTCCCCGGCGAAGACCTGCGCCCCGAAGGAGTGCTCGGGGTGAAAATGCGTCGTCGTCAGGTACAGCCGACGTCCCTTGGCATGGTCGGCCGCGAACTCCAGCACTTTTTCGGCGTTGCGCGGGCCCATCCCGGTCTCGACGACGAGCACGGCGCTGCGACCGCCGATGACGCCGATGTTGGGCACGAGAGGCACCCGCCGGTCGGGAATGACCACCAGGTCACGGGCCAGCTCCTGAACACCCTCGACGTGGACGACGGGATCCGTCGTCACCGTTTCCTCGGACACTGCGACTCCTCGGTGTTGCGCTGAGCCACCAGTCCAGCGCGGGACGCACGGAGGCGTCCAACACCGATCTCGCCACCCCGATACCACGCGGGTATCGTCGCAGTTGAGAGCGGCCGAGAGAGCGTCTCGGAACAGCGATGGAGCGACGATGGAGCTGCGGACCCTGCGCTACTTCGTGGCAGTCGCCGAAGAACTCCACTTCGGCCGGGCCGCCGCACGACTGCACATGACCCAGCCCCCGCTGAGCCGGGCCGTCAAGCAGCTGGAGACCGACCTCGGCTGCGCACTGCTGCGGCGCTCACCCGCGGGCGTCACCCTCACCCCCGCCGGAGCCCTGCTCCACGACGAGGCACGCGCCCTGCTGGCGCAGGCCGACCGGACGCGGGCCCGGGTGGCCGCCGCGGCCGGCCCGGACACCCTGACCATCGGCACCCTCGCCGACAGCGCCGAGCAGGCCGGCACCCGGCTGGCCGCCGTCTACCGGCACCGACACCCCGCCGTACGCATCCACATCCGCGAGGCCGACCTGACCGACCCGACCATCGGACTGCGGGCCGGCCTTGTCGACGTGGCCCTGACCCGGGCGCCGTTCGACGACACCGGCATCACCACCCGTGTGCTGCGGTCGGACCCGGTCGGCGTGGTCCTGCGCGCCGACGACCCGCTGGCCGACCGCGACCGGCTGCGCCTGGACGAACTCGCCGACCGCCGCTGGTTCCGGTTCCCGGAGGGAACGGACCCGGTGTGGCAGGCCTTCTGGACGGGCCCACCCGATGCCTACGGGCGCCGTGACGGACCCGTCATCCGCACCGCCCACGAATGCCTCCAGTCCGTCCTGTGGAACGACACCGTCGGGCTGATGCCCCTCGCCCACTCCCACGCCCTGCCCGAGGGCCTCACGGTGATCCCCCTGGTGGATGCCCCGCCCAGCGACCTCGTCATCGCGTGGAACAGCGCCCACACCACCCCGCTCATCCGCTCGTTCGTCAGCCTCGCAACGACCCTCCCTCGGACCTAGTGCCGCAGCAGGCAACGTTCGCCCCGTCGCGACGCCCGGCACGCTCCCCCACTGCCTCAAGGGCGCGGGAGGTGCCCCCACTCGCCGCACCGGCCGAAAGCCCAAGTACGTCCAGTACGAGGACTTCCGGCCGGCACGCCCAGAGCACGCACCGGGCGCCGCTCCTTGACGGGCAAACGCTGCCTGCCGCGGCACTAGGACCCCAGGAGCGGTCAACAGCCACAGTCCGCCGCGTCCACCGGAGCCGTCAGCGGGTCCGCCGCGCGCCGCTCGTCTCCCTCCCAGGTCTCGTACGCGAAACCTTCGCGCACCCAGTACTCGAAGCCGCCGAGCATCTCCTTGACCTGGAAGCCGAGTTCGGCGAGGGCGAGGGCGGCGCGGGTCGCGCCGTTGCAGCCGGGTCCCCAGCAATAGGTGACGACGGGCACCGACTTGTCGAGGAGCCGCTCGGCCTGCTCGGGGACGAGCGCGGTGGGCAGATGGATCGCGCCGGGCACGTGCCCCTGGTCCCAGGACGCGGTCGAGCGGGAGTCGAGGACCACGAAGCCGGGGTCGCCGCCGGCCGCGAGCGCGGAGGCGACGTCGGAGACGTCGGCGTGGAAGGCGAGGCAGGCGCCGAAGTGGGCGACGGCCGCGGCCGGGGACGCCGGGGCGACGCGCAGAACGGCGTTCGTCATGGTCGCGGTGCTGGTCACAGTGGTGCCGCCGGTCACAGTCATGGTCTGGCCTTTCCTCCCTGCCCCCGCCGGACCGGCACCTTCGCCGTACCGGTCTCACGGGGACTTCCTGGCCAGAAATCTACGGTCGGTGATCCTCTTCCTGAAGTGGGGATCCACGGCATCACTCTTGATCGGCCGGGGATTTCCCTGCTATCCATCGCTCATGACCGCGTATTCCCCGGACGCCACCGACTGGCACATCCTCGATGTCCTCCAGCGCGAGGGCAGGGCCAGCTTCGCGGAGCTGGCCCGTGCCGTCTCGATGTCCGCGAGCGCGGTCACCGAGCGGGTGCGCCGCTTGGAGGAGGCGGGCGTCATCCAGGGGTACGCGGCCGTCGTCGACCCGGAGCGCCTCGGTCTGCCGATCCTGGCCTTCGTGCGGCTGCGCTACCCGAACGGCAACTACAAACCGTTCCACGACCTCGTCGGGGCGACGCCCGAGATCCTGGAGGCGCACCACGTCACGGGCGACGACTGCTTCGTCATCAAGGTCGCGGCGCGCTCGATGAGCCACCTGGAGGAGATCTCCGGCAGGATCGGCACCCTGGGTTCGGTGACCACGAGTGTCGTGTACTCCTCACCGCTCCCCCGGCGCCCCTTGGGTCACTGATCCCCCGCTGACCCGGCCCACGCCGGGCCGCCGAATCGGTCCTGGACGCCCCGCTTCAGTCCTGGACGCCCCGCTGCCGTACGACCGATCCCGTTCTGCCCTTCACGACCTCCAGCTGGGCGTGGATACGCCGCCGCAGGTCCGCGACGTGGCTGACGATGCCCACGCTGCGGTCACGCTCCCGCAGTGAGTCGAGCACGTCGAGGACCTCGTCCAGGGTCTGGTCGTCGAGGCTGCCGAAGCCCTCGTCGATGAAGAGCGTGTCCAGCCGCACTCCACCGGCCTCGTCCGTGACGACGTCCGCGAGGCCGAGGGCCAGCGCGAGCGAGGCGAAGAACGTCTCGCCCCCGGAGAGCGTCGCCGTGTCGCGCTCCCGGCCGGTCCAGGCGTCCACGACGTGCAGTCCGAGTCCGCTGCGGCCACGGCCCGCGCGGTCGTCGGAGTGGACGAGGGTGTAGCGCCCGGAGGACATGCGCTGCAACCGTACGGTCGCGGCGGCGGCCACCTGTTCCAGGCGGGCGGCGAGGACGTACGACTCCAGCCGCATCCTGCGCTCGTTCTCCGCCGAGGTGCCCGCGGCCAGCCCGGCCAGGCGTGCCACCCGGTCGAACTCCTCGCGCAGCGGCGCGAGCCGGCGCACGGACGTGCCCGCGCGCGTGGACAGCCGGTCCAGTTCCGCGCAGCGGCGGGCGGCCTCGTCCTGGGCGGAGGCGGTCTCCCGCAGCCGTCGGGCGGCGGACTCGGCGGCCCGTTCGGCGGCGGCCAGGTCGGCGGCCGGCTGCCGTGCGGCGGCGGCCGTGTCGGCCTCGGCGAGCACGGCACGTACCGCGCTCTCCTCCAACTGCCAGGCGTCGAGGCGTCGTTGGAGGTCCCGGTGGGCTGCGTCGTCGAGCAGCGCGGCGGCCGCGGCCTGGGGGGTGTCGAACCCGGCGCGGAAGGCCGCGTCGGACAGGCGCGCGTCGGCGTCCTTGAGACGCTGCGCGGCATCCTCGGCCGCGCGCACAGCGTCCGCGGCCTGCGTGAGCAGCGCGGCCTGCCGCTCCAGCTGGGCGGCGCGCGCGGCGACGCTGTCGGCGGCGCCCCGGGCCTGCGTCAACTCCTCCTCCAGGGAGGCCCTTTCGCGGTCGTTCCGGTCCCGGTGGGAGACCCGGGCGGCGGCGCGCAGTGCGGCCTCCTGCTGGGCCACGACCCGCCGCTCGCGCTCGAGCCCGGCATGCGCGAGCCGCTCCCGCGCGGCGTGCAGTCCGGATCCCGCAGCCCGCGCCTCGGCGTAGTGCCGCTCCAACTCGTCTGCCTGTTCGGCGAGTTGTGCGGTCGGCGCGTCGCCCGCCTCGGCGGTGGCGGCCGCCACCGCCTCGCGTACGACGCCGAGCCGCCGCTCGTCCGCGGTGGCCTGCTCGTCGGCACGCTGGTACGCGTCGAGCGCCCGCTCCTCGGCCTCCCGGTCGACGTGTCCGTCGATCCTGCGCGCGGGCTCGGGGTGTTCGGTGGCGCCGCACACGGCGCAGGGCTCGCCGTCGACGAGACCGGCGGCGAGTTCCGCGGCGATGCCCTGAAGACGCTGTTCCTTCAGGTCGAGCCAGTGGGCCCGCGCGTCGGTCGCTCGTTCACGGGCGGCAAGGGCCTGGGCGTGGGTGGCGGCCGCGTCCCGGGCGAACTGGTCGCGCCGACGGGCCGCCCTGAGCCGCGCCTGGGCGGGATCGCGCTGTACGGCGAGCTGCTCCGCACGCGTGGCGGCCTCCTGCGCGGACTCGATGCGCGCCTGGAGGTCGGCCCGGGTCGCCTCCCAGGTGGCGAGCCAGCTCTCGGCGTCCTGGCGGACGTCGTCGTCCTCGCGCTCCTGGCGGTCCAGGGAGGCGCGCTCCTGGGTGAGTTCGCCGAGTCGGCGCTCCGCCCTGCGGGCCGACTCCAGGCCGCCGAGCTCCTCGGCCGCCTTGCGCGCCGCCGCCGCCAGCCCGGGCGCACCGGCTCCGGCGTAGGTGTCCGGCAGGGCGAGACGCGCGCGTGCCTCGGCCGTCGCCGCGCTCCGGTGCTCGGCCTCGGCGGCGTCGCGCAGATCGAGCGCGGGGGCCACCGCCTCCGCCTTGCGCGCCCGCTCCATCAGCGCCTGCGCCTCCTGATGGGCGTCGGCGCGCTCCTCCAGCCGCGCGGCGCGCTCCCGCGCCTCGGTGAACCTGCGCTGCAGCCGGGCGACTTCGCGTACGTCGTCGAGTACGCGGTCGGCCGCGGTCTGCGCGGACTCCGCGGCCGTACGTGCGCCGCGCGCGAGGGTCAGCCGCTCGCGGGCCGTGCTGCGGGCCACGGCGGCCCAGGTCAGGACGGCCTCGGCGAGACCGGGCTCACCGGGTGCGAGATCGGGCAGCGGCACCTCGACGATGTCTCCGGCGGCCTGCTGCATACGGTGCGCGTCGGCGAGCAGCGCCGCGTCGCCCTCCCGCGCTTCGGCCTCGGTGGCCCGGCGCCGCTCCGCGAGCCGCTTCTCGACCTCTGCGAAGCGGTGGGTGTCGAAGAGCCGGCCGAGCAGCTTGCCGCGGGCCTCGGCGTCGGCCCGCAGGAAGCGGGCGAAGTCGCCCTGGGGCAGCAGCACGACCTGGCAGAACTGCTCACGGCTCATGCCGAGCAGTTGGGTGATCTCCTCGCCGATCTCCTGGTGGGAGCGGCTGAGATCCTTCCAGGTGCCCGCCGACGCCTCGTACTCGCGCAGCCAGCTCTGCGCCTTTTCGGTGGTCGTGCCCGTACCGCGCTTCTTGGGGCGGGCCCAGGGCGGCTGCCGGGTGACCTCCAACCGGCGTCCCGCGACGGTGAGTTCGAGAGTGATCTCGGTGCGCGTCGCGGGTGCCGCGTGGTCGCTGCGCAGGGTCTGGCCCTGGCCGCTCTGGCGGGCGCCCGGGACCGCCCCGTACAGCGCGTAGCAGACGGCGTCGAGGACGGACGTCTTGCCCGCGCCCGTCGGCCCGTGCAGCAGGAAGAGCCCGGCCGCCGACAACTCGTCGAAGTCGACGCTCTGGGTGCCTCCGAAAGGCCCGAAGGCGGTGATGTCCAGGCGGTGCAGCCTCATCGGGCCTCCTTCAGGTCGCGCGGGCCCCGCACGCCTCGCATGTCCTGCCTGTCCTGCGCGTCCCGTGTGCGTGGTGTCACCGGGCGACCTCCCGGACGGCCTCGTCGGCGCGGACGGCGTCGAACGCGCCCCTCAGCACGGCCCGCTCGTCGGCGTCGGGGCCCGCGCCGCGCACATGGGCCACGAAGTCCTCCGCGATCTCCTGCTCGCTGCGGCCGGCGAGCCGCCGGGCGTAGGAGACGTCCGGGTCCTCGGGTGCCCGCTCCGGGTCGAAGACGAGGCTGAGCGTGTGCGGGAAGCGCTCGGTCAGCCGGGCCATGGGCTCGGCGGGGCGCACCGGGTCGGTGAGGGTCGCCTCGACCCACGCCTCCTCGTGGCGCGTCAGCAGCGGATCGGCGAGCAGGTCTTCCAGGTGACCCCGGACGCGGGCGAGCTTGCGGGGAACGGGACAGTCCACCCGCTCCGCGCCCACGAAGCCCTCCGGCCCCAGGTCCACCAGCCACATGCTCTTGTGGTGGTCGACCTCCGAGAAGGAGTAGGGCAGCGGGGAGCCGGAGTAACGCACGCGCTCGGTGATGGTCTGGCTGCCGTGCAGATGGCCCAGTGCGGCGTAGTCGACGCCGTCGAAGACCCCGGCGGGTACGGCGGCGACCCCGCCGACGGTGATGTCCCGCTCGCTGTCACTGGCCGCCCCGCCGGTGACGAAGGCGTGGGCGAGGACCACCGAACGGGTGCCCCGCCCGCGCGTGGCGAGGTCGGCGCGGACCCGGTCCATGGCGGCGGCGAGGACGGCTTCGTGCCCCGCCTTCTCGACACCGAACTCGGCCTTGACCAGGGCCGGTTCGAGATAGGGCAGGCCGTAGAAGGCCACGTCGCCGTGGTCGTCGGCGAGGATCACCGGCGTGCCGCACGCGGAGGGCTCGGTCCGCAGGTGGATGCCCGCACGGCCGATGAGCCCGGCGCCGACGCCGAGCCGACGCGCCGAGTCGTGGTTTCCGGAGATCATCACCGTGGGCGCCCCGAGGTCGGCGAGCCGGTGCAGCGCGTCGTCGAAGAGCTCGACGGCGGCCAGCGGCGGCACCGCCCGGTCGTAGACGTCTCCGGAGACGACCACGGCGTCCACGTCGCGCTCACGCGCGGTGGCGACGAGGTGACCGATGAACCCGGCCTGGGCATCGAGCATGTTGACCCGGTGGAAAGCCCGGCCGAGATGCCAGTCGGACGTGTGCAGAATCCTCAAGGCGCCACTCCGACCCGCATGTTTCCCCTTACTACGCCCTGAAACCAGCACCCACCAGCACGGGCCTCCCTGTCAGCACCGACCACGCTAACGCCTGTCCGCCCCTGATCTCTCACGGATCGCGTTCCGCCGACGGCATCCGATGCGATATATCCCTCTATATCCTTATTGATTTACCCTTATTGATTTGGATGACGGCGCACTCCGGGCCATGGGGGTGGCGGAGCCGTGGGCAAGCCGTTCGATGCCCGGGAGGTGCACATCTGGCGCGTCCGCGGCGGCAGGATCATCGACCTGGAGGTCCATGTCGAAACCCCCTGATGCTGGAGGCGCTCAAGCCGTAACCGCTCACGGGGCCCTTGCCGGCCCTAAGCGTCCCCGTACGCCTCTCCGCCGAGTTCGAACCCGGCCGTCCCGGCGGTGGCGTCGGCGAGCCAGGCGCGGAAGGCCCCCACCTCGGTGTCCGGCAGCCCGATCTCGATCGTGACGGCCTCGCCGTACCGGACGTCACGGACC
Source organism: Streptomyces sp. NBC_01549 (assembly GCF_026339955.1). Lineage (GTDB taxonomy): Bacteria > Actinomycetota > Actinomycetes > Streptomycetales > Streptomycetaceae > Streptomyces. Next base: position 6,431,004 of record NZ_JAPEPW010000001.1, on the reverse strand, counting down.
TCGCGCCCGGTGGATCGCAGGTCGTTCTGTATCTTGCCGGCACGCTGGTGGTCGACCGTGACCGTGGCCAGCCGGAAGCGTTTGCGCGTGAGGGTGCCGAGGGCGTCCAGCGCCTCGCCGACCGAGCCGCCGTACGCCCTGATCAGTCCGCCCGCGCCGAGCTTGACCCCGCCGTAGTAACGGGTGACGACAGCGACGACGTACCGCATGTCGCGGCGCAGCAGCATCTGGAGCATGGGCACGCCCGCGGTGCCGCCGGGTTCGCCGTCGTCGCTCGCCTTCTGGACGGCGGCGTCGGCTCCGATGACGTACGCGTAGCAGTTGTGCGTGGCGTCGGCGTGCTCCTTGCGGACGCCCGCGATGAACTCCTGGGCCTCCCGCTCGGTGGCCGCCGGGGCGAGGGCGCACAGGAAGCGGGAGCGGTTGACCTCGGTCTCGTGCACACCCGCGCGGGCCACTGTGCGGTACTCGTCCTGCATCACGCCAGCGTATGCGCTTCCCGCGCGGGTACGTCACGGCGGACCCGGCCCGCGCGGCGCGGGCCGGGTCCGCCGGTGGTCTCGTCGGTCCGGCGAGGGAGCGCGGCTCGCCGCGCAGCGGTGGCAGCACGCGGCGGACCCGGCGGCCGCGCACCCGGCGGCCCGGGATCGCCGGAAGCCCGGCCCCGGCCACGGCCGCGGCGGGCCGACCTCCACGCCTTCGGCCCCGCCGCGTACCGCGCCCGACCGCGCCGCCGGGTCCGCCGGTGGTCGCCTCCGGCGGACGCACCACGCCCCGGCCGGGCACGCGAGCGCCCCGGTCGAGGCGCCCCGAGCCTCACGCCATCGCCCCGGCGAGAGCACGACAGCCCAGGTCGACTGGCGGCCGACCCCGGTCGCCGACCCCCGGACGTCCGGGGGCGGCTCCGGTGCGCGGGGCAAGGTGGTGGATACTCGCTCCTCGTTGCCCGAAGCCGGATCGCCGGCCCGACCGATCGCAGGGAGATCGCAGCATGACCGGCACCCAGGTGGACACTTCGGACTCCGCCGAGCCTCTCGAACGCGAGCCCTCGGCAGCCGCGCCGCGCTGGCGCGCGTGGCTTCTGGAGGGGCTCAGCGAGCAGTCGGCCAAGCACCCCGGCCCGCACGCCACCCCGGACGCCGAGCACCAGGGCCACAAATGGTGGCGGGTGATGTGCCTCACCGGCGTCGACTACTTCTCCACGCTCGGCTACCAGCCGGGCATCGCGGCGCTCGCCGCCGGACTGCTCTCCCCGCTCGCGACGCTCGTCCTGATCGCGCTCACCCTCTTCGGTGCCCTGCCGGTCTACCGTCGCGTCGCCAAGGAGAGCCCGCACGGCGAGGGTTCGATCGCGATGCTGGAGCGGCTGCTGCCCTGGTGGGCCGGGAAGATCTTCGTCCTGGTGCTGCTCGGCTTCGCGGCCACCGACTTCCTGATCACGATCACTCTGTCCGGAGCGGACGCCTCCGCACACGTCGTGGAGAATCCTTTCTCTCCGCACTGGATGCACGGCGGGAACACCTGGATCACCCTCCTCCTCATAGCCGCGCTGGGCGCCGTCTTCCTGAAGGGCTTCAAGGAGGCGATGGGCATCGCGGTGGTGCTCGTGGCCACCTACCTCACCCTCAACGTCGTGGTCCTGACCGTCTCGGCCTGGCAGGTGCTCAGCCACCCGGTCAAGATCGGCAACTGGACGGACGCGTTGACGGCCGCACACTCCTCGCCGCTCGGGATGATCGGCGTGGCGCTCCTCGTGTTCCCGAAACTGGCGCTGGGCATGTCCGGCTTCGAGACGGGTGTGGCGTTGATGCCGCAGGTCGAGGGCGACCCGACGGACACGTACGAGAAGCCGACGGGCCGGATCCGCGAGACCCGCAGGCTGCTCACCGCGGCCGCCGTGATCATGAGCGGCTTCCTGCTGCTGTCCAGCCTGGCGACGACGATCCTGATCCCACAGGACGAGTTCAAGAGCGGCGGCTCGGCGAACGGCCGTGCCCTCGCCTACCTGGCCCACCAGCACCTGGGCGAGGCCTTCGGCACGGTCTACGACATCTCGACCATCGCGATCCTCTGGTTCGCGGGCGCCTCCGCGCTCGCCGGCCTCCTCAACCTCGTCCCGCGCTATCTGCCGCGCTACGGCATGGCGCCCGAGTGGACCCGCGCCGTCCGCCCCCTCGTGCTGGTCTTCATGGCGGCCGCCGTCCTCATCACGCTGTGGTTCCACGCGAACGTCGACGCCCAGAGCGGCGCGTACGCGACCGGCGTCCTGGTCCTGATGTTCTCCGCGGCCTTCGCCTCGGCGGTCGCCGTCCACCAGCGGGGCCACCGCGTCGCCGTGATCGGCTTCGGCGCGATCACCGCGGTCTCCGGCTACACCCTGGTCGCCAACGGCATCGAACGCCCCGACGGCATCAAGATCGCGCTGATCTTCATCCTGGCGATCCTGATCACCTCGTTCGCCTCCCGGGTGCGCCGCGCCTTCGAACTGCGCGCCGCCGAGGTCACGTTCGACGAGACCGCGGCCCGTTTCATCGACGAGGCCGCGGCGAGCGGCCCGCTGCGGCTGATCGCCAACGAGCCGCACGAGCACAGCACCCGGGAGTACCGCGCAAAGGAGTACAGCCAGCGCGAGCAGACGCACATCCCGGACGGCCGTCCCGTGCTGTTCCTGGAGGTGTTCGTCACGGACTCCTCGGACTTCACCGCCGACCTCGCCGTGCACGGCGAAGAGAAGTACGGCGTGCGCAGGCTGCGCGTCGAGGGCGCGACGGTGCCCAACACCATCGCGGCCGTCATGATGCGGCTGCGCGACCACACCGGTCAGGTCCCGCACGCCTACTTCAACTGGACCGAGGGCAACCCCGTCGGCCACCTGATCCGCTTCCTCGTCTTCGGCGACGGCGAGGTCGCCCCGGTCACCCGCGAGGTGCTCCGGCGAGCCGAGCCGGATCCCGAGCGCAGGCCCCGGATCCACGTCGGCTAGCCGTTCCTCCGGCCCGTCGGTCCCTCTTCCTTCCCTCCCGCCCCGTCAGTCCTTCTTCTTGCCCCGTGGCAGGGTCATGCCCGTCAGCAGCGCCGTGCCCGGGGCGAGCGCGTCCCAGGAGTCCCCGTGCCAGGCGAGGACCGCTGTCGCGGAGGTCGGGAACTTCGTCCGTACGTCGTCCAGCGCGTCGTCGAGGCTGTCCCCGGCCAGTTCGAGCACGAGTTCCTCCAAGCCGGGGTTGTGCCCGATCAGCAGCAACGTCCCGATGTGGTCGGGGACTTCGTGCAGGGCCGCCAGCAACTCCGGTACCTCGGCGCCGTACAGCCGCCGGTCGAACCGTACGGGTGGCGGGGTGCCCCACTGCCGCGCCGCCAACTCCCAGGTCTGGCGGGCGCGTACCGCGGTGGAGCACAGGGCGAGGTCCGGCAGACAGTCGGACTCGGCGAGGGCGCGCCCGGCGGCGGGGGCGTCGCGGCGGCCGCGCGGGGCGAGGGGGCGCTCGTGGTCGGCGACGCCGATCGGCCACGCGGACTTGGCGTGCCGCAGGACGACGAGTCGGCGCAGCGGACCGGTTCCGGCGCGCCCGGTCACCGCTGCGCCCCGATGTCACGGGTGAGTTCGAGCCCGAGGAGACGGTCCGCGTAGGCGTACGTCTCGAAGCGGGCGCCGTCCGGCACGTCGTCCGCGTGCTCGAGGCGCCGCAGCACCTCCAGTACGGCGGGTACGTCGAGGTCGTCCTCCCATGCGGCGCGCAGTTCCTGTCGTACGCGCTCGGGGACGGGCTTGGACGGCCGGGTGGCCCAAGTGGCGACGGACTCGCGCCAGCGCGCGAGCGTCTCGCGGGCGCCGTCGAGGTCGGCGGTGGCGAGGTCGACGGGCTGCCGGCGGGGGGCCGCGAGCAGGACCATCCGCAGCAGCGACAGGTCGGCCTCGCCGCTGACCGGGGCGACCTCGACCCGGATGCCCTCCCCCGCTGTGGCGTCGGGCGCGAGCACATGCAGGGCCGGGCCCGCACCGCTCCGGTCGCCCTCGGCCCGGCGGATGCCGAGCGCGTCGGCGCGCGCCCGGAGTTCCGCGGGCGGGTCGGCCACCGTGACGACGGGGGTCCCACCGAGTTCCAGGGTCCTGGCGAGCACGTCGGCGACCAGCAGCACCCGTAGGGCGGACAGATCGTCCCGCTCCACGTGGGCCTCGAGGCGGGTCAGGCTCCGGCGGGCAGGGACGGCATCAGTGGGCTCGCCCGTTCGGGCGTCGGTGATACGCAGCACGGGGCGAGCGTAGGCGGGCGGGCGTCCCGGCGCAGGGAAGTGGGCCCATTCCGGACAGGCGGGTTCCCTTCACGGCGGGAGAATCCGCACGTGGGCGCGGTGCCGGTGGGAGGGCGAGGACGGCAGGGGGCCGTATCCCGTGCGCCCTTCCCCGGCTGTCACCCCCGCACAACGGAGTGATGGTTCCACCCCAGTGGTGTAGCCCGCTGCACCAAGGGTCCGGGAGGGCGCTCTCTCGTGAGCGGGGGCGGGGGACGGAAGGGTTGATCCCAGCGGACAACAGCCCGTCGACCTCGGAGATCTCCCCTCCGCACGCTCCTCCGGCCCGGAAGAGGACCTCACCCCCATGACCATCCGTGTCCTGCTCGCCGACGACCAAGCCCTGCTGCGGGCGACGTTCCGCATCCTGATCGACTCCTGCGCCGACATGGAAGTGGTCGACGAGGCCTCCGACGGCCGGGCGGCGGTCTCGCTCGCCCGCGCCCACCACCCCGACGTCGTCCTCATGGACATCCGTATGCCGGGCGCCGACGGCCTCACCGCCACCGCCACCATCCGCGCGGACCCCGACCTCTCCACCACCCGCGTCCTCATCCTCACCACGTTCGAGACCGACGAGGACGTGGCCCGTTCCCTGCGCGCCGGAGCCAGCGGCTTCCTCGGCAAGGACGTCACCGCGGACGAACTCCTGGCCGGCATCCGCACCGTGGCCGCGGGCGAAGCGCTCCTCTCTCCCCGGGCCACGCACACCCTGGTCACCCACTTCCTCGCCTCCCCCGCGCCCAGGGCCCAGTCGGCGCTTCCCGGACAGCTGGCCGCTCTCACCGCCCGCGAGCGGGAGGTGACCGCGCTGGCGGCCGAGGGCAAGTCCAACGACGAGATCGCCGAGGAACTCGTCGTCAGTCCGCTGACCGTCCGCACCCATGTGCACCGCGCCATGACCAAACTCCACGCCCGGGACCGGGCCCAACTGGTCGTCATCGCCTATCGGTGCGGGCTCGTACAGGTCCCGCAGCCCCGGGAGTGAGCGCGCTCGGCCCGCGCGTCGGCCCTCTGGCCACAGCGGCCCGCCGTGAGCGAGAATGCCGTATGCCAGAATTAGAGAATGTGACTTATGCCACTCACTAGGGGGCGCGACTCGTGGACCTGGACTTCACGGACGACCAGACGGCGCTTCGGGACACGTTGCGCACGTTCTTCGAGAAGGAGTCGTCCACCGCGGCCGTGCGCGCGGCGGAGCCACTCGGGTTCGACGGTGCGCTGTGGCGGAAGGTCGTCGACCTGGGGCTCGCCGCGATCGCCGTACCCGAGCACCTCGGTGGTGGCGGCGCGGGTTTCGTGGAACTGGCCGTCGCTGCGGAGTGCCTCGGGCAGTCCCTCGCTCCCGTACCCCTGATCGAGGCGGCGGTGGCGAACGACCTCATCGCGTCGCTGCCCGACGAGCGGGACCCCCGTCTGGAGCCCCTCACCGCACGCGCCGTCGCGGGCGAGCCGGATGGCGGTCGACGAGGAGGTCACACGCCTGCTCGCCCTCCGCAACCGCTGGCGCGCCCAGAAGGGCGAACTCCCCGGCGTCGAGGGCTCGATGTGGAAGCTGTTCGCCACGGAGGCCGCGCAGCGCCACTCCGGCGACATCCTCGACATCCTGGGCGCCGAGGGCGTACTGGCCCCCGAGGCGGCCGGCGCCCCCGCGGGCGGCAGGTTCGAGGAAGGCTTCCGGGCGGCGGTGGTCGGCACCATCTACGGTGGGACGAGCGAGATCCTCCGGGAGATCATCGCGGAGCGCCACCTCAGGCTGCCCAGGAACCGGTAGCGCCACGGGGCCCCGCAGGGCTGGCGAGGAACGTCCGCCCCGAGACGAACCCCCCGGCGTCAGGCCTTGGGAGAGCCCTCGGGCAGCAGGTCGATCTCGTCCTCGGCGTGCTCGTAGAAGTCGTCGGCGAGCCGATGGCACAGCGTGGCGAGCTGCCGCAGCTCCTCCGGTGACCAGTCCGCCAACGCCACCGTCATGCCTCGGCAGCTCGCCTCACGTACGCGGTCGACCGCGTCCCGGCCGGTCGGCGTGAGCTCGATGCGCTGGGCCCGGCGGTCGTTCGGGTCCGGGACTCTGGTCAGATGTCCGGCCTTCTCCAGCTGCTGCACCTGCCGGGTCACATGGGACGCCTCGACGGACAGCAGGTTCGCCAGCTCGCTGGGGCGCAGCGAGCCGGAGTCGGCGACCTGCCGCAGCAGCGCCACGGCGGCTCGGTCCAGAGGAAGCCCGGCCAGCGCCATGAGACGCTCATGCTGACGAACCCTGCTGGTCAGATACGAGATGCGGGTGAGCGCACGCTCGATCTCGGCCACGTCCGTCAACGAGGGATCGGCCGCTGGGGGCGGTGGTGTGGGCATGGGACGAGCTTAACGTCCACTTGCATGAGTCAAGCAATACGGGCCTGTTCGGACTCCGCGGGTCAGGAGTCGAGGTCGTCGGCGAAGTGCCGGTAGCCGTGCCGGTCCCGGTGGATGTTCCAGAGGGACTCCGCCAGCGCGGCGGGGTCCTTCCTGGGGTGTCCGGGGCTGATCGCGCCGGGGATGACGAGTTGCGCGACGTGGATGCCCTCGTCGGCGAGCACGCCGTGCAGGAGGTGTCCGTAGGCGCTCTCCGCGGCGAAGGCGAGGGAGGTGCCGGCCCGGTCGGGGTGGGGTACGGCGGCGGTACCGCCGTTGACGAAGAGGATGGTGCCGCGGCCGAGGGCGCGCATGCCGGGCAGTACCTGGTGCACGGCGGCGACGGGGCCGTACACCGAGAACTCGATCGGGCCCACGAGATCGGCGGGGGTGGTCTCCAGGACGGGGCGCATGAACTCCCGCTGCGGGACCGGGCTGTACTGCATGACCTCGATGGGCCCCAGGGTCGCGGTCGCCGCGTCCAGCGCCGCTTCGAGGGCCTTCGGGTCGCGTACGTCGGCCGCGAAACCGCGTGCTGTCAGGCCCTCGCCGGCCAGATCCGCGGCGAGCGCCCGCGCCCGGTCCGCGCTGCGTGTGATGAGGGCGACGTCGAACCCCTCGCGGCCGAACCGCCGTGCGACGGCGACTCCGAGGCCGGGTCCGGCTCCGATGATGGCGATGGTGGTCATGGTCTTCCTTGGGGCCTCGGGGGTGGGGCAGCCTACGAGGGGCAGCATGCCCCCGGTGGGCACCCCGCCGCTCGTCCCTCACGGCGACGCCCCGTACGAAGGCCCTCGGGTGGCGCCTCGTACGGGGTGCCCTCAGGGCGTTGACGAGGTTCCGGCCCGGGAAGCGCGTCCACAGTGACAGCTCGGGCCGACCAGGTCCTCGTTGGTGTGGGGACCGTACACGTCGGCGGTGTCGATGAGGGTGGCGCTCGGGTCCCTTGACACGGCCCCCCCACGCCACGGGGAATCAGCGTGTGCCTCATGCTGTTGTCCGGCTGAGCGAGCAGACGGGCCGCTGCGGCCCACGGCAGTCCACGACAGTCCTTGACACCAGACCCAGGAGGCCGACCGTGTACGGCGACCCGGCAACGATCCGCAAGATCCTCACCGAACTCGGCGACACCTGGGCGATCGTCGGCCTCTCGTCCAACGAGCGGCGCGCGGCGTACGGAGTCGCCTACGTCCTTCAGCGCTACGGCAAGCGGATCGTCCCCGTGCACCCGAAGGCCGAGACCGTCCACGGCGAGAAGGGCTACCCCTCGCTCGACGCGATCCCGTTCGACGTCGATGTCGTCGACGTCTTCGTCAACAGCGACCTCGCGGGGCCCGTCGCCGACGAAGCCGCCACCGTCGGCGCCAAGGCCGTCTGGTTCCAGCTCGGCGTCATCGACGAGGGCGCGTACGACCGTACCCGCGCCGCCGGACTCGACATGGTCATGGACCGCTGCCCCGCCATCGAGATCCCCCGCCTCGGCTGACCGACGTTCGCGCGCCAAGCCGGTTCGCGGCAAACCCGGTTGACGGCCCGTGGTGGGGATGGGTTTGCTGCTCCGGTGTCCACTCTCCGTTTCCAGCAGTCGGACGACGAGGCCGGTCTCAAGGACTGGCGGTACGTCCACAATGTCATCGTGCCTCCCGCCGCCCTGTCGCTCGACGAGGTCCGTGAGCGTGCCGGGCGCAACCACTTGGAGGTCGTGTACCTCGGCGACGTCCTGGTGGGCTGCTCGACCGTACGTCCGCCGAAGGACGGCGGCTCGACGGCGACGGTGATCGCCCGGGTACTGCCCGAACACCGTCGGCAGGGGTTCGGCGAGGAGCTCTACGAGCGCGGGCTGGAGCGGGCTCGGGCGCTGGGCGCGGAGATGATCGAGACGGTCGTACTGGCGTCCAACGAGGACGGGCTGCGGTTCGCCGTGCGGCGCGGGTTCGTCGAGATCGAGCGGTATGTGCTGCCGGGCGAGACGGCCGAGTGGGTCGACCTGCGGCTGGCCTGAACCCGGTGGTGCGCAGCGGTCACCGCGCCCGGTCGAGGAAGGCCGTCACGGTGGCCGTGAAGCGCCCGGGGTCGTCGAGCCACGGGTGGTGGCCGGCCCCCGGCTGAACGGTCAGTTCCGCGTCGGGGAACAGCTCCGCGACGGCGGCGGCCACCCGCGGCAGTGGGCCGCTGTCGAGTTCGCCCGCGAGCAGCAGGACCCGTGCGTCCAGCTCGGCGACGACGGCGCGGGCCACGGCTGGTTCGAAGGCGCCGGCGGACGCGTACAGGTCCGCGGCCTCCTCGTTGGTCTGTTCCGCCTCGGTCCCGGCGTGCGCCTGTGCGGTCGCGTCCCAACGGCCGTAGAAGAACGGGGCGACAGCGTCCCAGTCGGCATCGGCCGTCGAGCCCGCCCAGATCCGTTCGTAGGCGTCGTACGCTTCCTCGAACCACGGCTCGGCCTTGCGCCGCGCCGCCGCCTCCCGGCGGTGCTCCTCGGTGAAGTCGACGCCGAGGGCGCGGGCGCGAGCGGTGACGAGTGTGAGGGTGCGGACGCGGTCGGGATGCCGGGCCGCGTAGAGGAGCGCGAGGTCGCCCGCAGCCGAGTGGGCGAGGAGATCCACTCGCTCCAGCCCGAGGTGCGCCCGGAAGGCCTCGACGTCGTCCACCTGCCCGTCGCAGCGGTACGTCGCCGGGTCGGCCGGGACGGCGGAGTCGCCGGTCCCCCGCAGATCCAGCAGGAACAGCCGACGGTGTCGCGACAGCCCGCCGAGATCGCCGAGGTAGGCGGAGGCACGCATGGGACCACCGGGCAGACAGAGCAGCGGCTCGCCCTGGCCCGTGACGTGGTAGGCGAGTTCGGTCCCGTCGGGGGCGGAGAGGATCGGCATTCCGTCATCCTCATGACGCCGACACCCTCGGGGCAAGCGTTTTTGCGCACGCCTCGGGGGGGTCCCCGGGCCGAGGACGTCCAGGTCGGCCGGTGCGGGCCGACCTGGACGTCAGGGTCGTACTGGTCAGACGAGGTCGAACCGGTCGAGGTTCATGACCTTGTCCCACGCGGCGATGAAGTCCTTGACGAACTTCTCCTTCGCGTCGTCGCTCGCGTAGACCTCGGCGAGCGCGCGCAGCTCGGAGTTGGAGCCGAAGACGAGGTCGGCGCGGGTGCCGGTCCACTTGATCTCGCCCGTGGCGTCGTCGCGGGCCTCGAAGGTGGTCGCGTCCTCGGAGGTCGCCGTCCACGTCGTGCCCAGGTCGAGCAGGTTGACGTAGAAGTCGTTGGTCAGCGTTCCGGGGTTCGTGGTGAGGACACCGTGCGAGGACTGCTGGTGGTTGGCGCCCAGGACGCGCAGGCCGCCGACGAGGACCGTCAGCTCGGGGGCGCTCAGGGTCAGCAGGTTCGCCCGGTCCAGCAGCAGGTACTCGGCCGGCAGCCGGTTGCCCTTGCCGAGGTAGTTGCGGAATCCGTCGGCGGTCGGCTCCAGCGCGGCGAAGGACTCCGCGTCGGTGTGCTCGTCCGTCGCGTCGACACGGCCCGGGGTGAAGGGCACCTCGACGTCGTGACCGGCGTCCTTGGCGGCCTTCTCGACCGCGGCGCTGCCGCCGAGGACGATCAGGTCGGCGAGGGAGACCTTCTTGGCACCGGCGTTGAAGTCCCGCTGGATGCCCTCCAGCGTGCGCAGCACCGCCGCGAGCTGGTCGGGGTCGTTGGCCTCCCAGCCGCGCTGCGGCTCCAGGCGGATACGGGCGCCGTTGGCGCCGCCGCGCTTGTCGCTGCCGCGGAACGTCGAGGCCGACGCCCACGCGGCGGAGACCAGCTGCGAGACGGTCAGGTCCGAGTCGAGGATCTTCGCCTTGAGGGCGGTGACGTCCTCGGCGTCGATGGGCGCGCCCTGCGCCTCCGGCAGCGGGTCCTGCCACAGCAGGGTCTCCTCCGGGACCTCGGGGCCGAGGTAGAGGGACTTCGGGCCCATGTCACGGTGGGTCAGCTTGTACCAGGCGCGGGCGAAGGCGTCCGCGAACTCCGCGGGGTTCTCGTGGAAGCGGCGGGAGATCGGCTCGTAGATCGGGTCGAAGCGCAGCGACAGGTCCGTCGTGAGCATCGTGGGCAGGCGCTTCTTCGACGGGTCGTGCGCGTCGGGGATGGTCTCCTCGGCGTCCTTCGCCACCCACTGGTTGGCGCCCGCCGGGCTCTGCGTCAGCTCCCACTCGTAGCGGAAGAGGTTGTCGAAGAAGCCGTTGCCCCACTGGGTCGGCGTGCTGGTCCAGGTGACCTCGAGGCCGGACGTGATCGCGTCGCCGCCCTTGCCCGTGCCGTACGTGCTCTTCCAGCCCAGGCCCTGCGCCTCGATCGGGGCGGCCTCGGGGTCGGCGCCCACGGCGTCCGCCGGGCCCGCGCCGTGGGTCTTGCCGAAGGTGTGACCGCCCGCGATCAGGGCGACCGTCTCCTCGTCGTTCATCGCCATGCGGCGGAAGGTCTCGCGGATGTCGCGGGCCGCGGCGATCGGGTCCGGGTTGCCGTTGGGGCCCTCGGGGTTGACGTAGATGAGGCCCATCTGGACCGCGCCGAGCGGGTTCTCCAGCTCGCGGTCGCCCGTGTAGCGCTGGTCGTCGAGCCAGGTGGTCTCGGGACCCCAGTACACGTCCTCCTCGGACTCCCAGACGTCCGCACGGCCGCCGGCGAAGCCGAAGGTGTCGAAGCCCATCTGCTCCAGGGCGACGTTGCCGGTGAGGATCATGAGGTCGGCCCAGGAGAGGCTCTGGCCGTACTTCTTCTTGACCGGCCACAGCAGGCGGCGGGCCTTGTCCAGGTTGCCGTTGTCCGGCCAGCTGTTCAGGGGGGCGAAACGCTGCTGCCCGGCACCGGCGCCGCCGCGGCCGTCGCTGATGCGGTAGGTGCCCGCGCTGTGCCACGCCATACGGATCATGAAGGGGCCGTAGTTGCCGAAGTCGGCGGGCCACCAGTCCTGCGAGGTGGTCAGCACCTCGGCGATGTCCTGCTTCACGGCCGCGAGGTCGAGGGTCTTGAAGGCCTCGGCGTAGTCGAACTCCTCACCGAGGGGGTTCGCCACGGCGGGGTTCTTGGCGAGGATCTTCAGGTTGAGCCGCTCCGGCCACCACTGACGGTTTCCGCCGCCCTGGGTCGGGTGCGCGGCGCGTCCGTGCGCGACGGGGCAGCCACCTGCGCCCTCCGATTTCGCATCGGTGACGATTGCATCATGGTTCTCGGACATGGGAATCCTTCCGGACGGGGCGGATCACTGTGCTCAGGAACTGCGGGCGGTGAAGCGGTCGGGCGGAACAGTCGAAACAGCCGGGGCACAGGCCCCTGGGGACGTCGTCGACGACACCGTACGACCGGCACATGACGTAGGGGCGGCAGTCGCCGACGCGTCGCTCGAACCGGGTCGGGCTGCCGGGTTCGGCACGGCGTACACGGCGCACCGCGATGGGTGCGCGGAGGGCCCCGTGCGCGGGGCACCGGCGCCACTCGTACGGACGATGCGCCTCGCGTGGACGCTGCGCTCGGGGATGCGCTCGCGGCTGAAGTGGGCGAGCTCCACCCGTCTCCTGAACCGTCACGTGCTTTTCCCTGCTGTTGTCCTGTCCCTTGGCTGCCGCCGGAACCGATCCTACGATGGACTCAATCCAAGTCAATACGAGAACCAGACCCGTACGGATTCATTCGTCAGACGATGCATGGTTAGGCTGGTGAGCATGAGTAACCTGCTCGAACGACTTCGCGGACGGGGCTGGCGGATGACCGCCCAGCGCCGGGTGGTCGCCGAGGTACTCGACGGCGAGCATGTGCACCTCACCGCGGACGAGGTACTCGCGCGCGCCACCGCCCGACTGCCGGAGATCTCGCGCGCGACCGTCTACAACACCCTCGGCGAGCTCGTTTCGCTCGGCGAGGTGATCGAGGTGGCCACCGACGGCCGCGCCAAGCGCTACGATCCGAACGCCCACCGCCCCCACCAGCACCTGGTGTGCTCGGTCTGCGGCGCCATCCGGGACGTCCACCCGAGCGGCGACCCGCTGTCCGATCTGCCCGCCTCCGAGCGGTTCGGCTTCACCGTTTCCGACGTCGAGGTGACCTACCGGGGCCTGTGCCCGGACTGCGGCCGCACATAGGACGAGTTCCACACACAGGGCGAGTTCCGCACACAGGACGAGTTTCAGCCACCGCACGCCGACCAGTCCCCGAGCGAACCGCGTCTGGGTCCGGTCCCCGCACCCTCACCATCACCCCATGGAGTGGACCGCACTCGGCGACGTCACCACGGTGAGCGACGCCGACGGCACCCACGCTCTCGGCGTCGCACAGGCCGGACTGTGCTTCCTGGCCTGCGCGGCCTTCGTCGCGTACGGAATTTACCGGATCGTGCCGCAGTTCCACTGAGTGAAGCCGGGGAGGCCGCGATGACGCCATTGCTGACGGGTCTGACCGTCGATTACAGCGACCACGACGACCCGGTACTGATTCGGCCGGACGGCAGTCCGGTGGAGACCTGGCGTGAGAACTACCCGTACCACGAGCGCATGGAGCGCAAGGAGTACGAGTGGCACAAGCGCCTGCAGCAGATAGAACTGCTGAAGCTGCAGAGTTGGATCAAGGCGACCGGCCGGCGTCTCGTCATCGTCTTCGAAGGGCGCGACGCGGCCGGCAAGGGCGGCACGATCAAGCGCTTCACCGAGCACCTCAATCCGCGCGGCGCCCGGGTGGTGGCACTGGAGAAGCCGACCGAGCGCGAGCGCGGACAGTGGTACTTCCAGCGGTACGTGGAGCATCTGCCGACCGCGGGCGAGATCGTGATGTTCGACCGGTCCTGGTACAACCGGGCCGGCGTCGAGCGGGTGATGGGCTTCTGCATGGACGACGAGTACCGGCGCTTCATGCGGCAGGCGCCCGCCTTCGAGCGGATGCTCGTCGACGACGGAGTGGACCTGATCAAGTTCTGGTTCTCGGTGTCGCAGGGCGAGCAGCGCACCCGCTTCACGATCCGCCAGGTCGACCCCGTACGGCAGTGGAAGCTCAGCCCCATGGACCTGGCCTCCTTGGACCGCTGGGAGGACTACACCGCCGCCAAGGTCACCATGTTCCGCGAGACGGACACCGAACAGGCCCCCTGGACCGTGGTGAAGAGCAACGACAAGAAGCGGGCGCGCGTCGAGGCGATGCGCAGCGTCCTGGCCCGCTTCGCCTACGCGGACAAGGACGACGAGGTCGTCGGCAGCCCTGACCCGAGCATCGTGGGCGCGGCGGCGAACCTGCTGGAGGCGGGCGAGGACGACACCGGCCACTGAGCGCCGGGGGTTTCCCTCAGTCGTGCGGCGGGCGGTCGGTGAGGCGGTGGTCAGCCAGGTTCAACGCCTCGTCGACCACCCGGCGCAGATGGCCGTCGCCGAGTGAGTAGATCACCCGGCGGCCCTCCTTACGGGTGTTCACCAGACCGGCGAGACGCAGCCTGGCCAGATGCTGACTGACGGCGGGGCGGGCGGCACCGCACGCCTCGGTGAGCGTCGTGACATCGGCTTCTCCCCCGGTCAGGGCGTGCAGGAGGGCGAGGCGGGTGCGGTCGCCCAGGAGGGCGAGGAGTTCGGCGGCGAGCGCGAACTGTTCCTCGCCCGGGGTACGCGGATGCGCATCATGCGCAGGTGATAGGTGCATGCGTGCGCTCATACGCACATAATGGCCTCGTGGACGCCGGCACGTCCACTCCCGCGCAACGGAAGGGGACCCCCGTGAGCGACCGGCACGACGCGTACGGCCACAGCCACAGCCATGAGCACGGGCAGGGCCAGGGCCAGGGCCAAGAGCACGGTCGCCCGGCACGCGACCACCCGCAGCCCCACACCCACCCCCAGCCCCACTCGCACCCCCACACTCACACCCACGACACTCCTTCCGGCCCGCTCCCCCGTCTCCGCCACCTCCTCACCCCCCACTCCCACGAGACCGGCGACAAACTCGACTCCGCGCTGGAGTCGTCGGCCCGCGGTATGCGCGCCCTGTGGGTGTCCCTCGTCGTCCTCGGCGCGACCGCCGTGGCACAGGCGGCCGTGGTCGTGATCTCCGGGTCGGTCGCGCTGCTCGGCGACACGGTGCACAATGCCGCCGACGCGCTCACGGCCGTCCCCCTCGGCATCGCCTTCGTCCTGGGCCGGCGCGCGGCGACGCGCCGCTTCACCTACGGCTACGGCCGGGCGGAGGACCTCGCGGGCATCGCGATCGTGCTGACGATCGCCGCGTCCGGCGCCTTCGCGGCCTGGACCGCGGTCGCGCGGCTGATCGACCCGCGCCCCCTGCACCACATCCCGGTCGTCGCGGCGGCCGCGCTGATCGGCTTCCTCGGCAACGAATGGGTCGCCCGCCACCGGATCCGTGTCGGGCGTGAGATCGGCTCGGCCGCGCTCGTGGCGGACGGCCTCCATGCCCGCACGGACGGATTCACCTCACTGGCGGTGCTGGTGGGGGCGGGCGGCGCGGCACTGGGGTGGCAACTCGCCGACCCGCTGGTGGGGCTGGCCATCACGGCCGCGATCCTGCTGGTGCTGCGCGACGCCGCCCGCGAGGTGTTCCGGCGCGTGATGGACGCCGTGGACCCGGAGTTGGTCGACTCGGCCGAGCGGGCTCTGCGGGCGGTCCCCGGCGTGCGCGATGTGGGTGAGCTGCGGCTGCGATGGATCGGGCACCGGCTGCGCGCCGAGGTGGCGATCGTGGTGGACGGCGAGGCGCGCGTGCGGCAGGCGCACCGCATCGTCGTCGAGGCCGAACACGCCCTGCTGCACGCCGTACCGAAGCTCACCGCGGCCCTCGTGCACGCCGATCCGGCGCCCGCGCCCGGCGAGACGGACCCGCACCTCGCACTGGCGCATCACATGGTCGCGTAACCCCGCATCCGGCGCCGGGGCATCACGTCGTCGTGCAACCGGTCAGGCGAGCCCCAGCCCCTCCAGCACCACCACGTTCGGCAGCTCGGCGAACGCCTTCCCCGGCACCAGAAGCTTTCCGCGCCGCCGGCCACTGCCCACCAGGACGTACGGCAGCTCCACGACCGCCGAGTCCACCAGCACCGGCCAGTCGCCCGGCAGTCCGATCGGGGTGATGCCGCCGTACTCCATGCCGCTCTCGCCGGTCGCGGTCTCCATCGGGGCGAACGAGGCCTTGCGGGCGCCGAGTTGGCGGCGGACGGCGCCGTTGACGTCGACGCGGGTGGTGGAGAGGACCACGCAGGCGGCGAGCGTGGTCTGGCCGCCGCGCCTGCCCGCGACGACCACGCAGTTGGCCGACTGCTCCAGCAGTTCCTTGCCGTAGTGCTCGACGAAGGTCGCGGTGTCGGCCCACTCCGGGTCCGTGTCCACGTACACGATCTGGTCGGCGGGGACGGTCCCACGCCAGTGGCGTACGCCGTCCGCGACCGGGCGGGTGAGCTCGTCGAGGCAGTCGGGGGCGGCCGTGGCGTGGTCGAAGTGTCCGATGGGAGCGCGCATGACGGCACGCTAACAGCCGCTCCGGTCCGCCCGGTCGGGTGTCTCAGTGCACGGGCGGGACCGACACCGCCATGACCATCTCCACCGGCACATCGCCCTTGTTGCCGTACGTATGGGGGGTGTCGGCCTCGAAGGACGCACTCGCGCCCTCGAGGACGCGGTACTCGGTCCCGTCGACGGTGAGGGTGAGTTCGCCCGCCATGACATGGACGAGTTCGACCGTCCCCGTGGGGTGCGGGTCCGAGGGGCTGCCGTCGCCGGGCATCAGCCGCCAGTCCCACATCTCCAGCGGTCCCGGCGCCTCGGTGCCCGCGAGGAGGCGGTTGTAACTGCCGGCGTCCGTGTGCCACAGCCGTACGGCCTGCTCGGCCGGGACGATCCGGACTTTGGGCCCCTGCTCGTAGTCGAGGAGGGTCGTGATGCTGACACCGAGCGCGTCACCGATCTTCACGACGGTACCGATGCTGGGGTTGGTCCTGGCCTGCTCGATCTGGATGAGCATGCCGCGGCTGACTCCGGCGCGGCCCGCGAGCGTGTCCAAGGTGAAGCCGCGCTCGGTGCGCCAGCGCTTGACGTTGCGCGCCAGGGACTGGGTCAGCAGGTCGAGATCCGACACATTCCGTCCAATAATCCGCGTCCAATATTCTAAATGACAGAGTTCAACAGAATGAACTATGCTGTGGTGCACCCGATCGTTCACCGAACTGTACTGCGAGGCGACCCATGACAGTGCTCTTCGCCCTGGCCACCAGCCTCCTGTGGGGCCTGGCCGACTTCGGCGGAGGGCTGCTGACCCGACGTACGCCCGCACTCACCGTGGTCGTCGCCTCGCAGTCGATCGCGGCGGCGGTACTGGGCGCGATCGTGGTGGCGACCGGCGGCTGGAGCGCGGCGGGACCTCAGCTGTGGTTCGCGTTCGCCGCGGGACTCGTGGGACCGGTCGCGCTGCTCTCCTTCTACAAGGCGCTCGCCCTGGGCCCGATGGGCGTCGTCTCCCCACTCGGCTCGCTGGCCGTGGCCGTCCCCATCACCGTGGGACTCTTCCTCGGCGAACACCCCGGACTGACCCAGATGGCGGGCATCGCGGTCGCCGTCGTGGGCGTCGTCCTCGTCGGCGGGCCCCAGCTGAGGGGCGCCGCCGTGCAGCGACAGGCGGTGCTGCTCACGCTGATCGCCGCGCTGGGCTTCGGCACGGTGTTCGTGCTGATCGCGCAGGCTTCCTCGTCGGTGACCGGGCTGTTCCTCGCGCTGTTCGTGCAGCGCGTGACCAACGTCGTCACGGGAGGCGCGGCACTCTTCGTCGCCGTGCGGCGCGGCGCCGTCGCCCTCCCCAAGGGCGGCTTCCCCTGGCGCTCCCTGCCCGCGCTCGCCTTCGTCGGCCTCGCCGACGTCGCCGCGAACGGCACGTACTCCGTCGCCGCCCAGCACGGCCCGGTCACGGTGGCCGCCGTCCTCGCCTCGCTCTATCCGGTGGTCACCGCCCTGGCCGCACGCGGCTTCCTCAGCGAACGGCTGCGCGCGATCCAGGCGGCGGGCGCGGGCCTGGCCCTGGTCGGCACGGTACTGCTGGCCACCGGCTGATCGACGCCCCTCAGGAAGACTCGGCTCAGCGACGCTCAGGAAGACTCGGCGTCAAGCTCCGCCAGCCGCGCCGCCGACTCCTCGTCCAGCTCCGACAGCGCGAGCAGTTGTTCCGGTGTCACCCCGTCGGGAATCGGTACCGGCGCGGGCGTCCGCAGCGGAGGCTGCCACCCGTCGACCACGTCCCAGCGCCGTACGACCCGCGCGGGCGCGCCCGCGACGACCGCGTGGTCCGGCACCGCGCCGCGTACCACCGCACCGGCCGCCACCACGACGTTCCGCCCGATCCGCGCTCCCGGCAGGATCACCGCCCCGGTGCCGATCCAGCAACCGGGTCCGATCTCCACCGGCTCCATCCGGGGCCACTGCTTGCCGATGGGCACGTGCGGATCGTCGTACGAGTGGTTCGTGGACGTCACGTACGCATACGGCCCGAAGTAGCAGTCGCTGCCAATCGTGACCGTCGTGTCGGCGATGACGTGGCTGCCGCGGCCGAGCACGACACCGTCGCCGATGCGCAGGATCGGGTCGGAGCCGAGGTCGAGGTCGGGCATCAGACCGGCGGTGAGGGTGACCTGCTCGCCGACGATGCAGTGGGCGCCGAGGTGGATCCACGGTTCACCGAAGACGGTTCCGAGCGGGAAGGCCAGTCTGGTACCCGTTCCCATCGCACCGAAGCGCAGCCGCCCCGGGCGCTCGGCGGTCACCGAACCCGTGCGCTGCACCCAGGCCCAGCCCGCGTGGACGGCGCGCTGCGCGAGACGGCGCCACCATGATGAGAACACGTTCTTGTTGCTGGGCACCCGCTCACGGTACTCAGGACGGCCGGGACCCAGCAGAGATCACCGCTGTGATCTTCGCCCCACCGGGGCCGGCGGCGATGGCATACGGTGCCGCTGTAGCGACGACGACGAGGAGACGGCGATGACGCAGCAGGCGCTGATCATGGGGATCGGCGGCAAGGACCCGCAGGTGGACCCGGAGTCGTTCACGGCACCGACGTCCGTGGTGATCGGGGACGTCACTCTGCACGCGGGCGCGAGCGTCTGGTACGGCGCGGTGCTGCGCGCCGACTTCGGTCCGATCGTCATAGGCGCCGACAGCAACATCCAAGACAATTGCACCCTTCACGTCGACCCCGGATTCCCGATCACGGTCGGCGAGCGCGTCTCGGTCGGCCACAACGCCGTACTGCACGGGGCGACGGTCGAGGACGACTGCCTGATCGGCATGGGCGCCACGGTCCTCAACGGCGCGGTGATCGGCGCCGGTTCCCTGGTGGCGGCCCAGGCCCTGGTCCCCCAGGGCATGCGGGTCCCGCCGGGCTCCCTGGTGGCCGGAGTCCCGGCCAAGGTCAAGCGCCCCCTGACGGAGGAGGAACGCCAGGGCATCACCCTCAACGGCACCGTATATGTGGACCTGGCGAAGACACACAAGAAAGCGCACGGGAGCTGAAGCGCCCGACGACAACTACTCGGAAGCCGCCACCGGCTCCCGCTCCCCCGTCTCGATCTCCGCCGCCGCCTTCTTCGCCTTGCGCTTCACGATCAGCATCGAGGCGAGCCCGATGAGCACGGCCACCACGAGCCCGACCCACGAGAACCGCTTCAGCCAGGACTCGGCGACGACACCCACGTAGTAGATGACCGCGGTGGTACCCCCGGCCCAGATGATCCCGCCCAGCACATTGGCGATCAGGAACTTCCAGTACGGCATCTTCAGCACACCCGCGAGCGGCCCCGCGAAGATCCGCAGCAACGCGATGAACCGGCCGAAGAAGACGGCCCACATGCCCCACTTCTGGAAGGACCGCTCGGCCGTCGCGACGTGCCCCTCGCTGAAGTGCCTGGGGAACTTCGCGCCCAGCCAGGCCAGCAAAGGGCGGCCGCCCTTGCGGCCGATGGCATAGCCGATGGAGTCTCCGACGACCGCGCCGATGCTGGCGCACGCACCGAGGATGACGGGGTTGATGCCCGAGTGCTGTGAGGACAGCAGCGCCGCCGAGACCAGGATGATCTCGCCGGGCAACGGGATGCCCAGGCTCTCCAGGCCGATGACCAGGGCCACCAGCGCATAGATGCTGACCGCGGGCACCGTCTCGAGCCAATGCTGGACGTCCAACGCCGGTTCCTCCCGAAATCACACGCTTCCCGGCGTGCGCCCGAGATGGGCGCACGCCGGGAAGCCTACCGCTCAGCCTCGCGCGGCGGCGTCCCACAGGTCGCACCGGTGCTCCTGGTGGACGGTCGTGCTCACGACATTTCCGCCCCGGGACGCGGTCCGCAGCGAGAGGACCGGACCGATGCCGTCGGGCATCGCGGGCTGCCCGACGGCACGTGGCATGGCCGCGCCGGCGCGGGCGGCGACGGCTGCCTCGAAGCCGCGCAGTACGACCTCGCGCATGGTCTGTTCGTCGACCCGCACGTCGATGGACATGCGGTCCTGTTCTTGGTTGTTCAGCCTGATCTTGCGGGTAGCCGCGGGCGTTCACGCCCGGGAGGAATCGCGTCCCGTGGCTGTGACGCGGAGCGTCGCAGCGGCTTCTTTTTCGGGTGCGGTGCGCCTGTGTCGCTGTCCTGCGGAGCCGGAGAACGAGCGTGAGGCGTACATGTGCGTGACCGTTCGCTTGATCGTGTTGAGCATGTACGCGATGGGGCGGACTGTATGCCCAGAGGCTTAGGGTCGGCGTCATGAAGTTGGTGGTGCAGGTCAGGCTGCTGCCGACGCCCGAGCAGGCGGCGGCACTTGAGGCGACCCTGACCGCCTGCAACGAGGCCGCCACCTGGGCCGCGTCCGTCGCCTTCGAGGAGGGCGCGCGCAAGAACCTGGCACTGCGAAAGCTGGCCTACCAGGACATCAAGACCCGGTGGGGGCTGGGGCACAGGCCGCCCAGCACGCGATCAAGAAGACCTGCGACGCCTACACCACCCTGAAGGCCAATCTGCAGGCCGGCCGGTACGGCAAGCCGGGATCGAAACGCCACACCCGCGCCTCGGGTAAACCGGTCACCTTCCGCCCAAAGGCCGCCCAGCCCTACGGTGACCGGATGCTGTCCTGGCAGCACGAGGCTCGCACCGTGTCGATCTTGACCACGGCTGGCAGGATGAAAAACCTCGCCTTCACCGGACAGGCCGAACAGCTGGAGGTCCTGGCCCAACGCCGCCAGGGCGAGTCCGACCTGCTGCACCACGGTGGGAAGTGGTACTTGATCGCGACCTGCGAGATGCCCGAAGCCGCGCTGAACACCCACCCGGTCGCCTTCCTCGGCGTGGACCTCGGCATCGTGAACATCGCCGCCACCAGCGACGGTGAACGCCACTGCGGGCGCCGGATCAACCGGAAACGGGAGAACGACCGCAAGCTGCGACGCAGGCTACAACAGAAGCAGACCAAGTCGGCCAAGCGGCGGGCGAGGAAGTACGCGCGTAAAGAGGCCCGCCGTAACAAGGACATCAACCACAAGATTTCGAAACGGATCGCGGCGGAGGCTTGGGGGTACCTCCCACGCCCTTAAGGCAGTGGGGGAGCACCGGTCGCGGAATCGCCCTGGAAGACCCGAAGGGCATTCGCGAGCGGGCCCGGCTGAGAAAGCCCCAACGCACCACGCTCCACTCCTGGCCCTTCGCGCAACTCGGCGCCTTCATCGCCTATAAGGCGAAGAAGGCCGGGGTACCGGTCGTGTACGTCGATCCGGCGTACACCAGCCAGGAATGCTCCCAATGTCATCACATCGAACGCGGCAACCGGCCCTCACAAGCCCGGTTCGCCTGCCGGTCCTGCGGATTCGTTGATCACGCGGACCGCAACTCGTCCCACAACATCGCCCACCGCGGGTGGATGGCGTGGGTCTGCGGGGTCCAGTCAGCGGCCCCTGAACTCACGATCATCGCGTGAGCTCTGGACGCGGCCGACCCCATCACCGCCAGCGATGGTCACGAGCTGCAAGCCCGGGAATCCATTCCCGGGTCGTTGACCGCGAAGTGCTTGACGGTCGCCATGAGGCCCTCGCCCTGGACGCCGCGGATCTCGGCCGCGACCATGTCGCCAACGAGCAGCGGGCCCTCCCCGAAGGTCTCGAAGTTGCGGCCCGCGCACGGGGTCACCCTGCCGCCGGTCCGCCCGTCACCACCAGTTCCGTGTTGCGGTCCCCGGCACCGCCCGCCCAGCCCTCCTGGACACCGCCCTTCATGCTCTCGGCAAGACCGGGAGCGTTGTAGGCCACTTCCCGGTACAGGGAGGCGAGTCCCACCGCCGACAGGTCGTCGAAGTCCCGGGCGGTGCGGTGCGGCGCGGCGGACTCGACGAGGGTGGTGAACAGGGACACCGTTCCGTCCCCGTTGTCGGCCAGTTCGATCAGCCGGGCGTGGTGCGGATAGTCCACGTGGGAGGCGGTGTTGACCTCCCAGAAGGAGCGGGCGGGCATCGCGTGCGGGTGCGGCGTGATCCGGTTGACGTGACTGTGCCCGTTGATCCAGGCCACCACGTTCGGGAACCGGCTGAGCAGGGCGATGACCTCCGCTCCGTCGTGGCGCGGCTCGTCCGTGCGGGCGGCGTCGGGACGGCGGGTCATGCTGGGGCTGTGGTGGTGACTGAAGACCAGGATGTGGGCGTCGTCGGCCCCGGTGTTGCGGACGAGCCGGCCGTCCGCGTCGTAGGACCGGGAGCTGTGCGCGGCCAGGATCCCTTCCAGCCAGCGGAGTTGGTCGCTGCCGAGTGAACCCTCGTAGTGGCCGCTGCGATACGTCGTGTCGATGCTGATGCCGACGACGTTCTCGGCCACCTTGAAGGAGTAGTACATCCGCTCGCCGTCCAGGTTGTCCTGGGTGTAGCCATGGCCGACCGGACCGGCACCGGCGTGGGCGGGATCGAGATGCGCGGCGAGATAGTCGTGCGGGGTGCACAGCCGACGCCGCTCGTCGGCGGTCACGGTCCGCGCCGAGGCCGCGTTCGTGGTGAGGATCGCCTTGAGCACCTCGCTCTTGGGGTCGTCACCCGACCCGAGCGCCTTGGCGTAGGCGGCCGCGTCCGCGGCGGACACCGACAGCAGCTTGCGTGAGCCGACGGCGAAGTCGTTCAGCGCGGGCGACAGACAGCCGCCCGGCAGATCGTCGTGGTTGCCGACCGTGGAGTACCAGGGGACGCGCAGCCCCGGGCTGGTGACCGGGCGGGTGGCCGCGTCGAGGAAGCCGGGGATCAGGGGCAGCCCGCGCCGCTTGTCCAGGTCGCGCAGGTGGGGGTCACCCGGGTGCCAGTACAGGGGAAGACCGGAGTTCTGGGCGCCCTCGTACGCCGCCGGGTCACCGGTGTTCGGCGTGATCCGGCCCCCGTTCATGACGGCCAGGAACCACTCCAGTTCGATCGCGGAGTTGTTGTCGACGTTGTCGCCCGTCGTCATCACGAAGGCGGGGCGCAGCCCGGTGTACGGCCCTCCTCCGAGCGCGTTCACCTGTTCTACGAGCGCGACCGCCCCGGCCACCGTCAGCGCCTCCTGCGCCCGCCACGACGAGGCACCGCGCGAGCGCAGGAACTCGGTGCGCAACGGGTTCTGCACGTCGGCGAGATGGAGGTCGGTGAACTGCACGAAGCACGCGAGCGGGGTGCGCCGGTCCTGGCGCCCGGCACCGGGCGTGGCGAGCTCCTTGCGGACGACCAGGGGCCAGCCGGGGCCCGAGACCAGCCGCCGGTAGGTGCCGGGGCCGGCGCCACCGCCGAGGCGGGCCGTCGTCTCCAGGGTGGTCAGGGCGTACGGCGCTGCCCGCGGGGCGCCGCGGGCCTGCCGCTGGGCGGCGGCGCTCCGAGCGGCGGGCTCCATGGCGGGGTGTCGGCGCCGGCGCGGCAGGAGCGCCCCCGCGCTGGTTCCGGCGACGCCGGCCGCTGCCGTGGCGCCTGAGGCGAGCAGAAATCGACGACGGTTGACGGCGGCGGACACGGGTTCGGTTCCGGCCATGGGGCGACCCTCCGGTGCCTCCGAGCGATTCACTGGCTGGAACCACTCAGTCAGGCCGCGGGGACACCGGCGTGGCCTCACCGTGAACGCCTCCGGAACAGGCAGAACGCGACTCGACCCGTACGTTTCCGGCCGCGTCGCCCGGCCACCGGGAGGTCCGGTGGCGGCGCGGACCGCAGCCGTCCAAAACCGTTTCGCCGACGGTCCCAAAGTCCCTTGACGCATGCGATGTTACCGATAACATCACTTGGCCTGGGAGCGTTCCCAAGACCCAAGACCCACGGCCGAGTACGACCCCGAAAACGAGCCCGAGCCCGAGAACGAGCGATAGCACCGCGCCTCAGCCACACCCCGCCGTAGCCGACGCCCTCCCCCCTGCCCCCCGACCCCGGACCGGAGAAGTCCCGATGCCGCATCTCCTGCGCGTCCCCGCGCCTCCCGCACCGCCCCTGACCGGCCACCTGCCCTTCGCCGACGCCCCGGGGGCGCCCGACCCCATCGAGGTGACCAGCCGCTACCTCACGCGCGGCGGCCGCCCCTGGTTCCCGGTCTCCGGCGAGTTCCACTACTCGCGCTACCCGGCCCGGGACTGGGAGGAGGAGCTCCTGAAGATGAAGGCGGGCGGGGTCACCGTCGTCGCCAGCTACGTCATCTGGATCCACCACGAGGAGATCCAGGGCCGCGTCCGCTTCGACGGCGACCGCGATCTGCGACGCTTCGCCCAGCTGTGCGCCCGGCACGGCCTGGACTTCATCCCCCGCATCGGCCCCTGGTGCCACGCCGAGGTCCGCAACGGAGGCTTCCCCGACTGGCTGCTCGCCCGCACCCGCGCGCCCCGCACCGACGACCCCACCTATCTGAAACCCGTACGGGGCTGGTTCGCGGAGATCGCCGCACAGCTGCGCGGACTCGACCGGGCCCACGGCGGTCCGATCGTCGCGATCCAGATCGAGAACGAGCTCTACGACCGGCCCGGCCACCTCCTCACCCTGAAGCGGATGGCCCAGGAGGCGGGTCTGAGCGCGCCGCTGTGGACGTCCACGGCGTGGGGCGGGGTCCAACTGCCGCCCGACGAACTGCTTCCGCTGTACGGCGGCTACACCGAGACGTTCTGGACTGAGGCGGACGGAGGCTGGCCGGACACCTGCCGCAAGCACTTCTTCTTCACCCATCAGCGCGACGACGAGGGCATCGGCGCCGACCTGCGCCCGACGACCGTACGCGGCGGCGACCCCGCGCCCACGGACCGCTTCCCCTGGGCCACCTGCGAGCTCGGCGGTGGCATGGCCGTCGCCTACCACCGCAGGCCACGCGTCGAGCCCGACGACATCGGCGCCCTCGGCCTCACCAAGATCGGCTGCGGTTCGGTCTGGCAGGGCTACTACATGTTCCACGGCGGCACGAACCCGGCCGGTGAACTCACCACCCTCCAGGAGTCCCACGCCACCGGCTACCCCAACGACCTGCCCGTCCGCACCTACGACTTCCAGGCGCCGCTGGGCGAGTACGGCCAGGTCCGGCCCTCGTACCACGCACTGCGCCTCCAGCACCTGCTGCTGGCCGACTTCGGCGACGTGATCGCCCCCATGCGGTCCGTCCTGCCCGAGCGGCAGCCCGCGTCCCAGTCCGACCGGGACACCCTGCGCTGGGCCGTGCGCGGCGACGGCACCTCCGGCTTCCTGTTCGTCAACAACCACCAGCCGCACGAACCGCTGCCGGCCCACCCCGGCACGACCTTCACGGTCGACTTCCCCGACGCTCCCGCCCTGACGTTGCCCAGCGCCCCGGTCACCGTCCCGACCGGCGGGTACTTCTGCTGGCCGCTGCGTCTCGACGTCGCCGGTCTACGGCTCGACTGGGCCACCGCCCAGCCGGTGTGCCGGGTCGAGGACGACGGGCGTACGGTCCTGGTACTGGCCGCCACCGACGGCATTCCGGTCGAACTCGCCCTGGAGGCGGGCACGGTCACGTCCGTCGACACGCCCTCCGGAGCGGTCGACAAGGCCGACGGCCGTGTTCTGATCACCGGTCTGCGTCCCGGCACCGACGCCCTCGTCCAGGTGAGGACCGCGGACGGGAACGAAATGGGCCTGCTCGTCCTCGACGCCGCCACCGCGCGCACCGCCTACCGGGGGACGGCGTGGGGCGCCGAGCGGCTGGTCCTCTCGCCGGACAGTGTGGTTTTCGACCAGGACGAACTCCGCGTGCACAGCTCCGCGTCGCGACCTTCCTTCGCCGTACTGCCCACGCCCGCACGGCCGTTGACGGTGGCCGGAGCACCCCTGTCGGCGACGGCCGACGGTGTGTTCACCCGCTGGACGACCGAGGAATGGGCCGACGGGGACATCGCGCCCGCCGCCACCCTCGTGCGCCCCGCGGGCCCGCCGCCCACGACCGAGACCGGTTCCCTGGGCCGGGCGAGCGTCCCGGCGGACGAACACTTCGCCGCCTCCGCGGCCGAGTATCACGTCAAGCTGCCGGACGACCTCCCGCACCGGCCGCCCGGCACCCTCCTGCGCATCCGCTGGACCGGCGACGTGGCCCGCGCGTACGTCGGAGACACCCTCGTCGCCGACCAGTTCTTCTCCGGACGCGTCTGGGACATCGGCCTGGACGGGCTCCCCGCGGCGGCCCCGCGCAACCATGGGCTGCGGCTGCTGTTGCTGCCCTTGGCCGCCGACGCTCCGGTGTATCTGCCCGAGCGGGCCGGCGACGTCACGGGGCGGGCGGCCGTGTGGCGCGTCGAGTGGGTGACCACCCGCACCTGGGCGGTCCGGGCGGGCTGACGAAGGGGAGGCGGGCCCGGCGGGCCTATCCTGTGGGCCTGCCGGGCGGATCGGGACAGACCGCCGCCGTGACGTCGGAGGATGCGCCCCCATGACCCGAGGTGCCACGGACGGCGCCGTCCCCCAGGGAACCGAGGGCCCCAAGGGACGCAGCCGGCGCAGCTTCGCGGGAGCGCGCCCGGTGATGGACGACGTGGCCCGGCTGGCCGGTGTCTCGAAACAGACGGTCTCCCGGGTGCTCAACGGCAGTCCCGCGGTGCGGCCCGAGACCCGGGAGGCGGTGATGGCCGCCATGCGCACGCTCGGCTACCGGCCGAGTCGCAGCGCGCGTTCCCTGGCCAGCGGCAGGACGCGGATGCTCGGGGTGATCTCGTTCGACGCGGCCCGCTACGGGCCCGCCTCCATCCTGACCGCTATCAACTCCGCTGCCCAGGAAGCCGGTTACCTGGTCAGCTCCATCGCACTCGACACGGCCGACCGGGACACCCTGGTGCGCGCCGTGCACACGCTGTCGGCCGAGGGGGCGGACGGCCTGCTCGCCATCGCACCGCAGCGCTGGGTGGGCAAGGCCCTGGCGGAGGCGGCGCTCGACGTCCCCCTGATGGTCCTGGAGAACGACCTCGGGGACGACGCGTCCTACGTCACCGCGGACTCCCGCGACGGGGCGCGCCAGGCCACCGAGCACCTGCTGAAGCTAGGCCACGGCACGGTTCACCACATCGCGGGCCCCACGGGCTGGCTGTCCGCCGAGCGCCGCCTGGAAGCGTGGCGGGACACCCTTCGGGCGGCGGGGGCCGAGGTCCCCGAACCGCTCATCGGCGACTGGAGCGCGGACTCCGGGCACGCGCTGGGCCGCCGCCTGGCCGGGCGCCCCGACGTCACGGCGGTGTTCGCCTCCAACGACCAGATGGCGCTCGGCCTGCTGCGCGCCCTGCACGAGGCCGGGCGCCAGGTGCCGGACGACGTCAGCGTCGTCGGCTACGACGACATCCCCGAGGCCGCCCACATGCTGCCCCCGCTGACGACCGTGCGTACCGACTTCGCCGCGACAGGCCGACGCTCGCTTCAGCTGTTGCTGTCGCGCATCGACGGACCGGCGAAGCCCCGGGTCGATCACATCGAGCCGGTCCAGCTCGTCGTCCGCCGCAGCACGGGCCCCGCGCCGCGGGAGTGGTGACGCGCGGGAGCGATCGAGCCGCGGGAGCGATGGCGCCGCGGGAGCGATGGCGCCGCGGGAGCCGTAACACGGCTGAAACGGTGACACGGCGAAGGCCGTGCCGCGGCGGGAACCGCCGGGCGGGCCCGCCCGGCGCTCGGCCGAGAGGACCCGCTCTGTCGTTCCGTTCGCTCGGCTCAGCCTCTCGACTCAGCCGCTGGGCTCAACCCTTCGGCTCAGCCGTTCGGCCGAAGGGTCCACACGACGGTCATCTCGCCCGTCACGGCGCCGTCCGCGCGCTGGATGGCGATGGCCACGGGGAACTCGGGGCGCTGCCCCGCGTCGAGTTCGGCGATGACCTCGGCGGCCGGGCGGCCGAGGGTCGCGGTGGCCGTCACGGGGCCCATCGCGAGCTTCTTGTACGCGATCTCGGCGCTGACCGCGAGCGGCACGGCGCGCGACAGCTGCTCCCCGAACGCGGCGAGGACGATCGCTCCGCTCGCCGACTCACCGAGGGTGAACATCGCTCCGGCGTGCGGCCCGCCGACGTGGTTGTGGTAGTCGCTCTGGTCCGGCAGGGCCACCACGGCTTTCTCCGGCGTGGTCTCCACGAACTCGAGGTTCAGCGTGCGGGCCATCGGCACCGTGGCGGCGAGCATCTCGCCGATCGTCATCTGGTCTGCGCTCATGCCGACATGTTACTCATGAGTAGTTCGATCTGGCCAGATTTCGATGCGTCCCTGACAAGGAGCGGTGACCGAATCGTTTTCCTGCTGCCACTAGGGTTGGCGCCCATGTGGCCAGGACAGCAGCCGCCCGGGGGCGAGCAGAACCCGCAGAACAACAGCCCGTACCAGTAGCCGAATCCGTACCAGCAGCCCGGCTACCAGCAGCCCAACCCGTACGGGCAGCAGCCGCAGTGGGGCACCCCTGAGGGCATGGGCGCGCCGCAGCCGCCCCAGGGCGGGGGCGACGGCGGCAACCGGACGAAGGTCGTGGCAATCGTCGCGGCCGCGGCTGTGGTGGTGGCCGCGGGCGTGACGGGTTTCCTGGTCCTCGGCGGAAACAAGGACGACAAGGCCGGGGGCGACACGAACAACACCTCCAGCCCGTCGACGTCGGCATCGACGGACCCGAGCGACTCGGCGTCCATTTCGGACGACAACCCGCGCGGTACCGAGACCGAGAAGCCGACCATCGCCGGCTGGAAGGTCGTGGTGAACCCCAAATGGGGTATCGCCTTCGACGTGCCCGCGGACTGGGAGGTCCAGTCCCCCGGCTTCGGGATCGGCTTCGAGTTCCCGAAGGAGGAGGACAAGGGAATCACGATGTCGGGCACCGCCGAGAACAAGTCCAAGTGGTGCACCTCGGACGACGACAAGGACGGCCGGACCGAGGACACCCCGCTGGCCGTGGTGGGGACCAAGGGCGCCAGTGGCGCCAAGACCAGCGACGAGATCGCGGTCAACACCCCCGTCTGGTGGGTCTTCGGTGGCTACACCCAACCCGACAACCCGACAAGAAGAGCCTCTCGTACGACAAGAAGGGCACGCCCTTCACGACCACCTCGGGCATCACGGGCAGCATCGGGTGGGCCCAGTCGACCAACACACCCGACAAGGGCAAGTGTGCGAGCGACGGCAAGGCACTGACGTTCGGCTTCAAGAACTCCGCGGCCGATTTCGTGTCGTTCAACTTCTACGGGGCCAAGGGCGTGAAGGACGAGGTCTCCAAGGCGACCCTCATGAAGATCCTCGGCACGGTCCGGCTGCACGGGACCCCGACCGGCGGCTGACCTCGGTGGCACACCGGCCCGCCCCGACGGGCGGGCCGGAACGCCGGGGAGCCTCAGCCCTTCAGGTGGTTACGGAAGACCCAGCGGCCCGTGATCGCGTCCTCGTCGACGAGCAACACTGCCCCGGGGCGACGGGAAGGGCCGCGCCCGGCGCACGATGTTGCGTGAGGGGACCGCGGCGGCGATAGTCGGCCGGTGACCTCTGCCGCCGACGCCTCCCGCCGTGCCCGCCGCCTCTCCGGGGCGGGCCGCAACTACACCCTGCTGACCGCCGCCGCAGTCGTCACCAACCTGGGCAGCCAGGGTGCGCTGATCGCCGCGGCCTTCGCGGTGCTCGACGCGGGCGGCGACGGGGGTGACGTAGGGCTGGTGGCGGCGGCGCGGACGCTGCCGCTGGTGCTCTTCCTGCTGATTGGCGGAGCGGTCGCGGACCGGCTGCCGCGCCACCGGGTCATGGTCGCCGCCAACGCCCTCAACTGCGTCTCGCAGGCGGTGTTCGCGGTCCTCGTCCTCACCGGTGAGGCACGGCTGTGGCAGATGATGCTGCTGTCCGCGCTCGGCGGCACCGGGCAGGCGTTCTTCAGCCCGGCGGCCGAGGGCATGCTGATGTCCTCGGTGAGCGGGGAGCAGGCGAGCCGCGCCTTCGCCATGTTCCGGATGGCGATGCAGGGCGCTGGTCTGGGCGGTGCGGCCCTAGGCGGGGCGATGGTGGCCGTGGTCGGGCCCGGCTGGGTGCTCGCCGTGGACTCGGTGGCGTTCGCGGCCGCCGGGGCGCTGCGGTCGTTCCTGGACGTGAGTCACATACCGCCGCGCGAGCCAGGCGGCGGGCTGCTCTCCGATCTCTACGAGGGCTGGCGGGAGTTCGTCGGACGCCCGTGGCTGTGGACGATCGTCGCGCAGTTCTCGGTGGTGGTCGCGGTCGTCGGCGCCGCCGACGCGGTCTACGGTCCGTTGGTCGCCCGGGGCAGCCTCGGCGGGCCCGGGCCATGGGGGCTCGCGCTCGGCGCGTTCGGCGCCGGAACCGTCGGCGGCGCCCTGCTGATGACCCGCTGGAAGCCGCGCCGGCTCCTGCTGGCCGGCACCCTCTGTGTCTTCCCGCTCGCCGCCCCGGCCGCCGCACTCGCCGTGCCGGTGCCGGTGGGTCCCCTGTGCGCCGTGATGTTCGTCAGCGGTGCGGCGATAGAGGTGTTCGGGGTGTCGTGGATGACCGCCCTGCACCAGGAGATCCCCGAGGACAAGCTCTCCCGCGTCTCCGCCTACGACTGGTTCGGCTCGATCGCGATGGTCCCGCTGGCCACCGCCCTGGCGGGCCCGGCCGAAGCGGCCTTCGGGCGTACGACCGCCCTGTGGAGCTGTTCGGCGCTGGTCGTCGTGGTCACGGCGGCGGTGCTGTGCGTGCCGGACGTACGGAATCTGACGCGGCGGACCAAGCCGGTGGCCCAGGGATCACCGGTGGCCCAGGGGTCACGGGTAGCGCGGGGCGAGCTCGGGTCAGCCGATGCTGAAGGCGCCGCCGGGCGGCTCGGGTGAGGGGACCGCGTCCTCGTCGCACACGGGTGCGGCGGAGCCGATGAACTCCCGCAGTGCCGGGCCGTTTTCGACGCGTGCGGGAAAGGCGTCGGCGGCGGTGCGGCGGGCCAGGACGGCCGTGTCGAGCGCGCGGTGGGAGGCCACGAGCACCGCGTTGCCGAAGCGCCGCCCGCGCAGGACGCCAGGTTCGGCGATCAGGGAGAGCTCCTCGAACACCGTGGCGAACGTGGCGAGTTGGGAGCGCAGAAAGGCGAAGGGCGCGGCGTCGGCGAGGTTGGCCAGATAGACGCCGTCCTCGCGCAGCACGCGCGCCGCGGCGCGCGCGTAGGCCGTGGACGTCAGGTGCGCCGGGACACGCGTGCCGCCGAAGACGTCCGCGATCACGATGTCGGCGGAGGCGGTCGCGGCGGATTCGAGCCAGCCCCGGGCGTCCGCGGCGTGCAGCGTGATGCCGGCGTCCTCGGGCACGGGCAGGTGCTCGCAGACCAGGTCCAGCAGGCCCCGGTCGGCCTCCACCACGTCCTGCCGTGAGCCGGGGCGGGTCGCGGCCACATAGCGGGGCAGCGTCAGAGCTCCGCCGCCGAGGTGGAGCACGTCCAGGGCGCGCCCCGGCTCCACGGCCGTGTCCAGGACGTGCCCGAGCCGTCGGGTGTACTCGAACTCCAGATGCGTCGGCTCGTCCAGATCGACGTACGACTGCGGCGCGGTGTCGACCGTCAGCAGCCAGGCCCGCTTCCGGTCCACGTCCGGCATCAGCTTGGCGGTTCCGTGATCCACGGTCCGTGTCACGGGTATCGGCTCGTCCACGGGTCCATTGTGCCGCCGATACCGCTGTGCTGCGGTTGCGCCTGGTTGTATGGCGGGCGGCGGCTGGTCGCGCCCACGCGGCAAAGCCGCAGGATGTCACAGCCCCCGCGCCCTTTCCGCGGGGGCCGCGGCCGGGTCGGTCACAGGGGCACGGTCAGCGCTGCCAGACCTCCGCGATCTCCTCGGCGTGGGCCGTCGCCTGGACCCGGCCCGCGCGGGCTGCGGCCTCTCTGACCGCGGGATCCAGCGGGTTGCGGCCGAAGGCCTGCTTGGCGGTGGCGTCGGGGGTGACGACGGCGACCCGGGCGCCCGCCTCGGCGAGCTTCCTGCCCTGGTCGGCGGCCGAGACGAGGGGGCCGCCGCCGGTGCCGACGGGTGCCAGGACGACGACCTGTCCATACCCCGCGGCGAGGTGGGCGTTGGCCGGGGAGTGCGTGCCGCCGTCCATCCAGCGGCGGCCGTCGAGGGCGACCGGTGGCCAGGCGCCGGGGACCGCACAGCTCGCGGCCATGGCGTCGACGAGCTCCACCCCGCTGTCCTTGTCGAAGACGCGCAGCTCACCGGTGGCCGTGTCGACAGCGGGCATCCGCAGCGGCCGGTCGGGCCACTCGGGCGAGACGAGCCGGCTCTCGATCGCGGCGCGGCGCGTCGCGGCGTCCGGAGTGGTGGCCGCCAGCGCCATCCGGCCCGTCTTGCGGCCGTACGCCTCGGGGGTGCGGGAGGACAGCGTGGCCCAGGCATAGCGGACGTACGCGCCGATGCCGAGGTGTCCGGGCACCTCGCCGCTCTGCGGGCCGAGTTGACGCTCGTAAAGCTGCTCCGCCGTCAGCTTGCCCGAGGCGAACTGGGCACCCACGGACGAGCCCGCCGACGTACCGATCACCACATCGGCGTCGCTCAGATCCACGCCCGCCTCCGCGAGTCCGTACAGCATTCCGGCGAGCCAGCCGATCCCCCCGCTGCCCCGCCGCCGAGCACAAGTGCCTTGTCCGCCATGGGTTTCCCCCTCCATCGCGACCTGTCTGTGATCAGTCTCGCGCACGGCACTGACATCGGGACGAGCGGGTGCCCGCTCCTTTCGTAGCGGGCACCCGCGTCCTCCCTCTCGGTCGTCAGCCGACCGAGGTCACCGTCCCCGCGCCGACCGTCCGGCCGCCCTCGCGGATCGCGAAGCCGAGCCCCGGCTCCAGCGGCACCTCGCGCCCGAGCTCGACCGTCATCGTGACGGTGTCGCCGGGCCGGGCGGCCACCCGCTCGCCGAGGTCGACGTCGCCGACCACGTCCGCGGTGCGGATGTAGAACTGCGGCCGGTACCCGGTGGAGACGGGTGTCGTACGGCCGCCCTCGCCCGTCGACAGGACGTACACCTGGGCCGAGAAGCGGCGGCTGGGTACGACACTGCCGGGCGCGGCGACGATGTGTCCGCGGCGTACCGCGTCACGGGGCACCCCGCGCAGCAGCAGCGCCACGTTGTCCCCGGCCTGCGCCTCGTCCATGGGCTTGCCGAACGTCTCCAGGCCGGTGACCACCGTGTCGACGGCCGCGCCGAGCACTTCGACGCGGTCACCGACCCGGATCGTGCCGCGCTCCACCGCGCCGGTGACGACCGTCCCGCGCCCGGTGATCGTGAGCACGTTCTCGACCGGCAACAGGAACGGCGCGTCGAGGTACCGCTCGGGCATGGGCACATACGTGTCCACCGCGTCGAGCAGCGCGTCGATCGCCGCCGTCCAACGGGGGTCGCCCTCGAGGGCCTTGAGACCGGACACCCGTACGACGGGTACGGACTCGCCCCCGTAGCCGTGCGCGGAGAGCAGCTCGCGGACCTCCAGCTCGACGAGGTCGATGAGCTCCTCGTCGCCACTCGCGTCGGCCTTGTTCAGGGCGACGACGATGTGGTCGACGCCCACCTGCCGGGCGAGCAGCACGTGCTCGGCGGTCTGCGGCATGATCCCGTCGAGCGCGGAGACGACGAGGATCGCTCCGTCGAGCTGCGCCGCGCCGGTGACCATGTTCTTGACGTAGTCGGCGTGACCCGGCATGTCCACGTGCGCGTAGTGACGGGTGTCGGTCTCGTACTCGACGTGCGCGATGTTGATGGTGATGCCGCGCGCGGCCTCCTCCGGGGCCCGGTCGATCCGGTCGAACGGTACGAAGGTGCCGGAGCCGCGCTCGGCGAGGACCTTGGTGATGGCGGCGGTCAGGGTCGTCTTGCCGTGGTCGACGTGACCCATCGTGCCGATGTTCAGATGCGGTTTGGTGCGGACGTATGCCGTCTTGGGCATGGCGATACCTCGAAGCCTCTTCAGTGTCAGCGGAGCCGAGTGATGGCCCCGGCGCTCAGCGGCCGGGACGGGGACCCCCAGGACTTGCCGACCCTCCCCCTGCGGGGTCCGCCGGACTTTCCGGGAAGGGTCAGCTTCGGGCGCCGTCGACAGCGGCCACGATGATCGGGACGGCAGCCTTCGGCGCATCCGCGACTGCGGATGCTGCGAGGAGGAAGGCGTACCGGAACATGAGGCGATCATCGCCGACGTGTCAGGCCACGTCGAATGGTTTTTCTCGCCACGGATGCCCGTGTGGTGAACGTTTCTGTGGGTGT
This sequence comes from Streptomyces sp. NBC_01549, assembly GCF_026339955.1. Taxonomy (GTDB): domain Bacteria; phylum Actinomycetota; class Actinomycetes; order Streptomycetales; family Streptomycetaceae; genus Streptomyces. Next base: position 6,396,645 of record NZ_JAPEPW010000001.1, on the reverse strand, counting down.
CTCAGGGGCCGACGTTCTTGAGGGCCTCGCGTACGGAGAGGGGCGCGAGCCGCCCCCGTTCCCGGGCGACGAAGTCCCGTACCGCCTCCGGGTCCGTCTTCGCGTACTCGCGCAGACACCAGCCGATCGCCTTGCGGATGAAGAAGTCGGGGTGTCCGGACTGCCGTACGCAGTAGGCGAAGAGCCTCTCGGTGTCGGTCGTCTCCTTGTGGCGGAGTTGGTGGAGCAGGGCCGTACGGGCGACCCACAGATCGTCGTCCTCGATCCACGCGTCCATGTCGCTCGTCAGCTTCGGGTCGGCGGCCACGAGGCCTCCCACTACGTGGGAGGCGAGTGCGTCGACGGTGTCCCACCAAGGGACCGTGCTGACGAGATGGCGTGCCACCGGGAGGAAACCGGAGGAGAGTTGCCTCACATGGCGGCGCAGATAGTCGACGGCGAAGTAGTGGTACTCGCGCTCCGGAAACGCCCAGCAGCGCAGGGCCACGGCGGCGCAATCGGCCTCTACAGGGGCCGCTGTTCCGCGAAGGACCGTGCGGGACAGCGTGCGGCGATCGGGCGTGGTCAGACCGAGGAAGGGGGCGACGTCCTTCATGTACGCCCGCATGGACACGGCCCGTTGCGGATCGGCCGCCGCGCCGTACGTGGCGGTGAGCCGTTCCAGGACCGTGTCCGCGAGGGAACTGTTCGGCACCTCGAACCGCGTACCCGACGTTCCGGAACCTGTGACGCCCATGAGACGAACCATACGGCGATCACACACACGGGTCGGTTAGTGTCGCCGAATGCTCGATGCCACCACCCGCTCTGGGGGCACCGCCACAGCCGTTCCCCCGGCTCCCGTCACTGAGCTCTCCCTCGCCGCGGAGTTCGCCGTCGCCACGCCCACGGGCCTCGCCGCCCGTTGCACGAGAGTCCTGCTCTCGCCCTGGGCCCGGCTCTCCCTGCTGCTGGTGCTGCTCGCGGCGGCCGCGTCGAGCGTGTTGCTCTTCGAACCGCAGCGGCTGCTCTCCGACGGCTGGCCGCCGCAGCTCAGCGGGGCCGCGGCGGCCGTGGTGTTCGCGGTGGCGTACGGGCTGTGCACCGTGGCGTTCGTACCCCGGCCGCTGCTCAACCTCGCGGCGGGCGCGCTCTTCGGCTCGCAGCTGGGCCTCGGCACGGCGCTCGCGGGCACGGTGCTCGGCGCCGGTGTGGCGTTCGGGCTCGGCCGGATCCTCGGGCAGGACGCGCTGCGCCCGCTGTTGCGCGCCCGCTGGCTGAAGGCGGCCGACGGACAGCTCAGCCGGCACGGCTTCCGCACGATGATGATGGCCCGGCTGTTCCCCGGCGTGCCCTTCTGGGCGGCGAACTACTGCGCGGCCGTCTCCCGTATGGGCTGGCTGCCGTTCCTCCTCGCCACCGCCCTGGGATCGATCCCGAACACCGCCGCGTACGCCGTGGCCGGCGCCCGGGCCTCGGCGCCCACCTCCCCCGCCTTCCTGATCGCCATGGGCTTCATCGCACTGCCGGCCCTGGTCGGCGCGGTGGTGGCCTGGCGCAAACGCCACCACCTGCGCGGACACTGATCAGCCTCCGGGCAGGGCAGATCACGGGAAGACGGACGACCCGGGCCGTCCGGGGTTACACGGCCTCCAGCACCATCGCGTTGGCGAGTCCACCGGCCTCGCACATCGTCTGCAGGGCGTAGCGGGCTCCGCGCTCGCGCATCGCGTGGACGAGGGTCGTCGTGAGCCGGGTTCCGCTCGCGCCGAGCGGGTGGCCGAGCGCGATCGCCCCGCCGTGCACGTTGACCCGGGACAGATCCGCGCCGGTCTCCTGCTGCCAGCTCAGGACGACGCTCGCGAAGGCCTCGTTCACCTCGAAGAGGTCGATGTCGCCGAGGGTGAGCCCCGCCTTGCGCAGCACCTTCTCGGTGGCCGGGACGACGCCCGTCAGCATCAGCAACGGATCGGAGCCGGTGACGGCGAAGCTGTGCAGCCGGGCGAGCGGGCGCAGGCCGAGCCGGGCCGCGGTCTCGCTCGACGTGATGAGCACGGCCGACGCGCCGTCGTTGATCGGACTCGCGTTGCCCGCCGTGACGGACCAGCCGATCTGAGGGAAGCGCTCGGCGTAGGCCGGGTCGTAATAGGCGGGCTTGAGTCCGGCGAGTACCTCCGTGGTGGTGGCGGGCCGGACGCTCTCGTCACGCGTGACGCCCTCCAGGGGCGCGACCTCGGCGTCGAAGAGGCCGTTTCCCCAGGCCGCGGCCGCCTTCTGGTGCGAGCTCGCCGCGAAGGCGTCCATCTGCGCGCGCGACAGGCCCCACTTGGCGGCGATGAGCTCGGCGCTGATGCCCTGCTGCACCAGGCCCTCGGGGAAGCGCGCCGCGATCCCGGGTCCGAAGGGGCCCTCGGTACCGCGCACGTTCGAGCCCATCGGCACGCGGCTCATCGACTCCACCCCGCAGGCGATGACCATGTCGTACGCCCCCGACAGGACACCCTGGGCCGCGAAGTGCACGGCCTGCTGGGACGAGCCGCACTGGCGGTCCACGGTGGTCGCGGGCACCGTCTCGGGAAAGCCCGCCGAGAGCACGGCGTAGCGGGTGATGTTCGCGGCCTGCTCGCCCACCTGGCTGACGGTCCCGCCGATGACGTCGTCGATCAGCGCCGGATCGACTCCGGTGCGCTCGACGAGGGTGCGCAGCGTGTGGGCGAGGAGCTCCACGGGCTGGACATGGGCGAGGGATCCGTTCGGCTTGCCCTTGCCGATGGGGGTGCGTACGGCTTCGACGATGACGGCGTCACGCATGTTTGATCTCCAAACTCACCAAGTTTGATTTCCAAACCCACTAGGTGACTCAAGAGTAACTCGATGGGTTGGACAAACCAACCCACCCCCTAGACTGGTGGCATGAAGGACGCTCGCCCCTGTTCGATCGCCGACACGCTCGCTCTCGTCGGCGAGAAGTACTCTCTGCTGGTCATGCGTGAGGTGTCGCTCGGCGCCACCCGCTTCGACCAGCTCGTCCGCAACATCGGCGCACCGCGCGATGTGCTCACCGCCCGTCTGAAACGGCTCGTCGAGGCGGGCGTCCTGGAGAAGGTCGAGTACAGCGACCGCCCGAAGCGCTACGAGTACCGGCCCACCCAGGCCGGTCTGGAACTGGAGCCGGTGCTGCACACGCTGATGGCGTGGGGCGACCGCCATCTCCAGGAGGGCGGTTTCCGTCCCATGGTGCTGGAGCACACCTGCGGCCATGAGCTGGTCCCGCAGGTCGTGTGCCGGGAGTGCGGCGAGGTGGTCGAGCACGGCCATCTGACGGCTCACCCGCAGACCCCGGGCTGGACGGCGACGGGGCCTGCGGCGGCGTAGACCTGAAAGGGGCCCCGTAGGGGCTAGGGCCTGTCCGGCGGATCATGCCGGAGACGCGGGGCTTGGCACGCCCATCTGCGGCATTGTCGTCGGTTGCCGACGCTCCGCCTCGACGCCCTCCTCCGCCTTGCAGCTGCACGCACCAAGCCCGGCTCACCAGCGTCGATGAGGCACCGTCGCTTCCCTCCGACTTGATCCGCCGGACAGGCCCTAATCGGTTCCCTTGTAGACGTCGAGCCGTCCGCACATCCCGAACTTGCCGTACGCGGAGGGCTGTTCGGCCCGTACGAGGGCATCGCCGAGGTGGGAGACGTCGCCCCGCTCCAGCCGGTCGAGCTGCTCTCCCGTGGCCGCGGCGGCGGCCTCGGCACCGCGCCTCCATCGCTCGCGCCACGCGGCGAGCCGGGGCCGCACCAGCGCGGCCGCGGCCCGGTGGAACGCGGCGAGCGGTTCGGGCCCGTCCGCCGCGCGCAGCGCCCGATAGCCCTCCAGGGCGAGGTCCCGCCGGGCCCGGGCGACCCGTTCCCGCTCCTCCTCGGGCGCGTCGGCCGGGATCGCCGTCGCGGCCGCGTAGGTCTGGGGGTCGGTCAGGTACTCCGGTGGCAAGGTGAGCACGGCGTCACCCGCTTCGGGAAGGCCATTGTTCTGCATGAGGACGGTGATGCGCAGATCGTCCTCGTTGACCAGCCGGTGGATGGTGCCGGGCGTGAACCACGCGACCGTACCGGGTTCCAGCGGTGTGACCTCGTACCCGGACGTCGTCAGCGTCTGCACCGCACCGCGCCCGCCGGTGACGACGTACGCCTCCGAACAGGTCAGGTGCAGATGGGGCGTTCCGCCGGAGACCCCGTCGGCGGCGGGCCAGTCGTACACACAGAGGTGCGAGACGGCGACGGCGCCCGGCAGCCCGGTGAACACCGGGCCCTCGTGCGCTCCGCTCACCACGGGTGCTGCTCCAGGTACTTGGCGACCTCCTCGCGCTCCCAGGCCCCGTCGGCCACGACAACCCGGTAGCGGCGGGCGAGGGTGTCGCCGGGGGCGAGTTCGAGCTCGTCGAAGAAGGCGAACGAGGGGGCGACGGCGGCGAACGGATCGTTGCGCACGAACCAGTGGGCCGGGTGGGCGCCGCCCTCCCCGGTGTGGTCGTTCTCGGGGGCGTGCGCGAAGACGAGGGTCGCGTGGCCGTCGGCACCATCGTGCTCGCCCGAGTACGCGAGCCAGGGCGCCTGCTGTCCCATCAGGCCGGGGCCCTCGGAGTCGGGCCCGATGACGCGGCCGTCCCGGAAGGCTCGCGGTCCGCGCCAGAACAGGCCCGTGTAGCCGGCCGTCTCCCGCCCCGCGGTGGTCGGGCTGCCGAAGCGCAGCGGTTCGTCCCGCCGGTTGGTGACCGCGGTCGTCCACGTCAGCGCCCAGGAACCCGACACGGGATCGACGTCGTGCACCTCGACCCGGCGCTCCTCCTCGGCCCACAGCTCGCCGTCGTACGGATGCCAGGTGAGGCGCTCGGCGATGACCGCGCGGTGCCCGTCCGAGGCCACCTCGTCGAAGCCGACGTGCGCCATCGACCCGACACGCTCGGGGAGCTCGAGGTACCCCTCCCCGTGGACGTACGAGTTGCCGCCCCACAGGTTGGCGCCGGACAGGTGCGAGGCCGTCATCTGGAGGCCCTTGTGCCAGCGGTGGTCGTTGGGCCGGTAGTCCGTGACGACGTCGCCGGCCAGCGTCCTGAGGGGATGCACATACGGCTTGGGGGCCTCCCAGGCCGCCTCGGGCCGGTAGACGTAGCTCAGCAGTTCCACGCCGGTGCCGGTGTCGCTGATCGTGATGCGATCACCGTGGACGTGGACGATGCGCAGCGCGCCCTGTGCGGACTCGGTCATGCCGACGCCTCCTGGCTCCCGGTGGACTCGGACTCGCCGGTGACCGTCGCGGACTCGGCGGACGGCGCCCAGCCCGGCGCGCCCCCGTGCAGAGCCGTGTAGAACGGATCCCCGGGACCGACCTCGCCCGCGCGGACGGTCGTGTCCGTGAACGCCGACTTGTAGAGGGCGGTGATCAGTTCCAGGCTGGTGCGCCCGTCCGCGCCGCTGCTGCGCGGCCGCTCCCCCGCGCGCATGCTCGCGACCAGCTCCCGCAGCTGCTCCAGATGCGAGCTGGGCACGTCCGCACCGAAGTCCCGCCAGGCCGCCGCGTCCTCGTCCGGCACGCCGGGAGCCGGGGTGATGTGCCAGTTGTCGTTGCTGTGGCCGTAGAGGTGTGTGAGCTCGACGGTGGCGCGTTCGCAGTCGATGCGGATACGGCTCACCTCGTCCGGGCTCAGGACGCTGTTGACGATCGTGGCCAGGGCACCGCTCTCGAAACGGACGAGGGCGGTCGAGACGTCCTCCGTCTCCACGTCGTGCACCAGGCGCGCGGCCATCGCCCGCACCTCGCTCCACGGCCCCATCAGATCCAGCAGCAGGTCCATCTGGTGGATGCCGTGTCCCATCGCGGGCCCGCCACCCTCGGTCTCCCAGCGGCCGCGCCAGGGCACGGCGTAGTACGCGGCGTTGCGGTACCAGGTGGTCTGGCAGTGCGCGACGAGCGGCCGGCCCATGGCCCGGTCTGCGATGAGGCGCCGCACGTGCCGGGAGCCCGAGCCGAACCGGTGCTGGAAGACGATGGCCGCGTACGGGCCCCCGTCCTTCCCCTCCTCCGCCTCGACGGCGTCGAAGTCGGCGAGCGTCAGGACGGGCGGCTTCTCGCACCACACCCAGGCCCCGGCGCGCAGCGCGGCGACGGTCTGGTCGCGGTGCAGGGTCGGCGGGGTGCAGATGGCGACCAGGTCGGGCCGCTGCTCCTCGAGCATGCGGTCCAGATCGGTGTACGCGTGCGGGATGCCCGCCTCGGCGCAGAACTTCCGGACGGCATCCTCGGCGATGTCGACCGCGGCGACGATCTCCGTCTCGCCCTCCTCGGCGAGCCGGGCCAGCGCGGGGACGTGGCCATCGCGCGCGATGGCGCCCGTACCGATGACGGCGACCCGGATACGGCGGCCCTCGAACGGGGTCGCGAGGCTGTTGGCGGCGGACTCGGCTCTATTACTCATGTACGTGATCAGCGCTCCATCGGACGTGACTCCAGACGTTGGCCAACGCATGGTGTCACCGATACGGAACCGGTGACAGCAAGCGCTTTCTCTACTGCTGCAACGTATGTGCAGGCCCAGCGGCAGGTCAACACCCCGGTCACCCGGTGGACAACGTTGCCCACCGGGTCGACACAAGACAGTCACCGTCCTCCCGCCGCCCGCGCACCGCCCGCTCACGAAACCCCTCTGGCCGCACCGTCCTTGGGGGACGCTACGCTGCCACTGACACCCGTGATCACCGCGCTCCGCGGCTCGGCGTGCCCGTCGCCCTTTTCCGATCAGCGCTTGGACCACCTCACTTCATGTCTTGGTTTGAATCCCTCATCCTCGGACTCGTCCAGGGGCTGACCGAATTCCTTCCCGTCTCCTCCAGCGCGCACCTGCGCCTGACCGCGGCGTTCTCCGGCTGGAAGGACCCCGGAGCGGCCTTCACCGCGATCACCCAGCTCGGCACGGAGGCGGCGGTACTGATCTACTTCCGCAAGGACGTCGGCCGGATCCTCGCGGCGTGGTTCCGCTCGCTCACGAACAAGGAGATGCGCAGGGACCACGACGCCCAGATGGGCTGGCTGGTCATCGTCGGCTCCATACCCATCGGCGTGCTCGGCCTGACCCTCAAGGACCAGATCGAGGGGCCGTTCCGGGATCTGCGGGTCACCGCGACGATGCTGATCGTCATGGGCGTCGTCATCGGTGTCGCGGACCGGCTCGCGGCGCGCGACGAGACCGGTGGCAAGCACCGGGCGCCGAAGCAGCGCAAGACCCTCGAGAACCTGAACGCCAAGGACGGCCTGCTGTACGGCCTCTGCCAGGCGATGGCGCTGATCCCCGGTGTCTCGCGGTCCGGCGCGACCATCAGCGGCGGTCTGTTCATGGGCTACACCCGTGAGGCCGCGGCCCGTTACTCCTTCCTCCTCGCCATGCCGGCCGTGCTCGCCTCGGGCACCTTCGAGGTCAAGGACGCCACCGCGAACGGCCATGTGTCGTGGGGGCCGACCATCTTCGCGACGGTGATCGCGTTCGCGGTCGGTTACGCGGTCATCGCGTGGTTCATGAAGTTCATCTCGCACAAGAGCTTCATGCCGTTCGTCTGGTACCGGATCGCCCTCGGCATCGTCATCATCGCGCTGGTGGCCACGGGCGGACTGAGCCCGCACGCGGCCGAGTCCGCGGGCTGACGCTCACCGAAGGCGCCCCCTCACAGGCCCCCTCAGGCGCCCGGGCGGTCCGTCCCGGGCAGGGCGAGTGCCCAGGGTTCCGGCTCGATCCGCGCGCCGTTGGCGACGTACGCGATCGTGCGGTACCAGCCCGCGAGGACCAGCAGCTCCAGGACTTCGGGCTCGTCGAGGTGCTCCCGCAGTCCGCTCCACGCCGCGTTGCTCACGTGGGCCGTGTCGTGCAGTTCGTCGACGGCGCGGAGCAGCGCGGCCTGCCGGACAGACCAGGCCGGATCGCCGGGTTCGCCGGTCGCCGTGAGCGCCACCTGGCGCGGAGCGAGTCCGGCCGTCTCGGCGTACGTCGCCATGTGGACGCCCCACTCGTACGCGCATCCGGAGCGGGCCGTGACACGGGCGATGACGAGTTCCCGGTCGGCGTCGCTCAGCCGGCCGTGGACGAGGAGACCCGCGCCCAGTGCCCGCATGCGTGAGGCGAGGTCCGGGTGGCGCTCCAGCACCTCGAACAGCATCAGAGGTTCGCGGGTGACACCGGGCGGCATCCACCGGCGTAACGCGCGGTCGGTCTCTGGCTCGTAGGGCGGCGTGACGCCGTCGATGCGCTGCTTCATGGCTCGCAGCCTTGCGCTTCTGAAATCGAAGCGCAAGAGTGAGAGGTGAGCGGCTCCCTGCGAGAGGTACGCACTTGGGCACGACACCTGCGCCGAACGATTCGACTTCCGGTACTGCGACGCGGGGCGCCCCGGGTCCCGGCGGCCCTTACGAGGGCACGGGCAGCTCGGTCCCCGGTCCCGGCCGCCCTGTGCGCGGCTCGGCCACCGGTCGTCCCGTCATGGCGGCGCTGGATCTGCTCGGCCGACGCTGGACACTGCGGGTCATCTGGGAACTCCACGTCAACGGCGCCCCGATCGGCTTCCGGGACCTCCAGCGCCGCTGCGACGGCATGTCGTCCAGCGTCCTGTCCACGCGCCTCACGGAACTCCGCGAGGCGGGCATCGCCACGTCGACAGCGACGGCGACGCAGCCGGCATGGCACCTCACCGCGCTCGGAGACGACCTGGTCACCGCGATGGAGCCGCTGCTCGACTGGTCCCACGCCTGGGCCGAGCGGCGGTAAGCCGATCCCGGCCACGGCGAAACCCGGGCGACGGCACACCTCCGACCTGCCCATACTCCAGCGCATGGCCCTGACCCAGGCGGTTCGCCGAGTCACTCCGGAGTACTCGGCGCGGTGGACACCGACTGGGGATTGATAGACGCGTACGTCACCGCTCAACTCCGGGGCCAGTGCGTCGTCGTATGGATCGACTGAGCCCATTCGCGTCGCTCCGCGTCGGCCGTGACGAACCGCATACGGGTCGAGTAGCCACCCGGTAGCGCTGTGTCAGCCCTTGCCCCTAGGCTGGTCCGCATGTCCCCCGATTTAATGTCCTCTGGTTCCGTGCGGTCCGCTGCCGTGCTCAACGAACAGATCCGCGCCTTGTGGATGCGCGCGGGCGGCTCCCTCTCCGCCCAGGAGCGCGCGGAGTACGAGCTGCTGGTCGTGAAGTGGGCGGAAGCGATACGCGGAGAGGTCGTCGAGGCCGCGTGAGACCGGGGGGCATGGGGACCCGCGCGAAGTCCAAGGGCCGATGACCGGCCTCTCTGCCGGGGCTCACCGTCCCCCGGACACGCGCAACACCGTCCCCGTCGTGTACGACGCATCGGGCGACATCAACCAAGCGATGGCCGCGGCGACTTCCTCGGCCTGACCGACGCGGCGCAGCGGAATCGACGAGGCGGCGCGCTCAGCTCGGCCCGGATCTCCGCTGGTGGCGTGCATCTCCGTGGCGATCATGCCGGGTGCGACCGCGTTGACGCGGATGCCGTCCGGGCCGAGTTCCTTGGCGAGACCCACCGTCAGGGCGTCGACGGCGGCCTTGGTCGCCGCGTAGTGGACGAAGTCACCGGGGCTGCCGAGTGTGGCCGCCGTCGAGGACACATTGACGATGACGCCGCTCCCCCAGGCCGCCATGGACCGGGCGGCCCGACGCGAACACAGCAGCGTGCCCAGCAGGTTGACGTCCACCACGCGCCGTAGATCCGCGGGGTCGGTGTCCGCGAGCCTGCCGAGCGGACCGGTCACACCGGCGTTGTTCACCAGCCCCGTCACCGGCCCGAGCCGGTCCGCCGCCGTGTCGAAGAGCCGCTCGACGTCGTCCTCGTCGGAGGTGTCCACCTGGACCGTGACACAGCGCGCCCCCGCCGCACGGACGGCTCTCGCGGTCCACTCCGCGGCGGCGCCGTCGCGCACGTACCCCACCACCACGTCGTGCCCGTCCGCCGCGAGTCGCGCACAGGTCGCGGCACCGATCCCCCGGCTGCCGCCCGTGACGACGGTGACATGACGTGTCATACGTGCCTCCTGGTGGGGAACGGGCAACCCGGGCCGGGCTCGAGCCGTGCTCGTCTTCGATCACTCTACGATCGAGGACACACCGCCGGGCAGGGGGTGACGGAGCCCCACCGCACCCGCGTCTGCTCCTGCCTCAACTGCCTTGGGCATCTGGAGAGTTGCGGAACCGGGCGACGGGGTACGCAGCGCCGGACGGCACGCGGAACACACGGCCTCGGGCTCGCCGCAGCCCGGGGACGCCCTGCCACAGCACGGCCCCGTTCACACGCTCCCAGCCCGCGGTCGCCCGGGACCGCGCCCACTGCGCCACGGCCAGGACGACCAGCATGATCGGCGGCATCACCTGACGGGACGTCACGCCGATGAACAGCAACCAGCAGGCCAAGACACCCACGAAGCCCGCCATGCGCCGCAGCGACAGCCGCCGCACCGCGTCCTGCCCGTCGAGCGGTTCGGCGACGCTCCCGATCGGCACGGCATCGTCGTACGTGCGGCGCAGCCGGGCGGGGAGACGAAGACACATCGGCAGCACCACCAGGGACACGAAGACGATCGCGAGCGATCCCACCATCAGCACCTCGCGGTGGTGAGCCGTGCCGACCAGGGCGAGCAGCGCCGCTTCGGACAGCACCGCACCCACGGCCATCATCAGCGCGGACATCCGCTCCAGATACACCACGCGTATCAGCCCGTCGCGGGCGTCACCAGCCACCGTCGTACCCCCTCACCGCCCGGACACCCGCATGGGCAGGCAAGATCCAACTCCGGGCGGAACACTGGGTCAAGACGCGACAGCTTCAGGATGCGCGGTCTTGACCACCCGTTGGCCGATGCGTGGGCGAGTCGGCGATCATCGCGCTCCACCGGCAGCTAGAACACGCACCACGTCGATGGTCACGCCTCCGGCCGTTCCTCGACACGACCCGGCGTGGCCACCGATACGTGGCCACCGATATTGGTGCACGATTGGTGCACGCCAATTGGGGCGCGCCCCTTGGCTGCGCACGTCCCGTGGCCAACACTGAGCCGATGACGCAGCGTGTGGAGCTCGCGACCGTGATGGACCGGTTCGCCGTGGACGAACTCGTCACCGCATACGCGGTGGCGGTCGACGACGGCGACTGGGAGGCGTACCGGAGGCTGTTCGCACCGAACGGACGCGCCGACTACCGCTCGGCAGGCGGTATCGAGGGCGACGCCGACGAGGTCGCGGGATGGCTCGCACAGAGCATGGAGCTCTTCCCCATGCGGCAGCATCTGATCGTGAACCGGCGGCTGCGGTTCGGGGTGCTGGACCATGACACGGACGACACGGCCCAGGTCCAGGCGGACTACATCAATCCGATGCGGTTCGCGGGCCACGACGGTGGGTCCACCGCGCCCGATTTCGTGTGCGGCGGCCGGTACGCCTTCGGTCTGCTGCGTACGCACCTCGGCTGGCGCCTGCGCGAGGTCGTCGTCCAGGAGAAGTGGCGCCGCACCCCGCAGCCACGCCAGGAACCCGCCGCCACCTGACCGGAAAGCCCTGACCGGACGCCCCCTGTCGGAGATCGTCCGCGACGCGCACACTGGAGGCATCCCCCGGGGAGGGAGGCCCTGTATGAAGTGGCCCGAGCGTTGGCCCGAGCGTTGGCCGGGCAGTGGGACCGGTCTTTGGCTCGCCTCCCCGTGGCGGCGCGCGATCGTCGCCGCGCTGGCCGGCGCACTGCCGATGCTCGCCTTCCCCGCCCCTTCGTGGTGGTGGTTCGCGTACGTGGCCCTCGTGCCCTGGATCCTGCTGGCCCGCTCGGCCCCGACGGGCAGGCGGGCCGCGTACGACGGCTGGCTCGGCGGGCTGGGATTCATGCTGGCCGTGCACCACTGGCTGCTGCCGAGTCTGAATGTGTTCACGGTCGTCATCGCGGCACTGCTCGGCGCGCTGTGGGCGCCCTGGGGCTGGCTCGTACGGCGGTTCCTCGGCGGAGTGCCATCGGCAGGGCGGGTCGGGGCCGCGCTCCTCGTGCTGCCGTCAGGCTGGCTGATGGTCGAACTCGTCCGGTCCTGGCAGGGCTTCGGCGGACCCTGGGGGCTGCTCGGGTCGAGCCAGTGGCAGGTGGAACCCGCACTGCGGCTCGCGTCCGTCGGCGGGGTGTGGCTGCTCAGCTTCCTGGTGGTCGCCGTCAACGTGGCGGTCGCCGTACTGGTCGCGGTGCGTGAGTCCCGTATGCCCGCCGTCGCCGGACTGGTCGCGACGGCCGCCGCGACCTCGGCGACCTGGGTGTGGTCGCCTCGCCCGGACGTGACGGGCCAGGTCCGGATCGCCGTCGTGCAGCCCGGGGTGATCGGCGGCGCGAACAGTGCCGAGGCGCGTTTCTCCCGCGAGGAGACCCTCACCCGCACCCTCGCCGGACAGGATCCTGACCTCGTCGTCTGGGGCGAGAGCAGCGTCGGTTTCGACCTCGCGAACCGTCCCGACCTGGCGAACCGGCTCGCCGCGCTGTCCCGGCTGACCGGCGCCGACATCATGGTGAACGTCGACGCGCACCGCTCCGACCACCCGGGGATCTACAAGAGTTCGGTCCTGGTGGGACCGCAGGGCCCGACCGGCGACCGCTACGACAAGATGCGGCTCGTCCCCTTCGGCGAGTACATACCCGCGCGTTCCCTCCTCGGCTGGGCGACCTCGGTCGGGAAGGCGGCGGGCGAGGACCGCAGGAAGGGCACCGAGCAGGTCGTGATGAACACCGGACACGGACTGCGCGTCGGCCCGCTGATCTGCTTCGAGACGGCGTTCCCCGACATGAGCCGCCATCTCGCCCAGGACGGCGCCGAGGTGCTGCTCGCGCAGTCCTCGACCTCGACCTTCCAGCACAGCTGGGCACCCGAGCAGCACGCCTCGCTCGCCGCACTGCGGGCCGCCGAGACCGGCCGCCCGATGGTGCACGCGACACTGACGGGGGTCTCGGCCGTCTACGGCCCGGGCGGCGAGCGGATCGGCTCCTGGCTCGGCACGGACGCGAGCACGGCGGCGGTGTACGACGTACCGCTGGCGCGGGGCGTCACCCCGTACGTCCGGTTCGGCGACTGGCCGGTGCACGCGGCGCTGCTCATCCTGGCGGCGCTGTGCGCGACGGAGGGCTTCCGGGCGTTCAGGCCGCGGCGGACCGCTCCTGAACCGCTCGTACCACCCGCTCGCACAGCTCATGAGTCGCCAGCACGTCACGGGCGCTGAGCACCTTGCCCGCGCGCGCGGCGTCGAGGAAGGCGAGCACGCCCTGCTCGATCCCGCGCTGCCGGGCCACCGGCACCCAGTCCCCGCGCCGCCGCACGGACGGCTGCCCCTTGTGGTCGATCACCTCGGCGAGGTTGACCACCTGACGCTTGGTGTCCTGCCCCGAGACCTCGAGGATCTCCTCCGCCGAGCCGCTCATCCGGTTCATCACACCGAGCGCCGTGAAGCCGTCCCCGACGAGCTGCAGCACGACATGGTGCACCAGGCCACCGTCGACCCGGGCCCGTACGATCACGTCGTCGATCGGCCCCGGCAGCAGGAACCGCAGCGTGTCCACGACGTGGATGAAGTCGTCGAGGACCATCGTGCGCACGTCCTCGGGCAGACCTATGCGGTTCTTCTGCATCACGATCAGCTCGCGGGGGTGCTCGGCGCACTGCGTGTACCCGGGCGCGTAACGCCGGTTGAAGCCGACGGCGAGGCTGACGTTGCGCTCCTCCGCGAGCCGCACCAGACGTTCGGAGTCGGCGAGCTCGTACGCGAGTGGCTTGTCGACGAACGTCGGCACCCCCGCCTCCAGGAGCCGCGTGACGATCTCGGGGTGCGCGACGGTGGCCGCGTGCACGAACGCCGCGTCGAGGTTCTGCGCCAGCAGCTCCGACAGGTCGGTGTGCCGCTGCCGCTGCGGCAGGCGCAGGCTGTCGCCGACCCGGGCGAGTGTCGCGGGCGTCCGCGTCTGCAGATGCAGCTCGACCCCCGGCTGGACGCCGAGCACCGGCAGGTACGCCTTCTGCGCGATCTCGCCGAGTCCGATGCAGCCGACCTTCACCAGGGTCTCCTTCAGTTGCCGACGCGGGCCTCGCCGGAAGCATACGGCCGCTGCGACGGCCGGATAGCCGACGATGCCGGTGCGCTGGGCGACCTGGACGGCCTTCCGGGCGATTCGGGTCGTACGGGGCCCGCGGCCCGCCCTGCCCGAGGGGCGGCGGCATGGCGTGCGCCGCGTCGACGAACTGCGATACGGGTTGCGGGAGTTGTTGACCGGAATGCTGCGCGACCGACTCCGCGTTCGCAGGAAAGCCCTGGTGAACGAGCGCGCGCTCGACGAAACTACGGGCATGACGAAGCAGCGCACCGAACCCGCCACCGACGCCGACGAACGGTCCATGCTGGAGGGCTGGCTCGACCACCACCGCGAAACACTCGAGATGAAATGCGCGGGTCTCGACGACGCCCAGCTCAAGACCGCCTCGGTCCAGCCGTCCGAGCTGTCCCTGCTCGGTCTGGTGCGGCACATGGCGGAGGTGGAGCGGGGCTGGTTCCGCAAGGTCCTGGTGGGCGACGATCCGGGGCCGATCTACTACAGCGACGAGGACCGGGACGGAGAGTTCCATCTCACCGACGCGGACACCTGGGACGAGGCGTACGCCACCTGGCAGGCCGAGATCGGGATCGCCCGGCGCAACGCGGCTCGTTTCGCGTTGGACGATGTCTGCGAGGGCGAGAGCAAGTTCACCAAGGACCCCATCAACGTGCGGTGGATCTACACCCACATGATCGAGGAGTACGCGCGTCACAACGGTCACGCGGATCTCATCCGGGAGCGGATCGACGGCGCCACGGGTGAGTGAGGCAGCGTGACTCGGCTTCGGGTCACCTTGCGGACAGCGGCGCCCTCCGGAGGGGCGGAAGCATCACCCGTGTGGGGCAACCTCCGCTTGTCCGCTCCCCAAAGGGAGCCGAACGCAGCAGAGTTGAGCGGGTGCATCGAACGACGACCGCCGCAACGCTCCTGGCAACCGTGGCCACCGCCGCCCTCTCCGGCTGTGTGACCGTCCAGCGACCGCCCGCTCCCACCCTGCCGACCGCGCCGTCCCGGCCTTCGCCGCCACGTCCGGACGGCAGGACCGGCCCGCAGGTCGTGCAGGCGCCGGCGCGCGAGGCGCTGGAACTCATCGGGCCGTCCAGGAAGCCGTCACCGAGCGCTCCGGCGCCGCACCGTACGCCCGTCCCGGCGCCCGCCGCCCCCCAGGCGCCCGCCGCACGCCACCCGCACAACGCCGCCCCGCACCCACACCCGGAGCCCCACCCGCCCGCACCCCGCATCGCCGTCCCGCCCGCCCCACAGGGCCTGCCGAACAACACGGACGTGTGCGCCCTCGGCCGGAAGTACGGGGGCTGGAAGGCGGACAGCCCGGAAGCGGTCATCTGCAAGGGGACGTACGGGAATTGACGCCGCCGGGACCCGGGCGACGCGGCCTAGGGTCGCTGTCTCGGCGGCCCCAGGGTCTCTCCTCCCGGCCCCCCATGGGAACCGGGCCCACCGAAGGAACCAGGCCCACCGAAAGGACCTGGCCCCTCGACGGTGCCGGGGCCCTCCCCCGGTGCCCCGTCCGACGGCCCGTCCCCGTCGAGTCTCAGCTCCAGTCGGCCGATCGCCGCCCGTACACCGTCGCCGTAACGGTCGTCCCCGAGGGCGCCGACCGCGCCCCGCGCCCGGCGCAGATGGCTGCGGGCGGCTTCGGAGCGGCCGAGTTTCACATAGTCGGCCGCCAGGTTCAGATGCAGCGACGGGTAGAACGCGCGTGCCGCGAGCGACTGGTGGGGCTCGACGCCCCCGCCGTCGGTGAGTTCCTCGGCTGCCGACAACGCCCTGAGATCCCAGGCCAGTTCGTCCGCGGGGTCGTCCTGCGTGTCCGCCAGGTAGTGCGCCAGGGTGCAGCGGTGCAGGGGGTCGCCGTCCTCGCCGATCTCCCCCCAGAGGTCCAGGAATCGCCCCCGAGCCTCTTCGCGGTCGCCGCCGTGGTGCAGCATGACGACCTGCCCGATCCGGGTCATCATGGCATCCGGCGCCGCCTGCTCCTGTTGCTCCGCCACCGCGTCCTCCAGGCTCGTCGCTGTCCCTTCCGACGCTAGGGCCTGTCCGGCGGATCATGCCGCAGGCGCGGGCCTTGGCACGCCCATCCGCGGCGTTGAGGCGCCCCCCGTTTCCCGCGACCTGTATCCGCCCGGACAGGCCCTGGCCGGGCGCACTGACCATCGGGCTCAGCCGCCCCCCGTACGCCACTGAGCGTTCCGGTGACAGCGGGACCAGAGCCCCCTCCCGGCCCAGGTCCCGCCTTCGGATCACGCCTGGACCACGGGATCCGCTCACGTGTCCGCCACGCCGTCGGGCGCCCCGGATCAGCCCAGGTTCGGAATCCGCCAGTCGATCGGCTCGTGGCCCTGTCCCGCGACCGCCTCGTTGATCTGCGTGAAGGGGCGGGAGCCGAAGAACTTCTTGGCGGAGAGCGGCGAGGGGTGCGCGCCCTTGACCACGATGTGCCGCTTCTCGTCGATGAGCGGGAGCTTCTTCTGCGCGTAGTTCCCCCACAGGACGAAGACCGCCGGGTCGGGCCGGTCGGCCACGGCACGGATCACCGCGTCCGTGAACTTCTCCCAGCCCTTGCCCTTGTGCGAGTTCGCCTCACCGGAGCGCACGGTCAGCACCGCGTTGAGCAGCAGAACGCCCTGCTCGGCCCACGGCATCAGATAGCCGTTGTCCGGGATCGGGGTGCCCAGCTCCTCCTTCATCTCCTTGTAGATGTTGCGGAGCGAGGGCGGGGTCTTCACCCCCGGGCGGACCGAGAAGCACAGGCCGTGGCCCTGACCCTCGCCGTGGTACGGGTCCTGGCCGAGGATCAGCACCTTCACCCGCTCGTAGGGAGTCGCCTCCAGCGCCGCGAAGACCTCCTCGCGCGGAGGGTAGACGGGACCGTTGGCGCGCTCCTCCTCCACGAACTCGGTGAGTTCCTTGAAGTAGGGCTGCTGCAGTTCGTCACCCAGGACGCCGCGCCAGGACTCGGGCAGCATGGCGGTGTCGGTCACGTCAAGTTCCTCCGATGTGCGGTCACTTCCAGGTCTCAGAACCTACAGGCGACCACTGACAATCGGCCCCGCACCCCGTATGACCACGCTACCCGCCAGGGCCTGCCGGTGCCCTACCAGCTGGTCTTGCGGTACAGCTCCCACATCATCATGATCGTCGAGGGGTCCAGGGCCTGCTCCCCGCCCGAGATGTCCTCGCTCGCCGCCACGAACTGCTTGCCCTGCCACAGCGGCAGCAGCCGAGCGTCATCGACGAGAATCTGCTGGGCCGCCTCGAACTCCTCGACCACCGCTCCACGGTCGCTCTCGCGGCGCGAGGCGGGCAGCAGGGTGTCGGTGATCCGGGGCGCCGGATAGGGCGTACCGAGCGCGTTCTGCCGGCCCACGAAGGGGGCGATGAAGTTCTCGGCGTCCGGGAAGTCCGGGAACCAGCCGCGCCCGAACACCGGGTACTCGCCCTTGCGGTAGCCCTCTTCGTACGTCTTCCAGGGGCGCCCGTTGAGGGACACACGGAACAGACCGGAGTCCTCGAGCTGCCTCTTGATCTCCTGGAACTCCGGGGCGGTTTCGGAGCCGTAGCGATCCGTGGTGTACCAGAGGGTGAGGGGGACGCGCTCGGTGATGCCCGCCTCCAGGAGGATCTGCCGGGCCTTGGACGAACTGGGGTCCCCGTAGTCGTCGAAAAAGCCCGTGGTGTGACCGGTCAGGCCCGCGGGGACCATGGAGTACAGCGGGTCGACGGTGTCCTTGTAGACCTTGTGCGCGATCGCCGCACGGTCGATGACCTGGGCGACCGCCTTGCGGACCGCGAGCTTCCTGGCCCAGGGATCCTTCGGGTTGAACACCAGGTAGCTGATCTCCATGCCCGCGCCCTCGACGAGCTGAAGGCCGTCGTCCGCTCCCCCGCTTCGGAGCGAGACGATGTCCTTGGAGGCCAGTCCGCGGTACGTGACGTCGATCTTCTTGTCCTTGAGGGCGTCGACCATCTGCCCCGAGTCCTGGAAGTAGCGGATGGTGACCGCGTCGTTCTTGAGCTCGGCGAAGCCCTTGTAGTGGTCGTTCCTGACGAGTTCGGCCTGCTTGCCGTCCTCGTAGGAGCGCAGGCTGTACGGGCCGGACCCGATGACCTTGCCGTCCTTGCGCAACGAGTGGGCGGGGTAGTCGTCGGGGTCCACGATCGACATGGCCGGCGTGGCGAGGACGAACGGGAACGTCGCGTCCGGCTTGTTCAGGTGGAAGAGGAGCTCGCGCTCGCCCCGTACCTGGATCCGGTCGGGGCTGCCGAGGAGGCCGGCGGGACCGCTGGGCAGGTTGATCTTCTTGATCCGGTCGATCGAGTACTTGACGGCCCGGGCGTCCAACGAGTCGCCGTCGGAGAACTGCATGCCGGCGCGCAGCTTGCAGCGGTACACCAGGTTCGTTCTGTCGGTGAACGCACAGCTCTGGGCGGCGTCGGGCTCGGGCGTGGTCGTCCCGGTGGGGTAGCTCAGGAGCGTCTGGTAGATGTTGCGGAACAGCTCCCACGAGCCGTCCCAGGAGGCGGCCGGATCCAGCGTGCTCGGGGCACTGGTGGTGCCCACGACGATCGGTCCCTTGTCGTCGGAGGACGCCGAGGAGAGGACGCCGCACCCGGCCACCAGGGCGACGGACGTGACCGCCGCCAGCTGCCGCAGACATTGGTTGCGGTTGAACACGCGCACGCTCCTCGATCTGCCGTACCAAGGGTCGGCAGACCATACCGCAGCGCCCGGCCGGTGAACCCGCGTTCCCTGCGCGGCACTTGATCAGCGCGTTTGTGACAAGGTTGTCATCGGGCTGTCCGTCTTCATACGTCGACGCGGGCGCCGATTTCGTCCATCAGCGCCCGCGTCGATGCTCCGTTCGTCCCGTCTCGGGGCTCCGGTCAGCCCACTCCGGCGTTCAGGAATATGCCGCCGTCGACGACGAGCGTCTGACCGGTGATCCAGTCCGACTGCGTCGAGGTGAGGAAGGCGGCGGCGCCCCCGATGTCGGAAGGCACGCCCAGTCGGCCGAGCGGGTAGGACGCGGCCGCCTCCGCCTCTCGGCCCTCGTACAGGGCCTGCGCGAACTTGGTCTTGACCACGGCGGGCGCGATCGCGTTGACCCGCACCTTGGGCGCGAACTCGTGCGCCAGCTGCACGGTCAGGTTGATCATGGCGGCCTTGCTGATGCCGTACGCGCCGATGAAGGGCGAGGGGGCGATGCCCGCGACGGACGCGATGTTGACGATCGCGCCGCCGTTCTCGCTCTGCCAGGCCTTCCAGGTCAACTGGGCGAAGCCGAGCGCCGAGATGACGTTGGTCTCGAAGACCTTGCGTGCCACGTCCAGGTCCAGGTCGGCCATCGGGCCGAACACGGGGTTCGTACCGGCGTTGTTGACCAGGTAGTCGACGCGGCCGAAGGCCTCCATGGTGCGCTCGACGACGGTGGCCTGGTGGGCCAGGTCGTGCGCCTTGCCGGCGACGCCGATGACGCGGTCGGCACCGAGTGCCTCGACGGCCTCCTTGAGGGCGTCCTCGTTGCGGCCCGTGATGCACACGCGGTCACCGCGCGCGACGAGGGCCTCCGCGATGCCGTAGCCGATGCCGCGGCTCGCGCCTGTGATGAGCGCGACCTTGCCGGAGAGTTCGGGGAGTGTGGTCATGTCGTGCCCTCCGGCGTCAGTTGAGCGGTCCGCCGGCCACGTACAGGACCTGGCCGGAGACGAATCCGGCGGCCTCGCCGGTGAAGAAGGCGATCGCGTTGGCGATGTCGTCGGGGTTGCCGACGCGTTGCACGGGGATCTGGGTGGCGGCCGCGGCCTGGAAGTCCTCGAAGCCCATGCCCACGCGCTCGGCGGTGGCCGCCGTCATGTCGGTGGCGATGAAGCCGGGGGCGACGGCGTTGGCGGTGACGCCGAACTTGCCGAGCTCGATGGCGAGGGTCTTGGTGAGGCCCTGCAGACCGGCCTTGGCGGCGGAGTAGTTGGCCTGGCCGCGGTTACCGAGCGCCGAGGACGACGACAGGTTGACGATCCGGCCGAACTTGGCGTCCACCATGTACTTCTGGCAGGCCTTCGCCATCAGGAAGGCGCCGCGCAGGTGCACGTTCATGAC
Organism: Streptomyces sp. NBC_01549; assembly: GCF_026339955.1. Lineage (GTDB taxonomy): Bacteria > Actinomycetota > Actinomycetes > Streptomycetales > Streptomycetaceae > Streptomyces. Next base: position 6,376,397 of record NZ_JAPEPW010000001.1, on the reverse strand, counting down.
CGTGTCCCAGTCGGACGCGGCCATCTTGAACAGCAGGTTGTCGCGGAGCACGCCCGCGTTGTTCACCAGGACGGTCGGCGCACCGAGCTCCTCGGCGATCCGCGCGACCGCGGCCTCGACCTGGGCCTCGTCGGAGACGTCGCAGCCGACCGCGATGGCCTTGCCACCGGCGGCGGTGATCTTCTCGACGGTGTCCTTGCACGCGGCCTCGTCGAGGTCGATCACCGCGACGGCGCGGCCCTCGGCGGCCAGTCGTACGGCGGTCGCGGCGCCGATGCCGCGCGCGGCACCGGTGACTACGGCTACGCGCTGCTCAGTGGTGGACATTGCTGGTTCTCCTCGCCCTTGAAAAGCCCTGCGGCATGAAATGCTCTGCGGTGGTATGTCCCGCGGTGGCATGTCTTGCGGCTCACACGGTACGCCCGTCCGGTGAGCGACCGCTTAGTACCTTCAGTAGACGTGACGCTAGAAGCCCTGGCACCCGGTGTCAACGGCACACGGCGCGGGTGTGATCCATTACCTGACCAGCAACTGGAGCAACCGCTCCGTCTCCGCTTCCGGATCGGCGGTGAGTCCGGTGTGCACGGGTCCCGGCTGCACCACCGTCGAGCGGGGCGCGATCAGCCAGCGAAAACGCCGCCCGGCGTCGTCACCGGCGGCCTGACCTGCCGCTTTGCCACCCGCGCAGACTCCTTCGACCGCCCGCAGCGCGGCCCGTACGCCGGCCGTGTCGGCCTCCGGGTCCAGGGCCAGCAGCTTGGCCTCGTCCAGATGGGTGCGCACCCCGACGAAGGACTTGGCGCGGCAGTACACCAGTACGCCCGCGTTGAAGCACTCGCCGCGCTCGACCCGCGGCACCACGCGCAGCAACGCGTACTCGAAGACGTCCCGCTCGCTCACTTGTCCCCCTCGAAGCCCTTGATGCGCCCCTCGATCACACCGGCGCGCGCCAGGAGCGGCTGCGCATAGGCACGCCGGAGAGCGTCCGGCGAGTCGAAGCCGGGTTCGTCGGCCAGCCACGCGTCGGGAATCTCCGCGGTCACCTCGGCCAGCAGGTCCTCGGTCACCAGCGGTGCCAGGTCGGCCGCGGCGGAGGCGATGTCCGGGCCGAACGGCGCGAGCGCGTGGTCGGAGGCGTCGTAGGGCTTGGCCGCGGAGTTCGCCGCGCCCGGCCAGTGGTGGTGCCAGATCATGGTGGCGCCGTGGTCGATGAGCCACAGGTCGCCGTGCCACATCAGCAGATTGGGGTTACGCCAGGAACGGTCGACGTTGTTGACCAGCGCGTCGAACCAGACCATCCGCCCGGCCTCCTCCGGGCTCACCTCGAAGGCGAGGGAGTCGAAGCCGATCGCGCCGGGAAGGAAGTCCATCCCGAGGTTCGGACCGCCGCTCGACTTGAGCAGCTCCTGCACTTCCTGGTCCGGCTCCCCGAGCCCCAGCACCGGGTCGAGGTCGAGTGTCACCAGGCCGGGCACACGCAGGCCGAGCCGGCGTGCGAGTTCACCGCAGACGACCTCCGCGACGAGCGTCTTGCGCCCCTGCCCCGCGCCGGTGAACTTCATGACGTACGTCCCGAGATCGTCGCCCTCGACGAGCCCCGGCAGCGAGCCGCCCTCACGCAGCGGCGTGATGTAGCGGGTCACGATGACTTCCTTGAGCATCGCCCCAGGCTACTGGGGCGGTCACGGCCACCGGACGCGACCCGTGGGCGCCCGCGGCGGCGGAGCCCCGAGCCGGTCGGCGCGGCTGTCGAACCGCTGTCGATTCGGTCAAGAAGTCCCTAGCTCCTGAACAGGGCACACGGGCGGACCGTACTTGTGTACGGATCACCATCACGTCCGTTGAAGGGAATGTCAGCATGACCAGCGAATCGCTTCACCCCGTTCCGACCCCGGCCCGCCGCACCGTCGTGGCGGCGGTCGGCACGGCGGGACTCGCCGTCGCGCTGACCGCGTGCGGGTCGGACAACAAGTCCTCCGACTCCACCAGCTCCAACTCCGGCTCCAGCGCGAGCAGCGGGGGTACGGGCGGGGGCGACAACGCCGCGGCGGGGAACGCGGGCGGCACGGTCCTCGCGAAGACCACCGACATCCCGGAGGGCGGTGGCAAGGTCTTCGAGTCCCAGGGCGTCGTCGTCACCCAGCCGACCGCGGGCACCTACAAGGCCTTCTCCTCCAAGTGCACCCACCAGGGCTGTGCGGTGAAGGGCATCGCCGACAACGTCATCACCTGCCCGTGCCACAACAGCCAGTTCTCCGCGACCGACGGCAGTGTGAAGAAGGGGCCCGCGACGCAGCCGCTGGCCGCCGCCAACATCACCGTGGACGGGGACTCGATCAAGCTCGCGTGACCCGGCCGGGCCCGCGCTTCAACGGCGCGGTCGCTTGAGGCAGGCCAGCACGTCGTCGGTCGCCGTGATCGTGGCGACCAGGGCGAGTGTGTTGCGGATCATCGCGGGGGTGTAGTCGGAGGGCACCCCCGCGATGGCGTCCGCGGGCACCACGGCGGCATAGCCGCGGTTCACGGCGTCGAACACGGTATTGGGGATGGCCACGTTGGCGGAGACACCGGTCACGACGAGGGTGCGACAGCCCAGGTTGCGCAGCAGCGCGTCCACTTCGGTGCCCGAGAGCGGGGACAGCCCGTGCAGGCGACGTACGACGAAGTCCTCCTCGGCGACCTCGATCGGCGCCGCGACGCGGACCGCGGTGGTGCCCGACAGCTGCTGCACGGGCAGCCGTTCGGCCGCGCGGAACAGGCGGGCGTTGCGGTTGGCGCCCCGCCCGTCGGGCCGTCGCTCGGCGATCGCGTGGATCACCTGGACGCCGCTGTCGTGGGCGCCTGCCACCAGCCTGGCGATGTTCGCGAGGGCCCCCGACGACCGGGCCTCTCTGGCGAGTTCGGGCAGGGCGCTGTCCGGGCCGACGACGCCCTGCTGGCACTCGACGGTGAGCAGAACGGTGCCGTCCGGGTCGAGGAGTGTGCTGAGCTGTTCATGCGAAGGCATGACTCCCCTTGTCGTCGAGGGCCGGGGCGGGCGAGCGTAACGAGCATTGCGCACGGACGGAAGACGGCCCATGCTTTTCTGACGAACCGCCAGAAGCTCTCTGTCGACGCAGAAGATCGTCGCACAAGGTCGACACGAAAGAAGAGGTGACCGTATGACCGTCACTCAGCGCAGGGGTCGGAAGATCATGATGACCCCCGGCGAACTGGACGAGTTCCTCACCACCCAGCGCACCTGTCGCGTCGCCACGGTGTCGAAGGACGGCGCCCCGCACGTGAGCGCGCTCTGGTTCGTCTGGGACGGCACCTCGCTGTGGCTGTACTCCGTGGTACGCAGCAAGCGCTGGACGGAGCTGCGCCGCGACCCGCGCGTCGCGGTGGTGATCGACACCGGCGAGGACTACGGGGAGCTGCGCGGTGTCGAGCTGTCCGGCACGGTGGAGTTCGTGGGCGAGGTCCCCCGCACCGGTGAGCTGTGCGCCGAACTCGACGTCCCCGAGACCTTGTTCGCCCGCAAGAACTTCGGCCTGGAGGAACTGCCGCACGACGGCCGCCACGCGTGGGCCCGGCTGACGCCGACAGCGATCGCCTCCTGGGACTTCCGCAAGCTGCCGCCGCTCTAGGGCCTGTCACAGCCCAAGCCCAGGTCAGCGCTCAGCCGATGCTCTCCCCCGCCGCCCGCAGCGCCCCCACCGCCGCTCTGATCGACGGGCGGCGGTCGGCGTCGGCGCGCCAGATCACGTAGACATGCCGCCGGACGGCCTGCCGCAGCGGCACCGTGACGACCCCCTCGGGCATCGGATGGCGTCCGAGCAGCGGCGCGATGCAGACACCGAGCCCCGCGGCGACCAGGCCCAGCTGTGTGTGCGTTTCGCCGGCACGATGGCCGATGTGCGGCTCGACGCCCCGGGAGCGCAACGTGAACATCAGCCACTCGTGGCAGAACTCACCCTCGCCCCAGGTGATCCACTCGTCGTCGGCGAAGTCGCCGAGGTCGACCTCCGCGCGGTCCGCGAGCCGGTGGCCGACCGGCATCGCCACATCGGCCGGGTCGTCGAGGATCGGGGCCTTGACCAGACCGTCGGGCAACGGCATCGGCTTGTTGTACCAGTCGAGCACCACCGCCAGATCGAGGTCGCCCCGGATCACCCCGGCGACCCCGGCCTCGGGCTCCAGCTCGCTGGAGCGCACCCGCAGCCCCGGGTGTTCGGCGCGCAGCGCGGCGAGCGCGGCGGGGAACAGCCCGCGTGCGGCGGTCGGAAAGGCGGAGAGCCGCAGCTCGCCGACGACCTGACCGCGCTGGGCCTCCAGGTCGGACTGGGCGAGCTCGACCTGCGACAGGATGCGCGCGGCATGGTCGGCGAGCAATCGCCCGGCGTCCGTGAGACGCACCCCGCGGCCATTCTTGGCGAGCAGCTGCTGCCCCACCTCGCGCTCCAGCTTGGACATCTGCTGGGAGACGGCCGACGTCGTGACATGCAGCCCCTCGGCCGCGCCGCTCACCGAGCCGTGCCGTGCGAGGGCGTCGAGGGTGCGCAGGCGCTCCAGATTCAACATGTAAGCAATGCTACGAGATATCGCTCGAACAATCTCGCTTGTCCTACGGGATTGTCTCCTTCATCGTTACGTCCATGAGCGCCGCGACCACTCCCCGAACCGACACCCCGACCGCCACGACCCCCCGCCGTCGCACCGCCCTCGGCTGGCGGATCCGTTTCGGCGTCCTCTCGCTGATCTGGGGTTTCAGCTTCCTGCTCATCAAGGTCGGGACGGAGGGCTACGCGCCGTTCCAGGTCACCTTCGGACGGCTGCTGTTTGGGACGGCGGTGCTCGCAGCGGCGATGGCGGTGAAGCGGGAGCGACTGCCGCGCGGGGCCCGCACCTGGGGTCATCTCGCGGTCGCGGCCTTCCTGCTCAACGCACTGCCGTTCTCGCTCTTCGCCTACTCCGAGCTGACGATCCCGTCCACGCTGGCGGGCATCTGCAACGCGACCTCACCCCTGTGGGGCATGGCCCTGTCCCTGGTCGCCCTCTCCGAGGACCGTCCGACCCGGCGCAGGGTCGCCGGTCTGGGCATCGGCTTCCTCGGCGTCCTGACGGTCCTCGGTGTCTGGCAGGGCTTCCACGGCCTGGACGCCAGGGGCACGGCGATGGCCCTGCTGGCCTCGCTGAGCTACCCGATCGGCTGGATCTACGTCCGCCGCACCCTGGCCGGCGCCGGCCACTCGCACCTGTCGATGACCGGCGCCCAACTGCTGCTCGCCACCGTCCAACTGGCCCTTGTCACCCCGCTGTTCACCACACTGCCGAGCCGCTTCCCGGTCGTCCCGCTGCTCGCGATCGCCACCCTGGGAGCCCTCGGCACGGGCCTGGCCATGCTCGTCCAGTACGGCATCGTCGCCGAGGTCGGTCCGACGACGGCCCAGATGGTCACGTACTTCATCCCGGTGATAGCCACCGCCGCGGGCGTCGCGATCCTCGGCGAGTCGCTGAGCTGGTCGACGCCGGTCGGCGCGGTGATCGTCCTCGCCGGCGCGGCACTCACCCAGGCCCGGCCGCGCCGCTGACCGCGCCGTCAACGCGTACGGACCGCCTCACGCGTAACCACGCACGGGCGCCGGGCCGACCGCGGAGGCGATGGCGTCCGCCAGTGGTTCGATGTCGTCCGGCGTCAGGATCGAGACGGTGATCCGGATGCCGGGCGGCGCGCTCATCCGGAAGCGCGCCCCGGGCGCGACCGCCCAGCCGGCGTGCAGCAACCGCGCGACCGCCCCCGTCTCGTCCGGGACGGGGATCCACACGTTCATCCCGCTGCGCCCGTACGCCTCGATGCCACGCTCCTTCAGGGCGTCGATCAGCGCGTCCCGGCGCCACCCGTACGCCGCCGCCACGGCCCGTACGTCCACCGCGCCGTTCGCCCACAGGTGTACGACCGCCCGTTGCAGCAGATGGCTCACCCAGCCGGGCCCCAGCCGTTGCCGCCCATGCACGCGGTCCATGGTGACGGGGTCCCCGGTGAGGACGGCGAGCCGCAGGTCGGGGCCGTAGGCCTTCGCGGCGGAGCGTACGAAGGCCCAGCAGCGGGTCACCCCGGCCAGAGGGTGCAGCGGCAGGTCGACGATCCGGTGCCCGTGGTCGTCCTCGACGAGCAGGACCTCCGGGTGCTCCTTCAGCACCGAACGCAGGGCACGCGCGCGTGGGGCGCTGACCACGGCGCCGGTCGGATTCTGCGCCCGGTCCGTGACGATCAGGGCGCGGGCACCGGCCACCAGGGCGTGTCGTACGTCGTCGGGGACCGGGCCCTCGTCGTCGACACGCACCGGGACCGTGCGCAGCCCGAGCGCCGGGGCGAGGTCGAACACGCTGCCCCAGCCGGGATCCTCGACGGCGACCGTGTCCCCGGGCTTGAGATGGGCCGCCAGCACACGCTCGATGGCGTCGAGCGATCCGGAGGTGACGACGACGGGCCCGTCGGGCACGCCGTCCGCGTCGAGATCGGCGCGCGCGAGCCGCTCGAGCTCAGCCTCGACCGCGGCCTCCCCGTACATCACGGGATCCCGGTCCGACTGCCTCGCCGCCGCCACGAACGCCTCGGCGAGACCGGGCAGCAGTGCCCGGTCGGGGTTGCCGTCAGCCACGTTGCGCACACCTTCCGGCACCTCGACCCGGATGTACTCGCGTCCCGTCGTGACGGGCTTCGAACGGATCCGGCTGCCCCGACGCCCCGCGGTCTCGATCACCCCGCGTTCGCGCAGTGTGCGATAGGCGGCGGCGACGGTATTGGGATTCACCCCCAGCTGCTCCGCCAACTCCCGCATGGGCGGCAGCAGTTGCCCCGGTTCGAGCTCCCCGCTGCCCACCGCGCGCTCGACGCTCGCGGAAATGTCCGCTGCACGTCGCCCTTCGATCCGATACTCTCCTAGCACAAACTAGATTATGCACTAGTACAATGGAGAGCGCAATGTCGGAGACGAGCACCCAGCCCGGGTCGACGCGGCCCGCCGCCTACACCCCGACCGACCGCACCGTCCCCACCCGTTCCAAGGAGCGCGCCGCGTACGACCACGAGCTGGTCCACGCGATTCTCGACGAGGGGTACGTCTGCCACCTCGGCTTCGTCCGGGACGGCGCCCCGGTCGTGCTTCCCACCCTCTACGGGCGGGTCGGCGAGCGCCTCTACGTGCACGGCTCGACGGGTTCGCGCCCGCTGCGGATGACCGGGCAGGCCGACCCGGGACTGCCCGTCTGCCTGACCGTGACCCATGTCGACGGTCTGGTCCTGGCCCGCTCCGCCTTCCACCACTCGATGAACTACCGCTCCGTGGTGGTGCACGGCATCGCCTACCAGGTGACGGACCCGGACGAGAAGCGTGCGGCCCTGGACGCGCTGGTCGACCAGGTCGTCCCCGGCCGTTCGTACGACTCGCGCCCCGCCAACACCAAGGAGCTCGCCGCCACCGCCGTCATCCGCCTCGACCTGAACGAGGTCTCCGCGAAGCTGCGCACCGGCGGCCCGAACGACGACGCCGAGGACCTCTCCCTCCCCCACTGGACCGGGGTCGTCCCCCTCACCAAGGGACACGGCACCCCGATCCCCGCCGACGACCTGGCCCCGGGCATCGAGCTGCCCGACTACCTCTCGGCCCTGTGACGGCGAGGCACCGGGCGGGATCACCCCCGGTGCCTCACGCCTCAGACTTCATGCCTCAGACGAGCGCCCGTTCCTCCTCGGGCACCCTCCGGGTATCCCCCCGGACGCTCCTCGCCTCGGCCACCGCAAGCCCCGCGACCGAACCCAGCATCAGCAGGGTGCCCGCGAGCGTCGCCGTGGTCAGTCGTTCGCCGAGCAGACCGACAGCCAGCACGGCCGCGCTCACCGGCTCCAGGAGCATGATCACGGAGACGGTCGCGGACCGGACGACTGCGGCGCCCGCGAAGAACAGGGCGTAGGCCAGAGCCGTGGGGACGGCGGCGATGTAGACCAGCAGGGCCAGCACGTGGGCCGGTCGGGCGGCGTGCGGGACCAGTCCCTCCGCCAGACCGACCGGCAGCAGGCAGACAGTGGTGACGGCGAACGTCCACACCGTCGTGCCGGAGCCGTCGACGCGGCCGTCACGTCCCCACCACCGGGTGAGCAGCGTCATCGTGGAGTATCCGGCGGCGGACACGACCGCGAGGGCGACGCCCCAGGGGCGCACCGTGGCACCTCCGCCACCCAGCACCAGCACCCCGAGCCCGCCGAGAGCCCCGGCGACGGCGGCGCTCCCGCCGCGCCCGAGCTTCTCTCCCAGGGTCAGTCGCGCACCGAGGGCGATGAGCACGGGCCCGGCGCCCAGGGTGACGACGGTCGCCACCGCGAGTCCGGTGGCCTCGACTGCGGCGAAGTAGGCGGTCTGGAAGACGGCGAGCCCAAGGCCCGTGGCACCGATCCGCAGGGCCTTGCGGCCGAACGGCTCCCGGGCGGGCGCGGACACGACCGGTCGGCGCCGCACCCGTCGAACGACGAGCAGCAGCACGAGTCCGCCCGCGCAGCGCCAGAAGGAGAGGGCGATCGGCCCCATGTCACTGGCCCGGTAGACCAGTGACGCGGCCGCGCCCGCGGTGCCCCAGGCGGCACCGGCGACGATCAGATAAAGGAGGCCTCGCCCGATGGGCAGGCCGGAAGCAGCATGCGACACGTGTTTCTCTCCGCTGATGCGCGCGACCGCGCACAAGGCGGCCGCGCGGAAGTTCGAGAAGGACCACGTCGCGGCCCGTGCCGAAGAGGCAGGGGCGTACGGAAAGGTCCTCGGACTTCTTCTGCGGGCAGCACCGTTCCACCCGGCACCGGGCCGGGTGGGGATTCCGGAGGACCCGCCTCAGGCGGCCGGAGGCGGCAGAACGAGCGTCGAAGGCATGGTCAGCACCCTAGACGGCGGTCCCGCGAACCGACAAATCCCGTTCCGCATCGCGCCCACCGCCCGCGACCGGCCCGTCCGAGGGCTTCGCGGGCGCCGACGACTGCGCGATGAACGCGCCGACCAGTACCACCGCACCGCCGACGATCTGCGGCGCCGAGAGATGTTCGCCGAGCAGGACCCAGGCGAGCACGGTCGCGATGACCGCTTCCAGGCAGGCCACGACGCCCGCGACCTGCGGGGAGAGCCTGCGCACGGAGAGCACTCCGGTGACGTACGCGACGACGGTCGCGATCAGCACGATCCAGCCGAGCAGCAGGGAGGCGGCGACGGACGTGCCGTTCATGTCCACGCCACCCCCGAGCACCGACCAGTCCATGGTCCAGGGGCGGGCGACGACCGTCAGCACGAGGGCGCCGACGAGCAGGCCGTACGCGATGACACCGAGCGGGTCCGGTGCCTCCTCGCCCGCGTCGCTGCCCTGGTCGGAAAGGACGAAGTAGCCGACCTGGCAGCAGGCGGCGGCCAGCGCGAGCAGCAGCCCGACGGCGTCGAAGCTCAGCCCGGACCACACCTCCACGACACAGGCCAGCCCGCCGACCGCGAGGAGGACCCCGAGGGCCGCGGCGCGTGTCACGGGCCTGCGCTGCACGAACCGCACCCAGCCGAGCACGAGCGCCGGCGCGAGGTACTCGACGAGCAGCGCGACACCGACGGGGATACGCGAGATCGCGGCGAAGTAGCAGGCCTGGACGCCCGCCACGGCGAGCAGCCCGAACCCGACGAGCAGGGCGGGGCGCCGCCGTACGAGAGCGCGGTGGCGCACGGCGAGCGGCAGCATCACCAGGGCGGCGCCCGCGACCCGCAGCCACACCACGTGGAGCGGGTCGAGTCCCGCCTCGATCAGCGGCTTCGCCGCGACGCCCGATCCGCCGAAGGAGACCGCCGACGCGAGCGCGAGGCCCAGCCCCACGCCCTTCCCACGGTTGCCCTGACTGCCCTGAGAGGTATGCACCGGCACATGATGACAGGCGACGACATGAGCGTCACCCTCGATGACACCTGTCTCAACGATTGGACCGGCAGCCCGGGTCGCCACCCCCGACATACCTCTCGAAGTCGAGGCCGAACTCCAACTCGAACTCGCCCTCGAACTCGTCCTCGACATCGAAGGCGCTCTCGATACGCAGCAGCAGTGCCCGTGCGTCCACGCCCGCCCGCCGCAGGACCTCGACGGCTCGCGCCTGCGGATCGGTGACGATCGCGGCGAGCAGATCGAGACCGCGGGCCCGTTCGTCGCCCCGCCGCTCGGCACGCTCCCACGCGCCCTCCATGGCGCCGGCCGCCACCGGCGACCAGCCCGCCTCGGCCACGACCGGTCGCCCGCCTGCCGCGGCCGCGACCGGAACCGTCCCCGAGTCCTCGATGGCGCTCCGCCAGCGCAGTCCGTAGCCGATGCTGCGCTGCACGAGATAGCCGAGCAGCCGGGCGACCTGCGGGGCTCCGTCGAACACGGCGCCCACCTCGGGGCCGGCCTCCAGCAGTGAGTGCAGCAGATGGGCGGTGTCGATCTGCCGGTCGCCGTCGCGCAACGCCCGCCTGCGCGCGCCGGAGACCACCGATGCCAGCTCGGCGCTGAGCCTGGCATCGAGTTCCGTGCGGTGGGAGCCGCTCTCGACGGCCGGTTGCTGGGGGATACGCGGTGGCACAATCCCCACCCCATCAGTCCCCGCGACCCGAGTCATCCTCGGTGTGCAGCATCTTCGGGTCCCACACAGGGTGGGCATCCGTGAGCGTGTTCTCCTCCTCACGGATGACTTCGCACCGTTCCTCCCGCAGAGCGCGCGCCGCCTTGCCTCGCGCTCCGCGCTCAACCGTGCCGCTCCGACGTGGGCCGGCTGCAGGCCGACTTCACAATTCCTGACGGTTCATCAGTATTGAATGTTCAGGGGGCTGCGGCTACGTTCCGCGACACCGTAGCTGCGCGGGGCGCAGCGCCCGACACGAAGGGGTGGCCGCATGGCCGAAGTCAGCGCGGAAGCACGCATCGAGGCGCCTGCCGAGAAGGTCTGGGCACAGCTCACGGACTTCTCCTCCTACGGCGAGTGGAACTCGACCCACACCAACTTCCCCAAGGGCGGCCCCGCCTCACTCGAGGTCGGCGGCACCTTTCAGGAGAACATGAAGCTCATGGGGTTCCCGGCCGAGGTCGAGTGGACCATCGAGGAACTGGAGCCCGCCCGCACCCTGGCCATCCGCGGCAAGGGCCCGATGGCGGTGACCGTCGCCACCCGCTACACCCTGACCCCCGACGGCGACGCCACCTCGGTGCGGATCGACGGGGAGTTCACCGGCGCGGCCGTCTCGCTGATGGCGGGCAAGCTCAAGGACTCTGCGACGGCCGCCCTCAACGAGTCGCTGCGCAAGCTGTCCGGACTGGTGACCTGAGTCCCGCACCTGGTCCGAGACCCGCGCCCAGCCCCCGTACACGGAGAGGCGCCCCGCGGAAACACTTCCACGGGGCGCCGTCAGGTACCACAGCATGCCCGTCAGTCCTCGTCGGCGAGGATCAGGTACAGCTTCTTGCGGGCGTCGTTGATGACCGCCAGCGCCTTGTCGCGCTGCTCCTTGCTGCCGGTCTTCCAGACCTGGCCGAAGGCCTCCATGAGGCCGAAGCCGGCCTGCCGGATCTCGTGCAACGTCTCCCAGTCGACCCCGCGCCCGGCCTCTTCCCACGGAGCGTCGGGGCCCGCCTCGGCCGCGCCGCGGCCTTCGTCGGTGAGCGAGAACAGCTTCTTGCCGCCCTCGGCCGCGCTGGTGATGAGACCCTCGTCCTCCAGCAACTGGAGGGTCGGGTAGACCGAGCCCGGGCTGGGCTTCCATGCCCCGCCGCTGCGCTCGGCGATCTCCTGGATCATCTCGTAGCCGTGCATGGGCCGGTCCTTGAGCAGAGCCAGGATCGACGCGCGTACGTCACCGCGCCGCGCCCTGCCCCTCGGGCCGCCCCGGCCGCCGCGTTGGCCGCCCCAGGAGCCCGGCCCGAAGCCGAACCCGGGGCCGCCGCCCGGACCACCCGGCCCGAAGGGCCCGAAAGCCCCACGCCGCCCTTCGAAGCCCCGGTCACGCGGACCGGGCCCACCGTGTCGGCCATGCCCACGTTCGAATCCAAATTCCTGTCCTTGGGAACGCATCGCCATCACTCCATTCATTCGTTGATCGGTCGCGATGCGTCAACGATATATCGGCATAGCTCGCCTGACAACCCCCCGAGATCCGGGCAGGTCAGGACGTATGGATCAGAAACCGAGGGGTGACCGGTGCGGCGGGGCGTACTCCTTGCGGGGCTCGAGACCGGTCCACATCCCCGGAATTGGCCTTGTCCCGTGGCCTGCTCGGGCCGCTAGCGTCGGAGCATGCGGATTCGAATCGTCGACGCCTTCACCGACCGTCCCTTCACGGGCAACCCGGCCGGGGTCCTCCTCCTCGACCACGACACGTTCCCCGAGGACACCTGGCTCCAGAGCGTCGCCCTGGAGGTCAACCACGCGGAGACGGCGTTCGCACACCGCGTCCCCGGGGGCGGCGACGCCGACTGGGCGCTGCGCTGGTTCACCCCCGTCGCCGAAGTCGCGATGTGCGGGCACGCGACCCTCGCCACCGCACACGTCCTACGCACCACGGGCGCCCACACGGGACCGGTGCGGTTCGCCACGCTCAGCGGCGTACTCATCGCCACGCCCCACGAGAACGGTTCCCTGACGCTGGACTTCCCCACCGCTCCGCTCACCCCGGTCGAGGTCCCGGACGGCGTCGCCGAGGCCCTGGGCGCCGAGCCGCTCACGACCTTCGACACCGGCCCGAACACCGGCGACCTGCTGATCGAGGTCGCCGACGAGAAGACGGTCCGGGGACTCACCCCCGACCACAAGGCCCTCGCCCGGTACTCGAAGCGCGGCATCATCGCGACCGCCCGCGCCGAAGACCCCGCCCGGGGCTACGACTTCGTCTCGCGCTGCTTCTTCCCGAACATCGGCATCGACGAGGACCCGGTCACCGGCAGCGCCCACACCGCCCTCGCGCCCTACTGGTCCGAGCGCCTCGGCCGCCCCGGTCTCACCGGCCTGCAGGCCTCCCCGCGCTCCGGCCTCGTCCGCACCGAGCTGCGCGGCGACCGTACGCTCCTCACCGGCCACGCGGTCACGGTCATCGAGGGCGAGCTGCTCGCGTAGCGGCACACGGAAAAGGCGTACGAAAGAGGTGCACGAAAGAGACACACGAAAGCAAAAGGTGCGTACGGAAAAGGGGCGTGCGCAACTTCGTACGCCCCTGACGGACCCGCTCACGCCGCTCAGGCGGTCGGCAGCCAGTCCACCTTCCCCGCCAGCAGCGCGTATCCCACGAACGCCCCGATGTCGAGCAGCGAGTGCGCCACCACGAGCGGTCCGACCCGGCCCCACCGCCGGTACAGGTAGACGAAGACCACGCCCATCACCATGTTCCCGACGAAGCCGCCGATGCCCTGATAGAGGTGGTACGAGCCGCGCAGCACCGCGCTCGCCACCAGCGCGGTCCCCGGCGTCCATCCCAACTGCCCGAGCCGGCGCAGCAGATACCCGACGACGATGACCTCCTCCAGTACGGCGTTCTGCACGGCCGACAGGATCAGCACCGGGTACTTCCACCACACGTCGGGCAGTGCCTCGGGCACCACCGTCAGGTTGGCGCCGAACCCCCGGGCCGCCAGATAGAAGGCGATGCCCGCGCTGCCGATCACCGCCGCGATCGCGGCCCCCCGCCCAAGGTCGGGCCAGGGCCGCCTACGGTCGAACCCGATCACACGCAGTCCCTTGCCCTCCCTCATGAGCAAGTGCGCCACCAGCGCGACCGGGACCAGGGCCGACGCGATGCCGAACAACTGCCAGGCCAGATCCAGCCAGGGGCGGCCCGGCGCAGCCGAGGCGTTGAGGGTGGCCGCCTGCTCCTTGAGACCCCCCGGTTTGGTGACCGATCCGACAAAGCTGATCAGTGCGGACACTCCGCTCGCCCCGAGCGACAGGCCCAGAACGAGCAGTGTCTCGTCCCGGAAAATCCGCCGCGTCAGCCGCTCCTCGGGGAATGAATCGGCCACCGACCCCGCCTCCACCTGCACTCCCGCCTCCAGTTGAGTAATCCCGCCGCGTCCCCATCTTCGCCCCGCTAGGGTCTCGAAAGAAGTTGCGAAGATCGTGCGCGACAGGCCGTCGGGGGGACGGACGCCGTACAGGGCGTACCTCCCCCCTTGCCTTTCTGCCCCACGGCTGTCTCTACGGCTTTCTCGCGACTCCGGCTCATTCAGGGAGGGCACCACCGTCATGGGACGTCACAGCTTGCCCGACGATTACGGGGCGGGCGCGGCCGACCCCCGTCCACGCGCACGCCGCCGCACGGTGGCCATCGCGACGGTGCTGGTCCTCACGGTCGCCGCGGGCACGGCGGTCGCGGTCCGCGGTGGTCTGCTCTCCTTCGGTTCGTCCTGCCGGGACGACGCCGTACATCTCACGATCGCCGCGTCCCCGGACGTGGCGCCCGCGCTCAGGGCCGTCGCCGCACACGCCCGCGACCACAACGTCACCTCGGACGGCCACTGCATCGCCGTCACCGTGGAGGCCCGCGCGTCGTACAAGGTCGCCGACGCGCTGAGGTCGGGCGACAAGTCCGACCTCCAGGCGTGGGTGCCGGACTCCACCCTGTGGGTGGACCGGGTCACCGGTGAGAGCAGCGCGACCCGGGTGACCGCGGCGGGCAGCGTCGCGTCCTCGCCGGTCGGCGTCGCGATGGTCCCGTCGGCCGCGAAGTCGCTGGGGTGGCCCGAGAAGACGTACACCTGGACCGAGTTGGCGGGCGCCTCGATGCAGGACGACAGGCTGAGGCTCGGTGCGGCCGACCCGGTGCGCAGCGCGACCGGTCTGCTCGCGCTGACCCGGCTCAACACCGCCGCGGCCACCATCAAGGGGGGCGACACCCAGACGGTTGCGATGACGAAGACGCTCTCCCAGCGCACGTCCGACAGCGACAGCCAGGCCCTGGACTCCCTCCCCCGCGACTCCTCCGGCGCCGAGCAGGGCAACCCGCAGCGCAACCAGGCGCTGATCCTCTCCGAGCAGTCGGCGTTCGCGTACAACTCCTCGGCCGACAGGGGCACCGAACTCGACCTCTTCTACCCCAAGGACGGGTCGCCGCGGCTCGACTACCCGTTCACCCTGGTCGACGAGTCGCGGCTGAGCACCGACACAAGCCGTGCCGCCCTGCGGTTCATGACACTGCTGGGCGAGTCGGACGGACAGCGGGTCCTGGAACGGTACGGGTTCCGCACCGACGACGAGAAGGTCTCCACCGCGCTGGTCACCGGGGCCGGCGGCCGCGCTCCGCAGCCGTTCGCGCGCGCCGCGCTGGAAGCCGCCTCGCCGAAGGCGGTCGACGAAGCACTCGGCACCTGGACGATCACGGTGCAGAGCGCCCGGATCACCACGGTCGTCGACGCCTCCGCGTCCATGGCGCAGCCCGTACCGGGCACCGGTCAGTCCCGTATGGACATCACCAGGGCGTCCCTGCTGCAGGCCCTCGCGACCTTCACACAGGAGGACGAGATCGGGCTGTGGAAGTTCTCCACCCGCCTGGACGGCGACCGCGACTACCGGGTGCTGGCGCCCACGGAACGCCTGGGCGACCGGAAGGGCAACGGCACCCAGCGGGACAGGCTGTCGGCGGCGTTCAGCTCCCTGACTCCCGTCCCGAACGGCGCGACGGGCCTGTACGACACCACACTCGCCGCGTACAAGGCGGCCACATCCTCTTACGTGAAGGGGAAGTTCAACGCGCTGGTGCTGCTGACCGACGGCGTCAACCAGGACCCGGGAAGCATCTCCCGCTCCGCCCTCGTCACCCAACTGCAGAAGCTCACCGACCCGCGGCGCCCGGTACCGCTCATCGCGATCGCCGTGGGTCCGGACGCCGACAAGGCGGAGGTCGAGGAGATCGCCGAGGCGACCGGCGGCTCGGGCCAGCAGGTCAACGACCCCGCGCAGATCCACTCGGTGATCCTCAGGGCGATCGTGGCCGCGGGCAACAAGACCCAGGGCTGACACCACACCCGCCGACGGGGCGAGGCGGCCTGAGCGGGGGGCCTTCGGGCACCCGGGGCCCAAGGCCACCCGCTCGCGCCGGTCCGGGCTACAGCTACAGCTACAGCTACGGATCAGCCCAGCGGCACCGGCTCCGGCAGCCCCACCGGCCAGGTGTGCACGGGCTCACCGAGGTGCATCAACTCGCCGTAGCGCCGGGTGGTCGCGGCCAGCGCGGCGCCCCTTCCGAGCCCCTTCTCCAGCGCCTGGTGGAAGGTGGCCGCCTGCCAGGTGGCCCCGTTGGCACGCAGCCGGCACCGGTCCTCGATCACCCCCAGGTAGTAGTCCCGGTCGGCGGGCTCGACGCCCCACCCGTCCAGCCCCGCCGCGGCGAGCGGCAACAGTTCGTCGCGGACCAGGTTCACGACCTCGACCTGCGCGGTGGTACCCCCGTACCGGCCCCGCCGCGGCCACTCCAGACGGGCGTCGATGCCATGACGGCAGGCCGCGTCGAAGTTGGCCGCCGCGGACTCGAACGGCAGCCGTGTCCACACGGGCCGCGCCTCCTCGGCGAGCGCGCGGACGACCCCGTAGTAGAACGCCGCGTTGGCCACGACATCGGTGACACTGGGACCGGCGGGCAGCACCCGGTTCTCCACGCGCAGATGCGGGACCCCGTCGGCGATGTCGTACACGGGCCGGTTCCAGCGGTAGACCGTGCCGTTGTGCAGCACGAGTTCGGCGAGCCTGGGGACGCCTCCGGCGTCGAGGACCGCGAGCGGATCCTCCTCGTCGCTGATGGGCAGCAGAGGCGGGAAGAAGCGCAGGTTCTCCTCGAAGAGGTCGTACGCCGAGGAGATCCACCGCTCGCCGAACCAGGTGCGCGGACGCACCCCCTGCGCCTGGAGCTCGGGCGGCCTGGTGTCGGTGGACTGCTGGAACAGCGGCGGCCGCGACTCCCGCCACAGCTCACGGCCGAACAGGAAGGGCGAGTTGGCACCGATCGCCACCTGTACGGCGGCAACGGCCTGCGCCGCGTTCCACACGTCCGCGAAACGCGCCGGCGTGACCTGGAGGTGCAACTGCACGGAGGTGCAGGCGGCCTCGGGCGCGATGGACTTCGACGTACAGACGAGACGCTCCACCCCGTCGATGTCGAGCACGAAGTCCTCGCCGCGGGCGGCCACGATCTGGTCGTTGAGCAGGGTGTAGCGGTCGACGTCCGAGAGGTTCGAGGAGACCAGGTCGTCACGGTCGAGCGTCGGCAGAATCCCGATCATCATGATTCCCGCGTCGACTTCGCCGGCTTTTCGATGGGCATATGCGAGTGAGGTGTGCAGCTCCTCGGCGAGCCGGTCGAATACCCGACCTGCCAATCGGTGTGGGGCTATGTTGACTTCCAGGTTGAACATGGCAAGTTCTGTTTGAAAGTCTCGGCTCGCAATCCTTTCGAGTACTTGCGCATTCATCATCCTGGGCATGCCGTCGGGCCCGGCGAGATTCAGTTCGATCTCCAGGCCCATGAGATTCTTCGGGCGATCGAACCGCTTCTCCTCCAGCAGCCGCTCCAGCCCCGCCAGACACCGCCGGAGCTTGCCTCGGTAGTGCCGGCGATCGGACAGGTCGTACGACCCTGCCACGACCTTCTCTCCCATCGAAGCGTCCCTCCTCGAATGGGCAGGCCGATCCTCCGGCCCCTGCTGTCCCGGAGGATGATGCCCAGGCAACACGATCGATAACGCCCTGCAGAGCCTCGTCGACCGCTAGCCTGGTACCCGTTGTCCGGAGGCACATTCACGGGGCATGAACCAGAGCACAGTTTCAGCCTGACACGATCTCGTGAAAAACGCCGACGAGAATCGGCCGACCCCTCCGGCAGGGAATTCCGAGGTCACCGCCGGGCCCCGACACAGAACCGGGATGAACCTCTCGTTTCGTCGACCGAATACCGCCTTGCTCTTCATATTCAGGACGGCTAGACGAAACACCATCTGAACACGTGTCGTATAAACTCCGCAAACGAGGCGGAGAGTTGGCGCTCGCGGTCCTAGGTCCTGTCGTCAAGTGACGTGCGGCAGGCGACATCCTGTCGGCAGATCCAGACCCCTCGCTCCTCCGACCCCGAGAGCTGACAGCGCCGTCCGCCCCCGCCCTCGCGCCACTGTGCCTGTCGAATGAGAGGCGACCCACCATGCCGCTTCATGTCCCCCCGGCTCCCTCGCCCGCCCTGCGCACCGTCCTCACGGCACTCGGTTCCCCCACCGCAGTCCGCGAGGCCCGCACCCCGTCCCTTCGCATGGCCCAGGGACCCGTCACCCCCGAACTCCCGTTGCCCGTACACGTCCTGGACCGCATCGCACCGGCCGGCGCCGCGACCACCCGGCTCGCCGGATGGCGCTTCCTGATCCGCTGCGGCGACCGCTCGGTGGCCGCGGCCGAGACCATGCTCACCCCGGACGGCTGGGCCTTCTCGCACTTCTTCGAAGGCCCCTACATCGCCTCGACCGAGCGCGCCCTGCGCCACGCCGAGAACATGAGCCAGTCGTATCAGCCGCGGCTGCTGTCCGTTCCCGAGCTCTACATGCTCACCCTCTGGCTGCATGGGGACTGCGCCGCGGACGGCGCCACCGGACACCCGGCGGCCACCGATCTCCTGGTGCCGCTGGCGCCCGCGCCGCCCGGCATCGCCGCGCACCGCCCGCACCGCGTCGCCGAACTCCTCCCGGTCCTCACACACCGGCTCACTCCCGCCCCGCTGCTCAGCTCGCCCGCGTAAGCGCCCGCCCGGAGAAGCACACCGAGAGCGCGTCGCCCCGTGCCCCGCCACCGTTGTACCGGTCGCGGGGCACGGGGCCGTTCGAACCCGGAGCCCAGATCCGGAGAACCCCGAGACCCGATCCCGAATCCGGCCGCTCGTTCGGGCCCGACAGCGCTCGTACGAGGGAGAACGCCCCATCCGCCCGACCGGACTAGCCCCATCCGGCCACCGCGAACCCCCCGAAGGGACGGTGCAGTTGAACTGAACCGTCCGCACAGGTGACGCGTCTCCAACCTGTGAGGAGCGCTGCTGCGAAATCCCTGCGGATTGACGCCCGTAGGGCAACACTGGGTTCCAAACACACACCACCGGGGGGCGGCCATGAGCACTTCAAGCCGCGGGAAAGACACCACAGCCACCACTCATCTCTCATCCCAGCGAAAGATCCCATCCATGTGCCAGCACCAGCCACCGTGTCCGACAGCCGAATCAGCCGACCGGGAGTCCGCCCGTCTCGTGGCGCACCACCCGGAGCAGGGATGGAGCCTCCTGTGCAACGGCGTTCTGCTCTTCGAGGACACCGGTGAGCTCCTGCCTGACGGCCAGATCATCGCCCCGCACCGCCCCCAGGGCAGCGAGCACGTGATGACTGCCGCCTGAGGCGCACCACCCGGTGGCGGTGACCGCCACCCGGACATGAAGAGGGGCCGGCCCGGAGACGTCATCTCCGAACCGGCCCCGACGCGTATCCAAGGGTGATTACTCTTCGTAAGCGTCCAGCGGCGGGCAGGAACACACCAGGTTCCGGTCGCCGTACGCCTGGTCGATGCGGCGCACCGGCGGCCAGTACTTGTCCGCGGCGGAGACGCCCGCCGGGAAGACGGCCTCCTCGCGGGAGTACGCGTGCTCCCACTCGCCACCGAGCGCGGCAGCCGTGTGCGGCGCGTTCCGCAGCGGGTTGTCCTCGGCCGCCCAGGTGCCCGAGCCGACCTTGTCGACCTCCGTACGGATGGCGATCATCGCGTCGCAGAACCGGTCGAGCTCGATCAGGTCCTCGGACTCGGTCGGCTCGATCATCAGCGTGCCGGCCACCGGGAAGGACATCGTCGGCGCGTGGAAGCCGTAGTCGATGAGCCGCTTGGCGATGTCGTCGACACTGACGCCGGTCGCCTTGGTCAGCGGACGCAGATCGATGATGCACTCGTGCGCGACCAGCCCGCCGGGGCCGGTGTAGAGCACCGGGAAGTGCGGCTCCAGGCGCTTGGCGATGTAGTTCGCGGACAGCACCGCCACCTGCGTGGCCCGCTTGAGGCCCTCGCCGCCCATGAGACGGACGTACGCCCAGGAGATGGGCAGAATGCCCGCCGAGCCCCAGGGAGCGGCCGAGATCGGCCCCACGCCGGTCTCGGGACCGGCCGCGGGCTGCAGCGGGTGGTTCGGCAGGTACGGCGCCAGGTGCGCGCGTACGCCGACCGGGCCCACGCCCGGACCGCCGCCGCCGTGCGGGATGCAGAACGTCTTGTGCAGGTTCAGGTGGGAGACGTCACCGCCGAAGTGGCCCGGCTTGGCAAGACCCACCAGCGCGTTGAGGTTGGCGCCGTCGACGTACACCTGCCCGCCCGCCTCGTGCACCTGCGCGCAGATGTCGGCGACGTGCTCCTCGAACACACCGTGCGTCGAGGGGTACGTGATCATCAGCACCGCGAGCTCGTCGCGGTGCTGCTCGATCTTCGCGCGCAGGTCCTCGACGTCGATCTCGCCGTCCTCGGCGGTCTTCACGACGACGACCTTCATGCCGGCCATCACGGCGCTCGCGGCGTTCGTGCCGTGCGCGGAGGACGGGATCAGGCAGACCGTGCGCTGGTCATCGCCGTTGGCCCGGTGGTAGCCGCGTACGGCCAGCAGCCCGGCCAGCTCGCCCTGGGAGCCCGCGTTCGGCTGGAGGGACACCTTGTCGTACCCGGTGACCTCGGCGAGCCGCTCCTCCAGCTCCTGGATGAGCGTGAGGTAGCCCTGCGCCTGCTCCGCGGGCACGAAGGGGTGCAGCTGGCCGAACTCGGGCCAGGTGACCGGCTCCATCTCGGTGGTCGCGTTGAGCTTCATGGTGCAGGAGCCCAGCGGGATCATGCCGCGGTCGAGCGCGTAGTCGCGGTCGGACAGCTTGCGCAGGTAGCGCAGCATCGCGGTCTCGGAGCGGTACTGGTGGAAGACCGGGTGCGTGAGGTAGTCGTCGGTGCGCAGCAGCCCGGCGGGCAGCGTGTCCTCGGCGGTGGCGTCCAGGGCCTCGATGTCACCGTCGACGCCGAAGGCGGTCCAGACGGCGCCCACCTGCCTGCGAGCGGTGGTCTCGTCGCAGGCGATCGACACGTGGTCGGCGTCGACGAGGTGGAGGTTGACGCCTCCGTCGCGCGCGCCCGCCACGATCTCGGCGGCCCGGCCCGGCACCCGCGCGGTCAGCGTGTCGAAGTAGGTGCCGTGCACGACCTCGACCCCGCCGGCCGTCAGACCCGCGGCGAGGATCGTGGCGTACCGGTGCGTACGCCGTGCGATGGTCCGCAGGCCCTCGGGACCGTGGTAGACGGCGTACATGCCGGCCATCACCGCGAGCAGCACCTGCGCCGTGCAGATGTTACTGGTGGCCTTCTCGCGCCGGATGTGCTGCTCCCGCGTCTGCAGGGCGAGCCGGTACGCCTTGTGTCCGTCCGCGTCCACGGAGACGCCCACCAGCCGGCCGGGCAGGCTGCGCGCGAACTTCTCACGCACCGCCATGTATCCGGCGTGCGGACCGCCGAAGCCCATCGGCACGCCGAAGCGCTGGGTCGTACCGACCGCGATGTCGGCGCCGAGTTCACCCGGCGAGGTGAGCAGCGTGAGGGCGAGCAGGTCGGCGGCGACCGTGACGACCGCGCCGAGCTCGTGCGCCTGCTCGATGACGGGCTTCAGGTCGCGTACGGCCCCGGAGGCGCCCGGGTACTGGATCAGCACGCCGTTGATCTCGCGCCCGGCGATCTCGGCCGGGATGCCCTCGCTCAGGTCGGCGACGACGACCTCGACGCCGGTCGGCTCGGCGCGGGTCTCGATCACGGCGACGGTCTGCGGCACGGTGTCCGCGTCGACCAGGAAGAGGCCCTTCTTGTTCTTGCCCATGCGCCGGGACAGCGCCATCGCCTCGGCGGCGGCGGTGCCCTCGTCGAGCAGGGAGGCGCCGGAGGTGGGCAGCCCGGTCAGCTCGGCGACGACGGTCTGGAAGTTCAGCAGCGCTTCGAGCCGCCCCTGGGAGATCTCCGGCTGGTACGGCGTGTACGCGGTGTACCAGGCCGGGTTCTCCATGACGTTGCGCAGGATCACCGGCGGCGTGAACGTGCCGTAGTAGCCGAGGCCGATCATCGAGTCGAGCACCTGGTTGCGGTCCGCGAGGGAACGCAGCTCGGCCAGTACCTCGGCCTCGGTGCGCGCGCCCGGCAGCTCCAGCGCCTCGGCGTTCTTGATGACGTCCGGCACCGCGGCGGCCGTCAGCTCGTCGAGCGAGCCGTAGCCGACCTGCGCGAGCATCTTCGCCCGTGCCTCGGAGTCGGGCCCGATGTGGCGCTGTTCGAAGGGGATTCCCTGTTCGAGCTCGGAGAGCGGAATGCGATGGGCGGTCATTGCGGAGGCCTCCTGGTCTGACGCGACCTTCGAGGGGCACCACGACGTGGGTACCCCGACGGCCTCCCCCTCTGTCATCTCAACCTGAGAGCTTCACCGGACCGCCCGCCCACTGCGACCCGGCTTTCACCGTCGGTGAGAGCGGAGGCCTTCGACACCCGCTCTGCTTTCCAGAGTGACCTCGTCCGTGCGGTACGTGTGCCTGAGAGATTCCGGGGAGGATTTGCTCCTTCGGCGCCTCCGGTGGTGTCTGGAGGACTCTCCCGCACGGGGTCAGCAGCCGTCTGCAAGCCTACCAGCGAGGACAACGCACGAGCTTTCGAGTGGCCACCTTCCCGAATGTGCTCTTTTGTAGTGATTACGGATGAGTTGCTAGCGAGTGGAGGGCCCGTGCAGACCGATATCGATCCGCGCAACCTGATCGGCCGCAAGGCGCTCGACCGTAACGGCGCCAAGATCGGCACGGTCGACGAGGTCTATCTCGACGACGCGACCGGCGTCCCGGAGTGGGCCGCCATACGGACGGGTCTGTTCAGCAGGGACGCCTTCGTGCCGCTGGAGCCCAGCGAACTCGTCGAGGGCACGCTGCGTGTCCCCTTCGAGCGCGCCCTGATCAGGGACGCCCCCGACTTCGGCGTGGGCCGCCACCTCTCCCCCGAACAGGAACTCCAGCTCTACCACCACTACGGCCTGGACGTGACACCCCCGCCCCCACCCCCGGACCGAGACTTCGGCCGCCTGGCAGGCACGGACGAGGGTTGACCTCTCAGATGGGGCCCAGCTGACGCGCCCCGTCAGGGCGCGGGGCTCTGACATCATGCGGCTCCGCCGCGTGGGCGCGGCCAGCCACATTCCGCCCGCGGCGCCGATCCGACTTCACCCCCACGGCGATCGCAAACGGTCCCCCGCACCAACGGCAACGGATCCGCCAACTCCAAGGCAACATCATCCGTACGAAACGTCCGCACACGCCCCGGCTCGGAGTAAGGCGTCTCGAACCGCACAGTCACCCGCCCCAGCCCACTCCCCTGCACCCACCCGTGCCCGTACTCGGCATGCCGCACGTCATGCCCCGCTGGCCACCGCCGCTCAGCAGGCGGCACCTGTTCAGGGACCGTGTCCTGCGCCCCTTCCTCGTCCGGATGCTCCGGCACCGCCGACTCCCCCGCGGCGGCCTCCGCCTCGGCCTGGGCCTGGGCCTGGGCGAACAGGTCCTCCTGCGTGTAGTCGGCGAGCCCCGAGACGCCGACCCCCAGCAGCCGTACGCCCCCGGTGGTGTCCACGGCCTCCAGAAGTCGCGCTGCGGCCTCACGTACGACGCCTGGGTCGTCCGTCGGCCCCCGCAGCGTCTCGGACCGGGTCAGCGTCGAGAAGTCGTACCTCCGCACCTTCAGCACGATGGTCCGCCCGGACAGCCCCGCGTCGCGCAGCCGCCGCACACAACGGTCGGCGAGCCGCTGAACCTCCAGGCCGACCCGCATCCGGTCGTGGATGTCCACGTCGTACGTGTCCTCCACCGACACGGACTTCGTCTCCCGCTCGGCCACCACGGGCCGCTCGTCATGCGCCAGCGCCATCGCGTACAGCGCGTGCCCGTGGGCCTTCCCCAGCAGCCGTACGAGCTCGTCCTCGCCCGCCTCGGCGATCTCGTCGACCGTGGTGATCCCGGCCCGGCGCAGATGGTCCCCGGTCGCGGGCCCGACACCCGGCAGTGTCCGCACCGACATGGGCCCGAGCAGCGCGCGCTCGGTCCCCGGCTCTATGACCACGAGACCGTCGGGCTTGGCCTGCTCCGAGGCGATCTTGGCGAGCATCTTGGACCCGGCGAGCCCCACCGATCCCGTCAGCCCCGTGACGGTCCGGATGTCCACGCGCAGCTTCGCCCCGGCCAGCCGCGCGGAAGCCTCGTCCCAGGCCGCTTCCCCGGCCTCCAGATCGACGAACGCCTCGTCCAGGCTCAGCGGCTCCACCAGCGGCGACAACGCCCTCAGCAGCCCCATCACCTGCTCACTGATCTCCCGGTAGAGCGCGAAGCGGGGCACGAGGTACGCGGCGTTCGGCGCCAGCCGCCGTGCCTGGGCCATGGGCATCGCCGAGTGCACCCCGAAAACCCGTGCCTCGTACGAGGCGGTGGCGACGACTCCGCGCGGTCCCAGCCCGCCCACGACGACGGCCTTCCCGCGCAGGCTCGGCTTGGCTGCCTGCTCCGCCGAGGCGAAGAAGGCATCCATGTCGAGATGCAGGATCGTGGGCGCGGTTCTCACATCTCCGATGCTGCCCTACGCCACTGACAACGCCCCTGTGGGCGTCAGACGGCCCGATTGCGCCGGCGCGCCAGCTCGTCCGTCGGGTTGTGCCTGACGAGCGACTCGCCCGTGTCCACACGCTCCCCGTGCAACTGCGAGAGCGCGCTCTCGACGTCCCGCCACACCACACCCACGGCGATCCCGAAGACGCCCTGACCGCCCTGCAACAGGGCGTGCACCTCGTCGGGCGAGGAACATTCGTAGACGGTCGCACCGTCGCTCATCAACGTCATCCGCTCCAGGTCCCGGAAGCCGCGCTCCCTGAGGTGCTGGACCGTGGTGCGGATGTTCTGCAACGACACTCCCGTGTCGAGGAACCGCTTCACGATCTTCAGGACCACGACGTCCCGGAAGCTGTAGAGCCGCTGGGTCCCCGACCCGTAGGCGGGCCGCACACTCGGTTCGACCAGACCGGTCCTGGCCCAGTAATCCAACTGCCGGTAGGTGATGCCCGCGGCGGCACACGCCGTGGGACCGCGGTAGCCGATCTCCTCGGCAGCCGCCCCTCCCTCACCGGACTCACCAGAAACCGCTGTCGGCCGCTGCGGAACGTGACCGGCCGCGCTGCCGTGAAGCGGGTACGGGCCGCTCTCCCCCAGACTGCGTCCGGGGGCACCCCCAGCCGTACCGTCGCCGCTGCTTCTCACGCCGACCTCCGTCCTTGACCTGCCTTCTCGACGGTAGGCAGTCACCGGGGGTGCGTCAACGATCGCCACACTCGGCACGCCGAGTGATAATCACCCTAGGAGTGGTTTCCCGTGTCCCACCGCGGGGAAAGGCTAGCCGAATGCTCTCGGAGCGGGCCGCAGCGCGCCCCACGGGCCACGGGCAATTGCCACCCCGGAATCCTGCGATCCATCGGCTTGTCACGGGCTGGACATCCCGCCCGCTCCACGAGCCCGGGTGCCCGATCGCCCACCCGAGGGCGACCGGCCCGTCACCGGTCGACCGGTCCCCTCACTGGCTGTTGGTCCCGAAGTCCTCGGGCGAGATCTGGTCGAGGAACTCGCGGAACTTCTCCACCTCGTCCTCCTGCTCGTCCGGGATCGCGATGCCGGCGTCGTCGAGCACGCCGTCGCTGCCATAGATCGGCGTCCCGGTGCGCAGCGCCAGCGCTATGGCGTCGGACGGGCGGGCGCTGACCTCGACCCCGCTCGCGAACACCAGCTCCGCGTAGAAGACCCCCTCGCGCAGATCAGTGATGCGCACCTCGGTGAGCTCCTGGCCGACGGCTTCCAGCACGTCCTTGAACAGGTCGTGGGTCAGCGGTCGCGCGGGGGCCATGCCCTGCTGGGCGAAGGCGATCGCCGTCGCCTCCCCCGGTCCGATCCAGATGGGGAGGTAGCGGTCGCCTCCCACTTCACGCAGGAGCACGATCGGTTGGTTGGAGGGCATTTCGACCCGGACACCTACGACATCGAGCTCGTTCACACAGTAACCCTAGGCCGTGCCCGGGACGTTTGGGTAGTCGGGCACAGAACGGGTGGCCGATCCGGACGGCCGCCGGGCACTTCGGGTCAGGGCAGCCGTACGCCCAGCGCGGTCTGCACCAGCGCGGCGTGCAGCTTCACCGTGAGCCCCGCCAGCTCCTTCGTACGGGCCTCGGCATGCGCCCTGGTCTGCGGATTGCGGTGGCGCCGCAACGGCGCCACCACCTGGTCCACGAGCCCCGCGTCACGGTCGGCCGCAGCCTTCATGGCACGCAGATGGCGCGGCTCGATCCCGGACCGCCCCAGCTCGACGACGAGCACCGCGACCGTCACCGCCTCGGCGTCATATGCCCCGTCCGGAAGCGGGGCGAGGAGTCCGTACGACTCCCACTCCTGAAGCTCCTTCTCGCCGATCTCGGCGGCGGCCAGCAGCTCCGCACGACCCACACGGGCCGCCGTGGGCGCCTCGGGCTCCCCGAAGAGGTCGCCGAGCGCACTGAACGTCTCCCCGTCACCGGAGTCACGCTGCCGCCCCACGGACGGCAACCGCACCGGCTCCCCGCGCTCCAGAGCGTCCAGATGCTCGCGGATCACCTTCAACGGCAGATAGTGGTCCCGCTGCATCCGCAGTACGTGCCCGAGGCGCTCGACATCGGCCTGGCTGAACTTGCGATACCCCGAGGGGGTCCGCTGCGGCTCGATGAGCCCCTCCGACTCCAGGAACCGGATCTTGGAGATCGTGACTTCGGGAAACTCGTCGCGCAGCGTGTTCAGCACCGAGCCGATGCTCATCAGCCCACTGTCCGCTGCGGCGGTACCGCTCCCGGCACCGCCGCTCGGTGTTCGAAGCATGGACCTTCCTGAGGGTCCCCCCGGACGGAGTCCGGGGGAGGGTCAGATGCCTCGCTGGCTCGCGTAGAAGACCAGCCGGTACTTCCCGATCTGCACCTCGTCGCCGTTCGACAGCGGGACCGAGTCGATTCGCTCCCGGTTGACGTACGTGCCGTTCAGGCTGCCCACATCGGCGACCGTGAACGAGCCGTCCGCGGCGCGACGGAACTCCACGTGGCGACGCGACACGGTCACGTCGTCCAGGAAGATGTCGCTCTGCGGATGACGCCCGGCCGTGGTCAGCTCACCGTCCAGCAGGAAGCGGCTGCCCGAGTTCGGACCGCGGCGCACCACCAGGAGCGCCGAGCCGAGCGGCAGCGCGTCGACGGCCGCCTGCGCCTCCGGAGAGAGCGTCGGCATCTGCGTCTGGCCGGTGACCTCGGCGTCGTAGGCCTCGATGCCCGAAATGGAGATCGTGGACGTGGTCTCGGACGCACGCTCCGGGACCGCTCCGGGCCGCAGCGGCGCACCGCAGTTGGAGCAGAAGCGGCTGTTCTCCGCGTTGCGGTTACCGCACCTCGTACACACCAGGGCCGACATGGACGGATCCTCCTGCCGCGGCTGCCCTCCAGGGGCATGGGACGCGTGCGGGCCGGAGGCGAACCCTCCACCCGCACTTGAGGCTGACGGTTCCCCGAAACCTATGCGTCCGGACTGGGCAGGGTCAACAGACGGCGCGCCCTGACCACCGGGAATGTCACCGACCTGGTCCCGGAACAGCGGGCGGTCGCCGCCCTGGCCCTCCGCGTCTCCATGGCGTGGTGCACGATGCCGGGCAGTCGCGTTGTCGCTGCCCTCTCCTCGTGCGCTCTTGCCGAACAACTTCGCAAACAACTTCACGGGCGATTCCCCTTGACCGAAACAGACCCGCCCGTGGGGCAGGACGAACACTGATTGAACACACCGGTCGACCCGGACATCCTCACAACGTCCGTATCCACCAGACAGTTTCCACCACGCACCACCCATTCGGTGCGCCGACCCCCCGCAACCTCATGCCCTCGCCGGACGACGCCCATGCACCCCCGGTTCACTGGGAGGACGACCGAGCGTAGTCAGGCTGCTTCGCAGCCCGCAAGGCATCCACAATGATCTTCGTCGCACGCTCCACCGTTACGGTGGCCTGCTCCTTCTCAAGAGTCTGCACCACGCCTCCGGGGATGTTGAGCGCCGGCTCGAGGTCCTGCGGCTTACCAATGACCTTGAAACGATAGGGCTGGGTGATCTTGTTCCCGTCGACGCTCACACCCTTGCCGGAGTCGGCGAGATAGGTACTGGCGACGACCCGAACACCGTTCACCTGGATCGCCTCCGCGCCAGCAGCGCGCAGTTCCTGGATCGCGTCAAGCAGCATGTCCGCCTTGACCGTCCCCTTCGTGTCGTTGATCGTCAGCGTGATGCCGGGTCCCTGCGCCGCCACCGTGCCCGCCAGAATGCCGAGTTGCTTCTCCTTCTCGGCGGTCTGCTTGCGGGCCTCCGCTGCCTGGTTCGAGCTGCTCTCCAGCTCGGTGCGCTGATCTTCGAGACCCTGCTTCTCGTCTTCTAGACGCTGCGTACGGCTGTCGAGTTCATCGAGGATCCGTACAAGATCTTCTTGACGCGCGCCGCGCAGGGCGCTCCCGCTGTCGCTGTTGGAGGCCACCTGAACCGCCAGACCGAAGCCGAGGCCGAACAGAAGCAGCGCGACGATGAGTTGCGCGCGCGTCACCCGCGGCGGCCACAACCCCTTCACGAGCCGCTGCCGGCCGGTCAGCGACGGCTCAGCCTGCTCTTCACCGTGCTCAGGCCCCGAACTCTCGGGAGCCGCGGCCGGGACCTCTTCGGGAAGTTCCTTGCGCAGCCTGTTCTCGGGTGTCTCGCCCTCGTTGCTCATCTGCCTCACGCCCGGAACACGTGCCGACGGATCGCCGCGGCGTTGGAAAAGATTCGGATACCGAGGACGACCACGACGCCGGTGGACAACTGCGCGCCCACGCCCAACTTGTCGCCCAGGAAGACGATCAGCGCGGCGACGACCACGTTCGACAGGAAGGAGACCACGAAGACCTTGTCGTCGAAGATGCCGTCGAGCATCGCCCGCAGACCTCCGAACACGGCGTCGAGCGCCGCCACGACGGCGATCGGAAGGTAAGGCTCGACGACCGCCGGAACCTCGGGCCGGACCAACAATCCAGCCACGACTCCCACGACGAGGCCCAGTACGGCGATCACGATGTGCCCTTCTCTGTGCTCGGCTGTGCTGTACGTACGATCACACTCGGTGCGGCGGACAACTGGACGTCCGTTTCGACGGAAATGGCGGTCCGGATGCCGTAGTTCTCCTGCAGGGCGTGCAGATACAGGCCGTCGGCACTGTTCTGGAACCTGGTACTGAGCCGTTCGCCGTCCCCCACCGCCAGCACCGTGTAGGGCGGCACCAGCGGCTTGTTGTCGACCAGTATCGCGTCACCGGCGGCCCTGATCGCCGACAGTGCCGTCAGCCGCTGTCCGTTGATCGAGACGGCCTCCGCGCCGGACTCCCAGAGCCCGTTGACGACCCGCTGCATGTCACGGTCGCGGACGCGCCCGATGTCGGAGAACCCACTGGTCTCACGGGGATTGCCGTCGCCGCCCTCGGTGGCTTCCTTGGCGTCGTTCACGACGAGTTTCACACCGGACCCGTGGACGGCGACGGCACCGGACAGGATGCCCACCAGATCGGCCTGACCGCTGCCCCCCTGCTTCTTCAACGCCTCGTTCTGCCGGGCGCTCACGTCGTCGCGCAGGGTGTCGACACCGCTCTCGAGCTTGTCCGCGGCCGCGGTCTCGCGCTCGACGCGGTCAATGAGCTCCTGGCGCTCCTTGGCGACGACGGGGGCCGCTATCCGCGCGTTCGCCGCGCCCACGGTGACCACCAGGGCCGCGAGGACGAGACCGGCCGCCAGACCCAGCTTCGCCCGTACCGTTTTCGGTATGCCGCCAGCGCCCTCGGCCTCCCTACGGGCGGCAGCCTCGGCGTATCCGTCGTCGAGGCTGTGATCCATGACGTTGGTGAGCAGCGACATGGAGGCGTCCGGGCGCGGGGGGCGCGGAGGTGTGCTCCGAATGGGGGGCTGCTGCGGCATGCCGCACATCGTCGCACGTCGCGGGCGCTACCTCCGAATGGCCCCACCGGCGTGCCGGACAGGCCCCTTTGGGGGCACTTGTCCGGCACGCACGCGTGCTGTCCGTTTCAGCGACCGGCGCTGTCCACGACGGCCGCCCACTCGTCGAGCAGGGCCTCCGCGGACGCGTCGTCCGGACCCTCCGCCCACAGATGTGTGACCGCCTCGGCGGGGTCGGGCAGCACCATCACCCAGCGCCCGTCGGTCTCCACGACCCGTACACCGTCGGTCGTGTCCACGAACCGGTCCCCGGCCGCCTCCACGACCCGGCGCATCACCAGGCCCTTGACGGCCCAGGGAGTGGCCAGATCACGCTTGAGGACATGCGCCCGCGGAATCCGCGCGTCGATCTGGCTGAGCGTGAGCTGCGTACGCGCCACCAGCCCGATCAGTCGTACGAAAGCCGCCGCGCCGTCGAAGACGCTGCTGAACTCCGGAATGATGAATCCGCCACGCCCGTCACCGCCGAAGATCGTCGACTCCTCGCGTCCGACCCTCGTCAGATCGTCTGGAGACGTGGTCGTCCACTCCACCTGTGTCCCGTGGTACGCCGCCACCTGCTCGGCGATCCGCGTGGTGGTCACCGGCAGCGCCACCCGCCCACTGCGCCGCTCCGCGGCCACCAGGTCGAGCATGACGAGCAGGGCCCGGTCGTCCTCGACGATCCGCCCCTTCTCGTCGACGAGCGAGAGCCGCTCACCCACCGGGTCGAAGCGCACCCCGAACGCGGCGCGCGCGGACGCCACGATCTCGCCCAGCCGGACCAGACCGGCCCGCCGCGTGTCCGCCGTCTCCGTTGGCCTGGACTCGTCGAGACCGGGATTGATGGTCAGGGAGTCCACACCGAGCTTGCCCAACAGGCTGGGCAGCACAAGCCCCGCACTGCCGTTCGAAGCGTCTACGACCACCTTCAGACCGGATTCGGTGATGCCGGTGGTGTCCACGTTCCTGAGCAGTGATCCGGTGTACGAGTCGAAGACGCTGGCCGGGAAGTACAGATCCCCGATCTCACCCGGGAACGCGCGCCGGTACTCCTGCCGCGCGAACACTCGGTCCAGCTTCCGCTGACCTCCTTGCGACAGATCGGCACCCTGCCCGTCGAAGAACATGATGTCGACGGAGTCCGGCACCCCGGGCGTCGTACGGATCATGATCCCGCCCGCACTGCCTCTGGCGGTCTGCTGTCGAGCCACCGGCAGCGGTACGTTCTCCAGGTCGCGTACGTCGATGGCGCTGGCCTGCAGCGCCGAGATGACCGCCCGCTTCAGCGCGCGGGCGCCTCGGGAGTGGTCGCGGGCCGTCGTGACGGTGGAGCCCTTCTTCAGCGTCGTCGCGTACGCCCCCGCGAGGCGCACGGCGAGTTCCGGAGTGATCTCCACGTTCAGGATTCCGGTGACACCACGGGCGCCGAAGAGATGCGCCTGCCCGCGCGACTCCCAGATCACCGAGGTGTTGACGAAGGCGCCGGCCTCGATGGTCTTGAACGGATAGACGCGTACGTTTCCCTGAATGATCGATTCTTCACCGACGAGGCATTCGTCGCCGATGACGGCGCCGTCCTCGATCCGCGCGGCCCGCATGATGTCGGTGTTCTTCCCGATCACGCAGCCGCGCAAATTGCTGTGCGGGCCGATGTACACGTTGTCGTGGACCACGGCTCTGTGCAGGAAGGCCCCGCTCTTGACGACGACGTTGGAGCCGACGATGGTGTGCTCGCGGATTTCGGCGCCCGCCTCGACCTTGGCGTAGTCACCGATGTAGAGCGGACCTCGCAGTATCGCGTCGGGGTGCACCTCTGCGCCTTCGGCGACCCACACGCCAGGGGAGATCTCGAAACCGTCGATCTCGACGTCGACCTTGCCCTCCAGGACGTCGGCCTGCGCTTTCACATAGCTCTCGTGGGTGCCGACGTCCTCCCAGTAACCCTCGGCGATATAACCGAAGACCGGCTTGCCCTCCTTCATCAGTTGAGGGAAGACATCGCCGGACCAGTCGACGGAGACGTCGGCCTCGACGTAGTCGAAGACTTCGGGCTCCATCACGTAGATACCCGTGTTGACGGTGTCGGAGAAGACCTGACCCCAGGTCGGTTTCTCCAGGAAACGCTCGACCTTTCCCTCTTCGTCCACGATGGTGATGCCGAATTCAAGGGGGTTCGGTACACGCGTCAAGCAGACAGTGACCAGCGCACCCTTTTCCTTGTGGAAATTGATGAGGTCGGTGAGATCGAAGTCGGTCAGGGCGTCACCGGAGATCACTAGGAAAGTGTCGTCCTTCAGCGCCTCTTCGGCGTTCTTGACGCTCCCGGCAGTACCGAGTGGCTTCTCCTCATTGGCATAAGTGAGCTCCATACCGAGCTCCTCGCCGTCACCGAAGTAGTTCTTGACCAACGAGGCCAAGAACTGGACAGTAACCACGGTCTCGTTGAGCCCATGCCTTTTGAGCAGCCGCAGCACGTGCTCCATGATCGGGCGGTTCACCACCGGCAGGAGCGGCTTGGGCATGCTTGAGGTCATGGGGCGAAGGCGTGTGCCTTCGCCTCCGGCCATCACGACGGCCTTCATGTCGGAAGCGTCCTCCTTGAAGAGACGACGGTCTAGCCGACTTCACCCGTCCTGATTGTCCCGCAGTTTTCGAGTGCGGGCCATCCGGGCGCTTCAGCTGCCCCATCGGGCCGAGCTCAATCGGCCATGGTGTCCGCCGTGAGAAGCCGGCGGACCTGGACCACGTAGAGGACTCCTGCCCACCAATAGAGGGTTGTACCCCACCCGGCGAACGCCCATCCGAAAATCGCGGCGAGTGAGGCGAGCCATCCACTTCCGTCACTGAGCAGCAACAGAGGGAAGGCGTACATCAGGTTGAAGGTGGCAGCCTTCCCGAGGAAGTTCACCTGCAGCGGCGGATAGCCGTGACGCCGCAGGACAGCCACCACCACCAGCAGAACCAACTCGCGCGCCAGAAGTACAGCCGTCAACCACAGCGGTAGAATCTCGCGCCAGGTGAGCCCCACAAGAGTGGACAGAATGTAGAGCCGGTCCGCCGCGGGATCGAGCAGCCGGCCGAGGCTGCTGATTTGATTCCAGCGTCGCGCGAGCTTCCCGTCCAGATAGTCACTGATGCCGCTCAGCATGAGCACCAGCAGGGCCCAGCCGTCACTCTTGGGACCACCGAACTCGGGCCGGAGGATCAGCCACAGGAAGACGGGTACGCCGACGAGGCGCGCCATGCTGAGGATGTTCGGGATGGTGAGGACCCGGTCCGTCTGGACGCGGGTCTCCTGGACCTCCACCCGGGGGCCTCCTGTGGGAAACGAGCCAATGATGCCCCCTGACCTTACCCGCAGCGCTCACGTGGGAGCGCGGAGGGGTGCAGGAGCCACCGCGAAAACAGGCCTGGGCTCGAACGCAGAAAACCCCCGTACCGATTTCCCGGTACGGGGGTTCCCCCTAAAATTTGTTCGGCGGCGTCCTACTCTCCCACAGGGTCCCCCCTGCAGTACCATCGGCGCTGTGAGGCTTAGCTTCCGGGTTCGGAATGTAACCGGGCGTTTCCCTCACGCTATGACCACCGAAACACTATGAAACTGTAACTACCGCACCATTGCCGTGGCCCGACAACGGGGTTGTTCGTGGTTTCAGAACCAACACAGTGGACGCGAGCAACTGAGGACAAGCCCTCGGCCTATTAGTACCGGTCACCTCCAGCGGTTACCCGCCTTCCAGATCCGGCCTATCAACCCAGTCGTCTACTGGGAGCCTTAACCCCTCAAGGGGGTGGGAGTCCTCATCTCGAAGCAGGCTTCCCGCTTAGATGCTTTCAGCGGTTATCCCTCCCGAACGTAGCCAACCAGCCATGCCCTTGGCAGGACAACTGGCACACCAGAGGTTCGTCCGTCCCGGTCCTCTCGTACTAGGGACAGCCCTTCTCAAGACTCCTACGCGCACAGCGGATAGGGACCGAACTGTCTCACGACGTTCTAAACCCAGCTCGCGTACCGCTTTAATGGGCGAACAGCCCAACCCTTGGGACCGACTCCAGCCCCAGGATGCGACGAGCCGACATCGAGGTGCCAAACCATCCCGTCGATATGGACTCTTGGGGAAGATCAGCCTGTTATCCCCGGGGTACCTTTTATCCGTTGAGCGACGGCGCTTCCACAAGCCACCGCCGGATCACTAGTCCCGACTTTCGTCCCTGCTCGACCCGTCGGTCTCACAGTCAAGCTCCCTTGTGCACTTACACTCAACACCTGATTACCAACCAGGCTGAGGGAACCTTTGGGCGCCTCCGTTACTCTTTAGGAGGCAACCGCCCCAGTTAAACTACCCATCAGACACTGTCCCTGATCCGGATCACGGACCCAGGTTAGACATCCAGCACGACCAGAGTGGTATTTCAACGACGACTCCACACGGGCTGGCGCCCGCACTTCACAGTCTCCCACCTATCCTACACAAGCCGAACCGAACACCAATATCAAACTGTAGTAAAGGTCCCGGGGTCTTTCCGTCCTGCTGCGCGAAACGAGCATCTTTACTCGTAGTGCAATTTCACCGGGCCTATGGTTGAGACAGTCGAGAAGTCGTTACGCCATTCGTGCAGGTCGGAACTTACCCGACAAGGAATTTCGCTACCTTAGGATGGTTATAGTTACCACCGCCGTTTACTGGCGCTTAAGTTCTCAGCTTCGCCACCCCGAAGAGTGACTAACCGGTCCCCTTAACGTTCCAGCACCGGGCAGGCGTCAGTCCGTATACATCGCCTTACGGCTTCGCACGGACCTGTGTTTTTAGTAAACAGTCGCTTCTCGCTGGTCTCTGCGGCCACCCCCAGCTCAGAGTGCAAGACTCATCACCGGTGATGGCCCCCCTTCTCCCGAAGTTACGGGGGCATTTTGCCGAGTTCCTTAACCATAGTTCACCCGAACGCCTCGGTATTCTCTACCTGACCACCTGAGTCGGTTTAGGGTACGGGCCGCCATGAAACTCGCTAGAGGCTTTTCTCGACAGCATAGGATCATCCACTTCACCACAATCGGCTCGGCATCAGGTCTCAGACTATGTGCCAGGCGGATTTACCTACCTGACGTCCTACACCCTTACCCCGGGACAACCACCGCCCGGGATGGACTACCTTCCTGCGTCACCCCATCACTCACCTACTACAGGTCTGGTCCGTCGGCTCCACCACTCCCCTTTGCCCGAAGGCTCCGGGGCGGCTTCACGGACTTAGCATCGCCTGGTTCGATGTTTGACGCTTCACAGCGGGTACCGGAATATCAACCGGTTATCCATCGACTACGCCTGTCGGCCTCGCCTTAGGTCCCGACTTACCCTGGGCAGATCAGCTTGACCCAGGAACCCTTAGTCAATCGGCGCACACGTTTCTCACGTGTGTATCGCTACTCATGCCTGCATTCTCACTCGTGAACCGTCCACCACTGCCTTCCGGCGCGGCTTCACCCGGCACACGACGCTCCCCTACCCATCACAGCCGCCGTTGGGCGTATTGCTGCAATGACACGACTTCGGCGGTACGCTTGAGCCCCGCTACATTGTCGGCGCGGAATCACTAGACCAGTGAGCTATTACGCACTCTTTCAAGGGTGGCTGCTTCTAAGCCAACCTCCTGGTTGTCTCTGCGACTCCACATCCTTTCCCACTTAGCGTACGCTTAGGGGCCTTAGTCGATGCTCTGGGCTGTTTCCCTCTCGACCATGGAGCTTATCCCCCACAGTCTCACTGCCGCGCTCTCACTTACCGGCATTCGGAGTTTGGCTAAGGTCAGTAACCCGGTAGGGCCCATCGCCTATCCAGTGCTCTACCTCCGGCAAGAAACACACGACGCTGCACCTAAATGCATTTCGGGGAGAACCAGCTATCACGGAGTTTGATTGGCCTTTCACCCCTAACCACAGGTCATCCCCCAGGTTTTCAACCCTGGTGGGTTCGGTCCTCCACGACCTCTTACAGCCGCTTCAACCTGCCCATGGCTAGATCACTCCGCTTCGGGTCTTGAGCGCGCTACTAAATCGCCCTATTCGGACTCGCTTTCGCTACGGCTTCCCCACACGGGTTAACCTCGCAACACACCGCAAACTCGCAGGCTCATTCTTCAAAAGGCACGCAGTCACGACGCACTGAGTAAACTCAATGCGCGACGCTCCCACGGCTTGTAGGCACACGGTTTCAGGTACTATTTCACTCCGCTCCCGCGGTACTTTTCACCATTCCCTCACGGTACTATCCGCTATCGGTCACCAGGGAATATTTAGGCTTAGCGGGTGGTCCCGCCAGATTCACACGGGATTTCTCGGGCCCCGTGCTACTTGGGTGTTTCTCAAACGAGCCGTTGACGTTTCGACTACGGGGGTCTTACCCTCTACGCCGGACCTTTCGCATGTCCTTCGCCTACATCAACGGTTTCTGACTCGTCTCACGGCCGGCAGACCGTGAAAGAGAAATCCCACAACCCCACATACGCAACCCCTGCCGGGTCTCACACGCATATGGTTTGGCCTCATCCAGTTTCGCTCGCCACTACTCCCGGAATCACGGTTGTTTTCTCTTCCTGCGGGTACTGAGATGTTTCACTTCCCCGCGTTCCCTCCACTTGCCCTATGTGTTCAGGCAAGGGTGACAGCCCATGACGACTGCCGGGTTTCCCCATTCGGAAACCCCCGGATCAAAGCCTGGTTGACGACTCCCCGGGGACTATCGTGGCCTCCCACGTCCTTCATCGGTTCCTGGTGCCAAGGCATCCACCGTGCGCCCTTAAAAACTTGGCCACAGATGCTCG
Organism: Streptomyces sp. NBC_01549; assembly: GCF_026339955.1. Lineage (GTDB taxonomy): Bacteria > Actinomycetota > Actinomycetes > Streptomycetales > Streptomycetaceae > Streptomyces. Next base: position 6,339,423 of record NZ_JAPEPW010000001.1, on the reverse strand, counting down.
CGTCCACTGTGCAGTTCTCAAACAACGACCAACCACCCATCACCCCCGGTTACCACCGGAGTTCACTGGGGCCGGCACTGAAGGCAGCCAACAATCGGCCGAACCCTCAGACACCCAACAGCGTGCCCGACACCCCCACCACTCACGATCAGCTTTCCACGCCCCGAAGAGCAGTACTCACAGCCTGAGATGACCGAAGATGCCGAATAATCAACGTTCCACCCATGAGCAACCACCGTCGAACATTTGCCGACGTAATGGCCCTGGACCACCGGGCAAGCCCGGCAGCCTAGATGCTCCTTAGAAAGGAGGTGATCCAGCCGCACCTTCCGGTACGGCTACCTTGTTACGACTTCGTCCCAATCGCCAGTCCCACCTTCGACAGCTCCCTCCCACAAGGGGTTGGGCCACCGGCTTCGGGTGTTACCGACTTTCGTGACGTGACGGGCGGTGTGTACAAGGCCCGGGAACGTATTCACCGCAGCAATGCTGATCTGCGATTACTAGCAACTCCGACTTCATGGGGTCGAGTTGCAGACCCCAATCCGAACTGAGACAGGCTTTTTGAGATTCGCTCCGCCTCACGGCTTCGCAGCTCATTGTACCTGCCATTGTAGCACGTGTGCAGCCCAAGACATAAGGGGCATGATGACTTGACGTCGTCCCCACCTTCCTCCGAGTTGACCCCGGCAGTCTCCTGTGAGTCCCCATCACCCCGAAGGGCATGCTGGCAACACAGAACAAGGGTTGCGCTCGTTGCGGGACTTAACCCAACATCTCACGACACGAGCTGACGACAGCCATGCACCACCTGTACACCGACCACAAGGGGGCGACCATCTCTGGCCGTTTCCGGTGTATGTCAAGCCTTGGTAAGGTTCTTCGCGTTGCGTCGAATTAAGCCACATGCTCCGCTGCTTGTGCGGGCCCCCGTCAATTCCTTTGAGTTTTAGCCTTGCGGCCGTACTCCCCAGGCGGGGAACTTAATGCGTTAGCTGCGGCACCGACGACGTGGAATGTCGCCAACACCTAGTTCCCACCGTTTACGGCGTGGACTACCAGGGTATCTAATCCTGTTCGCTCCCCACGCTTTCGCTCCTCAGCGTCAGTAATGGCCCAGAGATCCGCCTTCGCCACCGGTGTTCCTCCTGATATCTGCGCATTTCACCGCTACACCAGGAATTCCGATCTCCCCTACCACACTCTAGCTAGCCCGTATCGAATGCAGACCCGGGGTTAAGCCCCGGGCTTTCACACCCGACGTGACAAGCCGCCTACGAGCTCTTTACGCCCAATAATTCCGGACAACGCTTGCGCCCTACGTATTACCGCGGCTGCTGGCACGTAGTTAGCCGGCGCTTCTTCTGCAGGTACCGTCACTCTCGCTTCTTCCCTGCTGAAAGAGGTTTACAACCCGAAGGCCGTCATCCCTCACGCGGCGTCGCTGCATCAGGCTTTCGCCCATTGTGCAATATTCCCCACTGCTGCCTCCCGTAGGAGTCTGGGCCGTGTCTCAGTCCCAGTGTGGCCGGTCGCCCTCTCAGGCCGGCTACCCGTCGTCGCCTTGGTGAGCCACTACCTCACCAACAAGCTGATAGGCCGCGGGCTCATCCTTCACCGCCGGAGCTTTTAACCCACCCAGATGCCCAGGCAGGTGTTATCCGGTATTAGACCCCGTTTCCAGGGCTTGTCCCAGAGTGAAGGGCAGATTGCCCACGTGTTACTCACCCGTTCGCCACTAATCCACCCCGAAGGGCTTCATCGTTCGACTTGCATGTGTTAAGCACGCCGCCAGCGTTCGTCCTGAGCCAGGATCAAACTCTCCGTGAATGTTTTCCCGTAATCGGGACGACACCACGAGAGCGGAACCAGGAAGAGGAATAATCCTCCCGGTTCACAGCATCCTCGCTGTGCGCCTACCAGGCAGTGCCCGGCAGGACTTTTTCAAAGGAACCTCGCTCCAGCCGATCGGCCGGAGACGGGGTATCAACATATCTGGCGTTGATTTTTGGCACGCTGTTGAGTTCTCAAGGAACGGACGCTTCCTTTGTACTCACCCTCTCGGGCTTTCCTCCGGGCGCTTCCCTTCGGTCTTGCTTTCTTGCTTTGTTCTTGCGTTTCCGACTGTATCAGACCGTTTCGCGATCCGATTTCCTCGGTGCTTTCCAGGTTTCCGCTTCCGCGTTTCCCTTTCCGGCGGTCCAAACAGTATCAGCGTTTTTCCGTCTCTCTGACCAAGGTCCTGCGGACATGCAGAACCAGACCCCGAGATAGGATCTGACAAGTTGGGTGCTGCCAGGCAAGGACGCTTGGTCGCGTCGCTCAGCCTCAAGCAGGAGCACGACTGTACATGGGGGTTTGGAGCGCGCGCAAATCGTTTGCGTGGTGCTCCAGGGCCGCCAACCGGGACCTCTCATGCGGAACCGACAGTTCATATGACATACCCTGCTCAGCAGTGCGCCGTCCGGTACAGGCAGTGACGGCCCATATGAATCTCCACCCCTGGGAGGCTTCCCATGACCACCGTGACGTCCCCTCTTGCAGGACGCACCATCGGACTCGCCGCGGTACCGGATCCCGTCTTCTCCGGAGCGATGGTAGGCCCCGGCACGGCGATCGACCCCGTGCGCGAGCCCGGGGAGGCTGTCGCCCCTGTGGACGGGGTGATCGTCTCGCTTCACCCGCATGCCTTCGTCGTCGTCGACGGACAGGGCCATGGCGTGCTCACGCACCTGGGCATCGACACGGTGCAGCTCAATGGCGAGGGTTTCGAGCTCCTCGTCAACAAGGGTGACACCGTGACGCGCGGTCAGGCCGTCGTGCGTTGGAACCCAGCTGCCGTCGAAGAGGCCGGCAAGTCCCCGATCTGCCCGGTCGTGGCGCTCGAGGCGACGGCCGACTCCCTCTCCGATCTCCGCGAGGACGGCGATGTGAAGGCCGGCGACACCCTTTTCAGCTGGCAGTGACATCAACAGCACTGCCGTCGTAGACGGCAGGTTCTAAAACCACCGCGGCGGCGAGACGCGCCGCACTACCGGAGACGGGTGAGATGGAGACAACGCTGCGAGGCGTCGGCGTGAGCCACGGTGTGGCGATCGGCGAGGTTCGGCACATGGGAACGGCGGTGCTTGAGCCGCCTGCCAAGCAGATCCCGGTGGAGGACGCGGAGCGCGAACAGGGGCGCGCCCGCAAGGCCGTCGAGGCTGTGGCGGCCGATCTGATGGCGCGCGGCAATCTGGCGGGGGGCGAAGCCCAGGCCGTGCTCGAGGCGCAGGCCATGATGGCCCAGGACCCCGAGTTGATGGCGGACGTGGATCGGCGTATCGCGGTCGGCAGCACGGCCGAGCGAGCGGTCTACGACGCGTTCGCCTCGTACCGCGCGCTGCTGGCGGGTGCCGGTGAGTACCTCGCCGGTCGCGTGGCCGACCTCGACGACGTGCGAAACCGTATCGTCGCCCGGCTGCTCGGGGTGCCCATGCCGGGCGTCCCGGACAGCGACGAGCCGTACGTCCTTATTGCTCGTGACCTCGCGCCCGCGGACACGGCGCTGCTCGACCCCACCCTCGTCCTCGGCTTCGTCACCGAGGAGGGCGGCCCGACCAGCCACAGCGCGATCCTGGCTCGGGCACTCGGAGTGCCCGCGGTCGTCGCGCTCCCCGGCGCCGGTGAGCTCGCCGAAGGCACGGTGATCGCCGTGGACGGCAGCACTGGCGAGATCTTCGTGGAGCCGAGCGCCGAGAAGCGGGCGCAGCTGGAGGCCGCGGCGGCCGAGCGCAAGGCGGCTCTGTCTGCCTCGACCGGACCTGGTGCCACCTCCGACGGTCACAAGGTGCCGCTGCTGGCCAATGTCGGCGGTCCCGCCGATGTGCCGGCCGCTGTCGAGGCGGGAGCCGAGGGCGTCGGTCTGTTCCGTACCGAGTTCCTCTTCCTGGACGACAGCAAGCAGGCGCCGTCCGAGGAGAAGCAGGTCGATGCGTACCGCAAGGTGCTCGAGGCGTTCCCCGAGGGACGTGTCGTGGTGCGGGTGCTGGACGCGGGCGCGGACAAGCCGCTGGACTTCCTCACTCCTGCCGACGAGCCGAACCCGGCACTGGGTGTGCGGGGTCTGCGCACCCTGCTCGACCACCCCGACGTCCTGCGTACGCAGCTGACGGCGCTCGCGAAGGCTGTGGAGGGGCTGCCGGTCTACCTCGAGGTCATGGCGCCGATGGTCGCCGACCGCGTCGACGCCAAGGCGTTCGCGGACGCGTGCCGCGCCGCCGGGCTGAAGGCGAAGTTCGGCGCGATGGTCGAGATTCCGTCGGCCGCGCTGCGGGCTCGCTCGATCCTGCAGGAGGTCGAGTTCCTGTCGCTGGGGACCAACGACCTCGCGCAGTACACCTTCGCCGCCGACCGGCAGGTGGGCGCGGTGTCCCGTCTGCAGGACCCGTGGCAGCCCGCGCTGCTCGACCTGGTCGCCCTGTCCGCCGAGGCGGCGAAGGCCGAGGGCAAGAGCTGTGGTGTCTGCGGTGAGGCCGCGTCCGATCCGCTGCTCGCGTGTGTGCTGACCGGTCTGGGTGTCACCTCCTTGTCGATGGGTGCCGCGTCGATTCCCTATGTCCGGGCGACACTCGCCAAGTACACGCTGGCGCAGTGCGAGCGCGCTGCCGCGGCCGCGCGTGCCACGGACACGGCCGAGGAGGCGCGCACGGCGGCTCAGGCGGTGCTGTCCGGCGAGTAGCCGGGACGGTTCGTCGGGCGACGGTTGCGAAGGGGCGCTCCACCTGCGGGTGGGGCGCCCCTTCGCGTTCAGTGCGCGTGGCCTGGCGCCTCTTCTCCGCTTCCGAGGTCGGGTGGTACGCAGTAGTCGACGCCGGACTCCGGGGAGACCAGGTCTCCGGACACGACATCGGTGCAGTAGGCGTCGAAGACCTCGCCTGCGGTGAGGGGTTCCAGGCCTTCTCCGCGCAGTCGCCATCCGTAGACGCGGTCGGTCATGCCGGGGGCGGTGGTGCGCATGACCAGGCCTCCGGCGCTGCCGGTGGCGAGGCCCAAGGCGAGGACGGTGGTGAATTCGAGGGCTTCCGCCTCGTCGAGGCGGGTGGTGCCCTCGGCGTCGTCGTCGGCCCGCAGCACCGCGACGAGTGTTTCGGGTGCCGCGAAAACGCTGCACACGAGATGGCGCTCGCCGGGGCTCGCGGTGTCGAGGACGCGGGTGAGCAGGTGCGTGGCGCGGGCGAAGGCCGCCCGTCCGATGTCCTCTCCGCAGGATGCGCAGTTGCCGATGCGGGCCAGGAGCGTGGTCGCGTACTCCCAGGTCGCTTTGCGGACGGCTTCGTCGACGAGGTCGGGAACGAGTTCGTCGAGGGGCTGTCCTTCGTACGGAACGGTGGGCCCGGAGGCGGCGAGTTCCGCGGTGAAGCGTGTACGGCTGGTGACGGCGTCGGGTTCCAGGCCGTTGTGGGTGCAGAACTCCGCGTATTCCTCTGGGTCGAAGAGCGCGACCGTGGTGTGGCTGCCCTGGGCTGCCAGGGTCTTGAGCAGGGATTCCACCTGCTGGAGGTAGGTCGTGTGGTCCTTGAACGTGAAGGTGCGGTAGCGCCGCATCGCCGTGAAGTCGTGCTCGTCGGTCAGCAGACCGATGGTGCCGGCGATTTCACGACGCAGGACGCGTCGCATGGTCTGGTGCTCGGTGTGCGCCATGTTTCCCCCTGTGCACAGTCGATCAATGCTCACTCACAGTAACTGGAGGCACTGACAACGCGGGGCTGGAGAGGTGGTCGCGCACCATACGGTGCTGAAACACGCAGGTCACAGCGATGGTGGTGCCGAAGACCGTCCAGCCGAGCGGGCCGGTCGCGATGGCTGCGGTGACGGCTAGTGGTCCAATGCTTCGCTGGGCGGACTGCGCCAGTCCATGGACGCCGAGGTAGGCGCCCTGGGCCGTCCCGGGCGCGAGGGCGACGGAGAGTTCCCAGGAGACGGTGGCGTGCAGCATCTCCGCCACGGTGAAGGCGATGGCCGAGGTCGTGAGGAACAGCGCGGTGGTGATGACTCCGCCTGTGGCCGAGAGCGTCATGGCGACGCCGCCGAGAGCGAAGGCCCCGGAGAGGGGTAGCAGCAGGGAGCGCGCGGCGGCCGTCGTGGCGCCGAAGCGGGCCAGGGGCACCTGAAGGGCCACGACCATCACGTTGTTGAGGACCATGAGCAGCGGGGCGAGCCCGTGTGGTGCCTGGTCGGAGTGGGCGATCCAGAGTGGCAGGCCGACCTTGAACACGGCGTCGTCGAGGAAGAGGACGGTCTCGGTGGCGACGTACGCGAGGTAGCCGCGGTCGCGCCATGGGTTGGCCGGCTTGGTGGTGGGGACCGGGTCCTTGGACGTGGCGATCGTGCGTGCGGGGGACGGCGGTTCGGCGCAGCGCACGGTGAGGAGGGCCGCGGCGACGAACGACAGGGCGTCTCCTGTCAGGAGCCATTGGTAGGCGGTGGTGGTGCCGACGGTGAGGGCGGCCGCGGCGGTGAGGCCGCCCAGGGCCCATCCGGCGTTGGCGACGGTTCTGGTGACGGCCTGGTAGCGGACGCGGTCGGGTCCCGAGACGCGGGTGGCGTACAGCTTGGTGAGCACATTGGCGGCCCGGTCGCCGAAGCTGCCGGCGGCCGAGAAGGCCAGCAGCAGGGCGTAGTTGTCGGTGGTGAGCAGTGCGAGGGAGGCCAGGGCTCGCAGGATCTGCAGGAAGATCAGGACGCGGGTCAGGGGCAGGCGGTCGGCGATGCGGCCGCCGAGTGGTGCGCCGGCGATACCGATGGCCCCCGAGACCGCGGCGAGGGTACCGACCTGTGCCACGGACAGGCCGGTGACGTAGGTGAAGTACAGGACCGAGACGGCTGCCCACAGGCCGCTGCCGGTCCGGTCGACGAGGGCGATCCAGAGCATTCTCCGGCCGTCGGGGCCTCCTGGAATGCGTGACGACCATGCGGCGGCTGCGCGACTGATCGGGCCCACCGTTCCCCCTTGCTTCCATTTTTGTATTGATACATACTTGGCAATGTGGCAACACAATATGGGATCGGTGGTACGACGGCCAAGGGAATTGCCTCGTCCGTCGAACGAGGCGTGGCCGAAGGCGCGTTGGGGCCGGGTGCGGCGCTGCCTCCGGTGCGCGGGCTTGCCGACCAACTCGGGGTGAGCCCGGGAACGGTCGCGACGGCGTACAAGGAACTGCGGCGGCGCGGGATCGTCGTGACGCGCGGGCGGGGCGGGACCGTGGTCGCCGCGGCTCCCGCGGTGGCGTCACGGAGACCCCCGAAAGTGCCGGACGGGCTACGGGACTTGGCGGGCGGCCATCCTGACCCGCGGCTGCTTCCGCGCCTGGTACCGCCCTCGCGGCTCTCCCCCGGCGCGCGGTCGCACCGCAGCACTCCGCGTCTGGCGCGGTTGGAGGACGCGGTGCGCGACTGGCTGGGACCGGACGGTGTGCCGACGGACCACGTGACCTTCGCACATGGCGCGCTCGATCTGATCGGGCGGCTGCTGTCGGTGGAGTTGCGCCCCGGTGACGCCGTCGCCATGGAAGACCCCGGCTACCACCATCTGCTGGACCTGGTCACGGCTCTGGGGCTGCGTACGGTCCCGGTCGCGGTGGACGACCAGGGGATGCGGCCCGAGGCCCTGCGAGACGCGCTACGGGCCGGCGTACGAGCGGTGGTGTGCAGTCCACGGGGGCAGAATCCGTACGGCGGTCGCTTCTCGGCGGAGCGCCGGGACGCTCTGGTCGCCGCACTCCGGGAAGAGCCCGATGTGCTGGTGGTGGAGAACGACCATGCGTCCGCCGTCGCCGATGCGCCTCTTCACACGTTGGCCGCGGGCGGTCTGACGCGCTGGGTGCACGTACGGACCGTGAGCAAGTTCCTGGGGACGGACCTGCGGTGGGCGGCGGCGGCTTGCGATCCGATCACGCTGGCCCGGCACGACGGCCGGATGCTGCTCACCTCCGGCTGGGTCAGCCACCTCCTCCAGGAGACGGTGTACGGGCTGATGACGGACGACGACACACGCGCGTTGGTCGCGCGCGCCGAAGAAACGTACGCGCTGCGGCGGAACACACTGCTCCACGAGTTCGCGGAGCGTGGCATCGAGGCTCATTCCGTGAGCGGAATGAATGTCTGGGTACCGGTGCGGGACGAGTCGGCCGTCGTCAATGGGCTGCGGTCCCACGGGTGGTGGGTCGCTGCGGGTGCGCGGTTCAGGCTCGCTTCCCCGCCCGGTGTACGGATCTCGGTCGCGGAACTCGAACCCACCGACGCGGTGCGCCTGGCCTCGGACTTCGCTGTCGTGCTCGGTGAGTCCGAGGCCACCTACGGAGGTTGATCAGCCGCGCTTGCGAGCCAGCTCTTCGTAGAAGTGCAGCAGCTCGACGTTGTCCACGGAGCTGACGTTGACCGCCTTCTCCAAAGGGGCTCCCTGGAGAAGGCGCTTGACGGGGACCTCGATGCGTTTGCCCGTGAGGGTGTGCGGGACGCCGGGGACCTCGATGACCTCGTCGGGAACGTGACGCGGGGAGAGCTGTTCGCGGATGGTCTGCTTGATGCGGTTCAGAAGGGCCTCGTCGAGCGCGGCTCCGGGGGCGAGGTGGACGAAGAGGGGCATCCAGTAGCCGCCGTCGGGCTGTTCGATGCCGATGACGAGCGACTCCTTGATCTCGGGGAGGCGTTCGACGGCTTCGTAGATGTCGGCCGACCCCATGCGCACCCCCTGGCGGTTGAGCGTCGAGTCCGAGCGACCGTGGATGACGACGGAACCACGCGAGGTGACGGTGACCCAGTCACCGTGGCGCCAGACGCCGGGATACGTGTCGAAGTAGCTGTCGTGGTAGCGGCTGCCGTCGGGATCGTTCCAGAAACGGATGGGCATGGACGGCATCGGGTTGGTGACCACCAGCTCACCGACCTCGTCGGTCAGGGGCTTGCCGCCGGGGTCCCAGGACTGGAGGTCGGTGCCGAGGCCGGGGGCCTGGAGTTCCCCGATGTACACCGGGAGCGTCGGAACCGCTCCCGCGAAGCAGGAGCACACGTCCGTGCCACCGCTGACGGAGGCGATCCACAGGTCGTCGCGGACCTCGTCGTGCAGCCAGCGGAAGCCGTCCGGCGGCAGGGGCGAGCCGGTCGTCGCGACACACTGCACGCGCGTGAGGTCGAAGTCCCGGGAGGGGTGGACACCCGCCTTGCGGCAAGCCATCACATACGCGGCGGACGTGCCGAAGAGGGTCGCTCCCGTGCGTTCGGCGATCCGCCACTGGGCGGCCGTGTCCGGGTAGCCGGGGCTGCCGTCGTAGAGGACGATCGTGGCGCCCGTGAGCAGGCCGGAGACGAGGAAGTTCCACATCATCCAGCCGGTGGACGTGTACCAGAAGAAGCGGTCCTCGGGACCGAGGTCGCAGTGCAGGCCCAGTTGCTTGAGGTGCTCGACGAGGATGCCTCCCTGGGACTGGACGATGGCCTTGGGGAGGCCGGTCGTACCGGAGGAGTACAGCACCCACAGAGGGTGGTCGAAGGGGACCTGCTCGAAGACGGGCGCCACGTCCGCCGAGGTCAGCTCGGACCAGTCCAGGGCGCCTTCGGGGGCTTCGGTGCCGAGCATCGGGATGTGGACGACGGCACGCAGGGTCGGCAGTTCGCGGCGCAGCTCGGCGACCACGTCCCGGCGGTCGTGCTCCTTGCCGCCATAGCGGTAGCCGTCGACCGTGAAGAGCACGACGGGTTCGACCTGCTGGAAGCGGTCGAGGACACTGCGCGCGCCGAAATCGGGGGCGCAGGACGTCCACACGGCCCCCACGGCGGCCGTGGCGAGCAGGGCGGCCACGGCCTGCGGAATGTTCGGGAGATAGCCGCTGACGCGGTCTCCCGGGCGTACTCCGAGGGCGCGCAGCTCGGCGGCCAGGGAGCCGACCTGGCGGCGCAGCTCGGACCAGCTCACCGGGGTCGCCTCATGGGTCTCGTCGACGTAGAGGAGCGCCGGTTCGTCCGTGCGGGTCTCGGCCGCGCGCAGGGCGTGCTCGGCGTAGTTCAGGGTCGCCCCGGGAAACCACTCGGCGCCGGGCATCGAGCGGTCGCCGAGCACGCGCGCGTAGGGGGTCGAAAACCGTACGTCGAACCACTCGGTGACGGCCTTCCAGAACGCGTCCAGTTCCCGTACCGACCAGCTGTGCAACGCCGGGTAGCCGCCGTCGGACGGGGCTCCGTGGTGCTCGGCCGCCCAGGCCTGGAACTTCGTGACCTGCGCCTGGGCGATGCGCTCTGGGTCGGGCTGCCAGAGCGCTGAGGGGTTCGCGGTGGACATGCGGCTGCTCCCGGACTGTGGGCGTCGGTCGCGCACGAGCTGGGGTGTGCGCGTCACGCGGCTGACACGGACGATGCCATGTGATCGACTTCCGCACCAGGGTGTGCCGTAGATGGTCGTCCGCGTGAAGATGTGCCCCCACCACGGGTGAACGGCAGTTGAACGGCTCACTCATTTGGCGCAGGCAATGGCAGGGTGAGCAGCATGGACGGTCGTGACCTGGTGCGTTCGGTGAAGACGGTCGGTTCGACGGGGGCGGCCCAGGGGTTGCTCACCGTGCGGGCCGGATGGCGAAGGTGGCGTGCCGACGCCGCCGGGCTGCCGCGCCGGGGGGCCGAGCGCGCGCGGGTGCCGGGCCTGGTGCAGGGGGTGGAGCCGGGGCCCGGGGGTGGGGTCGTCCGGTTCACGCGGTCCGAGTTGAAGATCACGGTCGCGGTGAGCGGGGCGGTGTTCTGGGGCTGGGACGGGGCCGGTCCTGAGCCGTCGTACGCGCTCGCGGGCCGCTGCCCGGAGCCGGACCCGCGCGCCGTCCTGGAGCCCGACAAGGACGGCGGCTGGCGGGTGGTCGCCGAACGGGTGACGGTCGTCGTCTCCCGGCACGGTGCCGTCGAGGTGCGGACCCCCGGTGGTGTGATCCTGCGCCGTGATCTGCCACCCCGTTGGTGGGAACCGGTCGACGGGGGCGCGGCGCGCTGGATGCAGCGCTCCGAAGTCGCCGCCGACGCACGGTTCTTCGGCCTGGGCGGGCGTGCGGCCGGTCCCAGGCTGCGCGACGGTGCGTACCGGCTGTGGAACACGGATCCCGGGCACCCCTTCGCACCGGGCGACGATCCGCTGTACATCACGATGCCCGTGCAGATGGTGGTCTCCGATGCGGGCACCCATCTCGTGTTCCACGACACCTCCTGGGACGGCACGGTGAGCCTGCGCGAGGGAGAGGAGGGCGCGGGGTCTGGGCACGACCGGGCCGGGACGTGCGAGCTGCGGATGGACGGCGGCCCGCTGCGCTGTTGGGTGATGGTGGGCACCCCCGCGCGTGTGCTGCACGCCTGGGTCTCGCTCACGGGGGCGCCCGCGCTGCCGCCCGCGTGGGCCCTGGGGCACCATCACGCGCGCTGGGGCTTCGGCAGCGAGCAGGAGGTGCGGCGGATCGTCGCGGGCTATCAGGAGCGCGGCCTGCCGCTCGACGCGGTCCACCTGGACATCGATCACTACGACGCGCACCAGGTGTTCACGGTGGACCGGGAGCGCTTTCCGAAGCTGCCGGCGCTCGCCGAGGAACTGCGCCGCGACGGCATCCGGCTGGTGTCGATCGTCGACCCGGCGGTCAAGGCCGAGCCGGGCAACGCGGTGTACGACAGCGGCGTCGCCGAGGACGCCTTCGTAGAGGATGCCTCGGGCCGACTGGTGCGGGGTGTCGCGTGGCCCGGGGAGTCGGTCTATCCGGACTTCACGCACGCGCGCGTGCGGCAGTGGTGGGGCGGCCTCTACGAGGAGCGGCTGGCGCAGGGGTTCGCGGGCTTCTGGCACGACATGAACGAGCCGACGTCGTTCACGGCGTTCGGGGAGTCGACGCTGCCGAGATCGGCTCGGCACTCCCTGGATGGACGCGACGGTGACCATCGCGAGGCGCACAACGTGTACGCACTGGGCATGGCTCGGGCCGCGTACGAGGGCCTGCGCGAGCTGGATCCCCAGGAGCGGCCGTTCCTCTTCTCGCGCTCCGGGTGGGCCGGAATGCAACGCTACGGAGGGACCTGGTCCGGAGACGTGGCCACCGGCTGGCCCGGGCTGCGTGCCTCGCTGTCGCTGGTGATGGGGCTCGGGCTGTGCGGGGTGCCGTACTCGGGTCCCGACGTGGGGGGTTTCGACGGCAGCCCTTCGCCCGAGCTGTACCTGCGGTGGTTCCAGCTCGGCGCGTATCTGCCGCTGTTCCGCACGCACGCGAGTCTGCGGGCTGGGCGCCGGGAGCCCTGGGAGTTCGGTGACGACGTGCTGGAGCACGCGCGCGCGGCTCTCGTCGAGCGGCGGCGGCTGCTCCCGTACTTCATGACGCTGGCACAGCTGGCCCGCCGCACCGGCGCACCCTATGTGCGGCCCCTGTGGTGGGCGGCGCCCGAGGACCGGTCGCTCAGGGACTGCGAGGACGCCTTCATGCTCGGTGACTGCCTCCTGGTGGCACCGGTGTTGGACCACGGGGCCGACCGTCGTGCGGTGCAGCTGCCTCGGGGGCGTTGGTACGACACGGTCACGGAGGAGGTGTACGAGGGGCCGGCCCAGGTCTTGCTCGACGCCCCTTTGTCACGGATTCCGGTGCTGGCGCGCGCGGGTGCCGTCGTTCCCGTTCGGGGCGACGACGGCGGCCTGGAGCTGGAGGCGTGGGCTCCGGCGCGCGGGCGGGTCGGGGGCGGGCTCGCTGTGCCGGACCTCGGCGACGGCTGGGACGAGCCCGAACTCGAACGCTATGTGACGCGCTGGGAGGGGCAGCGCGTGGTGGTCCGGCGGGACGGGGAGGGCGGACCGAGCGAGCCGGAGCGTCTGGTCCGGGTGCGGGGCCTCGGGGCGCGGTAACGGCCTGTGAGCACCCCGTGCGGTCCCCTCAGTACCGTCCCTCGAACCATGCCCGCGCGGCCAGGGTGTGCAGCGGGAAGGCGAGCTCGGCGGGCCGGCGCAACAGATGCCAGCCCTCCGTCTCGTCCGTGGCGGCGGACGGCGGCAGTTCGGCGGCCGGGCGCTCCGGGAGGAGCCCGAAGAGGAGCAGGTGACCGGCGGGAGAGCTCATCGCGTCGGCGAGCCGGACCTCGCGGCTCGCCACGTCGATTCCCGTCTCCTCCTTGAGTTCCCTGGCGACGGCGTGCCGCCAGTCTTCTCGGTGGTCGATGAACCCTCCGGGCAGCGCGATGCCCCCGCGCGCGGGGGCGATGGTCCGGGTGATGACGACCAGGGCGGTGCCCCTGTCGTCGTAGACGGGCTGCAGGGCCACCGCGACCGGCAGCGGATTGCGGTAGGCCACGCTGCCGCAGACGGCGCAGGTGCGGGGCCATCCGGAGTTGCCCTCTCCGTAGGGTGCTCCGCAGCTCGAACAGTGCGAGTCCGGCGCGAAGTCGGCGGGTGGGTGCGGGGTTGCGGACACGCCGCGGACTGTAGCCGATCACTCCGGGCTCGTCTTCGGGTGGCTCATGAGGTGCGGGTCCGGGCGCCTCTCCATGTGCGTCTTGCGATGCGGGTCCGCCCCGCCGTCACGGGGCGGACCGACCCGGCTCAGGGGGACGAAGTCAGTGACTTCTTGGACACGGGGAAGTCGAAGTACGTGTCGGGGTGGGGCTCGGGCTTGTACGTGTAGTGCCACCACTCCTCGGCGAGGTTGACGAATCCGAGGTCTTCGAGCGTGCTCTTCAGGAGCAACCGGTTGGCTCGCTGCACGCCCTGGACGCGTGGGTCCAGCGTGTGGGCGAGGGTGTCGAAGCAGTCGAAGCCGGTGCCCATGTCCACGGAGTTGTCAGGGAAGCGCTCGGCCTTGGGCCCGTAGCAGGGCACGAGGGGTTCTCCGGGGACGTACGGTCGGGTCGGCTTCGCCGGGAGCCGCACGATCGTGAGGTCCATCGTCGAGCCGCGGCTGTGCCCGGATTTCTCCGCGATGTAACCGTCCTCGAACAGCCGGGTCTTGTCGACCTGCGGATAGAACTCGGGCTTCATCGCCTGGTCGTCGAGGTCCTCGGCCCAGCGCACGAAGTGGTCGACGGCGCGCTGCGGCCGGTAACAGTCGTACACCTTGAGGGTGTAGCCCTGGTGCAGCAGTGTCACCTGAGCCTTGTGGAGGGCCTCGGCGGCGGGCCGGGTGAGGATGCAGATCGGCTGCTGGTAGCCGTCGATGCGCTCGCCCACGAAGTTGTGCGGCGTGAAGTAGCGCATCTCCTGGATGATCGTCGGGTCCACGGATCTCAGGGCCACGAAGTCCTCGGGAGCCTTCGGCTCGGGTGTCGCCCGGGCGGTGGCGGAGGCGGCGGTCACGGCCAGTAAGGCGGCGAGCGTGGTCACCAGACCGCGCACGGCGGTGGAGAGTCGTGTCATGTCCCTTGCATCTATCAGGCGCGGGGTCCGTCGGGGAAGGGATCGCATACGGTCGGACACCATCGAGTGAGAAACTCCGGGACTGCTCAAGGGCGCCCAGAGCCGGCCTGGGGGGTACGGCCGGAACCACCCCCGTGGGCCCCGGCCGTACCTCCCGATACTCCGACGCCCACTAGGCCTGCATGGTTCTCCCCGTCGCGCTGCCCATTTCCCGGTGCCCGTGGCACACTTCTGACGTTCCGTCAGATCCACTGCCGTGGAGGGGTCTTGTCGCGTACACGCACACCTGTGGTCACCGGATGGTTCGCCGGGGACGGGGACGACTTCCATCTCCTCGGCACGCGCTGCTCCGCGTGCACCTCGGTCTTCTTCCCCCGCGAGGACGCCTTCTGCCGAAATCCGGGGTGCCGGGGCGGCGAGCTGACCGAGATGCCGCTGTCCCGACGCGGTTGCGTCTGGTCGTACACCGACAGCCGGTACCGGCCTCCGTCACCGTATGTGACCGATACGGAACTCTCGTGGGAACCCTATGCGTTGATCGCTGTGGAGCTGGAATCCGAGCGGATCGTCGTACTCGGACAGACGGTTCCCGGAATCACCGTCTCCGACCTGGCGGTGGGCATGGAGGTGGAGGTCGTCCCCGGCGTCCTGAACGAGGACGAGGAGACGACCTGGACGACGTGGCACTGGCGGCCGACGGGGGTGACGGCATGAAGGGCATGTGGCGGACGGGGGTGAGGGCATGAGCGATGAGGTGGCGGTGCTCGGCGCGGGCATGCACCCGTGGGGCAAGTGGGGGCGCGGTTTCGTCGAATACGGGGTCGCGGCGGCGCGCGCGGCGCTGGCCGACGCGGGGATCGACTGGCGGGACGTCGGCTCGATCGTGGGCGCGGACACCGTCCGCGCCGGCTATCCGGGGTACGTGGCGGGAGCGACGTTCGCGAAGGCGCTCGGCTGGCAGGGAGCGCGGGTCACGAGTGTGTACGCCGCGTGCGCGTCGGGGGCGCAAGCTGTCAACACGGCGCGGGCACAGATCCTTTCGGGCCTCGCGGACGTGGTCCTCGTGGTCGGTGCCGACGCGGCGCCCAAGGGATTCTTCCGCCCGGCGGGCGGAGACAGGCCGGACGATCCCGACTGGCTGCGGTTCCGGGTCCTCGGAGCGACGAATCCGACGTACTTCGGGCTGTACGCGAGGCGGCGGATGGCCGTGCACGGGGACACCTTGGAGGACTTCGCGCAGGTCAAGGTGAAGAACGCCGCCCTGGGGGCGTTGAATCCGAACGCGCGGTACCGCAAGAGGGTCACCGCCGAGGATGTGGCGGGTTCCGCCGTCGTCGCCGACCCGTTGCGGCTGCTCGACATCTGCGCGACCTCCGACGGGGGCGCCGCCCTCGTGCTGTCGAGCATGGACTTCGCGCGACGGCACGGGACGGCGGACCCCGTACGGATCCGAGCGGTGTCGACGGTGACACCGCGCTACCCCAACACCGTGCTCGATCTCCCGGACATCGCCACGGACTCCGCTGTCGCGGTGGAGCCCGCGGTCGGCACCTTCCGGGCCTCGATCGCTCGGGCGGCGTACGAGGAAGCGGGCATCGGTCCCGAGGACCTCTCGCTCGCCGAGGTGTACGACCTGTCCACAGCCCTGGAACTGCAGTGGTACGAGGATCTGGGGCTGTGCGGGGAGGGCGAGGCCGCCAAGCTACTGCGGGAGGGTGCCACGACGCTGGGCGGGCGCATACCGGTGAACGTCAGCGGCGGACTGGCCTCCTTCGGAGAGGCCGTTCCGGCGCAGGCCATAGCCCAGGTGTGCGAGCTGACATGGCAGCTGCGCGGAGACGCGGGTGACCGGCAGGTCGCGAGCGCGCGCGTGGGAATCACGGCGAACCAGGGGCTGTTCGGACACGGCTCGTCGGTCATCGCCGTCCGCTGAGTCGGCGGCCGGCCGAGCGCACCGCGTCGAGGACCGTCGTGCGCTGCGACGACCGCCGTCAACGGACGCTCGTCCCCGCCGCGTCCGCACTCGGTGTGACGACCTCGGAATGCTGCGTGAACAGCTCGTGAATCGCGCCCGGGCGTACGCGGGCGCGGCCAGTATGCTCCCGTGCCCTCCTGGACGGATACTGTCCGCTTCGCCTTCCAGCCGGTCGTCAATCTGACGACCGGAGGGGTTGCGGCGCTGGAGATACTCGCCCGTCCCGAGTCCGGTGACATCCTGGCGCAGGCCCGCCGCGACCCCGAACTCGACGGCCGACTGGCGGCGTTGGCGATCCGCGCGGCGGCCCACAGGGAGACGATGCTGCCGCTGCACGTGAATGTCTTCGCCGGGACACTGGCCGATCTCGGAAGGCTCGCGGCGCTGCGCGACGCCGTGCGGGAGGCCGGTCGGCTGCCGTGGGAAGTGACGATCGACGTCGGTCCGCCGTACACGCATGTGCCGCACCACGCCCTGCTCGAGGCGGTGTCCACCGTGCGGAGCGAGGGCTTCCGGATCTGCGCCGACGGGGTGGGCGACGGTGACGTACCCCTGCGGCTGCTCACGGACCTCGCGCCCGAGCTGATGAAGCTCGACGCGTCCCTGCTGGCGCGGCCGGCGGCGGTCCGGGCGATGCGGACACTGTGCGAGCAGTTGGGCGCACTGCTGTCCGTGGAGGGCGTCGAGACGGAGCTGCAGTGCGCGGCCGCGGTGTCGGCGGGGGCGCAGCTGGCGCAGCGCGAGCTGTTCGCACCGCCGGCTCGGCTGCCCGTCGCGGACGTATACGTTCCGGCTCTCTCCCCCGGCCTCGCGGTGGCGCCCCGGTCGGGGCCGTCGGTACGGCAGTTCGTGCGGCCCGCCGCACTACTGCCCGCGACGGCGTCCGCCGGGCAGGTGCGGGCGCTGCTCACCGGATCGTCCGACGTGTCCGGTGTACTGCTCGTGGACCCCTCCGGGATCCCGGTCCGCTCGGTGCACCGGTCACGGTTCCTGCTGTCGATGTCGGGGCGGTACGGGCATGCCCTGTACGCCGACCGGCCGGCCGCCAAGCTCGGCGATCCGCCGCGTACGGTCGGCGTCGACGCGACCGCGTGGGAGGTCCTCGACGTGGTCGCGGACGGCGAGCGGGACCGTACGTCGGACGATGTCGCGGTCGTCGATCACTACGGGCGGTGCGTGGGAGTCGTACGCCTTGCCGATCTCGTACGAGCACTCTCCGAGAGCCGGGTCGAAGAGGCGGCCGGGCTCAACCCGTTGACCAGGCTGCCCGGTTCGGACGCGATCACCGGCGAGGTGGACCGGCGGATCGCCGACGGCTTGATCTTCGCGCTCAGTTGGCTCGATGTCGACCACTTCAAGCAGGTCAACGACGGAGCGGGCTTCGCGGCGGGCGACGAACTGATCCGGGCGGTCGGGCGGGCGCTGCAGCACGCCGCTTCCGGGGCGACCCGCGTGGGGCACATCGGCGGCGACGACTTCCTGGTCCTCGCGGACCCGGAGACTCTCGGTCCGCTGGCCGGTTCGGTGCTTGACGCACCCTGGTCGGCGGGCGGATGTCCTGTCACATTGTCGCTGGCCACGATCCTGTGCGCGCCGGGCAGCGTGAGCGACCACCGACAGGCGGCGGCCTGTCTGGCACCGCTCAAGCGGGCCGCGAAGGCGCTGAGCGGGGCGAGTTGGGTGCTGGGACAGGCGGGACTGCCGGGTCATGAGGTCCTGCGTGGTTCGGGGGCGGAGCGGGCGCAGGCCGGTTGAGCGACGGGCCGGGAGCCCTGGGCGACGACCATGCGGCCCGGGGCCCTTGTGACGGGTGAGGGTCGGGAGACGGTCTGCCCGAGGCAGGTACATCGGGCAGGCCCGTACCGTGCCCCGATCGTGGCTCGTTCGCGGCCCTCAACCGTTGCCGTCGCCGACCTTGACGCCCCCTGGGCACCGGTGAACACTTCCGGATGTCAGTCGGCATCGCCGCATTCGGGCGTCTTCAAGCACCGCGCCGCTCGGGTTTTCGACCTGTTCCGCAGGCCGTCCCCCACGGGCGATTCCGCTGCGACGGCACGCTCGTCACGGACGCCGGGCGGGGCGCGGGACCTCCCTGCCCTCGGCTGAAGTAGCCATGGGAAACGCACCCCACACGGTGGCCCGGAGCGGACCGCTCCGGGCGAGGCCTAGGAGCCGCCATGAGCAACGGCGACATTCTTGTCGGCGAGTTGATCGGCACTGCGATTCTGATTCTGTTCGGCGCGGGCGTCTGTGCCGCGGTCACCCTCAACAAGTCCAAGGCGCAGGGTGCCGGCTGGGTCGTCATCGCGTTCGGCTGGGGTTTCGGCGTGCTCGCCGGTGCCTACACCGCGGCACCGCTGTCCGGCGGTCAGATCAACCCGGCCGTGACCATCGGTTTCGCCATCGAGGGCTCGACGAAGTGGGAGGACGTGCCCTTCTACATTCTGGGCCAGTTCGCGGGCGCCGTCGTCGGCGCCGTGCTCTGCTGGCTGCTCTACCTCGGCCAGTTCAACCTCAACGCCGACGAGGACAAGGCGATCGAGACGCTGGGCATCTTCTCGACCAGGCCAGAAATCGACCATCCCGTGCAGAACCTCATCACCGAGACCATCGCCACCATCGGCCTGATGCTGCCCATTCTGGCCATGGTCGGCGGCCACAAACACGTGGCGGGAATCGGTGACGCGGGACTGCCCGTCCAGCTCATCGCGTTCCTCGTGGTCGGTATCGGACTCTCTCTGGGCGGCCCCACCGGGTACGCCATCAATCCGGCCCGTGACCTGGGACCGCGCCTCACCCACGCATTGCTCCCGATTCCCAACAAGGGCACCTCGGAGTGGAGTTACTCCTGGATCCCGGTGGTCGGCCCGATCGCTGGTGCCGCCATCGGGGCCGCGATCTACAACGCAGCCTTCTGACGAGAACGCAGCCTTTCTCACGCACGCTTCTGACGAAGAAGACGTAAGGGGACGTCATGACGGAGAACGCCGAGAAGTACGTCGCCGCAATCGACCAGGGCACCACCTCCAGCCGCTGCATCATCTTCGACCGGGGCGGCGCGATCGTCGCCGTCGACCAGCGCGAGCACCGCCAGATCTTCCCCAAGCCGGGCTGGGTGGAGCACGACGCCACCGAGATCTGGTCCAAGGTGCAGGCGGTGGTCGCGGGAGCGATCGCCAAGGCCGGGCTGCGCGCCGACCAGCTGAGCGCGCTCGGCATCACCAATCAGCGTGAGACGACGGTCCTGTGGGACCGGGCCACCGGCAAGCCCGTGCACAACGCGATCGTCTGGCAGGACACCCGGACCTCGGCGCTCTGCAACGAGCTGGGCGGCACGGACGGCCAGGACCGCTTCCGCGAACAGACCGGACTGCCGCTGGCCAGCTACTTCTCCGGCCCCAAGGCGGCCTGGCTGCTCGACAACGTGCCGGGGCTGCGCGCGCGTGCCGAGCGCGGCGAGATCGCCTTCGGCACCATCGACTCCTGGCTGATCTGGAACCTGACCGGCGGCACGGACGGCGGGCGGCACGTCACCGACGTCACCAACGCCGGACGCACCATGCTGATGAACCTGGAGACCCTTCAGTGGGACCCGTCCATCCTCGCGGCGATGAACGTCCCCGAGGCCGTACTGCCCGAGATCAGGTCGTCGGCCGAGGTGTACGGCACCGCCGTGGGCCAGCTGGCGGGCGTCCCCGTCGCCTCGGCGCTCGGCGACCAGCAGGCGGCGGTCTTCGGGCAGGCCTGCTATGACGTGGGCACGGCCAAGAACACCTACGGCACCGGCAGTTTCCTGCTGCTCAACACCGGCAACCGGCCGGTCCCGTCGAAGAACGGGCTGCTGACGACCATGGGCTACAAGATCGGCGGCGAGGCGCCCGTCTACTGCCTCGAGGGATCGATCGCGATCACCGGCGCCCTGGTGCAGTGGTTCCGCGACCAGCTCGGCATCATCCGCAGCGCCGACGAGATCGAGACGCTGGCCGCGAGCGTCGACGACAACGGCGGCGCGTACATCGTGCCCGCGTTCTCCGGCCTGTTCGCACCCTACTGGCGCTCCGACGCGCGCGGGGTCGTCACCGGTCTCACCCGGTACGTCACCAAGGCACACCTCGCCCGCGCGGTCCTGGAGGCGACGAGCTGGCAGACCCGTGAGGTCGTGGACGCCATGTTCCAGGACTCCGGCGTGCAGATCACCACCCTGAAGGTGGACGGCGGCATGACCAAGAACAACCTGCTGATGCAGCACCAGGCGGACGTCCTGGGGGTGCCGGTGATCCGTCCCCGGGTGTCCGAGACGACATGTCTGGGGGCGGCCTACGCGGCCGGGCTCGCGACCGGTGTGTGGAACGACCTCGACGAGCTGAAGTCGCACTGGCGCAAGGACGTCGAGTGGACACCGTCCATGGAGGCCTCCGTGCGCGACCGTGAGTACCACAACTGGCGCAAGGCGGTGGAGAAGAGCTTCGGCTGGCACGAGGGCGACGTCAGCTGAAACAGGGGTCCACGCGTGCGTGTGTCTCGCGTGAGCCACACGCGCGTGCGGGACTGCGGCTCGTACCCCGGTCGGCGGGGGTACGGGCCGTATCCGCGGTTCGGACCGTAAGCGCGGGTCAGGTGGTGACCGGTTCGCGCCGGTCGGCTCCGTACGCCATCGCGTGCTGGACGACCTCGATGAGGACCTCCTTGGCCGACTCCCGGTCTCTCGCGTCGCACAGCACGACCGGAACGTCGTCGTCGAGGTCGAGCGCCTGACGGACGTCGTCGACCGGGTATCGGGCCGATCCCTCGAAGCAGTTGACGCCCATCACGAACGGTATGGAGCGCCGCTCGAAGTAGTCGACAGCCGCGAAACAGTCCTCCAGGCGGCGCGTGTCGGCGAGTACCACGGCGCCCAGGGAGCCGGAGGCGAGCTCGTCCCACAAGAACCAGAAGCGGTCCTGTCCGGGCGTCCCGAAGAGGTAGAGCACCAGGTCCTCGCGGAGCGTGATGCGGCCGAAGTCCATGGCGACCGTGGTGGTGTGCTTGCCCTCCACACCGCTGGTGTCGTCGACCGGGCGGCCCGCCTCGGTGAGCACTTCCTCGGTACGCAGCGGTTTGATCTCGCTGACCGCACCCACCAGAGTCGTCTTGCCCACCCCGAAGCCACCAGCCACCAGGATCTTGAGCGTGACGGGCTCGACCGGGGGCTTGCCGCGCTCAGAACGCCCGAAGATCATCGATCTCTTCTCCTGCTTGATGGGGGTCGTGCGACGGTGGGCCGTAGCCCCCGCCGCCGGGGGTTTCGATGACAAGTACGTCGCCGGGGCCGACGTCCGCCGTATCACTTGCGCCAAGTTCCGTGACCGTGCCGTCCGCGCGCTCCACCCGGTTGGCGCCGAGCGCTCCGGGCTCGCCGCCGGCCATGCCGTAGGGCGGGACCCTGCGGTGCTGGGACAGCGTGGAGACGGTCATGGGCTGGTGGAACCGGATACGGCGCACGGCCCCGTCCCCGCCGCTCCAGCGCCCCGCGCCACCGCTGCCCGGTCGGACCGCGAACTCGTCGAGCCGGACCGGCAGTCGCCACTCCAGGATCTCGGGGTCGGTGAGCCGCGAGTTGGTCATGTGGGTCTGCACGACGGAGGCGCCGGGGAAGCCGTCGCCGGCGCCGGACCCGGAGGCCACCGTCTCGTAGTACTGGTACCGCTCATTGCCGAAGGTGACGTTGTTCATCGTTCCGGATCCCTCGGCCTGCACACGCAGGGCTCCGTACAGCGCGCCGGTGATCGCCTGAGAGGTCTCCACATTGCCCGCGACCACGGCGGCCGGGGGCTCGGGAGCGAGCATCGAACCGCGCGGCACCACGATGTCCAGCGGGCGCAGACAGCCGTCGTTGAGCGGGATGTCGTCGGCGACCAGGGTGCGGAAGACGTACAGGACTGCGGCGTTGACCACCGCGAAAGGTGCGTTGAAGTTGGTGGTGAGCTGCGGGGAAGTGCCCGTGAAGTCGACGGTGGCGGAGCGTTTTTCGCGGTCTACGCAGACACGGACACGGATGACCGCCCCAGAGTCGGTCTCGTAGGCGAACTCACCGTCTTCCAGTGCGTCGATGACACGGCGTACGGCTTCCTCCGCGTTGTCCTGTACGTGCCGCATGTAGGCCTGGACGACGTCGAGGCCGAAGTTCTCGATCATGCGGGCGACTTCGTCGACGCCCTTCTGGTTGGCCGCGATCTGGGCACGCAGGTCGGCGAGGTTGGTCTTCGGATTGCGCGAGGGGTAGGGCGCCTCGGTGAGCAGGCGGAGCGTCTCGGCCTCGCGGAAGCGGCCGTTCTCGGCGAGCAGCCAGTTGTCGAAGAGGATGCCCTCTTCCTCGATGGTGCGGCTGTTCGCCGGCATGGAGCCCGGGGCGATGCCGCCGATCTCGGCGTGGTGACCGCGCGAGGCGACGTAGAACAGGATGCGCTCACCCTCCGTGTCGAAGACCGGGGTGATCACGGTGATGTCGGGGAGGTGGGTGCCGCCGTGGTACGGGTCGTTGACCGCGTACGTGTCACCCGGGCGCATGCTGTCGCCGCGTCGCCGGATGACCTCCTGCACGCTCGTGCCCATGGAGCCCAGGTGGACGGGGATATGAGGGGCGTTGGCGACAAGGCTCCCGTCGGGGTCGAAGAGCGCGCAGGAGAAGTCCAGACGCTCCTTGATGTTGACCGACTGGGCCGTCGACTCCAGACGGGCACCCATCTGTTCGGCGATGGACATGAAGAGGTTGTTGAAGACCTCGAGGAGAACCGGGTCCGCTTCTGTGCCGAGATCGGAACTCTGAGTAACCGCCACGCGTTCCATGACCAGATGCCCGTCGTCGGTCATCGCGGCCCGCCAGCCGTCGTCGACGACGGTCGTCGCGCTGGCCTCGGTGATGATCGCGGGACCGGTGACCGTTTCGGCGGGGGGCAGTTCCTCGCGCCGGTGCAGGGGTACGTCGCGCCAGGCGCCGCCCGTGTGGAGGCTGACCGTCTCCGTCGCGCCGCGAGCGGACGAAGAGGTGGTCAGGGCGGACAGATCGGGGGGTTCGGTGAGACCGGTGGCTTCTACGGAGAGGGCTTCCACGACGACCGGGCGGTCGAGGGTGAAGGAGTAGGTGGCGCGATGGCGTTCTTCGAAGGTGTGGGTCATGGTGTCGGGCTCGGTGAGTTCGACGGTGAGCACCGTGTCCGTTCCGTCGTAGCGGAGTTGGGCGCGGCGGGTGACGCGGATGCGGTCCTCGGGCACGTCCTCGGCGAGGAGTTCCCCTCGGGCGGCGCCCTCCAGGTCCTCGGCGGTCTTGAGGATGCCGGGCATGGCAGAGGCCTCAAGGGGTGCCTCCACGGACTGCTCGCGCATGGCCGTCGTGTCGGCGAGTCCGATGCCGAGGGCGGACAGGACGCCTGCCATGGGCGGGACGAGGACCGTGCGGATGCCGAGCGAGTCGGCGACCATGCACGCGTGCTGGCCGCCCGCGCCGCCGAAGGTGGTGAGCGCGTACCGGGTGACGTCGTGGCCCTTCTGGACCGAGATCCGCTTGACGGCGTTGGCGATGTTGGCCACGGCGATCTGCAGGTAACCCTCCGCGACCTGCTCCGGGGTACGGTCGTCGCCGGTCTTCTCACGGATCTCGCGCGCGAGGGCCGCGAATCGTTCACGGACGAGCGTGTCGTCGAGCGACTGGTCGCCGTCGGGGCCGAACACCCGGGGGAAGTGGGCGGGCTGGATGCGGCCGAGTGCGACGTTGGCGTCCGTGACGGTGAGCGGGCCGCCACCCCGGTAGCAGGCGGGGCCGGGATCGGCGCCGGCCGAGTCGGGGCCCACGCGGTAGCGGGAGCCGTCGAAGTGGAGCACCGAGCCGCCGCCCGCGGCGACGGTGTGGATGTCCAGCATGGGCGCCCGCAGCCGGACCCCCGCGATCCGGGTGGTGAAGACCCGCTCGTACTCGCCCGCGAAGTGCGAGACGTCCGTGGAGGTGCCGCCCATGTCGAAGCCGATGACGCGGTCGAAGCCGGCCAGCTGCGACATCCGGGCCATGCCGACGATGCCGCCGGCCGGGCCGGACAGGATGGCGTCCTTGCCGCGGAACTGACCCGCTTCGGCGAGGCCACCGTTGGACTGCATGAACATCAGGCGCACGCCCTGGAGTTCATCGGCGACCTGCTGGACGTAGCGGCGCAGCACGGGCGACAGGTAGGCGTCGACGACGGCGGTGTCACCGCGCGGGACGAATTTCATCAGCGGGCTGACCTCGCTCGAGAGCGAGATCTGCGGGAAGCCGGTGCGTGCCGCCAGCTCTCCGACGGCCTGTTCATGGGCGGGATGGAGATGACTGTGCATGCAGACGACGGCGACGGCCCGGATCCCGGAGTCGTACGCCTCCTGGAGGGGCCCGGCGAGGGTCTCCAGGTCGGGGGCGCGCACGACCGTGCCGTCGGCGGCGATCCGCTCGTCGACCTCGACCACGCGTTCGTACAGCAGCTCGGGGAGCTCGATCGCGCGGGCGAAGATGTGGGGGCGGTTCTGGTAGGCGATGCGCAGGGCGTCGCGGAAGCCACGGGTGACGACGAGAAGGGTGCGCTCTCCCTTGCGTTCCAGGAGGGCGTTGGTGGCGACGGTGGTTCCCATGCGGACGGCGTCGATCCGTGCGCCCTGGGCGTCCTCGCCGCTGCCGAGGAGTTCGCGGACGCCCGCAACCGCCGCGTCGGCGTACCTCGCCCGGTTCTCGGACAGCAGTTTGTGCATGAGCAGGCGGCCGTCCGGGCGCCGCGCGACGATGTCGGTGAAGGTGCCGCCTCGGTCGACCCAGAACTGCCAGCCTGTCACGTCTGTTCCCCGCTTCCGCCCAGCTCAGAGCGCCCGGAGGCCGCTGATCACGTCGCGCAGAATACTCTCGTCCGGCAGCTCGGCAGGGGGTACGGGACGTGTCACATGGACCATTTCCTCGGCCACGAGGTCCCCGATGAGGACCCGGACCACTCCGATGGGCAGGTCGAGCTCGGCGGCGAGCTCGGCGACCGACTGGGGGGTGTCACGGCAAAGTTCCACGATGTCCACGTGTTCCGGGGACAGCGAATGGTCGGCTTCGGGATCGTCCGCGTGAGGCTCTGTGACGACCACCGCGATCAGATCGAGGCGATGCTGGGCCGGACTGGTGGTGCGCCCGCGTGTCATGGCATAGGGACGGACCACCGGTCCGGCGTCGTCGTCGAACCAGTGGCGTTTTCCCCGACCGTCTCCGCTCATGCCATCCCACTACCCGCCCGCGGGCAGATCGGTGCGCGGAGCGGCGGCCAGATGTGCGCCGACCCGCTTGACCAGGAGCGTCATTTCGTAGGCGACCTGCCCGACGTCGGAGTCGGCGTCCGAGAGCACGGCGAGGCAGCTGCCGTCCCCGGCGGCGGTGACGAAGAGGAAGGCCTCCTCGAGCTCGACGACGGTCTGCCGGACACCGCCCGCCTCGAAGTGGCGGCCCACACCCTTGGCGAGGCTGTGGAAGCCGGAGGCGACGGCGGCCAAGTGCTCACTGTCCTCCCGGGTCAGATCCTTGGAGGCCCCGGTGGCAAGGCCGTCGCCGGAGAGCACGATCGCCTTGCGGATGCTGGCCACGCGGTCCACCAGGTCGTCGAGCAGCCAGTTCAGCTCTCCCGACGTCTTGCTGGTCGCGGTGGGCCCTGTGGCCTTCGGTGCGGTCATCGACCGTCCCCCTTTGTCGTTCCTGGTGCTGTGCCGCCCTGGGCCCCGTCGCCCGCGGCGTTCTTCTCGCGACCTCGCTGCCAGCCCCGCTGGAGCGAGGCCATCCGGCTGCGTACCTCGTCGGCGTCGCGATCGGCGAGATCCGCCCCCTTCGGGGTGCGGGCCTTGTCGCGCTCGGCGCGCCGTTCGGGTCCGTCCTTCAACTGCGGGGCCAGATTGGCTTGTCGGACGCGGCGGGGCAGCGGGCTCGCACCCGATTCTGCCCCCTGTGTCGCGGCGGCGGAGCCCCGGGTGGTCCCAGCCGTACCGGACGACGAGCCGGTGGGGCGCGTGCGCCGGGGGAGAGCGGGGGCCTCTCGGCGGCCGGGCGCGTCCGAGCGGGGACCGGCCGTCTCGGCGCGAAGGCCGGCGGTCTCCGCGCGTTCGCCGTTGCGGCGCCCCGAGGTCTCGGTGCGATCGGTACGCCGGGCGGCCGACGACTGTGCGCTCGCCCTCTCCGCCACACCTTGGCGTTCCACGCGTTCGAGGGCCGGTTCGAGGCTCTCCACCGGCTTCAGAGCCTCCGCGGGCTCCTCGCCCGCCTCTCCGCGCCTGGGCCTCGTCCGGGTCACGGGACGACCGTGCGAGCTGACCAGCTTGGGAGTTCTGCGGCGCGGCAGCGGGACCGGAGCCCCCGAGTGGTCGTCGTCGCCGGAGCGGGCCTTCTCGCCGCCGTCTGTGCGGGTCTGCTGGTGGGGCCGGTGCTGCTCGACCGGGACACCCGCGATGGAGCGGCGCGCCCGGAACAGACCGCCCTGCTCGGCGTCCTCGTCGTCGAGCGGGCCCGGGAAGCCGCCGAGGGCGTCCAGATCGACCGGTGCCTCCAGCTCGACCGGTCCGTCCAGGATCGAGGCGGGCAGGCCGGGGAGGCGCACCGCTGTCTCGGAGAGCGCCGCCTTGCGGTCCTCCTCGATCTTGCCCTCCTTCGAGGGCAGCGCGCGATCGAGACGGAAACCGATGCCGTTGGTGTCCGGGATGTCGTCCGTGAGCAGCGCGTCGGGGATGAAGACCACGGCGGTGGTGCCGCCGTACGGGGAGGGCTGGAGGGAGACACGGACGTTCTGCCGCTGGGCCAGGCGGCTGACCACGAAGAGACCGAGCCGGTCGGTGTCGGACAGCTCGAACTCGGGGGTCTCGGCGAGCCGCAGGTTGGCGTCGAGGAGCGCTTCGGCCGCCATGCCCAGACCGCGGTCGTGGATCTCCAGGGTGAAACCGTTGGCGACGCGTTCGCCGATGACCTGCACGGCCGTGTGTGGGGGCGAGAACACCGTGGCGTTCTCCAGGAGTTCGGCCACCAGGTGGGTGAGGTCGGCGACCGCGGGCCCGGTGACGGCGACGCGGGGCAGCCGGCGTACCTCGATGCGCTCGTAGTCCTCGACCTCGGCGACGGCGGCGCGGACGATGTCCATGAGCTGGACGGGCTTGCGCCACTGTCGGGACGGGGCCGCGCCGGACAGGATGACCAGGCCCTCGGCGTGCCGGCGCATGCGTGTGGTCAGGTGGTCGAGGCGGAACAGGTCGGCGAGTTCGTCGGTGTCCTCGGTCCTGCGTTCCATGGTGTCGAGGAGAGTGAGCTGCTTGTGCAGCAGGACCTGGCTGCGGCGGGCGAGGTTGACGAAGACCTCGGAGACGCCGTCCCGCAGTTCGGACTGTTTGACGGCGGCCTCGACGGCCGCGCGCTGCAGGGTGTTGAGGGCCTGGCCGACCTCGCCGATCTCGTTCTTGTCGTACTCCAGGCGGGGCACTTCGGTCTCGACGTCGACCTGTTCGCCCGCGGAGAGGCGGCGCATGACGCTGGGGAGTCGGACGCCTGACGCCTCGTGGGCGTCCAGGCGCAGCCGGCGCAGGTCGCGGATGAGGCCCCGGCCGATGCGTACGGACATGATGAGCGAGGCCAGCAGGGCGATGAGTCCGAGGACACCCGCGATGACGGCCTTGACGATGACGCCCGTGGCCACGGGGTGGACCCGGTCCTGGTAGCGGTCGCCCGCCTCGTCGTCGAGGTCGGCGAGTTCGTCGAGCACGTGTCCGGCCGCCCGGTCCCAGCTGCGTGCGGTGACACCGTGGGGGGATCCGGCCGGGAAGGTGACCACGGCCTGCTCCGCCATGCGCAGGGGAGCCGTGTCGGCGTTCGACCAGTAGCGCTCGAAGCGGCCGCGTTCCGAGGAGGGCAACAGCGGCAGGCTCATGTCGTACAGCAAGGTGCGCTGCGCGACGAGATCGGAGATGTCGCGGATCTCGTCGCGGGTGACGCGGCCCGCGACCAGCGCGGAACCGAGGAGGGCATCCTCACGGGAGAGCAGTTCGCGGGCGTTGGCGACGTTGACGAGGGCGCGGCCCTGCTGGTCCATCTCCACGTTGTCCACCACGTGGAGGTTGGCCATCAGCGTGTAACAGGGTTCGACCAGACGGTTGTAGAGGTCGAGGGCCTGGGCCCGGTTGACGGTGCCCTCCTCGACACTGCGGCGCAGCGAGTCGACGCCGTCGAGGGCGTCCAGGATGGAGGTGAGGCGCTGTGAGGTGCCCCCGTCCATCTCCTCCCGTACGTCTTCGTCCTTGGCGTTCTTGCGGACCTTCGCCACGACCCGGTCGGTCGCGGTGCGACTGCGCTTCAGGGCCGTCAGCGCGTCGGAAGCCCGGGGGTCGGCGAGATAGACGAGTGTCTGGCGACGTTCCTGCTGGAGAA
Source organism: Streptomyces sp. NBC_01549 (assembly GCF_026339955.1). Classification (GTDB taxonomy): domain Bacteria; phylum Actinomycetota; class Actinomycetes; order Streptomycetales; family Streptomycetaceae; genus Streptomyces. The sequence goes on along the minus strand of NZ_JAPEPW010000001.1, from coordinate 6,310,638 downwards.
CGCCGACGGTGTCCTCGGTGGGGTAGCCGATCTTCTCGACGACGTCCGACACGTTGAACAGCTGGTTGGCCGCGCGGCCGGTGATTACCGTCGCGAAGGCCCAGATCCCCGTCAGGGAGAGGAGCGGCACGAGGAGCAGCGCCACGATCTTCCGGCGGATGGACTTCCCGCGAAAGCGCATGGCCTCCCCCAGCTCGACCCCCTCCGGCCCGGGGGTACACCTGTGCGTCAACAAACGGCGTGAGCCTACTACTGACTCACAGGTAACTCGAAGACCTGTCCGGGCGGCCGCCCGGCGTGAAGAGGATGGAAACCTGGCTCACGAGGGAACCGGGCATGGGCAGTTGTCCGTTCATTGGGGGAGATTGCCGCCCCGAATCCGGCATGGCGAGCCGGAGCTCATCTGACCGGTGAACTTGGTCAGTTGGCCGGAATTTTTCGCTTGTTGGGAATCTTCGGGGCACATCGTTCGTCCTTCTCTACGGGAAATGGGCGCGGAATCGGCCGCAGGGGCCGCATGCCGCGTCCAGGCGGCGTAAAACAGCGCAAGCCGGGCAGCCACTGGGGAGCAGGTGTCGCATGACACCCGTGCGAGGGTCTGCTGGGCGGTGGGGAGTGACAAGTTGATGGGCACGGCGGAGCGGGGCGGGGCGCCCGGGGCGGGTACTGCGGCGCCTGTGGCGGTGCGGTCGGCCACACAGGCACCGGAGCGCGACATTCCGGCGGACGGACGCGATCGGGCGAGCGAGCGGAGCACGGCCCGGGAGGAACGAGACCGGGAGGAACGAGACCGGGAGAACGCGCGGGCGGGCGCCAGGAACGGAAGCGAACGCATGAGCACCCGGGCCGTCGCCGAGGGCGGTCCCGAGCCGACGAGCGGGCGGGGCACGGCCCCGGGTGGGTATGAGCAGACGGGTAGGCAGGGCGTCGCCGTCGGTCAGCGGCGCGTCGGCGGGCGGACTCGGGCAGCCGTCGGGCCCACGGACGCGGGCGAAGAGCAGTCGCACTACCGCCCGTTGTGGGTCGAGGAGCCCGCGCGTCGGCGACGGCTGCCCGACCCGGTGCGTACGGCGGCCGTGCGTGCGGTGCTGATCATTGCGGTGACCCTGATCCAGGCCGTGATCGCCTTCCTGTCCACGCTGGCGGAGTCCTGGCTCGCCTTCCCGATGGTCCTGAGCAGCGTGGCCAGCACGGTGGTGGCCACCTGGGCAGCCCTCGACGTCTGGGTCACCCGTCAGGTATGGAATCAGCGCAACGGCGTGGTGTCCGAGCCGAGCAGCACCGCACGGGCCCTGCGGCGCGAGCGGCGCCGGGCCCGACGGCAGGCACGCACGGCGGAGCGCGCTCAGAAGCGAATACGGCGGCAGGGCGGTGCCGGGCAGTTGTCACACCCCTGAGCACGGCTCGCGGTTGAGTACGGCTCGCGACCGAGCACGGCTCGCGGGTGTCCCCGGCACGCCCGAGGGGCGGACCCGGCGGGCTCATTGAACCCCGTCCGCCGGTCCGCCCACGGGCCGTCAGCTCGCCCCGGCGCCCGCCGGCTCCACCGGGTTCTCGCCGCGTGCCAGTTCACGGCGTGCCTTCATGAACGGGCGGGGGCGGTCGATGGAGAGCACAGCTGTGGTGCGCCCGTCGCGCTCGTAGAGGGCGAGGAAGCCGCCTTCGGCCGGTGCGCCGTCGTCGAGCGCGCCCTCGGCGAGACGGACGGTGTCCGTCTCGTGCCGACGCCCTGCGAACTGGATCCGCGCACCGTACTGATCGGACCAGAAGTAGGGCAGGGACCGTGCGCTCTCGACGGTGCGTCCGGCGAGCAAGTTGTGCACCGCGACCCGGGGTTGTTCGGTGGCGGAGGTCCAGTGTTCGGCGCGGGCGCCTCCGACGCGGGCGACGTCGCCGACGGCGACCACCTGCGGCAGCGCGGTCACGCAACCGTCGTCGCACAGCACGCCGTCGTGCAGAGCGAGTGTCGAACCGGCCAGCCAGCCGGTGTTGGGGGTGGCGCCGATGCCCACGATCACGACATCGGCGAGCAGGACCCGGCCGTCGGAGAGCTCCACACCTGTGACGGTGCCGCTCCCCCGCAGAGCGGCGACACCGATGCCGGTCACGAGGCCGACGCCACCACGGCGGTGCAGGGCGGCGCACACGGCGGCCATCTCCGGGCCGAGTTGCGGGACGAGAGGCAGGGGTGCGGCCTCGACGACGGTGACGTCGTGGCCGAGTCCGGCGCAGGAGGACGCGGTCTCGGCGCCGATGAAGCCGCCACCGATGACGACGACACGGCGCGGCCCTCGGGAGATTTCCGCGCGCAGGGCGCGGGCGTCGTCGAGGGTGCGCAGGGTGTGTACGCCGAGGAGACCGTCCCCCGGGAGCCGGCGGGCCGAGGCGCCGGTCGCGATGACCACGCCGTCCGTGGAGACGGTGCGGCCGTCGTCGAGGAGGACAGTGCGCCCCCGGGCGTCGAGGCCGCGGGCGCGGGCGCCGAGCAGCCACTCGGCGTCGAGTTCGGCGCTCTCCTCGACGTCGATGAGGGCGAGTTGGGTCTCGTCGGCGCGGCCGGTGAGGAAGTCCTTGGAGAGGGGTGGGCGGTCGTAAGGGTGGTGGGGCTCGTCCCCGACGATCACCAGGCGGCCGTCGAACCCCTGGGCCCGGAGTTCCCGGGCGGCGTACAGCCCGGAGAGGGAGGCGCCGACGACGGTCACGGTCCTCATGAGGCGCGCTCTTCGGCGCACTCGGTCAGGGCGTTCATGCGGCGGTGCCCTCCTCCGCGGCCAGGTGGACGTGGATGACTCCGTCGTCGACGGTGACGCGGTGGGTGCGGACGGGACGACGTGCGGGGAGGCACGTCGGGCGGCCCGTGCGGAGATCGAATGAGGCGGCGTGCAGCGGGCATTCGATCAGACAGCCCTCCAGCCAGCCCTCCGAGAGGGAGGCGTCCTGGTGGGTGCATGTGTCGTCGATGGCGTACAACTCGCCGTCGGCGTTGAACACCGCGATGGGCGGCGTGGTGTCGACACGGACGGATTCGCCCGCGGGGAGGTCGTCGAGGCGGCAGACGGGAATCATGGGCCCCCCTCTCGGTCCTGGACTCTTCGTCCGGGACCTCCTGGTCCAGGTGGGTCCGGAGACCTTTCGGGTTCCGGACGCTTCGGTAACATGATGTTTCGCATGGCGCACGAGGGAGCGCTATGCGCAACAGAATCCGCGCGGGGGTCCCGTCACGTCAAGGGCTTCCCGCAGATGCGGCCCAAACCGGGCCGTCAGGTGGTGAGAGTTGAGCTATGACCCGCACGCAGAAGCAGGATGAGCACACCGAGGAGAGTTCCGAGAAGCAGAGCGGGAGAGGGGCCGGCAGCGCCGTCCAGTCGGTGGACCGCGCCGTGAGTGTGCTGGAGATCCTCGCCCGGCTCGGCGAGGCCGGGGTCACCGAGATCGCCGAGGAGCTGGACGTGCACAAGTCCACCGCCTTCCGCCTGCTCGGCGTCCTGGAGAACCGCGGTCTGGTGGCCCAGGCCAAGGACCGCGGGAAGTACTACCTGGGGGCCGCCGTACTGCGCCTGGCGGGGGCGGCGGCGGTGCGCCTCGACATCTCCCAGGAGGGCGTACCGGTCTGCCGCGAACTCGCCGACGAGCTGGGCGAGACCGTCAACATCGCGGTGCTCGACGACGACGCGGCGGTCAACATCATGCAGGCGCGCGGCACCGCGTCGGTCACCGCGCAGAACTGGCTGGGAAGGCGCACCCCGCTGCACGCGACCTCCAGCGGCAAGGTGCTGCTCGCACACATGCCGCCCACCCTGCGCGAAGGCCTGCTCGCGCGCACCCTGCCGCGCTTCACCGAGCGCACGATCACGGGTACGACCGTGCTGCGCGCCGAGTTGGAGGCCGTGATCGAGCAGGGCTACGGCGTCACCATCGAGGAGCTGGAGCTGGGGCTCGCCGCCGTGGCCGCGCCGATCCGTGCGCATGACGGCAAGGTGATCGGGGCGATCAGCGTGTCGGGGCCGGTGTACCGGCTGAACTCCGACCGGCTGCCGGAGCTGGCCAAGCGGACGGTGGCGGCCGGGGCCGACCTGTCGCGGCGTATGGGGTACGGCTTCTGAGAGCCCTCACGGGCGCGGGTCCGGACCGCCGGGGACATCGGTGGAGCCGCGGGCCGTATGTGGCCGGTCGCGCGGTTCCCCGCGCCTCCGACGGGGCGGGGCACGGGACTCTCCCGACCCCGCCCCTCTGTGTGTCCGGCACGTTTCGGGCGGCCCGTTCCTTTTGCCAAGGGTTAACCCCGACCCCTTGACGACCCCATGACGGCGTTCTCAATATGTTCCTCATCGCGCAACCCATCGCGCATTGCGCAACAGCAGAGGAGCTTGTCGTGCCACACGAGGTCCGTGCCGTAGTCGCCGTCAAGAAGGGCGCACCCGTCGAGGTGCAGACCATCGTCGTTCCCGACCCGGGCCCCGGTGAGGTGCTCGTCAACGTCCAGGCCTGCGGGGTCTGCCACACGGATCTGCACTACCGGCAGGGCGCGATCACCGACGACTTCCCCTTCCTCCTCGGCCACGAGGCGGCCGGCACGATCGAGGCGGTCGGCGACGGCGTCACCGACCTGGTCCCCGGCGACTACGTGGTCCTCGCCTGGCGGGCCCCCTGCGGAACCTGTCGCTCCTGTCGCCGTGGCCGCCCCTGGTACTGCTTCGACTCCCGTAACGCCACCCAGCCGATGACGCTGCTCGACGGCACGCCGCTCAGCAACGCGCTGGGCATCGGCGCCTTCGCCGAGAAGACCCTGGTCGCGGCGGGGCAGGCGGTGAAGATCGACCCGGCCGCCCGCCCCGAGGCCGCGGGCCTGATCGGCTGCGGGGTGATGGCCGGATACGGCGCCGCGGTCAACACCGGCAACGTCGGGCGCGGTGACACGGTCGCCGTCATCGGCTGCGGAGGCGTCGGCAACGCGGCGATCGCGGGTGCCTGTCTCAACGGCGCGATGAAGGTCATCGCCGTCGACATCGACGACAAGAAGCTCGACCAGGCCGAGAAGTTCGGCGCCACCCACACGGTGAACTCGCGCGGCACGGATCCCGTCGAGGCCGTGCGCGCGCTCACCGGCGGTTTCGGGGTCGACATCGCCATCGACGCGGTGGGCCGCCCGGAGACGTACAAGCAGGCCTTCTACATGCGTGACCACGCGGGTGTGCTCGTCCAGGTCGGCGTCCCGGACCCCGAGATGAAGATCGACCTCCCCCTGATCGACCTGTTCTCACGCGGCGGTGCGCTGAAGTCCTCCTGGTACGGCGACTGCCTGCCGAGCCGCGACTTCCCGTTCCTCATCGACCAGTACCTGTACGGGCTGCTCGACCTCAACGCCTTCGTCAGCGAGACCATCTCCCTCGACCAGGTCGAGGAGGCGTTCGCCAAGATGCACCGCGGTGAGGTACTGCGGTCGGTGGTGGTCCTGTGAGCCGAGCCGAGCCCCAGGGACACGGTCACCGACAGGACCACGCGGTACGGGTCCAACGCGTCGTCGCCCCGTCCGGCTTGCGGCCGGGGTGGGTGAAGGACCACAACTCGTTGTCGTCGGGGTGCAGGAGCACGGGCGCGCCGGTCAGCTTCCACGGCGGCCCCGGCACGACCGGCCGCTCGTACGCGGGCCGGCCCACCATCGAGGCCTCGCTCCGCAACCGGCTCCTCGCCCTCCCCGGCAACACGGTGGTCCGTTCCGGGCACGGCGAGGACACCACCATCGCCGCCGAGCGGCCCCACGTTCCCACCGCCTGATCCCCGACCCCTGAGCGCGTCCACTCCCCCGGCAAGGAGGGGCATGTCCAGCACGCCCGCAAACCATCCCCGTGTCGTCATCATCGGCGCCGGCATCGTCGGCTGCTCCCTCGCCGACGAGCTGACCGCCCGCGGCTGGACCGACGTCACCGTTCTCGAGCAGGGGCCGCTGCCCGCCCCGGGCGGCTCCACCTCGCACGCGCCGGGCCTGGTGTTCCAGACCAGCCCGTCCAAGACGCTCACTGCGTTCGCCCGGTACACCGTGGAGAAGTTCAACTCCCTCCAGGTCGATGGCGTCTCCTGCTTCAACCCGGTCGGCGGTCTCGAACTCGCGACCACGCCCGAGCGCCTCGCCGACCTGCACCGCAAGGCCGGCTACGCGGCCTCCTGGGGCGTACGCGGCGAGATCGTCAGTGCGGCCCGCTGCAAGGAACTGTGGCCGCTCATCGACCAGTCGGCCGTCCTCGGCGGCTTCCACACCCCCGACGACGGCCTGGCCCGCGCCGTACTCGCGGCCCGCGCCCAGATGGAACGCGCCACCGAGAAGGGGGCCCGCTTCCTTGACCGCCACACGGTCACCGGCATCGAACAGGAGGACGGCAAGGTCACCGCCGTGGTCACCGACCGCGGCACCTTCCCCGCCGACCACGTCGTCTCCGCTGCCGGTTTCTGGGGCCCGGTCATCGGCCGGATGGCCGGGGTCGACGTCCCCCTTCAGCCGCTCGCACACCAGTACGCGAAGACCAAGCAGCTCCCCGAACTGACCGAAGCCACCCCGGGCGCCGGCTCCGGAGCGACCGCCCACGCCTCGACCGACGCCTCGAAGCCCATCCTCCGCTTCCAGGACCGCGACCTCTACTTCCGCGAACACCACGACCGCATCGGCATCGGCAGCTACGCCCACAAGCCGCTCCCCGTGGACCCCTTCGGGATCCTCCCGTACGACGAGGCACGCGCCAACGACATGGAGATGCCGTCCTCGTACCCCTTCACCGAGGAGGACTGGGCCCCGAGCTGGGACGACTGCCGCTGGCTGATGCCCGCCCTGCGCGAGACGGAGATCGAGGAGGGCTTCAACGGCGTCTTCTCCTTCACCCCGGACGGCATGCCGGTGCTCGGGGAATCGCGCGAGCTGCGCGGTTTCTGGCTGGCCGAGGCCGTCTGGGTCACCCACTCCGCGGGGGTCGCGAAGGCGGTCGCCGAGTGGATGGTCGACGGGCGCGCCTCCATCGACCTGCACGAATGCGACCTCACGCGCTTCGAGGACGCGCAGCGCTCACCGTCGTACGTCCGCGAGCGCGGCTCACGGCAGTTCATCGAGGTGTACGACGTCCTGCACCCCCTCCAGCCGATGGACGACCCACGCCCCCTGCGCGTCAGCCCCTTCTACGCCCGGCAGCAGGAACTCGGCGCGTATTTCCTGGAGGGCGGCGGCTGGGAACGCCCGCACTGGTACGAGGCGAACGCCCCGCTCGTGGACGGCTTGCGACTCCCCGAACGCGACGCCTGGTCGGCCCGCTACTGGTCGCCCATCGCGGCCGCCGAGGCGAAGGCGACCCGCGAGAAGGTCGCCCTGTACGACATGACCCCGCTGCGCCGCCTCGAAGTCACCGGGCCCGGGGCCCTCGACTTCCTCCAGCGGATGACCACCAACAACCTCCGCAAGAAGCCGGGCGCCGTCACCTACACCCTGCTCCTGGACGAGACGGGCGGCGTGCGCTCCGACCTCACCGTCGCGCGCCTCGCCCCGGACCGCTTCCAGGTGGGCGCCAACTCCCCCACGGACCTGGACTGGCTGATCCGGCACGCACCGGGTGGGGGCACCTCCCGCTCGAGCGAAGCCGACACTGGGGGAGTACAGATCAGGGACATCACCTCCGGCACGTGCTGCGTCGGCGTGTGGGGTCCGCTCGCCCGCGAGCTCGTGCAACCGCTGACCCGCGACGACTTCTCACACGAGGGCTTCGGCTACTTCCGCGCGAAGGAGACCCATCTCGGGCACGTCCCGGTGACGGCGATGCGGCTGTCGTACGTCGGCGAGCTCGGCTGGGAGTTGTATACGTCCGCCGATCTGGGGCTCAGGCTCTGGGACACACTGTGGGACGCGGGCCAGGAGCACGGCGTGATCGCGGCAGGGCGCTCCGCCTTCAACAGTCTGCGGCTGGAGAAGGGCTATCGCGCCTGGGGCGTGGACATGACCGACGAGCACAACCCGTTCGAGGCGGGGGTCGGCTTCGCGGTCCGGATGGACAAGGACGGGTTCGTCGGCCAGGAGGCGCTGCGAGGCCTCGCCACCGAGGAACCCGCACGCAGGCTCACCCCGCTCCTCCTCGACGACCCGGTCACGGTCGTGCTCGGCAAGGAGCCCGTCTACATCGACGGCGCCCCGGCGGGTTACCTGACCAGCGCCTCGTACGGCTACACGCTGGGCCGCTGCGTCGCGTACGCCTGGCTGCCGGCGCTCCCGACCGGCACGGGCGTGCACATCGAGTACTTCGGCGAGAAGGTCCCCGCGACCGTCGCGGAAGAACCCCTCTTCGACCCGAAGATGAACCGAATCCGCCGCTGAAACCGATCAATAGACATGAGCCCGGCGAAATGGCATGAGGAGGCCCCTGTGTCCCCCACGTACGACGTGATCGTGATCGGTCTCGGCGGTATGGGCAGCGCCGCCGCCCACCATCTGTCCGCCCGCGGTGCCCGCGTGCTGGGCCTGGAGAAGTTCGGCCCGGTGCACAACCGCGGCTCCAGCCACGGCGGTTCCCGCATCACCCGCCAGTCCTACTTCGAGGACCCGGCGTACGTGCCGCTGCTGCTGCGCTCGTACGAGCTGTACGATGAGCTGGAGCGGGCGACCGGCCGGGAGATCGCCACCCTCTGCGGCGGCGTCATGGTCGGACGCCCCGACTCGCGGACGGTCTCCGGTTCGCTGCTCTCCGCCGAGCAGTGGAACCTGCCGCACGAGATGCTGGACGCCTCCGAGATCCGCCGCCGTTTCCCGACCCTGAGCCCGAAGGACGACGAGGTCGCGCTGTACGAGGCGCGCGCCGGGCTCGTGCGCCCCGAGAACACCGTCGCCGCGCACCTACAGCTCGCCACCCGGCAGGGCGCGGACCTGCACTTCGACGAACCGATGACCCGCTGGGAGCCGTACCGGGACGGAGTACGCGTCCACACGGCCGAGAACACCTACACGGCGGCCCAGCTGGTGATCTGCCCGGGCGCGTGGGCACCGCAGTTGCTCACCGATCTCGGGGTCCCGTTCACGATCGAGCGCCAGGTCATGTACTGGTTCCAGCCGAGGGGCGGGGTCCAGCCGTTCCTGCCGGAGAACCACCCGATCTACATCTGGGAGGACGCGGCCGGAGTCCAGGCGTACGGCTTCCCGTCGATCGACGGGCCGGAGCTGGGAGCCAAGGTCGCTTTCTTCCGTAAGGGGATCGTGACCACCCCGGAGGCCATCGACCGGACAGTCCACGAGAACGAGGTCCAGGCCATGGCGGATCACATGTCCCGGCACATCCCGGATCTGCCGGGCACCTTCCTCAAGGCTGCCACCTGTATGTACTCCAACACCCCCGACGAGCACTTCGTCATCGCCCGCCACCCCGCTCACCCGGAGTCCGTGACCGTGGCCTGCGGATTCTCCGGGCACGGCTTCAAGTTTGTGCCGGTCGTCGGCGAGATAGTCGCCGACCTCGCCCTGACCGGCACCACCGATCATCCGATCGGGCTGTTCGACCCCCACCGCCTCGCCGCCGCGCCCGCCTGAGGAGTCCGCACGTGACGACGACCCCCGTCTCCCCGTCCCCCCTCTCCCCCAGCCTGATCGCCACTCTCCCCGGGCACTACTACACCGACCCGGAGATCTTCCGGCAGGAGCAGGAGTCCCTGTTCGAATCGATGTGGTTCTGTGCGGTCCGCTCCGCGGATCTCGCCGGGCCCGGCGCCTTCCGCACCGTCCAGGTCGGCCGCGAGAGCGTACTGATCACCCGCTCGCGCACGGGTGAGCTGCGCGCCTTTCTGAACATCTGCCGCCACCGCGGGGCCCGGCTGTGCACCGAGGAGTCCGGCGAGGTCCGGCGCAATCTGCAGTGCCCCTATCACGCCTGGACCTACGACCTCGACGGCAAGTTGGTCGCCGCGCCCAACCTGATCAAGATGCCGGACGTCGACCGCGACGAGTACGGCCTGGTCAAGGTCGCGCTGCGGGAATGGCTCGGGTATGCCTGGGTGTGCCTGGCCGACGAGCCGCCCTCCTTCGAGAGGACGGTGATGGGCGCGGCCGTGGAGCGGCTGGGCGACGCGGCCGCCATCGAGCACTACGGCACCGAGAAGCTGGCCCTCGGCAAACGCATCACCTACGACGTGAAGGCGAACTGGAAGCTGATCGTCGAGAACTTCATGGAGTGCTACCACTGCGCGACGATCCACCCCGAACTCGTCGACGTCCTCCCGGAGTTCGCCGATGGCTACGCGGCGCAGTACTACGTGGGGCACGGCGCCGAGTTCGGCGAGGACATCCAGGGCTTCACGGTCGACGGCAGCGAGGGCTTCGGCCGGCTGCCCGACATAGCGGACGACCAGGACCGCCGCTACTACGCGATCACTGTGAAACCGACGGTCTTCATCAATCTGGTGCCCGACCATGTCATCCTGCACCGCATGTTCCCGCTCGCCGAGGACCGCACGGTCGTCGAGTGCGACTGGCTCTACGCGCCGGAGGTCGTGGAGTCGGGGGCGGACGTGTCCAAGTCCGTCGAGCTCTTCCACCGGGTCAACGAACAGGATTTTGAGGCCTGTGAACGTACGCAGCCGGCCATGGCCTCGCGGGCGTACCGGAAGGGTGGTGTCCTGGTGCCCACCGAGCACCACATCGGGATCTTCCACGAGTGGCTGATCCGGCAATTGGGAGGCCCCAGTGCCTGACCTGTTCATCGACGGTACGTGGCGGAGCGCTCTCGACGAGCGCACACGCGAGATCCGCTGCCCCGCCGACGGCTCCCTGGTGGGCGTCGTCGACGAGGCCGGCGGCAAGGACACCGTCGAGGCGATCGCCGCCGCGCGCCGCGCCTTCGACGAGGGGCCCTGGCCCACGACCCCGGCCGCGGACCGCGGTGACCTGCTGCTGCGCGTCGCCGACCTCCTCCTGCGCGACAAGGACGCGCTCGCCCGCGCCGAGTCGCTCGACACGGGCAAGCGGCTCGTCGAGAGCGAGTACGACATCGACGACATCGCGAACTGCTTCCGCTACTTCGGGCGGGCGGCCGCCGCCGAGACGGGCCGGGTCGTCGAGACCGGTACGGCGAGCGTCGACAGCCGGGTCGTGTACGAGCCGGTCGGGGTGTGCGCGCTGATCACGCCCTGGAACTATCCGCTCCTGCAGACGGCCTGGAAGGTCGCCCCGGCGCTCGCCGCGGGCAACACCTTCGTCCTCAAGCCGAGCGAGCTCACCCCGCACACGGCGATCCATCTGATGCGGCTGCTGGAGGAGGCCGGGCTGCCGCCAGGCGTGGCCAACCTCGTCCTCGGCGCGGGCCCCGAGGCAGGGGCTCCGCTCGGTGACCATCCGGACGTCGACCTCGTCTCCTTCACCGGCGGGCTGCAGACCGGGCGGCGACTGATGGCGGCCGCGGCCGGGACGGTGAAGAAGGTCGCCCTGGAGCTCGGCGGCAAGAACCCGAACATCGTCTTCGCCGACGCCGACTTCGAGACGGCCGTCGACATGGCGCTGACCGCGGTCTTCCTGCACTCGGGACAGGTCTGTTCGTCCGGGGCGCGGTTGCTGGTCGAGGACTCGCTGCACGACCGGTTCGTCGACGAACTCGTCCGCCGGGCCTCGGAGATCCGGCTCGGCGGCCCGTTCGACGAGCGGGCACAGAGCGGGCCGCTGGTCTCGGCGGCCCATCGCGCCAAGGTCGAGGCGTACGTCGCCAAAGGGCTGGCGGAAGGCGCGGTGCTGCGCTGCGGCGGCGCGCGGCCTTCCGGGCCCGAGTTCGAGGCGGGCTTCTACTATCCGCCGACCGTGCTGGACGAGTGCTCCTCCGACATGTCCGTGGTCCAGGACGAGTCCTTCGGGCCGGTGCTGACCGTGGAGCGCTTCAGCGATGAGGCGGAGGCCGTGCGGCTCGCCAACGACACGATCTACGGACTCGCGGGCGCCGTCTTCACCACCGACGAGGCCAAGGCCCAGCGCGTGGCGGCCCGGCTACGGCTCGGCACGGTCTGGATCAACGACTACCACCCCTACGTCCCTCAAGCGGAATGGGGCGGTTTCAAGCAGTCCGGCTTCGGGCGCGAGCTCGGACCCTCCGGCCTCGCCGAGTACCGCGAGGCGAAGCACATCTGGCGCAACACCAACCCGTCCCCACAGGGGTGGTTCGCGTAATCCCCCGATGATCCCCCGATGACCATCCGGTGATGTCCGGATGATCTGATCCGCTGATCCCTTGCTCCCCTGATTCCCCCACCCACCCGCACGAGCCGCGCCCCTCTCCCCCGATCCAGGAGGCCGCTCATGACCACCCATCCACCCAAGACCGAGCAGAACGACGACGCGGAACTCTCCGAGTTCGGCTACAAGCCCGAGCTCAAGCGCACCCTCGGCAACTTCCACACCTTCGCCGCCGGCATCAGCTATATCTCCATCCTCACCGGCACCTTCCAGCTCTTCTACTTCGGCTACGGCAGCGGTGGCCCCGCCTACTGGTGGTCCTGGCCGATGGTGTTCATCGGCCAGTTCATGGTCGCGCTCTGCTTCGCCGAGCTCGCCGCCCGCTACCCCGTGGCCGGCTCCGTCTACAACTGGTCTAAGAAGGTGGGCAATCCACACATAGGCTGGCTCGCGGGCTGGATGATGCTGCTCGCGTCGATCGTGTCGATCTCGGCCGTGGCACTCGCCTATCAGTTGACGCTTCCCCAGATCTCGTCCACCTTCCAGTTCGTGGGCGACGGCACGGGCAAGTACGACGTCGCCACCAACGCGGTTCTGCTGGCGGCCGTACTGATCCTGTTCACCACCCTGGTGAACGCCTTCGGCGTGAAGCTGATGGCGACCATCAACACGGCGGGCGTCTTCATCGAGCTGATCGCCACCGTCGTGCTGATCATCCTGTTCGCGGTGCACATCACGCGCGGCCCGCAGGTGGTCATGGACACCCAGGGCACCGGCCATGGACAATCGTTCGGCTACCTCGGCGCGTTCCTGGTGGCCTCGCTGGCGTCCGCGTACGTCATGTACGGATTCGACACGGCCTCGTCGCTCGGTGAGGAGTGCCTCGACCCGTCGCGCAACGCGCCGCGCGCCATCATCCGTGCCATCGTCGCCTCGTTCGTCCTCGGCGGGCTCGTGCTGCTGCTCGCGCTGATGAGCGTCTCCAGCCTCAAGGGCGACAAGCTCTCCACGGACGGTCTGCAGTACATCGTCCTGGACGTGCTCGGCCCGACGGCCGGCAAGGCGATGCTGTGGTGCGTGCTGATCGCGGTCACGGTGTGTGCCCTGGCCGTGCACACGGCGGCGATCCGGCTGGCCTTCGCGATGGCCCGCGACAACAACCTGCCCGCCTCCTCGAAGCTGGCCAAGGTCAACCAGCGCTTCCAGACACCGGTCCTGCCGACCGTGATCATCGGTGTGCTCGCACTGGCGATCCTGGTGGTCAACATCCGCCAGCCACAGATCTTCACCGTGGTCACCAGCATCGGCATCATCATGATCTACCTGGCGTATCTGCTGGTCACCGGTCCGATGCTGGTCGCGCGGCTGCGTGGCAAGTGGCAGCCCGCCGGCGACGGCAAGTTCTCGCTCGGGCGCTGGGGCCTGCTCGTCAACATCGTCGCCGTGGTGTGGGGTGCGGCCATGACGATCAACCTGATCTGGCCGCGCTCCGCGGTCTACAACGCGGCCGCGCCGTACCACTGGTACCTGCGCTGGGGTGCTGTCCTGTTCGTGGGCATCGTCGCGGGCGGCGGCTACGCCTACTACTGGTTCGTGCAACGGCACCGGACCGGGGTGCTCGCCGAGCACCAGTTCCAGGCCTCCGCGACGGAGTCCGTCGCGACTCCCGCGACTCCCGTGACCCCCGTGACCGACTGAAGGACCGTCACACGACCGACCGAAGACCAGAACAAGGAGGTCAACTCCCCCATGAACGTCGATGAGTTCGACTATGTCGTGGTCGGTGGCGGTACCGCGGGCAATGTGGTCGCGGCCCGGCTCTGTGAGGATCCGTCCGTCACCGTGTGCGTCCTCGAGGCGGGCCCCAGCGATGTCGGCGACGACGACATCCTGAAGCTGGAGCGCTGGATGGGGCTGCTGGAGTCCGGATACGACTGGGACTACCCGGTCGAACCGCAGGCCAGCGGCAACAGTTTCATGCGGCATGCCCGTGCCAAGGTGCTCGGCGGCTGCTCCTCGCACAACTCCTGTATCGCCTTCTGGGCACCCGCGGAAGACCTGGACGACTGGGCCGCCGCGGGCTGTACGGGGTGGAGCGCGGCCGAACTCTTCCCGCTCTACCAGCGGTTGGAGTCGAACGACGCTCCCGGCGACCACCACGGCCGCACCGGCCCGGTGAAACTGCGCACGCTCAAGGGCGCGGACCCCTGTGGCTCCGCCCTGCTGGAGGCATGTGCGCAGGCGGGCATTCCTACTACCGCCTTCAACACCGGCAAGACCGTGGTCCGTGGCGCCAACTGGTTCCAGATCAACTCCGACGAGAACAACATCCGGCAGTCCTCGTCGGTCGCGTATCTGCATCCGGTCATGGACAAGCGGCCGAACCTGGAAGTACGCACCGGGGTGCGGGCCAAGAAGCTCGTGCTCGACGGCCGCCGCTGTGTGGGCGCCGAGTATCTGGACCCGGGCCTGATCCACACCCGGACGGTGCGCGCACGCCGCGAGGTGATCGTGTCGTGCGGGTCCATCGACACGCCCAAGCTGCTGATGCTGTCGGGCATCGGGCCCGCCGCGCATCTGCGCGAGGTGGGCGTCGAGGTGGTGGTGGACTCGGCGGGTGTCGGCCAGAACCTCCAGGACCATCCCGAGGGCGTCATCATGTGGGAGGCCAAGCAGCCCATGGCCACCACCTCCAGCCAGTGGTGGGAGGCGGGCATCTTCTACGACACCGAACCGGGCCTGGACCGGCCCGACCTGATGTACCACTACGGTTCGGTGCCGTTCGACATGAACACGGCTCGGCACGGGTTCCCTACGTCCGAGAACGCGTTCTGCCTCACGCCGAACGTCACCCGCGCGAAGTCACGCGGCACGGTGCGGCTGCGCACCCGGGACTACCGGGACAAGCCGATGGTCGATCCGCGCTACTTCACGCACGAGCACGACGTGCGTGTGATGACGTACGGGCTGAAGCTGGCGCGGAAGATCGCGTCGCAGCCCGCGCTCAGTGGCTGGGCGGGTGCTGAGCTCGCCCCCGGTCCGGACGTACGGACCGACGACGAGCTGCTCGACTACATCCACAAGACCCACAACACCGTCTACCACCCGTCCTGCACCGTGAAGATGGGTGCGGACGACGACTCCTCGGCCCCGCTCGACGCGCGGCTGCGGGTCAAGGGGGTCGAGGGGCTGCGGGTCGCGGACGGCTCGGTGATGCCGGATCTCATCTCCGTCAACCCCTGCATCACGACGATGATGATCGGCGAGAAGTGCGCGGACCTGTTGAAGGAGGACCGGGCTTAGCCTTGATCCACCGGCCGGCGTCTTGTGGATAGCGGCTAGAAAAACGAGGAAGTGCCTTGTGACCTGCGATGATGGGAGTTCTTCAGGCTTCCAGCACGCACGATCGGCAAGGCACTTCCGAGATGAAAGTTTCCCATACATCGGCGGCGGTCTCCGCTGCGTTCGATGACCCGAATCTGATCGCGTATGCCGGGCTGGTCCCGGTGATGCGCCTGGCCGAGCGGGGCGGTCTTTCGCGTCTGGTGGCCGAGAACGTGAAGCTGACCGGCGCGAGCAACAGCGCGGGGGCGGCGGCGGACGCCAAGGTCACCAGCATCGTCGCGGGCATGGCCGCAGGTGCGGACAGCATCGACGACCTGAACGTTCTGCGCCATGGTGCGATGACGGCCGTGTTCGCGGGCATTCGTGCCCCGTCCACGCTGGGCACGTTCCTGCGCTCGTTCACCCACGGTCACGCTCTCCAACTGCACGCCGTTCACCGCCGGTTCCTTGGCGCGCTGGCCGCGCATACCCCGCTGCTGCCCGGCGCCGACGCGATGGCATTCATTGATGTCGACTCCACCCATAAACGGGTCTACGGCCGGGCCAAACAGGGTGCCGAGTACGGCCGGTTCAAGGGCATCCGCACCCTCCACCCCCTGCTCGCCACCATCTGCACGCCCGGCTCCCGCCCGGTGATCGCCGGAGTCCGCATGCGCCGCGGCAAGGCAGCCGACTCCCGCGGCGCCCCGAAGTTCGTCAGCGAAGCCCTGGCCACCGCCCGGGAGGCCGGCTGCACCGGCACCCGCATCCTGCGCGCCGATTCGCAGTTCTACAACGCCGGTGTGATCGCCGCCTGCCGCCGGGCCGGAGCCCACTTCTCGATCACCACCGGCATGAACCCCTCCATCAAACGGGCCGTCCTCGCCATTCCCACCGAAGCATGGCAGCAGATCACCTACCCGACCGCGGTGCCAGACCCCGAGACCGGCGAACTCATTTCGGACGCCGAAGTCGCCGAGATGCCCGCCTACACCGCCTTCGCGAGCCGCAAGAAGAGCGAGCAAGTCACCGCCCGGCTGATCGTCCGCCGGGTCCGTGACCTCGCCAAACCCGCCGTCGTAGGTGAGCAGGGCGAACTGTTCCCCGTCTGGCGTTACCACCCGTTCTTCACCGACAACCCCGCCCCCACCCTCCAGGCCGAGCGGGAACACCGCCACCACGCGGTGGTCGAACAGGTCATCGCCGACAGCAAAGCCTCCGCACTGACCCACCTGCCTTCCGGACACTTCCACGCCAACGCCGCCTGGCTCACCCTGTGGGCCATGACCTACAACCTGCTGCGGGCCACCGGCGCGCTCACCTCCGCCTTCCACGCCAAGGCCACCACCGCCACTCTCCGTGCCCACCTGGTCCAGATTCCGGCCCGGATCGCCCGCTCCGCACGGCGTATCACCCTGCACCTGCCACACAACTGGCCCTGGCAGCACGCCTGGACACATCTTTTCGACACCGCCCACGACCCACCCGGACCCGCCTGACGACCCTGCCCACCCCGCCCGCCAAGGCCCAACCGGAACCGAACAACGTGGAAATGCTGGGCAGACCAGCGGGTGCCACCTGCCCGCCCACAATCACCGCCCCGAAACCGGCTCAGGATCAGTCAGAAGATCATTTTCAGACCACGTCGGTGGATCAAGGCTTAGGCCCCCTGAGGCGCCGGGCGCTTGAACATCCGCGTCGCCGTGATCTCCGTGTGTACGGCTTCCCCGGCGGGAGCCTCACGCGGCAGTCCCGGTCGGAGGTGTTCCTCCACGCTGATGTACTTCAGCCCGGCGCGCAGGTCGGCGTCGTTGCGCAGGCGGATGACGAGGGGGAACTCCGCGAGCGCGGTCGTGTCGAACAGGCCGGTGGTGTAGAGGAGTTGGACGCCGAGCGCATCCGAGACGGCCCTCTGCAGCTCCAGCAGGTACGTCGCGTTGGCGCGCCCGATGGGATTGTCGAGGAAGAGCGTGCCGGCGTGTCGGTGCTTGTCGCGGCCCCGGTCGTTGCTGCGCAGCGCGGCCATCGTGCAGTACAGCGCGATGGCCGCGGTGAGCAGCTGGCCACCGGAGAACACGTCACCCATCTGTCCGACGGGGACGCGCTCGGCGCGCAGCACGGCGTCCGGCTTGAGGATCTCGACGGCGACGCCCTTCGGCTGGAGGGCGGCGCTGACTCCGCGCAGCAGCAGTGACATGCCGTCGCGCCGCATGTCGGAGTTCTTCTTGACCGCCGCGCGGGTGGCCTCGTCGACGACCTCGCCGAGCCGCTCGGTGAGCGTGGCCTGGTCGGGCTCCTCGAAGCGGATACGCAGGAACTCCTGCCCGGACCACTCGCCGAGCCCCTCCGGCAGCCGGGACAGCCGCTGCGCGGATCGCAGGGTGGCGAGCGCCGATTCCACGAGCCCCCGCAGCCGGTCCACGATCGAGTCCCGGTTGCGCTCCAGCTGGGCCAGCTCGTCCGTCAGCACCCGCAGTCGGGGCGCGAAGGCGTCCGCCCACTTCTGGGCGTGTTCGGGCAGCGCGGACGCGGGCAGCTCACGGATCTGCTGCCGGGCCGGGGTGCGCACCTGCTCGTACCGGTTGGAGTTGGCATGCCGTACGAGGATGTCGCTCGCCTCGCGCACGGCGCCCTCGGCCGCGGAGAGGTCGGCGGCGCAGCCGCGCAGGGAGCGGCGGGTCTCGGCGGCGGAGTTCCGGGCCTCTTCCAGAGTGCCGGGGTAGGGCTCGGGCTCCTCCTGCTCGTCGTCGGAGTGCTCCCGCAGCAGGTCCCTGAGCAGGGCGGCCGTCTCGTCGAAGCCACCGGCCCCGTCCTCGGCGGCGCGGTGCGCGTCGAGCAGCTCGGCGTGCGCCTCGCGCGCCTGGCTGAGCGCCTCGGCGCGGGAGGCGAGTTCACCGGTGGCCGTGCGCAGCAGCGACTGCGCGTGTTCGGCATCGCGCGGGACCAGCTCCTGCGACAGCTCGGTGTGGGCCTCGCCGTCCTCGGGCGCATGCCGCTCGGCCTCGCCGCGCAGCCGCCCGAGCTGCTCGCTGGCGGTGGACATGCGGGTCTCCAGAAGTTGTACGAGCTCCTCGGCGCGGGCCGCCGCGGCCTGCCGGGACGGCCCGTCGGAACCGTCCGGCGCCTGAAGGAGCTGCGCGGCGCGCGTGCGCACCTTGTTGCTGAGGCGGTCCAGCTCGGCGAGGGCCGCGCTCTCGTCGCTCTCGGCGCGGGCCTGTTCGGCGCGCAGATCGGCGCCGACGCCGACCTTCTCGTACAACTGTGACGCGGCCCGGTAGGCCTCGCGCAGGGCGGGCAGCGAGGACTTCGCCGCCTCCGACGGGTCCTCCGGTACGTCGTCGGGGGCGCCCGCGATCTCGGCGCGCTCGGCGCGCAGTGCGCGGGCCGTGCGGCGGGCGTCGTCGGCGGCGCGCTGGGCGGCGCGGCGGTCCTCGTCGGCGGCGCGGGCGCGCTCCAGGCACACCTGGGCACGGGCCTCCGACTCGGTCGCCTCGTCGGCGAGTTCGCGCACCTTGACCTGCCAGCCGGCGCGTTCACGCAGCCGGAAGGCGAGTCCGGCGAGCGCGTCGGCCGCGCGCCGGGCACGCTGGGCGGCGTCCTGTCGCTCATCCCGTACGAGGGCTGCCTCGGCCGCCGTCTCGTCGGCCTCGGCCCGCACGGTGCGCGCCTCGGCCAGCTCCGCCTCGGCCTCCTCGGCGAACGCGCGCGCGTCGCGGGCGGCCCCGGCCAGTTCGACGAGCCGCCCGGCGGGGCAGCCGGTGCGCCAGGACGCGAGCCTCGCCGCGAGTTCTCGGTCCTTGCCGAGCCGGGCCGCGAGGGTGCGAATCTCCTCGTCCCGCTCGGCCGCGCGGGTGCGCAGCGCCTGCCGTTCCTCGTCGGCGGCGTGCTCGTCGTGCATGGCCGGGTTCGGCGGTACGAGGAAGACGCCGCCGTCGCCCGCGTCGGGGGCCGGGGTCGGGGCGAGCAGCGCGGCGGCCGTGCCGACGGCGACGGCGGAACGCGGCAGCAGCGCCGCTTCGCTGAGCGCCTCGCGGGCCCGCGCGTGGGTGTCCGGGTCGGTGATGATCACGCCGTCGACGAGCTCGGGCCTGGCGGCCAGTACGCGTGCGTGGTCGACGGGGTCGACGGCCTGTGCGAGATAGCGCCAGCCGGGCAGGGCGGGGATGCCGTGCTCACCGAGGTACTCGACGGTGGCCAGCACATCCGGGCCGGGCGGCAGGAGTCCGCCGTCGCCGAGGGCGCCGAGGATCCGGGCGTCGTCGGCCGCGGCGGTGCGCAGCTCGAAGAGCTGGCGTTCGGCGGAGGCGACGCCGTCGTCGAGCAGCTCGCGCAGTTCGTCGGCGTACTGGTCCAACTCCTCGGGCGTGAGGGCGCCTTCGGCCTGCGGCCAGACGTCGGCGGAGGTGCCGCCGGTGCCGCGGCCGGTGTCACCGCCCTTGCCGTGACCGCCGGAGGCAGCCGCGTCTCCGGCCGCCCGGGGCACCGGTACCCCGCCGCGCCGCGGTCCGGCGGCACCCGGCAGGCCGAGCAGCTCCGCGAGCCGTTCCTCCCCCGCCAGCGTCTCGGCCGTACGCCGCTCGCCGTCGTACGCGCGCTCGGCCGCCGTCGCCGCGTCCGCCGCGCGAGCGGCCGTCAGCTCGGCGCGGGACTCGGTGGACGCCGCCTCGCGGGCGTGCTCCGAGGCCCGTCGCGACGCCTCCCGCGCGGTGTCCCACACAGCGACGGCCGTCTTCTCGGCGTCGCTCGCGGCGAGGGCGGCGCGGGCCGGGTCGGCGTCGGGGGCGGTGTCGTCCAGCCAGCCCGCGCGGACCGCCTCGGCGGTCTCCTGCTCGACCTCGCTCAGGCGCTGGCGCAGGTGTCCGACCTCGCTGCGGGCGCGCTGCGCGGCGGTGGCCGCGGCGGTCGAGTCGGCGTACGCGGTCTCGCCGACCTCCTGGAGTCCGGCGGACCGCTCCTCCTCCTCGTTGGCGAGCGCCTCGGCGCCTTCGGCGGCGCGGTGCAGTGCGCGGACGAGGTCTACGGCGGCCTTGGCGCGGGCGGCGAGCGCAGGCGCGGCATCCCGCTCGGCTTCGAGGATCGCGGCGGCCACGCGCGCGGAGCGGTCGGCGGCGGCACGGTGGCGCAGTACGAGCTCGGCGGCCTGCCAGGAGGAGTGGAGGGTGCGCGCGTCGGCCAGTTCGCGCTTCTGGGCGGCCGCCGACTTCTCGGCCCCGGCGAGCGCCAGTGAGGCGTGCCGGTAGGCGAGTTCGGCGGCGATCAGGGCGCTGCGCTCGCGTGCGCCCTCGGCGTGGGTGACGGCGTACGCGGCGGCGGTCACGCGCTGCGCGAGCTCACCGGCGCGGACGCGCTCGCGCACGGCTCGCGCGGACAGTCGCCGGGCCAGGGTGCGGGTGCGACGCTCGGCGGCCGTGTGGATGTCACGCGCGCGTCCCCGTGCCTCGGCGGCCTCGACGATCCGGCCGAGCAGATCCGCGGAACCCGCCGTGAAGTCCCGCTCAGCGATCAGTTCGGCCCGCCGCCCCAGCTTGTTGCCGAAGCCGCCGACCAGGTCGGCGAGCCCGTCGGTGTCGCGGGTGTCGGTGACGGCGCGCAGCAGCAGGTCGGTGAAGTCGGAGTCCTTCTTGACCGCGAAGAGACCGGCGGCCTCACCCTCGTCGGCATTCATCTCCCGCTGGTAGCGGAAGAGTTCGGGGTCGAGACCGAGATCCGTCAGGTGCTCGTTCCAGCGGTCGTGGATCTCCTCCCAGTGCACTTCGAGGTGCGGATACGCCTTTCCGGCCTCGGTGAGCGCGTCGCGGAAGCCCTTCATGGTGCGGCGCCGCCCCTGTGCGCCGGACGCGCCCTCGACAGGCGGCCGGACGGCGGTCGCCTCGGCGACGGGCAGGTTGTCCAGGCTCAGCCCGGGGCCGGGCCGGAAGGAGTACCAGGCTTCCGCGAACTTCCGCGGGTCGTTGGAGACCTGCCGCCCCCGCCACTCGCTGGCCTTGCCGACCACGACGCACTCGCCGGTCAGTGTGTGCTGCCACTCCAGTGCGACATGACCGCAGTCGTCGGCGAGCAGGAACTTGCGCAGCACACCGGAGCTGGCGCCGCCCAGGGTGTTGCGGTGGCCCGGCAGCATGACCGAGAAGATCAGCTTGAGCAGCACCGACTTGCCGCCGCCGTTCTCCAGGAAGAGCACGCCCGCGGGCGCGGGCCGGCGCGGCGGCCCGACGGGCTCCTCCTCGAAGAACTCCGCCTGGGTGGGCGCGGGGTCGGGCACCGGCTCGCCGACACCCCGCAGGTCCAGCACGGTGTCGGCGTAGCGCGCACCGGCGGGCCCGATGGAGTAGAGGCGGACCCGGGACAGCTCGTACATGGCGGCGGACTCTCGTAGTAAGTCTTCGGATTACGTGCGTGGGATACGTAGGTGTACGTAGGTGGGTTCAGGAGTGGAACGGCAGCCCGGCGTCGGCCACCAGCTCCAGGTCGTCGGTGCGCTCGGCGGGCAGCAGCGTCGGGGTGCCGTCGGTCACCGGGACGACGCCCAGCTCGAGGAGCTCTGCCATCGCGGCGCTGCCCGCCATGTCCCGCACCTGGAGCTGGTAGCGGGCCGTCGTCCGGTAGGTCCCCCCGGAGTCGTCCCCGGTCCGCTGGAGGAATCCGGAGTCGGTGAGGAAGGCGACGGCCTTGCCGACGATGCCGGTGGTCGAACCGGCCAGTCTGCGCGCGTCCTTGGTGGCGCCGGTGGAGCTGCGCCGCGCCCAGATCCGCCAGGCCGCTTCCAGGCCGGGCGCCTCGGTCGCCGGGTCGGTGTTCTCGCCCTGCTCCTCGGCCCGCTCCTCCAGACGGCGGCAGGCCTGTCGTACGAACGCGTCGACGCCGTTGACCGAGACGCGCCCGATATATCCGTCGTCCGCGAGGTCCTCCGGGCGCGGGAAGGCCATCGCGGCGACGGAGAGGTGGGCGAGGCCGTGCAGGAAGCGGTCCGCGGAGTCGGCCGAGGTGCGACGGGCGTAGTCGCCCATCCGGACGGCGAAGACCGAGTCCTCGGCGGCCGTCACCGCCATGCCCGCGCGCGGGGACACCTCCAGCACGACCAGGCCGAGCCCGGCGGCCACGGCGTCGGCGAGCCGGGCGAACGGCGGGTCCTCCCGGTAGCGCCGCAACAGCTCCGCGTACTCCTGGTCCCGTGCCGGCTGCAGTTTGGGCTGCAGCCCGAAGGCGACGAGCCGCGCCGCGTCGGCCGCGTCGGCGGGGGTGACAGGAGCGTTCGCCGGCGCGGCGACGACATCCGGCTCACTCCACTCGACATGCTGCTCGGTCACGACAGAGGCTCCTTGTACAGAGTTACGAGGCTGGGGTTCACGACCGATCCGCCGCCATCCCCGCCGCGTCCAGCAAAGCCATCCCCACTATCAGATCGGCCCCTCCGAACTCGGGGTCATCGAGCTCGACCCCGTCGTCCACGGCGAACAGCAGCTTCTCCTCACCCTGCCGATAGGCGGTTCCAACCGGCGGGCTGGCCGCGTGAACCGCCAACAGGGCGACCAGGTAGGGGAGTTCGGGATCCCGGCGGCGCGCCTCGGCAAGGAGCCCCGACAGTCGCCGCGGCGCGTCGGCGGGCAGATCGAGCAGTTCCATCGCGGAAGCGAGCTGCTCCTCGCTGAACCGGCTGTCGTCCGGCGTGGCGATCAGGTCCGGCTCGGGCATCTCCGCCCCGAGGTGCTCCCGCTCCAGGGGCGGTGTCAGCAGGAGCTCGACGAGGTCCCCCACCCGTACGGCCCCCGGCGTACGCAGACCCGTCCCGCGCGCGAAGAACGCGTCCGTCACGCGCCGCGCCTGTGCGACCGGCAGCGGCAGCACGGGCGCGACGAGGTGGCCGTAGAGGTCGATCCCCGAGGTCGTCATGGGTGTGGCGAAGGCCTGCCGGTCCTGCTCGGCGCGGAACAGGGGCCCGGCCTCCAGGAGCCGGGACTGCAACTGCGTGTGCCGGCGGATGCAGTCCTTGACGATGTCGACGAGCTCGGCGGCGCGGCGCTTCTGCTCGGGGTCCTCGGACTCGTCGCGGGCCTTGCGGATGTTGGTGAGGATCGCGTTCTCGTGGCGGTAGCGGTCGGCGACGTGGTCGAGCGCCTCGGCGATCATGTCGGGCACGGCCTGGAGCCAGTCGACGGCCCGCACATTGCGCCGGGTCGCGTCGAGCGCCCTGCGGAGCGTCTCCGAGTACTGCACGGTCCGGTACCGGGCCTGCTCGGCGGCGAGCTGGGCGTCGGCGAGGCGACCGCGGCTGATCAGCACCTCGAGCTTGACCTCGGCGGCGATCTGGGCACTGGTGACGTCGGTGTCGAGGGCGCCGACGAGGACGTTGACCGCCTCGTCCGTCGTACGGAGGTAGACGGTCCCCCCGTACCCGGGCACCTCCTCGATCAGCTTGAAGTCGTAGTCGCGACGCACATAGGAGCCGTCGGGAGCGAAGGTGCCATATACGGCGCGGAAGCCGCGGTCGACGCTGCCGACGTTGATCAGGTTCTCCAGGACCCACTTGGCGACGCGCTCGTGCTCGGCGACGGGGCGCTGCGGGGCCTGCGCGGCGATGCGCGGGATGAGCCGGGCCACTATCTGGTCGTGGTCGGCGCCCGTGTCGAAGTCCATGTTCAGTGTGACGAGGTCGATGGCGGCGAGGGCCACCTCGGCCATCCCGTAGACCGTGTACTCGCCCGCGAGATTCGCCTTGCGCACGTCGAGGTCGTGCAGCGGCGCGGTGCAGGCGAGCGCGCGCAGCCGCCGCGCCAGGCCCTCGTCGGCGGCCGGGCCCGGTGCGGGGCGCGGCCCCGCGCTGAGCTGGGGCGGAGCGCTGTCCGTCGATGCAGGCGAAGTCACGGTGCACAGACTAGGTCCTCGGTCTGACAACGGTCGAAACGACGCAGAAGCGACCGCCGTCACACCGACACCACGCAGCCCGTCACACCGACCCCAGGCAGCGCGTCACACCGACCCCAGGCAGCGCGTCAGACCAGCTCCACGCAGCGGGTCACGCCGACCCCGCACAGCGCCTCGCGCTCGCCGCCTCGCCAGAGCGACGGAGCGAACCGCCGCCGCGGCCGTCCTCGAGAGTCATGACCCGGCTCAGCCGATCCCCTGCGCCCCGTCGGCGACCCGCCGCGCGTACGCCTCCACGACCCCGGTGAGGGAGTCGTGGAGATAGACCGCGAGCAGCTGCTCGGCCCCGTCGCGGTCGCCCGCCTGGAGCGTCTTGAGGATCTCATGGTTGCGCGCGAGGTACGGCTCGTGGAGCCGCCGCGGATCGGCCACCACGTGGAAGGCGAGGCGCAGTTCGGCGAAGACGCTGCGCATCAGCTCGTCGGTGCGGTCGCTTCCGGCGAGCGCCACCAGCTCCCGATGGAAGTGGATGTTGGCCGTACTGACACCTTTCCAGTCACCTTCGCGCGCCGCCCGCTGCCCGTCCGCGACGGCCTGGGCGAGGTCGTCCACGGCGTAGGGCGGCTTGCCGAGGCCGCGGACCACTGCGCACTCGACGAGGGTGCGGGTGCGGTAGATGTCCTCGACGTCCTCGATGGTCAGCACCCGTACGAAGACACCGCGGTTGAGCTCGTGCACAAGGAGTCGTTCGTGCGTGAGCAGCCGGAACGCCTCGCGCAGCGTGTTGCGGGAGACGCCGAGCGCCCCGCCGATGCTGTCCTCGGACAGCCGTGTCCCGGGCGGGAAGTACCCCTCGGCGATACGGCTCCTGAGGATGTCCGAGACCCGCTCGGCGGTGCTGGTGCGGCCCAGCAGGGCGCGATCGTCGGCCAGTTCCGTCAGCTCTGCCATGCCCGGAATTCAATCGCAGAAATAAGAACGAAACAACACGGGTATTGAGGGATCGTTCAACGATCCTCTACCTTGTCGGTCAGGCGCCCATCGCACGACCGCCCGGCAAGGCACGGCACAGCCACGCCACGGCCCGGCCCGGCACAGCACGGCACGACCGCTCGGCACGGCTCAGTCCTCAAGCACTCTCCGTCCCTCACTGCGAGGTGCCCATGAGCACGACCCCCGGCACGACCCCCGGCACGCCCCCTCCATCCCAGGCCCTGACTGCCGACCCCCGGCCCGGCACGGCCGAACTCACTGTCCAGGAAGGCCCGTTCGCCTGGCTGCGGGCACTCGGTCCGCGCGGCCGTCGGGCCTTCGCCGGCGCGTTCGGCGGCTATGCCCTGGACTCGTACGACTACTTCACGCTGCCGCTGAGCATGGTCGCGCTGGCGGCGTACTTCGGCCTGGACAGCGGCCAGACCGGTCTGTTCACCACCGTCACCCTGGTCGTCTCGGCGGTCGGCGGCGCGATCGCGGGTGTGATCGCGGACCGGATCGGACGCGTCAAGGCTCTGATGATCACCGTGATCACCTACGCGGTGTTCACGGTGGCCTGCGGTTTCGCCCCCAACTACGAGACGCTGCTGGTTTTCCGTGCCCTTCAGGGCCTTGGATTCGGCGGTGAGTGGGCGGTCGGCGCGATCCTGGTAGCGGAGTACTCGACCGCCAGGCACCGGGGACGCACACTCGGCGCGGTCCAGAGCTCCTGGGCTGTCGGCTGGGGACTGGCGGTGATCGTCTACACGCTGGTCTTCCAGTTCCTCGGCGACGACCTCGCCTGGCGCGTGATGTTCTGGACCGGCGCGCTGCCCGCACTGCTCGTCGTCTGGGTGCGGCGCCGGGTGCAGGACGCCCCGGAGGCGGCCGCCGTGCGGGAGAAGAGCGCCGAGAAGGGCTCGTTCGGCGCGATCTTCAAGCCCGCCTCGGCCGACGGCCCCGGTCTGCTGCGCACCACCTTCTTCGCGGTCCTGCTCTCCACCGGCGTCCAGGGCGGCTACTACACGCTGGCCACCTGGGTGCCCACGTATCTGAAGACGGAGCGCGGCCTGTCCGTCGTCGGCACCGGCGGCTACCTCACGTTCCTGATCTCGGGGGCCTTCATCGGCTACCTCACCGGCGGCTATCTCACCGACAAACTGGGCCGCAAGCGGAACATCCTGCTCTTCGCGATCCTCTCCGCGGCCTGCATCCTCACGTACGCCAACATCCCGAGCGGCGCCAACACGCTTCTCCTCGTGCTCGGTTTCCCCCTCGGCTTCTGTATGTCGGCGATCTTCAGCGGTTTCGGCTCGTTCCTCAGCGAGCTGTACCCGTCGGCGGTGCGCGGCACGGGGCAGGGCTTCACCTACAACACCGGGCGCGCCGTCGGCGCCGCCTTCCCCACCACCGTCGGCTTCCTGGCCGACAGCTGGGGTGTCGGCGGCGCCCTGGTCTTCGGCGCGATCGGCTACGCCCTCGCCGCCCTGGCACTGATCGGACTCCCCGAGACCAGTGGGAAGGAACTCCTGTGAACCACACCGTCCAGGAGAAGCCGTCGAGGCTTCGCCGACACCGCACGTCGAGCGTGCTCGACAAGCACGCGTGGACCCCCGAAATCGCGCGCGCCCGGTTCCGTTCGGGCGTGTCGGGCCCGACGGCCGGGGTCGCCGCCGGGTACACCCAGGCCAACCTGATCTCGCTGCCCGCCGACTGGGCGTACGACATGCTGCTGTTCTGCCAGCGCAACCCGGGGCCCTGTCCGGTCCTCGACGTCACCGACGCCGGTTCCTGGACCACCCCGCTCGCCGTGGGCGCGGACCTGCGCACGGATCTGCCGCGCTACCGGGTGTGGGAGCACGGCGAGCTGGTCGACGAGCCCACGGACGTGGTCGACCGCTGGCGCGACGACCTGGTCTCCTTCCTCATCGGTTGCAGCTTCACCTTCGAGTGGGTGCTGACCGAGGCGGGCGTTCCGATGCGCCACATCGAGCAGGGCCGCAACGTCTCCATGTACGTGACCGGGCGGCAGTGCCGTCCGGCGGGGCGGCTGCACGGCCCCGTGGTGGTGTCGATGCGCCCGATCCCGCCCGAGCACCTGTCCACGGCGATCAGGGAGAGCAGTCTCATGCCCGCCGTGCACGGCAGCCCGGTGCACTGCGGCGAGCCGTCGGGGCTGGGCATCGAAGATCTCTCACGGCCCGACTTCGGCGACGCGGTGGACGCGGAGCCGGACGACATCCCAGTGTTCTGGGCCTGCGGGGTGACACCCCAGGCGGCCGTGATGGCGTCCCGCCCGCCCTTCGCGATCACCCACGCACCGGGCCGGATGTTCCTCACCGACGCCCGCGACGAGCAGTACCGCGTGGCCTGAGAACGACCTACGAAGGAGAGACTGCACCTCATGACCCCGATCGACCTGAACGCCGACCTCGGTGAGGGCTTCGGCCGCTGGCGGCTGACCGACGACGAACAGCTGCTGTCCGTCGTCACCAGCGCCAATGTGGCCTGCGGCTTCCACGCCGGGGACGCGGCCACCATGCGGCGGGTGTGCGAGCTGGCGGCAGAGCGGGGCGTACGGATCGGCGCTCAGGTCTCCTACCGCGACCTGGCGGGCTTCGGGCGGCGCGCCATGGACGTGCCGCCCGACGAGCTCGCGGCCGAAGTCGCCTACCAGATCGGCGCCTTGGAGGTCTTCGCACGCGCGGCCGGGTCGTGCGTGTCGTACGTGAAACCGCACGGCGCGCTCTACAACCGCGTCGTGCACGACGAGGAGCAGGCCGCGGCGGTCGTCGAGGGCGTGCTGCTCGCGGACGGCGCCCTGCCCGTCCTCGGCCTCCCGTCCTCCCAGCTCCTGAAGCTGGCCGAACAGGCCGGACTGCCCACCGCCACGGAGGCGTTCGCGGACCGCGCCTACACCGAGCAGGGCACCCTGGTGCCCCGCACCCAGGCCGACGCGGTGATCACGGAGGCCGAGACGGTCGTCGAACGCTCGCTGGGCCTGGCCCGCTTCGGCATGGTCACCTCCCGCTCCGGGACGCGCATCCCGGTCCGCGCCCGCTCCTTGTGCCTGCACGGCGACACCCCGGGCGCGGTGGACCTGGCACGTCTGGTCCGCACGCGACTGGAGTCCTCGGGCGTCCACGTGCAGGCCTTCGCATGACCGCTGTTCCGGGCGCCGGCGGCACAAGGGCGCTGCCGGTCGGTGACCACGCCCTGCTCGTCGAGGTCTCCTCGGGCGCCGCGGCCCAGGCCCTGCACGCCGAACTGCTGCGCCGCCGCGCCGAGGGCTCGCTCTCGGTCGCGGAGATCGTCCCCGCGGCCCGCACGGTCCTCCTGGACGGTCTGGACGACCCCCTGCGGCTGGCGGAGCAGCTCCCCCGGTGGGAGATCCCGCCGCACGCCGCGCGAGCGGAGGAGGCGGTCGAGATCCCCGTACGGTACGACGGTCCCGATCTGGCGGATGTCGCGGCTCTGTGGGGAGTCCCCGAGCACGAGGTGCCCGCGATCCACGCGGCGGCCGAGTTCCGTGTCGCCTTCTGCGGGTTCGCGCCCGGATTCGGCTATCTCACAGGGCTGCCGACCCGGTTCGACGTGCCACGCCGGGCGACTCCGCGGACGGCGGTTCCGGCGGGTTCCGTGGCGCTCGCGGGCCCGTACACGGGCGTGTACCCACGCTCCTCGCCGGGCGGCTGGCAGCTGATCGGCACGACGGACGCGGTGCTGTGGGACCACGCGCGCGTGCCGGCCGCGCTGCTCGCCCCGGGGACGCGCGTCCGGTTCGTACCGGTGGGGTGCTCATGACCGACCGGGCCCTCGCCGTCGTGCGCGCCGGGGCCCTGACCACCGTCCAGGACCGGGGCCGCCCAGGCCACGCCCACCTCGGCGTACCCCGCTCCGGCGCGCTGGACGCGCCCGCCGCGGCGCTGGGCAACCGGCTCGTCGGCAACCCGGTGGAGGCGGCCGTCCTGGAGACGACGCTCAACGGATGCGCCCTGCGCCCCCGTTCGGCGGTCGTCGTGGCCGTCACCGGCGCGCCCTGCCCGGTCACGGTGGACAGCCGTCCGGCGCCCTGGGGAGCGCCCGTGCGCGTCCCCGCCGGAGCGTTGCTGGACATCGGCCCGGCCCGCGCGGGGGTACGCGCTTACGTGGCCGTCGCCGGCGGAGTGGCCGTGGATCCGGTCCTCGGCAGCCGCTCCACGGACCTCCTCTCGGGGCTCGGTCCGCCGCCGCTCACGGACGGCACGGTGCTGCCTCTGGGGCGACCCGACGGTGTCCACGCGCGCGTGGACGTGGTTCCGCATCCGGGGCCGCCGTCGGAGCTGGTCCTGCGGGTGACACCGGGCCCGCGCGACGACTGGTTCACGGCCTCGGCGCTGCGGACCCTGGCGACGGGCGCCTACCGGGTGTCCTCCGCGAGCAACCGCATAGGGCTGCGTACGGAAGGACCCTCACTGGAGAGGGCCGTTTCCGGCGAGCTCCCCAGTGAGGGCATGGTGCTGGGTGCCGTGCAGGTACCGCCCGACGGCAGACCGGTCGTCTTCCTCGCCGACCATCCGACCACCGGGGGGTATCCGGTGATCGCGGTGGTCCGTGGCGCCGACCTCCCCGCGGCCGCCCAGGCGGTCCCGGGCACGCCGGTGCGCTTCATGGTCGTACGCCGCCGCTGACGGGCTCCGGCCCGGCGCCTCGAACCGTCATGCCGCGTCCGGCCGCTCCGCCACCGACAGGGCGGCCAGCGCGGACGCCACGGCGCGCGAGGCGCTGAGGTCGAGCCGGGCGCTGGTGCCGCGCACCCGGTGGCGCACCTCGGCGGCGGCCAGGGTGAGCAGTTGGGGCAGCAGATCGGTGCACCGCCGGGCCACCCACCCCGTCCCCGCGGTGGCCAGCCACCACAGACTGGCCGACCGGGTGGGCGCGCGGAACTCGGGCTCGGCCGAGGGGGCGTTCCCCGTGGCGATGCCCTCCTGTTCGAGCAACGCGTGGAAACGCAAGGCGAGTTGTCGGTGTCCCCGCTCCCCGGGGTGCAGCCGGTCCGCGCTCCACATCGCACGGTCCGTCAGCCAGGCGCCCTCCGCCGCGTGCAGATGCACGGCTCCATGGCGCTCGGACAGGGCGTGCACGACCGTGTTGACGGCCCGCTGCCGCCGGGCCAGGGGCCTGGCCAGCGCCCCCGGCAGCCCGAGCATCGCACCGGGATCCGGCAGGCAGGCGGTCAGCAGGACGGCGTCCTGGGCCCGCAGCGCCGCGTACACCCGGTCGAGCCGCGCGGCCACGGCGTGGATGTCGAAGGAGCAGCGAAGGGTGTCGTTCACACCGATCACGACGGACACCACGTCCGGACGCAGGGCGAGCGCCGCCGGGGTCTGCCGTTCCAGGACGTCGCGCGTCTGGGCCCCGCTCACCGCGAGGTTGGTGAACTCCACGGACCTGTCCGGGCCGTCGGACAGCCCGGCCACGAGCAGGGCGGCCCAGCCACGCCAGGCCTCGCCCACAGGGTCGCCCACGCCCTCGGTGAGCGAGTCCCCGAGGGCGACGAACCGAAGGGGTCTCATCCGACGCCCTCCTGGAGGCGGGGCCGGGTCTCGACCACCGCGTCGTGTGCGGCGAGGAACGCCTCCACGGCGGTGCCCCAGCCGAAACACTCCGCACGCGCGCGTGCGGCTTCCCTGCGCGCGTCCTCGGGGCGCCCCAGGAGCAGTCGTACGGCGTCCGCGAAGGAGTCCCCGCTGTCCGCGGCGGTGGCTCCGGCGGACCCGACCACCTCCGGCAGCGCGGACACCGCGCTGGCCACCACGGGTGTTCCGCACGCCATCGCCTCCAGGGCGGCCAGCCCGAACGTCTCGGCGGGCCCCGGTGCCAGGCACACGTCGGCGGAGGCCTGCAGCGCGCCGAGCAGCGCGCGGTCGGCGACATGCCCGAGGAAGGTGACGGGCAGCCGCCGTTCCCGGGCCCGCTGTTGGAGCCGGGCCCGCAGCGGCCCGTCCCCGGCGACGACGAGCACGGCACGCTCGCCACGCCGCAGCAGCGCCTCCAGCGCGTCGAGCGCCGTACCGGGCCGCTTCTCGACGGACAGCCGGGAGCACATCACGAGCAGCACCTCGTCCCCGCGCGCGTACCGCTCGCGCACCCCGGGGTCGCGCAGCCCGGGGTGCCGGCCGACCAGGTCGACGCCCAGCGGGGCCCGTACGACATTGCGGGCCCCGATGCGGACGAACTCGCGCTCCGCGAACTCCGTGGTGCACACGACCCGCGCGTAGGTGTGTGCCGTACGGGTGTTGAGGGCGTCCGCGGCCCTGCGAGCCATCCCCTCGGAAAGCCCCCAGGTGCGCAGGACCCCGTCGGCGGTCTCGTGGGAGACCATGACCGCGGGCACCCGGGCGCGCCGCGCCCACACCCCGGTCCACCGCAGGGTGGTCCGGTCGGAGACTTCGAGACGGTCGGGCGCGAGCGACTCCAGGAGGCGGGCGACCCGCCGCTTGTCCGTGAGCACGCGATAGCCGCCGGTGCCGGGCAGCAGCGGCCCGGGCAGCGTGATGACCCGCCCCTGCTCGGTCTCGCGGTCGGTGGCACGCTCGCCCGGGACGACGAGCACGGGCTCGTGTCCGGCGGCCAGGTAGCCGCTGCCGAGTTCCCGCAGGGCGGTGCGCAGACCGCCCGACGCGGGGGCCACGAAGTTGGCCAGCCGTACGATGCGCAGGCTCATGCCGCCACCACCGTCCGCGCCGAGAGCACGTCGGCGTAGTGGTCGATGAGCTGGTCGCCGACCGCCGCCCAGGTGCGGCCCTCGACGGTGGCCCGCCCGGCGGTTCCGTAGGCGGCCCTGAGGGTGGGATCGACGGCGAGCGCCCACACCGCGTCGCGTACGGCGGCCCCGTCCCGGGGCGGCACCAGCAGCCCCGTACGGCCGTGTGCGACCAGGTCCAGCGGTCCGCCCGCGGCGGGCGCGACGACCGGTACGCCGCTGGCCATGGCCTCCTGCACGGTCTGGCAGAAGGTCTCGAAGGGGCCGGTGTGCGCGAAGACGTCCAGGGAGGCGAAGATGCGGGCGAGTTCGTCGCCGGTGCGGCGCCCGAGGAAGACGGCGCCGGGGAGCGCCTCGCGCAGGGTCGTCTCGCTGGGCCCGTCGCCCACGATCACGACGCGTACGCCTTCCAGGCCGCA
The DNA here is from genome assembly GCF_026339955.1 of Streptomyces sp. NBC_01549. Classification (GTDB taxonomy): domain Bacteria; phylum Actinomycetota; class Actinomycetes; order Streptomycetales; family Streptomycetaceae; genus Streptomyces. Next base: position 6,278,147 of record NZ_JAPEPW010000001.1, on the reverse strand, counting down.
GGCTCCGGCGAGCAGTTCGACCTGCTTCTCGGGGGCGAGCCGGCCGACGTAGCCGACGATCAGCTCGCCGTTCGGCGCCAGTTCGCGCCGGAGGGCCTCGTCCCGGTGTTCGGGGCGGAAGCGGACGGTGTCCACGCCGCGCGGCCACAGCCGCACCCGGGGCACACCGTGTGCCTCCAGGTCGTGCAGGGCCGCGCTGGACGGGGCGAGCGTCCGGTCGGCGGCGGCGTGGACGGAACGTATCCGCCGCCAGGCCGTGGCCTCGCCCGCGCCCACGTACGTACGGGCGTATCCGGCGAGGTCGGTCTGGTAGACGGCGACGGCGGGGACGCCGAGCCGGGCGGCGGCCGCCATGCCGCGGACGCCGAGGATGAAGGGGCTGGCCAGGTGGACGATGTCGGCGCGGTGTTCGGTGATCGCGGCGGCGACGCGTCGGCTGGGGAGGGCGACGCGGACCTGGGGGTAGCCGGGGAGCGGTAGGGAGGGGACACGGACGACGGGGCACGGCGCGAGGGCGTCGGGCCCGTGCCCGGCCGCCGTGGCCGGGGCGACGACGAGGGGAGCGTGACCGCGATCGACGAGGTGCCGGGCGGTCTGGAGCGCGCAGTGAGCCACGCCGTTCACATCGGGGGGAAAGGATTCGGTCACGATGACGACACGCATACCCGTGTTGTCGCCGTGCTGGACGTGGCCGCGTCAACGTGGATCTTTCCTGCCGAGGAACGCCCCGTGAGCGTTGTACTGCACGCTTTTCCAGGTCGGCCCGCGGCCACGCCCTCCTGACCCGCGGGTCACTTCGTGTTCACACCGCGGGTGCGTCGGGCCCGATCCGGCTGCGTACGGCTGTCTGTACTTCCGCTTCCTCGGCCGGATCCGACGCCAGCCGCCGCAGCTGATCGACCACGCGCGCGTCACCGGTTTCGGCATGTCGTGCGGCCACCTCGCGGGTCGACTCCTCGCAGTCCCACAGGCACTCGACGGCGAAGCCGGCGGGGAAGGACGGGTCGGTGGCGGCGAGGGCTCGGGCGGCTCGCCCGCGCAGATGGGACGACGCCGTCTCCCGGTAGACATGGCGCAGCACGGGTGCGGCGCAGACGATGCCGAGGCGTCCGGCTCCGTCGACGAGGGTCCACAGCGTGGGTGCGTCAGGGCCTTCGCCGCGTACGGCCTCACGCAGGGCGCCCAGCACGAGTTCGCTGTCCTTGGTGCCGCCCCTGCAGGCGAGCAGCCGTCCCGCGGCGGCGCCCAGGGCGTCGGGTCGCTCGGCCCACCGTCGGGCCCGGTCGACGGCGGCGACACTGCGCATGCGTTCGAACGCGTCGACGGCGGCCTCCCCGACGGTCGCCGTGCCGCCGGTCGCGGCGGCCTCGATCAGATCGAGAGCGTCCGGATCGTTACTCTCGGCGAGGTAGCGCAAGGCGGTGCAGCGGGCTCCGTCGCCGCCGTCCCGGGCGGCCTCGAGAATCTCGGGCCGGTCCTCGGGGCCCGCGACGGCCGTGAGGCAGCGCGCGGCCGGCACATGGAGTGCGGCTCCGCGATCGAGGCCCTGCTGGGCCCACTCGAACACGGCCCGCACGCTCCATCCCGGACGTGGTCCGGTGGGGCGCAGTTGCCGCTGCCATCGGTCGAAGGAGCCCTGTTCCTGGGCGGCCCGCACACGGGCGGCGATGGATTGGCGCGGGTCGTCCGCCCACAGCCGCCAGGGCCGGGGCTCGAACGCGTCGCGCACCTGGGCGGCGAGCGCGGCCTCGCCCTCCGGATCGGCCGGGAAACGGGCGAGAACGGGCGCGGCGAGGGCGCGCAGCCCCGCGTCGTCGTCACGCAGGGCCAGCTCGTCCAGGGCCCAGGCCCAGTTGGTGCCCGAGGCGGCGTACCTGCGCAGCAGTTCCAGGGCGTCCCGCCTGCCGTACGAGGCGAGGTGGCCGAGGACCGCGAGGGCGAGCCCCGTGCGTGACTCGCAGTCGTCGAGGACGTCCTCGATGTCGAACAGATGCCGCTCGATCTCGTCGAGCTCACCGCTCAGATCGAGATAGAGACGGGCGTAGTACAGGGAGCGGTTCTCCACCTGCCAGTCGTGGCGGGGATCACTCAGCACACAGTGGTTCAGTGCCGCGAGCGCCTCGGCCCGCGGTGCGGTGAGCGCGTGCAGCGTGCCGTCGCCGCGGCCCCTCTGGAGCAGGCCGAGCAGCGTTCCGCTGGGCGCTATGACCGGATCGAACATGGGAAACAGCCTCACATCAAGCGTCGACGCAACCGGGATCCTGCATTACCTGGCCGCGTGACAACACGTCGGAGCGCCCGCCGTTTCTTGCTTGCTGTAGACCATCTTCCTCTGCCTCTCGTTGGTGGGCCCGTACGGGCCGCGTCACGGCCCGCGCGGTGCGGCAACATCTGCCCAGCCATCGCGTCCGTGAATCACGACGTCATGATGACTCGGCAGTTCTTCCTGCCGCGACCGTATTTCCGGCGGCCCCGTACCGCCTCCCCCGTTTTCGGTGTTGTGCCTGGTCAGCGTGTTCGAATCAGTGCGCGCCGAACAATTCGAGAAGTTCCGTCTTGCCGAACATCCTGGCGGTGTCGACGGCCGAGGGCGTACCCGCGGCCGGGTCCGCGCCGCCGTCCAGGAGCGCGCGAATGACCGCCTCCTCGCCCTTGAAGACGGCCCCCGCGAGGGGCGTCTGGCCGCGGTCGTTGATGCGGTCGGCCTCGGCACCGCGCTCCAGCAGGGCGCGCACCGCCTCGGCGTGGCCGTGGTAGGCGGCGAGCATCAGCAGCGAGTCACCGCGGTCGTTGGTGAGGTTGGCGGGAACACCCGCGTCGACGTACGCCACGAGCGCCTCGGCCTCCCCTCGGCGCGCCAGATCGAAGATCTTGGTCGCCAGCTCCACGACTTCGGGGTCGGGGGCTTCACTCATCGGCCGGACCACCTCTCACAAGGACAACGACAACTACGTCATGCGGGACTGCGGGAGCGTACGACAGCGGGCGGACTGTCATGCGCAGGTCCGTGCGACAGCGATGAGTGCGGCCGTACGGGTGATTCGCCAGCGTACTGGCTCCGACGGCACATCACCGGCGTCGGTCGAGGCAAAGATCACCACAAGCCTCACAAGAGGCGACAGGAGGCAACAGACCTGCCCAGGGGGCCCTGAATGACTCCGCCGACTGGATGAAATCAGCCGAAATTCACCCTGTTGCACCTTTTATCGTATGGATACATCCTGTGATCCTGGAAGTACTCATGGTGACTGTCCCCACGAACCAGGAGAGCACAAATGATTCTGTCCATCTCAGGCGTCGTCCTGCTCGGCATCATCGTCTTCCTCTTCTTCCGCAAGGACGGACTCAAGGCGTCGCACGCCTGTGTGTCCTCGCTCTTCGGCTTCTACCTCGCCAGCACGGCCATCGCGCCGAGCATCAAGGCGGGCGGGGAGAGCCTGGCGAGCCTCCTCGGCGGGATCAAGTTCTGACATCCCTGCCCATCGCACGCACCTTCAGGAGACAGCAGTGGCCCGGCGCCCTCTCCCCCGCATCCTCAGCAACGGCAGCGCGCAGATCGCCCGAAGCCGGGAGCTGGCCCGAACGGCAGCCGACAGCGCCACCGACGTCCTCCATCCACTGATCACGATCACTCGTGGACTGCGCCGGCTGGCAGCCTCCGGCGGGCGCAAGTGGGCGGCCACCCCCAAGGACCGGCGCGGGCCGCTGCTGTTCCTGGTGGCCTCGGTGATCCTGGTCGTGGCGCTGGTTCCGTACGGACCGCTGCTCGCCGCCATCACTCTGATGGCGGCGGCAGCGTGGACCGGCCGCCAGCCCGTCTCACCGGAGCCCACGGGCCCCGACGAGGCGCAGATCCAACGACTCCAGTCGTTGTACGAGGCCCTCGTCCCGTACTTCTCCACGGCCGAGGACCCGTCCCCCCTCTACGCCCACGGCGGCGACTGGGAGAAGGCCTTCCCCACACACGACTTCGACGACGACGGGCGCGTGTCACGTCTGCTCGTCCGCTACCCGGCGTACTTCACGGACGGCGAGGCGGAGTCCCGGGCCCGGATCGAGCAGCTCCTGCACGCCAAGTCGGGCCGCGGTCGCGAGTACCACTTCGACTGGGACGAGGAGGGCAACGAACTCACCGTCACCGTCCTGCCGTCGCTCCCCACCGACATCGCCGCCCAGCGTTTCGTCACCTCCCCCGGCGAGACGGTCCTGGGCTTCACCGACCCGGCCGACGTCCAGCGCACCCTCCCCCTCACCTACGGTGAGGAACAGCGCGACGTTCCCCCGGTCGTGTGGCGCACCGGCATCCGCTCGACCGAGCCGCACCTGCTGATCGCCGGCGATCCGGGCAGCGGCACGACCACACTCGTGCGCTCCATCGCCCTCCAGGCCCTTCAGTACGGCGATGTCGTCATCGTCGAGGGCGGCGGCACCGGCGAGTACGCGTGCCTGACCGGACGGGACGGTGTCCTCGCCGTCGAGTCCGGCCTCGCGGGGGCGCTCGCGAGTCTGGAGTGGGCCGCGCACGAGACGGAGCGGCGGCTGATCTCCGCCAACCGTGCGCGGCAGGCGGGGCACCCCGCCCCCGACGACACCAAGAACCCCCTGTGGATCCTGCTCGACCGGCCGAGCGCGCTCGGACACTTCGCCGCCGCCGACGGCCGCAACGATCCCCAGGCACTCCTTCAGGTCCCGCTCCGGCACGGGCGCGCGGCGGGCGTCACCGTCGTCATCGCCGAGCAGTTCGAGGATCTCGAGGCGCTCAGCGAGGCCGTGCACCAGCACACTCGCGCGCGCGTGGTCCTCGGTACGGCGTCTCCGGTCCAGCTGGAGGCCGTCCTTGGCGCGCCTCCGCACACCACTCCCACCCGGGATGTGCCGCCCGGCCGCGGGTACGCCCGGTTGGGCGCCGGTCCCGTCCTGCGCCTTCAGGTTCCGGCCACGCCCGACCCCTATGACGACGCCACCAGCGAGACCCATCGACGCGCCGTCCTCGACCTGCTGCCGGAACGTACGACTCCGGCAGAGGCGAACCCGGTCCCCGCGGAGGCCGCGGTCGCGGAGGGCTGAGCGGGTTCCCTGGTTGTGGAGTTCGGCTGCGGGTGAGTGGGGCTGGTCGCGCAGTTCCCCGCGCCCCTGGGTGGGGGCTGCGCCCCCAGCCCCCACCGGCCCGCAGCCGACGAACCCACCCGGGGTCCGGTTGGCTACTAGGCCACGAACGTGCGGGGAGCTTCGTTGCCGCCGGTCGCGCCCGTTTCCACCAGGCGGGCCGCCGCGGCCAACCGGGCCGCCGCCTCCTCGGCCACCGCACCCCCCACGGTGAACGGCAGCCGCACATACCCTTCGAAGGCACCGTCCACCCCGAACCGCGGCCCGGAGGGCACCCGGACCCCCACCCGTTCGCCCGCCTCGGCGATCCGCGAGCCGGACAGCCCGCCGGTGCGCACCCACAGCGTCAGCCCGCCGTGCGGAACGGTGAACTCCCAGTCGGGCAGCTCCCGGCGCACGGCGGCGACGAGCGCGTCCCGGTTCTCCCGGGCCTGCGCACGCCGGATCTCCAGGGCCTGCTCCCACCCCCCGGTGCTGAACAGCCAGTTCACGGCCAGCTGCTCCAGCACGGGCGTTCCGAGATCGGCGTACGCGCGCGCGGCGACGAGACTGCGGATGACATCGGGGGCCGCACGGACCCACCCGATCCGCATCCCCGCCCAGAACGCCTTGCTGGCCGACCCCACGGTGATGACCGTGGACCCTGAGGGGTCGAAGCCGCAGACGGGGCGGGGCATCGACAGCCCCTCCTCCAAATACAGCTCGCTCATCGTTTCGTCGACCACCAGTACGGTCCCCGCCGACCTCGCAGCGTCCACCAGACGGCGGCGCTGGTCCTCGTCCGCGAGGGCTCCCGTCGGGTTGTGGAAGTCGGCGACGACGTACGCGAGCCGGGGCGCGGCGTCCCGCAGGACCTGGCGCCAATGTTCCACGTCCCACCCCGCGAGCCCCTCGGCCATGGCGACGGGGACGAGCCGGGCGCCCGCCTCCCTCATCAGCTGGAGGATGTTGGCGTAGGAGGGGGACTCGACGGCAATGCGTTCGCCGCGCCCGGCGAAGAGATGGCAGATGGCGTCGATAGCGCCCATCGCGCCGGTCGTCACCATGATCTGCTCGGGCATGGTCGGAATGCCCCGCGCGGTGTATCCCTCGGCGATCATCGCGCGCAGCGCGGGCAGCCCCGCCGGATAGTCGCCGTGCGTGTGCGCGTACGGCGGCAGCTCCTCCAGGGCGCCCTGCACCGCGCGGGTGAGCCAGGGCTCCGGCGCGGGCAGTGAAGCGCAGCCGAGGTCGATCATGGAACCGAGGGCCTCGGGGGGCAGCGGTTCGAGGCCTCGCGCGGGCAGCGGGTTCCCGGCGGGGACGGCGGTCCAACTGCCCGCTCCCCTGCGGGACTCCAGGAACCCTTCGCCGCGCAGCGCCTCGTAGGCCGCGGCGACCGTCGTACGGCTGACGGAAAGGGACAGCGCGAGCTCCCGCTCGGCGGGCAGCCGCGCGGCCACCGGAACCCGGCCTTCGAGGACGAGCAGCCGGATGCCGTCGGCGAGCGAGCGATAGGCGGGCGGACGGCGGCTGCCGGGGCCCGCGGGACGCTCCTGCTGAGAGTTGAGCAGCCGGGCGAGTTGCGCGGCACCCACCGCCGAAGTCCACTGCGTCATGATTCCCAGTCCACCTTCCCCGGATTGGCCTTGGATGGCGCCTTCCTACAGGCCACAGAATGTCACGGGCCAGGCCACCATCACCACCACGGCTCATCACAGGTCATCAAGGGCCATCACCACAGGGGGCACCTCTTGTCCACGCACGCCGACTCCCCGCACCGGGAACGCAAGGAATCCGGGCGGCGGCTTCCGCGTCGCCTCGTCCAGCTGTACGTGGGCCTCGCGCTGTACGGCGCGAGTTCGGCCCTGTTGGTGGAGTCGGGCCTCGGTCTGGAGCCCTGGAACGTGCTGCACCAGGGGCTCGCCGAACTGACCGGTCTGACGATCGGCGTGGTGTCGATCTTCGTGGGCGCCGCGGTGCTGCTCCTGTGGATCCCGCTGCGCCAGCGCCCGGGCCTCGGCACGGTCTCCAACGTGTTCGTGGTCGGCATCGCCATGGACGGCACCCTCGCCCTGGTACCGGACGCCCACACCTTGACCGTACGGATTCCGCTGCTCGTGGCGGGCATCGTGCTGAACGGCGTGGCGACAGGCCTCTACATCTCGGCCAGCTTCGGTCCGGGTCCCCGCGATGGCCTGATGACGGGCCTGCACCGGCGCACGGGACGCTCGGTCCGGCTGGTGCGCACGGTCCTGGAGGTGGCGGTCGTCGCGACCGGATTCGCGCTCGGCGGCACGGTCGGCATCGGCACGGTGCTGTACGCCGTCGCGATCGGGCCGCTCGCCCAGTTCTTCCTGCGCGTGTTCGCCGTCCGCCCGGCACCGGGCGGCAGCACCGTCGTTGCCGCCGGTCAACCGGAGCGAGCGATACTTCCAGGGTGAGCCCGCGCATACGCCACCCGTACCTCGACCACCCCGGCCCGATCGCCTTCGCCCACCGGGGCGGTGCGGCGGACGGTCTGGAGAACACCGTCGTCCAGTTCCGCCGCGCGGTTCAGGCGGGCTACCGCTATATCGAGACGGATGTGCACGCGACGTCGGACGGCAAGCTCGTCGCCTTCCACGACGCGACCCTGGACCGGGTGACGGACGGCGCGGGCCGGATCGCGGAGCTTCCCTGGGAGGACGTGAGCCACGCGCGCGTGGCGGGCAAGGAACCGGTCCCTCTCTTCGAGGAGCTCCTCGAAACCTTCCCCGACGTCCGCTGGAACGTCGACGTCAAGGACGAACCCGCCCTCCACCCCCTGCTGAACCTCATCGGCCGCCTCGACGCCTGGGACCGCGTCTGCGTCGGCTCGTTCTCCGAGGCGCGGGTCTTCCGCGCCCAGCGTCTGGCCGGGCCTCGTCTGGCGACCTCGTACGGCACCAAGGGGGTCGTGGGGCTGCGGCTGCGCTCGTACGGCGTCCCGGCCGCGCTGCGTGACTCGGCGATCGCCGCCCAGGTGCCCGAGTCCCAGTCGGGCGTGCCGGTGGTCGACCGGCGCTTCGTACGCGCCGCCCACGCGCGCGGCCTGCAGGTCCACGTGTGGACGGTCAACGAAGCCGATCGGATGCACCGGCTCCTGGACTTGGGCGTCGATGGCATCATGACCGATCACATCGACACGCTGCGCAGGGTCCTGGAGGACCGGGGCACCTGGGTCTGAGCCCTCTCGCGCGGTCCGTTCAGCGGGAAGCGAGGGGCACGGGTGGGCACCGACACCGTGCGGGCACAGACGGCCGACGAGGTAGCCGAACGGCGGCGCGAGCAGCGCGGCTGGTACTTCTACGACTGGGCGTGCTCCGTCTACTCGACGAGCGTGCTCACCGTGTTCCTGGGCCCCTATCTCACGTCCGTCGCCAAGCACGCGGCGGACGCGGACGGTTTTGTCCATCCCCTGGGGATCCCGGTCCGCGCCGGCTCGTTCTTCGCCTACGCGGTCTCGGCGTCCGTCATTGTGTCGATCTTCGTGATGCCGATGGCGGGCGCGGCCGCCGACCGCACCGGCCGCAAGAAGCCCCTGCTCGCGCTCTGCGCCTATCTCGGCGCCACGGCCACCACGGGCATGTTCTTCCTGGACGGCGACCGCTATCTGCTCGGCGGTCTGCTGCTGGTGGTCGCCAATGCCTCGGTGGCCGTGTCGATGGTCCTGTACAACTCCTACCTGCCGCAGATCGCCCCGCCCGAGGAGCGTGACGCGGTCTCGTCCCGCGGCTGGGCCTTCGGCTACGCGGCGGGCTCGCTGATGCTGGTCGTGAACCTGGTCCTGTATTCGGCCCACGGCTCCTTCGGTCTCTCCGAGTCGGTGGCCGTCCGGATCTGTCTGGCCTCGGCGGGCATCTGGTGGGGCGCCTTCACCCTCGTACCGCTGAAGCGGCTGCGGGACCGGCCCACGGCATCCGCGGGGCAGGCGCCGGGGCACGGATGGCGGCAGCTGGCGGCGACCGTTCGCGACATGCGGGGCAAACCACTCACGCTCGCCTTCCTGTTGGCCTACCTCGTCTACAACGACGGTATCCAGACGGTCATCTCGCAGGCGTCGGTGTACGGATCGGAGGAGCTGGGTCTGAGCCAGTCGACCCTGATCGTCGCCGTGCTGCTCGTCCAGGTGCTCGCGGTCGGAGGCGCCCTGGGGATGGGACGGCTCGCACGGACGTACGGCGCGAAGCGCACGATCCTCGGCTCGCTCGTCGCCTGGACCGTGACGCTCGGCGCCGGGTACTTCCTGCCGGCGGGAGCGCCCGTCTGGTTCTTCGTCCTGGCCGCCGGGATCGGCCTGGTCCTGGGCGGCAGCCAGGCGCTCTCACGCTCGCTCTTCTCGCACCTGGTTCCGAGCGGGAAGGAGGCCGAGTACTTCTCCGCGTACGAGATGAGCGACCGGGGGATGAGCTGGCTCGGCCCGCTTCTGTTCGGTTTGACCTACCAGCTGACGGGAAGTTATCGGGACGCGATCATCTCGCTTGTGGCCTTCTTCGTCATCGGATTCGTGCTGCTCGCGAGGGTTCCGGTACGGCAGGCCGTGCACGACGCGGGAAATCCCGTACCGGACAGGATTTAGCACCTGAGGCCAAAGGCCGGTAGTGTACGCGTTTGGCCTGCCAGGCGTACCGTTACTGCGCGTCAAAGATACTGAAGCGTTGGGTGACATCTGCTGCCAGATGTGACAAACCGGGCGCCGGTGGGTACAACAAGGGGCGGCTACGACGGCGACGCATGACCCACAACGGGAATCTTTACCGCCGACCGGACGTTGACCGGATGACGACGACAGCGACACCTGTCCTGTGGGCGACAAGCCCGGGAGGCACGATTCATGAGTGAGCGAGCTCTTCGCGGCACGCGCCTCGTGGTGACCAGCTACGAGACGGACCGCGGCATCGACCTGGCCCCGCGCCAGGCCGTGGAGTACGCATGCGAGAAGGGGCACCGGTTTGAGATGCCCTTCTCGGTCGAGGCGGAGATTCCGCCGGAGTGGGAGTGCAAGGTCTGCGGGGCCCAGGCACTCCTGGTGGACGGCGACGGCCCTGAGGAAAAGAAGGCCAAGCCCGCGCGTACGCATTGGGACATGCTGATGGAGCGGCGCACCCGAGAGGAGCTCGAAGAGGTCCTCGAGGAGCGCCTGGCCGTTCTGCGCTCCGGCGCGATGAACATCGCGGTGCATCCGCGGGACAGCCGCAAGTCCGCGTAACCCCTCCGAGGGTTGGGCGGCATACCACGCACGCAGCCGCGAGCGCCGTACGCACGTTGTACGGGGCTCGCGGCTCTGTGCGTTCCCCGTGCCCCTTCAGGGGCACGGGGAACTGCGCGACCAGCCCACACCGGCCCGCAGGTGAAAAACCCACGGGCCTGCGATGGGAGCCGAGGTCAGCGGTTCAGCGGTGGGCGTGGGCCCGGGTCCGTCGCCGGGTTCTCTTCCCTGATGACCTCGCCCTGGACGACCTTGCCGTCGGGGCGGTGGATGCGCACCTGCTGGAAGGCGTCACCGACGGTGCCCGGCGCGGCCTCGCGGATCTTGCGGTCGATGGTGCGCTCGGCGTAACGGCTCACGGTCTTCTGGACGGGCGGGATCAGCAGGAGCAGGCCCAGCGCGTCGGAGATGAGTCCGGGGATCATCAGGAGCAGGCCGCCGAGCATCATCAGCCCGTTGCCGTTGCCACCCCCGGTCGTGGGGGCCGCCCCGCTCTGCTGCTGTTGCAGCGTCTCGCTGAGGTTGCGGAAGGCACGGCGGCCGGCCCGCTTGATGACCACGGAGCCGAGGACGAAACCGGCGACCAGCAGCAGGAAGACCCCGAAACCGCTAGCCGCGCCGGCGACCACGGTCAGGAGCCAGATCTCCAGCACCAGCCAGACGGCGATGCCGAGCGGCAGATACGTGCGCAGCCGGGATCGCCGCGGCCGCGCGGGGTATGTGGGAGTCGGTGCGCCAGTCGTCATGCACCCAGTGTGCCTGGGCACAGCTCAGTACGGGATAAGCGGATGATCAGCCGTAGCTGTGGAGTGAAGTGAGGGCGCATCGCGAGGGCGGGCCCATGCGGGCCGCCCCCACTTCGCAAGCGCTCCTACGGCGTGTGGTTCCGGCCGGTGATCCGGCCGACCCGCTCCCCCACACCCCACGTGGTGACCCGCCACAGCGCCTCCACGAGGATGTCGCGGCTCATCTTGGAGTCGCCGAGCTCACGCTCGACGAAGGTGATGGGCACCTCGACGACGTGGAAACCGGCCTTGACCGCGCGCCGGGCCAGGTCCACCTGAAAGCAGTACCCCTGGGACGCGACCTCACCGAGTCCGAGACCTTCGAGGGTCTCGCGGCGGAAGGCGCGGAAGCCTCCGGTGACGTCCCGGATCGGCACGTCGAGCATGAGCCGGGAGTACAAGCTGCCGCCACGCGAGATGAACTCGCGGGACTTGGGCCAGTTCACGACCCGCCCGCCCGGCACCCAGCGCGACCCCAGCACGAGGTCCGCGCCCTTGAGGGCGGTCAGCAGCCGGGGCAGTTCCTCGGGCTGGTGCGAGCCGTCCGCGTCCATCTCCACGAGGACGCCGTAGCCGTGCTCAAGGCCCCAGGCGAAGCCCGCGAGATACGCGGCGCCCAGGCCTTCCTTGCCCTTGCGGTGCAGCACCTGGACGTGGTCGTCCTCGGCGGCCAGCTCGTCGGCGAGCTTGCCCGTGCCGTCCGGGCTGTTGTCGTCCGCCACGAGAACGTGTGCATCGGGCACCGAGGCTCGTACCCGGCCGACGATCTTCTTGATGTTCTCCGCCTCGTTGTAGGTCGGGATGATCACCAAGGCCGTGCCGAGCGGGCCGAACTGCCTCCCCTTGGCTCCTGCCGCGAGGGTCCCGTCGCCGTCGTTCACTACTGCCCCTTCATGTCCGTACGCAGGGGTCCACCATAGTGGCCGCAGCCTGCACTGACGCGTCGGCGCGTTAGTGCGGGGGTGTCGATTCGGCAAGAGCCGGGTAAGAGAGCGCCCGCCGCGCCGGAGCACCGTACTGCGGATCGGGGCCCGGCGCCCTTCGGGCCGACCTGGGACCCGCTGGCTGCGGGTCGACCGAAAGCCGTTGTCTACTGGACGTCCGGGCCCCACCCGGGTCACACCCTTCCGACAGGCATGAACGTTCCCTCGCCGTCGCACTGGCGCTGAGCCTGGCTCCCAGTGGTGGTGCGCCGGTGCGGCACACCACCCCTGACCCAGCGGCGCTCCGGCGACTGCGTGGAAGTTCTCCGGTCGGACGTCCGGTGGTGGACCCGGCCGAACCTACCGGCCCCCCGAGGCCAGCTGTCAACACTCGTCTGACCTGCTGGTTTTCCCTCAATTACCTGGTCAGCGCGGAGGATGCGCAGGTCGCGCGACGCGGCGGCGGCGGATGAACACCACGACGCCACCCCCGCAGATCACTCGCCCGGCCGTACGAAGACCGTCCGTCCTGCGACGACCGTCCGCAGGCACACGGGCAGGTCTCCGCCGGGGCTCAGATCGGGCAGTCCAGGAGTACCCGAACGAGGGTCGGTCGACCAGCGCGCGACCCGGTCGTCGGGTGCCTGCACGACCAGTTCCTCAGTGCGCCACACGGCGTAGTCGGCGGGTGCGCCCGGCACCAGGACTCCCGCGTCGTCCCGTCCGATCGCCCGCCACCCGCCGCGCGTATGCGCCGTGAACGCGGCGCGCACGGAGACCCGGTGCCCCGGCGTGCGGTGGAACGCGGCGGCGCGCACGGTGCCCCACGGGTCGAGGGGGGTGACGGGGCTGTCGGAACCGAAGGCGAGCGGCACGCCGGTGCGCAGCAGGGCCGCGAACGGGTTGAGTGCGCGGGCCCGCTCGGCACCCAGGCGCTGGGCGTACATGCCGTCCTCGCCGCCCCACAACGCGTCGAAGGCGGGCTGCACGGAAGCGGTGAGGCCCAGCTCGGCGAAGCCGGCGATGGTCTCCGGGGTGAGCATCTCGGCGTGCTCGACGCGGTGCCGGGCGGCGCGCACGCGGGCCAGGCCGACTTTTTCGGCGGCTGCGCGGACTCCCTCGACCACGGCGGTCACGGCGGCGTCCCCGATGGCGTGGAAGCCCGCCTGGAGGCCTGCCTCGGTGCAGGCGACCACATGCGCGCCCACGGCGGCGGCGTCCAGGTAGGCGGTGCCGGTGTGGTCGGCGTCGGCGTACGGCTGGTGCAGGCAGGCGGTGTACGAGCCCAGGGACCCGTCGACGAAGAGGTCGCCCGCGGCGCCGATCGCGCCCAGCGCCCTGGCCTTGTCGACATCCTCTTCGGCCCAGTAGCCGACGACCCGCGGGCCGGCTTCCTCGGCGGCGAGCCGCAGCAGTCCGGTGAAGTCGTCCTCGGAGGAGATCTCCGGGCCCGCGCACTCGTGCACGGACCCGATGCCGAGCGAGGCGGCGTGGGCGAGCGCGGCGCGCTGGGCCTCGATGCGCTGGGCCGGGGTGAGGGCGCCGAGCGCGGCGGCGCGCACGGCGTGGTGGGCGTCCCGGGTCAGGGGGCCGTCGGCCGCGTAACCGGCCCGTGCGGTGACCCCGGGTACCAGGTCGAGGAGCGCGGTGGTGACCACGGCGGAGTGCACGTCGATGCGTGAGAGGTAGAGCGGGCGGCGCCCGGTCGCCTCGTCGAGTTCGGCGCGCGTCGGGGGGCGGCCGCCGGGCCAGCGGGCCGCGTCCCAGCCGTGGCCGAGCAGCACCCGGTCGGCGGGGCGGGCGGCGGCGAACTCGCGGACGAGGGCGAGGGCGGCGTCCAGGGAGGGCGCGTCGGACAGGTCGAGACCGGTGAGCGCGAGCCCGGTGGAGGTGGTGTGGACGTGGGCGTCGGTGAAGGCCGGGGTGACCAGTGCGCCTTCCAGGTCCACGACCTCGGCGACCCCGTCGGCGAAGGCGTCGGCCGCGCCTTCCGAGCCGACCCAGGCGATCTGTCCGCGTTCGACGACCATCGCGGTGGCGAAGGGGTCGGCGGGACTGTGGACTTCTCCACCGCGCAACAGCACGGTGTCCGACGTGGCGGTGCTCTCACTCATGGGGAACAGTCTCGCGCCTGCCGGTGTCCGGCCGGTCCCCGGGTGGGTCAGATGCGGGGTGGGCGCGCCTCGTACGGCGTCGACAGCACCACGGTCGTGCGGGTCGACACGCCCGCCAGGGTGCGCAGGCGGGCGAGGAGTTCCTCCAGTTCGTGCGGGGTGGAGACCCGCACCTTCAGGATGTAGTTCTCGTCGCCCGCGACGCTGTGGCAGGCCTCGATCTCGGGCACGCCGGCGAGGCGTTCCGCGATGTCGTCGGGGGCGCTCGGGTCGAACGGCTTCACCGAGATGAAGGCGGTCATGGGCAGCCCGACGGCCTCGGGGTCCACGACCGCGGCATAGCCACGGATGACACCGCGCTGTTCGAGCCGACGCACCCGCTGGTGCACGGCGGACGTGGACAGGCCCGTGGCCTTGCCCAGGTCGGTGTAACTCATCCGCCCGTCTGCGACGAGCAGCTGCACGATCTGTCGGTCCAGCTCCTCCATGGCGCAAGAACCTACAGGGCCCTTGATCTCGTCGGATACCTCAGCGGCGCAGGTCATACCCGGTTTGTGATGTGGCAGAGTTCTGACTGTGAACCGCCTGGTGGACAAACCCACCGCGCCGGGCACCTGCGGGCGGCATGTGACGAACGACACAGTGCCGCAACCGGGTCCGTGATGTTCTCGTGATTACCGCAGAGACGGGACGGGAAATGCTTGCTGTGGTCGAGGCCGCAGTGCCTTGTCGGCCCACCCGAGGGGGAGAATCCCATGCAGAGTCTTAAGCGTCCTGGTCGTACCGCATCCAAGCGGCCCAAGCTGGTCGTCGATCCCGAGCCGGAGGGCGTCGAACCCGACGCCCTCGACGGTGAGGAACTCGACGCCTACGACACCTTCGAGATGTACCGGGTGATCTGCCCGGACTGTGCCCAGCCCATCGCGCTCCTCGCGGACGAGGAGAGCCTGCCCGAGCACGCGCTGTGCGCCTCGCCGTGGAACCCGTTCGGGCTCACGGTCTGCGCCGGCACGGGCCGCGCCGCAGGCGACGCCCGGCCCGCCGACGAGTCGGCGGAGCCTCAGGAGCAGGACACCGCCCTTCTGTTGACGCTCCCTCAGGGGCTGGACTGGCGGACACAGCCCTTCTCGCACGTCGGCGGCCCGGGCTCGCGCCCGATGCGGGGCCCCGAGATGCGCCGTCAGGCCGCCTGAGCGGCCCTCGCGTTCAGCGACCGGCGCCCGGTCCCTCCCAGTAGCTGCCCTGCACCATGGCTCGCAGGCTGTCATGGTGCAGGATCAGTGTGTCCGGGTCCGGTGGTACACCGACCTCGCCGAAGTGCACCTGGCGGTAGGCGACGCGCAGCATGACGATCGCGTGCCGCAGCGCCGCGTACAGCGTGTGGAAGTCCATGTCCTGGGCTGTGTGACCGGTGAGTTCGGCGTAGCGCCGTTCGACGCGGTCGCGGCGCAGGAAGTCGGGCAGTCCGCGCTGGCCGAAGCTCACCGTCAGGTCCAACGGGGCGGTCGTCGGGCACTGCAGGCCTCCCTGGGGGTACGGCGGTTGACGTCCCCCGGAGGGGTGCGGCCCCCGGGGCGCCAGTTGACGGTACGTCAGATAGCGGCCCGGGGCCAGACGGCGGCGCCCCGGACCGACCCCCCGTAGGGGCCCGCAGCGAACCCACGCACGATTTCGCGAGCGGGTGACCTGCCCGCTCGCCTGCGCGTTTCCCCGGTATGACCCCCACCTTTGCGGCGACCGAGCGACGCCGTCGGATCTTCGTCCCCGCTCCGGCGGAATCCGTGCGGCCCGCCAGCGCCGCGCCGCCGGCCCAGGATCCCCCCATCTACCGCGCGCTGATCCGCACCTGGGCCGAGCGCGGCCGCACACTGCCGGGGCGCCACGACCCGGAGTGGATCCGGCTGACCGCGCCACCGGTCCTGTACGGCTACGGGCAGTTCAGTGTGACTCCGGCCCCGCGAGGTGACGGGCGATGACGATCCGCTGGATCTGATTGGTGCCCTCGACGATCTGCAGCACCTTGGCCTCGCGCATATAGCGCTCGACCGGGAAGTCCGCGGTGCAGCCGTATCCGCCGAGCACCTGGACGGCGTCCGTGGTGACCTTCATCGCCGTGTCCGTGCACAGGAGCTTCGCCATGGCGGCCTGCTTGGCGAAGGGCCGCCCCGCGTCGCGCAGCCGTGCCGCGGCCAGATAGAGCGCCCGGCCCGCCTCTATCTGCGTCGCCATGTCCGCGAGCATGAAACGCAGGCCCTGGTAGTCGGAGATCGGCCGGCCGAACTGCTCGCGCCCTGTCGCGTACGCGACAGCCTCGTCGAGGGCCGCCTGGGCGACGCCTATGGCGCAGGCCGCGATGCCGAGCCGTCCGGAGTCGAGCGCGGCGAGGGCGATCGCGAAGCCCTGCCCTTCGTCGCCGATGCGTCGGCCGTCGGGCACGCGCACGCCGTCGAAGTGGACCTGCGCGGTGGGCGAGCCCTTCATGCCCATCTTCTTCTCGGGCGGGGCGGCGCTCAGTCCCTCGGCGTCGCCGGGCACCAGGAACGCGGTGATGCCGCGCGGGCCCTCGCCGCCGCTGCGGGCCAGCACGGTGTAGAAGTCGGCGATGCCGCCGTGCGTGATCCAGGCCTTGGTGCCCGTGATCGCCCACTCTCCCCCGCTTCCGGTTCCTGCCCCACTTCCGGCTTCGCCCGAGCGGGCGGCACCGCCGCCTTCCCGGACCGCCTTCGTCCGCAGGGAGGCGGCGTCCGAACCGGAGGACGGCTCGGAGAGGCAGTAGGCGCCCAGGAGACCGCCGCCGAGCATCGCGGGCAGGTGCTCGGCCCGCTGTTCCTTGGTGCCGTAGTTCGCCAGGGCGTGGCAGGAGAGGGAGTGCACGCTGACACCGAGGCCGACGGTGAGGCGGGCCATGGCGAGCTCTTCGAGGACCTGGAGATAGACCTCGTACGGCTGGTCGCCGCCGCCGTACTCGGAGTCGTACGGCAGTGCGAGCAGTCCGGATGCGGAGAGCAGTCCGAAGATCTCGCGCGGGAAGCGCCCGGCGTCCTCCTCCTCGGCCGCTTTCGGTGCGATCTCGCGCTGTGCGATGTCGCGGACGAGCGAGATCAGATCCCGGGCCTCGTCCGTGGGCAGTTGACGGTCCACCTGCTGCGGGGCGCGGTCGGGCATGGCGACGCTCTCCTCCCTGTAGGGCGCGTCGGCGCACGCACGCCGGGGGTGGGGCTGCGTCGCCGGGTCTCACGGCCCAGCCGATACGGCCGTTCCTGGGTGGAGAACGACCTGGTCAGCGGCTCTGGCGCTGTGAGTATGCCCGTTCAAAGGCACCGAGTCACCAGTCGACGACCGCTTACCGAAAGAAAGGGGAACCGCCCCGATCACCCCGCCCAATTGGTCCGAACCATTGACGCACTGGTCTAGTCCTCCTACTGTTCCGTCAACGCCTCTCCGCGTTCATGCGAAACAGCACGCGCAGGTCCCAGCATGCCTCCCCCACGCTCCCCTCCCCCACGAGGAGAACCGATGCTCCGACCGCACCGCCCCCGCTCCCGCTTCCCAGCGCTCCTGTCCGCCGCCTGTTGCGCCGCCCTCGGCGCCACGCTGCTCGCCGGCGCGGGCACGGCCACCGCGACCCCGTCGACCCAGGAAGCCGCCGGTTCAAAGGTCGTCGGCTACTTCACGGAATGGGGCGTCTACGACCGGAACTACCACGTCAAGAACGTCGAGACGTCCGGCTCGGCCGCCAAGCTCACCCACATCAACTACGCCTTCGGCAATGTCACCGGCGGCAAGTGCGCCATGGGCGACGCCTACGCGGCGACCGACAAGGCGTACACCGCCGACCAGTCGGTGGACGGTGTCGCCGACACCTGGGACCAGCCCCTGCGCGGCAACTTCAACCAGCTGCGCAAGCTGAAGAAGAAGCACCCGAACCTCAAGGTTCTCTGGTCCTTCGGCGGTTGGACCTGGTCGAGCGGTTTCGGCGAGGCCGCCAAGAACCCGGCCGCGTTCGCGCAGTCCTGCTACGACCTCGTCGAGAACTCCAAGTGGGCGGACGTCTTCGACGGCATCGACATCGACTGGGAGTACCCGAACGCCTGTGGCAACACCTGCGACACCAGCGGCAGCGCGGCCTTCAAGAACGTGATGGCGGCGCTGCGGGCGAAGTTCGGCTCCGGCAACCTGGTCACCGCGGCGATCACGGCCGACGCCACCGCAGGCGGCAAGATCGACGCGGCGGACTACGCGGGCGCGGCGCAGTACGTCGACTGGTACAACCCGATGACCTACGACTTCTTCGGCGCCTGGGACGCGGCCGGCCCCACGGCCCCGCACTCTCCGCTGAACTCGTACACCGGCATTCCGAAGGCGGGCTACTACACCTCCGCCACCATCGCGAAGCTCAAGGGCCTGGGCATCCCGGCCTCGAAGCTGCTCCTGGGCATCGGCTTCTACGGGCGCGGCTGGACCGGCGTCACCCAGGCGGCTCCCGGCGGCACCGCCACCGGGCCGGCGGCGGGAACGTACGAGCAGGGCATCGACGACTACAAGGTGCTGAAGACGAAGTGCCCGGCGACGGGCACGGTCGCCGGGACGGCGTACGCCAAGTGCGGCACCAACTGGTGGAGTTACGACACCCCGTCGACCATCGCGGGGAAGATGACGTACAAGAGCCAGCAGGGCCTGGGCGGCACCTTCTTCTGGGAGCTCAGCGGTGACACCTCGAACGGGGAGCTGATCAAGGCGATCAACTAGCCGGTGTCGTACGTGAGTCGGGGCGGGGGCCCGATCGCCCCCGCCCCTCGCTCAGGTCTCGCGGCGGGCCGGCTGCGGAGCCCGGTAGGAGGGGTCGAGCTCCTCGACCGCGCGCATCGCGCCGCCCAGCATCTTCACCAGCAGCTCGCGCACCGTGTCGCGCGGCAGGGCCGGGTGGCCGATCCAGTCGAGGGTCGCGCCCTCGACGCTGTAGAGCCAGCCGAGCAGCGCCATCCGGGGCAGCGGAGCGATCTTGCGCCTGCCGTACGCCCCTTCGGCGATGGTCTCGACGATGACCTCGCGCACGCCCTCGCGGATGGCCTGCACCTCGGTGTCGAAGCCGACCCCGCCGGTGATGATCGTGCGGTACGCGGCCTGGTTGTGCTCGGCGTAGCGCAGATAGCCGTCGATGGCACGGTGCACCCGCTCGGCCGGGGGCAGTTCGAGGCCGCTCGCCGCCCGGGAGATCAGGTCCGCGACCGAGTCCTCGACGATGGCGAGGTAATAGCCGCGCTTGGACTTGAAGTAGTAGTAGATCAGCCCTTTGGCGACATGCGCCTGGCGGGCGATGTCATCCATCGACAGCGCGTCGTAGGACGTGTCGGCGAACAACTTCCGCCCGATGGCGATGAGTTCGGCGCGGCGCGCCAGTGAGCGATCGGTGCCGCGCGCCCGGGGGCGGTCGGCGGCGCGCTGTTGACTATGATTCAATTCCGGCCCTAGTCTCCGACTGCCAGCGGGACGTTGGCAGTATGGCAGACCGGTACCAAGCACTCGTTCGACTCTGATCGACTGGGCGCGGTCTTGGGGAGAACTGTCTACTCCGAAATCGGTTCACCCGCACGCCCGCCGGTTCAGTTCACAGCAGGCCGAGCTGAGTGACGAGCATCGCGAGGACCACGACGAAGGTCCAGCCTGCGACGTGTTCGAGGATCTTGGGACCGTCGTCCTTCGGACCGCCGGTGCGGGCGCGGAGACGGGTTGCGGTGGCGGAGCTCGCGGTCATGGTTTCTCACTGACGTAGTGGTGCGGTGGCATCCCCCGCCTCACGCCGGCTCCCCACCGACCCCACCACCTTGCCACCGGAACGGGTTTCGGCGGTAGAGACCTTGGTCACCCCGGGCACCTCGCACACCTCGACGGGACACACCGGACACTTCGACCACCTTCGAATACCTCGCTTTTCGGCAACGATGCACCTGGGGTTGTCGGCTGTTCGCCGGGGAGCGTGCATGAGGGCGGTTTAGCTCGATCGTGTGATGGTCGACTTCCGGGCTTGCGGCGTCCTGGGCCGTCCGGGTTAACGTGATCGTGTGATCTGGGACGCCGGGTACGGCGCCAGCGTGCGGGGCCCCTGCTCCACCGGAGTGATGGTTCAGAGCCTCCCCCGTCGCCTCTGGCCGTACCCATGTGGCCAGGTCGCGAAGGGAACCGACCTCCCGGGCCCGGACCACGCACAGGATGCGTGTCGCCGCCCCGGGGTCGAGTACGCCGGGGACCAGTACGCCCAAGACCGTTCGGGGCGTGCGGCTGAGCAGACTCACTCCTGCTCAGTCCAGAGGAACGGTGTGGGTCTCCTCACAGGACAGCGCCGCGCCCTTCCCGGGTGCGCCGGGTCTCGGCGACCCGATCCGCCGAGTACCGCGGAAAGATCGCCGGCACCCAGGACCCGGTGCAGGGCTGAGGGACCATGACCGAGGGACCAGGGGGCGGCACGCCGGGGGTCGCCCCCCTCACTCAGCGGACCCCGACCGCCTCGAGCGCCTCGCGCTGCCGCGCCGAAGGACTCGCCGGGAAGTACAGATAGCAGACCCCGCCCGTACCGGAGACAACGCTCCCGGAGGCGTTGTATCTCTTGGTACGGAGCCAGATGTTCTCCCACTCGCGCCGCTTGTAGACCCGGCGCACGGCGTCGTCGCCCGGCGAGGCGGGGTCATTGGCGATCACATCGCCGGCCGCGGTGAATCCGATGACGGTCATGAGGTGGCCCGATGTCCCGTAACCCGCCCCCGTCAGCTCGGACTTCAGGAACGACTGGGACGTTATGGCCGGGATGTCGGCGGCGATCAGTGTCTCCAGGTCGGTGAGCGAACCGAGCCTGGTCACCACGCCCTGGAGGTCCTTGTACGTCGCCGCGTACGCCGCGTTGAAGGGCCAGTTGCCGCAGCCGCCGTACTGGTAGTCGTAGGTGAAGCGGGCCGCGTGGCAGACCTGCGGGTCGGTGAAGGCCGGGTTGACCCAGGCGAGTTGCTGCGCGGTGGGTTTGCGCCCCCAGTGCTCGATGATCATCTGCGAGGAGGTGGGGCTGCACCAGGCCTCGCCGCCGTTGTCGTACTCGGGGTACTGGCCCGCGTGGATCTCCTGGGAGTAGCGCGGGACCGTCAGCTCCTTCGCGAGCCGGGGGGTGGAGGCCGGGACGGTGAAGCGGTCGGGGATGTCGGAGCCCATCGCGCCGAGCCGCCATACGGTGGGCGTCAGCCCGGAGCCCGGGCTGCGGTACAGGGTCAGACGGAGCCGGTACGAGGCGAGGCGCAGGCCCGAGGCCGCGTCGTCGATCGAGAAGGTGTCCGTCCAGATACTGCTCTTGCCGTCCTTCTGGCCGTCCACGGAGGTCCGCTTGATGTCCTGGTCACCGGCCGCCCAGCGGCCCATCACGTACCAGGGGGTGGCGGTGCCGTCGGAGTACGTGCCCGTGAGCTCGACCTGGAGCCAGGTGCCCGCCGGGGTGTGCGCGTTCCAGGAGGCGATGGCCTCGGTGGCGGGGACGGCGAGCCGGTGGACCGGAGAGGTCCAGGTCGCGTACTCCCAGGTCGCGGTCTTTCCGGTGTGCGGGTCCGTGTAGTGCGCGGTGCCCGCCGGGGTCGCGATCACCAGGCCGGGACGGGCGGCCGCGAGGACCTGCGTGCCCTTCCCGGTGCCGGTCCGCCAGTCGGCGTCCGAGACCCAGGCCCGGTTGTCCACGGGGGCCGAACCCACGTGCCCGTGCGCCGCCCTGGCCGGGGTGGCCGCGACCGCGGTACCCGCGGTACCGGTCGCCGCCGCGGCGAACGCCACGGCCAGGAGGGCTCTGCGGGACGGTTCTGAAGCTCTGGTCATGGGTGGGAGACCCCCAGTTGGTCCGGAAGCGGCGGTTCCCCACTATGGACGGTGGACGGCGGCTCCTGCCAGCACCTCGGCCTGTGCCGCGCCCATCAATATTGGTCGGGACCACTGGCATGACCTGCGGCGCCTCGGTTTCGGCGGGGCCGCGCCGACCGCCACTAGAGTGTTCCCCGTACAGGGGTGCGTGTGCCCGCAGGGTGGATGTGCCCGCAGCTCACCGCACCTCGGGAACCGACATTCACGACCTCGCCGCGCGCCTGCGTGCGCTGCCGCCGTCCTGCGGACCTGTCCGTCTGATCGGCGTCGACGGGCACGCCGGCTCGGGGAAGACCACGTTCGCCGGGCGGCTGGCCGCGGCACTGGGCGACGCGCCCGTCCTGCACCTCGACGACATCGCGACACACGAGCAGCTGTTCGCCTGGACCGAACGGCTGCTGCGCCAGGTGGTCGAACCGCTGAGCAGGAGCGAAACGGCGCGCTACGCCCCCTACGACTGGACCGCCCGCACCTTCGGTCCGGTCCGCGAACTGCCGCCCGCGCCCGTGATCCTGCTGGAGGGGGTCGGCGCCGGCCGCCGGGCGCTGCGCCCGTATCTCGCGCGGCTGCTGTGGATGGAACTGGCGTACGACGAGGCCTGGACACGTGGGCGGCGGCGGGACGGCGAGGAGCAGAGCGCGTTCTGGGCCGGATGGGTCGCCGCCGAGCGTCGGCATTTCGTCGAGGATCCCTCAAGGCCCTTTGCCGATCTTCTGGTGCGGCAGTGTCCTGAGGGATACGAGGTGTTTTCGGGACCCACTGAGACCGCTGGACCAGACCAGCCACTCACTCACGGTGACGGATCATCCGCAATGTGCTGAACTTGTGAAGACCCCCGCCGGGGAAGTTCCCTCAGTGCCTCAACTCGGCTTGACCCGGGGGCCGTACAGGACTTACGTTCTGAATGTGCGGCCTTTTGAAGCCGCCCGCAGTCGCGAAGCCCCCGGTTGTTCCCCCGTGATCGGGGGCTTCGTTCTGCCCACATCCTTTCATTTCGGGCGCTCCGCGCCGCGATTCGCTCACCCTCGGTCACCGAGTCGAGTGCGCCCCGTCTGCTCCCATCCTCGTGGAACGGGGTGTGCGGCACCCTTCGGCAGGCCCATGAACCGCAGGTACGATGCCTCTCGGTGCGACCTTCGGACGGCTGCCTTGCGCACCGATGCAACTCCCGTCCGCGGCACAGGGGTTCGACCAAAGCTGCCGACGGGCACCGGCCCGTTCGGAGAACCATCGGGGGCACGGTTTGTGGGGGACGTGATGGACTTCGGCATGCAGGGCCGGGAGGCCCCGGCCGACCTCGCCTGGATGCGAGGTGTGGACGCCTACACGATGGGCGCCTATCCGCAGGCGGAGGAGGAGTTCCGCACCGCGGTCCGGATGGACCCGGGCATGGCGGACGGCTGGCTCGGACTGCACGCGCTGCGGGTGGACACGACGACCGCGCTGCTGCGGATGTTCCGGCACCGGGACCGCTTCGGTGAGCAGCGCTCGCGGCACCGGCGCACGCTCAACTCCTGGTACTGGCTGGGCTGGTGGGTGCAGCCGGTACTGGAGAGCCCGCGCGATCTGCTGCTCGCGCACGCCTCGCACTGGCTGGACGGCCGCCATGTGCCCGAGCTGGACCGGGCGCTCGCGGGACTGCCGCCGGTCGACGCCGATCATCAGGTGCGGTTTCTGCACGCCTGCCGGGCCTATCTGGTCAAGGACTGGGAGCAGCTGGTCCGGCACACGGATCCGCTGATCGACGACCCCATGCTGGGCATAGAGGCCGGCCTCTTCGGCGGCATGGCCCGGGTCCGCCTGGAGATGTTCGGCCAGGCGGAGCCGCTCCTGTTCTCCGCGTTGATGCGCTGCCGCAGTGAGCAGCCGCAGCGCAAGGAGCTGCGGTACTGGCTCGCGCGGGCCCACGAGGGCACCGGGCGGTCGGCGGCCGCGCTGCCCCTCTACCGGGCGGTGCACCGCGTCGACCCCGCCTTCATGGACACCTCGGCCCGGTTGGCCGCGATCTCCGAGGGCGACGGGTACGACGATGCCGCCGCCGACCTCGCGGCGATCACGCTGGCCGGGGTCGGGCAGGACGTCATGGAAGGCCCCGACGGCATCGATCCCCTGTTCGGCGGCGAGGGCCGCGACCTGAAGCTCTCGGAGCCCGATCCCCTTCCGCCGGGCGCGTTGCCGCCGGAGACCGACGTGGTGCGCGAGAAGGCCGTGGTGCCGGTGCAGCCGCTGCCGGCCGGGCCGACCGACCCCGCCTTACTCGAGGAGGCGCTCGCCGAACTGGAGCGCATGGTCGGGCTCGAGCCGGTGAAGCGTCAGGTCAAGGCGTTGTCGGCGCAGCTGAACATGGCGCGGCTGCGGGCCGGACAGGGCCTGCCGGTGCAGCCGCCGAAGCGCCACTTCGTCTTCTCCGGCCCCTCGGGCACCGGCAAGACCACCGTGGCTCGCATTCTCGGACGGGTCTTCTACGCGCTCGGGCTGCTCGGCGGTGACCACCTCGTGGAGGCGCAGCGGGCGGACCTGGTCGGCGAATACCTGGGCCAGACCGCCGTCAAGGCCAACGAACTGATCGACTCGGCGATCGGCGGGGTCCTCTTCGTGGACGAGGCGTACGCGCTGTCGAACTCGGGCTACGGCAAGGGGGACGCGTACGGGGACGAGGCGCTGCAGGTGCTGCTGAAGCGGGCCGAGGACAACCGCGATCACCTCGTCGTCATCCTCGCCGGCTACCCGGAGGGCATGGACCGCCTGCTGGCCGCCAACCCCGGCCTCTCCTCCCGCTTCACCACCCGAGTCGACTTCCCTTCCTACCGCCCCCTGGAACTCACCTCCATCGGTGAGGTGCTCGCCGCCGAGAACGGTGACATCTGGGACGAGGAGGCGCTCGACGAGCTGCGCTCGATCGCCGGGCATGTGGTCGATCAGGGCTGGATCGACGAGCTCGGCAACGGGCGGTTCCTGCGCACCCTGTACGAGAAGAGCTGCGCGTACCGGGACCTCCGTCTCTCCGGCTACCCGAACACTCCCTCCCGCGACGACTTGTCGACACTCCGGCTGCCGGACCTCATGCAGGCGTACGGGGAGGTGTTGTCGGGGCGGGGACCGCAGGACCCTTCGGCGATGTGACCAACGGTCCTCGTCCTCGAACGCCGGACGCACCGAGGCTTTCAGGGGCGCGGGGAACTGCGCGACCAGCCCCCACCGCCCCGCGGCCGAACAACCAGGCGCAGGGGGAATCGGGGCGCAGCCCCGGTCCGGGGGTGTGGGGAGCCGCGCGAGCAGCTCCCCACACGGTGGCGTCAGGTTGCCAGGGCCTGCTCGGGGGCCTCGCTGAGGCGGGGTTCCGTGAGCGGCGTGGCCACCGCGGCAGCGTCGGCGTCCGTGTCTCGATGGGCCGGGTCGCGCACCTCGCCCACCAGGAGCTCCAGGACGTCTTCCAGCGCGACAAGACCCAGGACCTTCCCCGACGCGTCCGCGACCTGCGCGAGGTGCGTCGCGGCGCGGCGCATCACGGTCAGGGCGTCGTCCAGCGGGAGTTCGGAGCGCAGGGTGGTCATGTGCCGCCACAGGTGCTGGGGTACCGCCCGTTCGGACTCCTCCA
The DNA here is from genome assembly GCF_026339955.1 of Streptomyces sp. NBC_01549. GTDB lineage: Bacteria > Actinomycetota > Actinomycetes > Streptomycetales > Streptomycetaceae > Streptomyces. The sequence goes on along the minus strand of NZ_JAPEPW010000001.1, from coordinate 6,252,525 downwards.
GGTCGAGTACGTCCTTCACATGCAGATAGCCCATGAAGGCGCCGTTCTCCGCGACCACCGGGAACCGGGAGTACCCGGTGCGGGCGGTGAGCGCGACGACCTGGCCGGGGGTGACGGAGGGACCGACGGTGACCAGCGAGTCGTGGTCCAGGAGGACGTCCGTGACCGGGCGGGAGCCCAGTTCCAGGGCGTCTTCCAGGCGTTCCTGCTCCTCCGGGTCCAGCAGGCCCGCCTGGCCGGAATCCTCGACGAGCCGGTTGAGCTGCTCGCTCGTGAAGGCCGCCTCGACCTCGTCCTTGGGTTCGACCCGGAAGAGTTTCAGGATGAGGCGGGCGCAGGCGCCCAGGGCGACGGTGACGGGACGGCACAGGCGCGCGAAGGCCACCAGGCCGGGGCTCAGCCACAGCGCCGTCTTCTCGGGCGCGGCCATCGCCAGGTTCTTCGGCACCATCTCGCCGATGACGAGGTGGAAGAAGACGACGAGGGCGAGTGCGATGACGTATCCGAGGGGGTGGATCACCCCTTCGGGGAGGTGGACCGCCTCGAAGACGGGCTCCAGCAGGTGGGCGACGGTCGGTTCGGCCACCGCGCCGAGCGTCAACGAGCAGATGGTGATGCCGAACTGGGCCGCCGCCATCATCTGCGGCAGCCGCTCCAGGCCGTAGAGGACCTGTCGGGCGCGGGCGGTGCCGAGGGGTTCGATCTGGCTGCGGCGGACGGAGACGAGCGCGAACTCGGCACCGACGAAGAAGCCGTTGGCGAGCACCAGCAACACGGCGAAAAGGAGTTGGAGCACGCTCATCGGGCGGCCTCCGGCACGGCAGCCGCGTCGGCGGTCCTGACCAGCCGGACCCGTTCGGCCCGGTAGTGCCCCACTTGGCTTACGGACAGACGCCAGCCGGGCAGCTCGGCCTTGTCGCCGGGGGCCGGGATCCGGCCGAGCAGATCGGCGACGAGGCCCGCGACGGTCTCGTACGGGCCCTCGGGCACGTCAAGGCCTATGCGCTGCAGGACGTCGACCCGGCAGCTGCCGTCGGCGTCCCAGGCGGGCCGTCCGTCCTCGGGCGGCGCGGCGGCGAGCTCCGGCAGGTCCTTGGCGTCGTGTTCGTCACGGACCTCCCCGACGAGTTCCTCGACGATGTCCTCCAGGGTGACGACGCCCGCCGTACCGCCGTACTCGTCGACGACGACGGCGATCGGCTGCTGGTTGCGCAGCTGCTCGAGCAGGGGTTGCACGGGCAGCGTCTCCGGGACCAGCAGCGGGGCCTGGGCGATCCGGCCGACGGGGGTGCGCAGCCGGTCCTGGGAGGGGATTGCCAGGGCGTCCTTGAGGTGCGCCATGCCGACGATCTCGTCGATCCGATCCCGGTAGACGGGGAAGCGGGAGAGGCCGGTGGCGCGGGTGAGATTGACGACGTCCTCGGCCGTGGCGGAGGACTGGAGGGCGCTGACCCGTACCCGCGGGGTCATGACGTGCTGCGCGGTCAGGTCGGCGAGCGAGAGGGTCCGTACGAAGAGATCCGCGGTGTCCTGCTCCAGCGCGCCGGCCTGGGCCGAGTGCCGGGCCAGGGAGACGAGTTCGCCGGGGGTGCGGGCGGAGGCCAGCTCCTCGGCGGGTTCGACGCCCAGGGCCCGTACGAGCCGGTTGGCGACCGTGTTGAGCGCGGCGATCACCGGCCGGAAGAGGCGGGAGAAGACGTGCTGGGGGCCCGCGACGAAGCGGGCGACCTGCAGGGGCTTGGAGACCGCCCAGTTCTTGGGCACGAGTTCGCCGATCACCATCTGCACGGCCGCGGCGAGCAGCATGCCGACCACCACGGCGAGGCCGGACACGGCGCCCTCGGGCAGTCCGAGCGCGGTGAAGGGGCCGTGCAGCAGTTCGGCGAGCGCGGGTTCGGCGAGCATGCCGACGACGAGCGAGGTGATGGTGATGCCGAGCTGGGTGCCGGAGAGCTGGAAGGACAGCTCCTTGAGCGATTCGACGACCGTAGCGGCCCGTCGGTCGCCTTCGGCCGCCGCCTTCTCGGCGTCGGGCCGCTCGACCGTGACGAGGCCGAACTCGGCCGCCACGAAGAAGCCGTTGGCGAGGATCAGCAGGAACGCCGCCCCAAGGAGCAGCAGGGAGATGGTCATGATGCCGCCGCCTCGATATGTCGGGAGGGGGCGGCGCAGGTACTACAGGACGATCCGTCCATCGCTGGAGGGAGTCACTCCTCGGGTAGCAGGGGGCCTCTGAGTCACCGGGTGGAACACAGTGGCGGAGGCGCAACGAAAACGCCTCCGCCAACAGGTTAATCAAGACATGGGCCTGTATGGCAGGGTGGAAGGCCGAGAGTCAGCCGTGATGTTGCTCCGGGTTGCCGATGGAGCGGGCCTCGGCGAGCGCGCGCAGGGCGCGGGCGTCCTCGATCGCGCGCTTTTTGGCGATGCCCGGCTGGATGCCGAGCGCGGGCAGGCTGGTGCCGTCGCTGAGGTTCAGGAACACCCAGGGGTCGCCGGGACGCAGGTTGACCTGGAGGATCTCCGCCCAGTCCAGGTGTCGCCTGCTGGTGATGTTGACCACGGTGACGCCGGTCTCGTCGGCGACGACTTTGGGCCGGGAGAGCATCAGCAGGACGCCGAAGACCAGCGCGCCGGTGAAGACGAAGGTGAGCTGGTCCCCCGGGCTGAGCTGTTCGAGGAGCATCGCGACCGTACTTATGACGACGAAGATCGCGGCGCCCGCGGTGAGCAGCACGGCCCGGGTGCGGGACGGCCGGAAAGTGACGGGGAGCGTGGGAAGGTCGGGCATGGCTTCGGTCGGGGTCCTCAGAGACGGCAGGCGTGGATGGCCGTGGTCAGGATGGCCCGCGCGCCGAGGGCGTACAGGTCGTCCATGATCCGCTGGGCCTCCTTGGCGGGCACCATGGCGCGGACGGCGACCCAGCCCTCGTTGTGCAGGGGGGAGATGGTCGGCGACTCCAGGCCGGGCGTGAGCGCGACGGCCTTCTCCAGGTGCTCGGCGCGGCAGTCGTAGTCCATCATCACGTACGTCCGTGCGACCAGGACGCCCTGGAGACGGCGCAGGAACTGCTGCACCTTGGGCTCGGCGTCCTCGGCGGTGTCGACCCCGACGCGGCGGATGACGACGGCCTCGGACTTCATGATGGGGTCGCCGAAGACCTCGAGACCCGCGTTGCGCAGCGAGGTGCCGGTCTCGACGACGTCCGCGACGACCTCGGCGACACCGAGTTCGATCGCGGTCTCCACGGCGCCGTCGAGGTGGACGACGGAGGCGTCGATGCCGCTGTCGGCGAGGTGCTTGGCCACGATGCCCTCGTACGAGGTGGCGACCGTCATACCGCCGAGGTCCTCGATGCCCTTGGCCGTGCCGGGCTTGGTGGCGAAGCGGAACGTCGAGCGGGCGAAGCCGAGCGGGAGGATCTCCTCCGCGTTGGCGCCCGAGTCGATGAGCAGGTCGCGGCCGGTGATGCCGATGTCGAGGCGGCCGGAGGAGACGTAGATCGCGATGTCGCGGGGGCGGAGGTAGAAGAACTCGACCTCGTTGCCCGGGTCGACGATCCGCAGTTCCTTGGACTCCCGGCGCTGCTGGTAGCCGGCCTCATGCAGCATCTCCGCCGCAGGTCCTGACAGGGAACCCTTGTTGGGGACGGCGATGCGCAGCATGAGGTCGGCTTCCTTCGTTCGTGCGTACGGTACGTACGGGATTGCGGGGTTACTGCTCAGAGGTGGGCGTACACGTCGTCGAGGGAGATCCCGCGCGCCACCATCATCACCTGGACGTGGTACAGGAGCTGCGAGATCTCCTCGGCGGCGGCGTCCTTGCCCTCGTACTCGGCGGCCATCCAGACCTCGGCGGCCTCTTCGACGACCTTCTTGCCGATGGCATGGACGCCCTTGCCGACCAGCTCGGCGGTGCGTGAAGTGGTGGGGTCGCCCGTGGCGGCCTTCTGCTGGAGCTCCGTGAAGAGCTCCTCGAACGTCTTCTTGGACATGATGCTGCCCACCCTACGCGCTACCGCCCCTGCCTCAGCGCCAGGGTTCGGATACTGAGCGCAGCGTGGCCGCGGTCGCGACGGCCGCGGTCACCGCCTCGTGCCCCTTGTCCTCGTTGGAGCCCTCGATGCCCGCGCGGTCGAGGGCCTGCTCCTCGGTGTCGCAGGTCAGCACGCCGAAGCCGATGGGGACGCCGGTGTCGATGGAGACCTGGGTGAGGCCCTGGGTGACGCCCTGGCACACGTATTCGAAATGCGGGGTACCGCCGCGGATGACAACGCCGAGCGCGACGATCGCGTCGTAGCCGCGGCCCGCGAGGACCTTGGCGACGACCGGCAGCTCGAAGCTGCCGGGGACCCTGAGCAGGGTCGGCTCGTCGATCCCGAGCTCGTGCAGGGCGCGCAGCGCGCCGTTGACGAGGCCGTCCATCACCTTTTCGTGCCACTGTGCCGCGATGACCGCGACGCGCAGGTCGCCGCAGTTGCGTACGGACAGTTCAGGTGCACCCTTGCCGCTCACGTCTCTCCTCAGTGCTTTCTTGTTACTGGTTGCCGCAGGCGGACACGGTGGCCGTGTCGAGCCAGGGCAGGTCGTGACCCATCCGGTCCCGCTTGGTGCGCAGGTAGCGGAGGTTGTGCTCGCCCGCCTGTACGGGCATCGGCTCCCGGCGCGTGACCTTGAGGCCGTGCCGGACCAGCGCGTCGGTCTTGTCGGGGTTGTTGGTCAGCAGGCGCAGGCTGTGGACGCCGAGGTCCTCCAGGATCTGCGCGCTCGCGCCGTAGTCCCGGGCGTCGGCGGGCAGGCCGAGTTCCAGGTTGGCGTCGAGGGTGTCGCGGCCACGCTCCTGGAGCTCGTAGGCGCGCAGCTTGGACAACAGGCCGATGCCGCGCCCCTCGTGCCCACGCAGGTAGACCACGACGCCCCGGCCCTCGGCCTGGATGCGCTCCATGGAGGTCTGGAGCTGGGGGCCGCAGTCGCAGCGCAGCGAGTGGAAGATGTCGCCGGTCAGGCACTCGGAGTGGACACGAACGAGGACGTCCTCGCCGTCGCCGATCTCGCCGTGCACGAGGGCGACGTGCTCGACGCCGTCGACGGTGGAACGGTAGCCGTACGCCGTGAACTCACCGAAGGCGGTGGGCAGTTGGGTCTTGGCTTCGCGGCGGACCGTGGGCTCGGCGGTACGGCGGTAGGCGATCAGGTCCTCGATGGAGATGATCGTCAGGCCGTGCTTGCGGGCGAACGGGATCAGCTCGGGCAGACGGAGCATGCGTCCGTCCTCACCGGCGATCTCGACGATCGCGCCGGCCGGGCGCAGGCCCGCGAGCCGGGCGAGGTCGACGGCGGCCTCGGTGTGGCCGTTGCGGACGAGGACACCGCCGGGCTTGGCACGCAGCGGGAAGATGTGGCCGGGGCGCACGAAGTCACCCGCCTCGGCCTCGCCGCCGGCCAGCAGCCGCAGTGTGGTGGCGCGGTCGGCCGCGGAGATGCCGGTGGACACGCCGTGGACGGCGGAGGCGTCCACGGACACGGTGAACGCGGTCTTCATCGACTCGGTGTTGTTCTCCACCATCTGCGGGAGCTGGAGGCGGTCGAGTTCGTCGCCCTCCATCGGCGCGCAGATCAGTCCGCGGCACTCGCTCATCATGAACGCGATGATCTCGGGGGTCGCCTTCTCGGCGGCGATGACGAGGTCGCCCTCGTTCTCCCGGTCCTCGTCATCGACGACCACGATCGGGCGGCCCGCCGCGATGTCGGCGATGGCCTTCTCGATCGGGTCGAGCGCGAAGTCCGAAGCATCTTGATCGTGCCCGGTGCTGTACCAGACGGGTGCCATGGTCATGCGGGGGCTCCTTCCAGGACGGGCTGCCCGGCCTTGCGGGAGCGCAGCCACCAGTCGCGCATGCCCGACAGGACGAGCGCGCCGTAGACGACGTAGACGAAACCGGAGAACGCGTAGCCGTTGGCGAAGTTGAGCGGGACGCCCACCAGGTCGACCAGCAGCCAGGCGAACCAGAACTCGACCATGCCGCGGGCCTGCGCGTACATGGCGACGATCGTGCCGACGAAGATGTACGCGTCCGGCCACGGGTCCCAGGACAGGGTCGGGTACGCGTGGAACAGGCCGCTGACCGCGAGGGTGCCCACGGCCGCGGCGCCCACCATGTAGGCGCGCTCGCGCCAGGTGGCGAACCGTACGGAGATGTGACCGTCCCGACTCTCGTCCTTGCCGCGGTTCCACTGCCACCAGCCCCACAGGGCGACGACGATGACCACGACCTGCTTGCCGGCGCTTCCGGTGAGGTGCCCGACGAAGGCGCTGAAGAGGATGACGCCGGACAGGAGTTGCACGGGCCAGCTCCATATGGAGCGCAGCCAGCCGAGCGCGAGCGCGATCAGACCGATCGTGTTGCCGATCATGTCCGACCACATGATGTGCTGCCCGAGGAGCGTGAACGCCTCGGAGTTCAGCCAGTTCACTGCCCGCTCCCCTGGGTGTCGGGCAGCGCGACCGGCTGCTCGCCACGGGCACCGAGCAGTCGCTCGACGTACTTGGCGATGACGTCCACCTCGAGGTTGACCGGGTCGCCGGACTGCTTGTGGCCGAGCGTGGTCAGGTCGAGGGTGGTGGGGATGAGGCTGACGGTGAAGAAGTCGGGGCCCGCGTCGACCACCGTCAGGCTGATGCCGTCGACGGTGATGGAGCCCTTCTCGACCACGTAACGGGAGAGGTCCGCCGGGAGCGAGATCTTCACGATCTCCCAGTTCTCGGACGGCTTGCGCTCGATGACCGTGCCCGTGCCGTCGACGTGGCCCTGGACGATGTGCCCGCCGAGACGCTCGCCCACGGCCATCGGGCGTTCCAGGTTGACGCGGGAGCCGACGGTCAGGGCGCCGAGGCTGGAGCGGTCCAGGGTTTCGGCCATGACGTCGGCGGTGAATTCGTCGCCTTCGTGTTCGACGACCGTCAGACAGACGCCGTTCACGGCGATGGAGTCGCCATGCTGCGCGCCCCGCGTGACGACGGGGCCACGCAGACGGAAACGGGAGGCGTCGTCGAGCATCTCGACGGCGGTGACCTCACCCAGCTCTTCGACGATTCCGGTGAACACTTCCCGGGTCCTCCTGCCTCATAGGGCACGGACTCCGGGGCCTGTCGATGACGACAGAATGAGCGGACCGCGACACCGGCAGCGAGCCGCATGGGGCGACATATCCCGAAGGACACGTCGAAACAAACGGCAGCGCGCACGAATGCCCGCCCGCCGCGCACTGCCTCCCATCCGGACTTTAACCGTCGGTCCAGGAATTTCACCTGGTCAACCGGCCGCTGGAAGCGACCGGGTCGCGGACTATAACCGCCGGTTCGGACTTTCACCGACCCCGGAGTGCGCTGCTTCTGGTACAGCATCAGTGTGCCACGCCTGATCCACGTCCATGCGCGTGAACCTCTGTGGGGTGCCTCACAGGCCGTCCGGATGGACTTCCACGACGAATCGCGAGAGGTCAACTACCGCGAGGCCGCTCACGCTTGACACGCTCGACCTATTGGTCCATACCCATTGACCACTCTGGTCTAGTCCTCTTAGGGTTCCATGATCAATGGTTTGTCGAAGCCGAGGCGTAGCACTCGCCCCTTGAGCGACCCGGTGGCGGTGACGGAGGCCCTTGCCCCGCCGCCGGGTCTCACCTTCCGAGGGGTCGCCCGAGTGGAATCACCGGGGGCGCGGCGCGAAAAGGTCGTCCTGGGCTGATTCCCGGGCGGTCAGGAGAGCTCCGCGGAGCACCGCACCGCCGCCCAGCGTGCTCGCACGCACCTCGACCGGCAGCGGGGACATCCGGACGAGTCGCTCGCCGACCCGCGCGGCCAGCACCTCCCCGCCCGCCTGCCCCACCTCCCCGCCGAGCACCACGCATCCGGGGTCGAGGACGGCCACGACGGACGCGGCGCCGACGGCGAGGCGGTCGGCGAGGGCGGAGAGGAAGCGGTCGGCTCCGGAGGAAGAGGAAGAGGAAGAGGAGGCCGAGGCCGAGGACGAGGGTGAGGACGAGGGCGAGGAAAGGGCCGCCACCGCCTGCCGCACCAGCGCCGCCGCCTGCGGTTCGCCGGACGACGTCGGCGCCGCCACCAGCCCGTACCCGGACGCGAGTTCCGCGATCGCGGCGGACCCCGCCAGGGAGTGGAATCCCCCCTCACAGTCCGTCGCCGAGGGCAGCGTCGATGTGCCCGGTACCGGCAGGAAGCCGATCTCACCGGTGCCGCCGGACGCACCACGGCGGAGTCTGCCGTCGAGGACGACGGCCGCACCGGTGCCGTGGCCGAGCCAGAGCAGGACGAACGTGTCGCGGTCGCGGGCGACACCGTCACGCTGTTCCGCGAGGGCGGCGAGGTTCGTCTCGTTCTCGACGATGACGCGGGCGGGCAGCCGTTCCTGGAGGGCGGCGACCAGGCGGCGGTGCCACTCGGGCAGGCCGGAGGAGTCGCGCAGTTCGCCGGTGGCGGGGTCGATGAGGCCGGGGGCTCCGACGCCGACCGTGTGCAGGCGCTCCGCCCCGGCCTCCTTGGCCGCGCGTTCGACCAGCGTGACCGCCTGCTCGACGGCGGGACCGGTGCCGGTGTCGTCCGCGATGGGCACCGACGCCCGCGCCAGTTCCCTGCCGAGGAGGTCGCAGACGACGACCGAGACGCCCTCGGTGCGGACGTCGAGGGCGGCGAGTTGGGCCCGGTCGGCGACGATCCCGTACAGACGGGCGTTGGGGCCGCGGCGCTGCTCCCCGGACTCCCCCACCACGTCGATCAGTCCGGCGGCCGTGAGGCGTTCGACGAGGTCGGCGACGGTGGGCCGGGACAGCCCCGTGAGCTGCTTCAACTGCCCTGCCGTCAGGGGGCCTTCCTGCTGGAGCAGGCGCAGGGCGACGCGGTCGTTGATGGCCCTGGCGGTGCTCGGTGATGCGGGCATGCCGGGATCCTCCCAGATCAGTCGCTCGGTCGGCGGCCAGTAAATCATCTATCTATCAGGCAGGGTTCCTGATAGTTTACGGCGGCAGCGCGGGGAGCGGAGCCTGGAGGGGCGGGAAAGATGGGTTACATGGTCGACGACCTGCGTGAGGTGAAGCGGGCGCGGTACGCCGTGGCCGCCGTCTTCGCGGTGCACGGAGCGGTGACGGGCTCGTTCGCGACCCGTGTCCCCTGGATCCAGGACCACGCGTCCGTCAGCACGGGCCAGCTCGGACTGGCCCTCGCGTTCCCGGCGATCGGGGCCTCCGTCGCGATGCCCCTGGCGGGCCGGATCAGCCACCGCTTCGGCGCCCGCACCGCGCTGCGCGGGCTGATGTCCCTGTGGACGCTGTCGCTGATCCTCCCGTCCCTCGCGCCGAACATCTACACGCTGTGCCCGGCCCTCTTCGTCTACGGCGCGTCGGCGGGCATGGCGGACGTGGCGATGAACGCGCTCGGCGTCGAGATAGAGAGCCGCCTCGGCAAGTCGATCATGTCGGGGCTGCACGGCATGTGGAGCGCGGGCGCCCTGATCGGCTCGGCCGGCGGCACCCTCGCCGCACACCTCGGTTCGGACGCACGCCTGCACCACGCGCTGGCGGCCGGGGTCCTGACGGTCCTGGGCCTCACCGCCTGCCGGTGGGTGCTGGACCTGCGACCGGCCGAGGACGAGGCCCCGCCCCCGCGGTTCGCGCTGCCGCCCAAGTCCGCCCTGCTGATCGGCGCGATCGGCTTCTGCGCCGTGTTCGCCGAGGGCGCCAGCCTGGACTGGTCCGCGGTCTACCTGAAGGGCGAGCTGGGCACCTCGGCCGGTCTCGCGGCGGCCTCGACGACCGGATTCATGCTGACCATGGCACTGGCCCGGATCGTGGGCGACGCGGTGGTCAACCGGTTCGGCGCGGTGCGCACGGTGCGGGCCGGTGGCGTACTGGCCGTGCTCGGTGGGCTTCTCATCGTCGTCGCGGACCATCCCGCCGTGGCGATGAGCGGCTTCGCCCTCCTGGGCCTCGGCATCGCGGTCGTCGTCCCGCTCTGCTTCGCGGCGGCGGGGCACAGCGGCCCCAACCCCAGTCAGGCCATCGCGGGCGTCGCCACCATCACGTACACCTCGGGCCTGGTGGCGCCGAGCGCGATCGGCACACTGGCGCAGGCGACGAGCCTGGTGGTGTCGTTCGGGCTGGTCACGGTACTGGCGTGTGGCCTTGTCGCGTTCGCGGGGGTGCTGCGCGCGGGCGAGCGGGACCGGCCCAAGGTCAGTCCCGCGAGCGCAGCAGTTCCCGACCCGCGGCCCTGAAGCGGTCGCTCCACGGCGTGGGGCGCAGCGTCGCGGCGTCGAGCCGGACGAGGACCCGCGTCCCGTACGCGTAGGTGATCGCTGCGTCGGCCGAGCAGAAGCGGAAGCCGTACGTCAGTCCGGTGTTCCCCAGGCGTTCCAGCCAGAGGTGGACGGCGTACTCTCCGGGGCGGTTGATCGGGGCCTCGTAGCTGATCCGGAGTTCCTTGACGGCGTTGCAGAAGTCGCCCGCCGCCTCCCAGTCGCCCTCGTAGCCGAGGAAGCCGTGGTCGTTCCAGAGGGCGGCCCAGGCGCGTTCGACCATCAGCGGGTAGCGGGCGTTGTGGAGCAGGCCGAGTGCGTCCAGGTCGTCGAAGTGGACGGTGACGGGGAGGAGCCGCCCGTAGGCGAGGGCGGGGGCGGCGGGGGCTTCGGCGGTCACGGGCGGGGCTCCTGAGGGTGCCGGGTGGGGACGGTGGGTACACCTCCATCCTAAGCGGCCGCTCAGGAACCCCTGATCAGGGTGTTCGTACGCCTCCGGTCAGCCGGCGATCGAGTCCAGCTGCTCGGCGGCGGGCCGTAGCGCCCACAGGTCGCCGCCGGGCGGTGTCTCCAGCTTCGGCACCGCGGCTCGGGCCGCCCGGTCACCCGCGTCGGCCGCGGCGTGCACGATGTCACTGGCCGCGTAGCGGTGGAACTCCAGCTCCGGGTGGGGCCACGGCGTGGCGCCCGTCGCGGCGGGCAGCAGATAGTCGACGGCCTTGGCCAGGCTCTGGCCGTCGGGCCCCGTGTACCGCCAAAGGTTCACGCCGACGTGTCGGCCGATGGCCGCGAGGCGGGTGTAGGCGACGAGGTCGAAGGTCGAGTAGTGCCAGCTGCGGGTGCGGGTGAGCTCCTGGGGCTGGCTGCCGTCGGCGGCGACCTGTGGGTCGATCCGCTTGGGCTCCGCGCCGAGGACGGTCCGGCGGGCGAGGTCCTCGTCGCCGGTCGCGTACGCCAGGGCGGCGAGCTGCATGTCGTAGAAGGTGCCGTGGTTGTTCTCCGCGGCGCCCTCCTCGCCGCCGAAGGCACTGTTCTCCAGCCAGTCGCGGTAGTCGGTGTTCCAGGCGCGCATGGCGGTGCGGTCGCTCTTCGACCAGCCGGGGGCGCCCGTCTCCAGGATCGCGATCGCGTCCAGGACGCTGGTGTACGACTGCGAGAAGTCGATGATGCCGATGGCCCGGCCGTCGTACTTGCAGGGGATGAACTGCCCGTGGTTCAGGTTCGGGTTCATCCGGGTGGCCGGGGCGAGGAACCAGGTGCGCAGGACGGTGGCGGCCTTCTCGGCGTACTGCTTCCTGCCGGTGTAGTACCAGGCGAGCGCGAGATCGTAGGTCGAGTCGAAGACCTTCTCGACGTCCTGGCGGTCGGTGCCGGTGTCGACCTCGGGGTTGCGCTGACCGTCGCGCTGGACGTACGGGCAGCCCCAGGGGTTGTCGTCGGTCTTCGACTGGGAGGGCCACCAGTACGGGGCCTGGCTGAGGTAGTCGTGGACGTCCCCGCCGGGGGCGGGCTTGGGCTTGTCGACGACCGTCCAGGGGCCCTGGGTCAGCCAGTTGTCGGCGCGGGCCGTCAAGTCCTTGAGGGTGCGCTTCAGTTGGAGATCACCGCGGTCGAGGCGGAGCCGGGTCTCCTGGAGCCGGGTGCCGTCGAGGACGGCGGTCCGGGGAACCTTCGGCGCCGCGTGGGCCGAGGCGGAGGGGACGACGACCGCCGCGAAGGTCGCCAGGCCGGCGAGCAGAACAGCCAGACGGGGTCTTGCACTCATCGAGGCTCCGATCAGAGATGTGAACGCAGTTCATGAGTAAGACCGTGCGAGCGTAGAACTGCCAGGTACCCGTGACAATGGTCCGGACGAAGTTTCACGTACGAGGAAAGCGAAACCCACCATGGACCTCGGCGCGCGCTGACTTTCAGCGGCGCGGTCAGCGTCCAGGCCTGATCGGCCCGATGGTCCAGGCGCTGCTTCTCATCGACGTTGTGTACGGCGTGCTGTGGTATCGGCTGCTGCTCGACCACGCGCCGCTGGACGAGGCGGCGGGTCGGCAGCTTGCCTCGCTTTCCCTCCGGTCGAAAGCCAAGGCCATCGAGGAGAAGACCGAACTCCTGGCCCTCACACCACGCCGAGGTTCGTGAGAGCCGGTCAGACGTTCATGCGTGACAGGTGGTCGGGGAGGTCGGTGAGCCGTTCGATGCGGAGCACCGTCTCGTCTGCCGTCGGCGATGGTCCACCGGTGACGAAGTCGACGCCGCGGTCCAGCCAGATGCCGGTGAGCCCGGCGAGGGCAGCCGCGTTCACGTCGCTTTCCAGCATGTCACCCACGTTGACCGCCTGCGCGGGGTCCGTCCGCATCCACCGGCAGGCGGCGGCGTAAGCGACGGGCTTGGCCACACCGAGCTCGGTCGGGGTCAGGACGGCTTCGAAGTACTCCAGGAGGCCGAAGCGGGCGAGCTTGGCACGCTGCTGCTCGGGGTCCCCGTTGGTGAGAACAGCCAAACGCGGTCCTCGGGGAAGCCGTTTCAGGGTCTCCAGGCATGGCTGGACATCGGGATAGCACCGCCAGGACTCCTCGAACACGGTGAGGTAGCGCTCGGCGATCCAGGCGTCCAGAAGGCCGGGACTTTCAGGAACCGGCTCGCCGAGCATCGGCAGGAAGGAACGGAGCCTGTGCCGGTGATGCTCAGCGAACGAGCACTGACCGGCCAGGTACTCCCGCATGTGGCGCCCCTCGAGCGTCCACCACAACGTCACCAGCTCCTCCGGTGGAGCCGTCGCGTTCGGCGCGGCCTGGACGATCCGGCCGATCGCTTCCCAGACCGCGCTTCGATGATCGACCAGGGTGCCGTCCAGATCGAAGAAAACCACATCCGCCACAGGGTGATCATCTCGTGGCGCTTGCCCCTGACGCCGTAGTGGGTCCCGCGTCAACGTACTGGGCGGCCGCGCCGGTGCGCGCACTGCCGGAGACTCGCGGTCTGCGGAAGTCCCGAATTCCCCTTCGTGGCCGCCGGATGTCAGTCCTCGTCCGGGATTGCCTGGGCACCGTCCCGTCCAGGCATCCGGACGAAGGCCGGGTTGGCCGAGATCGCCGAAGACTCCATGCGGTCGGCCTCATCGGACGCGCCGTCGGCGCGCAGTGCCCGGATCAAGTCATGTAGGACCACCGGCTGATCCGCTTCAACCTCGCCCCCGTGACCGCGTCGACGTACTGGCCGCAGGACCAGTGGACCGCGCTCGCCACGATGATGTTCACCGGCCTTGCTCTGGTCGTACTGCGGGGCTTCTGGTCCCGCATCGCGATCTTCCTGGGCCTCATCTTCGGATACCTGCTCTCGTGGATCCTCGACCTGACGGCGGGCAAGATCCACTCGGCGGACGCGGGCGGCAAGGTCGTCGATCACTGGCGCCTCGACCTGACCCCGGTCAAGGAGGCCGACTGGATCGGTTTCCCCCACCTGCACGCCCCCTCGTTCAGCGGATCGGCGATCATCGTGGCCCTTCCGGTCCTGATCGCTCTGGTCGCAGAGAACACCGGTCACATCAAGGCCGTCGGCGAGATGACGGGCGACCCGTTGGACGACAGGATCGGCACCGCCATCATGGCGGACGGCGCGGCGACCATGATCTCGACGGTTGCCGGAGGCCCGGCGACGACCACGTACGCGGAGAACATCGGCGTCATGGCCGCGACCCGCGTCTACTCGACGGCTGCCTACATGTGCGCGGCGTTCTTCGCGTTGCTCTTCGGCCTCTGTCCGAAGTTCGGCGCGGTCGTGGCCGCGATTCCGGGCGGTGTCCTCGGCGGCATCACTGTGATCCTCTACGGCATGATCGGCCTGCTCGGCGCCCAGATCTGGATCCGCAACAAGGTCGACTTCTCCCAGCCGCTCAACCTGATCCCGGCTGCGGCCGGCGTGATCGTGGGCGTCGGCGGCGTGAGCCTGAAGATCACCGACAACTTCGAGCTCAACGGCATCGCCCTCGGCACCATCCTGGTGCTGACCGGCTACCACTCTCTGCACTGGCTCTCCAAGGCCGCGGGCACGGACCGACCGGCCCTTTTGGACGGCGGCCTGACGGAGTACGACCACCAGAAGGAGTCGTAGGCGTCCACCACGGGGCCGAGTCATACGAACCTCCCGACAGGCAAGCTCCACCAGACCCTGGTTCGCCAGGACGTTCACCTGCTGCTGATGCGGCGCAAGGAGCTGCTCCGTGTCCAGCGTCCAGCCATGCCCGGCCGCCAGCCCACGCTCGCACAGCGCCTCCAGGCGGAGACAGCGGCAGCACGCTCGGCGCGTGGCGTCGATGCCGGCGTCCTGTAGGACGCCGGCACGCTGGGGACGAGGACTCGCCCCGTCGGTAACCCACCACCCGCGACGCAGATTCGCGCAAGAATTTGCGCATCTTGCGTTCACTTGCGGTCTCGGAGCGCAAGTCCGCAACCACCGCCGTGTCGCGGACCGGACTGCGCGGGCCCGTAAATCTGACTCCGACGCCTGCCATTTGGCCGCCTCATCGGCTCGGAAGTGGCGCCCGCGCCGCCATCGCTCCTGAGTGATGGGTGCTTCTGGTGAATATTGTGCCGTTCCAGCTGTAGACCCACCCATGCCACTCTGCAATATTTCGATGAAACAACGCAAAATCCTGCCCACATGGTGCCCTGATGGAGATCTTCTCCGTCAGGTCGGCTCCTGTCGCCTGTACGCACCGCACCCCGCTCCGCACTGATCGTCCTGCACCTTTCTGCACCACTCCGCCGGAAACGAGCCGCCCTCGCCGCCCCACCGGCGCGCGAGCCTCCGCAGGAAGTGACCCCGCATGACTCGACACAAGCAGAGATCCACAAGGCGGCGCGCAACGACCGCCGTGCTCGCCTCCGCCGTCATGGTTCTGGGCCTGCCCGCCGTCGGCGCACACGCGGCCGGCGGCCCCAACGCCGCCGCGGACGCCGTGACCACGGCGGGCAGCACCCGCGGCGCACACGCCGCAGCCAACGTCACCGACGGCGACACCGACACCTACTGGCAGGCCGGAAAGAAGTCGGCCCAGTGGGTGCAGACCGACCTCGGACGGACCAAGCGCGTCCGCCAGGTCGTGCTGCGGCTGCCCGAGCACTGGCAGACCCGCAAGCAGACACTGGCGCTCCAGACAAGCGCCGACGGAAAGAGTTTCGCCACGCTCAAGTCGTCGACGCAGTACGTCTTCAGCCCCGGCAACGACAACACGGTGAAGGTCTCCTTCCCCACGACCCTCGCCCGGTACGTACGGGCCGACTTCAGCGCCAACTCGGTCGCCGGCACCGCTCAGCTCGCCGAGATGCAGGTCCTCACGACCGCCGCCGCGACACCCAACCTCGCGCAGGGCAAACCCTTCACCGAGAGCGGGCACGCCGACGTCTACGGCGCGGCCAACGCCGGTGACGGCAACCGCAACACCTACTGGGAGAGCACCAACAACGCCTTCCCGCAGTGGCTCCAGGTCGATCTCGGCTCGTCGGTCAAGATCAACCAGGTAACGTTGCGGCTGCCCGGCGGCTGGCCGAGCCGCAGCCAGACGTTCAAGGTCCAGGGCTCGACCGACAACCAGAACTTCACCGACCTGACGGCCTCGAAGGCGTACACCTTCGACAGCTCCAACGACCAGTCGACGACCATCTCCTTCGACACGACCACCACGCGGTACGTGCGCGCGCTGTTCACCGCCAATACCGGCTGGCCCGCCGGGCAGGCGTCCGAGCTGGAGGTCTACGGACCGGCGACCGGCGACACCCAGGCACCCACGGCGCCGTCCAACCTGAGCTACACCGAGCCGGCCACCGGGCAGATCAGACTGACCTGGAGCGCGGCCACCGACGACACGGCCGTGACCGGCTACGACATCTACGCGAACGGCCAGTTGCGGGCGAGCGTCGCCGGGAACGTCCTGACCTACACCGACACCCAGCCGGCCGGCAGCGACATCACGTACTTCGTGCGGGCCAAGGACGCAGCGGGCAACGTGTCCGCCGACAGCAACAGCGTCACCCGCAAGGGGTCGAGCGGTGACACCCAGGCCCCCACCGCGCCCGGAAACCTCGCCTACACGCAGTCGGGCAACGACGTGCAGCTCACCTGGCAGGCGTCGAGCGACAACGTCCAGGTCACCGGCTACGACGTCTACGCCAACGGCCAGGTCGTCAAGACCGTGGCGGGTGACGTCACGACGTACACCGACACTCCGTCGGCGGGGGCCACGGTCACCTACTACGTGAAGGCGAAAGACGCCGCAGGGAACGTGTCGGTGGCGAGCAACAGCGTCACCCGGACCGGTTCCGGCGGCGGTTCCGACCTCGCCCAGGGCAAGCCCATCGAGGCCTCCTCGTACACCTTCACCTACGTCGCCACGAACGCCAACGACGGGCAGACAGGCACCTATTGGGAGAGCGCGGGCGGCGCCTACCCGGCCACCCTCACCACCAAGCTGGGTGCCGACGCCGACCTCAACCAGGTGGTCGTCAAGCTCAACCCCGATGCCGCCTGGTCCACGCGTACGCAGAACATCCAGGTGCTCGGCCGCGACCAGGACGCGACCGCGTTCACCAGCCTCGTGGCCGCGAAGGACTACACCTTCAACCCGTCGAGCGGCAACACGGTGACCATCCCGGTCTCCGGCGCCGCCGCCGACATCCAGCTCAAGTTCACCTCCAACTCCGGTGCTCCCGGCGCGCAGGTCGCCGAGCTCCAGGTGATCGGCGCTCCGGCCGCCAACCCGGACCTCAAGGTCACGGGCGTCACCAACACACCCGCGGCCCCGGTCGAGTCGGACGCCATCAGCCTGACGGCGACCGTCACCAACAGCGGCCCCAGGGCGTCCAAGGCCACCGACCTGAACTTCACGCTCGGCGGCACCAAGGCCGCCACCGCGGACGTCCCGGCCCTCGCGGCCGGCGAGTCGACGGCGGTCACGGCGAGCATCGGCGCCCGGGATGCGGGCAGTTACCCGGTCGGCGCCGAGGTGGACCCGTCGAACAAGGTCATCGAGCAGAACGAGGCGAACAACGTCTTCACCCGCTCCGACTCCCTCGTCGTCAAGCCCGTCTCCAGCTCGGACCTGGTCGCCGCTCCGGTCGCCTGGACGCCCTCCAGCGCCTCGGCGGGCGACAACGTCGCGTTCACCGTCGCGATCAAGAACCAGGGGACGGTGGCCTCGGCCTCCGGCGCCCATGGCGTCACGCTGACGGTCCAGGACGCGGGCGGCGCCACCGTCAAGACGCTCACCGGCTCCTACAACGGCGCCATCGCGGCCGGCCAGACGACCGCACCGGTCGGCCTCGGCTCATGGACGGCCGCCAACGGCAAGTACACCGTCAAGACGGTCATCGCCGACGACGCCAACGAACTCCCGGTCAAGCGGGCCAACAACACCACCACGCAGTCCTTGTTCGTCGGCCGCGGCGCGGACATGCCGTACGACATGTACGAGGCCGAGGACGGCACGGTCGGCGGCGGTGCCAAGGTCGTCGGCCCGAACCGGACCATCGGCGACATCGCGGGCGAGGCGAGCGGGCGCAAGGCGGTGACCCTCAACGGGACCGGCCAGTACGTCGAGTGGACCACCCGCGCGGCGACCAACACCCTGGTGACGCGCTTCTCGATCCCGGACGGCACCGACACGACGCTCAACGTCTACGTGGACGGCCAGTTCCTCAAGGCCATCGACCTCACCTCGAAGTACGCCTGGCTCTACGGAAACGAGACCTCGCCCGGCAACTCGCCCGGCTCCGGTGCCCAGCGCCACATCTACGACGAGGCGAACGTACTGCTCGGCAAGACCGTCCCCGCCGGTTCCAAGATCCGGCTCCAGAAGGACGCGGCCAACACCTCCACCTACGCCGTCGACTTCATCAACACCGAACAGGCGACGGCGAACCCGAACCCGGACCCGGCCACGTACACGGTCCCGGCCGGCTTCTCCCACCAGGACGTACAGAACGCGCTCGACAAGGTCCGCATGGACACCACGGGCAAGCTCGTCGGCGTCTACCTGCCCGCCGGAGACTACGAGACCTCCAGCAAGTTCCAGGTCTACGGCAAGGCGGTCAAGGTCGTCGGAGCCGGGCCGTGGTTCACCCGCTTCCACGCACCCACCTCGCAGGAGAACACCGACGTGGGCTTCCGGGCCGAGGCCACCGCGGGCGGCTCGTCGTTCGCCGACTTCGCCTACTTCGGCAACTACACGTCCCGGATCGACGGTCCGGGCAAGGTGTTCGACTTCTCCAACGTCTCCAACATCACCATCGACGACATCTGGGTCGAGCACATGGTGTGCCTCTACTGGGGCGCCAACACCGACAACATGACCATCAAGAACTCCCGCATCCGCGACACGTTCGCCGACGGCATCAACATGACGAACGGCTCCACGGACAACCACGTCGTCAACAACGACGCCCGCGCCACGGGCGACGACAGCTTCGCCCTCTTCTCGGCGATCGACGCGGGCGGCGCCGACGAGAAGAACAACCTCTACGAGAACCTGACGTCGACGCTCACCTGGCGTGCGGCCGGTATCGCCGTCTACGGCGGCTACAACAACACCTTCCGCAACATCCGGGTCGCCGACACCCTGGTCTACTCCGGCATCACGATCTCCTCGCTGGACTTCGGCTACCCGATGAACGGCTTCGGGACCGATCCGACGACGATCGAGAACGTCTCCCTGGACAGAACGGGCGGCCACTTCTGGGGCTCGCAGGTCTTCCCGGCCATCTGGGCGTTCTCGGCCTCCAAGGTCTTCCAGGGCATCCGCGTCAACGACGTCGACATCGACGACTCCACCTACGGAGGAGTGATGTTCCAGACCAACTACGTCGGCGGCCAGCCGCAGTTCCCGGTGAAGGACACGATCTTCACCGACATCTCCATCACCAACTCCAAGAAGAGTGGGGACGCGTTCGACGCGAAGTCCGGGTTCGGCATCTGGGCCAACGAGCTGCCCGAGCCCGGTCAGGGACCCGCCGTCGGTGCGGCCACTTTCCGCAACTTGCGGATGAGCGGCAACGCGGAGGACATCCGCAACAAGACCACCACCTTCCAGATCAACATCCAGTAGCTCCCGACCGCACCGCATCGAGCGGGGCCGCCCTCCACAAGGGTGGCCCCGCTTCGCGCAGGAGCCGCTGCCGGACTCCGGCACGTCCTCCTACGACCAGGCCGAGGGCGAGGATCAGCGCGCCAGCTCATAGGCGTACTCCGCCGAGAACGTCCCCGGTGTGCCCTTGCAGCCGTCCGACTCCCCCGGCAGCTTCACCCACAGATAGGCGTCGATCCCGGCCTGGCCGGTGTCCAGGGTCGGCGCCCGGCCGATCTTCCGGCCCGCCGGATCGCACCACTCCCCGTCGGCCGGCGCGCCGTTGCCGTTGCGGCTGGTGTCGATGACGGCACCCAGGCGCGCGGGGCCGCCCAGCGCGGACAGCACCTGCCGGGCGTAGATGATCTCGTCGTTCGTACGGTGGAAGTTGGACACGTTGGTGAAGATGCCGTCGGAGGACGCGCCAGAGGCGGCGCCCGCCTGTTCGAGGAGCGCGGCCTGCCGGGCGGCCGGGTTCCAGGCGGAGTGGCCGGCGTCGTAGTAGACGCGGGCCCTGGGGTCGGCGGCCTTGAGGACGCGGCCGGCACGGGCCAGCGAGGCGAAGCGGGCGGCACGGTCGCTCGCGGGGAGGCAGCCGGCCTGGGCGACCGAGTCGGGCTCCAGGACGACGATGACCTCGTCGTCGCCGAGGCCCGCCGCGAAGTCGTCGATCCAGCCGTCGTACGCGGCGAGGTCGGGCGCGCCGCCCTGTGAGGCCCCGCCGCAGTCGCGCTGCGGGATGGCGTACGGCACGACGACGGGGACCCGGCCCTCGGCGGCGGCGCCCGCGGTCACCGCCCTGACCCGCGCGGTGATGGTGGCCGACGTGAAGTCGGCGAACCAGACGGCGGCCGGACGGTCGGCGATCCGGGACTCGATGACCGCGCGCCGGTAGTCACCGGGGTGGGCCGCGACCCAGTCCAGGACCTGGGAGTCGGGGTGGCTGTAGAGCAGGGCGGGGGACGCCACGGCCTTCGGCTCCTTCCTGCTCGGGGTGGGCGTCGGGCTCGGCTTCGGGGACGGGGGGTGCGACGACGGGGGCGGCGAGGCGGAGGTCCTGGTCGGGGAGGGAGTCGGTACGGCGGGCGGCTGCCGGAGGCCGGGCGAGCGGGTCACCAGCGGTCGGGCGTCGTCGGAGGGGCGCT
Organism: Streptomyces sp. NBC_01549; assembly: GCF_026339955.1. Lineage (GTDB taxonomy): Bacteria > Actinomycetota > Actinomycetes > Streptomycetales > Streptomycetaceae > Streptomyces. The sequence goes on along the minus strand of NZ_JAPEPW010000001.1, from coordinate 6,231,964 downwards.
CGCGGTCGAGGGCGGACATCGTCCCCGTCACCGCGCCGACCGCCATGACCACCGAGGCCGCCGCGACCATGGCGGCGCGCCGGGCCACCCGCCTGCGCTCGGCCCTGCGTGCGGCCAGGCGCCGCGCACGTAAGCCAGACACGTACCGCTCCCCCCGGTTCCCACCACGTTCCCGCCACCGCCGGCCAGATCCGCTCCTCCCGACACGGGCGTGTTCCCCCGTTCCGGGGATGCGCCCGGCCAGGCGTCACTCCGGTCAGCCTAGGACTGGGACCCTGCCCTCATGACGCAGTTGGAACAGTTCACCACCCCCGTGGACGCCGTCGTCTCCCGGATGCGCGCCCTGGCGGCGACCCTGCCCGAGCGGGACGGAGTCGCGGTCTTCAACCGCGTCTACCTCACCGTCACGGTGGAGGTCGAACGGCGCCTGGGCGCGGGGGAATTCCCGGACGGCGAGGCCGCGGTCACGCTGGATGTACGTTTCGCCGAGCGCTATCTGCGTGTGGCCGAGGAGGGGTCTCCACCCGCCTGCTGGCGCCCGCTGTTCCAGTTCCGGCGCCATCCCGGAGTACGTCCGCTGCAGTTCGCGCTCGCGGGCGTCAACGCGCACGTCGGACACGATCTGGCGCTCGCCGTCGTGGACACCTGTCGTACGCTCCGCTGCGAACCGGCCGATCTGGAGGACGAGTTCGAGCGCGTGGGTGACCTCCTCGTCTCGCTGGAGGAGCGCGTCCGCGAAGATCTGATGCCGGGCCCCGACCTCCTCCAGATCGCCGATCCGCTCACCCATCTGCTCGGCTCGTGGAGCCTGGAGAAGGCCCGCGACGCCGCATGGTCCGCGGCGCGGGCCCTGTGGGCGCTGCGCGGACTCCCCGACCTCGCCGAGGAGTTCGCCGACCGTCTCGGCAACGTGGTGGGCCTGGCCGGCCGGATGCTGCTCACGCCTCTGGGGGACTGATCCGGCCATACCGCCGCGTACGACCCGTAACTCACTCTCGTACGCGATACGTTCACGGTTCAAATGCCTGATGCGAAGGAGCACGAGCATGGCTGCTCGGCTGGGTCTGAGTCTTCCTCAAACACGCCAGTTCGACATCGGTCGCGACGTCCCGGACGTGGCGCGCACGGCTGAGGAGATCGGCTACGAGAGCCTGTGGGTGTTCGAGCGCGCCCTGTTCCCGGAGCCCGCGACACAGGGGCTGTACGGCGTCCCGAACCTGCCCTGGCCCGACTTGTACCGCGGCGTCGCCGAGCCGCTGGTGACCCTGACGCTGGCCGCGGCGGCCACGCAGCGGGCGCGCCTCGGCACCAGCGTGCTGGTCGCCCCGCTGCACGGCCCGTTCCAGTTGGCCAGGACCCTCGGCACGCTGGATGCGGCGAGCGGTGGCCGGGTCGTGGTGGGCCTCGGTACCGGCTGGTCGCACGACGAGTACGCCGCCGCGGGCGTGGCGCCGTTCGAGGAGCGGGGCCGGGTCCTGGACGAGGTCCTCGACGTGTGCCGTGCGGTGTGGGGCCCGGACCCGGTGTCGTACGAGGGACGGCTGACCAGGATCGAGTCGGCTGTGGTCGCCCCGAAGCCGGCCCGGCCGATCCCGATCCTGCTGCCCGCCTTCAGCAAGAAGGCACTGACCCGGCTCGTGGACCGGGGCGACGGCTGGCAGCCCGTGGCCCAGGGAGGCGCCGACCAACTCGCCGCCCAGTGGCGGCAGGTGCAGGACTTCGCGGCCGAGCGCGGGCGCACCGAGCCGATCCAGTCGGCGGTACGGGTCAACGCGCGCCCCTCCGCCAAGGCCTACGACGGCGCGGACCGCCAGCCCTTCCAGGGCAACGTCGACCAGATCGTGTCGGACCTGGTGCCGTACGCCGAGATCGGTCTCGACGAGTACTTCCTCGACCTCCAGGAGGGCCCGCGGGACGCCGAGGAGCTCAAGGACCTGGCCGCCGAGGTGTACGCGGCGGCGCGGGCGGCCGGAATCTGACCGGCCGCCCCACGAAGGCCGCCTCACGAGGGCCGGCCCAGGCGGACCGGCCCGGCTCAGTCCTCGGGCAGTTCCACCGGCGCGATCTCGTCGTAGACGTCGCCGGGCCCGGGGTTGGTCGGGTCGGTCGCCCCGCCCAGCTGGTGCATGACGCCCCAGACCGCGTTCAGCGCGGTCTGCACGGCGCCCTCGGCCCAGCCGGCCGTCCAGGAGATGTCGTCGCCGGCGAGGAAGATGCCCCGCTTGTCCTCGGGCAGCGCGTCCTGCATGAAGTGCGTGAACAGGCGGCGCTGGTAGCGGTAGTGGCCGGGCAGGTTCGCCTTGAACGCGCCCATGAAGTAGGGCTCGTTCTCCCAGGACACGGTCACCGGGTTGCCGATGATGTGCTTCCTGATGTCGACGTTCGGGTAGATCTCGCCGAGCGACTTCAGCATGACCTCCATCCGCTCGTTCGCGGACAGCGGCAGCCACTTCAGGCTGTCGTCGCACCACGTGTACGAGAGGCAGATGACGGCGGGCTTGTCCGGGCCCTCGTCGAGGAGGTAGGTCCCGCGGGTCATGCGGTCGGTGAGCGTCATCGACATGACGTCACGGCCCGTCGGATTTCCCTTGTCGTCGACGGCCTTGTCCAGCCAGAAGGGCCGGTCGACCGGCACGAAGAGCTTGGAGGACTCCATGTAGTGGGTCCGCTCGATCGCCGTCCAGTGGTCGATCGGGAACAGCGAGTCGTCGCAGGCGATCTTGGAGAGCAGCATCCAGGACTGGGCGGTGAAGATCGCCGCCCTGAACGTGCGGATGTCGCCGTTAGCGTCCGTCACCGTGATCCGGTTGCCCGCGGTGCGGTGCAGCCGGGTCACGGCCGGGCGCGGGGCGCCGTCGTGCAGCTTCGCGAGCGAGGTGCCGTACGCCCAGTGCACGATCTTCTGCGGCTCGCGCTCCCACAGGCGCAGCGGGAGCTGCTGGGAGCCGCCGACGATGCCGCGGTGGTGGTCGTCGGCCTCGGTGTAGACGACCCGGAGGATCTCGAGGATCGAGTTCGGGAAGTCGGTGTCCCAGCCGCCCGTGCCGAAGCCGACCTGGCCGAAGATCTCGCGGTGCCGGAAGGACTTGAAGGAGTCCGAGTCGCAGAGGAAGCCGTAGAAGGTCTGGTTGTCGAGCTTCTCGACGAGCTTCGCCCAGATCTCGCGGATGCGCGGCACATCGCGCTCGCGCATGGCCTGGTTCATGTCGGAGAAGTCGGCGCCCTCTTCGAGGCAGGCGTTCCAGGCGTTCATCACGTCGCGGTAGACCTGCGGCAGGTCGTCGACGGTGGTCGCGTAGTGCGACTCGCCCTTGAGGTCGACGACCGTCGAGGGAGTGGACTCCGCGAGGGGGTTGGGGAACGGCCGGGTCTCCAGACCCACCAGGTCGATGTAGTGCTGGAGGGCCGTGGAGGAGGGCGGGAAGCGCATGGCGCCCATCTCGGCGGTGAGGGACGGGTCGCACCCCTCGAAGCCCACGGTCCGCAGGCGGCCGCCGATCTCGTCGGCCTCGTAGACGACGGGCTTGAGGCCCATCTTCATCAGCTCGTAGGCGGCCACGATGCCGGACAGGCCGCCGCCGATGACCGCGACCTCGGTGCCGTGCTCGGTCGCGGGTATCTGGCCGAGGCCCGCCGGGTGGGCGAGGAAGTCGTCGTACGCGTACGGGAAGTCCGGTCCGAACATGGTGATCGGCGGCTGCTGCGCGTCGGCGTGCTGGACGGCGGTGGGCACCGTGGACGTCATGGGGTACGGACTCCTTGCGGGAAAGCTGGTGAGGGGAGGCGCCGGAGGCGGCCGGGTGTCAGACGAGCGACCCGTAGAGGCCGGGGCGGCGGTCCTTCAGATACGGGTTCGCCTCGCGCGAGGCCGCGAGGAAGTCGGGGTCGGCGTCGGCGAGGACGAGTTCCTCACCGCGTCCGGCCCGGGTGCGGGCGATCCCGTCGGGACCGGCCAGCGTGGACAGTCCGACGAACTCGAACTCGCCTTCCGGACCGACCCGGTTGACGTACGCGACGTACATCTGGTTCTCGAAGGCGCGCACCGGGACGACGGACTCGGCGACGAACTGGAACGGGTGCATCTGCGCGGTCGGCACGACGAGGAGGTCGGTGCCGGCGAGGGCGTGCGCCCGGACGTTCTCCGGGAACTCGACGTCGTAGCAGATCATGAGGCCGACGCGGAGGCCGTTCAGCTCGGCCTGGACGACGGGCTGGACGCCGGGTGTGAAGTGGTCGCGCTCGAAGCAGCCGAAGAGGTGGGTCTTGCGGTAGTTCGCGAGCCGGGTGCCGTCGGCGGAGATGAGCTGGGCGGAGTTGTGGACCGTCTCGCCCTCGCGCTCGGGGTAGCCGTAGGCGACGGCGACGCCGTGGCGGGTGGCGATCTCGGCGATCGCGTCGGCGGAGTCCCCGTCGGCGGGCTCGGCGAGGCGGGCGATGTCGTCGCCGATCGCGTACCCGGTGAGGAACATCTCCGGCGCCGCCACGAGCCCGGCCCCGGCGGCGGCGGCACGGCCCGCGGCCTCGTCGAGGACCTTCAGGTTCTCGACGACCGAGCCGGGGCGGCCGGAGCTCTGGAGCAGGGCTGTGCGCATGCGTGGTCCTCGCGGGTACGGAGGGGTTCGGGGGCTGTCTAGACGGTACGGGCGGAGGGCTCGGGGGGACAAGGAGGAGCCGTTGCGTGCCGGTGGACGAATCGTTGCGTGCGCCCGGCCTTGGGCGGCGATTCGTTGCGCGCCCTCGGACAGCGCCCGAAACCCCCTGAGGCGCAGGTCACAGACGTCGTCAAGAGCCGTCCCGACATCCCGGTCCGGGTTCGGGTCCGGGTCCGGGTCCGGGTCCGGGTCTCACAGCTCGCGCAGTCGCTCCACGATCTCGCGCAGCAGCTCCGGGTCGGCCGCCGGGGCGCCCGGTTCCAGGCGGCGCGGTGCGTCGATGCGTACGAGTCCGGCCTCGGCCAGGTCGCCGAGCAGCACGCGGACGACGGTCAGGGGCAGGTCGGCGTCGGCGGCGAGTTCGACGACCGGCCGGGGTCCGTGGCGCACCAGGGCCAGCAGGGCGGCGCCGGCGTGGTCGACACCCGGCCGGCCCTCGTCCGTCCTCAGGGCGGTGACCCGCGACATCAGATCGATCGTGTGCCGATCCGAGGGCCGGGTCCGGCCCCGTGTCACGGTGTAGGGCCGCACCATCGACCCGGTCTCGTCCTCGTACCAGTGGTCGTCGGTCACGGCCGGGTCAGGGGCCCGCGGGGTCGGCGGCCGACCGTACGGCGGCGGCCATGTGGCGGCCCACCCGGCGGACGAGCAGCGCCATCTCGTGGGCGAGCTGTCCGACGTCCGTCTGCACCTCGCTCAGGACGGCCAGCCGGCTGCCGTCGCCCGCCGGGGTGATGAAGAGATAGGCGTCGTCGAGCATCACCATGGTCTGGCGCACCTCCCCCGCGGCGAAGCGTTCGCCGGCCGAGCGGGCCAGGCTGTGGAAGCCGGAGCAGACCGCGGCGAGGTGCTCGATGTCCCGTCTGCGCATACCGTCCGAGCAGCTCAGCGGGAGGCCGTCGGCGGTGAGGAGCACGGCCTGCCGGACATGCTCGGTCCTCGCCACGAGGTCGTCGAGCAGCCAGCCCAGGTCCGCGCCGGGCGATTCGGCGGTGGTGCTCGTGGGCTCGATGGCCCGGTCGGAGTGCTCGGGGGTCTGGTCACGGAGCATCGTCGGCGTCCGTCCCTTCCTCGGTGTCGGTTCGCCGCTCGGAGCCGGGCCCGGTGGGCAGGCCCTTGCGGCCGCGGTCGAGGCCGCGCTGGAAGGCGCCGAAGACCGCGCGGACCTCCTCGGGGGTGACCTCGCGCTCCGGCGTCTCGTCGGCGGCCGGGCCCTCGGTGCGCAGCTGGGGGGCGAGGGAGGTCTGCCGGACTCGGGTGGGCAGGGCGGCCGGGCTCGTGGCCGGAGCGCTCTCCGGCGCGGGGTCCACGTGCCGCGTGTGTGCCTCTCGCGGTTTCCGGAGGACCGCGGTGCCCCTCGGGGAGGTCCGGGACGGCAGCGTTCGCCGGTCCGTGTCCGCCGCCGGCTCCGGCCGCTCGGGGTCGACCGGCGCGAGGACCGCCTCCGGCAGCAGCACCACCGCCGTCGTACCGCCGTACGGCGACCGGCACAGCGTGACCTCGATGCCGTGCCGTGCGGCGAGCCGCCCCACCACGTACAGCCCGAGCCGGTCGTGCCGGGTCGGGTCGAAGTCGTCCGGTGTGGTGAGGGTGCGGTGGGCCTCCTCGATCTGTTCGGGCTCGAGGCCGAGTCCCCGGTCGTCGATCTCCAGGACGAACCCGCCCCCGGTCCGGCCGGTACGCAGGGTGACCTGGGCCTGGGGCGGCGAGAACACGGTGGCGTTCTCGACGAGTTCGGCGATCAGATGGACGACGTCGGCGACGGCGTCCGCCGCGACACCCACCTCCGGCATCGGCGGGACCACGACGCGCGCGTACTCCTCGATCTCGCTCACCGCGGAGGCCATCACGCGGGCGACGGGTACGGGTCGGCGCCATCTGCGGCCGGGCGCCGCGCCGGAGAGGATGATCAGGCTCTCCGCGTGGCGCCGCATCCGGGTGGTGAGGTGGTCGATCCGGAACAGGTCGTCCAGGACGTCCGGGTCGTCGGTGCGCCGCTCCAGCGTGTCGACCAGTTTGAGCTGGCGGTGGACGAGCGCCTGGTTGCGGCGGGCGATGTTGAGGAGCACCGCGAACAGCCCGCTGCGCAGGGTGGCCTGTTTGACGGCGGCCTCGACGGCCGCGAGGCGGGCGGTGTTGAAGGACCGGCCGACCTGGCCGATCTCGTCGGCTCCCGCCTCCCCGTCGGCCAGGGGTGGTGCCTCGGTGGCGGCGTCCACGTCCTCGCCCGCACTCAACCGCCTCATCACGTCGGGCAGTTGGCGGTTAGTGAGGAGGTCGGCGGCGTCCCGGAGGGTCTCCAGACGGCGGGAGATGCGCCGGGCGCCGCGTACAGCGAACCACAGGGACAGTCCCACGGCGGCGAGTCCGAGCACACCGACGATCGCGGTCTTGGCCAGCTCCCGGTAGGCGAAGGCCCGTCCGCGTTCAGCGGAGTTGACGGCCGAGCGCGTGCACAGCTGCATGTACCGCTTGACCGCCCGGTCGGTGGTGGTGCGCCAGGAGCCGGCCGCGACGGCCTCCCCCGCGCCCCGCGCGCCCGCCCGCAGCAGGGCGTCCTCGCCCCGGGTCAACCCCCGGTACAGGAAACCGCGCTGGAACTCCTCGAAGAGCGCACGCGAGTCGGCGGGGAGGTCGGGCACATACGTCCGCTCGAAGACCCGGCGGTCCTCGATCGTCGCGGTGAGCGTGTCGTACTGGCGGTCGGTGAGCGATCCGGCGGCCCGCGCCCCGGCGACGAGGGCGTCCTCCCGGGAGACGAACTCCCTCACCCGCACCAGCTCGATGACCACCTGGGCCTCGCGCGCCAGCTGTCCGGCCTGCAGCGCGGTCAGCGCGGACTCGACGTCGAAGCCGGGTTCGACGAGGGTGCCGTACTCGGTGACCGCCCGGTCCCAGGTGATGGCGCGGGACAGCACCCGCTCCCGCAGCCCCTCCAGCCCGTCGAAGGAGCGCAGCACGGCGTCGAGCGCCTGTCGCTGCCTGCCGGAGAGCCGGCCGCGGTCGCCGTCCCGGATCGCCGTGCGCATGGCGGTCACGGCGCGGTCGGTGCGGCGCTGCTGCGCCATCAGGTCGAGGGCCGCCGCCGTGCCGTGGTCCGCGCCCAGGTAGGCGGCCGCGAGCCGCCGTTCGATCTGGATCTGGCCGACCGCCGTGTCGACGGGTGTCCCGAAGTCGTCGTACATCCCCTGGACCCGGACGAGCGCGCGCAGTTCGCCGGTGACGGACACCATGGCGAAGCTCCACAGCACCATGAGGGCGACCACCGGTGCGAGCGCGAGCGCCACGATGCGCGTACGGACCGTGGTGGGACGGCCGAAGGACCAGCGCATGGACTCCCCAGGACGACAGGACGGTCGGGTGGCCGGGCGACGGTTGGTTACCCATCGGTGTTACTCGCCGGTAGCGGCGCGGATCAACCTACGTGATGGCGCGCCCGCATCGCAATGGCTTCCTCATGGCTTCCTCATGGCTTCCTGGACTGACTCTCGGTTCAGTGCGCGGACATGCCCGGCCGGTCGGCGAGTTCGGCGGGGTCGGAGAGCTCGGCGCGGGGCACGGCGAAGGTGGTCACGACCGCGGCGTGGTCCGAGGGCCAGTCGTTGCCGGCGACGTCGGGCCAGGGTCGCGGCGTGCCGGTGCCGAGCGCCCGGGAGTCGAGCACGGTCAGCCCCCGGTGCAGCACGAAGTCGATCCGGTCCTGCGGCTCGGGCCGCCCGCTGCCGTCCTCGTGCTCCACATGGACCGGCGACCAGGTGTGCCCGGGCTCCCGTACGGGGTCGGGGTGGGCCTCGCGGTAGGAGTCGCGCAGGCCGGCCTCCTCGGCGGCCCTGGTCACGGGCCACTCGACGTCCGGCCGGTCCAGGTGCGAGGGCGCGTTGAAGTCACCGACCAGGACCACGGGGACCGCCTCGGTGGCGGACTCGGCGATCCGCCTCAGGATCTCCCGCATCTGCTCCAGCCGGACGCCCTCGTGGGCGATGAGTTCGGCCGCCGGGAGCCGGTCGAAGCGGGCCTCGTAGGGGCCGTACGGCGTGTAGTCGAGGTGGGCGCTCCAGACGTCCACCTCCTGGCCGCCGTCCAGCCGGACGCGCACTCCGGTGCCGCCGTAGAAGCCGACGTCCGGGTCGCCGTGGTGGGCGGTGATCGGGTAGCGGCTGATGACGCCGAGGTTCTCGCCGGCCCGGTGGTGGTGCCAGCCGAGTGCCTCGGCGAGCTCCTGTGCCGAGGTGCCGTAGGTCTCCTGGAGGCCGACCACGTCCGCGCCGGTCCCGGCGATGACCTTGAGCTGCTTCTCGCGGTGGTCGTCGACCTTCGTCCCGCCGCACCAGAGGTTCCAGCTCATCACCCGCAGCTCGCGGGGCGCGACCATGGCGCGCAGCCGGGCCGGGGTCACCTCCTCCAGGCTGGTCAGGACGGTGCGTCCGGGCACGGAGGCGATCGGCGCGAGCGAGGGCACGGCGAGCACCGCACACCCCGCGGCCTCGGCGGACGCCACACCCGTCTCGGTGTCCTCCACGGCCACGCACCCGGCGGGCTCGACGCCGAGGGCGCGGCAGGCGGCGAGGTAGGGGTCGGGGGCGGGCTTGGTGCGTTCGGTGTCGTCGGCCGTGACGGAGACGGCGAAGTGCTCGGCGCCCAGGGCCGCCAGAACGGTGTCGGCGACGGCGCGCGGCGACGCGGTCACGAGGGCGGTGGGGACACCCTCGCGGACCAGTTCGCCGAGGAGCCGCAGGGCACCCGGGCGGGGCACGATGCCGGTGCGGACCCGGTCCGCGAACTCCCGGTGCAGCTCGGTGGCGATCTCCCGAGCCCCGGTACCCGTGAGCCCGCCGAGCCAGGCGGCGGTGTACTCGACGGGCCGGCCGAGCACCTCCGGCTGGTCGGCCCCGGTCAACGGGCGCCCGAGCCCGTCGGCCACCTGCTCCACCGCCTCCCACCACAGTCGCTCGGTGTCCACGAGCGTGCCGTCCATGTCGAACAGGACGGCCTGGAGCGGGAGGTGGGGGGCGGTGGTGCGGAGGGTCACGGTGCTCTCTTTCACTCGGCTTTTCTCAGTGGGGGATGCGGCGGTTACCGCGTGCGCTCGGCCACCAGCACCGGCCGCTCCGGGAGGCTCACGGTCACGGCGGCGCCCGAGCCGAGCCCGGCGGCCTCGTGGGTGGACAGGTCGGCCTTGACCTCGGTGGCGTCCGGGAGCAGGACGGTGACGCGGGTGGCGGCGCCGAGGAAGGCGGTGGCGACGACACGGGCGGTGCCGGCGTCGTCCCCACGTACCCGCACCGCCTCGGGCCGTACGAGCACATCCACCTCCGTCGCGGCGGGCGCGTCCCCGTCGACGGGCAGCCGCTGTCCGAGCACCTCCACCACGCCGGAGTCCAGCCGCCCCGGAATCCGGCTCATCGTGCCGACGAACTCGGCGACGAAGGCCGTCGCGGGCCGCCCGTACAGCTCGGCGGGCGCGGCGCACTGTTCGAGCCGCCCGGCCCGCATCACGGCGACACGGTCCGCCATGGACAGCGCCTCCTCCTGATCGTGCGTCACGAACAGGGTGGTGATGCCGAGTTCCTGCTGAAGCCGGCGGATCTCCTCACGCAGGGTGAGCCGCACCTTGGCGTCCAGTGCGGAGAGAGGCTCGTCGAGCAGCAGCACGCGCGGACGCAGGGCGAGCGCGCGGGCCAGCGCGATGCGCTGCTGCTGGCCGCCGGAGAGCTGGTGCGGGAATCGCTCGCCCTTGTCGGCGAGGCCCACGAGGTCGAGCAACTCGGCGGCGCGGGAACGCCGTTCGGCCGTACGTACCTTGCGCATCCGCAGCCCGAAGGCCACGTTGTCGAGGGCGCTGAGGTGCGGGAAGAGGCTGTACGACTGGAAGACCATCCCGGCGTCGCGACGGTGGGCCGGGACCCGGGTGACGTCCTCGCCGTCGACCAGCACCTCGCCGGAATCGGGGTGTTCGAACCCGGCGAGCATCCGCAGCGCGGTGGTCTTGCCGCAGCCGGAGGGTCCGAGCAGGGCGAGGAGTTCGCCGGGCCGGACGGTCAGGTCGAGGCCGTCGAGGGCGACGGTCGGGCCGAACTCCCGTCGTAGGCCACGGAATTCAACGGTGGCGGCCTTGGCGTCGGCGGCCTTCTCAAGCGTGGTGACGGTCATGGTTCATCCCCGGGATGCGGAAGCGGAACGGGAGCGCCCGCCGAGCCCGGCGAGCGAGAGGAGCAGGGCCCAGGTGACGAGCAGGCTGAGCACGGAGACGGCGACGGAGAGCTGTGCCTGCGAGCCGCCGACGCTGTAGATCCACACGGCGAAGGGCTGGAAGCCGAGCAACTGGGCCACGGTGAACTCGCCGAGGACCAGGGCCAGGGTGAGGAAGGAGGCGTTGAGAAGCGCTCCGCGCAGATTGGGCAGCACGACCCGCACCAGCGCCTGCGGCCAGTTCGCCCCGCAGCTGCGTGCGGCCTCGACGAGGGTGCGTACGTCGACGGAGCGCAGCCCGGCGTCCAGGGCCCGGTACACGAACGGGAGCGCCATCACGACGTACGCGAGCACGAGGACGAACGGAAAGTCCGGGTTCTGGAGGGCCACGAACGTCTCGAACAGCGGGGTGCGGGAGAGGTGTTCGGGGCCCCACTTGAGGACCGTGGCTATCCCGGCGACGAAGGCGATCGGCGGGACGACCAGCGGCAGCGAGCAGATCACCTCGACGACGGGCCGCAGCTTCGGCGCGCCGAGCCGCAGCGCGACCATCGCGGGCACCATGAGCAGCAGAACCACGGCGATGGTGGCGGCGGCCAGTTCCAGCGAGAGGAGAAGGCTGGAGCCGAAGCCGTCGGCGGAGACGATCTGACGGTACGCGTCGAAGGTGATCCCCTGGTTCGGCACGTCGACCGTGAAGATCACGGACGCGGCGAGCGGGACCAGGAAGTAGAGCCCGGCGCACACGAGGACGACCCCGCGCCAGGGACGTACCCGTGCCGTCTTGTTCAGGCTTCCAGCCATCGCGCGCTCCGTCGTTGCAGGGGCAGGTACACGGCCATGACCAAGCCCGCGATGAGGACCATGTCGAGGCTGAGGGCGAGCGCCACGTTCTCCTGGCCGACCAGCACGTTGCCGGAGATGGCGTCGGCGATCTGCAGGGTGACCAGCGGGACCGCGCTGCCCACCATGGCCGCCGCGGTGGCGTAGGCGGCGAAGGCGCTGCCGAAGAGCAGCACGAGGCCGCCGAGCAGGGAGGGCGTGAGGACGGGGAGGGCGACATGCCGCCAGTACTGGATTCCGGTGGCGCCGTTGTTCTGCGCGGCCTCGCGCCACTGGGAGCGCAGGCCCTCCAGGGCGGGCGTGATGGTGAGGACCATCAGCGGGATCAGGAAGTACAGGTAGACGATGACCAGGCCCCAGAAGCTGTAGAGGTTCCAGCCCTTGTCCTTCAGGCCCAGGTGCTGGGTCAGGACACCGGCGTTGCCGAGGGTGGCGACGAAGGCGAAGGCCAGCGGGACGCCGCCGAAGTTGGCGAGGACGCCGGACGCGGTGAGGACCGCCTCGCGCAGGGCGCGGAAGCGGGAGGTCACCACGGCCTGGGCGAGCGGCAGTCCGAGGACGGTCGCGAGGCCCGCGGAGACCGCGGACAGCTTGACGCTGCCGATCAGGGCGGTGAGGTAGGCGCCCTGGAGCGAGCCGGTCAGGTTGGCCGTGGTGTACGAGGTGGCGCCGGTCGTCTGGTCCTTGACGGTGAAGGCGCCGTTCAGCATGGCCAGGGCGGGGATGCCGAAGGCGATCGCGACGAAGACGAGCAGCGGGAGGACGGCGAGCCAGCCGGGGGCGCGGCGCCGCCGCCGCTGGGAAGCGACGGCGGCGGGCGTCACGTCGGCCTCGGCCTCGGTGAGGACGGTGGTCATCCGGAGACGGCCTTGCCCCAGCCCTGCGCGAGGACCGTCTTGGCCTTGGCCTGCTGGGCCTCGGTCGGGAACTTGGGCGTGCCGGAGACCGCGGGGAGCTTGGCGGCGGCGGTCTTGTCGAGGGTGCCGGCCGTCTCCATGGCGGTCATCAGGGCCGGGCGGGCGTAGCCCCCCAGCCAGAGGTTCTGGCCCTCGGCGCTGTAGAGGTACTCCTGCCACAGGCGGGCGGCCGCCGGGTGCGGGGCGTCCTTGTTGACGGCCTGGGAGTAGTACTGGGAGAACTCGCCGTCCGTGGGGACCGTGACCGTCCAGTCGACGCCCTTGGACTTGAACTCGTCGGCGTAACCGGCGTTCAGGTAGTCCCAGTCGATGCTGATCGGGGTCTCGCCCTTCTCGACGGTGGCCGGGGTCGACTCGACGGGCGTGTAGTTGCCGTTCTTCTTCAGCTTGGCGAAGAAGTCCAGGCCGGGCTGGATGTCGTCGAACGAACCACCGCCTGCGAGCGAGGCCGCGTAGACACCGCCGAAGGCCGAACCGGACTTGGTGGGGTTGCCGTTGAGGGCGACCTGCCCCTTGTACTCCGGCTTGAGCAGGTCCTTGAAGGTCTTCGGGCACTCCTTGACCTTCTTGGCGTCGCAGCCGATGGAGATATAGCCGCCGTAGTCGTTGAACCAGCGGCCCTGCGCGTCCTTCTGCCCCTCGGGGATGTCGGCGAAGGCGGTCACCTTGTACGGCGCGAGCAGCCCCTGCTGGGCGGCGCTGAGCGCGAACGAGCTGCCCAGGTCGAGGACGTCCGGGGCGCGGTCCTGCCCCTTCCTGGACGTCACGGCGTTGATCTCGTCCTGGCTGGAGCCGTCCGGGTTCTCCACCTCGATCTTGATGCCGTACTTCTTCTTGAAGCCGTCGATCAGGGCGCCGTAGTTGGCCCAGTCGCGGGGCAGCGCGATCGCGTGCAGCGTGCCCTCCTTCTTGGCGGCCTTGACCAGGGCGTCGAGGCCGCCGAAGTCCGCGGCGGAGGTCGCGGTGGCCGCGCTCTTGCCGTTGGCGGTGGTCGACTTGTCGTCGGGGGCCGCGCCACAGGCGCTGAGGGCGAGGGCGGCGGCGACGGCGAGGCCGCCGGTGAGGACGGCGGTCCTCGGCAGGAACACGGTCACGGTCTCTCCAGGAGTACGCACGAGGGCTCGAGTAGTGCGGAGAACTTGTCTGAACAAGTTGGCCCCAGTAGGCCCGCCGCTGGTGTCGTGTTCGTAAACACTGGCGAAACCCTGAACCCTGATTCCCTGCACAATCCCGGTGCGCGCAGATCACCGTCCGGTCTCGATTAGGCTGGTCACGCTGTGCACAGCAGTCGAGTCAGAGGGGAAGCATGCCGGCGCGACACGAGGAGATCGCCGACGAACTGCGGCGGGCGATCGACCGCGAGGAGTACACGGTGGGCAGTCTGCTGCCCGCGGAGACGGACCTCGCGGCCCAGTACGGCGTGGCACGCGGCACGGTCCGCCAGGCCGTCGCGGCCCTGACCGCCGAGGGCCTCATCGGGTCCCGCCAGGGCGCCCGCCGGGTGGTCCTCGCCAGCCGCCGCAGCCAGAGCTTCGCCGAACTGCGCAGCTTCGCCCAGTGGGCGCGTGCGATGGGCCGGGAGGCGACGGGACACGTCGTCGAGCAGGAGCACCGCCCGGCGACGGCGGAGGACGCCGTGCGCCTCCAACTCCCCGAGAAGACACCCGTGTTGCACGTCCTGCGGGTCCGCGGCCTGGACGGCGAGCCGGTCCTCCTGGAGCGGACCGTGTACGCGGACTGGATCTCCCCCGCCGTCGAGGCCATCGAGCCCGACTGCCCCTCGGTCACCCAGCGGCTCTACGAGGACACCGGCCTGGTCTTCGCCTACGGCGAGCACGTCATCGACGCGGTGGCGGCGGGCGCCCAGGACGCCGACCTCCTCGGCGTCCGCCGCACCAGTCCCCTCCTGAGGGTCCGCCGCGTGACGACCACCCGCGAAGGCCGCCCGGTGGAATGGTCCGACGACCGCTACCGCTCGGACGCGGTGAGCTTCAGCGTCCACAACTCGATCGGCAACAACGCGCTGGCCCGCAAAACAGCGGAGTGAGGTGGAGCGCCCCAAAGGGGCGCGGGGCTGTGACATATAGCGGCTCCGCCGCGGGGCGCGCCCAGCCACACCGAACCCGCAGCCGCCACCCAGCCCCAACGACCCCTTACGTAGGCGACCCCGACGAAAACCGCCGCAGCAACGGAGACAACACCAGCACCGACTTCGTACGCTCCACGAACGGCTCGCCCGCAATCCGCTCCAACACCCGCTCGAAGTGCCGCATGTCAGAGGCGAAGACCTGCACCACCGCATCCGCCTCCCCGGTGACGGTGGACGCGGCCACCACCTCCTGATACCGCTCCAGCCCCCGCTGAATGGTCTCCGGCGAGGTGTTCCGTCGGCAGTAGATCTCGACGAACCCCTCCGTCTCCCACCCCAGCGCCGCCGGATCCACCCGCACGGTGAACCCGGTGATGGCACCCGTGGCCCGCAACCGGTCCACCCGACGCTTCACGGCTGGCGCGGAGAGGCCGACCAGTTGGCCGATGTCGGCGTAGGAGCGGCGGGCGTCCTCGGCGAGGGCGTGCACGATGCGTTCGTCGAGATCGTTCAGCACTGCGGGTGTTTCACTTTTCTGATGGCGCGAGACGGGAGCGGCGGTAGCCGTAAGTCAACTACACCGGGACTGAAGTCCCGGGCTTGCACAACGGGTGTCACTGGCGGTGACGTGGCGTTTGCGTCCAGTCCCACCCTTGAGTTTCAGGGGTGGGGCAGGGGCCGTTGACGGGGCCCCGCATCGCCACAACTCCCGTGCTCTGGCCCGGATGTTACGGGAGCCGTTCCGATCCGCGTGATCAACGAATCCGCAGGACCGGCACGCGAACCAGGCCTGCGAGACCCGGTTCGCCCTGTCGATGTGCCCGCACTCGGCACAGGTACGGGAGGTGTACGCCGGATCAACCTACACCACCAGCACCCCCGCCTTGCGGGCCTTGTACGCGATGAACGCCCCCAGCTGGTCAAACGACCAGCTGGAGTGGGTGGCCCGTTGGGGCTTACGAAGCCGTACCCGCTCGCGGATGCCCGTCAGTTCTTCGAGGGCGATTCCCCGACCGGTGCGTTCAGCCTCGGCCACCACATGCTTCGCGATCTTGTGATTGATGTCCCGTGCCCGCCGCGCCTCCTTGCGCCGCCGCTTCTTCAGGCGGCGCTTGGCGGACGGCGTGCTCTTCCTCTGCAGCTTGGTGCGCAGCGTGCGCTCCCGGGCGCGCATGCGGTTGAGTTCCCGTCCGGCCATGATCTCGCCGTCCGAGGTGGTGGCAATGTTCACGATGCCCAGGTCGATACCGAGGAAGTCCACCGGTTCGGCGTTCGGCTCGGCCTCGGGTACCTCGCAGGTCGCCAGCAGGAACCACCTGCCATCCCGGCACACCAGATCGGACTCGCCCTTGCGGTACAGCTCCACCGTGGCCAGCTGCTCGGGGCTCGCAGTGAACGCCACGTCCTTCACCCGCCCCGAAACGGTCCAGATCGAGACCCGGCGCTGGGCGATCTGCCAGGACAGCATCCGGTCGTCGTACGGCTGCGCCGCCTCCGGGCGGAACGTGACCGGCTTCTCCGTGGCCCGCCGGTACCGTTTCGAGCCCGGCCTGCCCAGATTTCCGGCCCGCAGGTTCGCCCTGAGCGTGGCGTACGCGTCACATGTCTTCTTGATCACGTGCTGGGCAGCCTGCGCGCCCAGGTTCCATCGGGCCTTGATCTGGTCGTAGGTGTGCTCGCGCAGCGCGAAGTTCCGCTTCATATCCTTCTCGAACGCCACGCCGTCGGCCCAGCTCGCCGCCTCGTTGCAGGCGCGCAGAGTTGCCTCAAGTGCCGCCGCCTGCACCGGCGTCGGCAACAGCTTCACCTGCACCGTCAGCTTCACGATCACCCAACATACACACACGTACGACCACCCGCCGCACGTTCACCTTTGATCACCCGACCGGGTGAACCCGTCTCTGAACGCACCGTCCCCTCGGCCCGCCGGAGGCGACACCCGGCCGCTCCGCGACCGAACACCCAGCAGCGATACCGCGGGGCGACCACGAGGACGCGATTCCTCCCAGGGCTGAAGCCCTGGGGTTCCTCGCAAGAACAGGCTGAGGTAGAACACGAGACCAGTGGCCATCCAGACTCCGAAGAGCACCCAGGTGACGGCCGAAAGACTGCTCATCATCCACACGCACAGGGCGAAGCCGATCGCGGACAGCACCGGCGCCGACGGCCCCCGTGAGCGCACCACGGGGGCCGTACGACGGCGGAACCGGTCAGCTCCAGCTGGCGTGCAGGGGCTTGCCCTCCGCGTAGCCGGCCGCGCTCTGGATGCCGACGACCGCGTTCTCGGCGAACTCCTCAAGGGAGTTCGCGCCCGCGTAGGTGCAGGAGGAGCGGACGCCCGCGATGATCGAGTCGATCAGGTCCTCGACGCCCGGGCGGCCCGGGTCTAGGAACATCCGCGAGGTGGAGATGCCCTCCTCGAAGAGGGCCTTGCGGGCGCGGTCGTACGCCGACTCCTCGCTCGTACGGTTGCGGACCGCGCGCGCGGACGCCATGCCGAACGACTCCTTGTACAGGCGCCCGTCGGCGTCCTGCTGAAGGTCGCCCGGGGACTCGTACGTCCCCGCGAACCAGGATCCGACCATGACGTTGGACGCACCCGCGGCCAGCGCCATGGCGACATCACGGGGGTGACGGACACCGCCGTCGGCCCACACGTGCTTGCCGTACTTCTTCGCCTCGGCGGCGCACTCCAGGACGGCGGAGAACTGCGGCCGCCCCACGCCGGTCATCATCCGCGTCGTACACATGGCGCCGGGGCCGACGCCGACCTTGATGATGTCCGCGCCCGCGTCGATGAGGTCCTTGACGCCTTCGGCGGCGACGATGTTGCCCGCGACGATCGGGATCTGCGGGTCGAGCGCGCGCACGGTCCTGATCGCGCTGATCATCGACTCCTGGTGGCCGTGCGCGGTGTCGATGACGAGCGTGTCGACGCCCGCGTCGAGGAGCTGCTTGGCCTTGCCCGCGACATCGCCGTTGATGCCGACGGCGGCCGCGATGCGCAGCTTTCCGTCGGCGTCGGTCGCCGGGGTGTAGAGCGTGGCGCGCAGGGCGCCCTTGCGGGTGAGGATGCCGGCGAGCTTGCCCTCGGCGTCCACGGCGGGGGCGTAGCGCCGGTTGGCGCCGTCCAGCGTGTTGAAGGCCTCGCGCGGCTCGATGTCGGCGTCGAGGAGCAGCAGGTCCCGGGACATGACCTCGACCAGCTGCGTGAACCGGTCCACGCCGGTGAGGTCGGCGTCGGTGACCACGCCGATCGGGCGGCCGTCCTCGTCGACGACGACGCCCGCGTTGTGGGCGCGCTTGGGGAGCAGCGCCAGCGCGTCGGCGACGGTCTGGTGGGGAGCCAGGACGATGGGGGTGTCCAGCACCAGGTGGCGTCCCTTGACCCAGGTGACGACCTCGGTGACGACCTCGATCGGAATGTCCTGCGGGATGACCACGAGGCCGCCGCGGCGGGCGACGGTCTCGGCCATCCGGCGGCCCGCGATCGCGGTCATGTTGGCGACGACGAGGGGGATCGTGGTGCCCGTGCCGTCCGGGGCGGTGAGGTCCACGCCCTGCCGGGAGCCGACCGCTGAGCGGCTGGGGACCATGAAGACGTCGTCGTACGTCAGGTCGTACGGGGGCTGGATGTCGTTGAGGAAACGCACGTGCTGCACATCCCAGTCGATCAGAGGTGGCCCCCGGACAGGTCAGCCAGGGGGAAGAGCACGTACTTCATTCTCCCATGGCGACCTGAATGTGATGCCCGCACAGATCATCCAGGCTGGTCAGGGGGCAGTTGGTCGGATCCTCCAAGGGAGAGGACGACCGACAGCGTGGCGTCGTGCTCCTGGTAGTGCCCGGCGGCCGACTCCAGCACCTCCTGAGCGATCTCCCACTCGTCGGGGCGGACCTTGGCGTAGCGCCGCCAGCCGCTCACCAGGATGAGGCGGCCCGGGCTGGCGGGCCCCCAGTCGGGGTCGCCCAGGCAGTCCGCGAGGGCGTCCCAGTTCCGGCCGAACCATTCGGGCAGGTCGAGGGCGCGGACGCAGCGCTCCATGAAGCCCGCCTTGTCCGAGACTCCGCTGAGGTCGAGCACGCTGACCTGCCATCCGACCGCGCGCGCCGCCCGGAACACCTCCGCCAGCGGGCCATCCGTCATCTCAGCACCGCCCTGAACGACTTGTAGTGATCACCGGTGTAGTAGATCTCACCGCCTTGCCCGGTGACAATGCGCCGGGCTCCCCGATCGTGCTCGCCGGGGGTTTTGACCGTGTACTCGTGGTAGTAGCCGCGCTGGTGCTTCGGCAGCAGGCCCTCGAAGTTCCCGAAGACGACGCCGTCCCGGGCGTACGGGAAGGGGCCGCCCTTGTCGATCAGGGCGAGCGTCTCGCGGGCCTCGGCGGGAAGCCGGGCCGCTTCGACCGTCCTCATCCCGCCGGCCCAGGAGGGAACCGGAACCGCCGATCGCGCCGCCGACGGAGCTGTCGTCACCGCACCCGCACCGATACCGGTACCGGCCGACTCCGTCGACGAGCAGCCCGTCAGCAGCACGCCGAAACACAGAAACAGCCCCAGGAGAGCCCGGGGCACCCACCGCACCACCATGCCGCCGATGCTGCCACGCCGCCCTCCGCCCGGCGCGCCGATACCCCGAAGCGCCCCCCAATGGGCCACCACCCACCGGCCTGCCCTCCCGGACAGGGACACCCGTCCGCGAGAGACACCGCAGACGTGCCCCGAAGGTCACCGATGTCGGCCCCGACGGACCCGGGGTATCCGCCCCGACGGCCAGGTCCGTTTGCCCGCAGGCCCCACAGGGGTCGCCGTCCGTGTCATTCCAGGCGCGTCACGGCCCGTCCGGGTCCGCCCGGTTCAGGGCCGGGCGGGGGGCCGGCCCCGCCGTCATCAGGTAGTCCGCGGCGGACGTGTCCGTCACCAGGCTGGTGACGAGCCCGGACCGCAGCACCGCGTCGATGGCGGCGGCCTTGCGCTGTCCGCCCGCGATCGCCACGACCTCGGGGATACGCCGCAGCCGGTCGGCCTCGACGGTGATGCACCGCTCGCCCAGGTCACGGCCGACCCGGCGCCCCTCGGCGTCGAAGAGGTGCGCGGACATCTCGGCGGCGACACCGAGGGACGCGTAGTGGCCGCGCTCCTCGTCGCTGAGCATGTCGTGCACCGTCGAGATGCCGGGCTCCCAGGAGCCGATCGACACGCAGGCGACCGTGACCTTGTCGAAGTACTCGAAGGCGCGGGCGATCCCGGTCTGGCTGCGCAGCGCCGCCGCGGTGGCCGCGTCGGGCAGCAGCATCGGCGCGTAGATGGGGTGGGCGTCGCCGCCCGACACCTGCGCGGCGCGCCGTACCGCCTCCACCGATCCGCGCTCCGCGGTCCCGGCGTCGTACACGCCCGTCAGCTGCACCACCGTGCACGGCGGGAGCCGGTCGAGCGCCGCCGCCATGTGGATGGTGGAGCGGCCCCAGGCCAGGCCCAGCACATCGCCCTCGTTGACCAGCTCACCGAGCAGGTCGGCGGCGACCTCGCCGAGGTTCTCGGGGTCGGGCGACTCCTCGGCCTCGGCCGGGGACTCGACCACAACGGCGTGCCGCAGGCCGTAGCGGGCGCGCAGCGCGTCGGAGCGCTCCGCGTCCAGCTCGGCGGGCACTCGGATCTCGATCCGTACGAGATCCCGTTCGAGAGCGGTTTCCAGGACCCGGGCCACCTTGAAGCGGCTGACGCCGAACTCCTCGGCGATCTGGATCTTGGATTTGCCCTCGAGGTAGAAGCGGCGGGCCATGGCCGCCGCCTGCACCAGCTCAGCGGGTCCCATCCGCATGGCTGACCGGCCCGCCGACATACCCGACACGGCGCTCTCCTCACTGCTGTTCACACTCTGGATTCGCCGTTCATCCTCGCAGATCCGGCGTACTTGATCAGCCCTGATGGGCGGCGTTCACGTTCCCTTGGTTCAGTGGTCGCACGCCCACGCCGCATGGGCCGTCGCGCCCTGAGCCTGAGTGCGCAATGCACGTACCGCCTGGGCCGGGTCAGCGGCCCCGTACACGGCCGATCCGGCGACGAAGACGTCCGCGCCCGCCTCCGCGCACCGCTCGATGGTGGACGCCGACACGCCGCCGTCGACCTGAAGCCACAGCTCGAGGCCGTGCTTGCCGATCAACTCACGAGTGCGGCGGATCTTCGGCAGCATGATGTCCAGGAACGCCTGGCCGCCGAAACCGGGCTCGACCGTCATGATCAGCAGCATGTCGAGCTCGGGGAGCAGATCCTCGTACGGCTCGATGGGGGTCGCGGGCTTGAGCGCCATGGAGGCGCGGGCGCCCTTGGCCCGGATCTCGCGGGCGAGCCGCACCGGCGCGGCGGCCGCCTCGGCGTGGAAGGTGACGGAACCGGCACCCGCTTCGACGTACTGAGGCGCCCACCGATCGGGGTCCGCGATCATCAGATGGCAGTCCAGCGGCGTGTCCGTCGCACGGGCCAGGGACTCTACGACCGGCACACCGAGCGTGAGGTTCGGTACGAAATGGTTGTCCATGACGTCGACATGGAGCCAGTCCGCGCCTTCCACCGCGTGTGCCTCCTCGGCAAGACGGGCGAAGTCCGCGGACAGAATGCTGGGGTTGATCTGCACGGCCATGCCCCAAGCCTGCCATGCCCCGGGCCGGTTGCTCTCCTTGGTCCGGCCCCTGGGCCGTACCTGAGACATGCCGGACGGAAAGCGCCCCCGCTCACCCGGCACTCCCCGCACACACCGCGTGTCAGGGAGTCATCGAATGCCCCACTCGGAGTGACACGAACCCGGCGTTGCCGGGCGGCCCACCACACGGTCCGGGAGCCACCGGGTTGGTCAGCCGCGGGCGAAGGCCAGCAGGTCGGCGTCGAAGACGTCCTTGAACGGGGCGACCATCGACAGGCCGTGCGGGGCACCCGGGTAGACCTTCAGCGTGGCACCCTTGACGATTTTCGAGGACTTCTCCGCGGCCGCGACGATGGGCACGATCTGGTCGTCGTCGCCGTGCGCGATCAGGGTGGGGACGTCGAACCGCTTCAGGTCCTCGGTGAGGTCGGTCTCGGAGAACGCCTTGACGCAGTCGTACGAACCCTTGATCCCCACCTGTAGGGACCAGAGCCAGAACGCGTCCCGCGTGCCCTGGGACACCTGTGAGCCGGGCCGGTTGGCCCCGTAGAAGGGCGCGCTGAGGTCCTTGTAGAACTGCGAGCGGTCGGTCTCGACGCCCTTGCGGATCTCGTCGAAGACCTCCAACGGCAGCCCCTCGGGGTTCGCTTCCGTCTTGAGCATCAGCGGGGGGATCGCGCCGAGGAGCACCGCCTTGGCGACCCGTCCGGTGCCGTGGCGGCCGATATAGCGCGTCACCTCGCCGCCACCGGTGGAGTGGCCGACCAGGATCACGTCACGCAGATCGAGCGCCTCGATCAACTGCGCCAGGTCGTCGGCGTACGTGTCCAGGTCGTTCCCGTCCCACGGCTGACCCGAGCGGCCGTGGCCACGACGGTCGTGCGCGATCGCGCGGAAGCCGTTTTCGGCCATCATCCGGATCTGGGGGTCCCAGGCGTCGGCGTTCAGCGGCCAGCCATGACTGAAGACGACCGGCTGCCCCGTACCCCAGTCCTTGTAATAGATTTCCGTGCCGTCCTTCGTGGAAATGAAAGGCATAGCATATTTCTTTCGATCGAGTTACGTGCGAGATCCCTGATCGGCTGAAATGCATGACGGATATTTCACGCTACCCGACACGCTGCTTCTGCGCGCGGTACGTCTCCAACAGGCGGAGCCACACCTCACTCGCGGTGGGGTAGCTCGGCACGACATGCCACAGCACGGGAAGCGGCACTCTGGCGACAATGGCCGTCGTGGCCGAGTGGACGAGTTCGGCAACGCCCGAGCCGACGAACGTGGCGCCCACCACCGTGTCGGTATCGCGATCGATGACCAGTTTGGCGCGCCCGAGGTAGTCCTCACGCATCACATATGTGCCGGCCAGAGCGGCCATGTCGTACTCGACCGTCGCCACGTCCAGTCCCGCCGCGCGTGCCTCCCGCTCGGTCACGCCGGCCGATCCGACCTCCGGGTCGGTGAAGGTCACCTGCGGGTTGCCCCGGTGTCCGTCGGCGGAGCCCGGCGGACCGCTCCACGCGCCGACCGCCGGACCTCCCGTGGCACGGGCGGCGATCACCTCACCGGCCACCCGCGCCTGGTACTTGCCCATGTGGGTCAACAGCGCACGTCCGCAGACATCACCGACGGCATAGAGCCAATGCCCGTCCACCGCCCGCACGCCCTGCTCGTCGTCGACCGCCAGAAAGCCGCCGTCGGGGCATCCCACCGTCGGCAGCCCGATGTCCTCGGTGTTCGGCGTACGGCCGGTGGCGAGCACCAGTTCGTCGGCGACGAGCGTGCTCCCGTCGTCCAGCCGGACGGTGACCTCACCGCCGTGCGGCAGCCCGACTCCCGTGTCACGGGGATCGTCGCGTCGCACCTCGGTGATCGACCTGCCGGGAAGCAGCCGCACCCCCGCGGCCGTCAACTGGTCACCCACCATGCGCCCGGCGAAGGGTTCCGACCGGGCCAGCAGGCCGGCGCGCCGGTACACGACGCTCAACTCCTCGACGCCCAGCGCCCTCAGCCAGGTCGCCGCCTCGCACGCGACCACCCCACCGCCCAGCACGACGACCCGGCGGGGCACCTCGCGCAGATTGGTGACGTCGCGGGACGTCCACGGGTGTGCCTCGCTCATGCCGGGGATCGCCGGCACGGTGGTGCGCGAACCCGTGTCGATCACCACCGCGTGCCGCGCGGTCAGCGCACGGCTGCCGCCGGCCGCCGTCTCCACCACCACCGAGCGCTCCCCGGTGAGCCGCCCGTACCCGCGCACGACATCGATGCCGACGCCGAGCGCCCAGCGGATCTGCGAGGAGTCGTCGAGGCCGTTCACGACGGTGTCCCGGCGGGCCAGTACCGCCCGCACGTCCAACTCGCGCCCGCTCAACAGCGAGGACACACCCGGCACATGCCGTGCGCCGCCCAGCACCTCGGCGGGGCGCAACAGGGCCTTGCTGGGCATGCAGGCCCAGTACGAGCACTCGCCACCCAGTAACTCCGCCTCGACCAGCACCGCGTCCAGACCGGAGAACTGCGTGGCGTACTGAGCCGCGTTCTCGCCGGCCGCGGCGCCGCCCAGGACGATGACGTCCCACTCGGAACGATCGGGATCCACACGCGCTTCCATCATTCACGCCCTCAAATACGAGAATGGTGAACTCGGAGGATTCGGCGATGGCTCGCTTGTCACGCTCGGAGGAGGGTTGCCATTCCTCCCCCTAATCCGCTCGGCCTTTCTCCGAATACGAGAAAGGGTACGCCTTCGGGCTGTTCTCGGCGCTGGGACGGATCACGCCGTCCGGCGGATCAGCGCCAGATACATGGCGTCCGTGCCGTGCAGATGCGGCCACAGCTGTACGTCCGGGCCGTCGCCCAGCACCGGTACGCCGGGCAGGAGCGGGCGGGCGTCGAGGAGTTCGGCGGAGCCTGTGTCATAGCGCTTCAGGACGTCGTCCACGACCGCGCGGGTCTCGGCGAGGTGCGGCGAGCAGGTCGCGTAGCCGACGACACCCCCGACCCGTACGGAGTCGAGCGCCGTGCGCAGCAGCCCGCGCTGGAGGGGCGCGAAGCCGTCCAGATCCTCGGGGCGGCGGCGCCAGCGGGCCTCGGGACGGCGACGCAGGGCGCCAAGACCCGTGCAGGGCACATCCATGAGCACCCGGTCGAAGGTGCCGGGCAGCCACGGCGGACGGGTGCCGTCGGCGGCGATGACCTGGTAGGGGCCGGGATTGCCCGCGAGTGCCTTCGCCACCAGGCCCGCCCGGTGCGGCTGTTTCTCCGAGGCGAGCAGCACGGCACCGCGCTCGGCGGCCAGTCCAGCGAGCATGGCCGCCTTGCCGCCGGGGCCCGCGCAGCCGTCCAGCCATGCCTTGTCGGGCCCCTCGAGCGGCGCGTTGGCAAGGGCGAGCGCCACCAGCTGGCTGCCCTCGTCCTGGACGCCCGCACGCCCCTCCCGTACGGCGTCGATGGCACCCGGCTCGCCGCCCTCGATGAGCCGCACGGCGTACGGCGACCAGCGTCCCGGCAGCGTGGACTCCTCCCCGAGGGCGTCGAGGAGTTCCTCGGCGGTGGAACGCCCCGGTCGCGCCACGAGCGTGACCTCGGGCCGCTCGTTGTCGGCCTCAAGCAGGTCCTCGATCCCGGCACGGCCGCCGCCCAGCGAGTCCCACAGCGCCGAGACGACCCAGCGTGGGTGCGAGTGCACGATGGCGAGGTGGTCCTCGGGGTCGTCGTCGTAGGGCGGCGCGACCTGCTCCAGCCAGGCGTCGAGATCCTGCCGAGCGACCTTGCGCAGCACGGCGTTGACGAACTTGGCGCGTCCGTCGCCGAGCACGACGCGGGCGAGTTCGACGGAGGCGGACACGGCGGCGTGCGTCGGGATGCGCGTTCCCAGAAGCTGGTGCACGCCGAGGCTGAGCACGTCGAGCACGGGCGGGTCGACCTCTCGCAGCGGCCGGTCGACACAGGCCGCGATGACGGCGTCGTACGTCCCCTGCCGGCGCAGCGTCCCGTACACCAGCTCGGTCGCCAGCGCCGCGTCCCGCCCGTCGAACTTTTCCGGGCCCTCCTTCTCGCGCGCCTTGCGCAGCAGCGGCGGCAGGACGAGGTTCGCGTACGCGTCCCGCTCGTCCACGGCCCGCAGCGCCTCGAAGGCGAGCATGCGGACGGGGTCCTTCTGGGGGCGACGGTAGGGCTTGCCGGGCTTGCGCGGCCCGCGGGACTGCTCACTCACGAAAAAGGTGCTCCGGATCCTGGATGGTTCGACCCCTCAAGCCTACGTCCGGACAGACATCGCCGACCTGGCGACCGCGTGCGCCTTCCGGCCGTCGCCCGCCGCCGCGGTTGAGATGGGTCTTGACGGTGGCCTCGCCGATGCGGAGGCGGTACGCGATCTCCATCTCCTACGGTCGTCCCGCCGCCAGGTGGCCGAGGTCGGCAGGGCCAGGTACGGCGGCGCAGCGTAGCCGCCACATCCCGGACGGTGCGTCAACTTCACGTACTGCCACGAGTACTACGGGGCCGGTCTCACGGTGGACGGCGGGGTCGGCCCGAAGAGCGGGCGGGTGCTGCGCGCACACGCCTTGTACGACCGGGTGTCAGGCTCCGAGCCGCTCCCCTGAGGCGATGCGCACCCCGCGCGCCCAGTCGGCGGCGCGCATCGGCTTCTTGCCCTGGGCTTGGACCCAGAGCAGCTCGACGGCGTACGAGCCGGTCCCGGCGTACACGTTGTTCTTGGCCACGGACAGCTCGCCCGGGGCGAGGTCGGTGCGCTCGGGCACGGGTGTCGCGTGGATGAGTTTGAGCCGCTCGCCACGGAAGACGGTCCAGGCGCCGGGCGCGGGCGTGCACCCGCGCACCATCCGGTCGACGCGCAGCGCGGGTGCGGACCAGTCGACATGGGCGTTCTCGACGCTGATCTTCGGCGCCAGGCTGACGCCGTCCGCAGGCTGCGGCACGGCCTTCAGGGTGCCGTCCTCGATACCGTCCATGGTCGCGACGAGCAGCCCGGCGCCGGCGAACGCGAGCCGGGTGAGCAGGTCCCCGCTGGTGTCGGTGCGCCGGATCTCCTCGGTGACCGTCCCGTACACGGGCCCCGAGTCGAGGCCTTCCTCGATGAGGAAGGTGGAGGCACCGGTGATCTCGTCCCCCGCCATGATCGCGTGCTGCACGGGGGCGGCGCCGCGCCAGGCGGGCAGCAGGGAGAAGTGCAGATTGACCCACCCGTGGGCGGGCACGTCGAGGGCGACCCGCGGCAGCAGCGCCCCGTACGCCACCACGGGACACGCGTCGGGCCCGATCTCCCTCAGCCGGGCCAGAAAGTCCTCGTCCCGGGGCTTCACCGGCTTCAGCACCTCGATGCCGGCCTCCTCCGCCCGCTCGGCGACCGGACTCGCGACGAGCCGCCGTCCCCGGCCGGCCGGGGCGTCGGGCCGTGTGACCACGGCGGCCACCTCGTGCCGCCCGGAGGCGATCAAGGCGTCCAGTGCGGGAACGGCGACCTCGGGGGTACCTGCGAAGACGAGCTTCATGGGTGGCGGCTGGCCTCTCGGGCGGGAACGCTTCAGGACCCTGCACACCCGCCGGTCCGGACGGGGTACGGGGCAGCGCACCAGTCTATGCGGCGCGGCGGCCCGGCGGCTCGGGGGTTTGACGGGGTGCGGGTCGAACACCCGCACACACGCCGAAGGCCGAGGCGAGACAACGGCGCGACGGGGGCGTACGCCCCCGGACGCGCCCTGTGCATATGCCCTTACGCCCCCGCAGCGTGACCACTCACCCGCAAACGCGTTGGTCAAGAGAGAGTTGACCACATCGGGCCGCGATCGCGGCCCGATCCTTTTCAACGCCGGTTCGAGAGGCTTGTTCATGGCCGACCACGCAACCCACGACGCCCAGGCTCGGGCCAGCCTGCACTTGCTGGTGCGGGACATCGAGCGGGTCCGCCGGCAGGTGGACGCACTGCGCACGCTCACCGCCCAACTGGGCAACGTCTACCGTCCGCGCCGCTCCGGCCCCTCCGCGGGCTTCGTCGTCTACGGACGCGCCCCCGCCCCGACCGTCCGCCTCGCCCAGGAATTGCGCGACAGCGTCGAGACCCTGGTCACGGCCGCCGTGGACTTCGACCGCTCACTGGGCTTCTCCTGGGACGCGGTGGGCTCCGCCCTCGGGGTCACCAAGCAGGCGGTGCACCGCCGCTACGGCGCCCGCCGCGCCGCCGCCCAGGCCGCGGCCGAGGCCGAGCGCTCCACGGAGACCTCGGGCACCCGCACGGTCTCCGTCAACACGGGCATCGCCACGGTGCCGACGGTCCCCGCCGCCCGCTCCATGCCGACCCAGCCGACCTCGGGCAGCCCCACCCTGCGCGACGAGGTCAGGCCCACGGCGTTCCCGGGCCCCCGCAACGGCTGACCCCACCTCTCGCCTGCCTCCCGGTATCGTCCAAGCCGGGAGGCGGCCCAGGTCGGGGCAACCCAGGTCCCGGGCAGGGGCAACCCAGGTGGGGATGCGAACTCGTCCCCCTGATGGCAATCGTCAGCCGATGTCCGGCGGATCGATCCGAATCCGTACGGGCTCACTCCCGCCCCGTGCCATCCGTGCCGCCTGCGCGGCCTTCAGCGCGGCCGCCAACGCCGCCCCGCTCCCCGGCGGCACCCGGACCAGCGCCCGCTCCCACCGCTCCCCTGGCGGCGGCGCCCCCACCCGGCGCGGTCCCCCGGCATGCGTGACGGGCAGCGGCACCGGCCCGAGCACCTCCGCATCGCCCGGAAGCTCGACCACTGCGAGAAACCCGGCGAGCGCCTCCGCCGTACCGGACACGGCCGCCATCCGGGAAACCGGCGGAAAGCCCAGCTCGGCCCGCTCGGCGAGCTCCCGCACCGCGTGTCCGACGGGATCCCACCGTACGAGCGCCTGCACGGGCCGCAGGGTCGGCTCCGCGACGACCACGACCGTGCCCCCCGCCCCCTGCCCGCGCACCAGCGCCGCCGCGCCGATCCACCGTCGCAGCGCGTCCTCGCCGGCTCGTAGATCGGGCCGCGACACCATCGCCCAGCCGTCGAGCAGCAACGCGGCCGCGTACCCGCCCTCCGCGACGGGCTCGGCCCCCGGCGTGCTCACGACGAGCGCGGGCGCTCCCGGCACCGTGTCGAGCACCTGCTCGCGCCCCGACGTCCGCACGGGCACGGCCGGAAACGCCCGCCCCAGCTCCTCCGCGGTCCGCCGCGCGCCCACGACCTGGGCCCGTAGCCGGAAACCACCGCACTCGGGACAGTGCCAGGCCGCCTCGTCGCGTCCGCACCACGTACACAGCAGCGCCCCGGCGTCTCGCGCCTCCAACGGTCCCGCGCAGTGCCGGCAGCGAGCCGGAGCCCGGCACTGCGCACAGGCCATCCGCGGCACGTACCCACGCCGCGGCACCTGCACCAGTACGGGCCCTTGCCGCAGTCCGTCCCTCACCGCCTGCCAGGCGAGGCTCGGCAGGCGGGCGGCCCGCGCCGCCTCGTCCCGTGCGAGATCCCCGTCCCCCACGGTCCGCACGAGCGGCGCGCTCGCCCGCACCTGTTCCCGCTCGGCGACCAGCGGCAGCGCCCACCCGCTCTCGACCAGCTGTGCGGCCTCGACGGTGCAGCCCCAACTCCCCAGCAGAAAGGCGCACTTGTCATGGGCGGCCCGCAGCAGCAGCACTTCTCGCGCATGCGGCTGCGGCGCGTGCTGCTCGCTGTGGCTGTCGTCGCCGTCGTCCCAGATGACGACAAGGCCCAGGTCCCGTACCGGCGCGAACATGGCGGCCCGGGTCCCCACGACGGCCCGTACGGACCCACGCCGCACGGCCAGCCACTCCCGGTACCGCTTCTCGGGCCCGGCCTCGGCCGTGAGCACCGCGTGCTGCCCCTCGCCCAGCACGGAGGACAGCGCGGCGTCGACCCGAGCGACGGCCCGGCCGTCCGGCACGACGACAAGCGCGCCACGCCCCGAGGCGAGCGTCGCACCCACGGCTCTGGCGATCTCCTCGGCCCAGCCGGGCCCCGGCAACGCGTTCCACACGGCCCGCGGTGCCCCGCCCGCGGCGAGCGACTCGAGAAAGGACGCCCCCCGCCCGTAACGGGTCCAGGAGGCCGTGTCGGGCGCGCCGGGCGGAGCGAGCGGCGCGGGCGAGGGCTTCTGCTCGGCTCGCGCGTTGCGCGGCGGGACGGCGAGCTGCAGCACGTCCGCGAGGCTCCCCGCGTACCGATCGGCGACGGCGCGCGCGAGTCCCAGCAGCTCGGGCCCGAGCACGGGCTCGGGCGACACGACCTGGGCGAGCGCGGCGAGCGGCCCCGCATAGTCGGACTCGGCGAGCCGCTCGACGAGAAACCCGTCGATCAGCCCTCCGCCCTCACGGCGGCCCTCCCGCACCCGATGTCGCCCGGCCCCGAACCGCACCCGAACCCGCACGCCCGGCTGCGCCTCGGTGTCCAGCTCCTCGGGCACGGCGTAGTCGAAATACCGGTCAAGGTGCAGCACACCCTTGTCGACGAGGACCCGCGCGACAGGCAGCTCCTTGGCGAGCTTCGCCCCCCGCCACGTCCGCGGCTTCGCCTTGGGCGCCCTGGCCTGCCGGACGCCTTCCCGAATCAACGCAAGCTGCTCGGGCGGCGCACCCTCCGCGCCACCCTCACCCCACCCGTTCGCGCTGCTCACAGCAACATTCCTACCAGACCGTTCCTTTGGACTGAGCAGGAGTGAGCCCGCTCAGCCGCACGCCCCGAACGGTCTTGGGCGCACTGGTCCCCGACGTACTCAACCCCGAGGCGGCGACACGCATCCTGTGCGTGGTCCGATCCCGAGAGGCCAGTTCCCTGCGCCACCTGGCCATGTGGATACGGCCAGAGGCGACGGGGAGGCCCTGAACCATCACTCCGGTGGAGCAGGGGCCTCGCACACTGGCACCGTACCCGGCGTCCCAGATCGCACGATCACGTTAACCCGATCGGCCCAGGGCGCCGCAAGCCCGGAAGCCCGGAAGCCGACCATCACACGATCGAGCTAAACGGCCTCACGCACGCTCCCCAACGAACAGTTGCCAACCCCACTGACACCACCACGCGCCCTGGGAAACGGTGAGGCCCGGCACCCCCGAAGGGATACCGGGCCTCACCGCACAAGCGTTCCCTTACAGACCGACAGCCTTGCGCAGGGACTCCACGCGGTCCGTGCGCTCCCATGTGAAGTCGGGCAGCTCGCGGCCGAAGTGGCCGTAGGCGGCCGTCTGGGAGTAGATCGGGCGCAGCAGGTCGAGGTCGCGGATGATGGCCGCCGGGCGGAGGTCGAAGACCTCGGCGATGGCGGTCTCGATCTTCTCGGCGTCGACCTTGGCGGTGCCGAAGGTCTCGACGAAGAGGCCGACGGGCTCGGCCTTGCCGATGGCGTAGGCGACCTGGACCTCACAGCGGGACGCGAGGCCCGCGGCGACGACGTTCTTGGCGACCCAGCGCATGGCATAGGCGGCGGAGCGGTCGACCTTGGACGGGTCCTTGCCCGAGAAAGCGCCGCCGCCGTGGCGGGCCATGCCGCCGTACGTGTCGATGATGATCTTGCGGCCGGTGAGGCCGGCGTCGCCCATCGGGCCGCCGATCTCGAAGCGGCCGGTCGGGTTCACCAGGAGGCGGTAGCCCTCGGTCTCCAGCTTGATGCCGTCGTCGAGAAGGGCCTTGAGCTCCGGCTCGACCACGAACTCGCGGATGTCGGGTGCGAGGAGGGAGTCGAGGTCGATGTCCGACGCGTGCTGCGAGGAGACGACGACGGTGTCCAGACGGACCGCCTTGTCGCCGTCGTACTCGATGGTGACCTGGGTCTTGCCGTCGGGGCGCAGGTACGGGATGGTCCCGTTCTTGCGGACCTCGGACAGCCTGCGCGAGAGCTTGTGCGCGAGGTGGATCGGGAGCGGCATCAGGTTCGGGGTCTCGTCCGTCGCGTACCCGAACATCAGACCCTGGTCGCCTGCGCCCTGCTTGTCGAGCTCGTCCTCGTCGCCCTCGACCCGGCTCTCGTACGCCGTGTCGACACCCTGCGCGATGTCGGGCGACTGCGAGCCGATCGACACCGAGACACCACAGGAAGCTCCGTCGAAGCCCTTCTTCGACGAGTCGTAACCGATCTCCAGGATCTTGTCGCGGACCAGCTGGGCGATCGGCGCGTACGCCTTGGTCGTGACCTCGCCGGCCACGTGCACCAGGCCGGTCGTGATCAGCGTCTCCACGGCGACCCGGGACGTCGGGTCCTCGCGCAGAAGCGCATCGAGAATGGTGTCGCTGATCTGGTCAGCGATCTTGTCGGGGTGACCCTCGGTCACGGACTCCGAGGTGAACAGGCGACGGGACACAACGCTCCCTGTGGTTGCAGCGGCTGCTGGCTGATCATTGGTGGACGGGACGAGAGCTGCGCTCGGCGTCGTCCGAGAACAGTTTATCGGTCGCACTCGCCCACAGGCCCCCTGTCTCGCTTCTCGGAAGCCCTGTGACCTGCGGCACGGGCATTCTGCGCCATGACGATCCTTCTCCACCAGGGTCGCCACGGGCGATTTCACGCTGATGGACGCGGCGGCTGGGGTTAATGAGACCCTCACACCAGGCGGCGTCCCACCAGGTCCCACACCATCTCGGCCAGAGCCTCCTTGGGTCCGTACGGCACCGGGGTCTCGCTGCCGTCGGCCCCCAGCACCACGGCCTCGTTCTCCTCGGCGCCGAAGGTCTTGCGCTCCCCCACCTCGTTCACGACGAGAAGGTCGCACCCCTTGCGCGCCAGCTTCGTACGACCGTTGGCGAGGACGTCGTCCGTCTCGGCGGCGAAACCGACGACCACCTGGCCCGGACGGGGACGGTCCACCGAGATCTCCGCGAGGATGTCCGGGTTGCGGACCAGAACGATCGGCTCCGGTTCCTGGTCGTCCTTCTTCTTGATCTTTCCGGCCGCGTACGAGACCGGGCGGAAGTCCGCCACCGCCGCCGCCATCACCACGGCGTCGGCGTCCGAGGCCGCCTTGAGGACCGCCTCGCGCAGCTGCACGGCCGTCCCGACCCGCACCACGTCCACGCCCGCCGGGTCCGGCAGCGCGGTGTTCGCGGCGATCAGCGTGACCCGGGCGCCCCGCGCGGCCGCCGTGCGCGCCAGGGCGTAGCCCTGCTTGCCGGAGGAGCGGTTGCCGAGGAAGCGGACGGGGTCGAGCGGTTCGCGGGTGCCTCCGGCGCTGACGACGACGTGGCGGCCGGCGAGATCGGGCTCGGTCACGCCGCGGGCGAGCACCCGGCGGCAGACCTCGAAGATCTCCGCCGGGTCGGGCAGCCGTCCCTTGCCGGTGTCGACGCCGGTCAGACGCCCCACCGCGGGCTCGATGACGACGGCGCCGCGCCGGCGCAGCGTCGCCACGTTCTCCTGGGTGGCCGGGTGCTCCCACATCTCGGTGTGCATGGCGGGCGCGAAGACGACCGGGCAGCGGGCGGTGAGCAGGGTGTTGGTGAGGAGGTCGTCCGCCAGGCCGTGGGCGGCCTTGGCGAGCATGTCGGCCGTCGCGGGGGCCACCACCACCAGGTCCGCGTGCTGTCCGATGCGGACGTGCGGGACCTCGTGGACGTCCGACCAGACCTCGGTGGAGACGGGGTGGCCGGAGAGCGCGGACCAGGTGGCGGCGCCGACGAAGTGCAGCGCGGACCCGGTGGGGACGACGCGCACGTCGTGACCCGACTCCGTCAGCCTGCGCAGCAGCTCACAGGCCTTGTACGCGGCGATGCCACCGCTGACCCCCAGCACGACCTTGGGCTTGTCCACCGTCTCTCCCCGAGCTCGGAAACGTACGACTCCATGACACACCACAGGCCCGGCGGTCGCGCCGCCGGGCCTGGGATGAGCGATTGAACGACTACTGCGCGGGGCCCTCGACGGCCTCGGACGTCAGCAGACCCGCGTTGATCTCGCGCAGGGCGATCGACAGCGGCTTCTCGTGGACGTGGGTGTCGACGAGCGGACCGACGTACTCGAGGAGGCCCTCGCCGAGCTGCGAGTAGTACGCGTTGATCTGACGGGCGCGCTTGGCCGCGTAGATCACGAGGCTGTACTTCGAGTCGGTGGCCTCGAGGAGCTCGTCGATCGGAGGGTTGATGATGCCCTCGGGAGCGGTAATGGAAGAGGACACGCTCTGCCTTCCGAAAGGTGGAAATGACCTAAAAGTGACCTGAAAGATCAAACAACTTCTACCAAGGCTAGCAGCTCACGCGCCACGTCCTCGACGGAGGTGTTGACCAGGGTGACATCGAACTCCGACTCGGCCGCGAGTTCGATCTTGGCCGCCTCCAGGCGGCGCTCGATCACCTCGGGCGGCTCGGTGCCCCGCCCGGTGAGCCTGCGCACCAGCTCGTCCCAGGAGGGCGGAGCCAGGAACACGAGCAGGGCCTCCGGCATGGACTCACGGACCTGCCGCGCACCCTGGAGGTCGATCTCCAGGAGGACGGGCACACCCGACTCCAGGTGCTCAAGGACGGCGGCACGCGGCGTCCCGTAGCGGTTGCCGGCGAATTCGGCCCACTCCAGCAGCTCGCCGTTGGCGATCAGCTTGTCCATCTCCTCGTCGGAGACAAAGAAGTAGTGGACTCCGTGCTTCTCACCGGGGCGCGGCTTGCGGGTCGTCGCCGACACCGAGAGCCAGACCTCGGGGTGTTCCTTGCGCATATGAGCGACGACCGTGCTCTTGCCGACCCCAGAGGGGCCGGAGAGCACGGTCAGCCGCGGACGTTCACTCATGCAGCGATTATTCCAGCAATCCCGGTATGCCCAGGACTCAGGCGCCGGAGCCGCCGAACTCACGCTCCAGGGAAGCGATCTGGTTCGAGCCGAGGCCGCGCACGCGGCGACTCTCGGAGATACCGAGTCGCTCCATGATCTGCTTGGCGCGGACCTTGCCCACGCCCGGCAGGGACTCCAGGAGAGCGGAGACCTTCATCTTGCCGATGACGTCGTTCTCCTGACCCTGCTTGATGACCTCGTGAAGGGAGGCGCCGGAGTGCTTGAGTCGATTCTTGACCTCGGCCCGCTCCCGGCGAGCCGCGGCGGCCTTTTCGAGCGCGGCTGCGCGCTGTTCAGGGGTAAGGGGCGGAAGAGCCACGCCTACGTCACCTCGGATGTCGAACTGTCGGATACGGACCGGTGAGGAACCTAGTCGCCCCACACCTGGTGAGCTACGAGCAACACGCTTGCCCATTCGCTCTCGACGGAGACTAGCGGGCAAGTGCGCCGGAGTCAGCGAGAACAGAGGAAAAGTCCTGGTCAGCCTCCCTGGAGGCGGACATTTACGACATACTGCCCCGGATTTGAGGATGTATTCAGACTCGAACCGCTCCGGAGCCACTCATCGGAGGACTGTCGACCGCCCCTTGAAGAGCTCAGGCGGCGCCCACGGCAGCCCTGATCTCCTCCGCGAACCGCTCCGCGGACCCCCGCAGCGCGATCACGTCGGGACCGTGACGAAGAACACCCCGGCTCACGTTCGGCACGACATTGCGCACCGCCGTCCCGAAGACGCCCGACAGATCGGCCGCGGTGGCTCCCTGGGCGCCGATGCCGGGCGCCAGGAGCGGTCCGTTGATGTCCAGGTCGTAAGAGGAGAGGTCGCCCAGCGTGGCGCCGACGACCGCGCCGAAGGAACCCAGGGGCGTCTCTCCCGCGTTCTCGGCGGCGAGGTGGGCCAGCATGGTCGCGCCGACGTCGCGACCGTCCCCGCGGACCGCGTGCTGCACCTCGCCGCCCTCCGGGTTGGAGGTGAGCGCGAGGACGAAGAGCCCCGCGCCGCTCTCGCGCGCCAGCGCCACCGCCGGCTTCAGCGAGCCGTAGCCCAGGTAGGGCGACACGGTCAGCGCGTCCGAGAAGAGCGGCGCGTCCTTGCGCAGGAAGGTCTCCGCGTACGCGGCCATGGTCGAGCCGATGTCGCCGCGCTTGGCGTCCATCACGACCAGCGCCCCGGCCGCCCGTGCCTCCTCGACCGACTTCTCCAGGACGGCGATGCCGCGCGAGCCGAACCGTTCGAAGAACGCGCTCTGCGGCTTGAGAACCGCGACCCGCTCGGCCAGCGCCTCGACGACGGTGCGGCTGAACCGCTCCAGGCCCACGATGTCGTCGTTCAGGCCCCAGTCGGTGAGCAGCGACGCGTGCGGGTCGATGCCCACACACAGCGGGCCGCGCTCGTCCATCGCACGGCGAAGACGTGTGCCGAAGGGTTCCAGGCTCATGCGGACTTCCTCACGTCGGCGCCGACCGCGTCGGCGAGGGTGGCGTACGGGCTGGTACGGAGACGGGCGGCGAGCCCCTTGTGGATCGCTCGGCCCCAGAAGGGACCCTCGTAGATGAACGCGCTGTACCCCTGGACCAGCGTGGCGCCGGCCAGGATGCGCTGCCAGGCGTCCTCGGCGTTCTCGATGCCGCCGACGCCCACCAGGGTGATCCGGTCGCCCACGCGCGCGTAGAGGCGACGCAGCACCTCCAGGGAGCGCGCCTTCAGCGGCGCGCCCGAGAGCCCGCCGGTCTCCTTGACGAGCAGGGGTTCGGACTTCAGACCGAGTCCCTCGCGCGCGATCGTGGTGTTCGTGGCGATGATCCCGTCCAGGCCGAGTTCGACGGCGAGGTCGGCGACCGCGTCGACGTCCTCGTCGGCGAGGTCGGGCGCGATCTTGACGAGCAGCGGCACACGCCGGTCGGTGACCGCGCGGTCGGCGGCCTCGCGGACGGCGCTCAGCAGCGGCCGCAGTGCCTCGGTGGCCTGCAGATTGCGCAGGCCCGGCGTGTTCGGCGAGCTCACGTTCACCACCAGGTAGTCCGCGTGCCGGGCGAGCCGCTCGGTCGACTTCACGTAGTCGCCGACGGCCTCCTCCTCCGGGACGACCTTGGTCTTGCCGATGTTGACGCCCACGACGGTCCTGAAGACGGGCGTACGGGCCCCCAGACGCTCGCTGACGGCCGCGGAGCCCTCGTTGTTGAACCCCATGCGGTTGATCAGCGCCCGGTCCGGCACAAGGCGGAACAGTCGCTTCTTGGGGTTGCCCGGCTGCGGCTCCCCGGTGACCGTGCCGATCTCGATGTGGTCGAAGCCGAGCATCGACATCCCGTCGATCGCGACGGCGTTCTTGTCGAAGCCCGCCGCGAGCCCGAAGGGACCGTGCATCCGCAGCCCGAACGCCTCGGTCCGCAGCTCCTTGTGGCGGGGCGCGAGCGCGGCGGCGATGAACGTACGCAGCACGGGAATGCGGACGGCGAGCCGGATCCAGCGGAAGGCGAGGTGATGGGCCTGCTCGGGGTCCATCCGCTTGAAGACCAGCCGGAAGAAAAGCTTGTACATGTCTCAGTGTCCTCTTGCAGCTCTCGGTGTCCTCTGAAGCCTCATGAAGAGGGGGACACCGTTTCCGGTGTCCCCCTCAGGGCTGCTAGTCGCGGGCCGCAGTCAGATGTTCGGCGTGTTCCTGGAGTGAGCGGACGCCCACGTCGCCGTGGTTGAGCGCGTCGATTCCCTGGACGGCGGCGGCGAGCGCCTGGACGGTCGTGAGGCACGGCACGGAGCGTGCCACCGCGGCCGTACGGATCTCGTAGCCGTCGAGGCGGCCACCGGTGCCGTACGGCGTGTTGACGATCAGGTCGACCTCGCCGTCGTGGATGAGCTGGACGATGGTCCGCTCGCCGTTCGGGCCGGTGCCCTCCGACTGCTTGCGCACGACCGTCGCGTTGATGCCGTTGCGCTTGAGCACCTCGGCCGTACCGGAGGTGGCCAGCAGCTCGAAGCCGTGGGCGACCAGCTCGCGCGCCGGGAAGATCATCGAGCGCTTGTCGCGGTTGGCGACCGAGATGAAGGCGCGGCCCTTGGTCGGCAGCGGGCCGTACGCGCCCGCCTGGGACTTGGCATACGCCGTGCCGAACACGGAGTCGATGCCCATGACCTCACCGGTGGAGCGCATCTCCGGGCCGAGGACGGTGTCGACACCGCGCCCGTGGATGTCGCGGAAGCGCGACCACGGCATGACGGCCTCCTTGACGGAGATCGGCGCGTCGAACGGCAGCTCACCGCCGTCACCGTGCGCGGGGAGCAGCCCCTCCGCCCGCAGCTCCGCGACGGTCGCGCCCAGCGAGATCCGGGCGGCGGCCTTCGCCAGCGGGACCGCGGTCGCCTTGGAGGTGAAGGGCACGGTGCGCGAGGCTCGCGGGTTGGCTTCGAGGACGTACAGGATGTCCCCCGCCATCGCGAACTGGATGTTGATCAGGCCGCGCACCCCGACACCCTTGGCGATGGCCTCCGTCGAGGTCCGCAGGCGCTTGATGTCGAAGCCGCCCAGCGTGATCGGCGGCAGCGCGCACGCCGAGTCGCCGGAGTGGATGCCGGCCTCCTCGATGTGCTCCATGACACCGCCGAGGTACAGCTCCTCGCCGTCGTACAGCGCGTCGACGTCGATCTCGATCGCGTCGTCGAGGAACCGGTCGACCAGGACGGGCCTGGAGGGGCTGATCTCGGTCGACTCGGCGATGTACGAGGACAGTCGCGTCTCGTCGTACACGATCTCCATGCCGCGCCCGCCGAGGACGTACGACGGCCGTACGAGGACCGGGTAGCCGATCTCGTCCGCGATGGCCTTGGCCTCGGCGAAGGTGGTGGCGGTGCCGTGCTTGGGGGCCGGGAGGCCGGCCTCCGCGAGGACGCGTCCGAAGGCGCCGCGGTCCTCGGCGGCGTGGATCGCCTCGGGGGACGTACCGACGACCGGCACACCGTTGTCCTTCA
Source organism: Streptomyces sp. NBC_01549 (assembly GCF_026339955.1). Classification (GTDB taxonomy): domain Bacteria; phylum Actinomycetota; class Actinomycetes; order Streptomycetales; family Streptomycetaceae; genus Streptomyces. The sequence continues at coordinate 6,193,866 of NZ_JAPEPW010000001.1, read as the reverse complement.
GCGCCTGCGCCAGGCCCAGCGGGGTCTGGCCGCCGAGCTGGACGATGACACCGGCGATCGGGCCGGCCAGCGACTCCGCGTGGACGATCTCCAGCACGTCCTCGAGCGTCAGCGGCTCGAAGTACAGGCGGTCGGAGGTGTCGTAGTCCGTGGAGACGGTCTCGGGGTTGCAGTTGACCATCACGGTCTCGTAGCCCGCCTCGCTGAGCGCGAAGGAGGCGTGGACGCAGGAGTAGTCGAACTCGATGCCCTGGCCGATGCGGTTCGGGCCGGAGCCCAGGATGATCACCGCGGGCTTCTCGCGCGGCGCGACCTCCGTCTCCTCGTCGTAGGAGGAGTAGAAGTACGGGGTCTTCGCCGCGAACTCGGCGGCGCAGGTGTCGACCGTCTTGTACACCGGGCGCACGCCCAGCGCATGCCGCACCTCGCGCACGACGTCCTCGCGCAGCCCGCGGATCTCGGCGATCTGGACGTCGGAGAAGCCGTGCCGCTTGGCCTCGGCGAGCAGCTCGGGGTCGAGCTTGTCGGCGGCGGCCAACTCGTCCGCGATCTCCTTGATCAGGAAGAGCTGGTCGACGAACCACGGGTCGATCTTCGTCGACTCGAAGACCTCCTCGGGCGTGGCGCCCGCGCGGATGGCCTGCATGACGGAGTTGATCCGGCCGTCGGTGGGCCGCACGGCCTCTTCCAGGAGAAGGGCCTTGTCACCGGGCTCGCCGACGAACGTGAACTGGCTGCCCTTCTTCTCCAGCGACCGCAGCGCCTTCTGCAGCGCCTCGGTGAAGTTGCGGCCGATCGCCATGGCCTCGCCGACCGACTTCATGGTGGTCGTCAGGGTGGAGTCGGCGGACGGGAACTTCTCGAAGGCGAAGCGCGGGGCCTTCACGACCACGTAGTCGAGCGTCGGCTCGAAGGAGGCCGGGGTCTTCTCCGTGATGTCGTTCGGGATCTCGTCGAGCGTGTAGCCGACGGCGAGCTTCGCGGCGATCTTGGCGATCGGGAAGCCGGTCGCCTTGGAGGCGAGCGCCGAGGAACGTGAGACGCGCGGGTTCATCTCGATGACGATGATGCGGCCGTCGTCGGGGTTCACCGCGAACTGGATGTTGCAGCCGCCGGTGTCGACGCCGACCTCGCGGATGATCGCGATGCCGATGTCGCGCAGCCGCTGGTACTCGCGGTCGGTCAGCGTCATCGCCGGCGCGACGGTGATGGAGTCACCGGTGTGGACGCCCATCGGGTCGAAGTTCTCGATGGAGCAGACGACCACGACGTTGTCGTTCTTGTCGCGCATCAGCTCCAGCTCGTACTCCTTCCAGCCGAGGATGGACTCCTCCAGGAGCACCTCGGTGGTCGGGGAGAGCGTGAGGCCCTGGCCGGCGATGCGGCGCAGCTCCTCCTCGTCGTGCGCGAAGCCGGAGCCGGCGCCGCCCATGGTGAAGGAGGGGCGGACGACGACGGGGTAGCCGCCAAGCGTGTCGACGCCCCTCAGGACGTCGTCCATGGAGTGGCAGATGACGGACCGGGCGGACTCGCCGTGGCCGATCTTCGCGCGGACGGCCTCGACGACGCCCTTGAAGAGGTCGCGGTCCTCGCCCTTGTTGATCGCCTCGACGTTGGCGCCGATGAGCTCGACGCCGTACTTCGCCAGCACACCCTGCTCGTGCATGGAGATCGCGGTGTTGAGGGCCGTCTGGCCGCCGAGCGTCGGCAGCAGGACGTCCGGGCGCTCCTTGGCGATGATCTTCTCGACGTACTCGGGGGTGATCGGCTCGATGTACGTGGCGTCGGCGATCTCCGGGTCGGTCATGATCGTCGCCGGGTTGGAGTTGACCAGGATGACCCTCAGGCCCTCGGCGCGCAGGATGCGGCACGCCTGGGTGCCGGAGTAGTCGAACTCGGCGGCCTGGCCGATGACGATCGGGCCGGAGCCGATGACCAGGACGGACTGGATATCGGTGCGCTTAGGCACGCTGGCCCTCCATCAGGGATACGAAGCGGTCGAACAGGTAGGCGGCGTCGTGCGGGCCCGCTGCCGCTTCGGGGTGGTACTGCACGCTGAAGGCCGGCTGGTCGAGGAGGTGGAGTCCCTCGACGACCTGGTCGTTCAGGCAGACGTGGGAGACCTCGGCGCGGCCGTAGGGGGTCTCGGAGACCTTGTCGAGCGGCGCGTCGACGGCGAAGCCGTGGTTGTGCGCGGTGACCTCGACCTTGCCGGTCGTGCGGTCCTGCACCGGCTGGTTGATGCCTCGGTGGCCGTACTTCAGCTTGTAGGTGCCGAAGCCGAGGGCGCGGCCGAGGATCTGGTTGCCGAAGCAGATGCCGAAGAGCGGGGTCTTGCGGGCGAGGACCTCCTGCATGACGGCGACGGGGCCGTCCGCGGTGGCCGGGTCACCGGGACCGTTGGAGAAGAAGACCCCGTCGGGGTTGACGGCGTACACGTCCTCGGCCGTGGCCGTGGCGGGCAGCACGTGCACCTCGATGCCGCGCTCGGCCATGCGGTGCGGGGTCATGCCCTTGATGCCCAGGTCGACGGCGGCGACGGTGAACTTCTTCGCGCCGATGGCGGGGACGACGTACGTCTCCTTGGTGGCGACCTCTTCGAAGAGGCTGGCGCCCTTCATCTCGGGCGCCTGGCGCACCTCGGCGAGCATGGTGCCCTCGTCGGGCAGCGCGTTGCCGGAGAAAATGCCGACGCGCATGGCGCCGCGCTCACGCAGGTGACGGGTGAGGGCGCGGGTGTCGATACCGCTGATGCCGACGACACCCTGGCTGCGCAGTTCCTCCTCCAGCGAGCGCCGGGCGCGCCAGTTGGAGGGCACGCGCGCGGGGTCGCGTACGACGTAACCGGAGACCCAGATCCGCTTCGACTCGGGGTCCTCGTCGTTGACGCCGGTGTTGCCGACGTGCGGGGCGGTCATGACGACGACCTGGCGGTGGTACGACGGGTCGGTGAGGGTCTCCTGGTAGCCGGTCATCCCGGTGGAGAACACGGCCTCGCCGAAGGTCACCCCCACGGCCCCGTAGGCGCGGCCACGGAAGGTCCGGCCGTCCTCCAGGACGAGTACGGCGGGAGCTGCCTTGTGCCTCTGCGAGGCGGCTCCCTGGATGGAGGTCGTCATCGTGCGCCTTCCGTCTTGGTGCTCTTGTTGATCATGTCGTTCAGGGTGTCGACCCACTCGGTGTGCTCGGCCGCGCGGTCCGAGCGGAACCCGGAGTCGATCAGCTTGTCGCCGTGTGCCCAGGTGACGACGAGCAGACCGCCCTCGCTGAGGACCTTCCCGGCGATGCCCTTACCGAGCAGTGCCTCGCGCAGTGCCTCGGCCGGGATGAAGAAGTCGGTGGCCCCGGGGCGTACGACGTCAAGACCCGCGTCGGTCAGCGTGAGCTCGACTCGGCTGCGGGTGCCCAGGCCGTGCGCCACGATGCGGTCCAGCCACTGCCCGGCAGTGGTGGAGCCGTGGTAGCGGCCGCTCATGCTCAGTTTCGCCGGGCCGGGGTCTTCCGGCACGGTGGGCAGCTCGGGCAGGTCACCTTGGAGGGTGCCGCGCCACTTCCAGCCCTCGCGCATCAGCCAGTAGACGAGGGCGACGAACAGGACGAGGCCCACGAGCCAGCCGATCCGGGCGGCCCAGTCGGTCACTTCGGCCGACTTCTGTTCGGCGGCCACGGAGGCGGCCATCGGGATGAGAGGTGTCACGCGAGCTTCCCGTCGACGAGGGTGGCCTTGCCCCGCAGCCAGGTGTGCGTGACCCGGCCCGGCAGCTCACGGCCCTCGTAGGGGGTGTTGCGGCTGCGCGAGGCGAAGCCCGCGGGGTCCACGGCTCCACGGTATGCCGTGTCGACGAGCGTGAGGTTGGCGGGCTCACCTGCCGAGACGGGACGGCCGTGGCCCGCGGCCTGCCCGATCCGGGCGGGCTTGAAGGACATGCGGTCGGCGACACCGGCCCAGTCCAGCAGCCCGGTCTCCACCATCGTCTGCTGGACGACGGAGAGCGCGGTCTCGAGCCCCACCATGCCCATGGCGGCGGCGGCCCACTCGCAGTCCTTGTCCTCATGCGGGTGCGGCGCGTGGTCGGTGGCCACGATGTCGATCGTGCCGTCGGCGAGCGCCTCGCGCAGGGCCGTCACGTCACGCTCGGTGCGCAGCGGCGGGTTGACCTTGTAGACCGGGTTGTACGAGCGGACCAGCTCGTCGGTGAGGAGGAGGTGGTGCGGGGTGACCTCGGCGGTGACGTCGATGCCCCGCGACTTGGCCCAGCGCACGATCTCGACGCTGCCCGCGGTCGACAGGTGGCAGATGTGGACGCGCGAGCCGACGTGCTCGGCGAGCAGGACATCTCGGGCGATGATCGATTCTTCGGCCACCGCGGGCCAGCCCCCGAGCCCCAGCTCGGAGGAGACGACGCCCTCGTTCATCTGGGCGCCCTCGGTGAGGCGGGGCTCCTGCGCGTGCTGCGCGACGACGCCGCCGAAAGCCTTCACGTACTCCAGGGCCCGGCGCATGATCACCGCGTCGTCCACGCACTTGCCGTCGTCCGAGAAGACCGTGACGCCTGCCGCGGATTCGTGCATCGCGCCCAGCTCGGCGAGCTTCTTGCCCTCCAGGCCGACCGTGACGGCGCCGATGGGCTGCACATCGCAGTAGCCGTGCTCCTGGCCGAGCCGGTAGACCTGCTCGACCACGCCGGCGGTGTCGGCGACCGGGAAGGTGTTGGCCATGGCGAACACGGCGGTGTAGCCGCCGCTCGCCGCCGCGCGCGTACCGGTCAGGACGGTCTCGGAGTCCTCGCGGCCCGGCTCGCGCAGATGGGTGTGCAGGTCGACGAGGCCCGGCATGAGGACCTTGCCGTCGGCCTCGACGACCTCGGCGCCCTCGTCGGAGAGGCCGGTGCCGACCGCCTCGATGACGGCGCCGTCGATCAGCACGTCCTGCGGCTCGCCCCCGAGCACCTTCGCACCACGGATCAGGATCTTGCTCATGCTTCTTACTTCTCCTCGGTACGGGTGTGGGTGACGGCGGGCTCGTTGCCGCCAAGGAGCAGGTAGAGCACGGCCATGCGGATCGAGACGCCGTTCGCCACCTGCTCGACAACGGTGCAGCGGTCGGAGTCGGCGACCTCGGCGGTGATCTCCATACCGCGGACCATCGGGCCGGGGTGCATCACGATGGCGTGCTCGGGCATCTTCGCCATGCGGTCGCCGTCGAGGCCGTAGCGCCGCGAGTACTCGCGCTCGGTGGGGAAGAACGCCGCGTTCATCCGCTCGCGCTGGACACGCAGCATCATCACCGCGTCCGACTTGGAGAGAGTGCTGTCGAGGTCGTACGAGATCTCGCAGGGCCAGGTCTCCACGCCGACCGGCACCAGGGTGGGCGGCGCGACGAGGGTGACCTCGGCGCCGAGGGTGTGGAGCAGGTCGACGTTGGAGCGGGCGACCCGGCTGTGCAGGATGTCGCCGACGATCGTGATGCGCTTGCCGGCCAGGTCCTGACCGATCCCGGCGTCGCGGCCGACCAGGCGGCGGCGCATGGTGAAGGCGTCGAGCAGGGCCTGCGTGGGGTGCTGGTGGGTGCCGTCGCCGGCGTTGATGACGGCGGCGTCGATCCAGCCGGAGGTGGCGAGCCGGTACGGGGCTCCGGAGGCGCCGTGCCGGATGACGACGGCGTCGACGCCCATGGCTTCGAGGGTCTGGGCGGTGTCCTTCAGGGACTCCCCCTTGGACACCGAGGAACCCTTGGCGGTGAAGTTGATGACGTCCGCGGAGAGGCGCTTCTCGGCGGCCTCGAAGGAGATCCGGGTACGGGTCGAGTCCTCGAAGAAGAGGTTGACGACGGTGCGGCCGCGCAGGGTCGGCAGCTTCTTGATCGGCCGGTCGGCGACCCGGGCCATCTCCTCGGCGGTGTCGAGGATCAGGACGGCGTCGTCGCGGGTGAGGTCGGCGGCCGAGATGAGATGACGCTGCATCTGTCAGGCTCCGTAAGGCAGTTCAGGAGAATTCGGGCAGGCGGGCGCGCATGGAGGCGCACTCGGGGGCGTACGGCACTGGCGTAATCCGGAGTGCTAGTGCTGTGCGTCCGAGGAGGTCCGCTTCGCACCGAGCAGCACGGTGTCGCGACCGTCCTCCTCGGCGAGCTGGACCTTGACCGTCTCCCGCAACGACGTGGGGAGGTTCTTGCCGACGTAGTCGGCGCGGATGGGCAGTTCGCGGTGGCCGCGGTCGACGAGGACCGCGAGCTGCACGGCGCGCGGGCGGCCGATGTCGTTCAGCGCGTCGAGTGCGGCGCGGATGGTGCGGCCGGAGAAGAGCACGTCGTCGACGAGGACGACCAGGCGGCCGTCGATGCCGTCACCGGGGATCTCGGTGCGGGCCAGCGCACGCGGCGGGTGCATGCGCAGGTCGTCGCGGTACATGGTGATGTCGAGCGAACCGACCGGGATCTTGCGATCGGTGATCTCTTCGAGCTTGTCGGCCAGCCTGCGGGCCAGGAAGACGCCCCGGGTCGGAATGCCGAGGAGCACCACGTCGTCGGCGCCCTTGGCACGTTCGACGATCTCGTGGGCGATGCGGGTCAGCACCCGCGCGATGTCGGGGGCCTCGAGAACGGGCCGCGCATCGGCTTCGTACTGCTGCTTGTCCTGCTCTGTGTCCATACGAAACGGACCTCCTTCTCCGCCTCACGGGACGGATCATTAAAGGACGTCGGATTTGCGCCATCCACGGTACCAGCTCGGCAACGCGCCTGATCACCACCCTGCGGACCACCGCCGGTGACTCCCACGCGAAGGTCGGTCCGGACCATTCGGCTTGACGGGGGAGAGTAACGCTGCGTAACCTCACAGTGAGTCACCAGAGTCACCAGCCGCGCGGCGGAGCCGCACGTTGATACAGCGTCCGGGGAGCTATATGTCCAGCGAATACGCCAAACAGCTCGGGGCCAAGCTCCGGGCCATCCGCACCCAGCAGGGCCTTTCCCTCCACGGAGTCGAGGAGAAGTCACAGGGACGCTGGAAGGCGGTCGTGGTCGGGTCGTACGAGCGCGGCGACCGCGCCGTCACCGTGCAGCGCCTCGCCGAACTGGCGGATTTCTACGGGGTTCCCGTGCAGGAGCTGCTGCCCGGCACCACTCCTGGCGGAGCCGCCGAGCCGCCGCCGAAGCTCGTCCTCGACCTGGAGCGGCTGGCCCACGTGCCGGCCGAGAAGGCGGGTCCGCTGCAGCGTTACGCCGCGACGATCCAGTCCCAGCGCGGTGACTACAACGGCAAGGTGCTGTCGATCCGCCAGGACGACCTGCGCACCCTCGCCGTCATCTACGACCAGTCGCCCTCGGTCCTCACCGAGCAGCTGATCAGCTGGGGCGTCCTGGACGCGGACGCGCGCCGCGCCGTCTCCCACGACGAGAGCTGACCCCTTCGGGGAGTTCAGCAGAAACGTGCCGCCGGGGTGGCCGGAACCATGTGTTCCGGCCACCCCGGCGGCTTTCTGCGGGCCTCTGGAACCTCACGGGTACGGGAACGCCGGAGGGCCCGCAGCGGACGTGCTGCGGGCCCTCCGGCGTTCTGGTGCGTCGTCTACGGGCGCGTACGGACCACGGGCGCCGTTCGACTAGGCCTCGTCGCGGCGCAGCGACGGCTTCAGGTCCTTCAGCCGGCCCAGCAGTCCGTTCACGAACGAGGGCGACTCGTCCGTGGAGAACTCCTTCGCCAGCTGCACCGCCTCGTCGAGGACCACGGCGTCGGGGGTCCCGTCGACCCAGATCAGCTCGTAGGCGCCGAGGCGCAGGATGTTGCGGTCGACGACCGGCATCCTGTCCAGCGTCCAGTCGACGGCGTACGTCGCGATGAGCTCGTCGATCCGCTTCGCCTTGGTGGCGTAGCCCTCGACCAGCTGCATCGTGTACTCGCTGACCGGGGGCTGCCGGGTGTCGGTCCGGGAGTGCCGGATCCAGTCCGCGAGGACCGTCAGGACGTCCACGCCGCGCTGGTCGCCCTCGAAGAGGATCTGGAAGGCGCGCTTGCGGGCCGTGTTGCGGGCAGCCACGGTTAGCTGTTCACCCGGCCGAGGTAGTCGCTCGTGCGGGTGTCGACCTTGATCTTCTCACCGGTGGTGATGAAGAGCGGGACCTGGATCTGGTGACCGGTCTCCAGGGTGGCGGGCTTGGTGCCGCCGGTGGAGCGGTCGCCCTGGACACCCGGCTCGGTCTCCTGGATGACGAGCTCGACGGCGGCCGGCAGCTCGACGAAGAGCACCTCGCCCTCGTGCTGCGCGACGGTGGCGGTGAAGCCCTCGATCAGGAAGTTGGCGGCGTCGCCGACGGACTTGCGGTCGACCATGAGCTGGTCGTACGTGTCCATGTCCATGAAGACGAAGTACTCGCCGTCCATGTACGAGAACTGCATGTCGCGCTTGTCGATCGTGGCCGTCTCGACCTTGACGCCGGCGTTGAACGTCTTGTCGACGACCTTGCCGGAGAGCACGTTCTTCAGCTTGGTGCGCACGAAGGCCGGGCCCTTGCCGGGCTTGACGTGCTGGAACTCGACGACGGACCAGAGCTGGCCTCCGTCGAGCTTGAGCACCAGGCCGTTCTTGAGGTCGTTCGTGGAAGCCACGGTTGCGGAATCTCCTGGACTGACGTGGACGACCCCGGGACACGCGCGTAGCGATTGGCTAGAGCGCGAGCAGTTCCTTGGTCGTGATGGTGAGTAGCTCGGGTCCGCCGTCCGCCTCGGGGCGTACGACGAGCGTGTCATCGATCCTGACACCGCCCCGGCCCGGGAGGTGGACCCCCGGTTCGACGGTGACCGGCACGCAAGCGTCCAGTTTACCCATGGCTGCGGGAGCGAGCTGCGGGTCCTCGTCGATTTCGAGCCCCACACCGTGTCCGGTCAGCGGAGGAAGGCCCTCCGCGTGCCCCGCGGAGTCGAGCACCTGGCGGGCTGCCCGGTCCACGTCACGGTAGGCGGCGCCGGGCGCCAGCGCCTCGCGTCCGGCCCGCTGGGCGGCGAAGACGAGGTCGTACAACTCGATCTGCCAGTCGGCGGGCGAGGTGCCGATCACGAAGGTACGGCCGATTTCACAGCGGTAGCCGCGATAGGTCGCGCCCAGGCAGACGGAAAGGAAATCTCCCTCCTCGACGCGCCGGTCGGTGGGCCGGTGCGTGCGCCGTCCGGAGTTCGGTCCGGTGCCGACGGAGGTCGCGAAGGCGGGACCGTCGGCGCCGTGGTCGACGAGCCGGCGCTCCAGCTCCAGCGCGAGATGGCGCTCGGTGCGGCCGACGAGGATGGACTCGAGGAGCTCCCCGAGCGCCTGGTCGGCGATCTCGGCGCCGATCCGCAGACAGGAGATCTCCTCCTCGTCCTTGATCACCCGCAGCTGCTCCACCGCGCAGCCCAGGTCGGCGAGGCGCAGGCGGGGGGCCACCGAGCCGATGGCCCGGTGCCGGGCCACGGTGAGGTGGTGCTCCTCGACGGCCAGGGAATCGGCGCCCTGGGCGAGGGCGGCATCGGCGGCGGCCACGGCCGGGTCGCCTCCGGCGCGCGGCAGCACCACCACGCGCAGCGCCTCGTCGGGACGCCCCTCGCCGGCCTCGCCGCTCGGCGGAGCGCCGCAGAGCAGCAGGTCCTCGCTCGTGCCCAGCAGGAGGACGGCACCGCGCGGGGCCGCGCCCCCGAGGTACCTCACGTTGGCCGGGCGGGTGACGAGCGCCGTCGCGCTGCCGCCCGCCGCACAGCGCTCCCGAAGCCGCTCGCGTCGCGCCGCGTACACCTCTGACATAAATCGAGCCTACGAGCGTCGACGCGATGTCGCCGTTCCAGCGGGGCCGGATGGGCGGCAGGCGGCCGACGGTAAGGCGGAGGCACCGCGGCGAGGGTTCAGGGGGCTGGTTCCTCGACTGCGATCGGCGGGGGTCCGACAGGCGGTGCGCCCCGGCTCGCGGGGCACCCCCCAGGGGACCGGCACGTCGGAGGCAAGCACCCCGGCGGTACTCCGGACATCGGCGGGCGGCGACGCCACGGATACGGCACCCCTACGGGGTCGCGGACGGCGCTCTGCCGCGAGCCGCCCGGCGCTCCTCCACCGATGCCGTGCGGCGTGCGGCCGACGCGTTACCGCCGCTCTCGCCGGGCTACCACTGCGGTGGGCTCGCGAGGGAGCGGGCCAGGACTTCGTCCAGGACGCGGGCCGTGGACGGGATGTCCAGCTGGGAGTTGTCGATGATGGGGAGCCCGGAACCGTACCAGCCGGCCATCCGGCCGTGGATACGGGCGACTTCCTCGTCGGTCAGGCGGCGGTTTCCGGAGCGCTCGGCGTTGCGCTCCAGGACTATCTCCAGGCCCGGCAACAACACCACGGGCAGCAACCCCGGGCCGACGTGTCGCTTCCAGCCGCCGAGGCCGACGACCGGGCGGTCCGGGAAGACCGCGTCGTCGAGGATGCAGGAGATGCCGTTGGCCAGGAAGTTCCGCGCGGCGAAGCCGCAGGTGCGGCGGGCCAGGCGGTACTGCGCCTCCGAATGGTCGTTCCACCCCGACTGCGGATCGGCGAAGCCCGAGCGCACCCATTCGCGTACGTCGTCGAGGCTGATGTGGGCGGTCGGCACCCGGCGGTGGTCCGCCCAGTACTTGGCGACGCTGGTCTTGCCCGCGCCCGCGGGCCCGATGAGCAGTACGGCGAGGGTGGTCGCCGTGGGGTCGGGGGCGCCCGTGGCGGGCGGCGCGCTGGGCATGGCGACCGGGCCGCCCGGGGGCAGTTGCACATGGCCCGTCGTGTCGGGAATCGCCGGTGCGGGGGCGTGCTGCGGGGACGCGGGATGCGGCAGGTGCGAGGGCGGTGCCGGATGTCCCGGAGGCGGACCGGCGAAGCCGGGGCCCGGTGGGCTCATGGGCGCCGGACCGGGGGGTCCGCCCGGGTGTCCCGGGTGCTGTGCGGCCGACGACCAGTCGGCGGCCGGTCCGTGCCCCGGCTGGTGGGGCGGCGGCAGCGGAGCCCCCACTGCGTGCTGCATCCGGTGCCACTCCGTCTCGTGCAGGCGATTGACGCTGGCGAGCGGAGCCTCCCGCTCTCCCCCACAGCCTAAAGGGCATGGGAGAGGCCCCGCCGAACGGTACCTTCCCCGGCCGCCGTTGTGTGAACGGCCGGGGAAGCTGCGGAGTGCCCATGAGGGGAGGGCAAATCGGGCCAACCAGGGGCCCGTTGGGAGCTACTCCCCCACTTCGCCGTACGCGGCGAGGAGCACGGCCGGGTCGGGGCCCTCCAGGACGGTCGGCTTGGCCAGCCCGTCCAGGACGATGAAGCGCAGCAGGCTGCCGCGGGACTTCTTGTCGACCTTCATGTTCTCCAGCAGCTTGGGCCACTGGTCGTAGCGGTAGCTGAGCGGAAGGCCGACGGACTCCAGGATCGTGCGGTGGCGGTCGGCGGTCGCGTCGTCCAGCCGGCCCGCCAGTCGGCCGAGTTCGGCGGCGAAGTGCATACCGACGGCGACGGCCGCGCCGTGCCGCCACTTGTAGCGCTCGTTCTTCTCGATGGCGTGCGCGAGGGTGTGGCCGTAGTTGAGGATCTCGCGGAGCCCCGACTCCTTGAGGTCGCCGGAGACGACCTCGGCCTTCACCTTGATGGAGCGCTCGATGAGCTCCGCGGTGTGCGGGCCCGCGGGCGTCCGTGCCGCCTCGGGGTCGGACTCGATGAGCTCCAGGATCACCGGGTCGGCGATGAAACCGGCCTTGATGATCTCCGCGAGCCCGGAGACGAAGTCGTTGACCGGCAGCGAGTCGAGCGCGGCCAGGTCGCAGAGCACGCCCGCGGGCGGGTGGAAGGAGCCGACGAGGTTCTTGCCCTCGGCGGTGTTGATGCCGGTCTTGCCACCGACCGCCGCGTCCACCATGGCCAGCACGGTGGTGGGTACGGCGATCCAGCGCACCCCGCGCAGCCAGGTCGCCGCCACGAATCCGGCCAGGTCGGTGGTGGCGCCGCCGCCCACGCCGACGATGACGTCGGTGCGGGTGAAGCCGGACTGGCCCAGCGCCTTCCAGCAGTAGGCGGCGACCTCCGCGGTCTTGGCCTCCTCCGCGTTGGGCACCTGGATGGCGACGGCCTCGAAGCCCTGTCCGGCCAGGTCGGCGCGGAGCGCCTCCCCGGTCTCGGCGAGCGCCTCGGGGTGGATGATCGCGACGCGCTGGGCCTTGTCGCCGATCAACCCGCCCAGTTCACCGAGGAGTTGACGGCCGACCAGAACCTCGTAGGGGTCGGTGCCCGCGGTGCCGCCGACCTGGATACGCGTCACTGCCTCGCTCATGCTTCCTTCAACTCCAGTGCGTCGAGGACGGCTTGAGCGACCTCTTCGGGGGTGCGGCCGTCGGTCGGCACGACCGACCGGGCCACTTCGGTGTACAGGTGGCGGCGCGCCTCCATCAGCTCGCGCCACTGCCGGCGCGGGTTGACCGCGAGCAGCGGACGGGCCGCGTTCAGGCCGGTGCGCTGGACCGCCTCCTCGACGTCCATCGAGAGGTAGACGACCCGGTGCCCGGCGAGCAGCGCGCGGGTGTCGGCGTCGAGGATCGAGCCGCCGCCCAGCGCCAGCACCCCGTCGTGCTCGGCCAGCGCCTTGTGCACGGCGCTCTTCTCGATGGCGCGGAAGACCGGCTCGCCCTCGTCGACGAAGATGTCGGCGATCGTGCGGCCCTTCTCGGCCACGATGTCGTCGTCCGTGTCGCGGTAGGCGCAGCCGAGCCGCTCGGCGACCAGTGCGCCGACAGTGGACTTGCCCACGCCCATCGGCCCGACGAGGACGACCAGCGGTCCAGCGGTCACCGCACGACCAGGTTCTCGAGGTACGACTCGACGTTGCGCCGCGTCTCGGGCACGCTGTCGCCGCCGAACTTCTCGGCCACCGCGTCCGCGAGGACGAGGGCGACCATGGCCTCGGCGACGATTCCGGCGGCCGGGACCGCGCAGACGTCGGAGCGCTGGTGGTGGGCCTTGGCGGCCTCGCCGGTCGCCACGTCGATGGTGGCCAGCGCGCGCGGCACGGTCGCGATCGGCTTCATCGCGGCACGTACGCGCAGCAGCTCGCCGGTGGTCAGACCGCCCTCGGTGCCGCCGGAACGGCCGGAGGTACGGCGGATGCCGTCCTCGGTGTGGACGATCTCGTCGTGGGCCTTGGAGCCGGGCACACGGGCCAGCTCGAAGCCGTCGCCGACCTCGACGCCCTTGATCGCCTGGATGCCCATGAGCGCGGCCGCGAGCCGGGCGTCGAGGCGCCGGTCCCAGTGCACGTGCGAGCCGAGGCCCACCGGCACGCCGTACGCGAGCACCTCGACGACGCCGCCGAGCGTGTCGCCGTCCTTGTGGGCCTGGTCGATCTCCGCGACCATCGCCTTCGACGCGTCGGCGTCGAGGCAGCGCACCGGGTCGGCGTCGAGCCTCTCGACGTCCGAGGGCTTGGGGTAGACGCCGTACGGGGCCTTCGCCGCGGCCAGCTCGACCACGTGCGAGACGATCTCGATCCCGGCCGTCTGCTTCAGGTACGAACGGGCCACCGCGCCCAGCGCGACACGGGCCGCGGTCTCCCGGGCGGAGGCGCGCTCCAGGATCGGCCTGGCCTCGTCGAAGCCGTACTTCTGCATGCCCGCGAGGTCGGCGTGGCCGGGCCGGGGCCGGGTCAGCGGCGCGTTGCGGGCCACCTCCGCCAGCACCGACGGGTCCACCGGGTCGGCCGCCATGACCTGCTCCCACTTGGGCCACTCGGTGTTGCCGACCATGACGGCCACCGGCGAGCCGAGGGTGAGTCCGTGCCGGACACCGCCCAGGAAGGTGACCTCGTCGCGCTCGAACTTCATCCGGGCACCGCGCCCATAGCCCAGGCGCCGCCGGGCCAGGTGGTCCGCCACCATCTCCGTGGTGATCGGCACGCCGGCGGGAAGACCCTCCAGCGTCGCGACAAGTGCGGGACCGTGGGACTCCCCCGCGGTCAGCCAGCGCAACCTGCTCAACGGTGCTCCTCATGCTCGCGCCCTGGTACTGCTTGCTGCGTACACGCGTCCTCGTGTACGGCGACGGCGCGACCGGGTGCGCGGCCCGGGCCCGCCACCTCCGATCCTCCCACGTCCGGGCGTGGTGTCCCGCCGCAGGTCCATCAGGCGGGACGCCACCCAGCGCCCCGGGCGGGGCTCAGCGGCTCGCGAGGGCCTGCTCGCCCGCCTTGCGCATGGCGTCGAGCGGCGCGGGCGCGCGTCCGGTCATCTGTTCGACCTGGAGCACCGCCTGATGCACCAGGAGGTCGAGTCCACTGACCACGGCGCCGCCGTAGCCGGACCAGCGAGCCGCGAGGTCGGTGGGCCACGGGTCGTACAGCACGTCGAAGAGCGTCGCGGGCCGTTCCGGTACCGCGGCGGACAGGGCGTCCGTCGTGCCCGCCGGGGTGGTCGCGATCACGAGCGGGGCGCGCAGGGCCCGCGCGGCGTGCGCCCAGTCCTCCGTACGGACCTCGACGTCGAGCCGCTCGCCCCACTGCCGCATCTCGGCAGCCCGCTCCGCGCTGCGGACATAGGCGACGACCTCGCCGGTGCAGATCCGGGCGAGCGCGGCCAGCGCGGAGGAGGCGGTGGCGCCCGCGCCGAGGATCGCGGCGGAGTCCACCTGCTCGATCCCGCGCTCGCGCAGCGCGGCGACCATCCCGGGGATGTCGGTGTTGTCTCCGACGCGGCGCCCGTCGTCGGTGAACACGACGGTGTTGACCGCCTCCACGGAGGCCGCCGTCTCACTGACCTCGTCAAGCAGCGGGATGACGGCCCGTTTGAGCGGCATGGTCAGCGACAGGCCCGCCCACCCGGGACCGAGGTCCCCGAGGAAGCCCGGCAGCGCCTCCTCGTCGACCTCGAAACGGTCGTAGGACCAGTCGTCGAGTCCCAGTTCCCGGTACGCGGTGCGATGCAGCACCGGCGAGAGGGAATGGGCGATCGGGGAGCCGAGTACCGCGGCCCTTCGGGCGTCAGTTGCCCGAACTCTCATTGAACTTGTCCTTGAGCTTCTGGAATTCCGCATAGGTCTTGGCGAATTCGGTGTTGCTCTGCCCGTCGGTCGCCACGAAATAGATCCAGCCGTCACTGGTCGGGTTGAACGTCGCCTTGAACGCGTCGTCCCCGGGGTTTCCGATCGGCCCGGGCGGCAGGCCCCTCCGCGTATAGGTGTTGTACGGGTCCATGTTGCTGTTGATCTCGGACTCGCTGATGTTGATGTTGCTCTGGCCCTTCAGATAATTGAAGGTCGAGTCGAACTGGAGCTTCCTGTTGGTCTCCGTGTTCGTGGCCTTGAGACGGTTGTAGATCACCTCGGCCATCTTGCGGAAATCGTCGTGGGTCTTGCCCTCGGCCTGGACGAGGCTCGCGACCGTGACGACCTGCAGCGGGCTCTCCAGGTTCAGTTCCTTGGCCTTGGCCGTGAGGTTGTACGCCGCGTACTTCTCCTTGGCCTGCGCCACCATCTGCTTCAGGATCGCCTCGGGCTTCATGCCCTTCGCGGCGGGATACGTCGCCGGGTAGAGGAATCCTTCCAGCGGATCCTTTATGTCCTTGCTGTTGCCCGCCCAGCTGGGAAGTCCGAAGGTTTTGTACTCCTTCTTGGCGATCTTCCCAGTGGTGCCGTCCGCGAGATCGAGCTTCTTGTCGATCGCCTGGTAGACAAGGATGTTGCGTTGCCCGGGAGCGACGATCACATTGTTCTGGCTCTTGGGGTCGAGCATCAGCTTGACCGCGCTGGCAGCCGACATGCCCTTCTTCAGCACATACGCGCCCGCCTGGATCTTGTCCCCATTGGGGGTCTGCTGCTGAGCGGAGACGAAGG
Organism: Streptomyces sp. NBC_01549; assembly: GCF_026339955.1. GTDB lineage: Bacteria > Actinomycetota > Actinomycetes > Streptomycetales > Streptomycetaceae > Streptomyces. Next base: position 6,178,032 of record NZ_JAPEPW010000001.1, on the reverse strand, counting down.
CGTCGACGCTCTTGACGATGCCGGCGTCCTTCAGCACCCGTCCGATCGCATAACCGAACGCACCCTTGGGAATCTCGACCGTCACCTCGCCCGAGCCGTCACCCGCGTAGTCCGGAGCCGGTCCGAAACGATTTTGGTAGGTATGGTACCCGTAATATCCGACTGCGCTGATACCGCCGCCGAAGACCAGCACCACCATCAGGCAGGCGCAGCCACTGCGGCGCTTCTTGCCCTTGTCGCTCTTGCCGCCACGGACCTTCCGGTCGCCGCGGCCGGCCTTGGGGTCGTCGTCGAGGTCGTCGTCATCGTCGTCACCGCCCGCGAAGAAGGCGTGTTCACCCTGATCGGGACCCGGGTCCCAGTCGGTCTCCGGTTCGGGCTCGGCACGGCGGCGGGCGGGCGGCTCCGGCGGCGGGTACGCGTCGGGCGTGCCGTACTGGTCCGGCTGCTCGGCGGCGTACACGGCGGCCTGGTCCCCGTACGGGTCCGTCGGGTCGGCGGCGTAGGCGACTTGGCGCTGCGTCCCGTTGTCCCACCCGCCGTTGTGGTACTGCTGCTGCTCCTGGCCGTGGTACTGCTGCTGACCCGGATCGACGTACTGCTGCTCCTGGCCGGCGTACTGCTGCTGGCCCTGGCCGGGAAAGTGCTGCTGTCCCTGGTCGTGGAACTGCTGCTGCCCCTGGTTGTTGTACTGCTGCTGCTCCTGACCGTGGTACTCCTGCTGACCCTGGCCGTGGTAGTGCTGCTGACCCTGGCCGTAGCCGCCCTGCGGACCGGGACCCCATTCGCCGTACTGCGCCTGCGGCTGCGGCTGCGGCTGCGGCTGCGGCTGCGGCTGCTGCGGATAGTGCTGCGGCTGCTGCGGATAGTGCTGCGGCTGGCCGCCGTAGGGGGACTGGCCGTCGACGGCCTGCCCTTCCCATCCGCCATCCCCGTACAACGGGTCCTCCGGATTCCACGGTTCGGAGCCTGCGCCCCGGCCATACTCAGTCATCGATCCCCTACGAGCCGCGAGGCGGTGGGGGCTGAGCGCCCGTGACCCGGCATCCTATCCGCCTCTTCTGCTGTGTGACAGCTGTTCGAACAGTCCCACATGGCGCGGAACGTTACCGTATCGCGATCAGTTGACATTCATTTCTCGGCTGGGAAATGGCCGGCAGTCGCCTGCTTGGCTTCCTACCTCACCGTCGGCAGCCCCGTCACGGAAGCACCCCGTTGAGGTCTTTCACCAGCTCCACCGGTTGCGACCGCCCGCCTGACGGCCAGAAAGGTTCTTCGCCCCGTCCGTGTCCCTGTCGTGACGGGTTCCACAGACGGGGCACGTCCGCTCTCACAATCGACGGTCGCGACGTTCACGCCTGGGACCGGTGACCCTTGAACGACAGCTCAGGCAGTGGTCTCGACGCCCTCGCCCGGCGCCTTCCCCGACGCCCGTTCGGACTCCAGAGCCTGCTGAAGGATGATGACGGCGGCCGCCTGATCGATGACGGACCTGCCCTTTTTCGACTTCACGCCCGACGCGCGTAGACCCTGGCTGGCCGTCACCGTGGTCATCCTCTCGTCGAGGAGGCGGACCCCGACGGGCGCGATCGCCCGGGCCAGCTCCTGGGCGAAGGCGCGCACCTTCACGGCGGCCGGGCCCTCGCCCCCCTTGAGGGAGCGAGGGAGCCCGACGACGACCTCGATCGGCTCGTACTCCTCGACGAGTTGCTTCAGCCGGCGCTGCGCGGCAGGGACATCGCGCCCCGGCACGGTCTCGACCGGAGTCGCGAGGATCCCGTCGGGGTCGCACGAGGCGACCCCGATCCGGGCGTCCCCGACGTCGATCGCGAGCCGGCGGCCGCGGCGCATGCCGCGGCCGCCCCCGCTCTCGGTACCGTCCGCGCTCACTTGGCCGTCTCGGCGACGAGCCGCTCGACCGCGTCGACGGCCTCGCCGATGGCGGCCGCGTTCTGGCCGCCGCCCTGGGCGACGTCGGGCTTGCCGCCACCGCCGCCGCCGAGGGTCTTGGCGGCCGTACGCACCAGGTCACCGGCCTTGAGACCGCGCTCGCGGGCGGCCTCGTTGGTGGCGATGACGGTGAGCGGCTTGCCACCCGCCGTGGTGAACAGGGCCACCACGGCGGCCCGTCCGCCCTGGATGCGGCCGCGCACGTCGAGAACCAGCTTGCGCAGGTCGTCGGCGCTGGTGCCGTCCGGGACCTGGCCGGTGACCAGAGCCACACCCTGGACGTCCTTGGCGGACCCGGCGAGACCGGCGGCGGCCTGCAGGACCTTCTCCGCGCGGAACTTCTCGATCTCCTTCTCGGCGTCCTTCAGCTTGCCGAGCATGGCGGAGACCTTCTCGGGCAGCTCCTCGGGACGGCCCTTGATCAGCTCCTGGAGCTGGGCGACGACCGTGTGCTCGCGGGCGAGGAAGTTGTAGGCGTCGACACCGACGAGGGCCTCGATACGCCGTACGCCGGAGCCGATCGAGGACTCGCCGAGCAGCTTGACCAAGCCGAGCTGGGAGGTGTTGTGCACGTGCGTGCCGCCGCACAGCTCCTTGGAGAAGTCGCCGATGGTCACGACACGGACGCGCTCACCGTACTTCTCGCCGAACTCGGCGATGGCGCCCTGCTTCTTGGCCTCGTCGAGGCTCAGGATCTCGGCGTGCACGTCCAGGTCGCGGGCGAGCACCTCGTTGATCTTCTGCTCGACGTCGGTCATGACGGCCGTCGGAACGGCCGAGGGGGAACCGAAGTCGAAGCGGAAGCGGCCGGGCTGGTTCTCGGAACCGGCCTGGGCGGCCGTCGGACCGAGGGCGTCGCGCAGCGCCTGGTGGGTGAGATGCGTGGCCGAGTGGGCGCGGGCGATGGCCGTCCGGCGACGGGAGTCGATGGTGGCCTGGGCCTGGGCGCCGACGGTGACCTCGCCGACCTGGACGACGCCCTTGTGCACGTACACACCCGGGACGGGCTTCTGGCAGTCGCGGATCTCGATGACGGCGCCGGTGTCGACCTTGATGCGGCCGGTGTCGCCGATCTGGCCGCCGCCCTCGGCGTAGAACGGGGTGCGGTCGAGGACGATCTCGACCTCGTCGCCCTCGGTGGCGGCGGGCGAGGAGACACCGTCGACCAGGATGCCGACGATGCGCGACTCGCCGGCGGTGCGGTCGTAGCCGATGAACTCGGTCTCACCGGCGGCGTCGGCGATCTGGCGGTAGGCGCCGAGGTCGGCGTGGCCGGTCTTCTTGGCCTGGGCGTCGGCCTTGGCCTTGTTCCGCTGCTCCTTCATCAGACGCCGGAAGCCGTCCTCGTCCACCGAAAGGCCCTGCTCGGCGGCCATTTCGAGGGTGAGGTCGATCGGGAAGCCCCAGGTGTCGTGGAGCAGGAAGGCCTTGTCGCCGGCGAGGACCGTGCCGCCGGACTCCTTGGTGTCCGTGATGGCCGTGTCGAGGATGTTCGTGCCGGCCTTCAGGGTCTTGAGGAAGGCGGCCTCCTCGGCGAGGGCCACGGTCTCGATGCGCTGCCGGTCGGTGACGAGCTCCGGGTACTGCTGGCCCATCATCTCGATCACGACGTCGATGAGGTCCTTGACGACCGGACCGGTGGCGCCGAGCAGCCGCATGTTGCGGATGGCGCGGCGCATGATGCGGCGCAGGACGTAGCCGCGACCCTCGTTGCCGGGGCTGACACCGTCGCCGATGAGCATCACGGAGGTGCGCATGTGGTCGGTGACCACGCGCAGCGAGACGTCGGAGTCGTGGGCGGCGCCGTACTCGACGCCCGTCAGCTCGGTGGCCTTCTTGATGACGGCCATGGAGGTGTCGATCTCGTACATGTTCTGCACGCCCTGCAGAATCATGGCGAGGCGTTCCATGCCGAGGCCGGTGTCGATGTTCTTGCTGGGCAGCTCGCCGAGGATCTCGAAGTCCTCCTTCGAGGTGCCCTCACCGCGCTCGTACTGCATGAAGACCAGGTTCCAGATCTCCACATACCGCTCGTCGTTGACGGCGGGGCCGCCCTCGACGCCGAACTCGGGGCCGCGGTCGTAGTTGATCTCGGAGCACGGGCCGCAGGGGCCGGGGACGCCCATGGACCAGTAGTTGTCCTTCTTGCCCAGACGCTGGATGCGCTCGGCCGGGACGCCGATCTTGTCGCGCCAGATGGTCTCGGCCTCGTCGTCGTCGAGGTAGACCGTGATCCACAGGCGCTCGGGGTCGAGGCCGTAACCGCCCTTGTCCTGGGGCGAGGTGAGCAGCTCCCAGGCGTAGGTGATGGCGCCTTCCTTGAAGTAGTCGCCGAAGGAGAAGTTGCCGCACATCTGGAAGAACGTGCCGTGCCGGGTGGTCTTGCCGACCTCTTCGATGTCGGGCGTGCGCACGCACTTCTGCACGCTGGTGGCGCGCGACCACGGCGGCTTGACCTCACCGAGGAAGTACGGCTTGAAGGGGACCATGCCCGCGGGGACCAGGAGCAGAGTCGGGTCGTCCGCGATGAGCGACGCCGAGGGAACGACGGTGTGACCGCGCTCCTCGTAGAAGCTCAACCAGCGGCGGCGAATCTCGGCCGACTCCATCAGTGGTCCTCATTCCGGTTGTACGAGTACGTCGACCTCTCGACGTACGTCGGGTTCTTGCTGTGTCTCGGACTGTTCTCGATCGCGGCGATGCGCCGGGGCGCGGGCAGCTCGGGGCGGTGATCGAGCCCGAGCGCCTCGTCCAGTTCGGCCTCCCGCTCGGCCATGCCGTCGCGGACGTCGAGCGCGAAGTCCTTGAGCCGGTGCCCGGCCTCGATCGCCTTGTTCGCGGCCTGGGCCGCGAGGCTCTCGGGGGTCAGCTGCTTGAGCTTGCGGTTGACCTTGGTGGTGGCCCACACACCCGCGGCTGCGCCGGCGGTGAACCAGAACGTACGGCGGAACATCGCTGCGTCAGTCCTTCTTCCGCTTTCCCCGTCGCGCGGACGGGACGGTGCGGCCCACGATCACGGTACGACGGGAGGCCTTGGGGGGCACATTGTCCTTGCGGCCGCCGATGGCCCGGCGGACGCCGTAGCCGAACGCCGCGACCTTCACCAGCGGGCCGCCGAAGGTGGACGCGACGGTCGTGGAGAGCGCCGACGCGTTCGAGGTGACCTCCTGGACGTCCGACGCGATGGCGTCGACCCGGTCGATCTGGGTCTGCGCGGAGCGCACCGCCGCGGAGGCGTCGGCCAGCAACGGGACGGCCTGGTCGGTCACGTCCGCCACCAGCTTGGTGGTCGCCCTGAGCGTCTGGGCCAGCCTCGCCAGTGCGACGGCGAGGAAGGAGACCAGGATCGCCCAGAAGACGGCCACCAGGATCCCGGCCACCTCTCCACCGGACACTGTCGCACCCGCTCCCTAGTACGTGCCTGCCAGTACGTGCCTGGACATCGTGTCTGAACATCAAAAAGTCGTCCCCCGAGCCTATCGCGCCGGGGCCGCCGCTCCGTACCGCATTACCGGCTGCCCGGCCCGTAGTTGCGCGAAGCGATTGTACGGACCGCTTACGGGTCAGTACGCTCCGTGTCCCATGCGAGCTTCTGAGTGCTCCGACCGGTCCACGCCCGGCAATCTGCCCCTGGAACTCAACGCGTTCGTGGGTCGCGCGGCCGAACTCGCACAGCTGGCGGAGACGCTGCGGCGGGCCCGCCTGGTGACGGTGACGGGCATGGGCGGCGTGGGCAAGTCGCGCCTCGCGGCACGGGCCGCGGTACGGATCGGGCCGCGCGACGGCTCATGGCGGGTGGAGCTGGCCTCCGTACGCGATCCGGATCTCGTCGCGCACGCACTCGTGGAGGCCCTCGGTCTGGCGCACCAGACGTCGAGACCACCCCGCCGACTGCTCCTCGACCATCTCGCCGAGCGTCAACTCCTGCTGGTCGTGGACGGGTTCGAGCATCTGGTGGACGCGTGCGCCGCGCTGGTGGGCGAACTGCTGCGGCATGCGCCGGGGCTGCGAGTGCTCGCCGTGGGCCGCAGACCGCTGGAGGTCGAGGGTGAGCTGCTCTTCCCGCTGGCCCCGCTGCCCGAGCGGGAGGCCGCGGAGCTGTTCACGGACCGGGCGGCGGCCCGGGTGCCCGGGTTCGCGCTGGACGACGGCAACCGGGCGCACGTCCTGGAGCTGTGCCGACGCCTGGACGGGATCCCGCTCGCCGTCGAGCTGGCTGCGGGCCGGCTGAGCGCCCTCTCCCCCGGGCAGCTGCTGTCCCGGCTCGAGGACCGCTTCCGGCTGCTGACCGGCGGCGGGCGCGACGCCCTGCCACGCCACCAGACGCTGCGGACGGCGATCGGCTGGAGCCATGAGCTGTGCACGTCCGAGGAGCGGCTGCCGGGCGCGGTGAGCGAGGACGTCCGCCGGGTCTGCGAGGACCACGGGGAGCGCTGGGCGCTCGCGTACGCGCAGTATGTGCTGGCGTACGAGGCCCAGGCCGCGGGTGATCCGGGGCGCGCCCGGGATCTCCTGGAACAGTGCCTGGACACCGGGCACGCCTTCCACGACCTGCTCGGCACGGTCCTCGCGATCGAACTGCTGGCGCTGGTCACGGAGGCGGAGGGCGATCCGGCCGAGGCCGCGCTGCTGCAAGGGGCGGCGGCCCGGCTGTGGCCCTCGGTGGGCCTGCCGCTGTTCGGCTCGGCGTACTACAACGCGCCGCACGAGCGGTGCGAGGCCGGTGCCCGGCGGCGGCTGGGCGACGAGCGGTACGAGGAGTGCGTACGGGCGGGGGCACGGCTCGGGCGGGAGGCGGCGGTGGCGCGGGCACTGCGGCGGCCGGGGCCCCGGCCGCTGGGTGCGGTGCCCGCGCCGCGCGGGCTTCCCCCGGACACGCGCAAGCCCGCCGTCTCGCCCACCTCGAAGGGCGGGGAGACGACGGGCTGACACGCAGGTGGTGCCGCGTCCGCTGTAAGACGATCAGCGGGCGTAGTACTCGACGACGAGCTGCTCGTCGCAGATCACCGGGATCTCCTTGCGGTTCGGCTCGCGGTCCAGGCGGAAGGCCAGGGCCGGGAGGTTCACCTGGAGGTAGCGCGGGGTCTCGCCGTCGGGGGCGAAACCACCGGCGCGGGAGACCTCGAACAGGGTCTTGCTACGGCTGCGCTCGCGGACCATCACGACGTCGTCGGGACGGACGCGGAACGAGGGCTTGTCGACCTTCTGGCCGTTGACCTCGATGTGGCCGTGGACGACCATCTGGCGGGCCTGGTAGATCGTGCGGGCGATGCCCGAACGCAGGACCAGCGCGTCGAGACGGCGCTCGAGCTCGATGATCAGGGCCTCACCGGTCTTGCCCTGGACCTTGGAGGCACGCTCGTAGGCGCGGACGAGCTGGCGCTCGGACACGTCGTACTGCGCGCGCAGACGCTGCTTCTCGAGCAGACGGACCTTGTAGTCCGAGTTCTGCTTGCGGCCACGGCCGTGCTCGCCCGGCGGGTAGGGGCGGGCCTCGAAGTACTTGACGGCCTTCGGGGTCAGCGCGATACCGAGGGCACGCGACTTCTTGACCTTGGGGCGGGACTGATTCGCCACTTTTTCTCTTTCTTCGATTTCGGCTCACCAGAGTTAAGGGAGGTCGCAATCCGCAGCCCGGGAAACCCTCCTCGTCCCTACGGACGGGGCGGGCAGCCGCTCCTGGGTCTGGGCACATACGTGCAGCACGCGAGTGGCCCACCGACCGTTCCCGGAGACCGGGTGGTGGTGGGCTGCCCGCGACACCTTCGACGGTGCGCGACGCTCCTGGAATCCCTCCGTGGTGGCAGGGGCTCCGGCTGGATGTCCCGTTCTGGTGGTGCCGACCGGAGCCGGACACGGGACGCAGCGCTTCGGGTCATGTTACAGGGTGGTCAGGACCGTCCTCTACCGAGGCGCTTCCTGGTCCACTCGACCGCGTCCGCGTAGCGCGCCTCGGCGCCGTGCCGGGTCGGTGTGTAGTACTCGCGGTTCTTGAGCTCTTCCGGGGCGTACTGCTGGGCGGCGATGCCCTCGGGCAGGTCGTGCGGATACACATACCCCTGGGCGTGCCCGAGCTTGGCCGCGCCCTTGTAGTGCCCGTCGCGCAGATGCATCGGCACCGGGCCCGCGTGCCCCTTGCGTACGTCCTCCATCGCGGCGCCGATGGCCATCGTCGCGGCGTTGGACTTCGGGGCCAGGGCCAGGGCGATGGTGGCGTGGCTGAGGGTCAGGGCGGCCTCGGGGAAGCCGATCATGGCGACGGCCTGGGCGGCGGCCACGGCTATCGGCAACGCGTTCGGGTCGGCGAGGCCGATGTCCTCGCTGGCGGAGATCATCAGGCGGCGGGCGATGAAGCGGGGGTCTTCGCCGGCCTCGATCATCCGGGCCAGGTAGTGCAGCGCGGCGTCCACGTCGGAGCCGCGGATGGACTTGATGAGCGCGCTCGCCACGTCGTAGTGCTGGTCGCCGTCGCGGTCGTACGTCACGGCGGCGCGGTCGACGGTCTCCTCCAGGGTCTGGAGGGTGATCTCCTGCTCGCCTTTGTCGAGCGCCGCGCCGGCCGCCGCCTCCAGGGCGGTCAGCGCACGGCGGGCGTCTCCCCCGGCGATGCGCAGCAGGTGCCGCTCGGTGTCCTCGGGGAGGGTGACGGCCTCCTTGAGGCCGCGCTCGTCGGTGAGCGCCCGGCGCAGCAGGCCGCGCAGGTCGTCATCGGTGAGCGGTTCGAGGGTGAGGAGGAGGGAGCGGGACAGCAGCGGGGAGATCACCGAGAAGTACGGGTTCTCGGTCGTCGCGGCGATCAGGGTCACCCAGCGGTTCTCGACGGCCGGGAGCAGGGAGTCCTGCTGGGCCTTGCTGAAGCGGTGGATCTCGTCCAGGAAGAGGACGGTCTCCTTGCCGAAGCCGCCGGTGGCGCGGCGGGCGCCGTCGATGACCGCGCGGACTTCCTTGACGCCCGCGGTGATCGCGGAGAGCTCCACGAAGCGCTTGTTGGTGGCCTTGGAGACGACGTACGCGAGGGTCGTCTTGCCGGTGCCGGGCGGGCCCCAGAGGATCACCGAGGACGGTCCGGCCGGCCCGCCGTTCCCCTCGCCGACAAGTCTGCGCAGGGGTGAGCCCGGCTTCAGCAGATGCTGCTGGCCCACGACCTCGTCGAGGGTACGCGGGCGCATCCGTACGGCCAGGGGGCTGCTGGACGGGTCCTTCTCCTGGCGTTCTTCTGCTGCGGCGGTGAACAGGTCGGGCTCCACGTCCAAAACCCTATGTCACACCACTGACAATCCCCGCAGGGCTGTCAGCTGGTCCAGAAATCCCACCAGCGGGTCAGGATCAGCATCCCGATGATCCCGATGTGCATGACGGGCAGGACCCAGGTGAACTCGCCGAAGAAGCTCTTCAGCCAGCGTGGGGCGGGCAGGAAGTTGTTGCGGATGTTCGACGAGGTCACGTACCAGAACATGATGATCGTGGCGACCCAGGCCAGCGAGCACCACAGGCACAGCGAGTTGATCCGGTACAGCGACTGGAACTGCAGCCAGGTGCAGAATCCGACACCGAAGAGGGTGCCGGCGTTGAAGGTCAGCCAGTACCAGCGCGGGTAGGTGGCCCGCGCGAGCAGGCTCATCCCGACGCAGATCACGATGCCGTACGCGACGAGACCGAGCATCGGGTTGGGGAACCCGAAGGCCGCGGCCTGCTTGCTCTTCATGATGTTGCCGCAGGAGACGACCGGGTTCAGGCTGCACCCCGGCACGAAGTTCGGGTTCTCCAGCAGCTTGAACTTGTCGATCGTGATGACCCACGCGGCGAGCAGACCGGCCGCACCGGTGATCACCAGCAACAGGGCGAGCGCCCGGCTGCCGCCGACCGTCCGGGGACCGTCGGAGCGTTCCTGGTCGATGGAGACGTCCTTGACTGTCGTCTTGCTCATCACGCCGTTTCCGTAGTCTCGAAGGGCCTGCGGGCAACCGACATTGTGCCGCACCCAGATGTGTGTCCACCGTTCGATGGACATAAGGAGGTACGCACGGTCGTCCCGGAACGTTCGCTTCGGCGGCAGGCTCGACGGCATGACAACACACGCGAACGAACTCGCGGTGGACGTACGGGGGCTGCGCAAGCAGTACGGGGACGTGACCGCCGTCGACGGCATCGATCTCGGCATCCGCCGCGGCGAGGTGTTCGGCCTGCTCGGACCCAATGGCGCGGGCAAGAGCACCACGGTGGAGATCCTCCAGGGCAACCGCGGGCGGGACGCGGGCGAGGTGTCCGTGCTCGGCGCGGATCCAGCGACGGGCACACGCGCGTGGCGCTCGCGGGTCGGCATCGTCTGGCAGGACGAATCGGCGCCCGCGGAGTTGACGGTCGGCGAGACCGTACGGCACTTCGCCCGCTACTACCCGAGGCCCCGCGACCCGGAGGAGGTCATCGGGCTCGTCGGTCTGGAGGCGAAGACGGACAGCCGCGTCAAGGCGCTCTCGGGCGGCCAGCGCAGGCGTCTGGACGTGGCGCTCGGGGTGATCGGCGGCCCCGAGCTGCTGCTCCTGGACGAACCGACGACCGGCTTCGACCCGGCCGCCCGCCGCCAGTTCTGGGACCTGATCCGGAAACTGGCCGACGAGGGCACGACCATCCTGCTCACCACCCACTACCTGGAGGAGGCGGAGGCACTGGCGGACCGGCTCGCGGTCGTCGCGCGGGGCCGGGTCGTCGCGGAAGGCGAACCCGCCGCGCTGCGCGAACGCTTCGGCACCGAGGCGACCGTCGAGTGGACGGAGGCCGACGGCACCGAGCGCCGTGAGCGCACGGACACCCCCACCCGCACGGTCGCCGAGCTCACCCGCCGCTTCGACGGCGAGATACCCGGGCTGAGCGTGACCCGCCCGACCCTGGAGGACGTCTATCTCCGCCTGACCGGACAGGAGAGCGCGCGATGACCCTGACGACCGAACGCGTACGCAGTGAGGCGTCCTCGGGGGGGCTGCCCGGAGCCTGGGGGCTCGGCCTGCGGCGGGGCGCCCTGGAGATCAAGCAGTTCTTCCGTCAGCGCGACCAGGTGGTGTTCACCTTCGCCTTCCCCGTCGTCTTCCTGTTCCTCTTCGCGTCGATCTTCAAGGACGACGTGCGGGGCGCGGGCATCACCGCCTCCCAGCTGTACGTCCCGGCGATGATGGCCGCGGGCATCATGTCCACGAGCTTCCAGTCCCTCGGCATCTCCATAGCCATCGAGCGGGACGAGAAGGTGCTGCGGCGGCTGCGCGGCACTCCGATGCCACCGGCCGCGTACTTCCTGGGCAAGATCTGGCTGGTTCTGGTCACCGGTCTCCTGGAGACGGCGATCCTGCTCGTCGTCGGCACGTCGCTGTACGACGTGAAGCTGCCCTCGGATCCCGCCAAGTGGGCCGACTTCGCCTGGATCTTCGTCCTGGGCCTGACGGCCTGCGCCCTGCTCGGCATCGCGATCAGCTCGGTCCCGAAGTCCGGCAAGAGCGCCACCTCCGTCGTCGTACTGCCCTTCCTCGTGCTGCAGTTCATCTCCGGGGTCTACATCGCCATCGACACGATCCCCGGCTGGATGCTGAACATCGGCGCCCTGTTCCCGCTGAAGTGGATGTGCCAGGGGCTGCGCGGAGTGTTCCTGCCCGAGTCGGCGAAGGTCCTGGAGCAGGCGGGCGGCTGGGAGTTCGGGCGGATCGCCCTGGTGCTGGGGGCGTGGTGCGTCGGAGGATTGCTGCTGTGTCTGCTGACCTTCCGCTGGAAGAACCATCGCGACGGATGACCGAACGGGTCGCCGGACCTGGCGGCGCGAAGAGCTCGTACACCTGGGACCGCTCCTTCCGGCTCTGGGACTCGTACTTCGCGATCGTGTGTGTGGCCACCCTGGTGTTCGTGCTCGGCACGGGGCATCCGGGGTGGCACCTCCGCCTCGTCTCGGCGGCGCTGCTGGTGGCGCTGATTCCCTGGTACGTGGCGGTGGGGCGCCCCGTCCTCAGCGGCGACCCGCCCGACGAACGCCGGGCCCTCGGCTATCTCGCGGGAGCGATCGTGCTGTTCCTGCCGTCGGGGATCCTCGTCGGCGAGACCCGGCTGATGGCCTTCGCGCTCGTCCCCCAGTGCTTCATGGCGCTGCGGCTGCGCTGGGCGCTCGCGGCCGTGACGGTCATCAACATCGCGCCGGTGGTGGGTTGGGCGCTGCTGTGGTGGCCGAGCGACCAGGACGTCTTCTTCAACTCGCTCTTCGGCGTGGTCACCCTCGTCTTCGCGGTGGCCTTCGGCAACTGGACCATCCGCATCATCGAGCAGAGCCAGGAACGGGCCGAGCTGATCGCCGAACTGGACGCCAGTCGCCACGAGCTCTCCCGGCTCTCGTCGGCACACGGCGCGCTGGCCGAACGGGAACGGCTCTCCCGGGAGATCCACGACACACTCGCACAGGGCTTCACGAGCCTGCTGATGCTGGTGCAGGCGGTCGAGGCCGAACTCGACCACGACGTCCCGCAGGCCCGCCGCCACCTGTCCCTGATGGCGGAGACGGCCCGGCAGAACCTCGCCGAGGCGCGGGCCCTGGTCGCCGGAGGCGCGCCCGCCGACCTCGACGGGGCCTCGCTGCCCGACGCGCTGCGCCGGCTGGCCGCGCGCCACGAGGCGACGGTCGACATCACCGGACCCGCACGCGCGCTGCCCGCCGGGCCCGAGGTCGTGGTCCTGCGCTCCTGCCAGGAGGCGCTCGCCAACGTCCGTAAACACGCGGGGACTTCGTCGACGATCGCGGTCGCCCTGACGTACGCCCACGACTGCCTGACCCTCTCCGTACGGGACGACGGCCCCGGCTTCGACCCCGCCGCGCCGACCGGCGGCTACGGTCTGACCGGGCTGCGCGCCCGGGCCGCGGAAGTGGGCGGCAGGGCCCAGGTGCGCAGCGCGCCCGGCGAGGGCACGACCGTCACCGTCCGCCTGCCCGTTCCAAGGAGTGACTCGTGATCCGCATCGTCCTGGCCGACGACCATCCCGTCGTACGGGAAGGGCTGCGCGCGATGCTCAGTGCCGAGCCCGACCTCGATGTGATCGCCGACGCGTCGAGCGGCCCGCAGGCGGAGGCGCTGGCGGCCGAACTCCGGCCGGACATCGTCCTGATGGACCTGCGGATGCCGGGGGGCGGGGGTGTCGACTCGATCGTGCGGATGACCGAGGCGGGGCTGGGCTGCCGGGTCATCGTGCTGACGACGTACGAGACGGACCGGGACATTCTGCGGGCGGTCGAGGCCGGAGCCGCGGGCTATCTCCTGAAGGACCTCCCCCGCGCCGAACTCGCCGACGCCGTCCGCTCCGCCGCGCGCGGTGAGACCGTGCTGGCACCCTCCGTCGCCGCCCGCCTCGTCGATCAGCTCCGCACGAAGCCGGAGCGGCCGAGGTTGTCCGAGCGTGAGACGGCGGTGCTGCGGCTGGTGGCGGAGGGCTGCACGAACGCCGAGATCGGGCGCCGCCTGTTCATCGGCGAGTCCACCGTGAAGACCCACCTGCTGCGGGCCTTCACCAAACTGGGGGTGGACGACCGCACCGCGGCGGTGACGAGCGCGATGCGCTTCGGCCTGCTGGACTGACCTTCTCCCGCCCCGGGGGGCTGCGCCCCCAGCCCCCCCGGGTGTGTTCCCTGTCTGCGGGCGGGTGGGGGCTGGTCGCGCAGTTCCCCGCGCCCCTTAAGAGCGCTGGCGCGCATCTTTCAGCCCGTCCGGCGTATGAGGACGAGGCCGTTCAGGCCGATGGGGGTCTGGGGGCGGAGCCCCCAGGGACAGGATGGGTCGGGTAGGGGCGGCGGGGGCGGGGAACCCGGTTCTCAGCCCAGTCGCGTCTCGAGCTCCGCCACGATCTCGTTCACACCGATCGCCACCTGCTCACCGGACTCCATGTCCTTGAGCTGGACGACACCCTCGGCGAGATCCCGCTCACCGGCGACGATCGCGTACCGCGCCCCCGACCGGTTCGCGTTCTTCATCGCCCCCTTGAGCCCCTTGGAACCGTAGGAGAAGTCGGCGGCGACACCGAGCTTGCGCAACTCGGTCACCTTGGCGAAGAGCACCCGGCGGGCCTCCTCCCCCAGCGGAACGGCGAACACGCTCGTGGCCGCGGGGAGTTCGAGCGAAACACCCTCCGCCTCCAGGGCGAGCACCGTACGGTCGACGCCCAGTGCCCAGCCCACCGACGGCAGCGCGGGACCACCGATCATCTCGGACAGCCCGTCGTAGCGCCCGCCGCCGCCCACCGCGGACTGGGAGCCCAGACCGTCGTGGACGAACTCGAAGGTGGTCCGCGTGTAGTAGTCCAGGCCGCGCACCAGCTTCGGGTCGTCCTCGAAGGAGACGCCCGCGGCGGTGATCAGCTCACGCACCTCCTCGTGGTACGTCTTGCACGCGTCGCACAGGTAGTCGCGCAGCAGCGGCGCACCCACCAGCTGCTTCTGCACGTCATCGCGCTTGTCGTCGAGGACCCGCAGGGGGTTGATCTCGGAACGGCGCAGCGTGTCCTCGTCCAGGTCCAGGCCGCGCAGGAAGTCCTGCAGGGCGGCCCGGTAGACCGGACGGCACTCCTGGTCGCCCAGCGAGTTCAGCAGGATGCGGAAGTCACGCAGGCCCAGCGAGCGGTACGCCTGGTCCGCGAGGATGATCAGCTCGGCGTCGAGCGCCGGGTCCTCGGCCCCGATCGCCTCGGCACCGACCTGCGAGAAGTGGCGGTAACGGCCCTTCTGGGGGCGCTCGTAGCGGTAGTAGGAGCCCGAGTACCAGAGCTTGACGGGGAGGTTGCCGGCCTTGTGCAGGTTGGCCTCCAGCGCGGCGCGCAGTACGGAGGCCGTGCCCTCGGGACGCAGGGCGAGCTGGTCGCCGCCCTTGGTCTCGAAGGCGTACATCTCCTTGGTCACGATGTCGGTGGACTCACCGACGCCGCGCGCGAAGAGTTCGACGTTCTCGAAGCCGGGCGTCTCGATGTAGCCGTAGCCGGAGTTGCGCAGCGGCGCGGCGATCGCCTCGCGCACGGCGAGGTACTTGGCGCTCTCCGGCGGGATCAGGTCGTACGTGCCCTTGGGGGCCTTGAAGGTGCTCACGAAAGTCTCTCGTCACATTCCTCGTCGGGGAGCGGGCTCGGCGCCGCGCGCTTGGCGGTCCGCCGCCACCTGCCGCAGATACGGGTTGGTGGCGCGCTCCTGGCCGATGGTCGTCTGGGGGCCGTGGCCGGACAGCACCACGGTCGAGTCGTCGAGCGGCAGGCACACACGGGCCAGCGAGCCGAGCATCTCGTCCATGTCACCGCCGGGCAGGTCGGTGCGTCCGATGGAGCCGGCGAAGAGCAGATCTCCCGAGAAGAAGACCGGCGGAATGTCTGATCCGTCGCGGGCTTCGGGCATCCGGAACGTCACCGACCCCTTGGTATGGCCGGGCGCGTGCGCGACGGACAGCTCGAGACCGGCCAGCTCCAGCCGCGTGCCGTCGGTCAGCGTCCGTACGTCGTCCGGCTCCCCCACGGTCAGCTCGCCCATCAGCGGCATGCCGATGGACCGGCCGAGCGCCCGCTCCGGGTCGCTCATCATGTACCGGTCGTCGGGGTGGATCCAGGCCGGTACGTCATGCGCGCCGCAGACGGGCACGACCGAGGCCACGTGGTCGATGTGGCCGTGGGTGAGGAGGACGGCGACGGGCTTGAGCCGATGCTTCTTGAGTGCGTCCTCGACTCCCTGGGCGGCCTGGTGGCCCGGGTCGATGATCACGCACTCCTCACCGGCGGCGGGGGCGACCAGGTAACAGTTGGTGCCCCAGGCCCCGGCGGGGAACCCGGCAATGAGCACGATCGTCCTTCGTGGTGGGCGTACGCGTGGTGCCGTACGGGGTGGCTGGCTGTGGATCAGAGCCTACCGGCGCTGCCGTTTCCTCAGCTAACCCATATACGGTACGGGGCACACGCAGGCGGTCGGCTCACAAGACGCACGCGTCCCACTTGACGTACGAGACGCATGAGGAGATAACCCGGTGGTCACCCAGGAACAGCGGCGGCGTCAGCTCGCCCGGGAGAAGTTCTTGCGGCAGCAGCAGCGGCGTACGGCCGCGCGGCGCAAGTCACACATGCGCAACACGGTGGTCGCGTCGGTCCT
The DNA here is from genome assembly GCF_026339955.1 of Streptomyces sp. NBC_01549. Taxonomy (GTDB): domain Bacteria; phylum Actinomycetota; class Actinomycetes; order Streptomycetales; family Streptomycetaceae; genus Streptomyces. The sequence goes on along the minus strand of NZ_JAPEPW010000001.1, from coordinate 6,161,948 downwards.
CGGCGTGATCGTCGTCGGCGGTGTGGTGTCGTACGCGACCGGGGTCTTCAAGAACGACGACAAGAAGGCCAACGCGGGCGCGGAAGTCAGCCCGAGCGCCTCCGCGCCCACCAAGGCGCCGGACCCGTGCGCCAAGCCCGCCGAAGGCGCGGTGAAGTCGCTGAGCTGGAAGAAGGAGCCGGCGATGAGCATCGACAAGTCGGCGGACTACACGATGAAGCTGGCGACGACCTGCGGCGACATCGACATCGCGCTGAAGACGGCCGCGGCCCCGCACACCGTGAACTCGTTCGACTTCCTCGCGAGCAAGGGGTTCTTCGACCACACCAAGTGCCACCGGCTCACCACGAACGGCATCTACGTGCTGCAGTGCGGTGACCCGAAGGGCACCGGCACCGGCGGTCCCGGGTACACGATCCCGGACGAGAACCTGAAGGACACCACCCTCAAGGGCGGTGTCTACCCGGCGGGCACGCTCGCGATGGCGAACCAGTACAACGCCCAGACGAAGCAGGGACGCAACACAGGCGGCAGCCAGTTCTTCCTCGTCTACCAGGACAGCCAGCTGCCGGCCGACTACACACCGTTCGGAACGATTTCCAAGTCCGGCCTCACGGTTCTCAAGAAGATCGCCGCGGCCGGAGAGAGCACAGGCCAGGGCGACGGGGCGCCCAACGCGACGGCCGTGATCAACAAGATGACCGTGACGAAATCCTGACCGTCAACTGCGAAATTTCGGTCGCGCTGGATGCGGACAGCCGCCGGGCTGGTCGCCTATGTTGGCCGTGACGAAACTGTGGACGATGCCCAGGGGCGCTGAAGCCCCTCGCAGGCATCATGTGGAGGAGGCGCTGTGAGCAGCGACCCGTGGGGCCGCGTCGACGAGACGGGGACCGTGTACGTGCGTACCGCCGACGGCGAGCAGGTCGTCGGTTCCTGGCAGGCCGGCTCGCCTGATGAGGCGCTGGCCTACTTCGAGCGCAAGTACGAAGGCCTGGTTGTCGAGATCGGCCTCCTCGAGCGGCGAGTGAAAACCACCGACTTGTCGGCGAAGGACGCCCAGATCGCGATCGGTCATATCCGCGAACAGGTGGACGCCCACCACGCGGTCGGCGATCTGGACGCGCTGAAGAAGCGGCTGGACAAGCTCGTCAAGACGGTCGACGCGCGCCGTGAGGAGCGCAAGGTCCAGCGTGCGAAGCAGTCCGACGAGGCGCGGCACGCCAAGGAGGCGCTGGTCGTCGAGGCGGAGGAGCTGGCGCAGAGCGACCAGTGGCGAGCGGCCGGCGAGCGGCTGCGCTCGCTGGTGGACACCTGGAAGGGGCTGCCGCGACTCGACCGTAAGTCGGACGACGAGCTGTGGCACCGCTTCTCGCACGCGCGCTCGGCGTTCTCCAAGCGCCGCAAGGCGCACTTCGCCTCGCTGGACGCGCAGCGCGAGGACGCCCGCAAGATCAAGGAGAAGCTGGTCGCGGAGGCCGAGTCGCTGTCCGCCTCCACGGACTGGGGTCCGACGGCGGCGCGTTACCGCGAGCTGATGGCGGACTGGAAGGCCGCGGGCCGCGCCCAGCGCGAGCACGAGGACGACCTGTGGAACCGCTTCCGCGGCGCCCAGGACGTGTTCTTCGCGGCGCGCAGCTCGGTCTTCGCCGAGCGGGACGCCGAGCAGTCGGAGAACCTGAAGCTCAAGGAGGAGCTGGCCGAGGAGGCCGAGAAGCTCGTCCCGGTGCAGGACCTGAAGGCCGCCCGTGCCGCCTTCCGTTCCATCAACGAGCGCTGGGAAGCCATCGGCCATGTGCCGCGCGACGCCCGCCCGAAGGTCGAGGGGCGGATGCACGCGGTGGAGCGGGCTCTGCAGGAGTCCGAGGAGACCGAGTGGCGCCGGACCAACCCGGAGGCACGCGCGCGTGCCGAGGGTCTGACCGGTCAGCTGCAGGCCGCCGTGGACAAGCTCCAGGGACAGATCGAGACAGCGCGCGCCGCCGGCAACGCGTCGAGGGCCGACAAGCTCCAGAAGGAGCTCGATGGCCGTCAGGCACTGCTGGACCAGGCGTTGAAGGGTCTGCAGGAGTTCGGCGGCTGAGGCTGCCGAGGCGGCTGGGTTTTCCCGCCACTACGTAGAGGGGCTCCCGTACGGTTCGTACGGGAGCCCCTCTACGTAGTGGCCCGTCGACGGGCCGCCGGGCCGCGGAACTCAGGACCCGTCGGAGGGCCTGCGCGCCGAGGTCACCCGGTACACGTCGTACACGCCCTCCACGCCCCTGACCGCCTTCAGGACGTGCCCCAGGTGCTTGGGGTCGCCCATCTCGAAGGTGAAGCGGGAGGTGGCGACGCGGTCGCGGGAGGTCTGGACGGCCGCGGACAGGATGTTGACGTGCTGATCGGACAGCACGCGGGTGACGTCCGACAGGAGCCGGGAGCGGTCCAGGGCCTCGACCTGGATGGCGACCAGGAAGACCGAGGACTGGGTGGGCGCCCACTCGACGTCGAGGATGCGCTCGGGCTCACGGGACAGCGAGTCCACGTTGACACAGTCGCTGCGGTGAACCGACACACCGCTGCCGCGGGTGACGAAGCCGATGATCGGGTCGCCCGGCACGGGCGTACAGCAGCGGGCGAGCTTGACCCACACGTCGTCGACACCCTTGACGACGACGCCGGGGTCGGCGTTGGAGCGGCGCTTGCGGCCGCGTCCGCGCGCGGGCGGGACACTCTCGTCGATCTCCTCGGTGGCCGCCTCCTCGCCGCCGAGGGCCTGCACCAGCTTCTGCACGACGCTCTGCGCGGTGACATGGCCCTCGCCGATCGCCGCGTACAGCGACGAGATGTCGGGGTAGCGCATCTCGTGCGCGAGGGTGACCAGGGAGTCGCCGGTGAGGATGCGCTGGATCGGCAGGTTCTGTTTGCGCATCGCGCGGGCGATGGCGTCCTTCCCTTGCTCGATCGCCTCGTCGCGGCGCTCCTTGGAGAACCAGGCGCGGATCTTGTTGCGGGCGCGCGGGGACTTCACGAAGCCCAGCCAGTCGCGGGAGGGGCCCGCGCCGGCCGCCTTGGAGGTGAAGACCTCCACCAAGTCGCCGTTGTCCAGGGTGGATTCGAGCGGGACGAGGCGTCCGTTGACCCGTGCGCCTATCGTCCGGTGGCCGACCTCCGTGTGGACCGCGTACGCGAAGTCCACCGGTGTCGCGCCGGCCGGGAGCGCTATGACGTCGCCCTTGGGCGTGAAGACGAAGACCTCGTTGCGGGAGAGGTCGAAGCGCAGGGACTCCAGGAACTCGCTCGGGTCCTCGGTCTCCTTCTGCCAGTCGAGCAACTGGCGCAGCCACGCCATGTCGTTGACGGTGTCCTGGCCCGCGCTCCCCTTGGCGGCCCGGGGCACATCCGTACGGATCTTGGAGGAACCGGCGACGGTCTCCTGCTTGTACTTCCAGTGCGCGGCGATGCCGTACTCGGCGCGGCGGTGCATGTCGAACGTGCGGATCTGGAGTTCGACCGGCTTGCCGTTGGGGCCGATGACCGTCGTGTGGAGCGACTGGTACATGTTGAACTTGGGCATCGCGATGTAGTCCTTGAACCGGCCGGGGACCGGGTTCCATCGCGCGTGCACGGTGCCGAGGGCGGCGTAGCAGTCCCTGACGGTGTCCACGAGAACACGGATGCCCACCAGGTCGTAGATCTCCGCGAAGTCACGGCCGCGGACGATCATCTTCTGGTAGACGGAGTAGTAGTGCTTCGGGCGGCCGGTGACGGTCGCCTTGATGCGGGCGGCGCGCAGGTCGGACTGGACCTCGTCGGTCACTATGGCGAGGTATTCGTCGCGCTTGGGGGCGCGCTCGGCGACCAGGCGGACGATCTCGTCGTACATCTTGGGGTAGAGGATCGCGAAGGCGAGGTCCTCCAGCTCCCACTTGATGGTGTTCATGCCCAGGCGGTGGGCGAGCGGCGCGTAGATCTCGAGGGTCTCGCGCGCCTTCTTCTCCTGCTTCTCGCGCTTGAGGTAGCGCATGGTGCGCATGTTGTGCAGGCGGTCGGCGAGCTTGATGACCAGGACGCGGGGGTCCTTGGCCATGGCGACGACCATCTTGCGGACGGTCTCGGCCTGCGCGGCCTCGCCGAACTTGACCTTGTCGAGCTTGGTGACACCGTCGACGAGCAGCGCGACCTGGTCGCCGAAGTCGCGCTTGAGCGTGTCCAGGCCGTACTCGGTGTCCTCGACGGTGTCGTGCAGCAGGCCCGCCATCAGCGTGGCCGGGTCCATGCCCAGCTCGGCGAGGATCGTCGTCACGGCGAGCGGGTGCGTGATGTACGGGTCGCCGCTCTTGCGCTTCTGGCCGCGGTGCCAGCGCTCGGCGACCTGGTAGGCCTTCTCGATCTGCCGCAGCGTCGACGTCTCGATCTTCGGGTCGTTGCTGCGCACTATCCGTAGCAGCGGCTCCAGGACCGGGTTGTACGGGTTCGAGCGCTGCACGCCGAGCCGGGCCAGGCGGGCGCGGACACGGTTGGAGGAGCTGCTGGGACGGCCGGAGGGGGCGGCTGCGGGACGGACCGCCGGGGTGCTCGCGGGGCGCTCGGAACGGGCCGGCTTGGGGCGTGGCTGCTCGGCCGCCTTGCCGTCGGGGGCGGTCTGGGCGTGCTCGACCCGCCCGCTCGTGGCGTTCTTGGCGGGCGTCGCCGCGGGGGCCGAGGCAGGCTCGGGCTTGGCGGCGGTGAGTGGCTGGGCCTCGTCTGGCAAGAGGGCTCCTCGTGCGCGTTCCGGGTCCCCCGGTCAGGCTCCGGAAACCCCATGGTAGCGATCCTGGGCGTCGGACTCGCTTTCGGCCGCTGTGACGGCCTCCTACAGGAGGAACGCGAGAGGCGGGCTCCGGATTCCTCCGGGCCCGCCTCCACGGTGTCCTATGGGTGTCTCAGGGCCTTCCCAGGCCTTTCCCGGGGCTTTCCCCCAGGTGCCGCGACCACGGCCCTCAGACCTTGAGGAGCGCCTCCAGCGGAGCGCCCGCGAGAGCCGGCTCCAGACGGCCTCGGCCGCCGAGGAAGCCGAGCTCCATCAGCACGGCGACGCCCGCGACCTCGGCGCCCGCCCGGCGGATGAGCTGGAGCGAGGCCTCGGCGGTGCCGCCGGTGGCGAGGACGTCGTCGACGACCAGGACGCGGTCGGCCACGCTCAGGTCCTCGGCGTGCACCTCGATCTCGGCCGAGCCGTACTCCAGGTCGTACGACTGCGACAGGGTCGCTCCGGGGAGCTTGCCCGCCTTGCGTACGGGGATGAAGCCGATCCCGGCGCGGACGGCGACGGGGGCGCCGAGGATGAACCCTCGGGCCTCCAGGCCGACGATCTTCGTGGCCTCGGCCCGCACGGCGATCTCCGCCAGGGCGTCGGTGAGCGCCGTGAAGGCCGCCGGGTCCGCCAGGAGCGGCGTGATGTCCTTGAACATCACCCCCGGCTCCGGGTAGTCGGCCACGTCACGGATCCGGCTGAGCAGCAGCGTCGTGATGTCGGTGAGCTCGGTCATCGGCGCTTCCCCGAAGGTCGGCCACGGCCTCGGTTGCGGGACGCGGGCTGGTTGCGCGGGCCGACGACCATCGGCCCGTCGTCCTCCGGCTCGTCGTCCAGCATCACCTCGGTGACCTCGGTCTCCAGGGGCTCGCCCTTCGCGGCGGCCTGGGCCCGCTTGGCGAGGACGCGCTTCCTGAGGGCCTTCATCTGCGGCTCGCGTTCCTTGAGGTCGGCGACGAGCGGCGTGGCGATGAAGATCGAGGAGTACGCACCGGCCGCGAGGCCGACGAACAGCGACAGCGAGATGTCGTTGAGCACGCCCGCGCCGAGGACACCGCCACCGATGAACAGCAGGCCCGCGACCGGCAGCAGCGCGACCACCGTGGTGTTGATCGAACGGACCAGGGTGCCGTTGATCGAGCGGTCGGCGATCTCGCTGTACGTGTAGCGGGTCTGCTTGGTGATGTCCTTCGTCTGCTCCTTGAGGCTGTCGAAGACGACGACCGTGTCGTAGAGCGAGTAACCGAGGATGGTGAGCAGACCGATCACGGTGCCCGGGGTCACCTCGAAGCCGACCAGGGCGTAGATGCCGACCGTGATGGTGATGTCGTGGATCAGGGCCACGAGCGCGGCCACGGCCATGCGCCACTCGAACGCGATCGCCAGGTAGATCACGACCAGGACCATGAAGATCGCCAGGCCCTCCCAGGCCTTGTTGGCGATCTGGTCACCCCAACTGGGGCCGACCAGGTCCGCGTTGATCTTCTCCGAGTCGACGTTCAGGTCCTTGGCGAGCTCGTCCTTGATCTTGTCGGACTTGTCCGTGTCGATGCCTGCGACCTGGATGCGCAGTCCGCCGTTGCCGAGCTTCTGGACGACCGCGTCGTGGCCGGACGCGTTCTGCGCGTACGTCTCGGCCTGCGACACCGAGACGCTGGTCTTCTCGGTGGTGAAGACGGCGCCGCCCTGGAACTCGATGCCCATGTTCAGGCCGCGCACCGTCAGGCCGAGGATGGCCGTGATGGTGATCAGGATCGAGATGCCGTACCAGATCTTGCGCTTGCCGACGAAGTCGTAGCCGATCTCGCCGCGGTGGAGCCGGGCGCCGAGGGTGCCGAGTTTCGACATCTCACGCCTCCTTCGGGTCGACGGGGGCGGAGGGACGGCGAGTACGGCGCAGCAGTGGTTTGGCGCCCAGCGCCTTGGGGTCTAGGCCGGACCACTTGTGGCCGCTCGCGTAGAACTTCCGGCGGGCGAGGAGCGTCATCAACGGCTTGGTGAAGAAGAAGACGACGACCACGTCGAGCACCGTGGTCAGACCGAGCGTGAACGCGAAGCCCTGGACCTTGCCGACGGTGACAATGAAGAGCACCGCGGCGGCGAGGAACGACACGAAGTCGGAGACCAGGATGGTACGCCGGGCGCGCGGCCAGGCACGCTCGACGGCCGGGCGCAGGGAGCGGCCCTCGCGGATCTCGTCCCGGATGCGTTCGAAGAACACGATGAACGAGTCCGCTGTGATACCGATCGCGACGATCGCACCACAGACGGCAGGCAGGTTCAGTGCGAAGCCGATGGCGGGACCGAGCAGCGCCATGAGCACGTAGGTCAGGATGGCGGAGACCATCAGGGAGGCGATGGCGATGACCGACAGGCCCCGGTAGTAGACCACCAGGTAGATCATGACCAGGCCGAGGCCGATGGCGCCCGCGACCAGACCGGCGTGCAGCTGCTCGCCGCCGAGCGCAGCGGTCACCGTGGTGACGCTCGACTCCTTGAAGTCGAGCGGCAGCGCGCCGTACTTCAGCATGTTCGCCAGGCTCTGCGCCTCGGTCTGGTCGAAGCTGCCGGAGATCTCCGCGCTGCCGCCGGTCAGCGCCTGCTGGACGAACGGGTCGGAGACCACATCACCGTCGAGGACGATCGCGAACTGGTTCTGCGGGGACTGGTTCTTCGCGAGCTTGCCGGTGATGTCGGCGAACTTCTTGGAGCCACCGGAGGTGAACTCCATGGTGACCTTCCAGCCCGCCGCGCTCTGGGTGTCGAAGACCGCCGCGGCGCTCTTGATGTCCGTGCCCTTGACCTCGGCGGGGCCGAGGACGTACTTCTGCCACTGGCCCGAGGTGTTGTTCTTGCCGCAGGCCACGGTGGGATCGGTGGCCTTGGAGCCTTCGCCGGCCTTGGCGCGCTGCGCCTTGTCCGTGCAGTCGAGCGCGGTGTACTGGGCCTGGAGCTTGGTGGCCGCGGCACTGGCGCTCGCGCTGCCGCTCGCCGACGGCGAGGCGCTGGAGGAGCCCGAAGGGCTGGCCGAGGAGCTCGCGGAGCTGCTCGCGGACGGCGTGGAGTCGGCCTTCAGGGCGTCGGTGACCGCACGGCCCTGGGACGTGGCGGAGGCCGTCGGGCTCGCGGAGCTCGACGAGGTCGCCTTGTCGGTGGCCTTGTCCGTGGCCTTGTCCGTGGCCTTCGAGGAGGAGCTGCTCGAAGCGCTGGGGGACGGACTGGCCGACGCGGCCGAACCGGAGACCTCGGTGGCCAGGACCGGGCGGAAGTAGAGCTTCGCGGTGGTGCCGACCTGATCCCGGGCTTCCTTGGAATTCGTGCCCTTGGGGATGTTGACAATGATGTTGTCGGATCCCTGGGTCTGCACCTCGGCCTCAGAGACGCCGAGACCGTTGACACGGCGGTTCATGATGTCGACCGCGGTGTTCATGTTGGTCTTGTTGATCGCGTTCGGCTGGCCCGGCTCGTTCTTCGCCGTGAGCGTGATGCTCGTGCCGCCGGCGAGGTCGATGCCGAGACGCGGGGTGGGGTGCCCGGAGAGGAACATCCCCCCCGTGAGCGCCGCGATGGCGATCAGGATGAGGGCCAGCGAGCGCCCCGGCCTGCTCTGGGCGCTCGCGCTCCGGCCCTTCTTCGGTGCTGCCACCTTCTCGTACTCCCTCTCGGGCCGCCGTGCGCGGGGTCAGCGCGTGGACGGCCATGACATGGTGTCGGGATTCCGTGCGAAAACGCAGGTCCCGGAGGCGCGGGGCGCAAGCGGATCGCGCCGCCTCCCCGGGGCGTGCCTACTTCGCGTCGGACTCGCCGTCGGTCTTCTTCGGCTCTGCTTCGTCGGCCTTGTCGGCCTCCGCCTCGGCGGGCTTGTCGGACGGCTCGGCGGCGACGTCCTTCTTACCGAGGTCGAGGGGCTTGTCGTCGGAGGCGTCGGAAGAGGCGTCGGCGGCGGGCTCGTCGGTCTCGGTGAGGGAGGAGGCGTCGTCGGGAACGACCGACCCGTCCGCATCCAGGTCGTGCTCGATGCCGTGGACGATGCGGTTGTACTCGTCGTCCGACAGCACGGCGCCGATCGCGTTCTTCGCAAACAGCAGGTCGACGCCCGGGCCGGCGTCAAGGAGGACCGAGTCCTCGTTGACCTCCTTGACAGTGGCGTACATGCCACCGATCGTGCGCACGCCGGAGCCGGGCTGCATGTCATTGCGCATGGAAGCGGCCTGCTGCTGCTTCTTCTTGGCCGACCGGGTCATCAGGAACATGGCCCCGATGAGCACGATGAACGGGAGGAGGGTCACGAGACTCACGGGTCGGAACTTCCTTCTTCGACCGCGATGTGAGCGGCCTGCTGGATGGGGGTATGTATGCCGTCGACAAGGGCGGCATCGGCGGAGTCTAAGCGAGTCCGCGCTCAGGGAACAACGCTCAGCATGGCACCGGGGTTCCTGACCCCGCGAGTGCGCGCGCCGTCACGCCCCGAACAGGTCCCCTTGTCCGTTTCCCCCGGTCGACTGGCGCGGCGGCGTCAGGCCGAGATGTGCCCATGCGGCCGGGGTGGCCACCCGGCCGCGCGGTGTACGGGCGAGCAACCCCTCCCGTACGAGGAAGGGCTCGGCGACCTCCTCGACGGTCTCGCGCTCCTCCCCCACCGCGACCGCGAGCGTGGACAGACCGACCGGGCCGCCGCCGAACAGCTTGAGCAGGGCCTCCAGGACACCGCGGTCGAGCCGGTCGAGGCCGCGGGCGTCGACCTCGTAGACCTTGAGCGCGGCCGCGGCGATCTCGCGCGTGATGATCCCGTCGGCCTTGACCTGCGCGTAGTCCCGGACGCGGCGCAGCAGACGGTTGGCGATACGGGGTGTGCCGCGGGAGCGCCCCGCGATCTCGGCGGCGCCTTCCGAGCCGATCTCCACGTCGAGGAGGTGTGCGGAGCGGTGGATGACGCGCTGCAGCTCGGCGGGCTCGTAGAACTCCATGTGGGCGGTGAAGCCGAAGCGGTCGCGCAGCGGGGGCGGCAGCAGGCCCGCACGCGTGGTGGCGCCGACCAGCGTGAACGGAGGCAGCTCCAGCGGGATCGCGGTGGCGCCGGGGCCCTTGCCGACGATCACGTCGACGCGGAAGTCCTCCATCGCCATGTAGAGCATCTCCTCGGCGGGCCGGGACATGCGGTGGATCTCGTCGAGGAACAGCACCTCGCCCTCCTGGAGCGAGGAGAGGATGGCCGCGAGGTCGCCGGCGTGCTGGATGGCGGGGCCGCTGGTGATGCGGATGGGGGCGCCCATCTCGGCGGCGATGATCATCGAGAGGGTGGTCTTGCCGAGGCCGGGAGCGCCGGAGAGCAGCACGTGGTCGGCGGTGGCGCCGCGCGCGCGGGCGGCACGCAGGACGAGGTCGAGCTGCTCGCGGACCTTCTCCTGGCCGATGAACTCGTCCAGGTCCTTGGGACGCAGGGCCGCCTCGACGGCCTGGTCCTCACGGTCGGCGGACGCGCCGACGAGCCGCTCCGCGGCGCTCTCGTCGGTCGTGTCGTCCCAGTTCACTGAAGTTCTCCTCGCCGTGGCATGCCGGCTGTGTCATCCGGCCGGGGGTCCGGGGGCTGCTCCCCGGGAGGACACCGCATGCGCGTGGTGCCTCGCGGTCTGGTGGTCGGGCGGCCGGTGGTTCAGCGGGCGCGGTTGAGGGTCTGCAGGGCGGCCTTGAGCAGCTGGCCCACCTGGGGTGTGCCCTCGGCGGCCTCGGCCTGCGGAGCGACGGCGGAGACGGCCTCGTCGGCCTCGCGCGTGGCGTACCCGAGACCGATCAGCGCGGCGTGCAGCTGGTCGCGCCAGCCGGTGCTGACCGGGGCGCCGATGCCGGTGCCGGTGCCGAGGGGCTCGCCGAGCCGGTCCTTGAGCTCCAGCAGGAGCTTCTGGGCGCCCCTCTTGCCGATGCCGGGTACGGCCGTGAGCGTCTTCTCGTCGCCCGTGGCGATCGCGCGGCGCAGGGCGTCGGGCGAGTGCGTGGCGAGCATGGCCTGCGCGAGGCGCGGGCCGACACCGCTGGCGGTCTGCAGCAGCTCGAAGGTTCCTCGCTCGTCGTCGTCCGCGAAGCCGTACAGCGTCAGGGAGTCCTCGCGCACGACGAGGGAGGTGGCGAGCTTGGTCTGCTGTCCCATCCGGAGCCCGGAGAGCGTGTTGGGCGAGCACTGGACGGCGATACCGATGCCGCCGACCTCGACGACCGCGGAGTCCGGGGCGAGGGCGGCGACCGGGCCGCTGACGAAGGCGATCATGCGGTACGGCCTTTCGAGGCGTGGTGCGATGCGGGTTTCGACGCGTGCAGGGCGGCGGCCTGTTGGAGCCGGTTCTGCGCGACGGCCTGCTGGAGTCGGCTCTGCGCGGGGGCGCGCCAGATGTGACAGATGGCGAGGGCGAGGGCGTCCGCCGCGTCGGCGGGCTTGGGCGGCGCGTCGAGCCTGAGCAGCCTGGTGACCATCGCACCGACCTGGGACTTGTCCGCGCGTCCGCTGCCGGTGACGGCGGCCTTGACCTCGCTCGGGGTGTGCAGGGCGACCGGAAGGCCGCGGCGGGCGGCGCAGAGCATGGCGACGGCACTGGCCTGGGCCGTGCCCATCACCGTCCGCACGTTGTGCTGGCTGAACACCCGCTCCACGGCGACGGCTTCGGGCTCGTACTCGTCGAGCCACCGCTCGATGCCCTGCTCGATCGCGACGAGGCGCAGGCCCAACTCGGCGTCCACCGGAGTGCGTACGACCCCGACGCCGCGCATGGTCAGGGGTCGGCCCGCGACTCCCTCGACCACCCCGACACCGCATCGGGTCAGCCCCGGGTCAACACCCAGCACCCGCACCCCGAACCCCCCTTTGCGGATCATCATCCGTCCTCGACAGGCTAACCGCTGCCACTGACAACGACGGCGGGCCGGCAGGACGTGTCCCGCGGGCCCGCCGAAATGGAACCTTGGCAGCTCAGGCGTCGACCTTGGCCATCACGTCGTCGCTCACGTCGAAGTTGGCGAAGACGTTCTGCACGTCGTCGCTGTCCTCCAGGGCGTCGATCAGCTTGAAGATCTTCCGGGCGCCCTCTTCGTCGAGCTCGACCTGCATGGTCGGGACGAAGTTGGCGTCGGCGGAGTCGTAGTCGATCCCGGCGTCCTGCAGGGCCGTGCGGACCGCGACCAGGTCGGTGGCCTCGGAGATGACCTCGAAGGACTCGCCGAGGTCGTTGACCTCTTCGGCACCCGCGTCGAGCACGGCACCCAGGACGTCGTCCTCGGTCAGCTCGCCCTTGGGGACGATGACGACGCCCTTGCGGTTGAAGAGGTACGAGACGGAGCCGGGGTCGGCCATGTTGCCGCCATTGCGCGTCATGGCGACGCGGACGTCCGAGGCGGCGCGGTTGCGGTTGTCGGTGAGGCACTCGATGAGCACCGCGACACCGTTCGGGCCGTAACCTTCGTACATGATCGTCTCGTAGTCGGCGCCACCGGCCTCGAGACCGGCGCCACGCTTGACCGCGGAGTCGATGTTCTTGTTCGGAACCGAGCTCTTCTTGGCCTTCTGGATGGCGTCGAACAGCGTCGGGTTGCCGGACACATCGGCGCCGCCCGTACGGGCCGCGACCTCGATGTTTTTGATCATCTTCGCGAAGAGTTTGCCGCGCTTGGCGTCGATCACGGCCTTCTTGTGCTTCGTCGTAGCCCATTTAGAGTGGCCGGACATCTGCCTGTCTCCTTCGCGTAACCCATCCGGTACGAACTCCCCCAGCCTTCAGGAGCCTGGGGGGACCCCCAGATCCTACAAGGACTCCGGTGTCCGGTTCGCGCGGACCATGTCGACGAACAGGCCGTGCACGCGGTGGTCGCCGGTCAGTTCCGGGTGGAACGACGTGGCGAGCGCGGTGCCCTGGCGTACGGCGACGATGTGACCCTCGTGCTCGGCGAGCACTTCGGCCCCGGCGCCCACGGACTCGACCCAGGGGGCGCGGATGAAGACGCCCTCTACAGGATCGCCCTCGACGCCCCGGACGTCGACCGCCGCTTCGAAGGACTCGTTCTGACGTCCGAAGGCGTTGCGGCGCACGATCATGTCGATGCCGCCGATCGTCTCCTGGCCCGAGCGCGGGTCGAGGATCTTGTCGGCGAGCATGATCATGCCCGCGCAGGTGCCGTAGACCGGCATACCGCCGCGCACGCGCGCGCGGAGGGGCTCCATCATGCCGAACAGGACGGCCAGCTTGGAGATGGTGGTGGACTCCCCGCCCGGGATGACCAGGCCGTCCACCTCGGCGAGCTCCTCGGGACGCCGCACCGGCCTGGCCACGGCGTCTGCCGAGGCCAGGGCGATGAGGTGCTCCCGTACGTCGCCCTGGAGTGCCAGGACGCCTATGACAGGTGCGTCAGTCATGTACGTGATGCCTTTGTCCGGTCTCTGGTGTCCGGCCTCTTACCAGCCGCGGTTGGCGTAGCGCTCGGTCTCGGGAAGGGTGTCGCAGTTGATGCCGACCATGGCCTCGCCCAGGTTGCGGGACGCGTCCGCGATGATCTTCGGGTCGTCGTAGAAGGTGGTCGCCTTCACGATGGCGGCGGCACGCTTGGCCGGGTCGCCGGACTTGAAGATACCGGAGCCCACGAAGACGCCCTCGGCGCCGAGCTGACGCATGAGCGCGGCGTCGGCGGGGGTCGCGACACCACCGGCGGAGAACAGCACGACCGGGAGCTTGCCGAGCTCGGCGACCTCCTTGACCAGCTCGTACGGGGCACGCAGGTCCTTGGCGGCGGCGTACAGCTCGTTGTTGTCGAAGCCGCGCAGCCGGGCGATCTCGTTCTTGATCTGGCGCAGGTGACGGACCGCCTCGACGACGTTGCCGGTGCCGGCCTCGCCCTTGGAGCGGATCATGGCGGCGCCCTCGGCGATGCGGCGCAGGGCCTCGCCGAGGTTGGTGGCACCGCAGACGAAGGGGGTCGTGAAGGCCCACTTGTCGGAGTGGTTGACCTCGTCGGCCGGGGTGAGGACCTCGGACTCGTCGATGTAGTCGACGCCGAGCGACTGGAGGACCTGGGCCTCGACGAAGTGGCCGATGCGGGACTTGGCCATGACGGGGATCGAGACCGCGTCGATGATCTCCTCGATCATGTTCGGGTCAGACATACGGGCCACGCCGCCGTCCTTGCGGATGTCGGCGGGGACCCGCTCCAGGGCCATGACGGCCACGGCGCCGGCGTCCTCGGCGATCTTCGCCTGTTCGGCGTTGACCACGTCCATGATCACGCCGCCCTTGAGCTGCTCGGCCATGCCGCGCTTGACGCGGGCGGTGCCGGTTGCGGTGTTCTCTGCGGGCTGGGCGGAGTTGGAGAGCGTGCTGGACACGGGTTGACCTCACTCGGTGGAAGAGGGTTTCTGCAGCACTGAGGAAACGTGAGTGGACCAGTCCACAGCAAGGGCCAATGGGGAGCCGGTGGATCCTTTTCGCCCCCGCCGCCCCTACCCGTCCCATCCCCACTTGGGGGCTCCGCCCCCAAACCCCCGATCGGCCTGACCAGCCTCGTCCTCAAACGCCGGACGGGCTGAAGACGCGCGCCAGCGCCCTCAAGGGGCGCGGGGAACTGCGCGACCGGCCCCCACCGGCCATCAGCTGAACGAATCGGGCGGGCGGGGGATCCGGGGCGAAGCCCCGGCTTCAGGGGCGCGGGGAACTGCGCGACCAGCCCCCACCGGCCGTCAGCCGAAAGGCAATGGGCAGGTGGGGATCCGGGGCGAAGCGGCGAAGCCCTGCGGCAACACCCACCCGCGGCCGAAGGCAACCCCCGTCGTCAGGTCGTGGGGCGGTCCGCCAGCGCGATGGGAGGCTCGTCGTCCATTTCGAAGGCCATCGGGAAGGGCGCATGGCCGGCGAGCCGGAACCAGCGGACCTTGCGGTGGCGACGAAGAGCCCGGGCGGCACGTACCGCGTCGTTGTGGAAGCGCCGAGCCATCGGCACCCGCCGCACCGCCTGCGCCAGCTCGGTCGCCGCCGCGTCGCCACCCGGCGCCTCCCGCACCGCCTCCACCTGCTGCACTTCTCCGAAGACGGCCCGCAGGGCCTGACTGAGCTCGCTCTCGGCCACCTCGCGCTGCTCCTCCTCCGCCTGCCGCGCGGCGTGCGCGGCCTCGTACAGCACGATCGAGGCGGCGGGATCGAGCACTCCGGAGGTCGCCAACTCCTGGGCGACCGAGGCACGGCGCAACAACTGCGCGTCGAGCGCGGCGCGGGCGGCGTCGATCCGGGCGTGCAGCCGGTCCAGGCGCCCCGCGGTCCAGCTCAGGTAGAGGCCGATCGCGGCGAGGCCGACGAGGATCCAGATGAGGGTTGCGGTCACGGGCGGCAAGGCTACCCGGGTGCGGTCACCCCTCCCCCACGTCCCAGGCGCAACGGAAACCGCCGTGCCCGGTGGAGGAGTCGGGGGTGTTCTTCGACCGGGCGGCCACCCGGTAGCGGTTGCAGTACGAGGCGTGGCACAGGTACGAGCCGCCGCGGATGACCCGTTGGCCGGGGTCCCCCGCCGAGTTCTCGGAGGGCACGGTGAAGGCCTCCGCGCACCACTCCCACACGTTGCCCGAAGTGTTGTACAGGCCGAAGCCGTTGGGGTCGTAGGAGTCCACCGGGACGGTTCCCGTGCGGCCGCCGGGGCGGGTGCTGACCCGGGGGAAGTCGCCCTGCCAGGTGTTCATGCGTTCGTTGGCCAGCGGGGGCGATCTCGTCTCCCCAGGGGTAGCGGCGGCCTGCCGAGCCGCCGCGCGCCGCGTACTCCCACTCCGCCTCGGTGAGCAGCCGGGCGCCCGCCCAGGCGCAGTACGCGAGGGCGTCGTGGTGGGAGACGTGCACCACGGGGTGGTCCGAGCGCTCCTCGAGGTCCGAGCCGGGGCCCTCGGGTGCGTTCCAGCGGGCCCCCTCGACGCCAGCCACCAGGGCGCCGCGGCGACGGCCCCGAAAACCGCCTCCCGCGCGCGTGGGTGCAGCAGCAGGTGGAACACGAACGAACTGCCGTACCGCTCCGCCTCCGTCACATATCCGGTCGCCCGCACGAAGTCCGCGAACCGGGCGTTGGTGACGGCCGTCGCATCGATCCGGAACGGCTCGACGCGCACCGTACGGACCGGTCCTTCGCCGTCTTCCGCGTAGCCCTCGCCGAAGGCGTCGCCCATACGGAACTCGCCGCCCGGCAGCGTGACGGCGACGGCGTCAGGCGCGGGACCGGGACCGGGACCGGGACCGGGATCGGGATCGAGACGAGGAGGCCGAGGGAGGACGCCCGTGCCCGTACCAGGGAGCGATACCGGTTCGGAGAGCTGGAAAGACGAACCGGCCTCCTCCCGCGGACCGACCTCCCCGTGCGAGCCCGCCTCCGCGCGCGGGGGCGCGCAGCACGACCCTCCCCCGTCCAACCCCCCGCCCGACGCCGCCCTGTCCGGCACGTGTTCAGTCCCGGGCCAGTCCGAACCGCGCCCGAAGCCCCGTCCGTTCGTCCGCGGCGACCGCTGCCGCGCCGTCCGTCACCGTCTCGTAGACGGACAGGATGTCCGCGCCGACGGTCGACCAGTCGAAGCGCCGTACGTGGGCGCTGCCCCGTGCGCGGAGTTCGGCCCGGCGCTCGGGGTCGCCGAGCAGTCGCAGGGCCGCCGCGGCCAGGTCGTCCGCGTCCTCGTTGGCGAAGAGTTCGCCGGCCGCGCCCTGGTCGAGGACCTGCGCGAAGGCGTCGAGGTCGGAGGCCAGGACCGGCGCGCCCGCCGACATCGCCTCCACGAGGATGATGCCGAAGCTCTCGCCGCCGGTGTTGGGCGCCACGTACACGTCGACGCTGCGCAGGAAGCGGGCCTTGTCCTCGTCGCTGACCATCCCGAGGAACTCGACCCGCGAGCGCATCTCGGCGGGCAACGACTCGACGGCCTCCTCCTCGTCACCGCGTCCGGCGATCAGGAGCCGGGTCCCCGGGCGCTCGGCGAGGATCTTGGGGAGGGCCTTCATGAGGACGGGCAGGCCCTTGCGGGGCTCGTCGATGCGGCCGATGAAGCCGAGGGTGTCGCCCTGCCACTCGGGCTTGGGCTTGGCGCGGGCGAAGAAGTCGACGTCGACGCCGTTCGGGATGACGACCGCGTCGCCGCCCAGGTGCTCGACGAGGGTGCGGCGGGCGTACTCGCTCACCGCGATCCGCGCGCTGATCTTCTCCAGGGCGGCCTGGAGGATCGAGTACGCGGCGACCATGGCCCGCGAGCGCGGGTTGGAGGTGTGGAAGGTGGCGACGATGGGGCCCTGCGCGGCCCAGCACGCGAGCAGGCCGAGCGAGGGCGAGGCCGGCTCGTGGATGTGGATCACGTCGAAGGTGCCGTCGTGCAGCCAGCGCCGTACCCGGGCCGCCGACAGGAAGCCGAAGTTCAGACGCGCCACGGAACCGTTGTAGGGCACCGGGACCGCGCGGCCCGCCGAGACGACGTACGGCGGCAGCGGTGTCTCGTCGTCCGCGGGGGCCAGCACGGAGACCTCGTGCCCGCGACGGATCAGGTGTTCGGCCAGGTCACGGATGTGGAACTGGACGCCGCCCGGCACGTCCCAGGAGTAGGGGCAGACGATGCCGATCCTCACGGAGTCCTCTTCTCGGAATCCTTCTGGGTGTTGTCAGGATTCTTGTTGTCAGGGTCCTTCCCGGGATCGAGGTCCTTGAGCCACAAGCGCTGCAGCATGTGCCAGTCCTCCGGATGTTCGGCGATACCCGTGGCGAAGGCGTCGGCCAGCGCCTGTGTCATGACAGACGTCTTCTCGGCCCGGTTGCCTGTCTCGGGGACCTCGACGGGGGGATGCACACGGCCCTGCATCACGGGTGAGTCGTCGTACCAGAGCGTGACCGGCAGCAGGACGGCCCCGGTCTGCTGGGCGAGCAGCGCGGGACCCGCGGGCATCCGGGTCGTCTCGCCGAAGAACTCCACCTCGACGCCCGAGGCCGACAGGTCGCGCTCGGCGACCAGGCAGATCAGTCCGCCGTCCCGCAGCCGCCGGGCCAGCGTGCCGAACGCGGTGCCGCCGCTGTGCGGCAGGACCTCCATGCCCAGGCCCTCGCGATAGGCGACGAAGCGGTCGTACAGCGATTCCGGCTTGAGGCGCTCGGCGACCGTCGTGAACGGGGTCTGCAGCTTGGTGGTGACCCAGGCGCCCGCGAGGTCCCAGTTGCCCATGTGTGGCAGGGCCAGGATGACGCCCTTGTCGGAAGCGAGCCCGTCCGTCAGGTGGTGCACGTCCTTGACGTCGAAGCCCGTCCGCACGCGCTCCTCGCTCCAGGCGGGGAGGCGGAAGGACTCCATCCAGTAGCGCAGGTACGAGCGCATGCCCGCCCGGGAGAGTTCGGCGAGCCGCTGCGGGGTCGCGTCGGGCAGCACGCGCGCGTAGTTGCTCTCCAGCCGCTGTACGCCCTTGCCGCGCCGCTTCCAGGCGATGTCCGCGACGGTGCGGCCCAGGCGTACCGCGACCGGCTCCGGGAGCTTCTTGACGGTGCTCCAGCCGAGCGCGTACGCCCCGTCCACCAGCCTCTCCTGGAGGCTGGTCACGACGCGGCGCCGCTGTTGTGCGCCGCGGCCGCGGCGTCCGCCTCCGCGGACTCCCGGCGCACCGTGACAACGCGCTGGATCAGCGTGACCAGGCTGCCGACGGCGACGATCCACAGCGCGACGGGCAGCAGCCACTGGATGCCGGGCACCCCGAACTTGTGCAGCCCCGCGAGGCCCGCCGCGACCAGGGAGATCACCAGGCGCTCGGCGCGCTCCACCAGGCCGTTGACCGCTACCGGCAGGCCGATCGACTCGCCGCGGGCCTTGGTGTACGAGACCACCTGGCCGCTGGCCAGGCAGAAGATCGAGACGGCGCACAGCGCGTTGTTGTCACCGCTGCCCGCGTACCAGAGCGCGAAGCCGCCGAAGATCGCGCCGTCGGCGACCCGGTCGAGCGTGGAGTCCAGGAAGGCGCCCCAACGGCTGGAGCGGCCGAGCTGGCGCGCCATGTTGCCGTCGACCAGGTCGGAGAAGACGAAGAGCGTGATGACGATCGTGCCCCAGAAGAACTCTCCCCGGGGGTAGAAGACCAGCGCGCCCGCCATGACTCCGGCCGTACCCAGAAGGGTGACGGTGTCGGGGCTTACCCCCCGACGGATGAGAAACGCGGCGAACGGTGTGAGGACACGCGTGAAGAATGCACGCGCGTACTTGTTCAGCATGGCCTTCCCGACGGTCGGTGTCGCCGCGCGGCCCCTGCTGGCCACCGGCTGGCCCATCGTAGCCACGCGCGCGCTTGTGCGACGGGCGGGCACCCGCACCCCGTGTCACGGTGGGATGCCGTCGATGTCACGGCGGGATCGCGTCCCCCGTATGGACGCACCGTGACGCGAGTGCAAAGCTCGAAGACACCGCGGGCGTCATCGGAGCCGCACCGCACGCGGTTGCGGCTTGCCCGCGCCCAAAGAGACCTCACCGTGCACGGGAGGCAAGACCATGGGCGACAAGGCGAACGCACACTCCGGAGCCGCCGGCAGGGCTACAGCGGCCGACCACCCCGCGTCCGTACGGAATGTGGTGCTGGTCGGCCACAGCGGATCCGGCAAGACGACATTGGTGGAAGCTCTCGCGCTGACGGCGGGAGCGGTGAATCGGGCGGGCAGGGTGGAGGACGGCACCGCCGTCTCCGACTACGACGAGATCGAGCACCGGCAGCAGCGCTCGGTACAGCTCTCCCTGGTACCCGTCGACTGGGACGGATACAAGATCAACATCATCGACACCCCCGGATACGCCGACTTCGTCGGGGAACTCAGGGCCGGTCTGCGCGCCGCGGACGCGGCCCTTTTCGTCGTCTCGGCCTCGGACGGGGTGGACGGCTCGACCCGGATGGTGTGGGAGGAGTGCGCGGCGGTCGGCATGCCACGCGCCATCGTGATCACCCACCTCGAGTCGGCCCGCGCCGACTTCGACGACATGACGCGGATCTGCGCCGAGGCCTTCGGCGCGGACGACCCGGACGCCGTACTGCCGCTGTACCTGCCGCTGCGCGGCGCGGCGGGACCCGACGGACACGCCCCCGTCACCGGGCTGATCGGGCTCCTTTCGCAGCGCCTGTTCGACTACTCCTCCGGGGAACGCAAGGAGGCCGAGCCGGGACCGGAGCAGCTGCCGCTGATCGACGAGGCGCGCAACCGGCTGATCGAGGGGATCATCGCCGAGAGCGAGGACGAGACCCTCATGGACCGTTATCTGGGCGGCGAGCGGATCGACCTCAAGACGCTCGTGCAGGACCTGGAGCGGGCCGTGGCGCGCGGGGCCTTCTTCCCGGTACTGGCGGCCGCGCCCGCCTCCGAGGGGGCCCGCCAGGGGCTCGGCACGGTCGAGCTCCTCGAACTCGTCACGGGCGGCTTCCCGACCCCGCTGGAGCGGCCGGCGCCCACGGTGACGACACCGGAGGGGCGGGAGCGCGAGGTCACGGCCTGCGATCCGAACGGGCCGCTGGTCGCGGAGGTCGTGAAGACGGCCAGCGACCCCTATGTGGGCCGCGTCTCCCTCGTCCGCGTCTTCTCGGGGACCCTGCGCCCCGACGACACGGTGCACGTCTCCGGGCACGGGCTGGCCGACCGCGGCCACGAGGACCACGACGTCGACGAGCGCGTCGGCGCCCTGTCCGCCCCGTTCGGCAAACAGCAGCGCTCCCTGAGCCACTGCATCGCGGGCGACCTGGCCTGTGTGGCGAAGCTCAACCGGGCCGAGACCGGCGACACGCTCTCGGCCAAGGACGACCCGCTGCTGATGGAGCCCTGGCAGATGCCGGACCCGCTGCTGCCGCTCGCCATCCAGGCGCACAGCAAGGCCGACGAGGACAAGCTCTCGCAGGGTCTGGGGCGGCTGGTCGCCGAGGACCCCACCATGCGCCTGGAACAGAACCAGAACACCCACCAGGTCGTCCTGTGGTGCCTGGGCGAGGCCCACGCGGACGTCGCCCTGGAGCGGCTGCGCAACCGGTACGGCGTCCAGGTCGACGTGGTCCCGCACAAGGTCTCCCTACGGGAGACGTTCGCGGACAGGGCCGCGGGGCGCGGCCGCCATGTGAAGCAGTCCGGCGGCCACGGGCAGTACGCGATCTGCGAGATCGAGGTCGAACCCCTCCCGAACGGCTCGGGCATCGAGTTCGTGGACAAGGTCGTCGGCGGGGCCGTGCCCCGGCAGTTCATCCCGTCCGTCGAGAAGGGCGTACGCGCCCAGGCCGCGAAGGGCGTGGTCGCGGGCTATCCCCTCATCGACGTACGGATCACCCTGCTCGACGGCAAGGCGCACTCCGTGGACTCCTCCGACGCGGCGTTCCAGACCGCGGGCGCGCTGGCCCTGCGCGAGGCGGCCGCCGACAGCAGGATCCATCTGCTGGAGCCGGTGGCGGAGGTGACGGTCCTGGTCGGCGACGAGTACGTGGGCGCCGTGATGAGCGACTTGTCGGGGCGGCGCGGCCGGGTCGTCGGCACCGAGCAGACGGGCGGCGCACGCACGCTCGTACGGGCCGAGGTCCCGGAGATCGAGATCGGGCGGTACGCCGTGGATCTGCGCTCCCTCTCGCACGGCACCGCACGCTTCAACCGCACCTACGCGCGACACGAGCCGATGCCGTCACAGATCGCCGAAAGGATGCGCGAACAGGCCCAGAACGCCTGACAGTTCGACTCCCTTCACCCTCGGCGGGCGGCTTCGGCCGTCCGCCGACGAATGTCGGTCGCGGCCGATACTCTGGGAACTGATCAAGACGATGACCTGATCAACAGGTGTGCGGGGCAGGGAAGTCGGGAAAGCCGCAGGAGCGGGGGCGGCGGCGATGGGGGCGGAAGTGGCGTTCGACGGTTTCGATTTCACTCCCGGGGCGCAGGTGCCGCTCTCGGGTTCCGCGGGACAGACGGCGGCGACCTTCGCCCTGGCCTCGGCGGCGTACCGGGACAGCGATGTCGCCGAGATCCTCAAGGCGAACAACCAGTGGCACGAGTCCACCGTCAGCTCAGGCCGCAAGTGGGCCACGATCTTCAGGCCCAACCTCGGCGAGGCCTTCGGGCGGGCGGTGGTGGACCGCATGCTGGGCGCCGGCCGCAAGCCCCTCATCCAGTCCTTCGGCACCGAGCCGCAGGTCGTCGTCGAGCACTGCCTCGCGGCGAACCGCATCCGCCGGGAGCGGGACAACTGGCTGTCGGCCGTCATGGTGCTGTGCGGTGTGCTGTTCCTGCCCGGGCTGCTGGTGTGGCTGCTGGTCTTCCAGCTCCGGTCCATGGTCGCCAAGCAGACGAACAAGCGCGCCGGCGCCCTCGGCACCACGCTCCTGGTCGCCTTCGGCGCCCTCGCCGTGGTCTTCCTCGTCCGCATGCCCTTCACCGGCTTCTGGGCCTGGTACGCGCGTGCGTCGGTGGTCCTCCCGGTGATCGGCTGGCTCTGGGCCAAGCAGATCTGCGAGCGGTCCGCCAAGGACCTGCGCGAGCGCTGGGACAGCCTGCTGTCCGGCGGTGGCCTCGGCGCCAAGATCCCGGAGGCGGTGCCCGGGAGCCCGGGCGAGACGGCCGCCGAGCGGCTGCGCCAGGCCCTGGCCGCCCTCAGCGCCGAGCAGCAGTCCAACTCGGTGTTCTACGCCGGACCCAAGGGCATACTCGGCATGGGCACCCGCTGGGGCAGCTGGCAGCTCGCCGAGGACCTCGTCCCGAAGGACCCGGACAAGGAGATCCACCCCTTCCGCAGCTGGGACGTCGTCCGCAACATCCACGACAAGCTCCGCATGCTGGAGCGCGGCCCGCTCAACACCGGGGGTTTCCCCACCCCTTCGATCAAGCACTGGGTCGTCTCGCCGATCGGTGAGAACGCCAAGGAGGTGTCCCGGCCGGGCGGCACGGACGTCGAGGCGTACACGATCAAGAGCCACGCCATCCAGGACATCTGCAACAAGCAGCAGTTCGGCAGCGGCCAGCGGCACTACCTCGGCGTGCAGTGGACACTGTGGGACGGCCAGTTGATCATCACCATGCTGATCACCGTGACCGTGCTGCACGAGACGCTGCGCATCGAGGTCACCGGGCACGCCCTGGGTCCCGTGCACTCCCTGTTCACCAGCAAGCCCGAGGCGCCGACGAAGGAGGTCGCCAAGGCGGTCAAGTTCTGGGAGACCCGCAAGGTGAAGCTGCCGCTGGTCACCACGGACGAGGTCGTACGTCTCACCGCGCGCGCCCCGCTCACCGGGTACCCGCCGCTGCTGAACTGGCTCGGCGGCAAGCTGACGCTGCCCGAGCCGTTCGGCCTGCGGCACGCGTGGGCCGACCAGCCCTGGCGGCACCGCTTCATGGCCGACGACGCCCTGCGGGCGGCCACGCCGGTGCTCCGTGTCGTCCACGCGGCGGCGATCAAGGTGCTGGACGAGAACGGGGTCGACACGGAGAAGTTCGGGAACCGGTCGGCGTTCCTCAGCACGGCGGTGCAGGATCCGTCGCCTCGGAAGGCGGACCTCTACGACGCGTGAGCCTCCGGCGGAGGGGCGGGATGGGCCGGTGCGCAGAGTGACGATCGTCAGGGGCTGGTCGCGCAGTTCCCCGCGCCCCTGAAGGGGCGCTTCGACGGGGCGCCTGTCAGCAGGCGCCTCGTTTGAACTAGTGCGTCGGCCAGGCCTCTGCCAGCATCTTGCGGGTGTCCGCCAGGAGCTGCGGAAGCACCTTGGTGTGGCCCACGACCGGCATGAAGTTGGTGTCGCCGCCCCAGCGGGGGACGATGTGCTGGTGGAGGTGGGCGGCGATGCCCGCGCCCGCCACCGTGCCCTGGTTCATGCCGATGTTGAAACCGTGCGCGCCCGAGGCGGTGCGCAGCGCGGTCATCGCCTGTTTGGTCAGCTCGCCGAGCTCGGCGGTCTCCGGGTCGGTCAGGTCCGTGTAGTCCGCGACATGACGGTAGGGCACGACCATGAGGTGGCCGCCGTTGTACGGGTACAGGTTGAGCACCGCGTACACCTGCTCACCGCGCCTCACGATGAGCCCGTCCTCGTCGGACTTGGCGGGGATCGAGCAGAACGGACAGCCGTCGTCGGCCCCCGGGCCGGTGGGCTTGTTCTCGCCCTGGATGTAAGCCATCCGGTGGGGCGTCCACAAGCGCTGGAACGCGTCCTGCGTTCCCACTCCGATCTGCTGCTCCGGCTCACTCGTCATGTGGTGCAGCATATTGCTTCGCCCGTTCGCGGCGTGTCGGCGGGGCTCTCCCGAATGCTCGCCGGGCCAAGCTGGGCCGATGGACGACGACAGCCGACAGGCCCGGTGGGAACGGCGCACCGAGATCCCGCTCAGTCTGGCCTCGGGGTTGTTTCTCGCCGCGTACGCGGTCCTGGTCCTCGGGCACACGCTGCCCGTCGTCTGGCGGCAGGCCTGTCTGGCGGTGATGCTGGCCGCCTGGGCGCTGTTCGGCGTCGACTACGCGGTGCGCTGGCGCCTGAGCGGACAGCGCCTCGGCTTCGTCCGATCGCACCCGGTGGACACCCTGGCGCTCCTGCTGCCGCTGCTGCGTCCGCTGCGCGTCGTCAAGGTCTACGAGGCCGTCCAGCGTCACCACGGAGAGCCCCGTCTCTCCCTGCACGCGCGCGTGGTCTTCTACGCGGGGTTGTCGGCCGCGCTGCTCGGCTTCGCGGGCTCCCTCGCCGTCTACCAGCAGGAGCGCGGGGCGCCGGGCGCCTCGATCCGGACGTTCGGGGACTCCGTGTGGTGGACCTGCACCACGCTCACGACGGTGGGGTACGGAGATGTGGTGCCGGTGACCCCGATCGGGCGCACGATCGCGTCGGTACTGATGGTGTGCGGGCTGGCGCTGCTCGGCGCGGTGACCGGCTCGTTCTCGTCCTGGCTGCTCCAGGTGTTCGCGAGCGAGGACGAGAACGACAAGCTCAGGGTCAGGGAGAGGCCCCCGGGGAGCTGAGCTCTCCGGGGGCCTCCGGGCACGTACGCGTCAAAGAAACACCGTACGGGTCGGACCCGCGCGTCAGACCTGCGCGCGCTCCTCGACGACCTTCATGATCTTGGCGATCGCCTCGTCGACCGGGATGCCGTTCTCCTGCGAGCCGTCGCGGTAGCGGAAGGAGACGGCGCCGGCCGCCATGTCCTCGTCGCCCGCGATGACCATGAAGGGCACCTTCTGCTTCTGGGCGTTGCGGATCTTCTTCTGCATACGGTCGGAAGAGGCGTCGACCTCGACCCGCAGGCCCTTCTTCTTCGCCTCGGTGGCGAACTTCTGCAGGTACTCCACGTGCGCGTCGCCGATCGGGATCCCGATCGCCTGCACGGGCGCCAGCCAGGCCGGGAACGCGCCCGCGTAGTGCTCGAGGAGCACCGCGAAGAAGCGCTCGATGGAACCGAACAGCGCGCGGTGGATCATGACCGGACGCTGCTTGGAGCCGTCGGGGCCGGTGTACTCCAGGTCGAAGCGCTCGGGCAGGTTGAAGTCGAGCTGCACGGTCGACATCTGCCAGGTGCGGCCGATGGCGTCCTTGGTCTGGACGGAGATCTTCGGACCGTAGAACGCGGCGCCGCCCGGGTCCGGGACGAGCGGGAGGCCCTGCTTCTCGGCCACCTGCCGCAGCGTCTCCGTGGCCTCTTCCCAGACCTCGTCGGAGCCGACGAACTTCTCCGGGTCCTTGGTGGAGAGCTCCAGGTAGAAGTCGGTCAGGCCGTAGTCGCGCAGCAGGTTCAGGACGAAGGTGAGCGTCTTGTCGAGCTCCTCCGCCATCTGCTCCTTGGTGCAGTAGATGTGCGCGTCGTCCTGTGTGAAGCCACGGGCGCGGGTCAGGCCGTGCACGACGCCCGACTTCTCATACCGGTACACGGTCCCGAACTCGAAGAGGCGCAGCGGCAGTTCACGGTAAGAGCGGCCGCGCGCGTCGAAGATCAGGTTGTGCATCGGGCAGTTCATGGGCTTGAGGTAGTAGTCCACGCCCTCGTCGAGCTGCATGGGCGGGTACATGCCGTCGGCGTACCAGTCCAGGTGGCCCGAGGTCTCGAAGAGCTTCCCCTTCGTCGCGTGCGGGGTGTAGACGAACTCGTAGCCCTCCTCCTCGTGGCGGCGCCGCGAGTAGTCCTCCATGACCCGGCGGATGACGCCGCCCTTGGGGTGGAAGACGGCCAGGCCGGAGCCGATCTGGTCGGGGACGGAGAACAGGTCCAGCTCGCTGCCCAGCTTGCGGTGGTCGCGCTTCTCGGCCTCGACGAGGAAGTCGAGGTGCGCCTTCAGCTCCTCCTTGGAGGGCCAGGCGGTGCCGTAGATGCGCTGGAGCATCGGGTTCTTCTCGCTGCCGCGCCAGTACGCCGCGGCGTTGCGCATGAGCTTGAACGCCGGGATGTTGCGGGTGGTGGGCAGGTGGGGACCGCGGCAGAGGTCCTTCCAGCACAGCTCGCCGGTCTTGGCGTCGAGGTTGTCGTAGATCGTCAGCTCGCCGCCGCCGACCTCGACGTCCGCGCCGTCGTCCGAGGACGCGGAGCCCTTGATGCCGATGAGCTCCAGCTTGTACGGCTCCGCGGCGAGCTCCTCGCGGGCGTCCTCGTCGGTGACCACACGGCGCGAGAAGCGCTGGCCGCGCTTCTGGATCTCCTGCATCTTCTTCTCGATGGCCTTGAGATCCTCGGGCGTGAACGGCTTCGCGACGTCGAAGTCGTAGTAGAACCCGTCCTTGACCGGCGGACCGATGCCCAGCTTGGCCTCGGGGAAGAGCTCCTGCACCGCCTGCGCCATGACGTGCGCGGTGGAGTGGCGCAGGATGTTGAGGCCGTCCTGGGAGGAGATCTCGACGGGCTCGACCTCCTCGCCGTCCTTCACCTCGTACGCGAGGTCCTTCAGCTCGCCGGCCACGCGGGCCGCGACGATGGTGCGCTCGCCGGAGAAGAGGTCGGCGGCCGTAGTGCCCGTCGTCACCACGCGCTCTTCCCGCTCGGAATCGCGTTGGATGATCACACGGACGTCTGACACCGGTCTCTCCTGACTGAAGGGGGCAAGCTCACCCAGTGGGCATGGCAGTGCGATGCCTGCCCGGCGATCCTACCGAGCCCGGGCCACCCTCCGCGAAACGGTTACCAGCAAAGCTCCACAAAGCCCTCTAGTCCCCGCTGCACGCCTCCTCAAGGAAAGCCGTGATCTCTGCGGTCTCCTGGAGCGACTTCATCAGCCGGTCCCGCTCGGCCTCGTCCACCTGCACCGGTACGACCCCGGAGGCGTCCGTGAGCCTGCGGAAGCCGCCGCGGCTCTCCAGCCGCCCCAGCACCCGCACCGGCAGCCCGACCAGATGGGCGTGGCCCGCTATCCGGTACGCCTCCTCGTCGAGGGTCAACCGGACGTGCTGCACCTCCGCTCCCGCGATCACCCGCAGCCGTACGGTGCCCTCGCCGCGCGGCTGGGACCTGCGCATCCGCACCACGGCGCCGGTGAGGCGGACCGCCACGGACGGCTCCGCGCGCAGATAACGGGCCCCGGCCTCGCGCAGGACGGGCAGGTCGCCGGGCGAGAACTCGACGGCCTCGTCGGGCGCCGCACAGCCCTCGGGGACCCCGGCGGCGGGCGCCCACTCGACGGCGATCCGGGCGCCCTCCGTGCCGCGCACGAGGGCGACGACGGCCTCGGTGAGTTCATGGCTGACGCCCGCCTCGACGGCCGCGTCGAAGGCGTCCATGCCGCCGGTGGCCCGCTGGTAGTCGATGGCCTCGCGGACGGCGTAGAGCGCTTGGTGCAGGCGTACGGAGAGCGGCCGGCCGGTGTCGACGGGCACGAAGGCGGTGAGGCGTCGCCCGCCGGGGTCGGCGCCGACGAGCACGTGCTCCAGGGAAGCGGCGGCGGGCCTGCGGTGCCGGGCGCCGTAATAGCCCGCACGCGCGCGTGTGGCGAGCGCGGCCGCGAGCAGCATCGAGCGGGCGGCCGAGCGCAGCCGCTCCTCCACGCTCCAGGGCGTGGCGCCCACGGGCCCGGTCGGCACGTCGCGCCACCAACGGATCTCGTCGCTGGGCACGGCGAGCGCGACCAGGATGTCGCGCGCGGACGGCGCGGCGCTGCGGGAGAGTGCGACGAGCGCCTCGCCGAGGAGGTCGTCGCTGTCGGGGAAGGCCCGGTTCTCCGGTACGAGCAGGCTCGTACCGCCGCCACCGGGCCCGGGTGGGGTCCACCTGCCGTACCGTCCGGCCGCTCCTCCGCGGCGCTGCCAGCCGTGGCGGTACAGCAGCGCGCCGAGGACGGCGGGGTCGACCTGGCCGGGCTCGGGCGGCTCGGTCCAGTGGGATTCGACGGGGTGCGGCCTGACCGGCCGAAGGGGTTCGCCGATGGAGTCGATGGGGCGGTGTGTCAAGGTTTCCCTCCCGTCCCGACCCGCGTCATGATCTCGCAGAGCGCCCTGTCGTCGAAGACGCGCGCGGTCGGTATTCGCACGGTGGTCCGGCGCCGGCCGGTGATCGCGTGACCGGCGAGGTTGATCCAGTAGCAGCAGTGCCGCAGGTCGAGGCGGTCGTGGCTGGCGCGCAGCCAGTCCTCCTGGGACCTGGGCACGAGCATCACGACCAGGATCTTGTGCACCGAGACCGGGGTGCGGGCGAGCTTCGCCAGGTGCTCGTTGTCGAGCGTGAAGGAGAAGGCGGGCCCGGGCGGGTTCGGCGGGATCTGGTACGTGCACTTGAGCTGCACCTTGATGGTGACTTCGTCGTCGACGGTGTGCCCGGGGGCGCTGTGGCTGACGTGCCAGTCGATGCCGTTGTCCGGAAAGGGCTGCGACAGCGAACAGCCCGCCGCCGCCGCGACGGCGTGCAAGTAACCCACCTGCAAGGTCTCCATGCAGGCGGTGGTGGCGAGTGAGCCGCGATGGGGTGCCGTCCGCTGGGGCAGCAGCCCGCCCCGCTCGGGCTGCGCGAGTGCCATGAGTCCAACAGCCTTCCAAGCCAAGTGATTCCCCGCGACGGGCCGCTGAACTGCAAAGACCCGTACCTGTGTTGTCTCCTTCCGGCGTACGGCGCAAACAGCGCGGGTATCACCAAACGGGCAGAAGACGGGACGTCAGCTGCCGTAGGTGAACGAGGAGTTGTGTGCGTATGACGTGCTGGTACGAGGGCCCCTTGGCCGCGTTCGACACGGAGACCACGGGCGTGGACGTCGAGACCGACCGGATCGTGTCGGCAGCCGTCGTCGTCCAGGACGCCGCGGGTTCCCGGCCCCGGGTGACCCGTTGGCTGGTGAACCCGGGCGTACCGGTGCCCGCGGGTGCGACAGCGGTGCACGGGCTGACAGACGAACACCTTCAGCGCAACGGCCGCTGGCCGTCGCCGGTGATGGACGAGATAGCCAGGGTGCTGGGCGAACAGGCCGCGGCGGGCCGCCCGCTCGTCGTGATGAACGCGCCGTTCGATCTCACGCTCCTGGACCGGGAATTGCGCCGCCATCGCGCCTCCTGTCTCGACCGGTGGTTCGATCCGGCGCCGCTGCGCGTGCTCGATCCACGGGTCCTGGACAAACATCTGGACCGCTACCGCAAGGGCCGCCGCACCCTGACCGACCTGTGCGCGCACTACGACGTGGTGCTGGAGGGCGCGCACGACGCGGCGGCGGACGCACTGGCCGCGATGGAGGTGGTACGAGCGGTGGGGCGCCGTTTCGCCACCCGCCTGGAGCGGCTGTCCCCCGCCGAACTGCACACCCTGCAGGCGGTGTGGCACGCGGCACAGGCGCGCGGTCTGCAGGCGTGGTTCGCGCGCAGCGGTTCTCCGGAGGCGGTGGATCCGGCGTGGCCGCTGCGTCCGGAACTGCCGGCGGCGGCCTGAGCCCGTGCGGGACAACGAAAAACCGGTCCGTCTGTGACGGACCGGTTTTCTCCGGGTGGGCGATACTGGGTTCGAACCAGTGACCTCTTCGGTGTGAACGAAGCGCTCTCCCACTGAGCTAATCGCCCGGGAACGCACTGAACAATACAGGTCCCCGCGGGTGTGGTTCAAACCGCTTCGAGGTGAGCCGTTCAGTCACCCGTGAGGTGGGGGGTCAGTCACCCGTGAGGCGGGCCGCCAGTCCGCGCCGTCCCGCGCGCATCATCAGGGCGTGGTTGGCGCGGAACACCGGCCGTCCCGGGACCGCGAACCGCCGCAGCAGCGGCTTGCTCACGTCCACCTCCTGGTCGTACTGGGCGCGGGTGCCGGGCCCGGCGGTGGTGAGCGTCCAGCGCGCCCAGCCGTCGATGTCGCCCGCCATCGCGATCTCCAGGACCCCGGCCGCCGGGTCGCGGCGCAGCTCGCGCGCCGTGAACACCAGGTCGTACGGCAGGAACGAACGGATGCGCATGGTGCCGCTGCGGTCGTCGATCCGGATCACCTCACGGACCTGGGGCCACCAGCGCGGATAGTCCTCGGCCTGTTCGAGGACGGGATAGACCTCGGCGGGCGGCGCGGGCAGGGCCCACACACTGCGGAAGCGATAATGGCTCCAGTCCATGGACGGAGTGTGCCCAACCGGACAACTGAGTACGACATGAGTACGCGCACTCATGCCGAGGAAGGTGACCGGGACCACACTCCCGAGGTATGACCCACATTCCGCCCCCGGCCGAGGAGTTGCGGCTCCTCGACACCGAGCTGCGGCAACTCGACGCGCGCCGGGCCCTGTTGCTGGCCCGCCGCGCCTGGCTGATCACCGCGCTCCGGCCGCCCGTGGCTCCGCCGCCCCCGTCCCCGCCCGTACGCCGGCCCGAGACCACGGCGCCCCGCGTGCAGAACGTGCTGCTCGTCCTCGGCGGCATCCTCCTGATCGTCGCCGCGATCGCGTTCACGCTGGTCAGCTGGGGCCGGATGGGGATCGCCGGGCGGGCTCTGGTGCTGGGCGCGGTGACGCTGGCGGCGCTCGGCTCGCCCGTGCTCCTGTTCCGGCACAGGCTGCGCTCAACCGCGGAGGCCGTGGCGGGGCTGGGTCTCGCGCTGACGGTCCTGGACATGTACGCGTTGCACGAGGTCGCGTTCGCCGACACGAACGGCCTGGGGTACGCGGCCATCACGTCGGCCCTGCTGGCGGCTCTGTGGGCGGCGTACGGGCTCGCACTCGGCGGGGCGCGCCGACCGACCGGTGAACCGGCCACCCTCACGCGGCTCCCGCTGCGCCTGCCCCTGCCGACCGCGCTGGCCGCCGCACAGCTCCCGCTGATCCTCTGGGCGGCCGCGGCCGACGCGGGCGCCCCCGCCATGACGGCCGCGCTGCTGGTGACGGCGGCGCTCGACACGGCCGTCGCGCTCCGGGTTCCCGTGCGGTCCGTATGTCTCGTCGCCGCCGTGGGCGCGTACGGCTTGGGCGGCTGGGGCTCCTTCGCGGCCGGCTGGCTGTCCTGGACGGCCACCGGCCCGGGCGCCGCCGCCCGTGCGGCGGCGCTCCTTCTCTTCGCCGGGGCGATCGCGCTGGCGGCGGCGTGGCGGCTGCCGGACACGAACGTCGCCATCTGGGCCGCCTCGGCCGGCGGCCTGCTCACGGTCGCCGCGCTCGGTGGCGTCCCGCGCTCGTCGCTGCCGGCCCACTGGACGGTCCCGGGGTATCTGGTCTGCGCTGTGGCCCTGTTGGCGGCCGTAGGCACCCGGCTCCCCGAGCCGATGAGGCGCGGCCTCGCCCTTGCTTCCGGCTCCGTGCAGGCGGTGGCGGTGGTGTGGGCGCTGCCGCCGGTCGTCGTCGCTCTGCTGGGCCCGGTGACCTGGGTGGGGCGCGTGTGGACCGGCGCCCCCTCGACGGCGCGCGAGGCGGTCACGGCCGACGGCTTCCCCTGGCCTCCGTACGCCGCCACGGCACCGCTCGTTCTCGTGGTCGTCGCCACCGTGCTGGCCGTGGCCGTGCGCGGTACGGAGTGGCGCCCCAGGGCGACGGTCGGCGCGTCGGCCCTCGTCTGGGCGGCCGTGCTCATCCTTCCCGCGGCCCTCGAGATCCCCTACTGGGCCGGGATGTCGGCACAAGGATTCACGATCGTGGCGGCGCTGGCGTACGTCGCCCGCTCGGCGCGGTCGCGCCCGGTCCCCTTCCTCCTCGCCCTTGTCACCTCGGTGAGCCTCGCGTGCCTCTCCCTCGCCACCAAGGGCACCACCCTCGGCGTCCTCACCGCGCTGGCCGTGCTGTTCGCCGCCGTGTCCGGGCGCTCGCGGCTCGCCCCGGTCGCCGCCCTCACGTACGCCACCGCGCTGGCCTGTGCCGTGGGCGCGTTTCTCGGCTGGCAGTCGCAGTACATCGCGCTGCTGGTGCTCCTGGTACCGGTCGTCGCGGCCCTCCTCGCCGCGCGCCTCGCCGGCTCCCCCGCGCGGGTGCCCGTCGAGGTGACGGGCGCCGTCGCCGGACTGCTCGCCGTCGGCCTCGCGGTGACCGATCCGCCGCTGCTGGCCCTGGTCCTGGCCCTGTGCGGAGTCATCGCCGCGGGCACCGCCGTACGAGAAGACCGGCGGGCCGCCGGTTACGCGGCCACCGCCCTGTTCGTGCTGGCCGCCTGGGTCCGGCTGGCGTGCTGGGGTGTCGGCTCCGTGGAGGCATACACGCTGCCGGTGACCGTCCCGGCGCTGCTGGTGGGGGCGGTCGGGCGGCGCAAGGATCCGCTGACCTCGTCCTGGACGGCGTACGGAGCGGGGCTGTCCGTCACGCTCGTGCCGAGTCTTGTGACGGCGTGGACCGACCCGGACTGGCCGCGTCCCCTGCTGCTCGGTGTCGCGGCCCTCGCGGTCACCCTCGTGGGTGCCCGGCACCGGCTGCGGGCCCCGCTCGTTCTCGGGGGCGGCGTGCTCGCGCTGGACGCCCTGCACGAACTCGCCCCGTACCTCGTGCAGATGGCGGGCACGCTGCCGCGTTGGGTGCCTCCCGCACTCGCCGGTCTGGCGCTGCTCGCACTCGGTGCGACGTACGAGCAGCGGATCCGGGACGCGCGGCGGGTGCGGGAGGTGTTGGAGAGGATGCGCTAGGCCTTAGGGCATCTTGTCGCCGAGCAGTGCCAGGTTCTCGATGGCGGCGAGGCCGTACAGGGCGCTGTCGTTCGAACTGACCCAGTTGGCCTCGCTGCCGGGAACCAGCGTGACCGGGCCGCTCAGCGGCTCGGTCTTCCACGGCGAAGACTCCATGTAGCCGTCGGAGCTGTAGAACTTCGTCCACGCGCGCTTGGCGAGCGTCGCGTCGCCGGTCTGGACGGCGGCGTACGCGTCGAGGCGCGAGTGGCCCTGGAACAGCAGCAGGGAGCCGAAGTTGGAGCCGTAGCGTGCCGCCTGTTCGGTCTTGGTGGCGTTGAAGTAGCGGCAGTAGTCGAGGTAGACCTCCTTGAACTTCGGCACGTCGACCAGGTCGATCAGCTCGGCGCACAGTTCGTTGAGGCCGAAGACGGCGGAGAGGTGCGAGACCGACACGACCGGCGCGGAGGCGATGGCGAACCTGCCGGTGTCGAGGTCGTAGAGCCCACTGCCCTGGACGAAGCCGTTGGGCTGTGCGGCGATCGTCTCCATCGTCGACAGCACGCGCGCCTTGGCCTTCTCCCACTTCGGGCCCTTGCGCTCCCACTCCGTGAGCCAGGCCGAGACCAGACCG
The DNA here is from genome assembly GCF_026339955.1 of Streptomyces sp. NBC_01549. Classification (GTDB taxonomy): domain Bacteria; phylum Actinomycetota; class Actinomycetes; order Streptomycetales; family Streptomycetaceae; genus Streptomyces. The sequence continues at coordinate 6,128,598 of NZ_JAPEPW010000001.1, read as the reverse complement.
CTCCAGTCGGTGCCGAAGCCGATGGACAGGGCGTGCCGGTCGGGGGTGTACGGCTCGGTGCGGATCTTGCGGATCGGGTCGAGGACGAGGAACGTCTCGTCGGAGTCGACGTTGGCGTGCATGAGGTCGCCGACCCGCTCGTCGGCGGTGAGGTAGTAGTAGTAGCGGCGGTATGTGGTGTTGGCGATGCGCTGCTGTTTGGCGCTGTCGGCGTAGTGCTGCACGCCGTGCCGGGTGCCGAGGCCCGCCCACTGGCCGAGGTGGTAGACGTCGACCTCGCCGGTGTGCCGGGTGAGCGCCTCGGCGAAGCGGAAGATGTCCGAGCGGCCCGAGCGGAGATAGGCCATCCACAGCCAGATGTCGGGCGACAGCTCGGAGTTGTCCCACGCGTAGCCGCCGACGTCGTAGCGCCACTGGTGGCGCACGGTGTCGTAGGAGTGCATGAAGTCGCCGTAGTCCCAGAAGCCGTACCAACGGCGCATCTCCACCTGGTCCTTGTAATAGGTGAAGAGGAAGTCGAGGTGGTCCTCGATCTTCGCCTTGGCGGCGGTGGAGCGGTCCGGCTCGGAGAAGAGGCCGCCAAAGACCTTGGCCTTGATGAGCTGCTTGGGCGAGGCGGCGAGCTGCGGCAACACCCGTACGGCCGCGACCTGTTCGGCGAGCGTCCCGGGCGTGGGCGTCGACTCGTTGGCCCAGAAGAGGAGTTCGGAGGTGCGGGCGATGCCGTACGGGGTGCCGAACTCGGGTTCGTAGTCCTCGTAGGTGATGTTGAGGCCTTCGAGCTGTTCGGCGTAGGTGTCCTGGCCCATGCCGTCGTGGTAGAAGCGCAGGTCCATGGGCTGTGCCTCGGGCGACCAGAGCCAGAGGGTGACCTCGGCCTCGTCGGTCGCCGCGTCGCGGATGTCGAGCTGAGCCGGGTACTTCTCCCAGAAGTCCCTGAGGCCGAAGGAGAGGCCGCCGCTCGCCCCGCCGACGTAACCGAACCCGCTCGCCCGGCGGCCGCCGCCCGCGCCGATCCAGCCGTGGCCCTTCTTGGTGCGCTTGCGCAGGGTGAAGCCGTCCGCGGAGAGCTGCGAGAGGGTGTAGTCGCCCCACTCGGGGATGTACTGCAGCCGTGTCGTCACCCGCTGGTCCCAGGTGGACGGGTCGGGCAGCTTCTCCCCCGCGAACTGTGCCGCCTGCACGGCCGCGCCCGGGTCGCGGCGCAGACCGGTGATGCCCTGCACGGCCTCCCGCAGCAGACCGGAGCCGTCGCCGCCGATGCGGATGTGCCGGTCGTACGCCGCGTCGCGCATCGGCACGTTGAAGCGGACGCCGAGCCCGCGGATGAAGTCTCCGCTCGTCTTCCCCGGCTCCTGCTTCCCGTCGAAGGTGATGGTGTGCACCATCCGGAAGGAGTCGGCGCCGGCGTAGAAGTACAGGCGGACCGAGAACGGCAGCCAACTGCGGTCGCCCTTACGGTGCTTGCCGTCGATGCGGACGACGGCACGGACCGGCCCCTCCTGCTCGACCGTGACCTCACCGATGACGCTCTCGAACCGCTCGTACTTCTCCGCGCCCTGGTCCTCGTCCTCGATCTCGGGCTGGCGGATCAGCACCAGCCGGCCGTCCTTGGCGATCTCGGTAGAACCGCGCTTCACCGATTTGACGAGCGTGGAGCCGCTCTTGCCGATCTTCGCGGTGATGACCCCGGTCGAGATGTCGACGGTGCCGCCGTGCTTGTCGACGGTCACCTTCTTGTCGGGGGCGGTGGGCGTACCGGCGGCGAGCGTGAGCTTCCCGGAACCGGAACTGACGGCGTGCGCGGTCCACTTGAGGGAGCCGTCCGGCCAGTACCCGATCGGCCAGGACTGCACCGGCACGTCCTTGCCCTCGCCGTCCGTGAGCGCGAAGGTCTGGTCCCGCTGATAGGCGCCCTTCGGCCAGGGCACGCCGACGGTCGAGCCGGGGGCGGCGCCGAGACCGCCGTCCTCCAGCCAGTCCAGGGTCACAGGGTCGGTGTCGGCGGCCTCGGATCTGGCGGCGGCCTGCGCGTTCGTGCTTCCCAGGGCCCAGCTGAACTGTGCGGCGGCTCCGGCGACGGCGGCCGCCTTGAGAAGGGACCTGCGGGGGATGGGAGACATGGCCTTTCCTTTCCGTGCGGGGAAGTCAGGGGCATGACAGAGAGAGGTACGACGCCAGGGCGCCGACCTGCGAAGAGCTCAGCGGCGGTAGCGCCCTTCGACGGCCACGGCCGCCGCCGCGACGGCCCCCAGGACGGGGACCGCGAGCGGCGCGACGAAGAAGGCGGAGCAGGCCACCACGGCCAGTCCACCGACGAGCAGGAAGGACCCGGCCGGGTCGAGGACCGTACGGCGTCCGGCCTCCGCCAGCAGCACCCGCCAGGAGGCGTCCGGCTCCCAGACGGCCGCCGCGCGCAGCCCGGCGACAGCGAGGCCGAGCAGGGCGAACAGACCCACGGCCCCGACGAGCGGGCCGCCGGGGATCCCGGCGCGCACGGCCTGGACGTCCACCCAGACCGAGGCGGCCGCGGCCCAGCCGGCGACCCCGGCGATCCAGCCGCCCCGGACGGCGGCCCGGAAGTCGGCGAGGAACTCCCGAAGGCCGCCCGCCTCGTGGGACGTACGCCGCCGTAGATGCCGTGCACCGGCGGCGAACGCGGCGGGGTAGGTGACGAGCGGCAGCGAGGCCACCGCGATCCACACCCCGGTGAGCAGACACTCCGCGAACACGGCGAACCGCTCCGCGAAGACCGATTCGCGGGCTGCCCGGCGCGCCTTCGCCCGCCGCTTCGCCTCCGCCCGCGGCTGAGTGGTGGCCATTCTCAGCCCTTCAATCCGGAGGTCGCCATACCGTCGATCAGATACCGCTGGAAGGCGAGGAAGAACAGCAGCACGGGCAGCAGCGCGACCAGCGACATCGCGATCATGCCGCCGTAGTTGGCGACGCCCTCCTGGTCGCGGAACATCATCATGCCGAGCGAGACCGTGTACTTGCCGGGCTCGTTGAGGTAGATCAGCGGGCCCATGAAGTCGTTCCAGGCGTTGATGAAAGTGAAGATCGCGCTGGTGATGAGCGCGGGCCGGGACAGCGGCAGCACGATCGACCAGTAGATCCGCAGATGGCCGCAGCCGTCGAGCCGGGCCGCCTCGTCCAGCTCGCGCGGCAGGTTCCGCATGAACTGCACCATGAGGAAGACGAAGAACGCCTCGGTGGCCAGGTACTTGCCGATCAGCAGCGGAATGTAGGTGTTGATCAGCTCCATCTTCTGGAACATCACGTACTGCGGGATGAGCAGCACGTGATACGGCAGCAGAAGCGTGCCGATCATGAGGGAGAACAGCAGGTTCCGGCCGGCGAACCGGATCTTGGCGAAGGCGTAGGCCGTCAGCGAGCAGGAGATGACGATGCCGACGACGGAGCCGAGCGCGTAGAAGAGGGAGTTCTGGAAGAAGGTCGCGATCGAGATGTCCGCGATGCCGTCAGCCAGGCCCTTGAAGTTGCCGAGGACGGGACTGGTCGGGAACAGGTCCAGGCTGCCGATGATCTCCCGGCTGGGCTTGAACGAGGCGCCGATGACCCAGATGACGGGGTAGAGGACGACCGCGAGGATCAGCAGGGCGCCGATGTGCCAGACCAGCGAGCCGGTGCGCTTGCGGCTGCCGGCTTCGAGGGGCTTGCGCAGGGTGGTGCTCATCGGGCGTCCTCCTCGTAGTGCACCCACCGCTTCTGGGACCAGAAGAGGACGGCCGTCACCAGCGCCACGGCGAGCAGCAGCATCCAGGCCATGGCGGACGCGAAGCCCATCTGGGACTCCTTGAAGCCCTTCTGGTACAGGTAGCAGGTGTAGACGAGCGTGGCGTCCGCCGGTCCGCAGGAGGCGTTGGAGACCACGTACGCCGAGCCGAAGATCTGGAAGGAGTGGATGGTCTCCAGGAGCACGTTGAAGAAGAGCACCGGCGAGATCATCGGCAGGGTGATGTTCCAGAACCGACGCAGCGGTCCGGCGCCGTCCACCTCGGCGGCCTCGTACAGCTCCCTCGGCACCTGCTTGAGCCCGGCGAGGAAGATCACCATGGGTGCGCCGAACTGCCAGACGGTGAGTGCGACCAGGCTGTAGAGCACCCAGTTCGGGTCGCCGACCCAGCCTCCCGTGTGGACGCCGAGGAACGACTGCGTACGGTCCACGATGGCGTCGTCGGAGAAGAGCGCGCGCCACACGAACCCGACGGAGACGCTCGCGCCGATGAGCGAGGGGGCGTAGAACGCGGCCCGGTAGAAGGCCTGTCCGCGGCGGCTCTGCGCGAGCAGCAGAGCCACCCCGAGCGCCAGCAGCAGCTTGAGCGGGGTGCCGATGATGACGTACTTGGCCGTCACCTCGACCGACTTCTGCCACCGGGGGTCGTGGAACATCGTGGTGAAGTTGTCGAAGCCGATCCACTTCGGCGAATTGAAGAGGTTGTAGTCGGTGAAGGCGAAGTAGAGGGAGGCGGCCATCGGGCCCGCGGTCAGCAGCAGGAAGCCCGCGATCCACGGGGACATGAAGAGATAGCCGGCGAGGTTTTCCCGGCGGCCCCGCCGCCTCTTGGCGGCGGGGGCCTCGGGACGTATCTCCGGGGCGTCGGGCGGAGAGTCCTTGACGAGCGTCACGGCGGTTCCCATCAGGAGGCGAGGGCGGTCTTCGCCTCGGAGAAGAACTGCTTGACCGCGTCGGCGACCTTGGTCGTGCCCTGCGACATGTCACCGGCGATGCGCAGGAAGGCGGCCTCACAGGTGTCGGCGCCCGCCGGGTGCGGGGTGATGGTGCCGAGCACTCCGGCCGCGGCGACGTCCGTCTCGTACTTCGCGATGGCCTGGTTGGGCGCGTCGGTCGGCTTGTATGCGTCGAACTGCTCGGTGGTCGCGAGGATGCCGCGGTCGTAGCCCATGATCTTGCCGACCTCGGGGTCGTGGACCATGAAGTCGATGAACTGCGCGACCTCCTTGGGGTGCTTGGTGTGGGCGGAGGCGCTCAGCATCAGGGAGGCGAGGTACTGGCCGGTCTGCTTGCCGTCGGTGGTGGGGATCGGCGCGAGACCGTAGGTGCTGGTGCCCTCGGCCGAGTAGCGGACCGTGAAGTTGTCCCAGGTGAACTCGGAGGCGCCGTGGGCGGCCGAGAGCGAGGACTTGGGCTTGTCCTGCTCGACCCGCTTGGGGTCGGTGATGATGCCGGCCTTGACGCGGTTGTAGGCGTCCGTCCACCACTCCGTCAGGTCGGCCTCGTCGAAACCGAGTCCGTCCTTGGTGAAGAACGCCTTGCCGTTCTGCCTGAGGTAGAGGTCGTACAGGTACATGATGCCGAAGTAGCCGGTGTCGCCGGGCAGCTTCTGGGTATCGTGGATCTTCTTCAGAGCGGCGAAGTACTCGTCCCAGGTCCAGCCCTGCTTCGGATTGATGCCCGCCTTCTCAAACACCTTCTCGTCGATGACAAGTGACATGGTGTTGGATCCGACCGGAATACCGAGCTGCTTTCCGTCGACCTGGCCCACCTTCTCGACTCCGGCACGGAAGTTGTCGAGGCTCAGATTTCCCGCGTCTATCTGAGTCCTGAGGTCGAGCAGCACACCTCTCTTGTCGTACTTCCGCAGGAATCCGACCGCGTTCTGGAATACGTCCGGGGGATTTCCACCGGCGGCCTGGGTCTGGAACTTCTCCCAAAAGGCCACATAATCCTGGAAGTCGGTCTTCACCTTGATCTTCGGGTACTTCTTCTCGAAGAGCGCGATGGACTGGTTGATCCGCTTCGCCCGCTCGTCGGCACCCCACCAGGCGTACCGGATCGTGACCGTCCCGTCCCCGGAACTGCCGCTGTCCCCGCCGCAGCCCGTCGTCGCGGCCAGCCCCAGCGCGGCCAGTGAAGCTCCGGCCGCCTTGAGGACCGTACGCCTCTCAACACTCCCGTTGTTTCCCACAGTCGGGCCTCCTCGCGACGTCGGTGTCGCTGCGTGAATCGTTTCAAGTAAGCGCTTGCTGGCACAAGGTACGGAGGGCTTCCAGGCGCGTCAATGATTCGGACAGGAATTGATGTGACACGGTTCGGCCGCGCGGCGACGGGTGTTGGGGGTGCCGCGCCGACGGGAGTGCCCGAGTGTGCAGGTCCGGGGCGTACGGTCGGGATGTCGAACGAAAAACGACGGGTCGGGCGATCGTCGGGACGGGCCGAAAACAACTGCCGCACGGACGGGGATGCGGGCACGGGACGGACGCGAACGAGGGCTGCGCACACCGAGAGTGAGGGGGTGTGGGGTGGGCCTTCGCGAGGGAGTGTTGGCCGAACTGGCGCACACATGGATGGTGTTGGGTGTGATCGGGGCGAGGGGGGACGCGGGGCGGCGGGCCGGGACGGGCGTCCGCAAGGGGGTTCGGCGGGCTCGGCGGGGTCTGCAGGTGGGTGAGAGGGGCGGGTTCCGGGGTCGCCGGGTCCGGGCCGGTTTGAGGCGCGTCCCGGCTGGTCGAGCGGTCCCCGGTGAGTCCGGGGCGGCCGAGCCGGCCCGGGCGAGTCTCGGCCGGCTTGGGAGGGTCTCGGCCGGCTTGGGAGGGTCTCGGGCGGCTTGGGAAGGTCTCGGGCGGCTTGGGAAGGTCTCGGGCGGCCTGGGAAGGTCTCGGGCGGCCTGGGTGAGTCGCGCCGGTGCGGGTGACGGGTGCGTGTCCGAAGAACGGTGGCTTGCTCGCGATGGGCGGGCGTTAGCCCTGGTCGGCGGGGCGGTGCGGGGGCGCCGGGAGGGGGCACCGTCGCCTGCGTGGCGGGTGCTGGAGAGGGCGAGGGCGTCGGCGCCGATTCCGATGGCTGCCGCGATCCGGACTGCGGCTCGGATTCCGACGCCCGCGCGGGTACCGGAACTCGGTACGTGTACCGATACCGGGTTCCGGCACCTAGTTACCCGAACCTGGGTTCCGGTAACTGGGTTCCGGTAACTGGTATCGCCACGGAGTGCGGTCCGTCGGCGCCGTGGGGCGCACCTCGGGCCTCGGGCTCTTGGATTTCGCACGTGGAACCGGAGGCTCACGTGCCGCTGGTCGCGGCCTCATACCCCCGCGGGGTTGTGCGGAAATGACGAAGGCGGCCCTGTCCACGCATCGCGTGGAACTGGGCCGCCTCTCGTACTGGTGGGCGATACTGGGATCGAACCAGTGACCTCTTCGGTGTGAACGAAGCGCTCTCCCGCTGAGCTAATCGCCCGGGCGCAGGGAGAACATTACCCGATGTCAGAGGGTGGCTCCGACCAGCCGAGCGGCCCCCGGGAGGGACCTTCGGAGCAGCACCGGAAGGGGTCCCACCAGGAGTCCCGTGGCGGGTCGCGTCACCCCTTGGTCACTCCTGGATGTTCCACGGCATCTGGACACCGAACTTCCAGAGGTAGACGCCTCCAAGGGCCCCGACGATGACGAGACCGACGCTCGTGAGGATGATGTTGCGGCGCCGCACCTTCGGGTCGAGCGCCCGCTGTGTCGCCTCCGTGACCTTGCGTTTCGTCCAGCGGAGCACCAGCTGCGCCCAGACGAACTCGGTCGCCCAGATCGCCATGCCGCCGAAGATCACCAGCCAGCCGGGGCCCGGCAGCGGAAGCATGATCACGCCCGCGACGACCACCGCGAGCCCCACGACGAAAACACCCACCTGCCAGCTCAGATGCAGCGCACGGCGGGCCTTGATGAATTCCGGCGCCCGCGATCCGAGCGGCCCCTCGGTCTTCGTCTCACCATCGGCCGTGGCGACCTCGCCCGGCTCGTCACTCCCCGTATTCATACGACCAAACCCTACCGGAGAGAAACCAGTCACCGGAATGGCTCTATCCGGCGAACCCACTCTCGGCCGGAAGAGTTACGTAAAGACACGCAAAACGCTCAGAGGGGTTTACAACGGCACCGTAGGTGGCATGTCGATTTCGCCGACGTGCGAATCCCCGAGCGCACACTGAGCGAAAGGCCCTGGCGCTTATGAACACCACGGTCAGCTGCGAGCTGCACCTGCGCCTCGTTGTGTCGAGCGAGTCCTCACTGCCTGTACCCGCAGGACTGCGGTATGACACGGCCGATCCCTACGCCGTGCACGCCACCTTCCACACCGGAGCCGAGGAAACCGTCGAGTGGGTGTTCGCCCGCGACCTCCTCGCCGAGGGCCTGCATCGGCCCACCGGTACCGGCGACGTCCGAGTCTGGCCGTCCCGGAGCCATGGCCAGGGCGTCGTATGCATCGCCCTGAGCTCCCCGGAGGGCGAGGCCCTGCTGGAGGCCCCGGCGCGGGCCCTGGAGTCGTTCCTGAAGCGAACGGACGCCGCCGTGCCCCCCGGCACGGAACACCGGCATTTCGATCTCGACACGGAGCTCTCACACATCCTGGCCGAGAGCTGACGAGCCCCCCATAGAGCCGCCCGGCGCCGTCCACTCGGGGAGACGGCTCGGGCCTAGACATCCGCATTGGGCACAACCACAAAGGGCACGAACACCGACGCCGTCGCCGCGGACTCCCGCGGGGGCGGCGCCTGTGCGCGTGGTCGACAGCAGACCTCGCGACGGCCACGGCGCCGGGGCGCGCCGCCGGGGCCGGGGCGGCACGGAATCAAGCCCCTGGTCGGGGTCGGGGGCCGACAGACCGGACGGGGCCGCACCGCACGCCTCTCGCACCCCGCGTACCAGCGGTGAGCCAAGCTCAGAGCCGGCCGGGCCGTGACGGGGCCCGAGACGGTTTCGGAGGTGTTCGGGGTGCGGGCCCGGGCCCGCGAACTGGCGCGGAGGCATGGCGGGCCGCGTACACCTCCACCGCCCCGCTCCCCCGCGCCGGGAAGCCACTACCATCGGCCAGCATCGGCGGGCGCCGGCCCGACCCCCAGGCCAGGGAGCGAAACGTGCTGATCACCCACGACACCCGGTGTTCCCTGGACGCCGTGGTGGATCTGGTGAACACCGCGCCGGACGACAACACGACCGACGGGCTCGCGGATGTCGCGTCCCTCGCCGATTTCGTACGAAAGCACGAATTCAGTGATGTCGGCGTGCTGTCGGAGCACGATCTCGCGGCCGTACGCGGGGTCCGCGGCCGGTTCGCCGGAGTCTTCTCCGCCGACGACCCCCGCATCGCCGCGGCTCTCATCAACGAGCTGGTCGCCGCCGCCGGCACCACGCCCCGGCTCACCGACCACGACGGTTACGACTGGCACGTGCACTACTTCGCGCCAGGCGCCTCGGTCGCCGACCACCTCGCGGCCGACTGCGGGATGGCGCTGGCCTTCTTCGTGGTCGCCGGAGAGCAGGACCGGCTGCGGCGCTGCGAGGCCCCGGACTGCCGGCGCGCCTTCGTGGATCTCTCCCGCAACCGCTCGCGCCGCTACTGCGACAGCCGGACCTGCGGAAACCGACTCCACGTGGCGGCGTACCGGGCGCGCCGCAAGGAGGCGGCGGGCTGACGGACGCAGGACGCGCGGCGGGCTGACGGAGCCCTCGGCGGGTGGCGCCAAGGGCTCCGCGTACGGCTCAGAGCAGCAGCAGATCGTGCAGCGAAGCCATGAGCAGCAGACAGCCGATCACCGCAAGGAAGATCATCAGCGGTGGCTGGGAAAGCGCGTAGAGACAACCCCGCGGCTCCTCGGGAGGCGCAGCGGTGTCGCTCTGTGTTGTGTCCAGCATCTCGCGGCGATGATGACGCAGCCACCACCCGCTCCGCGATCAACACGCCCCGAATGACCGGGAGTTCGCCAATATCCGCGATGACCAGGCGCGAACGTGATCGTTTCCGCGCTCTCCCATGATCCTCTGTGTCGTTTCAGTCCGTCATATGCCGTGCTTCTTCAAGATGGCCTCGATGTCGCTGAAGTCGTCGCCGGAGCCGGTGGCCCGAGGCGTCGTCGCGGGTCGGGCGGCCGGGCGGGAGCCCTGGCTCAGCGAGGGCGCCGAGGCCGCGGGGGCCACGGCCTCGCGCTGGGCGGCCCGTGCGGCGGCCTTGCGTTCCTTCCGGGTCCCGCCGCCGCGCCGCTCCACGGCCCGCGTGGTCATGGACAGCAGCCAGGCCACGCCCAGCACGCCGAAGCCCGCCCACGCGGTGGGGCTGAAGGCGGTGTCGACCAGCCAGCCGACGACCCCGGTCATCACCAGGCCGACGGGCACCAGCGAGTAGGCGGCGATGCGGGCGGCGGAGAGGAAGCGCTTGCGGTAGGCCGTGACCGCGGCGATGCCGAGGCCGGCCGCGGAGACGGCGGAACAGACGGTCTCGGCAATCATCCGGTCCTCCAGGGCAGGGCGCGGTACAGCGGGTCGGTTCGTCCCTTCCATCCTGCACCGCCCGACGTCCGATATGCCATGCTCCGGGTGGACCTCAGGGACATCTCCGGGTCGGGGTCCTCCCCAGGTCCCGGTTGGGGCGCCGTCGGCGGGGCTGGGAGACTGGGTGCCATGAACGACTCCTCCGCAGCCCGCGCCACCGCCGTCCTGGACGTCTGGTGCGAACTCCAGTGCCCCGACTGCCGCAGTGCCCTCGCCGACCTGAGCGCACTGCGCGCCCGCTACGGCGACCGTCTGGAGCTGCGGCTGCGGCACTTCCCGCTGGAGAAGCACAAGCACGCCTTCGCCGCCGCGCAGGCCGCCGAGGAGGCCGCGGAGCAGGGCCGGTCCTGGCCGTACGTCGAGGCGGTCCTCGACCGTATCGAGGAGCTCGACCGCAAGGGCGAGCCCTTCCTGATCGAGGTGGCCCGCGAACTCGGCCTGGACGCGGAGGAGTTCGACACCGCACTGATCGACGGGCGGCACATCCTGATCGTCGACGCCGACCAGGCCGAGGGCAAGGCCATCGGCGTGACCGGCACCCCGACGTATGTCATCGGCGGCGAGCGGCTCGACGGCGGCAAGAGCCAGGAGGGACTGCGCGAGCGCATCGAGGAGATCGCCGACCGCCTGCTCGCCGAGGGCAAGTGAACCTCGGAGCAGGGTTCAGAGCAGGTCCTTGTACAGGTGGTAGGTGAGCGTCTCGTAACCGAGTGACTCATAGAGCCGCTCGGCGGGGGTGTTACCCGCGAAGACGTTCAGCATGATGGCGGGTCGGCCGGACGCGACCCCTTGCCCCTCCGCCAGGAGCATCAGCGTGCGGCCATGGCCCTTGCCCCTGTGCCGCGCGTCGGCCTCGACCTTGTAGACGAAGGCCCTGTCCTGACGCGAGCCCGTCCAAAGCGTGCCGACCGCGGTCCCTTCGTGCTCCAGGACGCTGAAGACCATGCCCTCGGTGGCCAGGCCGTCCGGCAGCAGGGTGGCATAGTCCCTCAGGGCCCTGGCACGGGCCTCGGCCTCGGGCACCCCGCGCTCGATCCAGCTCTGCGCGTAGGCCTGTCTGTCCTGCTCCTGCCAGGGGCCGAACTCCTCCGCGGTCATGGGCCGCCCCCGGCTCCCCGCAGGCAGCTCGGGCCGGGTGTCGCCGAGCGGCTTCTCCATATGGCGGTTGCGTACGACGTAGCCGAGAGCCGTCGCCACCTTGAGCGCCGCCTCCGCCTCCGCGGGCACCGATGCCTCAATCCGCGTGCAGCTCCACCCGCGCACCACCTCCTCGGCGGCGAGCGCGGCCACCGTGCCCCGGCCGCGCCGGCGGTCCGGCTCATCGATGCGCAGGTCCAGGATGCGAGCCACCGAATCACCGAAGTCGGGGCTCGTGCCGAGATGTATCACCCCGACGGGACGGCTGTTCACACACACCTGGTAACGGCGTGAACGCGTCCCGTCGGCCTCGCGCTGAAGCGGCTCGGTCGGCCGCAGGGTCGTGGTCATCAAGGGTGTTCTACCCGCGCCGGAGCTCCAGGTCAGCTCAATATCCGTGGCTCTTACGGATCGAGGTCGTCGCCGGAGCGCTCGTCGAAGATCCGCATGGCCTTGGCGGTCACCGGGCCCGGCGCGCCCGGGAGTTGGCGCCCGTCGACCTGGTGCACACCCTGCACGTCCCGCAGCGTGGACGTCAGGAAGACCTCGTCCGCGCGCTCCAGGACATCCAGCGGCAGATCGGTCTCCCTGGCGCCGGTCCACTCGACGGCGAGCGCGCGGGTGATGCCGGCGAGACAGCCGGAGGCGACGGGCGGGGTGTGGATCTCGCCGTCGAGGACGACGAAGACGTTCGACCCCGTCCCCTCGCACAGCTGCCCGACCGTGTTGGCGAACAGCGCCTCACTCGCGCCCTGTTCGCGCGCGCGGGCCAGGGCGACGACGTTCTCGGCGTACGAGGTGGTCTTGAGGCCGGTGAGAGCGCCGCGTTCGTTACGGGTCCAGGGCACGGTGATCACAGCGGTGGAGTCGGGACGGCGGGTGGACTCGCCGAGGGCGACGAACAGGGTCGGTCCGTGTTCGCCGCGGTCGGAGCCGAGCGGACCGTAGCCACCGGTGTACGTGATCCGCAGCCGGCCGAGCGGCATCGGGTTGGCGTCCAGGACGGCGGCGCAGGCGCGGCGCACCTCGTCCCGGTCGGGTTCGGGCAGCCCCAGGCCGCCCGCCGAGCGGACCAGCCGGTCGAGATGACGGGTCAGCGCGAAGGGCCGCCCGTCCACCGCCTTCACGGTCTCGAAGATGCCGTCACCCACGGTCAGTCCGTGATCGAAGACGGAGACGCGGGCGGACTCCCTGTCCTGCAGACCCCCGTCGAGCCAGATCTTCACTTCAGAGTCCTTCCGCTTTCGTACGCCTCTTCGAACTGTCCCGACGCTACCGCGAGCAGCCTGGCGGCCTTCAGCTCGGTCTCCCGCCATTCGCCTTCGGGGTCGGAGCCCCAGGTGATGCCGGCGCCGGTGCCGAAGCGCAGGACGCCTTCGGCGCGGTCGGTCCAGAAGGTGCGGATGCCGACGGCGAGCTGTGCGGTGGTGCGGTCGGCGTCGACCCAGCCGATGCCTCCGCAGTAGGGGCCGCGAGGTGCGGTCTCCAGGGCGTCGATGATCTTCAGGGCGCTGGACTTGGGGGCGCCGGTGACGGAGCCGGGCGGGAACGCGGCGGCCAGCAGTGCGGGCCAGCCGGTGTCCGCGGGCAGTTCGCCACGAACGGTGGAGACGAGGTGGACGAGCCCGGGGTGCTTTTCGACGACGCACATGTCCGGGACGGTGACGGTGCCGGTGGCGCAGACACGGCCGAGGTCGTTGCGGACCAGGTCCACGATCATGACGTTCTCGGCGTGATCCTTGTCGAGGAGGTCGGCCTCGGTGCGTCCGGTGCCCTTGATGGGGCCCGACTCGATGACCGAGCCGGTGCGGCGCAGGAAGAGTTCGGGCGAGGCGGTGGCGATCTCGACGCCGTGGCAGGGCAGGCGGATCGTTCCCGCGTAGGGGGCGGGGTTGCCGCGGGCCAGCAGCGCGGTGAGGGCGTCGATGTCGGCGTCGGGAGCGAGGGGGGCGGACAGGACACGGCAGAGGTTGGCCTGGTAGACCTCGCCGGCGGCTATGTGGGCGCGGATACGCCGTACACCGGCCGTGTACGCGGCGCGGTCGAGGGAGGACGTCCAGTCACCGGGCGTGGGGCCCTGCCACTGCCCGGGGACGGTGGCGGGCACGGGTTCGGTGCGTACGTCGGCGAAGCGGGCGCAGACCAGGCCGCCCTCGAAGTCGGCCGCCACGGCCCAGAAACCGGCCGAGTCCAGGGCCGCGGGGTCGCTGGTGACGTCGAGGAGACCGGTCGCGACGAGGCCACCGAAACGGGCGAGAGGAGGGAGGTCGAGCACGCAGTCGAGTCTAGGTCGGGTGACCTGCGGGTGCCCTGACCGTGTCCTTTGCCGGAGGAATCGCAGCATGCTGCGCAAACGCGTTTTTGTGCTGGCCCGGGAATCCGCTAGAGTTCAACACGTCGCCGGGACGCGCAAGCCGAACGGAAACGACACGCGGACGTAGCTCAGTTGGTAGAGCGCAACCTTGCCAAGGTTGAGGTCGCCAGTTCGAACCTGGTCGTCCGCTCGCAGGAAGTGGGGGATCGTCCCGAACCCCCACACTCCTGGTGGAGTGGCCGAGAGGCGAGGCAACGGCCTGCAAAGCCGTCTACACGGGTTCAAATCCCGTCTCCACCTCCAAGGACGATTAGCTCAGCGGGAGAGCGCTTCCCTGACACGGAAGAGGTCACTGGTTCAATCCCAGTATCGTCCACTGGTCCGCAAGGACCCGGTCCACATGGATCCCCGCGCGATTAGCTCAGCGGGAGAGCGCTTCCCTGACACGGAAGAGGTCACTGGTTCAATCCCAGTATCGCGCACGCAGTACGCATCACCGGCACCACCCGCACCATCTGCAGGTTCACCTGCGCGATTAGCTCAGCGGGAGAGCGCTTCCCTGACACGGAAGAGGTCACTGGTTCAATCCCAGTATCGCGCACCAGCCGAAGCCCCCGGCCGTCTCGTACGGCCGGGGGCTTCGTCGTGCCGGGTTGTTCCTCCGGTCGTGCTCAGGAGGAGAAGAGCATGTGGCCGAAGCTCTTGTGGCGGTGGTGACCGCCGTAGTGACCGCCGCCATGGCCTCCGTGTCCGCCGTGCTGCGGGGCGCCCCACGCGGGCGCGGGCGCCGAGGGGTAGGCCTGCGGGGCGGGCGGGGGCGGCGCGGGCTGCGACCACTGGGACTCCACGCGGCTCAGCGCCTCCAGCTCGCCGTAATCGAGAAATATCCCGCGGCAGCCGCTGCACTGCTCGATCTGGACGCCATTGCGGTTGTACGTGTGCATCGGCGCATGGCACTTCGGACACTGCATGCTCGGCTCAACTCCTCGCCGTTCGGTACCGCTTCCGCCAGGACAGACACTGTCCGGCCTCGAACGGTTGCACCCTACGCGGTCGGGTCGTGTGCCAACTCGGGCGGGACAAAACCCATTCGGTCACAGGCGTCGATCACGGCCTGCTGCACCTCGTCCAAGGGGCGGTCCTCCCCGACGGACTTGGCGATCGCGAGGGCCGCGGTCTGCACGGTGAGGGCGCGGGCCGCCACGTCCAGGGCGGGCCAGGGGTCACCGTCGGCGGGGACGGCCGGGCCGCCCGCGCGTTGGTAGGCGGTCAGGAAGCGGGTCCACTCGTCGGGCGGCAGCAGGCCGCAGGCGTACCAGGCGGCCGGGCGCGCCAGGTCCCAGGTCGGGACGCCCACGCCGAGGTCGTCCACATCGATGAGGAGCCAGGGGCCGACCGGCGCGGGATGGCGGACGAGCTGGCCGAGGTGCAGGTCTCCGTGACAGAGGGTCCCCACGGCCGGCATGGGGGCCTCGGCGCGGGCCCAGGCAGGCAGGGCCGCCCAGGCGCGCAGCACCGGGGCGGCGGCCGGGTGCGGGCCCGCCGCCCGGAGCCGGGCGATCGCCCTGGCCGCCTTGGCGGGGCCTCGCATGGCTGGCAGGCCGTCGGGCGCGGGGGTCCGGTGGAGGCGGGCCAGCAGGGTCGCGGCCGCCTCCCAGGGAGCGGCCTCGGGGGTCTCCGGGTCGACCGGGGTGCCGTACGGCCAGAAGGTGACCAGGCGGCCGTGGAGGTCGACGGGCTTCGGGCGGAGCGGGGTGAGGAGGGTGCCGGTGAGGGCCGGGTGTGCGGCGGTCTCGAGACGGCGGGAGAGTTCGACGGGATCCGTACCGGGGGCGTGGGCCTTGGCCACGGTGTCGCCATGGCGGACGACGGTGCCGTCGTGCCGGTCGGCGAGGACGGAGTCGTGGTGGGCGCAGGCGGTGTCCCCCGGGTGGGCCGCGGTGCGCGCCCCGGCGGTCAGGGCGGGCAGCACGTCTGCGGTCACGGGGCCCCCTGGGGTGTGCGGTCGGTTCCTCGCGAGCGTACGTTCTCCGCCCCCGCCGCCCCTACCCCGTCCCGTCCCTGGGGACTGCGCCCCCAGACCCCCGTGGTGGGTTCTTCGACTGCGGGTGGATGGGGGCCGGTCGCGCGGTTCCCCGCGCCCCGGCCCAGGACAAAGCAATGCCCGCGCAGCTCCCCAGCTG
Source organism: Streptomyces sp. NBC_01549 (assembly GCF_026339955.1). Lineage (GTDB taxonomy): Bacteria > Actinomycetota > Actinomycetes > Streptomycetales > Streptomycetaceae > Streptomyces. The sequence goes on along the minus strand of NZ_JAPEPW010000001.1, from coordinate 6,112,668 downwards.
CGCGGGCATTTGTGCCGTCCGCCGCACCCCCGTCCCCACGGGGTTTCATGGCCGGATGTCCCCGCCCGGACCGCTCTTCCGGGCCTGGGGCGCCGCTCAGCGCCCCAGCATCACGCCCACGGACGACGCTTGTGTGACCACTGCGTCCCAGCCGCCGAAGACGACTACGAGCAGGGCCGCGAGAGGAAGGACCATCGCTGTCGCCACCAAGGGGTGGCGCTGACCCTGACGACGCGGGCGGAACGCGGTGCTGTACGCCTTGCGTCCTGTGCGGATCGCCGTCCGCGGTGCCGTGTGGGCCATGGTCCCTCTCCTGACCGAGCATCTGTGTGGTTGGCAGCGGCGAGTGTCTGACCTCGGGGGACGAGTGCTGCACCCGCCGCTTGACCTCAAATCTATGGGTGCGGTGGCGATCGGTCGTCATGCCCTCGTACCGATTGCCGGGCCTCCCGGAGGATGAGCGATGACCTGCGGTCTACTCCCCTGGGTGGAGACGAGGACCTAGGTCTCAGGGTCTTCCCGGAGGGGGCGTCCGGTGTGCCCCGACTGTTCCGAGCTGTCCTCCCTGGGAACCCGCTGCTCGACCAGCGCCGGTACCCGCGTCGCCAAGAAGCGCGCGGTGCGCACCACTGACCCTCCCCACTGCCTGAACGGCGTGGAGGGACCCCCACCGGGTGACTTCGCTCACTTCCACCACCCCCCTGCGCGCCGCGGTCTCCACCCCGCGACGCACCCCGCTCGCCACCACCTCGTACGTACGCGTCATGTCCCCGCCGTCCACGACCAACCCCACGCGATCACCCTTCACAGGTTCAATCCCCCTTATACGACGGCCGGTTGGGATCACAGACAGCCCAAAGCAGCTCTGTTCGCCCATTCCCTGACCGTCTTTCACGTTTCCCACCCGGCACTGACAATCGATCGGGCTGTGAGGGCGCGGCCTCTGCGCGCACCCGGCCGCGGAAACGTAAGCTGTGGCTCGTCAAACGGACCGGGCAGCGGGGATGGACATGGCGATGATGCGCCTGAGGCGCGAGGACCCGCGTGTCGTCGGCTCGTTCAGGCTTCACCGACGGCTCGGCGCGGGTGGAATGGGCGTGGTCTACCTGGGCTCCGATCGCCGTGGCCAGCGGGTCGCGCTGAAGGTGATCCGACCGGATCTGGCGGAGGATCAGGAGTTCCGGTCACGGTTCGCCCGCGAGGTCTCGGCGGCCCGGCGGATCAGGGGCGGCTGCACGGCGCGGCTCGTGGCCGCCGATCTCGAGGCGGACCGGCCGTGGTTCGCCACGCAGTACGTGCCGGGACCCTCGCTGCACGACAAGGTCGCCGAGGACGGTCCGATGTCGGCCGCCGACGTGGCCGCCGTCGGGGCCGCGCTGTCCGAGGGGCTCGTCGCCGTCCACGAGGCCGGTGTCGTGCACCGGGACCTCAAGCCGTCCAACATCCTGCTGTCCCCCAAGGGGCCGCGGATCATCGACTTCGGCATCGCCTGGGCGACGGGGGCCAGCACGCTGACGCATGTCGGTACGGCCGTCGGCTCGCCCGGGTTCCTCGCGCCCGAGCAGGTGCGCGGGGCCGCCGTCACCCCGGCGACCGACGTGTTCGCGCTCGGCGCCACGCTGGCGTACGCGTCGACCAACGACTCGCCCTTCGGACACGGCAGTTCCGAAGTGATGCTGTACCGAGTGGTGCACGAGGAGCCGCAGCTGCACGGCGTTCCGGACGCGCTGGCTCCGCTCGTCCGCGCGTGTCTGGCCAAGGACCCCGAGGAGCGCCCGAGCACGCTCCAACTCTCCCTACGGCTTAAGGAGATCGCGGCCCGCGAGGCCCAGGGCCTGGCCGACGTACGCCCGCCGGCACAGCGGGGCGATCCCGACCGGCCGACGGGGCGCCTCGCCGAGCAGTACGCCGAGCAGCCCACCCAGCGCCGCCCGCAGGGCACACCGCCGCCGCGCACGGGCGGCACCAACGGGGGTTCACGGCCGTCGCAGTCGAGTGCGCGCCCCGCCCCCGCCCGGGGTACCGGGCGCTCCGGCAGCAGGCCCGTGTCCCGCAGCGGCACCGGCCGTCCCGCACCCCGGACCACGGGGACCGGGCGGCGTCCCGCCAATCCGCGCCTGCTGCGCCAGCGGCTCTTCGTGTTCGTCGTGGTGACACTGCTCGTCGCGCTGGGCATCGCGGCGGCGCAGGGCTGCCAGGGGCCGGCACGCGGACTGGGCGACGGGGGCACTCGCAAGGACGTACGCCAGGAGCAGTCGTCGCACGCGCCGCCGCCCGGCGATCCGACCGCCGAGCAGGTCCGGAGCCGACCGGACAAGAACGGCTAGCCGGAGCCCGTCCTGGGGCGTGTCGGACACGGCTCAGGGCTGGGGGCGGCCCGTCGCCACAGCGTAGAACGCGACCGCGGCCGCCGCGCCGACGTTGAGCGAGTCGACGCCATGGGCCATCGGGATGCGGACCCATTCGTCCGCCGCCATCAGGGCCTTCGTGGACAGGCCGTCGCCCTCCGCGCCCAGCATCAGCGCGACCCGGTCCACCCGGTGCGGGGCCGCCTCGTCCAGGGACCTCGCCTTCTCGTCGGGGGTGAGGGCGAGCAGGTTGAAGCCGGCGTCGCGGACCGTCTCCAGGCCCTTGGGCCAGGTCTCGAGACGGGCGTACGGGACCGAGAAGACCGCACCCATCGAGACCTTCACGGAGCGGCGGTAGAGCGGGTCCGCGCAGTCCGGGGAGAGCAGGACCGCGTCCATGCCGAGGGCTGCCGCGGAGCGGAAGATCGCGCCGATGTTGGTGTGGTCGTTGACCGCCTCCATGACGACCACCCGACGGGCGGAGCGCAGGAGTTCCTCCGCTGTCGGCAGCGGCTTGCGCTGCATGGAGGCGAGCGCGCCCCGGTGCACGTGGTAGCCGGTGACCTGCTCGGCGAGTTCCGGGCTGACCGCGTACACCGGCGCCGGCATCTCGTCGATGACGTCGCGCATGACGTCGACCCACTTGGCGGACAGGAGCATCGAGCGCATCTCGTACCCGGCGTCCTTGGCGCGTCTGATGACCTTCTCGCCCTCGGCGATGAACAGGCCCTCGGCGGGTTCGCGCTTGCGGCGCAGCTCCACGTCGGTCAGGCCCGTGTAGTCACGCAGACGCGGGTCGTCGGGGTTCTCAACGGTGATGAGATCGGCCACAGGGTGATACTGCCTTGTCCTGGGTGCGGTGCCAACGGCTGGGCACAGGTTGGGTTACCGGTGGTTACTCGGAAGCGTTCAGCGGGCTGTGCACACCCACGTTCACGACCTCGCCGATGACGATCACCGCCGGGGGCTTCACGTCCTCGGCGCGTACGGTCTCGGCGACCGTGGCCAGGGTCGCGTCGACGCGGCGCTGGGCGGCGGTCGTGCCCTCCTGGACCAGGGCGAGGGGGGTGTCGGCCGGCTTGCCGTGCGCGATCAGGGTCTCGGCGATCCGGCCGATCTTGTCGACGCCCATGAGGACGACGAGCGTGCCGCGCAGCCGGGCGAGGGCCGGCCAGTCGACGAGGGAACGCTCGTCGTCAGGGGCGACATGACCGCTGACGACGGTGAACTCATGTGCGACACCCCGGTGGGTGACCGGGATACCGGCCGCACCCGGCACCGAGATCGAGCTGGAGATGCCGGGCACGACCGTACAGGCGATGCCCGCCTCGGCGAGCGCCTGGGCCTCCTCCATGCCACGGCCGAAGACGAACGGGTCGCCGCCCTTGAGCCGGACGACCGACTTGCCCTGCTTCGCGTGCTCGATCAGCGCGTTGTTGATGGCCTCCTGGGCCATGTACCGGCCGTAGGGGATCTTCGCCGCGTCGATCACCTCGACGTGCGGCGGGAGTTCGGCGAGCAGGTCGCGCGGGCCCAGTCGGTCGGCGATGACCACGTCGGCCTCGGCGAGCAGACGGCGGCCGCGGACCGTGATCAGGTCGGGGTCGCCGGGGCCGCCGCCGACCAGGGCGACACCCGGGGTGCGGGTGCGGTGGTGGGGCGCCACGAGGGTGCCGTCGCGCAGACCCTCGACCACCGCGTCGCGGATCGCGGCGGTGTGGCGGGGGTCGCGGCCCTTGGCGTTCGTGGTGAGGACGGCGACCGTGACGCCCTCGCTGTGACCGGTGGCCGGGGTCCAGGCGGTCGCGGCGTCGGCGTCGTCGGAGCGGACGCACCACACGCGGTGGCGCTCGGCTTCGGCGGAGGCGTCCGTGTTCGCCTGGCGGTCGCTGGTCGCGATCAGGGCGTACCAGGCGTCGGCGAGGTCACCGTCCTCGTACGGGCGCTTCGTCCAGGTGATCTCGCCCGCGTCCGCCATCGCCTCGACGGAGGGGGTGGCCTCGGGTGACACGAGGTGGATGTCCGCCCCTGCCGCGATGAGCGCCGGGAGGCGGCGCTGGGCGACCTGCCCGCCGCCGAGGACGACTACGCGGCGGCCGGTGAGGCGGAGGCCTACGGGGTAGGCGGGGTTTTCGGCCATGGAGGTGCGGCTCCTCGTACGGGGCCGCTGCGCTCGACTGGAGCGGCCTTGACGTGCTGTTTTGGGTGCGGGTCCACGATACGGCGGGGGCGGGAGGGGGTCTTTCCCCAGGCCCGCCCCTTCCCGGCAGTGACACTGTGCGGCTCCGCCGCGTGGGGGGCTGCGCTCCGAAGCCCCCGGCACGTGCGGGTCCGTCGCCGGTCTACTTTTCGGTTACCCCCGCGGAATCGAACGTCGCCACCTCGTGCATCGCCCTCGCCGCGCTCTGGACCACCGGCAGGGCCAGCAGCGCGCCCGTGCCCTCGCCGAGGCGCAGGTCCAGGTCGACCAGCGGGCGCAGGCCCAGCTTGTTCAGGGCGGCGACATGGCCGGGCTCGGCGCTGCGGTGACCCGCGATGCACGCCGCGAGGACCTCGGGGGCGATGGCGCGGGCCACCAGTGCGGCGGCGCCGGCGCTGACGCCGTCCAGGATCACCGGCGTACGCAGGGAGGCGCCGCCGAGGAGCAGGCCGACCATGGCGGCGTGCTCGAGGCCGCCGATCGCGGCGAGGACGCCGATGGGGTCGGCCGGATCCGGCTGGTGGAGTTCGATGGCACGGCGTACGACCTCGGTCTTGCGGGCGAGGGTCTCGTCGTTGATGCCGGTGCCGCGGCCCGTCACCTCGGACGGGTCGGTGTCGGTGAAGACGGAGATCAGGGCAGCCGACGCCGTCGTGTTGGCGATGCCCATCTCGCCGGTCAGCAGCGCCTTGTTGCCGGCCGCCACCAGGTCGCGGGCCGTCTCGATGCCCACCTCGATGGCGGCCGTGACCTCTTCGCGGGTCATCGCGGGGCCGGTCGTCATGTCGGCGGTGCCCGCGCGGACCTTGCGCGGGAGGAGACCCGGGGTCGCGGGGAGGTCGGAGGCGACGCCCACGTCGATGACGCAGACCTCGGCGCCCACCTGGTTGGCGAAGGCGTTGCAGACCGCGCCGCCGCCCAGGAAGTTGGCCACCATCTGGCCGGTGACCTCCTGCGGCCAGGGGGTGACGCCCTGGGCGTGCACGCCGTGGTCGCCCGCGAAGATCGCGACGGCGGCGGGCTCCGGGATCGGCGGCGGGCACATCCGGGACAGGCCGGACAGCTGCGCGGAGATGATCTCCAGCATGCCGAGCGCGCCCGCGGGCTTGGTCATCCGCTTCTGGCGCTCCCACGCCTCGCCGAGCGCCTTGGCGTCCAGCGGGCGGATGTTGGAGACCGTCTCGGCGAGCAGGTCGTGCGGCTCCTCACCGGGCAGCGCGCGGCGGCCGTACGTCTCCTCGTGCACGACCCAGGACAGCGGGCGGCGCTTGGACCAGCCCGCCTGCATCAGCTCGGGCTCCTCGGGGAACTCGTCGACGTAGCCGACGCAGAGGTAGGCCACCACGTCCAGGTGCTCGGGCAGGCCGAGGGCGCGGACCATCTCGCGCTCGTCGAAGAAGCTGACCCAGCCGACGCCGAGGCCCTCGGCGCGGGCCGCGAGCCACAGGTTCTGGACCGCGAGCGCGGAGGAGTACGGGGCCATCTGGGGCTGGGTGTGACGGCCCAGGGTGTGGCGGCCGCCGCGGGTCGGGTCGGCGGTGACGACGATGTTGACCGGGGTGTCGAGGATGGCCTCGATCTTCAGTTCCTTGAACTGCTTCGCGCGTCCCTTGGGCAGCGACTTGGCGTACGCCTCGCGCTGACGGGCCGCCAGTTCGTGCATCGTGCGCCGGGTCTCGGCGGAGCGGATGACGACGAAGTCCCAGGGCTGGGAGTGACCGACGGACGGCGCGGTGTGCGCGGCCTCCAGGACCCGCAGCAGCACGTCGTGCGGGATCGGGTCGCTTCGGAAGCCGTTGCGGATGTCGCGGCGCTCGCGCATCACGCGCAGCACGGCCTCGCGCTCGGCGTCGTCGTAGCCGGGGGCCGCGGGGCCGGTGGACTCTCGTACGTCTTCCACTACGGCCGTGCTCTCTTCCTGGTCGGCGACCTGGGTGTCCAGGTCGTCCGCTCGCTGTGCGACTACTACGGGCTCCGGGTCCGCCTCCCGCGGCTCCGGTACGGGGGGTGTCTCCGCCTCGGGCGCGCGGGGCGCGGGAACCGGAGCGAAGGGCTCGGGTTCGCCGGCGGGCTCCGCCTCGGCGAGGGGTGCGACGGGCACCTCCTGGCTCTCCACCGCCACCGCTTCCACCACTGCCGGGGGCTCTTCGGCCGGGGGCCGCTCCTCCTGGGGCAGGGGCGGCACGGTCATGGCGTGCGGCGGGGTCGGGGCCAGGTGCGGGGTCGTCGGCACCGTGCCCTCGACGGGCACGAACTGGCCGAGGGACTGGTCCGCGGTGGGGTCCAGGGGGGCGCCCTGGAATCCGGGTGCGCCTGCCGTGCCGCCGGGGTGGTGCTCACCGTGCGACTGGTTCGTGGCCGCGTGCGGCGCCTGTGCGTGGGCGGCGACACCGACCGGTACACCGGCACCGGCCTCGGCGAACGCGGCATGCGCCTCGGCGGGGGCCGCGAACTGCGCGGCCTGGACCGGGAAGGCCTCGGCGCCGGGGACCGCGTGTCCGTGCGAGTCGTCCGCGGCGTACGCCAGCTGCGCCTGCGCCTCGGCGGCGGCCTGCGCGGCGGACACCACGAGGGGCTCCGGGGCGAACTCGGGCTGTGCGAACTCGGGCTGTGCGGCCTGCGCGTGGGGCGCGGGCGCCGCACCGGTGTCCGCCAACTGGACCACGGGTTCCGGGGTGTGGACACCGGCTTCCGGGAACCGGTCGTCCTGCGCCGGGAACCGGCGCGCCTGGTCCACCGCGCGGGCGGTGGGATCGGCGACGTGGGCGGCCTGGTCCACGAGTTGGGGGGCCTGTTCGGTGGCCCCCGGCTCGGCCGCGGGCGTCGGCTGTGGATCATGCGCGGGCTGGAGCGCCTGCTCGGTGGCCAAGTACTCCCCGGCCTCGGAAGCCTGGGCCGGGGCGTCGGCGAAGTGCCCGGCGGTGTCGTCCACCGGCGGCGCCACGTGCGCGAGGTCCTGGGCGGCCGGGAAGGCGGTGGGGGTGGCCTCGGTGGCCCCCGGCGTCTGGGAGCCGTCCGGCTCGGCCGCGGACTCAAGGCCCGGCGCCATCTCAAGGCCCGGCGCCATCTCAAGGCCCGGCTCGGCCTCGGGGCTCGGCCCGACCTCCGCGACCTGCGGGACGAAGTGGCCCTCCGGCGCCTCGGGCGCGTGGGCGGCCTCCGGGGCCTGGGGCGCCTGCGCGACTCCCTGACCCTCGACCTGGCCCTCGACCGCCTCCGCAGCCTGGGGAGCCGGAACGACTACCGCGGGCTCGACGGCTTCCGGGGCCTCCGCGACCGGGACCTCCGCCACCGGCACCGCCTGCGGCGTCACCGCCTCGGCGACCACTCCGGCCTCGGGGCCCTGCACGGCCTCCGGGACGACCGCTTCCGCGGCCGTCCCCTCGGGGCTCGCCGACGGCGCTCCCCACGGCACCGCGCCCTGCGGCGGGATCTCGGAGAGCTGCGGTACGTCGAGGTACTCGGGACCGATGGTCGGGGGACCCGCGTGCCGTACCGGAGTTGCGGCGGGCACGGGGGTCGCGGGGGTGGCCATGGGCGCGGCGGCAGGGCCGCGGTCGGCGAGCGAGCGCACCGGGCTCGCGGAGCCGTCCGGGGTCGGCGGGCCGAGGTGCAGCGGGCGACGCGGCGCCGCCGGCTGCGGGACGGGCGCGGGGCCGGGTACGCGGACACCGCCGAGGTCGAGCGAACCGCTGTCCCGGCCGGCCGTCTCGTGCGGGCCCGGCTCATGGACGAGGGGCTGTTCCTCGACGAGAGGCTGCGGGGGCGGCGGGGCCACCTCGTTGCCCCACGCTCCCTGCGCGCCCGGCATGAGAAGCAGGTCGTCGTCCTCGGCGGGGCTCTCGGAGGGGTCGAGGAAGGTGTACGCGCCCGGGGCAGAGACGCCCGGCTGCTCCACCATGCCTGCGCTCTCCGGCAGTCCCTCGCCCGGGACCTGGCCGGTGTCGGTCATGCGTACCCCTCGCCCATCGGTTAGTGCTTCCAAGTCCTGCTCGCCCGGAACGGCGCACCGACCGCCCCGCAGTGAAGAACGAGCGTGCGTGCCCAGCGGCACGAACGACCGGCCAACAAAGACGACAAAGCCATTAACGGGCATTGTCCCGGTCGTCCGACCCTCGCGACAGCTTGATCCGCGACGGCCCGCTGTGGACTGCGCCACGTTGCGCGTCCTCAGGTTCTGCCGTACCACACACGCCTCAAAACGGGCGCGTTTTCCGGACATTGGCCTACGAAAGGCCGATCGCCCTGGAGCGGTACAACGATCGGCCAGCCTACCGCGCGCAGTACGACAACAGGATCACGGGTTGCGATCGGGCAGACGGCCTGTGAGCAGGAACGCGACGCTCCGCTCGGTCTCCGTCCAGGCCCTTGTGTCGAGTTCGACGGACTGGATGAGGGCGCATTCGACCTGATATCCGTGCTCGCTGAGATCGCGGCCCACGAGTTCGGCCGCGTCGCGGGTCGCCGCGTGCGTCACGATGCGCTGCGGACGGCGGTCGGCGACGGCCGAGACGACCTGTACGCCCCCGCCGCCGACACGTACGACATCGGGTTCGGGGAGGTTCTCCAGGACGTGCGGCGCGGTGCCGTGCACGATCTGCATCTGGACGCCGTAGCGGCGCGCGGAGTCCTCGGTGCGCGCGCAGGAGCCGGGGTTGCGGTCGACGGCGATGACCGCCGCGCCGGTGCGCGCCGCCTCGGTGGCGAAGGCGCCACTGCCGGAACCGATGTCCCACACGAGGTCTCCGACGCGCGGGCCCAGCCGGGCGAGTTGGGCGGCGCGCAGCAGATCCGTTTCGCCTTCGCCCAGTGCGCCGCCGTACGCCTGGGCGGGCAGCGCCCAGCCGCGCGGTCCGGTGCCCGGGTCGCGTCCGGCGATCCAGCCGCCGTCCTCGGCCGCGGCCACGAAGCCGCCGATGACGATGACGACGTTGGGGTCGCGCCAGGTGTGGTCGGCGGCCTTGTCGGAGGTGAGGATGGTGACCCGCTCGCGCGCGGTGCCGAGTTCCTCGCAGATGACGAAGGTGCGGTGGACGCCCTCGAGGAGCAGGCCGAGTTCGGCGGGGCCGGCGCCGGGCGAGGTGAGGACGGCGACCTTGGTGTGGGCGCGGCAGACGTTCACCGCGCGGCGCAGGGTGCGGCGGTGCGCCACGACCACCTGTGCGTCGTCCCAGGGCATGCCGGCGCGGGCGAAGGCGGCGGCGACCGAGGAGACGGCGGGCACGACTTCGACCTCGAGGCCGAACTCCGGGGCGCGCAGGGTGCGTACGACTCCGAAGAAGCCGGGGTCGCCGTCGGCGATGACGACGGCGCTGCCGCGATGGCCCGCGATGCGTCGGGCGGCGAGGGAGACGCTGCCGAGGCGGATGCGCTCGGCGGCCCGGGGTACCTCGGGGAGTGCCAGGTGGTGCGCCGCTCCGGCCACCAGGGTGGCCGCGCCGAGGGCGGAGCGCGCCGCGGCGGTCAGGGGCGAGCCGTCCCAGCCGATCACCGTGACCCGGTCGGCCATCGTCGTCAGTCTCCAGAAGGTTTTCGCAGGTCGTCGGGGGGCAGCCCGCGGGCGGGCTCCGTGAGGGTACCTGGTGTCGCTGGGTGATGGCCCGGGGGGCTCTGCCGGGTGGGAGCGGTTTCTCGGGACGCGGTGCCAGACGTCCCCCGGATTCGGCCCGGGGAATCCCGCCGGTTCAGTTCCAGTCGGAGAACGACGTGAAACCGCCTGTGTCGGCGAGCTGGTCGCCGACTCCGTCGAGGTCCTCCGGGAGGAGGCTCCAGACGATGAAGTCGGTGCGCACGTCCACCCAGCGCCCGTCCTCGGTGCGGGTGTGCGCTATACAGGCGTTGCGCAGGACGCCCTCGCTGATGCAGCCGATCTTCTGGGCGACCTGCTGGGAGGCGGTGTTGTCGGCCGCCGTGCGCAGTTCGATGCGCTCGAACTTCTGGTCGCGGAAGAGCCATCGGGCGGTGGCGAGCGCCGCCTCGGAGGCATAGCCCTCGCCGCGGGCCCAGGGGGCGATGACGTACGACAGTTCGGTGGAGCGCACATGCCAGTCGGTCTTGGCGAGCTGCACGATGCCGACCAGGCGCTGGGTGAGGAACTCGGTGACGGCGAGGTCGAGTCCCCGGCCCGCCGCACGTTCGGTGGGCGCGTACTCGTTGATCCAGATGCGGGCCCTGTCCTCGGTATAGGGCTGGGGCACGTCGGTCCAGGCCCCGACCTGCTCGTCGTTCATCATCGCGGCCAGGGAGGGGACGTCGTCCTCGTCGAGCGCGCGCAGGACCAACCGCTCCGTGCTGATGGAGATGTCGGGGAAGGTGCTGGTCATGCGCCGCTCCGTAACCGTCGGGGACGTCGGGCCCTCGGATCCTTCGGGCCCGCTGAACTGCCCAGCATGCAGCATGAGGCCACCGAACTGCACCACGGGGTCCACTCCCAGTGATGGAGTGGACCCCGTACGGTGACCCGACCGGAACGACGGGATGACCGGAACTAGAACGACGGGATGACCGAACCGGCGTACTTGTCCTCGATGAACTTCTTGACCTCCGGCGAGGTCAGGAGCTTGGCGAGCTTCTTCACCCGCGGGTCGCTCTCGTTGCCCTTCTTGACGGCGAGGAAGTTGCCGTAGGGGTTGTTCGTCGCGGACTCCAGGAAGAGCGCGTCCTTGGCCGGCTTGAGGCCGGAGGAGATGGCGTAGTTGCCGTTGATCACCGCGGCGTCGACATCGTCCAGGGAGCGCGGGGTCTGCGCCGCCTCCAGCTCCTTGAACTTGAGGTTCTTCGGGTTCTTCGCGATGTCCTGGGTGGTCGCGCTGTTGCCCGCGCCGTCCTTGAGCGTGATGAGTCCCTTGGAGGCGAGCAGCTTGAGCGCCCGTGCCTCGTTGACCGTGTCGTTCGGGACGGCGACCGTCGCACCGCTCTTGAGCTCGTCGGTCTTCTTGATCTTGTGGGAGTAGAGACCGAGCGGTTCCAGGTGGACCGTGACGACGGGCACGATGTGGGTGCCGTTCTTCTTGTTGAAGTCGTCGAGGTACGGCTGGTTCTGGAAGTAGTTGGCGCCGACGGACCCGTCCTCGGTCGCCGTGTTCGGCGTGACGTAGTCCGTGAACTCCTTGACCTGCAGGTCGAGGCCGGCCTTCTTCGCCAGGTTGTCCTTGATGTAGTCGAGGATCTCGGCGTGCGGGGTGGGGCTCGCGGCGACGACCAGCGGACCGCTGGTGTCGGAGGCGCTGCCGCTCTTGTCCGAGCCGCAGGCGGAGAGGCCGAGGGTGAGGGCTCCGGCGGCGAGGACTGCGGTGGTGATCTTGGCCGTGTTACGCACGAAAAGTGCCTTTCCTTAAGGGTGTAGCAACCCCGTGGTGGGTGGTCACGGGGAAATCTGCGGGTGGGGGGAGAAGCAGAAGGGGGTGTTCGGGCGGTCTCAGGCGACCTTGCCGACCTCCGCGGTGGCGGGCTCCTTGGCCTTCAGCAGCCGCAGCTTCGGGGCGGCGCCGGAGTGGCCGCCGCGCCGGTGCAGGGTGCGGGCCGCGTAGTCGCCGGCGAACTGGATGAGGGAGATGACGACCGCGAGGATCGCCACGGTGATCCACATCAGTCCGGTCTCGAAGCGCTGGTAGCCGTAGCGGATGGCGATGTCGCCGAGCCCGCCGGCGCCGACGGTGCCGGCCATCGCGGAGTAGCCGATGAGGGCGACGATCGTGGTGGTCGCGGAGGAGATCAGCGACGGCAGCGACTCCGGTACGAGCACCTTGCGCACGACGGTCCAGGTGTTGCCGCCCATCGACTGCACGGCCTCGACGAGACCGCCGTCCACTTCGCGGACCGCCGTCTCGACCAGGCGCGCGAAGAAGGGGATCGCGCCGACGGCGAGCGGCACGATCGCCGCCTCGCGTCCGATGGTCGTTCCCGTGATCGTGCGCGTGAAGTTCATCAGCGCGACCATCAGGATGATGAACGGCAGCGAGCGGGCGATGTTCACGACCTGCCCGATGACCTTGTTCACGACGACGTTCTGCAGGAGTCCGCCGCGGTCGGTCAGGACGAGCAGAACGCCGAGCGGCAGACCGCCGACGATCGCGATCAGCGTGGACCAGCCGACCATGTAGAGCGTGTCCCAACACGCCTGGGACAGCAGGGGCTGCATCTCCGACCAGGTCACTTGGCACCGTCCTTCACGAGCACGGGCTGCTGGCCCTGGATGTCGATCTGCAGGCCCTGCTCGCGCAGGAATCCGATCGGCACGACGTTCTCCTCGTAGCGGCCGGGCAGTTCGATGCGCATCCGGCCGACCTGCTTGCCGGCGACGGTGTCCATCGCGGCGCCGAGGATCGAGATGTCGATGTTGTACGTGCGCGAGAGCTGCGAGATGACGGGCTGGGTGGCGGCCTCGCCGTGGAAGGTGACGTCGATGACGGTGCGGTCGTCGCCGGACGGCTCGCCGCTCACCGGGAAGAGCGCCCCGGCGAGTTCGGAGCCGGGGGTCGCGAGCAGTTCGCTGACGGTGCCGGACTCGACGATGCGGCCCTTCTCCATGAGCGCGGCCGAGTCGCAGATCGTCTTGACCACGTCCATCTCGTGGGTGATGAGCAGGACGGTCAGACCCAGCTGCCGGTTCAGGTCGCGCAGCAGCTGGAGGATCGAGCGGGTGGTCTCGGGGTCGAGGGCGCTGGTGGCCTCGTCGGAGAGCAGCACCTTGGGGTCGCCGGCCAGGGCGCGGGCGATGCCGACGCGCTGCTTCTGGCCGCCGGAAAGCTGGGCCGGGTAGGCCTTGGCCTTGTCGGAGAGGCCGACCAGGTCAAGGAGTCCAAGCGCCTTGGAAGAACGTTCCTTCCCTGACAAGCCAAGGATTTCCAGCGGCAGCTCGACGTTGTCCTGGACGGTGCGCGACGACAGCAGGTTGAAGTGCTGGAAGACCATGCCGATGCGGCTGCGCGCCTGGCGGAGCTCCTTGCCGGCGCGCGGGCCGCGGCCGACGAGCGCCGTGAGGTCCTGTCCGGCGACGGTGACCGTGCCGGCGGTGGGACGCTCCAGGAGGTTGACGCAGCGGATGAGGGAGGACTTGCCGGCGCCGGACTGGCCGATGACGCCGTACACCTCCCCTTCGCGGACGTGCAGATCGACGCCGTCGAGGGCGGCCACTTCACGGCCGCGCGAGCGGTAGACCTTGGTGAGGCCCGTTGTCGTGATCACTGGGGTTTCCGTCACTGTCGAGTGCGGGGCGCGGGTGTGCGCCGGCACGGGTGCATTCGGTCGGGAACGCGACACGGTTCTCGCGGTGGCGATGGAACCGGATGAATCCGGGGGAGAACATGCGCGCGGGCGGGCGCCGCTCACGTACGGGGTACGGACAGCGCACGGCGGTCTCGCTTCGGGGCGCGAGACGGGGCGGTGGTGCGGGGGCCCTCTAGAAGGCGCACATTCGACACATACAACGAGCACCGGGCGTCATGGTCGCCTCGGTCGCAAAGATGCGGTTGCTCGTCGTGGTCATGGGATCAAGTAAAGCAGACGCACAGGCGGGACCCGGAACCGCTGTCCGCAATGCGGACAGTGATGGACACTTCTCGGCCGGGGGTGGAGACCTCCGCTCCCCCCGCCTGTGACCAGCGCGGACAGGGCCGAGAGGTCCTTCGGGTCTCTCACCACGAGGTCCGCGTCCGGCTCGGACGCCCCATGGGCTGTGGCCAACGCCACGGCGGTCGTCCACGGGTGGCAGGCCGGGGGCGAGGGCATCAGGCCTTTTGGCCCGTAATAGGGTCACGGCATGCTTGTTGCCCTGACGGTCGCGACCGCCGTCGCCGCGCTCGCGCTCGCCGCCTGGTGCGGTTGGGCCGCCTACCGTGATCAGCCCACCAAGGACTGGCACTTCATCGGCATGGCCGTGGTGACGCTGCTCGCCGTGGTCCAGCTGGTGGTCGGCATCGTGCAGCTGGCGCGCGGCGAGAAGCCCGACCAGGGCACGACGATCTTCGTGGCGTATCTGCTCGGTGCCTTCGCGTGCATTCCGGCCGCGGGCTTCATGTCGCTGGCGGAGCGCACCCGCTGGGGATCGATCACGGTGGCGGCCGCCGGTGTCGTCCTCGCCGTACTGGAAGTGCGGCTCTATGACATCTGGGGAGGCTGAGATGACGGCCACGGAGGAGAACGGGCCCGCGCCTCAGGAGAATCGGGAGGGTCCGAAGAAGCAGCGCACCCGGCTGATCAGCGGGCCCGGCATGCTGCTGCTCTGGCTGTACGGCGTGATGGTCGTCGGCGCCGTGTCGCGCTCCGCCGTCCAGATCTCAACGGACTTCGACAAGGCCCCGCTCGCCTACTCGCTGTCGGCGGTCGCGGGCCTCGTCTACGGCTTCATCACGTACTCACTCGTACGCGGTGGCGAAACGGCCCGCAGGGCGGCGCTGGTGTGCTGCGCCGCCGAGCTCGCGGGCGTACTGACCGTCGGGACCTGGACGCTGGTCGAGCCGTCCGCCTTCCCCGACACCACCGTGTGGTCGGACTACGGGATCGGCTATCTGTTCATCCCGGTACTGCTGCCACTGTCGGCCATGTACTGGTTGCGCAAGGCGCGTACGGCCGACAGGTCGGCGTAGCCCGGGCCCGTGTCACGGGCGCTCGTCAGGCGCTGGTCACGAACGCGCCCGCGTCGGCGCCCTTCTGCAGGGTCACCAGGGTGAGCCGCTCGTCGACGCGCTCCGTGGAGACCTGCGCGTAGCCGTGCTTGCGGTACATCCGCAGATTGCGGTCGCTGCGGTGGCCGGTGAAGAGCTGGAAGGACTTCGCCGCGCCGTCCGCCGCGAGCTTGGCCTCGATCGCGGCGAGCAGCCGCCCGCCCAGGCCGTGGCGCTGCATACGCGGGTGGACGATGAGCTTGTTGATACGGGCCGTGCCGTCCGGGTCCACGGCTCCGCGGACCGAGGCCACCACCTCTTCGCCCAGCCGGGCCACCAGGACCGTACCGCCCGCCAACTCCGCCCTGAGGGAGTCGAGCGGCTGCGTGAGCGGCTCGATGCCGTAGTCCCCGTACAGCTCGGCCTCGCTCTGGTAGCAGAGGTACTGCAGCTTGAGGATCTGCTCTGCGTCCTGCTCGGTCGCCCCCGAGATGGTCACGCTCATGCCCATGTGTGCATGCCTCCCGCTCACCTGTTCCACTGGTCGTCCCTCACTCCTATCCCCGCGGTTCACGGGCCGCAACCACCGGGGAGAGCAATCGACGCAGACATCCCAGGCATCTGGAACGTTCCGGACCCAGACTGCCCTGTGAGATACCCAACTCGCCTGCGATCTCCCGATAGGTGAGGTCCTTCGGGGAGAACAGTGCCGCCATCAGGCTCGGGCAGCGGCCCGGCAGCCGCCGGACCGCGTCGTGCAGGGCGCGCCGGCTGTCGGCGGTCATCACCTGCTGTTCGGGGCCCGGCCGGCTGTCGTCCGCGGGTTCGGAGAGGTACGGCCGTTCATGACGGGCCGTACGGCGGGTGCGGCGAACCTCGGAGCGCACGGCGCGGCGCAACCAGCCCTGCGGGTCGACGGGCGGCCCGTCCGAGTCGAGGCGCTCCAGAAGGCGCAACCAGACGGCCTGTTCGAGGTCGCTCTGCTCGGTCCCGGACGCATATGCCTCCGCCGAGGCCTCGGCGGCGAGCAGCGGACGCAGCGTGGAAACCATCTCGTGGGTCATATGCGGCGGGACGCCGCCGCCCCGGCAGGGGGTTGCCGGGGCGGGCGACTGTCACCCCATCGGGGTGAGTGGATCATCCGTTGACGAAGTCCTCGCGGGCGAGCAGCGCGGTGTCCGCGTTGTCGGAGAAGACGCCGTCGATACCCGTGGCGAAGTAGGTCTTGAAGGCGCCGAAGGCGTCGCCGTAGGCGTTCGGGTCGGTGCCCTGCCGGAAGTTCGCGGGCAGGAAGGTGTTTTCGTTGCGCATCGTGTACGGGTGCAGGATCAGGCCCGCCCGATGCGCGTCGGCGACCAGCGTGGTCGGCGTGGTGAGGGCGCCGTTCGCGTCCTTGGGGATGACCAGGTCCAGCGTGGGGCCGATGCCCTGCGCGTACGAGGCCAGCCACTTCAGGCCCTCGGGCTTGACCAGGTCGGCGACGGTGCGCGGGTCACCCGCCGTGACGAAGTCCCAGGGGCGGGTGTTCGCGGCGGAGAGCAGCACGACGAGCGGGTTGTCGACCAGCTTGTCCAGGCGCTGGATGCTGGTCGGCTCGAAGGACTGGATGATGACCGGCGAGTTCTTCTTGTCCTTGCCGTGCTTTCGGAGCACCTTGGCGAGGCGCTCCTCCAGACCGAGGCCCAGCGCCCGGAAGTAGGTGGGGTGCTTGGTCTCGGGGTAGATCCAGACCTGCTTGCCACGCTTGCGGGTCTGCTCGTCCTGCCAGTGGAGCACCTCTTCGAAGGTGGGTATCTCCCAGCGGCCGTTGTAGAGCGTGTTGTGCGGGCGGTTGGCGGGGATGCGCTCGACGGCCCGCAGGGTCTTCAGCTCGGCGAGGGTGAAGTCCTCGGTGAACCAGCCCGTGGTGGGGACGCCGTCGAGGGTCTTGGTGGTCTTGCGGTCGGCGAACTCGGGGTGCGCCGACACGTCGGTGGTGCCGCCGATCTCCGGCTCGTGCCGGCAGACGAGGTGACCGTCCTTGGTGGGCACCAGGTCACCGGCCTCGATGACGTCGGCGCCCATGTCGAGGGCCAGCTGGTACGAGCCGAAGGTGTGCTCGGGCCGGTAGCCGCTGGCGCCCCGGTGCCCGATGACGGTCGGCTTGGGCAGGCTCTTGTAGCCGCCGTGCCCGCCGCTCCCGTGCCGCTCGTCGGCTCTCGCCGCACCCGGCAGCCCGAGGACCGCTCCGCCCGCGCCGAGCACCGCGGCCCCGAGCAGTGCGCGTCGCGCCGTGCCCCGGCCCTGCCCGTTCGGCCCCCGCGACTCCGGTGTCCCCTGTGTCCCCTGCGTCCCCATGAGCGTTCCTCCCGCCGTACCGCCCCGTACCTGTCAAAGCGGGTCGATCGTAGGTTCCCTTGCGTGACGGGAGGGAGACCTGCGGCGGAACACGTGGGTGCCGCCGGATGTCGTACGGAACAAGGAGGCTGTCGGTCCGTCAGTTTCGGAATGACGGCGGTGGGTACGCGCCCTGGGTGCGCGGTCAGAGGCTGCCGATTCCGGGGTCCCGGTCCCGGGCGGCACTGACGGCCCCGGAGTCGCTGAGGTGCTGGGCCGCGTGGGCGCGTCCGCGGGCGTCGCGCAGGCCCCTGGTCGCCCGCGCCTCGATCCGCGCCGAGTCGGGGCTGTCGTAGACACGGCGGCGGTCCCTACGGATCAGCGTGACTGCCGCACTCCCGACGATCAGGACCAGGGCGGCAAACGCCACGATCATGTATCCCACGATCCCCCCGTTCAATCCGTTCGACCCGGGTAAGACGTGCGACCCGGTCAAACTGTGCGACTCGTTCGGCGTGGCGGCCGAAGCCGCCGCGAGATACGTCACATGCTTCCGTTCGTGTGACGAACGCGCAACGGCCCGCCACCTCAGGTAAACATTGGTCAACAGTCCGTATCCAGTCGGTGAACCCGATGTGCAATCACCGGGGGGCCGCGAGTATCGTCCTCACCTGCACATACTTCATACCGATCCCTTGACACCGGAGGGCCCGTTGTCCCGCTTCGCGCTCATCAAGGCAGTGCTCGGACCGATCATGCGCCTGATGTTCCGCCCACAGGTGGAAGGCGTGGAGCACATCCCGGGCGACGGTCCGGTCATCCTGGCCGGCAACCACCTCACGTTCATCGACTCGATGATCATGCCGCTCTTCTGCGACCGCCAGGTCTTCTTCATCGGCAAGGACGAGTACGTCACCGGCAAGGGCATCAAGGGTCGACTGATGGCCTGGTTCTTCACCGGCTGCGGGATGATCCCCGTCGACCGTGACGGCGGCCGCGGCGGTGTCGCGGCGCTGATGACCGGCCGCCGGGTGCTGGAGGAGGGCAAGGTCTTCAGCATCTACCCGGAGGGCACCCGCTCCCCCGACGGCCGGCTCTACCGCGGTCGTACCGGCATCGCCCGGCTGGCCCTGATGACCGGCGCGCCCGTGATCCCGTTCGCCATCATCGGCACGGACAAGGTCCAGCCCGGTGGGGCCGGGTTCCCGCGGCCCGGCCGGGTGACGCTCCGCTTCGGTGAGCCGATGGAGTTCTCGCGGTACGAAGGCATGGACCGTGACCGTTATGTGCTGCGGGCCGTGACCGACTCCGTGATGACCGAGGTCATGCGCTTGTCGGGGCAGGAGTACGTGGACATGTACGCCACGAAGGCCAAGGCTGCGTAGCGCCTCCGGCGGTTCGGCCGTATCTCGGGTGCGGGTGCGTTGTGGCTGGTCGCGCCCACGCGGCGGAGCCGCACAATGTCACAGCCCCGCGCCCCTATCGGGGCATCTCCTCACCTGCATTTTCCAGTTTCTGGCCCTTCAGCAGGAACCACGCCCCTGCCGCCGTGGCGAGCAGTACCACCGCTCCGATGCCGGACGCCAGTGCCAGGCCGTCCACGAAGGATGTGCGGGCCGCGGTCAGCAGGGCCTCCGAGGTGTGGGTGGGCAGGGTCGCCGCCGCCTCCACCGCGCCGCCCAGCGACTCGTGGGCCCCGGCCGGGGTGCCCGCGGGGCCGGTGAAGCCCGCGTAGACGCCGGTGACGATGGAGCCGAGCAGGGCGATGCCCAGGGCGGCGCCGAGCTCGTACGCCGTCTCGGATACCGCGGACGCGGCTCCGGCCTGCTCCTTGGGCACGCTGGAGAGGATCACGTCGGCGGTGACGGTGAACGAGAAGCCCGCGCCGACGCCCACGATCAGGAGCGCCGAGCCGAGCACCGAGTACCCGGTGGACTGCTCCAACAAGGTGAGCACGCCGAGCGCGAGGCTCACGGCGGCGAGACCACCGGAGACCACGGCGCGGACCGAGTAGCGGCGCGCGACCGAGCCCGCGATCAGACCGGCTCCCACCGCGCCGATGGCGGCGGGCAGTTCGGCGAGCCCCGCCTGGAACGGCGGCCTGCCCTGCACGAGTTGCAGGAACTGGGAAAGGAAGAAGACCAGCCCGGACAGGCCGAAGACGGTCAGCAGATCGGCGAGCACCGCCGCCGAGAAACCCCGGTTGCGGAACAGCCGCATGTCCAGCAGCGGTACGGGCATCGCGAGTTGACGGCGTACGAAGCCGAGGAGAGCCCCGACGCCGAGCAGGCCGACGGCCGTCGGCTCCCAGGTGAACCCGTGTGTGGCGGCCTCCTTCACCGCGTACACGATGCCGATCATGCCGACGAGGGAGAGCACGACGCTGGCCAGGTCCCAGGGGCCGGGGTTCGGGTTGCGGGACTCGGGCAGCAGCTTGATGCCGACGGGGACGAGGATCAGCATCACGGGCACGTTGATGAGGAAGACCGAACCCCACCAGAAGTGTTCGAGCAGGAAGCCGCCGACGACGGGCCCAACCGCCGTACCGGCGGAGGCCGTGGCGCCCCAGATGCCGATGGCGAGGCTGCGCTCGCGCGGGTCGTGGAAGAGGTTGCGGATGAGGGCGAGTGTGGCGGGCATCAGGGTCGCGCCCGCGACGCCGAGCAGCGCCCGCGCCAGGATCATCATCTCCGGGCTCGTCGCGTACGCGTTGAGCATCGATATCGCGCCGAACGCCGTGGCGCCCATCAGCAGCAGCTTCTTGCGGCCGATGCGGTCACCGAGGCTGCCCATGGAGACGAGCAGACCGGCGATGACGAACGAGTAGACGTCACCGATCCACAGGAGCTGGGTGCCGGAGGGCTTCAGGTCCTCGCTGATGTAAGGGGTCGCGAGACCGAGTACGGTCGCGTCGACGGCCACCAACAGCACGGCGAGGACGAGGACGCAGAGCGCGAGCCAACGGCCCGGACGCTTCTCCACCTCCGTCGTCAACGCCGGCTGCAGGGTGCTGGTCATGATCACTCTCTCCGTAGTGCGCCGCCGAGCAGCAGCTCGACGATCATGTAGTGGAAGTCCTTGGCGGCGACCCGGCCCTCGGTCACGGCCCACGCGCCCGAGGCCATGAGCCCGTAGAGCGCCTCGGTGAGCCAGGCGGGGCTGAGGTCGATGCGGAACTCGCCGCCCTCCTGGCCGCGCCGGAACAGGGCGGCCATCCGGACATCGAGCCGGGCCCAGCCCTCGTTCTGCCCCTCGCCCTCGAACAGCTGGTTCTCGGTGTAGAGGAAGGCGAGCAGCCCGGCCACCCGTTCGAGCTCCTTCACCAGGCGGCGCAGGGCCTCCTGAGCGGTGCCCTCGTCGAGGCGGGCGGCCTCCAAGGCCGCCTCGCACTCCTCGATACCGAGGGCCTCAAGCGCCCGGACGAGCGCGTCCCGCCCGGCGAACTGGCGGTGCAGCGTGGCCCGGCTGATCCCGGCCGCCTTGGCGACCTCGTCCATGGTGGCGGTGGATTTACGGGTGAGCAGGGCGGCTGCGCTGCGCAGCACGTGGTCACGGTCGACGGCCATGAGACAACTGTACCCCTTATGAGACATCTTTGTCTCATAAGGAGCATGTGAGTCTCACGTGCGTCGCGTTTTGCCATCTTTTGCGGTGCTTGAGTCTTTTGCCGTGCTCAGTGCCAGGGCAGCTGCCCGCGCCGCTCCCAGTACACGTGCGGGTCCTCGGCGAGCGCGGCGAGGCGGGTCAGCTGGTCCTCGTCCAGGTCGATGACCGCCGCGTGCAGATTCGACGCGAGCTGGGCGGTGGTGGCCGCGCCGGAGAGGACGACTCCAGCCCAGGGCTGTCGCAGTACCAGTGCGAGGGCGACGGCGTCGGCGCCGAGACCCGTCTCCTCGGCGATCGCCCGCACCGCGTCCGGCGCGTGCTCGGCGGCCAGGCGGCCGTTGGCCATGCCCTCCTTGACGATCACCGTGAGCCCGGCGTCGTGCGCCTCGGCGAGGGCGGGAGCCGCCGAGGTCTCCAGGACGTTGTACGTGGACTGGACGGTACGGAAGAGGGGCTCACCGTCGACCGTCACGGCGAGCGCGGCGCGGATGGCGTCGGCCTGGGCGGGCCCGCTGGTGGAGAAGCCGATCGAGAGACCCTGGGCGGCCGCCTCGGCGAGCTTCGCGTGGAGTTCCTTGTCGGTGAGGGCCGGGCTGTCCGGGGTCACCGAGTGGATCTGGTAGAGGTCGAGCCGGTCACCGAGCAGCTCGGCCGTCTCGGCGCGCTGTCGCTCGTAAGTGGCGAGGGTGTGGTCCTTGACCTCGTGCTTCTCGGCGTCGGTGGTCCAGTCCGCGGTGTACGTGTAGCCCCACTTGCTGCCGATGACCACGTCGTCGACGTCCGGCCGACTCTTCAGCCAGCCGGCGAGGAACTCCTCGGAGCGGCCGTAGGAGCGGGCCGCGTCGAAGTAGCGCACGCCCTGGGCGTATGCGGCGTCGAGGAGTTCGTGGGTGCGCTCGCGCAGCGTTTCGACGCTGCGATTCTCTCCGAGGTCCTGGTCTCGGCCGAGGTTGATGTAACCCGGGCGGCCGACGGCGGCGAGGCCCAGGCCGATGTGGCAGGTGGGCGTCGTGGCGGTCGCGAGACGGGCGAAGGGCATCGCGGGCTCCGTTCGGTCGGCTCCGGTGCGGCTCCGGTGCGGCTCCTGACCAACGTAACCCGCGATGACCTTCGTTTCAGAGCTCGGCCGGTGCGGTCATGCGGCGCGTGCGGGATTGTCGGGGTTGCTCGCGCGACTCCCCGTGCCCCCTACGGGCGCTTCCCTTACTGCTTCTTCTACTGCTTCTTCTTGGCCGTGGCCCACGCGTGCTGCCCGGCCACGTCCGACTTCACCTCGGCGAGCTGGATCGCGACCGCGCTGGGTGCCGTACCGCCGCGGCCGTCACGGGAGGCGAGGGCGCCCGGGACGTTCAGGACGGAGCGCACCTCGGGGGTGAGATGGGTGGAGATCTTCGCGAACTGCTCGTCGGTGAGCTCGTTCAGCTCCTTGCCGTCGGCCTCCGCGACCTTGACGCACTCGCCCGCGACCTCGTGCGCGACACGGAACGGCACGCCCTGCTTGACCAGCCACTCGGCGATGTCCGTGGCGAGCGAGAAGCCGGCCGGGGCCAGCTCCTCCATGCGCTCGCGGTGCACGGTGAGCGTGGCCATCATCCCGGTGAAGGCCGGGAGCAGGACTTCCAGCTGGTCGATGGAGTCGAAGACCGGCTCTTTGTCCTCCTGGAGGTCGCGGTTGTACGCCAGCGGAAGCGCCTTGAGCGTCGCCATCAGGCCCGTCAGGTTGCCGATCAGACGGCCCGACTTGCCGCGCGCCAGCTCCGCGATGTCCGGGTTCTTCTTCTGCGGCATGATCGACGAGCCCGTGGAGAACGCGTCGTGCAGGGTCACGAAGGAGAACTCCTTCGTGTTCCAGATGATGATCTCCTCGGCGATCCGGGAGAGGTTCACACCGATCATCGCGGTGATGAAGGCGAACTCCGCGACGAAGTCACGCGACGCCGTCCCGTCGATCGAGTTCGCGACGGAGCCGTGCTCGAAGCCGAGGTCCTTCGCCACCGCCTCCGGATCCAGACCGAGGCTGCTGCCCGCGAGCGCGCCGGAGCCGTACGGCGAGACCGCCGTCCGCTCGTCCCACTGGCGCAGGCGTTCCGCGTCCCGGGACAGGGACTGGACGTGTGCGAGGACATGGTGGGCGAAGAGGACCGGCTGGGCGTGCTGAAGGTGGGTGCGGCCGGGCATCGCCACGTCCGGGTGCGCCTCCGCCAGGCCGATCAGGGCGTCCTGGAGGTCGGCGATCAGACCGCCGATCGTACGGGCGTGGTCGCGCAGGCACATGCGGAACAGCGTCGCGACCTGGTCGTTCCGGGAGCGGCCCGCGCGCAGCTTGCCGCCGAGGTCGGGACCGAGGCGCTCCAGCAGGCCCCGCTCCAGGGCCGTGTGGACGTCCTCGTCGGCGATCGTGCCGACGAAGGAGCCGTCGGCGACGTCCGCTTCGAGCTGGTCGAGGCCCGCGAGCATCCTGGTCAGCTCGTCGTCCGTGAGGAGGTGCGCCTTGTGCAGCACGCGCGCGTGGGCGCGCGAACCGGCGATGTCGTACGGCGCGAGCCGCCAGTCGAAGTGGACGGACGCGGACAGCTTGGCCAGGGCCTCGGCGGGACCGTCGGCGAATCGGCCGCCCCAGAGCCGGACGTCACCGCTGTTGCTGCTCACTTGCTGTGCTCCTCGGAGGTGTCGGATGTGCGACCGCCTCCCTGCCGTGAGACGGCCAGGGAGGCGGCAATCACGCTACTGCTTACGCGAGGTCGCGCTTGGCCGCGATCTTCGACGACAGGCTGTAGATGTCGATGAAGCCCTTGGCCGCGGCCTGGTCGAAAGTGTCGCCCGTGTCGTACGTCGCCAGGTCGAAGTCGTAGAGCGAGGTCTCGGAGCGCCGGCCCGTGACGACCGCGCGGCCGCCGTGCAGGGTCATCCGGATGTCGCCGTTGACGTGCTGGTTGGCCTCGTTGATGAAGCCGTCCAGGGCGCGCTTGAGCGGGGAGAACCACTGGCCGTCGTAGACCAGTTCGCCCCAGCGCTGCTCGACCTGCCGCTTGTAGCGGGCGAGTTCACGCTCGACCGTGACGTTCTCCAGCTCCTGGTGGGCCGTGATGAGCGCGATCGCGCCCGGGGCCTCGTACACCTCGCGGGACTTGATGCCCACGAGCCGGTCCTCGACCATGTCGATCCGGCCGATGCCCTGGCCACCCGCGCGCTCGTTGAGCTGCTGGATGGCCTGCAGGACCGTGACGGGCCTGCCGTCGATGGCAACCGGGACGCCCTCCTTGAAGGAGATGACGACCTCGTCGGCCTCGCGGGCCTCGGCCGGGTTCGAGGTGTACTCGTAGATGTCCTCGATCGGCGCGTTCCAGATGTCCTCGAGGAAGCCCGTCTCGACCGCGCGCCCGAAGACGTTCTGGTCGATGGAGTACGGGGACTTCTTGGACGTCGCGATCGGGAGGTTCTTCGCCTCGCAGAAGGCGATCGCCTTGTCCCGGGTCATCGCGTAGTCACGGACCGGGGCGATGCACTTGAGGTCGGGGGCGAGCGCGACGATGCCGGCCTCGAACCGCACCTGGTCGTTGCCCTTGCCCGTGCAGCCGTGGGCGACCGTGGTGGCGCCGTGCTTCTGGGCGGCGGCGACGAGGTGCTTGACGATGGTCGGCCGGGAGAGGGCCGACACCAGCGGATAGCGGTCCATGTAGAGGGCGTTGGCCTTGATCGCCGGGAGGCAGTACTCCTCGGCGAACTCGTCCTTGGCGTCCGCGACCTCGGCCTCGACGGCACCGCAGGCGAGCGCGCGCTTGCGGATGACGTCCAGGTCCTCGCCACCCTGACCGACGTCGACCGCGACGGCGATGACCTCGGCGCCCGTCTCCTCGGCGATCCAGCCGATGGCGACGGAGGTGTCCAGACCGCCTGAGTAGGCGAGTACGACGCGCTCGGTCACGGGTTTCTCCTCACACTGCATTCGCTGGTATGCATGAGTATGCAGTAGTCCGCATGATTCGTCAATCTCGGGCCGCCCCGACACGGCGGCCACGGGCCCGGACGGCACCCGCGAAGGTCGCGAGACGAAATCTTCGGGAGTGCTTGAACGATGGAACGCGCTTTCTCGTACCTCTCCGCGAACGCAGGCGCCGCGTTTTCGTACACCGAGGTTCTTCTGCACCGAGGTTTTTGCCGCCGAGGTCTTCGCGGACCGAGGCGCGACGAGCAGCGGGCCGCCCGGATGACCACCGGACGGCCCCCCATTCCCCGACCCGAGTGACGCTTCCGCATGTCCAGGGCCCTTCCGAAGTACAACAAGCGCCGCGTCCTGATGATCGGCGGCACCGCCGCAGTAGTGCTCTCCGGAGCGGTGATCGCAGGCAACGCCTTGGCCGGGGAGACGTCCAAGAGCGGCACGAACGCCACCACCAAGGCCGCGACCTCCCCGGGCACCGTGAACTGCCCGGCCGTCGCGCCGAGCCTGCCCGCGATCCCCGCCTCCGCACAGGCCGAGGTCACCCGCAACCTCACCCTCCTGGACACCCAGATCGCCGAGGCCAACAAGCGGCTCGTCGACACCGTCGGCCAGGGCGGCCCCAACTTCGTCCAGAACGCGATCCTCGGCCCCCTCAAGGACAAGCGCGTGGCGACGATCAACCGCATCGCCACCGCGATCGGCCGCACCGCGGCCAAGCCGACGGGTCTCGACTCGCTCGCGCCCTGCACCCTGAACGCGAACGGCGTGAACTCGGGTGGCGCCGCGGCCACCGCGACCCCGAGCGCGACGGCCACCCAGCAGGCCGGCAACACGGGGAACACCGGGAACGCGGGCAGCACCACCGCCGCCGGCACCATCACCTGCCCGGACGTCGCGTCGAAGCTGCCCGCGATCCCCGCCTCCGCACAGGCCGAGGTCACCCGCAACCTCACCCTCCTGAACACCCAGATCACCGAGGCGAACACCCGACTGGCGAACACCGTCGGCCAGGGCGGACCGAACTTCGTGCAGAACGCCATCCTCGGCCCCCTCGCGGACAAGCGGAAGTCGACCATCGACCGCATCGCCATCTCCATCGGCCGCACCGCGGCCAAGCCCACGGGTCTGGACTCCCTCGCGACCTGCACGCTCAACAAGTAGCCCGCACCCGCGACAAGTGACGGCTCCCGTGGCCGCTGCGCCCCGACTGCCGGCCGGGGCACAGCGGCCACGGATCTTCCGTCGGCCTTTCGCCGAATTCCTTAGACAGACGAAAGGCCTTGCCTAATAATCGTTAGACATGGGAAAGACTTATGAGCGCATAGACGGCAGGCTGCGTTCGTTCATCGAGGCGCAGCCCCTCTTCTTCACCGCGACCGCACCCCTGTCCGGGGACGGCACGGTCAATCTCTCCCCCAAGGGCCTCACCGGCTCGTTCGTCGTCCTCGACGAACTCACCGTGGCCTACCTGGACTTCGCCGGCAGCAACGCGGAGACGATCGCCCATCTCCGGGAGAACGGCCGGATCACCCTCATGTGGTGCGCCTTCCAGGGCCCGCCGAACATCGTCCGGGTGCACGGCCGCGGCGAACCCGTCTTCCGCGACGACCCCCGCTTCGAGGAACTGCTCACGCACTTCCCGGACATCGATCCGACCCCGCACGGCCTGCGCGCGATCATCGTCGTGACCGCCGAACTCGTCCGGGACACCTGCGGCTACGCGGTGCCCTTCATGTCGTACGACGCGGACCGTGACCTGCACGCCAAGCGATTCGCGCGCGAGGACGACGCCTCTCTGAGCAAGTACTTCGCCAAGAAGGACCACGTGGCGACGAGCCTGGACGGCCTACCCGGGCTGCCGCTCCCGCTGCCTCCCCGTACGGTCTGAGCCATGCGCCTCGCAGCCGTCGCCCTCGCGTCCGTCTCCCTCCTCGCCCTTTCCCCGAGCGACCCGCCCGCCCTCCCCGAGCAGATGGCGGACACCGGCGGCGGCAGCCAGCTGATCACGGCACAGGCGCCCCGCGAGGACTCGACGTCGGGCACGCTCACCTGGTGGGACCGGCGTGACGGGCACTGGGTGAAGGCCGGTTCGGCGGCGGCGCGCTTCGGGGCGAAGGGGCTGGCCGAAGGGGGCTCGCGCAAGCAGGGCTCGAACACGACACCCACGGGGCTGTACGACCTTCCGTTCGCCTTCGGGACCAAGACCGCACCGGCCGGCACCTCGGTCGGGTACCGGCCGGTGCGGGAGGAGTCCTGGTGGTGCCAGGACAACGACTCCCGTTCGTACAACCGGTGGACCGAGCCGCGCCCGGCCGACTGCCGTGCGTCCGAGTCCGAGCATCTGATCGCGTACAAGGCGCAGTACGCGTACGCGCTTGTCGTGGGGTTCAACTACGAGCGGCCCGTGCGGGGGCGGGGCGCGGGGATCTTCCTGCACGTCAACGGGGCCGGGGCGACGGCTGGTTGTGTGTCGGTGTCGGAGGATGCGATGCGGCGGGTTCTTGGGTGGGCCGATCCCGCGCGGACGCCCCGTATCGCGATCGGGACGGTGAGTGGGGGGACCGCGATCACTCGTTACTAGGTGCGGGTGGGTTGTGGCTGGGCGCGCCCAGGCAGCGGAGCCGCATGGTGTCGCAGCCCCGTGCCCCTTACGGGGAGGCCAGTCGGACCGTGAACTGTGTCGCCCCCGGACGGCTCTCCAGCGCGACCGTGCCGCCGTGGGCCTCCACCACGGCCGCCACGATGGACAGCCCGAGGCCCGCACCACCGCCCGCGCCCCCGGTACGGCGGCGGTCCGCTCTGGTGAAGCGTTCGAAGACGCCGGGCTGGACGTCCTCCGGGACTCCCGGACCGTCGTCGTGGACCGTCAGGACGGCCGTTTGGGCGTCGGTCTCCAGGGACACCGTGACGTTGGTCCCGACGGGGGTGTGCCAACGGGCGTTGGCCAACAGGTTGGCCAACACCTGTTGGAGGCGGTGGGCGTCGCCGGTCACCGTGACCGGTTCCTCCGCCAGTTCCAGCGTCCAGCGGTGGTCGGGGCCCGCGGCGCGGGCGTCGGTGACCGAGTCGAGGACGAGGTGGGTGAGATCGACGGGAAGGCGCTCCAACGGGCGGCCCGCGTCGAGGCGGGCGAGCAGAAGCAGGTCGTCGACCATCTCGCCCATCCGCGCCGACTCGGCGGCGATGCGTTCGAGGGCTCGGGTGACCTTGGGCGGCACCGGATCCGGGTGCAGCAATGCCAGCTCGGCGTGGCCGCGGACCGAGGCGATGGGCGTGCGCAGCTCATGGCTGGCGTCGGCCGCGAAGCTGCGCAGTCGTTCCTCGCTCGCGTGCCGCTTGGTCAGTGCGTCCTCGACATGGCCGAGCATCCTGTTGAACGCGCCGGCGACGCGGCCCACCTCGCTGCGCGGGTCCTGCTCGGGCGCGCGCGGCGGCAGCGCCACCTCACCGCTGGCGAGCGGCAGCTCGCTGACCCGGGTCGCGGTCGCGGCGACCCGGCTCAGGGGGCGCAGCGACCAGCGCACCCACAGGGCTCCGGCGACTCCGGCGACCACGAGGGCCAGCCCGAAGACACAGCCGGCGACCAGTTCCAGGCGGTGCACGGCGGCCCGGACCGGTTCCATCGGCAGTCCCGTGATCAGGACGTCGCCGTCCAGTCCGCGCGCCGCCATCACGCGGTAGTCGCCGAGCGCCGACAGACAGACGGTGTGGGCGTGGCCGTCGGCGGGGATGCCGGCCAGGGTCCGCTGGTCGGAGGCGGTCAAGGACACGTTCAGGCCCGCGATGTCCTGGCCGGAGGGCACGACCGCCGCATTGGTCACGTCCCGGCCGACCAGCCGCGCGCCGAAGGTGCCGGTGCTCTGCCGCCGGGTGTCGCCGTGCTCGTCGCCGTCGTGGTCCGACGGCTTGACGGCGCCGTGCTCCAGGCTCGCGGGGAACCGCACTCCCACGTCGTGCAACTGCTGGTCGAGGCGGCCGGTGAGGAAGCCGTTCAGCTCGTACACCGCGGCC
Source organism: Streptomyces sp. NBC_01549 (assembly GCF_026339955.1). GTDB lineage: Bacteria > Actinomycetota > Actinomycetes > Streptomycetales > Streptomycetaceae > Streptomyces. The sequence goes on along the minus strand of NZ_JAPEPW010000001.1, from coordinate 6,083,640 downwards.
ACACCGACGGCGGCGCAGCTGACGGCGAGCAGCACCACAAGCCCGGCTGTGAGCCGGGCCCGCATCGTCCGGGGCCGCGGCAGCAGGCGTACGCCCGCCCGCACCCGTAGCCATAGGCGCCGCCTCATCATCCGGCCACCGGTTTGAGCACGTACCCGGCGCCCCGCACCGTGTGGATCATGGGTTCGCGGCCCGCGTCCACCTTTTTGCGCAGGTACGAGATGTAGAGCTCCACGACATGGGCCTGGCCGCCGAAGTCGTACGACCAGACGCGGTCGAGGATCTGCGCCTTGCTGAGCACCCGGCGCGGGTTGCGCATCAGGAAGCGCAGCAGTTCGAACTCGGTGGGCGACAGCTCGACCAGCTCGCCGCCGCGGGTCACCTCGCGGGCCTCCTCGTCCATCACGAGGTCGCCGACCGTCAGGCGCGGGCCCTCGTCCAGTTGCCGGGCCATGCCCGCGCGGCGCAGCAGTCCGCGCAGCCGGGCGACGACCTCCTCCAGGCTGAACGGCTTGGTCACGTAGTCGTCGCCGCCCGCCGTGATGCCCGCGATGCGGTCCTCGACGGAGTCCCGCGCGGTGAGGAAGAGCACACAGACCTCCGGGCGCACGGTGTGCAGGATGCGCAGCACGGCGAAGCCGTCGGTGTCCGGGAGCATCACGTCGAGGACGACGGCGTCCGGCATCAGCTCGCGTGCCTCGGTGACGGCCGAGGCCCCGTCGCCCGCCGTCCGGACCTCCCAGCCCTCGTAGCGCAGGGCGCCGGAGAGCACCTCGGCCAGGTCGGGGTCGTCGTCCACGACGAGGACACGTACGGGGGTGCCGTCGGGACGGGTGAGCGCGGGCAGGCCGGTGCCTCGGGAGCGGGGAGTGTTCATGTCTCTTCCAGGATCACCCCTCGCCGGAGTCGGCGACGCCCCTCCGACCTCTGAGTTTCCTCTGAGTACGCCGCATGGGCCGCTCTCTGTTTCCTGTGAATCCGCGACGAAGGAGCCCGTTCAGAGGCTGCTCAGAAGTTGCCGAAGCACTGTTACCTCCCGGACAGCCGGAAGGACGGACATATGACCACGGTGTACGAGCGGACAGCGGTCCCTCGCCCGTCACGCGGACGCGGACGACCGCGCCCCTCACCCGCCGGGCCCCTGCTGGCCCTGCTCTGGGCCGGGGCCGCCGCGGTCGTCGCCTTGTGGTGGTACGACACCAGGTCGGTGGTGGGCCTCGCCGGGTGGCTGACGGACGCCGGGCGGATCGCCGGACTGCTGTGCGGCTACAGCTGCGCGGTGCTCGTGGCGCTGATGGCCCGGGTGCCACTCCTGGAGCGGCGCATCGGCTCCGACCGGGTGGCCCGCTGGCACGCCATGGCCGGCCGGTACACGGTCAGCCTGCTGGTGGCGCACGTCACGCTGATCCTCTTGGGGTACGCCGCCCAGGACGGGGTGGGCATCGTGCACGAGACGCTGAGCGTGGTGCTCGACTACCCGGACATGCTCAAGGCCACGACCGGCATGCTCATCCTCTTCGCCGTCGGGATCACCTCAGCGCGCGCGGCCCGCCGCCGGATCAGCCACGAGTTCTGGTACTACCTGCACCTGCTGACGTACGCGGCGGTATTCCTCGCCTTCTTCCACCAGCTCTCGCTGGGCTCGGACTTCGTCGGCGACTCCGCCGCCCAGGCCGCCTGGTACGTGCTCTACCTGGGCACGGCCGCGCTGGTGGTGTGGTTCCGGCTGCTCGCCCCGGTGCGGCTCAACCGGCGGCACAAGCTGCGCGTGGAGTCCGTGCACCGCGAGGCGCCCGGCGTCTTCTCCGTCGTCGTGTGCGGGGAGCGGCTGGGCGAACTCGGCGCCGAGGCTGGGCAGTTCTTCCGCTGGCGGTTCCTCTCGGACGGCATGCGGTGGACCTCGACGCCGTACTCGCTGTCGGCGCCGCCGCGCCCCGACCGAATGCGAATCACCGTGAAGGCGCTCGGCGACCACAGTGCCGCCGTGGGGCTGCTGCGGCCCGGTACCCGGGTCTGGGCGGAGGGTCCCTACGGAGCGCTGACCGCCGAGCGGCGCACCGCCTCCAAGGTGCTGCTGATCGCGGGCGGCGTCGGCATCACGCCGCTGCGCGCCCTGTTCGAGTCACTGCCGGGCGGGCCGGGCGAGGTGACGCTGCTCTATCGCGCCCGTACGACCGAGGACCTCGCGCTCGGCGCCGAGCTGGAGGCGATAGCGCAGTGGCGCGGGGCGCGCGTCCTGTACGCGGTCAACGGCGCCGACGGGACGCGCCCCCGGTTCACCGCCGAGTCCCTGCGGGCGTCCGTGCCCGATCTCGCCGGGCACGACGTCTATCTGTGCGGTCCGCCCGCCATGGCACGGGACCTGTACGGAGCGTTGCGCGCGGCCGGGGTCCCCAACCGTCGTATCCACCACGAGTCGTTCGAGTTGTGAGGCCGCCTTGCACGCCCTGAAGAAGCACCGTCCGCTGCGCCGCGTGATGCTGGCGGCCGCCACCACCGTCACCGGTTTCGTCCTGCTGCTGTCGCTCAAGCCGCACACGCCGCCGACCGTGGCGCAGGCGTCGTCGTCCGCCGGGCAGTCGCCGTCGCGGTCCCAGGCGTCCCAGGCGCCCTCCGGGACACCATCACCCAAAAGCACGAAGAGCGCCGGCACCAAGACCGTCACCGGTGACACGGTCCAGACCCGCTGGGGCCCCGTCCAGGTGCGGATCACGCTGAAGAACGGCAAGATCACCGATGTGACCGCGGTCTCCTACCCCTCGGACAACCCCCGGGACCAGGAGATCAACAGTTACGCCCTTCCCCAGCTCAGGAGGGAGGCGCTGGCAGCGCAGAGCGCCTCGATCGACTCCGTCTCAGGAGCCTCGTACACCAGCGACGGATACAAGCAGTCCCTCCAATCGGCACTGGACTCGGCAGGCCTCTGAACGCACGGCGGTCGGGGGCCGTATCTCTGGTCCAGGGGCCTCTCCCTCAGCCCCGTCCCCACGGACGACCACGGAGGAACCGTGTCCACGATCGCCGGTGGCCGCGCCGCGCGGCGCCAGACCATGCGCCGTATTCGCCCACGACGCTCACCCGCCGTGCCACTGCTGCTCATTGTCGGGGCGGGTGCGGCCGGGGTCATCTGGCTCTGGTGGGACAACACCCCGTCCATCGCCGACGACAACAGCAGGATCCTCAACGCGGGCCGGATCACCGGGCTGCTCGCGGGTTATCTGATGGCGCTGGTGGTGCTGCAGATGGCGCGGGTGCCCGCCCTGGAGCGCCGGGTGGGCTCGGACCGGGTGGCGCGCTGGCACGCCATGAGCGGCCGGTACACGATCTGTCTGGTGCTGGCCCATCTCGTGCTGATCATGTGGGGCTACGCGCTGCAGGCCGGCAAGAGTTTCGGCGACATCGTCCAGCAGACCATCGACTCGGTCAACCAACTGCCCGACATGGGCAAGGCGGCGATCGGCACCGGTCTGCTGTTCCTCATCGGCCTGCTCTCCATGGGTCCGGTGCGCCGCAGGATGGGCTACGACACCTGGTACCACATCCACCTGCTCACCTACGCCGCCGTCTTCCTGACGTTCTGGCACCAGCTGTCCACGGGCAACGAGTTCGCCGTCGAGCCGACCGCGAAGACGGTCTGGTACGGGCTGTACGGGTCGGTGACGGCCCTGGTGATCTGGTACCGCGTCCTCTCGCCGATCCGGTTGAACCTGAAGCACCGGATGCGGGTCGAGGCCGTGATCGAGGAGACTCCCGGGATCGTCTCGGTGCTGATCAGCGGGCGCAAGCTGCACCGCATGGGCGCGGAGGCCGGGCAGTTCTTCCGCTGGCGCTTCCTGGCGCCCGGCATGCGGTTCAGCTCGCACCCGTACTCGCTGTCGGCGGCGCCCCGCCCCAACATGCTGCGGATCACGGTGAAGGCGATCGGCGACCACAGCTCGGCACTGCGCGACCTGCGGCCCGGTACCCGGGTCTGGGCCGAGGGCCCGTACGGGGCGCTGACGGCGGGCAAGCGCAGCCGCGGCAAGGTGCTGCTGGTGGCGGGCGGGGTCGGCATCACTCCGATGCGGGCGCTGTTCGAGACGCTGCCCGGCTCGGCGGGCGACCTGACGCTGCTCTACCGGGCCAACACCACTCAGGACCTGGCCCTGTGGGACGAGCTTGCGGCGATCGCCGAGGAGCGCGGGGCCCGGCTGATGTACGCGGTGAACAGCCCCGAGGGAGAACGTCCGGACATCTCGGCGGAGACGCTGAGCCGCAAGCTGCCGGACATCGACCGCCACGATGTCTTCATGTGCGGGCCTCCCGGCTTCGCGCAGCAGGTCTACGAAGCACTGCGCGGCGCGGGGGTTCCCGCCCGCCGCATCCATCACGAGTCGTTCGAGATGTGAGCGACGGGAGTCAGGAGCGATGAAGAAGAGCCACCCCATTCGGCGTGTCGTGCTGGCCGGCGCCGCGACCGTGTCCGGAATCGTCCTGTTGCTGTCGCTGAAGCCCGCCTCCGATCCGGCGTCCGCGTCGGCTCAGGGTGCCTCGCCCCAGCAGTCGGTGGCGGGGCAGGAGGCTCCCCAGGGCGGCAGTGCGCAGCAGTCGTCCACGGGGGCCCAGACGGTCACCGGCGACGTCGCGCAGACCCAGTACGGGCCGGTCCAGGTCCGCATCACCGTCAGCGGCGGCAAGATCACCAAGTCCGAGGTCGTCCAGATCCCCAGTGGCGGACGCAGCACCGAGGTCAGCAACGCCTCCGTGCCCAAGCTGAACCAGGAGGCCGTCACCGCGGGCAGCGCGGACATCGACGCGGTGTCGGGCGCCAGTTACACGAGCGCCGGATACAAGAAGTCGCTGCAGTCGGCTCTCGACAAGGCCAAGGCGAGCGGCAGCGGTTCCTCGGGGGCCGCCGGATCGACCGGGTCCGCGGGTTCGGGCTCCTCCGGCTCCTCCGGCTCCTCCGGCTCCGCCTCGTCGCAGGCGCCCGCCGCACAGGCCAAGACGGTCACCGGAAGCGTCGCGCAGACCCAGTACGGGGCGGTCCAGGTCCGTATCACCGTCAGCGGCGGCAAGATCACCAAGTCCGAGGCCGTACAGGCGCCCAAGGGCGGGCTGAGCGACCAGAAGACCGCGCTGGCCGTCCCCAGGCTCAACCAGGAGGCGGTCGCGGCCGGGAACGCGGACATCGACGCCGTCTCCGGTGCCACCTACACCAGCACCGGTTACAAGCAGTCCCTGCAGTCGGCCCTGGACAAGGCCGGTGGCTGACCCGGACCAGGAGCCGCCCGCCCTGCGGCACGCGGAAGAGGTCATGGGCACCGTCTTCTCCTTCGACGTGCGCGGCGGTGAACCCGCGGCCGTGCGGACCGCGTTGGAGGAGGCGGTCGCCCAACTCCACCAGGTGGACGAGATGTTCAGCACCTACCGCGAGGACAGCCAGATCTCGCGTCTCGCGCGCGGTGAGGTGACGGTCGAGGAGTGCGATCCGGACGTCGCCGAGGTGCTCGACCTGTGCGCCGAGGCGGAGCGGGTCAGCGACGGCTGGTTCAGCTCGACGTACGAGGGCCGGCTCGACCCGACGGGGATCGTGAAGGGCTGGGCGACCGAGCGCGTGGCCCGGCACCTGGCGGCGGCCGGCGCGACCGGAGTCAGCGTGAACGGCGGCGGCGACGTCCAGCTGTTCGGCGCGCCCGGCACACACCGCCCGTGGCGCGTCGGCGTCTCGGACCCGCTGCGTCCCGGTTCACTCGCGGCCGTGGTCTCCGCGACCGGAGTGGACGAGCTGTCGGTGGCCACCTCCGGCACCGCCGAGCGCGGCGCCCACATCGTCGACCCCCGCACCGGCCGCTCCGCGGTCACCGACCTGGTCGCCGTGACCGTCGTGGGCCCCCACCTGACCTGGGTGGACGCATGGGCGACAGCAGCCTTCGCGATGGGCTCCCGAGAGGCCCTGACCTGGCTGGAGTCCCTCCCCGACATCGAGGCCTTACTGATCACGGCGGGAGACGAGGTGCGGTGCACGGGGGGCCTGGCACAGCGCCTGGGGTGAGTGTCCGTTTTTAGGGGCGCGGCGCGTTGACATTATGCGGCTTCGCCGCGCGGGCGCGACCAGCCACAACCGGGCCACACCCAAAACTCAAACACACGGAAGTGGAGGCGCACCCCAACCCGGGGTGCGCCTCCACCGTCGTACAGCTCAGTGATTGTTCTGAGCCAACCGCAGCAAATGATCGGCCAGAGCCTGCCCACCCGTCGGATTGCGACTGATCAGCAGCAAGGTGTCGTCACCGGCGATCGTCCCGAGGATGTCCTGCAGCTCGGCCTGGTCGATGGCGGAGGCAAGAAACTGCGCCGCCCCCGGAGGGGTCCGCAGGACCACGAGGTTCGCGGAAGCCTCCGCGGAGATCAGCAGCTCCGCGGAGAGCCGCCGCATCCGCTCCTCCTTCGCCGACTCCCCCAGCGGCGCGCGCGGGGTGCGGAAACCGCCCTCGCTCGGCACCGCGTAGATGAGGTCACCGTCGTTGTTGCGGATCTTCACCGCGTTCAGCTCGTCCAGGTCCCGGGAGAGCGTCGCCTGCGTGACGCTCAGCCCGTCGTCGGCGAGCAGCTTCGCCAACTGGCTCTGGGAGCGCACCGGTTGCCGGTTGAGGATGTCCACGATCCGGCGGTGGCGTGCGGTGCGGGTCTGCGGCACGGCAGGCCCGACGTGCTCGTGATCCTGCGCCTGACTCATCGTCGTCGTCTCATTCTTTGGCTCGTCCGTCCCCGTTGGTCACAGCGTCGAGGACACCGGGAAGGGCCTGGAGGAACGCGTCCACCTCGTCGTCGCTCAGGTTCAGCGGGGGCATCAGCCGTACGACATCGGGGGCGGGCGCGTTGACCAGGAGACCGGCGTCCTGAGCCGCCTGCTGCACCTGGGGCGCGAGCGGCTCGGTGAGCACGATACCCAGGAGCAGGCCCGCACCTCGGACATGGTCGATCAACGGGTGACCGAGTGACTCGATTCCGCCCCGCAGTTTCTCGCTCGCGGCCTTCACGTTCTCCAGCAGCCCCTCGGACGCGATCGTGTCGAGGACGGCGAGTCCGGCGGCGCAGACGACCGGGTTGCCGCCGAAGGTCGAACCGTGGTGGCCGGGCTTCAGCAGCTCGGCGGCCCGGCCGAAGGCGACGGTCGCGCCGAGCGGCAGTCCGCCGCCGAGGCCCTTCGCGAGGGTGACGACGTCCGGCAGGACACCTTCGTGGTCCTGGTAGGCGAACCAGGGCCCGGTGCGGCCGATGCCGGTCTGCACCTCGTCGAGGACGAGGAGGCTGCCGGTGGCGGCGGTGATCGCGCGGGCGGCCTTGAGGTAGCCGGGCGGGGGGACGACCACGCCGTTCTCGCCCTGGATCGGCTCGATGATCACGAGGGCGGTGTCCTCGGTGACCGCCGCGGCCAGCGCCTGCGCGTCGCCGTACGGGACGTGGGTGACGTCACCGGGCAGCGGCAGGAAGGGCTCCTGCTTGCCGGGCTGTCCGGTGAACGCGAGGGCGCCCATGGTCCGGCCGTGGAAGCCGCCGTGGGTCGCCACCATGTGCCTCCGGCCGGTGAGCCGGCCGATCTTGAAGGCGCCCTCGTTGGCCTCGGCGCCCGAATTGCAGAAGTACACCCGGCCCTCGCGGCCGAAGAGCTGGAGCAGCTTTTCGGCGAGCGCGACGGGCGGCTCGGCGACGAAGAGGTTGGAGACATGGCCGAGGGAGGCGATCTGCCGGCTCACGGCCTCGACGATCGCCGGGTGGGCGTGGCCGAGCGCGTTGACCGCGATACCGCCGACGAAGTCGAGGTACTCCTTGCCGTCGGCGTCCCACAACCGGGTGCCCTCGCCGCGGACGAGCGGCAGCCGCGGGGTGCCGTAGTTGTCCATGAGCGCGCCCTGCCACCGCTGGGTGAGCTCCGCGTTGCTCCCGGTCATTCGGCGTCCCCCTGGTCATCGGGCTGTGCGTCCGGCACGACCATCGTGCCGATCCCCTCGTCGGTGAAGATCTCCAGCAGGATCGAGTGCTGGACCCGGCCGTCGATGACGCGGGCGGTGGTGACGCCGTTGCGTACGGCGTGCAGACAGCCCTCCATCTTCGGCACCATGCCGCTGGCCAGCTCGGGCAGCAGCTTCTCCAGTTCGGAGGCGGTCAGGCGGCTGATCACCTCGTCGCTGTTGGGCCAGTCCTCGTAGAGGCCCTCGACGTCCGTGAGGACCATGAGGGTTTCGGCGCCCAGTGCCGCAGCGAGAGCCGCAGCCGCCGTATCAGCATTGACGTTGTAGACATGTCCGTCGTCCTGGCTCCGGGCGATCGACGAGACGACCGGGATCCGGCCGTCGGCGAGCAGTGCCTCGATGGCGCCCGTGTCGATCGCGGTGATCTCGCCCACCCGCCCGATGTCGACCAGTTCCCCGTCGATCTCCGGCTGGTGCTTGGTGGCGGTGATGGTGTGCGCGTCCTCGCCGGTCATACCGACGGCGAGCGGCCCGTGCTGGTTGAGCAGCCCGACCAGCTCGCGCTGCACCTGACCGGCCAGGACCATGCGTACGACGTCCATGGCGTCCTCGGTGGTGACGCGCAGGCCCGCCTTGAACTCGCTGACGATGCCGTGCCGGTCGAGGGCGGCGCTGATCTGCGGGCCGCCGCCGTGCACGACGACGGGCTTGAGGCCGGCCTGCCGCAGGAACACGACGTCCTGGGCGAAGGCGGCCTTCAGCTCCTCGTTCACCATGGCGTTTCCGCCGAACTTGATGACGACCGTCTTGCCGTTGTGGCGGGTCAGCCACGGAAGTGCCTCGATGAGGATCCGGGCCTTGGGCAGTGCGGTGTGTTTCCGCGTCACATTGCTCATGAGGAGTAGGCGCTGTTCTCGTGGACGTAGTCCGCGGTGAGGTCGTTGGTCCAGATCGTGGCGGTCTGGGCGCCCGCGGCGAGGTCGGCGACGATGTGGACCTCGCGGTAGCGCATGTCGACGAGCTCACGGTCCTCGCCGACGCCGCCGTTCTTGCAGACCCAGACGCCGTTGATGGCGACGTTGAGCTGGTCGGGCTCGAAGGCGGCGCCGGTCGTGCCGATCGCGGACAGCACGCGTCCCCAGTTGGGGTCCTCGCCGTGGATCGCGCACTTGAGGAGGTTGTTGCGGGCGATGGAGCGGCCCACCTCGACGGCGTCGTCCTCGCTCGCGGCGTTGACGACCTCGATCTTGATGTCCTTGCTGGCGCCCTCGGCGTCCCGGATGAGCTGCTGACCGAGGTCGTCGCAGACCTTCCGTACGGCCTCGGCGAACTCCGCGTACTCCGGGGTGGCCTCGGCGGCGCCGGAGGCGAGCAGCAGCACGGTGTCGTTGGTCGACATGCAGCCGTCGGAGTCGACGCGGTCGAAGGTGGTGCGGGTGGCGGCGCGCAGCGCCCTGTCGAGGGTCTCGGAGTCGAGGTCCGCGTCCGTCGTCAGCACGACGAGCATGGTGGCCAGGCCGGGGGCGAGCATGCCCGCGCCCTTGGCCATGCCGCCGACGGTCCAGCCGTCACCCGCGTACACCGAGGTCTTGTGCACGGTGTCGGTGGTCTTGATGGCGATGGCGGCCTTCTCGCCGCCGTGCGCGGAGAGCTGGGCGGCGGCCGCCTCGACCCCGGGCAGCAGCTTGTCCATCGGCAGCAGTACGCCGATGAGTCCGGTCGAGGCCACGGCGACCTCGCCGGCGTTGAGGTCCAGGACCTCGGCGACCTTCTCGGCGGTCGCGTGCGTGTCCTGGAAGCCCTTGGGACCCGTACAGGCGTTGGCGCCGCCGGAGTTGAGGATCACGGCGGAGACCTGGCCGCCCTTGAGGACCTGCTCGGACCAGAGGACCGGCGCGGCCTTCACGCGGTTGGAGGTGAAGACGCCCGCGGCGGCGAGGCGGGGCCCGTTGTTGACCACGAGGGCCAGGTCGGGGTTGCCGTTCTCTTTGATGCCTGCTGCGATGCCGGAGGCCGTGAAGCCCTTGGCAGCGGTGACGCTCACGGTGCGACTCCGATCGTGGAAAGACCCGTTTCCTCGGGAAGCCCGAGGGCGATGTTCATGCTCTGCACGGCCCCGCCGGCCGTGCCCTTGGTCAGGTTGTCGATGGCACTGATCGCGATGATGCGGTGCGTCGCTTCGTCGTACGCGACCTGGACCTGAACGGCGTTGGAACCGTAGACGGACGCGGTGGCGGGCCACTGCCCCTCGGGCAGCAGGTGGACGAAGGGTTCGTCGGCGAACGCCTTCTCGTAGGCGGCGCGCAGGGAGTCGCCGGTGACCCCGTCACGCGCCTTCGCGCTGCACGTGGCGAGGATGCCGCGGGGCATGGGCGCGAGGGTGGGCGTGAAGGAGACGGTGACCGGCTCCCCCGCCGCCGCGCCGAGGTTCTGGATCATCTCGGGGGTGTGCCGGTGGACGCCGCCGACTCCGTACGGGGACATGGAGCCCATGACCTCGCTGCCGAGCAGGTGGGGCTTGGCGGCCTTGCCCGCGCCGGAGGTCCCGGACGCGGCGACGATCACGGCCTCGGGCTCGGCGAGTGCGGCCGCGTACGCCGGGAAGAGGGCGAGGGAGACAGCCGTCGGGTAGCAACCGGGCACCGCGATGCGCTTGGACCCCTCCAGCGCGGCGCGGGCGCCCGGCAGTTCGGGAAGGCCGTACGGCCAGGTGCCGGCGTGTGCGGAGCCGTAGAACCTCTCCCAGTCCGCCGGGTCCTTGAGCCGGAAGTCGGCGCCCATGTCGACGACCAGGACGTCCGGGCCGAGCTGCTCGGCGACGGCGGCGGACTGCCCGTGGGGCAGCGCGAGGAACACGACGTCGTGGCCGGCGAGGACGTCCGGGGTGGTCTCCTGGAGGACTCGGTCGGCCAGCGGCAGCAGGTGCGGCTGCAGTGCGCCGAGGCGCTGGCCCGCGTTGGAGTTGCCGGTCAGGGCGCCGATCTCGACCTCGGGGTGCGCCAGGAGCAGACGCAGGGCTTCGCCGCCCGCGTACCCACTCGCTCCCGCCACTGCTGCGCGTACCACCATGAAACCCTCCTCTTGGATGGCATGACTATACGTTTCGCTGCACGTTTATGCAATCCAGTCGTAGCGATGCCCGGGCCGGTCCATGGGAGACACGGCCCAGGGGCCCTTCAGCTCAGCCGATGGACAGCGGCCTGAGGGGTGGGGAACGCCGGGGGGGGAGGGTGCGGGCAGGTGGGGCGGCGGGGTCAGGAACGGGAGCCGCGGGGCTGGGCGGCGCGCTCGGCGTCCTGCTCCGCGCGCTTCTCCTTGATCCGGGCCTCCTCCTTGCGGACCTCGGCCTGCGTGGCGCGCTCCCGGCGCAGCCACCCGGGGTCCTCCTGCTTCAGGGCGTCGATCTGCTCCGTGGTGAGCGCTTCGGTGACCCCGCCGCGGGCGAGACCGGCGATGGAGATGCCCAGCCGCGCCGCGACCACGGGTCGGGGGTGCGGGCCGGTGCGTCGCAGGTCCTGGAGCCACGCGGGCGGGTCGGCCTGCAGGGCGTTCAGCTCGGCGCGCGTGACGACGCCCTCCTGGAACTCGGCGGGGGTGGCCTCGAGGTACACACCCAGCTTCTTCGCCGCGGTGGCGGGCTTCATGGTCTGGGTGGTCTGGTGCGACGTCATGGGTCAAGGGTATCGAGCGTGTGCGCGACCTCCGACCACGACCGATAGCCTGGCGAGGTGACAGGCTCGGAAGTACCCCCTTCGTTCCGGCTCGCCTATGTCCCGGGAGTGACGCCCACGAAGTGGGTGCGGATCTGGAACGAGCGGCGGCCCGACATCCCCCTGACGCTCGTCGCGGTGTCCGCCGCCGAGGCGTTCGACGTGCTGCGGGGCCGCGGCGCGGACGCCGGATTCGTCCGGCTGCCGGTCGACCGGGAGGACCTCAGCGCGATCCCCCTCTACACCGAGACGACGGTGGTCGTGGTCCCCAAGGACCACATCGTGGCGGCGGTCGACGAGGTGACCTGCGAGGATCTCGCCGACGAGATCGTGCTGCACCCCCTCGACGACACCCTCGACTGGGAGCGTCCGCCGGGACAGCCCGCGTTCGAACGCCCCGCCACCACCGAGGACGCCGTCGAACTCGTGGCGGCGGGCATCGGGCTCCTCGTCGTCCCCCAGTCCCTCGCCCGCCTGCACCACCGCAAGGACCTCACCTACCGGCCGGTCACGGACGCCCCGGAGTCGCGCGTCGCGCTGTCCTGGCCGCAGGACGCGACCACCGACCTGGTCGAGGACTTCATCGGGATCGTCCGCGGCCGGACCGTCAACAGCACACGGGGGCGCGCGCAGACCCCGGCAGCCACCCCGGCCCCGTCGAAGGCCAAGCGTCCCGAGACGGGCGGCGGCACACGGCGCAAGCCCGCCGCGGGCAAGTCGTCCGGCAAGTCGACGACCGGCCGGAACACCCGCGCCGGCGGTTCCGGCGGCGCCAAGGGCGGCGCGAAGCGGGGCAAGCCCCGCCGCCGCTCCTGACCCGAGCGCCACACCCGACCCGCACGCCGGTCCCGACCCTGGCCGAAAGGCCGTCGCCCCCTCTCCAGGATTGCCCGGCAGATGAAGCTTGACCTGGAGCGCACTCCAGGTTCTACGGTTTCTCCATGCCCAGCGAACAGCCCCTCCCGCAGGAGCCGACGCTCACGATCGCCCAGGTCGTCGAGCGCACCGGACTCTCGCACGACACGCTGCGGTACTACGAGAAGGCCGGCCTGATCGAACGGGTCGGCCGGACCACCGGCAACCAGCGGCGTTACGAGGCGGCCGACCTGGCCTGGCTGGAGTTCCTCATCCGGCTGCGCGAGACGGGCATGTCGATCGCGGACATGCAGCGGTTCGCGGAGTTGCGGGCGCGCGGCGACATCACGGTCGCCGACCGGCTCGGGATGCTCCGGGAACACCGCGCCGACCTCGCGGACCGCATCCGCGCGCTGCGCCGCAACGCGGCCGCCCTCGACGACAAGATCGACCACTACGAACGGCTGCTCGACCAGCCGGGATCGGACGACCTCTCATGACTGTCACGGACACCGCCACCACTCGCGACGAGCGCTTCGCGCACGGCCTTGAGGTCCTCAAGCGCGTCGACGGCGAGGCCGGAGAGCGCGTCGTCGACGCGCTCGGCGACATCAATCCCGAACTCGGCCACCAGATCGTCGCCTGGGCCTTCGGCGACATCTACGACCGGCCCGGACTCGCCCCGCGCGACCGCCAGTTGGTGACGTTGGGCATGCTCACCGCGCTCGGCGGCTGTGAGGTCCAGTTGGAGGTGCACGTCAACGCGGCCCTGAACGTGGGTCTCTCTCCGGACGAGATCGTGGAGTCGCTGCTGCACTCGGCCGTCTACTGCGGCATACCGAAGGCGATGAACGCGAGCCTGGTCGCGAAGAAGGTCTTCGCCGAGCGTGGGCTACTGCCCGCCGGACAGCAGCCCACGCCTTCGGCTACCTCTGTCTGATCCGCAGGAAGGTCACCGAGTTCGCCGGGAAGGTGTACGTGAACGTGTCGGCGACGCGGTCGAAGGTGGACTTCACGGGTGCGACCGCGGTGACCGTCTCCGAGTTCACCGCCTCGGGCGCGGCCTGGAGAGTGGTGACGGCGGCCTTGCGGCCCGCCTTCGCCCCGCCCAGGTCGATCGCGGTACGGGCGTCCGCGGCCTGCGCGTTGACGACCTTGATGATCAGGTCACCGGTCCTCGCGTCCCGCGTGACGACCTGGCGGAACGGCTCCGCGGGCTTGTCGTCCTTGAAGCTCCCCCACTCCTGGCCGTCCAGGTAGAGGGTCACCTGCCGGCCGCGGACCTTGATGTCGACGTCGTACGCCTTGCCCGTCTCGATCGTGCCGGGCTTGGAGATCAGCGTCGACTTGCCGCCGTCGACGGCCTGTTCGACCGCTGTCGTGGTGTTGTTCCAGCCGCCGAGGTTCCACCAGTAGTAGTTACCGGTGTCCTTGACGCCGAAGGCGACGAGGAAGCCCTCCTTGCCGGACTTCTTGGTGGCCTTCACGTGCAGGTCGTAGTCGTGCCAGGCCGGGTCGCCCGCCGACACCATGGTGTTCTCGGCGCCCACGTCGGTCTGCGCGTACTGCCCGTCCTCCAGGCTCCAGCTCCCGCCGCCCGTGTGGGTCCACTGGGAGGCGCCACCACTGAAGTCGTCGCCGAGCAGTGTGGCGCCGTCGGCGCCGGTCACCTTCACGTCGTCGTACGCCGCCGTGGTCGCCCACGTCGACAGGCCGACAGCGCCGGAGATGGGTGCGCTCAGCGAGGGCGTGCTGGTGGCGGTCGACGACACCACCCGGTCGCCGACGTTGTTCATGAAGAGCTTCTGCACCTCGTAGTCGGCCGATCCCCACGAGGCGTGGTTGTTGAACCAGATCATGTCGGGGCGCCACTGCACGTAGTCCTCATTGGCGAGCAGTGGGGCGTACGAGGCGAGCTTGACGACGTCCGCGTTGCGCTCCAAGCCGGTCATGTACGCGGCTTCGGCGAGGGCGTTCTTGAAGGTGTTGGCGCCGGAGGCGTACTCGCCGAGGAAGACCTTGGGGCCGTTCCTGTCGTAGGAGTCGTAGCGGTCGTTGTTCTGCAGGAACCACTGGGGGCTGTTGTAGTAGTGCTCGTCGACCAGGTCGACGTTCGCTTCCTTGTTGAGCTTCCAGGCGGTGTCGAAGGTGGTGCCGGAGTCGTCGGGTCCGGCGTTGGAGATCACCTTGATGTTCGGGTACTTGGCCTGGATGGCGGCGCGGAACTGCTTGAAGCGGGCGAAGAACTCGTCGGGGAGGTTCTCCTCGTTGCCGACTTCGAGATGGGTGAGGTGGAAGGGCTTGGGGTGGCCCATCGCCGCCCGCTTCCCGCCCCATTCGCTGGTCACCGGACCGTTGGCGAACTCGATGAGATCGAGGGTGTCCTGGATGTGGCGCTTGAGGAGCGCGTCGTCGTCGGTGGCCTTGTTCTGGCCGCAGCCGGTGACGAGCGCGGGCACCACGGGCAGCGGCATCGCGCCGATGTCCTCGGCGAACTGGAAGTACTCGTAGTAGCCGAGCCCGTAACTCTGGTTGTAGCCCCAGAAGTTGGAGTTGGTGGCCCGCTGCTCGACCGGACCGATGGTGTCCTTCCACTGGTACGAGCGCCGGCGCTGGTAGCCGGAGGCCTCGTCGTAGCCCTGCATGCTGCCGGTGTTGACCAGACAGCCGCCCGGGAAGCGCACGAAACCCGGGTGCAGGGCGGCGATCTTCTCGGCGAGGTCCTTGCGCAGGCCGTGGCCCTTGTAGGTGTCCCGGGGGAGCAGCGAGATCATGTCGAGCGCGACGGGAGCGTCGGCGGCGACGGTGAGACGTCCGGTGGTGCTGTCGCGGGTCGCGGTGAACCTGGCACGGTACTTGGCCCAGCCGCCGCGCGCGGTGACCTGCCGGGCCTCGGCGAGCGTACCGTCGGCGTCGTGCAGGGTCACGGTGAGCGGCGCCGTCGCGTCGGCGCGGGCCCAGACCGAGAAGTCGTACGTCTTGCCGCTCTCGACCCTGATGCCGGTGTTGTAACCGGAGTTGGTGACGGACGAGCCGGCGCCCAGGGCGAGGTAGGTGCGGTTGCGGGCGTCGAGGCGTCCGTCGTCGTCCACGGTCGCCGCGGTGCCGGTGGTGGCCCACGAGGTGAGCGGCGTGTAGGACCTGTTGTCGGCGGTGCTGTACTCGAACGACCGGTTCTGTACGAGTTCCGCGTACAGTCCGCCGTCCGCGGCGCGGTTGATGTCCTCGAAGAAGACGCCGTACATGGTGTCGTCGATCTTCGCGCCCGAGCCCTTCGGGTCGACGGTGATCGCGTAGTCGGTGACGTCGGCGGCGGCGTGGGCGGGCCCGGGAACGACGGCTGAGGCCACCAGGAGTGCGGTGGCCGTGAGTCCGAGTCTCCAACGGGTGCGGGTGCGTGGCATGGATACTCCGCGGCTCTGTGGTGTCGAGTTGTTCGAGGCGTTCCTTGCGTTCCTTGCTTGTGTTCGAAATCGCGGACAACGATCAATACTTCGAACGGCAAGATAGGGAGGGGGTCAGAGCGCGTCAATGGGTCGCGCGGCATCGCATGGGACGGAGAACGGGACGGTATGGGCGAGTTCTGGCCAGTGGCGGACGCGCTCGGCTACCTGGGCGGGAGCTGGCGGGTGGAGCGTGCGGTGCGGGATCTCGCGAGCGGCGCGGAGGGTCGGTTCACGGGGGAGACGGTTTTCGGCCCACTCGAAGAACCGGGGTCCGCGCACGGACTTCTGCACCGGGAATCAGGCACGTTCGTATGGCAGGGCACGCCTCGGCCCGCCGAGCGGACGCTGCGCTTCCTGTCGGGGCCGAGCCCGGCGACGGCCATCGTCCAGTTCTCCGACGGCCGCCCCTTCCACGACCTGGACCTGAGCACCGGCCAGTACGTCGCCGAACACCCGTGCGCGGCGGACCTCTACCGGGGTGAGTTCACGGTGTTCGGGCAGGACCGCTGGCGCACGGTGTGGCGGGTGGGCGGCCCCGCCAAGGACCTGGTCCTCACGACCGACTACACACGACTGACCTAGGGCAGGCAGGCCTCAGGCGCGCTGCGGTACGGCTTCGAGGCGCAGGTTCCAGCGGCCGTTGGTTCCGATGAGGGTGACCGTCGACAAGGGGCGCACATCGATGTTCCAGTACGTCGACGGCTGGGCCTTGAGCGCGTAGACGAGCGCGGCCCGTACCACCGAGGGCTCGGCCACCGCGACGATCCGGCTGCCGTCGTCCGCCGGGCGGGTGTCGAGCCAGCCGCCGACGCGGGAGACGAAGGAGAGCAGGGACTCGCCGCCGTGTGGGGCGGAGCGCGGATCGGAGAGCCAGGCGTCGACCGCCGACGGCTCGCGGGCCATCGCCTCACCCAGCGTGAACCCACGCCAACGTCCCATGTCGCAGTCGCGCAGCGCGGGCTGGGCCAGCGGCGCGTAGCCGAGGGCGTCGCCGGTGGCCCGGCTGCGTGGGGTCGGTGAGCAGTAGCGCAGCTCGGCCGCCGCCAGTGGCACGAGTTCGGGGGCGGCGCGCTGCACTTCGTCCCAGCCGGCCTGGTCCAGCGGCCGGTCGTCCTCGAAGCGCTCGGCCAGCAGCGAGGAGCTGCGGGCGGCGGCGACGAATGTGACCCGAAGATGCATGCGGAGATCGTGGAGCGCGGGACTCCGCAGGTCAAGGGGTGTTACGCAAGGTATATCCGGGCTTGCTGAAGTGTGCCTGCCGAAGCGGACCTACGGGAACATGAGCGCCATCCACTGGTGGGGGCGCTCCAGTGGCTCGAAGCCGAGCTTCGCGTAGACGCCGTGCGCGTCGTGGGTGGCGAGGAGGAGGCGGCGCAGGCCGAGAGGTTCGAGGTGGTCGCGGACGGCGGCGACCAGGGCGGTGCCCAGGCCCTTGCCGCGGACGGACGGGTCCACGTAGACGTCGCAGAGCCAGGCGAAGGTGGCGTGGTCCGTGATGATGCGGGCGTAGGCGACCTGCTCGCCCGAGGTGCTGTCGTACGCGCCGAAATTGAGGGAGCCCGTGATGGCGCGGAGCTGCTTCCCGCGGGAGCGGCCGATGGCCCAGTACGCGTCGGTGGAGAGCCAGTGGTGGACGCGGTCGATGTCCACTCGGGCGGTGTCGGCGGAGATCTCGTAGCCCTCGGGGAGGTGACGTGCGGAGGTCATCGGAGGAGACTCGCAGCTCAGGGTGAGTGTGGTCGAGCGGATTTGTTCTCGTCCTCGGTCGGACTGCCCGAGCCGGTCACCTCAGCACCCCGTCGCACGCCACGCGCAGCCGTCGTACCCCCTCCGTGATCTCCTCGGTTCCCGCGACCGCCGCGAAGCTCAACCGGAGGTACCCAGCAGGGGGCTCCGCGCTGAAGTAGGGGCGGCCGGGGGTGACGGCCACGCCCTCGCGGAGGGCCGCGGAGACCAGGGCGGACTCGTCGGTGCCGTCGGGCAGGCGCAGCCACAGGTGGTAGCCGCCGGAGGGGATGTGGGGCAGGGCCAGCTCGGGAAGCGTCAGACGGAGCGCGGCCGTCATCGTGTCGCGGCGGTTCCTCAACTCGGCGGAGACGGCCCGCAGATGACGGGGCCAGGCGGGTGAGCCGACCAGTTCGAGCGCGGCCTCCTGAAGGGGGCGCGGAACGAAGAAGGTGTCCACGACCTGGATGGCCCGCAGTCGTTCGAGGACCGGACCGCGCGCGGCCAGCGCACTGACCCGGAAGCTCGGCGAGGTCGCCTTGGTCAGGGAGGAGACGTGCACGACGACTCCGTCGGGATCCTCCGCGGCCAGCGCCCGCGGCAACGGCCCCGCGTCCTCGTGCACGAGACGTCGCACGAAGTCGTCCTCGATGACGAACGCGCCCGCCTCGCGCGCGATCCGCACCACGTCGGCGCGCCGCTCGGGGGCGAGCACGGCGCCGGTCGGGTTCTGGAACAGCGGCTGGCAGACGAACACCCGGGCGCCGGTCGCCCGGAAGGCGTCGGCGAGCAGGTCCGGTTTCACCCCGTCCGCGTCGACCGGCACGGGTACCGGCCTGAGGCCCGCCGCGCGGGCGATCGCCAGCATGCCCGGGTACGTGGGCGACTCGACCAGGACCGGGGCCCCCGGCGGGGCGAGTGCCCTGAGCGCGGTGGTCAGCGCGGACTGGCCGCCCGCCGTGACGAGCACCTCAGCGGCGGTGATCGCACCGCCGATCCCCCGCGCGAACCACTCGCGCAGCTCCGTGAGCCCCTCCATCGGTGGCCGGGACCAGGCGCCGGGGCGGCGGCCGGCCCGCGACAGGGCCGCTCCCATGGCCCGCTCGGGCTGGAGCGAGGGGTGCAGATAGCCGCCGTTGAACTCGACCACGCCGGGCGGCGGGGCGGCGAGCGAGACGAGGACCCCGGAGGCGTCCACCGTGCGCGGGACGAGTTCCGTCGCGGCGTCCGCGCTCAGCGCGACCTCCTGCCAGGAGGTGTCCCCGGCGGGCGCGGCGGACGTACGCGGGTGCGCGCGGAACGCGCCCGCGCCCGGCCGGGTCACCACCAGCCCCTCGGCGGCGAGCTGAGCCAGCGCCCGCGACACCGTCACCGGGCTCACCCGGAACCGCTCGACCAGTACCCGGCTCGATGGCAGCTTTCCACCCGGCGAGTAGCGGTCCAGCTCCCGTCGCAACTGATTCGCCAGATCACCCACACTGCTACGCTCTTGCATGAGAACACAGAGTAGCGCTATCGACGAGACCGGGATAGCGGTCAGCACGCCCGGAGCACCCGAGCCGCATGTCTCCGTGAACCGCCGTCCCGGCACGCTCCAGGCCGCCCTCGGCGTCACCGCCTTCTCTCTCACCTTCCCCGCCACCGCCTGGGGCCTGGAGGGCTTCGGCCCCTGGTCGCTCGTGGCCGTGCGCAGCGCCCTCGCCGCCGTCATCGCGGGCGGCTGTCTGCTGGCGCTGCGCGTGCCCGTACCGTCCCGGCGGCACTGGGCGGGGCTCGCCGTGGTCGCCGCCGGTGTCGTGCTCGGCTTCCCGCTGCTGACGACGCTCGCGCTGCAGACGTCCACCACCGCCCACGCGGCCGTGGTCGTCGGGCTGCTGCCGCTGACGACCGCGCTGCTGTCGGCGCTGCGGACCGGCGCGCGCCCCTCGCGGATGTTCTGGGGCGCCGCCCTCGCGGGCGCGGCTGCGGTGATCGCGTTCACCGTGCAGCAGAGCGGTGGGGCGCTGAGCAGCGCGGACGCCTACCTCTTCGGGGCGCTGCTGATCTGTGCCGCGGGCTACACCGAGGGCGGCCGGCTCGCCCGGACCATGCCGGGGTGGCAGGTCATCGGCTGGGCGCTGGTCCTGTGTCTGCCATTGTCGGTGCCGGGCGCGCTGGTGGCGCTGTCGTACGAGCCGGTCCACCCGACGGCGCACAGTGTGGCGGGGCTGCTGTGGGTGGCCGCCGGATCGCAGTTCCTGGGTCTGGTGGTCTGGTACCGCGGGATGGCGGCGATCGGAATTCCCAAGGCCAGCCAGTTGCAGCTCGCGCAGCCGCTGCTCACACTGGTGTGGTCGGTACTGCTTCTCGGCGAGCAGCTCACACCGGCCGCGCCCTTGACAGCCGCGGCCGTGCTGATCTGCATCGCGCTCACCCAGCGAGCGCGGGGCTGAGCCCCAGGACCATTACTCCCGCAGATGACGAGGAGACCCTTCAGATGCATGCAGACGTGGGCGACAAGCTCGTGCAGCACGGCAGGGTTGTCGGACAGCACGACAAGGTCGCGGAGATCACCGAAGTAATTGGAGCGGAGGGCACGCCCCCGTATCGCGTGCGCTTCACGGACGGGCACGAGGCGGTCTGCTCACCGGGCCCCGACTCGGAAATCCGTCACAAGGACCCGCTGTAGGCATTCGGGCACGAGGACCCGCTGCACGCTTTCGGCTCACGAGGACCGTAGACATGCGGTTCACGAGGACCGGCTGCGGAGGTTGGGTCACAGGTCCGGCTGTGGACATGCGGCAGAGATTCAGATTCAGGACACGGGTCGCGCCGGCCGCTGGTAGTGGTCGGCAACGACCCTCGCCGACGCGGTCGACGCCGACCTCCTCGGCCGATCCGAACCCCGCGCGTCGGCCGCGCTGTCGCGCCATACCCCGAACGGGCTGATCCCGAAGCTCGTACGGCGCTGCCGGACGGCGGACAGTCCGCCCCGCGAGCAGTCCGCCCCGCGAGGACCATCCACCCCACTCCTCCACGCTCCGGATCCGTCCGGACACCGACCGTCTCCTCGACCGGCATGCCGCACCCGGCCGATCGATCATCGATACTTCGGAGTAACGTGCACGGGACGTGCACGATCGGAGCAGGCACCGAACAACGGTGGTCCTGCGACAGCCGTAGATCAGTGAAGGGGACGATGTGACCGACACCGCGGGAGACATCACACGCGTCGGAGTGGTGGGCTGCGGCCAGATGGGAGCGGGCATCGCCGAGGTCTGCGCCCGCGCCGGTCTCGACGTCAAGGTCGCCGAGACCACCGGTGAGGCGTTGGAGATCGGCCGTACCCGGCTGTTCAACTCCCTCTCCAAGGCCGCCGAGCGCGGAAAGATCTCCGCGGACGAGCTCACCGCCACCCAGGACCGGCTCAGCTTCACCACCGACCTCGGCGAGTTCGCCGACCGCGATCTGGTGATCGAGGCGGTCGTCGAGAACGAGCAGGTGAAGACCGAGATCTTCCAGGTGCTCGACCAGGTGGTGACGCGGCAGGACGCGATCCTCGCCTCCAACACCTCCTCGATCCCGCTGGTCCGGCTCGCGGTCGCCACCTCGCGCCCCGACCAGGTCGTCGGCATCCACTTCTTCAACCCGGCCCCGGTGCAGCAGCTCGTCGAGCTGATCCCGGCGCTGACCACCTCCGAGGACACCCTCAGCCGGGCGCAGCTGTTCGCCGAGAAGGCCCTCGGCAAGCACGCGATCCGCGCCCAGGACCGCTCCGGGTTCGTCGTCAACGCGCTGCTGATCCCGTATCTGCTCTCCGCGATCCGGATGTTCGAGTCGGGCATCGCCAGCCGCGAGGACATCGACAACGGCATGGAGCTGGGCTGCGCCCACCCGATGGGTCCGCTCAAGCTGTCCGACCTGATCGGTCTGGACACGGTGGCCTCGGTCGCCTATTCGATGTACGAGGAGTACAAGGAGCCGCTGTACGCCGCTCCCCCGCTGCTCCAGCGCATGGTCGACGCGGGCCGGCTCGGCCGGAAGTCCGGCTCGGGCTTCTACACGTACTAGAGAGTGCGGCAACGCCGCCAAGTGGCGCTGTTCAAGGGCGAGTTCACCCGGAACAGCGCCCACGGCGGCGCTGCCGTCCGGCGGCTCCCGCGGCGCCCGCCAGGCCCCCCTCCCCGCGTCCTCGCCCAGCCCACGTGGACTGCACGGGAACACGGCCTGTTGAACGGCATCGACCGACAGCAAACCGACCCTGACCTGGGACTTTGTGTCTTTCGAAGCTGTCAGGGCCTTCCCCGCTTACTCAGCGAAAAATCCCTGGAAAGTCCCCAGGACAGAGCTGAAAGTCCCTGAAAAGTCCCTGGGAAGTCCCTGGTTCGAAGCAGCCCGACCAGCGCTTGTGAGCCCCGCGCCGGTGTCGCGGGCAATTGGATTCGGACCCGAGACCTACGCATTACGAGACCGTGAGCGTTCGTATTGCGTAGTGCCTGGTCGTGCTGCTGAGTGACGTTCTGCCTGATCAGAGCACGTGCGGTCAGTTGGTCGGTGCGGCCTCGTGTTACGTCGTCCAAAGGCGTCCGGCCACCGGCTGGCCACCGGAAGGGGCACCGCTGACGACAAGAAGCAAGGCTACCCGGGTTGTGAGCCTCCCACAGTGCCTCCGACAGCAGATTCACGCGCAGCAGCTGGGCCAGGACGGCCGTGTCCACCTTGTCGTTCTTCAGCCGCGCAGAGGCGATTGCCTTGCATCGCAGCGGATGCACCAGATGCGGCTCGAAGCCGTAGTCCTCCAACAGCTGAACCAGCCACCCCAGCCGTAGGCTGCCTCCTACTCGATCCTGCTCGACCCCGGTCCGGTGCGCATACGTATGCAAGCACCCGTCGACGGTTGCATTCAGTGAACCGACGGTACGAAATTCCCTGCTCAGGGCACCTTCACACCAGATTGGAAGGTGATTTGCAGCAAGTCTTGGTCGAGACCGCCCATGGACCGGCGCGCTCAGTGGGTGCCGGTCTCCGGTTGGGGACGGGGCAGCTCGTCCAGGTCGAGGGTGAACGTACGGCCGTCGGCCGGCTCGATGGGGAGCTTGCCCGTGGCGTACTTGTGGGTGTGTGCCGCGATGTAGCCGTCCCCGCTGGGTTGGGTGTGCACGACAACCTCTCCGGCGTACGGGTCCACGACCAGGTAGACCGGGATGCCGTAGCGGCCGTACTCGCCAGTGCAGTCGTCGCAATCCTTGCGCGCTGAGGAGACCGACACAGAGCGGCCCGCCGCGCAAAGAGCATCGCCTCCGGTACTCCAGGTGCCAGGGACGATCCGTACGGCCCCCTCGCGGAACTCCGAGTCGAACTTCCGTCGCTTCTCTGCCATGGCACCACCTCTTCCCCCCAGGGGTTTCCATCCCCCAAGCAATCGCCCATGCCCGGCGTACATGACGAGGGCGGCCCGGAACTGAGCCCCGGACCGTCCTCGCTCCCCCCGTTCCCCCGTTCCTCCCGTCAGTGTTGGCCGGACGGCCTCAGCAGGCGGTGATGGTGTTGTAGTAGGCCACCTTGTAACCCTTGGCGGCGTGGATGCGGACCTCGTACTTGCCGCCGACGCGCTTCAGCCAGACGTCGTGGTCCCACCCGTGGTACGTAACCACGCCGTTGCCCTGGTTGTCGAGGTAGTCATCGGCCCTTCCGAAGGTCTTCGTTCCGACGATGCCGTCCTTGGTCAGGCCTTCGCCAGCCTGCCACGACTTCGTGGCGGCCTTCGTGTTCGGGCCGAACTTGCAGTCGATGTCGCTGTAGTCGAACTTGGTCCCGTTGCTCTCCTTGGCCCCATCGGCCCACAGGATGACCTGCCACAGGCCGGTGGCGTTGCTGTGCGAGTGGCTGGTGGTGGACAACTGACCCTCGTCGCCCCAGTCGTCGGTGACCTTGCTTCCCGAGCCGTCGATATAGCTCTGGGCTGCGATGGACGAGGCCGGGGCGGCGACGCTCGCCGAGGCCAGCGGCCCGGCAAGCAGGCCGCCGCCGAGAAGCAGCCCTGTTGCGGCCAGCGCCACACGCTTGCGTACGGACATGAGATTCCTTTCCCGTCGGCGGGGCTCCCCCGTTGCCGGCACGACAGTCACCAGGACGCGAGTGCTCCGGTGAACGATCGGACCGACGGCCGCGGCGCGGCCGCCCACGGATCTGCGCCTCCGACATGGCCGGCGGGACCCGATGACCACCAGCTTCGGCGGCTGCGCATTGTTCAGCAGGCCCCTTCCGCCACCCTGAACAAGTCCATGGGGCCCCTGCGGGGTTCAGCAGATCCTCCGGTAGGGCATTTCGGGGATGTAGGTCTTCCAGTCGGCCCGCGACAGCGTGCTCCCCTCGCGACGGACGACTCGCTCTCTTGGCCAACCGCTACGGGTCGAGGTCGTACTTCTGCCAGGGCACGTGTTCACCCGCGACGTACAAAGCGCTGCCGTCCGAATCGAACGCGGCAGCCAGGATCCCGTCCCCGGGCGTCGGAAGAGGAGGGCCAGCGGTTGGTGGAGTGAGCCCAGAGATTCCGACATCTGGACGCTGTGGCTTTCCCGTCCTGACCTGGCCCCGGCTTTTCGGTTCCAGTCGGCCCCAGCTGATTGCACCTTCAACTCCGGCCCGAGCTGGCCCCGCCTCCGACATGCACAGGCACCCAGCCGCGACCGTTCCTCGAACGTCCGTCGGAGCCAACTCGGGCCGGAGAAGCGGGGCCAGCTCAGAGCGGGAAAGCCAACGTTGGATGTTTCGTCATCCAGGGGAAGTAATCCATGGTGGCAAAGTGGAAAAATTACCCCGCAGAGTTCAAGCGGGACGCGGTGGATCTGGTGCGCTCCTCGAAGGACCGCACCCTCACCGAAATCGCACGGAGCCTGGGCATCCATCTGGAGACGCTGCGGAAGTGGGTCCACGAGGGCAAAGCCCGCACCCAGGCCGCGGACGGTGGGGGTAATGCCGGTATGACCCCGACGGGAAAGAAGAGCTCAAGCGCTGTCTGAGCCAGAACTCCAGGGCACAGGGGCGGCCTCCCGGCTTCGGGCTAGCAGACACTCCGGTAGGGGACGTCTGCCAGGTACATGCGCCATTCGTCGCGTGACAACGTGCCCCCGGCACGTCGGCATGCCGCGCCGGACACGTCTGCCGGGTCCAGGTCGAAGTGCTGCACCGGCACGTGCGTACCCGCTGCGTACAGGCTGCCGCCATCGCTGGTGAAGGCGAGGGAGACGATCTCGTCACCGGCCGTGGGCAGGTCGGTACCCAGCTGCTGGCGGGAAGCGACGTCCCACAGCCGCAAGGTGCCATGGGATCCGGCCGCGGCCAGCGTGCTCCCGTCGGGGGAAAAGGCCAGCACGGTAGGTTCCTCCTCTTCGTCCGTGGAGCTTCTGAAGAAGCCGCCGGGTAGTACGCCCAGGGAGGTGGCGCGCCGGGTGTCCCACAGCGTGATGCCTCCTGCGTCCGTGTCCGCGAAGGCGACGCGGCTGGCGTCCCGGCTCAGGGCACCGACGCACGGGCAGTTCTGCGTGGTCCATTGGCGGCCATGGCCATCAGTGGGCAGCAGCGTACCGTCGTCGGTCAGCAGGACACCGCCGTCGTCGGAGACGGCGGTGACGTGATCGCCGGTTCCGGCCCCGTCGTCGGAGTCATGCCGGTGGATGACCTTGATTTTCCTGCCATTGCCGGCGTCCCAGATCGTCACGGAGGCGTCTGCGGCGTTGGTGGTCATCAGCTCCCGGCCGTCGAGGCTGAGGATCAGTCCTGCGAGGAACCGGTCGCCGTGGTAGGGCCTGATGTCGGTGAGCCGCCGGTTGCGCACGGTGTCCCACACGGTGATGTGTGTCGGGTCTTCGAGTGGGTCGGGCGGTCCCGATCCGAAGGCGAGGCGCCGGCCGTCGGCGCTCAGTGACATCACCGTCACGTCGTTGCCTTCGAAGGTGGCGGAGGTCGGAGGCGGCCCGGCGGCGGAGATCTGGTACCTGAGCCGGCCGGTGCGGCCGTCGATGATGCGGGGTCCCGACGCCGCCTTTCCTCGACTGTTCAGCACGGCCAGCACGGCGCCGTTCGCGCTGAGGGCTGCCGTGGCCACGGCATGATCGTTCCACTGGGGTCTGAGGGCGTTACCGATGTCGAGACTGTGGACGACGGTCTGTTCGTCGGACTCCTGGGTGGTGTAGCGCAGGACACGAGCCGTGGTGTCGATGCGCAGATCGCTGGGCTGGGTGTCGGTCAACGGGTGGTTGAAGACGGGAGCTTCGGGGTGGTCGAGCCGCCACAGTCGGATGTCGTTGCTTCCCCATCCGGCCAGCAGCTTGCCGTCCTCACTGAACACGTAGGCCCGCGGCGATACTTGGCGGAGTCGTGGCAGTCGCCTGCCGGTACTGACCGTGAGCCGCTGCAGCCCGGTCGCGTCCATCAGTGCCAGAGTGCGGCCGTCGGGGGCGAATTGGAGGTCGGCCTCGTTCCCGCAGGCGGTCCGTTTGTGCCAGGCCGTGTCGATCCGGTGGTGCGATCCGACGTCCCAGACACGGACGCTGCCCTGCATGCACAGGGCCACCAGCCGCTGGTCCGGGCTGATGTCACCGCCGGTGGACCCTCTCAGCTCGGGGGACGTGTGGGTGAACAGGCGGCGCCCGCTCTCGTCGCTCCACACCTCCAGGTGGTCGTCCGCGGCGAAGAACAGGGCGTTGCCATGGGCGCTGAAACCGGACCAGGTGCGCGCATCTTCTACTCCGCCACTGGGTCCCTGGTCGTTGCTCCAGGTCCTGGAAGGCAGGGCCGATGATCCGGAGGGGCCCAGGGCGGAGCCGTGGTACCGGTGCGTGCGTGTGTCCCACAGACGCACTCGCATGTCGGCAGTGTCGTCGTCCGTGGCCGGTATGGCCAAGTAGCGCCCGTCCGGGCTGACGTCGGCCGCGGCCGTGGGACCGTCCGTGCCACCGGGCAGCCGGTAGCTGTCGGTCCGTCGCCGGGTCCGTAGGTCCCAGCGGCTGATCGTGCCCGCTCCGACCCTGATCAGAGTCCGGCCGTCCGGACTCAGCTGGTCGACGTCCGCGGGGCCGGGAGGCGTGAACGTGGGCAGGTCGTGCTGGGCGAAGGCGCCGATGAGGGCTGAGCGGGTCTCCGGGGTGTGGCTGAGCTGCCAGGCGGCGACGCTCAGCCGCAGCGCCGTTCTCGGGTCGGTCGTACGCAGACCGGCGGCCGCGGTGGCCGCGCGGCGTGCGGCGGCGGCGAGGTGCTGTCGCTCGCTCGTACGGTGCTGTTGCCAGGCCACCGCGCCGGCCACCAGAGCGAGCACCAAGAGCACGGACACGGAACTCACCAGCCCGCCCAGCCGACGGCGTTCACGGGTGCGCGTGTCCATGCTGGTGGTGAGGAAGTCACTTTCCACGATTGTCAGTTCACGGGTGCGCTCGGCATTCGGGAAGGCCTCGGCGGCCTCGGCCAGCCGCGCTCCGCGGTACAACGCGCCCGGATCGCAGCCCAGTTCATGCCAGGCCGCGGCAGCCTCGGTGAGTCGGCGCAGGACCCGCAGCCGGTGCCGATCGTCTTCGATCCAGCCCCGCAGCCGGGGCCAGGCGGTGATGAGCACCTCGTGAGCGAGGTCGACGCGGTCGTCGTCCAGGGTGAGCAGCCGGGCGCGGGCCAGTTGCTCGATGACGGTTGCGGTGTCCGTCGGGTTGCCGAAGTCGAACTCCTGGCGGTGGGCGGGTCTGCGGGTGTCGGGGGCGCCGTCGCCAGGGGTGACCAGGCGCAGCAGGATCCGGCGGGCGAGGTCGGTCTGGGCCGGTGTGAGTCGGGCGTGGATGTTTTCGGCGGTGCGGGCGATGGCACCGTGCAGGCCGCCAGCCGCCTCGTATGCGTCCAGGGTGAGGGCGCGGCCTTTGCGGCGCCGCCAGGTTTCTAGTAGGGCATGCGACATCAGCGGCAGGGCCCCGGGTTCGCCTTCGACCTCGTTGAGAATGCGGGTCGTCAGTTCACGTTCCACGATCAGCCCGGCGGCCTGTGCGGGCTTGACGATGGCCTGGCGTAATTCGTCGCGGCTCATCGGCCCGGCGAGCACGGTGCCATCCTGCAGGGCAGCAGTCAGTTGGGGGTGTTCGGCGCAGCGACCGAGGAAGTCCGCGCGTACAGCGATGACGACGCGCAATTGGCTCGCAGGGTCGGTGGCGGTCAGGAGGTGGTCGATGAACTGGTCGCGCTCGTCTGGATCGTGGCAGAGGGTGTAGAGCTCTTCGAACTGGTCAACGATCAGCCACGTGTCACCATCGGCGTCCTTCGGTGCCAGCCGCTGCTCGTCGGTGCGCAGGGGGTTCTCGCCAGGTGTGAGGACGCGCAGTGCGGCCGGCTGTGGACTGGCCGGGGCCGGGGCGCGGAGGCGGGGGATGAGGCCGGCCCGCAGTAGAGAGGACTTGCCACTGCCCGACGGGCCGAACACCGCGGTGAACCGACGGGAGCGGGTCAGCTCGACCAGGCGGTCGGTGATCTCGTCGCGGCCGTAGAACAGATCGGCGTCGCCCGGCTCGAAACGAGCCAGCCCCCGATACGGGGGCTCAGCATTCTCGTTCTCGGTGCGCGGCTCGGCCGCTGCCTCTGCGGCCGCCTCACGCCAACGAGCCTCCCACTCTTCCGGATCGCCGCCGCAGGCCTGCACGTAGGCGAGTACGACCGGCAGGGTCGGCAGCCGCTCACCGCTGGCCGCCTGCGACAGGGTGCTCGCCCCTTGCCCCGTGCTCTGCGCCATCACCCGGTACGTCGGACTCCCGGCCTTCGCGCGGAGCTTGCGCAACTCGGCCGCGAGCCGTGCCACCGGTCCCGCACCGGGATCGAGCGGGCCTTCCGGACGTCCTGCCATCGACGCCTCACCCCTCTTCTCCGCCGCTTCCCCCGTGGACTCGGCGCGAGCCCCTGCACGCTACGACGTGTGCGGGCAGGAGGACAAACCACACGCACTCTCTTTGGTCAGCACGGCGCGCCAAGTCGGCAACCTGCGGCGCGGCCATTGATCAGGGTGGCGGAACCGGCTCCCCATTCAATCCGCAGGCCGGAACTGTCAGGTCAAGCGGGGTGAACCACCTCGCAACTCGCTGGACGCTGCCGACCGTCTGCCGCTGCAGGCAGGCAGGCAGCTGCCGAAGAAGGGAACATCTCCATGCACATGCGACGGATCGCGTCGGCTGTGGCGGCTACCGCCATCGCTGCCGGCGGGATGGTTGCCAGTACGGGAACAGCCGAGGCCGCGCGTATCTCCTGCTACGCCTCCAGCTGCAACCACCTCAACCCGTACAAGACCACCTGTACCGGAGACGCAATCCGGCCTGTGCCGGGCGCGAAGGACAGCGACGGTTCCGTGGTGTACCTGTACTACAGCCCTTCCTGTCGTGCCACGTGGGCCGAGACCTGGAACGCTCCCTACAAGACCCGCATCGTGGTCTACCGGGACGGCGGAAGCCTTTACAGCGAGGACTGGGCGACCTACGGGGCGCACACCTGGACAGGAATGATCAACGACGCCGGTTATAAATCCTTCGCCGTGATCTGCCCGCCTGACGGTTTGGGCTGCGCTCAAACCAGCTCCTACTGAGCACAACCGCTGCCGAACCCGCACCAGAGTGCACGGTGGGGCCGGGCTGCTGGCCGGCGCGAGGGGACCGGCCAGCAGCCCGGCCCGGCGGCCAGGACGATACCCACCGCTCGTCGGCGGTGCGGATCCGCCTTCTGCGGCCGACACGCCCCGCAGCGCGCCTGAGCTGCGGTCCAGCCAGTGGCCTGGGTGCGGCAGATGGGCAGGCTGCTCCGTCCGGGCGGAAAGGCCGCTGCCAAACGACACAGACCGCACCAAGATCGGGCCGATCGGCCGCCGTGAACAACCCAAGTGCGCCGTGCAGTACGGCGCCAGTGCATTAAAGGAGCCCCACGCATGAAACCCCGCATGCATCGCGCCACGGTGCTGGAATTCGAGGACTACGTCCGTACCCGGCACGACGCTCTACTGCGCAGCGCCCGGCGCTTGGTCGGCGACCCGCTCGACGCCCAGGACCTCCTGCAGATCGCGCTGTTACGCACTTACCGCCAGTGGGAACGCATCGCCGACAAACGACTCGCCGACGCCTACCTGCGCCGCGTCATGATCAACACGCGCACCGAGTGGTGGCGGGCACGGAAACTGGAAGAAGTTCCGACCGCACACATACCCGAGGCGTCCGTCAAGGACTCCAGCGACCAACACGCCGACAGGGCCCTGCTGACGGAAGTCCTGCAGGATCTGGCCCCCAAACAGCGCAGCGTCGTCGTGCTCCGGTACTGCGAGCAGATGACCACGAACGAGACCGCCGCCACGCTCGGCATGGCCCCCGGAACGGTCAAAAGCACACTGCATCGCGCGCTCACCCAACTCCGTCAGGAGATCGCACGCCGCGACCCTGACGCGGCATCGGCGTGAGCCACGGGACACGGATGAGCAACGGCCTGCCGCCAGAGGAGACGACGCACACGCTTGGCGGGAACGGCTGGGCTGGCACCGGCTGCCCTCCTCTTTACGCTCAAGCACAGAGCACCCCTGTCGGTCCCCGCCCCGAGCACCTTGCGTTGCGTACGCCGACACGGCACGATCTCATCCGTGAACGAGCAGAGGCGGTGGGGCGCATGGACGCCGAATTAACGGCGCTCGCTTCCTCAGGTGCGACGACCTTGATCGGGCTGATGGTGACGGACGGCTGGCAGCAGGTACGCCGCCGCTTCGCAGCCCTCTTCGGACATCAGAGCACGGACGTGGACGAGGAACTGGAACGCTCCAGAAACACGCTGGTAGCAGCTCGTCAGGCGATGGACCCAGCGACCGCCGACGACCTGGAGGCCGAGTGGCGCTCCCGGCTTCGCCGGCTGCTGGCCGACGACCCCGGTGCCGCCCATCAACTCCGCGCCGTTCTGGACGAGTTGGCTGGCCCGGCGGACGGGGTGCACACCGAGACCCACTTCCGGGAGACCACCATCAACGGCCCGGTCAACACCGGTTCGGGGGCTCAGATCACGTACGGCCTCACCTACGGAACGAGAAGCGACCCGAGCGTTCATGAGTGACGACCGGAATCACGGCCGTTCTGCACAATTCCACACCAGCTTCGACCGAACCACGATCAACGGTGCGGTGAACACCGGGTCAGGCCCGCAGACCAATATCTTCAACATCTTCAACAACATCGTTTCGCCCACCCGGCTGGAACGGCTGGCGGACTCAGCGGCAGCGGCCGCCAGGGCTCACTGAGCGGACAGGTCCCCCCTACCCTGCAACCCCGAGGCCTGCCCCGCCCGCCATCCGTAGCAGGTTCCGTCATACCCGACCGTCGACCCGCCACCCCCTCAGGTGCCGCGACTGGCCACCGTCCCGCCGCACCGGCAGGCGTCGTGACCGGGCACGCCGGCCCGCTGGACAGCCTACGGGTTTCATTCTTTGCTTCCGTCGGTGGTCCCGGCACGGGAATCATGGCGACACCCGCGACCGCTCGGACCCGGACGCCCACACCAGCCCGGAACCTTGCCGGTGTATTCCCCCAGTCTGCCCGTGCCTTCCGCACGGCTGAGGGTCAGGCGGCCGGGATCGCGCGTCCGCTTCCTCTTGACCAGGTCCCTCAGGCGCAGCGAGACGCTCTCACCGGGCTCGCGGGGGCGGGCGGCCGGGTGATGGTGATGAACCCGCGTCCAGACGGTGACTGCCTGATGAATGCCCTGCTGGCAAGCGAGTTGATGCCCGGGGGTGAAGCTTTCGGGTTCGAGGCCCCGCTCGAGGATGGCCTGGTGCAGCCGGCGACGGCCCAGGCCGTCCGCGAAGACGCCGCGGACCGGCTTCAGGCGGAACTGGCTTCAGACCTTCGCCCCCTGTGGGACACCATCTACACCATCGTCCTTCACGGCTACGCCACAGATCACGCCGCCCGCGTCGACGACACAATGGGTATGAGCCAGGATGAATGGTACCAAATGCATTACCGGTGGGCCCAACAACCAGAGGCCGCCGCAGAACTGGACGCCTACCGCCAGACACTCGTCGACCAGCTACGGACATCAGGATCATGGGCCAACACCGCAGGCGACGCCGCTCCCATCCTGCTCGCCCGCATCTTCCGCCTCAACATCGAGGTCATCCAGCCCAACGGAGCCGTCGTCCTCCTCAACCCCGTGAACTCCGACCGGCGAGTCGTGCTCCTGCGAACCGGACACGACGGCCACCACTGGATGGGCACCCGCTGGCCGGGAGCGCAATGAGGTCTTCTCGGCAACGTGATGGCTGCGGTGCGTGACCGCGTTCGGGTGGTTGGGGCAGTGACCCGACATCAGATATGGGTGAAGCCCCTGGTAGGAACGAGTCTGCGAAGATGTACGCATTCAGAAGGAATGGGCCTGATCGGTTACGTTCGGTGAGGGTCGCCGGTCAGGTGGTCTGTGCGATGGGTGGCATCCAGAGGTTGCCGGTGAAGGCGCGGTGGATGGCCTCGAAGGCGGTCAGGCCGTGTTTGCGGGCGGAGTCGAGGTAGGAGCGCACGCCGAGCCAGGCCTTGGCGCCGGTCTCGGACTGGTGGCAGCCGGAGATCTTCAGCTGGGTCTTGACCGGCCGGAGTGCGCGCTCGCCGCAGTTGTTGGTGAAGGGCACGTGCCGGGGGTCGTCGGCGCAGCGCAGGACGTCGTGCGCCTGGTCGCGAAGCCGGGTGAGGAGGTTGCGGGCCGGACTCTGTTTCCGGCCCGGCACTTTGGGGTGAAGGCTGAGCCCGACCTTGATGCCCTGGTGGAACGCCTCGTACTGCAGGAGGAGGGCGTCGGGCGCGATCTCGGTGATCTCCCGGTTGCGGACGCGTACGGCTTGGCGGTTCAGGCCGGCCAGGGCCCAGCGGATCTGCTGGTGCCACTTCTGGTCGGGGAAGTCCTCCTCGGCGGCGGTGAGTTCGCGGATCAGGTGGGCGCCGCACAGTTGGTGTGTGCACGTGTCGTAGCCGGCGTAGAGGGAGAGGGAGTCGTGGACCAGGACGCCCCGGAAGTGCGGCAGGACCTTGCCGGTCTCCGCGCCCTTGCGGGAGCGGGGCGCGAGGTGGAGGAGGGTAAGGAAGTCGGTGCAGGCGACGCGGAGCCAGCGCCGCACCGAGCCGATGCGGGTGGTGGTCTCGTCGGCGTGCAGGACATGCCCCATGGTCAGCAGGGCCCGGATCAGGTTCAGCGAGTCGGCGACCAGGTCGGCGGCCTCGGGCAGCAGGGAGGCCACCCAGCCGGTGGAGACCTCCGCGCCGGTCACGTCCTTGAGCAGGATCGCGGTCCGCTCGACGGGAATGTGCTGGAAGACCAGCAGGTAGACGGCGAGCGCCCGCAGGTTGGCACCATAGGAGGAAGGCGATCCCGCGCCCGCACCACACAAACCCGCCCCCACGGTGTCCCGGCCGACGTACGCACCTGGATCAGAGCACAACACGCCGCCTGGCCCCACCTACGCCCCCAACAGCAACAACTCCTCACCGACCTGGACATCACCCCCAGCACAGAAAATGCCGCCGCCCGCCGCCGGACCAGCCGCGTCTACCCCTCAAGCCCCGGACTCGCCCACGCCCGCGCCTACGCCGCCCTGAACGGCCACCTCTCCTGCAGCAAAAACACCCACCACGACGGCTTCGCCCTCGGCAACTGGCTCGTACAAACACGCCGCAGAGCCCGACAAGGACGCCTGGCCACCACCACCAGCCAGGCACTCGACACCCTCGACCCCTGGTGGAACCCACCCTGGCCCAGCATCTGGCAACGCACCTACCAGCAGGCGAAGTTGAACCATCGCAACGGCCAGGACCCCTCCCCCACCCTCCAGCGATGGACCGAGCGGCAACGCACCCGCTGGAACACCCTCCACCCCCAGCAACAACGCCTCCTCACCACCATCGACATTCACCCCGGATAGAACCGACAACAGCGGCACTGTCAGACCCATGCGGGACAATTCCGCCATGGGTGAATCTCTCGCGACACAGATGTTGAGCGCGGACCTTGAGACGGCCTGCCCTGCCTGCGGCTACCTGATGTGGGTCCGCTACTCGGAGGTCGTGGCCCAGACCGCCGTGATCTGCCCCTGCTGCTACACCCAGATCTGGCTGGTCGACGAGACCGGCAGCGCGCAGAACGCGGGCGACGTCGTCCAGCAGCAGATCACACAAGCTCTGAAAGGCCTCTTCCGGTGAAGTACCAGCAGCGTCTCCAGGTCGCCGTACGCGAACGCCTGCGCAAACTCATGACCGCGCCCTACTCCAGCGCCGGCCACGAAGTCCACCTCGCCGTCACCTGGATCAACAGCCAACCCGCCCTCACAGGACTCCTCGAAGAGGCAGCCCGGCAGGAGCCGGACCTAGACCGGGAGAAGTTCCGCACCGGCCTGTCCCGTAGCGGGCGGTTCTTCTGGTCAAGCCGGACCGAGGAAGGACGGGCCTCGCTCGTCTGGGAGCTGATGCAGGACATCGCCAAGGCGGAAGCGGAGGACCCAGAAGCCGGCTGGCGCGTCGGAAGCGACTACAGTCCCAAGAGCAGCCTCCAGGACAGTTGGCGGGAGTTCGCCGAGGACATCCTGCAGCCCCTGTTCGACTTCCTCAGCGAACACGTCGGCGCCGAAAGCAGCATCCTGCACACCCTCGAGCGCTACCGCACCCGCATCGAGTGGTTCGACCGCGAAGAGCTGTACACGCGCTTCGAAGCCGATCGCGCCAACGGCGAAGAGGTCTACAACCTCGACCTGCAGCGCTTCCTGTTCCTCGAAGGCGACCACATCACCCAGGCCAAACCACGCTCAGCCTCCGGCGAAGCCGACCTCATCGGCGACCTCGACGGCCGCGACCCTCTGGTCTGCGACGGAAAGATCTTCGACGGCAAGGGGCGCGGCAAGGGCTACCTGGTCAAAGGGCTGCATCAGGTCATCAAGTACGCCCACGACTACGGGCAGCACACCGCCTACCTCGTCATTTACAACATCAGCGACAAGCTCCTCGAGATGCCAACTGACGGCACCCCCGGTGCCTGGCCCCCGTACACCGAAATCGCCGGTGTCCGCGTCTACTTCATCCACGTCCGCGTCCTGCCACCCACCACCACCGCCAGCAAAGCCGGCAAAGCCACCCGCGTCACCCTCACCCACGACGACCTCACCAACCCCGACACCCCTTGAGGCCGCGTCACGCCAAGTAGCGGCCCACTGGAACTGCACCACGATCAACCAATCTGCACAGACGACATGCAAGCAGGTCAGACAGCCACCGCACCGCTCAGAACCACACCCCGAGCACCCCAGCACCTCGAAGACCATCCCGAAGAACTGAGAAGTCCCAGCTCACAGCCATAGCAACAGCTCAGAAAAACTGGGCGACGACACGCGTCACCGAACTGGAGACGTTGGGGATGGTGTGGTCGGCGTGGGACACCGCGTGGGCCGATGGCCTCGCCGTGGCGAAGGACTACGCGGCCGTACACGGCCACTTCCTCCCGCCCACCAACGCCGTCTGGGGCGGGGACCGCATGGCCATCGGGGTATGGGCCAAGAATCAGCGCGCCGCCGCCCGGAAGACCCATGAGAACGCCGTACGGCGTGCCGCCGGGGAGACGGGCGTCTCGTCGGCTGGGGAACTATCGGAGAGCCGTCTGGAGGCTCTGGACGCGATCGATCCGGCCTGGTGCCCGGCCGCCTGGGGAATCGACTGGCAGCGCGGCTTCCACCTCACACTCATGCATGTCCGGTCCGGCGGGGCGCTGCCCGTACGGGCGGGCGAGGTGCTCGTGCAGGGCGAGGACCTTGGCGCCTGGACGATGGCGCAGCGCGTGGGCTGGGATGCGCTGGCGCCCGCGCAGCAGTGGATGCTCGACAGCGTCCTTGGACTTGAGCCCGCCGGCGAGACGGAGCAGCCGTCTGCGCGCCGGACTCAGGCCGCCCGGTGGGCCGGCCATCTCGCTGCGGCTCGTCAGTTCCACGCCCGCGAGGGTCACTTGAACGTGCCGCGCAAGCACGTCGAAGACGTCGGCGGCATCCCAGCCAAACTGGGTGGATTCCTCGACAACACCCGCCGCAGGGCCGACAAGCTCGCCCCGGAACGCCGCGCGGAACTCGACGCCCTCGACATGCACTGGTCGTGAGCTGATCTCCTGGGGCGGAGCCGCTGCAGCCGTTACGGCTGCAGCGGCTGTGCCGCCCTAGCGCTGTATCAGGTACCCGCCGTATCCCCCGCCGGCCACGAGGGCCGTCAGGAAGGCCATGGCCCGCGGGGATACGTAGAAGCCGATGTTCACGTCGAGGTCGTCGCCGACCTGGACACGGATCTTCTTAGTGCGTTGTGGCAAAGGGAGTCCCTGTTCGATGAGCAGGGACTATTCCGTGTGCGGAGCATGATTGCGGAGGGATAGGGGCAGGCAGCGGACGGCTTGTTGTGGATCGAGGAGGGTGCGATGCCGTCGGTGCTGGGGTTGATGGAACAGCGTGAGGCGCGGGCGAGGCGGGATCTGGAGTCTTGGACGGAGGTTCTGGAGCAGGCTCAGGCGGAGGTGGATGCCGCGCGGGAGCGGGTCGAGCGGGCCCGGGTGGGGCGTGAGGAGCTCGTGTCGGTGCTGGCCGAGGAGAGCGACGTTGATACGCCGGTTTCCGTGTCGTCTGGCGGTGAGACGGCTGCCGGTGTGGGATCGAGCGGCCCCGGCGCGGGGCAGGGCGAGCGGCCGCCGGTGTGGCGGTCGGGCATGGGCGAGGAAGCGCTCAGGGGCTTGTACCGGGAGGTGTTCGCCGCGGTGGTGGCTGCGTCGGGGCCGGTGAACGGAGTGGAGCTGACGCGGGCGGTGGGCCGGGAGGCGGAGATCAAGAACGAGGTGGAGAAGATCCGTCACCGTGCCTATGTGCTGGAGAAGCGGGGCTGGCTGGTGCGGGCGGGGGACGGACGGTTCATGCCCGCGCCCGCAGCAGTCGGCCGGGGCGCCTCTCCGGCCAGCGCGGAGCGTCCCCGGCCAGGCG
Organism: Streptomyces sp. NBC_01549; assembly: GCF_026339955.1. Taxonomy (GTDB): domain Bacteria; phylum Actinomycetota; class Actinomycetes; order Streptomycetales; family Streptomycetaceae; genus Streptomyces. Next base: position 6,046,949 of record NZ_JAPEPW010000001.1, on the reverse strand, counting down.
CCTCGACAGCCTGATCACAGCGGCCCACCACACCATCTGGGTGTGGTGGTCGGGGCGGCGTTCGTGGTCGCGGTTGAGGCGGCGTGAGCGGGAGAGCCAGCTCAGCGTGCGCTCCACCACCCACCTGCGGGCCAGTACGACAAATCCGCGCCTGCCGTCGGAGCGGCGCACGACCTCGATCCGCACTCCGTGGCGGGCAAACGCCTTCGCCAGTGCCGGACCCTGGTAGGCGCTGTCGACCCACACCAACTTCAGCAGCCGGCCCGGCTGGTCCATGAACGTCTCCAGCAGCGCGGGGGCGGCCTTGGAGTCGTGCACGTCGGCCGTGGTCACGGTGACCTCCAGGAGCAGGCCCTCGGTATCGGTCAGGATGTGACGCTTGCGCCCGTCACGTGACTTCCCGCCGTCGTATCCGCGGCTGTCCTCGCCGACGGTCTCGGAGGCGTCCACCGACTGACTGTCGATGATTCCCGCGCTGGGCTCGGTGTTGCGGCCTGCGCGTTCCCTCGCCACGCAGCGCAGGCGTTCGTGCAGCTCACGCACGTAGTCGCAGGCCCGCCAGCGGCGGAAGAAGTCGTAAACCGCCCGCCAGTACGGGAAGTCGACCGGCAGGGCCATCCACTTCACGCCGTTGTCGACCAGGTAGCGCACAGCGTCGAGCATCTCGCGGTGGCAATACGCCTCCGGACGCCCGCCCTGCTTGAGGAGCCAGGCCGGTACCGGCATCGCCGCGCGGACCTCGGCCCACTCCGCGTCCGTCATGTCACTGGGATAGCAGCCTGCCCGCCGTCCCGGAGCGATCGAACCGAACCTGTGCGCGTAGCAGTCGCACTCCGGGGTGACCGCGGTGGACGCGGGTACAGCAGAGATGGTCAACTGGTCGGACAACGGGTCTCCTTGCTCGTGACCGGCCTCAACAACCACGTCACTACCAAGGGGCCCGTTTCTTCATGCCCGCGACCACACCGGCAACTCTGTCCGAACGATCACCCGCGCCGCAGGCTTCGAACGAGATCCGGTTTGCCACAACGCACTAAGACGAGGACGCAAACGACCCATCGAACGCTCCCGACTAGGGCACTACCCGACGCCATGTTCCCCCTACGTTCCCCTTGACTCACCAAGGAGGCCCGTCGCTATGCACTCCGAGGAGAAAGGCCAGGTCAGCGTTCCAGCGCACCTTCGGTGCGCGCCGGGGGCGTGGTAAATCCCGTGGCGTGCGCTGAGGTGCTTCTGTCCGCCCTGACGTGGGCTGATGCATGTCCGGGACGCTGGAGGGGTTCGTTCCGGCCGAAGTCGATGTCTCTGTGATGCCGGTGAGCTCGCAGGTCAGCGTGACGCTGAGGGCCGTCCACGGGAACCGTGGAGTGTTGCTGTGAGCACGTGCGTCAGAATTCCTGTTTTGCCCTGGCCCTCCCGGAACGGCATACCGGTTGTCGGCTGGGAGGGAGCAGAGCCGTGGACGTGTTGCACGAACGCTGCGCTGGTGCGGACATCAGCAAGAAGGACGCCAAGGTGTGCGTTCGCGCGCCGAGTACGAAGCGGCGGGGGTCGTTCACCACCGAGACCACGACGTGGGGTTCGACGACGAACGCGGTCCTTGCCCTGCGGGATCACCTGCTCGCGGCCGAGGTCACGCTGGTGGTGATCGAGGCCACCAGTGACTACTGGAAGCCGTTTTACTACCTGCTGGCCGAGGACTTGGACGTGATCCTGGTCAATGCGAGGCAGGTCAAGAACCTGCCCGGCCGCAAGACCGACGTCTCTGATGCGGCCTGGCTGGCCCAGCTCGGCGCTCACGGCCTGGTCAGGCCGTCGTTCGTGCCCGACCAGCCCGTGCGTGAACTGCGGGACCTGACCCGCGCCCGCACCCAGCTCACCCGCGAGCGCGGCCAGATCGTCCAGCGCCTGGAGAAGCTACTGGAGGACACCGGGATCAAGCTCGCCGCGGTCGCCTCCGACATCATGGGCGTCTCCGGCCGGGCCATGCTGGAGGCTCTCGTCTCGGGTGAACGCGAGCCACAGACCCTCGCGGAGCTGGCCAGGCGCAAGCTCCGCAACAAGATCCCCGAACTCACCGAAGCCCTGACAGGCCGCTTCCGCGACCATCACGCTTTCCTGGTCCGGCTGCACCTGGACCACTACGACCAGCTCACGGATTCGGTCGGACAGCTGGATGCACGGATCGAGGAGGCGATGGCCCCCTTTCGCCCCGCGCTCGACCTGCTCGACACCATCCCCGGGATCAACCGCGCGGTCGCCGAGGTGATCATCGCCGAGACCGGCGGCGACATGGCCCGGTTCGCCTCCGCCCGGCACCTCGCCTCCTGGGCCGGGGTCTGCCCCGGTCACCACGAATCCGCCGGCCGCACCAAAAACACCAAGGTCCGTCCCGGCAATCCCTACCTGAAGGGAGCACTCGGGCTCGCGGCGTTCGGCGCGGTGAGAACCAAAGACACCTACCTGCAAGCCCGTTACAAGCGGCTCACCGCTCGCCGCGGCCCGCTCAGGGCCCTGGTTGCCGTCGAGCACTCGATCATCACCGCGATCTGGCACATGCTCACCGACAACGTCACCTACCGCGAGCTCGGCGGCGCCTACTTCACCCAGCGCGACCCCGAACGCGCCACCCGCCGCGCGATCAACGCCCTCAACCAGCTCGGCTACACCGTCACCCTCAACCCGCGAGGAGCCACAGCCTGACCACCCCACGCCCAAACACCCGGCAGCCCCTCCGGCCACCGGACGCTCAGTCCTGCCCAAACAACCCCTGACCTGGACCTATTTACGCGTCAGAGGCTTAGATCACGGATTTCGTCGCCGAATACAAACCGTCGACCTACGCATTACGATTTCGTCGCGCCCAGACATCCACCACTCCACCGCAGACTGCGTCCTGCCTCACTCCAATTGCAGAGCCGCGAGGGTAGAGCAACAGCGCTATGTCCGATCGATCCGAACCAACTGAGAAGCGTCGCTCGTCCCTCTGCTCCTGGGACTTTTTAGGAACTTTCAGCGCTGCCCGAGGGACTTCCGAGGGACTTTTTGCCGCCTAACGCGGCAAGCTCTCGAAAGATCGGAAAGGGCCTCCGACGCAGGCCAGAAGGCCTTTCCGAGGTAAAGCCGCAGGTGGCGGTAGACGAGTCGGGATGTACGCCGGGTTCTGTTCTACACGCCAACGGGGTATCAGAGACGCTAACGAGCTCATGCTCGACGTCCGGCTCCCCGACCGCTTCCCTGCCGCCCGTGCCGCCGCCCGAAGCAGTGGTAGGCACCACCATCGAACACTGGACTTGGAGGGCCGAGCGAGGACAGTTCGACCCCCGCAAGGAACTGGCCGCGCAGATGAATTTCCGAACGATCTCCGTGTATACGGCCAGCAGCCCCAACTCCCGCGTCTCCGGATCACCTCCGCCTGCGCGGAGAACACGTGGACCGACCGGCGGCAACAACACGGCAATTCCGCGGCTTTCAGTCCGCTGTCGCTTCACCCGTCGCTGACGCTCACGGTAGTTCGCCTACGGCAGACGCCCACGACTTGAGACCTGCGCGGACATCATGCCAACGTACGGGTGCTGGCAAAACCGCAGCTCAACGGGAGGATGATCCAGCGTCTTGGACTGCTACGCCCGAGACCAACAGTCGCACCTCAGCATCCCCTGAGGCAGCCAATACGCGCTACCAGAATTTCCCGGTTTCACCAAGCCCAGACTTCTCCGGATCGTGAGGGCATCAACGTTTCTGACCCTGGAGACCGGAGATGCACGACCAGATCGCATCCACGCATGAAGCCGCGTTCTTGAACTTGAACAAGGCGGCCGAATACCTTGGAATTTCACCGAACACCCTGTATGTATGGCGTCACCGACGGCAAGGTCCGCCGAGCTTCCGCATGGGCCGCCGCGTCATGATCTCGGCGCTCGATGAGTGGGTCACAGCGCAGGAGCAGGCGGATTCACGTTCCCACGTTGCTCTCAATCCACTCAACCAGAAGCCGATGAAGCGCGCCGTACGCACTCCTTGAGCGCTATCTACGAGTCCGAAGGCGGTGCGTCGATCTTTCGAGTCCCGGCGCGCAACTGCCCACCATGCCATACGACCATACCCAACTGAGTTCATAGGAGAACATTCCCTTGGCGGGGTACATAGAAGACCGCTGGCTCAAGAAGAAGCCCAACAAGGACACCGGTAAGCGGGAGCGAACTGCCCTATGGGGCCAGGGCAAGCGCTACCGAGTGAAGGGCATCCCGGGCGTCCGGGACCGCTCGTTCGAAACGAGCGAGGACGCGAAGCAGTGGCTCGCCAAGGCGCAGACCGACACCACACGTGGCGAATTCGTCGCCCCCCGAGACGGGGCGATCCCCCTCGCCCAGTACATCGAGAAGCACTGGTGGCCGAGCCGATCGGACGAACCGTCGACCGCCGCCCCCATGCGCAGCAAGATCTGGAACCACATCATCCCGTTCCTGGGTGCAACGGCGCTCCGGGACATCGACGCTGCCGTGCTGCGCGTCTGGAAGGCCCAGCTGCTGACACGGGTCGAGGCGTCCACGGCCCAGGTGATCTGGATCCACCTTTCCACGATCCTAGAAGCCGCCGTCGACGACGGCCGCCTGGTCAAGAACCCCTGCAAGGCCAGCCGGACTGTCAAGGCGCCCAAACCCGCGAAGAGGAAGGCCAAGGCATGGGCCAGGCCGACCGTGGATGCCGTCCGGGCGGCCCTCCAGGATCGATACCGCATCGCGGTGGACCTCGGTGTTGGCCTCGGCCTGCGCCAAGGCGAGGCGTTCGGCCTCGGCGAGGAGGACTTGGACTTCGATGCCGGTGTCGTACACGTCCGCCGGCAGCTGCAGTGGGACTTCAAAGGAAGGCCGTACTTCTGCCTGCCCAAGGGCGGCAAAACGCGAGACGTTCCCCTCTCCCCCAACCTCGCCAAGCGTGTCCAGGACCACTTGCGCCGCTTCCCTTCGATCGCCTGCACGCTCCCGTGGCGTAACCCTGAGCCGCCGGCGACCGAGCTGGAAGGGCGACAGCGTAAACCGATCAGCGTCCGGCTGGTCCTGAGCTCCCCGCAGGCCAATCGAATCAACTACTCGATGTGGAGCAAGCGGAGCTGGCGGCCCGCACTCGCGGCGGCCGGTGTCGTGAAGAAGGTCGGCGAGAAAGCTGAGACGTACGGAGGTCGCAGCCGTCGGTACCCCGTCTACGAACTCTCCCGCGAGGACATGTTCCACGTCCTCCGGCACACGTACGCGAGTACCCAGCTTGAGGCCGGCGAGTCGATCGTGAGCGTGTCGGAGTGGCTCGGGCATGCCTCGCCGCAGACCACGCTGACGCACTACGCTCACTTCATGCCCGGGGCGGGCAAGCGGGGCCTCGCCGCCATGGACGAGTGGTTCGATCAAGATCCACAACCGAATGTCCCTGAGAAGTCCCTGGGCGCCCCACAGGCCCAGAACAGGCCATGAAACCGCAGGTGAGGGCGGTAATCACTCACACGGACAACGTGTACGAGGAGCGAGGAGTACAAGGAGCCGCTGTACGCCGCTCCCCCGCTGCTCCAGCGCATGGTCGACGCGGGCCGGCTCGGCCGGAAGTCCGGCTCGGGCTTCTACATGTACTAGCGAGTGCGGCAACGCCGCCAAGTGGCGCTGTTCAAGAGCGAGTTCACCCGGAACAGCGCCCACGGCGGCACTACCGTCCCGCGGCTCCCGCGGCGCCCGCCAGGTCCCCATCCGCGCGTCCTCGCCCAGCCCACGTGGACTGCACGGGAACACGGCCTGTTGAGCGGCATCGACCGACAACAAACTGACCCTGACCTGGGACGGCGGGCAGTATCGGACCTGCCTTCTCCTGTTCCATACGGAAGCCGCAGACCGGACTCACGTCGCCTACATGCCGGACACCACCTGGCCAATAGACGGGCACCCGCCAGGCTCATCCCGGGGTTCGTCTCACGCCCCGGTTCTGATGTCGTCTTTCTGTCTTTCGACACGTCAGCAGCGATTCACTTGCGTTCGTCTTTCCGGTCCCCACCTGACGCCTCTTACGACGCCTTTTCCTCATCGCTCACCACGACAGTCTTCAGCTAACGCAGCATGAGGTCGAAGTCCTCGATGGAACGCCCGTTCACCCCTGGCGCGCCCTTGTTGGCCTTGACCTTCTCGTACGCCTCCTGAACCTCCCACTTCGAGATCTCAAACGGCTTGTCTGATGATTTCAACTGGTCCACCCAGCTCCTCCCGGAGAACCTCCGGTTGACCGAACGAACAATCAGCCACGGATGCCCCGGTCTCTTCATTCCCCCTTCATTACAAAGGGTTCCTCACTACTACGAGCCGGTCCGCCAGCACGCCCCGCATCGGTACTCGAGCCCTCACGGTTCCTCCGCTTGGGCCACTCCCTCTCGCCACCCGTTTTGCACTAGCGACATTATCGAGACGTGCCTTCTCACGTTCCATGCGAAAGCCGCAGATCAGACTCACGTCGCCTCCGTGCCGGACACCGCCTGGCCAGTAGACGGGACTCCCGCCAGACTTATCCCGGAGCAACCACAAATCTCCGGTTCTGATGTCACTTATCTTCTAACGACACTTCAGCAGCGATTCACTTGCGTTCGTCTTCCTGATCCCCACCTGACAGCTCTACCGCCGCCTTTTCCACATCGCTCACCACGACGGTCGTCAACCAACGCAGCATGTGGCGGTTTGGCACCATCCCCCGCAGGACGGCGCCGAAGGGCCAATTCCTTCATCTCTCGCACAGCACCGCATCGCGAAGCTCTTCCTACCTGAACTCCCCTCTGCGCTCGTGACACACGCGGTTTGAAGCCCCCCCCGCAGGGCGACTCCGAAGGGCCACAAAACCTTCATCATCCGTACAACACCATTCCTGGAAGCTGTCCTGCAACCAGCTCCCTTTCATGTTCAGGACACAAGAGACGGGACACCCGGCAGCGGCGGGGCAGAAGGCGTAGCAGCTCCGGCGAGCCGCCGACGACCACCGGATGTCCGACCTCGGTGAGCATGGGCAGGTCGGTGACGTGGTCGCCGTAGCCGTAGCAGTCGGCGACGGCCACCTGCGGGTACCTGTCCAGCACTGCCCGTACGGCCTCCCGCTTGGCCGTTCCGATCATCGGCGGCCCCAGCAACTCCCCCGTGAACCGGCCACCGTGCGCCGCCGGCCGTGCGCAGACGACCTCGGCCGCGCCGATCGCCTCGGCGATCGGCTCCAGGACGGCCGACAGGGAGCCGGAGACGAGAACCACCGCCGCGCCGTCGGCGAGATGGCAGCGCAGTGCCGCCAGTGTTTCGGTGCGGAAGAAGCCGCCCTCCCGAGCGCGCTCGGCGAACCACCGTCGACCCCAGGCGGTCACCTCGCTCACCAACTCCCCCTGCCAGGCCCGGAAGTAGGCCCGGTTGAGCAGCTCCCGCGGCTCGCCTGCGGCGGCTCGGGCCGCCAGCTCCGCGCGCAGCGCGGTCGCACCGGCGGTCGCGGTGGGGCCGTACCGCTGCTGCCGGTAGTAGACGAGGAAATCGAAGAGGCTCTTGCACGTGATCAGCGTCTCGTCGACGTCGCTGAAGACCAGGGTGTGCGGCCCCCGCAGGCCACGACCGGCAGCGCTCACCGGCCCAGCACCGTCTCGGCGTACTCGTGCGCGGCCGCTTCCAGGCGCAGCGCCCCGTGTGCCGCGGCCGTGTGCACATCGCGCCAGCAGCGCTGAAGTTCGCCGGCGGCATCGTGGGCCTGGGCGCCGCCGCTCCGGAAGAGCCGCTCCACCGCGGTGACCAGGAGGTCGACGACGAAGGCCACGTCGCGGCGGTTCTCCGCCACGGCGAGGGCGCCCTGCTCGGTGTCCGCCCGGTGCGCGGCCCGTTCCAGCAGCAGCCCCGCGGCGTCGATCTCGGCGGAGGAGCGGGCGAGCACCTCCCGCGCCGAGCTCCCCGGCCCCCGAGCCGCTCGGCCGCCCGGGCCGTCCAGGCGCGCAGCGCGAGGCGGGCCGCGCCGAGCGCCGGCGCGGCGAGGATCGCGGGGCCGCCGAGGTGGGCGGGGACCGTGTGACAACGGGCCCGCCCTGGGCCGGGGGTGCCGCGCAGCATCTCCGTCAGCGGGAAGGCGCGGTGGCGAGGGACCTCCAGTGGGGCCACCGTCACCGAATGGCTGCCGGTGCCGCGCAGGCCGGTGCTGTTCCAGGTGTCGAGCACGGTCACCGCCTCCGCGGGTACGGCGAGGACGAGAGGGCCGGTCCCGGGCTCGCCCTCGGGTTCGGGCACGGCCAGCAGCAGCCAGTCGGCGTCTGTCACGCCACTGACGCACCGCCACTCACCCTGCAGCAGCCAGCCGTCGGGGGTGGGCACAGCCGCGCCGGAGGGGGGCACCACGGCTGCCGAGATGCGCACATCGGGCGACGTTCCCCACAGGTCCCGTCGCCCCTCGGGCGGCAGGTAGGCGGCGAACCGTCCGTGCGCGGCCCACAGCCCTGCGCACCAGGCGGTGGAGGCACACTGCTCGGCGAGTTCGGCGGTTCTCAGCAGCAGTTCGGTGAAGGTTCCCTCGTGGCCGCCCCAGGCTGCGGGGACGAAGTGCCGGGGAAAACCCGCTTCGGTCAGGGCCGACACGGTCTCCGGGTGCAGGCGGCGGCTCTCGTCGGCCTCGGCGGCGTGGTCGCGTACCGACCACGAGGAAGCGGGGGCGACGGGTGCGGTCGTGTTCACAGCTCGGCTCCTGGGATGGAGTGGATGGAGAGTGGACGGAGATCGGGGACTAACAGGACGTCCGACGGGTTTCAAAAATTCCTGCAAGAAGGTATTTTTGCTGTTGATCGGGGGTGCCAGTCGGAGAAAGGGGCTATGTCATGCCCAAGCAGGAGCGTTCCCGCCGGACCTATGAGCTGGTGCTCGACGCTGCGGCCGCGGAATTTGTGCGTTTCGGCTACTCCGATGCCAGCCTGGGTCAGGTCGTCGAGCGGACCGGCCTGACGAAGGGCGCCCTCTACGGGCACTTCTCGTCGAAGCAGGACCTCGCCGCGGCGCTGCGGCGCCACCTGGAGGCGGTGGTCGAGGAGTTGCTCGGCGATATCGGCCAAAGACAGGGCCAGGGATTCGCCGAACTCGGGGAGTTCATCTGCTCCGTGGCCGAACGCATCTCGGCGGATGTGCGCCTGCAGGCCGCACTGCGCCTCGCCGACGAGGAGTTCCGGGCCGGCGGCAAGCCCTCGGTGCTGCTGGCGAGCGTCCAGGAGATGTCCCGCAAGCTGCTCCGGGAGACAAAGGCCGCAGGCCGGCTAGATGTCGCGCTGCCCCTCGATGCGTTCGCCGACCTGACGGTGGCCCTGCTCTTCGGTGCCTACCACGCGTCGGGCGAGCTCAGCGGGGAGGAACTCCCGCAGCGCGTACGGAACATGTGGAGCGTCCTGGCGAAGCTCGCCACCAAAGGGGCGGGATGAGGCCCCGGCGGTCAGGCGGCGTGGGAAAGGCCGTCCGGTTGGTCACTCCGGTCGCTCCAGGTCATGGCGACCGTGGTGACGACCGTGCCGCCCTGGGCGATGTCCAGGAGCAGCCGGGAGGCCGCTCCGTGCGGCTGCTGCTCGCGGACGACCAGGTCGATGGGCCGATCGAGTTCGGCGAAGGCGAGGCAGTCGGCCCGCAGCCCGGTCAGAACCCGCGGTGCGCCGCCGTTCCCGGGCCGGTCCTCGGCGGTGAGCATGTGGCCTAGTTGGCGGGCGCCTTCCAGCTGGGCCATCAGCGGCATGTGGTCGACAGGGTGGTCGAAGAGGACCGCGTGGTCGAGGTCGGCCCGCATCCGCCAGCCGCGGGAGGAGCGTTCGAGGACGCTGCCCTTGGCGCGCAGCCGGCCCACCCGCTGGGCCGGCACCCGCTCGCCGAGCGGGCGGGCCGCTTCCTCCGGGGCGGTCACGGAGGGGGCACCGCGGTGGCGGAGCAACTGGTAGCGCCGCTCGTCCACGGCGGCGAAGCGGAGGCTGCCCCGGCCGAACTCGCGGCCCTCGATGCTGAGGGCGACGTCCAGCCGTACCTCCGACCGCCGGGGCCGCTCCTCCGAGCGGTGCCAGGCGGCATCCAGGATGACGGGCAGCAGGGTGCGGCCGATGCGCAGCGCGGTGTGGTCGGTGACCTCGAAGGAGAGGCCGAAGCCGATGAAGCGGTGGCCGAGCGGGACGCCGTACCAGCGGTGCGCGAGGTAGAGCGAGGCCTGTCGCAGAGTTTCGGCCACCAGCAGCGGATCGCTGAAGCCGAGGCGGTCCGGGTGGTAGAGCGAGTGGTCGCGCGGCCACTGGGCGGCGACCAGGAAGCGGTCGTCCCCGACGGGCAGGGCATCGGTCACGAAGACCTCCGCCATGGCCGCCCGGTGGACGAGATGGCGCGGAATGGGTTGCAGGAAGGTCAGTTCGGGCTTGAGAGTCGGCAGCGCAGCATGAATCTGCATGGTTCCCCCTATGGTGACAAGCGCGCAGGCTTACGAATCGGTGTTCGAGAGCAGGCGGTGCTGGCGAAAAAATATACCTCCTGGAAGGTATGATGCAAGGGGGGTTCCAGGGAACGGTCACATATGAGACTTTCCACGCGAAGAGGACATGGAGGGCCAAGGTGGCGAAGGAAACCGAATCGCGCCCGGTGCGTACGCGCCGTGCCGCGACCAACGCCAAGGGCGAGCCGCTGAAGCAGGACCGCGCGGCCCGCACCAGGGAGAGCGTCCTGGAAGCCGCTGCGGAGGCCTTCGCCGCGAAGGGCTTTCCGGAGGTCACCGTCCTCGACGTCGCCGAACGAGCCGGCCTGACCAAGGGAGCGGTCTACTTCCACTTCGCCAACAAGGACGCGCTCGCCGTCGCGGTCGCCCAGGAGTTCTACGGCCGGGTCGGCGAGGTGACGGAGGCTCTGCGCCGCGAGAACCGCACGCCGCTGGACCGGGCGATCGAGTTCGTGCGCCGCAACGCCGTACTCTTCCGCGACGACCCGGTCATCCAGGCCGGGGCGCGGCTGCAGATCGAGCGTCGCTACATCGACTCCTCGCTGCCCACGCCCTACGTGGGGGCGCTCGAGGCGCTCACCGAGTTCCTCACCGGCGCCGAGGAGGAGGACCAGCTGAGCCCGGGTGCCGATCCCGAGGTGCTGGCCCGGGTGCTGCTGTCCGCGTTCTTCGGCGCACAGCACATGTCCTGGGTGCTCAACGACCGCAAGGATCTGGTGGAGCGGGCCGAGGAAACCCTGCAGTGCCTCTTCCCCGGGCACCGCTCCTGACAACCTGAGCACTGCTCCTGGCCATGGGCCGCGGGTGCTCCGCGAGCACCCGCGGCGACCCCGACAGGGGACGGGCAGCGGACGGGCAGCGGCGATCCGGGCCCAGGTCTCGGTCGGCACCGCTCGGCCACCGTCCGCCGGCCGGCCCTCGCCCGGAAGGGTGGGAGGCGAGCCCCCGGTGCACCGCGAACAACATGGCGCACCACAGGCACGTCTCGCCTACCGGCACCGATGCGGTGGGCGGAGGGAGAAGGTGCCTGCCGGTCCGGTGACGTCTCTCAAGCCGCCGCCTCACGGCGCGTCAGGCCCTGCGGCACGTGGTACGCGATGTGTGCGGAGACCAGGGTGGTGTCTCCCTGTACGGCGGTGACCTCCGCACTCCGCGGTCCGGCCGCCCGGCCGGGCCCGGGCCGCACGGTGATGCGCACCGGCGCGTCCAGCTCCCCGAACGTCTTGAAGACCGCGGCGACACGCGTGAGGGTGGGCCGTGACGGAGCGCCCAAGGCGGCCACGGCCTGTCGGAACGCCTCCAGGAGCAACATGCCCGGTACGTGGTCGGACGGGTGGTCGAAAAGCACCGGATGACCGAGGTTCATGTCCAGCCAGAACGCGCCGTGGGGACCCCCGGGGTCCCGGGCGAGCAGCACATGGTCGTCGTGCCCGTATCCCACCTGACGGGGGTCGAGCCGCCGGAGCCCCTCGGGGAGCACTTCGGCCGGCCGGGCTTCCGCCTGTTGCCTCGTGCGGTTGCGGGCCATCGCGTAGAGCCTGGAGTCCAGCACCTCCCAGTGCATGCGGACCCGGCCGATGCGGGCGCCGTCGACCGATGCCACGGCTTCGAGGGTCATGCCAAGGCGGCGCGGAGTCCTTGCCGTCCGCGTGCACGCGACGTCGAGGACGACAGGGACCGGGCCCTCGTGGCAGGCCGTCGATCCACTGCCCTGCAGATCGAACTCGAGCGCGTTGAGGACGAACGGATGCCCCTGCGGTATGCCGTAGAAGCGGTGCGAGACATGGATGAGCGCCTGGCGGACCGTCTCCACCAGCAGCAGCGGATCGGTCCGGCTGCTGTTCCCGTCGTGATGGAGGAACCCGTCGCGGCGCCACAGGGCGGCCACCGTGAAAAGGTCTTCCTCCGTCCGGCGGGCGTCGGTGAGGAAGACCTCCGCCGCGGAGGCCTTGTGGACGGCGCTGGGCGGCAGTTGACGGCTGAACGAGAGTCTGCGGCCAGGTCCCGTCGGCGTTGTCCGTCGTGCCGGAAGGTACCTTGGCGATGCGCTGATGGACATGCGAAAACCACTCCCCCTTGTGTGATGTCCCCAAGACGCGGTCACCCCGTGCCGCATGGGGCAGGCCGGGTGACCGCTGATCACGACGAGAAAATATACCTCTGCGAAGGTATATTGCTAGGGGTTTCAACCGACGAGCGAAGGAAGCGACCGTGAGCCAGAGGCAGGACAGCAACCGGGGGCCACTGTGGCTGGCGCCGAAGACGGCAGGCTCCTCCGTCACCCTCGGGCCGGAACCTCGGCAGGAGCGCGCGGTGCGCACCAGGGCGGAGATCCTGCGCTGCGCGGCGCAGCTCTTCGCGGAGCGCGGCTACCAGCAGACGGGCATCAAGGACGTGGCGGAGAAGGTCGGGATGACCAAGGGGGCGGTCTACTTCCACTTCCCCAACAAGCAGTCCCTGGCCGTTGCCGTCGTGGAGGCGCTGTACTCCAGCTGGCCTCTGGCACTGCAGGCGGTGAGGGCCAAGGGGCTCTCGCCGCTGGACACGGTGATCGAGATGTTCAACGAGGCCACGGCGGCGTTCCTGAACGACCCGGTCATGCAGGCCGGCACCCGGCTGCAGAACGAGCGGGACGTCATCGACGTCGAGCTGCCGCTGCCCTACGTGGACTGGACGAACCTGATCTCGATGCTCCTGCGCGAAGCCCGGGAGCAGGGCCAGCTGGCGGAGCACGTGGACCCTGACGTGGCCGCCCGGGTGGCGGTCGCGGCGTTCTTCGGCGCCCAGCACATCTCCAACAACCTCCACGAGCGGGCCGACTTCGCCGAACGCTGGCGGGAGGTGCGGGACCTGCTGTTCCCCGCGCTGCGCGCCCGGCCGCGGCCCGCCTCCGACCAGCGCTGACCCTCCGGGCACCCGGCGCGCCGAGGGCGCGCCGGCCGGGGTGCCCGCCCGCATACCTGCCGAGACGCTCGCCCGCCTCGGCGCCGCAGCGCTGCGACCAGGTGAACCACCCGTGACTCGACGACTTTTGACGCAGCGCCAGGCCTCCTCTTAGAAAAATACCTTCTCAAAGGTATGCTTCGTGTGTCAGGATCAATCCAGGCGCTCGACAGGGGCCAGCCTGAGAGCCACCCGAGGTCTGTGCAGAGGTGTGTGCCGATCCGCTTCGGCCCGTCTCAACGAGGAGACGGCGCGGCAGAGCGACCGAACAGGACCCCCTCGACGATTCGAAAGTCCACCCATCCCGAACCCTCCCGACCACGAACCGCCTGCAGCAATTCGCGCACCAGGCAGATTGCTGAGCGCAGACGGCCATGCCGAGACGAGGTCTATCGATGAGCAGTCACTCATCCGTGAAATCCGTGAAACTGGACAGCCCGAAGGTCACGACGCAGTATTCCGGCCCCACGGAGAATCGCATGGGCCCGGCATCGGTCGAGATCTCGTTGAGGTGGGGCGACGTGGATTCGTACGGTCACGTGAACAACTGCGAGATCGTGCGAATCATCGAAGAAGCACGCATGAGATGGCTCATGTCGACCGGGGCCTTCGACGGTGAGACCGCGGTGGTCGCCGCGCACGAGATCGGATATCTGCGACCGCTCGAGTACTCGCTGGACCCGGTCAGCGTCGAGGTGTGGACATCGAATATCAGACGGTCCAGTTTCGAGTTCAACTTCCGAATACTCGACGACTCGAAACAGGTGAGCGTCAAGGCGGTGAGCCGGATGGTGATGTTCGACCTCACCAAACAGGAGAGCTACCTCATCCGCCCACCTCTGCGAAAGCATCTCGACGATTTCTGCGGGGATCGCCTGTAACCCTGCTCGCCTCCAGGAACCCGTAGGCCAATTCATTACGACAGGAGTTTTCAATGCAGCTCGACGCGGATCGACTGTCCGCCCTCGGTGAGTACTTCGACCGGCAGGTCGACGACGGGAAGATGCCGGGTTGGTCGTGCCTGGTCTCCCAGCACGGGGAGGTCAGGTACGCGGCGGCCGGCGGCATGGCCAACATCGCCGACAGCAGCCCGATGAAGACGGACAGCGTCTTCCGGGCGTGGTCGCTGAGCAAGGCGATGACCTCGGTGGCCTTCATGACGCTCGTCGAGAAGGGCCTGGTCGGGCTGAACGACCCGGTCTCCGACTACCTCCCGTCCTACGCGGACCTGCGCGTCTACCGCTCCGGAATGGCCGAAGCCCCCATCACCGAGGGCCTGTTGGAGCCCATGCGGATCTGGCATCTGCTGACCCACACCTCGGGTCTGGGATACGGCTCCCACCAGTCCCATGCGGTGGACACGATGTATTCGGGCGCCGGCTACGCGCTGGGCGTCCCGGCCGGTGTCGGCCTCGCCGGGGCAACGGAGGCCTGGGGGTCGTTCCCCCTGCGGTTCCAGCCGGGTTCGGCCTGGAACTACGGGGTCAGCACGGACGTCCTGGGACGGATCATCGAGGTGATCTCGGGGAAGCGCCTCGACGCCTATATGAGGGAGTCCCTCTTCGAGCCGCTGGATCTCAAGGACACCGCGTTTCATGTGGATCCGAACCAAGCGCACCGCTATGCGGAGATCTACACCCCCGCGGGCGAGAGCGGCGGACTGAACCCGCTCGGACTTCCCGTCGACACCGAGGTCCCGGTCTTCCTCTCGGGCGGGGGCGGCATCTACACCTCGGCAGAGGATTACATCAAGTTCCTCGGCATGCTCGTGAACGGCGGCCGCATCGGGTCCACGTCCGAATTCGTGATCTCGCCCATGACCGTCGAGTCGATGCGCAGCAATCACCTGCCGGGCAACGTCACGCTGGGATCGGGTTACGGCCACTGGCCCGTGCCCGCCATCAACGAGGTGATGAAGTCCGTTGGCTTCGGGCTCGGCTTCATGACCATGCTGTCGCCCGGAGACAGCCACATTCTGACGCGTGCGGGCGAGTATGCGTGGCTGTCGGCAAGCAGCACCAACTTCTTTGTCGACCCATCGTCGGGCGTGGCCGCGCTCATCGTCCCGCAGCTCTTCCCGTCGCGCACCCTCCCCATCATGAACCGGCTGCGCCAATTCGTTTACCAGTCGTACCGGTGACGGTCCGAAAGCCGCTGCCGCCCGGCAGCAGAGCCCCCGAGAAACCGCAATCCCCCCAAGTAACCCCAATCCCCCCTCAGTAACCGCAATCAAGAAAGGCTGGGGAAATTCCCTTGTCGAATGTAGCCACCAAAGCGCCGCCGAGCCCCGTGCGCTCGGCATTCAGCTCGCTCGGACAGGCGACATTGCTGATCGCCGCGGCGTTGACGACGGTCGACGCCTTCATCGTCAACGTGGCCCTGCCCTCGATCCAGGATTCCTTCGGCGTCTCCGCGTCGACGTCGCAGTTCGTGGTGAGCTGCTACGGCATCACCTACGCCGTCCTGCTGGTGCTGGGCGGCAGGTTCGGTGACCGATTCGGGCGCCGCCGGCTCATCCAGATCGGCATCGCCGGATTCACGATCGCCTCGCTGATCTGCGGATTCGCGCCGAACATCGAGATGCTGGTCGCTGCTCGCGTCCTGCAGGGAGCGGCCGCGGCGCTGCTGCTGCCACAAGTGCTGTCCACGATCCAGGCCGCCTTGGAGGAGCCTGCCAAGACGCGTGCCATCAGCTACTACGGCGCGATCGGCGGCCTGTCGGCGGCAGTAGGACAACTCCTCGGCGGCATGTTCGTGTGGGCGAACATCGCCGACCTCGGATGGCGGCCGATCTTCCTGGTGAACGTACCGCTGGGCCTTCTGGCCATGATCGGCACGCGGCTCTGGGTGCCCGAGACCAAGGCGACCCAGCCGCAGGGAGCGGACCTCGGCGGCACCGCGCTGTTCGGCACCGCCGTCCTCGCCCTGCTGATTCCGCTGAGCGTCGGACGACAGACGCACTGGCCGCTGTGGACCTGGGCGCTGTTCGTGGTCTCCGCCGTGGTCGCCGTCGTGCTGTGGCGCTACGAGCGCAAGGTGGAGACCTCGGGTGTCGTCCCGCTGATCGCTCCCTCGTTGCTCACGAAGGGCATCATGCAGCGCGGTCTGCTCGTACTGGGCAGCGGCTTCCTCGCCTTCGGCGGTTTCATCTTCGTCTTCGCGCTGGCCGTCCAGGGCGGCAACGGGATGAGCGCCTTCGAATCCGGCCTGTCCATGGCACCGATGGCGGTCGGTCAGTTCCTCGCGGCCCTGCGGGCGCCGAAGCTGATCGGCAACGTCGGGGTGCGCACCCTCCAGATCGGTGGTGTCCTGCAGGCGGCCGGTCTGGTCGGCCTGATCGTGCCCGCCCTGCTGTGGTGGCCGCACCTGCACTTCTACCACCTCATGGTCGGCATGTTCCTGATCGGTGCCGGCAACGGGCTGTTCGTCCCGACGGTCTACCGCACCGTGCTGTCCTCGATTCCGCCGAACCAGATCGGCGCCGGCAGCGGCATCGTGACGACGACTCAGCAGACCACGCTCGCACTCGGCGTCGCACTGCTGGGCGCGGTCTTCGTCGGGGTCTCCGGCCACAGCCACATGCGCCTCGGCTTCATCGTCGTAGCGGCGGTCTTCCTGGCCGTGGCGGCCATGTTCGCGCTGTTCGGCAAGTTCATGCAGGAGAAGAGCACCCAGTGAACGGAGGGCGGCACACATGCTGATCAACAGCCTTTACCTGAACGGCTGCACGGTCTCGTATCCCGACAAGCGGATCCCGGTCTCCGACGCCCTGTCGCAGGGACTGGTGCGCGACTTCGACGAGACCATAGGAAACCCCGACGTACCGGTCTTCGACAGCCGACAGCCGGTCGCCGACCTGGCGGTCGACGCGCTGCGAGGAGCCCTGAAGTCGGCCGAGACGGACGCGTCGGACGTGGGCCTCCTGCTCCACTGCAGTTGGTGGCACCAGGGCTTCGACATCTGGAGCGCGGCGCACTACGTCGCGCACCAGACCGGTGCCCTCGGCTCCTTGCCTGTCAACATCTCGCAGGGATGCAACGCTCCGATCGCGGCGCTCGAACTCGTCGGCCGGTCCATGCTGTCCGACGCATCGATCACGGCGGCCGCCGTGACGGTCTCGGACGCGATGCTGGCACCGCAGGTCGACCGCTGGAACCTCAACTACGGCTGCGTCCACGGCGATGCGGGGACCGCGATGCTCGTCACGCGTGAGCCGGCCGCGAGCAACTCCTTCAGGATCATTTCCCTGGCGAGCAGCGCGGCTCCGGAACTCGAGGAGATGAATCGCTTCGGATACGACCCGACGCCCGGCCCCGCGCTGCGGGAGGGCGGCAAGGTCGACCTGAAGGCCGCCAAGAAGGCGTACCTGACGGAATACGGCATCGAGCGCTTCGCGCAGCGTTCGCGGGAATCCCTGACGGGCTGCGTCCGACAGGCCCTTGACGACGCGGGCCTGTCGGGAAGCGAGGAGCGCATTCGGGCGGTTGCCGTCCCGCGGCTCAGCGGAAAGATCTTCGAGACCGTCTATCGTCCGCAACTCGCGCCGTTCTTCGGCGCCGAGAAACTGCTGTGGCACGGCGGACGGACCGCCCATCTCGGGGTCGCCGATGTGGGCGCGAACATCGCGGACATCTACGAAGAGCAGGATCTGCGGCCCGGCGACGTGTGTGTGATCGTCAATGCCGGCGGCGGATACACCTGGTCCTGCCTGGTGTTGGAGCTGGTGTGCTAGACGTATTGATCGTCGGTGCGGGACCGACGGGGCTGACGGCCGGGTGCATTCTTGCCCGGCGAGGCCTCTCGGTCCGCATCGTGCGAAAGCATCCTCCGTTCACGGGCCATTCGCGGGCTTCGGTGATCTGGCCGAGGGCCCTGGAAATCCTGGATTCGTTCGGCGTCACCGAAATTCTCGAATCGATCGGCAGCCGTGTCACCCGAGTCGGCTACTACTCGTCGGGCAGCTCCATCGGCCGCTTCGAGATCGATCGCCTGACGGACACCAGGTTCGGTTACGCGCTCGGCATCTCGCAGCACGAGACCGAGGCCGTGCTGGAGGAGGCCTTCCTGACGGCCGGCGGCGACATCGGCGACGCGGAAGTCGTCGGACTGGAACAGGACGCCCGGCAGGTGTCCGTCCACATCCGCTCGGGCGGGCACGACTCGACCGTGTCGGCCCGCCTGCTGATCGGCGCCGACGGAGCGAACAGTGCGGTTCGTGAGCTGCTCGGCATCGCGATGAACGACGTGGGCCCGAGGGTCTCCTTCAGGATCGCCGACGCCGTGATCAGCGGGCTGCCCGAGGACCAGGCCAGCTACTGCTGGACGCCCGGCGGCGGCATGGCCATCGGACCGCACGATCGGCACGCGTACCGTCTCGCGCACCGGCTCACCCCGGACGCCCCGGACCCGTCGCCGGAGTCCTTCCAGCGGTTGCTGACCGAGCGCGGTCCGCAGGCACACCGCGGGGTCGTGCAGGAACTGATATCCACCGCGGACTTCCAGGCGCGATTCGCCATTGCGGAGCGTTTCGGCGTCGGCCGCAGCTGTCTGGCCGGCGATGCCGCGCACGTAATGGCACCGGCCGGCGGCCAGGGAATGAATTCAGGAATCCTTGACGCCGCCGCACTTTCCTGGCGTATTATGGAATCACACCGGAATGGCGCGGCGGAAAACAAACTGCCGGAGAATATGCTTCCGGATTACGATGCAGAGCGCCAGGGCGTGATCAGGAAGATCATGGCGACTGCCATTGAGCACGCCCGTGACGGCGGACTGCGCTCGGATTCTGAAATCACCGAGCGGGATCGACGGTACCGCGACATGTGGACCGACTCCGCACTGCATGTGGATCGAGTGGCCAGGCTGAGCCAGCTGAATCTCGATCCGGCACGTACCGGTGCCGAGCACATTCCCTTCTGAGCCCCACGGAATTCGACTTTCCCGAGTCGGGCCAGTTTTCGAAGAAATCCACTGAAACGGATGAGGACATGACTGCTGTAATTACTGATGACGTTGTCCGCAACGCCACGCTGGACATCATCGTCGACGAGCTCGAGCTGGACATCGAGCCGGACGAGGTCGATGTGCACGCCGACCTGATCGACGTCTACGGTGCCGACTCCCTCGGTCTGATCCAGGTGCTGGCCCGGGTGAACAAGCAGCTGTCGATCCGGGTCCCCCGAGAACTCGCCGTCGACCTGCGCACCGTGGACCTCCTGGTCCAGCAGATCGTCCGGATACGCGACGCCAAGGACGGCGGCCAGTGACCCGCGCCCGCCGCCGGGTCGTGGTGACCGGCATGGGATGTGTGAGCAGTATCGGCACCGGGGTCGAGGACTTCACCGAGGGCGTCAAGGCTGGCCGCAGCGGTGTCTCGGAGGTCAAGGCCTTCGACAGCAGCGACTTTCCGGCCCATCTGGGCGGCGAGGTCCAGGACTTCGACCCCGCCTCGATCGTCCGCGTCATCGACGTGGCCGACTGGGGACGCACGGCCCACTTCGCGGCCGCCGCGGCCCGCCTGGCGGTGGAGGACGCCGGGATCGAGTTCGACGAGGCCACCCGCGCGACGACGGGGGCGATCATCGGCACCACCAACGGTGAGGCACCCTCGGTCGACACCCTGACCCAGCAGTGGCTGGACGGCGGCCCCAGCACGATCTCCGCCGACGTGGTCCGCAAGATCCCCGCGGGAAACATCGCCGCGGCCGTGTCGGTGGAGCTGGACCTGCACGGCGAGACCGTGGTCATCCCGACGGCCTGCTCCGCCGCCAACTACGCCATCGGCAGCGCGGCCGACAAGATCATCGCCGGTGAGTCCGACGTGATGGTGGCCGGCGGCGCCGACAGCGTGAACCGGTTCACGCACGCCGGGTTCCTCAGCCTCGGCGCGGTGGCCGACGGGGTTCCCCGGCCGTTCGACCGGGACCGCACGGGCATCGTCACCGCCGAGGGCGGCGCGGTCCTGGTCCTGGAGGAACTCGAGCACGCCCGGCGGCGCGGCGCGCACATCTACGCCGAGCTGCTCGGCTACGGGCTCAGCTGCGACGCCCACCACATCGTGCACCCGGACGCGGAGAGCATCGCCGAGTGCATCCGCAAGGCACACGCCAACTCGGGCATCGACGCCGGCGAGGTCGACTACGTCTGCGCCCACGGCACGGGCACGCCGACCAACGACATCACCGAAGTCACCGCCACCCGGCTGGTGTTCGGCGACGAGCATCCACCGATGAGCTCCATCAAGTCGATGCTGGGCCACACGATGGGCGCGGCCAGCGGGTTCGGCGCGATCGCGTGCTGCAAGGCGATCGAGGAGTCCTTCCTGCCGCCCACCATCAACCTGCGCACCGTGGACCCGGCGTTCGGGGACGGCATCGACTTCGTCGGCTCGGGCGCCCGTACCACCGAGGTACGGGTGGCGCAGAACCACGGCTTCGCGTTCGGCGGCAACAACGCCATCACCATATTCGGCGCCTATTCCGACCGTGAGCCGGTCGGCGCGGGAGGGGAGCGGCGATGACCTCGTCCGAGGAACTCCAGATCTCTGATGTGTCCGTGCTGTCCGCGGCCGGCGTCGGCCTGGACGCCCTGCGCGAGCGGCTGCGTGAGCCGGCCGCGGCCGGCACGGCACCGGGCGGCGAGCCGTCGGCCGCCGACGCCGACCACTACGTGGGCCTGCCCGGCCGGGTGGCGGCCGTGCCGGACTTCAAGATCACCGACTACGTCCCCCGGAAGGGAACGAAGAACCTCGACCGCACGACGGCGCTGGGCCTGGCGGCCAGCACGCTGCTCAAGCGCGACCTGAGCGCGCGGGCGGACATCTCCGACGCGTCCTGGGAGTCCACCGGGATCGCCATGGGCACCGTCGTCGGCAGCCTCCGCAGCAGCGTCGACCTGGACGTCGACATCATCGAGGGCAAGGGGATCGACCTGATCAACCCCGCGGTCTTCCCCAACACCACGATGAACTGCTGCGCCAGTCAGATCGCGATCTGGCACCGGCTGCGCGGACCGAACTCCACCCTGGCCAACGGAACCGTCAGCGCGCTGTCCGCACTGCGCTACGCCGCCCGGCTCATCCGCTGCGGTCACGCCCGGCGGATGCTCGTGGGCGGCGTGGAAGAGCTGTCGCCCCACACGGCATGGGGGACCCGGCTGAAGAAGGACGTACAGGAGTCCGTCGTCATCGGGGAGGGCGCGGCGATGGTCGCGCTCGAGCCCGCGGGGCCGGACGCACCGCCCGCCCTGGCCACGGTGACGGCCTGCGAGGTGATGTTCGCGCCGCCGCGCACGCAGGCCGGGTACGCCGAGGCGCTGCGCCGCGCGGTCGCCCGCGCGCTGGAGTCCTGCGCGGCCGCCGGTGTCGACGTACGGCTGGTCCTGCCCGGGGCCGTCGGAACGGTCCTCGAGCAGAGCGAGGAGTCGGCTCTCGAGCAGTTCGACGTCGAGCGGGTGGACGTACGGACGGCGGTCGGTGAGTGCGGCGGCGCCCTGGGTGCCATGCAACTGGCCGCCGCGGTCGCGCTGGGGCGGCCGGGCACCGGCGTACTGATCACCGGGATCGACGACTCCGGAGCCGTGGCGGCGGCGGTGCTCACCATCGGCGGGCGGTCATGAGCGCCACGACGGACGCCCGAGTGCGCCGGGACCTGGTCCACCGCGCCAACGACCAGGAAGTTCTCGTCTCCCCGCCCTGGCGACAGGGCGGGGGCGAGTACGGCAGCACCACGGTCACCACCGGCATCAGCCCGTACTACCGCGACCACCCCGGTTCGCACTGGCTGGACGCGCTGCTGCTGATCGAGGCCTGCCGGCAGGCGGCGCTCAGCGCGGCGCACGAGTTCGCGGGCCTCTCGCGCGACATCGCCTTCTTCTTCAACTCGATCGACATGGAGATCACCGATCCCGCCGCCCTGGCGGGCGTGGACGGCGAGTTGACGATCGTGACGGCGTTCGAGCAGCTCAGGCTGCGCAGCGACGGGACGCCGAAGCAGATCGCGTACACGCAGCGCGGCACCGACGGCTCGGGCCGGACGGTGGTGCGTACGTCGATGGCGGTGCAGGGCGTGCCCAAGGGCCGCTACCAGGAGCTGCGGGCGTATCAGCGCGACGGCTTGGTCCCGCCGACCACGGCGGGTCTGCGGCCCGAGGCCGGCCGGCGGGCCGGGCTGAGCACACCGCAGAGCGTGGCCCGGACGCAGACCGCCAATGTGGCGCTCGCCCGGCTGCGGGCCGGAGCGGACGGCGTCAGCGCGGCCCTGGCCCCCGACTTCGCGAACGCGAGCCTGTTCGACCACGACTACGACCACTACCCGGCGATGGTGCTCATCGAGGCCGGCCGCCAGCTGGCGCTGGCCGGCAGCCGGCGGCCCGCCGAGCACGTCGTGACCGCGGTGCGCGCGACGTTCGAGCACTTCGCCGAACTCGACCGGGAGACCCGGATCGTGGCGAGCCACGACGAGCGCTGGGTCGACGTGGAGTGCGCGCAGGACGGTCTGGTCGTGACCCGGATGTCGTTCGGGCTGGCCCCGGCCGGCCCGGACGCCGGGGAGGTGCCGTGAGGCACGCGATCTGGACCGACTTCCGGGGCGTGCTCACCCCGCCGCTGCGGGAGGGGCTGCGCACCTACTGCGAGGGCAAGGAGTTCACGCCCGAGCAGCTCGGCCGGTGCCTGCGGGCGATCGCCGACCGGCACGGCCGCCCGGACGGGATGGCCGTGCTGGACTCCGGGGTCCTCACCGAGCGGGAGTGGACGGCGGAGATCGAGCAGGAGCTGTCCGCCCGGTTCGGGCTCGACGCCGACCTGTCCGGCCTCGGCCCCGAGTGGTGGAGCGACCGCAGGATCGACACCAAGTGGCTTGCCGCGCTGCGGACTTGGCGGGAGGCGGGCGCCTTCGTCGGGATGATCTCCAACCTTCCCCCGGACTGGCGGGAGTACTTCGCGGACTTCCGGTCCTGGGACGACCTGTTCGACGAGGTCCTGCTGTCCTGCGACATCGGCGTCCGCAAGCCCGACGCCGCGATGTTCCGCCTGGCCGAGACCCGGTCCGGCCTCCCGCCCGAGTCCAACGTCCTCGTCGACGACCTGGACGACAACGTCGCCGGCGCGCGGCGGGCGGGCTGGGTCGGGGTGGTCGGCGGCGGCGATTCCACCTGGGCCGCCGTCGAGCGGATCGATTCGATCGTGCGCGTCGGCGCACCACACCACGTCATGCGCGTCGGCGCACCTCACCAAGGAGCAGAACGATGACCAGTCGATCGGTGTTCGTCACCGGAGCCAGCCGCGGCATCGGGGCGGCGATCGCGAGTGAATTGAACAAGCAGGGCTATCGCGTGGTGGGGACCGCCCGCACCACGAAGCCGGAGGTCGAGGGCGTCTCCTTCGTCGAGTGCGACGTGCGCGATCCGCAGTCGGTGAGCACGGCGGTCGAGCAGGCGCGGGAGATCCTCGGCGAGATCGACATCGTCGTCAACTGCGCCGGGATCATGAACGACGGGCCGCTGCTCACCCAGACCCACGAGGGCGTCCAGGACGTGCTCGACACCAACCTCAGCGGCTCCATCAACGTGGCCCGGGAGACCGTGTCGGACATGATGGCGAACAAGTGGGGGCGCCTGGTCTTCGTCTCCTCGATCGTGGCGCTGTGGGGCTCGCCCGGCCAGGTCAACTACGCGGCCTCGAAGAGCGGCCTGATCGGCCTTGCCCGCTCGCTGGCCTGGGAGCTCGGGCGCGCCGGGATCACGTCCAACGTGGTGCTGCCGGGCCTGATCGAGACCGACATGATCGCCGACCTGTCGAAGCGGCGGCGCGAGGAGATCCTCTCCCAGACGGCACTGCGCCGGGTCGGCCGGCCGGAGGAGGTGGCCGCGCTGATCGCCTTCCTGGTGTCCGACGAGGCCGGCTTCATCACCGGCTCGTCCATCCCGATCGGCGGCGGCGTCGGCATGGGCGTGTGACCCATGACTGCCGTACGCCATCCCCTCTCCGATGCCGCTCGACGGCTGCCGCTGGTGGCTGTGGACGACGTCCGGGAGAGCGACGGGGGCTTCGTCGGCCGCAAGAGGATCGTCGCCGACGACCCCTATCTGGCCGGCCACTTCCCCGACCTGACGGTGTACCCCGGGGTGTTCCTGGTCGAGAGCCTGCAGCAGATGCTCGAGCTGCACATCGACGGGGCCCTCGGCGGCATCGAACTGGTGGAGCTCGGCTCGGTCCGCTTCAGCCGACCGG
Source organism: Streptomyces sp. NBC_01549 (assembly GCF_026339955.1). Lineage (GTDB taxonomy): Bacteria > Actinomycetota > Actinomycetes > Streptomycetales > Streptomycetaceae > Streptomyces. The sequence continues at coordinate 6,022,291 of NZ_JAPEPW010000001.1, read as the reverse complement.
CCCTCGCCGGCGACGAGTTGGTCTTCGAGACGGCGGTCAGCGGTGACCGCGCATCTCTGGTCACCAGGACGACCTGCAGCATCGACGGGCAGCGCTGCGCCCGCATCACCGCGACGTGGAGGTGCCGGACATGACGACATCAACCGTGCCGGACACGACGACGCCGTCGACTGTGCCGGACACGACCGCACCCTCAACCGTGCCGGACAGGACGACGCCGTCGGCCGTGCCGGCCACGGCCCACCCCGACCCCGGTGACCTGCTGCCCTACGGCTACCCCGCGCTCCAGATCGACCGGATCGTCCAGCACACGCCGGGTGCGCTCATGGCCACGAAGGCCGTGACCTATCACGAGCTGGACAGCCACTTGGGTCGCTCCAGGCCGGGCGAGTTCCCCACCAGTCTTCTGCTGGAGTCGTTCCTGCAGGCCTGCGGGCTGCTCATCGTCCTCGAATCCGACGGGGCCGACCGCCAGCTGCTGATCTTCGGGTCGGCGCGCGGAGTGCGGGTGACCGGCGCGGTGTACGCGGGCGAACTCCTCGAGCACTCCGTCGAGTTGATCGACCGGGACGAGGAGACGGCCACGTTCAACGGCGTGGCGCGGGCCGGGGACGGCCGCGTCGTCCTGGAGGTGGAGCGAGCCATCACCCTGCTGCGCCCCGCCGACTCGCTCGCGGGCCCGCAGCGCGGGGACTGACATGTCGGAGACACCCAAGATTCGGAGATATCCAAGATGGGGGATTCGGTGGGGTACCACTACGTCGTGACCGCCCCGGGACAGGGAGTCCAGCGGCCGGGGATGCTCGACCCCTGGCTGGACGGGGTTTCCGGGGCACCCGCACTGGTCGACGACTGGTCGCAGGCCGTCGGCTTCGACCTGGTCGAGGCCAGTCGTGACGAGACGCTGCTGGCGGACACCGCCTTCGCACAGCCGCTGATCGTCGCCGTGTCCGTGCTCGCGCACCGCCTGTTGCGCAGCAGGCTCGGGCCGGCCGCCGGCGACGTGCTGTTCGCGGGGCACTCGGTCGGTGAACTGGCCGCCGCGGCCGGCGCCGGCTACCTCAGTCCCGAGGCCGCGGTCGCCCTGGCCCGGGTGCGGGGCGCGGCGATGTCCGCGGCGTGCGCGGTGGCGCGGACCGGCATGGCGGCGGTGATGCCGACCAGGCGGGACGGCGCGCCGGACGAGGACATCGGCACCGCGGTCACCGCGGCCGGCCTGGCCGTGGCCAACTTCAACGGCAGCCACCAGTTCGTGGCGGCGGGGCCGTTGGACCGTATCGAGGCCCTCGCCGATGCGCCGCCGCCGGGGGTACGGGTCGCCCGGCTGTCCGTCGCGGGCGCCTTCCACACCGAGGCCATGGCGCCGGCGGTGGAACCGTTCGCCCGCGCGGTACAGGCGGTCACCATCACCGAGCCTGCCTCGGCGATGGTGGGCAACGAGGACGGCGCGCCACTGGCTGGCCCGGACGACCTGCGGCGTCGGCTGATCACCCAGATCACCTCGCCGGTCCGGTGGGACCTCTGCGTGGCGGCGATCGCCCGCCACGCGCCGGACGCCCTGCACATCGAGTTGGCTCCGGCGGGGCCGCTCACCCGGCTCCTGCAGCGTTCCCACCCGGGCGCGCGCGCCGTCGCGGTGGCCACCCCGGAGGACATCGACCGTGTGGTCGCCGAGGCCGCGGCGAGCGGGCGGCCCGCGGTGGAGAGCCGGTTGGCGGTCGCCCGATGACGGCGACCGCCCCCGTAGGTCCCGGCCGCGCGGGGCCTGCCGGGGCCGCCAGGATCACGCCCGAGGAGACAAGAGGGGGACGAAATGCTTAGCGGCGTCGAGGAGTTGGTGGCCCTCAAGCAGGTGATCGCCGAGGGAGCGGATGCCGCCGCCACCCAACGGCAGCGCGACAAGGGCAAGCTGACCGTGCGGGAGCGCATCGACCAGCTGCTCGACCCGGGCTCCTTCCAGGAGGTCGAGCCGCTGCGCCGGCACCGCGCGACCGGGTTCGGCCTGGAACGCCGCAAACCCCACACCGACGGGGTGGTCACCGGCTGGGGCACGGTGGAGGGCCGCACGGTCTTCGTCTACGCGCACGACTTCCGCATCTTCGGCGGCGCGCTGGGCGAGGCGCACGCCGAGAAGATCCACAAGATCATGGACATGGCCATCGCGGCCGGTGCGCCGCTGGTGTCGCTGAACGACGGCGCGGGCGCCCGCATCCAGGAGGGCGTCACCGCCCTGGCCGGCTACGGCGGCATCTTCACCCGCAACACCAAGGCGTCCGGTGTCATCCCGCAGATCAGCGTGATGCTCGGTCCGTGCGCGGGCGGCGCCGCGTACTCGCCCGCCCTCACCGACTTCGTCTTCATGGTCCGCGAGACGTCGCAGATGTTCATCACGGGTCCTGACGTGGTCAAGGCGGTGACCGGCGAGGAGATCAGCCAGAACGGCCTGGGCGGCGCGGACGTCCACGCGGAGACGTCGGGCGTGTGCCACTTCGCCTACGACGACGAGGAGACCTGCATCGCGGAGGTCCGCTACCTCATCTCCCTCCTTCCGCAGAACAACCGCGAGACGCCCCCGGCAGAGGCGACCGGGGACCCGGCCGACCGCCGCTGCGAGGAACTCCTCGACCTGGTCCCCGCCGACGGCAACCGCCCGTACGACATGCGCGCGGTGATCAGGTCGATCGTCGACGACGGCGAACACCTGGAGGTCCACGAGCGCTGGGCCACCAACGTCATCGTCACCCTGGCCCGCATGGACGGCCAGGTCGTGGGCATCGTGGCCAACCAGCCGCAGTCGCTTGCGGGCGTCCTGGACATCGAGGCCTCCGAGAAGGCGGCCCGCTTCGTCCAGATGTGCGACGCCTTCAACATTCCCCTGGTGACACTGCTCGACGTCCCCGGCTTCCTCCCCGGTGTCGACCAGGAGCACGGCGGCATCATCCGGCACGGCGCGAAGCTGCTGTACGCGTACTGCAACGCCACCGTCCCCCGCATCCAGCTGATCCTGCGCAAGGCCTACGGCGGCGCCTACATCGTCATGGACTCCCGCTCCGTGGGCGCCGACCTGTCCTACGCCTGGCCCACCAACGAGATCGCGGTGATGGGCGCCGAGGGCGCGGCCAACGTCATCTTCCGCCGCCAGATCGCCGCGGCCGAGGACCCCGACGCGATGCGGGCCCGCATGGTCAAGGAGTACAAGGCCGAGCTGATGCACCCGTACTACGCGGCCGAACGGGGCCTGGTCGACGACGTGATCGACCCCGCCGAGACCCGCCGGATCCTGATCAGGTCCCTGGCCATGCTGCGCACCAAGCACGCCGAACTGCCGTCCCGCAAGCACGGCAACCCGCCCCAGTGAACTCGCCACGACCTGAACGGAGTTGACCCCATGACCACCGTCATCGACCCTGCCGCCCCGTCCCCCCTGGTCCGCGTCGAACGCGGCCACGTCACCGACGACGAACTCGCCGCGCTCACCGTGGTGCTGCTCTCCCGGGCGACCGCGCAGGACGCCGACGCCCCCGCCACCCAGGGCGCCCCCCGGTGGGACCGCCCCGAGCGGCACGCCCCCTACCGCTTCCCCGGCAGCTGGCGCCGCAGCCCGGGGACCAGAGGCTGACAGGGAGGGGACGAGGAGGGGACGAGGAGACGGAGAGGGACATGGACATGGACGGCATGCACAGCTCCGAATCGACACAGTCACGGGTGGAGGCGGCGCCCTCTGAGCGGCCCTGGCCGACGCGTGTGCTGCTGGCAGGGGAGGAGGAGCGGGGCGATGAGCCGCACATCCACCGAGGGATCGACTGAGCGGTGGGAGGGGAAGGGCCGGATGAGCGTCATGCGCAAGGTGTTGATCGCCAACCGCGGGGAGATCGCGGTCCGGGTCGCCCGGGCCTGCCGGGACGCCAGGATCAACAGCGTGGCGGTGTACGCCGACCCCGACCGGGACGCCGTTCACGTCCGGGCCGCCGATGAGGCGTACGCCCTGGGCGGCGACACCCCCACCACCAGCTATCTCGACCAGAACAAGGTCCTGGCCGCGGCCCGCGAGTCCGGAGCGGACGCGATCCATCCGGGCTACGGCTTCCTGTCGGAGAACGCCGACTTCGCGCAGGCCGTGCTCGACGCGGGCCTGGTCTGGATCGGCCCGCCGCCGCAGGCCATCCGTGACCTGGGTGACAAGGTCGCCGCCCGGCACATCGCCCAGCGCGCCGGCGCCCCGCTGGTCGCGGGCACGCCGGACCCGGTCTCCGGCGCGGACGAGGTCGTCGCGTTCGCCGAGGAGCACGGGCTGCCGATCGCGATCAAGGCCGCCTTCGGCGGCGGCGGCCGGGGCCTCAAGGTCGCCCGTACCCTGGAGGAAATCCCCGAACTCTACGACTCCGCCATACGCGAGGCCGTCGCCGCCTTCGGACGCGGCGAGTGCTTCGTGGAGCGCTATCTGGACAAGCCGCGGCACGTGGAGACCCAGTGCCTGGCCGACCAGCACGGCAACGTCGTCGTCGTGTCGACCCGTGACTGCTCGTTGCAGCGCCGGCACCAGAAGCTGGTCGAGGAGGCCCCGGCGCCCTTCCTCTCCGACGAGCAGGTCGCCGAGCTGTACTCCGCCTCCAAGGCGATTCTGCGCGAGGCCGGGTACGTCGGCGCCGGCACCTGCGAGTTCCTCGTCGGCCAGGACGGCACGATCTCCTTCCTGGAGGTCAACACCCGCCTCCAGGTGGAACATCCGGTCACCGAGGAGGTCGCCGGCATCGACCTGGTCCGTGAGATGTTCCGCATCGCCGACGGCGAGGAACTCGGCTACGGCGACCCCGAACTGCGCGGCCACTCCTTCGAGTTCCGCATCAACGGCGAGGACCCGGGCCGGGGCTTCCTGCCCGCCCCCGGGACCGTCACCCGGTGGCACCCTCCGACCGGGCCGGGCGTGCGCCTGGACGCCGGCGTGGAGTCCGGCAGCGTGATCGGCCCGGCCTGGGACTCCCTGCTCGCCAAGCTGATCGTCACCGGCGCCACCCGCGAGCAGGCCATCGAACGGGCCCGCCGCGCGCTCGCCGAGTTCGAGGTCGAGGGCATGGCGACCGCGATCCCCTTCCACCGGGCGGTGGTCGAGGACCCGGCGTTCGCCCCCGAACTGACCGGCTCCGCCGAGCCGTTCACGGTCCACACCCGATGGATCGAGACCGAGTTCCACAACACCATCCCCGCGTTCGACGCCGCGACGGGCGGAGACGAGGAGCCGGCCGGCCGCGAGACCGCGGTGGTCGAGGTCGGCGGCCGGCGCATCGAGGTCTCCGTCCCGGCGTCGTTGGGCCTGTCCCGCGCGCGCACGGCGGCGGGCGGAACGCGCCAGATCAAACGCCGCTCCGGCACCCGCAAGGCCCAGTCCGCCGTCTCCGGCGACACCTTGGCGTCGCCGATGCAGGGCACGATCACCAAGGTCGCGGCCGAAGAGGGTGCGACGGTCGCGGTGGGCGACCTCGTCGTCGTGCTGGAGGCGATGAAGATGGAGCAGCCCATCAACGCCCACAAGGCCGGCACGATCGTCGGCCTGGAAGCCCGGGTCGGCGCGAGTCTCACCGCGAACGCGGCAATCTGCGCCATCAGGGGATGAAGCGTTGAACATCCACCGGCACGAACCCGACCGAGCACCTGTGTTTCCCGTGTCCCCTGCGTCCCCTGCGTCCCCTGGAACCGGGTTGATGGCGTCCCTGCTCCCGCCGCAGGTGGTGGCCATGGAGTCGTTCGGGGAGTGGGAGGGGGACTGGAGAAGGGCGCTGTTTCCCGTCGAGGCGCGGGTCGTGGACAAGGCGATGGACAAGCGTCGGCGGGAGTTCGCGGGTGTAAGGGTGCTTGCCCGGCGGTCATTGCGAGTCCTGGGGGTGTCGCCGGTGCCCTTGGTGCCGGGTGCGCGGGGTGAACCGGGGTGGCCGCCGGGCGTCGTAGGGGCGATGACGCACTGCACTGGATACCGGGCGGCGGCGGCTGCCCGCGCGGAAGCGGGCGTGGCCGCGGTGGGGATCGACGCCGAGCCGCATGCCCGGCTGTCGGCGGAGGCACTGGAGATGGTGGCGGGCCCCAGTGAGCACGACCACTTGAAGCTGCTCTCGGAGCGATGGCCGGAGGTGTCCTGGGGGTGCCTGTTGTTCTCCGCGAAGGAGGCGGTCTTCAAGGCGTGGTATCCGCTGGCCCGCTGCGAACTAGGCTTCCTCGAGGCCGAAGTGGAGTTGTGGGCGGACCACGACCGCGCCGGGGGTTTCAATGCTGCCGTGTCGCGGCCCGGGCCGTTCACGGCGGTGTCGGGGCGGTGGCGTATCGCCCGGGGAGTCGTCGCGACCGCGGTCACGGTGGACGCGACGGCGTGATCACCACAGTGACGCCGGCTCTCGGAACAACATCAACAACTCTGGCCGAAGCCGCAAACGGAACGGTCCTGTCTCGGAAGGTTGAAGCAATGCGTCTTGCCGATGGTCCCCACGTGGAGTGCGAGATCGAGATCGCCGCTCCACCGGAGCGGGTGTGGGGGCTGGTGTCGGACATCGCCACCTCGGCCCGGCACAGCCCCGAACTGCAGGAAGTGGAGTGGCTGGACGGGGCCGAGGGACCGGCCGTCGGCGCGTACTTCTCCGGCCGCAACCGCAATGCCGGGCTCGGGGAGTGGCACACCGTCAGCCGCGTCGCAGCACTGGAGGAGCAGCGCACCTTCCGGTGGGAGGTTGTCTACTACAACGACCGCAGCCACGGCGAACCGCTGGCCTTCTGGGCATACACGCTGGAGCCGGTCGCGGACGGGACCGGTACGCGCCTGCAGCACGGCATGCGGCTCGGCACCGCCCGCGGCCCGCTGCAGGACTTCGTCGAGAAGTACCCGGAGCAGGAGGAACAGATCATCGACGGCCGACTGGCCCGACTGCGCACCGGCATCGAGACGACGCTGGCCGGCGTTAAGGCGGAGGCTGAGGCGTAACCGACGCATGGGGCCCGACCGGCCGTGGCGTCGCGCTCGTCATGCACGCGGCACCACGGCCGAGTCGCGGCCTTCCTCCTCGCGTGCGAGCCAGAATTCATGATCGGGTGACCGCCTTGCCGCCAACACCGTTGCGTTTGAGTGTTGAGTCGCAGGTCAAGCCCTGGTGAATGCCGCAACGGGACGTCCTGAGAGATCAGCTTGTGTCGAGCAAGAAGATCATCGGGAGTCCCGCTGCTGGACAAGCCCACGGCTCGCCGCGGTTCGGCCCGGCGAGTTGGATCAGCAGCATGCCGTGCCCACCAGCGTACTTGGGGCTTCCCCGGACCTTCCCGACGACGTTGTCCTCGGCGTCGGCTCCTCCTCCCCTTCCCGGAACTCGCCCGGTCCCTGCGCTCGGCCGACCGCGCGGCCACCACCGCCCACGCCTTCCACCAGGCGACGGCGATGGTGCGCGAGGCGTCGTCGCTCTTGGGCCGTCTGGGCACTCGTGAGCGCCTATGGTTCGACCACGTCACTGGCGGGGTGCTGGGCCGAATGTGTCTGCGGGCGTCGGAGCCCGTCTCCCAGTTGAGCGAGACTGTTGGCGTAGCGGGCTCGCCCGGTCAGGCAGCCTGCCCCCGCAGTCCCTGACCGGCGGCACGTTCGAGGACGCGCCGGCCGGGGAGATCCGCGAGAACCATGCCTCTTCCCGGGGCGCCTACGGCGCCCCGCGCGTGCACGCCGCCCTGCGGCGAGGCGGCCATACGGTCAACAGGAAGAGGGTCGAGCGGATCATGCGCGAGAGTGACATCCGAGGCGTCACCCGCCGCAGGTGCCGCCACCTGACCAAGCAGGACACCAAGGCCGCCCCTGCCCCGGACCTGGTCGGCCGTGACTTCACCGCGAAGCGGCCCGGCACGAAGCTCGTCGGCGACATCACCTATCTCGTGCGCCGTGAGGCGCTTTGTCGTATCCCCTATGCAGTAGGGAGGAACTTGGAGGAACGTTCTTAGGTCGCCCGGCTTACCCGGACGCGAAAGCGCGAAGGGGACCAGAGCATGCCGGGGAAGCGGTGACCGTCCGGAGGTGTCCAGGGCGGGGTGTCGCAAGACCTGCGCGATATGGCCAAGGCTTGATTGCTTGAAGTCCAATCTCCAGCGGCGTAAGTGATCGCCCGTCGGAATGACGCTTGAAACCGACGCCTCGTCATGTTTCGGAATGGCAGATAGTCCGGGGCAACCTCCATGACGGTGGCACCGCCCAGCGAGGGCGGCCAAGGGGATGAGTGGGCGGCCTGTGTCGCGCTCGATACGTACGACGAAGACGTACCGCGGGATCGCCTACGGGGCGCGAGCCCTATGGCGACGGAGTGCTCGTAGTACTCGTGGGGGTCACGTCCCACCAAGGGGGCCGGGAAAGCCGGCCGCAGGGCGAAGGGGCACAGGTAGTCCAGACGTCCAGTGAAGGGAGGTATGCGTAATGCAAAACGCCGGAACGGTGCTGGACGTCATCCGCAAGCGAGGGGAGCGAGGACTGCCGGTGGAAAGGCTCTATCGGCAGCTGTTCAACCCTCAGTTGTATCTGCTGGCCTATGGGCGCATCTACGCCAACAAGGGTGCGATGACACCCGGGGTCAGCGCGGAAACCGCAGACGACATGTCGCTGGAGAAGATCGACAGCATCATCGACGCCTTACGCGCCGAACGCTACCGATGGTCTCCGGCCCGGCGGGTCTACATCGAGAAGAAGGGATCAACGAAGAAACGCCCGCTCGGATTGCCGACCTGGTCGGACAAGCTGGTCGCCGAGGCGGTCCGTCTCCTCCTGGAGGCGTACTACGACGTCCAGTTCTCCGATCGCTCCCACGGTTTCCGCCCCCAACGGGGCTGCCACACCGCGCTGACGGAAGTGGCACGGACCTGGCGGGGAGTGCACTGGTTCATCGAGGGCGACATCTCCGACTGCTTCGGCAGCCTGGACCACGAGGTGATGCTCAAGGTTCTGGGAGAGAAAATCCACGATGGCCGGTTCCTGCGGCTGATCAGCCGCATGCTCAAGGCCGGGTATCTGGAGGACTGGAAGTGGAACGCCACGCTCAGCGGTTCACCGCAGGGCGGGGTGGCTTCCCCGATCCTGTCCAATATCTACCTGGACCGACTGGACCGGTTCGTTGAACAGTCCCTGCTGCCGGAATACAACCTCGGGGACCGTCGTCGGCCGAATCCGGCATATCTAACCGTTCAGCACGCGATCGCGAAGGCACGACGCCACCAGGACCGGGAGGCGGTGCGGGTGTTGCGACACCAGCAGCGTTCCCTGCCCTACGGCGACCCGAACGATCCGAGCTATCGGCGGTTGCGCTATGTCCGTTACGCCGACGACTTCCTGCTGGGGTTCGCCGGTTCCAAGCGCGAAGCCCAGGACATCACGTCGAAGATCAGGGCCTTCCTGCGTGAGCAACTCAGGCTGGAATTATCCGAGTCCAAGACGCTGATCACGCACGCCACCAGCCAGGCGGCGCGCTTCCTGGGCTATGAGATCCGGGCTCTGCATGCCGACACAAAGATCACCGATGGACGTCGGTCGATCAACGGCACACCCGGGCTCTTCGTGCCCGAGCAGGTGATCCGCACCAAGTCCGCGCTCTACAAGAAGAAGGGAAAACCGGCTCCGCGTGGAGTACTGCTTCACGACGAGGACTTCTCCATCGTCGCGAAGTACCAGGCCGAGTACCGGGGTCTCATCCAGTACTACCTCCTCGCCCAGAACGTGCACCGTCTGAGCAAGCTCCACTGGATCATGGAGACCTCATTGCTGAAGACCTTGGCCTGCAAATACCGCAGCACGGTCCGGAAGATGTCTCGGAAATTCCGGGCAACCGTCGAGACACCGCACGGCCCACGCCGCTGTCTACAGGTCACGGTCGAACGCAAGGAGGGGAAGAAGCCGCTGGTCGCCCGCTTCGGCGGGATCCCACTCAAACGAGAGCGCACCGCCACGCTCGCCGACGTCCGGCCGGTGACAGCACCCGCCTACAACGAGCTGATCAAACGGCTCCTGGCCGAGTACTGCGAGCTCTGCGAGACCCGCACGGATCTGGAGGTCCACCACATCCGCCACCTCGCAGACCTCAAACAGCCCGGACGTCGGGACAAGCCCGCCTGGATCCAGCTCATGGCCCGGAGGAGGCGCAAGACGCTTGTGCTCTGCCGGACTTGCCATGTCTCGGTCCATGCCGGGCGCGTTTCTCAGCCACTGCGGACGTGACCGCTGGAGAGCGGAATGCCCGGAAACGGGCACGTTCCGTTCGGGAAGGGGCCGTCGGAAAAGGACCCGTGCCACGGGCACCTCGTCGGCGGCCTACTTCACCCGACGACCAAGGGCTGGTCCCCTACATCGCGAAGAAGCTCACCATCAAGACCGGCAAGAACAAGGACAAGCACCCGTCGGTCGCCTCGCTGTACCGGGCCTTCGCCGAGGCTGAACAGACCGCGTCCGCGTGACCTTCCCTTGCGATGCCGCCGTGGGCCTCTAACCGCTCAAGACCCTTCTCAGCGCCAACCACGGTTCCATTGAGGGGCCCCGAAGTTCTCGGACAGCGTCCCCATAGGATCGAAGTCCAGAACGGCGGAGAGAGCACATGGCACAGAAGCGTAGGAAGTTCAGTCCTGAATTTCGGGACGCGGCGGTCAAGATGTTGGTCGTGGGGTCCCGCCCGATTGCCGAGGTCGCCCGAGAGTACAAGTGAACGAGGGAACGCTGGACACCTGGGTCAGCCGGTACCGGCAGGAGCACGCCGGGGAGGAGCCTCCGCTGAACATCAGCGAACGTGGCCGCCTGCGCGAACTGGAACGCGAGAACCGGGAACTCCGCATGAAGACCGAGTTCCTGGGAAAAGCCCGCACTCGCGGCGGCCGGTGTCGTGAAGAAGGTCGGCGAGAAAGCTGAGATGTACGGAGGTCGCAGCCGTCGGTACCCCGTCTACGAACTCTCCCGCGAGGACATGTTCCACGTCCTCCGGCACACGTACGCGAGTACCCAGCTTGAGGCTGGCGAGTCGATCGTGAGCGTGTCGGAGTGGCTCGGGCATGCCTCGCCGCAGACCACGCTGACGCACTACGCTCACTTCATGCCGGGGGCGGGCAAGCGGGGCCTCGCCGCCATGGACGAGTGGTTCGATCAAGATCCACAACCGAATGTCCCTGAGGACTCCCTGGGCGCCCCACAGACCCAGAACAGGCCATGAAACCGCAGGTGGCAGCGGTAATCGCGCACACTGACAACGTGTACGAGGAGTACAAGGAGCCGCTCTACGCCGCTCCCCCGCTGCTCCAGCGCATGGTCGACGCGGGCCGGCTCGGCCGGAAGTCCGGCTCGGGCTTCTACACGTACGCCTGATCACGTACGGTAAAACTCAGGCTTCCGCGAGCCCGGCACCTGTTGCGGTGCCGGGCCCGCGCCATTCACACGCCGTGTGCGCGCCGGGCTCGCATATGCCCCTCGCACACGCTCCCCACGCGTCCACCAGGCGAGTTGACTTTCCGTGCGCATCCAAGGGATGTGACGACTACGGAAAGGAGCGGACCCGTGACCGTCGACCCGGAGCATCCCGTGGTCCATGGAGAACTCGCAGAGTTACGCCGTCGCCTCGACGTGGCATACGCACGTGTCGAGGGAGGGCACGCCCTGCTCAGTCACCGCGCCGAACAGACCGCCAAGGAACTCGACGACCTGAGCGCACGGGTCGTCGCCCTTGAACACACCCGCTGGCCACTGCCGGCGATCGCGGCCCTCACGGCCGTGGGCGCCCTCGCCGTGGCGGTCTGGCAGGCTCTCGGACGCTAGCCGACTAGCGTTCAGGACGCCGTGGAGGGATGGATCGGGGCAAGGCGTCCTGCCCGAGCCTGAGGTGATGCAGGAGGAGTAGCGCGGCAGCCATATTGGCGGCCGGGACCTCGCCGCGGGCGACCATGTCGGGAACGAGCTTCAAGGGAACCCATTCCCGACGGTCGGACTCGAAGTCGTCCACGGGGTGTCCGATGTACGCGCCTTCGTCGGCCCAGAAGATGTGGTGCCGGGCGTCGGTGAGCCCGTTGGAGGGCTCGACGCTCATCAGATGGCGCAGGGGTCCCGGTCGCCAGCCGGTCTCCTCCTCGAGTTCGCGGGCCGCCGCGACGGCGATGTCCTCGCCGTCCTCGACGACGCCCGCCGCGAGTTCCCAGCCCCAGCTGTCGGTGATGAAGCGGTGCCGCCACAGGAGCAGCACCTCATTGGCCTCGTTCACCACCGTGGCCACGGCCACGGGACGCAGCCGTATCAAAAAGTGATCGAGGTGCCGACCGTCCGGCAGCTCGACATCTGCGAGATTGACGCTGAACCAGCGGTTTGCGTACACAGTTTGTTCGTTCTGTTTCGTCCACTGCACGGTTCTGCCACCTTCCGCCGAGTAGATGGCAATATCGCAGCAGGAGCGTCCTGACAGCAGGCGCACAGCAGCGCACAGTGCACGGTGCGGCGGTGGGGATCGGTGGTCTAGAGCGGTACGCGCAGTGCTCCGTCGATGAGTTCGGCGGCCTCGGCCGTGCCCGCACAGCCGCTGCGCACCAGGTGTTCGCGTACCGCGCGCAGTCTGTCGCGCAGCCGCTGGGACTCCATCCCCCGGGCCTGCTCGGCCATTTGGACGGCGGTGGCCACCGCCTTGTCGGCATTCCCCTGGCGCAGCTCGATCTGGCTGAGCATCGCGAGACGGTGCACGCGCCCCCGGTCGTGCGCCGGAGTGTCCACGGCCGCCTCGGCGTGCGCCGCCGCGGCCACCAGGTCACCGAGGCTCAGCAGTGCCTCCGCCACCTGTACGTTGACCAGACCGGGCTGGACATAGCCGGTCTCATCGGGTTCGTAACCGCGCCGGATGCGCTCGGCGGCCTGTTCGGCACGCCGAATGCAGGACAGCGCGCTGCTGCCGTCGCCGAGGTGTGCGTACGCCTTCGCCTGCATCGCGTAGAGGTCCGAGGCGAGCGCCGGGGTGATGTGCCGCCCCGCGGCGCGCAGCGCGGCCTCCGCGAAGGCGACGGCCTGCCGGTGCTCGCGCATGAACAGTGCCTGGTTGACCAGCAGAGCTATGACGTACGCCCCAAGACCCCGGTCCCCGCTGGCCTTCGCCAGCCGCAGTGCCTGGTGGAAGTAGCGCTGGGCGAGCCCGTGCGCGTCGGAGTCGTAGGCGCAGATGCCCGCGATGGCGACCAGGCCGCCCGTCGCTCGGTGGAGCTGGCGGCCGGTGGCGTCGGGGTAGCTGCCGCGCAGCAGGGGCGCGGTCTCGGCGTTGAGGAAACCGACGATCCGGCTGCGGGTCGCCACCCCGCCCGCCTTGCGGTACATCTGCTCGTAGTGGGCGCGGGCCGCGCGCAGCATCTCGATGTCGGCCATACTCACGTGGTGGCGGCCGCCGCGTGAGACGTCCACGTCCTCGGGCGGGTTCTCCCACTCCCACACGGGCATCACGGCGGGCGTCCCCGTGACCGCCGGGGCCCCGAGCAGGTGCGGGCGCTGCTGTTCGTCGGAGCGCCACAGGGCAGTGGCACGCTCCACGAAGCCGGAGAGCGAGGTGGCGTGCGGGGCGGACGGCTCGCCGGGCACGCCGAGGCCGATGTCGTCGAGCGTGACGGGCCGGTGCAGGCGCCCCGCGAGCACTTCGCAGATCAGGTCCGGTACTTGGCCACGCGGACGCTGGCCCTTCAACCACCGTGCCACGGCCGTGTGTTCGTATCTGAGCGCGAGGCCGCGTGCCCTCCCCGCCTGGTTGACGTGCGCGGCGAGCCCGGCGTGCGAGATGCCGGCCTCGTCGAGTATCGCGTCGAGCAGAGTGTTGGGCTGCATTCGGGCCCCCGGGTGGCTCGGTGGCGACAGTGCGGTCAGAGTAATCCGTCCCTCTCGCTCATGGGTCACCCTTCACACGGGGTGTGAACGGAATGCCCGTATCCGCAGGGTGCGCGCGCTGTCGCGCAGTGTTTCTTGCCGGTTGACTGAAATGCCTCGCAAGAGGCCGGCCGGGCCGCCGGCTCCCCCTCGTACAGTGCGGCGGCCCGATTCCGCGCCGTCCGCCCGGCTGCCTGCCCGACACTCCGTGGCGGGGCGGACGGCTCCGCCGGCTGCGCGGGGTCACTGCGGGTTGTGTGTCGGCTGCACGTACGTTGTGGCTGGTCGCGCCCACGCGGCGGAGCCGCGCAATGTCACAGCCCCGCGCCCCTAAAGGCCTTGTGCTCGCGTGACCTGATGCGCTGCGGAGTGGACCTGCTGTGTCGGGACGCGGTCGCGGTCGTTGCGGAGGATCAGTACGGCCACGTCGTCTGCCGGTCTGCCACCGGTGTGGCGCAGAAGGCGGGTGAAGACGGCCCTGAGCACAGCCTGCGGAGAGAGCGGCTGGGTGCGGACGGCCTCGGCGAGCGTGGCGGGCAGCGGAAAGAAACGGCCGTGGGTGTCGCGGGCGTCGTCCACTCCGTCGGTGTGCAGGAACAGGGCCTCGTCGGGGAGGAGCCGGCCGCACCGGGTGGCCGCCAGTTCGGCGGGGAGCGGGAACGGGCCGAGCGGGGGGACCGGTTCGGCTGCCGTGAGTGGTTCCACGCGGCCTGCGCCGAGCCGATACGGCGCCGGGTGACCGCAGTTGAGGGCGTACACCTCGCCGTCGTCGCGGATCTCCAGGAGCAGTACGGTGACGAACTCCTCGGCGACCGGGCTGTCGGGGTCCAGGCCCGCCGAGGGGTGTTCGGCGCGCGCCCGCTCGCGCAGGTGCCGGGCCATGGCGCGTTCCAGCCGCCGGAGCACACCGGCGAGTTCGAGCTCGTCGTGCACGGCCTCGCGGAAGCTGCCGAGGACGGCGGCGACGGTTGCGAGGGCGCCGAGGCCGTGTCCGCGGACGTCACCCATGACGATCCGTACGCCGTGCTCGGTGGCGATCACCTCGTACAGGTCGCCGCCGATGTTCGCGCCGCGGTCCGCGGACAGCTGGGCCGCGGCGATGCTCAGACCGTCGATGCGCGGAGGCAGCGGTCGCAGCAGCACGCTCTGGGCGGCGCCCGCGACCTTGCGGATCTGTCTCAGCTCCCGCAGCAGCGCCCGTCTGACGTGGAGGATCAGCCCCGTGCCGACGGCGAAGAAGACGGCGCTGGTGACGATCCGCGCTTCGAGCCCGTCCCGCTGGGCGAGCGGGCAGGTCATCTTGTACGTGACGGCGATCGCGCCCCAGGCGGTGGGCAGCCCCAGACTCAGTGCCCGCCGCAGGGACCGCCGCTCGGCCCGGCGCTCCGTCCGGTCGAAAACGTCCGGCGGCCCGCCGCCGTGAACCGGCCGGTCCGGTCGCACTCGGGGGCTGTCCCGGCGCACCGCCCGGACCAGCCCGGCCCGCAGGCCACACCCCCGGCGCCGCGCCCGAAGTCCCGCCCGGGCCGGCCCCCGCGAATTCGTCCGGGACGTCGCCCTGCGGGGAGCCCCCGCCTTGATATGGATCATGCCGATTGGCCCCCCAATAGGCCCTGACAGCGCAGATGACCTCCAAGAGGCCGGTCCGATTCTGTCGACCGCATGCCCCGATCGAGACAGATCGCCCCGACTTGCCACCCGAATGAGTGACACAGCTTCGGACACCTGCATTTATGCAGGTCGGCCGGGGGAAAGCGCCCCAAAGGGGCGCGGGGAACTGCGCGCCCAGCCACGACACACTCGCAGCCGACAAACAACCCGCAGTTCCCCGGTACAACCAGCGGAGCTACCCCCGCAGCACCGCCCCCGTGCGCCCAGCGGCGAGCGCCACGGCCGCGTCACGCGCCGCGGAGGCCTCGTCGACGGTCAGCGTGCGGTCGTCGGAACGGAACCGCAGCGCGTAGGCCAGGGACTTCTTGCCCTCGCCGAGCTGCTCGCCGTTCTCGTAGACGTCGAACAGCCGGATGGACTCCAGGAGTTCACCCGCGCCCTCGCGCAGCGCCGCCTCGACGTCCACGTGCGGGACGGTCTTGTCGACGACCAGGGCCACGTCCTGGGTGGCGACGGGGAAGGTCGAGATCTTCGGGCCCTTGGGGAGGCCCGCGCTCGCCTGCTCCAGCGCGTCCAGGTCGAGCTCCATCGCGCAGGTGCGCGCGGGCAGACCCAGGGTCTTCAGGACGCCGGGGTGCAGCTCACCGGCGTACCCGATGACCTTCTCCCGGCCGTCGACGACGACGGCCAGCTCGGCGCAGCGGCCCGGGTGCCACGGCCCGTACTGGCCAGAGCGGACGAGGATTTCGGTCCCCGCCTCGCGGGCCAGCGAGCGCGCCGCCTCGATCGCGTCGGCCCAGTCGGCCGGGCGGCCCTTGCCCCACCAGCCGGCCTGCTCGCGGGCGCCCGCGAGGACGACGGCGGCGTGCCGGGGCTGGACGGGGAGCGCGGCCGTGAGGGACGCGATCTCCTCGTCGGTGGGACGGCGGTCGACGGGCAGGCGGCCCGCGACGCGCAGTTCGTCCTGCGGCTGGAAGACCAGGCCGGTCTCGAAGAGCGCCAGGTCGTGGCTGCCGCGGCCGTCGTTGCGGCGCAGGGCGTGGAGCAGGCCCGGCAGCAGCGTCGTACGGAGCGCGGGCTCCTCGTCGGAGAGCGGGTTGACGAGCTTGACGACCTTGCGCTTCGGGTCGTCGGCGGCGAGGGCGAGCTGGTCGAAGACGTGCTCGCCGATGAACGGGTAGTTCAGCGCCTCGACGTATCCGGCGCCGGCCAGCACGCGGCCGATCCGGCGGTGCAGCCGCTGCCGGCCGGTCAGGCCCAGGCCCGCGGGGGGCTTCGGCAGGGTCGAGGGCAGGTTCTCGTAGCCCTCGAGCCGGATGACCTCTTCGGCCAGGTCGTTCGGGTCCGTCAGGTCGGGCCGCCAGGACGGCACGGTGACGATCAGCTCGTCCTGCCCGTAGACGTCACAGCCGACCTGCTGGAGTCGGCGTACGACGGTCTCGCGGCCGTAGTCGACACCGGCCACCTTGTCCGGGTGGTTCGCCGGGATGGTGATGCTGTGCGGCGCGGAGGGCGCGATGACCTCGGTGACCCCGGCGTCGGCGGTGCCGCCGGCGAGGAGGACGAGGAGGTCGACCGTGCGCTGGGCGGCGGCCGAGGTGGCCTGCGGGTCGGCGCCGCGCTCGAAGCGCTTGGACGCCTCGGAGGCCAGCTTGTGACGGCGGGCCGTGCGCGCGATGGAGAGCGCGTCGAAGTGCGCGGCCTCGATGACGACCTCGGTGGTGGTGCCCTCGGTGTCGTCGATCTCGGTGTTGGCGCCACCCATGACACCCGCGAGGCCGATGGGGCCGCGGTCGTCGGTGATGACCAGGTCCCCGGCGTCGAGCGTGCGCGTGACACCGTCGAGCGTGGTGAGCTTCTCGCCCTGCTCGGCCCTGCGCACACCGATCGCGCCCTGGACGCGGGTGCGGTCGTAGGCGTGCAGCGGCTGGCCGACCTCCAGCATCACGTAGTTGGTGATGTCGACGGCGAGCGAGATCGGGCGCATGCCCGCCTTCTGGAGGCGGCGGCGCAGCCAGATCGGGGAGTGGGCCTCGGGGTCGAGGCCGGTCACCGTGCGCGCGGTGAAGCGGTCGCAGCCCATCGGGTCGGAGACCTGCACCGGGTAGCCGAACGCGTTCGGGGCCGGTACGTCGAGCAGCGCGGGGTCGCGCAGCGGCAGGCCGTAGGCGATGGCGGCCTCACGGGCCACGCCGCGCATCGACAGGGCGTAGCCGCGGTCGGGCGTGACGGCGATGTCGAGGACCTCGTCGACGAGCTCGAGCAGCTCGATCGCGTCGGTGGCGACCTCGACCTCCGGCGGCAGCACGATGATGCCGCCGCTGCCGTCGTCGCCCATGCCCAGCTCGTCGCCGGAGCAGATCATGCCGTGCGAGGTCCTGCCGTACGTCTTGCGCGCGGCGATCGCGAAGTTGCCGGGCAGCACGGCACCCGGCAGGACCACGACGACCTTGTCGCCGACGGAGAAGTTGCGGGCGCCGCAGACGATCTCCTGGAGCTCACCGGTGCCGTTGGCGGTGCCGACGTCGACCAGGCAGAAGCGGATGGGCTTCTTGAAGCCCTCCAGCTCCTCGATGGACCGCACCTGGCCGACGACCAGGGGGCCCTTGAGGTCGGCGCCGAGCTGCTCGACGGTCTCGACCTCGAGGCCTGCCGAAATGAGCTTGGCCTGGACGTCGCGGCCGGTCTCCGTCGCCGGCAGGTCGACGTACTCCCGCAGCCAAGAAAGCGGGACCCGCATCAGATCTCCATCCCGAACGGCCGGGTGAACCGGACGTCACCCTCGACCATGTCTCGCATGTCTTCGACGTTGTGGCGGAACATCAGCATCCGCTCGATGCCGAACCCGAAGGCGAATCCGCTGTACTTCTCCGGGTCGACGCCACAGGCGACCAGCACCCGCGGGTTGACCATGCCGCAGCCGCCCAGCTCGATCCAGCCCTCGGAGGAGCAGGTACGGCAGGGGCGGTCGGGGTTGCCGACGGACTCGCCCTTGCAGACGTAGCAGAGCATGTCCATCTCGGCGGACGGCTCGGTGAAGGGGAAGTAGTTCGGGCGCAGCCGGGTCTTCATGTCGGCGCCGAAGAGCGACTGGACCATGTGGTCGAGGGTGCCCTTGAGGTCGGCCATGGTCAGGCCCTCGTCGACGGCGAGGAGCTCGATCTGGTGGAAGACCGGGGTGTGGGTGGCGTCCAGCTCGTCCGTGCGGAACACCCGGCCGGGGCAGACGACGTAGACCGGGGGCTCGCGGTCGAGCATGGCGCGGGCCTGCACGGGCGAGGTGTGGGTGCGCAGCACGACACCGGACTCGCCGTGGTCGCCCGTGGGGCCCTCGACGAAGAAGGTGTCCTGCATCTGCCGGGCCGGGTGGTCGGGCGTGAAGTTCAGGGCGTCGAAGTTGAACCACTCCGCCTCGACCTCGGGGCCCTCGGCGATCTCGTATCCCATGGACACGAAGACGTCGGCGACGCGCTCCATCATGGTGGTCAGCGGGTGGCGGGCGCCGACGGGTACACGGTCGTAGGGCAGCGTGACGTCCACCGCCTCCTCGACCAGCACCCGGGCGTCGCGCTCGGCCTCCAGCTCGGCCTGGCGGGCGCCGAGGGCCTTGTTCACCGCGCCTCGCGCCTGGCCGACCAGCTTGCCTGCGGCGGCCTTGGCGTGCGGGGGCAGGGCGCCGATCTCGCGGTTGGCGAGGGCCAGCGGCGAGGCGCCGCCGGTGTGGGCGACCTTGGCCTCCTGGAGCGCGTCGAGGTCACCGGCGGCGGCGAAGGCGGCGAGCGCCTCGTCCCGCATGCGCTCGATCTCTTCCGGTTTCAAGGCCTCGACCTCTACAGGGTCGTACGACTTATTCGGTGCCGACATCTCTTCCCGTGCTTCCGGTTGGCTGGCGGATGGTCCCCGTCCCGACTCGGGGGACGCATGGTCCCTGAAACGGGGACGCAAAGGTGCCAAAGGCCGAGTCTAACGGGGTGGGAGCCGACCTCGGACGCGCAGTCCGATGGGTGGCTCCGGTACGACTGCGCCCGTGGGGCCTCTTCGGCGTTACAGCAGGTACGCCGGGGTGCCCACGGGCAACGTAAATCGGAACTCGGCGCCGCCGCCGGGGGCGCGGCCGACCGTGATGGTGCCGCCGTGGGCCTCGACGATGCCCTTGACGATGTACAGCCCGAGGCCTGTGCCACCGCGCTTGCTGCCCCGCCAGAAGCGGGTGAAGACGCGGTTCATGGATTCCTCCGGGATGCCGGTGCCCTCGTCGCTCACGGTGACCGACGTGGCTACGTTCTCGCCGTCCTCGCGCTCACGCGGGGACGCCGAGGGCGTGACGTCAATAGTGACGGTTCCCTCGCCGTGCCGCACCGCGTTTTCGAGCAGGTTGCTGAGCACCTGGTCGATCTTGTCCGGGTCGGCCCACAGCGGCGGCAGGGGCTGTTCGATACGCAGCAGGAAGCGGTCGGCGGGCTGGCCGGAGGTGACGTACGCCTGGATGTGGCGGCCGACCGCGGCGCCGATGTCGACGGGCTGGCGGCGCACCTCGAGACGGCCGGAGTCGATGCGGGAGATGTCGAGCAGCTCGGCGATGAGCCGGGTAACCCGGTCGGCGTCGGCGTCGACGGTCTCCAGCATGAGTTTCTTCTGGTCGTCGGTGAAGCGTTCCCACTTGGCGAGCAGGGTGGCGGTGAAGCCCTTGACCGAGGTGAGCGGGGAGCGCAGCTCGTGGGCGACCGTGGCGATCAGCTCGGCGTGGCTGCGCTCGGTGCGGCGGCGGGCCTCGGTGTCGCGCAGCGAGACGACGACGCGGCGGACGGAGCCGGTGGGCACGGTGCGTACGTATCGCGCGGAGACGAGCACCTCCCGTCCCCCCGGGAGCAGCAGATTCCGCTCCGGCTGTCCGACACGGATCGCGAGGCCGCCGTAGGGATCGGTCAGTTGCCACCAGCGACGGCCCTCGAGGTCCTCGAGCGGAAGGGCCGACTCCAGATGGCGTCCGAGGGCGGCGGCGGCGGGGACGGCGGTGATGCGGGCGGCGGCGGCGTTGAAGCAGACGACCCGGCCGTTCTCGTCGGCGATGACGAGTCCGTCGGGCAGATCGTCGGGGTCGACACCGAGTTCGACTCCGAGTCCTGACCCGAGACCGGCATCGTGATCGACGTCATGATCGGCATCGAGTCGATCGTCGCGCTGGTCGGCGCGCCGGGGCGCAGGCGTGTCGCGCACGTCTCGTGCGCGCGGCGCGCTCTTCGCACCGCTCGTGCCGACACCCATCCCCGTATCCCACCTCTCGTCTGGCGCAGTGGGCCCCCGAGCCCGTCACCCTACTAGCTGTCGGTGACGGAGCGGCACCCTCCGGAGGCGCGCTGTGCACGGGCGGACGCGTAGAGACATACGGCGGCGGCCGTCGCGAGGTTCAGACTCTCGGCCTTTCCGTGGATCGGTACGCGCACGACGGCATCCGCCAGCGCGCGCGTCTCCTCCGGGAGCCCCCAGGCCTCGTTGCCGAAAACCCAGGCGGTGGGGCCGCCCATGGTCCCCTTGTCGAGCTCGTCGTCGAGGTCGTCCTCGCCCGCGCCGTCGGCGGCGAGGATCCGTACGCCGGCGTCCTTGAGGCCTCGCACGGCTGCCTCCACGGGCACACCGACGGCCACCGGCAGGTGAAAGAGGGAACCGACCGAGGCCCGTACGGCCTTGGGGTTGTACAGGTCGACGGACGCGTCGGTCAGTACCACGGCCTCGGCACCGGCGGCGTCGGCGCACCGCAGCACCGTGCCGGCGTTCCCGGGGTCGCGGACGTGCGCGAGAACGGCGACGAGCCTGGGCCGCGCCGCGAGGATCTCCTCGAACGGGGTGTCGAGGAACCGGCAGATCCCGACGAGCCCCTGCGGGGTGACGGTGGTCGAGATGTCGGCGATCACGTCCTCGTCGGCGAGGTGCACCCGTGCTCCGACGGTCCGGGCCTCCCCGACGATGTCGGCGTAGCGTTCCGCGGCCTCGACGGTCGCGAACAGCTCGACGAGGGTGGCCGCCCCGTCGACGTGGTGCGCCGCCGCCTCGCGCACGGCCTGCGGTCCCTCGGCGAGGAACAGCCGCTCCTTGCCCCGGAAGTTCCGCCGGGCCAGTCGCCGCGCGGCGGACACGCGAGGCGAGCGCGGGGAGATCAGCTCGGGGGCGGCGGACATGGGGTCACCTCAGGGGGTTGCGAAGGGGCGGCTTGAGGGGCGGGGTGGAGCCGGGTCCCCTCGGAGAAGACGAGGAGAACGGGACCTGTGTGTCCGTGCCGACTGCGGCGGGCGGCGGGGCTTCGGGGGGCCGGAGCGGCAAGCCGCCGTGCCGTCACCGGCCGGCGTCCGGTGACCACGGTCCCGGCGGAGCCGAACACACGGTCCGGCGGAGCTTTCGACGAGCCGGGCCAGGCGCACGGTCCGCCAGCGCTTCGACGGGCCGGACCAGGCGCACGGTCCGCCAGCGCTTCGACGGGCCGGACCAGGCGCACGGTCCGCCAGCGCTTCGACGGGCCGGACCAGGCGCACGGTCCGCCAGCGCTTCGACGGAGGCCGCCGGCCCGGCGGGGTCTGAGTCCCGCCGTCGGGCCCGTGGCCGACCGGCTGGGTGTCCCCGGCCGGATGCCTCTGGCACCGCAAGCGAGCTTCGCCCCCCCGTCGGGGACATCGGACACGTCACGTCATGCGTGGCGTTCGGTGCCGCCCCGGCCGGGGATTCTCCCGTAGCCGACGCGCCACACGGCGCCGCAGGCGCTTCTCCCGCCGCAGGGGCGCTCAGCCGCGACGGCGGAATCCGGCGGTGCCGAACCGACATCGCCGACGCGCAGCGTGCCTCGAGCGGCCGGCGGAGCCCAAACGCACCGGGACCCGCAAGCCGTGAGGCAAGCGGGTCCACAGCCGCGTACGGCTCAGGCGAGCGCGAGCGTCACGCGGCCTTCGGCGCGTTGACGTCCGACGGCAGCGCCTTCTGGGCGACCTCGACCAGCGCGGCGAACGCACCGGCGTCGTTCACGGCCAGCTCGGCCAGGATCTTGCGGTCGACCTCGATGTTCGCGGCCTTCAGACCCTGGATGAAGCGGTTGTACGTGATGCCGTTGGCGCGGGCAGCGGCGTTGATGCGCTGGATCCACAGCTGCCGGAAGTCGCCCTTGCGCTTCTTGCGGTCGTTGTAGTTGTAGACCAGCGAGTGGGTGACCTGCTCCTTGGCCTTGCGGTACAGGCGCGAACGCTGACCGCGGTAGCCGGAGGCCGCCTCGAGGATCGCCCGGCGCTTCTTGTGGGCGTTGACTGCCCGCTTGACGCGTGCCACTTGTTAACTCCTTGTAGCGGGGCTGTGGTTGTCGTCACACAGCCCGAAATCGATTGGGTCCCGGTCGGAGATCAGGCGCGCGGTGCGCGCCCGACGTCACTTGCCGAGAAGCTTCTTGATCTTCTTGGCGTCGCCCGGGGCCATCTCGGCGTTGCCGGTGAGGCGGCGCGTCAGGCGCGACGACTTGTGCTCGAGCAGGTGGCGCTTGCCGGCGCGCTCACGGAGCACCTTGCCGGAGCCGGTGACCTTGAAGCGCTTGCTGGCACCGCTGTGCGACTTGTTCTTCGGCATAGCGCCGTTCTCTCCTCGTCAGTGGCGTTCCGATGCCCGGTCGTTAAACCGGGCACGGTGGAACGTCATGTATGTATCGATTGACATCCCTGGACTCATGTCCCGGGGACTCCATGGACTGTCGTCCCGGACTCCCCGGAGCCTTCACCCTGGGATCAGGCCTCGGCGGAAGCCTCGGCCGGGGCCTCGGCGGTCTCGACCTCGGTGGCCTCGACGTCGGCGGACTCGCCGTCGGCGATCTCACCGTCGGCGGCGTTCTGCGAGCGACCGGGATTGGCCTTCGCTTCTGCCTTACGAGCCGCCTGGGCCTCACGGGCCTCAGCCATCGCCTCGGTCTTCTTCTTGTGCGGACCGAGAACCATGATCATGTTTCGGCCGTCCTGCTTCGGGTTCGACTCGATGAACCCGAGGTCCTCGACGTCCGAAGCCAGACGCTGCAGCAGTCGGTAGCCGAGCTCCGGCCGGGACTGCTCGCGACCGCGGAACATGATCGTGATCTTGACCTTGTCGCCCTGCTTGAGGAACCGGACGACGTGACCCTTTTTGGTGTCGTAGTCGTGCGGGTCGATCTTCGGCCGGAGCTTCATTTCCTTGATGACCGTGTGCGCCTGGTTCTTGCGCGCCTCACGGGCCTTCATGGCCGACTCGTACTTGAACTTTCCGTAGTCCATGAGCTTGCAGACCGGCGGACGCGCGCTCGCCGCCACCTCGACCAGGTCGAGGTCGTACTCCTGCGCAAGCTCCAGCGCCTTGGCAAGCGGAACAATCCCGACCTGCTCGCCGCTGGGACCGACAAGTCGCACCTCGGGAACGCGAATCCGGTCGTTGATGCGGGGCTCGGTGCTGATGGATCCTCCTCGGTAGCACCACACGGCGGTCTGGCGGACAGCCGCGTATGTCTCTGATGACATGTGGACCAACCACCGCGGGGCACGAAAAATGCCCCGGACGGTACACAGGCGGGGCTCCATGGAATACCGGAGCACCACCACGGTGAACCGCGGGGCGCACATTCGGGCGACTCCACCGTCCGTACGGAACGGTGGTGGCCGCCTGACCGGGTGACCCGCCATCCCTGAGGACGGTCGGGTGGGAGATCGGAGCCTCCACTTGTGGGCCGAGCACGCTGACATACGTCGTGGCGCATCCGGCCGGTCGTTACACAAGGTTAGCAGCTCCCCCGGGCCCGCGCTAACCGAGCGCCTCCCCGCTCCCGCGGACGGGTGCCGGTGTGCCGGGGCCTATCGTGTGGGACATGAGTGACACCCCTCCCCAGAACCCCGACTTCGACAGCATGACCCGCGACATCGCCGAGGTCCCCGCGGTCGAGGTCCTCGTCACGGTCGCCGTCAACCTGATGAGCGCCGCCGCCGTGAAGCTCGGTCTGACCGAGGAGGGCGACAAGTACAAGGACCTCGACGAGGCGCGCAAGCTGATCCACGCGCTGGCCGGGCTGCTCGACGCGAGCGCGACCGAGATCAGCTCCTTCCACGCGTCCCCGCTGCGCGACGGCCTCAAGTCGCTGCAGCTGGCGTTCCGCGAGGCGTCGCTCGTCCCGGACGAGCTGGGCCAGGGCCCGGGCGAGAAGTACACGGGCCCGGTCTACGGCTAGGACTTAATCCGCCGGACAGGCCCCGGTTCGCCTGTACCTAACGACCACCCCGTACGAACAAGGGCTCGCCCGGTGGCGTCGTCCCGGCCGGCAGCAGTGCCAGGTCGAGGCCGCGCACCAGGCGGGCCCTCAGTGTTTCGTCGGCGGCGAGCCGCTCGGCGAGCGCGCGAGCGGCCTCGGCCGGGGCGGCGGACGGGTCCAGTACGAGCGCGAGGGTGCCGTCCGCCTGGCCGGGGCCCAGGTGGGCGCGGAGCACGGCGGGCTCGGCGGCCACGGCGGCGCGTACCGCCTCGACCACGGCGGGATCGGCGAGCGGGTCCACCGTCGTACGCCCCTCCGCGAGGGCGAGCAGCGCCGAGCCCGTCAGCTCGTACGGCACCGGACCGGCCAGGTCGAGCACGACCGTGTCGGCCTTCTCGTGCGCGGCGGCCTGCAGCGCCTGGTGCAGGGGTACGGCGACGGGGCGGGCCTGCGGGTCCCAGCGGGCCAGCGACTCGGTGGAGGTGAAGGCGGGCAGGGCCGTGCGGTGGCCGGCCTTCAGGGTCGGCACCGCCATGTCGCTGGTCTTCTCGTGGCGCAGCCCGTTCTCGTCCTCCTCGACCTCGCCGAGGACGGCCACGACGGGCACGAGGAGCCGGGCGCCCTTGAGCGCCTCCAGGACCGGTCCTACGGCGGTGCGGTCCTCGGCCCAGGCCGCGAGCGCCGCGCTCAGCCGGGGATCGGCGGAGCCGTCGTCGTCGGAGAAGCCGGAGTCGGGAATGTTCTTGTTCGCCACGGTCCCCGACCCTATCGGGGGGATGCTGCTGGGCTTGTGCGGGCCCAGAAACCTGACGGTGACGGCTTTCACGGGATTCTCAGCTTTCGCTGACATGTCTCTAACATTCGTCTAACGCCGGGCACAGGCACCGCCCCGAGCATCGCGGGATGGCCCCTCACAGAGCTCGTCGGCGTCGCACCCGCCCCTCCGGACGCAGGACCCTTCTCCACACCGTGGTGGCTTGTGCCGTCCTCGTGGGCGGTACGGCGGCGGGTGCCGTGTATGTGAAGGCACAGGCGCACGACCGCGGGGGCCTCGTATCCTCCTCCTCGGCACCGCCGGGTACCTCGTCCTCGGTGTCGGCCGCGTCGTCGTCCCCCAGCCAGGAGGCATCGGTGGAACCCGTGGCGGACCGGGACGCCCTGCTCGCCAAGGCGATGAAGGCCCTGACCCTGGAGGACGGGGCCGAGGTGTCGGTCGCGGTGTCCGACATCGCCTCCGGCGAGAGCGCCGCCTACGGCGAGGGGGCCTTCGACACGGCCAGCATCGTCAAGGTCGACATCCTCGCGGCACTGCTGCTCCAGGCGCAGGACGCGGACCGGCATCTGACGGCGACGGAGAAGACGTACGCCACCGCGATGATCACGAACAGTGACAACGTGTCCGCGTCCGCGCTGTGGGACATCATCGGGCAGGCTGACGGTCTCGACGCCGCGAACGAGCGGCTCGGGCTGACCGCTACCGCCGGCGGGGACGGTGCGCTGTGGGGGCTGACCCAGACCACGGCCGCCGACCAACTCACGCTGCTCCAGCAGGTGTTCGGCGACGACTCCGAACTCAGCGAAGCCTCGCGCACCTATCTCCAGGGGCTGATGGGCGAGATCGCCGCCGATCAGCACTGGGGGGTGTCGGCGGCGGCCGACGGCACCGAATGGGCCCTCAAGAACGGGTGGCTGGCGCGGAGTTCGACCGGGCTGTGGGACATCAACAGCATCGGGCGGGTCACTGTCGACGGGGACGAGTATCTGGTGGCGACGCTGTCCAACGGCAACACGACCAAGACCAGGGGGATCTCGGTGGTGGAGGCGGCGGCGAAGGCGGCGGTGGCCGCGTTGGGCTCCGCGTGAGTTCGGGGGGCCGTAAAGGTGCGGGGGGCCGTTCGACTGCGGGTGGGTAGTGGCTGGGCGCGCCCACGTGGCGGAGCCGCATATGTCACAGCCCCGCGCCTCTCCTACAGTGTCTCCCCGGACACGTCCCGCCCCGAGAACCTGCGGCCTCGCCACAGGATCACCGACGCGGCCAGCAGGAGCACGCCCGCGCCGCCCGCCGCCGGGCCCACCCAGCCGGACGGCTGGTTGTCGTCCTTGACGGCGTCGGGGCCCTTACCGAAGTACTTCTTGCCGTACGCCGCCGCGTGGGTGTTGTCCGGCTTGAGACGGCCGGCGGCCTTGATGGCGGCCGCGGGGTCGATGAAGCCGAAGCCGCGGGAGTCGTCCCGGCCGCCGCTGGGGGCGTTGCGGGCGGTGTCCTCCAGGAGCTTCTTGATCTGTGCCGGGGACAGGCCCGGATGGGCCGCCTTGATGAGCGCGACCGCGCCGGAGACGAACGCGGAGGCGGCGCTGGTGCCCCAGCCCTCGTAGTACCTGTCGTCCGGGTCGGCGATGACGACGTCGACGCCGGGGGCGCTGACGGTGGCGTACCAGCGGCGGGTGGAGAACGAGGCGTGGGTGCCGTTCTGGTCGACTGCCGTGGCCGCGATCACGCCCGGGTAGGCCGCCGGGTACGAGATGTGGTCGCCCTTCTCGCCGCCGTTGCCGGCCGAGGCGACGACGACCGCGCCCTTCTTCAGGGCGTACTGGACGGCGGCGTCCTCGGCGGGCTCGGGATGCGCGGACTTGGAGTCGTCGCCGAGGGAGAGGTTGATGACGTCGGCGCCGTGGTCGGTGGCCCAGCGGATGCCCTCGGCGAGCGCGTTGCCACGAGTGTTGCGGGCCCTCGTACGGGCCGAGTCGCCGTCTTCGAGGATGACGCGGACGGGGAGGACCTTCGCCTCGGGCGCGATGCCCAGGACTCCGTCGCCGTTGCCGACGCCGTGCCCGTGACCGGCGATGATCCCGGCCATCGCGGTGCCGTGCCGGGCCCACGCGCGGTCACCGCGCTGCGCCCCGAAGCCGACCATGTCCTTTCCGGCGAGGACGTTGCCGGCCAGGTCCGGATGCTGGTCGTCGACGCCCGTGTCGAGGACCGCGACCGTGATGCCCTGGCCCTTCGTGGTGCGCCACGCCTGCTGGGTGTGCATCGCGTCGAGGGCCCACTCCTGGGCGCGTATGCCGTCGGCGTGCGCGGCGGTGGACGGGAGCAGGGCGAGGGAGGCGGCCAGCAGGACGCTCAGGGCTCCGGCCCGCTGGGTGGCCCTGCGGGGGGCCTTGCGGGTGCGCTCGCTCGTGGGGGCCTTGCGGGTCATGACGGCTTCTCCGTGGCCGATCCGACGGTCTTGCGCAGGCTGCGCTCGATGCGGTCGGCGAGGCCCTGTGCGTCGTGGCCCAGGCCCGCCTGGGCCGGGGCCGTGGTCGCACCGGGCTTGACGGCGTCCGCGGCGGGCTGCGGGGCGGTGACGATACGGCCGTCGGCGAAGCCGGAGACGGCGTAGACGACCACGGGGGCGTCGGTGAGGACCGACACCTTCCAGGACGCGCGCTGGGCGTCGCCGAACCCGGTGGCGGCGGTGCCCTTGACGGCGTACGGACGGGGCATCAGATCGGTGCGCCGGTCGAGGCCTTCCTGCTGGAAACGGTTCTTCAGCGCGGCCATGGCCGCCGGGTCCGCCTTGGTGAACAGCAGGCCCACGGTGGTGACCTGACTGCGGGTCGCGTCCGTGTAGGTGGCACGCAGCAGCCGCAGACAGCCGGCCGGGGCGAGGGCCTTGCTCAGGAGCGGGTCGAAGGCGTTCGCACAGCCGCTGTCCGGGGCGACGGCGAGCCGGGTCCAGGTGCGGTCGGCGCCGCCTGGGCCCGCGCCCTGGCCCTGCACGGTGGGCGGGAAGAGCTGGTCCACGGGCACGCTGTGCCACAGGCTTCCGGCCGCCACGAAGGCGCTGCTCGTACCGTCCGCGCCCGTACCGTCGCCGGTCAACCAGCTCCCGGCCACCGCGCCACCGATGAGGCCGAGGCCCAGCACGACACAGGCGGCGGCCGCGGCCGCCCGGGGCCGGGTGCGCCCGCCTACGTGGCGCGGGCGCGTGAGGGCGTCGTCGTAGGTCTCCGGCTCCGCGAACGACACGTAGGGGCGTGCCGTGCCGAAGGCCGGGCTCGCGAGGGCGGGCGCTTCGACGGGCCGCTCCGTGGGGATGGAGCGCAGCCGCCTGGTCGTCTCCGTGATCCCGTCCTCGGGTACGGGCGTCCGCCGGGCCGGGCCGGGGTGCGGCACGCCGGGGTGCCCACCGGCCGGCGGGGCGTCGGGAAAGCGGGCGGAGGCCGGAGGCGGGGGTGGGGACGCGGGAGTGGTGCGCCGGCCGGGGAAGCCGTGGTGCGTCGGCTCGTGGCGCGGGGACTCGGGGGCGTCGGTGGCACCCGGCGCCGACGAGGGCGCCGTACCGGCGGAGGAGCCCGACGACGGCTTCGGGTCGCGCGGGAGCTGGAAGGGCCGCGACGCGCGGGTACCGCCGTCACCGGGGCGTGCCGTGACATCGCCGGAGGCGCAGGATGCCCGCGGTCCACGGGAGCCGGGCGCCTCTCCCGGACGCGAGACCGCGTCCGCGGGGGAATCGGTCGGCGCCGGCCGCTGGGAACCACCGCCCGCGCGGGGCGCCGCGGCGGCGCCCGAGCGGGAAGTCCCGGTGGCAGAGACATCGGACGACGACGGGGTACGGGACTCGCCGCCCGCACGCGGTGTCCCGGCAGTGGACGTACCCGGCGCCGACGGTGAACGCCGCTCACCGGCCGGGTGCGAGGCCGTGTCCCCGGAGGATCCGGCCGGTATCGGCCGCTGCGAGGCGGCGCCCGGGCGGGGCGGTGTCGTGGTGCCGTCCGCCGACGACGGACGGCTCTGCCGGGGTGCGCGCGGGGCAGCATCCGCCGTGGTGGGGCGCTCCGCCGGGCGGCGCGGGGGCAGGTCCCCGGAGTCGGGGAGGGCCCAGGGCTCGCCGACCACGGACGGGGTCGTCCTATGGGGCCCCGGGGCGGTGGCGGCGGGCGTGTCCTGCGGGTCAGGCAGCGTCCAGGGCTCGCCGCCCACGGGCGGCTGGGCCGGTCGCGGCCGCCAAAGGGCGCCCGAGGGAAGGTAGTTCGGGCGGGGCGGT
The DNA here is from genome assembly GCF_026339955.1 of Streptomyces sp. NBC_01549. Taxonomy (GTDB): domain Bacteria; phylum Actinomycetota; class Actinomycetes; order Streptomycetales; family Streptomycetaceae; genus Streptomyces. Next base: position 5,992,557 of record NZ_JAPEPW010000001.1, on the reverse strand, counting down.
ACCCCGTCCCCACGTTCCGGGGACTGCCCGGGCCGCGGTGGCATCACCGGACGCGGTGGCGGCGTGGCGCCTCCCGCGGGCGGCGCTTCGGACCTCTGCGGGGGCACCTCGGGAGACCCTGCCCCCTCGGGGGCCTCTCCCGGTGGCTGTGCCGGGCGGGGTGGGGTGGCCGGGCGTGGCGGAATGGAGGCGCGGCGCGCTTCCGTGCTCATGCACCCCCCGTTTCCTCGTACCCGGGCAACCGACTCGGCCCGGAGTCCGCCGGGCCGTTCACGTGTACGGAAGAAACCACCTCGGCGACTCACCCGTCACGAGCACCCATACCCGTACCGACGGACCGTCATCCCGGGCACGACCCGCCCGGACAAGGTCGTTCCTCCCTGCGTGCGCGTCACTCTACGGGTTGACGTGGGCAGAGAGGGAACCAGTCCGCGCCTCCGGGGCATCTGCCCGGAACATCCCCCTACCCTGCGGTAATGGAGTCTGGCAGGCTTCGGCCATGACTGCCCGCGCCGCAGACCGGGCCCGGTACGACCGGGCCACCGCTCACCTCGACGCCCCTCTCGCGATCGTGGATCTGGAGGCCTTCGACGCGAACGCGGACGATCTCGTCCGCAGGGCCGGCGGCAAGCCGATCCGGGTCGCCAGCAAGTCGGTGCGCTGCCGCGCCCTGCTCGAGCGCGTCCTGGGGCGGGACGGCTTCGCGGGGATCATGTCCTTCACTCTCGCCGAGTCGATCTGGCTGGCCCGCTCCGGCTTCGACGACATCCTGCTCGCCTACCCCTCGGCGGACACCCAGGGCTTCGCCGAGCTGACCTCCGACCCCAAGCTCGCCGCCGCCGTCACCGTCATGGTCGACGACCCCGCCCAGCTCCGCCTGATCGACGAGGCCCGCCGGGGCGGCACCGAAGTCGTGCGCGTCTGCCTGGAGTTGGACACCTCCCTCAAGCTGCTCGGCGGCCGGGTGCGGGTCGGGGCGCTGCGCTCACCGCTGCACTCGCCCGCCCAGGTCGCCGACCTGGCCCGCGCCGTGGTCCGCCGGCCCGGATTCAGGCTGGTGGGGATCATGGCGTACGAGGGGCACATCGCGGGCGTCGGTGACGCGGTCGCGGGGCGGCCCTTCCGGTCGCGTGCGGTCAGGCTCATGCAGGCCACCGCCCGCAAGGAGCTCGCGCAGCGGCGCGCCGAGGTGGTCCGTGCCGTACGGGCCGTGGAGCCCGGCCTGGAGTACGTCAACGGCGGCGGCACGGGCAGTGTGCAGCACACGGCCGCCGAGGACGCGGTCACCGAGATCGCGGCGGGCTCCGGGCTGTACGTTCCTCGGCTGTTCGACAACTACACGTCGTTCAGCGGGCGTCCGGCCGCGCTCTTCGCCCACCCGGTCGTGCGCAGGCCGGGCGTCGGGGTCGTCACGGTGCTCGGCGGCGGCTACCCGGCCTCGGGCGCCCCGGGCCCCGACCGGCTGCCGGTCCCCTACCTCCCGGAAGGGCTGCGCTACGACCCCCAGGAGGGCCCCGGCGAGGTGCAGACGCCGCTGCTCGGCGCCCCCGCGGACGACCTGCTCATCGGCGACAAGGTGTGGTTCCGGCACGCGAAGGCCGGGGAGCTGTGCGAGCGGTTCGACGCGCTGCGTCTGATCGAGGGCGACACGGTGACGGCGACCGTCCCGACGTACCGGGGAGAGGGCCACACCTTCCTGTAGCCGGGCTCACCGCGTTCCGACCGGCCGGATCCCCTCGGTGATCCGGTCCATGTCGGTGAGCGGTGGTCCGTCCGTACCCGCGTCGAAGGCGAAGCGGACGATGACGAGGGCCCGCGAGCCCACGCTGGAGGGAAACGCCAGCGATTCGACGTAACCCCCGGGTCCCGCCCCCGTCTTCACCTGCCAGCGCACGAGGTATCCGACGCTGCCCGCGACGGCGACCGGGCTCGCCCGCAGCTGCCGGTGGGACGTGACGCCGCCAAAGGGCCGGTTGTCGAGGAGGTCGCGGTCGTACGCGGTGTTCGCGGCGTCCGCGATGTCGTGCTCGGCGAGGGCCTTCGGGGACCGCTCGTCGTTCGTGGTGACGGTGCGCGAGATGACCCGTCCGCGCCGGCACACACCGGGGTCACCCGGGCAGTCGTAGGTGCCGGGGGTGGTCATCATGACGTCGTCCTCGGCGACGTCCTGGGCGCGGACCCAGCCGTGGAACAATGGCAGGGCGATGCCGTTGAGCTCGTCCACGACGACGGACGGGTCGGCGGAGGACGGGCCGGAGCCGGTGGTCTGTCCGGGGGCGGCGGGCAGGGAGGTCCGTGCCGCCGCGGCACCTCCGGCACCCCCGGCACCGCCCTCCCGGCCGAGCACGAAGGCCCCCGTGACGATCGAGGTGACCAGGACGACTCCGGCGGTGACGAGCGCCACCGCCTTGGCGCGGCCGGAGCCACCGGCGACGGGTTCCGGCGCCGCCGAGGGCACTTGAGGGGCCTCGGGTCCTCGCCGGTGGTCCGTCCAGGCGGTGCCGTCCCACCAGCGCTCGACGAGCGGGTACGAGGGGTCGCGGTACCAGCCGGGCGGAGGCGTCATGCTCATTCCGGCACTCTAGGACGCGCCCCGAACGTCAGTACACGGGTGCGCAGGAGGCGGGTGGCGCGGCCGCCAGGGCGGCGGCCGCGACCAGGGTCCACGCGAAAGCGACACGAACGGATCGAAATCGCATGGGACGTGCATACACCGGGGCGATCTACAGAGGTGTGACGTACGCGCCCGAGATTCCGCCGTCCACCAGGAAGTCGGAGGCGTTCACGAAGGAGGAGTCGTCGCTGGCGAGGAAGGCGACCGCCGCGGCGATCTCCTCGGCCTCGGCGAACCGGCCGACGGGGATGTGCACGAGCCGGCGTGCGGCCCGCTCGGGGTCCTTGGCGAACAGTTCCTGGAGCAGCGGGGTGTTGACCGGTCCCGGGCACAGGGCGTTGACCCGGATGCCCTCGCGGGCGAATTGGACGCCCAGTTCACGGGACATGGCCAGTACACCGCCCTTGGACGCCGTGTACGAGATCTGCGAGGTGGCCGCGCCCATCCGGGCCACGAAGGACGCCGTGTTGATGATGGAGCCCTTGCCCTGGCGCCGCATGTAGGGGATCGCGGCCTTGCAGCACAGGTAGACGGAGGTGAGGTTGACCTCCTGGACGCGCTTCCAGGCCTCCAGTCCGGTTTCCAGGATGGAGTCGTCGTCGGGCGGCGAGATGCCCGCGTTGTTGAAGGCGATGTCGACGGAGCCGTAGGTGTCGAACGCCGTTTTGAAGAGTGCCTCGACCTGCTCGGGGTCGGTGACGTCGACCTTGACGAAGATCCCGCCGACCTCTTCGGCGGCGGCCTTGCCACGGGCGTCGTCGACGTCGCCGCAGACGATGTGGGCGCCCTCGGAGGCGAGCCGGCGGACGGTGGCGAGACCGATGCCGCTGCCGGCGCCGGTGATGACGGCGGTACGGCCGACGAGGCGGCGGCAGATGTTTCCTTCGGTGGCCGCGGCGGCTTCGGTGCCTGCGGTCGCCTCGGTGGCTTCGGTGGCTTCGGTGCCTGCGGTGGCTTCGGTCACTGTGCGGGGCCCTCCGTGCTGATGAAGACGTTCTTGGTCTCGGTGAAGGCGGTGAGCGCGTCCGGGCCGAGTTCGCGGCCGATCCCCGACTGCTTGAAGCCGCCGAAGGGAGTCCAGTAGCGGACGCTGGAGTGGGAGTTGACGGACAGGTTCCCGGCCCGGACGGCCTGGGAGACGCGCAGGGCGCGGCCGACGTCACGGGTCCAGATGGAGCCGGAGAGGCCGTAGTCGGTGGCGTTGGCGAGCCGGATCGCGTCGGCCTCGTCCTCGAAGGGCAGGACGACGGCGACGGGCCCGAAGACCTCCTCGACGGCCACACGCGCGTGGGGTTCGACATCGGTGAGGACGGTGGGCGGGAACCAGAAGCCGGGGCCCTCGGGGGCCTTGCCGCGGATGCCGGGGGTGTCGGCGGGAACGTACGACCGTACGCGCTCCAGCTGCGCCCGGGAGATCAGCGGGCCCATCTGCGTCAGCTCGTCGGAGGGGTCGCCGACGACGACGGACTCGATCGCCGGGGCGAGAAGGCCGACGAAGCGGTCGTAGGCGGAGCGCTGGACGAGGATGCGGGTGCGGGCGCAGCAGTCCTGGCCGGAGTTGTCGAGGAAGGCCATCGGAGCCGCTGCGGCGGCGGCCTCGACATCCGCGTCGGCGAAGACGATGTTGGGGCTCTTGCCGCCGAGTTCGAGTGTGACGCGCTTGAGCAGGGCCGAGCCCTTCACCAACACCTGTTTGCCCACGGCCGTTGACCCGGTGAAGACGATCTTCGCGACGCCGGGGTGCTCGACGAGCGCGTTGCCCGCGACCGGGCCGTGGCCTGGGAGCACCTGGAAGAGCCCCTCGGGTAGACCGGCCTCCAGAGCCAGCTCGGCCAACCGGAGCGCGGTCAGGGGGGTCGTCTCGGCAGGCTTGAGGACGACCGCGTTGCCGGCCGCGAGCGCCGGGGCGGTGCCCCAGGCGGCGATCGGCATCGGGAAGTTCCAGGGCGCGATGACGCCCACGACACCCAGCGGTTCGAGGATGGTCACGTCGAGGCCGCCCGGGACCGGGATCTGGCGGCCGGTGAGCCGCTCCACTCCCCCGGCCGCGTAGTCGAGCAGGTCTCGGACGTTGCCCGCCTCCCAGCGGGCGTTGCCGAGGGTGTGACCGGCCTCGCGGACCTCGAGGCGGGCCAGTTCTTCGAGGTGGCCGTCGACGGCGGCGGCGAAGCGGCGCAGCAGCCGGGCGCGGTCGCCGGGGGCCAGCGCGGCCCACGCGGCCTGCGCCTTCGTCGCCCGCACGACGGCGGCGTCCACGTCCTGCGCGGTGGCGGCCGGGACGGTGGCGACGAGTTCCTCGGTGGCCGGATTGAGCACGTGGAGCTGGTGTTCGGACGGGGCGGACGGGACGGACGGGGCGGACTGCTCGGACAAGAAGGGCCTCACATGCGTTCGAAGGAGCGGCGCAGCTCCCAGTCGGTCACCGCGGCGTCGAAGGCCTCCAGCTCGACGCGCGCCATGTTGCGGTAGTGCGCGACCACCTCGTCACCGAAGGCGGCCTTGGCGATGGGACTGTTCTCCCAGAGCTCCGCGGCCTCGCGCAGGGTGGTGGGCACGTGCGCGTACTCGGCGGCATACGCGTTGCCCGCGCACGGCTCCGGCAGCTCCAGCTTCTGTTCGATGCCGTACAGACCGGCCGCGACCAGTCCGGCGACGGCCAGGTGCGGATTGACGTCACCCCCGGGCAGCCGGTTCTCGAAGCGCGTCGAGCGGCCGTGGCCGACGACGCGGAGCGCACAGGTGCGGTTGTCGTATCCCCAGGCGACGGCGGTCGGCGCGAAGGAGCCGGGCTGGAAACGCTTGTAGGAGTTGATGTTGGGCGCGTAGAGGAGCGCAAAGTCGCGCAGGGCGGCCAGCTGCCCGGCGAGGAAGTACCGCATGACCTCCGACATGCCACCGGGGTCCTGGGCGGAGCCCGCCATCATGTTCGTGCCGTCCGCGTCCGCGAGCGAAAGGTGGATGTGACAGGAGTTGCCCTCGCGCTCGTTGTACTTCGCCATGAAGGTGAGCGAGACGCCCTCCTGGGAGGCGATCTCCTTGGCGCCGGCCTTGTAGATGGCGTGCTGGTCGCAGGTGACCAGCGCCTCGTCGTACTTGAAGGCGATCTCGTGCTGGCCGAGGTTGCACTCGCCCTTGGCGGACTCGACGGTCAGCCCCGCGGCCTGCATCTCGTTGCGGATGCGGCGCAGCAGCGGCTCGATGCGCCCGGTTCCGAGGAGCGAGTAATCGATGTTGTACTGATTGGCCGGGGTGAGCCCCTTGTAGCCCGCGTCCCAGGCCTGCTCGTAGGTGTCCTTGAAGACGATGAACTCGAGCTCGGTGCCGACCTGGGCGGTGTAGCCGAGTTCGGCGAGCCGGTCGAGCTGGCGGCGCAGGATCTGGCGGGGCGCGGCCACGACCGGGGAGCCGTCGTTCCAGACGAGGTCGGCGACGAGCAGGGCGGTGCCCTCGTTCCACGGCACCCGCCGTAGGGTGCTGAGATCGGGGCGCATGGCAAAGTCGCCGTAGCCCCGGTCCCAGGAGGACATGGCGTACCCGTCGACCGTGTTCATCTCGGCGTCGACGGCGAGGAGGTAGTTGCAGCCCTCCGTGCCGTGCTCGAGGACCTCGTCGAGGAAGAAGCGCGCGGCGAACCGCTTGCCCTGGAGCCGCCCCTGCATGTCGGGGAAGGCCAGGACGACGGTGTCGATCTCGCCGCCCGCGACGAGGGCGTGCAGCTCCTCGACGGGGAGCGGGGGTGTGCGGTCTGCCACCGGAAAAGCCTCCTTGGGTCAGCCGAGAGCCATAAGGTATTGCCGAGAACCATTGCTTGGGAAGGGGGCACGACCAGATGACGCGGGCGGAAGCCGACGGTGGTGTGAACGACCGACTGACGCCGGTGCTGCGGCCGGTGCGGGCGGGCAACGGTTTCGAGGAGGCGCTGGAGCAGATCCTCCAGGTGGTCCGGCTGGGGCTGGTGCCGGGCGGCGGACGGCTGCCCGCGGAGCGGGAGTTGGCGGAGCGGCTGGGGATCAGCCGGGTGACGCTGCGCGAGGTGCTCAAGGTGCTCCAGGACCAGGGCCTGGTCGAGTCGCGGCGCGGACGGTACGGCGGCACGTTCGTGGTGCCGCGGGCCGAGACCCCCGGCGAGGACGAGTTGCGGCGCCGGTTCGCCGAGGTCGACATCGAGGACGTACTGCGTTTCCGCGAGGTGCTGGAGGTGGGTGCGGCGGGGCTGTGCGCGACGCACGGGCTCTCCGCCGAGCAGGCCGAGCGGCTGCGTGAGGCGCTGGCCCGCACGCACGAGGCTCCGCTGGCGGACTACCGGCGCCTGGACACCCTGCTCCACCTCACCCTCGCCGAGCTGAGCGGTTCACCGTCACTGACGGCCCAGTACGCGGCCGTCCGCGCCTCCGTCAACGACCTGCTCGACTGCATCCCCCTCCTGGTCCGCAACCTGGAACACTCCCAGCGCCAGCACACCGCGCTGGTCGAGGCGGTGCTCGACGGGGACGCGGACGGGGCGCGGGAGATGATGCGGGAGCACTGCGCGGGGACGGCGGCGCTCCTGCGGGGTTTCCTGGCGTGAGCGGCCGGCGAGTACCGTACAAAGGTCTTCAAAGGTATGACGGTATTCCATTGGGTCCGATAGGGAGCACGGTGTGGGAGGTACGGGCGGCGTGGGCAGTGTGGGCAGTGCGGGCAGACCGCTGATCGGCGTGAGTACGTATCTGGAGGCCGGGGCGCGCTGGGGTGTGCTGGAGCTGGAGGCCGCGCTGCTGCCGGCCGGCTATCACCGGCTCGTCCAGGCGGCGGGGGGTCTCGCCGCGATGCTGCCGCCGGACGACCCCTCCCACGCCGCGTCGACCGTCGCCCGTCTCGACGGCCTCGTGATCGCGGGCGGCCCCGATGTCGACCCGGTCTACTACGGCGCCGAGCGCTCCCCGCGGACCGGACCGCCGGCCGCCGCCCGCGACGCCTGGGAACTCGCCCTGATCCATGCCGCGTTGGCCGTCGGCACCCCGCTCCTCGGCATCTGCCGGGGCCTGCAGCTCCTCAACGTCGCCCTCGGCGGCACGCTCGTCCAGCACATCGACGGGCACGTGAAGGACGTCGGGGTCTTCGGGCAGCACGAGGTGACGCCGGTGGCGGGAAGTCTGTACGGGGATGTCGTGCCGGAGACCTGTGCCGTGCCGACGTATCACCACCAGGCGGTCGAACGCCTCGGAGAGGGACTGACGGCCTCGGCCCACGCGCTCGACGGGACGATTGAGGCGATCGAACTCCCCTCGCCCCACTGGGTGTTGGGTGTGCAGTGGCATCCCGAGATGGGCGAGGACCTGAGGGTCATGCGGGCGTTGGTGCGAGCCGCTTCCTGAGCCAGTCGAGAGCGGCGGCGCCCTGGGCGTGCTGGAAGGCGCGCAGGGTCGGCAGTCCCGGGGGCGCTGGCTGCCGGGACTGCCGGACGAAGTAGCCCGCGAGGGCCGCCAGGGTGGCGGTGACGCCTTCCGGGTCGGCGGCGCGGCCCAGCGGATGGGTGGTGAACACCTCTTCCGGGTCGGGGCCGCCCTGGGCGCGGACGCACGGGAGCATCAGCAGCAGGTCGAACCACGGGGCGGCGCGCACGGCGTGCGGCCAGTCGACGAAGACGACCCTGCCGTCCTTGGCGAGCAGGACGTTGTCCGCGCGCAGATCGCCGTGCGCGAGGGTGTCGCCGGTGGCGAACTCGGCCCACGGGGCCGAGAGTTCGGCCAGTTCGCGCAGGTGGGCCGCGGTCCATGGGTCGAAGCCCTCGCCCTCGGTGTCCCCGGAGTCGACGAGCTGCCGCCATCCCTGGAAGGCGTGGGCCAGGGACTGTGCGGCGGGTGGGGCGTCGAACGGGGCCGGGGTCAGGGTGCGACTCAGTTCCTCGACGGCGTCCAGCACCCGTCTGAATTCACCCTCGCGCCAAGGGACATGCGGCTGACGGCCCGCCACGTCCTCGAAGACGAGGGCGACCCAGGTGCCGTCGTCGTAGCTGCCGATGAGTCGAGGGGCGGGGGCGCTGGGCGGGATCGCGGAGGCGTTCCTCGCCTCCGTCCGGTGCAGGGAGGGGCTGTCGGGGTTCGCCTCCGCGCTGACCGCCTTCACGAACGCGCGGCGGTGGTCCGTGGTGGTCACACGGGCGGCCGCGCCGGGCGAGAAGCCGCCCTCCTGTGTGACGGCCGTCCGCACCGGTGCGCCGAGCATGTCCGCGACGGCGTCACGGAGCGAGCGAGGGAGTTCTTCCCAGGGTGTACGCAAGCCCGCGGCAGGCGGAGCGGTCCCAGTCATGCCCCGCATCCTGCGGGGCCCCCGACCCCGCCCGCCACCGATTTCTCCGCCCCGGCCGCCGTGCGGCTTTTGGGGGCGCGGGGAACTGCGCGATCGGCCCCCACCGGCCCACAGCCGAAGGAGCGGGCCGGTTCCCCTACAAGCCCCGCGTCAGCGAGAGCAGCTCCCGGGCCGGCCCCGTGGGCCGGTGGCCCGTGGGCCAGACCGCGCGCAGGGCCCGTCGGAGCTGGATGTCGGACAGGGGAATGCTCACCAGCCGATGAGCCGACAGCTCCTCGCCGAGGGCCAGCTCGCTCAGGACGGCGGGCCCCGCCCCACTCACCGCCGCGGCCTTCACCGCCGTCGTCGAGGAAAGCTCGATCAGCGGCCGCGCCAACCCGCCCAACGCCGCGTCGAGAACCTGCCGCGTACCCGACCCCTCCTCCCGGAGGATCAACGGCGTCGCGGCCAGCTCCGCCCCCGCGAGAGCCGCGCGGCGCCGGGCCCACGGATGCCCCGGCGCCGTCACCACGATCAGCCGGTCGTGGGCGATTACCGTCGAGTCGAGGGCTGGGGGAACGGACAGTCCCTCCACGAAGCCGAGGTCCGCCTCGCCCGCGAGGAGACGCTCCGCGACGGCCGCCGAGTTCCCGGCGAGCAGCGACACCGCCGTGTCCGGTCGCTGCGCGCGCAGCGCCAGCAGCCAGCCCGGCAGCAGATACTCGGCGATGGTCATGCTCGCCGCCACCCGAAGCCGCGAGTCCCGCCGGTCCCGCAACGCCTGCGCCCCCGCGTCGAACGCCTCCGCCGCCTCCACGACCCGCCGCGCCCAGTCCGTGACCAGCGCCCCGGCGTCCGTGAGCCGCGAGCCCCGGGGTGAGCGGTCGACGAGCGCGACGCCCAGTTGCCGTTCCATGGAGCGGATCCGGCTGCTGGCCGCGGGCTGGGTGATCCCCAGTTCCCGCGCCGCCCGCCCGAGACTCCCGAGCCGCGCCACCGCGAGCAGCAGCTCCAGCGCCCCCAGGTCGGGCACCCGGTGCGCGATCCCGACCGCGACCGGTTCCCCCGACCGGCCGCCTTCCATCGATCCCTCAGCACTCACACCCATAAAGCCAGCTTATGCCCCCATAGACCCGTACTCCCTGGTGGGGACCCCGCAGGCGCGCGACCGTGGAGCCATGGTCACCGTAGCCCAGCCACTCCTACCGACCCCCGCCGCCGAAGTCGGGCGCCTGCGGGCCACCGCCGTACGGCACCTCGGCCCGAACTGGTACGCCTCCGTCATGGGCACCGCGATCGTCGCCACGGCGGGTGCCGGGCTCCCCGGCGACGTCCCGGGCCTGCGGACCGTCTGCGTGTCGGTCTGGGCCCTGTCGGCCGTCCTGCTCGTGATCCTGCTCGGTGCCCGCGCCCTGCACTGGACGCACCACCGCGACCAGGCCCGCGCCCACCTCCTCGACCCGGCCGTGGCGCCCTTCTACGGCTGTCTGGCGATGGCCCTGCTGGCGGTGGGCGGCGGCGCCCTCGTCGTCGGCCGGGACTGGATCGGGACGCGGGCGGCGGTCACCGTGGACACCGTACTGTTCACCGTCGGTACGGCCGTCGGCCTCGCCGCCGCCCTGGCCATCCCCTACCTGATGGTCGTACGCCACCGCATCCGCCCCGACCAGGCCACCCCCGTCTGGCTGCTGCCTGTCGTCGCGCCCATGGTGTCGGCCGCCGTAGGGCCGCTCCTCGTGCCCCATCTGCCTCCGGGCCAGCCCCAGGAGACCCTGCTCCTCGGCTGTGTTGCACTGTTCGGGCTGAGCCTGTTGGCCACCTTCGTGATGCTGCCGGTGATCTTCGCCCGGCTCGTCACCGCGGGTCCGCTGCCGCTCGCGCTCACTCCGACGCTGTTCCTCGTGCTCGGCCCGCTGGGCCAGTCCACGACCGCCGTCGGCAAGTTCGCGGACTTCGCGCCGGGCGTCGTACCGGCCCCGTACGACCAGGGCTTCGGAATGCTCGCCGTCCTCTACGGCGTCCCCGTGCTGGGCTTCGCGCTGCTGTGGCTGGGGCTCGCCGGCGCGCTGGTGGTGCGGGCCCACCGGCAGGGCATGGGGTTCGCGATGACGTGGTGGGCGTTCACCTTCCCGGTGGGGACCTGCGTCACCGGCGCCGAGGGCCTGGCCCGGCACACCGGGTTGGTCGCGTTCGACTGGCTCGCGGTCGGCCTGTACGCGCTTCTCGTGACCGCCTGGTGTGTGGCCGCCGTCCGCACCACGCGCGGCCTGCTCAGCGGCGAGCTGCTCGCAGCGCCTCGCTGAGCGCACCCGGCGCCTGCGCCAGCGACGGTCCGTACCAGGTCAGCAGCCGGCCGTTGACGAGCACGCAGGGCACCCCCTCGAACGCCTCGGGTCCGTCGTCGGCGGTGAAGTGGTACGGCTCGTCGGGCAGCACCACGAGATCGGGGGCCGCGGCCCGGAGTTCGGGCAGGGGGATGCGGGGGTAACGGTCGGCGTGGTGGGCGTACACGTTGTCGACGCCCAGGCGCGCCAGGACGTCCCCCGCGAACGTGTCCCGGCCGAGGACCATCCAGGGGCGCCGCCAGATGGGCACGATCGCGGTCGAACGACGCTCGGGAGCGGGCGGCCGCGCCCACGCGGCCTGCGCCTCGTCCAGCCAGCGGGGGCGGGTCCGCGCGCCGCACGCGTCCAGCACCCGCGTCAGCTCGCGGAAGGCTCCCGGCACATCGCGGACCTCGGTGACCAGCACCTCGACTCCCGCCTCCCGCAGGATCGCCAGGTCGGGCTCGCGGTTCTCCTCCTCGTTGGCGATCACGAGGTCCGGGGCGAGTCGTACGATCCGGTCGACCGCGGGGTTCTTGGTGCCGCCGACGCGCACGACGTCGAGGTCCGGCGGATTGCTGCACCAGTCGGTCGCGCCGACCAGGGCGCCGGGCACGGTGACGGCCACGGCCTCGGTCAGCGAAGGCACGAGGGAGACGACACGCCGCACTCCGGCGGCCCCTCTAGGCATGGCGGGAGGTCTCGGGCATGGCAGCAGTATCGCAGCGGCCCGCGATCGCAGCGGCCCGCGCGGGAACGGCTCAGCGTCTGCCGAAGGTCTGGCGGTCCTCCACCGCCTCGATGTGGTCGGCTACCTCGACCACGACCACCCGGGTGTCCGGCACGGTCGCCCGCCACCGGTGGCGCACCCCGCCGGTGAGGTACAGCGTGTCGCCGCGCCCCAGTCGGTGGGCACGCCCCTCCGCCTCGACCTCGACGGCGCCGTCGGCCACGTACATCAACTTGTCGTTGCGGTGCTGGAGTTCGCGGCCCTCCTCGTGGTCACCGGTGAACTCCGTGGCGTGCAACTGGTGGTGACCGCGCACCAGGGGGCGCATATGGGCCTCGGGAGTGAACTCGGCGCCCGCCTCGGCGCGCACGACATCGACGCTGCACGCCGGGTCGGCCGCGGCGAGCAGCTCGACGGCGGTGGTGCCCAGGGCGTCGGCGACCCGCTCCAGGGAGCTCTGGCTGGGCCGGGCCCGTTCGTTCTCGACCTGACTGAGGAAGGGCACCGACAGGCCGCTGCGCTCGGCCACGACGGCGAGCGTGAGCTCCAGTGCCCGGCGCCGCCGCCGGACGGCCGCACCCACCCGAAGGGGCTGTTCTTTGTGGTCGCCCATCGCTTCGGCTCCCTCCCACGCGTCGTCGGTCTGCTGCTTCGGCTGCCGCTCGGGCAGCTGTCTCGGCGCACAACTTCTGATGAGTTGTTTGCACCCTACGCATGTTCGGCAAACCGTTTCATGCACCCGTCACATCGCTGACACATCGGAGGTGGGTGAGGGTCACAATTCGCGCCAATAGACGAGTTGTCCCGACTCCCTGGGCGCCGAGCCCTCTCGCGGGACGAAAAGGCTGACCAGCGGGGCCGGATGCCCCTCCGGGTCGATGAGCGGAGTCACGAAGGGACCGGCGAAGGCACGGCTGCCGCCGTGGGTGCGGATGGTCAGCCGATCAGCCCGCCCGGCCGTCGGATCATAGACGTACGCCCGCCGACGCCCACAGCCCCCTCGCATCACTGCTGACTGTCCGTCAGAACTCGCCACCCGCAGCCGAGTTCGACGAGCGGGTGGCCGCCGATACCGGCGCGCACACCCCGGGACTCCAGGACGCGGTCCGGCCGCCGGTCGGGGGTGGCGTACCAGGTCGTGAAGTCCCTGAGGGTGGCGCGGAGTTCACGGGCGGTGTCACAGCGTGCTCGGTGTCACCGGTGAGCTCGACCGTGCCGTCGTGCACGGAGGTGATGTCCGGGGTGCCCTCGGCGCGGTGCGAGAGGGTGCGCGGCGCGTCGAACGCGTGGACGGTGTTCCCGGACAGGAGGGCGTCCGGATCGGCGTGGCCACGTACGGCGATGTGGTTGTCCGGATCCTTTTCGTACGCAAGGACGTATCCGCCACGATCGTCGGGGGCGAGCACGGGCCGACTGGTACCCGCGCCGAAGCCGAAAGGGGTGGCTGTCGGTCGCACGGGACCGGGTCCCGTGCGACCGACAGCCACCCCTCGCCGAACGCCCTTCGGCTACTGCGGCGTCATCCGCTCCACCACGTCCGGGTGCTCCTTCAGCCACGCCACGACGGCCGCCTCCTCATGGCCCTGGCCGCGCTGCTTGATCTCGCTCTCCAGGGTGCCGAGTTCGGTCTCGCTCATCCTGAAGTTCTTGACCCATTCGGTCAGCTGCGGGTACTGCTCGGGGAACTTCTTGCTGGAGATGGTCCGGATCGTGTTCCCCTCGCCGAAGAGCTTCTTGTCGTCGGTGAGCTTGGTGAGCTCGTACTCGCTGTACGCCCAGTGCGGGGACCACAGGACGACGGCGACCGGCTGCTTCTTGGCGTACGCGCGCTTCAGCTCGGCCAGCATCGCGGGCGTGGAGCCGTCGACGACCTTGTACTCCTTGTCCAGGCCGTAGCCGGGAAGCACCTTCGTCTTCAGGAGGTTCATCTCGCCGGTGCCGGGCTCGATGCCGATGATCCGGCCGCCGAAGGTGCCCGCCTTGCCCTTGAGGTCCGCGAGGGACTTGACGTCCTTCACGTACGAGGGCACGGCGATCTCCAGAGAGGTCGGCCGGTACCAGGTGCCCAGGTCTCTCAGGTCGTTCTTGTGCTGGTCCCAGTAGTTCGACTGGGCGTACGGAAGCCAGGCGTCGAAGTTGAGATCCAGGTCGCCGGAGGCGAGGCCGGTGTAGACGGGGCCGACGTCCATCTGTTTGAGGTTCAGCTTGTAGCCGCGCCGCGCCAGGACGTTCTTCCAGAGGTACGTCACGGCGACGTCCTCGTCCCAGGGGAACCAGGCCACGTCCAGCGGGCGCTTCGTCTCGGCGGCGGCCGCGGCGCTCTTGACCGGGGCCAGCTTGTCGACGACTCCGGGGTTCCGCTTCAGCCAGGCGCGCACCGCGTCCTGCTGCTTGCCCTTGCCCACCTTGTTGATCTCCGCCTCGAGACCCGTGAGCTGCTTCTCGGTCATCCTGAAGTTCTTCAGCCACTGCCCGACGACCGGGTTGTCCTGCGCGAAGCCCTTGCGGGAGAGCGTGTGCACGCCGTCGCCCTTGCCCCAGGCGCCCCGCGGGTCCTTGAGCTTCTTCAAGTCGTAGTCGCTGTACGCCCAGTGCGGCGACCAGAGGGTCACGACGATCGGCTCCTTCTTGGCGTACGCGCGCTTCAGCTCGGCCAGCATGGCGGGCGTGGAGCTGTCGACGACCTTGTACTCCTTGTCGAGGCCGTAGTCCTTCAGGACCTTGCTCTTGAGCAGGCCCATCATTCCGGCGCTGGACTCGATGCCGGTGATCTTGCCACCGAAGGTGCCGGCCTTGCCCTTGAGGTCCGCCAGGGAGTCGACGCCCTTCATGTACGAGGGGACGCTCAGCTCCAGTGAGGTGGGACCGTACCAGGAGCCCAGGTCGTCGAGCCTGCTGCCGTACTTCTTCCAGTACTGCTCGTGGGTGGTCGGCAGCCAGGAGTCCGTCTGGAAGTCGATGTCGCCCTGGGCCAGGGAGGTGTACAGCGGGCCCGCGTCGAACTGCTTGACGTCGACCTGGAAACCGCGCTCCTCGAGGATCTCCTTCCACAGGAAGGTGGACGCGACGCCCTCGTCCCAGGGGATGTACCCGATGGTGATCTTCTTGCCCTGGCCGACGTTCTCGTCGTCCGCCGCGGTGGACGACGTACTCGATCCGCCGAAGACGCCCATGCCGCCCGCGACCAGCGCGAGCGCCACGACGCCGATCACGGCGACGGCCGCGCGGGGGCGGTAGGACCAGATCTTCAGGCCCTGCGCGGCGCGCAGTCTGGCGGCGGCGCGGCGGCCGAGCGGGGAGACCTGGATACCCAGGGCGCTGGTCATGCGGTCCAGGTAGATCGCCAGGACGACGATGGCGACGCCCGCCTCGGAGCCGAGGCCGACGTTCAGCTGACCGATGGCCTCGTTGACGTCGCCGCCGAGGCCGCCGGTGCCGACCATGCCCGCGATGGCGGCCATGGACAGGCCCAGCATGATGACCTGGTTGACGCCCGCCATGACGGTCGGCAGGGCCAGCGGCAGCTGGATGCGCAGCAGGGTGTTGCGGGGCGTGGTGCCGAACGCGTCGGCGGCCTCGACGAGTTCCTTGTCGACCTGGCGGATGCCCAGCTCGGTCATGCGGACGCCGGGGGCCAGCGCGAAGATCAGGGTGGCCACGATGCCGGCCGGGGCGCCGGTGCCGAAGAACAGGATCGCCGGGATGAGGTAGATCATCGCGGGCAGCGTCTGCATGAAGTCCAGCACCGGGCGGACGATGCCGCTGACCCGGTCGGAGCGCGCCGCCCAGATGCCCACGGGCACCGAGACGACGAGCGCGATGATCGTGGCGACGAGGACCAGCGAGAGGGTCACCATCGCGTCCTCCCACAGTTCGAGGGAGTCGATGAAGGCGAATCCCACGAAGGTGAGGACACCGGCGGAGGTACCGCGCAGCCAGAACGCGATCACCGCGAAGATGCCCGCGAGGAGCAGCGGTTCGGGGGCCTGGAGGACGGCGTCGATGCCGTCGTACGTGCCCTGGAAGACGGTCTTGAGGAAGTCGAAGAGCCACGCCATGTGGTTCAGCAGCCAGTCGACGGCGCTGTTGACCCAGTCGCCGAACGGGATCCTAGGCACCGGCCGTCACCACCTTGTCGCCCTTGTCGCGCGGTGTGGCGCAGGCAGTGGGTTCCCCCTGCTGGTCGCCGAGGAATCCGACGAGCCGCTGCCGCGGGACCACGCCCACGAGTCGGCGCTGTGCGTCGAGGACCGCGACCGGGTGCGTGAGACGCGCGCTGATCGCGCAGAGGTCCACGAAGGGGGTGTCGGGCGTGGCGGTCTCGCAGTCGCAGTCCGCCTCGTCGCCGCGGATGCCGGTGTCCATGACGACCCCGGCGGTCAGCACGCGGGAGCGGTCGACGTCCTGGGTGAAGGACGCGACGTAGTCGTCCGCCGGGCGCACGAGGATGTCCTCGGCGGTGCCGATCTGGACGATGCGGCCGTCGCGCATGACGGCGATCCGGTCGCCGAGGCGCATCGCCTCGTTGAGGTCGTGGGTGATGAAGACGATGGTCTTCTTGAGCTTCTTCTGGAGCTCGATCAGCTGGTCCTGCATGTCGCGGCGGATCAGCGGGTCGAGCGCGCTGAACGACTCGTCCATCAGCAGCAGATCGGCGTCGGTGGCGAGCGCGCGGGCGAGGCCGACGCGCTGCTGCATACCGCCGGACAGCTCGTCGGGCCAGGACTTCTCCCAGCCGGCGAGTCCGGCCAGCTCCAGGGCCCTGGTGGCGCGTTCCTTGCGCTCGGCGCCCGGTACGCCCTGGACCTCCAGGCCGTAGGCCGCGTTCTCCAGGACGCTGCGGTGCGGAAAGAGCGCGAAGTGCTGGAAGACCATGCTGATCTTCTTCGAGCGCACCTCGCGCAGCGCGCGGGCGCTGAGCGCGGTCAGGTCCTGGCCGTCGAAGCGCACCTGGCCCGCGGTGGGTTCCAGGAGCCCGTTGAGCATGCGCAGGAGGGTGGACTTGCCGGATCCGGACAGGCCCATGACGACGAAGATCTGGCCGGGTTCCACCGTGAAGGACGCGTCGATCACGGCGGCGGTGGTGCCGTCGGCGCGCAGTTCCTCACGGTCGGCTCCCTGACGGAGCCGTTCCACCGCGGCGTCGGGTCGTCTCCCGAACACCTTGTACAAATGCTCGGCCTCAAGCCTGGATGACACGTGTGCCTCTCGATCGGACAGTTGAATGAGCAACCGGGTTTGTCCCGATGCCGCGCCTGCCCCCGCTTACACGGAGCAAACACAGGAGTGGTCCAGGTCACTGTCAGTGCCGTACGGCATGATGCGAGGCGTGACCAGACGCCTGATGCTGCTCGACACCGCCTCCCTGTACTTCCGGGCCTACTTCGGGGTCCCCGACTCGGTGAAGGCCCCGGACGGCACGCCCGTGAACGCCGTGCGCGGGCTGCTCGACTTCATCGACCGGCTGGTCAAGGACCATCGCCCCGATGACCTGGTGGCCTGTATGGACGCGGACTGGCGCCCGCAGTGGCGGGTCGACCTGATCCCCTCGTACAAGGCGCATCGCGTCGCCGTGGAGACCGAGGCCGGCCGTCCGGACGAGGAGGAGGTGCCGGACACCCTCTCCCCGCAGGTGCCGGTCATCGAGGAGGTCCTCGACGCGCTGGGCATCGCGCGCGTGGGGGTCGAGGGGTACGAGGCGGACGATGTGATCGGCACCTTCACGGGGCACGCCGACGGCCCGGTCGACATCGTCACCGGCGACCGCGACCTCTACCAACTCGTCGACGACAAGCGGGGGGTGCGCGTCCTGTATCCCCTCAAAGGCGTGGGCACGCTCCAGCTCACCGACGAGACCTGGCTGCGCGAGAAGTACAGGGTCGACGGCAGCGGATACGCGGATCTGGCGCTGCTGCGCGGCGACCCGAGCGACGGTCTGCCGGGGGTGCCGGGGATCGGCGAGAAGACAGCGGCCAAGCTGCTCGACCAGTTCGGCGACCTGGCCGCGATCATGGCCGCGGTCGACGATCCGAAGGCGAAACTGACGCCTTCTCAGCGCAAGCGGCTCGACGAGTCGCGGCCGTATGTCGCCGTCGCGCCCAAGGTCGTACGGGTCGCCGGTGACGTCCCCCTGCCGGACGTCGACACGGCGCTGCCGCACACGCCGCGCGACCCGGCCGCACTGAAGGAGCTGGCCGCGCGCTGGGGTCTGGGCGGATCGCTGCAGCGGTTGCTCACCACGCTCGGCGACTGAAGTCGACGCGATCGGCCGAATCAACCATGGAGGACGGGGATTGACATTCTCATCTCTAAGAATGCCATTCTCAGTTTAGGGTAACCTTACTCGTGGAGCGGGACTCGACCCCTCCCACCGCGCGACCCGAGCCCCGTCGTGGGGAACTCAGGAGCTTCTCACGCGGGGGGTGTTAACTAGGGAGAGATGCTAACTTAGGTAAGCCTAAGCGAGTGAACGAGGAGGCCGTCATGGCAGAGCGTCCGGCACGCAGGTCCAGGAAGCCCCACTCCGCGCGCGTCGTGCGGACCGAGCGGTTGACTCCCCATATGCAGCGTGTCGTGCTGGGCGGCGAGGGCCTCGCCGAGTTCACCGCGGGCGCCAGCACCGATCACTATGTGAAGTTGCTGTTCGCCCCGGAGGGTGTCACCTACACCGAGCCCTTCGACATGGAGCGGATTCGCGAGGAACTCCCGCGCGAGCACTGGCCGGTGACCCGCACGTACACCGTGCGCGCCTGGGACCCCGAACTGCGCGAGCTGACGCTCGACTTCGTGGTGCACGGCGACGAGGGCCTGGCCGGGCCGTGGGCGGCGCGCGTCCAGCCGGGCGAGGTCGTGCGGTTCATGGGTCCGGGTGGCGCCTACGCGCCCGACGCGAGCGCCGACTGGCATCTGCTCGCCGGTGACGAGAGCGCGCTGCCCGCGATCAGTGCCGCGCTGGAGGCGCTGCCGGACGGCGCCGTGGCCCGCGCCTTCGTGGAGATCTCCGGGCGCGAGGAGGAGCAGAAGATCGACTCCGACGTGGAGGTCGTCTGGCTGCACCGCGGCGACCGGCCCATCGGCGAGGCGCTGGTGGAGGCCGTCCGCGCCCTCGACTTCCCGGCGGGCCGGGTGCACGCGTTCGTGCACGGCGAGGCGGGCTTCGTGAAGGAGCTGCGCCGGTTGCTGCGGGTCGAGCGCGAGATCCCGCGCGAGGACCTGTCCATCTCTGGCTACTGGCGCCTCGGGCACAACGAGGACGGCTGGCAGGCGAGCAAGCGGGACTGGAACGCGCAGGTGGAGGCGGAGCAGGAGGCGACCGCGCCGACCGCCTCCTGACTCCCGCCCCTCGGGTCATGCGGAGCGCTGGTACGACCTGAACGTACGGATCGACAGCCACACCGCCGCCACGGCCTTGATGGTCACCTCCATGGAGGGGAACTGGTACGCAGGCGTCAAGGCCGCACCCTCGCAGTCGCCCAGACCGAGGATCACCTTCTCCCAGATCCCCTCCTTGAGCCACGCGCCGGCGTTCAGGATCTTCAACCCGCTACTTCCAGTCGGGCAGTGCCTCTTCCCCCGGCAAGGACGTGAGGAGTTAGGCCCGCCGCGGATACGGCCGCGTCACGCGGGCGAAACAGGGTCTCCCTAATTTCTGTCACCCGACAGGAATTCGGCTCACCCCCGTTCCGCCCACCCTTCCGCGCCGAAGGCAGGTGCCGCCGTGACCACCACCGCTCCCTCCGACGTACGCCCCGATCCACCGGAGTCCTCCGGCGACCGCTCGCTGGCCGAGTTCGGTTACCGCCAGGAGCTGCACCGCAGCCTCGGCCGGTACGCCTCGTTCGCCGCCGGTTTCTCCTTCATCTCCGTCCTGACGACCGTCTTCCAGTTCTTCGCCTTCGGGTACGCGTTCGGCGGCCCCGTCTTCTTCTGGACGTGGCCGGCCGTGCTGGTGGGCCAGTTGACGGTCGCCGCCTGCTTCGCGGAGCTCGCCGCGCGCTATCCGATCTCCGGCGCGATCTACCAGTGGTCCTCCCGTCTGTCGAACCTCTCCTTCGGCTGGTTCGCCGGCTGGATCATGGTGATCGGTCAGATCGTGGTGGTCGCGGCGGCGGCGCTCGCTCTGCAGATGGTGCTGCCCGCGATCTGGTCGGGCTTCCAGCTGGTCGGCAGCGATCCGACCCCCACCAGCCCGGACGGCGCGGCCAACGCGGCGGTCCTCGGCGTGATCCTGCTCGTGCTGACCACGCTGGTGAACGTCATCGACAACCGTGTGATGTCCCTGATCAACCGGATCGGCGTCACCGCGGAGATCATCGGCGCCGTCCTGATCATCGTGCTCCTGCTCACCCACTCCGAGCGTTCCCCCGGCATCACCTTCCACACCGGCGAGGGCGGCACCGGCCTGTTCGGGGCGCTGATGGTGGGCTCGTTCATGGCCGCGTACGTCATGATCGGCTTCGACAGCGCCGGTGAGATGAGCGAGGAGACCCACAACCCGCGCCGCACCGCGCCCCGTACGATCCTCACCGCGCTCGGCGCGGCGGGTCTGCTCGGCGGGCTGATCGTGCTCGGCGGACTGCTCGCCGCGCCGAGCCTCACCGACGGCCGTCTCGGCGTCGACGGCCTGAGCTACGTCCTGACCAGCAGCCTCGGCGACGGGGTCGGCCGCGCACTGCTCGCCGACGTCGTGGTGGCCATCGCGGTGGCGACCCTGGCGATCCAGACCGCCGCCTGCCGCATGCTCTTCTCGATGGCCCGCGACCACCAGCTCCCCTTCTCCCGCCGCCTCGCCCAGGTCAACCCGCGCACCGGCATGCCGGGCGCCCCCGCCCTGGTCGTGGGCGTCCTCGCCGCCGCCCTGCTGCTGCTCAACTTCGCCTCCCCGGACGCCTTCCTGGCGATCGGCACCACCTGCATCGTGATGCTGTACCTGGCGTACGCGATGGTGACCGGTCCGCTGCTGATCCGCCGGCTGCGCGGGGAGTTCACCGCCGACGGCACCGACGAGACGGGCGCCCCGCTCTTCTCGCTGGGCCGCTGGGGCGTCCCCGTCAACGCGATCGCCCTCCTCTACGGTCTCTTCATGACCGTCAACCTCGCCTGGCCGCGGGCGGCGGTGTACGACCCGGCGGGCGGGCACTGGTACTTCCAGTGGTTCACGGTGCTGTTCCTGGGCCTGACCCTGGTCGCGGGCGCCGCGTACCGGGCCTACCGGGCGCGGACACCGGCGGCGGAGACTCCCGAGGCGGTCCCGGCCTCGTACGCCTGAGCCCCTCCCCCGCCCGAGCCTCGTACGCTTGACCAGGTGAGACGCAAGCCCCGGATCCCGCCCTCCCCCCTGCCGCAGCGCGACGGAGTCGACCCCGTGCGGGTCAGGCTGCCGCGGGACGGGGGGTGGGCCACCGTGCGGGAGCATCTGGTGGAGCGGCTCGCGGCGGGGCCCGGGGTGATCGACGGGATGTTCGGGGACGGGCTGATCGTCGGCGCCGACGGGCGTCCGGTGGCCCCCGACACGGCGTACGAGCCGGGGATGTTCGTGTGGTTCCACCGGGAGCTGCCCGACGAGGAGCCGGTCCCGTTCGCCCTCGACGTGGTGTACCGCGACGAGCACATCGTCGTCGCCGACAAGCCGCACTTCCTCGCCACCACCCCGCGCGGGGGCCATGTCGCCGAGACCGCGCTGGCCCGGCTGCGGCGGGAGCTCGCGCTGCCGACGATCGGCGCCGCGCACCGGCTGGACCGCCTCACCGCCGGGCTCGTGCTGTGCACCGTGCGGCCCGAGGAGCGCGGCGCCTACCAGACGCTGTTCCGCGACCGGCTGGTCCGCAAGGAGTACGAGGCGGTGGCCCCGTACGACGCGGGGCTCGCGCCCCCGCGGACGGTCCGCAGCCGGATCGTGAAGGAGCGCGGGGTGATGGCCGCGCGCGAGGTGCCGGGCGAGCCGAACGCCGTCACGGAGGTCGAACTCACCGACCACCGCGACGGACTCGGGCGCTACCGCCTGCTCCCGCACACCGGGCAGACCCATCAACTACGCGTGCACATGACCGCGTTGGGCGTGCCGATCCTCGGTGATCCGCTCTACCCGGTGGTGACCGGCCCCGTACCGGCCGGTGACTTCCGGCGTCCGCTCCAACTGCTGGCGCGGGTACTGGAGTTCACCGATCCGATCACGGGGCGCGCGCACCGGTTCGTCAGCGAGCGGGTGCTGCGGGCCTGGTCCTCGTACGACGACTGGGCCCAGGGGACGTGATCGTCGACGACCAGGCTCAGTAGCCCCGCCACCAGCGCAGGAAACGCTGCCAGGCGCCGAGGCGGCGTACGGGTTCCGGTGTCGGCGGCACGGCGGGAGACGGCAGCGGCTGCGGGCCGGGCGCCTCCGTCGGCTCGTCCGTCGTGACCCGCAGGCTCGGCAGCTGCCGCGGGATGGGGTTGATGGAGGGCACTTCCTCGACGTCCTGCGGCGCCTGCGGCTGGAAGTACACCGGCAGCTCCACCAGGTGCCGTGAGGACATCGACGAGCGCCAGCGCAACTCCTCCTCGTCGCCTTCGAGTTCGACGTCGGGCAGCCGGATGAGCAGCGCCTCGACGCCGACGTCCGCGATGGCGCGGCCGATGTCCTGGCCCGGGCACTCGTGGGGCCCGCCGCCGAAGGCGAGGTGGGCGCGGTTGCCCATCATGTCGGCGCTGAGGTCGGGACGTACCCTGGGGTCGATGTTGCCCGGCGCGATCCCCAGGATCAGGCCGTCTCCCTGACGGATCTGCCGACCGCCCAACTCCGTGTCCTGTTTGGCGAAGTAGCCGAGGACGGCGCTGAACGGCGGTTCGTCCCACAGGGACTGCTCGACCGCCTGGGGCACCGTCATCTGGCCGCCGTTCAGCCGGGCACGGAAGCGGGGGTCGATGAGGACCACGCGCAGCACGTTGGCGAGAAGGTTCGCCGTGGCCTCGTAGGCGGCGAGCAGTACGAGGCGCAGATGCTGGGACACCTCGTCGTCGGTGAGCCCGGCCGGGTGGTTGATCAGGACGCTGGTGAAGTCCGCGGTGGTCTGGGCCCGGCGTCGGGCGGTGTGCCGGATCAGGATGTTCATGACGTGCTCGTTGCTGGAGATCGCGGTCTCGGTGCCCCTGAGCAGGTCGCGGGTGGCCTGCACCAGCCGGTCGTCGTACTCGTCGGGCATGCCGAGGATCTCGCACAGCACGGCCATCGGAAGGTGCTCGGCGAACTGACCGACCAGGTCGGCCCGGCCCTTCTCGCAGAACCGGTTGACGAGCAGTTGGGTCGCCCGGTTGATGTGCCGCCGGATCGTGCGGTGGTTGATGGTCGACATGGCGCCGATGACCGCGCCGCGCAGCCGCAGGTGTTCGTCGCCCTCGGCGTGGGAACAGATGGGCTGCCAGGCGATGTGCGGCGCGAGCGGGTGGTCGGGGCCGGCCGTGCCGTCCTTGACGGCGTTCCACACCCGGCTGTCCCGGGTGAAGTGCGTGGGGGTGCTCACCAGGTGCATGTTCTCGGCATGGCCGAGCACCATCCAGATCGGCACGTCGTTGTGGAGCAGGACGGGGGCGACCGCACCGTGCTCCTCGCGGAGTCTCTCGTACAGGTCTCCCAGCGCGTCCGCCTCGGTGCCGTACAGCCGGTGCAGTCCGCCGGGACCGGGGCCGGGGCCGTGAGCGGGGCAGCCGGGCGGCGGGGCGGGCGTACGGTCGTCCGTACCGGCCGGGGAGTGGGATTCAGACGTCACGGTGATCGCTCCGAAACTGAGGTGGATCCGGTGTCTTGGGGGTGTCCGGGGTCACGGGGGTGGTCGGGTGTCCTGGGAGGAGAGTCGAGGTCACCGCGGGCGTCAGGTGCGTGCCTGGTCCATCGTGAGCGAGTACAGGAAGTGCATCAGTGTCATCAGGACGTCCCGGCTGGAGGCCCGGCGGCGCGCGTCGCACTGCACGATCGGGATCTCCTCGGACAGGTCGAGCGCGGTGCGCAGGTCCTCGATCGGATAGCTGGGCGCGTCCGGGAAGGTGTTCATGGCGACGACGAACGGCACACCGCGCTCCTCCAGACGGCCGATCACCTCGAAGCTGACTTCCAGCCGACGGGTGTCGATCAGCACGACCGCGCCGAGCGCGCCCTCGAAGAGTCCGTTCCACAGGAACCAGAAGCGCTCCTGGCCGGGGGTGCCGAAGAGGTAGAGCACCAGTTGCTCCGTGATGCTGATGCGGCCGAAGTCCATGGCGACGGTGGTCGCGGTCTTGGTCTCCGAGCCGTAGTTGTCGTCGATGCCGATGCCGGCCTGCGTCATGGTCTCCTCGGTGGTCAGCGGTTTGATCTCGCTGACGGCACCCACCATGGTCGTCTTGCCGACTCCGAAACCGCCCACGATCACGATCTTCACGGCGGATTTCGCCGTGTGCGGCAGACGGTCCTCGGCGCGCGGGCCGGTGATCGTGTCAGAGCTTTTGAAGTCCATGCATCACCGCTTCGAGGAGGGAACGGTCGGGGAGCGCCGAGCGGACGATCGGGGCGCGTGCCTGTACCAGTCCAGCCGCCAGCAGCTCGGTGAGCAGGACGGTCACCACGCTGAACGGCAGATTGAGGTAGGCCGAGAGCTCGGCCACGGACAGCGGGGCCTGGCAGAGCCGGAGCAGCACCGACTGCTCCGGCTGGGTGGTGGTCGACGGCGCGTCGGCGCGCGCCACGATCAAGGTGACGAGGTCCAGGTCGGCCCGCTCACCCTCCCCGCCCCCACCGGTGAGCAGGTACAGGCGCCCGGGATTCTTGGGGTCCTCTTCCTGCTCCTCTTGGGGAGGCCGCTCCTGGGGAGGCTCGGTGAACTCTTGCTTGGGGTGTCGCCGTCGGCGTTGCGGAGGAGTCATACGGTCTGCCCGTTGCGCCGCGGCGGACTGGTCAGATGCGTACCGATCCGGGCGACGAGGTCGCGCATGCGGTTGCTCATCAGGCCGGGCTCCGCGACCTGGTTGGCCAGGACCGCGAGATAGGCGTTGGCCCCGGCGGACATCAGGTAGAAGTAGCCTCTGTCGACCTCGATGAGGACCATGTTCATCGTGCCGTCGCTGTGCGGAACCTCGCCGGCGACCGCCGCGGCCAGACTCTGCAGGCCCGCGCAGGCCGCGGCGACGCGGTCGGCGGCGTCCGGGTTGCCGCCGTAGCGTGCGATGCGCAGTCCGTCGGCGGAGAGCACCACGATCTGCTGGATACCCGGTACACCGTCAGCGAGATCCCTGAGCATCCAGTCGAAGTCGTCCCGCTGATGGATCACTTGAGGTCCCCCTCGTCGTCGGCCTCGGCGGCCGGCTGATTCTTCCTGGTGAACGCGTTGGGGTCCGGGTCGCGCTTGAGGCCTTCCCAGAACGACTCGACCCACAGGCCTGGTGGAGGCTTCTCCTCCTTCGGGGCGGCGGGCACGGTGTCCCAGGAGGGCGCCGCCGCCGCGGCCGCCGCTTCCTCCGCGGCGACCCGGGCCGCCTCGGCGTAGCGCTGGCTGAGCGGGGTCTTGACCCGGCTGCGGCGCTGCGGCAGGCCGCCCGCCGTCCACTCGGTGACCAGGGGGGCGTCGTCGTCCCGGGGCTCGTCGTCC
The DNA here is from genome assembly GCF_026339955.1 of Streptomyces sp. NBC_01549. Taxonomy (GTDB): domain Bacteria; phylum Actinomycetota; class Actinomycetes; order Streptomycetales; family Streptomycetaceae; genus Streptomyces. Next base: position 5,967,024 of record NZ_JAPEPW010000001.1, on the reverse strand, counting down.
TCGGGGCGGCGGGGTCCGGTGGTCGGACGACGCTTCTTCGGCTTGCGGTTGGGCCCCTCGACCCCGTCGGTGTCCATGGTCGCGGAGGCGTTCGCGCCGATGCCGTGCGCGAGAGCGGGGGCGGGGTCCTCGGTGAGCATCTTGCTCGGCACCACGACGACCGCGCGGACACCGCCATACGCGGACTGCCGGAGCGCGATCTTCATGTCGTACATCGCCGAGAGGCGGCCCACGACGGGCATGCCGAGCCGGGGGGCCTCGCCGAGAACCTGGAGGTCGGTGCCGGCCGCGGCCTGCCGGAGCAGTTCCTCCATCTTGCCGCGGGCCTCGTCGCTGAAGCTGGCGCCGGAGTCCTCGATCTCGACGGCGACACCGCTCTGCACCTTGAGTGCGGTCAGGTGCACCTTGCTGGTCGGCGGCGAATAGCGCGTCGCGTTGTCGAGCAGTTCGGCGACGGCGTGGATGACCGGTTCGACGTGGATGCCGTTGACGGCGACGTCGGCAATGGAGTGCAGCTCGATACGGCGGTACTCGAGGATCCGGGACATCGCGCCGCGCATCACGCTGAACAGCGGCACGGGCTGGGGCCAGTTGCGGCCGGGGCGGCCGCCGCCGAGCACCGCGATGGAGTCGGCGAGGCGGCCGATCAGCGCGGTGCCGTGGTCGATACGCAGCAGGTCGTCGAAGACCTCGGGGTTGCGCCCGTGGTCCTCCTCCATCTCACGGAGTTCCTTGTTCTGCTGGTGGACGATCGCCTGTACACGGCGGGCGATGTTGACGAAGGACCGGTGCGAGGAGTCGAGCATCAGCTTCTCGGTGTCCAGCAACTGGAGGAAGGTGCCCAGCAGGTCCCGTTCCACCTCGGAGATCTGGGGCAGGCTGGGGTCGTCGACGCCGAAGCGGAGCGCCACCTGGTCGGGGTTCATGCCGCGGTTCATGCGCCTGATCGCGGCGGGCAGGACTTCCTTGTGGAAGCACACGATGTCCTGTTCGTGGGCGGCGATGCGCTGTTCCAGGTACGCGGTACGGCGGGCCAGTTCGGCGCGTACGTCACGGATGACGCGGCCACGGCGTACGGCTTCGGCGGCGACCGCGATCACCAGCAGCGTCGCGATGCCGCCGCACCAGCCGACGGCGGCCCGGGCCGGGCCCGTCACCACGGCGACGGCGGCCCCGGTCACGGCGGCCATCAGTATGGCCGGCGGCAACAGCACACGCGCGTAGGGAAGTTCACGGCCACCGGGAGGCGATTGAACACTCACCATGTATGCCCTCTGAGAAAAATCGGCTGGGGTCGGGGGGGAGTTCGTGGGGGAAACTGCGTGGTCAAACCGAATCTTCGGAACTTTTGGGAACAAGCGCACGAATACATCTCAACTCGGTGCGCCGCGGGCGAGCTTAGTCCGACCGGATCATCGCTGTGTCATATTCAGCAACCACCTGAAATCGCCCGTACGGCAGGAGTACCCTCGGCCATTTACACGCTCGGAATGCGTTCGTACACGATGAGTAACGGCGTACGGGCATGCGAAAACCGCACCTGCACAGGGCGGTACGTCAGATTCCGGCGATCCGCAGCGCCGCGTCGGCGGTTGCTTCGGCGAACGCGGACGCGGGCCGCTCGGGGTCGGACCGGTGCACGAGGATGACCCCTTCGATGAGGCCGAACAGCAGATCCGTCCGCAGGTCGAGTTCACTCTTGACGAACGAGCCACCCGTGGCCGTCGCGGCCAGCAGCTGCCGGTAGGTGTCCTTCAACTCGGCCCGTACGGCATGGAAGCCGGCGAACCGCTCGGCGCGCACCTCGGGCAGCAGATACAGCCCGCCCAGGTTGTGCGGGCCCCCGCAGAGCAGCTCCACGTCGGTGCGGCACAGCTCCCACAGCCGGCCCTCGGGCGGGGTCGCGTCGTCGGCGAGGAGCTCCCGGGCGAAGGCCAGCGAGGGCGTGACGGTGGACTCCAGGAGCTCGGCGAGCAGCTCCTCCTTGCCGGAGACATAGTGGTACATCGACGCCTGGCGCATACCGGCCCGCTCGGCGACGGCACGGGTGGTCGTCGCGGCGTACCCCCGCGTGGTGAACAACTCGGCGGCGGCGTCGAGCAGTTCGTCCCGCGGCGACAGCCCGCTGTCCGGCCGCTGCGCAGCCCGAGGCCGTCCGACCCGTCGCCCGCCACCACTTCCCATGCGTTCGATCCTCGCACACGGCTCCGCCCCCAAGGGGCACGAGGAACCGCACGCCCAGCCACGAACGACCCGCACCCTCAAGTCCGCGGAGCGACCCGTGAGGGGTCGGTAACCGTCCGGCAACACTCGGGATACGACTCCGACCCTCCCCGCCCCTAATTTCTGTCGAGCGACAGAAACCACCCAGGAGCCGGAGGACTCGCGATGGCGACAGCGACCACATACGGAGCCCGTGCCCACGCCCGGGCACAAGAGGGCTCCCGCACGGAGGCCATGCCCGTCGTTCCGGCGAGCGCCTGGCCCGCGCCCCCCTGCGAGGCGGGCCACCTGGTGTGGGCGGAGACCGTGGCGGCCGGCAACTACACGCACAAGGTGCTGGCCCGCGGCACGGAACTCAGGCTGACCGACCTCAGGGGCGACGCCTGCGCACACCTGCTCCTGTACGCCGCCGACCGCCCATGGGAGCGCCTGAACGTGGCGGACACGGTCAAGGTCCAGTGGAACGCCTACCTGGGAGAGGGGCAGCTGCTCCTCTCCGACCAGGGCCGCGTCCTCGCCTCCCTGGTCGCCGACACCTCCGGCCACCACGACACGCTCTGCGGCACCTCCACCCTCGTACGCAACACCCAGCGCTACGGCGACGGAACCCCGCAGTCCGCGTCCCCCGCGGGCCGCGAGCTCTTCAAGCTGGCCGCCGCCAAGAACGGCCTCGAACCCCGTGACCTGCCGCCCTCGCTCTCCTTCTTCCAGGGCGTGCGGGTCCGCGACGACGGCTCGCTGGACTTCATCGGCTCGGCGGGCCCCGGCGGCAGCGTCACGCTCCGCGCCGAGCAGGACGTGACCGTGCTGATCACGAACGTGCCGCACCCCGTCGACCCCCGCACGGAGTACGTCAGCACTCCGCTGGAGGTCCTCGCCTGGCGCGCGGCCGCGACCGTGCCGGGCGACCCGCTGTGGGAGGCCACACCCGAGAGCCGCCGCGCCTTCCTGAACACCGCCGAGTTCCTTGCCGCGAGGGGGATCGCATGAAGACCGTGGTTTTGGCCCGGGCCGCCTGGTCCGCCGTCGTCCGCACCGGTCAGACGCTCACCGTCACCGACCTGCACGGCAACCAGGCCGTCGACTTCCTGGTGTACGACGCCCACGACACGGCCGTCCGTTACAGCGCGCCCGACACGATCCACGCGCAGGGCAACCTCTTCCTCACCACCGGCAGCGTGCTGATGTCCAACGAGCACACCCCGCTGATGACCGTGGTCGCGGACGAGGTCGGCCGGCACGACACGGTCGGCGGCGCCTGCTCCAAGGAGTCCAACACCCTGCGGTACGGCCACCACACCTGGTCCCAGCACGCCTGCGTGGACAACTTCCTCGCGGAGGGCGCCAAGTACGGCCTCGGCAAGCGCGATCTCGTCTCGAACATCAACTGGTACATGAACGTGCCGGTCGAGAAGGACGGCACCCTCGGCATCGTCGACGGCATCTCGGCCCCGGGGCTCACGCTGACCCTGCGCGCCGAGTGCGACGTCCTCGTGCTGGTCTCCAACTGCCCGCAGATCAACAACCCCTGCAACGGCTTCGAGCCGACCGCGGTGGAAATGAGCATCGAGGCGAGCGGGGCGACGGGATGACCTTCGACACCCTGCTGGTCGCCAACCGCGGCGAGATCGCGGTACGGATCATCCGCACCGCCCGCGAACTCGGCCTGCGCACGGTCGCCGTGTACTCCGACGCCGACCGCGGCGCGCCCCACGTCCGGCTCGCCGACGAGGCGGTACGGCTGGGGCCCGCGCCCGCGAAGGAGTCGTATCTCGACGCCGACCTCGTCCTGAAGGCGGCCAAGGACACCGGGGCCGGGGCGATCCACCCCGGGTACGGCTTCCTGTCCGAGGACGCGGCCTTCGCACGGCGCTGCGAGGACGCCGGAATCGTGTTCGTGGGACCGACGCCGGAGCAGCTCGAGCTGTTCGGGGCGAAGCACACGGCGCGGGCCGCGGCGGAGGCGGCCGGGGTGCCGCTGGCGCCCGGCACGGGACTTCTCCCCGGCCTCACGGAGGCCTTGGAGGCGGCCGCCCGCATCGGCTATCCCGTCATGCTGAAGGCCACCGGCGGTGGCGGCGGCATCGGTATGTCGGCATGTCGCTCCGCCGACGAACTGACCGAGGCGTGGGAGCGGGTGCAACGCGTCGCCGCGGCCTCCTTCTCCTCCGCCGGCGTCTTCCTGGAGCGGCTGGTCGAGCACGCCCGCCATGTCGAGGTACAGGTCTTCGGCGACGGCCGGGGCCGGGTCGTCACCTTCGGCGACCGGGACTGCTCGCTCCAGCGCCGCAACCAGAAGGTGCTGGAGGAGGCCCCGGCACCGGGCCTGCCGTCCTCCGTCCGCGCCCAACTCGCCACGGCGGCAAAAGACTTGTGTGCCGCTGTCGGATACCGCTCTGCCGGAACGGTCGAGTTCGTCTACGACGCCGCCCGCGAGGAGGCCTACTTCCTGGAGGTCAACACCCGCCTCCAGGTGGAACATCCGGTCACCGAGGAGATCTACGGCGTCGACCTCGTCGCCTGGATGCTGCGGCTCGCGCGCGGGGAGTCGGAGGTCGTACAAGAACCGGGGGCACCGCGCGGTCACGCCGTCGAGGCCCGGGTGTACGCCGAGGACCCCTCGCGCGACCACCGGCCGAGCGCGGGCCTGCTGACGCGGGTCGAGTTCCCCGGCGGCGTCCGCGTGGACGGCTGGGTGGAGACGGGCACCGAGGTGACCACGTCGTACGACCCGATGCTCGCGAAGGTCATCGCGTACGGCTCGGACCGGGCGCACGCGCTGGAACGCCTCGACGAGGCACTGGCCAGGACCCGGGTGGACGGCATCGAGACCAACCTGGGGCTGGTGCGGGCCGCACTCGCCGACCCTTCCTTCCGGCGGGCGACGCACTCGACGGCCACGCTGGCCGAAGTCACCGATCCCACTCAGCGCATCGAGGTCGTCTCCGGCGGGACCCTCACCACGGTCCAGGACTGGCCGGGCCGCACCGGCTACTGGCAGGTGGGCGTGCCCCCCTGCGGCCCGATGGACGACCTCTCCTTCCGGCTCGGCAACCGCGCCCTCGGCAACCACGAGGGGGCACCCGGTCTGGAGTGCACCCTCCAGGGGCCGGCCCTGCGCTTCACCCACACCACGACGGTCTGCGTCACGGGCGCTCCGGCGCCGGTCACCGTGGACGGCACGGCGGTCGCGCAGTGGGAGCCGGTGACGGTACCGGCGGGGGCCCTGCTGGAGGTCGGTGCCCCCACCGAACACGGCCTGCGCACCTATGTGCTGGTCGCGGGCGGAGGCCTCGACGTACCGGCGTTCCTCGGCAGCGCGTCCACCTTCACGCTGGGCCGGTTCGGCGGGCACGGGGGCCGCGCCCTGCGGACGGGCGACGTGCTGCACGGCGGCTCGGCGACGGATCACAGGGCTCCCGTACCGGTCGGCGACCGCCCCGTGTTCTCCGCCGCCTGGCGGGTCGGCGCGCTCGAAGGCCCGCACGCCGCACCGGAGTTCTTCACCGAGGACGACATCCACGACTTCTACGCCGCCGACTGGAAGGTCCACTTCAACTCGGCGCGCACGGGCGTACGGCTGGTCGGTCCGAAGCCCCGCTGGGCGCGCACCGACGGCGGCGAGGCGGGCCTGCACCCGTCCAACATCCACGACACGCCGTACTCGGTCGGCGCCGTGGACTACACAGGCGACATGCCGGTGCTGCTCGGCCCGGACGGCCCCTCGCTCGGCGGCTTCGTCTGCCCGGCGACGGTCGTCAGCACGGAACGCTGGAAGCTCGGTCAGTTGCGCCCCGGCGACACCGTGCGCTTCGCGCCGCTCGCCGACGACGGCTCGCAGCGGCCCGCGATCGTCGACGGCGGGGTGCTCGCGCGGGACGGCGACGTGACGTACCGCCGCAGCGGCGACGACAACCTACTGGTCGAATTCGGACCGCCACAACTGGACCTGGCGCTGCGCATGCGCGTCCACGCGCTGATGGAGGCGGTGACCGAGGCCGCGCTCGACGGCGTCACGGACCTGACCCCCGGCATCCGCTCCCTGCAGATCCAGACGGACCCCGGCAGGCTTCCACAGCGCGAACTCCTCACCGCGGTACGGGACATAGCCCGCACCCTCCCGCCGAGCGACCAGCTGGTCGTCCCCTCCCGCACGGTGCACCTCCCCCTCTCCTGGGACGACCCGGCGACCCGTGAGGCGATCGCCCGCTACATGGCGGGCGTCCGCGACGACGCGCCCTGGTGCCCGTGGAACATCGAGTTCATCCGCCGCGTGAACGGCCTGGACTCGGTGGACGACGTGTACCGCACGGTGTTCGAAGCGGAGTACCTCGTCCTGGGCCTGGGCGACGTCTACCTGGGCGCGCCGGTGGCCACCCCGCTGGACCCGCGCCACCGCCTGGTCACCACCAAGTACAACCCGGCACGCACCTGGACCGCCGAGAACTCGGTCGGCATCGGCGGCGCCTACCTCTGCGTCTACGGCATGGAGGGCCCGGGCGGCTACCAGTTCGTCGGCCGTACGACCCAGGTGTGGTCGGGATGGCAGCAGCGCGGGGGGTTCGAGCCGGGCTCGCCCTGGCTGCTGCGCTTCTTCGACCGCATCAAGTGGTACCCCGTCGAGCCCGACGAACTCCTCGACCTGCGCGCCGACATCATCTCGGGCCGTTTCGTGCCCCGGATCGAGGAGGGCGTCTTCTCGCTCGCCGAGTACGAGGCCTTTCTCGCCGCCGACTCCGCGTCCATCGCCGAGTTCCGGGCCAGGCAGGGCGCCGCGTTCTCCGCCGAGCGGGACGACTGGGAGGCGGCGGGCGAGTTCGACCGCGCGGACGCCGCCTCGGCGCCCGCGGCGCCCGCCACCGAGGTGACCGTCCCCGCGGGCGGCCGTCTGATCGAGGCCGAGTTCGCGGCTTCCGTATGGCAGCTGAACGTCAAGCCGGGCGACCGGGTGACGGCCGGCCAGCCCCTGCTGGCGTTGGAGGCGATGAAGATGGAGTCCAGGGTGTCCGCCCCGATGGACGGAGTGGTCCAACAGGTCCTCACCAAGCCGGGCGCCCAAGTGGAAGCGGGCACGGCACTGGTGGTCCTGACATCCGCAGGTCCAACGGTGCCGTAAAACGCCCAGTGGTGTGTGGGCAGGCGTTCCGCGGGGCGGAACGGGTGGGCACACACCACCCACCGGCCCGCGCCCGAAGAACCAGGAGCAACCCATGTCCGTCCTGACCCGAGTCCAGTCGGCCTACGCCCGCATCGAAACCGTCGACCGCCCCGAGATCTGGATCGACCTCCGCCCGCTGGCAGAGGTCGAGAAGGAAGCCCAGGCCATCGACGCCCGCCTCGCCGCGGGCGAACACCTCCCCCTCGCCGGCAAGCTCCTCGCCGCGAAGGGCAACATCGACGTCGCGGGCCTGAAGACCACCGCCGGCTGCCCGGCCTACGCGTACACCCCGGAGGGCGACGCCCCCGCGGTCGCCCGCCTGCGCGCGGCCGGCGCCCTCGTCCTCGGCACCACGAACCTCGACCAGTTCGCCACCGGCCTGGTCGGCACCCGCTCCCCGTACGGTGCCGTACGGGGCGCCCTGGACCCGGCCAGAATCAGCGGCGGCTCCAGCTCGGGATCGGCCGTGGCCGTGGCCCTCGGCATCGTCGACCTGGCGCTCGGCACCGACACGGCCGGCTCCGGACGCGTCCCCGCCGCCTTCAACGGCATCGTCGGCCTCAAGCCCACCCGCGGCCTGGTCCCGGCCACCGGTGTCGTCCCGGCCTGCGCCTCGCTCGACTGCGTGACCGTGTTCGCCCGTACGCTCCCGGAGGCCGAACAGGCCCTCGCGTACATGGCGTCCCCCTCCGGACGCGAACTCCCCGCACTCCCCCAGCGCACCCCCGGCCCCTGGCGCGTGGCCGTCCCCCCGACGGCACAGCTCGGCGAACTCGACGAGGGCTGGGCACAGGCGTACGAGGCCACCGTGGACCAGCTCGTTGCGGCCGGGGCCGAGGTGCGCACGCTCGACCTCACCCCGTTCACGGAGGCGGCGGCGATGCTCTACGAGGGCGCGTTCGTCGCCGAGCGCTACACGGCTGTGGGTGGTTTTGTCGACAAGTTGATCACTGAGGGGGGTGAGGCGCTCGACCCGACCGTCGCCGGGATCATCACCCGCGCCCGGGACATCCCGGCCCATCGGCTCTTCGCCGACCAGGACCGGCTGGCCGCCCTGCGCGCCCGGGCCCTCGCCGAACTCGGGGACGCGGACGCCCTGTTGCTGCCGACCGCACCCGGCCACCCCACCCTCGCTGAGGTCGCCGCCGACCCGCTCGGTACCAACGCCCGGCTGGGCCGCTTCACCAACTCCACCAACCTCTTCGACCTGGCGGCGGTCGCCGTCCCGGCCGGTCTCACGCCCGCCGCTCTACCCTTCGGCGTGATGCTGATCGGCCCGGCGTTCACCGACGAACGCCTCGCCCGGATCGCCGCGCTGCTCCAGCCGCGGCTGCGGATCGCGGTGGTCGGCGCCCACCTGTCCGGCCAGCCGCTGAACCCCCAACTCCTCGCCCGGGGCGCGGAGTGGGAGCGTACGACCACGACGGCGTCCGCCTACCGTCTGCACGCACTGTCCACCACCCCGCCCAAGCCGGGCCTGGTCCATGTCGGCGAGGGCGGCGGGGCCGGCATCGAGGCGGAGGTGTGGCGACTGCCCGCGGAGGGCCTCGGCCGACTGCTCGCCGACCTGCCCCGGCCGATGGCACTGGGCCGGGTCGAACTGGCCGACGGCACCCACGTTCCGGGCTTCCTGTGCGAGCCCGCCGCGCTCGAAGGCGCCGAGGACATCACGGAGTACGGCGGCTGGCGCGGCTACCTCCGGGCACGCGCCTGACCTCATGATGTTCGCCGGGCGCGGCTCCTCAAGGGGGGTCGCGGCGGCGGTCGGGCCGGAAGGCCGACGGATCACGATGCGGCAAAAAAGCATCGCGGAAAGCGGGACGGGCCGAACGTGCCCGGGGGCCGGGGCGTCACAGGCATGCACGATCTTCGCCCCGCACCACTCACTTTCCGCTCGTCAGCGCCGGCCCCCCGGGGGACCCATGCATGCCAAGACCACACGCACCGCCCGCCTGCTCGTCACCCTCGCCCTCTTCGCCGCCGGAGCCGGTGCCGTCACGGGGTGCGGCAGCGAGAGGGCCGGCGGCCACGACGCGGGCACCCGCGACACCGCTCAAGAACCGCGGGCGCAGACCCGCGCCCGCCAGGTGGCCGACGCCTGGGACGGGTCCGAGGCCGCTCGGCAGTGGCGCGCGGGCTACCACCCGATGGGTGACGTGGTCCAGCTGCCCGAGGGCGGCCTGCGCGACGAAGCCGACAAACGGGCCTTCACCTCCCAGAACTTCGCTCTGCGGGGCGAGCTTCCGGCACTCCCGCGGAAGGACGGGGCGGTGAAGTGGAAGAGCGGAGCCTCCCTCACCCTGCCACTGTTGGAGGCACGGAAGGCGTACGAGACCGTGGCACGCGGCGGGAACGACGGCCCGCATCTGACCGTGACCGGGGTGAAGCCGGGCGAGATGACCCTGGCCACCAGCCGGGGTCCGGCGACCGTTCCGGCCTGGCTGTTCACCCTGGAGGGCTACGACACTCCGCTCAAGCGCGCCGCCGTCGGCCCCTCGAAGCTCCCCGAGTCACCGATCAGGCCGATCCGGAATGTCGCCGCCCACACACTGACCCCCCTCGACCGACTCGCCGGGGTGACCGGAGACGGCCGGTCCATCACGGTCCTGGCCGACCACGGGGCCTGCGACTCCGGACCCGCCGTGCACGTACTGGAAACCCGGACCAGTGTCGTGCTGTCCGCGTCCGTCCTCGGAGCCCGGAGGGGTCCCTGCACCAGCGAGATGATCCGCGCGAAGGTAACGGTGAAACTGACGCGCCCGATCGGCGACCGTATCGTCCTGGACGCCTGCACGGGCCGCCCCGTGCCGCATCAGGGGCCGCACGAGCCCTCGGCGAGCTGGAGCTGAGCGAACGGGACGAACGGGATCAAGGTGCACCCCTCTCCCCGTGATCCGCGTACAGAAGTGCGCCGCCCCCCCGGTAGGGAGGCAGCGCACCATGAACGACCGGGCCACAGGTCGGCTCAGCCCACCGACGAGTAGGCGACCACCCCGCGCAGCAAGCCGTCGACCGCCTTGCGCGCGTTCTTGGCGACCGTCGAGCCCTCGCCGCCGGAGACGGGCGCGGCGGCCGAGATCTGGCCCAGGACGTCGATGACCTGCTTGCACCAGCGGACGAAGTCACCGGCGGGCATCTCCGCCTCACGCAACACCTCGTCGAGGCCCTTGCCGGAGGCCCACTCGTAGGCGGCCCATGCGAAGCCGAGGTCCGGCTCACGCTGGCCGACGCCCTCGGACTGGGTGATCCGGAAGTCCTCCTCCAGCGCGTCGAGGCGGCCCCAGATGCGGACCATCTCACCGAGCGCGGCCTTGGCCTTGCCGGACGGCAGCTTCGGCGCCATCGCGTCGTCGCCGACCCGCGACTCGTACACCAACGCCGAGACACAGGCGGCGAGTTCGGCCGGGCTGAGGCCGTCCCAGACCCCGGCGCGCAGACATTCGCTGGCCAGCAGGTCGAGCTCGCCGTACAGCCGGGCGAGCCGTCTGCCGTGCTCGGTGGCCTCGTCACCGCGCAGGTAGTCCAACTCGGTGAGGAGGGCGACGATCCGGTCGAAGGTGCGGGCGATGGTGTTCGTCCGGCCCTCGATGCGGTTCTCCAGCTGCTTGGTGTCACGCAGCAGCCGGTGGTAGCGCTCGGCCCAACGGGCGTGGTCCTCACGGTCGTTGCACCCGTGGCAGGGGTGGGCGCGGATCGCGGTGCGCAGCCGGGCGATCTCACGGTCGTCGGCCGCCTCGGAGCGCCGCTTGCGCAGCCGGTCGGGGACGATGTGCCCGGCCTTGGTGCGCAGCGCGGAGGCGAGGTCACGACGGGACTGCGGGGAGCGCGGGTTGAAGGACTTCGGGATGCGCATCCGCTCCAGCGCCTCGACCGGCACCGGGAAGTCCATCGAGGCCAGCCGCTTCACCTGGCGCTCAGCCGTGAGGACCAGCGGGCGCGGTCCGTCGCTGTGCTCGAAGCCGCGGTGGCCGTTGGACCGGCCCGCGGGCAGCCCCGGGTCGAGGACCAGCGCCAGGCCCGCGAACTTGCCGGTCGGGACATGGATGATGTCACCCGGCTTGAGCTTCTCCAGCGCGACGGCCGCCTCGGCACGCCGCTGCGCCGCACCCTGCTTGGCCAGCTCCGTCTCGCGGTCCTTGAGCTCGCGACGCAGCCGCGCGTACCCCTCGAAGTCCCCGAGGTGGCAGGTCATGGACTCCTTGTAGCCCTCGAGCCCCTCCTCGTTGCGCTGCACCTGCCGGGAGATCCCGACGACCGACTTGTCCGCTTGGAACTGTGCGAAGGACGTCTCAAGGAGTTCGCGCGAGCGGTGCCGGCCGAACTGCTCGACCAGGTTCACGGCCATGTTGTACGACGGCTTGAAGCTGGAGCGCAGCGGGTAGGTGCGGGTGCCCGCGAGTCCCGCCAGGTGGTCGGGGCTGAAGCCGCGCTGCCACAGCACGACGGCGTGACCCTCGACATCGATGCCGCGGCGCCCGGCCCGGCCCGTGAGCTGGGTGTACTCGCCGGGTGTGATGTCGGCGTGCTGCTCGCCGTTCCACTTGACGAGCTTCTCCAGCACCACCGAGCGGGCGGGCATGTTGATACCCAGCGCCAGGGTCTCGGTCGCGAACACCGCCTTCACCAGGCCGCGTACGAAGAGTTCCTCGACGACTTCCTTGAACGTGGGCAGCATGCCCGCGTGGTGGGCCGCGATGCCGCGCTCCAGGCCCTCCAGCCACTCGTAGTAGCCCAGGACGTGCAGGTCCTCGGAGGGGATCGAGGCGGTGCGCTCCTCGACGATCTCGCGGACCTTCGCGCGTGCCTCCTCGTCGTTCAGCCTGAGGCCCGCGTACAGGCACTGCTGGACGGCGGCCTCGCAGGCGGCGCGGCTGAAGATGAACGTGATCGCGGGCAGCAGGCCCTCGGCGTCAAGCCGTTCGATGACCTCGGGCCGGCCCGGCGTCCAGATCCGCGAGCGCTGCCGGCGCTCGCGCTCACGGTCGGCCTCCCGCATGGCACGGCCGCGTCTGCGGTCCTGGAACGAGGGACGGCTGGCCTCCATCCGGGCCAGGCGGGTGAGGTCGGGGTTGACCGCCTTCTTGTTGCCCTCACCCTCCTCGAAGAGGTCGTACATCCGGCGCCCGGCCAGCACGTGCTGGAACAGCGGCACGGGCCGGTGCTCGGAGACGATCACCTCGGTGTCGCCGCGCACGGTGTCCAGCCAGTCGCCGAACTCCTCCGCGTTCGACACGGTCGCCGAGAGTGACACCAGGGTCACCGACTCCGGGAGGTGGATGATCACTTCCTCCCAGACGGCGCCACGGAAGCGGTCGGAGAGGTAGTGCACCTCGTCCATGACCACATAGCCGAGGCCGAGAAGGGTCTGGGAGCCCGCGTACAGCATGTTGCGCAGCACCTCGGTGGTCATGACGACCACCGGGGCATCTGAGTTGACGCTGTTGTCGCCGGTGAGCAGGCCGACCTTGTCCGCGCCGTAACGGCGGCACAGATCGGCGTACTTCTGGTTCGAGAGCGCCTTGATCGGCGTGGTGTAGAAGCACTTCTTGCCCTGCTGGAGGGCGAGGTGGACGGCGAACTCGCCGACGACCGTCTTGCCCGAGCCAGTGGGCGCGGCCACAAGCACACCCTTGCCCGCTTCGAGCGCCTGGCAGGCCTCGATCTGGTAGGGGTCGAGGCCGAAGTCGTACATCTCGCGGAAGGAGGCGAGCGCGGTGGCCTGCTCGACAGCGCGCTTCCGTGCTGCCGCATACCGCTCGGCCGGTGAGAGGTCCTCTGTCATCGTGCTTTCGAGACTACCGGCAGGCGCTGACAACATGACGATCAATATCCGGATCCGCTTATCTGAAACCCCGGATCCCCGCAGCTCAGGGAATTGCGACGCGCACCGCCGCGGGCACGCACTCCGCGGTGAGCGGCAGCGGCCCCAGCGGCTCGCCGTCCGCGTACGCGGTGACACCCTCGGCGACGAGTTCGACCTTGACGGCCCGGTACACGGAGACCACGGGGTGGTCGAGGTGGGTGCCCCGGTAGACCTTGGGGAACACCTTGAGCAGGGTCGTGCGGCTGCACCCCCCGACGACCGTGACGTCGAACAGCCCGTCCCCCAGGTCGGCGCCCGCGCAGATCCTCATCCCGCCGCCGTACGACGATCCGTTGCCGACCGCGACGAGGGTCGCGCCGATCTCCCGGACCTCGCCGTCGTCCAGGGTGATCCGGTACGGGAGGGGCTCGAGGGCGGCCAGCTCGGTGAGCATGGCGAGGTCGTACTTGAAACGGCCGACCGGCCACCGCATGCGATTGCCGCGGTCGTTGACCCGGGAGTCGAAGCCGGAGGCGAGGACGGTGCCGAACCAGGTGCCGTTGACCCGGCCCAGGTCGACATCGCGCAGCCGCGCCCCCTTGAGGGCCTCGGCGATCAGCCGTCCCGCGGCCGCCGGGTCACGCACCGGAAGTCCGAGGGCGCGGGCGAAGTCGTTCCCGGTGCCGGCGGCGACCAGGCCGAGCGGGGTGCGGGTGCCGGCGACGGCCTGGAGGGCGAGGTTCGCCATGCCGTCGCCCCCGACGGCTATGAGGGCGCCGGTGCCGCCCTCGACGGCCGCACGCGCGCGGGTGAGGGCGTCCTCGGCGTTCTCCCCGAGGACCGTACGGACGGAGAATCCCGCCTCCCGCAATGCGAAAGCGGCCGGCTGCGCCGCGTGGGCGCCCCGGCCGCGTCCCGCGGTGGGGTTGACGAAAAGGGTGATCTCGCTGGTCACGGCCCTGACCTTACGAGATCTCCGGGCTTCGTCAGGTCACGTCGTCATAACCGTTGACCCGGTCCGTGCTCGACTGCTCGGGCAGTCCGCGACGGGACGACACGCTCTCGACCTCGCCGATGTCCTCGGGCGTGAGGTCCAGGTCGGAGGCTTCGTCGTCGGCCGGACCCTCGGCCTCGCGGAGCCGCTTGCGCCGGTCGTTCACCAGCGAGAAGACGACGGCGCCGAAGTACAGGACCCAGATCGGTACCGCGAGCGCCAACATCGTCAGCGGGTCGGTGCTCGGCGTGGCGATGGCCGCGAACACCGTGATGCCCATGATCATGGCCCGCCACCAGCCGAGCATGCGCCTGCCGGTGAGGATGCCGGTGAGGTTGAGCATGACCAGCAGCAGCGGCAGCTCGAAGGAGAGACCGAAGACGAGCACCATACGCGTGACCAGGTCGAGCAGGTCGTCCAGCGGCAACAGGTTGTTGACGTCTTTCGGAGTGAACCCGATCAGGACCTTCGCGGTGGTGGGCAGCACCTTGTAGGCGAAGAGCCCACCGGCGAAGAACAGCGGAACGCCGGTGCCGACGAACGCGTACGCGTACTTCTTCTCGTGCCTGTGCAGACCCGGCGCGACGAACGCCCAGAGCTGGTAGAGCCAGACCGGGGAGGCGATCGCGACACCGGCCATCAACGAGACCTTCAACGCCAGAGTAAAGGGAGCGAGCAGACCGTTGATCGTGATCTGCGCGCACTGTTGGCCCTTGGGCATCTTCGCCAGCTCGGCGAAGGTCGAAGGACACCCGACGGAGTCCAGCACCGGCTTGGTGAAGAAATTGATGATGTCGTTGTAGTAGAAGGCGGCCACGACCGTGACGACGACGATGGCCAGCATCGCCTTCGCGAGCCGGTTGCGGAGTTCACGAAGGTGGTCCGCAAGGGGCATCCGTCCCTCGGGATCCTTATCCTTCTTGCGGGCAGACTCGGGCAACCCACGTCCTCATCTCGTGCGGCGGGCCGGAGGGGTCCGGCCCTGCGTCAGCGCTTGGTCGTGTCCGTCGGCTCGCTGACCGGGCGGGAGCTGGTCACATCGCCGGGCGCGGCCTGGATCGTGCGCTGAGCCGGGGTCTGCTCGTCGGTGCTGGGCGGACCGGCCGGGGCGGGGGTGCTGCCCTCGTCCTTCATCGCCTTGGCCTCGCTCTTCAGGATGCGCGCGGACTTACCGAGGGACCGCGCCATGTCCGGAAGCTTCTTCGCGCCGAACAGCAGGATGATGACGACGAGGATGAGAATGATCTCGGGAGCGCCGAGCCTTCCGAACATAAGTCTTTACCTTCTCACCGAGGCGGCTGGGTCGGGGTGCTGTCCGATCGGTCGGACATGTGTCCGAACGTCGTGATGACAGCGATCGTAACGCTCAGGGGTAAACGCGGGGCAATCCCTGTGCGTACTCCCAGTTCGCGGCCCGCGCCTCGTTCTCCGGACCACGATCAGAAGCGTACCCGCCCTCACCGGCAAGTCGACAGGCTCAAACGGCTCATTACGGGGCCGTCGACGGACTCATACCGGGATCCCTGAAAGGTCATACGGCATCAACAGAACGCGCGACCCCGACGGCCGCCCTCTCGAGGTCGTCGGCCGCCTGGTTGATACGGCGCGCGGAGTCCGCGACCTGCTTCCCGAGACGCTCCGCCTCCACGAAGACACGGACAGCGAGCACCCCGAGAACGGCGACTCCCAGAAAACCCACAACAATCGCGAACATCGACCAGAACATGAGGTCGACCCTAGGCCGTCGAGTGCAGGCGCAGTGTGCGCACCCCGCCCCCGGTGAGCAGTTCGACGACGCGCTCGCCCGCGGGCTTGCGGACCGCCGAGCCGCACTCGGTGCAGGTGAAGGAGTAGAAGGTGGTGCGGCTGGAGGCGCCGATGGCCAGCATCAGGGCGTTCGCCCTGAGTTCCAGACGGGCCCGGCAGTCGGGGCAGCCCGCCTTGAACAGCACGTCGGCGACTCTGCGCATACCGGCGAACGCGGTGACGACCGTCATCTCCGCCGCGCCCGAGGACG
Organism: Streptomyces sp. NBC_01549; assembly: GCF_026339955.1. Lineage (GTDB taxonomy): Bacteria > Actinomycetota > Actinomycetes > Streptomycetales > Streptomycetaceae > Streptomyces. Next base: position 5,950,829 of record NZ_JAPEPW010000001.1, on the reverse strand, counting down.
CACCGGCCCGCTCCCCGCCGCCCGCCTTCACCGATCCGCCCGCCTTCACCGAACCGCCCGCCCTCTCCGAGGTACCGGCCGTCCCCGACGCACCCGACATCGCCGACGTGGTCAAAGCCCCTGCTCCCGCCTGTCGTACGGTCCGTCCTGATCTCCCTCGAGCCCGTCGTAGGCCGCGAGTGCCTCCCGAGCCGCCTCGCGGGCGCTGTCCGCCAGCTCCGGAGGCGACACGATCCGGCCGTCCCCACCCAGCCGCAGCGCCAGCCGTCGCAGCGACGCGGGGTCGGGGGTCCGCAAGGTGATACGCAACCCGCCGTCCGGCAATTCATCCGCACTGTCGTGCGGGTAGTACTCCGCGACCCAGCGACCGCCCGGACCGACCTCGACGACCACCTCGGGATCCTCGGCCGCCGGCTGCATCAGCCCCTCGGAGAGGTCCCGCAGCTCGACCTCGGGCGGCGCGGACGGCTCGTCGAGGATGCGGATCTCGGCGACCCGGTCGAGCCGGAAGGTGCGGCGCGCCTCGGAGCGGCGGCACCACGCCTCCACATACGTGTGTCCGACGCTGACCAGGCGGATCGGGTCGATCTCGCGCTCGGTGAGCTCGTCCCGCGAGGGCGAGTAGTAGCGGATCCACAGCCGGCGCCGCTCGGAGATCGCCCGGTCGACGTCCGCGAAGACCCCGCCCTCGGACTCGAAGGTCACCGACAGCCGGGAGCTGGCGCCCGCCGCCTCGCCCGAAGCGGCCTCCACCTTGGCGGTGGCGCGCAGCAACGCCTGCCGGTCACCCTCGCGCAGCCCGGGCAGCGTGGACACCGCGCGGGCGGCCACCAGCAGCGCGGTCGCCTCGTCGGCCGCGATACGAAGGGGTTCGGCCGCTTCCGCCGCCAGGGCGGCCGGGTTGTGCCACCAGATGCGGTCACCGTCGGTGTCGATGTCGAGGAGGTCACCGCCCCGGAAGCTGGTCCCGCACAGCGGCAGCACGTCGAGGTCGGAGATCAGCTCGTCCTCGGTGATCCCGAAGGCCCGGGCGACATCCCCGACGCGCGCGCCGGGGCGCTCACGCAGATAGGTCACCAGGGAGAGCATCCGCCGGGTCTGGTCGATCGCGTTCGTGGGCCTGACCGGTTTTCCTGCCACGTTCTCTACGTTCCCCCTCAGCCCTTGGCCACGGCGCGCAGCCGGTCCACTACATCGGCCCGCAGCTCGGCGGGCTCCAGGACCACCACGTCGGGCCCGAACTCGACGAGCCAGGCGTCCAGGCCGTGTCCGTACGGAATCTCCAACTCGTCCCAGCCGTCTCCCAGTTCCCGTACGGAGACGGCCTTGGCCCGCAGCGGGTAGCCGGAGCCGGTGCGCAGCCGGATCAGCGCGGAGCGGTCGGCGATCTCGCCCGCCCAGCTCGCGACGGTCTCCCGCACGGTGACGACGTCGGGCACCTCGGCGGTGTAGCGCCCGGCGCGGGAGCGGACCCTTCCGGTGATCCGGGAGAGCCTGAAGACGCGCTCGGCGCCACGATCGCGGTCCCAGCCCGCCAGGTACCAGTGGCCGCGCCAGCACTCCAGCGCCCACGGCTCGACCTGCCGGGTCTCGGGGTGTGCGGCGGTGGCCTTGCGGTAGTCGAAGACGACCGGGCGGCGGTCGCGGCAGGCGAGCATCAGGGGCTCGAAGGCCGCCTCGTGCACGGGGATGTGCGGTTCGAGGGCGCCGTGGGCCTCGTAGGGGTCGACGTCCTCGGGAAGGCCCGCGGCGCGCAGCTTCTGCAGCGCACCGCTCGCCGCGCCGGCCAGTCGGGCCTGCTGCCAGACCTTGGCCGCGAGGCCGAGGGCGGCGGCCTCCTCGGCGTCGAGGGTGATGGGCGGCAGGCGGTTGCTGTCGCGGCGAGCGAGATAGCCGACCTCGCCGTCGAGGTTCTCCACCGTCTCGATGACCAGGCCCAGCTCGCGCAGATCGTCCTTGTCGCGCTCGAACATCCGGTTGAAAGAGTCGTCCGACCCGGCCGCGCCCGTGCCCGGCCTGAAGGCCTCGACATATGCCTCGATGGAGTCGCGCAGTTCGCGCTTGCTGAGCGGCCGCCGCGTCCCGAGCAGACACAGCGCGAGGTTCATCAGCCGCTCGGCCTTGGCAATGGCCATCGACGCCCTTCCTATGGTGCTTCCGACCGACGACCGTACCGCTCCGGAGTGCCCCGGCAAAAGCCGAGGGCCCATGCCCGGACAGGCATGGGCCCCAGGTGATCGACTCCGGTCGGATCCCGATCGCGTACCGTACGAAGATCGAGCCGGAACCCGACCTTCACGACGACCGGATCACGACCCGATCGCGTTGATGGATCAGACCCCGACCAGGTCGCAGACGAAGATCAGCGTCTCGCCGGGGCCGATCCGGCCGCCGGCGCCACGGTCGCCGTACGCGAGGTGCGCCGGGATGACCAGCTGGCGACGGCCACCCACCTTCATGCCCTGCACGCCCTGGTCCCAGCCGGCGATGACCTGACCGACACCGAGCTGGAACTTCAGCGGCGTACCGCGGTTCCAGGACGCGTCGAACTCCTCGCCGGTGGAGAAGGCCACGCCCACGTAGTGGACGGAGACGGTGTCGCCCGCCTTGGCAACGGGGCCGTCACCCTCCCAGATGTCCTTGATCTCGAGGTCCTTGGGGGGCTCGCCGCCCGGGAAGTCGATCTCGGGCTTCTCGATGCTCACGTCTCTAGCTCCTGCTTGTTCGCGTAAAGGCCTTAAAGCAACACCGACAGTCTCACATCCCGCAACGCGTTACATCTTGGCCAGGATGTCCACCGAGAACACCAGAGTGGAGTCCTTCTTGATGCCGCTGCCGCTCGGCGGGCTGTCGGCGTAGCCCAGCGCCGGCGGGATCACGATGAGGACGCGGCTGCCCACCTTCTTGCCGGTCAGACCCTGCGCCCAGCCCTTGACGACCTGCTGCAGCGAGAACGACGTCAGCTGGCCCCGGCTGTACGTCGAGTCGAACTCCTTGCCGGTGTCCCAGAGCACGCCCTTGTACTGCACCAGGACGCTGCTGTCCGCCTTGACCTCGTCGCCGTCGCCCTCGATGACGTAGTTCGCCACGAGCTTCGTCGGGGCCGTGGCCTTCGGCACGTCGATGGAGGGGGCCTTGCCGTCGGTGTTGGTGCCGACCTTCGGAAGCGCGGCGTCGTTCTGCGCGACGTCCTTGCCCTGGGCGGAGCTCTTCTCGTTGAAGGTGTTCTCGATGTCGACGACGAACACCAGCGTGTCGGTGCCCTTGATGCCCGCCTGCGTGTTGCCCTTCGTGCCGTAACCCCAGGTCGGCGGCACGGACATCTGGACGCGGCTGCCGGCCTTCTTGCCCACCAGGGCATAGCGCCAGCCGTCGATAATGCCGCCCTGCGCGAGCTGGATGACCAGCGGCGTCTTACGGTCGTAGGAGTTGTCGAAGACCTTGGCGGTGTCCCAGACCTGGCCGAGGTAGTTCGCCTGGATGTAGTCGTTCTCCGCGACCGTCTTGCCGCCGCCCGCGATGACCGTCTTGACCGCCAGGTCCTTCGACGGGTCGCCGGTGCCCTTCGCCACGGTCGGCTTCTCACCGAACTTGGTCCCGGCCGTGATCGCCGGCAGCGGACCGTCGACGATCTTCGGCGCCGGCGGCGGCGCCGAGGCGGACGCGGCGGCCGAGGGGGACTGGCTACTGCTGGACTTGGCCTTGTCCGACTTGTCGTCACCGCATCCGGCGAGCGTGACCAGTCCGGCGGGTACGGCAATGAGGAGGGAGCGTCGGCGCACGGTGAGGGCCTCGTATCGATCGATCTTGGTTGATGGCGTGCGCGCAACTCTACGACGTGAGAAGGGCGCCGTACGGAAAACGTACGGCGCCCCGCGTTGCGTTCCGGAATCACACCCGGAACTCCGCGCTCACATTCCCGCGATCAGCTTCTCCACCCGGTCGTCGACCGAACGGAACGGATCCTTGCACAACACCGTGCGTTGTGCCTGGTCGTTGAGCTTGAGGTGGACCCAGTCGACGGTGAAATCGCGGCGCTGCTCCTGAGCTCGCCGGATGAAGTCGCCGCGCAGCCGGGCCCGAGTGGTCTGCGGCGGCACGGACTTGCCCTCGAAGATCTTCAAATCGTTGCAGATCCGGGTGGCTTGTCCCTTCCTCTCCAGCAGGTAGTACAGACCACGACGCCGGTGGATGTCGTGATATGCGAGGTCTATCTGCGCGACCCGGGGATGCGACATCGTCATGTTGTGCTTGGCCCGGTACCGCTCGATGAGCTTGTACTTCATCACCCAGTCGATTTCGGTACCGATCCGGTCGAGGTCCTCGGCCTCGATCGCGTCGAGCGTGCGGCCCCACAGTTCGAGCACCTGCTCGACCGTGCCGGTGCGGATGCCGCGGCGCTCGCAGAAGTCCACGGCCTTCTCGAAGTACTCCCGCTGCACTTCCAGCGCGGAGGCCTCCCGGCCGCTGGCCAGACGCACCTTGCGCCGGCCCGTGATGTCGTGACTGACCTCGCGGATCGCCCGAATGGGGTTCTCCAGGGTCAGGTCGCGCATGACCGTACCGGCCTCGATCATGCGCAGTACCAGGTCGGTGGCGCCGACCTTGAGGAGCATCGTGGTCTCGGACATGTTCGAGTCACCGACGATGACGTGCAGCCGCCGGTAGCGCTCGGCGTCGGCGTGCGGCTCGTCGCGGGTGTTGATGATCGGCCGGGAGCGGGTCGTCGCCGAGCTGACGCCCTCCCAGATGTGCTCGGCGCGCTGACTCACGCAGTACACGGCGCCGCGCGGAGTCTGCAGCACCTTGCCGGCACCGCACAGCAGCTGCCGGGTGACCAGGAAGGGAATGAGAATGTCCGCGAGCCGGGAGAACTCCCCGTGCCGGGCCACCAGATAGTTCTCGTGGCACCCGTAGGAGTTGCCCGCCGAGTCGGTGTTGTTCTTGAAGAGGTAGACGTCGCCCGCGATTCCTTCCTCGTGCAGGCGTCGTTCGGCGTCGACCAGGAGTCCTTCGAGAATGCGCTCGCCGGCCTTGTCGTGGGTGACGAGTTCCGTCACGTTGTCACACTCGGGTGTCGCGTATTCCGGATGTGATCCCACGTCGAGATAGAGGCGGGCACCGTTTCGCAGAAAGACATTGCTGCTGCGGCCCCATGACACGACACGGCGGAAGAGGTACCGCGCCACCTCGTCGGGAGACAGGCGCCGCTGTCCCCTGAACGTACACGTGACGCCGTACTCGTTCTCCAGCCCGAAAATGCGGCGGTCCATGACTGAACATTACGCCCGATCCCCCGAGCTGAAACGGGGTTCGACGGCACGGTTTGGATCATTTTCCGATGAGACCGCAACGACCGCACCGTCCCCGGTAGCTGCGAGGACCCGCCCCGTGGCCAGCAGAACCACCAGCGCGGCGGCACCCGCGACACCCGGTAGGGCGAAGCCCCACACCGCCCCGCCCCGCTCGACGACCGGGCCCGCGAGGCCCGTTCCGACCGACGCGCCCACCGTGAACGTCGTCACGAGCCAGGAGAACGCCTCGATGACGGTACCCCTCGGCGCGTGCCGGTCGACGATGATGAACGCGCACGCGATGCAGGGCGCCAGGAAGACCCCGGCGAGCGCCGCGAGGGCCGTCATCGCGACCGCGCCCGGCATCAGCGTGAGCGGCAGATAACACACCGCCAGAAGGGCCACCAGCGCCCGCAGTCGCCGCTCGGGCGCGCCGCTCCACTGCCGCGCCCCGTACACGGTCCCACCGACGAGGGCCCCGAGCCCCACGGCCGCCATCAGCCAGCCGTACACCGCGTCGCCGCCGTGGTCGTCGGCGTACGACACCGCGGCGACCGTGATCGAGCCGAGTGCGATCCCCACGAACAGGAACGCACCGAGCAGCGCCAGGAGCCCGGGCGAACGCAACGCGCCCAGCCAGTGCGCCTCCCGCGGCGCCGAACGCCACGCGCGCGAGGGCGGCGAAAGAACCACGGAGAGGGCGCCCAGTACCCCGAGGACGTTCAGGATCAGCAGCGCCTCCCGGGCGGACCAGAGCGACGCGCACAGGGTCAGGAGCAACGGTCCGACGGTGAACATGACTTCCTGCGCCACGGCGTCCATCGCGTACGCGGTGTGCACCTGCTCCTCGCGACGCAGTACGGAGGGCCACAGCGCCCGCAGACCGCCCTCCAGGGGCGGCGTGAAGAGCCCGGCGACGACCATCGCGAGATACGCCACCGGCAGCGGGTCGGTGCCCGAGAACGCGAAGACGCCCATCCCGAGGGCCGAGACGAGCGCGGCCGGCAACTGGACACGCGGCTGCCCGTACAGATCCACGAGCCGGCCGAGCAGCGGCTGCCCCACGGCGTTGGCCACCCCGTACACGGCCGCGAGCGCACCGGCCAGGCTGTACGTCCCGCCCTCCGCCCGGATGAAGAGCACCACGGCGATGGCGGCCGTGGCGTTCGGCAGCCGCCCCGTGAGCGTGCCGGCGAGCAGCCGTGCGGCGTACCTCGCCCTGAGGATCTCCAGGTATCCCGCGGCCATGTCATGCCCTTCCGGTAGCGCGTGACGTCCCGTGGTCCCGCTCCCGAGGTTTTACGTATAACTTCCTCTGCCATACGTACCATGTGCCCAGTCCGCGAGTCCAGACGAAGGAGCAGGCCGCCGGTGGCACGAGGTAGCACCCGCCCGACGAGCCGTGACGTCGCCCAGGTCGCCGGGGTGTCCCAGGCCGCGGTCTCCCTGGTGCTGGGCGACAAGTGGCGTGGCCGGGTCTCCGAGACGACCGCGGAACGCGTCCGCGAGGCCGCCCAGGAGCTCGGCTACCGCCCGAACCTGGCCGCCCGCAACCTCCGCCTGGGTCACACCCGTACGGTCCTCCTGGTGGTCCCCGCGCTGACCACGGAGTTCTTCGCGGGCGTCTACACGGGCGCGGCCCGCGTCGCGGCGGAGCACGGCTTCGGCGTGGTCCTGTACCCCTCCCCCGAGGGCATCGGCCCCGCCCGCGACCCGTTCGGCTCGGCGGCGGCCGCCCTGGACGGTGTCATCGCGTCCTCCATGGCCGCGGACGCCCTGACCGCCATCCGGGGCGACCAGCTCCCCCTGGTGATGCTCGACAGCGACCCGGAGGGCAGTCTCGGCGCGGCGACCGTCAACCTCGACATCAGGGACGGCGTACGACAGGTGGCCGAGCACCTCCTGTCCCTGGGCCACCGCCACTTCCTCCATCTGGCGGCGGACATCCCGTCCTGGACCTTCGAGGTACGGGCCCACGAACTCACCGCACAGCTGACCAAGGTCGCCGGCACCCGCCTGGACACCGTCCGCGCCCCGATCTCCTTCGAGGACGCCCTGTCCGTCGCGGAAACGGCCCTCGCCGCCCCCGGCACCCGCCCCACCGCCCTGGTCTGCGACGACGACAAACTGGCGGCCGGCGCCTACAAGGCGGCCTGTCGCCTCGGCCTGCGCATCCCCGAGGACCTCTCCGTCACGGGCCTGGACGACCTGGCCCTGGCCCAGGCCATCGACCCAGAGCTCACCACCGTCCGCCTGGACGCGGAACGCTTCGGCGAACGCGGCATGGAAGCCCTCCTGGCGGTCCTGGACGGCCGTACCCCACCCACCGACGACATCCCGGTGCACCTGGTCGTACGAGGCTCCACAGCCCCACCGAGCTCCCTGTAGACCCCTCGCCCCACGCACGCACCCGCACCCGCACCCGCACCCGCCGACGCATGAAAGGGGCCGTGCCGGTACATCAAAGCCCGTCGCTTGCGTCCGGATCTGGAAACGGCTCCCCGTAGGGCAACGTCTGATCCGGCGGCGACGGGCTGATGTACCGGCACGGCCCCACCCCACCCACCGGCACCCGGCGGGCAGGGCGAAGGCGAACGGTCACTCCTCGTCTTCGGTGTCCTCGGCCTCCGTAGCGGTCTCCGCGCCGCCCGCCTCCAGCAGCCTGTCCAGCTGGCGCCCGACGATCCGCCTGAACTTGCGCTGCTGCGGGCGCGTACGGTCCAGGACCGCGACCTCCAGGCGCTCCGCGGGGATCTCCCGCTCGCCCCCGTTCGGCTCCCGCGACAGCGACTGCACGGCCAGCTTCAGCGCCTCCGCCAGCGACATCCCGTCCTGGTGGCGCTGGTCCAGATAGCTACTGATCTGCTCAGCATTGCCACCCACCGCGACGGACCCGTGCTCATCCACGATGGATCCGTCGTGCGGCAGCCGATAGATCTGGTCACCTTCGGGGGTCTCCCCCACCTCGGCGACGACGAGCTCCACCTCGTACGGCTTCTCGGCGGCCGAGGAGAAGATCGTGCCCAGCGTCTGTGCGTACACATTCGCCAGACCCCGAGCGGTCACATCATCACGGTCATAGGTGTAACCCCGCAGATCGGCATAGCGCACACCACCGATCCGCAGATTCTCATATTCGTTGTACTTGCCGGCGGCCGCGAAACCGATCCGGTCATAGATCTCGCTGAACTTGTGCAGCGCACGGGACGGGTTCTCGCCGACGAACACAATGCCGTCGGCGTACTGCAGCACAACGAGGCTGCGACCGCGGGCGATGCCCTTACGGGCGTACTCCGCCCGGTCGGCCATGGCCTGCTGGGGTGAGACATAGAACGGCGTCGACACCGGTTATCCGTCCCTTTCTGTCGAAGTCACTGGATCACCTTGGCAAAAAGAGCCGGGCTCAGAGCAGCGCGGCCCGCGGACCGTCCGGCTGCACCAGACGCCGCTCCAGGATCGCGCGGGCGATCTCGGAGGACTCGTCGTCGGTGAGCCTGCGGAAGCCGTCCTCGGTGATCACGGTGACGATCGGGTAGATCCGGCGGGCGACGTCGGGACCACCGGTCGCCGAGTCGTCGTCGGCCGCGTCGTACAGCGCCTGGATGACCAGGGTCGTGGCCTGCTCTTCGGTCAGGTCGTCGCGGTAGAGCTTCTTCATGGCGCCGCGCGCGAAGATCGAGCCGGAGCCGGTGGAGGCGTAGCCCTGCTCCTCGGAGCGGCCGCCCGTGACGTCGTAGGAGAAGATACGGCCCTTCTCGCGGTCCACGTCGTAACCCGCGAAGAGAGGCACCACGGCGAGGCCCTGCATGGCCATGCCGAGGTTGGAACGGATCATGGTGGAGAGCCGGTTCGCCTTGCCCTCCAGGGAGAGCGTGGTGCCCTCCACCTTCTCGAAGTGCTCCAGCTCCAGCTGGAACAGCTTGACCATCTCGACGGCCAGACCGGCCGTACCGGCGATGCCCACCGCCGAGTACTCGTCGGCCGGGAAGACCTTCTCGATGTCGCGCTGGGCGATCATGTTGCCCATGGTGGCCCGGCGGTCGCCGGCGAGGACCACTCCGCCGGGGAACGTGGTGGCGACGATGGTCGTGCCGTGCGGGGCCTCGATCACGCCTTGGACGGGCGGTAGCTGCCGCTTGCCCGGCAGCATCTCCGGCTGGTGCTCGGACAGGAAGTCCATGAAGGACGACGACCCGGGCGTCAGGAAGGCAGCCGGTAGACGCCCGGTGCTACGAGTGTTGGCTTCCACGGGGATCCTTCCAAGTAGGCGGCAGCCCGACGAACAGCGTCGGGATCATCTCCCAACTTGCCGATGGCCGAATTGCAGTTGAAGCACAGTACGCCACGGACCCTACCCGTCTCGTGGCAGTGATCCACATGAACGGCAGGAGCTTTCAAACAGATCACGCAGAGCCCCATTTGAGAGGCGACCATCTCGTCGCGCTCGGCTTCGGTCATGCCGTAGTGGCGCTTGAGGTGGCCTGCCCGTCCCTTGGCTGCCCTGCAGCTCGTCGACGGGCCGTCGGAGGCAGTCGCGTTGCGATGCCACTCGTTATGGGGCTTGATCTCCCCGCATGCTCGGCAGAACTTGTGACCTTCGGGCACCTTCACCCTCGGCCGGACATTCCTGCCCTTGGACAGCTGCCGAGCTTGGTGATACTCGGCCCAGCATTCCCGGCAATAGGCCTGCAGTCCATCACGGGCCGCTTTGTTACTCGCGAACGCTGCTCGCGGTTTGACTTCCTTACACCGCGAGCAGCGCTTCGCGCCCAGCTCCTCTGACACTCACGCCCCCATACTGAACCTTCGATTCGAAGGGAAAGCGGCCTACTCGCCACCCTTCTGAACGAAACTTCGCACGAAGTCCTCCGCATTCTCCTCGAGGACATCGTCGATCTCGTCCAGTACGGAGTCGACGTCGTCCGACAGCTTCTCCTGGCGTTCCTTGAGGTCCTCGGAGACCTGCGCGTCTTGCGCCGTCTCCTCGACCTCCTCGGTGGAACGCGTCGCCTTCTGCTGTCCGCCGCCGGTGTCCTTGGTCGCCATAACCCTCACCCCGCTCGGTTCGACGTTCTTGATCAGACCCTACAAGCAGGGTCCGACATCGGCCCCGCAGTTGCCACAACGTCCGGGAGCCACCTCGATGATTCCCGGACGTCGCGTCTTTCCACCCCGTTGTGCCGCCCGGGCTCCGAGGCCCCTGACGGCCCGGTCAGCCGCCTGACAGGACCCTGACCAGGTCTTCCGCCGTGCGACAGCGGTCGAGGAGCTCCTTGACGTGATTACGCGTTCCGCGAAGCGGCTCCAGGGTTGGGACGCGCTGGAGCGAGTCGCGGCCCGGCAGGTCGAAGATCACCGAGTCCCAGGAGGCCGCCGCCACGTCGTCCGCGTACTGCTCCAGACAGCGCCCGCGGAAGTACGCGCGGGTGTCCTCCGGCGGCTTCGTACGGGCCCGCTCGACGTCCCGCTCGTCCAGGAGGCGCTTCATCTTGCCGCGCGCCGCCAGACGGTTGTACAGGCCCTTCTCGGCTCGTACGTCGGCGTACTGGAGGTCGACCAGGTGCAGCCGTGCCGCGTCCCAGTCGAGGTTGTCACGGCGCCGGTAGCCCTCCATGAGCTCCCGCTTGGCGACCCAGTCGAGCTCCCCGGAGAGGCTCATCGGGTCGTTCTCCAGCCGGTTCAGAGTGTCTTCCCAGCGGGCCAGGACGTCCTTGGTCTGGTCGTCGGCGTCCGCCCCGAACCGTTCCTCCACGTATTTGCGCGACAGCTCGAAGTACTCCATCTGAAGCTGCACGGCGGTCAGCGTGCGTCCGCTGCGCAGCGTGACGAGCCGCTTCAGCATGGGGTCGTGCGAGACCTGGTGCAGCGTGCGCACCGGCTGGTCGACGGCCAGATCGACGGCGATGAAGCCGTCCTCGATCATGGACAGGACCAGGGCGGTCGTGCCCAGCTTGAGATAGGTCGAGATCTCCGACAGGTTCGCGTCACCGATGATCACGTGCAGCCTGCGGTACTTCTCGGCGTCCGCGTGTGGCTCGTCGCGGGTGTTGATGATGGGGCGCTTGAGGGTGGTCTCGAGGCCCACCTCGACCTCGAAGTAGTCCGCGCGCTGGCTGAGCTGGAAGCCGTGCTCGTGCCCGTCCTGGCCGATACCGACGCGGCCCGCTCCGGTGACGACCTGGCGTGAGACGAAGAACGGCGTGAGGTGGCGCACGATGTCCGAGAAGGGGGTCTCCCGCTTCATCAGGTAGTTCTCGTGCGTGCCGTACGAGGCACCCTTGTTGTCGGTGTTGTTCTTGTAGAGGTGGATCGGCTGGGCGCCGGGGAGCTGGGCCGCGCGCTCCGCGGCCTCCGCCATGATGCGCTCGCCGGCCTTGTCCCACAGGACGGCGTCCCACGGGTTGGTGACCTCGGGAGCGCTGTACTCCGGGTGCGCGTGGTCCACGTACAGCCGTGCGCCATTGGTGAGGATGACATTGGCCAGGCCGATGTCCTCGTCGGTGAGCTGGCTGGAGTCGGCGGCCTCGCGGGCGAGGTCGAAGCCTCGCGCGTCCCGCAGCGGGTTCTCCTCCTCGAAGTCCCAGCGGGCGCGGCGCGCCCGGTGCATCGCCGCCGCGTACGCGTTGACGATCTGGGATGAGGTGAGCATGGCATTGGCGTTGGGGTGGCCGGGAACGGAGATCCCGTACTCCGTCTCGATGCCCATTACTCGCCGTACGGTCATGCGGCCCTCCTTGCCCGGCGGCGCCCTCGGTCGGGGGCGCTGCTCAAGTACCGCTGGTGCTCCGGTGCGTGTGCGGTGCCCGTCCCCGCAACGCGCGACTCGGCGGTACGAAAGAGCCTAGAACGCCTCTGCGCTGGTGGGGAGATCATTTGCGTCATTGCTCCGCTCCGCCGTGCCCCGGAAAGCAGTCGGCTGCGGGTACCCGTGGAGGGCACCCGCAGCCGCCCTGTCTTTTACAGGTACTGCCCGGTGTTCGCCACCGTGTCGATGGAGCGTCCGGTGTCCGCACCCTGCTTTCCGGTGACGAGCGTACGGATGTAAACGATCCGTTCGCCCTTCTTTCCGGAGATTCGGGCCCAGTCGTCCGGGTTCGTGGTGTTCGGCAGGTCCTCGTTCTCCTTGAACTCATCCACGCACGCCTGGAGGAGGTGGGAGACCCGAAGGCCCTTCTGGTTCTGCTCGAGGAAGGCCTTGATCGCTGCCTTCTTGGCGCGGCCGACGATGTTCTCGATCATGGCGCCGGAGTTGAAGTCCTTGAAGTACAGGACTTCCTTGTCGCCGTTGGCGTAGGTGACCTCAAGGAAGCGGTTTTCCTCGGACTCGGCGTACATCTGCTCCACGGCGGTCTGGATCATGCCGTGGACGGTGGCCGCCCGGTCCCCGCCGTGCTCACCGAGGTCGTCGGAGTGCAGCGGGAGGCGTTGTGTGAGGTACTTGGCGAAGATGTCCTTGGCGGCCTCGGCGTCCGGGCGCTCGATCTTGATCTTCACATCGAGTCGTCCGGGGCGCAGGATCGCGGGGTCGATCATGTCCTCGCGGTTCGAGGCGCCGATCACGACCACGTTCTCCAGGCCTTCCACGCCGTCGATCTCGGCGAGCAGCTGGGGGACGATGGTGTTCTCCACGTCCGAGCTGACGCCCGATCCACGGGTGCGGAAGAGGGACTCCATCTCGTCGAAGAAGACGATGACGGGGGTGCCCTCGCTGGCCTTCTCACGAGCACGCTGGAAGACGAGGCGGATCTGCCGCTCGGTCTCGCCGACGTACTTGTTCAGGAGCTCGGGGCCCTTGATGTTCAGGAAGAAGCTCTTTCCGGTGGCCTGGCCGGTGACCTCGGCGACCTTCTTGGCCAGCGAGTTGGCGACCGCCTTGGCGATGAGCGTCTTACCGCATCCGGGGGGCCCGTAGAGCAGCACACCCTTGGGCGGCCGCAGTTCGTGCTCCTTGAAGAGGTCGGGGTAGAGGTAGGGGAGCTCGACCGCGTCGCGGATCAGTTCGATCTGGTTTCCCAGGCCGCCGATCTGCTCGTAGCCGATGTCCGGCACCTCTTCGAGGACGAGCTCCTCGACCTCGCTCTTGGGGACAACTTCGTAGACATAGCCGGAACGGGGCTCGAGAAGCAGGGCGTCGCCGGGACGGATGACGACGTCCAGGAGCGGCTCGGCGAGCCGTACCACCCGTTCCTCGTCGGTGTGTCCCTGCACCAGGGCGCGTTCGCCGTCCTCGAGGATCTCCTTGAGGGTGACGATGTCGCCGACGCTCTCGTACTCCATGGCCTCGACCACGTTGAGGGCTTCGTTGAGCATCACTTCCTGGCCGCGCCTGAGCTCCTCGAGCTCCACGCTGGGGCTGACGTTCACCCGGAGCTTGCGGCCCCCGGTGAAGATGTCCGCCGTGCCGTCCTCGTTCGCCACGAGGAAGACACCGAAGCCTGCCGGTGGCTGCGCCAGCCGGTCGACCTCTTCCTTGAGGGCCACGATCTGGTCGCGGGCCTCACGGAGCGTGTTGGCGAGCCGCTCGTTCTGTGCGGACACGCCGGCCAGGTTGGTCTGCAGCTCGACGATCCGCTCTTCGAGAATCCTCGTGTGCCGCGGAGAGTCGGCGAGCTTGCGTCGCAGGACGGCGATCTCCTGCTCAAGGTAGGCAACCTGCCCGGCAGGGTCATCGGACCCTCGTCCCGGGCGGATGCCGCGGTTCATGTCGTCGTCGTGGGCTGCCACGGTCCTCACCTCCTCCAAGGGGAGCTGGACGCTTCCAGACCCTACCTGGGTGGGTGTCGATTGAAACCCCTAGATCACAAAGACTGTCGAGGTGTGTCCGATCTTCACCCTTGCGCTCTCCCTCACGCCAGGGGAATACCCACCGAACACGGTCGGGAAGCGGGCGGAGGTAGGGTCGACGTGTTCAACACCCGTCAGAGCTGGCCCGATTCCCCAGTCTTCGGATCGCTCGACGCAGGAAACGGCAGGAGAAATGACCGTGCAGCAGGAGGCCCCAAGCGACAGCGAGGCTCTCGAAGTCTGGATCGACCAGGATCTCTGTACCGGAGACGGTATCTGCGCCCAGTACGCGCCGGAGGTCTTCGAGCTGGACATCGACGGTCTGGCCTATGTGAAGAGCGCCGAGGACGAGCTCCTGCAGGCCCCGGGCGCCACAACGCCCGTACCGCTGACGCTTCTGCGGGATGTCGCCGACTCCGCGAAGGAGTGCCCCGGCGACTGCATCCACGTACGTCGAGTTTCGGACAGGGTCGAGGTCTACGGTCCCGACGCGGAGTGACCCGAAAGGCACTCCACGTCACGACATGTCTCTTTTCTCACACGCTTCTCATGCGTTCTGGGCCCCGGAGGGTGTCGAGCGGATGAACGTGCCGTTCTTCCACTGCCACTTGGCCTGCTCCTTCACGTCCGGGCAGCAACTCGGCACGTCGGCAGAGGAGTAGCCGAGCAGGGTCGCCGTGACGGCGCCGTCACGCACCGCGAAGTCAGTGACGTTGAGGCGGTCCTTCGGGTCGATCAGGGTGGCCACGACGCGGGGCTTCTTGGCCCCCGACCCGCCCTGGGTGAGGACGTAGACGCCGTTGGGCGGGGTGCCGATGCCCGCGTCGCAGCGGACGACGGCCACCGTCTCCGGGCTGCCGTCGCCGTCGAGGTCTCCGGACGCCTTCTTCTGCACGAGGACCTTGACGGGCCCGCACTCGATCGGGAACGTGACGCCCGCGGGGTCCGGGGGCGCCGTCGCGGCCGGGGCGGACTTGGCCCCGGGACCGGGCTGGGCCGCCGTCGCGGAGCCGGGCTGGAGAACCGAGGAGAGGGCGACGACTCCGGCCAGAGCGGTGGCC
Source organism: Streptomyces sp. NBC_01549 (assembly GCF_026339955.1). Lineage (GTDB taxonomy): Bacteria > Actinomycetota > Actinomycetes > Streptomycetales > Streptomycetaceae > Streptomyces. The sequence continues at coordinate 5,935,690 of NZ_JAPEPW010000001.1, read as the reverse complement.
GTGGCGAGCCAGTGGATGGGGCTGGTGTGGGTGTGTGCCAGTTCCGGGACGACGGATTGCTGCACTAGGAGCGTCTCCTGGGAGGGCCGTGACGGTGGGGGTGGGGGTGGGGGTGGCCAGCATGGTGCCACACGTCACAGTGAGGTGGAACGGCGGGGTCCGGACTTCTGGCGTCGCGTCAACGGAAAGGGCTTGCGGCGGAGTTGCGTACCTGCCCTGCGGCCCAGGTGCGGGAAAGCACTGTGACCGAGCCCCGGAGTGCTTCCGGGAACTCGGCCACAGGTGTGGTGCGTTGGGTACCTCGACGGCGTGGGCGCCGGTCGGGTCAGCGGGCTGAGCCGCCGTCCGCGTTCGGGCCGACGTAGTCCTCGCCGTAGGCGCCCTTGGCGGGCCGGCGGCGGCGCATCGGCGGCTCGACGCCGTCCGCGAGGCGGCGGGCGGTGAGCAGGAAGCCGGTGTGGCCGATCATCCGGTGGTCCGGACGGACCGCCAGGCCCTCGACGTGCCAGTTGCGGATCATCGACTCCCACGCGGTCGGCTCGTTGAAGGAACCGATCTCGCGGATGGACTCGACGGTCCGCGCGAGCTGGGTGGTGGTGGCGACGTAGCAGCACAGGATGCCGCCGGGGACCAGCGCCTTGGAGACGGCCTCCAGGCACTCCCAGGGGGCGAGCATGTCGAGGATGACGCGGTCGACGTCGGTGTCGGACAGGTTGTCCTGGAGGTCGCCGACGGTGAGCTGCCAGGCGGGGTGCGGGCCGCCGAAGTAGCGCTCCACGTTCTGCTGGGCGATCTCCGCGAAGTCCTCGCGGCGCTCGTAGGAGTGGAGCATGCCCTGGTCGCCGATGGCGCGCAGCAGGAAGCTGCTGAGCGAGCCGGAGCCCACGCCCGCTTCCACGACGCGCGCGCCGGGGAAGATGTCGGCGAAGGCCAGGATCTGCCCCGCGTCCTTGGGGTAGACCACGGCGGCGCCGCGGGGCATGGACAGGACGTAGTCGGGGAGCAGGGGGCGCAGCGCGAGATAGGCGACGTTCCCCGTGGTGCGGACAACGCTGCCCTCGGGAGCGCCGATCAGCTCGTCGTGGGGGAAGGAACCCTTGTGGGTGTGGAAGTTCTTCCCGGCCTCGAGCGTGAACGTGTAGTGGCGGCCCTTGGGGTCGGTCAGCTGAACCTGGTCCCCGACCTTGAAGGGCCCGCGCCTGCGGGCGGCACCGGTCGGTTCGGACATGTGACCAGCCTACCGGTCCCCGCGCGGGGCGCCGACCATGACAGGGGCGTGCGGACACCGCGGGAGGCGGGTGCGGACAACCGGGGGTGACGCGCGGGGACACCGCGGGTGACGCGTGGCTGGTCGCGTCCAGGCGGCCGAGCCGTGCGACGGCACGGTCCCGCACCCCTGAGCGGGTGCTCAGCTGGGCCTTGCCATCGCCTTCACGAAGGCGCGCTCGACGTCCGCCGCCGAGAGAACTCCATAGATCTCGCCGGAGTCCTCCACCACCAGGTACTCGGTGGCGGGGGTGGCGCGCAGGGTGTCCAGCAGTGCCTCGCCCGCCAACTCGGCGGAGACACGCATGCCGTCGGTGAGGTCCTGGGCGAGGCCGCTGACGGCGACCCAGGGGCGGCGGTGTTCCGGTACGCCGACGATGGCGGCCTCACGGACGAGGGAGAGCGGTTCGCCGTTGGCGTCGACGACGACCAGGGCGCGGGCGCCGGCGTCGTTGGCGCGGCGCAGCGCCTCCGAGAGCGGGGTGCTGCTCTCGACCGGGACCGCGCGCCGGGTGAGTGAGCGGGCACGCAGCTCGGGCAGGTGTTCGCGCAGACGGGCCATGCGCAGGCTGTTGCCCGCGCCGGTCCAGATGATCGCGGCGAGGATCGCGGCGAGCAGGGCGTCGGTGACCGTGTCCATACTGCCGATGTCGTTTTGCGTGGCGCCGAGCGCCCCGGACTGGGTGACCAGGGGCAGCCCGATCAGTACGGAGACGGCGAGGGCGCGACCGACCCACGCGGCGGCGATCGTGCCGCTCATCGGCTTGCCGGTGATCTTCCAGACGACGGCGCGGAGCATGCGGCCGCCGTCCAGGGGCAGGCCGGGGAGCAGGTTGAAGGCGGCCACGATCAGGTTGGAGATCATCAGCCCGGCCAGCAGGACGCCCGGGACCGTGCCGGGCTCGACGGTCAGCATGGCGAGGTAGAAGAGGCCGGACAGGACGAGGGAGAGCAGTGGTCCGACGAAGGACAGCACGAACTCCCGGCCCGGGGTCTCGGCCTCCTTCTCGATCTCCGAGACGCCGCCGAAGAACTGCAGCTGGATCCGGCGCACCGGCAGTTTGAAGCGCAGGGCGGCGACCGTGTGGGCCAGCTCGTGGACGAGGACGGAGGCGTAGAAGGCGACCGCGAAGAAGAGGGAGACGAGGTAGCGCAGGGCGCCGAGTTCGGGCAGCACGCGGTCGAGCTGGCCGCCGAACACCCAGGTGATCAGCGCGGCCACGAGGAACCAGCTGGGCGCCACGTACACGGGCACGCCGAAGGGCCGCCCCATCAGCAGCCCGCCACCGGGTTCGCGGCCCCGCCGCGGGGGCCGCGCCTTGCCGGTGCCGGTGTCGGTTCCGGAGTGCGCGAGGGTGCGGGGGTGTGCGGGCTCGTGGGTGGGGGTGCGCGACGGGTCGGGGTGGGTGTGGCCTCCGTCAAAGGGGCCAGGGTTCGTCCCGGGCGCGTCGTGAGCGCCGCGGCCCGTCCGCGCCTCGGCTCCGGTCTGCGTGGACGACTCCGTTCCGGGCTCGTCCGTGGGCTCGCCGCCGGTCTCGTCCGAAGAACCGGGGACGGCGTCGGCCTCTTCCGGGGAACCGTCGGGCGCCGTGGACCCGCCCTCGGCCCCGTTCGAAGAGTTGCGTTGCGTCCCGCTCCCGCGGGTGAGGTCGGGGGGGCCGTCGGGGGACGGGGTGGGCTCGGGGGTTCCCGGGGTCCTGGGTGGTGTCGGCCCGGTGGGGTGCTCGGGGCGCTCCGGTCCGGGGTGCCCGGCATCCGCGGCCGGGGCCGAGGAAGACCGCTGCTCCCCGTGGCGCTCGGTCGCTTCGTCGGTGCCGGACCGCGGCTGCCCGCTCCCGCCGCTCTCGTCCACGATGTCCCCTCGTTCGAAGCGTCTCCCGCTCCCGATCATGCGAAGCAGAAGGGTCTGGGTCGATGGTATGCGTCCGTCGCGACACGTTCCGCCCCGGCACCCCCTCTGTTTTCCGCTCTGTCGTACGAGCGCGCACAAGCCCCGACCGTGCACTCACTGTCAGTGGCGGGCCGTAAGGTCTGTGGTCATGGAAACCAGCACCGGGGGCGCCGTGCCGCCCGAGCCGACCGAAGCCGTCGTGGGCGAAGCCGTCGTGGGCGAAGCCGTCGTGGGCGAAGCCGTCGTGGGCGAAGCCGTCGTGGGCGAAGCCGTCGTGGGCGAAGCCGTCGTGGGCGGGGCGCCGGACGTGCCGGCGGTTCCCGCGGCACGCCCGGCCCTGCCTCCGGCCTCGCTGTCGCCCTCGCGGGCCGGCGACTTCATGCAGTGCCCGTTGCTCTACCGGTTCCGGGTGATCGACCGGCTCCCCGAGAAGCCCAGCGAGGCGGCCACCCGCGGCACGCTGGTGCACGCGGTGCTGGAGCGTCTCTTCGACGCCCCGGCGACGGAGCGCACGGCCCCGCGCGCCAAGTCGCTCATTCCGGGCCAGTGGGACCGGCTGCGCGAGACACGGCCGGAGGTCGTGGAGCTGTTCGCGGACGACCCCGGGGGCGAGCGGTTGGCGCGCTGGCTCGGCGAGGCCGAGCGGCTGGTGGAGCGCTGGTTCAGCCTTGAGGACCCGACGCGGCTGGAGCCCGCCGAGCGCGAGCTGTTCGTCGAGGCCGAGCTCGACTCGGGGCTGAAGCTGCGCGGGATCATCGACCGCGTCGACGTGGCCCCGACCGGTGAGGTCCGGATCGTCGACTACAAGACGGGCAAGGCACCCCGGCCGGAGTACGCCGAGGGTGCGCTGTTCCAGATGAAGTTCTACGCCCTGGTGGTGTGGCGCCTGAAGCAGGTGGTCCCGCGCCGGCTCCAGCTCGTGTACCTCGGCAGCGGTGACGTGGTGACGTACGACCCGATGATCGAGGACCTGGAGCGGGTCGAGCGCAAGCTGCTCGCCCTGTGGGAGGCGATCCGGCAGGCCACCGAGACGGGCGACTGGCGGCCGAGGCCCACCAAGCTCTGCGGCTGGTGCGACCACCAGGCGGTATGCCCGGAATTCGGTGGTACTCCCCCGCCCTACCCGCTGCCGGTCAGGGCCCCGGAGTCAGGCGTCACCGAGCAGGGCAGAATGGGGCGGGACTAGGGCCTGTCCGGCGTGTTGCTCACCTCCGGCCCGGTCCGCCGGACAGACCCCCAAGGAGACTTACGTGGCCATCCGCGTCCTACTGGTCGACGACCAGCCGCTGCTGCGTACCGGCTTCCGGATGATTCTGGAGGCGGAGCAGGACCTCGCGGTCGTAGGCGAGGCCGGTGACGGTCTCCAGGCACTGGATCAGGTGCGTGCGCTGCAGCCCGATGTGGTTCTGATGGACATCCGTATGCCGAGGATGGACGGGGTGGAGGCGACCCGGCAGATCACCGGGCCGGGGCGGGACGGACCGGCCAAGGTGCTCGTCCTGACGACCTTCGACCTCGACGAGTACGTGGTGGAGGCGCTGCGCGCCGGGGCCAGCGGCTTCCTTCTGAAGGACGCGCCGGCCAATGAGCTGGTGCAGGCGATCCGGGTGGTCGCCGCGGGCGAGGCGATGCTCGCGCCGAGCATCACCCGTCGGCTTCTCGACAAGTACGCGGGGCATCTCCCCTCCGGCGACGAGCCGGTGCCCGACACGCTGCACACCCTGACCGAGCGGGAGGTCGAGGTGCTGAAGCTGGTGGCGCGTGGCCTGTCGAACGCGGAGATCGCCGCCGACCTGTTCGTCAGCGAGACCACCGTGAAGACCCATGTGGGCCACGTGCTCACCAAGTTGGGGCTGCGTGACCGGGTGCAGGCCGCGGTGTACGCGTACGAGAGCGGGTTGGTGCGCCCGGGCGCACAGCAGTAATCCCCGATTCGCCGTCCGCTCCCCCAGGAGCACGACCGAGGGCGCCCCCTTCCAGGAAGTGGGCGCCCTCGGCGTTCGTCCGGCGGTTGCGGAGTCGGTCCTGGCCGGTCTCCCGGAGCGGCACGCCGTCGAGGTGTCGAGGCGGTACTGGAGGCCGTGGACGCTGCCGCGCACGATCGCGTACTGCTTGGCCTGCCGGATCGGGATGAGCGGGAGGTCCTGGCCCACGCCGTCCTGCATCCTGCCGGACGGCCGGTCGCTCGGCTGCGAGCCGCATCCGGCGAGCAGACCGATGGCCGGCCCCGTCGCGACGGACAGGACCGGCCATTGGTTGCGCATGTTCACGAGGTGGTCCTCGTCGCCGGGTCTCCGGCGCGCCGTATCAGGCGGGCGCCGGGTCCCGTGCGTGGGTGCCGGGTCCGCGGGACCGGGCGCCCGAAGAGAGCCGGTCAGCTCACACGCCGCGGCCGAGCTCCCACAGCATGAGCGTCGAGGAGGAGTTGAGCGCCCACTCGGCACCCGTGACGTCGTCCCGCGCGGCGATGTACTGCTTGCCCTGCCACAGCGGCAGCAGCGGAACCTGGTCGGCCACGATGTTCTGGATCTGGGTGAGGCTCGACTCCGCGTCCAGGCGGTTGACCTCCCGACGGGAGGCCGGGATCAGCTTGTCCTGGATCTCACTGTTGTTGTAAGGCAGATTGAGGGTGTTGTCCTTGTCGAGGAACGGCGCGATGTAGTTGTCGGCGTCCGGGAAGTCGGGGAACCAACCCATGCCGAAGACGTCGTAGGCGCCCTTCTGCTCGGCCGGAATGAACTTGTCCCAGGTCTGGCCTTGGATGCTGACGTCGAACAAACCGCTGTCGTTGAGCTGCTTCATCAGCACCTTGAACTCGTTGCGGGTGGCCGGGCCGTAGTGGTCGGTCGTGTAGTGCAGCGTCAGTTTCACCGGGGTGGTGATGTTCGCCTGGTTCAGCAACGTGCGGGCCTTGGCCACGCTCGGGTCGCTGTACTTGTTGAAGAACGCGTTGGAGTGGCCGGTGATGGTGGCGGGCACCAGCGAGTACAGGGGTTGAGCCTCGGTGCCGTACACCTTGGAGATCAACTCGTCGCGGTCGATGAGCTGCGCCATGGCCTCGCGAACAGCCTTGTTCTTCACCGAGGGGGCGTCGGTGTTGAAGGCCAGGTATCGGATCTCGAGGCCGGCCAGCTCGACCAGTTTGATGTTGCCGTTCGCCTTGCTCTGGAGCTTGCTGATCTGATCCGGCGCCATCGTACGGGTCATGACCTGGATGTCACCCTTTTCCAGCGCCGCACCCATGCTGGCGGTGTCCTTGAAGGACTCCAGTACCACCTTGTCGTTGTTCAGGGTGAGTTGACCCTTGTAGTTCGGGTTCTTGGTGAAGGTGGCCTTCACCATCTCGTTGTTCTTGACTTCGGCCTTCATCGTGTAGGCCCCGGATCCGTCGATCGAGAAGCCGTCGCGCAGCTTGCCCTTCTCGTAGTCCTTCGGGTTGACGATGCCCGCGACAGATGTCGACAGCTTGAACGGGAAGGTGGCGTCAGCGGTGTTGAGGTGGAAGATGACGTCGCGGTCGCCTTGTGTCTCGACGGTGTCGACGGTGGACAGCAGTCCGAACACACCACTGTCGGCCTTGATGGCGCGGGCGCGGTCGATGGAGAACTTCACAGCGGCCGCGGTCACGGGGTCGCCGTTGGAGAACTTCAGATCCTTGCGCAGCTTGCAGGCATAGCGCTCGCTGCCGGCGTCGGTGAAGCCGCAACTCTCGGCGGCCTCGGGCATGGGCTCACCGTCGCCGCGGGGCTGGGCCATCAGCGTCTGCAGCGTGTTCCGGAGGACGTTCTGGGTATTGACGGAGTACGCGTACGCCGGGTCGAGGGGCGCGGGGATGTCCTTGGAAGCGATGAACCGGTCGGTGGTACCCACGACGATGGCGTCACCGCTATTGCTGCCACTGCTGAACCCGCCGCAGGCAGCCAGCATGGGGGTGAGCAGACCAGCGACGGCCGGCAGCACCAAAGTCTTGCGGTTCATGCTCGAGTTTCTCCAGAGCTGTCGTATCCGTGTACCCGCCATACAGGGGTGGTGCGGGCGAGTCATCAGGGTTATGGCGAGGTTCTCGCGACGAGATTAGTCCGCACCACCAGGACGGCCCGCAGAGGCCGGAGTTGAGTTCCCATCACGCTGCGAAACCGGGCGTGGACGCACCGATAACCCGACAGCGGAAGGATTCGTGCAGCGTTCCACCAATCGGGACACAAGGACGCGTCCGCCACCCGCGAAAGGGGGGTTGCAGCACACGGCGGGCCGAATGTCGACCCCCCGTCAAGTGACGAACCTCACACCCACAACTCGACGGAAGAGTACCGGAATTCGGCCATCCGGCCCCGGATTGAATTTCACGCGACAGGTCCGGGGCCGTTACCTGTGGATACACCGGGGTTATCGACGCATTCGGTGACGCACGCTGGGTGAACGCCTAGTGCACTTCCGTCATCAGACCACGGAGAAAAGACAGGTCGACCTCTTCGAGGGAGGCCACGACCGTGCGCCGGACGGCGGGGGCGATCGGCGCGACGGAGGGAACGGCGACCACGTGACAGCCCGCGGCCTCCCCCGCGGCGACGCCCGTGGCGGTGTCCTCGATGACGGCGCACCGGGCCGGTTCGGCGCCGAGTCCGGACGCCGCCAGCAGATACGGGTCGGGGAACGGCTTGGTCCGCTCCACCTCGTCGCCCGCGACGGTCAGCGCGAAGTACTGGGGGCCCAAGGAGGCCAGAATACGGTCGATGATGCGCCGGTGCGAGGCGGAGACCAGGGCGGTGGGGATCTCGTGCGCGGCAAGCTCCGCGAGGAGTCTGGCCGCTCCCGGCATCAGCGGCAGCGCCCGGTCGATACGGTCCTCGAAACCGTCGTTGAGCAGCACCGTGAGCTCGGCGAGGGTGATGTCGGCCCCGGTGGCCTCGATCAGGAAGCCGGCGCTGCGGGTCATGGGACCGCCGACCACCACATGGCGCCAGGAGTCGTCGAGGGTGTGCCCGAGCGTCCGGAAGATCTCGACCTCGACGTCCCACCAGAACCCCTCGGTGTCCACCAGGGTGCCGTCCATGTCCAGGAGCACGGCCTGCAGCGCTGAGCCTTCGGCCGTACGGGTACCGAGCGCGGGAACCGTAGTGGTCATCCTGGCGCACCTCCTTGAGGGACGAGAAGGCCGGTTCCCTCAGGGGGAACCGGCCTGCTGTGGACCGTCCAGTCTACGACGGCGTCGGCTGAAACGCCTGTCAGTTGTGGGGTGCGCCGGGTCACCTCACTCCGGCGTACCGCGCCGGGTCACCTCGCGTTGAAGTACTTCGCCTCCGGGTGGTGGATCACGATCGCGTCCGTGGACTGCTCGGGGTGCAGTTGGAACTCCTCCGAGAGGTGGACGCCGATGCGCTCCGGCTCCAGGAGTTCGGCGATCTTGGCGCGGTCCTCCAGGTCGGGGCAGGCGCCGTAGCCGAGGGAGAAGCGGGCGCCGCGGTACTTGAGGGCGAACATGTCCTCGACGGCCGCCGGGTCCTCCCCGGCGAAGCCGAGCTCCGAACGAACGCGGGCATGCCAGTACTCGGCGAGGCCCTCCGCCAACTGCACGGACAGGCCGTGCAGTTCGAGGTAGTCGCGGTAGGAGTTGGACTCGAAGAGCTTGGCGCTCTCCTCGCCGATCCGGGAGCCGACGGTGACGACCTGGAGGCCGACGACATCCGTCTCGCCCGACTCCTCGGGACGGAAGAAGTCGGCCAGGCACAGCCGCCGTCCGCGGCGCTGGCGCGGGAAGGTGAAGCGGGTGCGCTCGTTGCCCTGCTCGTCCAGCAGGATCAGGTCGTCGTCCTTGGACACGCACGGGAAGTAGCCGTAGACGACGGCCGCTTCGAGCAGGTTGTCGGTCTGCAGCCTGTCCAGCAGACCGCGCAGCCGGGGCCGGCCCTCGGTCTCGACGAGTTCCTCGTACGTCGGTCCGTCGCCCGCGCGGGCCTGCTTGAGGCCCCACTGCCCCTTGAACAGCGCGCCCTCGTCCAGCCAGGAGGCGTACTCCTTGAGCTGGATGCCCTTGATGACGCGGGTGCCCCAGAAGGGCGGGGTGGGCACGGGGTTGTCGATGGCGACGTCGGAGCGGATGTGCCCCTCCTCCGGACGTTCCTCGACGGCGGTCTGGGCGGCGGTGGCCCGCACCCGGCGCTGCTTCAGTTCCGGCAGCACGGCCCCGGGTACGCCCCGCTTGACCCCGATGAGCGCGTCCATCAGGCGCAGGCCCTCGAACGCGTCGCGGGCGTAGCGGACCTCGCCCTCGTAGATCTCGTACAGGTCCTGTTCGACGTACGCCCTGGTCAGGGCCGCGCCGCCGAGGATGACCGGGTAGTCGGCGGACAGCCCGCGCTGGTTGAGCTCCTCCAGGTTCTCCTTCATGATCACCGTGGACTTGACCAGCAGGCCTGACATGCCGATGACGTCGGCCCGGTGTTCCTCGGCGGCGTCCAGGATCGCGGAGACCGGCTGCTTGATGCCGAGGTTGACGACGTTGTAGCCGTTGTTGGACAGGATGATGTCGACGAGGTTCTTGCCGATGTCGTGCACGTCGCCGCGCACGGTGGCCAGCACGATGGTGCCCTTGCCCTCGGCGTCCGACTTCTCCATGTGCGGTTCGAGGTAGGCCACCGCGGTCTTCATGACCTCGGCGGACTGGAGCACGAACGGCAGTTGCATCTGGCCGGAGCCGAACAGCTCGCCGACCACCTTCATGCCGTCGAGCAGCGTCTCGTTGACGATGTCGAGGGCGGGCCGGGTCTGGAGGGCTTCGGCGAGGTCGGCTTCCAGGCCGTTCTTCTCGCCGTCGATGATGCGCCGCTTGAGGCGCTCGTCCAGGGGCAGCGCGGCCAGTTCCTCGGCCTTGCCCGCCTTGAGGGACTTGGTGGTGGCGCCCTCGAACAGCGCCATCAGCTTCTGCAGGGGGTCGTAGCCCTCGGCGCGGCGGTCGTGGATCAGGTCCAGGGCCGTCTGGACCTCTTCCTCGGTGAAGCGGGCGATCGGCAGGATCTTCGACGCGTGCACGATCGCCGAGTCCAGGCCCGCCTTGACGCACTCGTCGAGGAAGACCGAGTTGAGCAGGATGCGGGCGGCCGGGTTGAGGCCGAAGGAGATGTTCGACAGGCCCAGCGTGGTCTGCACCTCCGGACGACGGCGCTTGAGCTCGCGGATCGCCTCGATGGTCGCGATGCCGTCCTTGCGGGACTCCTCCTGACCGGTACAGATGGTGAAGGTCAGGGCGTCGATGAGGATGTCGGACTCGTGGATGCCCCAGTTCGTGGTCAGGTCCTCGATGAGCCGCTCGGCGATGGCGACCTTGGTCTCGACGGTACGGGCCTGGCCCTCCTCGTCGATGGTCAGCGCGATCAGCGCCGCGCCGTGCTCCCGCGCCAGCCGGGTGACCTTCGCGAAGCGGGACTCGGGGCCGTCGCCGTCCTCGTAGTTGACGGAGTTGATGACGGCCCGCCCGCCGAGCTTCTCCAGGCCGGCGCGCAACACGTCGACCTCGGTGGAGTCCAGGACGATGGGCAGCGTGGAGGCGGTGGCGAAGCGTCCGGCGAGTTCCCGCATGTCCGCGACGCCGTCCCGGCCGACGTAGTCGACGCACAGGTCGAGCATGTGGGCGCCCTCGCGGATCTGGTCGCGGGCCATCTCCACGCAGTCGTCCCAGCGGGCCTCCAGCATGGCCTCACGGAACTTCTTCGAGCCGTTGGCGTTGGTGCGCTCGCCGATCGCCATGTACGCGGTGTCCTGGCGGAACGGGACGGTCTGGTAGAGGGAGGCGGCGCCGGGCTCCGGCTGGGGGCTCCGCTCGGCCGGGGACATCCCGCGCACGCGCTCGACGACCTGGCGCAGATGCTCGGGGGTGCTGCCGCAGCAGCCGCCGACCAGGGACAGGCCGTACTGCTGGACGAAGGTCTCCTGCGCGTCCGCCATCTCGGGCGGGGTCAGCGGGAAGTACGCCCCGTCCTTGGTGAGGATGGGCAGCCCGGCGTTCGGCATGCACAGCAGCGGGATGCGGGAGTGGCGGGCGAGGTAACGCAGGTGCTCGCTCATCTCGGCGGGGCCGGTGGAGCAGTTCAGGCCGATCATGTCGATGCCCAGCGGCTCCAGCGCGGTCAGCGCGGCGCCGATCTCCGAGCCCAGCAGCATCGTGCCGGTCGTCTCGAAGGCGAGGGAGACCAGCAGCGGCAGGTCGGCCCCGAGCGCGTCCAGGGCCCGGCGGGCGCCGAGGATGGACGACTTGGTCTGGAGCAGGTCCTGGGTGGTCTCGACGATCAGGGCGTCCGCGCCGCCGGCGATCAGGCCCTCGGCGTTCGCCTGGAAGCCGTCGCGCAGCGTGTGGAAGCCGATGTGACCGAGGGTCGGCAGCTTCGTACCGGGGCCGATGGAGCCCAGCACCCACCGCTGACGCCCGTCACGGCCGCCGAACTCGTCGGCCACCTCGCGGGCGATGCGGGCGCCCGCCTCGGACAGCCCGTACACGCGGTCGGAGATCTCGTACTCGGCCATGGCCGAGTGGTTGGCACCGAAGGTGTTCGTCTCCACGCAGTCCACGCCCACCTCGAAGTAGGCCTCGTGGACGGAACGGACGATGTCGGGGCGAGTGAGGTTCAGAATCTCGTTGCAGCCCTCGAGGTTCTCGAAGTCCTCGAGCGTCGGGTCCTGCGCCTGCAACATCGTGCCCATCGCGCCGTCGGCCACCACGACACGCTCGGCGAGCGTGTCGCGGAGCGCGGCGATGCGGGCCCGGTTCTCGGCAAGCTCGGACGAAAGGGACGGGTTCGGCAACGAAGCCATGAAGGTGCTCCCTGAAGTGCGACGGCTGTCGGCTTTGCGCTTCCCATGGAAGGCGCACGCCGTCAGGGTAGCCCGAGCACCGTCACGAGGTCAGGGGCGTCCACGGGGCGGACGGGCGTGGCGTGAACGTCGGCGGGTGTTAAGACAGACCGAACACGTTGCGACGACCCATTAGCGGGAGCTCGGCAACGAACGGTAGTGTTCGACATTGCCGAACGGCGGTGGCGGAGTCGCACGCCGTCGGTCGAAGGGGACGGAGGCAGCACGGCGATGGCACGGAACATCCAGTCGCTCGAACGGGCGGCGGCGATGCTGCGGCTGCTCGCGGGCGGCGAGCGGCAGCTCGGCCTGTCCGACATCGCCTCGTCGCTGGGCCTGGCCAAGGGGACGGCCCACGGCATACTGCGCACCCTCCAGCAGGAGGGCTTCGTCGAACAGGACAGCGTCTCGGGGCGCTATCAGCTGGGTGCCGAGCTGCTGCGGCTCGGCACCACGTATCTCGACGTGCACGAGCTGCGCGCGCGGGCGCTGGTGTGGACCGACGACCTGGCCCGCTCCAGCGGCGAGAGCGTCTACCTGGGCGTGCTGCACCAGCAGGGCGTACTGATCGTGCACCACGTGTTCCGTCCCGACGACAGCCGCCAGGTGCTGGAGGTCGGGGCCATGCAGCCGCTGCACTCCACGGCCCTGGGAAAGGTCCTGTCGGCCTACGACCCGGTGGCGCACAGCGAGGTCCTGGAGGCGGAGCGGAAGACGTTCACGCCCCGCACGACGGTCGAACCGGAGCAGTTCGAGGGGGTCCTCGACCTGACCCGCGCACGCGGGTACGCCGATGACGTCGAGGAGACGTGGACGGGCGTCGCCTCGGTCGCGGCACCCATCCACAACCGGCGGCGCATGCCGGTGGGCGCGGTGGGCATCACGGGGGCCGTGGAGCGGATCTGCCGGGACGGCGAACTGCGCCCCGAGCTGATCGCGGCGGTACGCGACTGCGCCCGCGCGGTCTCCCGGGACCTGGGAGCCGGGCGGTTCTGACGCCCCCCGGAGGACGATCCGACCCCCGTACGACAAGCAGGCCGGTACGTGTTCGACGTACTGGCCTTTTCGTGTGTGCGCGCGTGCCGCTCGACCCTCTCAAGATCGATAACTCGCGGCGATCAATAACGATCGTGTTTTCGATAACGGAACCCTTGACGAGCTGGTAACACCGGAGCAAGACTCCCGTCCATCGGTCGGCATTGTCGAACACCTACCGGCAATACGAGTTAGAGTGTGACAACGCCATGGGCCGACATCGCTCTCACCCCCTGAGGGCGCGAACCACCGGAGGGACCCGGGGTTCGCCTTCCCCTGGACGAAGGACAAAGGAGTCGCGGGTGTCCAGCTCCGACATCTTCATCGGCGAGACCATAGGTACCGCCATACTCATCCTGCTCGGCGGTGGCGTCTGCGCCGCCGTCACACTGAAGGCCTCGAAGGCCAGGAACGCCGGCTGGCTCGCCATCGCCTTCGGGTGGGGCTTCGCGGTGCTCACGGCGGTCTACACCTCCGCGCCGCTGTCCGGCGCACACCTGAACCCGGCCGTGACGCTGGCGCTGACCATCAAGGACGGCGGGTGGAACAACCTGCCGGTGTACTGGGGCGGCCAGCTGCTCGGCGCGATGATCGGCGCCACGCTGGTCTGGGTCGTGTACTACGGACAGTTCCACGCGCACCTGACCGACCCCGAGATCGTGGGCGCTCCCGAGAGCAAGGCCACCAAGGCGGTCGAGGCCGAGGAGAAGGGCGCGGGCCCCGTGCTCGGCATCTTCTCCACCGGCCCCGAGATCCGCAACGCGGTGCAGAACCTCGCCACGGAGATCATCGCCACCGTCGTGCTGGTGCTCGCGGTCCTCACGCAGGGTCTCAACGACAAGGGCAATGGCCTCGGTCCCCTGGGCGCCCTGATCACCGCGCTCGTGGTCGTCTCCATCGGTCTCTCCCTCGGTGGCCCCACCGGCTACGCGATCAACCCGGCCCGTGACCTCGGTCCGCGCATCGTGCACGCGCTGCTCCCCCTGCCGAACAAGGGCGGCTCCGACTGGAGCTACGCCTGGGTTCCGGTCGTCGGTCCGCTGATCGGCGGCGCGATCGCCGCCGGCCTCTACAACGTCGCCTTTGCTTAGAGCCCCGAGGCCTTCGGGCCTCGGGCCCTCCTTGAACCGCAAGGTTTTCCGAGCCGTAAGCAATACGCCGTCAGGCCAAAAGCACCACGCCGTGAGCCAGCCCCTTTCATACGGAACCTTCAGGAGCACACCGTGACCGACGCACACACCGCCGGCCCCTTCATCGCCGCGATCGACCAGGGCACCACGTCCAGCCGCTGCATCGTCTTCGACCGCGACGGACGCATCGTCTCCGTCGACCAGAAGGAGCACGAGCAGATCTTCCCGAAGCCGGGCTGGGTCGAGCACAACGCCGCCGAGATCTGGACCAACGTCCAGGAAGTCGTGGCGGGGGCCATCGAGAAGGGCGGCATCACCCGCGACGACATCAAGGCCATCGGCATCACCAACCAGCGCGAGACCACCGTGCTGTGGGACAAGAACACCGGTGAGCCCGTCCACAACGCCATCGTCTGGCAGGACACCCGCACCGACGCGCTCTGCAAGGAGCTCGGCCGCAATGTCGGCCAGGACCGCTTCCGGCGCGAGACCGGCCTGCCGCTCGCGTCCTACTTCGCCGGCCCCAAGGCCCGCTGGCTGCTCGACAACGTCGAGGGCCTGCGCGAGCGCGCCGAGGCCGGGGACATCCTCTTCGGCACCATGGACTCCTGGGTCATCTGGAACCTGACGGGCGGTACGAACGGCGGTCACCACGTCACCGACGTCACCAACGCCTCCCGCACCATGCTGATGAACCTGCACACCCTGGCGTGGGACGAGAAGATCGCCGAGTCCATCGGCGTCCCGCTGGCGATGCTGCCGGAGATCCGCTCCTCCGCCGAGGTCTACGGCGAGGTCACCGGCGGCCCGCTCGGCGAGCTGCTCGGCGGCATCCCGGTCGCCTCCGCGCTCGGCGACCAGCAGGCGGCCCTGTTCGGCCAGACCTGCTTCTCCGAGGGTGAGGCCAAGTCCACGTACGGCACCGGCACGTTCATGCTGATGAACACCGGTGACAAGATCATCAACTCGTACTCGGGCCTGCTGACCACGGTCGGCTACCGCATCGGCGACCAGGCTCCGGTCTACGCCCTCGAGGGCTCCATCGCCGTCACCGGTTCGCTGGTGCAGTGGATGCGCGACCAGATGGGCCTGATCAAGTCCGCCGCCGAGATCGAGACCCTCGCGTCCTCGGTCGAGGACAACGGCGGCGCCTACTTCGTGCCGGCCTTCTCCGGTCTGTTCGCCCCGTACTGGCGTCCCGACGCCCGCGGTGTGATCGCCGGTCTGACCCGGTACGTCACCAAGGCGCACATCGCGCGCGCCGTCCTGGAGGCCACGGCCTGGCAGACCCGTGACGTCAGCGACGCCATGACGAAGGACTCCGGCGTCGAGCTCACGGCCCTCAAGGTCGACGGCGGCATGACCTCCAACAACCTGCTGATGCAGACCCTGGCCGACGTCCTGGACGCCCCCGTGGTGCGCCCGATGGTCGCCGAGACCACCTGCCTCGGCGCCGCCTACGCCGCCGGCCTCGCCGTCGGCTTCTGGACCAACACCGACGACCTGCGCGCCAACTGGCGCCGGGCCGCGGAATGGACCCCGAACATGGACGCGGAGACCCGCGACCGTGAGTACAAGAGCTGGCTCAAGGCCGTCGACCGGACCATGGGCTGGCTCGAGGACGAGAACTGACGAGGAGTAAGAACCCGCAATGACCAGTCAGTCCACCCTGCAGTCCGTGCCTGCCCTCGGTACGCACCCGGCCTCCGGCTCCAACCCGAGTCGCGCCGAGACCCGGGAGCAGCTCTCCAAGGCGACGTACGACCTTCTCGTGATCGGCGGCGGCATCCTGGGCATCTCCACCGCCTGGCACGCCGCGCAGTCCGGTCTGCGGGTGGCTCTGGTCGACGCCGGCGACTTCGCCGGCGCCACCTCCTCCGCCTCCTCCAAGCTCCTCCACGGCGGTCTGCGCTACCTGCAGACCGGCGCGGTGAAGCTGGTGGCGGAGAACCACTTCGAGCGCCGTGCGGTCTCCCGCCAGGTGGCCCCCCACCTGGCGAACCCGCTCACGTTCTACCTCCCCGTGTACAAGGGCGGGCCGCACGGCGCGGCGAAGCTCGGAGCGGGCGTCTTCGCCTACTCCGCCCTGTCGGCGTTCGGTGACGGCGTCGGCCACCTGCTCTCGCCGGCCAAGGCGCAGCAGGACGTGCCGGAGCTGCGCACCGAGAACCTCAAGGCCGTGGCCGTGTACGGCGACGACCAGATGAACGACGCGCGCATGGCGTTGATGACGGTCCGCGCGGCCGTCGAGGCGGGCGCGGTCGTGCTCAACCACGCGGAGGTGACCGGCCTGCGCTTCACCAAGGGCCGGGTCACCGGCGCGGACCTCAAGGACGGCACGAACGGCGCGGAGTTCGGCGTCAACGCGCGCCTCGTCCTCAACGCCACCGGCCCCTGGGTCGACCACCTGCGCAAGCTGGAGGACCCGAACGCGGCGCCCTCCATCCGCCTGTCCAAGGGCGCGCACCTGGTCCTCAAGCGCACCTCCCCCTGGAAGGCCGCGCTCGCCACCCCGATCGACAAGTACCGCATCACCTTCGCCCTCCCCTGGGAGGACATGCTGCTGCTCGGTACCACCGACGAGGAGTACGACGGCGACCCGGCGGACGTCTCGGTCAACGAGAGGGACATAGCCCAGATCCTGGACGAGGCCGCGTTCTCCATCCGCGACCAGCAGCTCTCCCGCGATCTGATCACGTACTCCTTCGCCGGTCTGCGCGTACTGCCGGGCGGCCCCGGCGACACCTCGAAGGCCAAGCGCGAGACGGTCGTCACGGAAGGCCGGGGCGGGATGCTGTCCGTCGCGGGCGGCAAGTGGACCACCTTCCGGCACATCGGCCGTACGGTCATGAAGAAGCTGGAGTCGCTGCCGGGCCACCCGCTGGGCGAGGACTTCGAGCCGATCTCCGAGCTGCCGAAGAAGCTGCCGCTGCCGGGTGTCGCCAACCCGCGCGCGGTCGCCCACCGTCTGCTCACCGACGGCCCGGCGCCCGGCCCCCGCATGGGCGCCGACACCGCCAAGCACCTGGCGACGCACTACGGTTCGCTGGCCTTCGACATCGCGCGCCTGGCGAACGAGAACCCGGAGCTCGGCGCGCGCGTCCACCCGGACGCCCCGGAGATCTGGGCGCAGGTCGTGTGGGCCCGCGACCACGAGTGGGCCGAGACGACGGACGACGTACTGCGCCGCCGTACGACGCTGACGATCCGCGGACTTGCCACGGACGAGGTCCGCGCCAAGGTGCAGGACCTGCTCGACAAGAAGTAGGCCAGTTCTGAGGGGCGGCTCCCACGGGGGGAGCCGCCCTTTCGCATGCGCCGCCACAGCGATGGGCGGCGGGGTGTGCCGCGGCCGTCGGACGCCTACTACGACGGTCGGCCGACGGCCGTCAGCGCAAGAGTGCCTCGACATCCTCGGGTGAGGTCAGCTCCGTGCGGCGGACGATCAGTTCACGCCCGAGGAGCAGTGTTCGCCGGGACGCGGGCACCGGGTCCGGCAGGGTCGTCAGGTCGGTGAGGTGGGCGAAGCCGATGACGCGGCGGACGATCTCCGCGCCGGCGAAGCCCAGGGAGTCGGTCCACACGCGGTCCAGGAATCGGTCGAGGAAGGCGTCGTCGAAGAAGGTGTCGACACGGGTCGGCCACAGGCGGCGGAACTCGGCCCTGAACGCGTCCCAGGAGAGGCGGAGTTGGTCGCCGTGGTCGCCCTCGATGCCGAGCGCGTCCGCGCGGGCCGCCGAGACGAGCGTGTTCGCCCAGTACAGGCCCAGGTCGAAACCGATCGGCCCGACGAAGGAGAACTCGGGGTCGAAGACCCGTACCACCGGGGCGCCCTCGCGTGTTCCGACCATGATGCTGCCGGTGTGCAGATCGCCGTGGAGCAGGACCTGCGCGCCGGTCATGAAGAGGTGGCGCAGTTCGGCGACCTCGGTGCGCAGCCGCGGGTCGGAGCGGAAGGCCCCGGCGAGGTCGTCGAGGCCGGGGTGCCAGTGGTTGTGCTCGTGCTCGAGGTACGGCTCGGAGAGGACGACATCCTCGGTGATCTTGCACAGCTCGGGGCTGACGGAGGCCGCGATCAGCGCCTTGCGTTCGGCGGAGGGCATGCCGAAGTCGCTGGTGGCGAAGGAGAGCTGGGCGACGAACTCGCCGATGCGGCGGGAGGTGTCCGGGCCGTAGGAGCCGCCCTCGTTGAGGACCGTGCGCAGCACCTCCAGATCGGACATGTCCTCCATGACGAGGACGTAGTTGTCGGAGTCGTAGCCGTGGATCGCCGGGATCTTGTCCGGGGCGACCTTGGCGACCTGCTCGTAGGCGCGGGCCTCGGCGTCGGCGCGCTCGGGGCTCATCGGCCAGGAGGGGCCCGCGACCCGTACCCAGGGCAGGGCCTGCTTGACGGCGAGGCCCCGGGTGCCGTCGGTGGCGGTGGCGAGGAAGACGCGGTTCATGTTGCCGTCGGAGACCTCGCGGACCTCCGGCTCGTCGGCGCCCCAGTGGCCGCGCTCTCGCAGGTAGCCGGCGACGTCCTCGGTCTCCAGGATGCGGTAGCCCATCGACTCGTAACTCCCTTATGCGGTGCGGCGCTTGGACAGGGTGAAGCTGAAGACCAGGGCGAGGATGAGGACCGCGCCCTCGACGACGTCCTGCGTGTAGTACGGGAGACCCTTGATGGTCAGCCCGGTGGTGATGATCCCGATCAGGACGGCGCCCAGGGCCGTGCCCCAGACGTTCGGGCGGCCCAGGCCGAGGACCGAGGTGCCGACCAGCGCCACCGCGATCGCCTCCAGCAGCTGGGAGGTGCCGGCCGAGACGTCGCCCTGGCCGATGCGGGACGCCAGGATCAGGCCGCCGGTCGACGCGAGGACGCCGGAGAGGACGTACGCCAGCGCCCGGTACGCGCCGACTCGGATGCCGGCCAGGCGGGAGGCCTCGGGGTTGGCGCCGATCGCGTACAGCACGCGGCCCCAGCGGGTGCGCGCCAGGAACACCCAGGCGATCACCGTCAGCGCGCCGAAGATCAGGACCGAGATGGGGATGCCGAGGACCGTGCCGCGGTCGATGCGCAGGAAGCCCGCGGTGAACCTGCCGGGCGCGGTGGTGCCGTCGGACTGGGTCATACCGGGGGTGATGGACTGCCCGTCGACCAGGACGAGTTTGGTGCCCTGGATCACGAACAGGGTGCCGAGCGTGGCCAGCAGGTCGGGGATCTTCAGGACGACGATCAGGAGGGCGTTGAGAAGGCCCACGAGCGCGCCCGCCACGACGACCGCGAGGATCGCGACGGTGCCGACCTGGTTGTAGCTGACCATCGTCTTCGCGGCGACCGTGACACCGAGGCCGGCGACCGAGCCGACGGACATGTCCATTCCGCCGACGGCCATGGTGAGTGTGACGCCGAGGCCCAGGATGGCGGCGACGGAGACGTACCGGAGGGTGTCGAGGAGCGTCGCCGAGTCGCGGAAGGACGGCTCGCTGATCGCGAAGTACGCGAAGAGCGTGACGGTGACGAAGATGAAGCCGTACTTGATGACGGCGTTCTGGATCCGGTGGCCGACGGCGGGCGCAGACGGGGTCGCCGCGCGCACGGGGGTGCTCTGGGTGGTGGTCATGGCGTACTTCCTGGTGTGCCGGGCATCAGACGGACGCCGAGATGGTCTGGATCACGCGGTCGCGCTCCGCGTCTTGCCCGTACGCGTCGAGGCGGATCTCGCCCGCGGCGAGGACGACGACCCGGTCGGCGACCTCGAGGATCTCGTCGACGTCGGCGGACAGGACGAGGACGGCGGCCCCTTCGGCGGCCAGGGCGCGGGCGCGGCGGCCGATGTCACGACGGGCTCCGATGTCCACGCCTCGGAACGGCTCGTCCAGGATGAGGACACGGGGGTTCTCGGCGAGCCAGCGGCCGACGACTACCTTCTGCTGATTGCCGCCGGACAGCTCCTCGACGCTGCTGTGTTCGTCCCGGGTGACGACGCCGAGCTGCTCGATGGTGGCGCGGCCGAGCGCGTCCTCCTTGGACCGGCTCACGAGTCCCACGGTGGAGAGGGACCTGAGGAACGGCAGGGAGATGTTCTGGGCCACCGACCAGCCGGGGATCAGCGCGTCCGCGTGCCGGTCCTCCGGGACCAGGTGTACGCCGCTGCGGATGGCGTCGGCCGGGCGGCGCGGCTCGTAGGGCTTCCCGTCCAGCTCCACGGCTCCCCCGGTGAAGGGTTCGGCGCCGAAGAGGCCGCGGGCCAGTTCGGTCTTGCCCGCGCCCAGCAGCCCGACGACGCCGGTGACTTCGCCGGTGCGCAGGTCGAGGTCCTGGGGCGGGTGGCCCGCGAGGAGTGGGACGCCGCGCAGGGAGAGGACGACCTCACCGTGCTCGCCTGTGTGCTGCGGCCGTGCGGTGGTCGCCTCCTGGGCCTGGGCGAGCATGGCGCGCAGGGCGCTGTCCCAGTCGAAGGGCTTGACCTGGTCCTCGGTGAGACGGCCGTCCCGCAGGACGACCAGGCGGTCGGCGAGCGCGTCGATCTCACCGAGGCGGTGGGAGACGTACAGCACCGCGATGCCCTCGGACCGCATCCGTTCGACGAGCGCGAACAGGCGCTCCGCCTCGGCGGCGGAGAGCGCGGAGGTCGGCTCGTCGAGGACGAGGAGGCGTGGGCGGGTCGCGAGGGCGCGCGCCAGGATCAGCAGCTGGCGGTCAGAGATGCCGAGTTCGGTGACGTCCCGCTTGAGCACGGCGTCGCTCCAGCCGAGGTCCAGGGCGGCCTGGATCTCGCGGGCGCGGGCCAGCAGCCTGCGTCCGCCCAGGAACGGGTTGCCGCGTGTCTGGGCCAGCTCCTCGAAGACCAGGTTCTCGGCGACCGAGAGGCCGGGCACGATGCCCTCGCCGATGCGCTGGTGCACGGTCTGGATGCCCAGCTGGCGGGCGGCGAGCGGGGAGTGGAGCGCGGCGGGCGCGCCGTTCACGCTCACCTGTCCGCCGTGCTCCGTGTGCACGCCGGACAGGATCTTGATGAGCGTGGACTTGCCTGCCCCGTTCGCGCCGAGCAGCGCGACGACGCTGCCCGGCGCGATGTCGAGGGAGACGGAGGCGAGCACCGTCTTGCCCCCGAAGGCCATGCTGACGTCGCGGAGGGCGACCGCCGCGACGTCAGCCGGTGCGTCAGTGGGCGACATTGGGAATCCAGTCCGCGGTGCTGACCTTGGAGAGGTTCAGCGCGGGCAGCGCCGTGCGCAGCTGGTCCATGTTCTCGATCTTGTTCTGCTTCAGGAAGTCCTGGGTGATGGCGACGGCCGGGAACTCGACCGAGGTGGTGTTCAGCTGACCGGCCAGTTCCAGGGCGGCCGTACGGACGACGGCGGCGCCGACCGCGGACGGGTCGGTGCCCGCCGTGGCGACCCACGGGCTGTCCTTGGCGGTCATGTTCTGGATGTCGGCGTTGGACACGTCCGCGCCGAAGACCTTCACCTTGCCCTGGAGCTTCTTGTTCTGGACGGCGAGGACGGTCCCCTTGGCGAGCTCGTCGTAGGGGGCGAAGACGCCGGTCACGTCGGAGTTCTGGGTGAGCGCTGCGGACACCAGGGGAACGTTGTCGGTGGCGGTGGAGTCGGTGACCTTGCCGACCTTGAACGCCTGCTTCCAGCCGCCTGCGTCGGCGGTCTTCTTCCAGACGCTGTCGCGCTTGTCGAGGGCGGCGTACCCGGCGACGTTGACGTAGCCGACCTTGGCGTTCTTGCCGAGGTCCTTCGCCATCACGTCGAGCACGGCCTGCGCCATGCTCGCGTCGTCCTGCTCGGTGCTGACGACGCTCTTGTTGGTGGTCTCGACGTCGTAGACGACGACCTTGATGCCCTTCTTCACCGCCTGGTCGATCTCGGGCTGGATCGTGGCCGGGAAGCCGTGGTCGACGATGATCGCCTGCGCGCCGGAGTTGATGGCCGAGGCCAGGTCGGTGGCCTGCTTGGCGTTGTCGGCCTGGGCGTCGTACACGGTCAGGTCGACGCCGAGGGCCTTGGCCTGCGCCTTGGCGCCGTTGCCCCACTGCTCGAAGTAGTCGCCGGCGCCGCTCTGCCGGACCAGGGCCACCTTGACGCCGCCCTTGCTGAATGGCGCGGGCTTCCTGCCGGTGGCGGCGGAGGCCGAGGCGGCCTGGTCGCCGGTGCTCTGCGAGGCGTTGGAGGACTGGGAGCAGCCCGCGAGGAAGAGCGCGGAGACGGACGCGAGGGAGAGTGCGGCGAGGGGGACGCGGGTGCGGGCGGTACGGGACACGAGAGCTCCAGGGCAGGGCGGGAAGGAAAGAGCGGGGCGAAGAGGGAGTGCCGGTCCGGAGCGCCGGGGAGGAAACAGGCCAGGGCGACAGGCGTATCGCACACGGGCGGGCACCTCGGGTTCACGGGGAACCGACTGAGGGCGGGGCCGTGGTCGGGCGCTCCGGTGGAGGTCAGCGACAGCGGGCTGTGGTCGACCGGAGCAAGTCCACGTACAGCCGCCGCACGAGCAGCAGCGTCTTCATAGGCAGATCATGTGAACGTTTTCAGCCATGCGTCAAAGCGTAAGACTCGGATTCTCACTACTTGAGACAACAAATAGCTCACACCCGACGGGCCACCCGGCGGGCGTTACGATCTCCGTACCGGCACCCGACCCGGGACAGTGAGGCTCCGATGACGACATCATGCGCGACAGCGATACGACGCTGTACCGGCGCGGCGTGTCGCGGCTGACCAGGCATTTCCCACCCGTCATCCGCCCGCGGAGGGCACCGTGCCCGGCCGCCCCGGACCTCCGGCGCCCCCTCCCGTTCCTCTTCCGGGTGCATGTCCAGCATCCGGACACAACTTCCAGATTCTGGAGCTTCTTCCATGACCCTGCTGACGACCTGGCCCGAGACCGGACCCGAGACGCTCGTGCGCCGCACCTCCGACCCTGCCGAGATCGCCGCCGCGCTCGCGCCGATCGGTGTGCGCTACGAGCAGTGGCCGGTCCGCGAGGACGTGCCCGCAGACGCGGACAGCGACACGGTGTTCGCCGCGTACGGTCCCGAGATCGAGAAGCTCAACGCGGAGGAGGGCTTCACGACGGTCGACGTCCTCGGGCTGCACCCGAGCGAGGACCCCGAGTACCCCGTCAAGGCGAAGGCCGCACGCGAGAAGTTCCTCCAGGAGCACACGCACGACGACGATGACGAGGTGCGCTTCTTCGTCTCGGGGTCCGGGATCTTCTACCTCCACGTGGGGGGCGAGGTGCACGCCGTGCTGTGCGAGAAGGGCGACCTGCTGGGCGTGCCGCGCGGTACGACGCACTGGTTCGACATGGGGACGTCGCCGTCGTTCACCGCGATCCGGTTCTTCCACGAGGAGGACGGCTGGGTCGGGAACTTCACCGGCGACCGGATCGCGGACCGTTTCCCGGACTTCGACACGATCGACGCGGGATACCAGCGGGACCGGGCCGCGGCGTGACCCTCCGGTTCGACGTGGACGCCGTGGTGCTCGACATCGAGGGCACCACGAGCGCCACGGGCTTCGTCGTGGACGTGCTGTACCCGTACTCCCGCTCTCGGTTCGGAGCACTGCTCTCGGAGCGGAGCGGTGATCCGGTGGTGGCGCGGGCGACGGCGCAGGTGCGGGAGCTGATCGCGGAGCCCGACGCGGACGCCGCCCGCGTCGAGAAGGCCCTGAACGACTGGCTCGACGAGGACCGCAAAGCCACCCCGCTCAAGACCCTCCAGGGCATCATCTGGTCCGAGGGTTTCGCACGCGGCGACCTCGTCTCGCACTTCTACGAGGACGTCGTCCCGGCGCTGCGCGCGTGGCACGCGGCGGGTGTACGGCTGCACGTGTACTCGTCGGGGTCCGTGGCGGCGCAGCGGGCGTGGTTCCGGTCCAGCCCCGAGGGCGATCTGCTGCCGCTCGTCGAGGGGTTGTACGACACGGAGAACGCGGGTCCCAAACAGGAGCCGGAGTCGTACGCGACGATCGCGGCGGCGCTGGCCAGCGCGCCCGACCGGCTGCTCTTCCTCTCCGACCGGCCGGGCGAGCTCGACGCGGCGCGGGCGGTCGGGTGGCGGACCGTGGGCGTACGCCGCCCCGGGGAGCCGTACTACGAGCAGGGCGTCGGCGATCACCCGCAGGCGGGGACGTTCGACGAGATCACCATCGCGAGGAGCACCACATGACCGCCGAGCCGAAAGTCCTCGACCTCCAGGAGGCGGGCGAGATCCTCGCCGCCGAGTCGGCCCGCTTCACCTCCTTCGGCTGGATGCGCGGCACGTCCGGCAACCTGTCCGTCGTCCTGAGCCGGGATCCGCTGCGGCTCGCGGTCACCGCGAGCGGGCACGACAAGGGTGAACTCACCCCCGCCGACGTGGTGGTGGTGGACGGTTCGGGTGCGGCGGTCGCGGGCGGGAAGCCGTCGGCGGAGGCCGAGCTGCACGCGCGCGTGGCCGCGCTCACGGGTGCGGGGGCCGTCGTCCACGTCCACACCGTCGCGTCCGTGGCCATGGGGCGCCGCGAGCCCGGGGGCATCGTGTTCCGGGACCTCGAGATGCTGAAGGGCGTCGGCCAGCCCGCCCACGGCGTCGAGGTCACCCTTCCCGTCATCGCCAACAGCCAGGACATGAAGGTCCTGGGCGACCGCCTGGAAGCGGCCCGCGACCCCCACATGCCGGCGGTCGTCGTGGCAGGCCACGGCCTGTACGTCTGGGGCGCGGACCCACGCCAGGCTCGCCATCACACCGAAGTGGTGGAGTGGCTGCTGGAACTGGAACTGACGCAGCGCTGATTCCGGCGGCGGGGGTCCCCGGGCAGGTGTCCGGGACCTCGCCCACCACACAGGCCGCGGTCGTCAAGGCCCCCATGGAGGGGCGGGGTTCGCCACGAGGCGCTCGGCCTCTTTCCGGTGGACGGGAGCCGGAGGCAGCGCCGGGCCGCGGTCCCGGCCACGTCCCCGGCTCGCGACCCTCGACCCGCTACTTCAGGTGATCCCCGGGCAGTTCCCCCGCCGAGATCTCCAGCACCCCGCGTTCCGTCACCAGGCCCGTCACCAGGCGGCCCGGGGTGACGTCGAATGCCGGGTTGTGGCCTCGGGAGCCGGTGGGAGCCGTGCGGATGCCCGACCACTCCAGCACCTCGTCCTCGCTGCGGAGTTCGATGTGGATGTCGGCGCCCGTGGCCGTGGTCAGGTCGACCGTCGTGGTGGGGGCGGCCACCAGGAACGGGATACCGGCGTCCGCGCAGGCGAGGGCGACCCCGACCGTGCCCACCTTGTTGGCCGTGTCGCCGTTGGCGGCTATGCGGTCGGCGCCGACGATCGCCGCGTCGACCTCACCCCGCAGAATCGTTCCTGCGGCGGCGCCGTCGGCCTGGACGTAGTGCGGGATGCCCTCTTGGACGAGTTCCCAGGCGGTGAGGCGGGACCCCTGGAGCAGCGGACGCGTCTCGTCGGCGTACACCACCTCGACCAGGCCGCGCGCGTGCAGCTCGCGGATGACACCGAGGGCCGTGCCCCAGCCCGCGGTGGCGAGCGCACCGGTGTTGCAGTGCGTGAGCACCCGCAGCGGCCGGTCCACCGCGACCGTCTTGAGCAGCCAGTCCGCGCCGTACGCCCCCATCGCCCGGTTCGCCTCGACGTCCTCGCGCTGGACGGCCGCGGCCTCCGCGAGCACCGCGTCCAGTCCCTCGTCGAAGCGGGCCATCACCCGGTCGACGCACACCATGAGGTTCACCGCGGTCGGACGCGCCGCACGGACGCGGGCCACCGCCGCCCGCGTCTCCTGTACCGACCAGCCCTCGCGCTCACCCTGCGACAGCGCGAGCGCCACCCCGTACGCCCCCGCCGCCCCGATCGCCGGCGCACCGCGCACGACGAGCCGCTGGATGGCGTCGACCAACGCGTCCACGTCACGGATCTCGCGGATCTCGGTGCGGTGCGGCAGCACGGTCTGGTCGATGAGCGCGAGGCTGCTTCCGGTCCAGTCGACGGCGCGCAGTTCCTGGGGCATAGCGGGCACTCCTGATATTCCGAACGTCCGCGACACCGTACATGAGCTTGGGAAACGCCGACGTTTCTGTCCGTTCGGCCTGGTGACCCCACATAATGGCCACAGACATCGGATGACTCAGCGACATCCGGAGTGACAGGGAGGTCCGCCATGGCAGTCACCGATGAGGCGATCGAGAAGATCAAGGACATGATCGTCTCCGGCACACTGCGCCCCGGCGACCGGCTCCCCAAGGAGAGCGAGCTCGCCGCCGACCTCGGCCTGTCCCGGAACTCCCTGCGGGAGGCGGTACGCGCGCTCTCGCTGATCCGCATCCTGGACGTACGGCAGGGCGACGGCACGTACGTCACCAGCCTGGACCCCCAGCTCCTCCTGGAGGCGCTGAGCTTCGTCGTCGACTTCCACCGGGACGACACGGTGCTCGAGTTCCTCGCCGTCCGCCGGATCCTGGAGCCCGCGGCCACGGCGATGGCCGCGTCCAGGATCAGCGAGCAGCAACTGCAGGCCCTCACCTCGCAGCTGGACGTGCTGGGCGCCGCCCCCTCGGTGGAGGAACTCGTCGCCTGCGACCTGGAGTTCCACCGGGGCATCGTGCAGACCTCCGGGAACTCGGTCCTGTGCTCGCTGCTGGACGGTCTCTCCGGGCCCACCACCCGGGCCCGGATCTGGCGCGGTCTCACCCAGGAGGACGCGGTCAGCCGCACCCTGCACGAGCACCGGGCGATCCTGTCCGCCCTGCGGGACCGCGACGCGGAGGCGGCCCGCTCGTGGGCCACGGTGCACATCGCGAGCGTGGAGCAGTGGCTGCGCAGCACGCTGTAGGTACAGCTCGGATGACTCGGGGGCGGTTCACGCCGGCGATCACGAGTGTTTCCGACCCCTCGGCGGGGCAGTGATCCGTTCACTCCCCCGTGCAAGGGGGCTGCGGAGGTCCCCTGGGCACGCCGTAAGGTTGGGGCGTACGTAAGGGGCACGTCGGAAGGAGGCGCTGGGTGATCGAGCTCGAGGGGGTTCCCGAGCTGATCGACCCGGTCATGGTGGCCGCGTTCGAGGGCTGGAACGACGCCGGCGACGCCGCCTCCACCGCGGTCGCGCATCTCGACAGAGAGTGGAAGGGCGAGGTGTTCGCGGCGCTGGACGCCGAGGACTACTACGACTTCCAAGTGAACCGTCCCACGGTGTGGCTGGACGGCGGGGTCCGCAAGATCACCTGGCCGACCACCCGCCTGTCGGTGGTCCGGGTCGGCGGCGAGAAGCCGCGCGACCTCGTGCTGGTCCGCGGGATCGAGCCGTCGATGCGGTGGCGCTCGTTCTGCAACGAACTGCTCGGCTTCGCGCACGAGCTGGGCGTGGAGCTGGTGGTGATCCTGGGCGCACTGCTCGGTGACACCCCGCACACCCGTCCGGTACCGGTCAGCGGGGTCACCTCCGACCCGGACCTGGCCCGCACGATGGACCTGGAGGAGACCAAGTACGAGGGCCCCACGGGCATCGTCGGCATCCTCCAGGAGGCGTGCACGCACGCGGGCGTACCGGCGGTGTCCCTGTGGGCGGCCGTACCGCACTATGTGTCGCAGCCGCCGAACCCGAAGGCGACGCTGGCCCTCCTCAACCGTCTGGAGGACCTGATCGACCTGCGGATCCCGTTGGGCGAGCTGGCCGAGGACGCGCGGGCCTGGCAGCTGGGCGTGGACCAGCTGGCCGCCGAGGACAGCGAGGTCGCCGAGTACGTGCAGACGCTGGAGGAGGCCCGGGACACCGCGGAGCTGCCGGAGGCGTCGGGCGAGGCGATCGCACGCGAGTTCGAGCGCTATCTGCGGCGGCGCGACGGCGGCGGCCCGGCGGGCCCGGCCCCGGGCGGGCACGCCACGGCCGACGGCAGCGACAGTTCCTCGTATCTGCGGGACAACCCCGGCGGTCGTCCGAAGCCTCCGAAGTCCCCGCGGCCGGAGACCGGTACCGACGACGAGGACTCTTCGGAGGACTGAGCCGCCGGATCGGACCGGGGGAGCCGTGCGACGTCGGCCGCCCCCGGCCGTCGAGTTTCAGCCCGGCCGCCGCCGTGCCCGGCCCCGGGGCGATGGTCCGGCCCTGTCCGGTGCGCAGATCGGCGTGGTGGACCGAACCGTCGGCGATCGATTCGAGGCAGGCGTACGGGCCGCCGCCGACGGTGATGCCCTCCGGGCGGATGCCGTTCGGCAGATGCGTGACGGGTGGGTATCGGCTTCCCCGCTGCCCAGGCCGGGCCGGCCGAGCAGCCGGCGAGCGCGGCGCCGGCGGTCGCGGCACCGGCGGAGAGCGGTCTTCGGCGGCTGAGACGGCCCGGGAACGATCGGTGCGTGGATGTCACGGTGCGCTCTATTGGGCAAGGCCGGGAGTCGACCGGTCCATCGGTCAACTGCCCCTGCCACCCCACCACATGACCCCCGACTCCACAGCCTTTGGCCGGTTTGCTGCGTGACATCTGTTTCAGGCCGGATTGCACAGGTTTCCCCATTCAACTTGTTTTCAAACCGAGTTGGCGAAGACGGGGTGGACGAGTCGCCGTGGGCGTGCCAGGTTGTGCCCCGAAGGCGCGGCCCGGGGACGGGACATGGCAGCACCCGCAGGACCGAACCGAGAGGAGCGGTACGCGATGACCGACCAGGTACAGCCGACACAGGGCCCGGGAACAGCCGGGCCGGGACCCGACGGAGCGGGGTTCACCTACCGGGGAGCCGAGCAGGAGCTGATCGTCGTCGCACGCCCCGAGGCCCGGTTGCGTGCCGTGGCCGAGGGCGTCCGCTCGGCGGCGGGCTCGGACGTATCGGCCCTCAACATGTTCCTCAGTGACGAACAGCTCGCCCTGGAGCCGCTGTTCGGCGGCGAGGACCGCCTGCGGCAGTCCGCGGCGGCGGGCGGCGGGGACGGACCCGACCTCGCGCTCTTCTACCGGGTGCGCGGCGTCGAGAGCCGCGCCCAGGAACTGCGTTCCCGGATCGCCGCGCTACCGGGGATCGACACGGCCTACGTGAAGCCCGGCGCCGTCCCCGCCTCGGTGGGGTCGGTCGGGCGCAGCGCGAACGGCTCAGCGAGCGCGGACGACGGCCGGCGGACGAAGGAAGGCGCGCCGGTCACCCCGGACTTCACCAGCCGTCAGGGCTATCTACGGCCGGCACCCGAGGGCATCGACGCGTACTGGGCCTGGCAGCGGCCCGGCGGTACGGGCCAGGGCGTGACGGTGATCGATGTGGAGGGGGCCTGGCAGCTGGGCCACGAGGACCTGACCGCGAAACTCGCGGGCGTGGTCGTCGGCACCCCGCTGACGGACCTCGCCTGGCGCAACCACGGCACCGCCGTCATCGGGGTGATCGGCGGCGACCGCGACGAACGCGGGATCACCGGCATCGCGCCGGACGCGGTGACCGCGGCCGCGTCCTTCCAGGGCATGGGTACGGCGGCCGCGATCCACGC
Source organism: Streptomyces sp. NBC_01549 (assembly GCF_026339955.1). Lineage (GTDB taxonomy): Bacteria > Actinomycetota > Actinomycetes > Streptomycetales > Streptomycetaceae > Streptomyces. Next base: position 5,906,081 of record NZ_JAPEPW010000001.1, on the reverse strand, counting down.
GGCGGCCGACCGGCTGGGCCCCGGCGACATCCTCCTGGTCGAACTGCACGCTCCAGGGCCGCGGTTCGACTTCGAGGAGCGCGACGACCAGCGGGGTTACATCACGATCGAGTGGTGGCCGGACAACTACGCGGCCATCCGGTACGCGACCGCCAAGGGCGTCCTCGTCGTGGCGGCCGCGGGCAACGGCGCCGAGTCGCTCGACGACGCGGTGTACGAGCGTCGCCCCGCCGAATTCCCCGCGTGGTGGCGCAACCCCTTCAACCCCGCCAACCCGTCCTCCGGCGCGGTGCTGGTCGGCGCGGGCGCACCACCGCCCGGCACGCACGGCCGCGATCACGGCCCGGACCGCTCCCGCCTCGCGTTCTCCAACTACGGGGCACGGGTGGACGCACAGGGCTGGGGGCGTGAGGTCACGACCACCGGCGGCTTCTGGGACCGGCCCGGCGATCTGCAGGGCGGTGCCGAGGAGATCGGCTGGTACACGGACACGTTCTCCGGGACCTCCTCCGCCTCCCCGGTGGTGGTCGGCGCCCTGGCCGCGCTGCAGGGCATGCTCAAGGCGGCGGCCCAGGAACCGATGTCCCCCGAGCGTGCCCGCGCGGTGCTGCGGGCCAGCGGCTCCCCGCAGCAGGACGCACCGGGCCGGCCCGCCTCCCAGCGGATCGGCAGCCGGCCGGACATCAAGGCGGCGGTCGCCCGTCTGCTGCCGGATGCCGTCGGCTCGGGCCAGGCCGAACGGTACTGGGACGAGCTGCTGCCGTACCCGCGCGAACTCCCGCCCAGGCTCCGGCTGTTCGTGGCGGGTGACTGGCGCAACCTCAACAACCCCTCCTCCGAGATCCGTCAGGCGGTGCACTCCGCCTTCGCGGGCGGACGGCCCGACGTACGGGTCTGGTTCTCGGACGACGAGATCGTCGGCCTGGTCGTCACGGGCTGACGTGTCCGAGATCCACCCGAGGACGTACCCGCAAAGTCAACGATTCGATGATTCACGGAAGGTGGCACCCGTATGAGCACCACCCCGCAGATGAGTCAGCAGCAAGGACACCAGCAGGGCATCCAGCAGGGGCAGCAGGGACCGAGCACGGCGCCGCCCCAGCAGTTCGGACAGTTCGGACAGCAGCCCATGGCCTTCGGACAGCAGATCCAGCAGCCGTTCGGCCAGCAGCAGATCCCACAGCACCAGAACCCGCAGCTGCAGATTCCGCAGCACCAGAACCCGCAGTACCAGAACCCGCAACCGCAGATCCCGCAGCAGCTCCAGCAGCAGCTCCAGCAGATGGGTCAGCAGCAGCCGTTCCAGCAGCTGCTGCAGCAGCTCAGCGGGCAGCAGCAACAGACACAGGCCCTGACGAGCGGGATCGCCCAGCACTTCTGGGACGTGGTCACGCCGCTCCCGGGCCAGCCGTCGATCCTCTACCTGTTCATCGACAACACCTGGCGCCCCCTGGTGAACCCCAACCAGGTCACCCACGACGAGGTCCAGCAGGCCTTCGCCTACGGGCAGCAGGTCATCGGCGTCTACGACGCCAACAGCAACGCCGTACAGGCCGTCATCGTGAACAAGTGACGCCCTGAGAACGAAGGGGGCGCCGGGCAGTACGACTGCCCGGCGCCCCCACAGGTGAGGAAGTACTACAGGGCTACGCCCAGCAGGGCGTCCACGGTGCGCGAGACGACGCCGGGGGCGCCCTCGTCCGTACCGCCCGCCTCGCGCTGGAGCGCCGCCCAGCGGTCGACCGCGGCGAGCGCGGCCGGTGCGTCCAGGTCATGGGCGAGGGCCTCGCGGATCTCCTCGACCAGCGCCTCGGCGGACGGCCCGTCGGGCCGCGACACCGCTGCCCGCCAGTTCTCCAGACGGGCGACCGCGTCCGCGAGGACGGTGTCCGTCCACTCCCAGTCGGCGCGGTAGTGGTGCGCGAGGAGGGCGAGGCGGATGGCGGCCGGGTCGACGCCGTCGCGCCGGAGCTTCGACACGAAGACCAGGTTGCCCTTGGACTTCGACATCTTCTCGCCGTCGAGCGCGACCATGCCGGCGTGCACGTACGCCTTGGCCATCGGGAACTCACCGGTGAGCACCTGGGCGTGCGAGGCGCCCATCTCGTGGTGCGGGAAGGCGAGGTCGGAGCCGCCGCCCTGGACGTCGAAGCCCATCCCGAGGTGGTCGAGGGCGATGGCGACACACTCGATGTGCCAGCCGGGCCGGCCTTGGCCGAGCGAGCCCCCGTCCCAGCTGGGCTCTCCCTCCCGCGCCGCCATCCAGAGCATCGGGTCGAGCGGGTTCTTCTTGCCCGGACGGTCCGGGTCGCCGCCCCGCTCGGCGGAGAGCAGGCGCATGGCGGCGGCGTCCAGGTTGGACACCTTGCCGAAGTTGGGGTCGGACTCGACGGAGAAGTAGACGTCCCCTTCGAGTTCGTACGCCGCGCCCGCGTCCCGCAGCCGCTCGACGAGCGGCACGATGCCGGGTATCGCCTCGACGGCGCCTATGTAGTGCCGCGGCGGCAGCATCCGCAGGGCGGTCATGTCCTCACGGAAGAGGGCGGTCTCCTGCTCGGCGAGTCCCACCCAGTCGACGCCGTCGCGCTCCGCCCGCTCCAGGAGCGGGTCGTCGACGTCGGTCACGTTCTGGACGTAGTGAACCTGCCGCTTGGTGTCGAGCCACACGCGCTGAACGAGGTCGAACGCGTTGTAGGTCGCCGCGTGACCCATGTGGGTCGCGTCGTACGGCGTGATGCCGCAGACGTAGATACGGGCGACGGGACCGGGGTCAAGTGCGACGAGACCACCGGTCGCGGTGTCGTGGATCTGGAGGTCGCGGCCCTCACCAGGCAGGGCGGGGACCTCAGAAGCGGGCCAGGCATGCATGTCATGAGCCTAACCGGACGGAACTTCCGTATACGACCCGGACCAGCCGTGATGACGAAGAACACCCTCTTGCGCAACGCCCGGCGATGTGCGTCACCCGGTCCTACGGGGCCGGGGGTGCCTACACCGGTGGCCAGGGGATCGCCGGCCACTCCCCGCTCGGCTCCGGGTGCTTCCCCGACGAGAGCATCGCCTCCACACGCGCCCGTGTGGCGTCGATCTCAGCCGTGGTGATGAGTTCGGCCAACCGGGTGGCGAGCGGCGCGCCCGGCGCCAGGCCGTCCCGCAGGGAGGTGAGGACCTCGACCGCCTCAGGCGTCAGCGACTCTCCCGCCCAGCCCCACAGCAGCGTGCGCAGCTTGTTCTCGGCGTTGAAGGTGACCCCGTGGTCGATGCCGTACAACCGACCCTCACCGGCGGGCAGCAGATGCCCGCCCTTGCGGTCCGCGTTGTTGATCACGGCGTCGAGCACGGCGAGCCGCCGCAGCCGGACGTCGTCGGCGTGCACGAGCAGCGCCGTCTCCCCCTCGCCGACCTCGGCCAGGCCGACGGCCTTCCAGCCCTCCGCGGGCTCCTCGCCCTCCACCAGGGCCAGCAGCCCGTCCCCGTCCGCCTCGGGCAAGGCCTCGACCCACAGCTGGCACATGCCCTCGCCGTAGGGCCCCTCTCGCAGCACGGTGGTGGGAACCAGCCCCCAGCCGGTGGCCTCGGAGACCTCGTACGCGGCCACCTCACGCTGGGCGAGGGTCCCGTCGGGGAAGTCCCACAGGGGCCGCTCCCCGGCGACCGGCTTGTAGACGCAGAACGCGTCCCGGCCCTCGTACGACACGGAGCAGTACAGCACCGCGTTCGACGCCTCACGGATCCGTCCGCGCACCTTCAGCTCGCCCAGGGCGAGCAGCTCGGCCGTGGTCACGCTCCGCGGCGGTATCCGTTCTGTCGCGGACATACGTGTCCTTCCGGGTCGAGCGGGAGGCTGCACAGCGGGCAGGGCGGCCGGCCCGCGTTGACGACGTCGAGGGCCCGCTTGGCGAAGGCCCTGGCCTGCGCACCGGTGAGCCGGACGCGGAGCATCGGCGGACCGTTCTCCTCGTCCTGGAGCAACCTTTCCTCGGCCTCGGCGAGGTCCTCGTCGGTGTCGGCGTCGAGCTCGACGAGGGCCTGCGCCTCGACGATCATGCGCTGTTCCTCACCGTCCCAGGCCAGCGCCATCGTGCCGACCCGGAACTCCTCCTCCACCGGGGTGTCGAGAGGGGCGGTGTCGGACACCTCGGTGGGGGCCATGGCCGGGACGGGGGCGCTGCCGCCGGTGCGCCGTACGACCTCGTCGAGGAGCTCGTCCATGCGCTCGGCGAGCGCGGCGACCTGGGTCTTCTCCAGGGCGACGCTGGTCACCCGGGGGCCTGAGGAGGCCTGCAGGAAGAAGGTACGGCGCCCGGGCAACCCGACCGTACCGGCGACGAAACGGTCCGGGGGGTCGTAGAGGAACACCTGACGGGACACGTCCTGTCTCCATTGGAATCGGCATGTGGACCGGCTGACTGCCTGGGTCCGCATCGGCTGCTGACAACTTGCTGACGACTACTTGCGCTGCTTCAACCGCTTCACCCTACTGCGGCCGACGATCACGGTGCGCCCGCACCGCCCCCGACCGGTGCGTCCCCGCTCGGGGGCTCCTCGCGCGGCGCCAAGGAGGCGAGGTCGCCCGTGTCCCCGAGGCGGACGAGGAAGGGACGCAGTCGTGTGTAACGGATCGCGGTGATGGAACACGGTTCTACAGAGATCCGCTGGAAGAGGTCGAGATGAAGTCCGAGTGCGTCCGCGACGAGGGATTTGATGATGTCGCCGTGAGAGCACATCACATATACGGCGTCGCCGCCGTGATCGCGCTCCACGCGCGCGTTCCACTCCCGCACCGCTTCGGCGGCCCGGGTCTGCATGGCCCGCATCGATTCTCCGCCGGGGAACGCGGCCGCGGACGGATGCGCCTGTACGACCTCCATCAGCGGCTCGTCCTTCAGCTCGGCGAGCTTGCGGCCGGACCAGTCCCCGTAGTGCGCCTCGCCGATCCGCTCGTCGGTGTGCACGCGCAGCTCGGGGCGGGCGTCGAGCAGCGGCTGCACGGTCTCCTGGCAGCGCTGCAGGGGGCTGGTGACGACTTCGGAGATCGGCAGCGCGGCGAGCCGCCCGGGCAGCGCCGCGGCCTGCTGAGCGCCGCGCGCGTCGAGGGCGACGCCCGGCGTCCAGCCCGCGAGCAGCCCAGCGGTGTTGGCGGTCGAACGTCCGTGCCGTACGAGAATCAGGGTGGGCATGCGGCCCAGCGTAAACGGGTGGCTCGGGGAGCCGGCGGGGCCTGTGGACAACGGCGGCCGGAGTGCGGTGCCGGCCGGACGACGGGAGAATACGCTCCGTGATCGTCGACTGCGCCGTGTACCACGACGGGCGTCGGACGGAGGGCCCCGAGGACCTCTCCGACGCTCTGGCCCTGGCGCGCGCCGAGGGCGACGCGTTCGTCTGGATCGGGCTGTACGAGCCGACGGAGCAGGAGTTCGACCTCGTCACCGAGGAGTTCGGGCTGCACCCGCTGGCCGTCGAGGACGCCCTCAAGGCGCATCAGCGGCCCAAGCTGGAGGTGTTCGACGACTCGCTGTTCATGGTCCTGAAGCCGGTCGCGTACGAGGCGCAGAGCGATGTCGTCACCACCGGTGAGGTGATGGTGTTCATAGGGGACTCCTTCGTGGTGACCGTCCGGCACGGCGAGTGCTCGCCTCTCGCGGAGGTGCGCCGCCGGCTGGAGGCGGATCCCGAGATGCTGCGGCAGGGGCCGACGGCGGCGCTCTACTCGATCGCCGACGCCACGGTCGACCACTACCTGGGGGTGGCGACCGAGCTCCAGACGGACCTGGAGGGGCTGGAGGCGGAGGTCTTCTCGCCGAGCGGCGGGGGTTCGCGGCACACCGCGTCCAGGATCTACACGTTCAAGCGGCAGATCCTGGAGTTCCGGCGGGCGACGGGCCCACTGACCGTTCCGCTGACCCGGCTCTCGCGCTCGGGCACCGCCGGCGCCCCGGTGCCGTTCGTGAACGAGAAGGCGCACCCCTTCTTCCGCGACGTCAACGACCACCTGGCCCGTGTGAACGAGTCGGTGGAGAGCCTGGACCGGCTCGTCTCGGACATTCTCTCGGCGCATCTCGCGCAGATGAGCGTGCGCCAGAACGACGACATGCGGAAGATCTCGGCATGGGCGGCCATGGCCGCGGTCCCCACGATGATCGCCGGCATCTACGGCATGAACTTCGACCACATGCCCGAGCTGCACTGGCTCTGGTCGTACCCGGCGGTGATCCTGGCGATGGCGGCGCTGGAGTTCCTGCTGTACCACCTCTTCAAGCGGCGGGGCTGGCTGTGACGTGTTCGACGTACGGAGGGCTCGCGGCCGCGGGTCACGCCAACTCCGGTGCGGGCGGCGCGGGGTCGCCCAGGGCGTTGCGCTGCTCCGGCATCTTCAGGGAGACCATGCGGCGCCAGCCCGCGGCGCGCTCGCAAGCGTAGACGGCGTGGATGGCGGCGGCGAGCGTCGCCGTCTTGGCCCTCGACCAGCCGAGGATGCGTCCCATGTGGGCCATCACCGCGAGACTGACGTCCCGGTAGACGCGGATCTCGGCGAGCGCGCACGCGCGCAGCGTCCGCCGGATGGCCCGGCCGTGTCCGGCGGACGCCAGGCGGAGCAGCTCCTCGTGGCAGTAGGCAAGGTGCCTGTCCTCGTCCTGGGAGATCATCCGGACCGCGCGCCCGATGCCGGGATGGTCGCCGAAGTGCCTGCGCAGCAGCTCCATCTGCTCGGAGGCACGCTGCTCGGTGACCCTGCTGTGGGCGAGGTAGGTGACGATGTCCTCCACGGTGAGTCGCTGCTCGCTCTTCAGCTTGTCGTGGGCGAGGCCGATCCCGTGCCGTTCCAGGAGCATCGTGTAGTCGGTGTCGGCCGGGACCTCGGCCGGTGCGAGGCCGCGCCTGTTCATCAGGGCGTGGAAGATCCGCCCGTGCTTGTCCTCGTCGGCGCCGTGCCGGGCGATCTTCGGGGCGAGTTCGCGTGCGCTCTGCGGGACGAGGGCGGCGATGCGCGCGTTCTCCCAGCCACCCTGCGACTCCCCGCTGGCGGCTATGGAGCAGAAGAGCCGGAACGACTCGTCGTTGTCGAGGATCTCCTGGAACAGACTCTTGGCCGAAAGCATCTATGACACCTTTCTGCAGGGTCCGCAGAAAACGAGTCAAATGGGATGCGGGCAGCCCGGCAACCGATGTGTCGGACAAATGCGCCGAACGAAGGACGGCGGAACGGGCCCGGGCACGTAACCCAGGGCGCGCCCGCGCGTTGTTCCCGGAGACGGCCGTGGCGGGGAAGACCCCCGAGCCCCCACCACGGCCGCGGAACTTCTTGCGCCCCTCCGAAAAGGGCTTCCGACGCGTTACGCCAGACCGGCCCGCTCCAGCGCGTCCGAACCGGCGCGGAGCGAGGCGATCCGGTCCTCCAGCGTGAAGCCGGCGGGCGACAGCGTGAGCGTGGTGACACCCGCCGCCGCGTAGGCCCGCATCCGGTCGGCGATGCGGTCCACGGAGCCGAGCAGTGTGGTCTGGTCGATGAGCGCGTGCGGAACGGCGGCGGCCGCGCCCTCCTTGTCGCCGGACAGGTACTTGTCCTGGATCTCGGCGGCCTCCTTCTCGTACCCCATGCGCTGGGCGAGCTGGTTGTAGAAGTTCTGCTTGCGGCTGCCCATGCCGCCCACGTACAGCGCGGTGTACGGGCGGAACATGTCGGCGAGCGCCGGCACGTCCTTGTCGGCGCCTACGGCGAGCGGCAGCGTCGGACAGACGTCGAAGCCCTCCATGGTCTTGCCGGCCTTCTCGCGGCCCGCCCGCAGGTGCCGGAGCGCGGTGTCCTCGATGTGCTCGGCCGAGGGGAAGATCAGCAGGGCGCCGTCGGCGATCTCACCGGTCTGCTCCAGGTTCTTCGGGCCGATCGCGGCGATGTACAGCGGAATGTGCTCGCGCTGCGGGTGCACCGTCAGTTTGATCGGCTTGCCCGGACCGCCCGGCAGCGGCAGCGTCCAGTGCTCGCCCTCGTACGACAGCCGCTCGCGGGTCATCGCCTTGCGTACGATCTCGACGTACTCGCGGGTGCGGGCCAGCGGCTTGTCGAACTTGACGCCGTACCAGCCCTCGGAGACCTGCGGCCCGGAGACGCCGAGGCCGAGGCGGAAGCGCCCGCCGGAGAGCGAGTCGAGCGTCGCGGCGGTCATCGCGGTCATCGCGGGCTGACGGGCCGGGATCTGGAAGATCGCCGAGCCGACGTCGATGCGTTCGGTCTTGGCGGCGACCCAGGTGAGCACGGTGGCCGCGTCCGAGCCGTAGGCCTCGGCGGCCCAGCACACCGCGTATCCCAGTCGGTCGGCCTCCTGGGCGACGGCGAGATTGTCCGCGTCCATTCCGCCGCCCCAGTAGCCGAGGTTGATCCCGAGCTGCATGGCCGATCCCCTTACCGATCAGTAACGTCCCTTGTGCCGGAGACCCTAGCGCGCTGGTGGGCGCGGCGGCGGGAACGGGTTCAGGTCTGATCATCCAGGTTGTCCACAGGGTCCCCACGAGGCGAGTTTTGGCCAGTAATCTCGGCGTCCATGGAGCAGAGGCATCTCGGCCGTACCGGCCTGCGTGTGTCCCGGATCGGACTCGGCACCCTCACCTGGGGGCGGGACACCGACGAGCACGACGCCGCGGAGCTGTTGAAGGTGTTCTGGGAAGCGGGCGGGAACCTCGTCGACACCGCGGATGTGTACGGGGACGGGGAGTCGGAGTATCTGATCGGGCAGCTCATAGAAGGGCTCGTGCCGCGTCGCGACCTGGTCATTTCCACCAAGGCGGGCAGTGTGCCCGACCCGGACCGGCGGTTCGACGGCTCGCGCGGGCATCTCCTGTCGGCGCTCGACGCCTCGCTGCAGCGCCTCGGCACGGACTACGTGGATCTGTGGCATGTGCACGCCTTCGACCCGGACACCCCGCTGGACGAGACCCTCCAGGCGCTCGACCTCGCGGTCAGCAGCGGTCGCGCGCGGTACGCGGGGGTGTCCAACTTCTGCGGCTGGCAGCTCGCCAAGGCGGCGACCTGGCAGCTGGCGGCGCCCGGCACACGGACCCGGATCGCCAGTACGCAGCTGGAGTACTCCCTGCTCCAGCGCGGCGTGGAGCGGGAGGTGCTGCCCGCGGCGCTCGACCTGGGCATCGGTCTGCTGCCGTCCTCCCCGCTCGGGCGCGGTGTGCTCACCGGGAAGTACCGGGGCGGCACACCGTCGGACTCCCGGGGCGGCTCGGAGCACCTCGCGCCGTTCGTCGCGCCGTACCTGGACGACACGGCGAGCGGCATCGTGGACGCGGTGGCGACAGCGGCGGACGGCCTCGCGGTCACACCGTTGCAGGTCGCCCTCGCCTGGGTCCGCGACCGGCCCGGCGTCGCCGCCCCGATCGTCGGCGCGCGCAACGCGCAGCAGCTCACGGCCGCGTTGTCAGTGGAGACCCTTAGTCTTCCTGACGAGATCTGCCGGGCGCTGGACGATGTGTCGGCACCGGTGCACCACTATCCCGATCACGACTGGAGCACGCTGTGAGCACGGAGCCCGAGACCACGGAGGAAGCAGAGCCGGGGACGCCGGGCGCGGGAGCGACCGACGACCCGCAGACCGCGGACACGGATGCGGACATGGTCACGGAAGCGGACGCGGGCACCACGTCTTCCGGGGGCGAGGGGACCACGGCCGAGGGCGGCACGGAGACCGAAGGCGCGGCGGACGCGGCCAAGTTGTCCGAGGCCGCGGCGGAGTTGGCGGCGCAGCGGCTGGAGCGGGAGCGGATCGAGCGGCGCAAGGCCGAGAGGCAGGGGCCGATCGAGGCCGGCGCCAAGCTCAGCGGGACGGCCGCCGATCTGCTCGCGGCGGTGCGGGCCGTGGAGAGCGGCGAGAAGCCCGCGGCCACCGCCTTCCGCGACCCCGCGCCGACGCCACGCAGGACGGTCGCCCCGGAACCCGTGCGCCGTCCGGAGCCGGTGGCCGCCCCGGCCCGGACCTCGGTGACGGTCGCACCGGAAGCCGTCGCCGCCGTAGGCGCCGTACTGAGCGAAGGCGGCGCACCCGCCGCCCTCGCACCGGGGGCCCTCGCGGCTCTCGGCGAGGGCGCGGACGAGCAGTTGCGCGAGGACCCCTGGCAGCTGCTGCAGGTCGCCGGGGTGCGGCCCGAGCAGGCCGACGGGTTCGCCCGCGCGCTGCTCGGCGCGGAGTGCCGCCCGGACGACGAGCGGCGCGGCCGGGCGGTCACCGTCTGGCTCCTCGATCAGGCGGCCCTCGCCGGGCATACCGCCCTCGACGCCCCCGCGCTCACCGCCGCGCTCGCCCAGCGCGCGGTGCCGGACCCGGACGCGGCCGTGCAGAGCACCCTCGCCGAGGGCGACGCGCTGGTCTTCCAGGACGCCCTCGACCCCGCGCCCCCGGCCCAGGAAGAGGGCGCCGAGGAGTCCGAGGAGCGTCCGGTCCGCGTCCTCATCGGCCTGGAGCGGTACGCCCTGGCCGAGGAGAGCCTCGCCGACGGACTGGCCCGGGTGATGAACTCGGTGCCGAAGGCCGACGGCTCCGCCGACGGGTGGGAGCAGGCCGCCGCGTCGGCCACCCGCTCCGCCGCGGAGCTGATCCGGGCGGTCGCGGGCCACGGCCTGGTCCTGCACACCGGCGGGGACGCGTCCCAGGCGGAGGCGGCGGCGCTGCTGCACGCCGCGCGCGGTCTCGGTCTGCGCGGCTGGGCCGCCGCCCACACGCCGAGCGGCCGCGACGGCTTCACGGTCCGGACGGCGCGCTACGACCTGCCGGACGGCCCCTCGGGCGACGCCGAGGACGGGCCGGTCACCGGGGTCGCCACCGTCGCGGGACTCCTCTCCGGCGCCGAGGGCCCGGGCCGGGACGCGGACGGCGCCTTCGACCTGGACCTCCTGATCGTCCTGGACGCACCGCAGCTGGACGTCGAGACGGCGGCGATGCTCGCCGAGTCGCTGCCGGACGGCGCGCGGCTGGTGCTGAGCGGGGACCCGGGTGTGCTGTGGTCGGCCGGTCCGGGGCGTGTCTTCGCCGACCTGCTCGCCGCCCGCGTGTGCCCGCAGGTGGCCTCGAGGACGCCGGACCCCGGCCCCATCGGCGAGCTGGTCTCCGGGGTCGGCATCGGCGAGCTCAACCAGGTCGAGGCGCCCGGCAAGGAGGTCGTGATCGTCCCCGTGCGGGACGCCGGCGAGGCGGTGCACCGGACCGTGCAGCTGGTCGCGGACTCGGTGCCGCGCGCCATCGGCATCCCGGCCGAGCAGACGCAGGTGATCACCCCGGGGCACGGCGGCGCGGTCGGCACCCGCGCGCTGAACACCGCGCTCAAGGAGCGGCTGAACCCGGGCCCCGGCCGCTTCGGCGGCTTCGACCCCGAAGACCGCGTCGCCTACTCCCCCGCTCCGGGTCGTACGGCGGTGGGACACGTGGTGAAGGCCGACGCCGACGGGCTGCACCTGACGTGCTCGGGGCTCCCCGTCGTCGTACCCAAGGAGCGGGTGGAGCAGTCGGTACGGCACGGCTGGGCGCTCACGGCGCACCAGGCGGTCGGGCTGCGCTGGCCCGCCGCGGTCGTGGTGCTCCCCGGTGACGCCGCGGCGGCCCTGACCAGGCCCTGGGTCTACACGGCCTTCGGCCGGGCCGAGCGCCATCTGTCCGTGGTCCACGGGGTGGAGCAGGCACTGCAGCGGGCGGTGGCCGAGATCCCGCAGAAGCCACGCACCACGCGTCTGCCCGCCCTGCTCAAGGCGCAGGTCCCGGCAGCGGGCTGAGCCCCGCCCAGGGACACGGCTCCCCTACGCGGGGAGGTGGCGGCCACCGGACTTCCGGTGGCCGCCACCTCCCTGTGACACGGTGCTCAGCGATCCCGCGAGGGGATGCTCGGCGATCCTGTGACGCGGTTCTCAGCGATCGGCGTCCAACGGCTCCAGATCCCCGTCCTCGTCCAGCTCGGAGTCCGGAGCGAGGTCGTCGTCCAGCTCGTCCTCGTCCGGCTCGTCGTCGAAGACCGCGCTGACGTCGAAGCGGCAGACCACCCGCTGCGGGTCGATCGCCTCGAAGGGGGTCTCCAGCCACTCGCCGGGATCGGCGGGTTCGTCGGCGGCCGTGACCCAGAGTGTGGAGTCGCCCTCCTCCAGACCGAACTCCTTGTGCCGGGAGGCGATCTCGTCCGGCTCGAACTCGCCGAACAGAACGCCGAGCGCCCCGTGCACCGTGCCGGAGGCCGCGTCGAAGCCCACGGCCGCGGTCGCCCCGTCCTCCTCCACCGCCTCCACCCGCTGGGCCTGTGCCAGCAGTCGCTGCGGCTCCACCACCGCGTAGTCCCGCCGGATCAGCACGCTCAGCGCGTTCGGTTCCTCGGGCCCCGTGTACGGCGGCAGCGTGTCGTCGCTGCCGGGGATCTCGAAGGGTGTGACCTCGTCGTAGCGGTCGTAGAGCAGCTCGTCGTACTCCTCGGCCGCGGCGGCCAGCTCGTTGAACGCCTCATAGACGGCCGGGTCGTCATCGCCCGACCTGCGCTCGACCGCGGCCAGGTGGCGGTCGAGCGCGATCTTGACAGCCTCGGCGGCGGCGCGTACCTCGGCAGCGGTGGGCTGCACAGCATCAGACATAGTGCAGACGCTATCCGTACAGGGCCTCTGCCCGCACAATAGATGCGATGCCGGAATACGAATTTGTCGACGTGTACGTGCCGCGCGGGGTGTCCCGCAAGGAGACGACACGCCTGCTGACGGACCATGCGGAGTACGGACACTGGGAGTTGGACCGCCTCAGCCTGCACCCCGACGGCAGCCGCAAGGTGCGGCTGCGCCGGCGGATCATCCGCCAGGTGCGTGCCACGTGGTGAGCGAAAGCGGCTGAAACGGGGCGGGCCCCGCCGGTGCGGGGCCCGCTACGGTCGCTTCGCCACAGGGGATGCCTGTGGCGTCGCGATCACCCCTGTCCCGGCCCGTTCCCGGCCCGTTCCCGGCCCGGACCTGCCTTGTCCTGCCGGTCTACGCCCCGGAGCGCGCCCGGCGGTAGAGCACGGCGCCCGCCAGCAGCGCGCCCGCGCCCGCCGGGATCACCGCGCCGATCGGCAGGTCACTGCCGGTGTGGGCGAGCTGCGCGGGGCTCTGCGGCTGGGAGACGTTCTGCGTCCCCGGGTGGTGGGGGTGCGAGGCGGGCGGGGTGCCCGGGGTTCCGGGGTGCCCGGGGTTTCCGGGGTTTCCGGGGTGCCCAGGATTTCCAGGCTGCCCCGGGTTCCCGGGCTGACCGGGCTGCCCCGGGTGGCCGGGGTTCCCCGGCTGACCCGGGTTTCCGGGCTGTCCCGGGTGACCGGGGTATCCCGGGTGCCCAGGGTGACCGGGGTGACCTGGCTGGCCGGGGTGGCCCGGGTGACCGCCGCCGGGCGGATAGTGGGTGTGGCCGCCGTGTCCGTTCGCGCAGTCGTTGCCCATCGCCGGGTTGCCGACTCCGATCACGTTCACGCTGTTGCCACAGGCGTTGACCGGCACGTCGATCGGCACCTGGACGTGGTTGCCGGAGCCGACGCCCGGCGAGCCACTCGCGTGCCCGCCGGCGTGGGAGCCGCCGCCCGAGTGCGAACCACCGCCCCCGTGCCCACCGGCGGACGATCCACCGCCGTCGTTGACGCACTTGTTGCCCATCGCCGGGTTGAGCAACCCGACGACGTTCACGGTGTTGCCGCAGACGTTGACCGGCACGTGCACCGGTACCTGCACCGTGTTGCCCGACAGCACGCCGGGCGAGTTGGAACTGGCGCCGCTCGCACCCGAGTCGGCGTGTGCGTAGCCTCCGGTCGCGGCGAGTACGCCGGTCGCGGCCGCCACGGTCATCAGGCCCTTGCGGGTGACCTGTCGCATAGCTGAATTCCCTGCCTTAGTCCTTGGCTTGGACCCTCCGGAAAGCGCACGCATCCGTCCCGTGCGTGCGCCGAAAGCCGGTCGGCCCCGGAGCGCATGGCGCACGCTCCGGGGCCGACGGGCTCAGACCCTCATGGGGTGAGGCACAACGTCACTTGTTGATGCAGGTGTTGCCGAAGGCGGGGTTCAGCAGCCCGATCACGGAGACCGTGTTGCCGCAGACGTTCACCGGGACGTGAACAGGCACCTGGATGACGTTGCCGGAGATGACGCCCGGGGAGTGCACAGCGGCACCCTGGGCACCCGAGTCGGCGACAGCCAGGCCCGCACCCGCGAGAACCAGACCACCAGTGGCAGCCGCAGCAGCGACGACCTTCTTGATCATTATTCCTCCTTGTAGGCAAATGCGATCCCAAGTAGCGGATCACATCACCTGTAACGAGGAAGAAGTACTTGAGCTACGAGCTTATGGTCCCATTCACCCGTCCCGGGCGATCTCCGCACGTACGGGCGATTGCGGGCGTCAACACGTCATGACGCCTCGATGAAGCGGTCGAGTACGCGGACGCCGAACTTCAGCGCATCCACCGGCACCCGCTCGTCGACCCCGTGGAACATGCCCGCGAAGTCCAGCTCCGGCGGCAGCTTGAGCGGGGCGAAGCCGAAGCAGCGGATGCCGAGGTCGGCGAAGGACTTGGCGTCGGTGCCGGCCGAGAGCATGTAGGGCACGGCACGCGCGATCGGGTCCTCGGCGGACAGCGCGGTCTGCATGGCGTCGACCAGTGCCCCGTCGAAGGTGGTCTCCAGCGCCTTGTCCGCGTGCACATCCGTGCGCTGGACCCTCGGTCCGAGAACCCGGTCCAGGTCGGCGAGGAACTCCTCCTCGTATCCCGGCAGGTACCGCCCGTCGACGTGCGCGGTCGCCTGCCCCGGAATCACGTTGACCTTGTATCCGGCACCGAGCTGGGTCGGGTTCGCGGTGTTCTGCAGGGAGGCGCCGATGAGCTTGGCGATGCCGCCGAGCTTGGCGAGCGTCTCGTCCATGTTCTCCGGGTCGAGCTCGGTGCCGAGCGCGTCGCCGAGCTCGTCGAGGAAGTGCCGCAGCGTCTTCGTCACCCGGACCGGGAACTTGTGCCGCCCGAGCCGGCCCACGGCCTCGGACAGCTCCGTGATCGCGTTGTCCTTGTGGATCATCGAACCGTGCCCGGCGGTGCCGTCCACGGTCAGCTTCATCCAGTGCATGCCCTTCTGCGCGGTCTCGACGAGATACAGCCGCAGCTTCTCGTTGACCGTGAAGGAGAAGCCGCCGACCTCGCCGATCGCCTCGGTCACGCCCTCGAAGAGGTCGGGGTGCTTGTCGACGAGATGCCGCGCACCCCACGTACCGCCGGCCTCCTCGTCGGCGAGGAACGCGAGGACGATGTCCCGGGGCGGCTTGCGCCCGCTGCGCAGCCGGTCCCGGACGACCGCCAGCGTCATGGCGTCCATGTCCTTCATGTCGACCGCGCCGCGGCCCCACACCATTCCGTCCGCGATCTCGCCGGAGAAGGGGTGGTGGGTCCAGTCCGCCGCGTTGGCCGGTACGACGTCGGTGTGACCGTGGATGAGCAGCGCGGGGCGCGAACGGTCCTCACCCTCGATACGGGCCACGGTCGACGCGCGCCCCTTGTGCGACTCGAAGATCTGCGGCTCGAGCCCGACCTCGGCGAGCTTCTCGGCCACGTACTCCGCGGCCTTGCGCTCACCCGGTCCGGAGTGGTCCCCGTAGTTGCTGGTGTCGATCTGGATCAGCTCGCGACAGAGGTCCACGACCTCGTCCTCGCCAGAGACGCCCCTGGCCGTG
Organism: Streptomyces sp. NBC_01549; assembly: GCF_026339955.1. Lineage (GTDB taxonomy): Bacteria > Actinomycetota > Actinomycetes > Streptomycetales > Streptomycetaceae > Streptomyces. Next base: position 5,890,380 of record NZ_JAPEPW010000001.1, on the reverse strand, counting down.
TTCGACTCGCTCACGCTGCTTCCTCCCACTGTCACTGCTGGTGGTCCCCCCTCATCCTCTCTCCCGCCCCCGCCCTCCCCCAAGGCCGGACCCGGCCCGTCACACGCCGTTCACGCGGCGACGGGGTGTGATCGGGGACCCTCGAAAGCCTGGTAATGTTTCCTCTGTCGCCGCGAGGGAAACCCCGCGCGACAAACACCTTGTCCGGGTGGCGGAATGGCAGACGCGCTAGCTTGAGGTGCTAGTGCCCTTTATCGGGCGTGGGGGTTCAAGTCCCCCCTCGGACACACAGAGGAGTGAGGGCCGCGACCATCAGGTCGCGGCCCTCACTCGTTGCGTCGATCACAGGCCTCGCTCGCCGTGTTCACCGCGTTACGGACAGATGTGGGGCAGATCTCGTCAGGATGACATACCCCCATGTCAGAGCACCGTCACCACACCGAAATCAGTGGTTCCGGTCCCCTCGTACGGCCTCCTCGCATGGCTGACGACCAGGTACGCGACTAGCGTCGTACTAAAATTCCAGGCTTGTTTGGAGCTGGACCGGAATATCCCCAGGCATACCTGCGGGCCCACCAGCTCCCCGGACGCTCCGGGAACGACACGTGAGGACCCGATGGCAGCCCTCGAGCAAGGCCCCGCACTCGCGCTGTTCGACGAGGAGGTGCGCGCGGAGTTCGGCGACCCGGCGCGCTTCTCCGCCTCCGTCGCCGCCTCGCCGCGCACGCTGGTCGACATCCTCGACGCCACCGTCCGGGCCCACCCCGACGAGCCCGCCCTCGACGACGGTCACCGGAGCCTCACCTACCGCGCCCTCGCCGTCGAGGTCGAGGCCCTGCGGCGGCGGCTGAGCAGCGCCGGAGTGGGCCTCGGCGACCGGGTCGGCGTCCGCGTCCCCTCCGGCACCAACGAGCTGTACGTCGCCATCCTCGCCGTACTGGCCGCGGGCGCCGCCTACGTACCGGTGGACGCCGAGGACCCCGACGAGCGGGCCGACCTGGTCTTCGGCGAGGCTCAGGTGCGGGCCGTCATCGGGGCCGGGCACCGGCTGACCGTCGACGGCGCCTCCGAGGTGCCCGCCGCGCGGCCCGGCGTCGAGCACGACGCCTGGATCATCTTCACCTCCGGGTCCACCGGCAAGCCCAAGGGCGTTGCCGTCAGTCACCGCAGCGCCGCCGCCTTCGTCGACGCCGAGGCGGAGCTGTTCCTCACCGAGGACCCGATCGGGCCCGGCGACCGGGTCATGGCGGGCCTGTCCGTCGCCTTCGACGCCTCCTGCGAGGAGATGTGGCTGGCCTGGCGGTACGGCGCCTGTCTGGTGCCCGTACCGCGTTCTCAGGTGCGCAGCGGCGCCGACCTGGGGCCCTGGCTGGTCGAGCAGGAGATCAGCGTCGTCTCGACCGTGCCGACGCTCGCCGCGCTCTGGGAGCCGGAAACCCTCAACGACGTACGGCTGCTGATCTTCGGCGGTGAGGCCTGCCCGCCCGAGCTGGTCCAGCGGCTGGTGACCGAGGGCCGCGAGGTGTGGAACACCTACGGGCCCACCGAGGCGACCGTCGTCGCCTGTGCCTCCCTCATGACCGGCGAGGAGCCCGTCCGGATCGGGCTGCCGCTGAACGGCTGGGAGCTGACCGTGGTCGACGAGGCCGGCGAGCCCGTGGCGATGGGCGGCAGCGGTCAGCTGGTGATCGGCGGGGTCGGGCTCGCCCGGTATCTCGACGCCGAGAAGGACGCGGAGAAGTACGCGCCGCTCAAGTCGCTCGGCTGGGAGCGGGCGTACCGCAGTGGTGACCTGGTCAAGGCCGAGCCGGAGGGGCTGATCTTCCTCGGGCGGGCCGACGAGCAGATCAAGCTCGGCGGGCGCCGTATCGAGCTCGGCGAGGTCGACGCGGCGCTGCAGGCGCTCCCCGGTGTGGCGGGGGCCGCGGCCGCCGTCCGTACCGCCCGCGGCGGCAACCAGTTGCTCGTCGGTTATGTCGTCACCCAGGAGGGCTGGGACCAGGCTGCCGCCGTCGAGAAGCTGCGTGCCGAGCTGCCCGCGGCCCTCGTCCCGCTGCTCGCCCCGGTCGAGGACCTGCCGACCCGCACCTCCGGCAAGGTCGACCGGGGCGCGCTCCCCTGGCCCCTGGAGGGCCTGGAGAGCGGCGGTGCGAAGGAACAGCTCTACGGCACCGAGGCCTGGCTCGCCGAGCAGTGGAGCGAGGTCCTGGGCCTCCCGGTCTCCGGCGCGTCCGACGACTTCTTCGCGATCGGCGGCGGCAGCCTCGCCGCCGCCCAGCTGACCACCCGGCTGCGCACCCGCTACCCCAGCGCCGCCGTGCTCGACATCTACCAGCAGCCCGTCCTGCGCAAGCTGGCCCGGCACCTGGAGAAGTCCGCGCAGGACGACGGCGCCGAGCGGGTCATCGCCCCGGTACCGCTGCGCGCCAAGGTGGCCCAGCTGTTCCTGCTGATACCCCTGTTCACGCTGATGGGGCTGCGCTGGACCGTGGCGCTGGCCGCGCTCGGCAACATCCTGCACTGGTTGGGTCCGTACCCCTGGGCGCCGAGCGCCTCGTGGTGGCTCGTCGGCGCCGGGGCGGTCGTGCTCTTCAGCCCGCCCGGGCGGCTCGCGATCGCGGCCGGCGGGGCGCGGCTGCTGCTGCGCCATGTGAAGCCCGGGCGCTACCCGCGCGGCGGAAGTGTGCACCTGCGGCTGTGGACCGCCGAGCGGCTGGCCGAGTTCAGCGGCGCGGTCTCACTCACCGGGTCCTGGCTGGAGCGGTACGCGCGTGCCCTGGGCGCCAAGGTCGGCGCGGACGTCGATCTGCACTCGCTGCCGCCGGTGACCGGCATGCTCAAGCTGGGCCGGGGTGCCGCCGTCGAGTCCGAGGTGGACCTGTCGGGGTACTGGCTGGACGGGGACCGGCTGGAGATCGGGCAGGTCAAGGTCGGCGCCGGTGCGGTGGTCGGGACGCGCAGCATGCTCTTCCCGGGGGCGCGCGTGGGCAAGCGGGCCGAGGTGGCGCCGGGCTCGGCGGTCGCCGGGCAGATTCCCACCGGGCAGCGCTGGGCCGGAGCGCCCGCAGGCAAGCTCGGCAAGGCGAAGCGCGCCTGGCCCAAGGAGCGTCCGCGCCGGGGCACGTACTGGCGGGCGATGTACGGCGCGACCGGTTTCGCGCTGTCCGCGCTGCCCGTGCTCGCGGGTGTCGCCGCGCTCCTGGTGGCGCATGTCTTCGTGAGCGCGGACGCCGGGCTCGGTGCGGCCCTGCGCGGCGCGGCGCTCGCGCTGGTCCCGGCCACGCTCGCCTTCGGGCTGGCCTACGCGCTGCTGCTCCTGGTCGGCGTGCGTCTGCTCAGCCTGGGCCTGCGCGACGGCACCTACCCGACGCACAGCAGGATCGGCTGGCAGGCCTGGACCGTCACGCAGCTGATGGACCGCTCGCGCGACACACTGTTCCCGCTGTACGCCGGGCTGATCACGCCGGTGTGGCTGCGGCTGCTCGGCATGAAGATCGGCCGGGGCGCCGAGGTCTCGACCGTCCTCGCGCTGCCGAGTCTCACCACCGTGGGCGAGGGCGCCTTCCTCGCCGACGACACCCTGACCGCGCCGTACGAGCTCGGCGGCGGCTGGATGCGGATCGGGCGCGCCGAGATCGGCCGCCGGGCCTTCCTGGGCAACTCCGGGATGACCGCGCCGGGCCGCAGCGTGCCGGACGGCGGGCTGGTCGGGGTGCTGTCGGCGACCCCGAAGAAGGCGAAGAAGGGCAGCTCGTACCTGGGGCTGCCGCCGGTGAAACTGCCGCGCTCGACGCAGGACGGCGATCAGAGCCGTACCTACGACCCGCCCGCGCGGCTCTTGTGGGCGCGGGCGTTCGTGGAGCTGTGCCGGATCGTCCCGGTGTTTTGCTCGGCGGCGCTGGCGGTGCTGACGGTGGCCGCGCTGAGCGCGCTGGGCGGGTGGGCGCCGCTGCTGGCCGGACTCGTGTTCCTGGGCGCCGGTGTGCTCGCCTGCCTGACGTCCATCGTGGCGAAGTGGCTGCTGGTGGGCCGGCACCGGGCGGGCGAGCACCCGCTGTGGAGCGGTTTCGTGTGGCGCAACGAGCTGGCGGACACCTTCGTCGAGGTCGTCGCCGTGCCGTGGCTGGCCGGATCGGTGCCCGGTACGCCGCTGATGACGGCGTGGCTGCGCGGCCTCGGCGCCCATATCGGCAAGGGCGCGTGGATCGAGAGTTACTGGCTACCCGAGACGGACCTGGTGACCCTGGGGGACGCGACCACGGTCAACCGAGGCTGTGTCCTGCAGACCCACCTCTTCCACGACCGGATCTTGCGGACGGATACTGTTGTCCTCCGTGAGGGCGCCACTCTGGGCCCGGGCGGAATCGTCCTTCCCGGCAGCACAGTCGGGGCGCGCAGCACGCTGGGACCCGCGTCGCTCGTCATGGCGGCGGAATCCGTCCCCGACGACACCCGCTGGCTGGGCAACCCGATCGAGGCATGGCGTTCCTAGGCGCCTGTACGGCGTCCGGGGACGGTGCACCGGCACGTCGTACGAGCACAGCGCAGGGAGCAGACGCAAGCGTGAGCGTTCAGCAGACAGTGGGATCGGACCCGTACTTCCCGGCGAACGGTGATCCCCGTTACCGGGTGCACCGGTATGAGCTCGCGCTGGACTACCGCCCCGGCCCGAACCGGCTCTCCGGCACGGCACGGCTCAACGCCATAGCGGGCCGGGCTCCGCTGGCCGAGTTCCAGCTGAACCTGGCCGACTTCCGGATCGGCCGGGTCCGGGTCGACGGCAAGGCACCGCACTACACGCACCGGGGCGGCCGGCTGCGCATCCGCCCGCCGAAGCCGATACGGGCCGGAGCCGCCTTCACCGTGGAGGTGCACTGGTCGGGCAACCCCAAGCCGGTCGCCAGCCCCTGGGGCGGGCTCGGCTGGGAGGAGCTGGAGGACGGGGCGCTGGTGGCGAGCCAGCCGATCGGCGCGCCCTCCTGGTACCCGTGCAACGACCGCCCCGCCGACAAGGCCTCGTACCAGATCTCGATCACGACGCCGTCGGCGTACTCGGTGGTGGCGGGCGGCCGGCTGCTCACCCGGACGACGAAGGCGTCGACGACCACCTGGGTGTACGAGCAGGCGGCGCCGACCTCCAGCTATCTGGTCGGGCTGTCGATCGGGAAGTACCAGACGGTGCTGCTCGGCGACCCCGGACTCGGCGGCGTACCGCAGACGGGACATCTGCCCGCGCACCTCCTCGCCGAATTCTCGCGGGACTTCGCGCGGCAGCCCGCGATGATGGAGCTGTTCGAGCAGATCTTCGGGCCGTATCCGTTCGGCGAGTACGCCGTGGTGGTGACCGAGGAGGAGCTCGATGTCCCCGTCGAGGCCCAGGGGTTGTCGCTGTTCGGCGCCAACCACGTGGACGGGGCGCGGAGTTCGGAGCGGCTGGTCGCGCACGAGCTGGCGCACCAGTGGTTCGGCAACAGCGTGTCCATCGCGGACTGGCGGCACATCTGGCTGAACGAGGGCTTCGCGAAGTACGCCGAGTGGCTGTGGTCGGAGCGGTCGGGAGGTCGTACGGCACAGCAGCTGGCCGCTCTCGCGCACCGCAAGCTGTCCGGGCAGCCGAAGGACCTGGTGCTGTCCGACCCGGGCCGCAAGCTGATGTTCGACGACCGGCTCTACGAGCGCGGCGGACTCACCCTGCACGCGCTGCGCTGCGCGATGGGCGACGATGCCTTCTTCCGTATGCTGCGCGGCTGGGCCGCCCTGCACCGGGGCGGCGTCGTCACCACGGCGGCGTTCACCGGGCACGCCGCCCGGTACGCGGCCGAGCCGCTGGACGACCTGTTCAGGGCCTGGCTGCATACGGCGAAGCTGCCGCCGCTGCCCACCCAGCCCGCACCGGTCGCGCCGATGCCGGCCCGCCCGACATACCCGCCGACCAACGCCGACTCGGCGTAGGGCCCCTCCGGGCTGGGGGAGAATGGCGGTCATGACCAGTCGTAGCTGCCCGTGCGGGCTGTCCGAGCCGTACGCGCGGTGCTGCGCGCGCTTCCACCGCGGTGAGGCGCTCGCGCCGACCGCGGAGCGGCTCATGCGGTCGCGGTACTGCGCCTTCGTCAAGGAGGACGAGGGGCATCTGCTGCGGACCTGGCATCCGCGGACGCGGCCGGGGCGGGTCGACTTCGACCCGGGGATGCGGTGGACGGGGCTGGAGATCCTCGACACGGGGCAGGGGTCGGCGTTCCACTCCGCGGGGACCGTGACCTTCCGGGCCTCCTACCGGGGCGGTTCGCTGCACGAGCGGAGCCGGTTCGAGCGGGTCGACGGGGCCTGGGTGTACGTGGACGGCGACTTCCTGGACTAGGCCTGGCCTAGGCCGCCTACGGCGCGAGGACGTCCAGTTCCTGGAGCGCCCCGACCGTGATCTCGCGGGTGAGTGCCTCGGCGCGGGCCGCGTCGCCTTCGCGGACCGCCTCCGCGAGCTGGACGTGCAGGGTGACGGCGGCCGGGTCGGGGTCCTCGAACATCACCTCGTGGTGGGTGCGGCCCGCGAGGACCTCGGCGACGACATCGCCGAGACGGGCGAACATCTCGTTGCCGGAGGCGTTGAGGATCACCCGGTGGAAGGCCACGTCGTGGACGAGGTACCCCTCCAGCTTGTGGCCGCGTGAATTGGCCACCATGCCAAGGGCGCACTCGGTGAGCTCCGCGCACTGCTCGGCGGTGGCGTGCCGTGCGGCCATGCCCGCGGCGATCGGTTCGACGGCGGAGCGCAGCACGGTGAGCGAGCGCAGCTGGTGGGGGCGGTCGGCGCCGGCCAGCCGCCAGCGGATGACCTGAGGGTCGAACACGTTCCATTCCGCCTTGGGGCGGACCGTGACGCCGACGCGGCGGCGGGACTCGACCAGGTCCATGGACTCCAGCACCCTGACCGCCTCGCGCATCACGGAGCGTGACACCTCGAAGCGCTGCGCGAGTTCGTCCGTGCGCAGCACGCTCCCCGGCGGGTACTCGCCCGCCGTGATCGCCGGCCCGAGGCATTCCAGTACATGTCCGTGCAGCCCCCGGCCCCGTGTGGTCATGGGGTCAGCGTACGAGGCGGAGCCAGCGAACCAAAAGTCAGACTTATATGTCACACACTCTTGAATTCGTCGTACCTAATGAGTTTCAGTGTCGTCGACATCAGATGTCGACGAAGACAGTGAGAGCACGATGCAGCAAGTGCGCACCCCCCATGTCGTCGTGGTCATGGGCGTCGCAGGCACCGGCAAGACCACCATCGGTCCCCTGCTTGCGGCCCGGCTCGGCGTTCCGTACGCCGAGGGCGACGACTCCCACCCGCAGGCCAACATCGCCAAGATGTCGGCCGGGCACCCGCTGACGGACGACGACCGCTGGCCGTGGCTGGACGCCATCGGCCGTTGGGCGCACGACCGGCACGGGCTCGGCGGAGTGGTCAGCAGTTCGGCGCTCAAGCGCAGCTATCGCGACCGGCTGCGGGCCGAGGCGCCCGGAGTCGTCTTCGTCCATCTGACCGGTGACCGCGCGCTCATCGAGGACCGGATGTCGCACCGTCAGGGGCACTTCATGCCGACGGCGCTGCTGGACTCGCAGTTCGCCACCCTCCAGCCGCTGGAAGCGGACGAGGCGGGTGTCTCCGTGGACGTCTCCGGCGACCCCGGGGAGATCACCGAACGGGCCGTCGCCGCACTCCAGGGGCTCGCCCAGCCCTCGCTCTAACACCTTTCCCACGTACGTTTCTCAAGCAAGGGACCACCGTGACCAGACTCAGCGTCGAGATGCTGGCAGCGGACGCCGTCGAGCCGATCACCTCGGCGGGCCATGCTCAGCTGGGCATCGCCGTACTGGCGGGCATCGCCGTCATCGTCCTGCTCATCACCCAGTTTGTCATCTCGGTGGTGGCGGGCGGGCTGATCCTGCTGCTGTCGCTGGTCATCTAGGGGGTGTGCCGGGGGCCATGAGCCCCCGGCAGATCCGGCCTAAGGCCGCCAGAGGGGATGCTCCCGTTCCGCCCACTCCCGGCTCACCGAGCCCGTGCGCAGGCCGCGGCGGGCCTCCGGGTCGCCGAGGGCCATGCCGATGTGGCCCGCGAGGACGACGCCGATCGTGAGCGCGAGCCAGTCGTGGACGAAGGTCGCCGAGGTGCGCCACATCAGGGGGGCGAGGTGGGTGAACCACATCAGCAGCCCCGTGGCGAGCATGACCAGGGTCGCGCCGGCGATCCAGGCGGCGTAGGTCTTCTGGCCCGCGTTGAACTTGGCCGCCGGGCGGGACGAGCGGCGCCGGTCCCGTCGTAGCGCCGCGCGCAGCCACGTACGGTCGTGCGGACCCCAGCGGTTGAGGCGGCCCAGGTCCGCACGGAAGGCGCGGGAGACCAGGCCCGCCAGCACCGGTACCGGCAGTAGCAGGCCCGCCCATTCGTGGATCCTGACCACCAGCTCACGACGGCCGACGAGCTCGGCGAACATCGGGAGGTACAGACAGGCCGCCGTCGCCACGCAGATCCCCATCAGCAGGGCGGTCACGCGGTGCACCCAGCGCTCGGCGCGGCTGAAGCGCCGTACGCGTGGCGCGGGCGCGGCGAGGGCGGGGGTCTCGTCAACTCGTGGGTGCATCGTCGCGTCCGTTCGAGCGGCCGACCCACGCGTCCACGTCGTAGCCCCGGTCCTCCCAGTACCCGGGACGGACGTCCTCGGTGACGGTGATGCCGGAGAGCCACTTGGCGGACTTGTAGAAGTACATGGGGGCGACGTAGAGGCGGACCGGGCCGCCGTGGTTGTGGCCGAGGGGCTTGTCCTGCATGCGGTGGGCCACCAGGATGTCCGGGCGCCGGGCCTGTTGCAGCGTGAGGCTCTCGGTGTACGCCCCGTCGAAGCAGGTGAAGCGGATCGCGCGGCCCTTGGCCTGGACCCCGGCGGCGTCCAGGAGATGGGACAGCCGTACGCCTTCGAAGGGGGTGCCGGGCACCCGCCAGCCCGTGACGCACTGGACGTCGTGCACGATCCGTGTCTGCGGCAGGGCCTTGAGGTCGGCCAGGGTGTAGCTGCCGGGGTGGTCGACCAGGCCGTTGATGGTCAGCCGGTAGTTCGACGCGTCCTTGTGCGGGACGGATGAGGTCACCGAGTAGTAGCGGAAACCGCCGCCGTTGGGGAGCAGGCCGGTCAGCCCCGTGGGGTCGTCGGCGAAGAGGGACTCCAGGCCACGCTGCAGGGTGGGCGCGGCCAGCACGCCGAAGGCACCGAGTCCGAGCGTGCCGAGCAGGAGCCGGCGGCCGATGGGCGCGCCGGAGGCTTCCGGGTCCTCCGGCGGGCGTTCCCGGGGCCGGTCCGGTCCCTGCCGTGGGGACTGTTCAGGGTTCACACACCCATACGAGCACCCGCGACCCCCTTGAGGCCAGCGGCAGCGGGTGCTCGTCAGATTTCCGTAACCACTTCTCACGCGCTTCTCAGAACGGACGCCCCGGATCGGGGCGCCGCACGAGGGCTCCGGTCAGGGCGTGGACTCCGCCGCCTTGTCCAGCTGGAACGCCTCGTTGCCCAGGCCGATACGGGCGTACGCCTCGGGTTCGCGGGAGCGCAGCACCAGGCCCTGGACCAGGCCGACGACCAGGGCGACCGCGACGAGGGCGGGCAGCAGCCAACTCAGCGCGGAGTCCGGACCGGCCCCGACCAGGATGTCGAAGTCCTTGACCGTGTAGCCCGCTATCACGAGGAGGGCGACGGCCGCGATCGCCGAGGTGACCAGGCGCCAGGCCTGGGACCGGGCGGCGCCGCGACGGGCGAAGAAGACGATCACCGAGACCGAGGCCGCCGCCATCAGCAGGATGACGCCGAGCGCGCCGACGTTGCCGGCCCAGGTGAACAGGTGCAGCACGGGCGCGGTCGGGTCGCCGGTGGGCTTGTCGTCGGTCACGGCGAACGCGATCAGCACGATCACGGAGACGCCGGTCTGCAACAGCGAGCCGGTGCCGGGCGCGCCGCTGCTGCCGGTGGTCCGGCCGAAGGCGGCGGGCAGCAGCCCTTCGCGGCCCATGGCGAAGGCGTACCGCGCGACGACGTTGTGGAAGCTGAGCAGCGCCGCGAACATGCCGGTCACGAAGAGGACGTGCAGGACGTCGGTGAAGGCGCCTCCGAGGCGCGACTCGGTGAGGAAGAACAGCAGTCCGGCGCTCTGCTTCTGCGCCGCCCCGACGATCCCGGAGGGGCCCGCGGCGACGGTCAGCGCCCAGGAGCTGAGCGCGAAGAAGACAGCGACGAAGCCGATCGCCAGGAACATCACGCGCGGGACGAGGATGTGCGGGCGGCTGGTCTCCTCGGCGTACACCGGTGCCTGTTCGAAGCCGGTGAAGGCGGCGATGCAGAAGCACAGCGCGGTGCCGACGCCCGCCCCGGTGAGCGTGTCCGGGTTGAAGGCGTGCAGGGAGAGGCCCTCCTTGGCGGGGTCGGCGACGGCGGCGATGTCGAAGATGACGACGAGCGCCACCTCGACGACCAGGAGGACGCCGAGTACAAGCGCGTTGACGTCGATCTTCAGCCAGGAGAGCGCGCCGACGGCGAGGACGGCGATCAGCGCCGGTATCCACCAGGCGACCTCGACGTGGCCGTAGGTGGCGAACAGCCCGGAGACCTCGAAGCCGAAGATGCCGTAGATGCCGAACTGCAGGGCGCTGTAGGCGACGAGCGCGACCGCGGCGGCGCCCGCGCCCGCGGTGCCGCCGAGACCGCGGGCGACGTAGGCGTAGAAGGCGCCCGCGTTGTGGACGTGGCGGCTCATCTCGGCGTACCCGACGCTGAAGAGCACCAGCACCACGCCGAGGATGACGAAGAGCAGCGGCTGCCCGACGATGCCCATCACCGCGAATGTGGTGGGCATGACACCCGCGACCACCATGAGGGGGGCGGTCGCCGCGAGGACGGAGAGCAGCAGACCTCCCGTGCCGAGGCGGCCCGCGTGCAGGGCGCGCTCCTGGCCCTTGAAGGTGCTGATGGCGCCACCGGCCGTGGCGGGTCTACCCGTGTTCGAACTGCTCGATGTGCTCGAACTGCCCGTCGTCATCGCGGGGCCGTCCTTTCGGGTTTCTCGACTTCTTGTGGGTGGGGTCACGCCGTGCCGAGGGAGCTGTCGCGGGCGGCACGGAAGGCTTGGTACGGGTCGCGGTCCGGGTACGACCACGGCACCGGGGTGGCGTGCGGGCCGATGCGGTGGAACAGGGCGGCGGCCTCGGCGCCCCGGCCCTCGCAGAACTTGGCGTGGGCGAGGAAGTTGAGGTCGAGGTGGCGGCGGGGGTGGTCCTCGCGCTCCCACTCCAGCCACCAGTCGAAGGCGGCCTTCATCACCTGGCGGGCCCGGCGTCCGACCCAGTGCCCGGAGGCGACCGGGTCGGTGGACTCGCTGCCGGCACCGGCCAGTACGCGATAGCGCTCGGCGTGCGCGACGACCGGCAGCATCGCGAGCGGTGAGTCGGCGGGCGCCTGTTCGGCCGCCCAGTTCGCGAAGTCGTAGACCTCGTGCAGGGGGTCCTGGCCGGCCTCGGCGCGGCGCTCGGCGAGCCGGGCGACCATCAGGTGGTGGGCGTGGTGGTGGTCGGGGTAGCGGTGGCGCACCTCGTCGAAGAGCCGGACCACGTCGCCCTCGCTGCCGCGCGAACGCTCCAGTATCAGCAGGCCGAGCCAGGGGGTGGGGTCGGCGGGCGCGAGCGCGGCCGCGGCGGCGCAGGCCTCGCGGGCACCCTCCGGGCGGTCCTTGCCGTGCAGGGCGCGCTCGACGGTCGCGCAGGCGAGCAGCACGGCGGCGTCGGCGGACTCGGGCTCGGCGAGCTGCCAGTCGCGGGCCCAGGCGTGGGCGGCGGGCTCCTGCGCGAGGACGGTGACACGGTGTCCGCGGCGGTCCCAGTCGTCGCCCGTCGCGGCGAGCAGTGCGCGGACCGCGGTCCATCGTCCCTGCGCCAACGAGGCGCGCGCGGCGACGAGTTCGGTGTCGTCGAGAGCGGCGTCGAAGGCGTGGGCCGCGCGTTTGCGACCACGGCCGAGGGGAGGAGGGGGTGGCGGGGGTGGCGACACCGCGGGGGTTCCTCACAGACGCGGCTGGTCAAGGGGTGATCACGCACAGCAAACCCTTGGCTGAGGGTTTACGTCAAGGCCCGATTGGTTCGCTGCACGTTGCAACTACCCTTGAATGGCGCAGAGTTGATGTTCCTCCGCGCGCTCTCCGGGCCGGGAACGGGCTGGTGGGGCAGCTCCCTCCGGGGGCGAGCCCGACTCACCGCGGGGGCCGAGCCGCGCCCGGGCCCCGGTTCCCCGGAGCCCGGGTCACGGCTGAAATCCGACCCCGGAACGGCCCCCGCGAGGGTCAGCTCACCGCCTTAGCGGCCGCGCGGCCCGCCGTGCGTCCGGAGAAGAGACAGCCGCCGAGGAAGGTGCCCTCGAGCGAGCGGTAACCGTGGACTCCGCCGCCGCCGAAGCCGGCGGCCTCGCCGGCCGCGTAGACACCGGAGAGCGGGTCGCCGCCCTCCGTCAGGACGCGCGAGGAGAGATCGGTCTCCAGGCCGCCCAGGCTCTTGCGGGTGAGGATGTGGAGGCGGACGGCGATGAGTGGGCCCGCCTTGGGGTCGAGGATGCGGTGCGGGGTGGCCGTACGGATCAGCTTGTCGCCGAGGTAGTTGCGGGCGCCGCGGATCGACATCACCTGGAGGTCCTTGGTGAAGGGGTTCGCGATCTCCCGGTCGCGCGCGACGATCTCACGGCGCAGCGCGGCCTCGTCGATCAGCGACTCCTTGGTGAGGGCGTTCATGCCGCGCACCAGGGTGCCCAGATCCTTCTCGACGACGAAGTCCGCGCCGTTGTCCATGAACGCCTTGACGGGGCCAGGTACGTCGGCGCGGGCCCGGCCGATCACGTCCCTGATCGACTTGCCGGTCAGGTCCGGGTTCTGCTCCGAGCCCGAGAGCGCGAACTCCTTGCCGATGATCTTCTGGTCGAGCACGAACCACGTGTAGTCGTAGCCGGTCTTCATGATGTGTTCGAGCGTGCCGAGGGTGTCGAACCCCGGGAAGAGCGGGACCGGGAGCCGGTTGCCCCGGGCGTCCAGCCACAGGGAGGACGGGCCCGGCAGGATACGGATGCCGTGGTTCTCCCAGATGGGGTTCCAGTTCTGGATGCCCTCGGTGTAGTGCCACATGCGGTCGCGGTTGATGAGGTGCGCGCCTGTCTCCTCGGCTATCGCGAGCATCTTGCCGTCGACGTGCGCGGGAACGCCCGCGACCATCTTCTCGGGGGGAGTACCGAGCCGCTCGGGCCAGTTCGCGCGGACCAGGTCGTGGTTGCCGCCGATGCCGCCCGAGGTGACGATCACCGCCTGCGCCTTGAGCTCGAACGCCCCGGCGACCGTACGGCTGCTGGCCTGCCCACGCGCTGTGCCGGACGGTTCCAGGATCTCGCCGGTGACCGTGTCGACGGTGCCCGCGCTGCGCGACAGCCCGGTGACGCGGTGGCGGAACTTGAGCTGGACGAGCCCCCGGGCGACCCCGGCCCGTACCCGCCGCTCGAAGGGCGCCACCACCCCGGGCCCGGTCCCCCACGTGATGTGGAAGCGCGGCACGGAGTTCCCGTGGCCGTTGGCGTCGTATCCGCCGCGCTCCGCCCAGCCGACCACCGGGAAGAAGCGGACCCCCTGCTGGTGCAGCCAGGACCGCTTCTCACCGGCCGCGAAGTCCACGTACGCCTCGGCCCAGCGGCGCGGCCAGTGGTCCTCGGCCCGGTCGAAGCCGGCCGTGCCCATCCAGTCCTGGAGGGCGAGCGCGTGGCTGTCCTTGATCCGCATCCGGCGCTGCTCGGGCGAGTTCACGAAGAAGAGTCCGCCGAAGGACCAGTGGGCCTGGCCGCCGATCGACTGCTCCGGCTCCTGGTCGAGGAGAATCACCGTGCGGCCCGCGTCGACGAGCTCCGCGGTCGCGGCGAGCCCCGCGAGGCCCGCTCCGATCACGATCACATCTGCGTCGTAGGCCATGGGCCCGTCCTCTCGGCCTGCCGACGTTTCCGGTCGACTTCTGTCGGCTTCGTCACGAGCCGGCGGCATCGGTCGTTGGTTGATGAGACAGTGGTACGAAAGACATCAGGCATCACTACCGGTCGAACAGGCGCGGCCGCCGTTCGAACAGCTTGTTGTTACTGATCGGTCAGATCCTTCGGCAAGAAGAGTGACCGAGTCAACTGCCCGGTTCCGGGTACTCCCGTGGGCAGGGCCCGGCCGATGGCACTACAGTCGGCGGGAATACGCGCCCGTGACCCGTCCGACGTCTCGAGGTACCCAGCGTGTCGGTTCTCGTTCTGATTCTCTCGGTGAGCGCGGCCTGCTGTCTGGGCTTCGGATTCGTGCTCCAGCAGAACGCCGCCTCGCACGCCCCGCTGAGCGACTTCCTCTCCCCCCGCCTGCTGCTCGACCTCATCCGGGTGCCCCGCTGGCTGGGCGGTATCGGGCTCATGGCGTGCGGCATGATCCTCGGCGCGGTCGCCCTGGGCGAGGGCGAGATCTCCCTGGTGGAACCCCTCCTCGCGACCAACCTGCTCTTCGCGCTCGCGCTCTCCCGTCACCAGACCAAGCACCCCCTGGGCCGCCAGGGCTGGGCGGGGCTCGTCCTGCTCGCGGGCGGGGTCACGGCGTTCATCCTGGCGGGCAAGCCCAGGGGCGGCGACTCGGTCATGGATCCGCTGCGGCACTGGCTGATCATCGGGATCATGATCGGGCTCGCGCTGCTGCTCACCACCTACGCCAAGCGCTCCCGGCTGACCGCCGCGCCCGTCCTGCTGGCGCTGGCCGCGGGGCTGCTGTACGGCGTGCAGGACGCGCTCACCCGGGTCAGCGGGCAGCGGTTCGGCGCCGGCGGCTGGAGCGAGCTGCTGACCGGCTGGCAGCCGTACGGCGTGCTGGTGCTCGGGGTGACGGCCCTTGTCCTGGTGCAGAGCGCCTTCGAGACGGCGGAGCTGCGGATGTCACTGCCCGCGCTCACCGCCGCCCAGCCCCTGGCCGGAATCGTGTGCGGGGTGGGTTTCCTCGGGGACCGGCTGCACACGGACGTGGGGGCGCTCGCCTGGGAAGCGGCGGGGCTCGCGGCGATCGTGGTGGGAATCCTCCTGCTGGGCCTGCATCCCGCGATGCCGTCGGGCACCACCAAGACGGAGTCGGTACGGGACCTCCAGCCGCATTGAGGCGCCCGGCGGCGCCGCATCGGGCCGCACGGGCGGCGCGCACCCTCCCCGGTTCCGGTGGCTGCTTGGATGGGACCATGAGTGCCGCTGACGAGATCCTCGACATCGTGGACGAGAACGACGTGGTCATCGGGCAGTCCCCGCGCGGCGAGGCGTACGCGCGCGGTCTTCGCCACCGGTGCGTGTTCATCCAGGCCCGAGACTGCGAGGGCCGGCTCTTCGTCCACCGCCGCACACCCGTCAAGCTCGTCTTCCCCTCGCTGTACGACATGTTCGTAGGCGGGGTCGTGGGCGCGGGCGAGTCGTACGACTCCGCGGCCCTGCGCGAGGCCGAGGAGGAACTCGGGGTCTCCGGGCTCCCCCGGCCCGTCCCCCTCTTCAAGTTCCTCTACGACAACGGTTCCGGCCAGACCTGGTGGTCGGCCGTCTACGAGGTCCGCTGCGACCTTCCGGTGAACCCTCAGAAGGAGGAGGTCGCCTGGCACGACTTCCTCACCGAGGAGGAGGTGGAGCGGCGCCTGTCGGACTGGACATGGGTGCCGGACGGCCTGGCGGCGTACGAGCGCCTGAAGGACCACCGGGCGACGGGCACCGTCTGACCCCCCGCCGGGCCCCGGTAGGGTCGATGGCGTGATCGAATTCGTACGGAACGTCCGGCTGTGGTTCGCGCCCGAGGCGGTCCGGCAGGAGGGCGGCACGCCCGACTACCGGTTCTCGCTGGCGAACGAGCGGACTTTCCTCGCCTGGCTGCGCACCGCGCTGGCGCTGATCGGCGGGGGCTTCGCCGTGGATCAGTTCCTGCCGGACCTGCGCTGGGGATGGCGGGTCGGCCTCGCGCTGGCCCTGCTGGCGGCGGGCGTGCTCTGCTCACTGCGCGCCGTCAACCACTGGGTGCGCTGCGAGCGCGCGATGCGCCGGGGGGAGGACCTTCCCGTGTCGCGCTTCCCGGCGCTGCTGAGCATCGCCGTCGCGATCGTGGCCGTCGCGATGGTCGTCGTCGTCCTCGTCGGCTGGGAAGGGTGACCGTGCCCGGCCCGGAGCACCGCCGCGAGCGGGACCCGGGGCTGCAGCCGGAGCGTACGCGGCTCGCGTGGCGGCGTACGACCCTGTCGAGCACCGTCGCTGCGGTACTCGCGGCCAAGGCGGCGCTGCACGGCGGCCCGTCGGCGATCGACGTGACGGCCTGCGCCCTGTGCTGCGCGCTGTGGCTGGGCTTCCTGGCGCTCGCGCACCGGCGCATCCGGGTGCTCGCGACGGCGTCCGGCACCGACGGTCCCCCCGCACTCGCACCGCGGCACGCGACGGCGGCGACCCTGTGCACGGTCGCCCTGGCCGTGTGCGCGGTGGCACTGGTGTTCCGAACAGGATCAAATGGGGCGTAATGGTGCAAATAGTGACGGATGCTGTTCTTTCTGGCGCTAGCCTGAGCCGTCATTTCACGCCACTCACGAAGGTGAGCACCATGACCACCCTTCACCTGGAGCACCCGACCCACGAGCACACCCACGGCCCGGACTGCGGGCACACCCCCGTGCCGCACGGGGACCACGTCGACTACGCGCACGACGGGCATCTGCACCGGGAGCACTCCGGACACTGGGACGAGTGCGAGCCGAACGGCCACACGGCGCACGGCGAACACGGCCACCGGCACGGCGAGGGCTGCGGGCACCCCGCGGTCACCCACGGCGACCACGTCGACTACCTGCACGACGGCCACCGCCACGCCGAGCACGACGGCCACTGGGACGACCACTAGGAGCTGTCCGGTCGCGAGCACGCCCTGGCGTCTCCCCCGGCTCCCGGGGGAGACGCCGATCACGTTTCGTCCCGGCGCTGGACGACATACCGACTGGTCGGCATCATGGTCATGTCCAGTTTCCCGGCGTGCAGGAGAAAAGAATGAGTCCCGACCACCCGCCAGGTCTCGATCTCGACCGACTGCGCGTCCTGCTCGACAGCGAGCGACCCGGTCTGGCGCACGGCCCGCTGACCGGCCGGCTGATCGAGGGCGGGCGGTCGAACCTCACGTACGCGATCACGGACGGCACCACGAGCTGGGTCGTCCGCCGGCCTCCGCTCGGGCATGTGCTGGCCACCGCGCACGACATGAAGCGCGAGCACCGGGTGATCAGCGCGCTGCACCCGACGGCCGTCCCGGTACCGCGTCCGGTGCTGCTGTGCGAGGACGAGGAGGTGCTGGGCGCTCCCTTCTACGTCATGGAGTTCGTGACCGGCACCCCGTACCGCACCGCCGAGCAGCTCGCCCCGCTCGGCCCGGAGCGCACCCGGAACGCGGTGCTCGGCCTCGTCGACACCCTCGTCGAACTGCACGCCGTCGACCCCGCCGCCGTGGGCCTCGCCGACTTCGGACGCCCCGAGGGCTTCCTCGACCGGCAGCTGCGCCGCTGGGGCAAGCAGTTGGACGCGTCCAGGAACCGTGAGCTGGCAGGGATCGACGAGCTGCAGGCAGCTCTGGGGCGCGCGCTGCCGCACTCCCCCGCGCCCGCGGTCGTACACGGCGACTACCGGCTCGACAACGTGCTGATCGACGCGGAGGACCGGATCACGGCGATCCTGGACTGGGAGATGTCCACGCTCGGGGATCCGCTCACCGACCTCGGCCTGCTGGTGATGTACAGCGCGCCGCTGGACCTGCCCGACTCCCCCATCAGCACGACCGCCTCGGCGGCCGGGCACCCGGACCCGGCCGAGATCATCGAACGGTACGCCGCGCGCTCGGGCCGCGACGTGTCCGACGTCGCCTGGTACACGGCGTTCGCCTGGTTCAAGCTCGCCGTGATCCTGGAGGGCATCCACTACCGCTACACGCTCGGCCAGACGGTCGGCGCGGGCTTCGACCGCATGGGTGAACTGGTCCCGTTCTTCATCGAGCACGGTCTGACCACTCTTCAGGAAGGCTGACCCGCATGGACTTCGCATACGACGCACGCACCGAGGAACTGCGCGGGAAGCTGCTCGCCTTCATGGACGAGCACGTCTACCCCGCGGAGGCGGTGGCGGAGGAGCAGCGCGCCCGGCTGGCCTCCCCGTGGGACACGCCCGCGGTGGTCGGGGAGTTGAAGGCGGAGGCCCGCAGGCAGGGCCTGTGGAACCTCTTCCTGCCCGACGCGGAGTACGGCGCCGGGCTCACCAACCTCCAGTACGCGCCGCTCGCCGAAATCACCGGTCGCAGCCCGCACTTGGCGCCCACCGCGCTGAACTGCGCCGCGCCGGACACCGGCAACATGGAGGTGCTCGCGCAGTTCGGCGACGAGCAGCAGAAGAAGCAGTGGCTGGAGCCGCTGCTCGCCGGTGAGATCCGCTCGGCGTTCGCGATGACCGAGCCGGAGGTGGCCTCCTCCGACGCCACCAACATCACCACGCTCATCGAGCGCGACGGCGACGATTACGTCATCACCGGCCGTAAGTGGTACATCTCCGGGGCGATGAACCCCGACTGCAAGATCTTCATCGTGATGGGCAAGACGGACCCGGACGGGCCGGACATCCGCCGCCAGCAGTCCATGGTCCTGGTCCCGCGCGACACCCCGGGGCTCGAGGTCCGGCGCGCCATGCAGGTGTACGGCTACGAGGACCACTCCCACGGCGGGCACGCGGAGGTCGTCTTCGACCATGTCCGTGTCCCGGTGAGCAACCTCGTCGGCGAGGAGGGCGGCGGCTTCGCCATCGCCCAGGCGCGGCTCGGCCCGGGCCGTATCCACCACTGCATGCGGCTGATCGGCATGGCCGAGCGGGCGATCGAGCTGATGTGCCGCCGGGCCGTATCCCGTACGGCCTTCGGCAAGCCGCTCGCCCAGCAGGGCGTGGTCCAGAACTGGATCGCGGACGCGCGCGTGGCCGTCGAACAGCTCCGTCTCCTGGTCCTGAAGACCGCCTGGATGATGGACACCGTCGGCAACAAGGGTGCCCACACCGAGATCCAGGCCATCAAGATCGCCACCCCGCGCACGGTCGTGGACATCCTCGACAAGGCGGTGCAGCTGCACGGTGCGGGGGGTGTCAGTCAGGACTTCCCGCTGGCCGAGCTGTGGGCGAGCGCGCGCACGCTGAAGCTCGCGGACGGGCCGGACGAGGTCCACCAGCGGTCGCTGGCGCGACGGGAGATCAAGAAGTACGTGTGAGTCGGGCGGTGCCGCGCGGGTGCCCGCGCCCCTTTTCAGGGGCGCGGGCACCCGCGGTCCCTACGGCCGGAGCGCGCGCAGCAGCAGGTCCGCCAGGTGGTCGGCGACCTGCTGGGGGGTGAGGGGGCCGTCGGGGCGGTACCAAGTCGACAGGTGGTGCACCGAGCCGAAGTGGTAGTCGACGACCAGGTCGGCCGGGGTGGCGGTGGAGAAGACGCCCTTCTTCTGGCCCTCCTCCACGAGCGCGCGGAAGCGTTCGTGGTAGCGGCGGCGCTCGGCGCGCACCTGCTTGTCCTTCTCGGGGCTGAGGTGGTGCATGGAGCGGAAGAAGATCGCCGCGTCGTCGAGGTTGTCGATCGTGGTGACGACGACGTCGGCGGCGGCACCCCGCAGCCGCTCCTCCACCGGCGCGTCGGCGTCGGCGAACGCGTCCAGCCGCTCCTGCTGAAGCCGCAGCACACGCGCGTACACCTCGTGCAGGAGGTCGTCCTTGGACCCGAAGTAGTGGTACAGCGCGCCCTTGGTGACGCCCGCCGCCTCCACGATCTCCTGCACGGACGTGCGGTCGTAGCCCTGCTCGGCGAAGAGCCGGGTGGCGGCGGCCAAGAGCCGCTGCGGGACGGGCGTACCGTCTCCGTCCGTCGTCCTGGGCACTGCCGCCACCTGCCTTCCAAGCGTTTGTCCGGTGAAACGCGTCGTCTACTGGTCGTCTACTGAGAGTCCTGGGGACGGGAACGCAGTTCCCGACGGAGGATCTTGCCACTCGCCGTCTTCGGCAGCTCGGGCAGGATCTCCACATGCCGCGGATATTTGTAGGCGGCCAGTCTCTCCTTGCAGTACGCGGCGAGCGCGTCGGGGTCCTCGTCGGCGCCCGGCCGCAGGCTGATGTAGGCCTTCACGGTCTCGCCGCGGTAGCCGTCGGGGATGCCGACGACGGCCGCCTCGCGGACCGCGGGGTGCGTGTAGAGCACGTCCTCGACCTCGCGGGGCCACACCTTGAAGCCGGACGCGTTGATCATGTCCTTCTTGCGGTCGACGACGTAGAGCCAGCCCTCCGGGTCCATGAATCCGATGTCGCCGGTGCGCAGCTCACCGTCCGGGAAGGTCTCGGCGGTGGCTTCGGGACGGCGCCAGTAGCCGGGCACGACCTGGGGCCCTCGTACAAGGATCTCGCCCTGTTCGCCGAAGGGCACCTCCTGGCCCTGGTCGTCGACGATGCGTACGACCGTGTCGGGGCCCGGCACGCCGACGGCCAGCGTGCCGGAGACCGGGTCGACGGGAGCCTCCCGGTGCGGCGGTACGGAGGCACAGGGCGCGGTGCACTCGGTGAGTCCGTAGCCGTTGCGGATGTAGGGCCCGACGCCGGCCCGGAACTTCTCCACCAGGGCGGGCGGCAGCGGTGCGCCTCCCGAGGAGATGTTCACGAAGGAGGAGAAGTGGTCCGGCGTGACCGCCGGATGCGCCGCGAGGGCCATGAAGGCGGTCGACGGGCCCACCGTGTACAGCGGCCTGTGCTCGGCGAACGCGTCGAGGACGACCCCCGCCTCGAAGCGGTAGGCGAGGACGAGCGTGCCCGCGCTGTTGAGGCAGGCGGCGAGCTGGCAGACCATCCCGGTGATGTGGAACAGAGGTGCCATCGCGAAGTAGACGGGCGCCTCGGGCAGCCCGAGCCCCGTCCGCTGCCGCTCGGCGTTGTACATGATGTTGCCGTGCGTGTTGGTGGCCCCCTTGGGGGTGCCGCTCGTCCCGGAGGTGTAACTGATCAGCGCGATGTCGGAGGGCTCCGCGTCACGCCCTTCGGGGGCCTTGTGGCCCGCCCGGGCGACGGCCACCAGATCGTCGGCGTCCGCGGCCTGCGGCAGCCGCTCGAAGGTCAGCACACGCGCGTCGCCCCGCGTCTGGAAGTCCAACTCGCACCCGGTGAGGACGACGCTGACGGCCGAGTCGGCCGCCGTGTCGCGCAGATACGACTCCCACGCGCGGTCGGAGCACACCAGGGCGCGTACGTCCGCGTCGTGCAGGACGTGGCGGACCTCGCCCGACTTGTACATCGGGTTGACCGGCACGACGGTCGCGCCCGCCTTCCAGGCGCCGAGCAGCGCGAGCACGAAGTGCGGGGAGTTCTGGAGCAGGATCGCGACGCGGTCGCCGCGCTCCAGACCGCGGGCGGCGAGGTGCCCGGCGACGGAGTCGCTCAGCTCGTCCACCTCGCGGTAGCTCAGCCGCCCGTCGAAGTAGGCGAGCGCGGCGCGGTCCGGGGCGGCCGCCACGGCCCCGCGCAGGGCGTGCACCAGGGAGTCGGCCGGGCTCACCGGGCCACTCTGGGCGTCATTGAGGAGGGCGACCCAGGGCCGGTCGGCGTAGGTGGTCATCGGGTCGCCTCCCACTTCTGCTGGATGTGGTTCATGTTCGCCAGCCAGTGGTCCGGCTGCGTGGCCCGCACCTGGTAGTACCCGGCGACCTCGGGGTGCGGCAGGATCAGGAAGCGGTCCTCCGCGATCCCCGCGAAGAGCGCGTCCGCGACGGCCTCCGGCTCGATGGCGGTCGGCTGGAGGACCAGGTCGCCGGCGCTGCCGGTGGCGTCGAGCATGTCGGTGCGCACGCCCTGCGGGCAGATCGCGTGCACCTTGAGGCCGCGGTGGCGGTAGGTCAGCGACAGCCACTCGGCGAAGGCGTACGCGCCGTGCTTGGTGACGCTGTAGGGCGCGGCGCCGATCATGGTGAGCAGTCCGGCGGCGGAGACGGTGGAGACGAACCGGCCGCTGCCGCGCTCCAGCCAGGCCGGGAGCAGCTCCTGGGCCGCCCGTACGTGCGCCATCACGTTGACGTCCCAGGCGAGCGCCCAGACCTTCTCGTCGGCCGACTCGCTGCCGGCCGAGGGAAGGCCCGCGTTGGCGCAGTAGACGTCGATGGTGCCCCCGAGGGCGTCCCGGGCCTCGGCCACGATCGCGGACGCGTCGCCGGGAACCGCGATCGCCCCGATCTCCTCGGCCACGGCCTTCGCCTTGGCGGCGTCCAGGTCGTTGACGACGACCCGGGCCCCCTCGGCGGCGAAACGACGGGCCAGCGCGGCCCCGATGCCGCCCCCCGCTCCGGTGACGACGACTCCCGCATCCTGCACGGCTTCCACCATCAGTCTCCTTCGACACGACGCGACACAACACGGCTCAGCTGCGACCCCAGACTAACCAGTCGGTATGTAGCGAGGGAAGGGGCTTCCTTTTCAGAGGGGTGGCGCTGTGCCACGTATGCGGCTCCGCCGGGTGGGCCCGACCGGCCGCATACGGCCTGCCGCCTACGCACCGTCCGCGGGAGCGCCTAACGTGCCGGTGCCAGCCTTCCGCGATCACGGAGGTCCCCCATGCGCCCTTCCCGCCGAGCCCTCCTCACAGCCACCGCCACGGCCACCGCCACCGCCGCCTTCGCAGCGACCCGCACCACCCCCACCACGACGACATCCCATGCCGACCCCCTCCGCACCGGCTTCGAGCAGCTCCGGGCAAGCGGCTACGCCGCCCTCCACGGCCGGCGTGTCGGCGTCGTCACGAACCCCACCGGTGTCACCAGAGACGTTCGCCACATCGTCGACGTCATGCACGCCGACCCCCACGTCGAGCTGACCGCCGTCTTCGGCCCGGAACACGGCTTCCGCGGCACCGCACAGGCCGGCGGCTCCGAGGGCCGCTACGACGACCCGGCGACCGGACTCCCGGTCTACGACACGTACCTCAAGAGCGGCCGGCCTCTCGCCGACATCTTCACCGCCTCCGGCGTGGACACCGTCCTCTTCGACATCCAGGACGTGGGCGCGCGTTTCTACACGTACATCTGGACGCTGTACGACTGCATGGAGGCGGCCCAGCTCGCGGGCAAGCGCTTCGTGGTGCTGGACCGGCCGAACCCGGTGACCGGACGGGCGGCCCAGGGCCCGGTGCTGCACAAGGAGTTCGCGACCTTCGTCGGACGGCAGCCCATCGCACAGGCGCACGGGATGACGGTGGCGGAGCTGGCCCGGCTGTTCAACGGGAAGTTCCTGACGGCGCCGGTGGAACTGACCACCGTACTGATGTCGGGCTGGAAGCGGTCGGACTTCTACGACGCCTCCGGCCTTCCGTGGGTGCCGCCGAGCCCGAACATGCCGACGGCCGACACCGCCCTGGTGTACTCCGGAACGTGTCTCTTCGAGGGGACGAACCTGTCGGAGGGGCGCGGCACGACCCACCCGTTCGAGTTGCTGGGCGCGGAGGGCATCGACGGCCGATGGGCGCTGGAGGCGAACCGGCTCAAGCTCCCGGGCGTGCACTTCAGGGAGGCGTATTTCGCTCCGACCTTCTCCAAGTTCCAGGGAAAGACGATCGGCGGCGTGCAGATCCATGTGCACGACCGGTCCGCGTACGACCCCGTCCACACCGGAATCGCCCTCCTGGTGACCGCCAAGAAGGTCTGGAGCGGCTTCACCTGGCGCTCGGACAACTGGATCGACAAGCTGACCGGTTCCACAAGCGTGCGCAGGATGATCGACGCGGGGGCGACGGCCGACAAGATCGTGGCCGCCTGGCAGGACGAGCTGAAGGCTTTCCAAGGGATCCGGAAGGAATATCTGCTCTACGGATGAGCGGAAATAACTTCTTTTCCTTGGATGGGTCGTGACCTATGGCCAATCTTCGCCCCCGGTAGGACGATGCGCCCACATCGCACCGCCTTCGGGGGACGAGGGGGCTTGCCATGGCGGATCCGGCAGTCAGTGTTTCTCCCTATTGGGAACTGACCTTCGACGCGGACGGAGACGTGGACGGCCGGGAAAGGGACCGGCTGCTCGCGGAGGTGCCCCGGCGCGGAGTGCGTGATCTGATCGTCTTCGCGCACGGCTGGAACAACGACCGTTCCGGCGCGACCCGTCTCTACAGCCAGTTCTTCGCACCCGTCCCGGACCTCGCGCCGCACGCGCGTCTGGGGTATGTCGGTGTGGTGTGGCCCTCGATGCGGTTCTCGGACGAGCCGATCCCCGATTTCCCCCGGTCGGTGGCCGCCGCCGTCTCCACCGGCGTGCCCGCCGCCGCCCGCGCCGCGCTCGACAAGGACACCCGGCACGCGCTCCTTGAGGTGTTCCCCGGCCGGGCGACGGTCGTCGAGCAGATCGCGCGCCTGCTGGACCAACAGCCGGACGAGGGCGCCTCCTTGGAGGAGTTCGGGCGTCTGGTGCGGCTGCTGGTGGAGGTGCGACCACAGGGACCGCAGGCCGCCTTCGCCGCGGACACGCTCGCGGCCGGGGTGCCCCAGGGCGACCCCGCGATGCTCTTCGGGGACACGGCCACGGCGTGCGGCGAGTTCGCCGATGCGCTGGCCCGGATGGCGGCCCCCGGCGAGGCCTTCGCGCTGCCGCGGCTCTGGGACGGAGCGCGTGAACTGCTGCGCCAGGCCACGTACTACGCCATGAAGCGGCGCGCCGGCACGGTGGGAGAGCGTGGGCTCGGGCGGGCGCTCGGACAGCTCGCGACCGCCGCGCCCGGGGTGCGCGTGCACCTGGTCGGGCACAGCTTCGGCGGACGACTGGTCTCCTTCGCGCTGCGCGGACTGCCCGAGGGCGTGCGCACGGTGAAGTCCGTGACCCTGCTCCAAGGGGCGTTCTCGCACTACGCGTTCGCCGCGCGGCTGCCCGGCGATCCGCGGTCGAGCGGCGTGCTGCACGGTCTGCCGAGCCGCGTCGACGGCCCTGTGGTGTGCTGCTACTCCCACTTCGACACGGCCCTCGGCACGATCTATCCGCTGGCCTCCCGGATGGCGGACGACGACCGCTCGGTGCTGGGCGTGGATCTCGACCCCGGCCACCTCCTGGGCGCCCGCTGGGGCGCGATGGGACACGACGGGGTGCAGGCGGTGGAAGGCACGAAGACGTTCACGCTCGCCGACGCGCTGCGCGCGAAGCTGCCGGTGTCGGGGTGCGTGAACGTCGACGCGTGCGCGGTGGTGAACCGCGGTGGGCCCCCGTCCGGGGCCCACAGCGACATCTGCCACCGGGAGCTGGCCCAGGTGGTGCTGGCGGCGGGCCGCGTTCAGTGACCCGCCGCCGGGAAGTCCGCGACGCGCTCCGGGGTCACCGGTGCGACGTGTACTCCACCACCTGCTGATAGGTCGGCCGGTTCTGCCAGGTGATCTTGCCGTGCTTGATGCCGCCGAGCGTCCGCTGGACGATCGAGTCGGCACACCACTGGTCACCCGCCGAGCACTGGTCGTCGCCCGGGTAGACCTGGGCGGCCGTCAGGTCGGCCGCCGTCTTGAGCGTGCTGATCAGGGTGTCCCGGCAGGCGCTGAGACTGCCGCTGCCGCAGTACTTCTGCGACAGTCCGCCCTGCACGGACTCGCCGAGGACCGCCCGGATGTCCTTGTCGACATAGCTCCACCAGCCGTACTGGAAGGAGCTTCCGGCGTGTGCGCCGGTCGGGCCGTGGGCGGCCGACGGCGACTCGTCGATGGGCAGGTTGTTGGAGAAGGCGGTGTACAGGTCGGTGCCGAGACCGGGTTCGAACTCGGCCTTCACCAGCAGCGGCCACCAGGCGTCCAGGGTGCGGATCGCGTCGGCGTTGGCGTAGGCCTTCGAGCCGGCCGAGGTCTCCTTGCGCTTGGCGCCAGCCGTCACCCAGTCGGACAGCTTGGTCACCGCCGCGGCGGCCGTGGTGTCCGTGACCGTCGAACTGTTGATGACCTTCAGCAGCTTCGGCAGCACGTCCTCGGCCCGCAGATCGGCCAGCGCGGCGTCGGCCATCGCCTTGGTGAGCGAGGACCTGGTCACCCCGCCCGCGGCGACCAGCTTCTTCACCCGGTCCTCCAGGAGGTTCCCGCGGTGCACGGAACCGTCGCCCCAGGGGGCCGTGGTGTAGTCCTTGGCCTGCTTGTTGTTCCAGGAGATGTAGTAGTCCTGGTCGATGGAGTTGGGGTGGGCGGACGGCGGGGTGTACGAGGCGGTGTTCGTGGTCGGGTCCCAGTTCTGCCACTCGTAGGCGGCCTGCGCCCAGACCGGGAACTCGGCGTCGACGCCGGTCGCGCGCACCGGGTTGTCACCGCTGTTGTAGTACGCGGTGTGCGAGGAGTCGGCGTAGAACCAGTTGAAGGTGTAGTTGATGTGCTGCACCGCGCTCTGGAACGTCCCCGGGCTCTTCACGTAGTCCGGGTCGTTGAGCATCTGGAAGCCGATGATCGAGTCGGCCTCGTGCATGTAGGAGGAGCGCAGGGTCGTGTACGCGACCTTCTTGCCGCCGACCGTCGCGCGGTACTCCACGGGACCGTACTTGGTCCGGTAGACCTGCATGCGGTACGAGCCCGCCGCCGTGCTGTCGGCCGTGGTGGGCTTCCAGGAGTTGGTCCGCTCCACCTTGTCCATGGCCGTGCAGGTGCCGTGGTACAGGTAGTGGTAGTCGTCCTGGCACAGCTCGACGGCGTAGGTGTCGATGATGTCCTGGCCGGAGGTCGTCGCGCTCCAGGAGTAGTCCTGGCCGCGGCCGAGTTCGACGTACATGCTCAGGCCCGCGAAGGAGGCGCCGCGCGCGCTGAGGCCCGGGCCCTGGATCTCCTGGAGCATGAGGAGCTGTGGCGCGAAGTAGCCGGTCTGCGGCCCGAAGACGGCGATCGGATGTCCGCTGGCGGTGTACTTGCCGCTCACCACGAGGGCGTTGGACATCCCGCGCTTCGCCGAGGTGAGGGTGGTGGCGGCCGCCGTCGCCGAGGTGCTGGTGGCGGTGGCGGTCGCCGCGCTGCCGGTGCGGTCGTAGACCAGCGGCTCCTGGGTCACCGAACCGGCTTCGGGCAGGGCCTCGCCCTGCGCGGTGTCGGGCTTCGAGGCGTACGGGAAGCTCTCGCCGTTGTGGACGGTGAGCACCGCCTCGGGGTCGTTGCGCTCGCGGAAGGACTCCCAGACCTTGGTGCCTTCGGTCACGCCGTACTTGGACTGCGCGGCCAGCAGCGAGATGGCGTTGTTGACCTCGCCGCCGCCTCCGGAGCCGAAGAGCGAGCCGATGACGGAGGCCAGCGCGACCAGGTCGGTGATCTTGAAGTGGTCGATGGTGCCGGCGTTGGTGATGGAGTCCTTGTGGCCGGTCAGGACGTACTCGCCGGGGAAGTAACGGCCGCTGTCGGAGGCGTCGATGTAGGCGTTGATGCCGTCGATGTAGGCGTTGGCGTCGGCGAGGGCCTGCTGGCCGCGGGTGCCGTTGTTCGCGATGGCGTTGTCGATCTGGGTCTGCAGATCGGCCTCGGTGTAGGGGGCGTTGCGCCAGAACTCCTGCTCCAGGCCCTGGTTGGAGGGGGCCCCGCCGGCGAAGGAGGTCAGCTGGCCGCGGCCGACGTGCCGGAAGACGTCCATCAGCCACAGCCGGTCCTGGGCGGCTGCGTACCCGGCGCCGTACTCGGTGCCGTAGCGGGTGGTGCCGGTGATGTGCGGCACACCGGTCTTCTTGTCGCGGACGATCGTCACGTCGGTGCGTCCGCCGGGCGCGGTGGTGGAGGCGACCTGGTCGGAGGCGACCCCGAACGACGCGTCGTTGAAGAAGTCGTTGATCTTGGCATCGGTGAGCGTGGCGGCGCCCGAGGCCAGGTTGCTGTAGGGGCCGAGCTGGTCCTCGGCGTGGTCGGGCTGGATGCCGAAGGCCTGGTTGAGGAGGATCTGGGCGAGGGTGGCGTTGCCGTTCTGACCGGGCGGGAGGATGTCGGAACACTGGCCGCCGCAGTAGTCGTTGGCGGCGAGCGCGGCCGTGCCGTCGGCGGCCGCCGCCTGGGTCAGCGGGGACAGCAGGGCGGCTATGAGGGCACAGATGGATGCCGCTCCGAGGAACTTGGGGAATCTGCGGGGAGTTCTCAGTCTGTCGAGTGCGGTGCGTGCGGTGCGCCGTGGCATGGCTGCTCCTACCGACGGGGGTGGGCCGGACGTTACCGCCGGTATCCCCGAGTTGGAAGATGAACATGCGTCAACTTTTCAACGATCACTGAGCTGTTCAGAGGTCACGAGCCGTTTAGAGATCGACGGGCCGTGCGGAGCCGACGACCGACACCCCGGCACCCGGCACCCCGACCCACAGGCTTTTCAACGGGTGACTGACAGCGAAGGGAGGTAGGCCGGAGGGAGTTCGGCCGGTGACTTATGGCGCTCATCGGAAATTGGATGGAGCCGAATCACGTGTCGATACGTCTACTCGGCGACGTCCTTGGGACGGCGACGCCGAAGTGACCGAAGTACAGGTGCAGGTGTGACGGAGGTGCAGGGCGATGGCGGGTTTTCGGAGTCTGGCGAGACAGGTGCGAGATCCGAGGAGTGATCTGGCACTGCGACGCTATTCACTGCGCAAGTGCCTGGAGAGGTTCGCCCCTTACGGGCATCGGGCGACCTGGGACCATCTCTGCTCCCGGGCCGGGTTCGGTCCCGAGGACCGGTCCCCCGATTCAGCGCGGCTCGTGGCCGCACTGGACGAGTTGGAGGAGGCCCGCTCCGTCTGGCTCGCCTACGAGGTCGAGTTCGCCGAACGCCGCAAGAAGGAGAAGCACGACGGGCTGCGCCGGCCGGGCAGCGTGGACGACTGGCACCGGCTGACCTGGGGTGGTTTCGGCGTCGCGTGGTGCGACGATCCTCGGATCCACCCCCATGAGTCACTGGCCGAGGTGCTGCGCCGGCTGATCGCCGCGCTGGAGCGCGAGCCGGGCACGGTCTGCCCGGTCTGCACCGGTGAGCGCCTCATCTGGAAGTACGACCTGGCCCACGAACCGTCGTCGGGTCCCGTCTGTACAGGCTGCGGAATCGTCGTGCCGCGGCCCGTCCTCACGCCCGAGGCACTGGCGGAGGCCAGGCGCGGGCGGTTGCTGGTCTCCGCGTGAGCGCTCCGCTGGGTTGAGCGGCGGCGGGGTTACGGGAACTGTGGGTGAGTCGTCGGCCGCGGGATTGTCCGTGGCTGAGCGCGCAGTTCCCCGCGCCCCTCTCAGGCGCGTGGCCTGGCAGGCTCGGAGGCATGGTGCAGGTTCGTCCGAACAGTGTGCGGGAAGCCGCCGACGGGGTCGGCGTGACGCCTCCCCGGAGACGGCCGAGCGGTCGGCCCGCTCCCTCCTGGCGGACCTGGGCACCGCGCACGGCCGACCCGTCCTGCTGCACGGCGAGGAGGGCGACACCTGGCCGGTCCTGAGACTCGCAAGATCGTAAGCGCCGGGGCATCCTCGCTCAAAGCCGCATAAGACCCGCAGCAGTCGGCCAAAACCCGCACTGTGCGTAGAAGGACTCAAGGTGAGGTTCGTAGTCGACGTGCAGCCACTGGGCACCACAAGTCCTCGCCTCATCGGCGGCCGCACGCACCAGTTGCACCCCGAGCCCCTGCCGACGTTCGTCAGGGTGCACGGTGGTGTCCAGGATGAAAGCGTGAGCGCCGCCGTCACCGACCACGTTGACGAATCCGACCAACCGGCTCCCCCGGCGTGCGGCGATCCAGGCGAGACCGCGGGCCAGCATCGGTGCGAAGGATGTCAGCCTGTGACCCGGCCAGTCAGGAGGCACTGAACAACTCGTTGAGGTCGTCATCCGTGAGCATGGGGCGCACCGCCAACACCGCATCGCCGTCCAGCGACGGATCACTGATCATCATGCAGATCAGCCTGCCACGCGCCTCACGTCCGTGATCAGCCCCTCAACGAACTAACGCGGTGCAGCACTAGCGTGACGCGCCGGGGCGGCCGGAGCGCGGGAGCCGGTCCTGCGGAGCCGGAGGCCGAGGAGTGCCGCTCAGCGGCACTCCTCGGCCTCCGGCTGGCGATTCCGTGGTTTCCGCTGCGCGGTGACGCGCTCCACCATGAGCCGGGACCCCGCCTGGCGCTCGCCGAAGACGTCGTCGGGGTTGGACAGCACGCAGTTCTCCAGGGACAGACAGCCGCACCCGATGCAGTCGGTCAGGTGATCCCGCAGCCGGCTCAACTGCCTGATCCGCTCGTCGAGTTCGGAACGCCAGGCCTCCGACAGCCGGGCCCAGTCCGCGCGCGTCGGGGTGCGCTCCTCGGGGAGCTCGGCGAGCGCCTCGCGGATGGTGGCGAGGGGGATGCCGACGCGTTGGGCGGCCCGGACGAAGGCGACACGGCGCAGCGCGTCGCGGTGGTAACGGCGCTGGTTTCCGGTGGTGCGACGACTGCTGATCAGGCCCTTGGACTCGTAGAAGTGCAGGGCGGAGACGGCGGCGCCGCTGCGGGCCGACAGCTGACCGACGGTCAGCTCGTGGATCTTCTCAGGGATCTGGGGCACCCCTCCAACCCTACCTACTTCGTCACCCGCCCTACCTACTTCGTCACACGCCCGGTCCGTTGACATGCGCCCCGCGCCCGACCATGCTAAGCAGTTGCTTAGACATAGAGATGCGGGAGGTCGGGAAGATGGCAGAGCCGAGGACGTTCGCGACGGTCGACGAACTGCGGGCCGCGGTGGGCGAACAGCTGGGGTATAGCGACTGGGTCGAGATCGAGCAGAAGCGGATCGACCTCTTCGCGGAGGCGACCGGCGACCACCAGTGGATCCATGTCGACCCCGAGAAGGCCGCCGCCGGCCCCTTCGGCACGACGATCGCGCACGGTTACCTCACCCTGTCGCTCCTCCCGCTCTTCGGCCCGCAGCTGATCAAGGTCGAAGGCGTGAAGATGGGCGTCAACTACGGGACGAACAAGGTCCGTTTCCCCGCCCCCGTACCGGTCGGCTCACGGCTGCGCGCCACCGCGAAGATCACCGGCGTCGAGGACGTGACCGGCGGTGTCCAGGTGTCCGTGGCCTTCACCGTGGAGCGCGAGGGCGGCGACAAGCCGGTATGCGTCGCCGAGTCGGTGTCGCGCTACTACGTCTGAGCACCCCGCACGCGCCCGGGGCCGCTACTCCTTGGCCCCGACCATGCGCAGCACGAGGTCGGCGTAGAGCGCGCCGACCTCGTCGGGCGTACGAGGGCCGTCGACGTTGAACCAGCGGGCCACGTCGATGCAGAGTGAGAGCACGGCGAGCGTGGTGCCCGGCACGTCCGGCACGTCGAAGTCGCCCGCCGCCACACCGTCCTCGATGATGCCGCGCACGGCCGCGTCGGTCTGCCGCCGCAGCGCGACGATCTCCGCTCGCGCCTCGGGCCCGAGGGCTTCCAGCTCGTACTGCACGACCCGCGCGGTGGTGTGCTGCCCGGCATGCCACCGTACGAAGGACCGCACGGCGTCGGTGAGCCGCTCGGCGGCGCTGCCCCCGCCCTGTGCCGCGCCGCGCACGATGTCGAGCGCCTTGTCGTGACCGATCCGGCTGATGCGGTGGAGCAGCTCTTCCTTGGTCTTGTAGTGGATGTAGAGCGCGGCGGGGCTCATGCCCGCACGGCCCGCGATGTCCCGGGTCGTCGTCGCGTGGTAACCACGCTCGGCGAAGGCCTCCACGGCGGCGACGAGCAGCCGCCGGGCCGCGTCCGGGGTGACCTCGGCCCACGGCTGCATCTCGCCGCCGGCCGTCTCCTCCGCCGTACTCATCGCTGGTTCGCCCCTCTCGCTGACAGGAGGTACACCATACCGCCGAAGGTGAGCGAGCGCTTAGCGAGCCCGGTCGGCGCCCGCGTCCTGGCGGTCACGGATCACCTTGGCCAGCGTGAAGGCCGACGTCACCAGATAGAGGACGGCGATGGCCAGGAAGGCTCGCACCCAGGCGTCGGCGTGCAGCTTGTAGATGCCGACGGCGGTCGCCACCATGGCGAGGGAGAAGGACGCCACGGCCTGACCGTAGAAGGCCGCCGTGTTCTGGTGCTTGACGGGTGTCTCGTTCATGGGACCAGGGTCGGCGGACGCGACCGCCGTCACATCCGCCCACGTACTCAGTGCCGCGTGCGGGCGTACTCAGAAGACGCGGGCCCCGGTCGGCCTCAGAAGGCGGAAACCCCGGTCAGGGCACGCCCGATGACCAGCTTCTGTATCTGGCTGGTGCCCTCGTAGAGGGTCATCACGCGGGCGTCGCGCAGCAGTTTGCCGGCCGGGTACTCGTCGATGTAGCCGTAGCCGCCGAAGACCTGGAGGGCGTTGTTCGCGGCGCGCACGGCGGCCTCGGAGGCGAAGAGCTTGGCCTTCGAGGACTCCGTGGCGAAGGGCAGTCCGCGGTCGATGAGATCGGCGACCCGCCAGGTCAGCAGCCGTGCCGCGTCCACGTCGACGGCGATGTCGCTGATCAGTTCCTGGACGAGCTGGTGGTGCGCGATGGTCTTCCCGAACTGCTCCCGCTCGGTCGCGTACCGCACGGCGGCGTCCAGGGCCGCCTGGGCGATGCCGACGCACCCGGCGGCGACCGACATCCGCCCCTTGGCGAGAGCGGACATGGCCACGGAGAACCCCTTGCCCTCGGGCGCCAGCATGGCGCTCGCGGGTACGCGTACGTCCTCCAGGACGATTTCGGCGGTGGCCTGGCCGCGCAGGCCGAGCTTGCCGTGGATGGTGCGGCGGCTCAGGCCGGGGGTGTCGGTCGGCACGAGGAAGGCGGAGACGCCCTTGTGGCCGGGGGCGTCGGTGGAGCGGGCGAAGAGCAGGACGACGTCGGCCCAGGTCCCGTTGGTGATGAACATCTTGGTGCCGTTGATGACGTAGTCTCCCCCACTCTCGGCTCCGCTCGAGCGGGAGGGGCCCCCATCGTCGCGTACGGCCTTCGTCGAGAGGTTGCCCGCGTCCGAGCCGGTGCCGGGCTCGGTGAGGCCGAAGCAGCCCACGTACGCGCCGGAGGTCAGCCCCGGCAGCCACTGCCGCTTCTGCTCCTCGCTCCCCCAGTACGCGATGGTCTTGGCGACCAGACCGAGCGAGACGGAGACGATGCCGCGTACGGAGGAGTCACCGCGGCCCAGCTCCTCCGTCACGAGGCAGTACGCGAGGTGGTCGCCGCCGCTGCCGCCGTACTCCTCGTCGACGGTGAGCCCGAGGAAGCCGACCTCGCCGAGCTTCTTGACGAGCGAGCGGTCGACCTCCTCGGCGCGGTCCCACTCGACGACATGAGGGGCGATCTCGCGGTCCACGAAGTCCTTGGCGAGTTGCCGGACGGCGGTCTGCTCCTCGCTGAGCTCCAGGTTCATGACGGGTCACCCCATTTGAAAGCCGTACATTCGAAAAGCTAAATTAGCACTGCTAGTTTAAGTGCGCAGCCCTACTATGTGCGCCATGGCCCGACCGCGCAAGCCCCTCCTGAGCACCGACCGGATCGTCGAGACGGCACGGGCCCTGGTGGACACGGAGGGTCTGGCCGCCGTCTCCACGCGGCGGCTCGCCGCCGAACTGGGCGTGAGCGGGCCCTCCCTCTACAACCATTTCCGCACCAAGGACCAGATCCTGGAAGCGGTCGCGGACTCCGTGAGCGCGCAGGTCGACCTGTCGATGTTCGAGGACGGGCGGGACTGGCGTACCGCCCTGCACGACTGGGCCGTGTCCTACCGGGCGGCGCTGCGCGACCACCCGAACATCGTCCCGGTCCTCGCCCGCGGTCCCGGGCGCCGTCCCGCCGGGCTGCGGCTCGCGGACGCCGTCTTCGGCGCGATGGTCGACGCCGGGTGGCCACCGGCCCAGGCCACGTCGATCGGGGCGCTGATGCGGTACTTCATCATGGGGTCCGCGCTGGGTTCCTTCGCCGGGGGCTTCGTCGACGACGAGAACGCCTACGATCCCGCCGACTACCCCCACCTCGGACAGGCCCACCTGCTCGCCGAGCAGCAGGAGAAGGTGGACGAGCGGGCCTTCGAGGTGGGGCTCGGGGCGTTGCTGGACGGGTTGACGGAGCAGTTCGGAAGGGTGACGGGCGAGGGCTGACGGCGCCGGGGCGGGCGCGTTGGCTGCGGGGCGATGGGCCTCGTCCTCGAACTCCGGACGCGCTGGAGGCTTTCAGGGGCGCGGGGAACTGCGCGACCAGCCCCCACCGGCCCTCGGCCGAAGAACCCCCGCGGCCCGGAAACCGTTCGGCGCGGGCCGAACTGTGCGGGGCGGATGATGGGTGGCATGACGAGGTCGACGGATCCGGTCGCACCGCGCCTCGCGGCGCTGGCCGCGATGTTCGCGGACGAAACCCGCGCCACCTTCCTGCTCGCCCTGCTCGACGGCCGCGCCTGGACCGCCGGTGAACTGGCCAGGCACGCCCAGGTCGCCCCCTCGACGGCCAGCGAACACCTGGGCAAGCTGGTCGCCGGCGGCCTGCTCGCCGAGGAACGGCAGGGCCGACACCGCTACGTACGATTGGCAGACCCCCACGTCGCCCAGCTCGTCGAGGACCTCGCTGCCCAGATCGCCCCCGACACCACCCGACGCCCCCGCACCCTGCGGGAAGCCGGCACCGGCTCCGCGATGGCCCGCGCCCGCACGTGTTACGACCACCTCGCGGGCCGCCTCGGCATCACCCTCACCGACGCCCTCACCCACCGCGGGCTGCTCCGCCAGGACACCGGCTTCGCGCTCACGGACGCGGGCCTGCGCTGGTTCGACGAGGCCGGCATCGGCCTGGACCGCACCGGCCGGCGCCCCCTCACCCGCGCCTGCCTGGACTGGACCGAACGCCGCCCCCACCTCGCGGGCACCGCCGGCGCGGCCCTGTGCCGCCACGCCCTGGACGCCCGCTGGTGCGTACGTATCGGATCGGAGCGCGCGGTCAAGGTCACGCCGGACGGCGAGCGGGCCTTCGCGGAACTCCTGGGCATCGAGGCGACGACACTGCGCTGAGCCGACCGGCCCCACTGCGGCGTCCGAAAACCGCGAGCCCCCTCCCCCGTACCCCATCTAGCCTCGGGACCATGATGAACGCCACCCCACCCGTGTCCGCCCACCGCGCGGACCCGCTCGCCGCGGGCGCCGCGACCGTCACCGTCGTGCTGTGGGCCTCCGCCTTCGTTTCGATCCGCAGCGCGGGCGCGGCGTACTCGCCGGGCGCGCTGGCGCTCGGGCGGCTGCTGGCGGGATCCGTCGCGCTGGGCGCCATCTGTCTCGTACGCCGTGAGGGGTGGCCGCCGCGCGCGGCCTGGCGCGGGATCGCGATATCCGGCCTGCTCTGGTTCGGCTTCTACATGGTCGTCCTGAACTGGGGTGAGCAGCAGGTGGACGCCGGCACGGCGGCGCTGGTCGTGAACATCGGTCCGATCCTGATCGCGCTGCTCGGCTCCCGGCTGCTCGGCGACGCGATGCCGCCGCGGCTGCTGGCCGGTATGGCGGTGTCGTTCGCGGGGGCGGTCGCGGTGGGGCTGTCGATGTCCGGCGAGGGCGGCTCCTCGGTCCTCGGGGTGGTCCTGTGTCTGCTCGCCGCCGTCGGCTACGCCGCGGGGGTCGTCGCGCAGAAACCGGCGCTCGGACGGGCGAGCGCCCTCCAGGTGACCACGTTCGGCTGTCTGGTCGGGGCAGTGGTGTGCCTGCCGTTCGCGGGACAACTGGTCCACGACGTCGCCGACGCGCCCGTCTCCGCCACCCTCAACGTGCTCTACCTCGGCGTCTTCCCGACCGCGCTGGCGTTCACGACCTGGGCGTACGCGCTGGCCCGGACCACCGCGAGCCGTATGGGCGCGACGACCTACGCGGTGCCCGCGCTCGTCGTCGCGCTGTCCTGGCTGTTCCTGGGCGAGATACCGGGGCTGCTCACGCTGGCGGGTGGAACGCTGTGCCTGGCCGGGGTAGCGGTGTCCCGCTCCCGACCCCGGCCCAAGAAATTCAGCGGCGCGGGAGACCGCACGACCAGCCCCCACCCACCCGCGGACAACCACGCCACCCGGAGCTAGAACACCACCAACGCGCGCCCGCCCTTCCCTGCCACCATGTTCTCGAACGCCCCCGCGATCCCGTCCAGCCCGATCCGCTCGGTCACCAGCGTCCCCAGATCCAGCCGCCCCGCCCGAACATGCTCCGCCAGCACCGGCAGGTCCCGCGCCGGGTCGGAGTTGCCGTACACGCAGCCGGACAGCGTACGGCCCCAGTGGAAGATCTCCAGCGCGTTGAAGGTGACCTGCTGGTCCTTGCCGCCGATGCCGACGACCGTCGTACGGCCGCCGCGGCGAGTGGAGTCCCAGGCCGCGCGAATGGTCACCGCACGCCCTACGCACTCGACGGCGACATCGACACCCCGCTTCCCCGTGAGGGAGCGGATCTCACGGGCGGTGGCGTCGGAGGCGACGACATAGTCCGTGGCGCCCGCCTCGCGCGCCAGCGACTCCTTCTCCGGAGAGACGTCCACCGCGATGACCTGCGACGCGCCCGCGATCCGCGCCGCCTGGAGCGCCGCGAGCCCGACCCCGCCCGCCCCGAACACGGCGACGGTCTCACCCGCGTGGACCCGCGCCGAGTGGTGGACGGCACCGTACCCGGTGAGGACGGCGCAGCCGAGGAGGGCAGCATCGCTGAGGGGGACGCCGTCCGGGACGGGCAGTACGCACCCGGCGGCCACGACGGTCTCCTCGGCGAACGCGGCGACGTTCAGCCCGGGATGGAGATCGCTCCCGTCGCAGGCGCGCCGCGCGTACACGTCCCCCGCACCGGTCAGCGCGTTGGCGCACAGCCACACCTCGCCCAGTGAGCAGGCGTGGCAACTCCCGCATGAGGGCGCCCAGTTGAGGACAACTCCGTCGCCGGGCGCGATACCCGTCACGCCCTCCCCGACGGAGACGACGGTCCCGGCACCCTCGTGGCCGAGGACGGCGGGGACGGGTACCCGCATGGTGCCGTCGGACAGCGAGAGGTCGGAGTGACAGACCCCGGCGGCGGCCAGCCGGACGCGGACCTGGCCGGGACCGGGTGCCGGAAGGTCGATCTCGGCGATCTCCAGGGGAGCGCCCACGGCGGGAAGTACGGCAGCGCGAACCACGTAAAAGCTCCTCGGGTCCAGAACTCCGAAACTGACTGGAACTGACTGAGATGGAGTGGAGTGGAACGGGCTAGAACTGGAGGGACTTCGTCTGGAGGTACTCGGACAGGCCGTGCGCGCCCAGTTCCCGTCCGACCCCCGACTGCTTGTAACCGCCGAACGG
The DNA here is from genome assembly GCF_026339955.1 of Streptomyces sp. NBC_01549. Taxonomy (GTDB): domain Bacteria; phylum Actinomycetota; class Actinomycetes; order Streptomycetales; family Streptomycetaceae; genus Streptomyces. The sequence goes on along the minus strand of NZ_JAPEPW010000001.1, from coordinate 5,853,030 downwards.
GGCCCGGGGGTTGAACCGGCCGCCGTTGATGTCGACCTGGCCGGTGTCGAGCCGTCGTGCGAAGGCGACCGCCTCGGCCTCGTCGCCCGCCCACACCGCGCCCGCGAGCCCGTACACCGTGCCGTTGGCGATCCGGACGGCGTCCTCCTCGTCCTCGTACGGGATCATCGACAGCACCGGGCCGAAGATCTCCTCCTGCGCGATCGTCATCTCGGGGGTGACGTCCGCGAAGACGGTCGGCTGGACGAAATACCCCTGATCGCGCGGGGATCCGGGGCCGCCCGCGACGAGTCGGGCTCCTTCGGCGATGCCCTTCTCGATGTAACCGCGTACGCGTGCCCGCTGCTTGGCGTTGACGACCGGGCCGATGCGGTCCCCGTACTTCGCCGCGGCGGTCGCGGCGAGTTCGACCGCCGCTTCGTACTGGGCCGTGTGCACGAGCATGCGGGTCCAGGCGCTGCACGTCTGGCCGGAGTTGGACATCACGTTGGCGACGCCGACGTTGACGGCCTTGGCGAGGTCGGCGCTCGGCAGGATGACGTTGGCGGACTTGCCGCCGAGTTCGAGGGCGACCCGCTTGACCGCCGCACCGGCCGTCGCTCCGATCCGCCGTCCCACCGCCGTGGAGCCCGTGAAGGAGACCAGGTCCACGTCCGGGTGTTCGGCGAGGGCCTGGCCCGCGACCGGACCGAGGCCGGTGACGAGGTTGAAGACGCCGGCCGGGACGCCCGCCTCCGCGACCGCCTCGGCGAAGAGCTGGGCCGTGAGCGGGGTGTCCTCGGCGGGCTTCAGGACGACCGTGCAGCCGGCCGCGAGCGCGGGGGCGACCTTGGCGACGATCTGGTGCAGCGGGTAGTTCCAGGGCGTGATCGCGCCGACGACACCGACCGGTTCCTGGTAGACGGTCGAGTTGCCGACCTTCTCCTCGAAGGCGCACGTGGCCGCCAGTTCGGCGTACGAGCCCGCGACCAGGATCGGTACCGCCGCGTGCACCGACTGCGAGAAGGGCAGCGGGGAGCCGAGCTCCGCCGTGACCGTCTCGGCGATCTCGTCCTTGCGTGCGGCGAGGACGTCACGCAGGGCCCCGAGCCGCGCGGCCCGCTCGGCGGGTGGGGTCGCGGCCCATGCCGGGAAGGCGGCGCGGGCGGCCCGTACGGCGGCGTCGACGTCCTCGGCCGTGCCCGCCGGAACCCGGCCAAGGACCTGTTCGTCCACCGGGTTCACGACCTCGATCACGTCCGTCCCGGCGGCGGGGCGCCAGGCGCCGTCGATGTACATGCCGTCATGTGCCTTCATCGTGTTCCTCCCGGGCGGGGGCGCGTCGTCCACCTCGCGGCGTCGTCCACCTCGTAGCGTCGTCCGACCCACAAACTAGCGGTGTTAGTTTTCAGGCGCCAGACGTCTCCCGCGAGTCACCCTGCTCACCTCACTCGTCCAGGTCCGGCAGCCGCGCCGGAGCGGGGGAGATGCGTTCGCCGTGCTGGCCGAAGACGAACAGATGGGCGAGGTCGACGAGGAGCGGGACCTGCATCCCGTGGCGGAGGTCGAAGTCGGGGGTGGTGCGGACGACCAGGTCGCCGGGGAGGCGGCCGTCCGGCGGGATCTCGTCGTCGCGGGCGGGATCCGCGTCGGCGGGGTCGTCGAGGGCGACCACCGGCCCGGCGCGCAGAGCGGCCCGGCGGTCCCGGAGACGGGCCAGGAGCGAGCCCTCGCGGCGGCGGCGCCCGGCCGGGCGGACCGCGCGCGGCGCCTCGAGTTCCGGGACGAAGGCGGGCCGCGAGCCGGTGTTGAAGTGGACGAGCACCTCGTGCCCCTGGAACTCCACGTGCTCGACGAGTCCGCTGATCGCCACCTCGCCGGGCCGGGCCTCCGACGGCTTCGCCACGCGCACGGCCTCGGAGCGCAGCCCGACGATGACCTCACGGCCCTGCTGCACCCGCAGCAACCGCTGATCCACCGACCAGGGCTCGCGCAGCGGCAGATACTGCTTGCCGAGGCTGATCGTCATGGCCCCGTCGAGCGGGGCCCGCACCAGGCCGCGCAGCAGATTGATGCGCGGGGTGCCGATGAAGGCGGCGACGAAGACGTTCGCGGGCAGCGCGTAGACCGTACGGGGTGTGCCCAGTTGCTGCAGGACGCCGCCGCGCAGGACAGCGACCCGGTCGCCGAGGGACAGCGCTTCGGCCTGGTCGTGGGTGACGTACACCGTGGTGACGCCCAACTCCCTGGTGAGCGAGGCGATCTCGGCGCGCAGGTGGTTGCGGAGTTTGGCGTCGAGGTTGGAGAGCGGCTCGTCCATCAGGAAGGCGGAGGGGTGGCGGGCGATCGCACGGCCCATCGCCACGCGCTGGCGTTCGCCGCCCGACAACTGGTGGGGGAAACGGTCGAGGAGGTCCTCGATGCCGAGCATCCGGGCGGTGGCGTCGACGCGCGGACGCGGGTCCTCGCCGGGGGTCTCGATGCGTAACGGGAAGCCGATGTTGTCGCGGCCCGTCATGCTCGGATAGAGGGCGAAGTTCTGGAAGACCATCGCCATGTCCCGCTCGGACGGCGGGAGATCGCCCGCGTCCTCACCGTCGAGGCGCACCTCGCCCTCAGTGGCGTCCTCCAGACCGGCGATCATCCTCAGCACGGTCGACTTGCCGCAGCCGGAGGGTCCGAGCAGTACGAGGAACTCGCCCGGCCGGATGTCCAGCGACAGCCGTTCCACCACGCGAACACCGCGCGTGTACGACTTGCTGACCTGGTGCAGGGAGATGGCGCGTGTCATGAAGGGTGCCCCCGGGGGCTCACAGGGCGCTGTCGCTCCGCGGTCGGAACGCCCCGAGCGGGTCGCAAGGAACGTATGAGTCACGGAAGTTAACGGACCGCGACCGCCCGGGGGAAGACACCCGGCGCGATCCGGCGTGTCGCTCGCGGTCCGGTTCCCGCCCCTGTCCCGGTGCGGCGGAAACGGACGATCGCCTACCGGCCCGGCAGACGCTTCGGCTCACCCTCATCGGGCCTGTCGGGGGAAGGGCAGATGTCGCTCTTGCGACGCACGGGCACCCGGGGCCGTACGCGCCCGGCGGGCGCCTTCCTCGGCGAGCGCAGCGCGACCCCCGAGGACAGCACCAACAGCGCGCCCAGCATCACGAACGGCGCGGCCACGCCGGCGACCCCGGCGACCAGCCCCGCGGCGGCGGGGGCGGCCACCTGACCGACCCGGTTGCCGGTCAGCCGCAGGGCGAGGGCCGTGGAGCGGGCCTCGTCCGGGGCCGCCTGTACGACCGTCGTCATGGACAGCGGCTGGCCGACGCCCAGACAGAAGCCGAGGACCAGCAGCATCGCGGCCAGCGCCCACACCGGCACGGGCAGCGCGAGCCCCGCGCACAGCACACCCGCCACCAGACAGGTCGCGGTGAGCAGCGTCGCCCGGCCCAGCAGCCGCAGCATCGGCGTCATGACCAGCCGGCAGGCGATGGTCGCCGCCGCGCGCAGACTGAGCAGCAGACCGATCACGGACGGCGCGATGCCCCGGTGCTCGCCGACCACCGGCAGATACGCGGTCAGGATGTCCGTCGCGGACAGCACGGAGAGGCTGATGAGGATTCCGGCGGGTACGCCCCGGGCGCGCAGGATGCGATGTACCGGGACACGGTCGCCCTGAGCCGTACGGGACTCGGCGGGCCTGCGGTGTTCGATACGCCAGAGCGAGGTGAACGACACCGCGGCGACCGCACCCGCGACGAGCAGGGCCTGCGCGCTGCTGCCCGCCCTGTCCGAGCCCCCGATCAGGAAGCCCGCGACGATCGGTCCGACCAGCTGGCCCAGGGAGGCGCCGATGGTGAAATGGCCGAAGTTGCGGTCCTGCTCGTGCGGCGCGGACTGCCGGGCCACGATCGACTGGGCACCGATGACGAAACAGAGGTGGCCGAGGCCCATCACCCCGCTCCAGGCAGCCATCGCCCCCAGCGAGTCCGCCGTACCGCTGAGCGCGCAACCGCCCGCGATGAGGACGACCCCGACGGGCAGCAGCGGGGCACAACGGCCGTGGTCGGTACGGCGGCCCAGCGGCACGGCGGCGAAGAGGGGCAGCAGGGCGTACACACCGGCGATCACACCGATGGCACGTTCGTCCGCGCCCAGGGCAAGGGCCCGGTAGGAGACGGCGGGCCGGGCCATCGACACCGCCCCCTGCGCGAAGCTGAAGGCGATGACGAGGCGCAGCAGCCAGCCGCGGTTCCGACCGGGCCCCACGGGGACACCTCTCCATCCGATGACGGCTGACAGATGACGGATTTCAGAGAACAGGTGGCAGATGACGGATTTCAGATGACAGATAACAGATGACAGAAACTGTCAGCCGTCACCCGCCCGTCAGATGATGCCGAACAGGATCCCCGCCCCCAACACCACCACCGAAGTCAGCGCCGCCCACTTCACCACGAACCTGGTGTGGTCGCCGAATTCGACCTTCGCCATGCCGACGAGGACATACACGGCGGGCACCAGCGGGCTGGACATGTGCAGCGGCTGGCCGACGAGCGAGGCGCGGGCGATCTCCAGGGACGAGACTCCGTGTGCCTGGCCCGCTTCGGCGAGGACTGGGAGGACGCCGAAGTAGAAGCCGTCGTTCGACATGAAGTAGGTGAGCGGGATGCTCAGGACGCCGGTGACGAAGGCCATGTGCGGGCCCATGCCCGCGGGGATGTTGGAGACCAGCCACTTGGACATGTGGTCGACCATGCCGGTGCCCTGGAGGACGCCGGTGAAGACGGCGGCGGCGAAGACCATGCCGGAGACGTTCAGGACGTTCTCGGCGTGGGCGCCGAGGCGGGCCTTCTGGTCGGGCATGTGGGGGAAGTTGACGGTGAGCGCGAGCGCGGCGCCGAGCAGGAAGAGGACCGGGATCGGCAGCCACTCCATGATCATGGCGGTGAGCAGGGTGACCGTCAGGAGCGCGTTGAACCAGTAGAGCTTGGGGCGCAGGGTGGCGCGGTGGGGGTCGAGACCCTTGAAGTCGTCGTCCGCTTCGGGCAGCTTGGCGTCCGCGTCGGTGCCGGAGCCCGAACCACCCGCACGCGTCGCCTTCTTCGCGCCGTCACCGGAGGCGCTCGCACCCGCACCGACCAGCACCGTCTCGGTCTCCGGCTCCAGGACCTCGTCCAGCGTGAGGACGCCGAGCCGCTTGCGCTCACGGCGTCCGAGGACGTACGAGAGGGCGAAGACGGCGAGGAGACCGACGGCGAGGGCCGGGATCATCGGGACGAAGATGTCGCTGGCGTCGAGCTTCAGCGCGGTCGCGGCGCGGGCCGTGGGGCCGCCCCAGGGGAGCGTGTTCATGACGCCGTTGGCCATGGCGGCGACGCCGGTCATCACGACCAGGCTCATCTTGAGGCGCTTGTACAGCGGGTACATCGCCGAGACCGTGATCATGAAGGTGGTCGAGCCGTCGCCGTCGAGGGAGACGATCGCGGCGAGGAGCGCCGTGCCGACCACGATCCGCAGCGGGTCGGCCTTGCAGAACTTGAGGATCCCCCGGACGATCGGGTCGAAGAGACCGACGTCGATCATCACACCGAAGTAGACGATCGCGAACATCAGCATCGCCGCCGTGGGGGCGAGGCTGGTGACGCCGTCGATGACGTAGTCACCGAGCTTGGCGCCCTTTCCGACGAAGACACAGAAGAGTGCCGGGATCAGCACGAGCGCCGCGATCGGCGACATCTTCTTCAGCATGATCAGGACCAGGAAGGTCGCGATCATGGTGAAGCCGAGGATGGTCAGCATGAGTTGGATTACCTAACGTTCGCCCTTGAACTCCCACCAGGGACGGCGGTGCGATGACGTTAGGTCGCGCAAGATTGCGTTAACAAGATGTTGACACGCGAGCAATAAGCGCAAAACTCCAGGTCACAGGCTTGTCTCGGTGAGCGGAGGCCCGCTACGGGCATGCCGCGAGCTCCACGGGCACCCCGTTGAGCACCGCCGTGCCCGACAGCGGGTCGAGGAGCGAGCCGTCGAGGAGCTGGTTGACGTTCACACCCGGGTCCAGGGCCGCGTGGCTCATCCGGGTGCCGGGGCGGTCGTGGCCCCAGCCGTGCGGCAGGCTCACCACCCCGCGTCGTACGGCGTCCGTGACCTCGGCCGGGGCCACGACCTCTCCCCCGGCGCCCTTGACGCGCACGGCCGCCCCGTCGGCGAGGCCGAGGCGTGCGGCGTCCTCGGGGTGGATGTGCAGGGTGCAGCGGTTGGTGCCGCCGGTGAGGGCGGGGACGTTGTGCATCCAGCTGTTGTTGGAGCGCAGGTGACGGCGGCCGACGAGGACGATCGCCGCCGGACGCTCGCGCAGGGCGGCGCGCAGCCGGGGAAGATCGTCGGCAATCGGTGCGGGCAGCAGCTCGATCTTCCCGCTGCGCGTCTTCAGTGGCTGCGGCAGACGGGGGCGCAGCGGTCCGAGGTCGATGCCGTGCGGGTGGGCGAGCAGTTTCTCCAGGCTCAGGCCGTCGGGCCGGGCGCCGAAGCCCTCGCCGTAGGGGCCGAGGCGCAGCATCATGTCGAGCCTGCGTTCGGGTCCGTTCTCGCCGGTGAGCCGCGTGGCGAGTTCCTTCGGGTCGCGTTCGTGGACGGGTCCGTGCGGGTCCTGGACGGCCTTGCCGAGGGTGGAGTCGATGACCATGGCGTCCACGGCGGACGGGTCCGCGCCATGCATGCCGGTCGCGGCGAGCACCAGCCGGGCGAGGATCTCGGTCTCGGCCATGCGGCCCGGTTCGAGGGGGACGGCGGGGCGGTTGTAGCGGACCTGGTTGCGTACGGCGAGGGTGTTGAAGGCGAAGTCGTGGTGGGCGCTCTGGGAGGGCGGGGGCGGCGGCAGTACGACGTCCGCGTGGCGTGCGGTCTCGTTCAGGTAGGGGTCGACGCTGACCATGAAGTCGAGGGAGTCGAGGGCCTTGTCGAGGCGGTTGCCGTCGGGGGCCGACAGTACGGGGTTGCCGGCGATGGCGATGAGGGCGCGGACGGGGCTGCCCTCGGGTGTGGCGGTGTCGATCTCCTCGGCGAGTGCGGCGAGCGGAAGTTCGCCCTTGGCCTCGGGGTGGCGGCTCACCCGGCTGTGCCAGCGGCCGAGCGCGAAGCCGCGACCGGGTCCGGCGGGGCGGGGCGTCTTGTCGGTGGCGGCCTGTGGGAAGAGGGCGCCGCCGGGGCGGTCGAGGTTGCCGGTGAGGATGTTGAGGACGTCGACGAGCCAGCTGGCGAGGGTGCCGTGCGGGACGGTGCAGCTGCCGATGCGGCCGTAGACGGCGGCGGTGGGGGCGGCGGCGAGTTCGCGGGCGAGCGCCCGGATGGTGTCGGCGTCCACGTCGCAGGCCTCGCTCGCGGCCTCGGGAGTGAAGTCCCGTACGGCGGTGGCGAGTTCCTCGACGTCCTGGACGTGCGGGGCGAGGTCGCCGAGGTCGACGAGCTTCTCCTCGAAGAGGACGTATGTCATCGCGGCGAGCAGCAGGGCGTCGGTGCCGGGGCGGACGGTGACGTGGCGGTCGGCGAGTTTGGCCGTACGGGTGGTGCGCGGGTCGATGACCGTCAGGGTGCCGCCGCGGGCGCGCAGCGCCTTGAGCTTGCCGGGGAAGTCGGGGGCGGTGCACAGACTCCCGTTGGATTCCAGGGGGTTGGCGCCGATGAGGAGGAGGTGGTCGGTGTGGTCGAGGTCCGGGACCGGGATGGCGTTGGCGTCGCCGTAGAGCAGGCCGCTCGAGACGTGTTTGGGCATCTGGTCGAGCGTGGAGGCGGTGAAGACGCTGTGGGTGCGCAGTGCGGTGAGCAGGACGGTCGGGTAGAGGGCGCCGGCCATGGTGTGCACGTTCGGGTTGCCGAGGACGACGCCGAGGGCGTGCGGGCCATGCTGCTCGACGACTGGGCCGAGGCCCGCCGCGATCGCGTCGAAGGCCTCTTCCCAGGTGGCCTCGCGCAGTTCGCCGTCCGTGCGGACGAGGGGCGTGCGCAGCCGGTCGGGGTCGCCGTCGGCCGCGCCGAAGGAGGCGCCCTTCGGGCAGATGAACCCCTTGCTGAACACGTCTTCGCGGTCGCCGCGGGCGCCGGTGACCCGGGTGCCCTCGATGGTGAGCGTCAGCCCGCAGGTGGCCTCGCAGAGGGGGCAGACGCGTAGGGCGGTGCGGGAGTCGGGGGTGGTTCCGGACGTGCGGGACACGGGTCCTCCCGGAGGGCGGTGACGGCGGTGGCACACGGACTGGGCCGAGCATACCGACCGGTACGGATGGGAGGGAGGGCTTGAAGGGGGTGAGGTCGGAAAATCGCGTACCTCTCCCCGCGGTCCGCGCGCGCTCCAGGGGGTGAGCGGTTCAGTCCAGCACCCTGGCCAGGTACGCGCGCAGCAGCTCCCGTGCCTCCTCGATGATCCGCTCGTCCCCCTCCGGCGCGATCCGGAAGGCCAGGTGGACCAGGCTGTCGGCGGCCTCCACGGCGACCAGGAAGACGCGGCGCAGGTCCTCGTCGGGGGTGCGGTCGAGATAGTCGGAGAGGAGGTCGGTGAGGCGGTCGGCGACGCGGGTGTTGGGCTCGGCGTCGCGGGAGCCGACGGGTATCTGGTTGCCGAAGTCGACGAGGGAGAAGCCGGGGGCGGTGCGTTTCATGGCGAGGTACTCGTCGAGTACGGCGTCCATGGCGGCGCGCCAGCCTTGTGCCTCGGTCGCCCGGAGGCGTTCGGTGACGCGTTCGGTGTAGCGCTCGAGGTTGCGCTGGGCGAGCGCGTCGGCCATGGCGCGCTTGTTGCCGAAGAAGCGGTAGACGGAGCCGATGGGGACGCCCGCACGCTGGGCCACGGCCCGGGTGCTCAGGGCGTCGTAGCCGACCTCGTCGAGGAGGGCGGCACAGGCGTCGAGGATCCTGGTCAGTCGTTCGGCGCTGCGCCGCTGAACGGGCGCACGGCGCAGCGAGGTCGCTTGGGGCACAGGCTTCATGATGCCTGCCCGCCGGGATCCGGTGAACCTCCGATATCGGCACGGGCCGCGATGCCGCTTCCGCTCACCGCCGCTGCCGGTGTCGACATGGGGGGCGAGGTCGGTGTCGCGGACGGTATCGCGGACGATGTCGACGCGGCCCCGGAGGCGGTGATGTCCGCCGTGCTCTCGACGGGCTTGCCGCCGACGGCCCACGCGGTGCGGTCGTCCGCGTAGAGGCGCGCGGTGACGTGGTGGGTGCCGCGTGGGACCAGGTCGCCGGTGAGGTGGTACTCGGCGGTGCGCAGGGTGGCGAGGGTCCGGCCGTCCAGGGACAGCAGCGCGACGCCGCGGCCCGCCACGGCTTCCGCCTTCGCGGCGGCGGGCGAGAAGCGGAAGCGATGGACGGTCAGGCGTACGTCCCAGCCGTCGTCGGAGGCCGGCTGGACCTCGATGGAGACCTCGGGTGCGCTCTTCTTGTCGACCTCACGGTAATGACGTCCTTCTTTGTCCGTCTCGTCCAGGATCTTGCCCACGGGCGAGGGCGACACCGCGTCCCTCCGCTCGTGTGCGGCGCCGGTGCCGCAGCCCGCGGATCCGCCGAGCAGGGCGCAGACCGCGAGCGCGGCGAGCAGTCCACGCTTCCACGACATGCCGGGGAGATTAGAACAACGCTCTGACAGGCGGATCCCCCTGGAGTCGGGTTCTTGGGCCGTGCCGCCAGCCCTGGGGTGTACTCCGCACGGAGGTTCCGGCGCTTCGCGTGCGCCGGCCACACACATCGGCGTACCTCTTGCGCGCGAAAAACCTGAATCCTACGGTGAAGCATAGGAATCAGGCGCGAGGGAGCGATCATGAGCGGGGACGCGAGGAAGACGGCCGAGGGGCTGAGCTACCTCACCGGATTCGGCAACGAACACAGCTCGGAGGCGCTCCCCGGGGCGCTGCCGCACGGCCGCAACGCGCCGCAGCGCGCCCCCCTGGGGCTGTACGCGGAGCAGCTGAGCGGTACGGCGTTCACGGAGCCGAGGGCGCACAACCGGCGTTCGTGGCTGTACCGGATCCGTCCGTCGGCCGCGCACCCCGCGTTCACGCGCACGGACAACGGCGCGCTGCGTTCGGCGCCCTTCACGGAGACCGAGCCCGACCCGAACCGGCTGCGCTGGAACCCGCTGCCGGAGCCGGCGCGGGGCACGGACTTCCTCGCGGGTCTGTGGACGGTGGGCGGCAACGGCGACGTGACGCAGCGCACCGGCATGGCCGTGCACCTGTATCACGCCGATACCTCGATGGACCGTGTCTTCAGCGACGCCGACGGGGAGCTGCTGATCGTGCCGGAGCGCGGCGGGCTGTTGCTGCGGACCGAGTTCGGGCTGCTGCACGTGGAGCCGGGCGGGGTGGCGCTGATTCCCCGTGGGGTCCGCTTCCGGGTGGAGCTGCAGGACGACGCGTCCGACGGCGGGCAGAGCCCGGCCGCCCGCGGCTATGTCTGCGAGAACTACGGGGCGCCGTTCCGGCTGCCCGACCTCGGCCCGATCGGCGCCAACGGACTCGCCAACGCGCGGGACTTCCTCGCGCCCGTCGCCGCGTACGAGGATGTCGAGGGCCCGGTGGAGGTGGTCAACAAGTTCTGCGGCAACCTCTGGACGGCGACGTACGACCACTCGCCACTGGATGTCGTCGCCTGGCACGGCAACCATCTGCCGTACGTCTACGACCTGCGCCGATTCAATGTGATCGGCACAATCAGCTACGACCACCCGGACCCGTCGATCTTCACGGTGCTGACCTCGCCGAGCGACACCCCGGGTCTCGCCGGGGTCGACTTCGTGGTGTTCGCGCCGCGCTGGCTGGTGGGCGAGGACACCTTCCGGCCGCCGTACTTCCACCGGAACGTGATGAGCGAGTACATGGGGCTCATCGAGGGGGCGTACGACGCGAAGGCGGAAGGATTCGTCCCGGGGGGCGGTTCGCTGCACAACATGATGTCGGCGCACGGGCCGGACCGGGAGACCTTCGACCGGGCCAGCGCCGCCGAGCTGCGGCCGCAGAAGATCGACGACGGGCTGGCGTTCATGTTCGAGACCCGGTGGCCGGTGACCGCCACGGCGCAGGCGGCGCACGCGGAGCATCTGCAGCGCGGGTACGACGACGTGTGGCAGGGCCTCCAGCGGCACTTCGGCCCGTTGCACTGAGCGTCGGCGACCGGTACGGATATCCCTCGTGACCTCCTTCGCCCCGGACTCGATCGTCCTGAACCGCAAACTCCCGCTCTGGTATCAGGTGTCGCAGTCGCTGCGCGCCTCGATACTCGGGCGCTCGCCCCAGGACCCGCTGCGCCTGCCGACCGAGGAACGGCTGGCGGGCCACTACGGGGTGAGCGTGCTCACCATGCGGCAGGCGCTCAAGGAGCTGGAGGACGAGGGGCTGATCACCCGCCATCGACGGCGGGGCACGTTCATCGAGCCGAGCGCGCAACGGGGCGCTCCGGTGCGGCTGCTGGGCTCGGTGGACACGATCGTCGCGCAGCAGTCGGGCATGACGACCGAGCTGCTGGACCACGGGTCCGTGCCGGTACCGGCGGAACTCGCCGAGCACTTCCCGGATCTGGCCGAGGTGGGAACGTACCACCGGCTGCGTGGCGACGAGAAGACCGGTGAGCCGACGAACCACGCGCGCAACTACGTCCGTCCCGAACTGGCCGCACGGATCGACCCGCAGGACCTGGTGCGCTGGCCCATGACCAAGGTGCTGCGGGACGTGGTGGGGGTGCGCATCAGCAGGATCACCGACACGGTGGAGGCGCGGCTCGCGGATCCCGAGACGGCCCGGCTGCTCCAGGTGCCGCTGCTCAGCCCGATCCTGCACTACACGGGCATCGTGCACGGCGAGGACGGCCGCGCCCTGGACGTGGCCCGCATCCACTACCGCGGTGACCGCTTCTCCTTCACGGTCACCCTCGACGCCCACTGACGATGGCGTACCAGGACGGCGCGCACCGCCCACGTCGTACGATGCCGGGCGTGACGCACGACGACGCTCCGCTGCTCGCGGACCTCATGCCGTGGTCCGTCGCACCGCCGAGGCTGGGCCGGGGGTGGCCGACGGCGCCGGACCCCGCGTCCCTGAAGGCGCGCTGGGACGCGCTGTTGAAGGCCGAGGGGCAGGGCCGCGAGGCGCTGTTCGGCCCGACGCGGTCGCGCACGACGCACTCGGCCGTCGGGCAACTGCCCGGGCAGTCCAGTGGGACGGTCCGGCTGGAGCGGGAGTCGGGGCCCTGTCCCGAGCCGGTGCGCGTCCTGCACGGCCCGTTCGACGAGCAGTGGCTGATTCCGGACCACCGGCTGATCGACGCGGCGCGCCCCGAGTTGTGGCGGGTGGCCGACGAGCGGCAGGTGTTCGCGGTGGAGCAGACGGTGGCGGCGGAGGCGGCGGGGCCGGTGCTGCTGGCCGCGTCCGTGCTGCCGCTGAGCGCGGGCCGCGGCGGCCGCGTGCGCCCCCTCTACCGCCGCCCCGGGGGCCTCGAACCGAACCTGGCGCCCGGACTGTCGGAGCACCTCGGCACCCGCCTCGGCCACTCCCCCGATCCCGTCGACGTCCTCGCCTGGACGGTCGCGGTCGCGCGGTCCGGCCGGGACGGATGTGCCGTCCCGCTCACCGCCGACCCGCACACGTGGGCGCAGGGTGTCGGGCTGGGGCGCCGGATGCTGTGGCTGATGCGCCGCGACGGCGAACGTCCCAAGCTCCCCGGCGGCCGCCGCCCTTACGTTCGCGCCCCGCTCCCGGCACGCCCCCTCGACGTGCGCTACGACCGTGACGAGGAGGCCCTCCACCTCGACGAGGGCCGTATCTCGCCCGTGCCGCCGGAGTCCTGGGACTTCGAGGTGGGCGGAGTGCGCGTCCTGGAGCAGTGGTTCGCGGCCAGGACCGAGCCGGCCGAACCGGTCGAGCCGGGCTCCCTGGAGGCGATCCGGCCCGCCGGCTGGCCGCAGGCCTGGACGTCCGAGCTCCTGGAACTGATCACGGTGCTGGCGCTGCTCGCGGAACTGCGCCCTCAGTTGGCCGAGGTGACGATCGACTCGCCGATCACGCGGACCGAGCTGCGCGAGGCGGGCGTGCTGCCGGTTCCGGAGGCGGCGCAGCGGCCCGCGTCCGTCCTCGACCACCACGAAGAGGGCCCGGAGGGGCAGTTCGCGCTGATCTGGCCCCGTTGACCTAACCCTTTGGTTCGAACGCGTCCAGCACCCGCCCGAGCGCCCGCCCGAACATCGCCTCCAGGTCGATCGGCCCCGCGTCCTCCGTGAAGGCGGCCGCCATGCGCGGATACGCGCCCGTCGCGATCCGGCTCGTGCCGTACGACGCGTCCAGCGGGTCGAGGGCAGATGGCAGACGGAGACAGTGCTCCAGTTGACTTGCTCCTCGGGCTGAAGCCCGAGGATTCTGGCCTTCTCGTCCGTTGCTGTGCCGCTACGCGGCACGGGGTTCGGGCGGGAATCCGTGGCTTCCTGTTTCTTCGCGCTGTGCCGGGACGAGTCCTGGTCTTACCGGCGCTCCGCAGGCTGTCACCGCCAGTCCGGCGGCCGATCTGACGTTCTTCGCGGCATTGTGGTCCCGGTCATGGACGGTGCCGCAGGCCGTGCAGGTCCATTCCCGGATGTTCAGGGGCTTGGGTCCGTCTTTGACACCGCAGGCCGAGCAGGTCTGGGAGGTCGGCTCGAACCGGCCGATCCTGACCAGCCTCCGCCCGTACCGGGCGGCCTTGTACTCCAGCATGTGCACGAACGCCGACCATCCGGCGTCATGGACGCTCCTGGCCAGCCTGGTACGCGCGAGTGCTTTGACCGCCAGGTCCTCCACGCCGATCGCTTGGTTCTCGCGGATCAGCTGAGTGGAGAGCTGGTGGTGGAACTCGCGGCGGGCATCGGCCACCTTCGCGTGTGCGCGGGCGACCTTCAGACGGGCCTTCTCCCGGTTCTTCGATCCCTTCTGCTTGCGGGACAGCTCCCGCTGGGCCTTCTTCAGTTTCTTCTCCGCCCGGCGCAGAAACCGAGGGGAGTCGATCTTCGTCCCGTCGGAGAGGACGGCGAAGTGGGTCAGGCCCAGGTCGATGCCGACGCTCTGGTCGGTGCCGGGCATCCGGGCGGAGTCCGCGGCCGGGTCGGTGTCGACGACGAACGAGGCGAAGTACCGTCCGGCCGCGTCCTTGACCACGGTGACCGAGGAGGGCTGCGTGGGCAGGGTGCGGGACCACTTCACCTTCACCGCACCGATCTTCGGAAGGTTCAACCTCCCGGAACCGGTGACCGACCAGCGCGCATTGGCCGTGAACCGGATCGACTGACGGCTGTCCTTGCGGGACTTGAACCGGGGCACACCACTCTTCGCCCCCTTGCGCTCGCCCTTGAGGGATGCGAAGAAGTTCCGGTACGCGGCCTCCGCATCGCGCAGGGACTGCTGGAGGACGACGGCGGAGACCTCGCCCAGCCAGGACCGCTCGGGTGTCTGCTTGGCCTGGGTGATCAGCTTCCGGGACAGCACACCCGCCGCGGGGAAGGCTGCGCCCGCCCTGCGGGCTTCCTCGCGGGCACGCACGGCATCGTTGTACACGACGCGGGCACACCCGAACGCCCTGGCCAGCGCGCTACGCTGGCCGGGATCCGGGTACAGCCTGAAGGCATACCGAAGCTGCATGCGGTGATCGTACGAACGAGCGCCGCCCGCTACCAGAGGGAACGTATGAACGGTCGATACCCCCCTTGAACCAGGGGGAGCAGAACGGGCCGAACGGGAGAGGCCTTGCCCGGCTTCGCCGGATCGGGCCCCGTGACGCTCCGCGTCGGCCGTGGTGACGCCTGCGCTCTCCTGCTCCGCCAGACAGCATCCGTGACGCTCCGCGCCACCTTCACAGATTCACTTCACCACCGGCCTGAAGGACTCTGCTGAGGAATGCGCGATTCGGGCCGATGCACTGCGAATGAATCCCCCGGTAGCGCAGGGCGTTGGGGCTGAAGCCGTAGACCGGGGACATGAGCCGGGCCGCCGTGCCGCTCGGGCAGGCGCTCGCTGACCTCGTGGTCACCGCCGTGGGCACGGTGCCGCTGATACTGGTCGGGCTGGCCGTGGGCTGGCGGATCGAGGGATCGGCCCTCCGGGCGGTGGCCGGCGTCGGGCTCCTGCTGCTGTTCCGGTTCGCGACGACATGGATCGGCATCGTGCTGGGGCTCGCCTCACGGAGCGAGGAGGCGGCCGGGCAACTGGGCGGCGCGACGTTCATCCTGCCGCTGCTGTCCAACGCGTACATCCCCACCGACAACCTGCCGGGCTGGCTGCGCACGGTGGCCGAGTGGAATCCGATCAGCGCGGTGACCACGGCGCTGCGGGACCTCTTCGGGAACGCGCCGGTCCCAGGCGAGGGGGCCTGGCCGGTGACGCATCCGGTGGCCGGGGCGCTGACCTGGTGCGCCGTCATCCTCGCGGTGTTCGTGCCACTCGCCGTGCGCCGGTACGCGACCGGCGAGCGATGACACCAACAGGCGTTCGGGAAAGCGGGGTTGACAACGGCGGGGGCTGGGAGGAGGGGATGCCGAGAGCCGTCGCGCGCCGCCGGGTGGGGACGAGGCGCACGAAAGAGTGAACGGGGGTGTACCCGCGCTCGGGAAGCACACCGGGGCGCCGCTGCGCGCCGTGGGGATGACGGGCGGCGAGAGCGCAGCGCTTACGCCAGGGCGGTGTGGTCGCCTGAGCGCGGGTTCGAGTACCGCGCGACCGTACTAGTGGCCGCCGAACAGCGAACGACGCAGTCGTTTCAGAGGGGCGAAGAGCGAGACCCGCCGTACGCGCGCGCCCCTCCCGCTGCTGTCGTGCGCGGTGTCACGCGCGGTGAGCTCACGCATCAGCGAGGTCGCCTCGGCCGTCTCGCGCTGCGGGACGGCAGGGCCACCCAGCACCGCCAGATGACGGTCGAGGCGCGAACTGGTCGCGCTGCTCCCGCAGGTGATCGCAGGGACACGTGCCCTGCTGCGCACTGTTATCTGTTCCATGTCTCTCCCCACCCGTACGAGTCCACCCGGCCCGGGCAGGCTAACCCTATCGCTCCCTCGTGGCACTCGTGTATCGCGGTGGCAGGATTCACCTTCCCCGTAAGGGTGTTGACGGTTACTCTCCGAATCCAACCGATTTCAGGGCGAGTTGCGCAACTGGCGAGGTAGTGGGCTGTGTCGAGCCGCCCTGCGGCTCGACGGTGACAGCGAGTGACGTGGCGTTCATATTCAGTCCGTCGGCCATCAAGGGCGTGTCTCCCTCGAAGAGCCCCAGGGAGCGCGGTTGCACGTTGGGGCGCATGAGCCACAACTGATGCACGCGCCCCCCCGATGGAGTGCCGAGTCCGCTCAGGGTCACGACGGCTCGCCGCTCCGATGCGGAGGCGACCACTCCGATTCCGCGGCCCTGTGCGTCCCGGTCGCTCGTCGCCCGGGCGTCGGGGGCGGCCAGAACGTGGGCGATCTCACGCGCCTGGGCCCGTTCCTGATCCAGCTTGTCCTGGGTCTGTGTCGCCTGGACGGCGAAGAGGGACGCCACGACGAGCGCCGCGGCGGCGGTGGCGGTGGAGAGCGGGGCGAGCAGCGACCGGAAGCGCGGGGTCCGGCCGCGCGCGGGCCCGTGCGCGGCGCGCCCACGGGGCACCCCGTTCGGCAACGCCTGCGACGGGTGGGCGGGGTGCGACGGGTCCGGCGCCTCTTGAGGAGTCGTGCGTACGGCGGTCAGGACCCGCTCGCGCAGGGCGGCCGGGGCGGGGGCCGTCGTGGACCAGGCGAGCCGCACCGCGTCCTCGCCCAGCTCCCGCACCTCGGCCTCGCACCGGAGGCAGCCCTGCAGATGGCGCTCGAAGCGGCGGCGTTCGTCGGGTTCCAGCGCGTCGAGGGCGTAGGGGGCGGCGAGCGAGTGCAGATCGCGACGCAGCAGACGGTCGAGGACGCTCATACGGCGCCTCCCAGTGGGTGCGGGGCGCTGCTGGGCAGTTCCAGGGCGCGGATACGGGGGTGTCGGGAGCCGGGGAGAAGGCGCCTCGGACGTGGAACACGGACCTGGCGGCCGAACTCGGGAACCGGGGCGGGGGCCTGACGACCCGGCACGCCGTCCCCGTGGCGCGGTGTCCGGCGCGCGCTCATGCCGCACCTCCCAGGCAGTGGCGCAGGCGTGTCAGGCCGTCGCGCATACGTGTCTTGACCGTGCCGAGCGGCAGGGACAGACGTTCGGCGACTTCGCGGTAGGTGTAGCCGTCGTAGTAGGCGAGGGTGACGGACTGCCGTTGCAGGGTGGTGAGCCGCTCCAGGCAGCGGCGTACCCACTCGCGTTCGAGCCCGGCCTCCACCTCCTCGGCGACCTGGTCGAAGGCGGGGTGATGGGCGCGCTGCCCCTCGCGCTGCTCGCGCTCGGTGGCCGCGCGGGCGCTGCGGACGCGGTCGACGGCCCGGCGGTGGGCAAGGGTGAGGATCCAGGACAGGGCGGTGCCCCGGCCGGGGTCGAACCGCGCGGCGGAGCGCCAGAGTTCGAGCAGCACCTCCTGGGCCACCTCCTCCGACTGGGCCGCGTCCCGCACCACACGGCGCACGAGCCCGAACACGGGCCCGGACACCTGTCCGTACAGCTCCTCGAATGCCTTCTGGTCGCCTCCGGCCACGAGCACCAGAAGTTCGTCCGCCTCCACTCGTCCCCCCTCTCCGGCCGCTCGCGGCCTGTCCCTACGCCTACATGTTCGCAGCGCGAGCTCACTCGGATGGGTTACGGATCAGGACGGGCAAAAAACGGGTCGGTTGCCAAAGAGTGATGAGAGGTCAGTGAGAGCGCCGTGAAAGAAACCTCGCCTGTCGGTGAAACGAGCCGCGAAACCCGCCGTAAGAACGTTTGGGATTCGACCAATCCACCCCGGCGACCGCTCCGAATGGCGTGCGTCAGGCAATTGGGATCTGAGGACGGACGGCATGACACCTATATCCAGGAGTGGCTTGGGACGCAGGAGTCTCGCGACCCTCGTCTGTGGCGCGCTGGCCGCCGGGGGGCTCGTAGCCGCCGGCGTAGCCGCGCTGGACCCCGGGGCGGCCTCCGCCTCCAGTCACCGGGAGGCCCCGCTCATCTCGGGCACTCCCCAGTACGACAACACCGACCTGTACGCCTTCGTCAGCCCGGACAAGCCGGACACGACGACCGTCATCGCGAACTTCATCCCCTTCGAGGAGCCGGCCGGCGGGCCGAACTTCTACACGTTCGCCGACGACGCGCAGTACGACATCCACATCGACAACAACGGTGACGCGCAGAGCGAGCTGGTGTACCGGTACACCTTCAAGACGCACCGCAAGAACGGCGACACCTTCCTCTACAACACGGGCCCGGTCAACAGCCTGGACGACCCGGACCTGAACATCACGCAGACCTACGACATCGATCTGCTGCGGCTGCACAACCAGAAGCTGGTCTCCAAGACGAAGGTCGCGGACGACATCCCGGTCGCGCCGTCGAACGTCGGCAAGGCGTCGATGCCGGACTACACGAAGCTGCGCAACCAGGCCGTGTACAAGCTCGCGGGCGACTCCACGACCTTCGCCGGTCAGGCGGACGACCCCTTCTTCGCCGATCTGCGGGTCTTCGACCTGCTGTACGGCGGCAACCTGTCCGAGGTCGGACGGGACACGCTCAAGGGCTACAACGTCAACACGCTGGCCCTGCAGGTGCCCAACTACATGATCCAGGAGTCGTCGCACCAGCCGATCGTCGGGATCTGGTCCACCGTGCAGCGCAAGGACGCCCGCGGCTACTACACGCAGGTCTCGCGCCTGGGCAGCCCGCTGGTCAACGAGGTCGTCAACCCGCAGAAGGACAAGGACAAGTTCAACGCGTCCTCGCCGTGGGACGACGCTCAGTTCCTGAAGAACGTGACCAACCCTGAGCTGCCCAAGCTCATCGAGGCGATCTACAAGATCAAGGCGCCTGCCGAGCCGCGCAACGACCTGGTCGACGTGTTCCTGAAGGGCGTGAAGGGGCTCAACCAGCCGCCCAAGGTGACGCCGGCGGAGGAGCTGCGGCTCAACACCTCGATCAAGCCCAGCATGCATCCCAAGCGCCTCGGTGTGCTCGACGGCGACAACGCGGGCTTCCCGAACGGACGTCGGCTCGCCGACGACGTGATCGATGCCTCGCTGCGGGTCGTCGAGGGCGAGCTTCTCGGCCAGAAGACCGGCCTGTCGGACTCGGTCGACAAGAACGACAAGAGCTTCGAGAAGTCGTTCCCGTACGTGGCCGAGCCCACCTCGGGTTCGCGTGGAGCGCTGGCGAAGGGCACCGGCAACGACGTCAAGAACCAGCTGGGTGACGCCCTGCAGTCGGGCTCCGGCGGCACCGACACCATGCTGATCGCGGGCTCCGCGGCGGCGGGCGTGGCCGGGGTCCTGCTGATCGGCGCCGGCGTGATGTGGTGGCGCCGCCGCATGTACAACCGGGCCTACTGACCGGCCCTGCCCACCGGGCCCGTTGACCGGGCCTGGTGCACCGACTGGCGCGGCCCGCACCCACCCCCCCCACGGCGCGGGCCGCGCCGCCCCACCCCCCACGACGAACGTTCACCCAAGGACTTTGAGGAGAGGGCATGTCCCCGCGTACGAACGAGAGCGCGCCGGAGGGCGAGCCCGACGAGGTGACGACGGCCGCCCCGCAGCCTCCACACGACGCTTCCGCGCCCGAGCCCGTGGCCGAGCCCGTGGCCGAGCCCGTGGCCGAGGCCGTGGCCGAGGCCGTGGCCGAGGCCGAGCTGCCCGTGGCCGAGGCCGTGCCCGAGGCCGAGCTGCCCGTGGCCGAAGACCCCTCGTCCGAAGCCGATGACCACCCGCCCGTGGCCGACGAACGCGTCGCCGCCGTCCGGCGGGTGTCCGCCTCGACGCGTCGCTGGCGCGCGGCCCAACTCGGCCTGTGCGCCGCCTCGTTGGCCGTGGCGCTCACGGCCGGGGCCATGATCTTCGGAGCCCTGCGGGACGGCTCGGGCACCGCGGTCGCCGCCGTCCCCGGCGCCGTGTCGCCCCAGTTGCTGGCCAGTGGGGATCTCGACGCCAGCATCACCGCCCTGCAGGCCCATCTCCGCACGCAGCCCAAGGACTTCGACAGCTGGGCCACCCTCGGACTCGCATACGTCGAGCAGGCCCGCACGAAGGGCGACCCCTCCCGCTACCCCCAGGCGCAGCAGGCACTGGACCGCTCCCTGAAGCTGCGCCCCGGCAACGAGTCGGCGCTCACGGGCCGCGCCGCCCTCGCCGCGGCACGGCACGACTTCACCGGCGCCCTGACCTACGCGGACAAGGTGCTGAAGGAGAACCCGTACAGCGAGCGCGCCCTCTCCTCCCGTATCGACGCGCTCGTCGAACTCGGCCGCTACGCCGACGCCTCGAAGGCCGCCGACCTGGCCGACTCGCGCCGACCGGGCGTCCCCGTCTTCACGCGGTACGCCTACGTCCACGAGCTGCGCGGCGATGTGAAGACCGCCCGCCGGGTCCTCGAGCAGGCGCTCGGCACCGCGACGAGCCGAGGCGACGTCTCCTACGTGGCGACGGCGCTCGGCCAACTCGCCTGGAACCAGGGCGACTACGCCTCCGCCCTGAAGTACTACGCACGGGCGCTCGCCGCCGACGACAGCTACCTCCCCGCACTCGAGGGCCGCGCCCGCGCCCAGGCCGCGCAGGGTGACCAAGCGGCGGCGATCAAGGGCATGGAGCAGGTCGTGGAGCGCTATCCGCTCCCCCAGCCCCTCGTCGAACTCGGTGAGCTGTACGAGGCACGCGGCCACGCCGGCGACGCCCAGAAGGCCCACGACCAGTACTCCCTTGTGACCGCCTGGGTCTCGCTGGCGCACTCCTACGGTGTCAACGCCGACCTGGACACGGCCCTCGCCGCCGCCGACCACGGCAACCGGGGCGACGCGCTCAAGGCGGCCCGCGCCGAGTGGGCCCGCCGCCACACCGTGCACACGGCGGACGCGCTCGCCTGGGCGCTGCACGTCAACGGCCGCGACAAGGAGGCCCTGCCGTACGCCCGCCAGGCCACCGCCACCGGCTACCACAACGCGTCCTTCCTCTACCACCGCGGCATGATCGAGCGCGCCACCGGCCACGAGAAGGAGGCCCGCGCCTCGCTGAAGTCGGCCCTCGACCTGAACGCGGGCTTCTCACCCCTGGGGGCCCGTGAGGCTCGCAAGGCTCTGGGGGAGGCCAAGTGAAGTCCCCTCGCACGCACGGCCCGCGGGCGCGGTCCCCGCGAGGGAGGTCGCGCCGGCTGTTCGCCTCCTGCGCGGCCGTCCTCACCGCCGCCTGCGCCCTCGTCCTCGTCCCCACCGCGGCCGCGAGCGCGCATCCGCTCGGCAACTTCACCGTCAACCGCTACGACGGACTCGTCGCCGCCCCGAGGCAGTTGCGCGTCGACCACGTCGAGGACCTCGCCGAGATCCCGGCCACCCAGGCGAAGCCCGACCTCGAGAAGCTCGGCATGACGGACTGGGCCCGGCAGCGCTGCGAGACGGCCGCGACCGGCAGCAAGGTCACCGTCGACGGACAGCCGGCCGCGCTCTCCGTCGTCACGAGCCACGCGAAGCTGCGCCCCGGGCAGGCCGGGCTCAACACCCTGCGCGTGGAGTGCCGGCTGACGGCCGCGCTGCCCAAGGAGGGCACGGTCTCCCTGGGCTTCCACAGCGCCGGGGCCGACCGGGGACCCGGCTGGCGCGAGATCACCGCGCGCGGCGACCGGATGACACTGGCCACCTCGGACGTACCGACCAAGTCGGTGTCGCACGAACTGACCAGCTACCCCAAGGCGCTGCTCTCCTCCCCCGCCGACACCGCCACCGCGTCCCTGCGGATACGCCCCGGCGGCCCGGCCCTCGTCGAGGAGCGGGCGGAGGCGCCCGGCGCCTCGGTACTGCCCCGGGGCGCCGACCGCTGGACCGAGGCGCTGAACAACCTGGTGGCCCACCATCACCTCACCCTCGGCTTCGCCGCGCTGGCCCTGGTCATCTCCGTGTTCCTGGGCGCCATGCACGCGCTCGCGCCCGGCCACGGCAAGACCCTGATGGCCGCGACGGCCGCGGCGCGCGGCGGCAAGGCGGGGCTGCGTGACGTCCTGCCGCTGGCCGCCTCTGTCACGATCACCCACACCCTGGGCGTGGTCGCCCTCGGCCTCCTGGTGACGGCCGGTTCGGCCGCGGCGCCCTCCGTGATCGCCTGGCTCGGCATCGGCAGCGGCGTCCTGGTGGCCTTCGCGGGCACCACGCTCGTACGCCGGGCCTGGCGCAACCGGCCGCGGCCACATGGTCATGGGCACGACCATGCCAATGCCCATGACCATGCCCACCCGCACCCGCACAGCCACGAGCACGCCCACGACCACGAACACGAGCACGAGCACGAGCACACCGAAGAGCACGAACGGCCCCTGGTGCTCGCCCACGCCCACGCCTCCGCCGCGACGGCAGTGGCGGAGAGCAAGCCGCATACACATGGGCACGAGCGCGGGCACTCCCACGATCACGATCACGACCACCACCACGACCACGCGCACCCCCACCCCCACTCGCACGACTCCGCCGTCTCCCCCACCCTCGAACACACCCACGGCGG
Source organism: Streptomyces sp. NBC_01549 (assembly GCF_026339955.1). Classification (GTDB taxonomy): domain Bacteria; phylum Actinomycetota; class Actinomycetes; order Streptomycetales; family Streptomycetaceae; genus Streptomyces. Next base: position 5,830,445 of record NZ_JAPEPW010000001.1, on the reverse strand, counting down.
CTTCACCCACACCCACGAGGTCGCCCCCACCCTCCGCGGCACGATCCTGCTCGGCTTCGCCGGCGGACTCGTGCCCAGCCCCTCCGCCGTGGTCGTCCTGGTGGGCGCGGCGGCGCTGGGACAGGCGTGGTTCGGCCTTCTTCTCGTCCTGGCGTACGGCGTCGGTCTCGCCCTGACGCTCACGGCGGCCGGGTTCGCCGTCGTCAAGCTGGGCGACGGGATGAACCGTGCGCTGGCGAAGCGTCCCCGGTGGGCCGGTGGACCGACCGCGGCCCTGATCCGCAGGACCGCCCCCCTGGGCTCGGCGTTGATCGTCGTCGCTCTTGGGGCTGGATTGGTGTTCAAGGGGGCGGCATCCGCACTCGGCTGAGCTACTTTTGGGGAGAAATCGCGCGAAGAGACATCACGCGGATGCGCAGCGGATACGAATGGGGGGACACCCGTGTCCGAAGAGCCGGGCAGTGAACGTGTGATCGCGGGCCGCTATCGCCTCCTCTCCCCTTTGGGTGAGGGTGGGATGGGGACCGTGTGGCGCGCGCTTGACGAGGTGCTGCACCGCGAGGTCGCCGTCAAGGAGGTCCGTGCGCCCGCCGGGATCCCGGCGCACGACGTGGAGCGGATGTACGCCCGTCTGGAGCGCGAGGCCTGGGCCGCGGCCCGGGTCGCGAACCGCAATGTGGTGACGGTGTACGACGTGGCGACGCAGGACGGCCGCCCCTGGATCGTGATGGAGCTCGTCCGTGGCGTCTCCCTCTCCGATCTGCTGGACTCCGAGGGCCCGCAGTCGCCGCAGCGCGCCGCCGACATCGGCGCCGAGGTGCTCTCCGCACTGCGCGCCGCGCACGAGGCCGGGGTGCTGCACCGCGATGTGAAGCCGGCGAACGTGCTGCTGTCGAACGAGGGCCGGGTCGTCCTCACGGACTTCGGTATCGCGACGGTCGAGGGCAGTTCGGCGCTGACAATGACGGGCGAGGTGATCGGCTCGCCCGAGTTCCTCGCTCCCGAGCGGGCGCTCGGTCGTACGCCCGGGCCCGAGTCCGACCTGTGGTCGCTCGGGGTGCTGTTGTACGCGACGGTCGAGGGCAACTCGCCCTTCCGCCACAACACCCCGCTGAGCACCCTGCGGGCCATCGTCGACGAGCCGCTGCCGCCGCCGCGCCGCGCGGGGCCGCTCGCGCCCGTGATCGAGGGTCTGCTGAGGAAGGACCCGGCCGAGCGGCTGAGCGCCGCGCAGGCGGAGAGCGATCTGCGGCTCGTCGCCGCGGGCGGCTCCCCGGCCGCGGGCCCGCCGTCGCCGACCGCCCAGTCGCCGACGATCTCCTCGTTCTCCCACCCCGCGCACGAGCCACCGGGATTCGGACCTCCCGTCCCGCCGTCCCGGACCTACCCTCAGGGACCGCAGCCGGGTCACACGCCGTACCCGCCGCCCAACGACACCCCCACCTCCACGGAGCCCGTACGCAACCGGCGCGCGGCCGCCGCCGTGATCGCGGGCGTGATCGTACTCGCGCTCGCGCTGGGCGGACTGACGTACGCCTTGATAAACCGTGACAACGGCGGCGGGAGCAACAACGACAGCAGCGGGAGTGGCACCAAGAGCGGTGCCGGAGACGGGAGTTCGCCGTCCGCGAGCAGAAGCGGGAGCAACACGGCCGCGCCCGGCGGCGTCACTCCCTCGGCCAGTCCGTCGAGCAGCGCCCGTACGAGCTCGCCGCCGGCCCAGTCCGTGCAGGTGACGGTCGCGGGTGCGCACACCGACTATTCCGGTTCCTGCCCGCCGCCCCAGGCCCAGGCTCCGACCTTCACGGCGACCTTCACGGTGGGCCGGGTGCCGGTGGACGTCGAGTACCGCTGGGTGCTGAAGACGGGTGAGGTGTCCGACCCGGGCTGGAAGACCCTGTCGTTCCCGTCGGACGGTGGCAGGACCAAGCAGAAGTCGATCTTCTTGACGACGTACAACTCGAGCGGGACCTTCCAGAACGAGATCAGCGTGGAGGTCCGGAGCCCCGTCAGGACGACCTCCAACTCGGTGCCGTTCTCGGTGACGTGTGTGACGGAGACCCCGTCGGACGAGGCCTCCGCTTCCACGTCTCCGTGAGGGATGGTCAGGCGCCCGAGGTGAAGACCGGCAGATAGCCGCCGGAGTGGCCGGCCGCGGTCGGGTGGTACGACTCGGTGATGTTCAGCAGGTTCAGACTGTGCAACCAGGCGCTGCCTGAACAGAGTTCGTGCCCGGTGAAGGTGGTCCTGACGTCGCCGAAGGTGAAGCCGTGGTCGGCGGCGCGCTTGGCGAGGGCGCTGTCCAGGTAGTCGGCGGCGCCGTTGATCGCGGCGCGCTTGGTGTCGGAGAGGCCGAGGCAGGTCGCGCCCAGCTTGTAGAACCTGGGGTAGCCGAGGACGACCACATGGGCGGCGGGTGCCTTCGCGCTGATCGCGGAGTAGACGGAGTCGAGTTGGGCGGGGAGCGTGGAGTCGACGTAAGCCTTGGCGGTGGCGATGCGGGACAGGCAGCCGCTGTCGGACTGGAGCACACACGTCGTCATGACGTCCGCGAAGCCCGCGTCGTTGCCGCCGATGCTGATGGAGACGAGGCCGGTGGAGGAGCTGAGCGGGCCCAGCTGGTTCGCCAGGACATCACCCGTACGGGCGCCCGAACAGGCCGTGAAGTCGAACGACGAGGGTGAATGGGCGGCGGCCCAGAGATAGGGGTACGCCTTCGTGCTGCGCAAGCAGTCACCGCTGGCGCTGATGTAGCTGCCCGCGCCGACACCGGACGAATAGGAGTCGCCGAGGGCCACATACCCGGTGGCCGCGGCGGTTCCGGACGCCTGCGCCGTCGCGGCCCCGGTGAGGGCGACGCCGACGGCGAGGAGGAGTGAGGTCACGTATGCCGTCATTCGGGAACGTCTCATGGAACCTCCCTTTAGCAGGATCTCTGCCACAACTGTCGTAGCAGCTACGCGTGTTGACAGGAAGTGTCCATGCCAAGACTTTTCAACCTCTATTGGGACGTGTCCCACGAGCTCACCGCAAGTTCGATCAGAGACGGGCGTCAGGGACACACCCAGCCGCCGAACCCATCGCAATATCGAACCTCCGCCCGGGGCGCCATCCCTCAGCGTGGAGATCAGGGGTAACGACCGGGATGGACGTAGTACCGCTGCTAATCTCGGCTTGTCCGACGACGGGGTTGTCGGATCTACCGCCGGACGGGCGGAAAGTGACGCCTGTGGAGGCTCATGTAAGACCGCTCCCCTCGGGGCGCGGCAAGGGCCTGTGAAGCAGGAACCCTCGGTGGTACCGCGCAGCGGTGCGGACCGGAATCGTCCACCTCCGGGCGGACGAGGGCGTCAAATCGTCACGCTCAAGAAGAGCGTGACGCGAAGGCCGTCTCCACCGAGAGCAACGGCCTGGTCCCGAGTCGGCGGCGCCGCGCAGAAGACGTTCGGCGCCGCCCTCGACCGCCACGCCAGCGCCACCGAGGCCAAGAGACTCGCCGCAGGCCGGCGGTGGCCTCCGTCGAGCAGAACCAGACGGTGCACCTGACCGACACCACGCAGTCCAGCGCTCCCTGGGGAGTGGACCGCATCGACCAGGCGGCGCTGCCGCTGTCCGGCACGTACACCTACCCGGACATGGCGGGCAGCGGTGTGACGGCGTACGTCATCGACACCGGCGTCCGCATCACGCACTCGCAGATCAGCGGCCGGGCCTCCTACGGCTATGACGCCGTGGACGGCGACACCACCGCCTCGGACGGCAACGGTCACGGCACCCATGTGGCCACCACCATCGCGGGCACCACCTACGGTGTCGCCAAGAAGGCGAACATCGTGGCCGTGCGGGTGCTCGACAACAGCGGCTCGGGCACCACGGCGGGCGTCATCGCCGGCATCGACTGGGTGACCGCGAACCACACCACCCCGTCGGTCGCCAACATGTCGCTCGGCGGCTCCGCCTCCACCTCACTGGACACCGCCGTGGCGAGCTCCATCGCGAGCGGCGTGACCTACGCGGTCGCGGCGGGCAACAACAGCGCCTCCTCCTACTCCCCCGCCCGGGTCGGCGCGGCGATCACCGTCGGCGCCACCACCAGCACGGACGCCAAGGCCAGTTACTCCAACTACGGCTCCGTCCTGGACCTCTTCGCCCCCGGCTCCTCCATCACGGCGGGCTGGAACACCAGCGACACCGCCACGAACACCATCTCCGGTACGTCGATGGCCACCCCGCACGTCGCGGGCGCGGCCGCCGTCTACCTCGCGGGCCACACCTCCGCGACCCCGGCGCAGGTCGCCACCGCACTGGTGAACGGCGCCACGACGGGCAAGGTCACCAGCCCGGGCACCGGCTCCCCGAACCGGCTGCTGAAGATCGTCCCGTGACACCCCAGGAAGATCGTCCCGTGACACCCCAACTCGCCTGACCCGTACCGCGGTTCCCCGGAGGCAGCCGGCGCCTCCGGGGAACACTCCATCAACACTCGCGCCGGATGTTTGAAGTCGACCAAGAAGCATCCATGAGCGCCCACCGCATCTTGACGACCCCCAGCCCGCTGCGCGACATTGAAGCCCGGCATCCGGCGCTTCGGGGGGCAAAGTCGCCAATGCAGACCAGAGGCATCAAGTCACCTTCATCAGACAGTGACAAGCGGTCGGGACAGGATCCGGGGAGGGACCTGGTCCCACTGTTCGCGGGCGTGGCGGTGGCCGTCGCGGGGGTCGGCGCGGTGCTCGCGCTCGCCGACGTGGACGCGTCCCTGCGCGGCCCGTTCACACTCTTCTTCCTGCTCGCCGCACCAGGAGCCGCCATCGCGGCCGCGCTGCGCGGGCTGGATCCCCTCGCCCGCACGGTGGTGTCCGTCGCGGGAGCGATCGCCGTCGACCTCCTCGTCGCCCAGGGCATGCTGGCGGTGCACCGGTGGTCGGTCCGTGGCGGAATCATGGCCGTGACGGCGATCAGCACGCTTGTTCTCCTACTGGTGGTGGTACGGCAACTACGCAAGCGGATGGGGAAAATCCGTTCGAGTCGTTAGGTAACGGCCAAACCAACAAAAACGTGAGACGTCGTTCCAGGCCTTGCCATATGGACGCAATCGTCAATACCGTCATACATCTCACCCGCATCGGACCATCACGCACATGCGATCTAGGGGAGGGCTCAAGATCGCGAAGAGGGCCCGGCGCGGGGCGCGGTAGGGGGGTGCCGTGCTCGGTGACCACACTTGTGCCGAGTCGTGCCGCGCGACCGGTTTCCGTATCCGGAATTCCGTCTTCGGGCTTCCGTCCTCGGACTTCCGCCTTCGGAATCGGCCAGCTTTGCCAGCTCACCCGGCATGCACGGAGATCCATTTCGTCATGCCGTAAGTGAGAACCCCCCTTTCGAACCGGACTAAAAGCCGGACCGCCCAGGGGCGGGCGGTCCACCGGACGAGAGGGACCAGACTCATGAGTTCAGTCCTGCGCCCAGCCATATCGGGCGAAGATCTTTTAATGCCCGGCAAATACCGGCCGATCTCCTCTCACCTGGCCATAGCGCCACCGGTGAGTGTCGTGATTCCCGCCATGAATGAGGCGGAGAATCTCCCGTACGTCTTCAAGACCCTTCCCGACTGGATACATGAAGTGGTTCTTGTCGACGGCAATTCCACTGACAACACCGTCGAGGTGGCCCGGGAACTGTGGCCCGACGTCAAAGTCGTCGAGCAGCAGGGAAAGGGCAAGGGCGACGCCCTGATCACCGGATTCGAGGCGTGCACCGGCGACATCATCGTGATGGTCGACGCGGACGGCTCGGCCGACGGGAACGAGATCGTGTCGTATGTGTCCGCACTGGTGTCCGGGGCGGACTTCGCCAAGGGCTCGCGGTTCGCCAACGGCGGCGGCACCTCCGACATGACGCCGATACGCAAGCTGGGCAACAGAGTGCTGTGCGCGGCCGTCAACGCCAAGTTCGGCGCCCGCTACACCGACCTCTGCTACGGCTACAACGCGTTCTGGCGGCATTGCCTGGACGAGATCGAACTCGACTGCACCGGTTTCGAGGTCGAGACCCTGATGAACATCCGGGTGGTCAAGGCCGGACTGAAAGTGCAGGAGATTCCCAGTCACGAGTACCTCCGCATCCACGGCACGAGCAATCTGCGGGCCGTGCGGGACGGGTTCCGGGTGCTCAAGGTGATCATGGGTGAGCGTTCCAACCGGCGCGCGCTGCGCCGCAGGCCGCACGCCGCCCAGCTCGACTCGGGTCAGGGAGAGGTGTCTTGAGCGGTCCCGACATCTCTGTGGTGATCTGCGTCTACACCGAGGACCGCTGGGAGGACATCCTCGCGGCGGTCTCCTCGGTGCGGGCGCAGTCGCTGCCCGCCCTGGAGACGCTCCTCGTCGTGGACCACAACGCCACGCTGCTCGACCGGCTGAGCAGGGAGTACAAGGAGGCCGACGCGGTACGGGTGCTCGCCAACGCGGGCCCGCGCGGCCTGTCCGCGGGCCGCAACACCGGGATCGCCGTCGCGCGCGGCGAGATCATCGCGTTCCTCGACGACGACGCCGTGGCCGAGCGCGACTGGCTGCGCCACTTCGCCTCGGGGTACGCCGACCCACGGGTCATGGCCGTCGGCGGCCGTACGATGCCGATCTGGGCGTCGGGCCGCCGGCCCGCCTGGTTCCCCGAGGAGTTCGACTGGGTGGTGGGCTGCACGTACAAGGGGCTGCCGCCGGGCCGGGTCCAGGTCCGCAACGTCCTGGGCGGAAACGCTTCTTTCCGTCGTACGGCGTTCGACGCGGCGGGCGGCTTCGCGACCGGCATCGGCCGCGACGGCGACAAGCGTCCGCTGGGCTGCGAGGAGACGGAGCTGTGCATCCGCCTCACCCGCGCCCGCCCGGACGCGATCCTGCTGATCGACGACCGCGCGGTCATCCACCACCGGGTGCCGCAGCCGCGCGAGCACTTCGCGTACTTCCGCACCCGCGCCTATGCCGAGGGCCTTTCCAAGGCCCTGGTCGCCCGAAGCGTCGGCGCCGACAAGGGCCTCGAGTCGGAACGCCGCTACGCGACCCGCGTCCTGCCCGCCGGGGTGGCCCGCGGACTGCGTGACGCCCTGCTCGCCCGCCCGGGCGGCGCGGGGCGCGCGGGCGCCATCGTGGCCGGGGTTCTGACGGCGGCCGGGGGGTACGTACTCGGCAGCGTCCGGGCCCGCCGGGGCGGCGCCACGTTCACCGTGGCCGAGATCGAGAACGGGGCCGGGAGCGGTCCGGGACGCGAGGGGGCGGCGGCATGAGCACAGGAGGACCCCCGCGGGTCGCGGGAGGTGTGGCGGCCCCATGAACGACACTCCCGTACCCATCCTCATGTACCACTCCATCGCCGCCGCGCCCAATGACGCGACGCGTGAACTGTCCGTCGGGCCCGAGGCGTTCGCCGAGCAGATGGCGCTGCTGGGCGACCGGGGGTTCACCCCGGTCGACACGGCGGCGCTGGCGGCGCGTTGGCGCTCCGGCGGACCGCTGCCGCGGCGCCCCGTGCTGATCACCTTCGACGACGGATACGAAGGCGTGCACCGGCACGGGCTGCCCGTGCTGGCCAAACACGGCTTCGCGTCGACGCTGTTCGTCTCGACGGGATGGATCAAGGGCGCGTACGACACCGGAGGCGGCCTCGACGCCATGCTGAGCTGGGATCAGGTGCGCGAACTCGCCGCCGGGCAGGTCGAGATCGGCGGGCACAGCCACACACACCCGCAGCTGGACCAACTCACCGACGACGCGCTCCGGTTCGAGGTGCTGCGCTGCAAGGAGATCATCGCCGACGAGCTGGGCACCCGCCCGGCCTCGTTCGCGTACCCGTACGGCTACTCCAGCCGCCGGGTGCGCCACGTGGTGCGGGGGACGGGCTTCGCCCAGTCGCTCGCCGTCGGCAACGGCCTGGCGCGCCGCCGCCAGGGCCCGTACGCCCTGCAACGCGTCACCGTGCGCCGCGGCACCGGTATCGAGGAGTTCGAGCGGCTGGTCGAGGGCCGCGCGATCGCCCGCAATTTCGCCCGGGACCGCGCCCTCACCAAGGGGTACGCCATGGTCCGAAGAGCACGACAGGTCCGGCGGAAGGCCATCCGTTCCCGTGTCTGACACGACGACCACAGCCCAGGCTTCATCGCCCACCGCCGAGGCGCCCGAGCAGCGGCCCGGGCGCCGCCTCCGCCTGCCCGGCCGGGGCCGCAAGGACGGCAGCGGCGGAGGCAACCAACTCTTCCGCAACGCCTACGCCCTGATGCTCAACACCGGGATCTCCGCGGTGCTCGGACTCGGGTACTGGCTGGTCGCCGCCCGCTACTACTCCGCCTCCGCGGTCGGCCAGGGCTCCGCCGCGATCGCCGCGATGAAGCTCCTCGCGGGCCTGACCGCGGTGACCCTGACCGGCGCCCTGGCCCGCTTCATCCCCGTCGCGGGCCGCGCCACCGGACGCCTCATCTTCCGTACGTACGCGGGCAGTTCGGTGGTCGTGGCGGTGGCCGGCTGCGTCTTCCTGCTGACACTGAACATGTGGGGCCCCTCGTACCGCTTCCTGCACGGCCCGCTCAACGGCCTCGGCTTCGTCCTGGCGGTCGTCGCCTGGTCTCTGCTGACCCTGCAGGACGGCGTGCTGACCGGACTGCGCAGCGCGCTGTGGGTGCCGGTGGGCAACACCGTGTTCTCCGCGGTGAAGCTGGCACTGCTGGTCGGGCTCGCCGCCGCGATCCCGACGACGGGCGTCTTCGTCTCCTGGGTCGCCGCGATCGCCCTGTCGGTGGTACCGCTCGGCCTGCTGGTCTTCCGGCGGCTGGTCCCCCGGCACATCAAGGCGACCGAGGAGCGCGCGAACCCGCCCACGCTCAAGGAGGTCGGACGCTTCCTGGCCGGCGACTACACCGGCTCGCTCTTCTCGCTCGCCGTGGTCTATCTCGTCCCGGTGATCGTCGCCTCGCAGGTCAGCTCCTCCGACAACGCGTACTTCTACATCACCACGACGATAGGCGGCACGGTCAACCTGCTCGCCATCAACATGGGCGCCTCGCTGACCGTCGAGGGCTCGCACGACCCGGCGCGGCTCGCCGCGAACACCCGGGCCGCGCTCAAGCGCATGGCGCGGATCATGCTGCCGGTGTGCGGGCTGCTGTTCGTCGGGGCGCCGTTCATCCTGCACGTCTTCGGCGACGGCTACGCGCACGCGGCGACCCCGCTGCTGCGCTGGTTCGCGGTCGGCGCGCTGCTGCGGGTCGTCATGGAGACGTACTTCGCGGTGCTGCGCGCCCAGAGCCGCACCTCCGGACTCGCCTATCTGCAGGGCCTGCTGTGCGTCCTGGTCCTCGGCCTGACGGTGACCCTGCTGCCCCGGATGGGGCTGACCGGGGCGGGCGTCGCGGAGATCTCCAGCCTCGCGGTGATCGTGTCGATCGCCGCGCCCAAGCTGTTCAAGATCGTACGGACCGCGCCGCCCGCCGAACTCCCGGCGGGCGCGGCGCCGGACGGGGACCTCGCCGACCTGGGCGCGCGCGACGTGCCCGTGGCCAAGCCGCGCGAGGCGAAGCGGGGGCCCGCCTGGGCGCTCGACTCCGACACCCTCGCCCTCGGCGTGCACGTCGACTTCGACCACCAGGAACGCCGCCCGGACGTCCGCCCGGGACCCGGCACCCCGCCCACGGGCACGCCCAAGGTACGCACGGACCACCGCCCGACCTGGGCGCTGAAGCCGCAACTGCCCTCAGTGGGTCTGCCGGTGGAGGCGCGGGAACCGGGCTCGGAGGCTTCCCTGGGCCCGGCGGAAGCCCCGGAAGTCGACGCTCCCTTCGAGACAGACGGTTCGGACAGTGCCCCGACAGGGGTGCGGGGCGGGACATCAAGCGGCTCCGCCGCGTGGGCGCGACCAGCCACCACCGACCCGCAGCCGGCAGACGACACACCCCCACCCCCACCACCTCTGCGCGACCGCCTGCGGCACCCTTCCAAACCCGGCGTGCTCCTCGGCTTCCTGCTGATCTCCGCACTGCTCCTCTACTGGGTGCCGGCACTGAGCCTCAACGACGCCTCCCTCGACAAGATGGGCGGCCTCGGCCTCATCTCGGTCCTCCCGCTGCCCACCCTCGTGGGCGCGGCCCTTCTCATCACGGTCTTCGCCTCGCTGCTCTGGATGAACCGCGAGCACAAGGGCCTGCTGTTCATCACCCTGCTCGCCACCGTGGTCTCCCTGCACGCGCTCCCCGCGGTCATCGAGACGGAGCCACGGTTCGCCACCGCCTGGCAGCACCTAGGCTTCATCGACTACATCGACCGCACCGGATCCGCCGTACCCGACCTGGACGCCCGCTGGAGTTGGCCGGGCTTCTTCGCTGGGGCCGCGTTCGTCGCCAAGGCCTGCGGTGTCAGCGACCTCACCGAGGTGATCCGCTGGTGGCCGCTGACCATACAGCTGCTCTACCTGGCCCCGATGTTCCTGCTCGTGCGTTCCATGCGGGCGAGCTGGCGCGCCAAGTGGACCGGCATCTGGATCTTCGTGCTGAGCGGCTGGGTCGGTCAGGACTACTTCTCCCCGCAGGGCTTCACCTATCTCCTCTACCTCGCCTTCGTGGCGATCCTGCTGGTGTGGTTCCGGGCGCCGCGCGTCCTGTGGACGAAGGCGCGCCCCGGCGAGGCGGAGGTCGAGCCGACCGACCGGCGCCAGCAGGCCGTGCTCCTCATGGTGCTGATCGGCCTGTTCGCGGCGAGCGTCCCGGCGCACCAGCTCACCCCGTTCGTGATGCTCGGAGTGCTCGCGGTCCTCGTCCTCGTGGGCCGGTCCGAGCTGCGCGGGCTGCCGATCCTGTTCGCCGTCCTGGTCTCCGTCTGGATCGGCTTCATGGCCGAGCCCTACTGGTCGGGCCACTTCAACGACCTGTTCGGCGGGGTCGGCGGCGTCGGCAGCAATGTGTCGACCTCCGTCTCCGGCCGTATCCAGGGCGGCAGTTCGACCCACAAACTCGTCCTCTACGCGCGCGTGCTGCTCGCCGGCGGTGTGATGGCCTTCGCCTGCTGGGGCTGGTGGCGACGGCGCGACCACATGTACCGCGAGCGGTCACTGATCGTCCTGACCTTCGTCCCGTTCCTGGGCTTCGGCATGCAGTCGTACGGCGGCGAGATGGCCCTGCGGGTCTTCATGTTCGCCCTGCCGGGCGCGGCGCTGCTGGCCGGGCTCGCCCTCTTCCCGCGCACCGGCGTCACCGCGAAGGAGCGTGAGAAGGACCGGGTGAGCCTCGCCCCGCTCGCCGCACTCATGGCGGGGCTGCTCCTCATGGGCGGCTTCCTGGTGGCCCGCTGGGGCAACGAGTCCTTCGAGCGGATCCGGCCGGGCGAGGTCACGGCCATGAACTACGTGTACGCGCACGACAAGCCGACCGTACGGCTGCTGTGGCTGAGCAACGACACGGTCAACAACGTGACGCCCGCGATGCCGTGGGGCACCCGGGACATGGAGAAGGTGCAGTACGTGCCGACGCTGGCGCCGAGTGACCCGGTGCTGGTGTCCGGGCTGGTCAAGTCGCTCGAGGACGCCGGCCCGAACTCGTACCTCATGATCAACCGCAGTCAGGTGGTCTACCTCCAGATGGACGTGGGCTATTCGGCGACCTGGGAGTCGCGGCTCATCCGCAACCTCGACGACCGGCAGGACCTGAAGAAGGTCCTCGTCAACGACGACGTGACGATGTACGCGCTGCGCAAGCAGCCCGCGGGCAAGGTGCCCGAGCCCGATCCGGGGCCGATCGGACCCCAGATCACCTGGACTCCGTGGTCGGTGGTCGGCGCGCTGGCGGCCGTGGCGCTCATCATCATGCTGACAGCGCGGGAGGTCGTACGGGTCGCGGTGCGGCCGAGTGTGCGGCAGTTGCGGTGGCTGCAGAGCAGCTTCTGGTTCTCGCTGCCGCTGCTGGCGGTGCTGCTGGCCTCGCTCGTGCAGCGGTTCCTGACCATGAAGTAGGACGAGGTCCAGCCAGGCAGTGGCTCACCCGGACCCGGGATCACGGGTTCAGCGGGTGAGCCACTTCACTTCGAAGGCCTTCATGTCGAACCGCTTGCCGTCCACCTGCGCGTTGATGGACCGGTTGAGGGTGTTGACGACGAGGACGGCCTTGTCGGTGGCGAGGACGCGGACGCCTGGCACGTCGTCGGGGGCCACGGACACCGTGGCGTACGTGGTGCCGGGTGCGAACGCCCGGCTGAAGCGGGAGACGAGGTCGAGCATGGGCAGGGCCGCGCCGCCGCCGGCGCTGTCGGTCGGCGTCCACAAGCAGCCCGCGCAGTCGGTGCCCTTCTCCTTCTCCGGGTTCCAGTAGAAGCCGGAGGTGGCGCCGCCGCGGGCCAGGCCGATCAGGCCGGCGGCCTGGACGGCGACGCGGTGGGCCTCGGACCAGCCCGTGCGCTCGTCGTTGCCGTCGGCGGGCTCGACGTAGTACTCGGCCCACCACAGCGGCAGGCCGTGGGTCTGCTCGCGCACCCACCGGCTGACGGCGGTGAACTTGTCGGTGGCCGCGAACTCGTTCGGGAGCAGGTCGTCGTCGTTGGTGTAGCTGGAGCCGTCGACGACGACGAAGTCGGCGCCCACCTTGTTCTTGTTCCAGTAGTCGAAGGCGTCGAGGACCCGCTGGTCCATGGTGCCCCAGGTGCCCTTCAGGGTCGTCGACGCGTTCTCCGTCTGGCGCGGGTCGACGCTGTCCATGACGAGGTAGGGCCCGCCGACCAGGATGTCCTTGTCGACCTTCTTGAGCGCCTTGTAGACGAGGTTGTAGAGCTCGGTGTAGCCCTCGTAGTCCCAGCGTGCCTTGCTGTCGTTCCAGAAGCCCTTGAACTCGTTCCAGACGATGAAGTGACGGACGTCCGGATAGCGCTTGGCGACGGTCGCGGCAAGCGCGGCGAAGTCCGCGTAGTGGGCGCGGTCCGGGGCGGTCTCCAGGGCGGCCTGGCTCCAGTCCGTGTTGTCCGCGCCGGCCTTGCCACCCTTCATCCAGTCCGGGGAGCAGCACAGGGTGACGACCGGGGTCCCGCCGGACTTCCGCATGAAGTCGATACGGCGGTCCATCTCCGAGAAGTCGTAGCGCCCCTTGGAGGGTTCGGGGTTGCCCGCCCCCCACCCCATGATGTGCTGGATCTGTGGCAGCGACTGTTTCTCCAGCAGACCCTCGACGCGCTGGGTGGCCGTGTCACTGCCCTGGTCGGCGCTGTACTGGGTGTGGGTGAAGCCCCAGCCCACCTCCGGTTGCGGCGTTTCGGGCGGGGTGACGGGGGTGCCGTGCACCTTGTCCCCGTCGCGGGTGGTGCCCGCGGTGCTCGCACCGCCCCCGGACAGGGTGTTGAGCAAGGTCACCACCAGGGCCAGAGCGGCCACTCCCACGCCGAGCAGCGCGGTGAGCCGCCACCGCCGTGCCCCCGAATTCCACCCATGACGTCCCATCAAGGGCAACAGTAACGGCGGGGATCGACCGCGGGACAGGTCTTGTAAGACCACAGCCGTGTAACAGGACGGAGGGGATACGGGCAGACACAGGCGACACACAGGACGCACCGCGGAAACCGGGTGCACGGGGCGCCCGCGTGACGGATCATGGCGGCATGTCTGCCAACCCACACGACGCACTGCCGATCCGGCTCAACGTCGACGACAGCGACTCGCCGTCGGACGTCGTCGACGCGCTGTTCCTCGGCCGCTTCGCGACGGGCGAGCAGCCGCACTCGCACGCGGCGAACATCGACCGCGTACGGTCCGGGGCGACGCTCCTCCCGCCGGGCGCCCGCGTGCTGCGCTCGGCCCGCGACGACGACCGCAGCGCCACGCTCGCCGAGGGCGACGGCTGGACCCTGCTCGTGTCCCGCTGGAACCGCGGCGCCGATGTCACGGTCACCGCGACCAGCGTCGAACTGGCCGAGAAGATCCTCGACCAGGCCACGGACGGCGCGGCGGACGAGCCCGAACCCCAGCCGGAGAACGTGACGATGGGGTTCTGGTACGTCTCTCCGCGCCGGGGCCCGCACCGCACCACGCGGCAGATCTCCGCGGGTACGTGGGAGGAGGTACGGCCGAACTACACGGCGCCGGTGGCGGACGCCATGGACCGGCTGATGAAGACGACACCCGAGGACATCGCGGGCCGGCTGTTGCTCCTGCACGGCCCGCCCGGCACGGGCAAGACCTCGGCCCTGCGCACCCTGGCCCGCTCCTGGCGCGACTGGTGCCAGGTGGACTGCGTCCTGGACCCGGAGCGACTCTTCTCCGACGTCGGGTATCTGATGGACATCGCGATCGGCGAGGAGGACGGCCCGGGCAAGGGCCGCTGGCGGCTGCTCCTGCTGGAGGACTGCGACGAGCTGATCCGCGGCGAGGCCAAGCACACCGCGGGCCAGGCGCTCTCGCGGCTGCTCAACCTCACCGACGGGCTCCTCGGCCAGGGCCGCAACGTGCTCGTGGGCGTCACGACCAACGAGGATCTGGAGCGCCTCCACCCCGCCGTGGTCCGTCCCGGCCGCTGCCTCGCCCGGATCGAGGTCGGCGCTCTGACCCGCCCGGAGGCGGTGAGCTGGCTGGGCACGGAGGAGGGCGTCGGCCGCGAGGGCGCGACCCTGGCCGAGCTGTACGCGCTGCGCCGGGGCACGACGCCGACGTCGGTGCCGGACCAGCGGGAGGGCGCGGACGCGGGGCTCTATCTGTAGCTGCCCGGCACTCCGTGCGGTGCTTTGATGGTCGTATGACCCTGTTCGTGGGCACGTCGGGGTGGCAGTACAAGGACTGGCGCGGCGTCCTGTACCCGGACGGGGTGCCCATGCGGCTCTGGCTGGAGGAGTACGCGGCACGGTTCGCCACGGTCGAGATCAACAACGCCTTCTACCGGCTGCCGACGCGCGAGACCTTCGAGAGCTGGCGGGAGCGCACTCCGCCGGACTTCGTCGTCGCCCTCAAGGCGAGCCGCTATCTGACGCACATCAAACGGCTGCGCGACCCGGCGGAGCCGGTCGACCGGCTGCTGAGCCACGCCGCCGGGCTCGGCGACCGCCTGGGCCCGGTCCTGCTCCAGCTCCCGCCCACGCTGCACGCCGACCCCGCCCTTCTCGACGAGTGCCTCGGCCGCTTCCCCGCCGACGTCCGGGTCGCGGTCGAACCGCGCCACGACTCCTGGTGGACACCGGAGGTGCGCAAGGTACTGGAGTCGCGGGGCGCCGCCCTCTGCTGGGCCGATGTACAGGCCCGCCCCGTGACGCCCCTGTGGCGGACCGCCGACTGGGGCTACCTCCGCTTCCACGAGGGCCGCGCCCTGCCGTGGCCGCGCTACGGCCGCCAGTCCCTGACGACCTGGGTACGGCGCGTCACGGACGCCTGGTCCGACGACCACGAGGTGTACGCGTACTTCAACAACGATCCGTACGCGGCGGCCGTCCGGGACGCGGTGGTCTTCGCCCGGGCGGCGACGGCGGCGGGCCTGACGGTGACCCGGACACCGGACCACCTCTGAAGCACCCGGAAACAGAGAAGGGCTGGGCCCTGTCGTCACATTCCCGTCGTCCGCCCGAAGGGCGGGCCCTGCGGCGTCAGGTGCGTGCTCTCGGCGTGCCGGGCACGGACCCTCGTACTGGATGTACTGGGGTCTGTGCCCGGTGCGGCGAGTGGGGGCACCTCCCACGCCCTTCAGGTGCATGGCGTCGCGGGGCAGACGGGAATGTGACGACAGGGCCTAGCTCCCGTAAGCCGCCCGCAGGGCATCGCGTACGGCGTCCAGCGCGGCGGACTCGGAGAGGCCGAGGCGGTGCACGCGCTCGGCGTACGCCTGTGCGGCCGACGCCGCTTCACGCTCCGCCGCCGAGCCCGCGGCGGCGACGAACGTCCCGTTGCGTCCGCGCGTCTCGATCACCCCGTCCGACTCCAGCGCCCGGTAGGCCTTGGCGACCGTGTTGGCGGCGAGGCCGAGCTCCTCGGCCAGCCCCCGCACGGTGGGCAGCTTGTAGCCGACCGGCAGCGCGCCGGACCGCGCCTGCTCGGAGATCTGGGCACGCACCTGTTCGTAGGGCGCGGCCCCCTCATCGATGTGGATCTTCAGCGTCACGGAGCGATTGTCCCGTACCGGACGGAAAATGAGAGGCACTCGCACACACCTCGCGCGTAGCGTCCGTCCCCATGACTGTGATCGTTCGCGAACTGCTCGGCGAGGTCCCGGCAGACACCGAGGGCTTCGCCCATATCCGTCACCTGGCCCTGCCGTTCATGATCCAGACCGGCGAGTCCGTCGCGTACGACGTGGCGCACGCCCACCCCGACGCCCACTACCGGCCGTTGCTGGCCGAGGAGGACGGCGAGCTCATCGGCACGGCGCAGGTCGGCCTGGTGTACGACAGCCCCGACCCGGGCAACGGCTACCTTCACGTCTATGTGCACCCCCAGCGGCTGGGTCGGGGCGCGGGATCACTGCTCGTGAGCACCGCCGAGGAGCGACTGGCCGCACTGGGCGCGACGAAGATCCACGCCTGGGTGCTGGACCGGCCCGCGAACCGGGCCTTCGCGGAGAAGCACGGCTACCGCGCGAGCCGCTCCGCGCACTTCCTCCGCCTCGACCTGGCGAACGGCACCCTGCCGCCGCTCGAAGCACCGCCCAAGGGCGTCGAGCTGCGCACGGCCGCGGACTTCGCGGACGACCCGCGCCCGTTGTTCGAACTGGACGCGGAGACCTTGCTGGACGAACCGAGCGACGTCGACCGCGAGTTCACGGACTACGAGGCCTGGCTGGAGGAGACCTGGAACCATCCCCTCCTCAGCCATGACCTGACCTCGGTCGCGGTGGTCGACGGCCGCCCCGCCGCGTTCAGCGCGGCCCGCACCGACGGCGCCACCCGCTACGGCACCGTCATGACCGGCACCGCCCGCGCCCACCGCGGCCGCGGTCTCGCCAAGCTCGCCAAGAACGACTCCCTGCACCGCGCCCGGGCCGCCGGTCTCACAGAGGCCTTCACCGGCAACGACGCCGGCAACGGGCCGATGCTGGCGATCAACAAGTGGTTCGGCTACGAGGTCTGCGCGACGGAGGTGACCTATGTCCGCGAACTCGGCTGACACCCCGGACACGGTGGAGGTCGTCCTCGTCAAGTCCGGTCGTACGAAGATCCGTTACCCGGCCGAGCTGCTCTCCGACGACGGCACCCGCGTCACCGTGCGCGCGCCGTGGGCGGGCGAGGGTGTCCGCGACTTCGGCTTCGTACGGTTCGAGCCGGGCGATGTCTTCACCGAGTACTACTGGCGGGACCGCTGGTACGCGGTCAAGGAGGTCCGGGACGCCGAGGACGTACGGAAGGGCTGGTACTGCGACATCACCCGCCCGGCCACCCTCTCCGGCGGCGAACTGGTCGTCGAGGACCTCGACCTGGACCTGTGGCGCTCCGCCGACGGCACGGACGTACTGCGCCTGGACGAGGACGAGTTCGCCGCGAGCGGCCTCGCGACCACCGACCCGCGGGCCGCGACCGCCGCGCGCGACGCCCTCGACACACTCGAACTCCTGGCCCGCGGGGGCGACTTCGAGGCACTGCTCGACTAGAACCTGGCAGCCGCCCGTCGGGCGACTGCCAGGTCCCCGACGGTCAGACGTGGGCCACCACCGCGTACCTCTCGTCCGCCACCTCGCGCCCCCACAGCCGCGCGTCGTCGGACAGCCGCTCCACCCGGAGGTCCGAGGTCAGGGGTTCCAGCAGGGCGGCCAGCCGGTCCGCGGGTATGCCCACCGGGCTCAGCGTTCCCCACACGCTCTCGACCAGGACGAGCCGCCCTCCGGGACGCAGCAGCCCGTGCCAGTGCCGCAGGACGCGCTCGGGGTCGGGCAGGGCCCACAGGACGTGCCGGACGAGCACGACGTCGAACCGCTGCTCACCGACGGGTGGTGCCGTCGCGTCACCGAGGAGGAACACCGCGTCACGCCGGGCCCCGATCTCACCTCGTCCTGACATGGTTCGACACCGCTCTGACCTGGATTCATGTCGCTGTAACTCGCCATGTGCCCCAGAGTGACACCCACCACTGACAGTCGAATCGTGACAGCCGCCACAGACAGATCCCGACCGATGAGCAACTCTCCCGGAAAGGGTCTACCTCCGTACAACCGCGGAGCCCGGTAGGCACAAGGAGGCAGCCATGCGCCGTGTGACCGTGCAGAAGCCCCTGAGGAAGTCGCAGTCCCGTCGAGTGCGGGACGAGGCCGACGAGCGTCCGGCCGAGCGTCCGGAGGTCCGAAAGGACATCCACCGCACGTGGTGGCCGGACGGATGAGAGGCCCGGGCCGCGCGCCCCGGCACAGAGAAACGCCCCGGCACGGAAACCGTCAGTCGAGCCGCTTGCGGTAGTGGATCCGGTCGTACCGGCCGTCCACGCGGCGCTCGACGACCTCGTACCCGTACTTCGGGTAGATCTTCTGGTTCTCCCACATCATCGCGTTCGTGTAGAGCCTGACCTCGGACAGTCCGAGCGCACGCGCGTGTGCGTCCACGAACGCCAGCAGCCGTCGCCCGACGCCCTTGCCATGGGCGTCGGGGTGGACGGCGACACTGTCGAGGAAGAGATGGTCCTCGCGCGCCTCGATCACCACGAGGCCCGTCACCGGTTCCCCCGTGACGAATACCCGCCCCTCGGCCACGTTCGCTGCGTGGTCCGCCTCCATGGGCGCCGGCACCACTCCGATGCGCTCGATGTAGTGGTGGTAGGCGGCGTCGGTCACCGCCTTCACGGCGGTCAGGTCGGCGGCGGTGGCCGGGCGGATCTCCGGTTCGTTCCGGGCGTCTGTCATGCCCCGAACGGTACCTACCTGAGCGCAGGCTCAGCGCTCCCTTAAGCCGACCATAAGGATCTCCCGCACCCGCCTCCGACAGGCGATTTCGCGGCTTCTTCGGGCTAGCTTGCTGATCACCACCACGGGTCCGCCGCCCGCCCGAAGGACCGTTTCGAGGAGTTCCCCCCATGCCCGCTCGCCGCAAGGCCACCGCCGTCGCTGTCGCCGTCGGTGTCGCCCCGGTCGCCCTGACCGCCCTCGCCGCGGCGCCCGCCGCCGCGCACGGGACGATGGGCGACCCGGTCAGCAGGGTCTTCCAGTGCTACGCGGAGAATCCCGAGAGCCCGAAAACCGGCGCCTGCAAGGCGGCCGTCGCGGCCGGCGGCACCCAGGCGCTGTACGACTGGAACGGCATCCGGATCGGCAGACACCAGCGGCTCATACCCGACGGGAAGCTGTGCAGCGCGGGCAACGACGAGTTCAAGGGCCTGGACCTGGCCCGCGCCGAGTGGCCGACGACGAGCGTGAGCGGCGGCGCGTACACCTTCAAGTACCGGGTGACGGCCCCGCACAAGGGCACGTTCAACGTCTACATCACCAAGGCGGGTTACGACCCGTCCAAGCCGCTGGCCTGGGCCGACCTGGACCTGGCGCACCCGGTCGCCACGAAGACCGACCCGGTCGCGACGAACGGCTACTACACCTTCTCCGGCACCCTGCCGCAGCGCTCGGGCAGGCAGCTGCTCTACGCGATCTGGCAGCGCTCGGACAGTCCGGAGGCGTTCTACTCCTGCTCGGACGTCACCTTCGGCGGGAGTTCGGGCAACGCCGGTTCCGGCGGCGGCAGCAAGGGCAGCGGCGGTACGGGCAGTGCCGGAACCGGCACCACTCCCCCGCCGACCGCCCCGGCACCCACCGCTTCCGCACCCTCCGAGCAGCAGATAGCCGACGGTACCGACAAGTCGACGGTTCGACATGACCACTACGACGGCACAGCCACTCCGGCGGCCGACACGAACCCCTCCGACGCCGCTCCCGGCGGCTCCGCGGGCGAGCCGGAGGTCGCGGGCGTCTCGGAGCAGCACCTCGCCGAGACCGGCGGCGACCCCTCCGCTCCGTACCTCGTGATCGGCGGAGCGAGCGCGCTGGCGCTGGGATCGGCGGCACTGTTCGCCTCGGTCCGCCGTCGCGACACGACCGGCGGCCGGCACGGCCGCTAGGTCCTGTCGTGCTCCGGGGCCTGTCCGGCGGCTCAGGTCGGACAGGCCCCGGCCGGGGCCGGTCAGCTGAACACGGAGGCGCAGTTCGTGGGGGTGGCGTGTGCCGGGTCGAGGGCGTTGGCCGCCTCGTGGAAGGCGATCCGGTCGATGAGGCCGATCGCCGCGTGCTCGGAGAGGTCGACCGGGCACAGGTCCTGCAGCAGCACGTTGTGGACGTCGGATCCAGTGAGGAACTGTGAGCGGTACGGCGTGACCACCTCGTCGTACTTGGTGGCGATCACCGTGTAGTGCACGCCCGCGACGGTGTCGCCGCCCGCGTTGAGCTTGGTCAGGAAGGCGGAGCCGACGATCTGGTCGGCGAGCGCGGGTGTGGCCATGGACAGCAGGTCCTCGGCGCCCGGGAAGTAGGGCAGCAGGTTGGTGAGGCCGTCGAGGGTGGTGCCGTGGTTGTCGGGCGCGATGCCGACGAAGGTGTTCACCTTGGCGGCGCCGCCGAGGAACTTGAGGTAGTAGCGGGGCATCAGGCCGCCCTGCGAGTGGCCGACGAGGTCGGCCTTGGCCGCGCCGGTCGCGGCGAGCACCTTGTCGACGAATACCTGAAGCTGTTCGGCCGACTTGTCGATGGGGCCGAGGGCGTTGAAGAGGGGGACGCCGGGCAGTTGCCCGTAGTCGAGGGAGAAGACGCAGTACCCGCGGTCCACCAGGTAGGGCGCGAAGGCCAGCCAGTTGTCGGTGGAGTTGGCGAAGGTGCCGTGGACGAGGACGACGGGGCGGGGATGGGCGGCGGAGGGCTTGCAGGAGTAGTCGTTCCAGCCACTGCTCGGTGCGGCGGCGTGGGCGGTGGCGGCGGGGACCACGGCGACCACGGCGGTCAGCAGGAGTGCGGTGAGGGGTCTGAGCAGGCGCTTCCAGGGCAGCATCGGGTGATCTCCTTGCGGCTCAAGGGAGTTGCGACGACGTACGCCCTGTGATCCGGATCACCAGGATGCTGTTCACTCGTCAAGTTACGGGCGAGTAGCCCACGTGTGAAGTTACGCGTCAGTAAAAACTTCCAGTGGTGGTCAGAGCGGTGGTCACGGCCGATGCGCCGTCACCAGGAGGGCCTGATGGGACCGTAGGGCGCGATGCGCAGCAAACGGTCGCGCAACGCGCGCATTTCACTCTCCCCGAGTACCTCACCCCAGGCCCGCACCGCCTCGGCGGCCGCCTCCTCCGCCGCGCGCGTACAGGCCCAGCCGAGTTCGGTCAGCACGATCAGCCGAGCGCGCGCGTCGTCGGGATGCGGCCGCCGCTCCACGTACCCCTTACGCACCAACTCGTCGACAAGCTGACTCGCGGCCTGCTTGGTGACCCCGAGGTGCGCTGCGAGGTCGGTGACCGTCGCACCGTCCGGGGCGAGCCGCGCGAACGCGAAGCCGTGCGCGGGCCGTATCCCCTCGAACCCCCGGGCGACGACGCCCTCGTGAATGCGTTGCGTCAGCTCACCGGCGACGGCGAGCAGAGCGGCGGACAGGGCCATGGCCTCGGAGTTGTGCACGCGTGCATTGAAACACCCTTGACTAACTGGTCAGGCAATTTGACCATAGAGTCACATAGTCAAGTGGCTTGACCATTAGCCCTGGAGGCACCCATGCCCGTCGTCCGCTCGTCCGAAGCCGTCGTCCACGAGATCCACGGCGCCCGTTTCGTCGCATACGCCACTCCCCTGAGCGGCAGCAAGGAACTCTGCGCCTGGCGCGGCGAGATCCCCGCGGGAGCCAAGGGGCCCCTGCACACCGTCAACCGTGAGGAGATCTTCCACCTCCTCACCGGCGAACTGCTGATCACCCTCGACGGCCGCACCGAGCGGATCACCGCGGGCGACACGGTGATCATCAACCCCGGCGCAACCCTGGGCATCGAGAACCCGACCCAGGAGACCGCCACCGCCTGGGTCACCACGTCCATCGGCCTCCAGGCGGAACTGGCCGACGGCTCGGTCCTCACTCCCCCGTGGGCGAACTGATCCCCCGTACCGGATCTACGCGGCCAGCGTCCCCGGCATCACCGCACGCGGCCCGAACTTCGCTCGCGCGCGGTCCGCGACCTCCTCGATGCGGCGGACCTTCTCGTCCACGGGGTCGAAGGTGAGCTGGTGGGAGGCCTGTCCGGCGGGGGTCAGGCCCTCGGCGCGCAGGACGATCGTGCGGACCCGGGCGCGCTGGAGGCCAAGAGCCTCGTACAGGCCGTACGCAACGCCGGTGAGCGCGGAGGAGTGGGCGGTCGGTTCCTTGAGGGTGCGGCTGCGGGTGGTCGAGGAGCGGTCGGCGTAGCGGACGGTGAGGGTCAGGGTGCGGCAGACCTTCTCCAGGGCGCGCAGCCGGGTGCCCAGTTCCTCGGTGGCGGAGAGCAGCGCGCGACGATGCAGGGACGGGTCCAACTCGTCTCGGGGGAAGGGACGTTCGGTGGCGAGAGAGCGCGAGGTGGCGTTCGGTACGACCCGGCCGCGGTCGATGCCGGACGCCCTCTCGTGCAGTTCGCGGCCGGTCCGGGCACTGGTCAGGCGCTGGAGCGTGGACAGGGGCGCGGCGGCGACCTTGCCGACGGTGTCGAGGCCGTACTCGCACAGGGTGCGGGCGGTGGCGCAGCCGACCCCGGGCAGCGCGGCGACGGGCCGCTCGGCGAGGAACTCCGCGACGGCGTCCGGTTCCCCGGGCACCACCCGGGTCACTCCGGGCATGGCCTCCCGCAGCGCCATCCGCGCGAGCATCGGCCCGGGTCCGGCACCGATCACGCAGTCCACCCCGTACCGGGCAAGTGCCCTTACCCGGATCAGCGAGGCGAACTCCACGGTGGTCCGCCCGAAGTACCGTTCGGCGCCCCGCAGATCGACCAGCGCGCCGTCGGGCGGCAGCGCCTCGATGACGGGGGTGAACTCCTCCAACAGCCCGAGGAGCCCCGGCAGGGCGGCCTCGTACATCGGAGGCAGCTGGAAACGTACGCAGAGGATGGTCATCCCGCACTCCCCGGACTCTGGTGCCACAACTTCTTTCCTCCCGTGGGCCCTTCGCCCGCGGGACGCAGATCGGCCCAGGGGTGCATCTCGTACCCCGTGGACATCCGGATCTTCCGACTCTCCCGCGCGCCCGCCCCCTCAGGCGGGGGCTCCGGTGCGGGCTCCGCCAGCCGTGCCGCCACCACGTCGAGGCCTCCCTCGGCGCGCAGCTCGACCAGTTCGGCGAGGTTCCAGGCCGCCGCGCCCACCACGCTGAGGCTGCGCGGGCCACGGCGCTGCACCACTCCGCGCACCAGCAGCAGCCAGGAGTGGAAGACGGTGTGGGCGCAGGCGTCGTGCGAGTCGTCGAAGAAGGCGAGGTCGACCAGGCCGGTGCCGTCGTCCAGGGTGGTGAAGATGACGCGTTTGCCGGAGCGGATCGGCGGGGTCTGGGTGGCCGCCTTGGCGCCCGCGACCAGGACCGTCTCACCGTGCCGCGCCTCCCGCAGCCGCCGTGCCGTCACCACGCCCAGCTCCTCCAGGAACTCCCGGTGGTCGTCCATCAGATTGCGCGAGGCGTCCATCGACAACACACCCAGTTCGGCGCTGAGCCGCTCCGCCGAGGAGAGGTCGGGCAGCCCGGCGGAGGCGGTCTTCCGCCCGCCGGACAGGGGGAGTTGACCGCCGCGCGCGCCTCGGGAACCCCGGTGCAGCTCGGTCAGGTGCAGTTGCAGATCACGTCGGTTGGCGCCGAACGCGTCCAGTGCGCCGACCTGCGCGAGCCGCTGTGCGAGCGGCCTGCTCGGCCGGGCCCGCTCCCAGAAGTCGAGCAGGGAGGCGTACGGCTGTCCGTCCGCGATCCGCGCCGCCTCGGCCTCGCTGATGCCGTGCACGTCACAGAGGGCGAGCCGGACGCCCCAAAGGCCGCCGGAACCAACAGATTCAGACACCAGTTCGATACGGTGGGCGACCGCCGACCGGTTCACGTCCAACGGCAGGATCGGCACCCCCCGCCGCCGCGCGTCCGCCAGCAGCAGCCGCTTCGGATACATCCCGGGGTCGTGTGTGAGCAACCCGGCGTAGAAAGCGGCCGGGTGATGGGCCTTCAGCCACGCCGACTGGTACGTCGGGACGGCGAAGGCGACCGCGTGCGCCTTGCAGAAGCCGTACGACCCGAAGGCCTCGACGATCTCCCAGGTCCGCGCGATGGTCTCGGCGTCGTACCCCTTGGCCGCCGCGTTCTGTGCGAACCAGAACCGGATCCGCCCCTGCTCCTCAGGGTCGGACAGCCCGCGCCGCACCCGGTCCGCCTCGTCGCGTCCGCAGCCGGTCATGATGTCGACGATGTCGATGATCTGCTCGTGGAAGACCACGACGCCGTACGTCTCCTTCAGCGGCCCCTCCAGGTCCGGGTGCGGATAGCGGATCGGCGCCCGCCCGTGCCGCGCCTCGATGAACGGCCGCACCATGTCGGCGGCGACCGGCCCGGGCCGGAAGAGCGAGATGTCGACGACGAGGTCGTGGAAGGTCGCGGGCTCCAGCCGTCCGACCAGGTCGCGCTGTCCGGGCGACTCGATCTGGAAACAGCCCAGCGTCTCGGCGGACCGGATGAGCCGATACGTCGCCGGGTCGCCCGGCGCCACCGCGTCGATGTCCGGCCGGTCCCCCGTGGCCCGCTCCACCTCGGCCACCGCGTGCGCCATCGCGGACTGCATCCGCACGCCCAGCACATCGAGCTTGAGCAGCCCGAGGTCCTCGACGTCCTCCTTGTCGAACTGCGACATGGGGAAGCCCTCGCCGCTGGTCGGCACGACCGGCGTACGCGCGAGCAGCGAGGCGTCGGAGAGGAGTACCCCGCACGGGTGCATGGCGATGCCGCGCGGGAGGGCGTCGAGGGACTCGACCAGCTCCCACAGCCGTCCGTACTTCTCCCCCTTCCGCTGAACCTCCCGCGCCAGCTCCCGCAGTTCGGGCAGCTCGTCCATCGCCGCGCGGGCGTCGCGGGCGCGGATGTGCGGGAAGGACTTGGCGATCCGGTCGATGTCGGCCGGGTCCATGGAGAGGGCGGCACCCACATCGCGGACGGCGTGCCGGACCCGGTAGGTCTCGGGCATCGAGACGGTCGCGACCCGCTCGGTGCCGAACCGGTCGATGATCGCGCGGTAGACCTCCAGTCGGCGCGCGGACTCCACGTCGATGTCGATGTCGGGCAGCACCGAGCGGCGCTTGGACAGGAAGCGTTCCATCAGCAGCCCGTGCTCGACCGGGTCGGCGTGCGCGATACCGAGGAGGTGGTTGACGAGGGACCCCGCGCCGGAGCCGCGCGCGGCGACCCGGATGCCCATCTCCCGTACGTCGTCCACGACCTGGGCGACCGTCAGGAAGTAGGAGGCGAAGTCGTGGTGGGCGATGATGTCCAGCTCGCGGTGCATCCGTTCCCAGTAGGCCCGCTTGCTGTCGTATCCGCGCAGCACCATGCCCGCCGCCGCCCGGGAGGCCAGGACGCGCTGGGCGGTGCGCCGGCCCGCGCCGACGAGGTGCGGCTCGGGGAAGTGGACGGTGCCGATGCCGAGGTCGTCCTCGGGGTCGACGAGGCACTCGGCGGCGGTGGCCTGGGTCTGTTCGAGCAGGCGGTACGCGGTGTCACGGCGGTAGCCCGCGGCCTCGACGATCCGCTCGGCGGCGCCCAGCATGGCGGCCTCACCCTTGAGCCAGGCCTCGCCGGAGTCCAGCTCGCGCCGGGGGTCGACGGGGACAAGGCGGCGGGCGGCGTCCAGGACGTCGGCGACCGGGCCGAGGCCCGGGTCGGCGTACCGGACGGCGTTGCTGAGCACCGGGCGCACCCGCTGTTCGGCGGCGAACCCGACGGTGCGGGCGGCGAGCCGCAGGGACCCCGGGCCGGTGCCCTCGCGGCCGTGCCAGATGACTTCGAGACGCAGGGCGTCGCCATAGATCTCCCGCCAGGGCGCGAGCAGCTTCGCGGCGCGGTCGGGGCGCCCCGCGGCGAGTGCGCGGCCGACATCGGAGGCGGGGCCGAGCAGTACGGTCAGCCCTTCGGCGTGGTTGTCCGTCCGGGGCAGCAGGGGCTGCTGCCCCGGACCGCTGTCGGGACCGCCGCCCGCATGCGCCGCCGTGACGATTCCGCAGAGGTCGGCCCAGCCGGCCGCGCCGTCCCGGGCGAGGAAGGTCACCCGGGGAGTCGACTCGTCGATGAAGGCACCGCCACGGACCGGGGCGCGGCGCCGCTCCGCCCGTACGGGCTCCCCGGTCCCTCGTACCGGCTCACCGGCCGCCCGTACCGGACCCCCGGCCGCTCGGGCGGAAGTCCCCGCCACCCGCACGGGACCCTCGACCGCGAGCTCCACCCCGAACAGCGGACGGACACCCGCCTTCGCGCAGGCCTTGGCGAACCGGACCGCGCCCGCGAGGCTGTCCCGGTCGGTGAGCGCGAGGGCGTCCATGCCCCGCTCCGAGGCACGCTCGGCCAGCCGCTCCGGGTGCGAGGCCCCGTACCGCAGGGAGAACCCGGAGGCGGTGTGCAGATGCGTGAACCCCGGCACACGCACCTCCCGTACCCGTCCGTATCCGTTCGTGTCCGAGGGCCCTCTCACCAGACTCTCGAACATTCGTTCCCAATGACCTCACCCCCACCATAGACCAATTTCCGAACAAGTGTGCGACATCCATTCGAGCCCGTCCCACCTGCGCAAACACCGGGCGGCCCGGCCCTGAGCAGGCAGGACGGATCGCGTCAGCCGATCTGGGCGCCGAAGGTCGACAGCGCCTCGGTGACCGGCTGGAAGAAGGTCTCGCCGCCCGAGGCGCAGTCGCCGCTGCCGCCCGAGGTGAGGCCGATGGCCGTGGAGCCCGAGAAGAGCGAGCCGCCGCTGTCACCGGGCTCGGCGCAGACGTCGGTCTGGATGAGTCCGTCGACGATGTCGCCGTTGCCGTAGTTCACGGTGGCGTCCAGGCCGGTGACCTTGCCGCTGTGCACCTGGGTCGTCGAACCGCTGCGCGTCACCGACTGCCCGACGGTCGCCGCACCCGCCTGGGTGATGGGCTGCGCGGAGCCGTTGTAGAGATCGACCTCGCTCGGGTGGTCGACCGTCGAGGTGTACTTGACCAGACCGAAGTCGTTGCCGGGGAAGCTGGACCGCTCGTTCGTGCCGATCTCCTTGCCGCTGGAGTCCGACCAGGTGGAGATCGCCCGGGTGCAGTGTCCGGCGGTGATGAAGTACGGCTGCCCGCCCTTGACCACGTTGAAGCCGAGCGAGCAGCGCCCGCCGGAGCCGGTGATCGCGTCGCCGCCCGCGATGAAGGGCTTGAACTCCCCCTTCGTGTCCTGGAGTTCGGCCTTGGCCCCGAGGCCGTCGACGATCTTGGTCAGCCGGACAAGGGCCGCGCCCCCGACCGTGCGGTCCGCGGTGACGACGACCTTGTTGGTACCCGGGTCGGTCGCCCAGGACGTGCCGGGGATGGTCGCGTCCTTCTTGAGGGTGGTACGGGCGCTCGTCAGCTCGGCGAGGGAGTTCTCGACGATTCTGGCCTGGGCGCCGGCCGCCTCGACGACGCGCGCCGCGGCTCGGTCGAGCACGTTGACGACGAGGTGTCCGGCCTTCGCGTCGTAATACGTTCCCGCCGCGTCGGACCCCAGGTCCTCGCCGAGCGTCGAGGCGAGCTTTCCGGCCGCCGCGATCGACAGCTCCCGGGGCGCCGCGCTCTTCCGCGTCTCGCTCGCGTTCGCAGTCTGGAAGGTGACTCCCGCGGCGACCAGGGCGACGACACTCCCGCCTGCCACGGCTGCGCGCCGCCCGGATATACGTCGGTGCTTCACTTCGCGTCCTCCTGTGGGGGGCGGCCCGGGAGGTTGTGGGGACCTCCGGGGCCGGAAGGTGTACGGAATCGAAAGGCGTACCGGCGCCCACTATTCCGAGACCCACAGGGAGCTCACAAGGTCGACTTCAGGACGCGCGTACAGCAACGGGCGTACGCCCCCGGCACCTTGACCCTGTGTGATCGCACCCTGTGCGTTCGCAGTGCAAACACCGAGCGCGAGTGACGTATGCGCAGCCCGTGAGGTCTAGTCCTGTCTGGTTTTCGACCCTTCGGGGTCCGATCCCAACGAGGGCGCGAGGGAGGACAGTTGCTCCTGCACCGATTGCTCAACGCCTTCCGATGCCCGCACCTGCTGCTCGGGCGCCGGCGCGGCAGGCTGCTGTGCCCGTTCCAGGAACCGCAGCAGTTCCACCGGGAAGGGCAGTACGAGGGTGGAGTTCTTCTCGGCGGCGACCGCCACCACGGTCTGCAGCAGGCGCAGTTGGAGCGCGGCGGGCTGTTCGGACATCACCCCGGCGGCCTCCGCCAGCTTCTTCGACGCCTGGAGCTCGGCGTCCGCGTTGATGACCCGCGCGCGCCGCTCACGGTCGGCCTCGGCCTGCCGGGCCATCGACCGCTTCATCGTCTCCGGCAGTGACACGTCCTTGATCTCGACCCGGTCGATCTGCACACCCCAGCCCATGGCCGGACTGTCGATCATCAACTCCAGGCCCTGGTTGAGCTTCTCCCGGTTGGAGAGCAGATCGTCCAGGTCGCTCTTGCCGATGATCGAGCGCAGTGAGGTCTGCGCCATCTGCGAGACCGCGAACTGGTAGTCCTCGACCTGGATGACCGCGTCCGCCGCGTCGACCACCTTGAAGTAGACGACCGCGTCGACCCGCACCGTGACGTTGTCGCGCGTGATGCCCTCCTGCGCGGGCACCGGCATCGTCACGATCTGCATGTTGACCTTACGCAGCTTGTCGACGAAGGGCACGACCATGGTGAACCCCGGCCCGCGCACATCCGAGCGCAGTCGGCCGAGGCGCAACACCACACCCCGTTCGTACTGTTTGACGACACGGGCCCCGGCCATCACATAGACGATCCCCACGGATGCGACGGAGACTCCCGCCGCCACCAGCTCCTCGACCATCACGGCCCCCCAGGGTCCGAAGTGGGCGCATCGGGCAAGTACCGCAACAGGCGCGTACCCGGCGTGTACTTCGACGGTAACTCCGTCACCCGAGCAAGGGCGAGCCCCCGCACGACAGTTGCGTACGGGGGCTCGCCTGCTGCTGGCTGCAGGTCCGGTTGTGCGTGCTACGGGGGACCGTCGGTCAGCCGACGCTCACGCCGTAGTAGCTCAGCGCCTCGGTGACCGGCTGGAAGAAGGTCGTACCGCCGGAGGTGCAGTCACCACTGCCGCCGGAGGTCAGACCGTAGGCGACGGTACCCGCGTAGAGCGGACCGCCGCTGTCGCCGCCCTCGGCGCAGACCGTGGTCTGGATCATCTGGTAGACCACGTCACCGCTGCCGTAGTTGACCGTGGCGTTCAGCGCGGTGACCCGGCCGCTGTGCGTGCCGGTGGTCGAACCACGACGGTAGACGGTCGTGCCCACGCTGGGCGTGGCCGCGCTGCTGATGGTCTGGCTGCCGACCGCGCTCGGGTGGGCGATCGAGGTGTTGGTGTAGCGCACCAGTGCGAAGTCGTTGGTCGGGAAGCTGTACCCGACGTTCGTGCCCAGCGTGGTGGTGTGACCGGAGTTGGAGTACCAGGTGGAGGCGACCTCACCGCAGTGGCCCGCGGTCAGGAAGTAGTAGGTGCTCCCGCTGTGCACGTTGAAGCCGAGCGAGCAACGGTAGGAACCGCCGTAGATGGCGTCGCCGCCGGTGATCAGCTTCTTGAACTTGCCCGGGGTGTGCTTGATCGTGATGGCCGCGGAGTCGCTGCCCGCGTCCTTCTTGATCTTCGCGATCTCGGCCTTGGAGACCGTGCTGTCGACGGTGACGACGACGCGGTTCGTCTTGGCGTCGACCGCCCAGGCGGTGCCCGCGACATCGGACTTGAGTACCGACTTGTTCACCGTGCTCAGCTGGGTGGCGCTGAACGTCTGGACGTCGGATGCGTTCGCGGTGGGGACGGAGAACGCTGCGGCGGCCAGGAGTCCGGTGGTCACGGCGATCAGCCGGGTCCGTCTCGCTATACCGCTGCGGGGGGTGGTGCGCTTGATCCTCACTTGTCGTTCCTCCCGAGGGAAGTAGGGGGCCCGCGTGGGGTCGGGGCCCGTGAGGCGCAGCCCGGAGCCGTCCGACCGGATTCCGGACAAGCCGTGCTCCTGACAAGCGCTGTGGGGGAGTATTCGGCTGCGCGACCGACCGGCGCAAGGGCGCCTTTCGGCCGTGCAGCGTTCAACTTGCCTTCCACCAGCGGCAGTTGATCTTCCCAGATTCAGGTGTGCGGATTGCGGATGGATCGTCGGGGCACTCGGAGTGCCAGGAGGGCTCGGAGGAGTGGGCGGAGGGCTCAAAGGAGTGAACCGTCAGAGCAACGTGCGCTCCCCCGCCGCGACGGCCACGCCCAGGCTGTTCCCGGGCGGCGGGAAGGGGCAGATGAAGTGGTCGGCGAACGCGCACGGCGGGAGCACGGCCCGATTGAAGTCCACCGTCGTGCGCCCCTCGGCGTCGGGCGCCGCGGGGCGCAGGAACCGGAAACGGTAGCTGCTGTCCCCGCTGGTGGCGTCGGCGAACACGGCCCACAGCGAGCCGTCGCTCTCCACCGACACCTGGAG
Source organism: Streptomyces sp. NBC_01549 (assembly GCF_026339955.1). Lineage (GTDB taxonomy): Bacteria > Actinomycetota > Actinomycetes > Streptomycetales > Streptomycetaceae > Streptomyces. Next base: position 5,799,851 of record NZ_JAPEPW010000001.1, on the reverse strand, counting down.
CGTGAGGTCCTCGCCGTCCAGGGTGAAGGCGAGGATGCCGCCGAGCGCCAGACCACGGGCGGCTCCGTCCGCGTTCTCCACGTGTACGGTGCGGTTCTCGCCGTACGGCGTGAAGTGCCCCGGCACCGACCAGCGCGGCTCGTACGGCGTCGCCTCGACGCCCCTGAAGGCCGCGCGCGCTTCGGAAGCGGGGTCGAAGTCGCGTACGCCCCAGATCCCTTCGCGCACCAGGACGACGAAACGGCGCTCGCCGAGCCCCACCCGGGCCTTGGCGGCCGACCCGGGATCGGCGTCGAGCCGGACCTCGCCGGTGAAGGGCTCCCCGTCCAGGGTGAGACCGTCCTCGGGGGCGGCCGTCAGCAGGATCCCGTCCTCCTGGTCGGTCCACAGCCCGGGGATGTCCGGAAGTCGCCCGTCCGGATAGTCCTCCAGCCAGTGCGTGCCGGTGAGCGCCAGTGGACCGTAGGCGGCGGACACCGTCTCGACGCGGTACTCGTGCCACCGCTTCCAGTCCTCGGACGCGCCGTCGAACACGTCTGCGGATACGTCTGCGGATGCGTCGTCGGATACGTCTGCGGATACGCCGTCAGATACGTCGGCGGATGCGTCTTTCGTCATGTGATCAACCCTTCCATACGGGTTCCGGCAACCCGAGGTGTGAGCGCAGCGTCGTGCCCGTGTATTCCGTACGGAAGGCGCCCCGCTCCTGGAGCAGCGGGACCACCCGGTCCACGAACTCGTCCAGCCCGCCCGGGGTCAGATGGGGGACGAGGATGAAGCCGTCAGCGGCGTCACCCGTCACGAACTCGTCCAGTTCGGCGGCGACCACCTCCGGCGTGCCGATGAAGGACTGCCGCCCGGACGCCTCGATCACGGTCTGCCGGATGGACAGCCCCTTCGCCCGCGACAGGGCCCGCCACTTCTCCGCCACCGCGAGGGGGTCGGAGACGCGCACCCGCCCCTGCGCGAGGGCCGGCTCCGGCTCCGGGTCGATGTCGGGCAGGGGCCCGTCGGGGTCGTACGAGGAGAGGTCGACGCCCCAGATCTGCTCCAGGGCGAGGAGCGCGTTCTGCGGGGAGACCTGCCGGCGACGGATCTCGGCGGCCCGCTCCACCGCGTCGGCCGCGGTGTCACCGAGCACGACGGTGACACCCGGCATGATCTTCAGGTCCTCGGGCGACCGCCCGTATGCCGCGAGCCGACCCTTCACATCGGCGTAGAACTCCCGGCCGGCTTCCAGGGTCCCGTGCCGGGTGAAGACCACGTCCGCCGTGGAGGCGGCGAACTCCCGGCCCTCGTCCGAGTCCCCGGCCTGGATGACGACGGGCTGCCCCTGCGGTGAGCGCGGCAGCCCGAACTCCCCCGCGATGTCGAAGTGCTGCCCCCGGTGCGCGAAGGGGCGCGCCACGCCTTCCGGCGTCCAGGAGTCCCACAGCTCCCGGGCCGTGGCGACGAATTCGGCGGCGCGCGCATACCGGTCGGCGCGGTCGAGGAAGCCGCCGCGGCGGAAGTTCTCCCCGGTGAAGGCGTCGGAGGAGGTGACCACGTTCCAGGCGGCCCGGCCCCCGCTGAGGTGATCCAGCGTGGCCAGTCTGCGGGCGAGTTCGTACGGCTCGTTGAAGGTCGCGTTGACCGTGGCGGCGAGCCCGAGCCGCTCGGTGACGGCGGCGAGCGCGTTGAGGACGGTGATCGACTCCGGCCGCCCCACGACGTCCAGGTCGTGGATCCGTCCCTTGTGCTCGCGCAGCCGCAGCCCCTCGGCGAGGAAGAAGAAGTCGAACAGGCCTCGTTCGGCGGTGCGCGCGAGGTGTTCGAAGGAGGCGAAGTCGATCTGGGACCTCGAGCGCGGGTCGGTCCAGACGGTGGTGCTGTTGACGCCCGGGAAGTGCGCCGCCAGATGCATGCGCTTGCGTACGGTCATGACGCTCCCCCTGTCACGGCCCCCGGCACGGCACCCGCGTCGGCCCCTGTTACGGCGTACTGGTTGGTGGGCCGGGCCAGCCCCAGGTGCTCCCTGAGCGTGCTGCCCGGATAGAAGGCGCGGAACAGGCCGCGGTGCTGGAGCACTGCCACCGTTCCGTTGACGAGCCGCTCCAGGTCACGGCGCGGCTCGACCGGGGTGAGGTGGAAGCCGTCGACGGCCTCGGACGCGTGCCAGGCGGTGATCAGCTCGGCCAGATCGACCGGGCCACCTCGGTACAGCGGCCCCTGCGCGCTCTGCCGGGGACCGCCGCCGCCGTGACCCGGCTCGGCCGCGCGCTCCCCGTCGCCGAGGTCGACGACGAGCGAACCGAGGACCCGCAGGGAGTCGGGGTTGCGGCCGAACTCCGCCGCCGCGTCGCGCAGTTCGGTCCGTACGGCGCGGGCCTGCGCGGGGCCCGCGACCCGGACGAGCGCCACGTCGGCGTACCGGGCGGCGACCCGCCGGGCGGGCCCCTCGGTGGCGTCGACGACCCGCACGGGATGGCCCTGCGGGGGCCGCGGCACGATCGAGGGCCCCTTCACGAAGAAGGTGGCGCCCCGGAAGTCGACGTGGTGCAGCTTCTCCCGGTCGATGAACCGTCCGGTGGCCTCGTCGCGTATCTCGGCGTCGTCCTCCCAGCTGTCCCAGAGCCGGGCGGCCACCTCGGCGATCTCGCGGGCCTCCCGCCACAGCGCGTCGGCGGGTGCGGCATGCCGGCGCCCGAAGAGGCGGGCCTCGCCCTCGGTCGTCGACACGTCGAGCTGCCAGCCGGCCCGGCCTCTGCTGACCCAGTCGAGGGTCGCCACCGCCGCCTGGACGTGGAAGGGCTCGGTGTGGGTGGTGGTCACGGTGGGCACCAGGCCGATCCGGCGGGTGGCGGGCGCGAGACGGGAGAGCACGGCGAGCGCGTCGGGCCCGGGGCGCGCGAAGGTGTCGCCGAGCGTCACGAAGTCGAGCCCGCCACGCTCCGCGAGCTGCGCCGGCCCGACGTACGAGGCGGCGTCGAAGGCCGTCTGTTGATCGAGGGCGGCGGCCAGGTGCAACAGCCCCCGGCCGTGCGGTGCGGTCATATCGGGTGAAACCTTTCTCCGGTAAGTCGATCAAAAGGCCCTGGAGAGGGTCAAAGAACCTTGGACAGGAACGACCGCGTCCGTTCGTGCCGCGGCCGGTCGAGTACGTCACCGGGGGCGCCCCGCTCGACGATCCGCCCGTCGTCCATGAAGACGACGGTGTCGGCGACCTCCCGGGCGAACCCGATCTCGTGCGTGACGACGATCATCGTGGTGCCCTGGTGGGCCAGGTCCTTGATGACGTCGAGGACTTCGCCGACCAGCTCGGGGTCGAGCGCCGAGGTCGGCTCGTCGAAGAGCAGCAGCTTCGGCTCCAGGGCGAGCGCGCGGGCGATGGCGACGCGTTGCTGCTGGCCGCCGGAGAGCCGCTTCGGGTAGGAGTCGGCCTTGTCGGCGAGCCCCACCCGGTCGAGCAGCGCCCGCGCCCCCTCGACGGCGTCCTTGCGCGGGCGCTTCAGCGCGGAGACCGGGGCCTCGACGATGTTGTCCAGCACGGTGAGGTGCGGGAAGAGGTTGAAGTTCTGGAAGACGAACCCGATCCGGGTGCGCTGCTTCAGCACCTCGCGCTCGCGCAGCTCGTACAGCTTGTCTCCGGAGCGCCGGTAGCCGACCAGCGAGCCGTCGACGCTGATCCGGCCCCGGTCCACCTTCTCCAGGTGGTTGATGGTGCGCAGCAGCGTGGACTTGCCGGAGCCGGACGGGCCGAGGATCACGGTGACCTCGCCGATGCGCACCTCTAGGTCGATGCCCTTGAGCACTTCCAGCGGTCCGAAGCTCTTGTGCACGGACCTGATGTCGACCATGACGGTCATGGTGTGAATCCCTTGTTCCGGCAGTGGAGTTGGCGGTCGGTAGTTACGCGGCGGCCCGACACGCGAGGTCGCGCAGGAACACCAGCGCGGCCCGCGCGGTGGCGTCGTTCTGCCGGAAGGCGGGCCCGCCGGTGCGCGGCCGGGTGAAGGCGCCGGGGGTGCGAACGTCGGTGTAGGGCCCCAGCGCGAACCGCCGGGGATGCGGCCGCCCGGCTCCGTCGAGGATCCGCCCGTCGGAGCGGTCCACCCGCAGCAGCCCCTCCGGGGTCTCGACGGCCCCGTCGGCGTGCAGTGCACGCAGCAGCGGGTCGAGGGCACGCCGAACCGTGGGCTCGGGCAGCCGCGCCTCGACGAGCGCCCGCGCCTCGACACTCGCGCCCGGCACGGTCGCACTCGACGCCCGGAACACCCCGTCCTCGGCGGTCACGGCCATGTCCGCGCCCACGAACCGCACGACGCCGGCCCGGGACAGCGCGAGCATCTGCCGCAGCCGGGGGCCGGGCGGCCCCGAGGCGAGGTAACTGAAGAAGCCGTGCCACCAGGGCCCGATGTCACCGAGCTGGATCAACTGCCCGTAGACGGAGAGCAGTCCGAGAAAGACGGCCAGGTCAGGGCTGTGTACGGGATCATGACGGCGACTCAGATCCCCCTCGACGTACGCCCGGAGCCCCTCCTGGAACTCCTCGTGCGTCGCGTACCGCACCCCGTCGAGCGGACGGTCGAGCGCCGCGAGGTCGAGCCGGTCGGCCGGGTCGGGCACGGCGGACGCCACGAGAGCCTCACGCTCCACCGCCTCCCCGGCCGCGTACTTCTCCTCGAAGTCGGTCCAGGCGATGGCCGTGCGCTTGGAGTGGACGGTGAACAGCCGGTGGTAGTGCGCGAACCCCAGCTCCTTCTCGATCAGCGGCCACACATCCCGCCGGAAGTCGAACCCTCCCGGCCGGGCGAGCAGCGCGTCGACCTCGTCGGGCCCGAAGAACCGTGGCAGCGGCGGCCGTTCACCGGTCCAGTCGTAACCGATCTTCGAGTGGTACGGCACTCCGCGCCGCGACCCGACATACAGCACCGGCTCCTGCCCCGACGGAACGTACGTGTCGCCGTCGTACCGCCCGCCCCGCCCCTCCGTGAGCAGCACCATCAGGTCGACGAAGGCGAGACCGAAGCCGCGCACGAGGACGGGTTCGCCGGGTGCGAGCGAGGACAGGTCGCTGTCGGCGGTGAAGTCCGGCGGCAGATGGACCAGGCCGTGGGTGCGGGCGTACGCCGACAACTCGCGCCGTTCCTGGTCGAGTTCGGCGTCGAGGTGGCCGAGGGCAAGGACGACGAGGTCGGCGAGAAGGGGACGCGCGCGGCCCTCCAGCCACACCTGCTGGCGCCCCTCGCGTGGACCGCTCACCCTGAGGGCCCTGTGCGGGTGATGGTGGACGGTGACGTCCGGCGGCAGGGCCGCCACGGCTTGCTCGTGCACCCAGCGCAGATAGGCGCCCTGGAGCCGACGGTCGGCGAAGGTGCTGCCGTCGATGGCGGCCCATTCGTGCAGCGTGGGACCGGGGCGTACCGGACCGTCCATGACCACCGTCTCGTCGGTGAACATGGTGACGTCCTCGGCGTGCGAGTTCATCCACAGCAGCGGCGACTGCGCCGCGCGCCAGATGCGTCCGGCGCCCGGCGGATGGGGGTCGACGAGATGGATGTCGAGGCCTTCGGTGCCCGAACCGGCGTACAGCTCGGGCGCGTTGGCGGCGATGCGCTCGATGAGACCGGTCCCCCGCGGCCCGGCCCCGACGATCACGAGAGTCGGCTTCGTCGTGCTCATCGGGTGCGCTCCGAACCGCGCGCGTAGTGCTTCTCGACGTAGTACTGGCCGACGCTGAGCACCGAGGTGACGACGGTGTACCAGATGGTGGCGACCATCAGCAGCGGGATGACCTGGTAAGTGCGGTGGTAGACCAGCTGCACCGAGAAGAGCAGGTCCTGCACGGCGATGACGCTGACGATCGAGGTGCCCTTGAGGGTGCCGATCAGCATGTTCCCGGCGGGCGGCACGATGGAGCGCATCGCCTGCGGCAGCACGATCCGCCACCAGCGGCGCCACCGGCTCAGCCCGAGCGCCTGCGCGGCCTCGATCTGTCCACGGTCGACGGAGAGGATGCCGCCCCGGACGACCTCGGCGGCGTAGGCGGCCTCGTGCAGGGTGAGCCCGATGATCGCGACCGCGATCGGGGTGAACAGATCGACCGTCTTCACGCCGAGGAGCTGCGGATACAGCGCCCCGATGTTGAACCACAGCAGCAGCTGCACCAGGATCGGAATCGACCGGAACAGCCACACATAGCCCCAACCGACGCTGCGCAGCACGGGGTTGGCGGACAGCCGGGCCGCCGCGAGCAGTGCCCCCAGGACGAACCCGAGCACCATCACCACAGCCGTCAGCCACAGGGTGAGCCACAGGCCGCGCAGCACGGAGCCCGAGGTGAAGTAGTCGCCGACCACGCCCCACTGGAACGCCTGGTTGCGGACGACGGAGGTGACCGCGAGTCCGAGCAGAACGAGCACGGCGACGGCGGCCGCCCACTGACCGAGACGGCGCTGCGGAACGATCCGCAGGGAGTCGGCCTGCTCCGGTATGTCCGGTGCGGCGGATGTTTTGGCGAGGGTGTCGGAAGACATGCGGAAGACTCCGTGACGTCGGTCGAACACGGCTGCCTTCACACGGAGCGCCTCGCGGCGCCGTACGGCCGAGCCCCTCAGCACGGCCGTCCACCGAGAGTACGGGCCCGTTTCCCCCCGCTGTCAAGGCTGTCCATACTGTGAGCCGTACGTCTCAGGTCAGTTGACGCACAACCGGATGCCTGTTCCACTTGGCCCATGCATCCACAGCAGTGGCTGGTCAAGCGCTCCCACATCGACTTCGGTCGAGTGTGGTCCTCTTCCTGTTGAGCTGACCCACTGCGCGCCCTGACCACTTGATCCCTTGATCAAATCGGGCGCCTTTCGCGTTCTCCCCCCCTTTTTTCTCCCCCTTCGCCTTCACACGCGCATCCCTCCCCTCGGGTTCTGCTCACTCTTGCTCTCAGGAGACCGCACACCATGCGCACGTCCACGCGTACCCGTTATATGCGTTTTGCGCCCTTTGCCCTGATCACCTCGACGGCCCTGCTTCTCACGGCATGCGGCTCCGGCTCGGACGGCACGTCCGGCACCACGGCGAACGCGGCCGCGGCCAAGGCCGGCAAGATCCCCGCCACGGACGTCGTCTCGGACATCACGAAGGACGAGGCCGCGGCCAAGCTGCTCCCGTCCGGCGTCACCAGCCTCACCGTGGCGGTCGCCGTCGGCGGTACGCCACCCGGCACGACGTACCTGGACGACGGCAAGACGCTGACGGGCCAGGACGTCGACTTCGCGGACGCCGTGGCCAAGGTGCTCGGCATCGAGCTCAAGACGGAACAGGCCGGCTTCGAGGCGATCCTGCCGGCCCTGGACAGCGGCAAGTACGACTTCGGCGCCAGCAACTTCGGCGTGACCGACGAACGGCGCAAGACGATCGACTTCGTCACCTACATCAACGACGGCCAGGGCTTCGCCGCCCGCAAGGACAGCAAGCTCGCCAAGATCACCGATCTCGAGCAGCTGTGCGGCCTGAACGTCGCGACCGGCGCGGGCACCACCTTCGAGGCGACACTGGAGGAGAACAAGAAGGTCTGCGCCGACGCCGGCAAGAAGGCGTACAAGGTGCAGACCTACAGCGAGCAGGGCGCGATCTGGTCCTCACTCCAACAGGGCCGCAGCGACATCGTGATGAGCACCATCAACGGCCTGCGCTACGCCGTCACCCAACAGCAGGGCGTCAAGTTCCTCAACGAGTTCCACCGCCTCGACGTCGGCTTCGCCTTCAAGAAGAACACGAAGCTGGCACCGGCCTTCCAGGCGGCGGTGAACAAGCTGATCGCGGACGGCACGTACGACAGGATCCTCAAGAAGTGGGGGACAACAGGTTCGGCGATAGAGAAGTCGCAGATCTCACCGCCGGAACTGAAGAACTAGGGCGCCCGGCGACGACGAGATCGGAGTGTGACGTCCACTCAAGTGCCTTACGTGGAATTCCCATCCGGCCGGTCGGACCCGTACGGCGGCGTGATCGCGCACGCCGCCGTATACGGGGCCGGTCACAGTCCGCAATCGCAGCACGAGCAGCATTCGCAGATCTCGCAGGCCTCGCAGCAACTGCAGTCACAGTCGCAGTTGCTGAGACAGCCCTCGCGCTTCTTGCGCGACCAGGGCCCCTCGAACTCGTCGGCACAGCACACCTTGCAGGTGCAGCACACCCCGATCGCGGCCGCGCACCCGGCCCAGAAGCCGCGCCCGCCGGGCCCCGGCGGCTGAAGGGAGGGACCGCCACCGAAGGGGTTGCCGCCACCGGCGTAAGGATTCTGCCCGTCGTGGGGATGCGGGCTGCTCGGGTTGTACGGCCCACCGTGCTGCGGCGGTCCGAACGCCCCTCGCACACCATCCGCATGAGCCTGATGCCCGCACCCCGACGTCCCGAACGCACGGTCCACCGACCGTCCCAGCTCGTGCGCGAGCAGCAGATGCGCCAGCTTGCCGTCCGTGAAGCTCACCTCGCGCAGCGCGAGCCGTATCCCGTGCAGGGCGTCATCGGCGAGCCGTCGCGCCTCCACGAGCGAGGTGCCGGTGGCCGTGAGCGGATTCCACGCCCTCGACGCGGCGTCGGTCTCCCTGTCCTCCACGGCGTCCAGCAGATGCGCGAGTCGCCCGAAGAGCCGGCCGGCCTCGGCGAGCGGCTCGGCGTTGTCCGGGCGCCCGGCCAGGACGGCCGTGTGCGCGAAGGCGGCGGCGGTCGCGGTCTCGGTGGGCTCGGTGACGGTCAGGAGCGGCGTTCCGGGACCGGCGAGCGCCTCGATGCCGATCTGCCGGTCGACGGCATCGACGAGTACGGCGGTGTCGAAGCCCACGTCAGATCCGGTACGGGCCCCCGCGCGCCCCCAGCTCGCGGCGACCCGGCGGGCGGCGCGCGCCACCGGCCGGCGCGCCAACAGTCCGTCGCCGTCCGCCACGTGGTCGCGCACCTTGGCCGAGGCCAGCACCAGCGAGACGGCGGCGGCGAGGCGGGCTCCCTCACCCTGGGCGACGGAAGCGGTCCGCATCCCGCGCAACGGGCACGGTCCCGCCGTACGCCGCCCTCCGGTGGCGCGCTCGGCCTGAGCCTCCGTCAAAACCGATATCAGCAGCCCATCGTAATTAGTGACAATCCGAGCGAACTGCCCGTGGTCTCCGCGCAACGCGAGACAGAGCCCGCACAGATGCGCCATCCACTGCGTTCTGAGCCCCTCACCGAGGCGATGGCTGCAGGGCCTCACGATTCCGAACACGACACTCCCCCGTGCCTCGTACGACGTTGAGCTGCGGCATCGTACCGACCCTCGCGTTCACCCGTACGCCCTACTCATCACCCGAACGCCGTCGAGAATCATATTTCACTCACAGTCAGCAGCCGTACACGGTAGGACCCTTGGGGCACGCGGGCTCTCGACGAATTCGCTGTGCACCAGTACCGTCACGAAACCCCCGCGCGGCGTCTATCCACTTGGCGCGACATCCGCATCATGGACGACCATGGGGATGCGGAAAGCAAGAAAGACCGCTGTGAGAGGAGGCGTCCATGGGATCGGTGCGCAAGGCGAGTGCCTGGCTTGGCCTCGTCGACGACAACGATGACGAGCGTTACTACGACGACGACAACTACGCCGAAGGACAGGACTCCGGCGATGCCTGGGTCACGGACCCGCGTGTGAAGGTCGCGTCCGAGACGGCGGAAGAGACAGGCCGCCGGATCGGCACGGTCACCCCGGACAGCTTCCGGGACGCACGCGGCATCGGCGAGCTCTTCCGGGACGGCGTCCCGGTCATCATCAACCTCACGGCCATGGAGCCCGCCGACGCCAAGCGCGTGGTGGACTTCGCGGCCGGCCTGACCTTCGGCCTGCGCGGCACCATCGAGCGGGTCGCCACCCGGGTCTTCCTGCTGACCCCTGCCAACACCGAGATCGTCAGCGGCGAGCCCGCGGGGCGTCAGGCTGACGGCTTCTTCAACCAGAGCTGAGGCAGGGCCGCTCACCGGCCCTGCTTCGCCGGTGCTCGACTCACCGAAAGGCGTCGAGTCCGGTGAGCGCCTTGCCCAGCACGAGTTGATGCATCTCGACGGTGCCCTCGTAGGTGAGCACCGATTCGAGGTTGGTCGCGTGCCGCATCACGGGGTATTCGAGCGAGATCCCGTTGGCGCCGAGAATGGTACGGGCGGTCCGGCAGATCTCGATGGCCTCCCGTACGTTGTTGAGCTTGCCGAAACTGATCTGCTCGGGACGGAGTCGTCCCGCGTCCATGCGCCGCCCCAGATGGTGGGCGAGCAGAATTCCCTTGTGCAGTTCCACCGCCATGTCGGCGAGCTTCGCCTGGGTGAGCTGGAAGCCGCCGATGGGCCGCCCGAACTGCTCGCGCGTCTTCGCGTACTCGACGGCGGCCTCGAAACTGGCCCGCGCGGCGCCCATCGAGCCCCACACGATCCCGTACCGCGCGTGCGACAGACAGCTGAGCGGCCCCTTGAGCCCGGTCACGTCCGGCAGTACGGCGTCGGCGGGCAGCCGTACGTCATCGAGGACGAGCTCACTGGTGACGCTCGCGCGCAGCGACCACTTGTGCTTGATCTCGGGAGCGGAGAACCCGGGGGCGTCGGTGGGCACGACGAACCCGCGAATCCCGTCCTCACTCTGCGCCCAGACGACCGCGACCCCGGCCACGGATCCGTTCGTGATCCACATCTTCCGCCCGCCCAGCACCCAGTCGCCGCCGTCGCGCTTGGCGTACGTCCGCATGGCGCCCGGGTCGGACCCGTGGTCGGGCTCGGTCAGCCCGAAGCACCCGATGACCTCACCGGCGGCCATGCGCGGCAGCCACGCCTGCTTCTGCTCCTCGCTCCCGAACCGGTGAATGGCGTACATGGCGAGGGAGCCCTGCACGGAGACGAGGGACCGGATGCCCGAGTCGGCGGCCTCCAGCTCCAGACATGCGAGCCCGTACTGGACGGCGGTGGCCCCCGCGCACCCGTACCCCTCCAGCGACATCCCGAGCGCCCCGATCCCGCCCAGCTCGCGCGCCAGCTCCCGGATCCCGGGCAGCTCGCCCTTCTCGTACCACTCGGCCACGTACGGCAGCACCCGGTCCGCGGCCCATGTCCGTACGGTGTCCCGGATCGCCAGGTCCTCCGGGTCCAGGAGGTCGTCGAGGCCGAGGGGGTCGGCGGGGTCGAAGGGCGGGAGCTTCGGGGACGCGGACATGGGGGCAGCCTCCGGCACACTTAAACTAGCACCGCTAGTTACGGTCTCGCCCCGACGGTACGACCCAGCGTCCCGCACGTCCAGTACCTCTTTGGCCGTCGGCGGCTGCGGGTCAGAGCTCTCCCACCCACGCACCACCCGTTTCCAGTACGCCGACAAGTGTGGGTCCCCCGCGGGGGTGAAGCGCCATCGGCGGCTCCCGGTTCGATCGAGGGGGCTCGGGTGGCTGTTCCCCGCCGCAACGGTGCTCAGCCACCGGTGAGGCGCTCTCCGAACGGACCGGCAGGCGCCGACGACGGGCAACCCTCACGGGAGACCCGCACGTATCGACATGATGGAAACGGGTGGTGCGTGGGCGGGAGAACCCCTCCGCTACGCCGAGACGCGGGACTCCGCGACCCCCCGGGGCGCCGGAATCTCCGCCGGGCCCGCCGCAGGCACCCCGCACTCCATGACCCGAGGCAACCGCAACGCCATCACCGCCCCCAGCAACAACAACCCCGCGCTGACGAGCAACGTCACATGCAGCCCGTGCACAAAGGAGTCCCGAGCCGCATGACGCAGGGCCGCACCACGCACTCCACCCAGCCGCGCGGCGACGTCGTACGCCTCTCCCAGCGAGTGCCCCGCCGCAGCGGAGTCCCCCCTCGAGACCCCCGGTACGGACGCCAGTCCGGGCGCGTACGCCGCGTTCATCACACTCCCCAGGAGCGCGATCCCGATCCCCGCGCCCAGCTGGTACGAGGTTTCACCGATCGCCGCGGCCCCACCCGCCTGCGCCGGCGGCGCCTCGTTCAGCATCGACTCGTACGCCCCGAAGAGCGTCGTCTCCAGCCCGAACCCGAGCAGCACGAACCCGAACAGCAGCAGCCCGGTGTTGTCGTCCCCGCCCATCGCGGTGAGCGTGACGACGGCGACCGCGGTGAGGCAGAACCCGAAACAGACCATCGCGCGCGGCCCGAACCGCCGCAGCATCCGCGCCCCCGCGAGCCCCGCGGCCATCGCCGCGAAGGTGAGCGGCAGCAGCCGCAGCCCGGTCTGCAGGGGTGAGAGCCCGAGGACCAGTTGCAGGTACTGCGCGGCGATCAGCTCAAGGCCGACCAGCGCGAGCATGGCCAGGACGATGCAGCCCACGGACGTACTGAACGCGGGCCGCGAGAACATCCGCAGGTCCACCAGCGGATGCGTACGGCGTCGCTGGCGTCGCACGAAGGCGACCATCAGCGCGCCGCCCACGAGCAGCGGCACCAGCGTCAACGGACCGAACGGCGCCTCACCGCCGCCGAGCCGCTTCACCCCGAACACCAGCCCGAAGAGCCCGGCGGCGGCCATCAGCGCCCCCACCACGTCCCAGGGACCATCGCGGTCACCGTAGGACTCGGGCAGCAGCAGCCGTCCGATCGGCAGGCTGATCAGCATCAGCGGAATGTTGACGAGGAAGACCGATCCCCACCAGAAGTGTTCGAGGAGGAACCCGCCGAGCAGCGGGCCGACCGCCGCGCCCACCGCGGCGACCGCGCTCCAGATGCCGATCGCGAGCGCCCGCTCCCGCCGGTCGGGAAATACCTGGCGCAGGATGGACAGGGTCGCGGGCATGATCATCGCGCCGCCGACGCCGAGCAGGGCGCGCGCGCCGATGAGGACCTGGGCGTTGTCGGCGAGCGCGGCGATCCCGGAGGCGATACCGAAGAGGCCGTATCCGAGGAGGAGCACACGCCTGCGGCCCACCCGGTCACCCAGCGTGCCGAAGAGGATCAGCAGCGCCGCGCAGACGAGCGGGTAGATGTCGACGATCCAGAGCAGTTCTATCGCGCCGGGCTTGAGGTCCTCGGTGACCGCGGGCACCGCGACGTGCAGCACGGTGGCGTCGAGGGCCACGAGGAGCAGGCTGACGCACAGCACCACGAGGACGACCCAGCGGTTGGCACCGGCCCCGGCCTCCCGACGGCGACACGCGGTGGCCGTGGTCGTCCTGGACATGTACGTACCTCCCAGATGTTCCCTCGCGTTCGGCGATCCGCTGGGTGGGGACTCCCTGCGGCTGCGGTCCGGGAGGAGCGGAGTCCCGGACGCACGCATCAAAGGCGAGTGAGCGGCCAGCGTACGCGAGTTCCTGCCGCATACACGTGGCGGACCTCTCACGTTCTCCCTGCCGAGCATGTGGTGTACGCCACGCTCCTGTGGTGCACCACGCCCCGGACGGCCGCCCGGTTCCGCCCGCCGTCGATAATCGAGCCCGTGACCGATCTTGAAACGCCTGTCGCGACGCCGCCCGGCGCGAGCGCGCCGCGCCGGGCCGCGCCCGCCCTCCTCGGGTACGCCGCGGTACGGGCGCTGGGCGTGCTGACGCTCGCCCTGTGGAGTGCGGCGAACGGCAAGAGCGCCCACAAACTGCTGACGGCCCGCTGGGACTCGCTCTGGTACACCCGCGTCGCCGATCTCGGCTACGGCTACGAGGTGCGGCTGCCAGGCGGCGACGTGCACTCGAACCTCGCGTTCTTCCCGCTGCTGCCGTGGCTGGAGCGGCTCGTCTCGGCGGTCTCCCCTCTGTCCTACGCGGATGCCGGGCTGCTGGTCAGCACGCTGGCCTCACTCGCCGCGGCCTGGGGGATCTTCGCCGTCGCGGACCATGTGTACGGCCCGCGCGTGGGCGTCTGCGCGGCGCTGGTCTGGGCGGTGCTGCCGGTCGGCATCGTGCAGTCGATGGCGTACAGCGAGTCGCTGTTCACGGCACTCGCCGCCTGGTCGCTCTACGCGGTGCTGACCGGTCGCTGGGTGACGGCGGGCCTGCTCGCCGCCTTCGCCGGCCTGACCCGCCCGGTGGGGGCCGCGGTGGTCGCGGCCCTGTGGGTGGCGGCCATCACCTCGTTCGTGCGGGATCGGAGCGCGCGCCCCACGCGCGGCGCGCCCGTGTTCCGACGCGCCCTCGGCATGCTCCTCGCGCCGCTCGGCGCCGCCGGGTATGTGCTGTGGGTCGGCCACCACACGGGCAAGGGCCCGCTCGGCTATCTCGACGTCCAGGCGGGCTGGCGCAACGGATTCGACGGCGGGTACGCGTTCGCCCGCTTCGTGGGCGACAAGTTCACGTCATTTCCGTCGGCGCTGGCCGGCGTCGGACTGATCGTCGGAGTCGCACTGATCGTCTGGCTGTACGTGACGTGCGTACGACAGGGCCAGCCGGTGGCCCTGCTGGTGTACGCGGGGATCGTCGTCGCGCTCGCCCTGTGCGCGTCGAGCTACTTCGGCTCGAAACCGCGCCTCCTGCTGCCCGCTTTCCCCCTCTTGCTCCCCCTCGCACTGCCCCTGGCCCGACTGCGTACGTCCAGGTCAGCGCTGATTCTCGGCGGCATGGCGATGGCCTCCGCGCTCTACGGAGCGTTCTGGCTGAACGGCTCCGGTCCGCCATGATCAACTCTTGACGCTCGGTGAGCGGCCGGATAATTCCATCCCAGGATTCGGTGAACGAATTCAAAAGTGGCATAAAACCGGGACCCGGGCCGATCAATGGAATTGAAGGATCAGGGCGCCGATGATTAGAGAATCATTGGAATTAAACATCACCCTGAGAGGAATCCCACATCACATCGTCATCACAAAGCGAGTGATTCGGCCTGGAACGCAGCTCACTCGCTGTAACGTCGATTGAGTGCGTACCGAACGAAACCTCACCCGTCTGGACCGGGTCTTCGCCCGGTTGGACCGTGAGCCGGAACGGCCGGCGAACATCGATGTGCCGAAGATGAGCAGGCACAGGGTTGTGCTCTTCGGAGCCACCCTGGCCTTCTACGTGGCCATCGTGTGGGCCGTGGCGATCACGTCGTGGCTGGTCCGGTTCGACTGGCAGGTCATGTTCTTCCGGCCCTATCAGCAGTGGCCGGAGATCCACGCGTTCCTCGACTACTACGTGGTGCTCGGCCAGCGCGGCCCCACCGCCGTGATGGTCGCCGCGTGGCTCGGCTGGCGCTCCTGGCGGCAGCACACCCTGCGCCCGCTGCTCACTCTGGGCGCCTCCCTGCTACTGCTCAACATCACGGTCGGCGCCGCCAAGCTCGGCATGGGCCGCCTCGGCCCGCACTACGCCATCACGATCGGCTCGAACGAAATGGGTCTGGGCGGCGATATATTCCCTTCGGGCCACACCGCGAACGCCGTCGTGACCTGGGGAATCCTGGCCTATCTGGCCTCCACCCCACGGGCGAGGCGCTGGCTGTCCGCGCTGTCCGCCGTGACCTCGCTCGGCGTCGGCCTCACCACCGTCTACCTCGGTACGCACTGGCTGAGCGATGTGCTGCTGGGCTGGGCCGCCGGTCTGCTGATCCTGCTGGCGCTGCCGTGGTGCGAGCCGCTGATCGCCCACGCCGAGACCGGCCTGTTCACCCTGCGCGACGCCTGGCGCGCCCGCCGCGGCCGTGCGCTGCCCGTCCCGGCCAAGGCTCCGGTCAGTTCCCCGGTCGGTACGCCCGTGCTGGTCAAGCAGTCCGCCCCGGTGGACGAGGAAGTTCCGGCGCGCGGGGCGGTGGCCACCGCCCGCCCGCCCCGGGCGCCGGTCTACCTGGCGCCTGGACCGCACACGGCCCGCTCCGAGCGCACTCCGGTCACCCCGGTCGGCAGCCGCCGTCCACCGCACTCGGACCGCGTGGCGCGCACCACCACGACGTCGTCCGCCCGGCCGCTGGCAGGCGGCTGAGGCCGGACGGCCCGATCATGGAGAACAGCGGGGCCGGTACGCACAACCTCCCCGCACGGCGAAGGCCCCCGGCTCGTGAGCCGGGGGCCTTCGCGCATCCCGTGGATTCGGTCTCCCGGCCTCCGTGGATTCGGTCTCCGTGGCCTCAGCCCTTCCAGCAGCGGGTCACCCGGCCGTCGGTGACCTCGAAGTTCAGCCGTCCCGCGCGGTACTCCATGGTGATGATCGCGCCGGGCGGCAGCGAGCGCACCGTGGACCAGCCGTGCTCCCGGGCGCGGTGCTCGGCGTTCCTCGCCTCCAGGCCTACATAGGCCTGCGGACTGTCCTCGGGCTCTGCGGGCGGGGTGGGAATGGGTGCCATGACCGCCACGTTAGGCGGCCGACCGCGGCGGGGGAAGTCCGGACGGCGACCATGCGTCACTCATCCCCCTCCGGTCACGCTTCTGTCACAGGATCACGACACCCGTTTCGGCCTAACTCCGTCACACGTACGAGGGGTTCCGTACGTGTCCCGCACGCCTTCGAACGTAATTCGGTACTAACGTGACGCCGTCCCGAATAACCCAATGAAAAGCGCGGAGTCCCCCGTCGAGATCCCGTGGGGCGAAGCCTTTCCATTCCGATTCCGGGGCATGTCGCGGAAGCTGACACCGCATAGGAAATGCACGGTTCCAGCACAGAACCCCCGCACGCCCTCTGTAGGAGCGCGGAGCGACGCAAGCACCATGGCGTGAGCTTCGGGCAGGCCCACGGCGCGACGGCGAAGGGGCGAGCAATGGGCACGGAGACCGCGCAGGCGATGACGCGACCCGTCCACACGGGGCGGCGGCCGGGACGGCTGGCCGTGGACTGGCTCACCACGACGGACCACAAGAAGATCGGCCATCTCTACCTGATCACGTCCTTCGCCTTCTTTCTCGCCGGCGGTCTGATGGCCTTGGTGATGCGCGCCGAACTCGCCCGGCCCGGTCTGCAGATCGTGGACAACAACCAGTTCAACCAGTTGTTCACCCTGCACGGCACGATCATGCTGCTGCTGTTCGCCACCCCGACCTTCGCCGGGTTCGCCAACGAGATCATGCCGCTGCAGATCGGCTCCCCGGACGTCGCCTTCCCCCGCCTGAACATGCTGTCGTACTGGTTCTTCCTCTTCGGCGGTCTGATCGTCCTCGGCTCGCTCATGGTGCCCGACGGCCCCGCCGCCTTCGGCTGGTTCGCCTACGCCCCGCTCAACAGTCTGGAGCGCTCGCCGGGCATCGGCGCCGACATGTGGATCATGGGCCTGGCGCTGGCCGGCTTCGGCACCATCCTCGGCGCGGTGAACTTCATCACGACCATCGTCGGGATGCGGGCTCCCGGCATGACGATGTTCCGGCTGCCGATCTTCACGTGGAACATCCTCTTCACCTCGATCCTCGTCCTCTTCGCGTTCCCGGTGCTCGCGGCGGCGCTGCTGGTCCTGGAGGCGGACCGGCGTTTCGGGTCGGTGGTGTTCGAGGCGGCCAACGGCGGCGCGCTGCTGTGGCAGCACCTGTTCTGGTTCTTCGGGCATCCCGAGGTCTACATCATCGCGTTGCCGTTCTTCGGGATCATCACGGAGATCCTGCCGGTCTTCAGCAGGAAGCCGGTCTTCGGCTATCTGACGCTGGTCGCCGCGACGATGGCCATCACCGGTCTGTCGATCGTGGTGTGGGCGCACCACATGTTCGCGACGGGCGCGGTGCTGCTGCCGTACTTCTCCTTCATGTCGTTCATGATCGCGGTGCCCACGGGGGTGAAGTTCTTCAACTGGAGCGGGACGATGATCAAGGGCTCGCTCTCTTTCGAGACGCCCATGCTGTGGGCCATCGGCTTTCTGGTGTCGTTCCTGTTCGGCGGTCTGACCGGGGTGATCCTGGCCTCGCCGCCGATGGACTTCGAGGTCACCGACTCGTACTTCGTGGTCGCGCACTTCCACTACGTCGTCTTCGGCACCGTCGTCTTCGCGACCTTCGGCGGCTTCTACTTCTGGTGGCCCAAGTTCACTGGCAAGATGCTCGACGAACGCCTCGGCAAGATCCATTTCTGGACGCTCTTCGTCGGCTTCCACACGACGTTCCTGGTGCAGCACTGGCTGGGCGCCGAGGGCATGCCGCGGCGGTACGCGGACTATCTGGCCGCCGACGGGTTCACGGCGCTCAACACCGTGTCGACGATCGGCGCGTTCCTGCTGGGCATGTCGACGCTGCCGTTCCTCTACAACGTCTGGAAGACGTCCCGGTACGGCACGAAGGTCGAGGTGGACGACCCCTGGGGCTTCGGCCGCTCCCTGGAGTGGGCGACCTCGTGTCCGCCGCCCCGGCACAACTTCGTCACGCTGCCCCGGGTCCGCTCCGAGAGCCCGGCGTTCGACCTGCACCATCCCCAGTACGGGCTGCTCGCTCCGGGGACCGCTCCAGCGCCCGGGACAGCCGGTCCCGGGACGTCCTGATCGCCTCGGTGAGTCCGGCCGGCTCCAGGACCTCGAACTCGAAGCCCGTCAGCATCACGTGAATCACCATCACGTCGAGGCTCGCGGCGCCGGTGCGCAGCACGCAGCTGTTCTCCCCGGAGGCTTCCAGCGTCCCCGCCCAGGGGGATATCCGCTCGGCCGCCTCTTCGAGGGGCACGAAGAGCCGGACGGCCGCGTGCGCGGCGTACGCGCGCGTGGAGACCCCTTTGGAGACATAAGCCGCCAGATCCTCGGCCGGTGGCGTACGGGGGGTGAAGCGGGGCCCGTGCGGAGGCCTGGGCGTGATGCGGTCGGCGCGGAACGTGCGCCAGTCGTCGCGGTCGACGTCCCAGGCGACCAGGTACCAGCGGCGCTCGGTGCACACCAGGCGGTGCGGTTCGACGGTCCGGCGGGTCGGGGAGCCGCCGTGGTCTCGGTAGTCGAAGCGCAGCCGCTCGCGGTCGCGGCAGGCGTTGGCGAGTTCCGTGAGCACGCCCGGGTCCACGGCGGACGGCTGGGGGTCGCGCAGCATCGGCACGGTGAAGGCGTTCAGGGCGCCCACGCGGCGGCGCAGTCGGTTCGGCAGCACCTGTTCGAGCTTGGCGAGGGCGCTTACGGAGGTCTCGCCGATGCCCTCGATGCCCTGCCCGGCGGCCGTGCGCAGCCCGACCGCGACGGCCACCGCCTCGTCGTCGTCGAGCAGCAGCGGCGGCAGCTCGGCCCCCGCGCCGAGCTGGTAGCCGCCTCCCGTGCCCGGGCTGGCGTTGACGGGATAGCCCAGCTCGCGCAGCCGGTCCACGTCGCGGCGGATCGTGCGGGGTGTCACGCCCAGGCGGTCCGCCAGATCGGGCCCGGACCATTCGCGGTGGGCCTGCAGCAGTGAGAGCAACCGCAGCAGTCGTGCCGATGTCTCCAACATGGCGGCGAGTCTGCCAGCACTTGCGGACCGTGGCTGTCCGCGAGGTGCATCACGTCAGGGTTCGTACGGCAGTTGCGGCACGTCGAAGCAGTCGCTGTTCATGTCGCCCTGGGAGACCCAGCCCTTGCCGTCCTCCCAGCGGGCGACCGAGACGCAGGTACGACGGGTCTTCGGGGGCGTGGGCAGGGCGCTCGGAGGAGACGGGGATCAGCAGGCCGTCGGCCGTGTACGGGGCGCCGCGGTTCATGAAGCGGTCGACACACGCGCGTGTGACTCCCGTTTCCACGCAGGACTTCGCGGCGTCCGTGAACCACATCGCGGCCGCCCAGCCCTCCAACTGCCACTGGGAGTGCGTCGGCAGGCCCTTGGTGGCGTCCCGGAACGCACGGACGGCGGCGTCGGAGGTGTCCTCGTAGTTCCGGCTGGATCCGGTCGCCCACAGGGCGTTGCGGCAGCGCGGGGCGTCCTTGTAGTCCTCGGGGACAGTGGAGGTCCAGTTCTGCACGTTGGTGACCTTGGCGATGACCTTGGCGCCGACGTCGTCCATCGCCTTGCACAGCTGGGCGTTGCCGTGCGTGTCGAGGGCGTCGAAGACCAGGTCGGCGCCCTGGTCCTTCAGATCGGCCGCGGCGGCACGGAAGTTGGGCAGCGCGAAGTCGACCTGTTCGGTGACCACCTGGTAGCCCTCGGCCTTCAGCCCTCGGGTGACGAGCCGGGCGTAGGCGGCCGACGCGGACTGGTTGTAGGAGATGACGGCGGCGGTACGGGCGCCCTGGACGCGCTTGAAGTAGCGGTAGACCTCGGTGCCGCCGTACAGCTTCCCGCCCCAGCCCGGTGTCCCCTCGCGGGGCGCCAGGCTGCCGTAGATCCCGTAGAGGTGCGGATAGGTGTCGTAGGCCGCGCCGATGGGCTGTCCGCCGATGTCGGGCACCCCGGCGGCGGACACACGGGAGGCGCCCGCGTAGTCGAAGGCGGTGGTGGCGACGAGGGCGACGACCTTGTCCTCGTCGATGAGCCGGTGCACGCACTCGTTGTCGCCCACGCCGCTGCCGCCGTCGTCGCAGGTGCGCACCTCGACCGGGCGGCCGCCGATGCCCCCACGCGCGTTGAGGCGGTCGAAGTAGGCCTTGGCCCCGTCGCGCGGGCCGGTGAAGGCGGAGCCGCCGACGGGGCTGGTGGCGCTGGTGACGATGCCGACGCGCAGTGGGGCGGTGCTCTGCGGGGCGGGCGCGGTCCGGTGCTCGAAGTCGCTCTCGGGCAGGCGGCTGCCGCAGGCCGCCGTGCCCAGGACGAGCGCCGTGCCCAGCAGAAGCGGCAGGCCCGCGGCGAGGACTCGTTCGCGAACTCCCTTGGGGCGCACGGTGGGTCAGCAGCCGGCCGGGGTCGCGGATCCGTCGCCACTCAGCGCGACCAGCGCGCAGAGGGTGTTGTCGGAGACCTTCCAGGTGCCGTTCTCGTGGACGGCCGTCCCGGCGGCGTTCGGCAGGGCGGTCGCGCCCTTCAGGGTCAGCGCGTACGTCACCTCGGCCTCGGCCGGCGAGGTGAACACGACCTTCTGGACGTGGGCCGCGACCTGCCGGCCACGTTTGTCGCCGCTGAAGCCCTGGACGACCGCGGTCATCCTGTCGCCGTTCTCCAGGTAGTTCAGCTTGTCCTTGACGGGGACGGACGGGGAGAAGAACTTCTCCCAGTTCTGCCTCACCTGGCCCTCGGCCGCCGCCGGGTCGTCCGGGCCGGTCGGGCTGGGCGACGCGCTGCTGGGCCGCTCCACGGTGGGGGTGGGCGGAGGGGTCGAACTCCCGCCGCCGCTGCTGTCGCCGCACGCCGTGAGGGCACCGGCGAGGACGAGCACGACCAGCGCCGCCACCCCCCGGCCGTTGTCCCGCCTGAGGTCGCTCCCGAGAACCATGCTGGCTCACCACCGGGTGTCGGTCCGGGCCGACCGCGCCCGGAGGTTTCAGGGTCAGCTTCCAGAAGGCATAGTGCAAGTCCATTGGCGGACTTGGAAGACAGACAGCCACACGACGTCTGGGAGCCAGGATGCGGACACCTCGACTGCGCACCGTGCACCCCGTCCTGTGGGCCGGGTGCGCCGCGCTCGCCGCCGGAGCGGTGCTGTGCGTCATCGGCTGGTACGGCGTATCCGGCGAGCGGTACGCGGAACGGCAGTTGCCCTACCTGGCGTCCTGCACGGTGCCCGGGGCCGCGCTGATCGTCGCGGGCGCGGTGCTGCTCACGCACGGCAGAAACGCCCTGGCGGCCTCGCGCGTCGAGGAGTTGTACGGGCTACTGGTGGCGGCCGAGCCCGCCGACGCGGAGGCGTCCGGACAGACCGTCGTGGTGCCCCTCGCCGTCAGCGGGGAACTGCTGATGGTCCCCGGCGGCACGCTGTGGCACCGTGCGGACTGCCCGCTGGTCGCCGGGAAGCCGGCCGCCGTGCCGGTGGACTCGCGAGTGCTGGCGGGCGGGGAGTTGGGCCCGTGCCCGATCTGCGAGCCGCCCGCGCCGGAGCGGTGATGGGCGGCTCCCTGACGTACGACCTCACGCTGGCCGGGCTCTCGGTCGGCGGCGCGGCGGCGCTCACCGGGATCGGGCTGGTCGTCACCCATCGGGCGACCGGGGTGCTGAACTTCGCGCACGGCGCGATCGCGATGGTGTGCGCGTATCTGCTGCGGCAGTTCACGGTCGAGTGGGGCTGGCCGCTCTCGCTCGGCGCCGCGGTGACGCTGCTGCTGGTGGCCCCCGCGATCGGCGTGGTCCTGGAACGGTTCGTCTTCCGCCCCCTGTCCGTCCTCGGTGGCGACCCGGTGCGCACGCTGGTCGCGTCTCTCGGCGTCTTCGTGCTGCTGGTCGGCGGGGCCGCGCTGGTATGGGGCACCGGGGCGCGCGCCGACGCGCCGACGCTGGTGTCGGCGGACCCGTGGGGGCAGTTGGGGGTCGCCGTCGCGCTGGCGGTCGGGGTGGGGGGTGTGACGCGCTGGACGCGCTTCGGCACACAGCTGCGGGCCGTCGTCGACGATCGCTCGCTCTCCGTGCTCGGTGGCATCGACGCGGACCGGGTGGCCGCCGTGGGCTGGGCGTTCGGCTCCTTCACGGCCGGTCTGACGGGCGTGCTCCTGGCGCCCTATGTACGACTCGACCCGTACGGCATGCCGTTGCTCGTCATGGAGGTGATGGCGGTGGCCGTCGCCGCCCGGATGCGCAGCCTCCCGGTGGCCGTCGTGGTAGCGCTGGGACTCGGGGTCGCGCAGAGCCAGCTGACGCGACTGCATCCGGCGGGCCGGGCGGAGCCGCTGCTCCAGGCGGTGGGCGCGAACCTGTTCGTGGTGGCCCTGTTGGTCGCGGCGCTCGTCCTGCCGGGGATCGGCGACCGGGACGCCCTGCCGCGCACGGTGACCGCCCGGGTGGCGACGCCCCCGGGCGCGTGGATCGTCGCGGTCGTCCTGTTCCTGCTGCCGCTCGGCCTCGCGGGCTCGGACCTGCACACGTCGGTGCAGGTACCCGCGCTGGGTGTGGTGCTCCTGTCCTTGGTCGTGGTGACCGGCCGCGGCGGTCAGATCTCCCTCGGGCAGGCGGCGTACGCGGGTCTGGGCGCCCTCTTCACGGCGTTGCTGGCCGCCGGCCGCTTCCCCGGCCTGCCCCGTCTGCCCGAACTGGCGGCGCTGGCGGTGGCGGTGGTGCTGGTCGCCCCGCTCGGCGTCCTGACCGGCTGGCCGGCGATCGGCCGCCACGGCCTGGCACTGGCGCTGGCGACGTTCGCCGTGGGGGTGGGTGTCAGCCGTTTCGTCTTCACCCAGCCCTACGCGACCTCGGGGCTGTCTCTGGACCGCCCGACGGGCTTCGACGACGACCGCGCGTACTACGTGCTCGAACTGGGGCTGCTGACGGCCGCGTTGCTGGCTACGGGGGCGCTGCGCCGTGGCCGTACGGGCCGCGCCCTGGCCGCGATGCGCGACCACGAGTCGGGCGCCTCGGCGGCGGGCGTACGGGTCCCTTCGCTGAAGCTGACGGCCTTCGTGGCGGGCGCCGCCCTGGCCGCGCTCGGCGGGGCCATGCTCGGCATGGGGCTGCGCGCCTTCGACGCGACGGCGTACGACCCGGTGCGCGGGCTGCTCTGGTTCGCTGCGGTCGTGGTCCTCGGCGCCGACAGCGCCCTCGGCGCGATGGCCGCCGCGGCGTTGCTGGTGGGGCTCGACGCGGGGGCACGCGGCGGGATGGCGGCGGCGCTGATCGGGGTCCTCGCGGTGTTCGTCGGCCGTTTCCCCGGGGGCCCGTACGAGGCCCTGCGCACGGCGACGTCCCGGCTCCGGCCACGCCGCCGGGTGACGCCGACCCCGCTGGGGGCGCGGGTGCGGCGACGACTGCGGTCGGTGGAGTCGGCATCCGCCGACGGGCCGTCCGCCGCCGCGCCACCGGGCGTCGGTGACCGCCCGGGTCCCGACGGAAGCACGAGGGCGGGCCGCGGCCCGGAAGGCGGAACAACCGGGCGGGATGCGACGTCCCGCCGGCCGAGCACCCCGCACACTCCTGCCGTGCCGACGCCCGGATCTCTGATCGCCCGTCGCATACGTGTCGCCTACGACGGTTTCCACGTGCTCGACGGGATCGATCTCGAGGTCCGGCCAGGGTGGGTCACCGCTGTCGTGGGGCCCAACGGGGCCGGCAAGAGCACCCTGTTCCACTGTCTCGCCGGAACGCTCCGCCCGTCGCACGGCCGGGTGCTGTTCGGTGAACGGGACATCACCCGGCTGACCGCGCACGCCCGGACCCGGCTCGGCATCGCGCGGACTTTCCAGCAGTTGGCCGTTTTCCCCTCGCTGACGGTGGCCGAAAACGTTCAGGTGGGGGCGGAGCAGGGCCGGATCGCCGATCCCGCCGCGGCGGAACGGGCGTTGCGGCTGTTCGGGCTCGACGGACCGGTCCGCGCACGGCGCGCGGCGGGGCTGCCGACCGGGACGCTCAGGCGCGTCGAGCTGGCGCGGGCCCTCGCGGGAAGTCCTCACGTGCTGCTGCTCGACGAGCCCGCCGCGGGCCTGGACACCGCCGAGGTGACCGCGCTGGCCCGGGTCCTACGGGCACTCGCCGCGGACGGCACGGCCCTGCTGGTCGTGGAGCACGACCTCGATCTGGTCGCCGACCTCGCCGACGTCGTCCATGTCATGACCGCCGGACGCGTCGTCACCTCCGGCCCCGCCGACCACGTACTGGATAGGGGGCACGGTTGAACATCTCCCTGCGTCACGCGCGCGTGCGCTACGGCCCTCTGGAGGCCCTGCACGGCGTGACCCTGGTCGCGCCCGGCCCCGGCCTCACCGTACTGCTCGGCCGCAACGGCTCCGGCCGTACGACCGCCCTGCGCGCCCTCGCGGGAACCGTGCCGCTGTCCGACGGCGCCGTCGTGTGGGACGGGGTGAACGTGACCCGGCTGCCCGCCTTCGAACGGGCCCGGCGCGGGTTGTGCCTGGTCCCGGAGCGTCGGGCCGTATTCGGCTCGCTCACGGTCCGCGAGCACCTGGAGCTGGCCGCACCCGACTTCGCCCCCGCCCTCGACGCGTACCCGCGGCTGGAGCCCCTCCTCCCCCGCCGTGCGGGCACCCTCTCCGGCGGCGAGCAGCGCATGCTCGCCCTGTCCCGCCCCCTGCTGGCACGCGCGCGTGTGGTACTCGTCGACGAGCCCGCGCAGGGCATGTCACCGGCAGTCGCGGCCCGCACGTACGAACTCCTCGGCGGCCTCGACGCGTGCGTGGTGGTCGCCGAGCAGCGGCTGCCACCCGGTCTGCGCGAACGGGCGGGCAGCCCGACGTACGTTCACGAACTGCGCCGGGGCGCGGTCGCGTTCAGCGGAGAGACGGCTGAAGTGCGCCGTCGGTCGCCCTAGTGCCGCAACCGGTACCAGAACGTCTGACCCGGGCTCATCACACCTGTACGTCCCGGAGTCTGCACCTTTTGGCGCAGACCGGCCAGGCGCCCCATCCCTGGACGTCCACCACCAGCTTGGCAACCTTGATCTGCGCCGCTCGCGACGCCAGATCCGCGCGCGGGGCGTACGCCAGGCCGCCGAACGCCACCCAGGTGCGCTGCGCGAACTGCAGCCCTCCGTAGTGGTGGTTTCCGGTGTTCGCGTCCCAGCGCCCGCCGCTCTCGCACTCGGCGAGGCAGTCCCAGGGCCAACGGTCCCGCGCACAGTCGTACGACACCCGCCCCGCCCGCGGGCCGGCGAACGGCGACGGAGACGCGACGGCCGCCCTCGCGGGGACGAGGACGGCCAGGATGGCGGCGACCAAGGTCACGGCCATGTACCGCATGCGCTTGCTCAACAGGGGCGACTGCGTCGGCTCGAGGTGCATCGGGTCACGCTAATCAGCACACCGGGCGCGTCGGCCCCGCCGCGCCCGGTGTCCCACCCGGTCGGAGGACCAAGTGGGCCCCGGGGTGGAGCCGGGGTGCGGCCGGGCTCAGAGGTCGAGCCGCTGCCCGGGCATGATCAGGTCGGGGTCACCGCCGATGACCGCCCGGTTGGCGGCGTAGATCTTCCGCCAGGTCGTCCCCTGCCGCTCCGCGATGCCGCTCAGGGTGTCGCCGCCGCGGACGGTGTAGTCACCGCGGGACGCGGCGCGGTTCGTGTGGCCGGATGCGCGCGCCGGTGCCTCCGACGCCTGCGCGGGGGCCGACTTGGCCCTCGACTCGGTGGGAGCCGACTTGGAGGCCGACTTCGACGTCGACCCGGGTGCCGCCTTGGGCGCCGACTTCGTCGTCGCCGACCCTCCGGACGACACGGCGCCCGAGGACGCGGGTGCGCCGCCGTACGCTCCGGCCCGCGCCGAACAGGTGGGCCAGGCGCCCCATCCCTGTGCGTTCTGGACCTTGGTGGCAACGGCTATCTGGGCGGCCTTGGAGGCCTTGTCGGCGGTCGACGCGTAGGCCGTACCGCCGTACGCCCGCCAGGTGCCGGCGGAGAACTGCAGTCCTCCGTAGTAGCCGTTGCCGGTGTTGATGTGCCAGTTCCCGCCGCTCTCGCACTTGGCGATGCGGTCCCACACTCCGCTGTCGGCCGCGGCGGCGTTGCCGGTCGCGGCGAGCAGTCCGAGCGGGGCGAGCAGAGCCGCCCCGGCGAGGACCGCCGTCGTACGCGTCGTACGAACCTTACGAGTGTTATCGGCACATGCGGACATGTAGTTCCCTCTCGAAACACCCGGGATCCCCCAAGGCGGGGCGCGACTTCCTGCGCGTAGGACGCGGTCGTCGTGCTCCGCCCCGTCCGCCGGAGGTGGTGCTGCGAACCAGTCGTACGGTTCGGCCGGCGGACGTACCCGAGCGGTGCTCTGTGCACACGGCCGAGAAATCTATGGAGGTGGTCGCCCCGATATCAACCAACTCCATGTCATTCGAGGCCAGTTCACAGTTACCGCGGGTATCGGCGATTTTCAGCCACCCACTTCATAGGCTGATTTCAGGATTTGTCGACCAGCCGCTCAAGTGACCTGTGACTCACTTCACGGAACCAACTTCCTTGAGCACCCGCGAAGTTGGCTCGGAGTAACAGATTCCGCACAAGGGATCACCCTGTGCGTCGGATGGTTCGATTCCGTTCCCTCCCGGGCGTGACTCCGGCCACAGATCGCCCGTTGTCATCTTCATGAGCCGGGACCCCCGGATTCATGGGCCGGGAGCCACCCGGCATCGCCACGCACCGCATCCCGAGGAGCCACCCGTGCCGCGCATGCTCGACGTCAGCGACGACGTACGCGCCGAGATCGGCGACGAAGAAGCCGACCGGCTGCTCGCCGGAGAGAACGCCCCCGGCAGTTACGACTGCACGTCCTGCCGCACCCCTGGCGACTCGGAACAGGAGCGCACCAGCACCGTCCTGTTCATCGGCGACGAGACCGCCGTCCTCGCCTTCGCCCACGCCACCTGCCTGCCCTCACAGGTCGTCCAGGTCACCGAGGAGCAACTGCAGGGCGCCGTCCGCTCGATCCACCCCGACAGCGTGCCCGCCCAGGCCGCGCCCGAGCAGGCCGTGCTCGGCGTCACCAGCGGACTCGTCCTGATCAACGGCGAGTTGCACCCCGCGCTCGTCGTCGAGCCGACCGGGCCCATCGTGCGGCCCGGCTCGACGGACATCGGCGACGACTTCCTACCGCTCCTCATCGAGCAGGGGTTCATGCCGGTGACCGAGCTGAGTTCGGTGCCGCCGGTGCTGCACGGATGGTCCGTGCTGCTCGCCATGGGGCAGCTGCACGCCGTGCTGCAGCCGGGCACCGGGGGCGGGTCGTCGGTCGCGTGGTGGCAGGCGCACCAGGCGCTCCAGGTCACGGAGAGCTGGCGGGCGGCCGCCAACAAGCACCAGCAGGTACTGCTGTTCGCGGCGCCGGTCGGGTCGATCGGGCGGCAGCCGCGGGAGGATCTGCTGCGGGACGCGTTGGACAAGGCCGCGGCGAACGGAAAGTTGGTGGCCGCCGCGATGCCGCTCGCCGGAACGTGAGCGTTCCACTGGGTTGAGCCGGGGAGCTGCGGTGCGTCATCCTGTGCGGTCCGTCGTGGCTGGTCGCGCAATTCCTCGCGCCCCTAAGAGACAGGGGGCTGCGTGTGCGTCGCCCGCTGCGGGTCCTATGGGGCCGAGCGCGCAGTTCCCCGCGCCCCTGACGGGGCGGGCTCAAGCAAAGGTGTGACCGCATCTGTTGGGCTGCGGGGTCGTTGGCACATACGTGCACACCTACGACGCCCCCCGCCGCCAGCCCTTCCATCCGATCCCGGCCGCGCGAGCGGCTCAGGATCCTCCGCTCGGCCCATCGGCCACGCCGATCTATGACGCGCTCTACGCCGAGTGGGTCAGATCCTTCAAGGCCCTGCCCGGCGACCGCCACGGCGAGGACCAGCTCGGCTTCACGGCTTTCGGGACCCTGACGCAGGGTTCGAGCGCGTACGGCGGGTCCTCGTATCCCTCGTCGTACAGCTCGTACAGCGCGGGGGCGTACTCCGCGCGCAACGGCGGCTCGCAGCTCGGTCACGGCGCGTCGACGACCGGCGTCTGGCAGGCGGTGGCACGTCAGGACAGCACAGGCCTGCACCACATCCCGGCCGCGCTGCCGCCGGCGCCCCGCAGAGGGCTCTGAGCGGAAACGGTGGAACAGGTAAGGGGCGGCTCCCATGGGAACCGCCCCTTACCTGTCTCTACGTCACTTCTTCTTGGTGCCGCGCTTCTCGCGCACCCGTACGGAGATGTGGATCGGCGTCCCCTCGAAGCCGAACTCCTCACGCAGCCGGCGCTCGATGAAACGCCGGTAGCCGTGCTCGATGAACCCGGAGGCGAAGAGCACGAACCGCGGGGGCTTGGTGCCGGCCTGCGTTCCGAAGAGGATGCGGGGCTGCTTGCCGCCGCGGACCGGGTGCGGGTGGGCCGCGACGAGCGCGCCGAGGAAGGCGTTCAGACGGCCGGTCGGGACACGGGTCTCCCAGCCGTCCAGGGCCGTCTCGATCGCGGGGACGAGCTTCTCCATGTGCCGGCCGGTGCGCGCCGAGACGTTCACCCGGGGCGCCCACGCCACCTGGAGGAGCTCGGTCTCGATCTCCCGCTCCAGGTAGTAGCGGCGCTCCTCGTCGAGGGTGTCCCACTTGTTGAAGGCGAGGACGATCGCGCGGCCCGCGTCGACGGCCATCGTCACGATGCGCTGGTCCTGTACGGAGATGGTCTCGGACGCGTCGATCAGGATGACCGCGACCTCGGCCTTCTCGACGGCGGCGGCCGTACGCAGCGAGGCGTAGTAGTCCGCGCCCTGCTGGAGGTGGACGCGCTTGCGGATGCCCGCCGTGTCGACGAACTTCCAGGTGATCCCGCCGAGTTCGATGAGCTCGTCGACCGGGTCACGGGTGGTGCCCGCGACCTCGTTGACGACCACACGGTCCTCGTTCGCCACCTTGTTCAGCAGGGAGGACTTGCCGACGTTCGGGCGGCCGATGAGGGCGATGCGGCGGGGGCCGCCCACCGCGGTGCCGAAGGTCTGCGCCGGAGCCTCGGGCAGCGCCTCGAGGACGGCGTCCAGCATGTCGCCGGTGCCGCGGCCGTGCAGCGCGGACACGGGGTGCGGCTCGCCGAGACCTAGGGCCCAGAGGTACGAGGCGTCGGACTCGCCGCTCATGCCGTCAACCTTGTTGGCGCACAGGACGACGGGCTTGCCGGCCTTGCGCAGCAGGCGTACGACCGCCTCGTCGGTGTCGGTCGCGCCGACCTTGGCGTCGACGACGAAGACGACCGCGTCGGCGGCCTCGATCGCGTACTCGGCCTGCGCGGCCACGGACGCGTCGATGCCGAGGACGTCCTGCTCCCAGCCGCCGGTGTCGACGAGCTTGAAGCGGCGGCCCGCCCACTCGGCCTCGTAGGTGACGCGGTCGCGGGTGACGCCGGGCTTGTCCTCGACGACGGCCTCGCGGCGGCCGATGATCCGGTTCACCAGGGTCGACTTGCCGACGTTGGGCCGGCCGACGACGGCGAGGACGGGCAGCGGGCCGTGGCCCGCCTCGTCGATCGCGCCCTCGACGTCCTCGATGTCGAAGCCCTCTTCCGCGGCGAGCTCCATGAACTCCGCGTACTCGGCATCGCCAAGCGCCCCGTGCTCGTGCTCGGCCGGGCCGGCCGAGCCGTCGGGCTGGATGTGGTCGTTCATGAAGTCCGTACCTCGTCGTTCATTCGTGGTGATCGGTGGACCGCCCGTATATCGGGTGATCCACTACTCAAGTGTCGCCTAGTGCCCGGTGGGGCGCCCGGCGTTTTCCGGGCGTCCGGTCAGACGCCTGGCATGGTCCAGATGGGCGCTCAGCTGCTTCTGGATGCGGGCGGTCGCCTCGTCCAGCGCCTTGCGGGTCCGCCGTCCGCTGCCGTCGCCCGCCTCGAAGGGGTCTCCGAAGACGACGTCGACCCGGCTGCGCAGCGGCGGCAGCCCCTTTGTCAACCGGCTGCTCTTCTCGGAACTTCCCAGCACCGCCACCGGGACGATCGGCGCCCCGCTGCGGACCGCGAAGTACGCGAGTCCGGCACGCAGCGAGGCGAAGTCGCCCTCACCGCGGGTGCCCTCCGGGAAGATCCCGAGCACGCCACCGGACGACAGGACGCCGAGGGCGTCGGTGATGGCGGTGCGGTCGGTGGTCGCACGGTCCACCTTCACCTGGCCGATGGCGAGGAGGAAGGGGTCGAGCGGGCCGATGAAGGCTTCCTTCTTGATCAGGAAGTGGGTGGGGCGGGGCGCCACGCCCATGACCATCGGGCCGTCGATGGCGTGTGAGTGGTTCACGGCGAGGATCGCCGGGCCGGTCGCGGGGACCTTCCAGGCGCCGAGCACGCGCGGCTTCCACAGCCCGTACATCAGGCCGACGCCGATACGGCGCCCTACCTCGGCGCCTCTCTCGGAGGGTGCGGTCACGTGGCGACCCGCTTCTCCTCGACGAGGGTGACGACGCACTCGATGACCTGCTGGAGGGTGAGGTCGGAGGTGTCCACCTCGACCGCGTCGTCCGCCTTGGCGAGCGGGGAGGTCTTACGGCTGGAGTCGGCGGCGTCCCGCTTGAGCAGGGCCTCGCGGGTGCTCTTGATGTCCGTGCCCTTCAGCTCACCGCTACGCCGGGCGGCACGTGCCTCCGGGGAGGCGGTGAGGAAGATCTTCAGATCGGCGTCCGGCAGCACGGTGGTGCCGATGTCGCGTCCCTCGACCACTATGCCCAGCTCGGCGTCGGCCGCGATCGAGCGCTGCAGCTCGGTGATCCGGGCGCGCACCTCGGGCACCGCGCTGACCGCGCTCACCTTGGAGGTGACCTCCTGCGTACGGATCGGTCCCGCGACGTCGGTCCCGTCGACCGTGATGGCCGGCGCGGACGGGTCGGTCCCGGAGATGATCTCCGGCTTCCCGGCCACGGCGGCGATCGCGGACGGGTCCGTGATGTCGATGCCGTTGGTCACCATCCACCAGGTGATCGCCCGGTACTGCGCACCCGTGTCCAGGTAGCTGAGACCCAGCTGCGTGGCCACGGCCTTCGAGGTGCTCGACTTGCCCGTGCCGGAGGGGCCGTCGATGGCGACAATCACTGCCGGGGCGGGCCGGGCGGCGCCGTTTTCCACGGTGGGAACACCTTCCTGGTGCGGGGTGGAGGTCTGTGCGGGGCACGATCGCGCCCCGCACAAGGTTACTGGCTCCCCGGACCCCGTATTACTGACCCTTCCCGGGGTCGGTCACCCGGCGCCACTGCCGCGGTGTCCGGCCCCGTGCCGGACGACGGTCCTAGGTCCTGTCGTCAAATTCCCGTCTGCCCTGCGGGCGGACGACGGGAATTTGACGACAGGACCTACTGCCGCAGCGCCCAGCCCCGCTCCCGCAGTGCCGTGCTCAGCACCGGCGCCGCCTTCGGCTCCACCATCAGCTGGACGAGGCCGGCCTGCTGCCCGGTCGCGTGCTCGATGCGTACATCCTCGATGTTGACTCCGGCGGCCCCCGCGTCGGCGAAGATGCGGGCCAGCTGGCCGGGCTGGTCGTCGATGAGGACGGCCACCGTCTCGTACGTCAGCGGAGCGGCACCGTGCTTGCCGGGGACGCGGACCTGGCCCGCGTTGCCACGGCGCAGGACGTCCTCGATGCCGCCGGCGCCCTCGCGCCGCTTGGCCTCGTCGCAGGACTGGAGGGCGCGCAGGGCCTGGACCGTCTCGTCGAGGTCGGCGGAGACGTCCGCGAGGAGGTCGGCGACCGGGCCCGGGTTCGCGGACAGGATGTCGATCCACATCCGCGGGTCGGAGGCCGCGATCCGGGTCACGTCACGGATGCCCTGCCCGCAGAGCCGTACCGCCGCCTCCTCCGCGTTCTCCAGGCGCGCGGCGACCATGCTGGACACCAGGTGCGGCATGTGGGAGACGAGCGCGACCGCGCGGTCGTGGGCGTCGGCGTCCATGACGACGGGGACGGCACGGCAGTGCGACACCAGCTCGAGAGCGAGGTTCAGGACCTCGGTGTCCGTGTCCCGGGTGGGGGTGAGGACCCAGGGGCGGCCTTCGAAGAGATCGCCGGTCGCGGCCAGCGGGCCCGACTTCTCACGGCCCGACATGGGGTGCGAACCGATGTACGTGGAGAGGTCGAGGCCGAGCGCCTCCAGCTCGCGGCGCGGTCCGCCCTTGACGCTCGCCACGTCGAGGTAGCCGCGCGCGACCCCGCGCCGCATGGCGTCCGCGAGCGTCGCCGCCACGTGCGCCGGCAGGGCCGCCACGATCGCGAGGTCCACCGGCCCGCCGGGCGCCTGGTCGGTGCCGGCGCCGAGCGCGGCCGCCGTACGGGCCTGCTCCGGATCGTGGTCGGTGAGGTGGACGACGACGCCCCGCTGGGAGAGCGCGAGGGCCGCCGACGTGCCGATCAGCCCGGTTCCGATGACGAGCGCGGTTCTCACTGGGCGATGTCCTTGCGCAGCGCGCCCGCGGCGCCCAGGTAGACGTGCGCGATGTCGGCGCGGGGCTTGTCGGACTCGATGTGCGCGAGGACCCGTACGACCCGGGGCATCGCGCCCTCGATGTCCAGCTCCTGCGCGCAGATCAGCGGCACGTCGACGATGCCGAGCTTGCGGGCGGCGGCCGCCGGGAAGTCGCTGTGCAGATCGGGCGTCGCGGTGAACCAGATGCTGATGAGGTCGTCGGTGGTGAGACCGTTCCGCTCCAGGATGGCGGTGAGCAGCTCGCTGACCTGCTCGTCCATGTGGCCGGCCTCGTCCCGTTCCAGTTGGACGGCGCCCCGGACCGCTCGTACCGCCACGGTGTCACTCCTCGCTGAGCCGAGCTACGTACTGGTCGTATCTCGTCGTATGTCGTCGTGTCTCGTCCTGTCACACCAGCGTAGTCAGGCCGCGAGGCGCCAGTGCGCGGCGCCCGCCTGACGAGACGGTCGCCGCGCACGAAAACACGGTCGCCGCGCACGAAAACAGGGAGCACGTCTCAGAACGACTGCTGCCTGATGAGGTCCTCCAGGGAGGCACCCGCCTGCGGCAGCTCTCCGCTCGGGGTCAGCTTGTCCACCGCCCGGGGCAGGTGCTGGGCGATCTGGTCCGCGGCCTCCTGCGGGCTGACGCCGGACTGCGCGGCGACCTCCTGGAGGGTGTCATCGGGCAGGGCCTGAGCGATCTGCTCACCGCTGACGGGCTTGTTCTCGCCCGTGCCGATCCACGACTGCGCCTGGTCCATCAGGCCGGACTTGGTGAGCATCTCCAGCAGGCCGCCCAGGGGATTGCCGCCGGCCGCCTGGCCACCGCCGCCGCCGCCCAGGGAGCCGAGCAGCGCGCCGAGGATGTCGCCCGCGCCGGAACCGCCGGTTCCGGCCTGTCCGCCTCCGCCGAGGAGACCGCCGAGCAGGCCGCCGAGATCGTTACCCGCCATGGTCACGCCTTTCGAGAGTGGGTTTCGGGAAGTGTCCGGGGAGTGTCTTTCGGGAGTGCGACCGGGGCAGGTCACCGCCCGGCGCCGGTCTCCGCCAATGTCACCTGAATCGCCCTATCCCGCTACTTGTAGTGAGAACACACCCGTGCGCCTCTGGACGCCGGGGCACCGGTCCGCTCTCATGGCAGGAGACTCGCCTCGGGGGAGGCCCACACATGGCCCGTATGAAGCGCCCAGGACCGCTGCTCACCCTTCTGGCGGGGCTGCTGCTCGCCGTTTTCATGCTGACGCTCAACGCGACGGCGGGGACGAAGAACGCGTCCTCGTCGTCCCAGGAGGCCTCACCCAGCGCCCCACCCCAGGCGAGCCCGTCGCCCACCGGTACGCCGCCTTCGTCGAGCCCCCCGTCCGCTTCGAAGAGCGCGCCGCCTCCCTCGAAGAGGACGCCGCCGAACGCCGACTACGCGGGCCGTACCGACGACGACTCCTCCGCGGTCGCCGTCTCCCTGCGGGGCGGCAAGGCGATCGCGTACTTCTGCGACGGCCGGAGCAAGGAGTCGTGGCTGAAGGGCGACGTCAAGGACGACGGCACCATGAAGCTCACCGGCAAGCACGGCGCCGAACTGAACGGCACGCTCAAGGACGGCAGGAGCATCCGCGGCACCGTCGACCTCGGCGGGCAGCGCTACGCCTTCACCGCCGACAAGGCGGTCAAGCCGTCCGGGCTCTACCGCGCCACCGCCACGGTGCGCGGCGCCAAACTCGACGGCGGCTGGATCGTGCTGCCCGGCGGCAAGCAGGTCGGCATCCTCGACCGCGACGGCAAGCCCGCGGCGGCGCCGACGATCGACCCGGAGACCGGCACCGTGACGGTCGACGGACAGACACTCACCGCCTCGCCCGTCACCCCATGACCCGTCACCCCATGACCCGTCGCCCCAAGATCCGTCGCTCCAAGATCCGTTCGCGAACCCTTTCCTGGCCCTTTCCTGATCGGGAACCGATATGACCGTGGATCCGAACGCCGCCACCCAGGGCTTCCCCTCTCCCCCGCCCGCCCACCGCCGCCCGGGCGCGGCCCGCTATCTCGTCCCGGCCCTGGTCGCCGCGGCGGTCGCGGTCGGCCTCGGCGCCTACGGCAAGACGCACCACCCTGCGGGGACCGCCTTCAACCTCGCGGGGTTCAGCAGCACGGGCGCGGTGAAGTCGTGGCTGGCGACGACGGCGTTCGCCTTCGCGCTAGTCCAGCTGGTCTCGGCGTTCATGGTCTACGGGAAGCTGCCCGGGCCGAGCTGGGCGCCGACGCTGCACCGCTGGTCGGGACGGGTGGCGTTCCTGGTGGCGGTGCCGGTCGCGGTGCACTGCCTGTACGCGTTGGGCTATCAGACGTACGAACCGAGGGTGATGTGGCACTCGCTCCTGGGTTGCTTCTTCTTCGGTGCATTTAGTGCCAAAATGCTCTTGCTCCGCTCGGAGCGACTGCCCGGCTGGCTGCTGCCCCTGGTCGGAGGACTCGTCTTCGTCGTCCTCACGGCCATCTGGCTGACGTCGGCTCTCTGGTTCTTCCGCACGTTCGGAGTGACGACATGACGAACCCCCCGACGCGGCGCACGGTGCTCGGAACGGGCGCGGCCTTCCTGCTCGCGGGATGCAGCAAGTACGGCGACAGCAACAGCTCGTCGGCTTCCTCCCCGACCGCGACCACCTCCCCGATCGCCAAGCCCTCAGCAGGCAAGGAACTCGCCGAGAAGAGTGACATCCCGGTCGGCGGCGGCAAGGTCTTCAAGGAAGAGAAGGTCGTGGTCACCCAGCCGAAGAAGGGCGAGTTCAAGGCCTTCTCGGCGATCTGCACCCACCAGGGCTGCACGGTGAACAAGGTCGCCGACGGCACCATCGACTGCCCCTGCCACGGCAGCAAGTACCGCATCACCGACGCCTCGGTGGTCCACGGCCCGGCCCCGCGTCCCCTGCCCGCGAAGAAGATCACGGTGAAGGGAAAATCGATCTTCCTGGTGTGAGCGGGCACGTACGCTCCAGGACATGCATTCCGAGACCCCGGTGTCCCTGGTGCGCGACCACACGATCTACTCCTGCGTGATGGGTTCGCGCGCCTTCGGGCTGGCCACGGACGGCAGCGACACGGACCGCCGCGGTGTGTTCCTCGCGCCGACCCCTCTCTTCTGGCGCTTCGAGAAGCCCCCGACGCACGTCGAAGGCCCGGCCGAGGAACAGTTCAGCTGGGAACTCGAACGCTTCTGCACCCTCGCGCTGCGCGCCAACCCGAACATCCTGGAGTGCCTGCACTCCCCTCTCGTCGAGTACGTCGACGACACGGGCCGCGAA
The DNA here is from genome assembly GCF_026339955.1 of Streptomyces sp. NBC_01549. Taxonomy (GTDB): domain Bacteria; phylum Actinomycetota; class Actinomycetes; order Streptomycetales; family Streptomycetaceae; genus Streptomyces. The sequence continues at coordinate 5,763,837 of NZ_JAPEPW010000001.1, read as the reverse complement.
CTCCTCGCCCTGCGCGAGGCGTTCCTCTCCCGCCGGGCGCACGACACGTTCGCCCGCTACGCCCTGGGCCAGCGCAAGAAGCTGGACGCCGACGTCCGGCAGCACGGCGCCCCGCGCTGGAAACACGCCATGCATCTCCTGCGCCTCCTCATGAGCTCCCGTGACCTGCTGCGCACCGGCTCGCTGACGATCGACGTCGGCCCCCGGCGCGAGGAGCTGCTCGCGGTGAAGCGCGGTGAGGTCCCCTGGCCGGAGGTCGAGGCCTGGATGTCCCGACTCGCGACCGAGGTGGACGAGGCAGCCGCCCACAGCCCTCTGCCCGCCGAACCGGACCACGCCCGCGTCGAGGACTTCCTCCTGCGCACCCGCCGCGCCTCAGCCCTCCGCGCGGACTCCGAAGCCCCCCGGACTCTCCAGCCGGACCCGGACGACGAACGCGTGCAGGGCGTCGTACGCGGACGGAGCGTCCGGCAGCGCTGAGGCGCCCTGCGCCGCGTCCAGCACCTCGTGCAACCGCTCCACGTCGGCCGCCACGCGCGCGTGGTCGACGTCCGCGTCCCCGTGCTCCCGCTCCGCCTTCGCCACGATCAGGTCGGACAGATACCCGGGAGCCTCCCCGACCTCGGCGACCAACGTACGCAGATCGGCCTGCACCTCGCCGCTGCGCATCAGATGAATGCCGGTGAGCAGCACCCGGAACGTGTAGAGCAGCGGCTTGAGTTCACCGGTCTTCTCGAAGAGGCGCCACTGGGTCGCCGCGAAACCCCGGTAGTGGTGGGCGTGGTGGGAGGTGAGGACCCCGGGGGCGAGCGAGACCAGCTCGCGGTGCGCCTCCCCGGTGTGCACGACCAGGGGCGAGAGCAGCTGCTCCAGCACATAGCCGTTGCGCCGCAGCATCAGCCGTACGAACTTGCGCAGGTCGTGGGTGACGAGGTCCATCTCGACGCCGTCCCGGTCCCACATCCGCGACCGGGTCTCGTCCGGCTCGCGCAGGCCGACCAGTTCGGCCGCCGACAGCAGGTGTACGCCCCTGAGGTCGACGTCCGAGTCGCGCGAGGGGAAGCCGTACAAGTGCGCCCCGGAGACGGTGGCGAACAGCAGCGGGTCGGGCTGCTCGGCCACCACGGCCGCGAGGTCGATGTCCAGGACGTCGTCGATCATCGCTCAAGCATCCCAGAGACGTCTCTCAGGCATCCCAGAGCGCCCCCAGCGACATGAGGTCGCTCTGGTACTCGATGCGGTCGGCCCATTCCGTCGGCCAGGCGTCGGAGCCGTGGTGGGCGCCGGCGAACGCGCCCGTCAGGCAGGCGATGGAGTCGGAGTCGCCGGAGGTGCAGGCCGCACGGCGCAGCGCGGTGACGGGCTCGTCGACGAACTGCAGGAAGCAGAGCAGTCCGGTGGCGAGCGCCTCCTCGGCGATCCAGCCCGCGCCGGTGGCCAGGCACGGGTCGCTCTCGGGCGAGGCGGTGCGCACGGCGTCCTGAAGGCGGTCGAGGACCTCGAGGCACTCGTCCCAGCCGCGTCCGATGAAGTGCTCCGGCGTGGGGTCCTGGCTGCGGGTCCACAGGTCACCGAGCCAGCGGGAGAGGTAGCGGCCGCGGTTCTCCTGGGCGTACGAGCGCAGGAGGCCGATCAGTTCGGTCGGCTCGGCGCCTCCGGCGAGGAGCCACACGGCGTGCGCGGTGAGGTCAGAGGCGGCGAGCGCGGTGGGATGGCCGTGGGTGAGCGCGGCCTGCAACTGCGCGGCGCCCGAACGCTGTTCGTCGCTGAGCCCCCGTACGAGCCCGACCGGCGCCACTCGCATGTTGGCCCCGCACCCCTTGGAGCCGATCTGGCTGGCCTCCTGCCAGGGCCGGCCCTCGGTCTTCAGGAGGTTGCAGGCCACGAGGCAGGTGCGGCCGGGCGCACGGTTGTTGTCGGGCGACTGGTACCAGTCCACGAACTCCTCGCGCACCGGCCGTTCCATCCGCAGCGGTGTGAGCAGGCCGCGGTCCATCGCCGTACGCAGTCCCCGCCCCAGCGCCAGCGTCATCTGTGTGTCGTCCGTGACGATCGCGGGCCGCGGCAGACTCATCTCCCGCCAGGGGCCGAACTTGGCCAGGATCGAGGGGACGTCGTTGAACTCGGTCGGGAAGCCCAGCGCGTCGCCGAGGGCGAGGCCGAGCAGGGAACCGGTGGCGGCGTGCTTCGCGAGCGTCGAGGTGGTGGTCATGAGGGACGTCCTTCCGAAGGGGGACGCAGCAGGGGTGGCTGCAGGGCGGTGGCGCCGCCCGCGCGGTAGAGCGCGGCGGGTTTGCCGCGGCCTCCGGTGAGGCGCGCGGCCCCCGGGACCGGTTCGACGAACCCGGGCGTGGCGAGGACCTTGCGCCGGAAGTTGGGCCGGTCGAGGACGGCGCCCCACACCGTCTCGTAGACCCGTTGCAGCTCACCGAGGGTGAACTCGGGCGGGCAGAAGGACGTGGCCAGACAGGTGTACTCGAGCTTGGCGCCGACGCGTTCGTGGGCGTCGGCGAGGATGCGGTCGTGGTCGAAGGCGAGCGCGCCGACCGAGCCGTACGGCACCCACCGGGCCTGCGCCGCGTCCCCGCCGCCGTGCGGCTCGGGAGGGTCGGGGAGCAGCGCGGCGAACGCGACGGAGACGACCCGCATTCTCGGGTCACGGTCGGGTTCGCTGTAGGTCCGCAGTTGTTCCAGATGGAGGCAGGAGAGGTCCGGGACACCGGTCTCCTCGGCCAGTTCGCGCAGGGCGGCCGTCTCCGCGGACTCCTTCGGCAGCACGAAGCCGCCGGGCAGCGCCCAGCGGCCGGCGTACGGTTCCTGCCCCCGTTCGACGAGCAGCACCTCGAGCTCGCCCGCGCGGACGGTCAGGACGGCGAGGTCGACGGTGACGGCGAAGGGTTCGAAGGCGTACTTGTCATAGCCCTCGGGGGCGTCGCCACCGGGCGAGCGGCCTTCCTGTGCGTGCACGCCCACCCGCCCCCGCTCCCCACCGCGCCCCGCGATCACCGCGACTAATAGTCATGACGACTCTAAAAAGTGCGAGTGCGTGTCCACAAGACCTCTGCCGCGTTTCGTGCATCCGCGACAGAAGCCCTCAGTGGCCCCTGGAGCGCACAGGAGCCCGCCGTGCTCCCGGATGGGCGGGGAAGGCGGGCGGAGGGCGCACAGGGCCCTCCAGGGCCGTCGGGCGGGGCCTAGAGATCGACCTCCTGCATGAGCATCCCGACCTCGGTGTTCGACAGGCGGCGCAGCCAGCCCGACTTCTGGTCGCCCAGGGTGATCGGGCCGAAGGACACCCGCACGAGCTTGTCGACCGGGAAGCCGGCCTCGGCGAGCATGCGGCGCACGATGTGCTTGCGGCCCTCGTGCAGGGTCACCTCGACGAGGTAGTTCTTGCCGGTCTGCTCGACGACCCGGAAGTGGTCCGCCTTCGCGTACCCGTCCTCCAGCTGGATGCCGTCCTTGAGCTGCTTGCCCAGGTCGCGCGGGATGGGGCCCACGATGTGCGCGAGGTAGGTCTTCTTCACGCCGTACTTGGGGTGGGTCAGGCGGTGGGCCAGCTCGCCGTGGTTGGTGAGCAGGATGACGCCCTCGGTCTCGGTGTCGAGCCGCCCGACGTGGAAGAGCCGCGTCTCCCGGTTGGTGACGTAGTCGCCGAGGCACTGCCGGCCCTCGGGGTCCTCCATCGTCGAGACGACGCCGGCCGGCTTGTTCAGCGAGAAGAACTGATACGACTGCGTGGCCACGGTCAGCCCGTCGACCTTGATCTCGTCGTGCTCCGGGTCGACGCGCAGACCCTGCTCCAGGACGATCTCGCCGTTGACCTCGACCCTGGCCTGCTCGATCAGCTCCTCGCAGGAGCGCCGGGAGCCGTAGCCCGCACGCGCGAGCACCTTCTGCAGGCGCTCACCCTCCTGCTCGGCGCCCGGGAAGGTCTTGGGCAGCTTGACGTCAGGCTTGCCCGCGTACCGGTCCCGGTTGCGCTCCTCGGTCCGCGTCTCGTACTCGCGGGAGCGCGAGGGCTCCGTACGGCCGCCGCGCTGCTGGCCCTGCTTGGGGCCGCCCTTGGCGCCGCCGCGCGCCGCGTTGCCGCGCCCGGACTTCGGGCCGTCCGGCGAGGCCCCGGGGCCTACGTCGTAGCGGCGCTCCTCGGGACGGGGCTTGCTGGGACGCTTCGGCCTGTCGTCGCGCCCTCCCGCGCTCCTCGGCTGGGAGCCGCTCCCACCGCTCCCCCGCGGGTTGCCGCCCCCACCGCTCCCCCGCGGGTTGCCGCCCCCGCCGGTTCCCCGCGGGCTGCTGCCCCCGCCGGTTCCCCGCGGGTTGCCGCGCCCGCTGTTCCTGCCACTGCCACTGCCACTGCTTCGCATCAAAGTTCCGTCGTCGTCGTGTCGTCTGCATCTGCGTCCGGTGCATCCGGATCGAACGACGGGACCCCTTCCAGCGTCTCGGCCTCGATCGCGTCCGCCTCGGGAAGGAAGGGCGCGAGCTCCGGGAGCTCGTCCAGACCGCGCAGGCCCATTCGCTCCAGGAAGTAGTTCGTCGTCACGTACAGGATCGCACCTGTTTCGGGTTCCGTGCCCGCCTCCTCGACCAGACCGCGCTGCAACAGGGTGCGCATCACCCCGTCACAGTTCACTCCGCGGACCGCCGAGACCCGGGATCGGCTGACCGGCTGGCGGTAGGCGACGACCGCCAGGGTCTCAAGGGCCGCCTGCGTGAGCCGGGCCTGCTGCCCGTCGAGGACGAAGCGTTCGACGGCCGCCGCGTACTCGGGCCGGGTGTAGAAACGCCAGCCGCCCGCGATGAGCCGCAGCTCGAAACCGCGGCCCTGGACGGTGTACTCGTCGGCCAGCTCCCGCAGCGCGTCCTTGATCTGCCGTTTGGGCCGCTCCAGGATCTTCGCGAGGTGCTCCTCGGTCGCGGGCTCGTCCACGACCATGAGGACGGCCTCCAGGGCGGGCTTCAGGTCGAGGTCGGCGACGGTACGCAGGCCCGCCGGGACGTCGGTGGTCTCCTCGCTCACGCCTTCTCCTCCTTGGCGCCGTCCTTGATCTTGTCGTCCTTGGCCGCCTCCGCCGGGCGGTCGAACTCGTCCGTCACCCTCGGCTGGGCGTCGCCGTCCCCGCCCGTCCAGCGCACCATGAGCTCCCCGAGGGCCTCCTCCTGGTCGAGGGCCACGGCCTTCTCCCGGTAGAGCTCCAGCAGGGCCAGGAACCGGGCCACGACGGTGAGGGTGTCCTCGGTGTCCTCGACAAGGGCGCGGAAACTGGCCTCCCCGTGCTCCCGCAGCCGCGCCACCACGATCCCGGCCTGCTCCTGCACGCTCACCAGCGGGGCGTGGATGTGGTCGACGTACACCTGCGGCTTGGGCTTGGGCTGCATCGCCTTCACGGCGAGCCTGGCGAATCCTTCCGCCCCGATGCTGATGACCACCTCGGGCAGCAGCTCGGCATGGTGGGGTTCGAGCCCGACGGTACGGGGGTAGCGGCGGGCCTCTTCCTCGAGCCGGGCGTTGAAGATGTCCGCGATCTGTTTGTACGCGCGGTACTGCAGCAGCCGCGCGAAGAGCAGGTCCCGCGCCTCCAGGAGTGCGAGGTCCGCCTCGTCCTCGACCTCGGCGGCGGGCAGCAGCCGGGCGGCCTTCAGATCGAGCAGCGTCGCCGCGACGACCAGGAACTCGGTCGTCTGGTCGAGGTCCCAGTCCGGCCCCATCGCCCTGATGTGCGCCATGAACTCGTCGGTGACCTTGGACAGCGCCACTTCGGTGACATCGAGCTTGTGCTTCGAGATCAACTGAAGCAGCAGGTCGAACGGCCCCTCGAAGTTGGCGAGCCGCACCTTGAAGACCCCGTCACCGACTTCGCCGGCAGCCGCGGGAGCCTCGGCCTGGGCCGGAGGCTCGGGCACCGTCTCCGCGGCGGCCTCGACGGGCCCCTCGGCCGACTCGACCCGCCCCGTGACCGGCTCGACCGGCGCCTCGACCGGATCCTCGGCCGGTCCGCCCAGCCCCTCCGTCGGGACCGGCGTCGCGCCGGGGCCCCGGCCCAGGACACGGCGACGGCCGCCGGAGCCGGCGGGGACAGAGGTGTCGTTCGAGGTCATAGCCGTCGCAGGCTACCTCTACCGCCCGCGAAGCCTTCGTACGAGGATGCTCGCGTCCCCGCGGGATTCAAGATCGGCGAGTACGACGGCGACCGCCTCGCGGACGATCCGGCCGCGGTCGACCGCGAGCCCGTGTTCTCCGCGGAGCACCAGCCGGGCGTGCTCGAGGTCCATGAGCTCCTCGGCGGACACGTACACGGTGATCTTCTCGTCGTGCCGCTCCCGCCCGCTGGGCCGCCGGTTGGCGGCGCGGGAACGCTTGCCACGGGCGGGCTGCTGCCCGGCCGCGCCCTCCTGCGTCGCCTGGCGCCGCGCCGAGCGCTCCGGGGCCGTACCCCGGCTGCGGGACTCCCCCGTGTCGGCGTCGGCGGCGACGTGTTCGTCACCCTCGCCGTCACCGCCCCGCACGGGCACCGACTGCGGCGCGTCGTCCGCGACGGCGGCCGGCTCGCTCTCACCGGCCGGAGCCGGCACCCGGGCCTCGCCGTTGGTCCGGCGGGTGGGGGTGGATGACTGGAGCGCCATGCCCCCGGTGGTACGGAACAGTTCGTCGGCCCCCGGCAGACTCACTCGGCGTGACACCGGGCGAGCACCTCCCTGGCGAGCTGGCGATAGGCGGCGGCACCGACGGAGTTGGAGGCGTACGTGGTGATCGGCTCACCGGCGACGGTGGTCTCCGGGAAGCGGACGGTCCGGCCGATCACCGTGTGGTAGACGTGATCGTCGAACGCCTCGACCACGCGCGCGAGCACCTCGCGGCTGTGCACCGTGCGGGAGTCGTACATCGTGGCGAGGATGCCGTCGAGCTCCAGCTCGGGGTTGAGCCGCTCCTGGACCTTCTCGATGGTCTCGGTGAGCAGCGCGACACCGCGCAGGGCGAAGAACTCGCACTCGAGCGGCACGATCACCTTGTGGGCCGCCGTGAGGGCGTTGACGGTGAGCAGGCCGAGCGAGGGCTGACAGTCGATCACGATGTAGTCGTAGTCGGCCATCAGCGGCTTCAGCGCGCGCTGCAGCGTGGACTCGCGCGCGACCTCGGACACCAACTGCACTTCGGCGGCGGACAGGTCGATGTTGCTGGGCAGCAGGTCCATGTTCGGGACCGCCGTCTTCAGGAGCACCTCGTCGGCCGCCATGCCCCGCTCCATGAGCAGGTTGTAGACGGTGAGGTCGAGCTCCATGGGGTTGACGCCGAGACCCACGGAGAGCGCGCCCTGCGGGTCGAAGTCGACGAGCAGGACCCGGCGTCCGTACTCCGCGAGCGCGGCACCCAGGTTGATGGTCGACGTCGTCTTGCCGACGCCGCCCTTCTGGTTGCACATCGCAATGATCGTCGCGGGGCCGTGACTGGTCAGCGGACCCGGGATCGGGAAGTACGGCAGCGGGCGTCCGGTCGGACCGACGCGCTCACGGCGCTGACGGGCCGCGTCGGGCGCGAGCGTGGCCGCGTACTCCGGATCGGGCTCGTATTCGGCATCGGGGTCGTAGAAGTGCCCCTCGGGCAGTTCGTCGTAGTCGGCGAAGTGGGTGCGATTCTCGCCACTTCCGTTGCCGGCCATGGCGTTCACGTGATGGCCATCCATGCTCGGGTGTGCTGTCTGAGTCATCCGGGGACTCTTGTGGGCTGCGAAGGTTCGGACAGCGACGGAGCCGACAGCCTCGAGCCCCGTGGGGCCCTGGCCCCGCGCCGGCATTCCTGGTTGACCACCCCCGGGAGTAAATGTCGACTCATTCACAAGTCGTCTTACCTCCTTGGTGACCAGGAAACTTCTCGATAGGTCAGCGTGGCACCATGCCGACGGTTGGCGACTCTATGGCGTGTCACCGGTCCGCAGCAACACAATCCGCCGGACCCGACCCGATGCGTCGGCAACCGAACACCCCTCTGTCAAGGGCGTAAGGCCGTCGCACAGCAGGTTTCACGGGTGTGCGAATCGGTTGAAGGGTTACGTTCGTGGCGAGTTGAACGTGTGTCGCAAAGTGACCCGACACACACCCGGCCGGACCTTGTTGGGCAAGGTCCGGCCGGGTGCGGGGCGTTGACGACCTGTGTTGACGTATCGCCTTTTGCCGATTGACGGGTCAGCCGAATACGCGTCCGGTCACCCTTCGGTGTCTCAGCCGAGCAGGGACTCCAGCTGCACGTGCTCCAGGCCGTGCGCCTCCGCGACCTCCCGGTAAACGACCTTGCCGTCGTGCGTGTTGAGGCCCTTGGCCAGCGCGGGATCGCGGCGCAGCGCCTCGACCCAGCCGCGGTTGGCCAGTTCCACGATGTACGGCAGCGTGGCGTTGGTCAGCGCGTACGTCGAGGTGTTGGGCACGGCGCCGGGCATGTTGGCGACGCAGTAGAAGACCGAGTTGTGGACCGGGAAGGTCGGCTCGGCGTGCGTGGTCGGGCGGGAGTCCTCGAAGCAGCCGCCCTGGTCGATCGCGATATCGACAAGAACACTTCCCGCCTTCATCCGCGACACGAGCTCGTTGGTGACCAGCTTCGGGGCCTTGGCACCCGGGATGAGGACGGCACCGATGACGAGGTCGGCCTCGAGGCAGGCCTTCTCGAGCTCGAAGGCGTTGGAGACGACGGTCTGGATCTTCGTGCCGAAGATCTTGTCCGCCTCCTTGAGCTTGTTGATGTCGCGGTCGAGCAGGGTCACCTGGAAGCCCATGCCGATGGCGATCTGCGCGGCGTTCCAGCCGGAGACGCCGCCGCCGATGACGACCGCCTTGGCGGGCAGCACACCCGGGACACCGCCGGGCAGCACACCGCGGCCGCCGTTGGCACGCATCAGCTGGTAGGCGCCGACCTGGGGGGCGAGGCGGCCCGCGACCTCGGACATCGGGGCGAGCAGCGGCAGCGCGCGGCTCGGCAGTTCGACCGTCTCGTACGCGATCGCCGTGGTGCCGGACTCCAGGAGCGCGTCCGTGCACTCCTTGGAAGCGGCCAGGTGCAGGTAGGTGAAGAGGGTCTGGTCCTTGCGGAGGCGGTGGTACTCCTCCGCGATGGGCTCCTTGACCTTCAGCAGCAGGTCGGCGGCGGCCCAGACCTCGTCGGCGGTCTCCAGGATCCGCGCACCGGCGGAAACGTACTCGTCGTCCGTGATCGAGGAGCCGACACCGGCGTGGCGCTCGACGACGACCTGGTGGCCGTTGCGCACCAGCTCGTGCACACCGGCGGGGGTGATGGCCACCCGGAACTCGTTGTTCTTGACCTCGCGGGGGATGCCGACCTTCACGTCGATCACGGTCCTTGACTCAGAGGGTTCTGGGGCTATGCACGGCCGGGGCGATGCAAGCCGGGGCAATGCATGTCATACCCGGACGCAACGGGGTGCACCGGGAGACACCACGAAAGAACGCGGCGGAGCCAGTCTAATGAAGGGGTTCTCTCTGTCTAGCCTTTCAATGCATCAATCTTCGACGGATGCACTACGGATTTCGTAGGCACTAGCGCCTTGTTCCGTGCCTTCTGTGTCTTCCATGGCCGTCGCGCTCTCCGGGAGCTCATCACCCAGCATGCGCTCGGCCGCCTTGCGGTGCAGTCGCGCCGCGGCGGGGTCACCCAGCCGGTCCAGGGTGTCGGCCAGCCGGAGCTGCAGCGCGGCCTGCAGCCGGTGGTCCTCGGCGCGGCGCGCCCACTCGACCGCCTCGTGGCAGGTGCGCAGTGACTCCTCGGGCCGCCCCGCGTACTCCTGCACGCGCGCCAACTCGCTCAACGCCCTTGCCTGAGCGGGCACATCGCCGTTCCTGCGGTGCCCGGTGACGGCGGCCCGCCAGTTGCGCAGCGCCTCGCCGTAGCGGCCCGCGTAGGTGTGCACGGTGGCGATACGGCCGTACAGCCGGGCGGCGTCCACCCGCTCGTCGCGGGCCAGGCGCTGGACGAGCGCCCTGCCGTACCAGTCGGCGGCCCGGTCGTAGTCCCCGAGCTCCTGGTGGGAGCCGCCTACGGATTCCATCGCGCGGCCGGTCGCGTAGGGGTCGTTCGCCTCGCGTCCGGCGTCCAGGGCGGCCCGGTAGCGGGCCAGGGCGTCGGCCGTACGGCCGGTCTGCGCGTCGAGGTCGGCGAGGTTGAGCAGGGCCGCGGCCTTCTCGCGGGGCAGGCCCCGACGCTCCGCGACGTCGAGGACGAGGCGGTGGATGCCGTACAGCTCGGGCGCCGCGGCCCGGGTGCCGAAATGGGCGACCATCGCCCGCACCAGCGCGGCCATCAGCCGCCTGGCCAGGGTGTCCAGCTCGCCGTCCGCGACCGCGAGCCGGGCCGCGGCCAGCAGCGCGGGCTGTCGGATGCGCAGCCAGTCCTCGGCCGCCCTGGGGGTCGGGAAGCGCAGCTCGCGGGGCAGCGCGGCGAGCTTCTCGCGGGCGGGCGCGTTGTCGGTCTCCGTGATGGTGCGGCAGGACACCAGCAGCCGTACGGTCCGCTCCAGCATCCGGGCGCGGGCCAGCTGCAGCTCGGCGGGGCGGTCCTGGCTCTCGGCGAGGGAGCGCAGCAGCGGCAGCAGGCAGCCGGGCACCTCGTACTGCGGCAGCCGCGACTCGACGGGCCGTAGGAGGCCGAAGCCGACGAAGTCGTCCAGGGCGTCCCGGGCGGTGTCCACCGAGCAGCCGGCCAGCGCGGACGCGGTGTGCGGGTCGATGAGTCCGGCCGGGGCGAGCGAGAGCAGGCGCAGTATCCGCGCGGCGGTGGCGGGCAGCGCGGTGTACACGAGGCGGAAGACCCGGGCGAGCGGGCCGCTGTCGTCGCCCTCGGTGCGCAGCTGCTTGGCGAGGTCGGCGACGGCCGAGGTGGGGCGGGCGGCGAGCCAGCCTCCCGCGAGGCGCAGGGCGGCGGGCTGACCGGCGCACTCCTCGACCAGTCCCTCGGCGGCGAGCGGGTCGACGGTGATGCGTACCGAGCCGGTGAAGCGGTCCAGCAGTTCGAGCGCCGACTTGGTGTCCAGGCCGCCCAGGGTGCAGGGGCGGACGTCCGCGATGCCGGTCAGCGGTCCCCCGGAGACCGCGACGACCAGGCACTCGGGGGTGTCCGGGAGCAGGGCGTCGACCTGCTCGGCGTCGGCCGCGTCGTCGAGCAGCAGCAGGGTGCGGCGGGTGGCGAGGGCCTCGCGCACCGCCTCGCTCAGGTCGTCGGCGGCGGCCCCGGCCGGCGCGGGCAGCTCCAGGGCCGCCAACAGCTCCCGCGCGGTGTGCTCGGTGGGCACGGGGGTGCCGTCGGCTTCGGTGAGCCGGGCGCGCAGCACCCCGTCCGGGTAACTCCCCGCAACCTGCCGTACGAGCTCCTCGGCGAGCGCGGTGCGGCCCGAACCGGGCCTGCCGGCGATGAGCAGCACGCGCGCGCGGGGTGCCTTGCGGCCCGCCAGGGTGTCCAGGCCGGCGCGCTCGATGTCGACCCTGAGTTCCTTCAACTCCCGTGTACGGCCGAGGAACTGACCCTCCGTAGGAGCGGACCCGGCAGCCGGGTGCCGCCCTGCCGACGACACCTTCGTGCCGTCTGTGTCCACCGCCTGATCCGCCACGGGCCACGCTCCCGTCCCACTGCGCGCGCAAGCCCGCCGGGACTCCGGTTCGGGCGTTTCCAGAGCCTAGTTCACGCTCTGCGACGATCCCGGCGGAGCACGGCGGAGACGTCCCCCGATCGGATCAGCCGATCGTAGGACTGATGGTGTCGGAAGGTGGGAGAGGTCGTCCGGGGCGCGTCAGGACTCGAAGGGGCGGGCCGGCCAGGGCGCCTCCGCCGGGCGCAGCGCGTCGAGTCCGTCACCGTTGCGGGCGGCGATCAGCGAAAGGACACCCACGACGAGACAGTTGTTGTGGAGTTCTCCGGCGAGCACCCCGCGCACGAGTTCGTCGACCGGGACCCGGGCCAGCTCCATGTCGGCCTCTTCGTCCTCGACCTCGAAGCGCTCCCCCTCGGCCTCGGAGAGATCGCGCGCGAGGAAGATCCGTACGGCCTCGGAGCAGCCGCCCGGGGTGGTGTAGACGTCGCTCAGCACACGCCAGCTCTCGGCCTTGACGTGCGCCTCCTCGTACAGCTCGCGCTGGGCCGCGTGCAGCGGGTTCTCACCGGGGACGTCGAGGAGTCCGGCCGGGATCTCCCACAGCTTGTGGCGCACGGGGTGCCGGTACTGGCGCAGCACCACCGCGCGGTCCTGGTCGTCGAGGGCGAGAACGGCCACGGAGCCGGGGTGGACCTGGTAGTCGCGGCGGGCGACCGATCCGTCCGGCATGACCACGTCGTCGGTGCGGACGGACGTCTTGTTGCCGACGAAAGGAGTCGCGGTGGCCCTGACTTCCCACTCCTCGGGGGTGTCCTTGATCGTCATGTCGCGCTGTTCCTCCTACGCACCGAACGAAAACCGGGGCACACGTCCCGAAAGACGCGCACCCCGGCCACCGTACAGCCCTTGGCTACTTGCCCGTCTTGCGCTCGACGGCGGCCTTGACCAGGCCCGCGAAGAGCGGGTGCGGGCGGGTCGGGCGGGAGCGCAGCTCGGGGTGCGCCTGGGTCGCGACCAGGTAGGGGTGTACCTCGCGCGGGTACTCGACGTACTCCACGAGCTTGCCGTCCGGCGAGGTGCCGGAGAACTGCAGACCGGCCTTCTTCTCCAGCTCGCCGCGGTAGGCGTTGTTCACCTCGTAGCGGTGGCGGTGGCGCTCCTCGACGTACTCCTTGCCGTCGTACACCTCGCGCGCGATGGAGCCCTCGGCGAGCTTGGCCGGGTACATGCCCAGGCGCATCGTTCCGCCCATGTCACCCTCGCCCGCCACGATGTCGAGCTGCTCGGCCATGGTGGAGATGACCGGGTGGGCGGTGGCGGAGTCGAACTCGGTGGAGTTGGCGTCCGGGATGCCGGCCAGGTTGCGCGCGGCCTCGATCACGATGCACTGCAGGCCCAGACAGAGGCCGAGCAGCGGGATCTTGTTCTCGCGGGCGTACTGGATCGCGCCGACCTTGCCCGACACTCCTCGGTCGCCGAAGCCGCCGGGGATGCAGATCGCGTCGACGTCACCGAGCTGCTTGGCGGCGCCCGCCGGGGTCTTGCAGTCGTCCGAGGTGACCCACTTGATCTTCACCCGGGCCTTGTTGGCGAAGCCGCCGGCGCGCAGCGCCTCGGTGACCGAGAGGTAGGCGTCGGGCAGGTCGATGTACTTGCCGACGAGCGCGAGGTTGATCTCGTGGAGCGGGTTGTGGACGCGGTCGAGCAGGTCGTCCCAGGTCGTCCAGTCCACATCGCGGAAGGGCAGGTCCAGCTTGCGGACGACGTAGGCGTCCAGGCCCTCGGTGTGCAGGACCTTCGGGATGTCGTAGATCGACTTGGCGTCGATGGCCGCGACCACGGCCGCCTCGTCGACGTCACACATCAGCGAGATCTTGCGCTTGATGGCGGTGGGCACCTCGCGGTCGGCGCGCAGCACGATCGCGTCCGGCTGGATACCGATGTTCCTGAGGGCCGCGACCGAGTGCTGGGTCGGCTTGGTCTTCAGCTCACCGGAGGGGCCGATGTAGGGCAGCAGGGAGATGTGCACCACGAAGACGTTGTCCCGGCCGACCTCGTGCCGGACCTGGCGGACGGTCTCCAGGAAGGGCAGCGACTCGATGTCGCCGACCGTGCCGCCGACCTCGGTGATGACGACGTCGACGTCGTCGGTCGCCATCCGCCGGATGCGGTGCTTGATCTCGTTGGTGATGTGCGGGATGACCTGCACGGTGTCGCCCAGGTACTCGCCGCGCCGCTCCTTGGCGATGACCGTCGAGTACACCTGCCCGGTGGTGACGTTGGCGGAGCCGTCCAGGTCGACGTCGAGGAAGCGCTCGTAGTGGCCGATGTCCAGGTCGGTCTCGGCGCCGTCGTTGGTGACGAACACCTCACCGTGCTGGAACGGGTTCATGGTGCCCGGGTCGACGTTCAGGTAGGGGTCGAGCTTCTGCATGGTGACCCGCAGGCCCCGCGCCTTGAGCAGCGCACCCAGGCTGGAGGCGGTCAGACCCTTGCCGAGGGAGGAGGCGACACCCCCGGTGACGAAGATGTGCTTGGTCGTCGTGGATTTGGGCGGCATGGCCAAGAGGGGGCTCCCGTGGTCGCGGTCTGGTGTGCGTACCGGCGTGGTGTCCGAAGATTTCCGGAGGTGCCGTCGCTGCGGTTCGGGGGTTTCTTGCCCACCGGTCCACGGGCTACCAGGGTATCAGCGACCCGGGGAGGCTGCTTCCGGCCACGCTCCGCACGCACATGGGCACAGACCACACACACATGGGCACAGACCACACAGGACTCACTCGTTCGGACCAGCCGGGTTGCCTGGAGCGGCACGCGGATCACCCACGTGCGTCGTATCCTGCTCGGACACTCGCTGCCGAGCCCGGCCGGCACACGGCACCATCCCCGCCCGTATCCCGGAACCATGCGAGCTCGTCAGTTCGTTTCGCAACGACAATCGCACCGATAATTGACGTTCCGCAGCGACGCTTTACCAACGTTCTAACGTTCAATCTTCTAACGTTTTAACGTTCCTGTTCCCTGACCGCAGAGCGACCGCCCCTCGGGGGGCGACGTGGCCGTTCGACTGGAGATGCACGTGGCCGGGCGCATCGAGGACTACGCACTCATCGGAGACATGCAGACCGCAGCACTGGTCTGCCGGGACGGCACAGTCGACTGGCTGTGCCTGCCCCGCTTCGACTCCCATGCCATCTTCGCGGGACTGCTCGGCACGGAGGAACACGGATTCTGGCGGCTCGGGCCCGCCCACGCGGCCGACACCGAACCACCGACGGCGGCGCGCCGGTCGTACCGCGGCGACTCGCTCATCCTCGAATCCGAGTGGGACACCCCGCGCGGCACGGTCAGGGTGACCGATTTCATGCCGCCACGTGACGGCGCGCCCCAGCTGATCCGGATCGTGGAAGGCGTCACGGGCCGGGTCCCGATGCGCTCCGCGCTGCGGATGCGTTTCTCGTACGGCCGCGTGGTGCCCTGGGTGCACAAGCACGAGGGACGCACGGTCGCCGTCGCCGGGCCCGACTCGGTGTGGTTCGACACCGCCTGTGAAACCTACGGCAAGGCGCTGACCACGTACGCGGACTTCACGGTGGCACCCGGTGACCGGATCGCGTTCACCATCTCGTGGGAACCCTCACACAAGCAGCCCCCCGCGCTGCCCGAGCCGGAGCAGGCCCTGGAGGCCACCGAGGAGTTCTGGCACGACTGGGTCGAGCAGTGCACGTACCACGGCCCCTACCGCGAGGCCGTCGTCCGCTCCCTGATCACCCTCAAGGCCCTGACGTACGCCCCCACGGGCGGCATCGTCGCCGCGCCGACCACCTCCCTCCCGGAGGAGATCGGCGGCGTACGCAACTGGGACTACCGCTACACCTGGCTGCGCGACGCGGCGATCACCCTCTCCTCCCTCCTGCGCACCGGCTACCGCGAGGAGGCCCGCGCCTGGCGCGAATGGCTGCTGCGCGCGGTGGCCGGCGACCCGGAGAACCTGCAGATCATGTACGGCATCGCGGGCGAGCGCGAGTTGGGCGAAGCGGAGCTCGACTGGCTGCCCGGATACGAGAATTCGGGCCCCGTACGGGTCGGCAACGGCGCCGCGCACCAGCTCCAGCTGGACGTGTACGGCGAGGTCACCGAGGCTCTGCACCTGGCTCACATGACCGGCCTGTCACGCAACGACTACGCCTCGCTCCTCCAGCTGAAGCTGATCCGCTACCTGGAGGACCACTGGGACCAGCCGGACGAGGGCATCTGGGAGGTCCGCGGCCCGCGCCGCCACTTCGTGCACTCCAAGGTGATGGCCTGGGTCGCCGTCGACCGCACGATCAAGCTCATCGAGTCCGGTGACGCGGACGGCCCGCTGGAGAAGTGGCGCGAACTGCGCGACGACATCCACCGGGACGTCTGCGAGAAGGGCTACGACAAGGAGCGCAACACCTTCACGCAGTCGTACGGCTCCAAGGAACTGGACGCCTCGCTGCTCCTCATCCCGCAGATGGGCTTCCTCCCCCCGGACGACAAGCGCGTGATCGGCACCATCGAGGCGATCCAGCGCGAGCTGTCCACCCCGGACGGCTTCATCCTGCGCTACCCGACCACCGGCGAGGACGCGGGCGTGGACGGTCTCGAGGGCGACGAGGGGGCCTTCCTGGCCTGCTCCTTCTGGATGGCGGACGACCTGGCGATGATCGGCCGCGTCGACGAGGCCCGCAAGCTCTTCGAAAGGCTCCTGGCCCTCCGCAACGACCTGGGTCTCCTGGCCGAGGAATGGGACCCCCGCCTCCAGCGCCAGGTGGGCAACTTCCCCCAGGCCTTCAGCCACGTGCCCCTGATCGACACGGCTCTGAGGCTGACGGCGAGCGGCGCGTACGGCGGCTGACACGAGCGGGACGGCGGCCCGCGCCCCCCTTTTCGGGAGCTAGGTGTATTGACCCGTGAGGTTGGGGACGCGGCTGGCGGGTGGCTGGCCCTTGAGCGCGGTGTGTCCGCGGTGGTGATTGTAGGTGTGCAGCCAGTGCGGGTAGGCGTCGCGTCGTTCGCTCTCGGTTCGGTAGGGCGTCGCGTAGGCCCATTCGTCGAGCAGGGTGCGGTTGAAGCGCTCCACCTTGCCGTTCGTCTGGGGCCGGTAGGGCCGGGTTCGCTTGTGGGTGATCCCGGCTGCGGCGAGCGCGTCGCGCCAGAGGAACGACTTGTAGCAGGAGCCGTTGTCGGTCAGGACGCGCCGCACGGTGATCCCGCAGGAGGCGAAGTAGGCGTGGGCCCGCTGCCAGAACGCGGTGGCGGTCTCCTTCTTCTCGTCGGTGAGTATCTCGCTGTAGGCCAGGCGGGAATGGTCGTCGACAGCGTTGTGCAGGTAGCTCACGCCGGCGTTGGCGCGGTTCCTGCGGCCTGCCTGACGGCCGAGGACCTTGTGGCCGCCGCCGTCAGGGATGTTGCCGAGTTTCTTGATGTCGACGTGGACCAGGTCGCCGGGTGCCGGGTGTTCGTAGCGGCGGATGACCCGGCCTGTGGCGCGGTCGAGGTGGGAGAGGCGGGACAGGCGGTAGCGGGTCAGGATGCGGTGGACGGTGGCCGGGTTCAGCCCGAGGAGGTAGGCGATACGAGCCGGCCCCCAGCGGCGCAGGACGCGGACCTTGATGACCCTGCGCTCGGTGCGTGTCGGGGTCCGGCGCGGGCTGTGGTGCGGGCGGGAGGAACGGTCGGCCATGCCCGCCTCGCCGAGCAGGCGGTAACGCCCCGCCCAGCGGGCAGCGGTGGTGACCGATACCTGAAACCGTTCCGCGGCCCGGCGGAGCGGCCATCGGTCCTCGACGACGCAGCGGGCCAGACGCAGGCGGCCGGTCTCGGTCAGGGGTGCATTACGGTGGGGCATGAGGGCCTTCTTGTCGTTCGTGTGTAGACGTCGCAATCCACACCGAACCCGGAAGGCCCTCACTCGTTCAAGATCACCCAACCGTGATCACTGTCACCAACCTCCGTGGACAGAACAGCTAGGGCCGCCTTTTCGGAAGCTAGGGCCGCCGCTTTCATCCCCTTTCGGAGCGGGGCCGCTGCCTTCGTCAGGGACACGGGCCGATGCTCTCTTCAAGGGGCGCGGGCCGCTGCTTTTAGGGGCGCGGGGCTGTGGCATTGTGCGGCTCCGCCGCGTGGGCGCGACCAGCCCCCACCCGCCCGCAGCCTCACACAAGCCCGTAGGCTGAAAAGCAGTCCCGTCCCCTCCTGAAAAGGGGGCACCTGCGATGTCCCCCTTCTCAAAGGCCTACACCCGCCTCGCCGCCCTACGCACGGACCTGACCGGCGACGCTTTCAGGCCAGAAGACCCCGGCTACGACAACGCCCGCAAGGTCTTCAACAGCCTGATCGACCGCCACCCCGCGGTGATCGCCCAGTGCGAGACCAAGGCGGACGTAGTCCATTGCGTCCGCTTCGCCCGGGACCTGGACCTCCACATCGCGGTCCGAGCCGGCGGCCACAGCGTGGCCGGAATGTCGCTCAACGACAACGGCCTGGTCATCGACCTGCGCCGGATGCACACGGTGACCGTCCACCCCGGCTCCCAGACGGTACGGGTCGAGGGCGGCGCCCTCATGAGCCACCTCGATCACGCCACCCGGCCCCACGGCCTGGCCACCACCGGCGCCCGGGACCCGACCACCGGCGTCGCCGGCTTCGTCCTCGGCGGCGGTACCGGCTGGCTCGACCGCGCCTTCGGTCTCGCCGTCGACAACCTGCTCGGCGTCGAGCTGGTCACGTCCGACGGCTCGCGGGTCCAGGCCACCGACCACGAGAACCCGGAACTCTTCTGGGCCCTGCACGGCGGCGGCGGAAACTTCGGCGTCGCCACCGCACTGACCCTGAGACTGCACCCGCTGCCGGAGTTCTCGATCGCCCTGCTGACGTACCGCCCGGAGGCCGGCCCGGACGTAGTACGCACGTACCGCGAGATCATGGAGGCCGCCCCTCCCGAGGCCGGCGGCGGCGTCATCCGCGAACAGCTGGTCGACGCGCTCCTGACGTACACGGGCCCCGAGCGGGACCTCCGCGAGCTCGCCCAGCCGCTGCGGGCGCTGCCCCACGAGGCCGAGATCCTCACCGCTCTCCCGCACCCCGAACTCCACCGCGTGCTGGACAGCCCGCCGGGCCTGAGGAACCACTGGTCCGCCGAGTCCCTGACCGGCCTGCCCGACGAGGCCGTGGACGTCTTCTGCGAGCTGGGGAACGCCATGCCCGTCCCCACGGCCACCCGCCACCTGCTGTTCCCGCAGGGCGGCGCGATCGCCTCCGGCCCGGACCGGTACCCCGTGCCGTTCCGGGACGCCCGGTGGACCGTGCACCCCTTCGGGATGTGGGAGGACCCGGTCGACGACGAGCGCTGCGTCCAGTGGGTCGAGGACGTGCGCGCCGCATTCCGGCCGTGGAGCAGCGGCGCGGTCTGCCTCAACCTCATCGGCGACGAGGGCGCGGAGCGCGTGGTGGCCGGCCTCGGCGCCGCGAACATCCGACGACTGGCCGCGGTGAAGGCCGTCCACGACCCGGACAACGTCTTCCGCTTCAACCACAACATCCCGCCCCTGTAGCGAACGGCCCAGGCTTCGGACATGCCTCCGGGAGGCCTCCCCGGGTAGCGTCCGCTGCATGGACAGCCGTTTGGACAGCCGATACGACACCCAGGGCGCCGGAATCACCGTGCAGCGGGCGCTGGAGCTGCCCGGGCTGCGCGGCGGGCTGCCGGAGATCCTCGCGGGCGCCGACCGGCTGGGCCGCACCGTGCGCTGGGTGCACGCGGGCGAGGTCCCGAACATCGCCTCGCTCCTCAAGGGCGGCGAACTGCTCCTGACCACGGGCTACGGCCTCGGCACCCGCCCCGCCGACCAGCGCGCGTTCGTGCGCACCCTCGCGGAGCGCGGTATCGCGGCGCTCGTCGTGGAACTCGGCCCGCGCTTCACCCGGCTGCCCTCGGCCCTCGTGGAGACGGCCCGCTCCGCCGGTCTCCCGCTGGTCCAGCTGCACCGCGAGGTGCCCTTCGTGGCGGTCACGGAGGAGATCCACACCGAGATCGTCAACGGCCACTACGCGCTGCTGCAGCAGGCCGAGGAAGTGCACCGGCGCTGTACCGAGGCCCTCCTCGGTGGCGGGGGCATACCCCAGGTCCTCGCCATCCTCGCGGACTTCAGCGGCAACCCCGTCTTCCTGGAGACCGCGGACGGCCAGCTCCTGTACGCCGCGGGCGCCGGCTCCTCGGGCGCCGATCCGCTCCAGGTGTGGGAGGGGATGCGCGGCCAGCACAAGGAGGAACCGCCCGCCGGGACGACCCTCGTGGACGTGCCGGGCGGCGGCCCCGGCACCGGTTCGGTACGCGCCCGGCTGGTCCTGCTCCCCGTCAGCGCCCCGGTCGCCCCCGTGCACCGGATCGCGGCGGAACGGGCCGCGGGCATCCTGGCCGTCGTCCTCATGCAGGCCCGCCAGGAGGAGGAGCTGGCCGCGCGCGGACGCGGTGACTTCCTGACCGACCTCGCGGAGGGCCGTATCGCCGCCGAGGACGCCCCCGCACAGGCCCGCGTGCTCGGCTTCAAGCCCGGCAACAGCCCACTCCTGCCGGTCGTGATGCGGCTCGCCGACGGCCCCTCCCCCGGCGGCGGCTGGGCCGTCCTGGCGCGCGCGGTCGCGGAGGAGCTGGCCTCGGTGGGAGTACCGGTCCTCCTGGGCGTACGCCCGGTCGAGGGCCGCGTCCCCCTGTTGCTGGGCCTGCGATCGGAGTCCGAGCGCGCGGCGGTCGCGGACCGGGTCGCGGCGGCCCTCAGAGCGGGTGTGGAACGCGCGGGCATGCAGCGGCCCGGGGCGCAGCCGCCCGTGGTGGTGGTCGGGGTCGCGGGCGGCTGGGCGGCGGCCTCGGCGGGGCTGCGGCACGCGGCGGAGACGGCGACGGCCGCGCAGGGCCTGACGGACCGCCCCTGGTACGACGCCCGCCGCCTCGACACCGACCTGCTCCTGTGGCGTCTGCGCGACCATCCGGACCTGGCGGCCTTCGTGGACCGTGCCATCGGCCCCCTCCGCGACCACGACCTCCGCTCCAAGCCACCGCTGCTGCCCACCCTGGAGACGTACTTGGCGCACGCGGGCCGCAAGGCGGAGACGGCTCGAGAGCTGCACCTCAACCGGCAGACCCTCTACAACCGCCTCGCCCGGATCGGCGAGTTGCTGGGCACCGACCTCGACGAGCCGCAGACGGTACTGGCGTTGAGCCTGGCGCTGCGAGCACGACGTCACGTCCCCTGAGCCACCAGGCGGACCGCCCTAGATCAGGGGCCTGGCCTGAGTCAACTCGTCGTAGACGCTGAGCACTTGGGCCACGGTCTCGTCCTCGGTCGGCCAGGTCGTGGCCTGCCGTACCCCGCGCTCCTTGAGCAACTCCCGGCGCTCGTCGTCCTCGAGCAGCCGTACGACGGCCCCGGCGAGCGCGTCGGCGTCCGCGCACGGGACGAGTTCGGCCGCGTCGCCGACCAGTTCGGGGATGCCGCCGACAGCGGTCGCGACGAGCGGCACACGCGCGTGCAGGGCCTCCTGGGCGAGCACGGAACGGGACTCCCAACCACTCGGCAGCACCGCGAGATCGGAGGCCAGAAGCAGCTCGGAGACGTCGTCCCGCCGCCCGACGAGCCGCACCGGCAGCTCCTCGTCCTCGATCCGCCGCTGGAGGACCGGCCGCAACGGCCCCTCACCGGCGATCACCAGGAGCGGCACGGGGTCGAGCGAGCGCCACGCACGCGAGGCGTCCAGCAGCGTGTCGTACCCGCGGTGCCGTTCCAGAGAGCCGACGGCCATGAGCAACGGGCGGTCGGTGGCGCCGAGTTCGGCCTGCGCCTTGTGGCGGAGCCGGTCGAGGTCCCCGTACTCGACGGCCTTGCGCGGCGTCGGGGACGCGACGGCCGCGAGCCGGGCGTCCCGCGCCCCGCGCCTGCGGGCGCGGTCCACGAGATCGGACGAGGAACCCAGCACCACGGCCGCGGCCCGGGCGACCCGCCGCTCCAGCAGCCGCAGCAGATGCGCCCGCGCCCCCTCCGCGTGCGAACGCGTGTGCCAGGTGACGACGAGCGGTGTGTGCCGCCCGCTGAGCGCGAGCACGGCCCGCAGCGCGGCGTGCAACCCGTGCGCGTGCACGAGATCGGCGTCCGCGCAGGCCGCCCGCAGCGCGGCCACGGAGGCCGGATCGCTGCTGCGCGGCACGGGAACGTGCTGAGCGCCCACGCCACTGAACCCGTACGCGACATCGGTCTCGGCGGGGGCGCACACGGTGACCCGCACACCCCGGGCGACAAGACCCGAGGCCAGGGACCGCACATGCGCGCTGCTGCCCGCGCTTTTGCCGCCGAGCACCTGCACGGTGCGCAGCGGCGACTGACCGTGCGGTGAGTGGCTGCTCACGTGGCTCACGTGGCCGGGGCTCCTGGTTCGGCGTCGGACGGGCACGGAGAACGTACAGAGGGAAAGGCAGAGGGGGATGTACCGCACGTCGTGCTCCGCGTACTACGCCAAGGATGCCAGGCCGTACGGGTGTTCCGGGACCGCCATCGGAGCAAGCTTCGCGGCGCACCGCCCAACTCGACGACACCTGTCACCCACACGAGTGAGAATTCGCGTGTCTTCGCGACCGGTCGCCCGCCTCACCCCAGCGGTCGCGCCGCCGCCTCGCTGACCTTGTCCCCGTACACCGTCGCGGCCACCAGCGCCGCGGCGTGGGCGAGCAGTCCGGCCCGTCCGTTGCCCGCGACGATCGCGCTGCCCAGCGCGGCGCCGAGCGCGTGGGCCCCGGTGTCTCCGATCATCGCGCGCCCGCCGAGGTCGTCGGGGAACACGGCCGCCGCCGCACCCGCCGCCGCGGCCGACAGCCGCCCGGCGGGCCCTCCCCGCAGCACCCCGGGCGCCCCCAGCACGAGCACCGCACCGGCGGCCCTGCCCGGCCGGACGTCCACGAGGTTGACGAAGTGCGCGCTCCCGGCGATCACGACCCCCGCGAGCAGCTTGTCCAGGGGCCGCTCCTTGAGCAGCGCCCCCGCCACCAGCCCCGCGGCCGAGATCCCGAACAGCTTGACCGCCCCGCTGGTCACCTCGCCGTCCCTGAGCGCCCCCAGATGCGCCCTGAACCCACGGCGCGGGTCACCCGCCCCGACCACGTCGTCGTACGCGCCGCACACCCCGGCGGCCAGGACCGCGGCTCCGGCGCCGCGGTGGACGCGCGCGGCCGCGAGCGCCGCTCCGAGGGCGGTGGCGGGGCCGGCGTACAACTCCACGGCGCGCCCGACGTAGTTCGTGCGCTGCCAGCGCTCCGGGCCGCCGGGGGCCTTGGCGCGCAGGCCTGCCATGCCGGCGCGGGTGACGGCGATGGCGGTAGCGAAGCTGGTGATCATGCGACGACTCCAAGGGCCCTCATACGGAACTACCGGTCGCCCCGAGCCGTGGCCAACAGTTCCTCCGCATGCGCCCGGGCCGTCTCCGAGTCCTCCTGGCCCGCCAGCATCCGGGACAGCTCCCGAATCCGCTCCTCGCCCTCGAGCACCTTCACCCCGGACCGCGTCACGGAACCGTCATTGGTCTTCTCGACCAGCAACTGCCGGTCGGCGAACGCGGCGACCTGCGGCAGGTGAGTCACCACGACGACCTGCGCGCTCTTGGCCAGCTTGGCCAACCGCCGCCCGATCTCGACCGCGGCCTTGCCGCCCACACCGGCGTCGACCTCGTCGAAGAGATACGTCGGCACAGGGTCGGTCCCCGCGAACACGACCTCCACGGCGAGCATCACGCGCGAGAGCTCACCACCGGAGGCTCCCTTGGCGATGGGCCGCGGCGGCGCCCCGGGGTGCGGGGCGAGCAGCAGTTCGACCTCGTCCACGCCCGCGGGCCCGTACGCGACGGTACGCCCGCCGAGCTCCACACCCTCGGGGTCGTCGGTCTGCCGGATCTCGAACGACACGCGCGCGTGCGGCATGGCGAGCGAGGCCAGCTCCGCGGTCACGGCGGCCGCGAACCGTTCGGCGGCCTCCGTCCGGGCGTCCGTCAGCGCCTGCGCAAGCCCGCCCAGTTCGGCCCGCAGCGCGTCCCGCTCACCGGTCAGCTCATCGATCCGCTCGTCGTCGCCGTCGAGTTCGAGGAGCCGCGCGGCACCCTGCTCGGCCCACGCGAGTACGGCGTCGATGTCCTCGCCGTACTTCCGGGTCAGCTGGGTGAGCGCGGCCCGGCGCTCCTCCACCGCCGCGAGCCGCAGCGGATCGGCGTCGAGGTCGTCGGCGTATCCGGCCAGCTCCCCCGCCACGTCGCGCAGCAGGATGTTGACCTCCCCGATCCGCCCGGACAGCCCGGCGAGCGCGGAGTCGTGCGACCGTACGGCCTCCAGGGCCCGGTGCGCGCCCGCGACGAGCGTCGCCGCGTCGATGCCCTCGGGATCCTCGGGATTGCCCGCGAGGGCGGCGTGGGCGGCCGTGGCGGCGGACGCGAGCGCTTCCGCGTGCCCGAGCCGCTCCGCCTCCGCCGAAAGTTCCACGTCCTCGCCCGCGCGCGGCTCGACCGCCGCGATCTCGTCGAGTCCGAAGCGCAGCAGGTCGGCTTCCTGGGCCCGCTCACGCGCGCGTGTGGTGATCTCGTCCAGCTCGGCCGAGATGGCCCGCAGCCGCCGGTAGGCCCCCGCGTACTTGGCGAGCGGCACGGCGACCGCGTCCCCGGCGTACCGGTCGAGCGCCTGCCGCTGCCGGGACAGCTTGAGCAGCCCCTGCTGGTCGGTCTGCCCGTGCACGGCCACCAACTCGTCGGCGAGCTCGGCGAGCACTCCCACGGGCACGGAACGCCCGCCCAGGTGCGCCCGGGAACGCCCCTCGGCCGAAACGGTACGGCTGATCAGCAGCGCGCCGTCGTCGAGCTCGGCGCCCGCCTCCTCGGCCCGTACGATCGCCGTGCCGCCCGTGGGTACGGTGACCCGGCCCTCCACGACGGCGTTCTTGGCGCCGATCCGTACGAGGGCGGGGTCCGCGCGCCCGCCGAGCAGCAGCCCGAGGCTGGTGACCACCATCGTCTTGCCCGCACCGGTCTCACCCGTCACGGCGGTGAAGCCTGGCGACAGCTCGACGACCGCGTCGTCGATGACTCCGAGCGACCGTATCCGCATCTCCTCCAACACGTCCCTGACCATACGAGGTTTTCCCGGCCCCGTGCGACGCCGCCCCCCACAACGAGAACCGGGCGTTACCTTTCCTGCCGAAGCCTCGTTGCCCTGATGGCTCCCCGCCGACGCGGGGGTGATCCGGTCGTGTCCGTCTTGGACGGGTTGCGGATGCGCTGCTCCCCGCCGACGCGGGGGTGGCCAGGCGCCCCGGGCGGTACCCGGGGCGCCGGCCGTGTTCTACTGCGGCGCCCCGCGCCAGCCGGAAACCGGCAGCGCGAACTTGGCCACCAGCCGGTCGGTGAACGAGGCGTGGTGCAGCCGGGCGAGCCGCACCGGCACGGCTCCCCGCCGTACCTCCACCCGGGCCCCCGGCGGCAGCTCCACCGTCCGCCGCCCGTCGCACCACAGCACCCCCGGCGGAATGTGCGGCAGCACCTCCACCGCGAGCACCGAGTTCGGCGAGGTCACCATCGGCTTGGCGAACAGCGCGTGCGCGCTGATCGGCACCATGAGCAGCGCCTCGACCTCGGGCCAGACGACCGGTCCGCCGGCGGAGAAGGCGTACGCCGTGGACCCGGTCGGGGTCGCGCAGACGATGCCGTCGCAGCCGAAGCCGGTGACCGGCCGCCCGTCGATCTCGAGGATGACCTCGAGGAGCTTCTCGGCGGAGACCTTCTGCACGGCGGCCTCGTTGAGCGCCCAGTCGGTGTGCACGATGTCGCCGTTCTGGTGCACGACGACGTCGACGGTCATGCGTTCCTCGACCTCGTACGCCTTGGTCACCACCCGGTCGACCACCTTGTCGAGGTCGTCCCGCTCGGCCTCCGCGAGGAAGCCGACGCTGCCGAGGTTGACGCCGAGCATCGGCACGCCGGAGGCGCGGGCGAACTCGGCGCCGCGCAGCAGCGTGCCGTCACCGCCGAGCACGATCAGCAGTTCGCATCCGTCGAGGCACTGCGGAGTGGCTTCCCTCACCAGCTCCACCTCGGGCGGCAGGGGCAGATCGGCCGCCTCCGCCTCCAGCACGCGCACCCCGATCCCGGAGCGCAGCAGCCCCTGGACCACGAGTTCGGCGCTGCGGATCGCGGCCGGCCGCCCGGTGTGGGCGAGCAGGAAAACAGTACGAGCTCGGGTCTCTGTCAACGCGGCCCCTCCGCCACTGCACGGTCAACGTCGGCCGGGTCGAGTTCGGGTGCCCCGGCACGCAGCCACAGAAAGTACTCGACATTGCCCGAGGGTCCGGGCAGCGGACTCGCGGTCACGCCCTTCACCCCGAGCCCCAGTTCCGCGGCCCGTCGGGCCACTCCGCGCACCGCCTCGGCGCGCAGTTCCGGACTGCGTACGACTCCACCACTCCCCAGCCGCTCCTTCCCCACCTCGAACTGCGGCTTGACCATCATCACCAGATCGGCGTCGGGCGCCGCGCACCGCACGAGGGCGGGCAGCACCAAGCCGAGCGGGATGAAGGACAGATCCCCGACAACAAGATCCACGGGCTCCCCATCGATCGCCTCCAACGTCAACTCGCGTACGTTCGTACGGTCCTTGACGGTGACGCGTTCATCGCTCTGCAGAGACCAGGCGAGTTGACCGTAGCCGACGTCGACGGCGACGACGTGGGAGGCACCCGCGCGCAGCAGTACGTCGGTGAAGCCTCCGGTGGACGCTCCGGCGTCCAGCGCCCGCCGTCCCCCGACCTTCAGCCCCTGGGGCACGAAGGCGGCCAGGGCGCCCGCGAGCTTGTGCCCGCCGCGCGAGACGTAGTCGGGCTCGCTGTCGTCCTGCGTGACCACGATCGCGGCCGCGGTCTCCACCTGGGTGGCGGGTTTGGTCGCGAGGGTCTTGCCGACGCTCACCCGGCCGGCGGCGATCAGCTGGCTGGCGTGCTCGCGCGAGCGGGCGAGCTTCCGGCGGACCAGCTCGGCGTCGAGGCGGCGGCGTGCCACTCCTGCCACGTTGGGTTCAGCTCCTGCGGTCGTGCGGTCATTGATAGGGGTGACCCGAAGGGTCTCATTGAGGGGCGGTGGTCGGGTGACGGGTGGGAGCCGGAGGTCCCGGGCGGGCGTCGAGCGCGGTCAGCGCGTCGCGCAGCCCCCTGTGTACATCCTCGTACACCTCGACATGTCCGTCCGTGGCGAGGTGGTCGGCGTCGCCCAGCCGGTCGAGCTGGGCGTCGACCTCGGCGTTCCCGGTGGGCGTGCGGTCCACGTCCAGTGGGGCCGGGGCGGCGGGGTCGTACTCGAGTTCGGGTTCGACCTCGATCGGAACCTCCGGCTCCGGCATCACGCCCTGCGGAGTCCCGGCCTGCGGCACTGACTCGTTCATGCCCCGACGCTACCCCGAAGCGCTGCGGTACCGTCGACCGCGATGGCCACGATTGAGGAGTGCCGCAGCGCACTCGACAAGCTCTCGGACAACATGGTGGGCGCCGACGGGAAGGTACGCGAGGCGGCGGCCCTGGACCGCTCGCTCAGCTGCCGTATCACCGACCTCGACGTCACCTTCGTCGGTCGTCTCACGGACGGCCGGATCCACGTGCTCGACACCCTCCAGGGGCCGCCCCAGGAGAAGGCCCAGATCAGACTCGCCATGTCTGGCGACGACCTGGTCGCCATGGTCGACGGGGAGCTGAACTTCGCCAAGGCCTGGGGCTCGGGCCGGGTGCGGCTGGAGGCGGCCCTGCTCGACCTGTTCCGCCTCAGGAAGCTTCTGTAGCGGCTCCGGCACCGGCGGCTCCGGCGGCCACCCGCACGCGGGCCTTCCGCGCCGCCGGCACCACCAGCGGCGTCCCGGTCTCCGGGTCGTCGATGACCTGGCAGCGCAGCCCGAAGACCTCCTCGACCAGTTCGGCCGTGACGATGTCGTTCGGTGCGCCCACGGCGATGACCCGGCCCTCACGCAGGGCGATGAGGTGGGTGGCGTACCGGGCCGCGTGATTGAGGTCGTGCAGGACCGCGACCAGGGTGCGCCCCTGCTCCTCGTGGAGCTCGGCGCACAGGTCGAGCACGTCGATCTGGTGCTGGATGTCGAGGTAGGTCGTCGGCTCGTCGAGCAGCAGCAGCGGGGTCTGCTGGGCGAGGGCCATCGCGATCCACACGCGCTGGCGCTGGCCGCCGGACAGTTCGTCGACATAGCGATCGGCGAGTTCGGCGACGCCGGTGGAGGCCATCGACTCCTGTACGACCCGTTCGTCCTCCGTCGACCACTGGCGCAGCAGGCCCTGGTGCGGATAGCGGCCCCGGCCGACCAGGTCGCCGACCGTGATGCCGTCCGGCGCGATCGACGACTGCGGCAGCAGCCCGAGCGTCCTGGCCACCTTCTTCGCGGGCATCGACTGGATGACCTGCCCGTCGAGCAGCACCCGCCCCACGGACGGCTTGAGCATCCGCGACAGGGCACGCAGCAGCGTGGACTTGCCGCACGCGTTCGGGCCGACGATCACGGTGAAGGAGTTGTCGGGGATCTCCACCGACAGTTTCTCCGCGATGACACGCTGGTCGTAGCCGAGGGTGACGTTGTCGGCGGACAGGCGGTTCACAGTGCTCCTTTGAGTGTTCTTGGTCGCCTGAGCGTTCTTGTTCGCCGCGGCGCTCATATCCGGCCCGCCCTGCGCTCGGTGACCAGCAGCCACAGCAGATAGAGCCCGCCCAGGACCCCCGTCACGACGCCGACGGGCAGCTGATCGGCTCCGAAGGCCCGCTGCGAGGCCCAGTCCGCGACGATCAGCAGGGTCGCGCCCATGCACATCGACGGCACCAGGTTCGGCCCCGGTGAGCGGGTCAGCCGCCGGGCGAGCTGCGGCGCGGTCAGCGCCACGAAGCCGACCGGGCCCGCGGCGGCGGTGGCACCTGCGGTGAGCAGCACCGCGGCCAGCATCAGCAGCAGCCGTACGCGCTCGACGCCCACTCCGAGGGCGTACGACACGTCGTCGCCCATCTCCATCATGCGCAGCCCGCGCGCGTTGCCGAGGACGAGCGGGACGAGGACGGCGCACAGGACGAGCAGCGGCCAGACCTGCGCCCAGTCGCGGCCATTGAGGGAGCCGGTCATCCAGACGACCGCGCGGGCCGCGTCGACGATGTCCGCCTTGGTGAGCAGATAGCCGTTGACCGCCGTGACGATCGCGGAGACTCCGATACCGACCAGGACCAGTCGGTATCCGTGCACGCCCCGCTTCCAGGCGAGCAGATAGATGGCGAGCCCGGTCACCAGACCGCCGACGAGCGCTCCCAGCGCGACCTGGTTCGCACTGCCCGAGAACAGCACGATCATGATGAGCGCCCCGGCCGTCGATCCCTGGCCGACGCCGAGGACGTCCGGGCTGCCCAGCGGATTGCGGGAGATGGACTGGAAGAGAGCCCCGCCGAGCCCCAGCGAGGCCCCGACCAGCAGGCCGACGAGTACCCGTGGCAGCCGCAGGTCGTTGACGATGAACTCCTGTCCCGCGTTCCCGTTGCCGACGAGCGTCTTGAGGACGTCGACGGCCGGGATCGGGAAGTCGCCGGTGCCGATCAGCACCACGCTCGCGGCGAGCGCGGCCACCAGCAGCAGCCCGACGACGGTGAACGCCCGGACGTCCAGCCGGACCGAGAGACCGCCGCGCGTCCGCACGGCTCGGGTACGTGTGTTCGTCACAGCTGCGCCGTCCTCCGCCGTCGTACGAGAGAGATGAAGACCGGCCCGCCGAGGACCGCGGTGACGATGCCGACCTGCAGCTCCGCGGGCCGCACGACCATCCGCCCCACGACATCGGCGCCTAGGAGCAGCACGGGCGACAGCACCGTCGCGTACGGCAGGATCCAGCGCAGGTCGGGCCCGGTGAAGGAGCGGACCACGTGCGGGACCATGAGCCCGACGAAGACGATGGGCCCGCAGGCGGCGGTCGCGGCGCCACACAGCACAGTGGCGGCGGCCATGGACAGCGCCCGGGTGCGGTTCAGGTTGGCGCCGAGTGCGCGGGCGGTGTCGTCGCCCATGGCCATGGCGTTCAGGGGCCGGGCGAGCGCCAGCGCGACAACCGTGCCGACCACGAGAAAGGGCAGCACCTGCTTGATGGTGGAGTCGGTGGCCGAGGCCAGCGAACCGACCGTCCAGAAGCGCATCTTGCCGAGCGCCGCGTCGTCCATGATCATCACGGCCTGCAGATAGCCGTAGAGCGCGGCGCTGATCGCCGTGCCGGCGAGCGCGAGCCGCACCGGGGTAGCGCCGCGGCTGCCGCCCAGGAACCAGACCAGCGCCCCGACCGCGGCCGCGCCGAAGAAGGCGAACCACACATAGCCGCTCAGGCTCGTGACACCGAAGTAGGTGATGGCGGTGACGACCGCGGCGGACGCACCCGCGTTGATGCCGAGCAGTCCGGGGTCGGCCAGCGGATTGCGGGTGAGCGCCTGCAGGACGGCGCCCGACAGTCCGAGCGCGGCGCCGACGAGCAGTCCGAGGACGGTACGCGAGATCCGGTCGTCGACCACGACGTCGGAGTACGTCCCCGTGCCGTGGAACAGGCCGTGCCAGACCTGGTCCAGCGGCAGCGCTTTCGCACCGATCGCGATGCTCGCCAACGCGACGAGCGCCAGAAGGGCCAGGGACGCGAGGAGCCCAACGGCGCGAATCGCCTGACGGCTCGGGGGCGCGGCGGCGGTCTCCGCGCGCTGTTCGGGGGGACTGTCGACCAACACGTGGTTAGGTTAGCCTACCCTCACTCACGCTTCGATCCCCGGTGACTACTCACCACCACCAAGGAGCCCCTGAGCCTCCCTCGGCCGTCAGAGCCCCAGCCTCGCCAGCGCCTTCCCCGCGTCCAGCTCGCACGTCCCCTCGCCCGCGGCCGTCCACGCCGCCGCGCACAGCGCCCGCAGCCCGTCGAGCGCCTCGCCGTCGCCCGCCAGCTCCAGACGCTCACTCCCCGCCTGCGCCGTCCACCCGCCGCAGCGAAACGCGTCGCCCTCCTCCACGACCTCCGGCTGCCCCGTGAGCAGCCCCCGTAGATCGCCGTCCACATACGTCGGCCGGTGCTGCGGCGGCGCGGCCAGGAGCTGCGCGCCGTCCGTCACCCCGGTGAGCACGAGCAGCGAGTCCACCTCACCGTTGAACGCGCCCTCGATGTCCGTGTCCAGCCGGTCGCCGACCACCAGCGGCCGCTTCGCCCCCGTCCGCAGGATCGTCTCGCGGTGCATCGGGGGCAGCGGCTTGCCCGCCACCTGCGGCTCGGCGCCCGTGGCGATGCGCACGACCTCCACCGCGGCCCCGTTCCCGGGCGCGATCCCGCGCGCACTGGGGATCGTCAGGTCGGTGTTGGACGCGAACCACGGCACCCCGCGCGCGACGGCGTAGGACGCCTCCGCGAAGCGCCCCCAGGGCAGGTCGGCGCCGCCGAACCCCTGGACGACCGCCGCCGGGTCGTCGTCCGCCGACTCGACCGGCTCGAGCCCTCGCTCGCGCAGCGCGACCCGCAGTCCCTCGCCGCCGATGACCAGCACGCGCGCACCGGCGGGCACCTGCTCACTGATCACCCGTGCCACGGCCTGAGCCGAGGTGATGACATCGTCGGCGCCCGTCGGTATACCCAGCTCACTCAGATGCTCCGCCACCGTTTCGGGCGTACGCAGCGCATTGTTCGTGACATACGCGAGGTGCATCCCTCCCGAGCGGGCGGTGCCCAGTGACTCCACGGCATACGCGATCGCGTTCCCGCCCGCGTACACCACGCCGTCCAGGTCGAGCAGAGCCGTGTCGTAGGCCTCGCTCAGGGCCTGCCCACTGGCCTCGGGCCGCGTCCTGACGGTCTGGCTCATTACGCATCGCTCCTCGTTCGATCTCTTTCCCCCGATCATCCCCCACAGCGCTGGCACACTTACGATGCCTCAATGAACTATGCAGGTCCCGCGGAGGAAACCCCGGCGCGCAGCGGCCTCGAACTGACCCCGTTCCGAGGCCTGCGCTACGACCCCGACCGGGTCGGCAGCCTCGCCGCCGTGACATCCCCGCCGTACGACGTCATCGTCCGGCCGGACGGTCTGCTCCACCTCGAGTCCGCCGACCCGCACAACATCGTGCGGCTGATCCTCCCCCAGGACACGACCCCGACCGCCCGCAACCGCCAGGCGGCGGACACCCTGCAGGGCTGGGTCTCCGAGGGCGTCCTGGCCGCCGACCCCGTGCCGGGCCTATACGTCTACGAGCAGCACGACGACGGCCTGCTGCAACGCGGCATCATCGGCGCCCTGCGCCTGTCGGAGCCGTCCGCCGGCGTCGTCCTTCCGCACGAGGACGTCATGCCGCACATCATCGCGGACCGCGCGGCCCTGATGCGCGCCACCTCCGCCAACCTCGAACCGCTCCTGCTGACCTACCGCGGCAACGGCTCCCGGGTCGGCACGGCCGCCGTCATCGAGCGCACCGCGGAAGGCGAGCCGCTGCTCTCGACGACCACGGAGGACGGTTTCAACCACCGCCTGTGGGCGATCACCGACCCGGCCGATCTGGCCGAGATCCAGGCGGATCTCGGCCGGCACCAGGCCCTCATCGCGGACGGCCACCACCGCTGGGCGACCTACCTGCGGCTACGCACCGAACACCCCTCCCCCAGCCCCTGGGACTACGGCCTGGTACTCCTGGTGGACACCGCGCGCTACCCCCTCCGGGTCCGCGCGATCCACCGCCTGCTGCACGGCCTGCCGGTCGCTCAGGCGCTGACCGCCCTCTCGGACTCGTTCCGCGTACGTCACCTCGACGTTCCGCTCCCGGAAGCCCTGGAGGCCCTGGCCGTGGCCGCCGCCGAGGGCAACGCCTTCCTCCTCGCGGGCGACGGCTCGTTCCACCTGGTCGACCGCCCGTCCCCGGACCTCCTCGCCCGTACGGTCCCCGCCGACCGCCCCGAGGCCTGGCGCACCCTCGACGCGACCGTCCTGCACGCCACGCTCCTGGCCCACGTCTGGGGCATCCCCGAGGACTCGCCCGCCCACATCGCGTACATCCACGACACGGCCGCCACGGTGGAAAAGGCGGAGCGCGACGGCGGTACGGCCGTCCTGATGCACCCGGTCCGCGAGGAGGTCGTACGCGACCTCGCCCGCCAGGGCGTCACGATGCCCCGCAAGTCCACGTCGTTCGGCCCTAAGCCGGCGTCCGGGCTGGTGCTGCGGGCGCTGCCCCTCTGAGACTCCACAGGCAGAAACAGGGGCTGAAACACCAAAGGCGGCGGGATCCCTTCCGGAATCCCGCCGCCTTTGTCCTACGACAACCGCCCTACGTCAGCACCGAGGAGCACCCTCAGTCCCGCGGAGCATCCTCCTCGTCGTCTTCGTCCTCGTCGTCGTCCTCGACGACCGGCTTGGTCGCCTCGGCCTCGACGACGTCGTCCTCACCGTCGTCCTCGATCTCGACCTCGGTGTCGGCCTGCGCGTCCGCCGCGGTCTCGATCTCGTCCTCGTCCTCGACGAGCGCGTCGACGAACTCGACGCCGTCCAGCTCGGCGAGCCGGTCGGAGGCGTCCGTGCTGCCGTCCTTGTCGGACTCGACGGCCTTCGCGAACCACTCGCGCGCCTCGTTCTCACGACCGGCGGCCAGCAGCGCGTCGGCGTAGGCGTAGCGCAGTCGGGCCGTCCAGGGCTGTACGGAGTTCGAGGCGAGCTCCGGGCTCTGAAGCGTCACGATGGCGGCGTCGAGCTGCCCCATGTCGCGCCGGGCGCCGGCCGCCACGAGCCGCATCTCGACCTGCCCGGCCTTGTCCAGCTTGTGCACCTCGGGCGCACCCGCCATGTCCAGCGCCTTCTCGGGCCTGCCCAGGCCGCGCTCGCAGTCCGCCATGACGGGCCACAGATCCACGTTCCCGGTCATACGGCGCGCCGCCCGGAACTCGGCGAGCGCCTCGCTGTACTTCTGGTTCGCGTATGCGGCGAACCCGGCCGCCTCGCGTACGGCGGCCACACGCGACGCCAGCCGCAGGGCGATTTTCGAGTACGCGTACGCGCCCTCGGGGTCCTCGTCGATGAGCCGGGCGACCATCACCAGGTTCCTGGAGACGTCCTCCGCGAGCCCCTTCGGCAGGCTCAGGAGCTCCTGCCGTACGTCCGCGTCGATCTCCTCACCCGTGACGTCATCGGGGATCGGCAGCCGCTTGATCGGCTCACGGTCCCGGTCGCGCTCGTCACGGCCACGGAAGCCGCCACCGCGCCGGTCGTCGCCTCCACGGTCGTCACGGCCGCGGAAGCCACCGGGACGGCCACCCCGGTCGTCACGACGGGGGCCACCGCGTCCGCGGTCGTCACGCCCCCGCTCGTCACGGGCGCGGAAGCCGCCACCACCACGGCGGTCGTCCCGACGGTCGTCACGCCGGTCGTCGCGACGGAAGGCCGGACGCTCGCCCTCGCGCCGGTCGTCACGGCGGTCGTCACGCCGGTCATCACGGCGGAAGTCATTGCGGTCGTCGCGCCGGAAACCGCCGCCACCACCGCGGTTGTCGTCCCGACGGAAACCACCCCGGTCACCGCTGTCACGACGGTCGTCACGCCGGTCGTCCCGGCGGAAGCCACCGCGGTCGCCGCTGTCACGACGGTCATCACGACGATCGTCCCGACGGAAACCACCACGGTCGTCGTCTCGACGGGGACCACTGCTGGGACGGTCATCACGACGCGGACCACTGCTGGGACGGTCATCACGACGGAACGCCGGACGGTCCCCCTCCCGACGGAACCCGCCACGGTCATCGCCCCGACGATCGTCCCGACGGAAACCACCACGGTCGTCGTCTCGACGGGGACCACTGCTGGGACGGTCATCACGACGCGGACCACTGCTGGGACGGTCATCACGACGGAACGCCGGACGGTCCCCCTCCCGACGGAACCCGCCACGGTCATCGCCCCGACGATCGTCACGCCGGAAGTCACCGCGATCATCACGGCGGAAGCCACCGCGGTCGCCGCTGTCACGACGGTCATCACGCCGGTCGTCGCGCCGGAACCCGCCACGGTCACCGCTGTCACGACGGTCGTCACGGCGGTCATCACGGCGGAAGTCATTGCGGTCGTCGCGCCGGAAACCACCGCCACCACCACGGTTGTCGTCCCGACGGAAACCACCACGGTCGTCGTCCCGACGCGGACCGCCGCTGGGGCGGTCATCACGACGGGGACCACTGCTGGGACGGTCATCACGACGCGGACCACTGCTGGGACGGTCATCACGACGGAACGCCGGACGGTCCCCCTCCCGACGGTCCCCTTCCCGACGGAACCCGCCACGGTCGTCACGACGCGGACCGCCGGTGGGTCGATCGTCGCGACGGAACGGCGGGCGGCTGCCCCGGTCGCCCTCACGCCGGTCGTCACGGCCACGGAATCCGCCGCCGCTGCGGTTGTCGTCACGACGGTTGTCATCACGGCGGTTGTCGTCGCGACGGAAGCCGCCGCGGTCACCACCCCGGTCACCGTCACGACGGTCATCGCGCCGGCCGAAGCCGCCACGGTCGTTGTCCCGGCGGTCGTTGTCCCGGCGCGGACCTCCTCGGTAGCCGCCGCGGTCACCACTGTCCTGGCGGCGCTGATCGCGCTCCGGTCGCTCGTCGGGAGAGTTGGTGGACATGGGTGACTCCTGTCATCGGTACCGCAAGTCATTCTCGCGCAGCCGGGTACCCGGCGCGCTTCGGAAAAACAAAAAAGGACCTCTGGTTCCAGCGAGTCGCTGGAACCAGAGGTCCTCCAAAGATTGTTCGGCGGCGACCTACTCTCCCACAGGGTCCCCCCTGCAGTACCATCGGCGCTATGAGGCTTAGCTTCCGGGTTCGGAATGTAACCGGGCGTTTCCCTCATGCTATGGCCACCGAAACCCTTTCAGACACCCTGATAAACGGGTCTCAAC
This sequence comes from Streptomyces sp. NBC_01549, assembly GCF_026339955.1. Lineage (GTDB taxonomy): Bacteria > Actinomycetota > Actinomycetes > Streptomycetales > Streptomycetaceae > Streptomyces. The sequence goes on along the minus strand of NZ_JAPEPW010000001.1, from coordinate 5,728,236 downwards.
GGCAGCAACAGCACCATTGCCAGTGGCACCGTTCAGCCAACGGGGTTGTTCGTGGTTTCAGAACCAACACAGTGGACGCGAGCAACTGAGGACAAGCCCTCGGCCTATTAGTACCGGTCACCTCCAGCGGTTACCCGCCTTCCAGATCCGGCCTATCAACCCAGTCGTCTACTGGGAGCCTTAACCCCTCAAGGGGGTGGGAGTCCTCATCTCGAAGCAGGCTTCCCGCTTAGATGCTTTCAGCGGTTATCCCTCCCGAACGTAGCCAACCAGCCATGCCCTTGGCAGGACAACTGGCACACCAGAGGTTCGTCCGTCCCGGTCCTCTCGTACTAGGGACAGCCCTTCTCAAGACTCCTACGCGCACAGCGGATAGGGACCGAACTGTCTCACGACGTTCTAAACCCAGCTCGCGTACCGCTTTAATGGGCGAACAGCCCAACCCTTGGGACCGACTCCAGCCCCAGGATGCGACGAGCCGACATCGAGGTGCCAAACCATCCCGTCGATATGGACTCTTGGGGAAGATCAGCCTGTTATCCCCGGGGTACCTTTTATCCGTTGAGCGACGGCGCTTCCACAAGCCACCGCCGGATCACTAGTCCCGACTTTCGTCCCTGCTCGACCCGTCGGTCTCACAGTCAAGCTCCCTTGTGCACTTACACTCAACACCTGATTACCAACCAGGCTGAGGGAACCTTTGGGCGCCTCCGTTACTCTTTAGGAGGCAACCGCCCCAGTTAAACTACCCATCAGACACTGTCCCTGATCCGGATCACGGACCCAGGTTAGACATCCAGCACGACCAGAGTGGTATTTCAACGACGACTCCACACGGGCTGGCGCCCGCACTTCACAGTCTCCCACCTATCCTACACAAGCCGAACCGAACACCAATATCAAACTGTAGTAAAGGTCCCGGGGTCTTTCCGTCCTGCTGCGCGAAACGAGCATCTTTACTCGTAGTGCAATTTCACCGGGCCTATGGTTGAGACAGTCGAGAAGTCGTTACGCCATTCGTGCAGGTCGGAACTTACCCGACAAGGAATTTCGCTACCTTAGGATGGTTATAGTTACCACCGCCGTTTACTGGCGCTTAAGTTCTCAGCTTCGCCACCCCGAAGAGTGACTAACCGGTCCCCTTAACGTTCCAGCACCGGGCAGGCGTCAGTCCGTATACATCGCCTTACGGCTTCGCACGGACCTGTGTTTTTAGTAAACAGTCGCTTCTCGCTGGTCTCTGCGGCCACCCCCAGCTCAGAGTGCAAGACTCATCACCGGTGATGGCCCCCTTCTCCCGAAGTTACGGGGGCATTTTGCCGAGTTCCTTAACCATAGTTCACCCGAACGCCTCGGTATTCTCTACCTGACCACCTGAGTCGGTTTAGGGTACGGGCCGCCATGAAACTCGCTAGAGGCTTTTCTCGACAGCATAGGATCATCCACTTCACCACAATCGGCTCGGCATCAGGTCTCAGACTATGTGCCAGGCGGATTTACCTACCTGACGTCCTACACCCTTACCCCGGGACAACCACCGCCCGGGATGGACTACCTTCCTGCGTCACCCCATCACTCACCTACTACAGGTCTGGTCCGTCGGCTCCACCACTCCCCTTTGCCCGAAGGCTCCGGGGCGGCTTCACGGACTTAGCATCGCCTGGTTCGATGTTTGACGCTTCACAGCGGGTACCGGAATATCAACCGGTTATCCATCGACTACGCCTGTCGGCCTCGCCTTAGGTCCCGACTTACCCTGGGCAGATCAGCTTGACCCAGGAACCCTTAGTCAATCGGCGCACACGTTTCTCACGTGTGTATCGCTACTCATGCCTGCATTCTCACTCGTGAACCGTCCACCACTGCCTTCCGGCGCGGCTTCACCCGGCACACGACGCTCCCCTACCCATCACAGCCGCCGTTGGGCGTATTGCTGCAATGACACGACTTCGGCGGTACGCTTGAGCCCCGCTACATTGTCGGCGCGGAATCACTAGACCAGTGAGCTATTACGCACTCTTTCAAGGGTGGCTGCTTCTAAGCCAACCTCCTGGTTGTCTCTGCGACTCCACATCCTTTCCCACTTAGCGTACGCTTAGGGGCCTTAGTCGATGCTCTGGGCTGTTTCCCTCTCGACCATGGAGCTTATCCCCCACAGTCTCACTGCCGCGCTCTCACTTACCGGCATTCGGAGTTTGGCTAAGGTCAGTAACCCGGTAGGGCCCATCGCCTATCCAGTGCTCTACCTCCGGCAAGAAACACACGACGCTGCACCTAAATGCATTTCGGGGAGAACCAGCTATCACGGAGTTTGATTGGCCTTTCACCCCTAACCACAGGTCATCCCCCAGGTTTTCAACCCTGGTGGGTTCGGTCCTCCACGACCTCTTACAGCCGCTTCAACCTGCCCATGGCTAGATCACTCCGCTTCGGGTCTTGAGCGCGCTACTAAATCGCCCTATTCGGACTCGCTTTCGCTACGGCTTCCCCACACGGGTTAACCTCGCAACACACCGCAAACTCGCAGGCTCATTCTTCAAAAGGCACGCAGTCACGACGCACTGAGTAAACTCAATGCGCGACGCTCCCACGGCTTGTAGGCACACGGTTTCAGGTACTATTTCACTCCGCTCCCGCGGTACTTTTCACCATTCCCTCACGGTACTATCCGCTATCGGTCACCAGGGAATATTTAGGCTTAGCGGGTGGTCCCGCCAGATTCACACGGGATTTCTCGGGCCCCGTGCTACTTGGGTGTTTCTCAAACGAGCCGTTGACGTTTCGACTACGGGGGTCTTACCCTCTACGCCGGACCTTTCGCATGTCCTTCGCCTACATCAACGGTTTCTGACTCGTCTCACGGCCGGCAGACCGTGAAAGAGAAATCCCACAACCCCACATACGCAACCCCTGCCGGGTCTCACACGCATATGGTTTGGCCTCATCCAGTTTCGCTCGCCACTACTCCCGGAATCACGGTTGTTTTCTCTTCCTGCGGGTACTGAGATGTTTCACTTCCCCGCGTTCCCTCCACTTGCCCTATGTGTTCAGGCAAGGGTGACAGCCCATGACGACTGCCGGGTTTCCCCATTCGGAAACCCCCGGATCAAAGCCTGGTTGACGACTCCCCGGGGACTATCGTGGCCTCCCACGTCCTTCATCGGTTCCTGGTGCCAAGGCATCCACCGTGCGCCCTTAAAAACTTGGCCACAGATGCTCGCGTCCACTGTGCAGTT
>NZ_JAPEPW010000001.1:4025000-5722500 GCF_026339955.1 Streptomyces sp. NBC_01549 | reverse complement strand
AAGGGCTCACGGTGGGGTCGTTGGCGACCCAGAAGCGCCAGGGGTGGACGCCTCCGTCGCCGGCCACTCCGGTGCGCGGACCGCTGCGTACCTGGTCGGAGTGGATGGGGGTGCCCGTCAGCAGTGTCAGCGCGGAGCCCTCGGGGGCGCAGGCGTCGGTGCCGTCGAGGGCCCTGTCCACGCCGAGTGCCGTGGCCAGGCGCGCGGGCCCTTTGGCCAGTTCCTTGTCATTTCGGGCTGAGAGTCGACGTTTGCGAGCGAGTTCGGCGCCCTCGGTGATCTCTCCGGCACGGAGGAGGACCCCGCTCGGGTTGCCCTCCGGACCACACACCAGGTTCATGCAGAACCACATGCCGTAGGTGAAGTAGACGTATACATGCCCGGGCGGACCGAACATCACGCCGTTGCGGGCCGTACGGCCGCGATAGGCATGGGAGCCGGGGTCGTTCGGGCCGTCGTACGCCTCCACCTCCGTGAGACGCAGCACGATCGGACCGTCCGGTGTCGTGCGGACGAGGGTGCGCCCCAGCAGGTCGGGGGCGACCTCCAGTACGGGGCGGTCGAAGAAGTCCCGGGTGATGGGCGTACGGTCAGGGGCCGCAATCATGGCTTATGAGCGTAGTCCAGTCGCCCGGACGGATGTGGCCGGGTGAGGGACCGTGCGCATGGGCATGCACGCGTGCGTGTCCGCGGGTGGTCAGGGAGCGTCCTCCTTGTAAGGGTGGGGGCGCGGAACCGGCCGCGGCCGAATCGCGTTTGTAGGGATCAAGGATCCAGACGGATGTACGACGGAGCACAGGCGTTGCCTGGGGAGGAAGAAACATGGGGTTCAAGCGGCTGCTTGCGAGCCTGGGAGCCGGTGGGGCTTCGGTCGAGACGGTGCTGACCGAGGTCAACGTCGTCCCGGGCGGTGTCGTGCAGGGTGAGGTGCGGATCCAGGGCGGGTCCGTGAACCAGGCCATCGAGGGGCTGTCGGTCGGGCTCCAGGCCAAGGTCGAGGTCGAGGGGCACGACGACCAGGAGTACAAGCAGGACATCGAGTTCACCAAGCTGCGGCTCGGTGGGGCCTTCGAGCTGCAGGCCGGTTCCGTGCACGCCGTTCCCTTCGGGCTCGAGATTCCGTGGGAGACGCCGATCACCACGATCGACGGGCAGCCGCTGCGGGGCATGCACATCGGTGTGACCACCGAGCTGGCGATCGCGCGTGCCGTGGACTCCGGTGACCTGGACCCGATCAACGTGCACCCGCTGCCGGCGCAGCAGGCGATCCTGAACGCCTTCATCCAGCTGGGCTTCCGCTTCAAGAACGCGGACATGGAGCGCGGTCACATCCGGGGCACCCGGCAGAAGCTGCCGTTCTACCAGGAGATCGAGTTCTTCCCGCCGTCGCAGTACCGCGGGCTGAACCAGGTCGAACTGAGCTTCGTCGCGGACGACCACGAGATGGACGTCATCCTGGAGATGGACAAGAAGCCGGGCCTCTTCAGTGAGGGCAGCGACTCGTACCGCTCCTTCCGGGTGGGGCTGCACGACTACCAGGGCACGGACTGGGCCGCGTACCTGAACCAGTGGCTGTCCGAGGTCGGCAGCAAGCGCAGCTGGTTCTACCTCATGTATTCAGCTATGAAAGTGATCTGACGTCCCGGCAGAAGAAGGGTGCCTCCCACCTGCGATGATCTGACTGCTGAGATCAAGAACGTCGCGGAGAAGAGGCACCCAACAGGTGCAGGTTACCGAATGGGATCACCGGCTTGCCGTGCGGGCCGACGGCAAGAACCTGATCGGCCACGCGGGCGTGGTGCTGCTGCGGAAGGTCGCCGACCGCGTCGGCCTGGCCGCCGCGCTGAGTGCGGCGTTGCCGAAGGGCACCGGGCCGGGCTGGCGGGACCGGGGCATGGCGCTGGTCCAGCTGGCCTGTGCGATCGTGCTCGGCGCGACGAACGTCCTGGAGGCCGAGCAACTCCAGTACCACTGGCGTGCGGTGTTCCCGCGCCCGGTTTCGGACAGCACCCTGCGCCGCGCCCTGGCCGCGATCGACGCCCCGGTCGCGGCCAGGGTGGAACGCGCCCGTGCCGCGATACGCCGCGTGGTGTGGACGCTGCTCGCCCTGCGGCCCGGCGGTTTCCCCTGGATCTCGGTGTGCGGCCGGGAGCTGACCGGCTGGTACGTCCTGGACCTGGATGCGACCATCGTGACCTGCACCAGCCGCAAGGAAGGCGCGGCGGGCACCTTCAAGGGGACCTTCGGTCACATGCCGCTGGGGGCGTGGGTGGCCAACACCCGTGAGTGCGTCGCCATGCTGCTGCGGCCCGGCAACGCGCCACCGAACGATGTCGCCGACCACAAGAGCGTCCTGGCCTCGGCGTTTCGGCAGCTCCCGCTCCCGCTGTGGTCGAAGCTGCTGGTGCGGATCGACGGCGCGGCCTTCAGCCACGAGGTCCTGGACCATCTCCAGAGTCTGACCACCAGCCGGCGCCGGGTGCGCTGGGTGACCGGCTGGGCCATCAACGCCACGGACGAGCGGGCCATCGCGCTGCTGCCCGAGAACGTGTGGACGGCCGCACTGCGGCAGGACGGCCAACTCCACGAGATCAAGGGACCCGATGGGGAATGGGTGTCCTACCAGGTCGCCGAGCTGACCGGGGTCCGTGACCTGACCGGCTGGCCGGCCGGGATGCGGCTGATCGTGCGCCGGGTCAAGCCCTCGCGGCGGGATACGAAGAAGCTGACCGCGTTCGAGAAGCGCACCGGCTGGCGCTACCAGATCGTCGCCACGAACATCCCCGCCCGCCAAGGGCTCTCCGGGGCCCCGGGCTCCGGGCAGGTGTGGTTCGTCGACGCCCTCTACCGTGATCACGCCGAGGTCGAGGACCGTGTCAAAGCGATCAAGCGGGTCGGCCTCGGGCTGCTGCCCTCGAAGTCCTGGCAGCTCAACATGGCCTGGGTGCTGGCCGCCACGCTCGCCGCCGACCTCGACGCCTGGACCCGGCTCCTCCTCCTGCACGACGAGCCCGCACTCGCCGCCGCCGAACCGGAGACGATCCGCAGGAAGCTGTACCACCTGCCCGCCCGGCTCACCTCCCACGCCCGCCGGCGCACCCTGCACCTCGACCGCACCTGGCCCTGGGGGGCAGCGTTCGCCACCGCCTGGCAGCGCGCTCACCAGCTTCCGGCCCTCACCTGACGGCCGGCCACCACCCGACAACAACGAGAGGACCGCACCACCCTCGGGCCCGTGGAACCCGACGCCCCGCAGCGTCACGCGACGGCCAGTCCCGACACGGCACGGGACATATCAGGCAGTCAGCCGCTCACACTGCCGCCGCCAGCCCTCGGAAGAATCGAGGTCTAGGCCCTGTCGTCAAATTCCCGTCTGCCCCGCGGCGCCATGCACGTACTCTCGCCGCACCGGGCACAGACCCGAGTACATCCAGTACGAGGGCCTGCGCCCGGCACACCGAGAGCACGCACCTGACGCCGCAAGGCCCGCCCTTCGGGCGGACGACGGGAATCTGACGACAGGACCTAGGCTCGGGTCGAAAGATTCCGCCGTTCAGGAGGTTCTGACGTGACCGAGCCCAAGAGGCCGCCGCTTCCCCATGACTTCCATCCGCCCGTTCCGGCTTTCACGGTCACCAGTGAGGACGTCGAGTCGGGTGCGGTACTGAAGGACGCTCAGGTCTACGCGGCCGGGAACACCTCGCCGCAGCTGAGCTGGGAGGGGTTCCCGCCGGAGACCAAGAGCTTCGCCGTGACCTGCTTCGACCCGGACGCCCCGACGGGGAGTGGGTTCTGGCACTGGGTGGTGTTCGACATTCCCGCTTCGGTGACGGAATTGCCGACGGGTGCGGGCAGCGGCAAGTTCGAGGGGCTGCCGGAGGGTGCCGTCCAGGTGCGCAACGACTATGGCTCCAAGGACTTCGGTGGCGCCGCGCCGCCGGCCGGGGATCCTGCGCACCGGTATGTGTTCACGGTGTACGCCGTGGATCAGGAGAAGCTCGGTCCCGACGCGGAGGTGTCGCCGGCCGTCGTGGGATTCAATCTGCGGTTCCACACGCTGGCGCGCGCCCAGCTGATGGGGGAGTACGCGTCTCCCGCGTAAAGCGGTGAAGACACACGTTCACTGAACGTTTGCCCGCCTCTGGTCTTGGAAGTGATCAGAGGCGGGCATTTTTATTGCGTTGTCCATCTCGGCGTGCCCGGCCAGAGTTGATCCAAGCCCGCCAGGGGGTGGGCCGGTGCGCACGGGAGGTGGGCTGGATGCGGGACACGCTGGTTCTGAACGCAAGCTTTGAGCCGCTGTCGACGGTGACGTTGAACCGAGCCGTCGTTCTGGTGCTGCAGGACAAGGCTGTCGTCGAGCAGGCCCACCCCGAACTCCGTATGCGCGGCGCCGCGCTGGACATACCCGTGCCCCGAGTCATCAGGCTGTGCAGGTATGTGAGGGTGCCTTTCCGAAGACAAGCGCCGTGGTCGAGGCGCGGTGTGCTCGTACGTGACCGGCACAGGTGCGCGTACTGCGGAAGGCGGGCGACGACGGTCGACCACGTGGTGCCGCGTGCGCAGGGCGGTCAGGACTCCTGGCTGAACACGGTGGCGTCCTGCGCGGAGGACAATCACCGCAAGGCGGCCCGGACTCCGGAGCAGGCGGGTATGCCGCTGCTGCGGCAGCCGTTCGAGCCGACGCCCGCGGACGCGATGCTGCTGGCGCTGGGCCGGGACGACCTCGACGCCCTCCCGGAGTGGCTGGCCCAGCCCGCGGCCTAGGCCCGGCAGTTCCTACGACGATGGGGCCCACCTCCGCCGAAAGGCAGGAAGTGGGCCCCATCGTCGTAGGGACCAGCGCGTCAGTCGGTGACGGACGGCTTCTCGCGGCGCTCGCCGCCTCCGCTCGAACCACCGCCCATGGGGCCGAAGTTGCCCATGGCGCCGCTCAGGCCCTTGAGGGCGTCGCCGATCTCGCTGGGCACGATCCAGAGCTTGTTGGCGTCGCCCTCGGCGATCTTGGGGAGCATCTGGAGGTACTGGTAGGCGAGGAGCTTCTGGTCGGCATCGCCGGCGTGGATGGACTCGAAGACCGTACGGATGGCCTGCGCCTCGCCCTCCGCGCGCAGGGCGGCGGCCTTGGCCTCACCTTCGGCGCGCAGGATCGCGGACTGCTTCTCACCCTCGGCGGTGAGGATCTGCGACTGGCGGATACCTTCGGCGGTGAGGATCGCCGCGCGCTTGTCACGGTCGGCGCGCATCTGCTTCTCCATCGAGTCCTGGATGGAGGTGGGCGGCTCGATCGCCTTGAGCTCGACGCGGTTGACGCGGATGCCCCACTTGCCGGTGGCCTCGTCGAGGACGCCGCGCAGGGCCGCGTTGATCTCCTCGCGGGAGGTGAGGGTCCGCTCCAGGTCCATGCCACCGATGATGTTGCGCAGGGTGGTGACGGTGAGCTGCTCGATCGCCTGGATGTAGCTGGCGACCTCGTAGGTGGCGGCGCGCGCGTCGGTGACCTGGTAGTAGATGACCGTGTCGATGTTGACCACCAGGTTGTCCTGGGTGATCACCGGCTGCGGCGGGAACGGCACGACCTGTTCACGCAGGTCGATGCGGTTGCGGATCGAGTCGATGAACGGGACCACGATGTTCAGGCCCGCGTTCAGGGTCCGCGTGTAGCGGCCGAAACGCTCGACGATGGCCGCGCTGGCCTGTGGGATGACCTGGATGGTCTTGATCAGGGCAATGAAGACCAACACCACCAGAATGATCAGGACGATGATGATTGGTGCCATCGATGCTCCCCGTACCCTTCTCCGCCTCGGTAATTCCGAAAGATCTTATGGTTGTTGAAGATCTTGCTCGACGAGTCTGACAGACCGTCGTCTGCCACGTGGGGCGTTCGGTTCACTTGCGTCGCACGAGGTCACATCACAATCGCCGTGGCTCCTTCGATGTCCACGACGTCCACCTCCTGGCCCACCTCGTAGGCCTGCCCGATGTCGAGGGCGCGCGCCGACCAGATCTCTCCGCCGAGTTTGATCCGACCACCGCCCGAACCGTCCACCCGCTCCAGGACGATGGCCTGTTTTCCCTTCAACGCCTCGACTCCAGTGGCGAGTTGGGGACGCTGGGCGCGGTGTCGGGCCGCGACGGGACGTACGACGGCGATGAGCGCGAACGAGACGACGGCGAAGACGACCACCTGAAGGACGACATCGCCGCCGAGGCCCGCTGTCGCCGCCGCCGCTGCGGCGCCGAGGGCGAGCATGCCCAACTCCGGCATCGCGGTCAGCACGAGCGGAATGCCCAGCGCGGCCGCGCCGACGAGCCACCACTCCCATGCGTTGATGTCGTTCACGTGGTCATGGTAGGTCCGCGGGCCGGGCGCGGACAGGGCGCAGATCGGTTGAGAAGGGGCTCGTACCGGGTGTTTCGTGCCGCATCTCGCGTACGGGGCGCCTTGGTTCGGGGTCGCCGGTGCCGGGTTGTCGGTGCCGGGTGCTCCTGTCGGTCAGGACAGCGGCAGGCCCTGCGCGGTCCAGCGGTCGCCAACCTGCTCGACGACGAGCGGGAGTCCGAAGCAGAGGGAGAGGTTGCGCGAGGTGAGTTCGAGCTCGAGCGGGCCCGCGGCGAGTACCTTGCCCTGACGGATCATCAGGACGTGGGTGAAGCCGGGAGCGATCTCCTCGACATGGTGCGTGACCATGATCATGGAGGGGGCGATCGGGTCGCGGGCGAGGCGGCCGAGACGGCGGACCAGGTCCTCGCGGCCGCCGAGATCGAGGCCCGCGGCGGGCTCGTCGAGCAGGAGCAGCTCGGGGTCGGTCATCAGGGCGCGGGCGATCAGCGTGCGCTTGCGCTCGCCCTCGGAGAGCGTGCCGAACCGGCGGTCCAGGTAGTCGCTCATGCCGAGGCGGTCGAGGAAGGCGCGGGCGCGCTGTTCGTCGATGTCCTCGTAGTCCTCGTGCCAGCCCGCTGTCATGCCGTAGGCGGCCGTCAGCACGGTCTGCAGGACGGTCTGGCGCTTGGGGAGCTTCTCGGCCATGGCGATGCCCGCCACGCCGATGCGCGGGCGCAGCTCGAAGACGTCGACCTTGCCGAGGGTCTCGCCGAGGATGGTGGCGGTGCCCTCGCTGGGGAAGAGATAGCTGGAGGCGAGATTCAGGAGGGTCGTCTTTCCGGCGCCGTTCGGGCCGAGGATGACCCAGCGCTCCCCCTCCTTGACCGACCAGGAGACCTGGTCCACCAGAGCCCGGCCCTCTCGGACCACGGATACGTCCTCCAGCTCCAGTACATCGCTCATGAGCGCGTTGTCTCCCATTGCAGTCTCGGCCGTCGCTTACGTCTGTGGACGCAGCCCCCAGGGAAAACCTACGCCACCGGTCGGTCGCTCCCATCCATCGGTCGGTCCTTAGGGTGGACGCATGCTCTCGGAACCACGCTCAGGACGCTTGGCCGCATGGGGAAATGCCCTTTTGGCCGGATTCGTTTCGCCGGATGACGCGGTGCTCGCCATCGTCGGTGAGGACGCGGTACACCGGGTCGAGGGGCTGCCGGGTGAGTCCGGCCCCGTCGGGCTCACGCTCGCCCTCGGCCGGCTGCGCGCGCTCGGGGTGACCGGGCTGCGGGTCGCGCTGCCCGCGCCGGGGCATCCGCTCGGGCTGAGCGGCCCGCCGGACTTCAATGCGCGGGCCCTCGAGGCGGAGGAGGCGGTGGTCTGCCACGGGGCGGCGCTCGGGCTCGTCCCCGAGGTGTACGAGGCCGGTCCCGACGGTGATGTCCATGTCGAGGTGGTGTGGCACTGCCTCACCGTGCGGGAGGCATCGCCCGCGGATGTGCCCTCGCTCGGGGAGGCCGAGCGGGAGCTCGCGGAGGCACTGCGGGAGGCCACGGAGGTGTTGTCGCGACTCGACGTGGCGGGGTCGGGGCCGGTTGCCGAGGCGGCGGTCGATGCGTATCGGGCTCGGGCCGAGCGGGGGCGGGAGGTGTTGGCGCCCGGGTATCCGCCGCGTGCGGTGCGGGTGCTGGAGCTGGCCCAGCGGGTGGGGTTGCTGATCTCCGTCGCGTACGAGAACGGGCATGGCGGGGCAGTGAGTGCGTCGGAGATGTCCGCGCGGGCGGTGGCGCTGCGGCCGGTCGAGCGGACGGCTCGGCGGGCGCAGGTCGCGGCGTACAACGCGTTCGTGGAGGAGCGGGAGCGGGGGGTGCGCTGAGGGTTGTTTCCGCCCCCGCCGCCCTTACCCGACCCATCCCGAACCTGAGGGCTCCGCCCCCAGACCACCGGGTGGGTTCGTTGACCGCGGGTGGGTGGGGGCTGGGCGCGCAGTTCCCCGCGCCCCTGGGGGGCGGGGCTGGGCACCAGCCCCCCCCTGCCCCCGGAGGGACACGGCAGTCGGCCTCCCAGGAGAATCCTGGGAGGCCGGTGGGGGTGGTGGGGTGTGGGGCTCAGTGGTTGAGACCCAGGTTGCCGAAGGCCGGGTTCAGGACACCGATGACGTTCACGCTGTTGCCGACCGCGTTCACGGGGATGTGGATAGGGGCCTGGATGACGTTGCCCGAGACGACGCCCGGGGAGCCCTGGGCGCTGCCGCCCGCCCACGAGCCGTCCGTCGCGGAGGCCATACCGGCACCGGCGGCGACCAGCCCGCCGGCCACCATCGCGACAGCCGTGGCCTTCTTCAGGTTCTTCACTTCTGAGCCCTCCCTAGCGATCACCGCGGCAGTCGCCGCGGCACGCACTGGAGAACGGCCGAGATCCCCGGAGGATGCGCCAACCGGGTGACATACACACGACGGTATGAATCTCAGCCCGGAGCGGAACCCTCCGAGTTGCCGCCGACACGCGGCTGATCAGCCCGCCGCCCCATGGCGTACCGCCCAGAGCGCGGCCTGCGTGCGGTCGGCGAGGTCGAGCTTCATCAGGATGTTCGAGACATGCGTCTTGACGGTCTTCTCGGAGAGGACGAGCGCGCGTGCGATTTCCCGGTTGGAGCGGCCGTCCGCGATCAGGCCGAGCACTTCGCGCTCCCGTTCGGTGAGTGAACCGCCTCTCCCCTGGCCAGAGTTGGCCTCCTCCTGGGACAGCAGTGCACCCGCCACCTCGGGCTGCAGCAGGATGTGCCCGGCGTGCACGGAGCGGATGGCCCCGGCGAGGGCGTCGGGGTCCACGTCCTTGTAGACATAGCCGGCGGCGCCCGCGCGCAGGGCCGGGACGACCGTGCGCTGTTCGGTGAAGCTGGTGACGATCAGCACGCGCGCGGGGTTGGCGAGCTCGCGGAGCTTGCGCAGCGCGTCGATGCCGTCCATTCCCGGCATCTTGACATCCATGAGGACGACGTCGGGCTTCAGCTCCTCGGCGCGGGCGACCCCTTCGGCGCCGTCGGACGCCTCACCCACGACCTCGATGTCGTCCTGCACTTCGAGGAAGGTGCGCAGGCCCCGGCGGACCACTTGGTGGTCGTCGACGAGCAGCACCTTGATTGCCTCAGCCACCAGGAACCTCCATCTCGATCGTGGTGCCCTTTCCGGGCGCCGATTCCACACTGAGGGTGCCGCCGACCCCGCTCGACCGGTCGCGCATGGAGACCAGGCCCAGGTGGCGTCCCGCGGTGCGTGTCGCCGTGGGCTCGAAGCCGCTGCCGTCGTCACTGACGCGCAGGACGGTGCTGGGGCCGCGCTTCTCCAGGGTGACGTCGACCCGGCCGGCTCCAGAATGCCGCAGTGCGTTGTGCAGGGCCTCCTGGGCGACGCGCAGCACCGCCTCCTCCTGGGCCGCGGGCAGCGCCCGCACCCCATGGCCGGCGAAGGTCACGCGCGCGGAGTGGGCGCGGTCGAGGACCTGTATCTGGGTGCGCAGGGTGGCGACCAGGCCGTCCTCGTCGAGGGCGGCGGGGCGCAGCTCGATGACGGCGGCGCGCAGTTCCTCCGTGGCCTCCGCGGCGAGCATGGCCACCTGGTGCAGTTCGCCCTTGGCGCGGGCGGGGTCGCGGTCCACGAGGGCGGCCGCGGCCTGCGCGGTCAGGCGCAGGGAGAAGAGCTTCTGGCTGACGGCGTCATGGAGCTCATGGGCGAGCCGGGAGCGCTCCTCGGCGATGGTGAGCTCGCGGCTGCGCTCGTAGAGGCGGGCGTTGGTCAGGGCGATCGCCGCGTGCTGGGCGAGGATCGTCAGGAGTTCCTGGTCGTCCCCGGTGAAGCCGCAGCCGCCGGCCGGCGAGGAGCAGTCCTTCTTGTTCTTGTTCGCCAGGAACAGGGCGCCGATGACCTCGTCGCCGTCGCGGATCGGCAGGCCCAGGAAGTCGGACATGTCAGGGTGGGCGGCGGGCCAGCCCTCGAAGCGGGGGTCCGCGCGCACGTCGGCGAGGCGCTCGGGGCGGGCCTCGTGCAGCATCGCGGCGAGGATGCCGTGCTGGCGCGGAAGCGGGCCGATGGCCTTCCACTGGGCGTCACTGACGCCGTCGACCACGAACTGGGCGAAGCCTCCGTGGTCGTCGGGTACACCGAGCGCCGCGTACTGCGCGTCGAGCAGTTCGCGGGCCGAGGCGACGATCGTCTTGAGGACGTCGCGCACCTCGAGGTGCCTGCTCATGGCCAGCAGAGCGGTGCTCACCGCGTACAGACCGGACCGGGGGCCTTGGCTCATGTCCCCAAAGTACCGGCGGGGTGTGACAGTGCGTATCCGACCTGTGGTGGCGGCTGCCTAGGCCGCTGGGCCTAGGGCGAAGGGCCCCAGGTCATTGGGGCCCGCGCACGAGGCGGCGGGGGCGGCCCGGCTCCTACGTTGAGGGCGTCCGCCGGGAGCGGCGGCGCTGGGACGAGGGGACGGACGTCATGCCGGTAGCGATCATCACGGGGGCTTCGAAGGGGCTGGGGCGGGCGCTCGCCGCGGCCCTGGCGGAGCGCGGCTGGGACCTGGTGCTCGACGCCAGGACCGCGGGGGTGCTGGAGGAGACAGCGGAGGCGCTGTCCGTGTACGGGACCCGGGTGGAGGCGCTGCCCGGGGATGTGGGGGACGCCGGGCACCGCGCCGAGCTGGTGGCGGCGGCCCGCGGGCTGGGCGGCGTGGACCTGCTGGTGAACAACGCGAGCGCACTGGGCGCCGAGCCGCTGGTGCGCCTGGAGGACCTGCCCCTGGACGGGCTGCGCCACGCCCTGGAGGTCAACGTGGTCGCGGCGCTGGGCCTGGTCCAGGAGGCGCTGCCGCTGCTGCGGGCCGCGGAGACGGGTGCGGTCGTCGCCGTCAGCTCGGACGCGGCCACGGAGGCGTACGAGACATGGGGCGGGTACGGGGCGTCCAAGGCCGCTCTGGACCATCTGGCGGCCGTGCTCGGCGAGGAGGAGCCCGGGCTGCGGGTGTGGGCCGTGGATCCCGGGGACATGGGCACGGACCTGTACGCGGCGGCCGTACCGGACGACGACGGTCCGCGGCCGACGCCGGACAGCGTGGTTCCGGCCTTTCTGCGGCTGCTGGACGAGCGCCCCGCCAGTGGCCGGTACGGCGCTCCGGCGCTGCTGGAGGTGCGATGACGACGACCGTGCGGGTTCCGGAGGAGCGGTCGGCGCGGGTGCCGGCCGAGCAGCGCGGGCCCGGGCGGGACCGGGACTCCGTACGCCTGCTCGTGTCGTGCGGTACGGAGGTGTCGCATCACGCGTTCGTGGAGCTGCCGCGGCGGCTGAGGGCGGGCGATCTGCTGATCGTCAACACGTCCCCCACGCTGGCCGCCGCCGTGGACGGGCGGATCGGGCACGCGCGTGTGGTGGTGCATTTCTCCACGCGGGGCGATGACGGACGGTGGGCCGTCGAGCTGAGGGATCCCGATGGAAAGGGCACCACACGTGCGCGCGCGGGCGGACCCGTGGATACGGAGGTGCGCCTCGCCGGGGACGTACGCCTCGTACTGGAGGAGCCGCTGACGCCGTGCGGCTCGCGGTTGTGGTGGGGGCGGGTGTCGGATCCGGACGTGCTCGGGCTGCTGCGGCGGCACGGGCGGCCCATTCGCTACTCCTATACGTGGCGGGACCAGCCGCTGTCCGTCTATCAGACGGTGTTCGCGCTGCCGTCGGCCGACGGCAGCGGCAGTGCGGAGATGCCGAGCGCGGCGCGGCCCTTCACCGCGCGCCTGGTGGCGGAGCTGGTGAGCCGGGGCGTGCAGTTCGCGCCGATCACGCTGCACACCGGTGTCGCGTCGGCGGAGGCGCACGAGCCCCCGTATCCGGAGCGGTACGAGGTGCCCGAGGCGTCGGCCCGGCTGATCAACGCCGCGCGAGCGGGAGGGGGGCGGATCCTCGCGGTCGGTACGACGGCCGTACGCGCCGTCGAGTCGGCCGTCGACGACGACGGGGTGGTCCGGGCCCGGAAGGGCTGGACGGACCTCGTGGTGACCCCGGAGCGGGGGGTGCGGGTGGTGGACGGGTTGCTGACCGGACTGCATGAGCCGGAGGCCTCGCATCTGCTGATGCTGGAGGCGATCGCGGGACGGGCGGCGATCGAGCGCGGCTACGCCGCGGCGTTGAGCGGGCTCTACCTCTGGCACGAGTTCGGGGACGTGCACCTCGTCCTTCCGGAGGAAGGCCCCTCACGCTGAGCGTTGCTCCAGCAACTGCCGGTGACAATTCCGCAGGGTCGATGTGACCCCGCACATAGGGCGCGCATCACGTACGAAGGTGCATAGGAGGTGAAGCCGCCCATAGTGAGCGGGGAAGACGTGACAGTCTGCCCCGATTTGCCCTTACTGCCCCTACTACCTGCCGTCGTACGTCACACCTTTGCCACAGTATTTTGCGGCCGCTAAGAATTGCCTCCGTCGCTCAGCACCGTGGGTTTCACCCCTCGGCGCCAGTTCCGGAAACACTCTGTCCCCCACCGGACCGGGAGCGACCTCCGCGCTATTCGAAGAGGTCCATCAGCCATGACCAAGAACACCCGCACTCCTGGCCATAGTCCGAAGCTGACCAAGGTCCGCAAGTTCTCGTTCGCCGGCGTAGGCGCGCTCGGCGCCGCGGCCCTCGCGTTCTCGCTGGCGCCGAGCCACACGCAAACCACCACGGACGACGCCGCCATCTCCACGGCCCCGGTCGCCTTCAGCCAGCACCCGATCAAGAACGTGCAGGCGCGCCTCACGGACCAGCTGGCCGGCGTGAGCCTGAAGACCCAGGCCATCGCGGCGAAGAAGAAGGCGGCCGCCGACGCCGTCAAGCAGAAGGCCGCGGAGGCCGCAGCGAAGAAGGCCGCCGACGAGGCCGCGGCCAAGAAGGCCGTGGCCAGGAAGGTCGCCCAGAACGTGCGCACGGTGCAGGCCGCGAGCCGCTCGGTGCAGCGCCCCGCGATCGAGACGGTCGCCCTGAAGACGGTCGCCACGAAGTCGTACGCCAACAACCTCGACGGCTGGATCCGCCAGTCGCTCGACATCATGAAGCGCAAGGGCATCCCGGGTTCGTACCACGGGCTGTACCGCAACATCATGCGCGAGTCCTCGGGCAACCCGATGGCGATCAACGACTGGGACATCAACGCCATCAACGGCATCCCGTCGAAGGGCCTGCTCCAGGTGATCCCGCCGACGTTCAAGGCCTACCACGTGCCCGGCACCTCGTGGAACATCTACGACCCGGTCGCCAACATCACGGCCGCCGCCAACTACGCGGCCGACAAGTACGGCTCGATGGACAACGTCAACAGCGCGTACTGAGGCCTGCGCGGACCTCTGACACGTATGCCGAAGGGCGGCACCCCGGTGGGGGTGCCGCCCTTCGGCATACGTCCGCGCGGGACTACTTGCGCATGACCTCGGGCTCGTGGCGGCGCAGGAAGCGGGCCACGAAGAAGCCGCAGACGGCGGCGAGGACGAGCAGCGCGACGATGTCCATGCCGTAGGCCGACGCCGTGTGGTTCCACAGCGGGTCCGTGCTGGACGGGTCGTCCGTGTTCGGATTGATGTTGTTGAAGTCCAGCGTGGCGCCGGCGGCGCCGACCGCCCACCGCGACGGCATCAGGTACGAGAACTCGTTGACGCCGATCTTGCCGTTCAGGATGAACAGGCAGCCCGTGAACACGACCTGGATGATCGCGAACATGACCAGCAGCGGCATGGTCTTCTCGGACGTCTTCACCAGTGAGGAGATCACCAGGCCGAACATCATCGAGGTGAAGCCCAGCGCCATGATCGGAATGGAGAGTTCCAGCAGCACCGAGTTGCCGAAGACCAGGCCCTCGGTGGGCTTGGTGCGGCTGGTGAACCCGATGGCGCCGACCATGGCGCCCTGCAGCACGGTGATCACACCGAGCACGACCACCTTGGACATCAGGTACGCCGAGCGGGACAGGCCGGTGGCGCGCTCCCGCTCGTAGATCACCCGTTCCTTGATCAGCTCGCGGACGGAGTTCGCCGCGCCCGCGAAGCAGGCGCCGACCGCGAGGATCAGCAGCACGGTGGTGGCCGTGCCGTTCGGCACGTGCACGCCGGTCTTCGGGTTCACCTGCGCGTTCACCAGCAGGGTCTTGTCCGGGTCGATGAGCAGGCTCACCGCGCCGAGCACGGCCGGCAGGATCACTGTCAGCGCCAGGAAGCCCCTGTCGGACACGATCACCGACACATAGCGCCGTACCAGCGTGCTGAGCTGGGAGAACCAGCCCTGCGGCTTCGGCGGCTTCATCGCCTGCGGCGGCGTCACGTTGGCCGACTGCGGGGCGACGGCGTCGATGTCCGCGGCATACATCTGGTAGTGCTGCGAGCCCTTCCAGCGGCCCGCCCAGTCGTAGTCGCGGTAGTTCTCGAAGGCGGAGAAGACGTCGGCCCAGGTCTCGTAGCCGAAGAAGTTGAGCGCCTCCTCCGGCGGACCGAAGTACGCGACCGATCCGCCCGGCGCCATCACCAGCAGCTTGTCGCAGATCGCGAGCTCCGCCACGGAGTGCGTGACGACGAGGACCGTACGGCCGTCGTCGGCGAGGCCGCGCAGCAGCTGCATGACGTCGCGGTCCATGCCCGGGTCGAGACCGGAGGTCGGCTCGTCCAGGAAGATCAGCGACGGCTTGGTCAGCAGCTCCAGGGCCACCGAGACGCGCTTGCGCTGGCCGCCGGAGAGGGAGGTGACCTTCTTCTCCTTGTGGATGTCCAGCTTCAGCTCGCGCAGCACCTCGTCTATGCGCGCCTCGCGCTCCTCGCCCGTGGTGTCGGCGGGGAAGCGCAGCTTGGCCGCGTACTTGAGGGCCTTCTTGACGGTGAGTTCCTTGTGCAGGATGTCGTCCTGCGGGACCAGACCGATGCGCTGGCGCAGCTCGGCGAACTGCTTGTACAGGTTCCGGTTGTCGTAGAGGACGTCGCCCTGGTTGGCGGGGCGGTAGCCCGTGAGCGCCTTCAGGAGCGTCGACTTGCCGGAGCCCGAGGGGCCGATGACCGCGATGAGCGACTTCTCGGGGACGCCGAAGGAGACGTCCTTGAGGATCTGCTTGCCGCCGTCGACCGTCACCGTCAGATGGCGGGCCGAGAAGGAGACCTCACCGGTGTCGACGAACTCCTCGAGGTGGTCGCCGACCAGGCGGAACGTCGAGTGTCCGACGCCGACGATGTCATTCGGGCCGAGCAGCGCGGAGCCGCCCTTGGCGATCGGCATACCGTTGACGTACGTGCCGTTGTGCGAGCCGAGGTCGCGGATCTCGAAGCGGCCGTCGGGCGTCGCGTGGAACTCCGCGTGGTGGCGCGAGACCTGGAGGTCGGAGACGACCAGCTCGTTCTCCAGCGCACGACCGATGCGCATCACCCGGCCGAGGTCCAGCTGGTAGAAGGTGGTCGGGCTGCGGTCGCCGTAGACCGGCGGCGCCCCCGCGCCACCACCGGGTCCCTGCTGCTGCGGCACTCGCGCCGCGGGCTGCTGCGGCTGCTGGTGACTCTTCTCCGGCGTCTGCTGCTGTGGCGCCGGCTGGGCCCAGCCGGGGCTCGCGCCCTGCGCGGCGTAGGGCTGCTGCTGAGGCTGTGCGACAGCGGCCGCGGCGCCGGAGAGGTTCAGGCGCGGCCCGTCGGTCGCGTTGCCGAGGTGCAGGGCCGAACCGGGGCCGATCTCCGTCCGGTGGACCCGCTGCCCCTGTACAAAGGTGCCGTTGGTGCTGCCGTGGTCCTCGACGACCCAACTCCGGCCGTCCCAGCTGATCGTGGCGTGACGCCAGGAGACTCTGGCGTCCTCGAGCACGATGTCCCCCTGCGGATCACGTCCGAGGGTGTATGGCCTGGACGCATCGAGCGTCCAGGTCCGTCCATTCAATTCCAGTACGAGTTCCGGCACTCCATGCCCCACTGAGTTGTCCCCCGAAGTTCCCCCATCACAGGGAGTCTAGGGATGTCGAACATCGGGGGGAACTATTTCAGGAGCAGCCCCTGACCGAAAGTCGGGCCATGTGACGAGCGCGTACCGGCGGGTTGCCCGTTTCCGTTGACGGGGTTGAAACCGGACCGGAGAGTGGTAATCCCACGCGAGGGGCACATCCGCGGTGATGACGCCGCGGCGCGGATCGGGGGGTCTGACGATGAGCATCGACACCGTGGGACACGGCAGGCGACTGCCGTGGGGGGATGTGCTGTTGTCCGCGATCGCCTCGGTGAGCTGGGCGTTGATCGGGATGGCGGGCACGGCCGCGCTCGGTCTGCATCTGGTCGGAGCGGACGCGGCGGGCTCGCTCGGGCCGATGACCGCGGCGGTGGTGGCCCTTGGGGCCAATGGTGCGGTCAAACCGTCCGGCGATGTGTCGGCCTTCGGTCTGAAGGGGGCGCAGGCGCACACGGCCATACAGATCACGCCACTGGGCGTGGGACTGGTGGGCGCGCTCCTGCTCTCCTTCTTCTTCCTTCGCTCCCTGCGCGGGGCGGGAGTTGTGATCGCGCCGTCCGAACTCCTCGCGCGCGCGGGCTCGGTGGTCGTGCTGTTCGTGGCGACGCTGGGCGGGCTCGCCTGGGCCGGGCACGACGTCATCACGATCGACGGGAGCAAGCTCGGCCTCGACCGGGTGACGGGCGGCGGCGGCCTCGGGAACATCACCGACAAG
Organism: Streptomyces sp. NBC_01549; assembly: GCF_026339955.1. Taxonomy (GTDB): domain Bacteria; phylum Actinomycetota; class Actinomycetes; order Streptomycetales; family Streptomycetaceae; genus Streptomyces. The sequence goes on along the minus strand of NZ_JAPEPW010000001.1, from coordinate 5,705,483 downwards.
CTCCCCGGCGGGCTCGGAGACCTCGGCGGACTGCTGCCCGGCAAGATCAGCGACCTGGTGAAGGCGCAGGCGGCCGTGGGCTTCACGGTCGACACGGTGCCCACGCTGCTCGGCGGTGCGGCCTGGGCGGCCGGAATCCTGGTGATCGCCCTGCTCGCCTCCCGGCGCACCCCGCTGCCGCGCGGCTGGGAGGGCGTGCACCGGGTGGTGCGCCCGGCCGCGTCCGCGCTGGTCACGGTGGTCCTGGTGGCGGTCCTGGCGGGGCTCGCGGCCGCGGCGTACGCAGCGATCGGCGATCCCCATCCCAAGCTGATCGCGGGCGCCGCGCTGCTCGGCGCGCCCAACGGGGTGTGGCTCGGCATCCCGATCGGCCTCTTCGTGCCCTGGGACGGCAAGGCCACCGGCGAACTCGCCAAGCTGCTCCCCCACCCCCTGGACCGGTTGCTGAGCGTCGACTCCGATCAGCCCGTCACCCTGGGCCGGCTCGCCGAACTCGACGGACGGGTGGGGCTGTTGGGGGTCGCGGCCGCGGTGATGATGCTGTTCGCGGGCGTCCTCGCCGCCTCGCGTACGCCTTTTGTACGGGGGCGGGGTGCGGCTTCGGTGGGAACACCGGCTGCTCCCGATGTACGAGGACGGGGTGCCCTCGGTTTCGCCGGGCGCTGCGCTCTTCGGCTCGGCATCGTGACGGCGCTGGCACTGCCGCTGCTGGCGTGGCTGACGGACGTGTCCGTGGACGCCTCGCTGTCGGTGTTCGGCATCGATGCGTTCGGCGCCGGAATCCGACTGCACGGGCAGCTGGGCATGGCGCTGCTGCTCGGCTCCGCGTGGGGTGCGGGCGCGGGGGCGGCGGGGGCGCTGCTGGCGTACGCGAGCGGGGCCGCGGGACGGCGCGCGGCGCCGCTGGCACTGGGTGAGGCCGGTCCTCCGGTCGCCGCACCCGCCCCCGACCTCCCCGACCGCCCGGGCCGCCCGGGCCGTACGACCCGAGCGCGCCGTACCGGCCGGCGAACCCCGACACCAATCCGTATCTGCGGCTGCCCGACGAGCTGCGGGAACCCGCCGACGGCCGGCCGGCCGAGCGGCCGCGCCCGCCCGCCGACGTGTACGGCGCGCCGACGGTCGTCCGGCCGATGGCGCCGCCGCCCGGTCCGCAGAAGCGGCGGCCACGGGGGCGCGATGTGCCGCCTCCGCCGCAGCCGCCGCCCGACCAGGGGCCTCCCGGGCCGCCCGGGCCCGGGCGGCAGGACTGACCGTCACTGACCGTCGTTGCCAGGCAACGTGCTCGACACCGCTGCGACACCCAGTGTTCCCCGTCCGCTGGACGGACCTCAGGGGCGGAAGGCACTGGGTGCCGGATACGGTGGAGTCACCATGAGCCCTTCGCAGACCCCCGAGGTCCCCACTCTCCTCGTCAAGATCTTCGGCAAGGACCGGCCGGGTATCACGGCCGGACTCTTCGACACCCTCGCCGCCTACTCCGTCGAGGTGGTCGACATCGAGCAGGTCGTCACCCGTGGCCGGATCGTGCTGTGCGCGCTCGTGACCGAGCCGTCGGTCGGCCTGGAGGGCGATCTGCGGGCCACCGTCCACAGCTGGGCGGAGTCGATGAAGATGCAGGCGGAGATCATCTCCGGCCTCGGCGACAACCGGCCGCGCGGTCTGGGGCGGTCCCTCGTCACCGTTCTCGGGCATCCGCTCACGGCGGAGTCGACGGCCGCGATCGCCGCCCGGATCACCAAGACCGGCGGCAACATCGACCGTATCTTCCGGCTCGCCAAGTACCCGGTGACGGCGGTCGAGTTCGCCGTGTCCGGTACGGGGACCGAGGCGCTGCGCACCGCGCTGGTGACCGAGGCCGCGGCGCTCGGAGTGGACATCGCGGTGGTGGCGGCGGGGCTGCACCGCAGGGCGCAGCGCCTGGTCGTCATGGATGTGGACTCGACGCTCATCCAGGACGAGGTGATCGAGCTCTTCGCCGCGCACGCCGGGTGCGAGGACCAGGTCGCCGAGGTGACGGCGGCCGCGATGCGCGGGGAGCTGGACTTCGAGCAGTCGCTGCACGCGCGTGTGGCGCTGCTCAAGGGGCTGGACGCGTCGGTGGTGGCCAAGGTGCGCGAGGAGGTACGGCTGACGCCGGGCGCGCGCACCCTGATCCGTACGCTGAAGCGGCTCGGCTTCCAAGTTGGTGTCGTCTCGGGCGGATTCACGCAGGTCACGGACGATCTGAAGGAGCGACTCGGGCTCGACTTCGCGCAGGCCAACACGCTGGAGATCGTCGACGGGAAGCTGACGGGCAAGGTCACCGGGGAGATCGTGGACCGCGCGGGCAAGGCGCGGCTGCTGCGCCGGTTCGCCGCCGAGGCGGGGGTGCCGCTCGCCCAGACCGTGGCGATCGGCGACGGGGCCAATGACCTCGACATGCTGAACGCGGCCGGTCTCGGCGTCGCCTTCAACGCCAAGCCCGTCGTCCGCCAGGCCGCGCACACCGCGGTGAACTTCCCCTTCCTGGACACCGTGCTGTATCTGCTGGGTGTCACCCGCGAAGAGGTCGAGGCGGCGGACATGCACCTCGGCGACCACTAGGGCCTGTCCGGCGGATCAGGCCGGAGGGAAGCGACGGTGCCTTATCGACGCTGGTGAGCGGGGCTTGGTGCGTGCAGCTGCAAGGCGGAGGAGGGCGTCGACGCGATGGGGGTCCCCCCCCCGCTCGAGCGAAGCCGAGAGTGGGGGAGTCGGCAACCGACGACAACGCCGCTGGGGGTACCCCCTCTGGGGGAGGGCGTGCCAAGCCCCGCGTCTCCGGCATGATCCGCCGGACAGGCCCTGAGGCCCGGACATACGTCGACGGGGGGCCCGGCACCGTACTGGATGCTGTTGGTTAATTCGGGCCTGTGCGTGACGTCGGCCGTCAAGACCCGGTTGTGGTCTTGACGGCCGACGTTGTCGTATGGGGTGGGTGCGGATGTCGATGCAGCCGAGCGGGTCCGGCGAGGTTCCGGCGGAGACGGTGCGGGTGGCGCGGGCCGCCTTCCCGAGGGGGAGCCTGGCGATCCGGGTCCGGGACGAGCTGGGGCCGATGTTCAGCGACAGGCAGTTCACTGGCCTGTTCCCGGCGCGGGGGAAGCCTGCCTGGTCACCGGGGCGGCTGGCGATGGTGCTGGTGCTGCAGTTCGTGGAGGCGCTGACCGACCGGCAGGCGGCGGAGGCGGTGCGGGCTCGTATCGACTGGAAATACGCACTCGGGCTGGAGCTGGCCGATGCCGGCTTCGACTTCTCAGTGCTGTCGGAGTTCCGCGACCGGCTCGTGACAGCCGACGGCGGCCGGGAGGTCCTGGACACGGTCCTGACGGCCGCCCGGCGGCAGGGACTGGTCACCGCCCGGGGCCGGGCACGGACCGACTCCACCCACGTGCTGTCGGCGGTGCGCGAGCTGAACCAGCTGGAACTGGTCGCGGAAACCCTGCGCTCGGCGCTGAACGCCGTGGCTCTGGCCGAGCCGGGCTGGCTGAGCGAGCGGGCCCGGCCGGAGTGGTTCAAGCACTATGCCACCCGGGCCGAGGACTCCCGCTTCCCCAAGGAGCGGTCTCGCCGGGACCAGACGTATCGGCGGGTTGGCGACGACGGCATGTATCTGCTGCGGAACATCTGGGCCCAGGACGCGCCGCCAGGCTTGCGAGGTCTGTCGGAAGTCGAAGTGCTGCGGCGGGTGTGGGTTCAGTACTTCCACCTGGTCGAAGGTGAGGTGGCCCGCCGGGACCCAAAAGACCGGCCACCGGGCCTGATGCGCCTGGTGACCCCCTATGACCTGGAAGTTCGCACCGGTGGAAAGCGCGACATCAACTGGGACGGATACAAGGTCCACGTCACTGAGACGTGTGAGGACGACACCCCGCATCTGGTCACGAGCGTGGTGACCACCCTGGGCAGCGTCTCCGATGACCGGATGGCCGCCCCGGTCCACGCCGAACTCTCCCGGCGGGATCTGCTGCCGGGCGAGCACTGGGTGGATACCGGCTATGCGAACGGTGGCGCCCTGGTCGCGGCCGGCCGTGACCACAGGGTCGACCTGCACGGACCGCTGAAAGCGGTGACTGTTCCGCACGCCCGCGGCGATGGCGCCTTCGGCCAGGACGCGTTCACCATCGATTGGGACAACCAGCACGTGACCTGCCCGAACGGTGTTGTCAGCACGCAATGGGCCGAGCGCCGCTCGGAGGAGGGCCTGCCGACCATTCGGGTCCGGTTCTCTCCGGCCGACTGCGGCGCTTGCCCCCAGCTGCGGGAATGCGTCAACTCCCCCAAGCCCCGGCGCCGGGAGATCAACCTCAGGCCCCGCGACGAATACGAAGTACTTCAGCAGGCACGAAAGCTCCAGGCAACCGACGAGTGGAAGGACCGCTACAAGATCCGTGCCGGTGTCGAGGGCACCATCTCCCAAGCGGTCCACGTCTGCGGCCTGCGCAGATCCCGCTACCGCGGCCTGACCAAGACCAGCCTCCAACACCAACTCACCGGCGCCGCCGTCAACCTCATCCGCATCGACGCCTGGCTCACCCACACACCCCGAGCCCGCACACGCACCAGCCCCCTGACAGCACTTCGCCCCACCGCATAGCGGTGGGGCGAAGCAACCAGGCCCGAATTAACCAACAGCATCCGTACTGGTGCCGGGCCCCCGTCCCTGTCGGGGTGGGTTACTCGGTCGGCGCCCAGTAGTCGGTCAGCGTGCACACGCCGGGCTCCAGGGATTTCCAGGAGCTCTCGAAGGACAGCACGGCGAAGGCGCCGGTGTGGAAGCCGTGGGCGGCCATGCGGGCGCGGGTGTCGCCCTCGGCCTGTCCGGCCAGAATGTCGGCGAGGCCCTGGATGCCGGGGTTGTGGCCGATCAGGACCACGCTGTGCGCGTCGTCCGGGGTCTCGTTGAGTACGGCGATCAGCTCGCCGGGCGAGGCCTCGTAGAGCCGCTCCTCATAGACGGTTTTCGGCCGGTGCGGGAGCTCGTGGACGGCGAGCTTCCAGGTGTCCCGGGTGCGGGTCGCCGTGGAGCACAGGGCCATGTCGAACGGGATGCCGGTGTCGGCCAGCTTGCGTCCGGCGACGGCTGCGTCCTTACGGCCCCGGTCAGCGAGCGGCCGCTCGTGGTCGGACACCTGTGGCCAGTCGGCTTTCGCATGCCGGAAGAGGACAATCCTGCGGGATTCTGCGACGCTCATGGGTCCCAGCTTCGCATGAAACACGCCATGCGGCGCCGAGAGTTGACCTGCTCCCCCAGGGGGTGCTCAGGGGGTCTGGTGCAGCACCGTCTGCTGGACGCGCTCGAAGATGTGAGTGATCGCGGGGTCGCCGCCCGCGGCGTGCGCGTCCGCCGGGTTCAGTATCAGGAGCAGGAGGGCGACGAAGGCGAGGGCGGGCAGGGCGAGGGCCCACCAGGGCAGCCGGATGTCCACGCTGCCCGGGGTCGCCGGGTGGGGCCGGGTGTGCGTACGGGCCGACATGCCGCCTCCGTGGGTCTTCGGGTGCTCCGTGATCCGCGTCGTCGCGGCCACAACTCGAAGTTACGGATTCCCGGGCCGTCAACCCATCCGGTGATCCACCCACTTGACCCTGACACTCACCCCCTAGGGGACAGGGGGGCTAGCACCACCATCGGCGTTCCCGGGGGTGCGGGCGGCGGTGGTCACGGCGAGGCGATCGACGCGATGATGCCGATGATCACGGTGATGGCCAGCATCGCGCCGAGCACGATCAGCAGCTTCTTCTGGCCGTTCTGGGGGTTCGGGTCGAGCGCCATACGGGCCAGTCTCGCACCCTTCGTCCGCACCTCCGCCGTCGGGGGCCTCAGGAGCGCGTCCCGCGCGCCGCCTCGTCCTCCACCATACGGTCGCGGCCGGCCACGACGCCCACCGCGATCTGCGGCACCATCAGGGCGGCCATGAGCGCGATCGGCAGCCCCCAGCCGCCGCTGTGCTGGTAGAGCACGCCCACGAGCAGGGGTCCCGGGATCGAGATCAGATACCCGGTGCTCTGCGCGAACGCCGAGAGCTGGGCGACGCCCGCGCCGGTCCTGGCCCGCATGCCGACCATGGTGAGGGCCAGGGGGAAGGCGCAGTTGGAGACGCCGAGCAGCAGGGCCCAGGCCCAGGCTCCGCCCGCCGGGGCGACGTAGAGGCCCGCGTATCCCGCGAGGCCGCAGGCGCCGAGCGCGACCACGATCGGCCCCTGGTGGGGTATGCGGGTGGCGAGGCGCGGGATGACGAAGGCCAGGGGCACGCCCATCGCCATGGTGACGGCGAGGAGCAGCCCCGCGGTGCCCGCGGAGACGCCCGCGTCGCGGAAGTTCTGCGGCATCCAGCCCATCGTGATGTACGCGGCGGTGGCCTGGAGTCCGAAGAAGACGGCGAGCGCCCAGGCGGTTCGGCTGCGGGTGATGCGCGGTCCGCCAGGTTCCCGCGCGGCAGGGGGTGTCGTATGCGGCCGCTCGCCGTCGCGGGAATCGGCGCCCCGCGCGCGTACCAGCGCGATCCACGGCAGTACGGCGGCCGCGGCCAGGCCGGCCCACACCGCGAGGCCCGACTGCCAACTGCCGCCCAGGGCGTTGGTCATGGGCACGGTCACCGCCGCCGCGGCCGAGGTGCCCAGGGCGAGCGCCATCGAGTAGAGGCCGGTCATGGAGCCGACCCGGTCCGGGAACCAGCTCTTGACGATCACCGGCATCAGGACGTTGCTGACGGCGATGCCCATCAGGGCGAGGGCGCTGGCGGCCAGGAAGCCGACCGCGCTCCCGGTGTAGGGCCGGATCGCGAGCCCCGCCGTGATGGCGGCCATTCCGGCGCAGACGACCGCTCCGGGCCCGAAGCGGCGGGCGAGGCGTGGCGCCATGACACCGAAGACGGCGAAGCACAGCGGCGGTACGGAGGTGAGCAGTCCGGCGACGCTGCCGCTCATGCCGAGCCCGTCGCGCACCTCTTCGAGGAGAGCGCCGAAGCTGGTGATCGCGGGGCGCAGGTTGAGGGCCGTGAGGACGATGCCGACCGTCACGAGCCGCGTCGTCCACGCACGCGTGGCATGCGGTTGGGGCTCCCTGCTCTCGTCCGGACTACGTATGGGCGTGGACGTCATCGTCCGGGTCTCCTCGCTCACCATGACGCCCATCATAGAATCATGGGATGATTGGCTGTCCAATCCCCTTGCGTTAATCTCCGGATTCTCCCGCCCCGCGCGAACGACCACACCGGGCCCGTACGAAGGACCGTCATGCCGCTGAGCCACCCTCGCCGTTCGGCGCTGTCCGAGCAGGTCATCGCCGAGCTGCGGAACCAGATCACCTCGGGCGAGTGGCCGGTCGGCTCCCGCATCCCCACCGAGCCGGAGCTGGTCGAGCAGCTGGGCGTCGCCCGTAACACCGTCCGCGAGGCAGTCCGCGCGCTGGCCCACAACGGTCTGCTCGACATCCGCCAGGGCTCGGGCACCTATGTCGTGGCGACCAGCGAGCTCGCGGGCGTGATGCACCGGCGCTTCGCCGACGCCGAGCCGCGGCACATCGCCGAGCTGCGCGCCACGCTGGAGTCGAGCGCGGCGAAGCTGGCCGCCGAGCGGCGCACCGAGCGCGATCTGAAGCAGCTCGACGCGCTGCTCGTACGGCGTGAGGAGGCCTGGGAGTCGGGTGACGCGGAGGCCTTCGTGGCCGCCGACGCGACCTTCCACCTGGCGGTGGTGGCCGCCTCCCACAACGACGTCATGACGGCGATGTACGCGGACCTGGGCGAGGTGCTGAGGGACTGGCTGCGCGAGGACGTCGGGGGGAAGCTGACGCCGGAGACGTACATGGACCACACGCGGCTCGTCGACGCGATCCGCGCGGGGGACACGGAGGCGGCGGGCGCGGAGGCCGGGGGCTATCCGTTCCAGTGCCGTCCGGGACGGCTCACGCCTCAGGCCTGAGACGGCTGACGAACGCCGTCACTTCTGGTGGCTGACCCACGCCGACCGGACCTCCTCCCAGCATCGGCCGGTCAGCCGGACCGTCATCGCGGGGCCCGCGTCGACCGGGTCGGTGTCGGTGTCGATGTCCCACCAGCGGTCGCACTCGATGTGCAGGGCGACCTGGTCGGTCTCCGGGTAGGGGTTGTGGCAGTACGCGGTCACGTGCGACCCCTGGACCGTGGTGCGGCAATCGGCGCCGAACGGCTGGGGGACAGGGGGTTTTCCGTGCGCCACGCGCGTGTGGGGCACGGCGTCGTACGGCAGAACCATCATGAACGCGAGAGCGGCGAACGCCGGGGCAAAACGGCGGGACAGGCGCACAAGGGGACCTCCTCGGCCGGACGGCTGCGGGGCGGTGCGTGGTTCCAGCGTGCGCGGTACGGTGCCCGGGGCGCCCGGCCGACTAGGCCGAACGGGCGACGCCCCGCTGCCCGCACGCTGCGGGAAACGGGGCGTCGGCCGGATGGGGGAATTCAGGCACCGATGGCGTGCAGACCGCCGTCCACGTGGATGATCTCGCCGGTGGTCTTCGGGAACCAGTCGCTCAGCAGGGCGACGACGCCCTTGCCGGCCGGCTCGGGGTCCTTGAGGTCCCACTCCAGGGGAGAGCGGTTGTCCCACACGGAGGCCAGCTCGCCGAAGCCCGGGATGGACTTGGCGGCCATCGAGCCGAGCGGGCCCGCGGAGATGAGGTTGCAGCGGATGTTCTGCTTGCCCAGGTCGCGGGCGAGGTAGCGGCTGGTGGCCTCCAGGGCGGCCTTGGCCGGGCCCATCCAGTCGTACTGCGGCCAGGCGAAGGACGCGTCGAAGGTGAGGCCGACGACCGAGCCGCCGTTCTGCATCAGCGGCAGACAGGCCATGGTCAGCGACTTCAGGGAGAACGCCGAGACGTGCATCGCGGTGGCGACGGACTCGAACGGCGTGTTGAGGAAGTTGCCGCCCAGCGCGTCCTGCGGCGCGAAGCCGATGGAGTGGACGACGCCGTCCAGGCCGCCCAGCTCCTCACCGACGACGTCGGCGACACGCGCCAGGTGCTCGTCGTTGGTCACGTCGAGCTCGATGACCTTGGTGGGCTTGGGAAGCTTCTTGGCGATGCGCTCGGTCAGCGTGGGCCGCGGGAACGCGGTCAGGATGATCTCCGCGCCCTGCTCCTGGGCCTGCTTGGCGGCGTGGAAGGCGATGGAGGACTCCATCAGCACACCGGAGATCAGGACGCGCTTGCCCTCGAGGATTCCGCTCATGGTGATCAGTGACCCATTCCCAGTCCGCCGTCAACCGGAATGACGGCTCCAGTGATGTACGAGGCGTCGTCCGAGGCGAGGAACCGCACCGTCGCGGCGATCTCCTCGGGCTGCGCGTACCGGCCGAGCGGCACCTGGGCGACGATGCCCGCACGCTGCTCGTCGGTGAGCACCTTGGTCATGTCGGTGTCGACGAAACCGGGCGCGACGACGTTGAAGGTGATGTTGCGCGAGCCGAGTTCGCGGGCGAGCGAGCGCGCGAAGCCGACCAGGGCGGCCTTGGAGGCGGCGTAGTTCGACTGTCCCGCGGAGCCGAGCAGCCCCACGACCGACGAAACGAGGACGACCCGCCCCTTCTTGGCACGGAGCATGCCGCGGTTGGCACGCTTGACGACCCGGAAGGTGCCGGTGAGGTTGGTGTCGAGGACGGAGGTGAAGTCCTCCTCGGACATCCGCATCAGAAGCTGGTCCTTGGTGACACCCGCGTTGGCGACCAGGATCTCGACGGGGCCGTGCTCGGCCTCGATCTCCTTGTAGGCCTGCTCCACCTGCTCGGTGTCGGTGATGTCGCACTTGACGGCGAGGCAGCCCAATGCGATGAGGGCAGCCGGCGGCTCACCCGAACGGTATGTGATCGCGACTTTGTCGCCGGCATCGGCGAACGCGCGGGCGATGGCGAGGCCGATGCCCCGGTTGCCTCCGGTGACAAGAACCGAGCGGCTCAACGGATCACCCTTTCGATAGCTGTCTGAAACCCCTGCAAGACAGGCGCCTTCCCTGGAAACCTATCGGTCCCCCACGCCTCCCGGAGAATCGGGCACCGACAGTGGCGCGGGGTGCTCACTGTCGGATCCCTACAGAAAGCCTCGCCGAGCGAACGGAAAGATGTGGCCGCCGGACCCGCCCGCGCGACATGATCGGACCCGACAGGCCACGACAGCAGGGAGACCTCCGTGCCTCATTCCATCGACGAAGCCTTCACGGCACTGCCACTGCGGGCCCTGGCCGACGCCGCGCTCGCGCGGGCGCGCGCGCTGGGGGCCGAGCACGCGGACTTCCGGTTCGAGCGGGTGCGCAGCGCGTCCTGGCGGCTGCGGGACGCGAAGCCGGCCGGATCGTCGGACACCACGGACCTGGGGTACGCGGTGCGGGTGGTGCACGGCGGGACCTGGGGGTTCGCGTCGGGTGTGGATCTGACGATGGACGCGGCCGCGAAGGTCGCGTCGCAGGCCGTGGCGATGGCGAAGCTCTCGGCACAGGTGATCAGGGCGGCCGGTTCCGACGAGCGGGTGGAGCTGGCGGACGAGCCGGTGCACGCGGATAAGACATGGATCTCGTCGTACGACATCGACCCCTTCTCCGTGCCGGACGAGGAGAAGGCCGGACTGCTCGCCGACTGGAGCGCGCGGCTGCTCGCCGCCGACGGCGTCAACCACGTCGACGCCTCGCTGATGACGGTCCACGAGAACAAGTTCTACGCCGACACCGCCGGGACCGTGACCACCCAGCAGCGCGTACGGCTGCACCCGCAGCTCACCGCCGTCGCCGTCGACGAGTCCAGCGGCGAGTTCGACTCCATGCGCACCATCGCGCCGCCGGTCGGACGCGGCTGGGAGTACCTGACGGGCACCGGCTGGGACTGGGAGTCCGAGCTCGCGCGGATCCCGGAGCTGCTCGCCGAGAAGATGCGGGCGCCGAGCGTCGAGGCGGGGCTGTACGACCTCGTCGTCGACCCCTCCAACCTGTGGCTGACGATCCACGAGTCCATCGGACACGCCACCGAGCTGGACCGCGCCCTGGGCTACGAGGCGGCGTACGCCGGCACCTCCTTCGCCACCTTCGACCAGCTCGGCAAGCTGAGGTACGGCTCCGAGCGGATGAACGTCACCGGTGACCGCACCGCCGAGCACGGCCTCGCGACCATCGGCTACGACGACGAGGGCGTCGAGGGGCAGTCCTGGGACCTCGTGAAGGACGGCACCCTCGTCGGCTACCAGCTGGACCGGCGCATCGCGAGACTGACCGGCTTCGACCGGTCCAACGGGTGCGCGTACGCCGACTCCCCCGGGCACGTGCCCGTACAGCGCATGGCCAACGTCTCACTCCAGCCGGACCCCGCGGGACACTCGACCGAGGACCTGATCGGGGGTGTGGATCGGGGGATCTACGTCGTCGGTGACCGATCCTGGTCCATCGACATGCAGAGGTACAACTTCCAGTTCACCGGTCAGCGGTTCTTCAAGATCGAGAACGGTCGGATCACCGGACAGCTGCGGGATGTCGCCTACCAGGCCACCACCACCGACTTCTGGGGTTCGATGGCCGCGGTGGGTGGTCCGGGAACGTATGTCCTGGGCGGTGCCTTCAACTGCGGCAAGGCCCAGCCGGGCCAGGTCGCGGCGGTCTCGCACGGCTGCCCGTCGGCTCTCTTCCAGGGGGTCAACATCCTCAACACGACGCAGGAGGCCGGTCGATGAGCGCCCGTACGAACAAGCCGCACGAGGTCGTCGAGCGCGCCCTCGAACTCTCCCGCGCCGACGGCTGCGTCGTGATCGCCGACGAGCACTCGACCGCCAACCTGCGCTGGGCCGGCAACGCGCTGACCACGAACGGGGTCACACGCGGGCGCACCCTGACCGTCATCGCGACCGTCGACGGCCGAGAGGGCACGTCCTCCGGAGTCGTCTCACGCGCGGCCGTGACCGCGGACGAGCTGGAGCCCCTGGTGCGGGCCGCGGAGGCGGCCGCACGCGGCGCGGGGGCCGCCGAGGACGCCCAGCCGCTGGTCACCGGCGTGCCGGAGTCCCCCGACTTCACCGACGCGCCCTCCGAGACCTCCTCCGCCGTCTTCGCCGACTTCGCCCCGGCGCTCGGCGAGTCCTTCGCCCGCGCGCGTGCGGGCGGACGCGAGCTGTACGGCTTCGCCAACCATGAGCTCGTCTCCAGCTATCTCGGTACGTCGACGGGGCTGCGCCTGCGTCACGACCAGCCCAACGGGACGCTGGAACTCAACGCCAAATCGCCCGACCGGACGCGCTCGGCGTGGGCGGGGCGGTCCACGCGGGACTTCAAGGACGTCGACCCGGCCGCCCTGGACGCCGAGCTGGCGACCCGGCTCGGATGGGCCGAGCGGCGCATCGACCTGCCCGCCGGCCGCTACGAGACGCTGCTGCCGCCGACCGCCGTCGCGGACCTGCTGATCTACCAGATGTGGTCGGCGGCGGCCCGGGACGCGGCCGAGGGCCGGACCGTGTTCAGCAAGCCCGGCGGCGGCACCCGTGTCGGCGAGAAGCTCACCGAGCTGCCGCTGACCCTGCGCAGCGACCCGAACGAGCCGGGACTGGAGTCCGCGCCCTTCGTGCTCACGCACTCCTCCGGCGACGACGCGTCCGTGTTCGACAACGGGCTGCCGCTGTCCGCGACGGACTGGGTGCGCGAGGGCACGCTGAACCGTCTGTCCACCACCCGGCACAGCGCGGGCCTCACCGGGCTGCCCGTCGCCCCGGCCATCGGCAACCTGATCCTGGACGGCGGCGAGGACCGCTCCCTGGAGGAGATGGTCGCCGCCACCGAGCGCGGTCTGCTGCTGACCTGCCTCTGGTACATCCGCGAGGTCGACCCGGCGACGCTGCTACTCACGGGACTGACCCGGGACGGCGTCTACCTCGTCGAGAACGGCCAGGTCGTCGGCGAGGTCAACAACTTCCGGTTCAACGAGTCGCCGGTGGACCTGCTGTCGCGGGCCACGGAGGCGGGGCGCACGGAAAAGACATTGCCGCGCGAATGGAGCGATTGGTTCACTCGTGCTGCGATGCCCGCGCTGAGGGTGCCCGACTTCAATATGAGCTCTGTCAGCCAGGGCGTATAACCTCGTACCTGATTCACGAGACCACCCAAGGAGATACGAGAACCGTGACGGACATCGTCGACGAGCTGAAGTGGCGGGGGCTGTTCGCCCTGTCCACTGACGAAGATGCTTTGCGCAAGGCGCTCGCGGACGGTCCCGTCACGTTCTATTGCGGCTTCGACCCGACCGCGGCCAGCCTGCACGTGGGGCACCTGGTGCAGGTCCTCACCATGCGTCGCCTCCAGCACGCGGGCCTGCGCCCGCTGGCCCTGGTCGGCGGCGCGACGGGCCAGATCGGCGACCCGCGCCCGACCGCCGAGCGCACGCTGAACGACCCGGAGACGGTCGCGAACTGGGTGACGCGCCTGCGCTCGCAGATCGAGCCGTTCCTGTCCTTCGAGGGCGAGAACGCCGCGGTCATGGTGAACAACCTCGACTGGACGGCCGGCCTGTCGGCCATCGAGTTCCTGCGGGACATCGGCAAGCACTTCCGCGTCAACAAGATGCTGACGAAGGACTCGGTGGCCCGGCGCCTGGAGTCCGAGGAAGGCATCAGCTACACGGAGTTCAGTTACCAGCTGCTGCAGGGCATGGACTTCCTGGAGCTGTACCGACGCTACGGCTGCACATTGCAGCAGGGCGGCAGCGACCAGTGGGGCAACCTCACCGCGGGTCTCGATCTGATCCATCGCCTGGAGCCGCACGCCAGCGTGCACGCGCTGGCCACGCCGCTGATGGTCAAGGCGGACGGCACCAAGTTCGGCAAGACCGAGGGCGGCGCCGTATGGCTCGACCCGGAGATGACGACGCCGTACGCGTTCTACCAGTTCTGGCTGAACGTGGACGACCGGGACATCTCGACGTACATGCGCATCCTGTCCTTCAGGTCCCGCGAGGAACTCGAAGAGCTGGAGAAGCAGACCGAAGAGCGCCCCCAGGCCCGCGCCGCCCAGCGCGCGCTCGCCGAGGAACTGACGACGCTGGTGCACGGCGCCGACCAGACGGCCGCGGTGATCGCCGCGTCCAAGGCCCTCTTCGGCCAGGGCGAACTGACCGGGCTCGACGAGCGGACGCTGGCCGCGGCGCTCTCCGAGGTGCCGCACATCCAGGTCGCCGAGCTCGGCCCGGTGGTCGACCTCTTCGCGGAGGTCGGCTTGGTGGCCAGCAAGTCGGCCGCGCGTCGCACGGTCAAGGAGGGCGGTGCCTACGTGAACAACGTCAAGGTCACCGCCGAGGACGCGGTCCCCGCCAAGGAGGATCTGCTGCACGGGCGCTGGCTGGTGCTGCGCCGGGGCAAGAAGAACCTGGCGGCGGTGGAGGTCACAGGGGCCTAGATACAAGGAAGGGGCGGTCTCCCGTTCGGGAGGCCGCCCCTTTCGTCGTACCCGCGCATCAGGCTTTCTGCTTGTTGCCCCGCAGCGCCATGTACGCCATGTCGCCGAGGAACACGATGATGATCGCGGCCACGAGCTGGAAGGCGTGGCGGCTCCAGTCGATGCCCCGCGTCTCGGCGACGCCGAGAGCCCGGGCGATCGCGTTGCCGACGATGGCTCCGAGGATGCCGAAGATGGTGGTCAGCCAGAGTGGGCTGTGCTGCTTGCCCGGAAGGATCGCCTTGGCCAGCAGGCCCAGCACGAAGCCCACGATGATCGCCCACAACCAGCCCATCTCTGCCTCCTAGTACGGCTCTACGTGAGCATTTCGCCCAGTCTCGACGTGTGCGCCATACGGCGCATGTCGGGCGCGGCCATACGCGGTACGGCGCATCATGTCCCCCCCAAGCCGGACCCGCCCCGGTCTCGAAGGCGGCGGAGCCGCGGCGTAACGTGAGAGGTGTTCGGGCCTGTTTCCCAGACCGGGTTCGGACGGGGTACGGGCCAGGGAGCGTCCGACACAGGGCAGGTGGTGGAACGTGATGCGGAAGCAGAGCAACGGCCAGGTCTTCCGGATCACCGGGGCCAGGCAGGGGCTCGACGAGGACGTGCGCGGCAGACAGCGCCGCTATGTCATCTCGATGTCTGTCCGCACGGTCTCCGTGATCCTCGGCGCGACCCTCTGGAACGTGGAGCGGCACGTCGCAATCGTCGCACTGGTGCTCGGGATAGTCCTCCCTTACGTCGCCGTCGTGATCGCCAACGCCGGACGGGAGAACGCGCCGTCGCTGCCGTCGACATTCGTCACCGTGCCCGGCCCTGCGATGATCGCGCCGCCACGCCCGAGCGCCTCCGCGGAATCCGTCCCGGAGGACGTCGTGACCAACCCCGGGACGCGTTCGGGAGGCGAGCCGCACGAGCGGGCCGAGCCCGACTCGACCCTCACCTGACCACGGAGGATCCGCCGGAAACGGAATCCAATCGCGCACCAAGCTCAAGAAAAGCTCAGATCAATCATGTTGTTCCGGTGCCGGGCGGACGGTCACCCGTGACATACTTCGTACGCGCTCCGCATCCCCCGTCGGAGCGACAGACCGACGCCGGGCAGCTCCCCCCGTGGCTGCTCGGCGTCGCCTTTTCGGGGCCGTCTAGGGTTGAGGCGTGACTTTCCCGCTCCCCGACATGTCCCCGCCCCCCGGCACTCCTCAATGCTCCGCCAAGGGCTGCCGCACCGATGCCGTGTGGGTGCTCGCCTGGAACAACCCGAAGCTGCACACGCCCGAGCGGCGCAAGACGTGGCTCGCGTGCGAGGAGCACCGCGAGCACCTGTCCAAGTTCCTGGGCGTGCGCGGGTTCTTGAAGGACGTGGTGCGGCTGGAGGACTGGGAGGAGCCGGAGGGCTGAGCGGTTCTGGAAGTGCGGGTCGTCTGTGGCTGGTCGCGCCCACGCGGCGAAGCCGCATGTGTCACAGCCCCGCGCCCCTGAAGGGGCGCTCTCAGCCGCCGATCGCGGACATCGGCCTGGCCGGCTGGAGGAACGACGGGTCGTCCAGGCCCGACCCCGCCTTCTTGCCCCACATCGCGAGGCGCCAGACACGGGCGATCTCCTCGTCGGGGGCGTCCGAGCGGAGGGCGGTGCGCAGGTCGGTCTCCTCGGTGGCGAACAGGCAGTTGCGTATCTGGCCGTCGGCCGTGAGGCGCGTACGGTCGCAGGCCGCGCAGAAGGGGCGGGTGACCGAGGCGATCACACCGACGCGGTGCGGGCCGCCGTCCACGAGCCAGCGCTCAGCAGGGGCGGAACCCCGGTCCTCGGTGCCCTCCTCGGTGAGCACGAAGCGCGTGCGCAGCGAGGCGAGAATGTCGCCCGCGGTGACCATGCCCTCGCGCTTCCAGCCGTGCTGGGCGTCGAGGGGCATCTGCTCGATGAAGCGCAGCTCGTAGTCGTGCTCCACCGCCCAGGCCAGGAGGTCGGGGGCCTCGTCGTCATTGAGGCCCGGCATCAGGACGCAGTTGACCTTGACGGGGGTCAGGCCGGCGTCGCGGGCGGCTTCGAGGCCCGCGATGACGTCCTGGTGGCGGTCGCGGCGGGTGAGCCTCTTGAAGACGTCGGGGCGCAGGGTGTCCAGCGAGACGTTCACCCGGTCGAGGCCGGCGGTCTTCAGGGCGGTGGCGGTGCGCTTGAGGCCGATGCCGTTGGTCGTCAGGGACATCTGGGGGCGGGGCTCGATCGCGGCGACCCGCTCCACGATGCCCACCAGGCCGGGGCGCAGCAGAGGCTCGCCGCCGGTGAAGCGGACCTCGGTGATGCCGAGGCGGGTGACCGCTATCTCGATGAGACGGACGATCTCGTCGTCCGTGAGCCGGTCGGGCTTGGCCAGCCACTGCAGGCCCTCTTCGGGCATGCAGTACGTGCACCGGAGATTGCACCTGTCCGTCAGTGAGACGCGCAGGTCGGTGGCTACTCGGCCATAGGTGTCGATGAGCACGTGGGCCCCCTCCCTCGTTGCGGATCACTTCCACTCGACACGACGAGCCTACGTGACACGACTGACATCAGCCCCGGCCGGATCCCACGAGACGCGGCGCGGCCGCGTCGTAGAGATCTACGACGCGGCCGTCGGCGCGGGGGATCAGTGTGCTCCGGTGCCCGTCAGGGACCGCACCTCCAACTCGGCGTACTTGCCGGCGTCCGGCTCCTCCTTGGACAGGAGCGTGCCGAGCCAGCCCAGCAGGAAGCCGACCGGGATCGAGATGAGGCCGGGGTTCTCCAGCGGGAACCAGTGGAAGTCGACGTCGGGGAACATCGAGGTGGGCTTGCCCGAGACCACCGGCGAGAACAGCACCAGGCCGACCGCCGTGATCAGACCGCCGTAGATCGACCACAGCGCGCCCTGGGTGGTGAACCGCTTCCAGAAGAGGCTGTAGAGGATCGTCGGCAGGTTGGCGGAGGCGGCGACCGCGAAGGCGAGCGCGACCAGACCGGCGACGTTCAGGTCGCGGGCGAGGGCGCCCAGCAGGATGGAGACGGCACCGATGCCCACCGTCGCGTAGCGGGCGGCGGTCATCTCCTGCTTCTCCGTGGCCTGCCCCCTCTTGATGACGTTCGCGTAGATGTCGTGCGCGAAGGAGGAGGACGAGGCCAGGGTCAGGCCGGCGACGACCGCGAGGATGGTGGCGAAGGCGACGGCGGAGATGGAGGCGAGCAGGATGGCGCCCCAGTTGGAGTCGACGCCTCCCAGGTGCAGTGCCAGGAGGGGCGCGGCGGTGTTGCCCGCCTTGTTGGAGGCGATGATCTCGTCGGGTTTGATCAGCGCGGCGGCGCCGAAGCCGAGGGCGAGGGTCATCAGGTAGAAGGCGCCGATGAGGCCGATCGCCCAGTTCACCGACTTCCGTGCGGTCTTCGCCGTGGGCACCGTGTAGAAGCGGATCAGGATGTGCGGCAGGCCCGCGGTGCCCAGGACCAGTGCCATGCCCAGGGAGATGAAGTCCAGCTTGGTGGTGGACGTGGCGCCGTACTTGAGGCCGGGTTCCAGGAAGGGCGCGCCCTTGCCGCTGTTGTCGGCCGCCTTGCCGAGCAGGTCGGAGATGTTGAAGTTGAACTTCAGCAGCACCAGGAAGGTGAGCAGCAGGGCGCCGATGATCAGCAGGACGGCCTTGACCATCTGGACCCAGGTGGTGCCCTTCATGCCGCCGATGGTGACGTACACGATCATCAGGACGCCGACGAGGGCGACGATGCCGATCTTGCCGCCGTCGCTGGTGATGCCGAGGAGCAGCGAGACGAGGACGCCCGCGCCGGCCATCTGCGCCAGCAGGTAGAAGATCGACACGACGATGGTGGAGGTGCCCGCGGCGGTACGGACCGGGCGCTGGCGCATGCGGTACGCCAGTACGTCGCCCATGGTGTAGCGGCCGGAGTTGCGCAGTGGCTCGGCGACCAGGAGGAGGGCCACCAGCCAGGCGACCAGGAAGCCGATGGAGTAGAGGAAACCGTCGTACCCGAAGAGGGCGATCGCGCCCGCGATGCCGAGGAACGAGGCCGCGGACATGTAGTCGCCTGAGACGGCCAGGCCGTTCTGGAAGGCGGTGAACTGTCGTCCGCCCGCGTAGAAGTCGGCGGCGTCCTTGGTCTGGCGGCCCGCCCAGACGGTGATGACGAGGGTCGCGGCGACGAACACCGCGAAGAGGGTGATGATCAGCGGCCGGTGCTGACTGGCCTCACCGGCGGCGAGCACGGTCGTCTGTACGGGGCTCATGCGTCGCCCTCCAGCCGGGACTTGATCGCTTCGCCCTTGGGGTCGAGCTTCGCGGCGGCGTACCGCGAGTACCACCAGGCGATGAGGAACGTGGTGAGGAACTGGGCGAGCCCGAGGACCAGGGCGACGTTGATGTTGCCGACCACCTGGGTGCCCATGAAGTCGCCCGCGTAGTTCGAGAGCAGGACGTACAGCAGGTACCAGGCGATGAAGGCGACGGTCAGCGGGAAGGCGAAGGAGCGGTGCGCGCGCCGCAGTTCGGCGAACTCGGCGCTCTCCTGCACCTCGACGAACTGCTCGGTCGAGGGCAGCCGGGGATCGGCCTTCGAAGGGGGCGGTGCGTCGGTAGCCACGAAGTCTCCTCGCGTTGCGGGTGCGGTTACGACGATGGACGGGGGCGAGTCGGGGCTCGCGGACGGGGACGGCTGGGGTGCGGACATGTGGTGCGACCTCACAGTGACCTGGATCACGTGACCGGGAGCGACGGTATTGCTTCCTTGCGTGATCCAACGGGGGGCTCGATCGTCCTCGGGCTCCCTGCTCAAGGTCACGGCGCCACGCGTGGACCGGTTCAACTCCCCCGACTTCTTTCGGAAGTCATCTCCGGAAGTCATTGCTGGCCAGTTGGGACGGGAGATAGCTTCGGCCTGCAGCACTCGTCATGCACCTGCCGAAGCGCCACCCGCACCAGCCTCAGCACCCTCACGCACCTGCCCGAGCACCACCTGTGTTCGGGCGGCTTTCGTTTCCGGATGATGTGGAGATCCCATGGCTCATCTGCGTTCCAGACGTCGCCTCGCCCTCGCGGTGCCGGTCGTCCTGTCGCTCACCGCCTCGCTCGGCTTCCTGCCGGGCGCCGCGTCGGCGGCCCCGCTGACCGCGTCCGCCACGCCGAGCGCGGACGGCCCCAACCTCGCGTACGTGGTGAACACCAGGACGGACCATCGCACGATCGCGTCGGTGGAGAAGGCGATCACCGCGGCGGGCGGCACCGTCGTCATCGCCTACGAGAAGATCGGTGTGATCGTCGTCCATTCGGCCAACCCCGACTTCGGCAAGCGGATCCGCGCCGTGCGCGGGGTGCAGTCGGCGGGCGCGACCCGGACCGCGCCGCTGACGGCCGCGGGGACGACGGACGAGGGCGCGGCGCAGATGCTGTCCGCCGCCGAGGCCGCCAAGGTCTCCAGGACCGCCGCCGCGGGCGAGGAGCCCCTGGAAGCCGACCAGTGGGACCTGCGCGCGATCGACGCCGACAAGGCCGCGAAGATCAACCCGGGCAGCAAGAGCGTGACGGTCGCCGTGATCGACGTCGGCGTCGACGACACCCACCCGGACATCGCCCCGAACTTCTCCCCCTCCCAGTCCGCGAACTGTGTGGGCGGCAAGCCGGACACCACGTACGGCTCGTGGCGCCCCGTGGACGCCGACCATTACCACGGCACCCATGTCGCGGGGGAGATCGCCGCGGCCCGCAACGGCATCGGCGTCGCGGGCGTCGCGCCCGGCGTGAAGGTCTCGGGCATCACCGTGGCCGAGCCGGACGCGAGCCAGCTCTTCTACCCGGAGAGTGTCGTCTGCGCCTTCGTCTTCGCCGCCGACCACGGCGTGGAGATCACCAACAACAGCTACTACGTGGACCCGTGGCTCTACAACTGCCTCGACGACCCCGACCAGAGGGCGATCGTCGACGCCGTCAACCGGGCCCAGCTGTACGCCCAGAAGAAGGGCACCCTCAACGTCGCCGCGGCGGGCAACTCCAACGACGACCTCGACTCGAACGCCCTTGAGGACGCCTCCAGCCCCGACGACTCGACCGCCGTGCCCCGTACGGTCGACCCGCACAAGTGCTTCGACGTACCGACCCAGCTGCCCGGCGTCGTCACGGTCGCCTCGACCGGCGTCACCGGCGCCAAGTCGTACTTCTCCAGTTACGGCAAGGGCGTCATCGACGTCGCCGCGCCGGGCGGCGACAAGTACCAGAGCCCGGACACGCCGTCGAAGAACGGCCGCATTCTGTCGACGATGCCGAACAACCAGTACGGCTTCCTGCAGGGCACGTCGATGGCGACGCCGCATGTCGCGGGCGTGGCCGCGCTGCTGAAGTCCAAGTACCCCTGGGCCTCGCCGGCCCAGCTCCAGGCGCTCCTCAAGGCCGAGGCGGACAACCCGGGTTGCCCGACCGCCCCGTACGACGGTGACGGCGACGGCGTCGTGGACGCCACCTGCGTGGGCGGCAAGCACGTGAACGGCTTCTACGGAGCCGGGATCGTCAACGCGCTGCGGGCGGTCAAGTAGGTCCGGCCGTACGCCACATGAGCTTCCGCACGGCTCGTACCGCTCGTACCGCGATTGAACTGGAGACTCCATGACCGCGCCTCGCAAGCGCTCCCGCCGCGCCATAGCCCTCCCGCTCGGGATGGCCACGGCGACGGCCCTCGCCTTCCTGCCGAACGTCAGCGCCTCGGCGGCCGACATCGACAGCGCCGCCGCTCAGACCGCCACGGCCCCGACGGCGGACGCGACCGCCCTCAGCTATGTCGTCAACGTCCGCCCCGGGCACGGCGCTTCCGCCTCCGTGAAGAAGGCCATCGCCAAGGCCGGCGGCACGATCGTGACGTCGTACGACCAGATCGGCGTGATCGTCGTGCACTCCTCGAACGCCGACTTCGCCAAGACGATCCGCGGCGTACGCGGCGTGCAGTCGGCCGGCAACACGCGCAACGCGCCACTGCCCACGCAGTCGACCACCGACATGGGCGCGCCCCAGGTGCTCACCGCCGCGCAGGAGCGGGCCGCGAGCGCCGAGGCCGCCGCCGGGCAGGACCCGCTCGAGTCCCTCCAGTGGGACCTGCCCGCGATCAAGGCGGACAAGGCGCACGAGAAGACCCTCGGTAGCAGCAAGGTGACCGTCGCCGTGATCGACACCGGTGTCGACGACACGCACCCCGACATCGCGCCGAACTTCAACCGCGACGCCTCGGTCAACTGTGTGACGGGCAAGCCGGACACCACCGACGGGGCGTGGCGGCCGACCGCCGCGGAGAGCCCGCACGGCACGCATGTCGCGGGCGAGATCGCGGGCGCCAAGAACGGCGTCGGCATCACCGGCGTCGCGCCCGGCGTGAAGGTCGCCGGCATCAAGGTGGCCACGACGGCCGGCTACTTCTACACCGAGGCCGTCGTCTGCGGTTTCGTGTGGGCCGCCGAGCACCACGTCGACGTGACCAACAACAGCTATTACACCGACCCCTGGTACTTCAACTGCAAGGACGACCCGGACCAGAAGGCCCTGGTCGACGCGATCACCCGCGCCTCGCGATACGCGGAGCGCAAGGGCACCGTCAACGTCGCCGCGGCGGGCAACGAGAACTACGACCTGGCCGCCGACTCGATCACCGACCCGGTCTCCCCGAACGACGGCACACCCTCGGACCGGGTGATCGACCCCTCCAAGTGCTACGACATCCCCACCCAGCTGCCGGGTGTGGTCACCGTGGCCGCGACGGGCGCCAAGGGCATCAAGTCGTCCTTCTCCAACCACGGCCTGGGCGTCATCGACGTCGCCGCGCCCGGCGGCGACTCGACGCGCTACCAGACCCCCGCCCCGCCCGCCACCAGCGGCCTGATCCTCGGCCCGCTGCCCGGCGGCACATGGGGCTACATGGCCGGTACGTCGATGGCGTCCCCGCACGTCGCCGGTGTCGCCGCCCTCATCAAGTCGACCCACCCGCACGCCTCCGCCGCCCTGGTGAAGGCGCTGCTGTACGCGGAGGCCGACGCCACACCGTGCACCGACCCGTACGACATCGACGGCGACGGCAAGGTCGACGCGGTGTGCGAGGGCACGAAGAACCACAACGGGTTCTACGGCTGGGGCACCGTGAACGCGTTGAAGGCGGTCACGAAGTGACCGTGTGAGCGAGGGGGGCCGGGCTGTTGCCCCGGCGGGCAGTGGCCCCGGCCCCCTTTCCCATGTTGATTCGGTACACCCGGCATAGTGCCGCCATGACTCCTACAGACTTCGCGTGGGCCGCGCTGGGCGGCGACCCCGCACTCGTCCCACAGATCTCGGCCGTCGCACGGGAGGGGGTGCTGCCCGCACGGCTGCCGGTACGGGCGATGGCCCGGGCGTGTGTCGCGGTCTGCGCCCTCGCGGGAGCCGAGCTGACCGCCGCCCGCACCGGAGGGAAGGTGCCCGAAGCGCGGGTCGACGACGGCGCTGTCGCCACCGCCTTCCACAGTGAACGGCACCTGCGCGTCGACGGCCGTGAGCCGGTCAACTTCGCCCCGCTGTCTCGGTTCTGGCGGACGGCGGACGGCTGGGTCCGCACCCACGCGAACTATCCGCACCACCGGGAGCGGCTGCTGGGCGCGCTGGGTGTGCCGGAGGGCCGGGACACCCCCGCCGAGGTGCTCGCCGAAGTGCTGGCCGAGCGATCGGCCGTCGAGGTGGAGGAGACCGTGTACGCGGCCGGCGGTCTCGCGATCGCCCTGCGCACGCCCGGCCAGTGGGCCACGCATCCACAGGGGCGGGCGATCGCCGCACACCCGCTGGTGACCCGCGAGCGACTGGACACGGCACCCGTGCGACCGCTCGTCCCGCTCGCCGGGGATCCGCTGCTGCCCGCCGCGGGCCTGCGCGTGCTGGACCTCACCCGGGTCATCGCGGGCCCGGTGGCCACCCGCACGCTCGCCCTCCTCGGCGCGGACGTCCTGCGGATCGACAGCCCGCGCCTGCCCGAGATCGACGACCAGCACGCCGACATGGACTTCGGAAAGTGTTCCACCACGCTCGACCTGTCGGCACGAGGGGATCGCTCGGCCTTCGAGGAACTGCTCGCCGAGGCCGATGTCGTCGTCACCGGGTACCGGCCCGGCGCACTGGACCGGTTCGGGCTCTGCCCGCGGGCGCTGGCCGAGCGGCGGCCCGGTCTGGTGGTGGCGCAGTTGTCGGCGTGGGGCGACTACGGGCCGTGGTCCGGGCGTCGGGGCTTCGACAGTCTGGTGCAGGTCGCCACCGGCATCGCGGAGATCGAGGGGTCCGCCGAGCGGCCGGGTGCGCTGCCCGCGCAGGCCCTGGATCACGGCACGGGGTATCTGCTGGCGGCCGCCGTACTGCGGGCCCTGACGGAACAACTGGACGACGGCGGCAGCCGGTTCGTACGGCTGGCGCTGGCGCGAACGGCCGAGTGGCTCGTGAACGGGCTCGCGTGGCAGGACGAGGAGCCCGCCGACGCCTCGTACGAACCGGCCCGTTGGCTCGCCGGGACCGACAGCGACCTGGGCCGGCTCAGGTACGCCCGGTCACCCGTCTCCTTCGCCGGCGGCCCGGCCGACTGGGCACGTCCGCCGGGCCGCCTGGGGTCGGACCCGGCCCGGTGGCCCTGAGTCGGCGGGTCACTTCGGGAGACGGCCGCGCCCGTCGGGCGTGAGCGAGGGGTCGGCCGGAAACGTATCTATGGGCGGAATGCCGAACCACCGCTTGTTTCCCTGCACTTGCCCGGTTCTGTGCCGACTGGTGAAGATCCTGGGGTGACCTTGATACGACCGACAGCCGAGACAGCGGGCGCGAGCGGTCCGGCGCGGCGCCCCGCCGCCGGACGCGCCGTCGCCCTGCTCGTCCTGGTGGCCGTCGCCGCCCTGATCCCGCTGCTCGGCCCGCGCCCCGCGCTGGACGGCACCGGCGAGGCGGCCGCCCCCGGCGTCGGCGGCATCGCCCTGCTGCGCGCGGCCTTGTTCGCGGCGCTGTGCGTCCCGGCGGGCGAACTGTTCGCGGCCCGGCTGGCCCGCCGGGTGCCGGGCGCGCCGTTGGAGCACGCGCCCCGCAGCTGGGCTCCCCACGCCGCGGCGGCCGGGTTCGTCGCCGCACTGGGGCTCGCCTCGGTGGTGGCCACCGGCAATCTGCTGCCGCACCACCTCTCCGACATGGACGTCGGCGGGCTCTACCAGACCCGGGACGGCAAGCTCGCGCTCCTGGAGGTCAACGCGTTCCTGGCCGCCGGGCTCTGCGCCCGCTCGCGCCGGCCGGCCGCCCAGGCGTGGCCGCTGGCCGCGGTGGCCCTCGCGGAGGCGCTGCGCGCCCACCCGGCGCCGGAGCACGGCCCGCTCGTCGGCTCCGGTCTGACTCTCGTGCACGTGATCTGCGCGGCGCTGTGGACGGGCGGCCTGCTGCACGTCCTGCGGATGCTGCGCGCCTGGCGCACCTCTTCGAAGGCGGCGGAGGCGGCGGATGCGGCCGGTGCGGCGCTTCTGGGCCTCTACGCGCGTGTGGCGGCCGTCCTGTTCGCGGCACTCACCGCGACGGGCGTGTGGAGCGCGCTGCGCCGGATGCCGCCGGGCACGGTCCTGCACCAGCTGACGGCGACGTCGTACGGACGCACTCTGCTCGCCAAGCTGGCGCTGGTGGCCGCCGTCGCCGTACTGGCGCTGCTCGCGCGGCTGCGGCTGCGCCGGGCCGCCGACCGGCTCGGTGCCTGTGTCCCCGCGCGCGGGGAGGTGGTGGCACTGGGCCTGGTCGTGGCGGTGTCGGGACTTCTGACGGCGCTGCCGCTGCCGATCAGGTGGTCATGAGCCGTTGGTGACGAGCACCTTGAGGGCGGTGCGCTCGTCCATCGCCTTGTAGCCCTCGGGCACGCCCTCCAGACCGACGGTCATGTCGAACACGGGCGACGGGTCGATGGTGCCGTCCAGGACGTCGGGCAGCAGCTCCGGGATGTACGCCCGCACGGGCGCCACACCGCCGCGCAGCGCGATGTTCCGGTCGAACATCACGCTCAGGTCGAGGCCGGTGCCGCTGCCGTGCGGCACCCCGACGAAGCCGATGGCGCCGCCGTCGCGGGTGATGTTCACGGCCGTCCGCATGGACTGCTCGGTGCCGACCGCCTCCACGACGGCGTGCGCGCCCTGGCCGCGGGTCAGCTCGCGGACGGCCTCGACGGCCTCCTCGCCGCGTGCGGCGACGACGTCCGTGGCGCCGAAGGCGCGCGCGATGTCCGTACGTGCCTGGTGGCGTCCGAGCGCGATGATCCGCTCGGCGCCGAGCCGCTTGGCGGCCAGCACGGCGCACAGCCCGACGGCGCCGTCCCCGACCACGGCGACGGTGGCGCCCTTGCGGGCCCCCGCGCCGAGGGCCGCGTGGTGACCGGTGCCCATGACGTCGGAGAGCGTCAGCAGGGCCGACAGCAGGTGGTCGTCGGAGGCCGCCTCCTTGGGCAGCTGTACGAGGGTGCCGTCGGCGAAGGGGACGCGCACGGCCTCGCCCTGACCGCCGTCGTAGCCGACCGCGCCCCAGAAGCCGCCGTGCTCGCAGGAGGTGGTGAGGCCCTCGCGGCAGTAGTCGCAGACACCGTCGGACCACATGAAGGGCGCGACGACCAGGTCACCGCGGCGGACGCCGGTCACCTCGGAGCCGGTCTCCTCGACGATGCCGAGGAACTCGTGCCCGATGCGCTGCCCCGGCTGACGCGCCGCCTCGCCCCGGTACGCCCACAGGTCGCTGCCGCAGATGCAGGACCGCAGGACTCGCACGACCGCGTCGGTGGGCAGTTGCACCAGGGGCTCGGGGACGTCCTCCACCCGCATGTCGAACGGGGCGTGGATGGTGGTCGCGCGCATGACGAGGATCCTTCTCGGCTGATCGGCTGGGTGAGATGCGCTCAGAGGGTGGTTGAGCGCATCTCACCGTACGCCGCCCTCGCCGCGCTCCGCGCACCGAGGGTGCCCAGCACGCCGCTGACCAGCAAGAACTGGGCGGCGGCGTACGTCAGCATGATCCAGAAGTCCGGCCTCGGGAGCTGCGGCCAGTCGGCGACGCCGGTGGCGATGAGGGTGTCGGACGCGGGAAGAGCGCCCCGCCCGCGACGGGCCCGAGCTGGATGCTTCGGGCCCACCATCGATCGCGGTCAGCAGCAGGCTTTGACGCCCTCCCCTGCCCGAGAGCAGGAGATTCCGGTCCGTACCGCTACGCGGCACCACCACGGGTTCCTGTTTCACGGGCCCTTGCCGACCGGTGAAGGTCGGTCTTACAAGGCCTCCGCAGGCCTGACTTCCCGCCCGTCCGGCGGTAGGTCCGAAAGCTCCGCTGTCGGACAACGCGATGCTAGCCCAGGCGCTGAGCCCCTCCGGACAGGATGCCCTGCACCTCCACCCCGAAGGGTGGACCCCTGGGCAAGCGTTCGGTAGCTCGCGACGGGGATCCGAAGGGCGGCGAGCAGGGGCATGAGAAGCGGCTTGGCGACCAGGTGCCCCGGGGTGAACCCGGCGGCCAGGGAGACGAGGTCCACGGCAGCGGCGACGCCGAAGGAGACGAGCAGCACGCGCGCGTGCCGTGGGCTCACGTGACGGGCTCCGTGACCGGCTCGCGCCCCGCGGACTTCGGCGTCGGCTGCCAGCCGGGCCCGCGAAAGACTCGTCCCGCCCGCTCGCGCCAGCCGGCCGCCGCCTTCAGGTCGCTGGCGATGGCGGCGTACTCGTGGATGGCCACGCGCAGGGGGTTGTACGTGGCGATGTTCTTGGTGAGCCCGTAGACGGGCCGCTCGGTCTCGAGGACGAAGGACCCGAAGAGCCGGTCCCAGACGATGAGGATCCCGCCGAAGTTGCGGTCCAGGTAGCCGCCCTGGGAGGCGTGGTGGACCCGGTGGTGGGAGGGCGTGTTGAACACGAACTCGAACCAGCGGGGCATCTTGTCGATCCGCTCCGTGTGGATCCAGAACTGGTAGACGAGGTTCGCGGACGAGCAGAACGCCAGCGCCGCGGGGTGCACGCCGAGGGCGATCAGCGGCACGTAGAAGGGCCAGACCGTCCAGGTGGTCCAGGGCTGGCGCAGCGCGGTGGTGAGGTTGAACTTCCGGCTGGAGTGGTGGACCACGTGGCAGGCCCACAGGACGCGGACGACGTGGTGTCCGCGGTGCGACCAGTAGTAGAAGAAGTCCTGCCCCAGCAGCATCAGCGGAACGGTCCACCACAGGACGGGCACCCGAAGCGGAGTCACTTCATGGATCGCCGCATAGATCGCGACGATCGGGATCTTCCACAGGAAGTCGAAGACGAGACTCCCGAGCCCCATGCCGACGCTCGTCGCGGCGTCCTTCGTCTCGTAGCCCGCGGCATCGTCGTCCGGATGGATCCTGACGCTCACCACCTCGATCACGGTGAGCAGCACAAAGGCGGGTATCGACAACAGCACGACATCGGGCAGGTTCGGCATGGGTGCACCGTAGAACCGCAGCTCGGCCACGGCTAGACGTTGTTACCCACAAGTATTACCGGGGGTACGCGCTTGCTTCTTGGTGATCTCCGCCAAGGACGCCGACAGGTCCGGACCGATGCCCGTCAGGTGTTCACTCGGTGCTCGTCACGCCCCGGCCGCCCCCAACAACGCCCCCGCCGCGTAAGTGACCCCCATCGCCAGCGCGCCCCCGCCCACGTTCCGCAGTACCGCGCGGCCCTGGTCCGCCGAGCCCAGGCGGGCGCTCAGCCAGCCCGTGAGGACGAGCGCGGCGAGGACCGAGACCACGGTGACGCCCAGCCGCCAGCCTGCCGGTGGCAGGACGATGGCGAGGAGGGGGAGGAGGGCGCCCACGGTGAAGGAGAGGAAGCTCGCCCAGGCGGCGTGCCAGGGGTTGGTGAGGTCGTCGGGGTCGATGCCGAGTTCCACGCGTGCGTGGGCCCTCAGGGCGTCGCGTTCGGTGAGCTGCTGCGCCGCCTCGTGGGCCACCTCGTGGGTCAGGCCGCGCTGCTCCAGGAGTTCGGTCAGCTCCTCGAGTTCGGCATCCGGCTGTTCGCGCAGTTCACGTCGCTCCAGCGCCAGGGCGGCCTTCTCGGAGTCCAGTTGGGTGGAGACCGAGACGTACTCGCCCGCCGCCATCGACATGGACCCGGCCAGCAGCCCCGCGAGGCCCGCCGTGAGCAGCGCGGAGCGGTCGTCGGTGGCGCCGGCCACGCCGACGACGAGGCCCGCGGTGGAGACGATGCCGTCGTTGGCGCCCAGCACCGCGGCCCGCAACCAGTTCAGGCGGGAGCCGAGGGTGCCCGCGTGGGCCTCGTCGTGCGTGGGTTGCGTCACACGGGGAGGATCGCACCCCGGGCGTCACCAGACCCGTACCGACGCTCCCCGCGCGAACACGGGGCTCGTCGCGTCCGCCGGGGGCCGCGTGAGCGGTTCGGCCAGCTCCGCCACGGTCGGTCCCACCTTCGCCGCGAGGGGATCCAGGGCGTCGAGGTCGAAGCCGTACACCCGGGCGGCGTTCCCGCCGACCATCGCGGCGACCTCCTCGCGCGGCACACCGGCGTACGCGCAGCGCAGGCCCTCCCGGGAGTAGGGGTAGGTGCCCTCGTCGTGCGGGTAGTCGCTGCCCCACATGATCTTGTCGACGCCGATCCGCGCGCGCAGCGGCACCTCGTGCGGGCGCATGAAGCTCGCGCCGACGAAGCAGTTGTCCCGCCAGACGTCCGAAGGGCCCTTGCCCATCGCCTCGGCGAGACCCGCGCCGAACTTGGACTCCGCCGTCGACCTCTTCGTCGCCGCCGCCGACAGCCTCCCGTGGTAGTAGTCCAGCATGTCGAGCACCCCGGGGATCCAGCCCGAGCCCTGCTCGGTCAGCACCAGTCTCAGGCCCGGGTGGCGGCGGAAGGCCCCGCCGAAGATGAGGTGCCAGAGCGCGCGGTGGGAGAACCAGGTCGTCTCGACCATGAAGACCGCACGGGCCGCCGGTTCGTCGCCGAGGGGAGGGGACGCCGAGCCCGCGTGGTGGTTCACGGGGACGCCCAGTTCCTCGCAGACCGCCCAGATGGGGTCGTACGTCGACGAGTACAGCTCGGGCAGTCCCGAGCCCGGTGGGGTGCCCGGGAGCAGCAGGCCGCCCGCGAGGCCCGCCCGGGAGGCCCACCTGATCTCCTTCACCGCCTCCTCCACGTCGTTCAGGAGGATCTGGAAGACGCCCGCGCGGCGGCCCGGCGCGGCCGCGCAGAAGTCCGCGAGCCAGCGGTTGTGGGCGCGCAGGCCCGCCCAGCGCCGTGCGAACTCCTCGGCGGTGGGGGCCGGCGCCATCAGGGCGGCCGAGGGGAAGAAGGGCGGGATGGTGTTGGGGAACACCACCTCCGCGACGATGCCGTCCTCCTCCAGCTCCGCCAGGCGCCGTGCGGAGTTCCAGTTCTTGTCGGCGGTGTCGGCGAGCAGGTCCTCGTACGGGTTGACGTAGCCGGCCGCCCACGCGTCGAACGCCTCGTGGTGTTCCTTCGCCAAGTAGGGCCGGTAGTCCAGCAGGTCGGCTCCGGCGTGGCAGTCCGCCGAGATCACGGTGTACCGGTCGGTCACGGGGTCGTTCGTGGGGGCGCTCACGGTGTCGTCCCCAGGACCGGGAAGTCGTGGTCGGTCAGCCAGTGGCGGCCCACCTCGCGTGAGCGTGCCCAGGACGCCTCCACGGCCCTCTGGTCGTCGCTCTGGCCGAGGTCGGCCGGGGTCGGGCCGATGCGCCGGGCGAGCGGGGTCAGCCGCTCGACGTCGAAGCCGAAGACCTCGGCGGCCGCGAGGCCGAGCATGCGGCGGGTCTCGGCAACCGGGATGTCGTGGAAGGTGCGCCGCAGCCACGCGCGTGTGTCGGGCCAGGTTCCCTCGGGGTGCGGGAAGTCGCTGCCCCAGAGGATGTTGTCGACGCCGATCTCGTAGCGCTGGGCGAGTTCGCGGCGCTTGGTGTTCGTCGCGCAGATGAAGAGCTGCCGGTCGAGGTACTCGTGCGGGGGCCGCTTCAGCTCCGCGAAGGGCGACAGCTTCTTGCCGCCGTGCGCGCCCAGGTAGAGGCGGTCCATGAACCAGAGGAGGTTCGGCAGCCACCAGCAGCCCGACTCGGCCACCCCGAACCTCAGCCCCGGGTGGCGTTCGAAGACGCCCGACCAGAGCAGGAACCACAAGGGGCGCGCGGGCCACCAGGTGACTTCGGAGACGTAGATCCCCAGGTGGTCGCCGTACTCGTGGCGCGGTGCGGCGCCCGAGTGCGTGACCACCGGCATCGCGCACTCGGCGGCGGCCGCCCACACGGGGTCGTAACGGCGGTCGTGGTACGGCTCCTTGTCGACCCACATGGCGGGGATCATCAGGGCGCCGAGTCCCGACTCCTTGGCCCGGTACACCTCGGCGACGACCGCGTCGGGGGACGCGGTGATGGGCAACAGGGCGACCCCGCAGTGCCGTTCGGGGTTCTCCCCGACGAACTCCGCCAGCCAGCGGTTGTGCGCCTGCGCGCCCGCCATGCCGAGCCGCGGGTCGTGGTCGCCGGAGAGGCCGAGGCCCACGCCGAAGGGGGCGGCCGTGCGGCTGTCCACGGCGTCGGCGTCCGGGAAGACCACCTCCCCGGCCACACCGTCGCCGTCCAGCTCCTTGAGGCGCTGCGCGGCGTCCCAGCCGCCGCGCAGCCCCTCCTCGTTGTCCTGGAACCACCGGTCCGCGAACGCCTCGTTGCGGATGCCGAGCCGGGTCATCTCCTCGCGGCGCCGGCCCTGGCCCGCGAGGAACTCGTCGAAGTCCCGGTGGAAACGGGAGTCCAGGTAGGGCCGGTACTCCTCGGTGGGGAGCCCGGCGTGGCAGTCGGAGGAGATGATCAGATAGGGGTCCCGGTCGGTCATCGCCCGCCTCCTCAGTCCAGAATGAAGTGCTCTAGGTACGACGGGTCGGCCCGGTCGAGCATCGACCGCGACCTCGCCCGGATCTGCCGGTCGCTGTGCTCGCTGGCGGGCAGCAGCCAGAAGCGGTCCTCCCTGATGCCGTCCGCCACCAGGTCGGCGACCTCCTCCACCGGCGTGAACCGCACCTCCTGCCCCGCCTCCTTCATCGCGGCCTCCCACTGGTCGAGGCTCACCAATCGAATTAGCCAACCGTAGTTACGTTGTGGCAGAGTGTGACGTGCACGCCCGGCGCCCAGGCGACGTCGGGCACCCTCCCCGGTCAGGGCCGTACGTGCCTGACCGGCCAGCGTCCGGAGGGACGTGCCACGCGGGCTGACAGCTTTGGCCGTTGGCACCAGGGCACGAAGACGATTGGCTTCACGGGGGTTTCCCCCACATCCCGATCCTGTGCAACCCAAGGGATCGCTGAGCCAATCAGAGACGCTGCGGTACGGGGTCTTCCTCGGCTTCTGCTTCGCCGGGGGAGACCACGGACGCCATGGGCAGCGGGGCGTTCTCGCCGTCGCGTACGCACACATACGGCCCTCGGCGCCGGAGCCGACCCCGGCGTTGTTGCACAGGACGTGTACGGCGCCGTACTTCTCGTACGTCTCGGCGGCGAGCGCGTCGAGCTGTTCGCGCTCCGAGACGTCCACCACACGCGCGTACACCTCTGCCCCGTCCTCCCGCAGCGCGGAGGCGGCCTTCTCCAAGGCGCCCTCCTCGACGTCCGCGAGGACCACCTTCAGACCGTCCGCCGCGAACCGGCGCGCCATCGCGAGCCCGATGCCACTCGCCGCGCCGGTGACCACGGCGACCTGCCCCGCTCCGAGCTCCATCAGGCGCTCCCTTCCGGCGGCCCGTCGAGGATCTGCCGCGGATCGTCGTAGCGCTGATGGATGTACGGCAACAGGGCCTGGGCGCTGACCCGTTCGGCGACCCTGCCCGTCTGGTCGGTGGTCTTCTCGCCGAGGGTGATCTCGACCAGCTCCCGTACGGGGAGGTCGGCGACCGGGTCGTACATCGACTCGCGCAGTACGACGTCCCCGGTGACACGCTCCAGCCTGCGCACCTTCTCGTTGCGCACGCAGTGCACGAGCACGGGGTCGGCGTCGAAGCCCGAACCGTCCACCGCGGGAAGGAACTTGAAGTAGAAGTCGGTCTTCTGGGCGGGCTCGGGCAGCGGCAGGTCACCGCTCACCGCGCCGCGCACCTCGACGAAGGCGATGCCGTGCCGGGCGAGTGCGGCCCGTACGACGAGGCCGTCGCGTTCCACGGTCACCTCGCCGAGCTTCTTGGGCTCCCCGAAGACCTCGCGGCCGCCGACGAGCGCCCGCTCGTGGGTCATCGGCATGACCAGCGGGTACCAGCCCTCGACGCCGTCGTGCGCCGCGGCGACGGCGAACGAACCCGCGCCGAGCGGATAGCCCGGCAGGTCGACCTTGCTGATGTTCACCCGGACCAGGGGCCGCCCGGTGGGTTTGAGCGGGGGCGGCAGGACCGCCGCGACCGCGTCCGGATCGCTCTCCCAGACGGCCACCACACCGGTGGACCAGATGTCGGGGAGCTTGGCGTTCGCGGTGCGCGCGGCGGCGATCTCCGCCTCGGTCCGTGCGCCGTACCTCACTCGTGCCATGTCCGTACCGCCCTTCGTAGGCGCTACCTGATGGGGCGCGGAGCACGCTTGCACCGTGCCGGTGAAAGGTCCATAGCCATGCGCCGGGGGGCTTGCGCCGGGCCGAACCAACCGGTGACCCGCGCCACAGAAAGCACCCGTGCCCCCGCCGGCCGCGTCAACTCCGGGCCCGCCGTGCCGCATTACTGTGGCCACGTGCGCGTGGCCACCGTGGGGGCGGTCAGGGGCGCTGGTTCCGGGAAGGCGGGGGCCGGACTGTCAGTCAGGGCCCGTATCCTCAATGACCATGCTCGAAGACCTGACGACCGCAGCGTCCCCAGCCCCCTGGCCGGCCGCGTATCCGCAGGGGTACGCGGTCGTCGACGTGGAGACCACCGGCCTTGCCCGCGACGACCGGATAATCTCGGCCGCCGTCTACCGGCTGGACGCACGCGGCGAGGTCGAGGACCACTGGTACACGATGGTCAACCCGGAGCGGGACCCGGGCCCGGTCTGGATCCACGGTCTGACGACCGAGCTGCTCGAAGGCGCCCCGCTCTTCCGGGACATCGCCGAGGAGTTCGCCGACCGGCTCGCCGAACGGGTACTCGTCGCGCACAACGCGGTCTTCGACTGGTCGATGATCGCGCGGGAGTACGCGCGCGCGGAGCGTGAGGCGCCGGTGCGTCAGCGGCTGTGCACCATCGCGCTCTCCAAGGAGCTGGGGCTGCCGCTGCCCAACCACAAGCTGGAGTCGCTGGCCGCGCACTTCGGCGTCGTACAGCAGCGGGCACACCACGCGCTGGACGACGCGCGCGTGCTGGCCGAGGCGTTCCGGCCGAGCCTGCGGGCCGCCGCGCGGGACGGGATCCGGCTGCCGCTGCTTGAGTGCCGGCCGCTCAAGGAGTGGTCCGAGAGCCCCGCGGCGCCGCGGAGCGGACGGCAGTCCGGTGGTTATGCGTCGGGCGGCCAG
This sequence comes from Streptomyces sp. NBC_01549, assembly GCF_026339955.1. Lineage (GTDB taxonomy): Bacteria > Actinomycetota > Actinomycetes > Streptomycetales > Streptomycetaceae > Streptomyces. Next base: position 5,671,536 of record NZ_JAPEPW010000001.1, on the reverse strand, counting down.
TCATCCGGTGGCTACCCGTCCGGGAGTTGGCGGCCTTCGCGCAAACGCCCTGCATGCCCTTATCCCAACCCAGGACGCTACGAAGCGGGTAAACCGCTCAAGCAGGGTATGCGGGTCGCGTTCTCCGGGGACACGTCCGTCGACCGCGAGCTGCTGGAGGACCGTGCCGTCGAGGCCGGCCTGCATGTCGCGACGAGCCTGTCCCGGCTGACCAGCCTGCTCGTCACCAACGATCCGGACTCCCATACGTCCAAGGCGGTCAAGGCCAAGCAGTTCGGGACACCGGTGATCGACGAGGCGGCGTTCGGCCAGCTGCTGCGGGATGTGACCCCGGCCTCGGAGAAGTGACCGGGGGCCGCAGAGGGGACGGGGTCGCTGACGGACGTACGGGTGATTGCCGGGCGACTCGCCCGGCGCCCGCTCGCCCGCGCCGCGTCGGCACCCCACCCGGTGGCGCATGGCGAGATGCGAAGTGTGAGGCAACGACTACGGCATGACCTTCGAGGTGCACGCGCAGGGCGCGGTGCGCCGGGAGGGGTGCCCCGGTCTCGCCGTCGGTCAGACTTCGGCGGATGAGCAGTCCGTTCCCGAACGCCGCGTTCTCACCGGGCAGGTCGGCCAGTGGGGGTTTTCGTCGTTCTCATCGGTGTGGGCACTTTTCTCGGTGTGGCTCAGTCGAAACACACTCGGATTCGGCAGCCAGGGGACACGTCGGCACCATCAACACTGAACGGGAAAGTCGCATGTGGCGATATTTCACATGTCCCATTTCCGGTCTCTTCCTAGTTTTCAGTGCGGGGATCACACCTGCTCAAGCATCTTCAATAGCATGTTCCTCCGATGCAAACTGCGCACACTTCAGATACGAAACTCGCAGCGCGGCAGAACAAGGCAGCCGCTACATGGGACGGCAAGCGGTTCGTGACACATGGCGCTTCGTGACACATGGTGCCGAGCCAGAGATAGAGACACCCGATCGAAATCGACCTACCGGAATAGAGCTACATAAACGCCCCCTTGAGGGCCCGGGAGGGACCTTCGAGGCGAAGGGAAAGCCTCTGGGAAGTTCGCAATATCATGAAATGTCCCGATACTGTGACAAGTCCCGCCGGCCGTTGACGCCATCGTGGCCGACCTCCCACGCTGGTGGGTAAGCAGCCGATCCACCCCAAGGAGATGATCATGGGGACAAGCCCCTGGTGGCGCCTCCGACACCTCGTCGGCGCGTCCTGCGCCGCTGCGCTGCTCGCCGGAACCGTGGGCGTGGCGAGCGCCGAGGCAGTGCCTCAGACAACGAAGGCCACGGCGGAGTCGTTGAGCGCGGCGCCATACGAGACCTGCACGGATTACCACTACGACGAGAGCGGCACGCTCATCTGGGACCCGCCGGGTTGCACCCCTCCGTGAGGTGAGGCAATCACCACTGCCCTCGCGTGTTCACCAGACCTGATGTTGTGACCGACCAGTAGCGTCACGCTTTCCCGAAGTGTGCTGTCCAAGGCTTGATCGCAAACCCGAGACACGCTTCTGACGCGTAAATAGATCCTGGTCAGGGTGGGTGTGGATAGGTGTCCTTGGCTCTACCGCGCCGAACGCGACGATGCCGAGCGGGCGGCAATGACGCTGGTCAGCCGAATCGGCCGGGCACAGTCCTGAGTTTCAGACGTCCTCTAGAATGTGATCACCGACAGCGAATCCGAGCTCCCGTTGGCCACGTAGACCCGGTCCTCCCGGGACACCGCCACCCCCTGCGGGCCGCGGCCGACGTCGATGGTGCGGTCCACCTCGTTCGTCGCGGTGTCGATCACCGACACCGAACCCGAATTCCCGTTGGTCACGTAGACCCGGTCCTCCTGGGACACCGCCACCCCCTGCAGGCCGCGGCCGACGGGGATGGGGTTGCCCATCGTGCGGTTCGTCGCAGTGTCGATCATCGACACCGAACCCGAGCTCCCGTTGGCCACGTAGACCCGGTCCCCAAACGTAGACACCGCCACCCCTGCCGGGCCGCGGCCGACGGGGATGGTGCGGTCCACCTTGTTCGTCGCGGTGTCGATCACCGACACCGAACCCGAGACGAAGTTGGCCACGTAGACCCGGTCCCCGTTCGGGGACGCCGCTATCCCCTGCGGGCCGCGGCCGACGGGGATGGGGTTACCCACCGTGCGATTCGTCGCGGTGTCGATCACTGATACCGAACCTGAGCCGAAGTTGGTCACGTAGACCCGGTTCTCGATCGGGGACACCGCCACCCCCTGCGGGCCGCGGCCGACGCGGATGGTGCGGTCCACCTTGTTCGTCGCGGTGTCGATCACCGACACCGAACCCGAGCCCAAGCTGGTCACGTAGACCCGGTCCCCATTCGGGGACGCCGCTATCCCCTTCGGGGAGCGGTCGACGGGGATGGGGTTGCCCACCGTGCGGTTCGTCGCGGTGTCGATCACCGACACCGAACTCGAGCTCTTGTTGGCCACGTAGGCCCGGTCCCCCTTCTGGGACACCGTCACCCCCTCCGGGGAGTCGCCGACCCGGATCAAGGCCAGTTCAGGACCCGAGGGGCCGGACTGCGCCAGGTAGATGCCGCCGCCCACCGCGGCCAGCGTCACCGCCACCACCCCTGCAATGAGCTTGGCCCGTCGGTGTCTGGGCCGCGGCGGGCGCGGCCGCGGCCGGGCCTCGTCACCTTTGTGCGGCGGCGGTTCCAGGGGCGGGCCGGTCGGCTCCTCCGGCTCGGCCGACAGTCCCGGGGGCGGGCGGGTCGGTTCCTCCGGCCTGGCCGACGGCAGGAGCTCGGTCGGCGGGGACGGCTCCCGGGAGCGCGGCGGCTTCGGACCGGTCGGTTCCTCCGGCTCGGCCGGCGTTATGACCGGGGGGTGCGATGGGGAAGGGCGGGGCTGGGCGATGGACGCGAGCCGCCGGGTGGCCTCGTCGCCGTCCATCCGCTGCGCGGGATCCTTGGCCAGCAGCCCGAGCAGGACCGGGGTCAGCGCCGTTGCCCGGCGCGGCAGGGTGGGAAACTCGAACAGCACGGCGCTCAGTGTGGTGACAGCTGAGTCGCGGTCGAAGGGTCCGGCCCCCTCGAGCGCGAAATACAGGGTGGCGCCGAGTGAGAACAGGTCGCAGGCCGGGGTGGGCACCTCGCAGTAAGCCCGTTCCGGAGCCATGAAGCCCGGGGTCCCGAGGAAATCCGCGGTGGCGGTCAGGCGGGCCTCTCCGGAGCTCGGCTCCAGCGAGATGCCGTAGTCGATCAGCAGTACCTGACCGCCCTCCGTGGAGTGAGAGGGCTGCGGACCGGGGTCGGTCAGCAGGACGTTGGCCGGTTTGACGTCCCGGTGCAGGATGCCGAGCCGGTGCCCCTCCTGCAAGGCGTCGAGGACCGCCAGCCCGATCCGGGCGACGTCGGCGGGTGGCAGCGGCCCCCGCTCGCGCACCACCGCGTCCAGGTCCATGGCACCGGGGACGAATTCCATGACGATCCACGGCAGGCCGTCGGCCTCCAGGATGTCGTACACAGTGACCACATGGGGGTGGTTGCGCAGCCGGGCAGCGTGCTGCGCTTCACCACGGGCCCTCGTGATCCGGGCGCTCACCTCTTGTTCCGGGATGTCCAGCGGCAGGACGATCTCCTTGAGCGCGACCTCGCACGCCAGGTTCTGGTCATACGCCTGCCACACCCGTCCCCTGCCGCCAGCGCCGAGCCGACGAAGGAGCCGGTAGCGCCCGGCGATCACACGCTCGGCGGCCTCGTGCACTCCCGTCATGGCGTTCCCTCTTCCAGGGCGGCCCAGCAGGGTCCCCGGCGAGCGTTACAGCCCTTCTTCAGGTATTTCATATCGCCTGAAGATCGGCAAGTTACCCAGAACGGGTGTAGCCCACGTATGTTCCGTGCGACGGTGTCCGAATCAGGAGAGGGCGCAAGCTGGATGGTTGGCCTGATGGCCCGGTGGACCCGTGGCTCCAGGTGCTCAGAGCCGGCAATAGGTCACGATGCTCGGTGACCTCAACGCCCGCAAGAACGAGCTGTTGGTGGACAGGGCAGACCACACGGTCCCGACCGGCACTCGTGCCGTCACGGAAGAGCTGTTGTCGAACGGCTGGGGGAACCTGTCGATCGAGCGTCAGCGGATCATCGCCAGGAAAGTGCTCAGAACGGTGGTCATCCAGCCGGCCCAAATCCGAAGCGGCCGGTTCGACGCTGTACGAGCAGAGCCGGTGTTCTACGCCGCCTGACAACGAATCAAAAGGGCCCCTCCCCGTGTGGGAGGGGCCCTTTTGTCATCAGTCGGAGCGGTGCGCACTTCCCACCTTGTCCACGATGCCCACCCTTCCCTCTGCGCGGGCGCAGTGCGCGCCGCAGTACCAGTGACCCTCGGCCTCGACTCCCTGGCCGATGATCTGGACCCGGCAGTGCTCACAGATGGGTGCCATGCGGTGGATCGCGCAGGCGAACGAATCGAATACGTGACGGGAACCGTCCTGGGTCTCCACGGTGAAGGCCAGGTCATAGTCATTGCCGCACACTTCGCAACGTGTCATACGCGGCATGGTCAAGGGCAGGGAAGGGGGTGGCAAGCTGACGGCGCTCTGCCGGCCGGAGGTTCTACCTGGTCGGCGTAGCGGCTCATCCTCTCTGCACTTCTGTCACTTCAGCTCCATCAGTTCCAGGATCTCGTCTGCCCGCTCCTCGGTCAGGACCGGCGCTTCAGACAGCCATTTCTCAAGCCACTCTTCACGCGTCAAAGAATCGCCCTGATCCGGGACGGCCGACTCTGCAAAGGCGCCCCACCCCGGCCCACTGGTCAGGTTCTGCATCGCAATCGAGGCAACGAGCTTGTCCCCTCTCGGCAGACTGCGGACATGTCCATCGACGTGAGCGGAACAAAGCCGGGAACGGCTGTCGTCGCCATGTGCCGCCGTGCGCCGACCGGACCGGGTCGACGGTCGGCGCGAGCGGGCGGGCGGCTCACAGGAACTGATGCGCATCGTGCGTCCGGCCGAGGACGGGCATGCCGCGCGGACCAGCTACGTGTGCCTCAACAACGCCTCCCCGAACGTGATCCGGCAGACCACCGAGATCCTCGCCACCGCCACCCTCAGTCGGTGATGCGAAGCGCAGGTACGGCGCACTGCGCCCGCGCGGAGGGCAGGGTGGGCATCATCGACAAGGTCTGAGAACACATCGGGACACGCCGAGAGCACACGCCGCCGTCAGGGCGACGCGCACCCCCGTGAACACGCCCCACGACCGAGTTGTACGGTCGTGGGGTGTACCGCTTCCTGTTGTCCCGGCAGTGGGTGATTCTCACCCTCGTGGCCCTCCTGCTCATCCCCACGATGATCAAGCTGGGCTTCTGGCAGCTGCACCGCCATGAGCACAAGGTGGCGCTGAACAAGGTGATCTCGCAGTCGCTGACGGCCAGGCCGGTGCCCGCCGAGTCGGTCACCGCGCCGGGGCAGCACATCAAGCACGCGGACCTGTACCGCCGGGTGGCCGCGAAGGGCACCTTCGACACCGCGCACGAGGTCGTCGTGCGGCGCCGCACCAACGCCGACGGCGAGGTCGGCTACCACGTCCTGACCCCCTTCGACCTGGACGACGGCCGGGTGCTGATCGTCAACCGGGGCTGGATCGACTCGGGCGGCTCGCAGACCGCGTTCCCGAAGATCCCGGCACCCGCGAAGGGCGAGATCACTGTCACCGGGCGGCTGATGCCCGACGAGACGACCGGAGACAGCGGCATCAAGAACGTCCAGGGCCTGCCCGACCGCCAGGTCATGCTGATCAACAGCGAGCAGCAGGCGAAGAGCCTCGGCAAGCAGGTCCTCGGCGGGTACATCGAGCAGACCGCGCCCGAGCCCAGGGGCGACTCCCCCGAGCTGATCCCCGACCCCGAGCACAACGACATCGGGCCGCACATGGCGTACGCGATCCAGTGGTGGCTCTTCTCCGCGGGTGTGCCGGTGGGCTGGGTGATCCTGGTCCGCCGTGAGCGCCGCGACCGGGCCGCGGCCGCCGCCTCCGCGACCACACCGGAAGCGGCCCCGGTGGCCGCCTGATCCCTGGCACGCCGCGCGGCGCGCCCGTATCTCCTCGACAAGTGTCACCCGGTCGGCCCTCGACCCGATTGGCCCCGGCCTCCGCCGGGAACTCGCCCCACGTGCACCCACGTATCGAGGACTACGCGCTCATCGGGGACGAACAGACCGCCGCGCTGGTGGGCCGGGACGGGTCCGTCGACTGGCTCTGTCTGCCACGGTTCGACTCGGCCGCCTGCTTCGCCGCGATCCTCGGCGACGAGAACCACGGCCGCTGGCGGATCTCACCCAAGGGGGCGGGCCCCTGCGCCCGGCGGGCCTACCGGCGGGACACGCTGGTGCTCGACTCCGAATGGGAGATGGAGGAGGGCGCGGTCCGCGTGACCGACTTCATGCCGCAGCGCGAGCACGCCCCCGATCTCATCCGCGTCGTCGAAGGCCTCAGCGGCCGGGTGACGGTGCACAGCACACTGCAACTGCGCTTCGACTACGGCTCCGTCGTACCGTGGGTGCGCAGGGCCGACGGCCAGCGGGTGGCGGTCGCGGGCCCGGACTCGGTGTGGCTGCGCAGCGAACCCGAGGTGCGCACCTGGGGCAAGGACTTCCGCACACACTCGGAGTTCACCGTGGAGGCGGGCGAGAAGGTCGCCTTCGTCCTGACCTGGCACCCCTCGCACCAGTCACGCCCGCCGCTCGTCGATCCGTACGAGGCGCTGCGCTCCAGCGTCGAGGACTGGCAGGCGTGGGCGGCACGCTGCCGTTACGACGGTGCGCACCGGGACGCCGTCATGCGCTCCCTGATCACGCTCAAAGCCCTCACCTTCGCCCCGACCGGCGGCATCGTCGCCGCCCCCACCACCTCGCTCCCGGAGGAACTCGGCGGCGTCCGCAACTGGGACTACCGCTACTGCTGGCTGCGCGACTCGACCCTCACCCTGGGCGCGCTCCTGTCGGCCGGGTACCACGAGGAGGCCGAGGCCTGGCGCGACTGGCTGCTGCGCGCGGTCGCGGGCGACCCCGCGGATCTGCAGATCATGTACGGCCTCTCCGGTGAACGGCGGCTGCCCGAGTTCGAGCTGGAGTGGCTGCCCGGCTTCGCGGGCTCGTACCCGGTCCGGATCGGCAACGAGGCCGTGAAGCAGCTGCAACTCGACGTGTACGGCGAGGTCATCGACTCGCTCACGCTGGCCCAGCGCTCGGGCCTGCCGTCCAAACCGCACATGTGGCGCCTGCAGTGCGCCCTGATGGAGTTCCTGCGGACCTCCTGGCGGCAACCGGACGAGGGGATCTGGGAGGTGCGCGGCCCGCGCCGGCACTTCGTGTACTCGAAGGTGATGGCGTGGGTGGCGGCCGACCGCGCCGTCCGGGCACTGGAGAGCGACCCGGCGCTCGTCGGCGACCTGGAGGGCTGGCGCACGATGCGCGATGAGGTGCACCAGGACGTGTGCGAACACGGCTTCGACATCGAACGGAACACCTTCACGCAGTCCTACGGGTCACGCGCGCTGGACGCCTCCCTGCTGCTCATCCCCCGCGTCGGTTTCCTGCCGCCCGACGATCCCAGGGTCGTCGGCACCATCGACGCGGTGCGCGCCGAACTCGAACGCGACGGCTTCCTGCTGCGCCGCTACAGCGACGAGGGCGCCGACGTCGACGGGCTGCCGGGCGGCGAGGGCACCTTCCTCGTCTGCTCGTTCTGGCTCGCGGACGCGCTGCACATGACGGGCCGCACGAAGGAGGCCCGCGAGCTGTTCGAACGGCTGATCGGCCTCGCCAACGACGTGGGGCTGCTCGCCGAGGAGTACGACCCCGTCGCGCGCCGCCAGCTCGGCAACTTCCCGCAGGCGTTCAGCCACCTCGGCCTGGTGGGGACCGCCTTCAACCTGTTCGGTGACGCGCATCCGGGAGGAAACGAGAAATCCCGATAGGGGAGGATGGGGCCATGGATCTTGGACTGAAGGACCGTGTGTACGTCGTCACGGGAGCCACCCGTGGCCTGGGCAACGCCGCCGCGCGCGAGCTCACCGCCGACGGTGCGAAGGTGATCGTCACGGGGCGCGATGAGAAGACCGCCGGCGACGCGGCGTCCGCGCTCGGCCCGAACGCGGTCGGGGTGGCCGCCGACAACTCCGCCCCGGGGACCCCGGAGCGACTGATCGCGGCGGCCCGCGAGCACTTCGGCGCTTTCGACGGCATCCTGATCAGCGTCGGCGGCCCGCCGCCCGGGTTCGTCGCGGACAACACGGACCAGCAGTGGACGGCCGCCTTCGAGTCCGTCTTCCTGGGCGCGGTCCGGCTGGCCCGCGCGGCCGCCGCGGAGCTCGGCGAGGGCGGCGTCATCGGCTTCGTGCTCTCCGGCTCGGTGCACGAGCCGATCCCGGGCCTGACCATCTCCAACGGTCTGCGCCCCGGCCTCGCGGGCTTCGCCAAGTCCCTCGCCGACGAGCTGGGCCCGCGCGGCATCCGTGTCCTGGGCCTGCTCCCGGCCCGCATCGACACGGACCGCGTGCGCGAGCTCGACGGCCTCTCCGCCGACCCGGAGGCCACCCGCGCGGCCAACGAGTCGCGGATCCCGCTGCGCCGCTACGGCGCCCCGGAGGAGTTCGGCCGCACGGCGGCGTTCCTGCTCTCACCCGCCGCGTCGTATCTGACGGGCATCATGGTGCCGGTGGACGGCGGCATGCGAAGCGGGTTCTGAGTCCGCTGCCCCCTGGGGGACTAACTCACCCTTTCGGCCCGGTGCTTGACCCCGTGGAGGCGGACCTCCGCGGGGAGCGCGGCCAGGCTCGCGGAGTCCCGGGCGTGCGCCAGCGCCTCCGTGGTCAGCAGATGCAGCGCGGCTCCGGGGTCCACATGGGGTTCCAGCAGGAGCTGGACCCGGGTCCCGGGAGCGTCCCGCCGCCCGGTCAGCTGGACCTGGGCCCGTTCGACACCGTCCAACCGCCCCGCCTCGTCGGCCAGTACGCCCTCCAGGGCCCGCCCGCGCAGCAGCGCCCCCTCGCCGTCGCCGGTGTCGACGAGCACCTCCGCGAGCCGGCGCCGTCGCAGTACGGCCGACAGCCACCACAGGCTGAGCAGGACGACGACCGTGAGAGTGGCGATGACGGTCGGCCACCACCAGCCCTGGTCCCGCCACCGGGTCCGTTCGGCGGCGCTCAGCAGCACGTCGTGCCGCCCGTCGTGGATCCACCAGGAGGGCGGCCGCGCGCCCAGTCCGACAGCGAGCACGGAGCCGCCCAGGAGCAGCAGCGCGAGCCCGACGATTCCCAGCAGGACACGGTTGACGATCCTGAGCACCGCCCTCACCCCTTCCGTCCGGGCCGCACCACATGCACCGACAGGGCCGGCGGCCGGACGAGCCCGAGCCCCCGGATACCGTCGGCGAGCGTGACGTTCAGGTCGGCCCGTACGTCGTCGAGTTCGCGGAAGTGCGAGACCACCCGCACATCGACCTTCCTGCGCCCCATCCGTACCCGGACCGACCGGACCCCGGAGACCTCCATGGCCCGGTCGCGCAGCGCCGTCGCGGCGGCGTCCCGGTGCAGCCCGGCCCGTACGTCGGGATGGGTGCGCCGCATCGGCAGGACGTCGCGCAGCCCCGGCGTCACCGCGAGGACGATCAGCCAGAGTCCGAGGGCCGCGGCGAGGCCGGCACCGACGAGCACCCAGGTGTCATCGAGGGGCCGCTCGGCGAGCTGCCGGGCGAGGGACCTGCGCCAGTGCAGGGCGGGCCGGTGGGCGCGTACGGCCGCGACGTCGTACAGCAGGACGCCCGCAGCCACCAGGACCAGCAGCGTGACGATCCCCGCGGGGACGCGGCGCGCCGACCAGAACCGCCCCCGCCCCCCGTTCGCGTCGTCGACGGCGGGCGGCGGGTCGTGGTCGGCCGTGGAGGCGGACCGGTCGAATTCACCCTCGGCCAGGGCGCCCGCGGTCGTCTTCTCCAGGACGGGCATGCGTCGGGTGGTGCTCTCGGAACCCTGGGGCTCGCTCATCGCGTCCTCCCCTGTGCCACGGCGGCTGCCGGTACCAGGTGCAGCCGCTCGACCTGGACCGCCACCTCCGGCACTTCCATCCCCGTCAACGCCTCTACCCGCTCGGCGACGTGACGACGCACCGCGTTGCAGCGGCCGCCGATGTCGGAGGGGTAGTCGAGTTCGAGGTGGACGTGGACGCGGGCGCTGTCGTGGTGCACGACGACCGTCGCGTGCGGGGATACGGCGTCCGGGGGCAGCGGGCCCAGGGCCTCGCGGACCGCCTGCGCGGCGATCTTCGCCACGACCCGGTCGGCGATCCGGGTCGCGCCGCGCTCGGCCGCCGCGACGGCCGTCAGGGGCCGTCGGGTGTCACCGAGCGGGCCGGTCACTTCCGTCACCGCCGCCGGTCGTCACGGGGACGGAAGAAGTCACCGAGGTCCAGGTCCCCTTCGAGGAACCGTCCGACGACGAACCCGACGGCACCCAGGGCGGCCACGAGCAGGAAGGCCCCGAAGCCCCCGAAGTACCCGGCGAAGCCCAGCGCCATTCCGGCGATCATGCCGATCACGGCCAAGCTCATGGTGCGCTCCTCAGCGGTTCGACGGCCGGAGTGTCGCCGGCGGTTCGGTGGCCGGGATGTCGTGGGCCGTTCGGCGGCCGGGCCGGTCACTGGAGCCGCGACTCCGGCTCCTCATCTTCTTCCTCGGGAAGCTTCACATCACTCACCGCGATGTTGACCTCGACGACCTCGAGTCCCGTCATGCGCTCCACGGCCGCGACGACGTTCTCGCGCACCGCGCGGGCGACGTCCGCGATCGACACGCCGTACTCGACGACGATCTCCAGGTCGAGCGCGGTCTGCACCTCCCCGACCTCGGCCTTGACGCCTCGCGAGACGGATTTCGACCCACCCGGCACGCGGTCGCGCACGGCCCCGAAGGTCCGGCTCAGCCCACTGCCCATCGCATGGACACCGAGTACGTCCCGGGCGGCGAGCCCGGCGATCTTCTCCACAACACCGTCGGCGATCGTGGTCCGCCCCCGGGTGGCGGGATCACCGCCGCCGCGCTTGGTGACCCCGGGCTTGCGGCTCTGGGGGGCTTCCCTCTCGCTCCCGAGGCTGTCCGCCCGGTTCTGCTCCGTCATGTCGGTCATCGCCGTACGCCCTTTCGGTCGTCCTCTTCGCCCACAGTAGGTGCGCTCGCGGGCTCGCGCGCCGGGGATGCGGCAGGCTGGAGCAATGAGCGCGGATCGATGGACGCAGGCAGTACAGCGGCAGCTCGGGCTCGGGCGCCTCCTCCCGCTCGGACATCCGCGCGACGGCGCCTGGATCGCCGAGGAGGCGGCCGACGCGTTCCTGCGGCGCGCGGCGGCCGGCGTGCCCGGTATCCGCCTCGGCGCGCTCCGGATCGCCCTCGCGGACCCGGATCTGGTGGACGACCCCGTCGTACCGCCGCCGCCCAGCGCGCTGCCGCCCGGTCCGCTGCGTGTCGTCGCGGAGTTCACGGCCGAGGCGGACCCGACGGCCCCGGGCGTCGAGCCGCTCCCCACGACCGCGGCCCGCCTGCGCGCGACCCTGGCCGAGGCGGCCGAGCCCCTCGGCCTGACGGTGACTGAGGTCGACCTGAAGGTGACGGGACTGGGGGACGTCTCCGCGCCGCCGAGCGCCGTACGTCACGTCGCCCCGCGTCCGGCGGCCGTACCGACGGCCCCCGACGAGGCCCGGGCGGCCACCGCCGCGCTGTCCGTGCCGGGGGTACTTCATCTGACGGACGTCCTGGGGCGTCCGGTGCACATCGAGCACGTCCCGGGCGAGGACCCCGCCCTCGCCCGCCGCCACGTCCGCGTCGAACTGGCGGTCGCGGCGACGGAGCGAACGGTGGACGTGGCAAGAGCCGTCAGAACAGCGGTCGCGGACGCCCTGCCGGACACCCCGTCAGTGGCAGCACTGGTGACGGCCGTCGAGTAGCCGAAGGGACGGCCTCACTCACCCAGACCGGCAAGGTCCCTCAGCCGCCGGGCCTGAGCCGCCCGCTCGGCGACCCGCTGCTCCTCGTACGTCCGCTCCTGAGCGCCCCGCAGCAACGCCTTGGTCTCGATGAGCGCGTCCCGAGGCGCGGCCAACACCGCACCGGCGAGATCCCGCACGGCGCCGTCGAGTTGGTCGGCAGGCACCGCGAGATTGGCGAGCCCCGTGCGCTCGGCCTCCTCGGCCGAGACGAAGCGACCCGTGGCGCAGATTTCCAGCGCACGGGCGTATCCCACCAGGCTCACCAGTGGATGCGTTCCCGTCAGATCGGGTACGAGCCCGAGGCTGGTCTCGCGCATGGCGAACTGCACGTCGTCCGCGACGACGCGCAGGTCACAGGCGAGCGCCAGCTGGAAACCCGCACCGATGGCGTGTCCCTGCACAGCGGCGATGGACACGACGTCGCTGCGCCGCCACCAGGTGAACGCCTCCTGGTACTCGGCGATGGTCGCGTCGAGCTCGGCGTCGGCTCCACGCGCGAGGTCGATGAACGACGGCTCGCCGTCGAACCCCTCGGGCGTGAACGCCTGCCGGTCGAGCCCGGCCGAGAACGACTGGCCCTCGGCACGCAACACCACGACACGGACAGTGCCCGGCAGCGACCGTCCGGCCTCCGTCAACGCCCGCCACAGAGCAGGACTTTGGGCGTTGCGCTTGGCTGGATTGGTCAGCGTCACCGTGGCGATCGCGTCGTCGACGGTGAGCCGTACGCCGTCCTTGTCGAGTACGGGGTCTAGATCCTTGTCGAGCGAAGCCATGGGCTGCCTCCGATGGGTGCGGTCGGATCAGACGCGTACCTCGCGAAGGACACGAGGAACACACCTAAGTGACTGCACAGTAACCACCCGGTCGATCACCCGACCGACCGGGTGGCCACCACCGAAGCCGATGGGGACGCCCGGCCTCAGGCCGAGGCGGCCTTCTTGCCCCTCGTCGCTCCGCCACGCCCTCGCAGCGTGACGCCCGACTCGCTGAGCATCCGGTGCACGAAGCCATACGAGCGACCGGTTTCTTCGGCCAGCGCTCGGATGCTCGCACCGGAGTCGTACTTCTTCTTCAGGTCTGCCGCGAGCTTGTCGCGCGCGGCGCCGGTTACCCGGCTGCCCTTCTTCAGAGTCTCGGCCACCCGTGCCTCCTCATGGGAAGTGCGCTCTGGACTTCTCATGATCACCCCTCAAGGGCTTCATGGCCACCCATTCGGCAAGGTCCGTAAGACACGGTTTTGACGACAGGAGCCCGTCCTCACAAGTGGAATCACAGAGTCCGCACTGCTCCGTCCGTACGGCCGAACGGATTCTTCCGTGAAGTGCCAGGTCAGCGACGCAAGACGGCCGAGCCCTTGAGAACAAAGGGCTCGGCCGCGAAATCGATGTAGGACACACCTCGGTACGAGGAGATCTCACACAGATGGTGGATCACGGATCGGCCGAATGATCCATACGCAGTGGATCAGTCATTCGATCACGGCGCGCTGACGGCGGCCCCGGAGCTGTCCGGGAGGCCGTACGAGGGCTCAGGCGAGGGCGACGAGGTCCGCGTAGTCGGAGCCCCACAGGTCCTCGACACCGTCCGGCAGCAGAATGATCCGCTCGGGCTGGAGCGCCTCGACGGCGCCCTCGTCGTGGGTGACGAGGACGACGGCGCCCTTGTAGGTGCGCAGCGCGCCGAGGATCTCCTCGCGGCTGGCCGGGTCGAGGTTGTTCGTCGGCTCGTCGAGGAGGAGGACGTTCGCCGAGGAGACCACGAGGGTCGCGAGCGCGAGCCGGGTCTTCTCGCCACCGGAGAGAACACCGGCCGGCTTGTCGACGTCGTCGCCGGAGAAGAGGAACGAGCCGAGCGTCTTGCGGACCTCGACCAGGTCGAGGTCGGGCGCGGCGGAACGCATGTTCTCCAGGACCGTGCGCTCGGGGTCGAGGGTCTCGTGCTCCTGCGCGTAGTACCCGAGCTTGAGGCCGTGGCCCTCGATGACCTCGCCGGTGTCGGGCTGCTCGGCGCCGCCGAGCAGCTTCAGCAGGGTCGTCTTGCCGGCGCCGTTGAGGCCCAGGATGACCACGCGTGAGCCCTTGTCGATGGCCAGGTCGACATCGGTGAAGATCTCCAGCGAGCCGTACGACTTCGACAGGCCCTCGGCCATCAGCGGGGTCTTGCCGCAGGGCGCGGGCTCCGGGAAGCGCAGCTTGGCGACCTTGTCGGAGACGCGGACCGCCTCGAGGCCGGCCAGCAGCTTGTCGGCGCGCTTGGCCATGTTCTGCGCGGCCACCGTCTTGGTGGCCTTGGCGCGCATCTTGTCCGCCTGCGAGTTCAGCGCGGCGGCCTTCTTCTCGGCGTTCTGACGCTCGCGCTTGCGGCGCTTCTCGTCGGCCTCGCGCTGCTGCTGGTAGAGCTTCCAGCCCATGTTGTAGACGTCGATCTGGGCGCGGTTGGCGTCCAGGTAGAAGACCTTGTTGACGACCGTCTCGACGAGGTCGACGTCGTGGGAGATCACGATGAAGCCGCCGCGGTAGGTCTTCAGGTAGTCGCGCAGCCAGACGATCGAGTCGGCGTCGAGGTGGTTGGTCGGCTCGTCGAGCAGGAGCGTGTCGGCGTCCGAGAACAGGATGCGGGCCAGCTCGACACGGCGGCGCTGACCGCCGGAGAGCGTGTGCAGGGGCTGGCCGAGCACGCGGTCGGGCAGGTTGAGCGCGGCGGCGATGGTGGCGGCCTCGGCCTCGGCGGAGTACCCGCCCTTGGTGAGGAACTCGGTCTCCTGGCGCTCGTACTGCCGCATGGCCTTCTCGCGGGTGGCGCCCGAGCCGTTGGCGATGCGCTGTTCGTTCTCCCGCATCTTGCGGATCAGGGTGTCCAGGCCGCGCGCGGAGAGGATGCGGTCGGTGGCGAGGACGTCGAGGTCACCGGTGCGGGGGTCCTGGGGCAGATAGCCGACCTCGCCGGAGCGGGCGACGGTGCCGGAGGCCGGGATGCCCTCGCCGGCCAGGACCTTCGTCAGGGTCGTCTTGCCCGCGCCGTTGCGGCCGACCAGGCCGATACGGTCGCCCTTGGTGATGCGGAAGGTGGCGGACTCGATGAGGATGCGGGCGCCGGCGCGCAGCTCGATACCGGAGGCGGAGATCACGGACAGACTCCAGGGCAGGGTGGTTGGCGGGGTGGACGGCTGAGGACGTTCCCGCCGTCTAATGCGCGAGGAGAATGGCCATGCGCCCAAGTCTAACGGGGCCGTGCAACCACTTTCCCTGGATGAGTGTGTCCGGCACTGTGACGCTCGCCCTGCCCCACGTTGCCCAGCGGTGTGCGGTGCGGGGTGATGCTGCCCAGGTCGTCGACGGCGACGAGCTCGGTGGTCCAGCTGTCGCCGGGGGCGCAGGGCTGCGCGATCAGGAGCGCCTCGCCGTGACGCAACGCACGTTCGGGGACGAAACGTAGGCCTCGACGGCCGCCTTCGTGGCGCGTGGCGGGGCTGCCGTGTCCCGTGCCCGTGCGCCACGCGCGTGTGGGCGATGAGGCGGTCTCCGTAGGGAGCGGGGCGCGCTTCGTGGGCGGCGGTGAGCAGCAGGGCGACGGCGACGGGGAGCAGGGCGCGGGCGGCGGGGGCCGGTCGCCCGTTCGGCCCTTCGTCCGGCGCCGGACCCCCGAAGGCGTACGAGGATGGCGCCACGGAGCGACGTACGCCGAGGTGCGAAGCCGTACGCAGAGGGTGGTGTGCCGATGCAGTTCGACGACGACGCGGACCTGGACACCTCCGACGTGCAGGATGTGCGCGGCAGCAGGATCCCCGGCGGCAGGGCGACCGTCGGCGGCGGCATCGCGGGGCTGATCGCCCTGATCCTCGGGCTGCTCTTCGGGGTCGGGCCCGATCAGCTCGGGCTGTCCTCCGGGAACGACCAACCCGCGGTGACCACGTCCTCGCTCGACCAGGTCAAGCAGACCTGCCGGAAGGGGCGGGACGCGAACGCCAAGGAGGACTGCCGGATGGTGGCGGTGGTCAACAGCGTGCAGGACTTCTGGGCGCAGGAGTTCGCACGGCGCGGCGGTAGGTACACACGCTCGCCGACGGTCTTCTTCACCGGGCGGGTGAACACCGCGTGCGGCACCGCGACCTCCGCGGTCGGGCCCTTCTACTGCCCCGGTGACCGCAAGGTCTATCTGGACCTGGGCTTCTTCGACGACCTCCGGACCAAGTTCGGCTCCAGCGGCGGGCCGTTCGCACAGGCGTACGTGGTGGCGCACGAGTACGGACATCACGTGCAGGACCTGATGGGGACGCTGGGCAAAGCCCAGAGCGGTGTCACGGGGGCGAACAGCAACTCGGTGAAGGTCGAGCTGCAGGCGGACTGCTACGCCGGGGTGTGGGCGCACCACGCGACGACGACGAAGGACCCGTCGACGGGCCGGCCGCTGATCACGAACCTCACCGCGGCCGACATCCGGGACGGACTGGACGCGGCGGCCGCCGTCGGCGATGACCGGATCCAGCAGGAGTTCCAGGGGCGGGTGACCCCGGAGACGTGGACGCACGGCTCGTCCGCGCAGCGGCAGCAGTGGTTCTACCAGGGCTATCGCACCGGCGACATGGCTCAGTGCAACACCTTCCGCTGATACCGCGGACGCGAGGCACGGCGGGCGGTTTCCGCGCGCCGCGGCGTTGTCAGTGCCCGGTGCAAGACTGGGCAGCGGGTGACATTCCGGCCCGGCAGGACGAGTTCCGGTGGGAGTGATCGGCATGGCAGGTACGGACGGCGGGCGCCCGAGCATCTGCCCGACGCTGCTGTACGCGGACGCGAAGGCGGCGATCAGGCAGCTGACGGAGGCCTTCGGCTTCTCGGAGGCCTCGGTGTACGAGAGCGAGGACGGCACGGTGATGCACGCCGAGCTGGTCCAGGGCAACGGCGCGGTGATGCTCGGCTCCAAGGGCCGCGGTGGTGTCTTCGACGGCGCGATGAAGGACGCCGGCCCCGCGGGGGTGTACGTGGTCGTGGACGACGTCGACGCACACCATCAGCACGCCGTGGACCACGGCGCGGAGATCCTCATGCCCCCGACCGACCAGGACTACGGCTCACGGGACTACCTGGCCCGGGACGCCGAGGGCAACATCTGGAGCTTCGGCACCTACGCCCCGGAGATACGGGGCTGACCCGCGGCCCGGGCCTGATCCAGAAGACGGGTCCTGACTTCCTCCAGTGTGGACGGGTCCTAGCTTCCTCCGGTGTGGACCTGGAAGGCGGCGCGGCGTACGGCCTTGGCGAGGGCGGGGTCCGGGTGGGCGGCGGCGAGCGCGACCAGGACCTGGACGGTGCGGGGGTGGCCGACGGCGCGCACCTCGTCGAGGAGCGCGGGCACGGTGGGCTGCACCGCGGACTCCAGATGCCGTACGAGGAGCGGCGCCTCACCGTGGTCGGCGACGGCGGCGGCGGTGTCGACCCAGAGCCAGGTGGACTCTTCGCGGGTGAGCACCTCGTGGGCGTCCTCCGGGTCGTGGCCGTCGTGCTCGGCGAGCCACAGCAGGGCGTAGGGGCGCAGCCAGGACTCCTCGGCCACGGCGCGTACGTCGGGCTCGGCGGGGGCGCCGACCACGCGCAGCGCCTCAAAGGCGAGGCCGCGGGTGAGGGCGTCCTCGCCGCGGGCGGCTTCGAGGAGTTCGGTGACGGCGCTGCCGACGGGGCGGGCGGCGAGCCAGGCGCGGTACTCGGCGCGGGCCGCGTTCGGGCGCAGCTGGGCGCAGCCGCGGAGCATGTCCGAGGCAGGCTGCTCGATGTTCCCGGCGGGGCTCTGCGCGGCGACGCAGATCTGCTCCAGCTTGACCCAGACCGCCCAGCTGCCGAGCGGGGTGAGCGTGGCCTGCCCTTCGGCGCAGGTGAGCGCGCCGACGGAGGCGAGCGCGTGCAGGGCCCAGTCGAGCAGGGGCGCGAGGGGGGCGTCCGCGATCTCGGTGGCCTCCGGGGCGGGCTCCGGCTGGGGGCCGTAGGGGATCTCGCAGCGCTCGGTGCGCAGTTCGATGACGCGCTGCTCGAGGAGGTCGAGGAGCTGCTCCATGGGGACGGGCCCGGCGGAGAGCTGGAGGAAGGAGAGCACCTGGGGCATCGCGGAGACGACCTCGGCGACGGCGGACGCCTCGCGGTCGGCCGGTTCCGGGTGGGCGAGCGACCAGGCGTCGAAGAGGGCGACCCAGCCGCGCAGAACCGCACTGTCGTCGCGGTTCCAGGCGCGCAGTCGCCAGCCGGGGCGGGCGATGTCGCCGTGCACCTCGACGAGGCCGGCGAGGCGTGCGGTGTCCCAGTCCGCGCGGACCTGAGCCGGGGTCAGGCCCAACTCCTCGGCAGCCCGTTCGGCGGTCGCGTCGGCGAGGGTGCCCTGGCCGTCGGGTGTCGCGCCGTCGCTCCCCGGGCCGAGCGAGGCGTCGGCCCAGCGGGCGACGCGGGCCGCGGCGGCGAGGCCTGTGCGGGCCATGCGGGCCAGTTCCGCGGGCGGCGGAGTGCCTTCGGGGGGCCGCGGTGCGGGTCGGCGCGAGCTGCGCTGGGTCACCGCTCGGGGGGCGGAAGCCAGGGTGCGCGAGCGGACGAGTCGGAGCCTGGAGTCGCGCGGGTTACGGGACGTCACGGGTGCAGTCTTCCGGTTGACGGTCCGAAAACCCAAACGGAATGTCACAGCAGGCGACAGGGGTGGCCAATGGACGGGGTTCCGAGGGGGCTCGACACGTGTGAGCGAGGCCTCACACGAGTTGACCGGATCCCAACCGGAAGCCTTGGGGGCGGCTCCGCCGAGGGGGGTTCGGGGCGGCTCCACCGGGGGTGCGGGGAATGGTCACGCGGGCGTGCGCGGGGCCTTCGCGGGGTCTGTGCCCGGAGGTCGTCGTGGAGCGGGGTGGCTACATCAGCGGGGTGAGGAAGCGGCGTAGGGCCTCTTCGTAGTTCGGGGCGGCGTTCCACATGGCGCCGTGGGAGGCGTGCGGGACCGTGTGCAGGGTGACCAGGTCCGGACGGCGCTCGGCGAGGCGGCGCGAGGGGCCCCAGGGGGCGATGGTGTCGTCCGGGCCGTGCACGATCAGGGTCGGGATCTTGAGCTGGCCGGGGTCGGCGGCCTCCCGGATCCGGTCGCCGTGCAGACCGGTGCGGCCCTGGGCGGCGCGGACCGCGAGGGGCAGCAGGACGCTGGGGGTGCGGCGGGCCGAGGCGAGGGCGCGCAGCGTGGCTC
The DNA here is from genome assembly GCF_026339955.1 of Streptomyces sp. NBC_01549. Classification (GTDB taxonomy): domain Bacteria; phylum Actinomycetota; class Actinomycetes; order Streptomycetales; family Streptomycetaceae; genus Streptomyces. Next base: position 5,652,306 of record NZ_JAPEPW010000001.1, on the reverse strand, counting down.
CCCAGTCGAGGACGGGCGAGTCCAGGATCAGCCCGGAGATCCGGTCACGCAGGGCGGAGTGCGCGGCGGTGCGCAGGGCCATGGTGGCGCCGATGGACCAGCCGTACAGGACGACCTCTTCGGCGCCGTAGCGCACGGCGTAGCGCACGGCGGCGTCCAGGTCGCGCCACTCGGTCTCGCCGAGGTGGCTGAGGCCGTCCGGGGAGCGTGGTGCGCCGAGATCGCCGCGGTAGGCGAGGTCGAGCACGGGGAGCCGGTTGCGGTGCAGGAGCTCCATCACGTTCATGGGGTGCTCGCGGGTGGTGCCGAGCCCGTGCACCGTGATCACCCAGGTGGTGCGGGTACCGGGCACGAACCAGGCGGGCAGCGGACCGAGCTCGCCGGGGATGTCCACGTCGGCGTGGTCGAGGCCGAGGGCGCTGCCGGGGTTGCCGATGTGCAGGTTCGGGGTGAGCCACGCCTTGTCACCGGCCTCCAGGGTGCCGTGGGTGACGCGTTCGAGGCGGCGTACGACCGTGTCGGCGGTGTGGGGTGCGGCGTCCAGGACGGGGCCGACGACCGCGTGCGAACCGTCGCCCGTGAGGCCGTACCTTCCCGGGCGCAGGGAGGCCAGGTCGCGGGTGAGCGTGATCCGGCCCGCGGCCGTGGAGTGCACGGTGAGCCGGGGCTCGGTGGGCAGCGGCCTGCCGGGCGGCGCCTTCAGCGCGGCGTCGCTGGCGAACCGGCCCGCCGCCACGGAGGCCGCGCCCGCGGCCAGGGCTACGGAGACGGCCGCGGCCGTCGCTTTGACAGTACGCACGGGTTCAGTCTCCCGGCGCGGCGCCGGGTCGGCCAGCGGGAGCGGGTGATGGACTCCCGCCACCGGGTCGCCGCACCGCGCCGGATCAGCGGGGACCGGCCCCGCCGCCCTGTCCGTAGCGCCGCAGCCGCTCCCCCGCCTCGCCCACCTGTTCCGGCGAGAGCAGCGTCGGGGAGAGGCCGGGCACGGAGGACGCCAGGAGCCAGACGCGGGACATCCATTCCAGTTGGGCGGTGCGGTCGAACGCCTGGGCCAGTGAGGCTCCGTAGGCGATGGTGCCGTGGTTCTGGAGGAGGCAGGCCGTGCGGCCGGTGAGGGCCTGGAGCATGTTCTCGGCCAACTCCGCGGTCCCGTAGGTCGCATAGGGGGCAACTCGGACCGGTCCGCCGAGCGCACCCGTCATGTAGTGGATGAGGGGGAGCTCGGTGACGAGGGTCGAGACGGCCGTCGCGTGCGCGGCGTGGGTGTGGACGACGGCCCGCGCGTCGGTGGCGCGGTGGATCGCGAGGTGCATCGGCAGTTCGCTCGTCGCGGCGAGCGAACCGAGGACCTGCCGGCCCTCGAGGTCCACGCCGACGGCGTCTTCGGGTCTCAGCCGGTCGTACGGCACTCCCGTCGGCGTGACCAGGACCATGTCGCCGACGCGGACGGAGACGTTGCCCGACGTACCGACGACCAGTCCGTCGGCCACCGTCCGGAGGGCCGTCGCGACGAGCTCGTCCCACGCGGCCGCCACCTCCCGCTGGTGCGCGCCCTGCGCGCTCTGCCCCGCGTCCCGCACTTCCCGTGCGTCCCGCCGCTGCTCAGCCATGCGGCGATCCTGCCAGGCGCGGGCGTCAACCGGCTGTCGGCGAGGGCACTTTAGGGCGGAAGCCAAACGTCCGTAAGGGCACATAGCGGGACATAGCGCCCTCCCGGGGTGATTGGCTGACGATCGATGGACTTTCAACGATCTTCCAATAACCTCTGGGGGATTTGTCACACACGTCGCCATTCCGGGGGGAAATATGGCCCGTGATCACAAACCACTCCTTCGTCGTGCCCGCGTCCTCGCGGCCGCGGCAGCCGTCGCGGCACTCACCGTCGCGGGGACCGCTCTCACCGGGGCCCCGGTCGCGGCGGCGGCCAAACCCAAGGGCCACGACGTCTCCTCGCACCAGAAGAACATCGACTGGCGGGGCGCGAAGGCGAAGGGCGCCCGGTTCGTCTATGTGAAGGCGACCGAGTCCCACACGTACCGCAATCCGTACTTCGGCCAGCAGTACAACGGGGCGCGCGACGCGGGGATCCTCCGCGGCGCCTATCACTTCGCGGTACCGGACAAGTCGTCCGGCGCCAACCAGGCCGCGTACTTCGTGCGCAACGGCGGCGCCTGGCGCGCGGACGGCTGGACGCTGCCGCCCGCGCTCGACATCGAGTACAACCCGTACGACAAGAAGCACAAGTGCTACGGCCTCAGCAAGACCGGGATCGTGAGCTGGATCCAGGCGTTCAGCGACGAACTCGAACGGGAGACCGGCCGCCGTCCGGTCATCTACACGACCACCCACTGGTGGAACACCTGCACCGGCGGCAGCAGTGCCTTCGCCGCGAACCATGCCCTGTGGCTCGCCCGCTACGACTCCGCGGACACGGGCGCGTTGCCGGCCGGCTGGTCGATGTGGACGTTCTGGCAGTACGACAACAGCGGCACGCTCCCGGGTGACCAGAATCTCTTCAACGGATCCCTGACCCAGCTCAAGCGGTTCGCCAAGGGCTAGGGACCCTCGAAGACCCCTTGACGGAACCCGAAATTCCGCCTCCGTTCGAACATCTGGTAAACCATCGGGCCGCCTCTCCCGCACACTGACCCTTACAAGCGGAGGGGCGGTCCACCGTTTGATACACCCCAACGCCCGCCCCAGTTCATCTTCCGTTCACTCAGGTTGCCTACGGTCCACCTGCCACTGACGCCAAACAGAAGCCTGGGTAAATGGAACACATCACGCTCCTCCTCGGAATCGTGATCGTCACCGCTCTCGTGTTCGATTTCACGAACGGTTTCCACGACACTGCCAACGCGATGGCGACGACCATCTCGACCGGCGCTCTGAAGCCCAAGACGGCGGTGGCCATGTCCGCCGTGCTGAACCTCGTCGGCGCGTTCCTCTCCGTGGAGGTCGCCAAAACGATTTCCGGCGGGATCATCAACGAAGAGGGCATTCGCGTCCAGGTGATCTTCGCGGCGCTCGTCGGCGCCATCCTCTGGAATCTGCTGACCTGGCTTCTGGGTCTGCCCTCCAGCTCCTCCCACGCACTGTTCGGCGGCCTGATCGGCGCCGCGGTCATGTCGGCCGGCTGGTCGTCGGTGAACGGCTCGACCGTCGTCACCAAGGTGCTGATCCCCGCGGTCGCCGCGCCCATCGTGGCCGGACTCGCCGCGATGCTGGCCACCCGGCTGACGTACCGGATCGGCAACCGCGCCGACGAGAAGGCGACCGCCAAGGGCTACCGCGCCGGCCAGATCGCCTCCGCCGGTCTGGTCTCCCTGGCACACGGCACGAACGACGCCCAGAAGACGATGGGCATCATCACCCTCGCGCTGGTCACCGGCGGCGTCATAGCCCCGGGCTCGAACCCCCCGCTGTGGGTCATCGTCTCGGCCGGTACGGCCATCGCGCTCGGTACCTACCTGGGCGGCTGGCGCATCATCCGCACCATGGGCAAGGGCCTCACGGACCTCGCGCCGCCGCAGGGCTTCGCCGCCCAGACCAGCGCCGCGACGGCCATCCTGGCCTCCTCGCACATCGGCTTCTCCCTCTCCACCACCCAGGTCTGCTCCGGTGCCGTGATGGGCTCGGGCATCGGCCGCAAGGGCGGTGTGGTCCGCTGGTCGACCGCGACCCGGATGTTCGTCGCCTGGGGCCTGACCCTGCCGGCCGCCGGCCTGGCCGGTGCCTCCGCCGAGTTCCTGACCAAGCAGGGCACGTGGGGCATCGTCCTCACCGGGGCACTGCTCGTCGCCGGCGCCGGCACCATCTGGAAGCTCTCCCGCCGCCAGCCGGTCACCGTCGACAACGTCAACGACATCGCCGCCGAGCCCGCGGGCGTCGTCACCACCGCGATCGCCGCCGTCACCCCGCCGCCCGCGGGCCCCGTCACCGGCGACCTGAAGACCACCATCCCGTCCCCGGACGCGGAGCCCACCCGCCCGGCCACGGTGTAAGGACAGAACAGCATGCACATCGACTGGGCAGCCCTCGGCTCCGTCTTCGGAGTCAGCCTCGTGACCACCGTCGGCCTCGTCGGCCTCTTCACCCTCGGCATCGTCGGCCTCTCCAAGCGCGAGTCCGCGTCCGCCCAGGGCGGCTCCGCGACCCTCGCGGTCACCGGCGCGTACGTCTGCTTCGCGGCGTGCGCCGCGGCGGTGGCGTACGGCATCTTCCTGATCGTCGGCAAGTAACCCAAAACGGGCACCACTTCGAGTGGGGTGCGGGACGGATCACCGTCCCGCACCCCACCTGTATGTGGGCCTTCGCACACTCTCCCCGCGCAGGTCAACAGCAAGTTGACGGGTCTTCCAACCCGTGGTGGACTGCCGGAGCCAAGTACGGCGACAGAAGAGGAAGCCGGTGTGAATCCGGCGCGGTCCCGCCACTGTGACCGGGGAAGTAACTCCCCGGGAGCCAGGAACTCTCCCCGCCGGTCTCGTCGAACCAGGGCGTGGACACCCTGAGTGAGGACATAACGCCATGCGCGGCTGCCCAAGTGCCCTGCGAGCGACGGTTCCACCCGACCTGACGGTCGGCTGACCCCGTGCGTGCCGATCGCGTCTTCGCGTACGGCGCCGCCGCCGGCCTTCTCGGCGATCTGCTGCTCGGCGATCCCCGCCGGGGGCATCCGGTCGCCGTGTTCGGGCGGACCGCGGGAGCCGTGGAGCGGGTGCTGTGGCGGGACCACCGTGGGTGGGGCGCCCTGCACACCGCCGTATGTGTGGGCGGTGCCGCCGGACTCGCCGCCGTCGCGTCCCGTGCCGTACGCCCCTCACGTGCCGCGTCCGTCGCGCTGACGGCCGCTGCCACCTGGGCCGTCGTCGGGGGCACCACGCTCGGGCGGGAGGCCCGGGCCATCGGTGACGCCCTCGCGGACGGGGAGATCGAGACGGCCCGGGAGCGGCTGCCGCATCTGTGCGGGCGGGATCCCCAGGCCCTGGACGCCGACGGCATCGCACGCGCCGTCGTCGAGTCCGTCGCCGAGAACACCTCCGACGCCGTCGTGGGCGCCCTGGTGTGGGGGGCCGTGGGCGGAGTCCCCGGGCTCGTGGGCTTTCGGGCCGTCAACACCCTTGACGCCATGGTCGGTCACAAGTCCCCCAGGTACCGGCGGTACGGGTGGGCCTCCGCGCGGCTCGACGATGTCGCCGGATGGCCGGGGGCACGTCTCACCGCCGTGCTCGCCGCCCTCGCGGGTGACAGCCCACGCGGGGCCGCGAGGGCCTGGCGCGTCGATGCCGTCAAGCATCCGAGCCCCAACGCCGGGCCCGTGGAGGCCTCGTTCGCGGGGGCGCTCGGGGTGCGTCTGGGCGGCACCCTCTCCTACGGCGGGCGCGTCGAGCACCGGCCCGAACTCAACGGCGCCGGGCGCGCCGTGCACGTCGACGACATCGAACGGGCCGTACGGCTGTCACGCCGCGTCGGCTGGCTCGCCCTCGGCGTGAGTGCCGGCGGGCGGCTGCTCGTACAGAGGCTTCTCAGGAAGGGACGTACGTCATGAGCGGCGGGCTGCTCGTCGCCGGAACCACCTCCGACGCCGGCAAGAGCGTCGTGACCGCCGGGATCTGCCGGTGGCTGGTGCGGCAGGGCGTCAAGGTCGCGCCCTTCAAGGCACAGAACATGTCCTTGAACTCGTTCGTGACGCGCGAGGGCGCCGAGATCGGGCGGGCGCAGGCCATGCAGGCGCAGGCCGCCCGCGTGGAGCCGACCGCGCTCATGAACCCCGTGCTGCTCAAGCCGGGAAGCGACCGGAGCAGTCAGGTCGTCCTCATGGGCAGGCCCGTGGGCGAAATGACCGCGCGTGGCTACCACGGCGGGCGGCAGGAAGCTCTTCTCACCACCGTGCTGGACTGCCTCGCCGAGTTGCGGGGCACGTATGACGCGGTGATCTGTGAGGGGGCCGGCAGTCCTGCCGAGATCAATCTTCGGCGCACCGACATCGTGAACATGGGGATCGCCCGCAACGCGCGGCTCCCCGTGCTCGTCGTCGGCGACATCGACCGCGGGGGCGTGTTCGCCTCGTTCTTCGGAACGGTCGCCCTGCTGTCGCGCGAGGACCAGGAGTTCGTCGCCGGGTTCCTCGTCAACAAGTTCAGAGGGGACGTCTCCCTGCTGGAGCCGGGGCTCGACATGCTCCACGGCCTCACCGGGCGGCGTACGTACGGCGTCCTGCCCTTCCGGCACGACCTCGGCATCGACGAGGAGGACGGGCTGCGGGTGTCGTTGCGGGGAGCGGTCCGGGAGTCCCGAGTGACCTCCCCCGTCGGCGAGGACGTGCTGCGCGTCGCCGTCTGCGCGATCCCGCTCATGTCCAACTTCACGGACGTGGACGCGTTGGCCGCCGAGCCGGGTGTCGTCGTGCGGTTCGTGGACCGGGCCGAGGAGCTGGCCGACGCCGACCTCGTCGTCGTCCCCGGAACCCGGGGGACGGTGAAGGCGCTGGAGTGGCTGCGCGAGCGCGGACTCGCGGACGCCATCGTGCGCGGAGCCGCGGAAGGCCGGCCCGTACTGGGCATCTGCGGTGGCTTTCAGATCCTCGGCGAGCACATCGAGGACGAGGTCGAATCACGCGCCGGTCATGTCGACGGGCTCGGACTCCTCCCCGTCCGCGTGCGGTTCGCACGCGAGAAGACCCTGACCCGGCCCGTCGGGAAGGCCCTCGGCGAGCACGTCGAGGGGTACGAGATCCATCACGGTGTCGCCGAAGTCATGGGCGGTGACGCGTTCATCTCCGATGACGATGGACACAGTCTGGACGGGTGTCGGGTCGGCGCCGTCTGGGGCACGCACTGGCACGGGGCGCTGGAGTCGGACGGCTTCCGGCGTGCCTTCCTGCGCGAGGTGGCGGCCGCCGCGGGCCGCCGATTCGTGCCGGCCGCCGACACGTCGTTCGCCGCGCTGCGCGAGGAGCAGCTGGACCGGCTCGGCGATCTGATCGAGGAACACGCGGACACGGACGCGCTGTGGCGGCTCATCGAGTCGGGCGCGCCGCAAGGACTGCCTTTCATTCCACCGGGAGCGCCCGCATGAGCACAGTGTTGTTGTTGTCGACCGCCGACACCGATCTGCTGGCGGCACGTGCCTCCGGCGCCCCGTACCGCATCGGCAACCCGACCCGGGTGGACGTCGAGGGCGAACTCCCCTCTCTCGTCGAAGGCGCGGACATCGCCGTCGTACGACTCCTCGGCGGCAAGCGCGCCTGGGAGGAGGGGCTGCGGAAGCTGAAGGCCTCGGGCATCCCCACCGTGCTGCTGGGCGGGGAGTCCGTGCCCGACGCCGAACTGATGGCCGAGTCGTCGGTGCCCGCCGGTGTCGTCGCCGAGGCGCTGCGCTACCTGGTCGAGGGCGGCCCGGACAACCTCACCGAACTGGCCCGGTTCCTCTCCGACACCGTGCTGCTCACGGGTGAGGGCTTCGAGGAGCCCCGGAAGATGCCGGAGTACGGCGTCCACGGTGAGCGCGCGTTCGTCGAGGGCCGCCCGACCGTCGGCGTGCTCTTCTACCGGGCCCACCAACTGTCCGGCAACACCGCGTTCGTGGACACGCTGTGCGACGCGATCGAGGGACGCGGCGCCAACGCGCTGGCCGTGTACTGCGGTTCGCTGCGCGGCGCCGACGCGGGCCTGTACGAGATCCTCGGCAAGGCCGACACGCTGGTCGCCACCGTGCTCGCGGCGGGCGGCACGCACGCCTCGGAGGCGTCCGCGGGCGGCGACGAGGAGGCCTGGGACATCGGCGCGCTCGCCGACCTGAACGTCCCCGTGCTGCAAGGACTCTGTCTGACCTCGTCCAGGAGTGCCTGGGACGCCTCGGACGCCGCCCTCTCCCCCATGGACGCGGCGATGCAGGTCGCGATCCCCGAGTTCGACGGCCGCCTGATCACCGTCCCCTTCTCCTTCAAGGAGCAGGGTCCCGACGACGTCCCGGTCTACGTCGCCGACCCCGAGCGGGCCGCGCGGGTCGCCGGAATCGCCGTACGGCACGCCCGGCTGAAGCACAAGCCGAACGCGGACAAGAAGCTCGCGCTCGTCTTCACCGCCTACCCGACCAAGCACTCCAGGGTCGGCAACGCGGTGGGCCTGGACACACCCGCCTCGGCGGTACGGGTGCTCGACGCGCTGCGGGACGCCGGGTACGTCGTCGAAGGGCACCCCGACAACGGCGACGAGTTGATCCACCGGCTCATCAACGCCGGTGGCCACGACGTCGAATGGCTCACCGAGGAGCAGCTCGCCGCCGCCCCCGCGCGTGTGCCGCTCGCCGACTACCGGGCGTGGTTCGACAAGCTCGACCCGGACCTGCGGGGCGGGATGCTGGAGGCGTGGGGCGAGCCGCCGGGCAGCCTGTACGTGGACGGCGACGACATCGTCCTGGCGTCCCTCCAGTTCGGGAACGTCGTCGTCATGATCCAGCCGCCGCGCGGCTTCGGCGAGAACCCGATCGCGATCTACCACGACCCGGACATGCCGCCGTCGCACCACTACATGGCCGCGTACCGCTGGCTCGAGAACAGCTTCGGCGCCGACGCCGTCGTGCACATGGGCAAGCACGGCACGATGGAGTGGCTGCCGGGCAAGGGCCTCGGGCTCAGCGGCGGCTGCGCGCCGGACGCCGTCCTCGGCGAGCTCCCGCTCATCTACCCCTTCATCGTCAACGACCCCGGCGAGGGCACCCAGGCCAAGCGCCGCGGCCACGCCACGGTCGTCGACCACCTCGTACCGCCGATGGCCCGCGCGGACACCTACGGCGACCTCGCGAAGCTGGAGCAGCTGCTCGACGAGTACGCGCTGGTGTCCGACCTGGACCCGACGAAGGCGCCGGCGGTCCGCGCGCAGATCTGGACGCTGGTCAAGGCGGCGGAGCTGCACCACGACCTGCATGTCGACGAGCAGCCGGACGACGGCGACTTCGACGAGTTCGTGATGCACATCGACGGCTATCTGTGCGAGATCAAGGACGTGCAGATCCGCGACGGTCTGCACATCCTCGGCGGCGGCCCGGAGGCCGAGCCGCGCGTCAACCTCGTCCTGGCCGTGCTGCGCGCCTCCCAGGTGTGGGGCGGCAACGCGAACGCGCTGCCGGGGCTGCGGGCCTGCCTCGCCGAATACTTCGGGCTGGTCGAGAAGGAGCTGCTCGCCGAGCCGGGCGCGCCGGTGAAGGTGCCGGTGGAGCTGACGGACCTCGTCGAGGGCCCGGCGCGGACCGGGGCCGACGCGATCGACCTGCTGGAGCAGCTGTGCCGCCGGATGGCGGAGGGCATGGAGGAGCGCGGCTGGGCGACGTCCGAGAGCATCGCTCTCGTGCGGGAGGTCCTGGGAGTGGAACTCCCCGACGCCGTCGCGGTGCTGGAGTTCGCCTGCCGTGAGGTCGTGCCGCGCCTGGCCCGGACGACGGACGAGATCACCCACATCCTGCGCGCCCTGGACGGCGGTTACGTCCCCGCGGGCCCGTCGGGCTCACCGACCCGCGGGCTGGTGAACGTCCTGCCGACCGGCCGCAACTTCTACTCGGTCGACCCCAAGGCCATCCCGTCCCGGCTGAGTTGGGAGGTCGGGCAGGCGCTCGCCGACTCCCTGGTGCAGCGGTATCTGCAGGACACGGGCGAGTACCCGAAGTCCGTCGGTCTGACGGTCTGGGGCACGTCCGCGATGCGTACCCAGGGCGACGACATCGCCGAGATCCTCGCGCTGCTCGGCTGCCGCCCGGTCTGGGACGACGCCTCGCGCCGCGTGACCGGTTTCGAGGTGGTGGGTCTGGAGGAGCTGGGCCGGCCGCGCATCGACGTCACGGTCCGTATCTCCGGCTTCTTCCGGGACGCGTTCCCGCACGTCGTGGGCCTGATCGACGACGCGGTGCGCGCGGTGGCCGAGCTGAACGAGCCCGCCGACCGCAACTACGTCCGCGCGCATGCCGACGAGGACACCGCCGAGCACGGCGACCGGCGCCGCGCCACCTCCCGCATCTTCGGCTCCAAGCCGGGCGCGTACGGCGCCGGTCTCCTCCCCCTGATCGACGCCCGCAACTGGCGCTCCGACGCCGACCTCGCCGAGGTGTACGCGGTGTGGGGCGGCTACGCCTACGGGCGCGGGCTCGACGGGCGGGCGGCGCGCGGGGACATGGAGATCGCGTTCCGCCGGATCGCCGTCGCCGCGAAGAACGTCGACACCCGTGAGCACGACCTCGTCGACGCCGACGACTACTTCCAGTACCACGGCGGCATGGTCGCGATGGTGCGGCACCTGACGGGCGCGAGCCCGGAGGCGTACGTCGGCGACTCGGCCGTACCGGACCAGGTGAAGACCCGCACGCTGGGCGAGGAGACGCACCGTGTCTTCCGCGCCCGGGTCGTCAACCCGCGCTGGATGGCCGCCATGCGACGACACGGCTACAAGGGCGCCTTCGAGATGGCGGCGACCGTCGACTACCTCTTCGGGTACGACGCCACGGCCGGGGTCGTGGACGACTGGATGTACGAGAAGCTCAGCGCGGAGTACGTCTTCGACGCGGAGAACCGGGACTTCATGAAGAAGTCCAACCCGTGGGCGCTGCGCGGGATTACCGAGCGGTTGCTGGAGGCCGCGGACCGGGGGCTGTGGGCCGAGCCCGACGCGGACACCCTGGAGCGGCTGCGCGCCACCTATCTGGAGCTCGAAGGCGACTTGGAGGGCGACGACCAGTGAGTACCCCGTTCCCGTTCACGGCCGTGGTCGGCCAGGACGACCTGCGGCTCGCGCTGCTGCTGAACGCCGTGTCGCCCGCCGTGGGCGGTGTGCTCGTCCGCGGTGAGAAGGGCACGGCCAAGTCCACGGCCGTACGCGCCCTCTCGGCGCTCATGCCGGGGGTGGACGTCGTCGCCGGGTGCCGGTTCTCGTGCGATCCGGCCGGGCCCGACCCGGCCTGTCCCGACGGGCCGCACGAGCCGGGCGCCTTCGAGACCCGGCCGGCCCGCATGGTCGAGCTGCCCGTCGGCGCGTCCGAGGACCGGCTCGTGGGCGCGCTCGACATCGAGCGGGCGCTCGCGGAGGGCGTGAAGGCCTTCGAGCCGGGACTGCTGGCCGACGCACACCGCGGAATCCTGTACGTCGACGAGGTCAACCTCCTCCACGACCACCTGGTCGACCTGCTGCTGGACGCCGCCGCCATGGGTGCCTCGTACGTCGAGCGCGAAGGCGTCTCCGTACGCCACGCGGCCCGTTTCCTGCTCGTCGGGACCATGAACCCCGAGGAGGGCGAGCTGCGGCCGCAGCTGCTCGACCGGTTCGGTCTGACCGTCGAGGTGGCCGCCTCGCGGGAGCCCGATCAGCGGGTGGAGGTCGTGCGGCGCAGGCTCGCCTACGACGACGACCCGACGGGCTTCGCGGCGCGCTGGGCCGACGAGGAGTCCGCCGTACGGGCCCGGATCGTGGCGGCACGGGAGCTGTTGCCGTCCGTGCGGCTCGGGGACCCGGCGCTGCGGCAGATCGCGGCGACCTGCGCCGCCTTCGAGGTGGACGGCATGCGGGCCGACATCGTCATGGCACGGACCGCGACCGCGCTCGCCGCGTGGGCGGGGCGCACCGAGGTGCTGGCGGAGGACGTACGGCAGGCGGCGCTGCTCGCGCTGCCGCACCGGCGGCGACGCAATCCCTTCGACGCACCGGGGCTCGACGAGGACAAGCTCGACGAGACGCTGGAGGAGTTCGGGGAGCAGGACGGCGGCGGCGACGACGATCCTGATCCGGACGGGCCCGGTGGGGGCGGGCAGCCACCTCAGGACGGGCCGGAGGGCGACTCCCCCGCCGGTGACGTCCCGGCGCAGGGCGAGCCCTCGGACGACGGGCGGGCGCCGGCCGCACAGGGCGCCGGCGAGCAGTCCCCCGTACGGGCCGCCGAACCCTTTCGTACCAAGGTGCTGAGCGTGCCGGGGCTCGGCGAGGGCGCGGCCGGGCGGCGTTCGCGGGCGCGCACCGAGCACGGGCGGACCACCGGGTCGCGACGGCCCCGGGGGGCGCTCACCAAGCTGCACCTGGCAGCGACCGTGCAGGCGGCGGCGCCGCATCAGCGGGCGCGGGGGCGGTCGGGGCGCGGTCTCGTCGTACGGCGGGACGATCTGCGCCAGGCCACCCGGGAGGGGCGTGAGGGCAACCTCGTGCTGTTCGTGGTGGACGCCTCCGGGTCGATGGCGGCGCGGCAGCGGATGAGCGCCGTCAAGGGCGCGGTGCTGTCGCTGCTGCTCGACGCGTACCAGCGGCGCGACAAGGTGGGGCTGGTGACCTTCCGGGGATCCTCGGCCGACGTGGCGCTGCCGCCCACCTCCTCCGTGGACGCGGCTGCCGCCCGTCTCGAGTCGCTGCCCACGGGCGGGCGGACGCCGCTCGCGGCGGGGCTGCTGCGCGCGCACGACGTGCTGCGGGTCGAACGGCTGCGCGACGCGGCGCGACGGCCGTTGGTCGTCGTGGTGACGGATGGCCGAGCCACCGGCGGCCTTGAACCCGTCGCGCTCGCCGAGCGAGCGGCGCGGCTGTTCGCGGCCGACCAGGTCGCCTCTGTGGTCGTCGACTGCGAGGCGGGGCCCGTGCGGCTCGGGCTCGCGGGGCGGCTCGCGGGTGAACTGGGCGGCACGGCGGTGACGTTGGACGAGTTGCGGGCCGACGCGATCGCCGGGCTCGTGCGCGATGTGCAGGGGACTTCGAGGAGGGCCGCGTAATGCCGCAGGGGCAGCCGAGTGTCGTACCGGAGGACGGGCTGACGACACGTCAGCGTCGCAACCGGCCGCTGGTCGTGGTGCACACGGGGATCGGGAAGGGCAAGTCCACCGCCGCCTTCGGGCTGGCGCTGCGCGCATGGAACCAGGGGTGGCCCATCGGGGTGTTCCAGTTCGTCAAGTCGGCGAAGTGGAAGGTCGGGGAGGAGAACGCGCTGCGGGTGCTGGGGGCCAGCGGCGAGGGCGGGTCCGTCGACTGGCACAAGATGGGCGAGGGATGGTCCTGGGTTCAGCGCGATGAGCAGCTGGACAACGAGGAGAAGGCCCGCGAGGGCTGGGAGCAAGTCAAGCGGGACCTCGCCGCCGAGACGTACAAGCTGTATGTGCTGGACGAGTTCGCCTACCCCATGCACTGGGGATGGGTGGACGTCGACGAGGTCGTCGCCGTGCTGCGGGACCGGCCCGGGACCCAGCATGTCGTGATCACCGGGCGCAACGCTCCCGAGAAGCTCGTCGAGTTCGCGGATCTCGTGACGGACATGTCCAAGGTCAAGCATCCGATGGACGCCGGCCAGAAGGGCCAGAGGGGCATCGAGTGGTGATTTCCGTCCCTCGGCTGGTCATCGCCGCGCCCTCGTCGGGGAGCGGCAAGACCACCGTTGCCACGGGGTTGATGGCGGCCTTCGCCTCATGGGGGCTCGCCGTGTCCCCGCACAAGGTGGGGCCCGACTACATCGACCCCGGGTATCACACGCTCGCCACCGGGCGCGTGGGGCGGAATCTCGACGCGTATCTGTGCGGTACTGAGTTGATCGCGCCGTTGTTCGCGCACGGGGCGCGCGGGTGCGATCTCGCGGTCGTCGAGGGTGTGATGGGGCTGTACGACGGGGCCGCCGGGGAGGGTGAACTCGCGTCCACGGCGCAGGTGGCGAAGCTGCTGCGGGCGCCGGTGGTGCTGGTCGTCGACGCTTCCTCGCAGTCTCGGTCCGTGGCCGCGCTGGTGCACGGGTTCGCTTCCTGGGATCCCGAGGTGCGGGTTTCCGGGGTGATTCTCAACAAGGTGGGGTCGTCGCGGCATGAAGAGATGCTGCGGGAGGCTCTGGACGCATCCGGGGTGCCGGTGCTCGGGGTGCTGCGGCGCGCCGCGCAGGTGGGGACGCCGTCGCGGCATCTTGGGCTGGTGCCCGTTGCCGAGCGGCACGCGGCAGCGGTCGAGTCGGTTGCCGCCATGGCCTCGCAGGTGTCGCAGGGGTGCGATCTCGACGGACTGCTCGCGTTGGCGCGGAGCGCGCCCGCGTTGGCGGGTGCGGCCTGGGATGCGGCTGCGGCTGTCGTTTCTTCGCCCCCGCCGCCCCTTCCCGTCCCAACCCTGGGGGCTGCGCCCCCAGACCCCCGCCATCGGCCTGAACGGCCTCGTCCTCAAACGTCGGACGGGCTGAAAGATCGCGGGACCGGGCTGCGTGCGGCACCCCGAATCGCTGTCGCCGGAGGGGCCGCCTTCACCTTCTCCTATGCCGAGCATGCCGAGCTGCTGACCGCCGCGGGAGCCGAAGTCGTCACCTTCGACCCTCTGCGGGACGAACAACTGCCGGACGGTACCGACGGGTTGGTCATCGGCGGGGGCTTCCCCGAGGTATACGCGCCCGAGCTGTCCGCCAACGAGCCGCTGCGCAAGGCCGTGGCCGAGTTGGCGTTCGGCGGGGCGCCCGTCGCCGCCGAGTGTGCCGGGCTGCTGTATCTCTCGCGTGAGCTCGACGGGCAGCCCATGTGCGGGGTGCTCGACGTCTCAGCCCGGATGAGCGAGCGGCTCACCCTGGGCTATCGGGACGCCGTGGCCGTGAGCGACAGCGTGCTCGCCGCCGCCGGGACCCGGATGCGTGGGCACGAGTTCCACCGGACCGTCGTGGAGCCGGGCGCCGGGGCGGCTCCCGCCTGGGGGGTGCGCGCCCCTCAGCGGCGCGTCGAAGGTTTCGTACAACAAGGTGTGCACGCGAGTTATCTGCACACGCACTGGGCGTCACAGCCCGGTGTGGCCCGTCGGTTCGTGGAGAGGTGCCGGACGTCATGAGCAGCAAGCTGATCGGAATCGGGGTCGGACCCGGTGACCCGGAGCTGGTGACCGTCAAGGGCGTCAACGCGCTGCGTGCCGCCGAGGTCGTGGTCGTACCGGTGATGGACACGGGAGAGCGTGGACGGGCGGAGGCCACTGTCCTGCACTACGTGCCCGAGGAGAAGGTCGTCCGCGTCGTGTTCGCGCTCAACGAGCGGACCGACCGGGGGCGGCGCGAGGCCGCCTGGGACGCCGCCGGCGCACGGGTCGCGGAGCTGCTCCGGCGGCACACGGCCGTCGCCTTCGCGACCATCGGCGATCCGAACGTGTACTCGACCTTCACCTATCTCGCGCAGACCATCGGGGAGCTGGTGCCCGGCACGGTCGTCGAGACCGTGCCCGGGATCACCGCCATGCAGGATCTGGCGGCGCGGTCCGGGGCCGTGCTCACGGAAGGGACCGAGCCGCTCACCCTCGTGCCGGTGACCGCCGGGGCCGCCGTGCTCAAGGACGCCCTGAACGGGCCCGGGACCGTCGTCGCGTACAAGTTCGGGCGGCAGGCGCACGAGGTCGCGGAGGCGCTGCGGGTGACAGGCCGGCTCGAGGACGCCGTGTGGGGGTCCGCACTCGGGCTGGAGGGTGAGTCCATCCGGCCCGCGGCCGACCTCGGCGGCGAGCCGCTGCCGTATCTCTCCACCCTCATCGCGCCCGCCCCGCGCGACGGCAAACGCGGCGGGAAGCTGTGAGCCCCGGAACATCACCCGCTTCCGGCCAGACCCACCACCAGCCAGATGAACCCCGCTCCCGCGATCGTGCACAGCAGGGTCGAGCGGGCCGGGTGCTCGTGGTGCGCCTCGGGGAGGATCTCGGCGGCGGCCAGGTACAGGAGTACGCCGCCGAAGAGGCCGAGATAGCAGCCGAGCACCTGCTCCGGGATGGTGAGGAACAGGGTCGAGGCGGCGCCGATCACCGGGGCCGCCGCGTCCGCGAACAGCATCGTGATCGCCTTGCGGCGCGCGTTCCCGTACAGGCTCGTGATCGTGTACGTGTTGAAGCCGTCCGCGAAGTCATGGGCGATCACCGCGAGCGCGACCGCCAGGCCCATGCCGCCGCCGACCTGGAAGGCGGCGCCGATCGCCACACCGTCCATGGCGCTGTGGCCGACCATCGCCGCGGCGGCCGTCAGGCCCACCTCGGGCGCTCGTCCGTCGTGCTCCTCGCCGCCGTGCGCGGCCTGCCGGGCGGCCAGCAGCCGTTCCACCAAATGGGCCAACAGGAACCCGGCGACGAACAGGAGCAGGGCGGCCGGTACGCCGAACACCTCTTCGCCCGCCGCCTTCAGCGCCTCCGGGAGCAGATCCAGGCCGACCACGCCGAGCATCAGCCCGCCCGCCAGGCCCAACACCAGGTGGCGGCGGTCGGTGACCCGCTGTGCCGTCCAGCCGCCGGCCAGCGTCATCAGGAACGCGCCGAGCGCGACGAAGACCGCCATGAGCCCTTCGTATCCGATCGCACCCCGTTCGCGCACATCCGGCGACGACCTCGCGCCCACTGACGCGCCCACCGACTTCTCGCAGCACCCGATTCATCCGTAGGAGAGGACCGATTCCCATGGCCGATGCCCCCACCGGCAAGGTGACCATCGTCGGGGCAGGGCCCGGCGCCGCCGACCTCCTGACCTTCCGCGCCGCGCGCGCCATCGCCGAGGCCGACGTCGTGATCTGGGCGGCCAGCCTGGTGCAGGCCGAGGTCCTCGAGCACGCCCGCGAGGGGGCGGAGATCCTGGACTCGGCGACGATGTCCCTGGAGGACGTCGTGGCCGTGTACGAGCGGGCGGCGGCCGACGGGCTGAAGGTGGCCCGCATCCACTCCGGCGACCCGGCCCTGTGGGGCGGTACGCAGGAGCAGCTCGACCGGTGCGCCGGCATCGGCGTCGAGACCGAGATCATTCCCGGCGTCTCCTCCTTCTCCGCCGTGGCCGCGCTCGCCCAGCGCGAACTGACGATCCCCGAGGTCGCCCAGTCCGTGATCCTCACCCGGCTCGGCGGCGGCAAGACGCCCATGCCGCCCGGCGAGGAGGTGCGGGAGTTCGCACGGCACGGGACCACCATGGCACTGTTCCTGTCGGCCGCCCGCAGCGGCCAGCTCGTACGGGAGCTGCTGGAGGGCGGTTATCCGACGTCCACGCCGGTCGTGGTCGCCTACCAGGCGACCTGGCCGGAGGAGCTGATCGTGAAGTGCACGATCGAGACGCTGGAGGAGACCGTCAAGGAGCACAAGCTCTGGAAGCACACCCTCTTCCTGGTCGGCCCCGCCCTCGACGCCACCGGCACCCGCTCGCACCTCTACCACCCCGGTCACTTCCACGGCTTCCGCAGGGCCGATCCGCAGGCGCGCGCGGCGCTGCGCGCGGCACGCAAGGGCAGTCCTTCGTGATCACCGTCTTCGGTACGGGGACGGGGGCACCGCTCTCCCAGGACGCCTCGGACGCGCTGGCCGAGGCGGGGCTCGTGGTGGGCGCCCGACGGCATCTCGCGGCCGCGCGGCTGCCCGACGCGGTGGAGCGGATCGTCCTCGGGCCGCTCGCGCCCGCGCTGGACGCGATCGAGGGATGCCTGGAAAAGGAGCGGCCCGTCGTCGTGCTCGCCTCCGGTGACCCCGGGTTCTTCGGGATCGTGCGGGCGCTGGCGGAGCGGTTCGGGGCCGAGCGGCTGGACGTGCGCCCCGGTGTCTCGTCCGTGGCGACCGCCTTCGCACGGCTCGGGCTGCCCTGGGACGACGCGGTGGTGGTGAGCGCCCACGGGCGCGCGCTGCGCACGGCCGTCCAGGTCTGCCGCTCCCACCCGAAGGTGGCGGTGCTGACGGGACCCGGTTCGGGGCCCGCCGAGCTGGGCGCCGCCCTCGCCCACCGCTCCGCCGGGCGCGTCCTCGTCGTGGCGAGCGCCCTCGGTGACCCCGCGCACGAGCGGGTCGAGCGGGTCACCCCGGCTGAGGCCGCGGCCCGCGACTGGGGTACGGCGGTGAGTGTCGTCCTGTGCCTGGACGAGTCGCGCGCCCTCGCCCCCGTGCGGACGGTCGCCGGACCGTCGGCCGGACCCGACCGGTGGGCTCTGGACGAGCGTGAGTTCACCCATCGCGACTCGATGATCAGCAAGTTCGAGGTGCGGGCGCTGGCGCTGGCCCGGCTCGGGCCGCGCCTGGGCGAACTGGTCTGGGACGTCGGCGCCGGCTCCGGATCCGTCGCCGTGGAGTGCGCGCGGTTCGGGGCCGCCGTCACCGCGATCGAGAAGACGCGGGACGGCTGCGACCGGATCCTCGCCAACGCCGAGGCGCACGGCGTCGACGTCCGCGTGGTGCACGGGGCCGCGCCCACCGTCCTCTCCGACCTGGACGATCCGGATGCCGTCTTCATCGGCGGCGGGGGCCGCGAGCTGCCCGCCATCGTGACCATCTGCGCACGGCGGGCCCGGCGGGCCGTCGTCGTCGCCATGGCCGCGCTCGACCGGGTGCCGGCGGCCCGGGAGGCGCTCACCGCCGCCGGCTTCGACTGCGACGGCGTACTGCTGCAGTCCTCCCGGCTCGCGCCGCTGCCGGGGAACGTCACCCGGCTCGCGGCCACCAACCCCGTTTTTCTGCTGTGGGGCGTCCGGCCTCCGGCGCGTACTACCGAAGGAGTGCTCCAGTGATCGGCCTGATTTCCGCCACGGCGGCGGGCGCGGCGGCCCGTGACCGGCTGGCCGCGGCCTGGCCCACCCGTACCCGGGTGTACGACGGGTCCGCCGGGTCCGCCGAGTCCGTCGGGGACGCCGTGCGGCGGGCCTTCGCGGAGTGCGACCAGCTGGTGTGCTTCCTCGCCACTGGCGCGGTGGTGCGGCTGATCGCGCCACTGCTGGGCGACAAGACGTCCGACCCGGGGGTCGTGTGCGTCGACGAGGCCGGGCGGTTCGCCGTGTCGCTCGTCGGCGGACATGGCGGCGGGGCCAATGAACTCGCCCGCGAGGTGGGCGAGTCGCTCGGCGCCGAGCCGGTGGTGACGACGGCGACGGACGCGGTCGGGGTGCCGGGGCTCGACAGGCTCGGCTTCCCCGTGGAGGGGGAGGTCGCGGCGGTCACCCGGGCGCTGCTGGACGGCGAACCCGTCGCCCTGCGGGCCGAGTTGGCGTGGCCGCTGCCACCTCTGCCGGTCGCGGAGGAGGGCGCGTACGGCATTCGTGTCACCGACCGGGCCGTGGCGCCCGGCGAGCGCGAAGTGCTGCTGCGGCCGCCCTCCCTCGTGGTGGGGGTCGGTGCGTCGAAGGGCGCTCCGGTGGCGGAGGTCCTCGGTCTCGTCGAGGACGTACTGCGTGATGCCGGTCTGTCCCCGAAGTCCGTCGCGGAGCTGGCCACCGTCGACGCCAAGGCCGAGGAGCCCGGCATCGTCGAGGCCGCCGCACGGCTCGGGGTGCCCGTGGTGACGTACACCGCCGAGGAGTTGGCGACGGTGGACGTGCCGAACCCCTCGGACGCGCCGCTCAGCGCCGTCGGCACACCGTCCGTGGCGGAGGCCGCCGCCCTCGTACGCGGGGGTGAACTGCTCGTCCCCAAGCGGAAGTCGACGCGTGCGGACGGGCAGCCGGCGATGGCCACCTGCGCCGTCGTGCGCCGCGTGGCGCGCGGGCGGCTCGCGGTGGTCGGGCTCGGGCCCGGCGCCCGTGACCTGCTCACCCCGCGGGCGAAGCAGGAGCTGCGGCGGGCGTCCGTGCTCGTCGGGCTCGACCAGTACGTCGACCAGATCCGCGATCTGCTGCGGCCCGGCACCCGGATCCTGGAGTCCGGGCTCGGCGCCGAGGAGGAGCGGGCGCGCACGGCGGTCGCCGAGGCCCGGCGCGGGCAGGCCGTCGCACTGATCGGCAGCGGCGACGCGGGCGTGTACGCGATGGCGTCACCGGCGTTGGCCGAGGCGTCCGACGACATCGACGTGGTCGGGGTGCCGGGCGTGACCGCCGCGCTCGCGGCCGGGGCGATCCTGGGCGCGCCGCTGGGCCACGACCACGTGTCGATCAGCCTCTCCGACCTGCACACACCGTGGGAGGTCATCGAGCGCCGGGTACGGGCCGCCGCGGAGGCGGACATCGTCGTGACCTTCTACAACCCGCGCAGCCGGGGCCGCGACTGGCAGCTCCCGAAGGCGCTCGCGATCCTCGCCGAGCACCGGGAGCCGACGACGCCGGTCGGGGTCGTCCGCAACGCCTCCCGGCCGGACGAGTCGAGCCGGGTGACGTCGCTGGGGTCCCTGGATCCGGCGATCGTCGACATGATGACCGTCGTGACCGTGGGCAACACGGCGACGCGTGAGATCGCCGGGCGCATGGTGACACCGCGCGGCTACCGCTGGCAGGAGGAGCCCAATTGAACCCTCCTCCTCGCGAACGAGGAGGATTCCTGGCTCACGCTGCTCGGTCGCTCAGCGAACGATCGAGTCTTCCGCGATCAACACCAGCCGGGTTGGAACCAGCCCGTTTTCCCCAAGGATTGGAGGCTGCTGTGCTGGCTTGGTTCTCACTCAGCACGCGGCGACGCTACCACCAGGAGGCCCGGTGAACCGCGTGATTCACCCGATCGAGCAGGAGTCCTTCCGGCGGCTGCGTGCCCGTCTGGACACCTCGCACTTCCCGCCGCTGACGCGGGCGGTCGTGGAGCGGGTCATCCACTCCGCGGCCGACCTCGACTACGCGGACGACCTCGTCACCGACGAGAGCGCCCTGGAGAGGGCGCACGCGGCGCTGCACGCCGGGGCGCCGGTCGTGGTCGACGTGGAGATGGTCGCGGCGGGCATCACGCGCCGCGACACCGTCTGCCGCCTCAAGGACGCCAACTCGGGCCGAGGCCTGACGCGTTCGGCGCACGCCGTCCGGCTCGCGTACGAGGACGTCGGTCCCGGCGCCCTCTGGGTGATCGGCTGCGCGCCGACCGCGCTTGAGGAGTTGCTGACCCTCGACGCCGACCCGGCGCTCGTCATCGGGCTGCCCGTCGGCTTCGTCGGCGCGGCCGAGTCCAAGGCCGCGCTGCGCGAGAGCGGGCTGCCCGCCGTCAGCAACGTGTCCGAGAAGGGCGGTTCGGCGGTCGCCGCGGCCGCGCTCAACGCCCTGCTGTACCACCCCGTGACCAAGGAGTTTTCGTGACCACCCCGCCCCCCGCCCTGCTCATCGCCGGACACGGCACCCGGGACGAGGCCGGAGCCGAGGCCTTCCGCGACTTCGTACGGGAGCTCGGCCGCCGTCACCCCGAACTGCCCGTCGCCGGAGGGTTCATCGAACTGTCGCCGCCGCCGCTGGGCGACGCCGTGACCGAACTGGTCGAGCAGGGGGTACGCCGGTTCGCCGCCGTCCCGCTGATGCTGGTGTCCGCCGGGCACGCCAAGGGGGACATCCCTGCGGCGCTGGCCCGTGAGAAGGAGCGGCACCCCGGCATCTCGTACACGTACGGACGCCCGCTGGGCCCGCACCCCTCGCTGCTGGCGGTACTCGAACGGCGACTGGATGACGCACTCGGCTCCTCGGTCCGTACGCCCGCGGACCGTGCCGACGTCACCGTGCTGCTCGTCGGGCGCGGCTCCACCGACCCGGACGCCAACGCGGAGGTGCACAAGGCGGCGCGGCTGTTGTGGGAGGGGCGCGGGTACGCGGGCGTCGAGACGGCGTTCGTGTCGCTGGCGGCGCCGGACGTCCCGTCGGGCCTGGACCGCTGTGTGAAGCTGGGCGCGCGCAGGATCGTGGTCCTTCCCTACTTCCTCTTCACGGGCATCCTCCCCGACCGGGTGCGGCAGCAGACCGAGGGCTGGGCAGCCGCGCACCCCGATGTCGAGGTACGGTCCGCCGACGTCATCGGCCCCGAACCGGAGCTGCTCGACCTGGTCATGGAGCGGTACCAGGAAGCCGTCAAGGGCGACCTGCGGATGAACTGCGACTCCTGCGTCTACCGCATCGCGCTGCCCGGCTTCGAGGACAAGGTGGGCCTCCCCCAGCAGCCGCACTTCCACCCCGACGACGACGGGCACCACCACGACGGACACCACCATGGGCACCACCACGGCGGCCACGCACATGCGCACTGAGGGCGCGCACGGGGGCGACCCGCACGAGGGCGACCCGCACGATCTGCGGCACCACGGGGACGCCGAGGTGCGGGACGACGGTTCGGCACTCACCGATCTCGCCGTGAACGTACGTGCGGACACGCCTCCGGCGTGGTTGCGCGAGCAGATCGCCGCGTCGCTGGACGGACTCGCGGCCTACCCGGACGGGCGGGCCGCGCGGGCCGCGGTGGCGGCGCGGCACGGGGTGCCGCTGGAGCGGGTGCTCCTGACGGCGGGCGCGGCCGAGGCGTTCGTACTCCTCGCGCGGGCCCTGAAGGTCCGTCAACCGGTCGTGATCCACCCGCAGTTCACCGAGCCGGAAGCGGCGCTGCGGGACGCGGGCCACACGGTCGACCGGGTGCTGCTGCGTGAGTCGGACGGCTTCCGGCTGGACCCCGCGGCCGTTCCCGAGGACGCGGACCTCGTCGTGATCGGCAACCCGACCAACCCGACGTCCGTGCTGCACCCGGCCGGCGCGATCGCCGCGCTCGCCCGGCCGGGGCGGACGCTGGTGGTCGACGAGGCGTTCATGGACGCGGTGCCGGGTGAGCGGGAGGCGTTGGCGGGGCGGACGGACGTCCCCGGGCTTGTCGTGCTGCGCAGCCTCACGAAGACGTGGGGGCTGGCGGGGCTGCGGATCGGATACGTCCTCGCCGCACCCGACACGATCCACGAGTTGTCCCGTGCGCAGCCGCTCTGGCCCGTCTCCACGCCCGCCCTCGCCGCGGCGGAGGCGTGTGTGTCGCCCCGGGCGCTCGCGGAGGCCGCCCACGCGGCTCGGCGGGTCGCCTCCGACCGGGCCCATCTCGTTGCCGGGCTAAGGGAGTTCGAGCCTGACGGGTTGCGGGTCGTGGAGCCCGCGGACGGGCCGTTCGTGCTGGTCCGGCTTCCTCGGGCGGCGGTCGTACGGCGTCAGTTGCGGGGGCTCGGGTTCGCGGTGCGGCGTGGGGACACGTTTCCGGGGCTGGGGGACGACTGGCTCCGCCTGGCCGTGCGTGACCGGGCCACCGTCAATGGGTTCCTGCAGGCATTGGATCGGGCGGTGGTGGTGGCTGGGCGATGACGGACGGGGGCGGCAAGTCTTCCTCGCCCCCGCCGCCCCTACCCGTCCCATCCCGTTCCTGGGGGCTCCGCCCCCAGCCCCCCGGGCTCGGGACCCGCAAGAATTACGCACCGAGATTGACTGCTCCCCGCCCTGAAGGGAGGGAATTCCTGGCTCAGGCCGCCCCCTGGAGCGGCGCTCCAGGAGTTCTTACGCCCTCCACACCAGCCGGGGCCAGACCAGCCCGGACGAGCATCACACGCGCGGAGTTCTTGTCCCTGGGTGACACCGCTTTCCCGCACACCCGCACCCCGCTTCCGTCGCAACCACCCCAACCAGCGAACGAGGGCACACGCATTCGCTATGACCCGGCTGCGTCGGCGGACCGTACCGGCGCTCCGCCCCGGGGACCCGGATACGGCGACACTCCGCGTCGCCGTCACAGGATGCGATTCCTCCCCCGGCGTGAACGCCGGGGCCTCCTTGCAAGAGACCAGGTGAACAGTCAGCAACCTGGCGTGACTTCACTCCAACGTGGGGTTTCCGGGATTCCATTCGAATGTCGTGGCATCCCATGGCACGAATGTTCCCCGCCACCACCTGGTCGACCGCCCTTACGCGAAACCGCCGGTTGACACTCCGGCGCACGGAGAATGGTGCTTAACGAGGCGGTCGGCCGACGCGTAACGCTCCGTCAACCAGGCGCGCGGACGCCCGACGATCTCTCCGCCCCTAGCCGACGACCCGCCCGTTCAGCACCACCCGGCGTGGAGCGGCCAGCACCCGTACGTCCGCGCGCGGATCCCCCTCGTACACCACGAGGTCGGCGGGCGCGCCCTCGTCGAGCCCCGGGCGCCCGAGCCACCGCCGGGCACCCCAGGTCGTCGCGGACAGCGCCTCGACCGGCGGGATGCCCGCGGTGACGAGTTCGGCGACCTCGCCCGCGACCAGACCGTGGGCCAGCGAACCGCCCGCGTCGGTGCCGACGTAGACCGGGACTCCGGCGTCGTAGGCGGCGCGCACCGTGTCGTAGCGGCGTTCGTGCAGCGCCCGCATGTGCTCCGACCAGCGCGGGAACTTCGCCTCTCCCCCGGCGGCGAGCTGCGGGAAGGTGGCGATGTTGACGAGCGTGGGGACGATCGCTACCCCTCGGGAGGCGAAGAGCGGGATCGTCTCCTCGGTCAGACCGGTCGCGTGCTCGACGCAGTCGATGCCCGCCTCGACCAGGTCCCTGAGCGAGTCCTCCGCGAAGCAGTGCGCGGTCACCCGTGCGCCGAGGCGGTGCGCCTCGGCGATCGCCGCCGTGACCGCCTCGCGCGGCCAGCAGGCGCCGAGGTCGCCCGTCTCGCGGTCGATCCAGTCGCCGACCAGTTTCACCCAGCCGTCGCCGCGCCGGGCCTCCTGGGCGACGTACGCGACCAGGTCCTCCGGCTCGATCTCGTGCGCGTAGTTGCGGATGTAGCGGCGGGTGCGGGCGATGTGCCGCCCCGCTCGGATGATCTTCGGGAGGTCGGCGCGGTCGTCGATCCAACGGGTGTCGGAGGGCGATCCCGCGTCCCGGATGAGGAGGGTGCCGGCCTCGCGGTCGGTGAGGGCCTGCTTCTCGGAGACGTCGTCGGGGACGGGCCCGTGCGCGTCGAGGCCGACGTGGCAGTGCGCGTCGACGAGACCGGGGAGGGCCCAGCCCTCGACGGTGCGGACATCACGGGCGCCGGCGGGACGCTCGTAGGAGATCCTCCCGCCGACGACCCACAGTTCGTCCCGGACGTCGTCGGGCCCGACGAGCACCCGCCCCTTCACGTGCAGCACCGCGCGATCGCTCATGCACCGCACCTTAATTCGTGCCGAACGGCCAGGGCCTACGGGCCCTTTTCGCCGTCTTCCTCCACGTCCGCCATCGCCGGGTCCAGCAGCCGGGACAGGAAGTGGCGGGTGCGCTCGTGGCTCGGGTCGCCGATGACCTGGGCGGGGGCGCCCTCCTCGACGATCACGCCACCGTCCATGAAGACGACCCGGTCGGCGACCTCGCGCGCGAAGCTCATCTCGTGGGTGACGACCATCATCGTCATGCCCTCCTGGGCGAGCCTGCGCATGACGGCGAGTACGTCGCCGACGAGCTCCGGGTCGAGCGCCGAGGTCGGCTCGTCGAAGAGCATCACCTCGGGGCCCATGGCGAGCGCGCGGGCGATCGCGACGCGCTGCTGCTGGCCGCCGGAGAGGGAGGAGGGGTAGGCGTCGGCCTTCTCGGACAGACCGACCCGTGCCAGGTTCTCGGCGGCGACCGCGGCCGCGGCCTCCTTGTCCCGCTTCAGCACCCGGCGCTGCGGGAGCGTGAGGTTCTCGGTCACCGACAGGTGCGGGAAGAGGTTGAACTGCTGGAAGACCATGCCGATCCGGCGGCGTACGGCGTCGATGTCGACGTCGGGGTGCGTGACCTCGGTACCGCCGACGAAGACCTGGCCCTTGGTGGGTTCCTCCAGGAGGTTCACACAGCGGAGCAGGGTGGACTTGCCGGAGCCGGAGGGTCCGATGACACAGACGACCTCGCCCTGTCCGATCTCCAGGTCGATACCGCGCAGGACGTCGTTGTCGCCGAAGGACTTGTGCAGGTCCCGGACCTGGATCTCCGGAGTACCGGTGCCGGTACTGGTGCTGGTGCTGGTCACTTGGTGGCCTCCCCGGCCTTGGCCTCCAGGCGGCGTACGACGAATCCGAGCGGCACGGTGACGAGCAGATAGCACAGGCCCGCGACCAGGATCGGTGTGGAGTTGGCGGTCTGGCTCGCCAGGTCGCGCCCGAACTTGGTGAGCTCGCGTTCCTCAAGGGTGACCCCGAGGAACAGCACCAGCGAGGAGTCCTTGAAGAGAAGGACGAGCTCGTTGGTGAGCGGCGGGATCACGATGCGGAACGCCTGCGGGATGACGATCGAGACCATGGCCCGGGCGTGCGAGAAGCCCAGCGAGCGGGCCGCCTCCATCTGTCCCTTGGGCACCGCCTGGATGCCCGCGCGGATCGTCTCGGCCATGTACGCGGCCGAGACCAGACCCAGCGCGAGCGCCACCTTGCCGTAGGTGCCGCCGGGGATCTGCGTGCCCGGGAAGGCCAGCGGTACGGCGACGCCCACGAAGACGAAGATCAGCAGGGCGGGCAGGCCCCGGAAGATCTCGATGTAGATACCGGCGAGCCAGCGGTAGGGGCCCACCGGAGACAGTCGCATCAGGGCGATGACCATGCCGAGCACGAGGCCGAACACGAAGCCGGACATCGTGTAGAGCACGGTGTTCTTCAGCGCCAGCGTGATGACGTCCGGGAACATCTGCTTGACCAGGTCCCACTGCGCGAACTGGTTCTTCAGACGCCCCCAGTCCGCCGTGACCGCGAAGGCGATCACGACGGCGACGAAGACGACGTACTGCGCGCCGCGCGAGAGGGCGCGCTTCTGGCGCCGGGTCAGGCCGGACTTGCGAGGCTGGAGCTGTGCGTCGGCACGGCTCATGAGGCGGACGGCGAGGCGGCGGCCGCGGAGTACGGGCCGATCCACTTCTCGTAGAGCTTCTTGTACGTGCCGTCGGCCTTCGCTTCCTTGATCGCCTTGTTGATGGCGGCGAGGAGCTTGGTGTTGCCCTTCTTCACCGTGAATCCGTACTGCTCACCGGTGTTGAGGTTGTCGACCACCTTGAAGGCGTCGGCGTTCGCCTTGTCCTTCAGCCAGCCCTGGACGACCGGGTAGTCGATGACGACGGCCTGGACCTGCCCGGTGCGCAGGCCGTTGAGGACCGCGTCGGAGGACTCGAAGGAGATCGGGTCGAAGCCCTGCTTCGTCGCGTACTCCTCGCCCGTGGTCTGCGCCTGGGCGCCGAGCTTCTTGCCCTTGGACTTCACGTCGGCGAGGGAGTTGATGCCGCTCTTCTTGTCGACCAGGACGGCCTGGGTCGCGTCGAAGTACGGGTCGGAGAAGTCGACGTTCTTCTTGCGCTCCTCGGTGATCGTCATGCCGGCCGCGGCGAGGTCGCACTGGCCGGAGTTGAGGAACGCGCCCGTCTTGAAGTTCTCGAAGGGCGTGTCGACGATGGTCTGCTTGACACCGAGGTCCCCCGCGACCAGGTCGATGAGCGAGACGTCGAAGCCCTGCACCTTGCCGTCGATCTCCGACTGGAACGGCGGGTACGGGAGATGGGTGCAGGTGGTGAGCTGGCCCGCCTTGACCAGGGGAACCCCCTTGGCACTGCTCTTGCCCCCTCCGTTGCCTGAGGAGCAGCCGGCCACGAGCAGCAGCCCGACCGCGGCGGTGGTGGCGGCCAGAATGCGCGTCCGGCGTCCGGGGACCGAGTTCACGAAGACCTCCTGTGGGGGGAATGGAGGATTCCGATTATAAGGAAAGGTTTGACTCACTCAAACCAATCCGATGGCTGTTGCACCCGTTCAGCCTCGGAAGTCATGCCTCGCTGGGCCATCTGGCCGTAAGAACTAGGGGTGTCCGCCCGTACGACCGAGGATCGCCGCGGCGCCACAAGGCCGCCGGATACGCTCGGGGCTGCGCATTGGAACCCGTGAGCGAAGAGAGCACCGCCGTGACCCACCCCTTCCTGGACCTCGCCCCGCTGAGCGCCGCACACTTCGCGGCGATCGAGGACCGCGTGGCGCGGCTGCTCTCCACCGAGCAGGACGTCGTGATCATGCAGGGTGAGGCGCTGCTGCCCCTGGAAGGCGCCATTCGCGCCACGGCCGGCCCCGGCACCACCGCGCTCAACGTGATCACCGGGCCGTACGGGCAGACCTTCGGGGACTGGTTGCGGGACTGCGGTGCGAGGGTGATCGACCTCACGGTGCCGTTCCACACGGCGGTCACGGCCGCGCAGGTGCGTGACGCCTTCGCCGAGCATCCGTCGATCGACTTCGTCTCGCTGGTGCACGCGGAGGCGGCGACGGGGAACACGAACCCCGTCGCGGAGATCGGCGAGGTCGTGCGTGCGCACGGCGCGCTGTTCTACCTGGACGCCGTCGCCTCGATCGGCGCGGAGCCGGTGCTGCCGGACGCGTGGGGGGTCGACCTGTGCGTGATCGGGGCACAGAAGGCGATGGGCGGGCCCGCCGGGGTGTCGGCCGTGTCCGTGAGCGAGCGGGCGTGGGCGCGGATGGCCGCCAATCCCGGGGCGCCGCGTCGGTCCTACCTCTCCCTGCTGGACTGGAAGGAGCGGTGGGTCGACGGCGGCCGCAAGGCGCTGCTGCACGCGCCGGCGCAGTTGGAGATGCTGGCGCTGGAGGCGTGTGTCGAGCGGATCGAGTCGGAGGGGCTCGACGCGGTGATGCGCCGACACGCCCTGGCGGCGGCGGCCACGCGGGCGGGGGCGGGCGCGCTCGGTGGCGGGCTGGAGCCGTATGTGTACGAGGCGGGGGACGCGGCGCCGGTCGCCACGACGCTGCGGGCGCCGGCCGGGGTCGATGCGGGGGTGTTGGTCGCGAAGGCGTTGACCGCGGATCCGGTGTTGCCGTTGGTCACGGGTGGGGGTGCGCTGGCGAAGGAGATGATCCGGGTGAACCACTACGGCCCCGACGCGACGCCGGGGGTCGTACGCTCCTGCCTCGCGGCGCTGGGGGCGGCGATGGCCGAGTCCGGCCTCACGGTGGACCTGCAAGCGGCACACCGCGCCGCGACGGAGGCGTGGGCCTAGCCCCCCAGACCCCCGGGTGGGTGTGTCGGCTGCGGGTGGGTGGGACTGGTCGCGCGGTTCCCCGCGCCCCTGAACTCACCCACCGCATCAATTCACGGGACCCTCTCCACGCTTATCCTTATATTAATTCGCAGGGTAGCTTTCCGTATTCTTCTGCCCGCTTTCTCCGCCCCTAAACGCAAAGATTTCGCGAACGCCAACCAACATAATCCGCGCACATCTCGTGGCGATTGTGTGGCTGTGACGCACTCCACAATGCGTCCATTTCCTCCGCTATTTTCCGGTCGAAAGCGGTCATTTACCGCTCATGGCGCTAGGTACTCACGGGCGCGTGATAACACAACGGCACGTCGCACGTAACCCCGGCCGACGATGCAATTTAAGATTTCCATCGGTAAATTCAATCCGCATGACCGCCGCACAAGCAGACCTGCAAGCGGAATTCCTGGAAATGCCGGAGGGCCTTCGGATCGACCGTCCGAAGGTGGCGGACGGAGCCGCACTCTGGCATATCGCCAAGGACTCCGGAACCCTCGACCTGAACTCCTCGTACAGCTATCTGCTGTGGTGCCGTGACTTCGCCGGCACATCAGCGGTGGCGCGTGACACGGACGGAGCGCCCGTCGGCTTCGTCACCGGGTACGTCCGGCCCGAGCACCCGGGCACCCTTCTCGTGTGGCAGGTGGCCGTCGACGCCGCCCACCGCGGACGCGGACTGGCCGCGGCCCTGCTCGACGGGCTGACCGCGCGGGTCGCGCGGCAACGGACGATCACCGACGTCGAGACCACGATCACGCCCGGCAACACCGCCTCCGAGCGCCTGTTCACCTCGTACGCGCGACGCCACGGCGCGACCGTCGAGCGCGAGGTGCTGTTCCAGGCGGGGCAGTTCCCCGACGGACCGCACGACCCCGAAGTGCTCTACCGGATCGGTCCGCTCCCCCGCTGACCCCGGGCCGCTGATCCCGCGCCCGTGCCCGGCCCCGGGCTGACCCGGACGTCCCCCCTGATATCCCCCTCCCTCCCCCACGCACCGAGGAGCGATTCGCCGTGACCATCATCCAGCCCGACCTGAGCGTCTTCGAGACCCTGGAGTCGGAGGTGCGCAGCTACTGCCGCAACTGGCCCACCGTCTTCGACCGGGCGCGCGGCAGCCGGATGTTCGACGAGGACGGGCACGAGTACCTCGACTTCTTCGCCGGTGCGGGGTCCCTGAACTACGGGCACAACAACCCCGTACTCAAACGGGCCCTCATCGACTACCTGGAGCGCGACGGCGTCACCCACGGTCTCGACATGTCGACGACCGCCAAGCGCGCCTTCCTCGAGGCCTTCCAGAACCTCGTCCTACGGCCGCGCGACCTGCCGTACAAAGTCATGTTCCCGGGGCCGACGGGCACCAACGCCGTCGAGTCCGCGCTGAAGCTGGCCCGGAAGGTGAAGGGGCGGGAGGCGATCGTGTCCTTCACCAACGCCTTCCACGGGATGTCCCTGGGCTCGCTCGCCGTGACCGGGAACGCCTTCAAGCGGGCCGGTGCCGGCATTCCGCTGGTCCACGGGACACCGATGCCGTTCGACAACTACTTCGACGGCCAGGTGCCGGACTTCCTCTGGTTCGAGCGGCTGCTCGAGGACCAGGGGTCGGGGCTCAACCAGCCCGCCGCGGTCATCGTCGAGACCGTGCAGGGCGAGGGCGGTATCAACGTCGCCCGGCCCGAGTGGCTGCGCGCCCTCGCCGACCTGTGTGCGCGGCGCGACATGCTGCTCATCGTCGACGACATCCAGATGGGCTGCGGGCGGACGGGGGCGTTCTTCTCCTTCGAGGAGGCGGGGATCGTGCCCGACATCGTGACCGTGTCCAAGTCCATCAGCGGGTACGGGCTGCCCATGTCGCTGTGCCTGTTCAAGCCCGAGCTGGACATCTGGGAGCCGGGCGAGCACAACGGCACCTTCCGCGGCAACAACCCCGCGTTCGTCACCGCCGCCGCGGCCCTGGAGACGTACTGGTCCGACGGGTCCGCCATGGAGAAGCAGACCCGTGCCCGCGGTGAGCAGATCGAGCAGGCGCTGATCTCCGTCACCGAGGAGAACCTCGCCGATGTGAAGGAGTACCGGGGGCGCGGGCTCGTCTGGGGCCTCGTGTTCCACGAGAAGGAGCGGGCGGGGCGCGTCGCGCGGCGCGCCTTCGAACTCGGGCTGCTCATCGAGACCTCAGGGCCGGAGAGCGAGGTCGTGAAACTCCTCCCCGCGCTCACCATCACCCCCGACGAGCTCGACGAGGGCCTGCGCACCCTCGCCCGCGCCGTACGCGAAACCGTCTGACAGACGTACGGCAGACATCTGACAGATCTGACAGAAAGGCACGGCAGCACCGTGATAGTCCGTTCGTTCAAGGACATCGAAGGCACCGACCGGCATGTGAAGGCCGCGACGGGCACCTGGGAGAGCAAGCGCATCGTCCTCGCCAAGGAGAAGGTGGGCTTCTCCCTCCACGAGACGGTCCTGTACGCGGGTACGGAGACGTCGATGTGGTATGCGAACCACATCGAGGCCGTGCTCTGCGTGGAGGGCGAGGCCGAACTGACCGACGACGAGACCGGTGAGACGCACTGGATCACGCCGGGCACGATGTACCTGCTCGACGGCCACGAGCGCCACACCATGCGCCCCAAGACCGACTTCCGGTGCGTCTGCGTCTTCAACCCTCCCGTCACCGGACGGGAGGACCACGACGAGAACGGCGTCTACCCGCTGCTGACCGAACCCGAGGAGGTCTGAAGCCCCATGACCACGACCACCACGACCAAGACGACCGGCACGACCACCGTCACCGACCTCTACCCCAGCCGCGGCGCCGGCGAGGTGTCCGTGCCCCGCCAGGACCCGGTCGTCTGGGGCGCGCCCGGCACGCCGGGGCCGTTCTCCGTGCCCGACCTCCAGGCGTACGAGCGTGACGGCTTCCTCGCGGTCGAGGAGCTGATCGGCGAGGACGACGTCGCCCTCTACCGGGCCGAGTTGGAGCGGCTGGTCACCGATCCGGCGATCCGCGCCGACGAGCGCTCGATCGTCGAACCCGCCACGCGGGAGATCCGGTCCGTCTTCGAGGTGCACCGGATCAGCGAGGTCTTCGCCGCGCTCGTACGCGACGAACGGGTCGTCGGGCGGGCCCGGCAGATCCTCGGCTCGGACGTCTACGTCCACCAGTCGCGGATCAACGTCAAGCCGGGCTTCGGGGCCAGCGGATTCTACTGGCACTCGGACTTCGAGACCTGGCACGCCGAGGACGGGCTGGCGAACATGCGGACCGTGTCCGTGTCGATCGCGCTGACCGAGAACCACGACACCAACGGCGGCCTCATGATCATGCCGGGGTCGCACAAGACGTTCCTCGGCTGTGCGGGGGCCACCCCGCGGGACAACTACAAGAAGTCGCTCCAGATGCAGGACGCGGGCACCCCGTCCGACGAGGCGCTCACCCGCTTCGCCGGCCGGCACGGCATCAAGCTGTTCACGGGCCGGGCCGGCTCGGCGACCTGGTTCGACTGCAACTGCATGCACGGCTCCGGGGACAACATCACCCCGTTCCCGCGCAGCAACGTCTTCATCGTGTTCAACAGCGTGGAGAACGCGGCGGTGGAGCCGTTCGCGGCGCCGGTGCGCAGGCCCGAGTTCATCGGTGCCCGTGATTTCACGCCCGTGAAGTAGCCGCGGGCAAGGCGTAGCCGCGAGCGTGAAGGAGCCCCCGCCGGGGTCAGCCGGACAGGACGTCCAGCAGGCGGTCGACGTCGGCGGGGGTGTTGTACAGGTGGAAGGCCGCGCGCAGGTTGCCCGCGCGGTCGGAGACCTCCACCCCGGCCTCGCTCAGCTCCGGCTGCCGCCGGCCGAGTCCGGGCACGGACACGATCGGCGAGGCGGGGGCGGGGACCGGTGCGTGGCCGAGCCGTTGGAGCCCGGCGCGGAAACGGTCGGCGAGGGCGAGGTCATGGGCGCGTACGTTCGCCACGCCCAGCTCCTCGACGAGTTCCAGCGAGTGCCGGGCGCCCGCGTACGAGAAGAGGCTGGGGCTCTCGTCGAACCGCCGCGCCGAGTGCGCGAGTTCCTCCACGGGGCCGTAGCAGCTGTCCCAGGGCGCCTCACCCGCGACCCAGCCGGCGAACACCGGAGTGAGCCCGCCGAGGTCCTCCGGGACGACCAGGAAGCCCACGCCCCGCGGGCAGACGAGCCACTTGAAGGCGACCGAGGAGACGAAGTCGTACGCGTCGGCCTCCACCGGCAGCCAGCCGGCCGCCTGGGACGCGTCGATGTAGGTACGCGCCCCGTGCTCGCGCGCGGCCCGGGCGATGCCCGCCAGATCGGCGACCCGCCCGTCCGCCGACTGCGCGGCGCTGACCGCGACGAGCGCGGTGCCCGGCCGTACGGACTCGGCGATCCGTTCCAGCGGGACGGCGCGCGTCTTGAGGTCGCCGCGGACGTGGAAGGGGTTCACGACGGAGCTGAAGTCGTCCTCCGCGGTGAGGACTTCGGCGCCCGGCGGCAGTGAGGCGGCGATCAGTCCGCTGTAGACGGCGACCGAGGCCCCGGCCGCCACCCGGCCCGCGGGGACCCCGGTCAGCCGGGCGAAGGCGGCGCGGGCGGCCTCCACGTCGTCGAACATGTCGGACGGCCGTCCGTCGGCGACGGACTCGACGGCGGCGCGCATGGCCTCGACCGTGCGCGCCGGCAGGAGTCCGCAGCTCGCGGTGTTCAGATAGGTGTTCTTCGGGGCGAACTCGGCTCGTACGAGGCTCTCGAAGGTCTCCATGGCACCACTCTGCGGCCCCGAGCACCTCTCGTCCATTACGGACTTCTACGCGGTTCCGCCAAGGACTGCTTATACGTCCGCCCCGACCTGCGCTTTCACCACCGTGCCGGACGGGCTCACGGCTGCGGTACGGCGCATCCGTCCGGGCCGCAGACCTCCGCGTCGGCGGCACCGCTCTGGATCAGCTTCACCGGCGGGCGCTCGCCCCACGCCTGGGTCAGTGCCTGCGCGAAGACCTCGGCGGGCTGGGCGCCGGAGACCCCGTACTTGCGGTCCAGGACGAAGAACGGCACGCCGTTCGCACCGAGCTCGGCGGCCTCGCGCTCGTCGGCGCGCACCTCGTCGGCGTACGCCTTCGGGTCGGCCAGCACCTCGCGGGCCGCGTCGGCGTCGAGCCCGGCGGCGACGGCCAGCTCGACGAGCCGCTCGTCGTCGTTGAAGACCGTCCGCTCCTCGGCGAAGTTCGCCTTGTACAGCAGGCCGATCAGCTCGTCCTGACGTCCCCGCTCCTTGGCGAAGTGGAGGAGGCGGTGCATGTCGAAGGTGTTGCCGTGGTCGCGGTCCCGGGTGCGGTAGTCCAGGCCTTCGGCGGCGGCCTGCGTGCCCAGGTTCTCCTCGCCGGCCTGCGCCTGCGCCTCGCTCATGCCGTACTTCTTGGTCAGCATCTTGATCACGGGCTGGATGTCGCCCTTGGCGCGACCGGGGTCCAGCTCGAAGGAGCGGTGCACGACCTCGACCTCGTCACGGTGCGGGAAGGCGTCCAGCGCCTTCTCGAAGCGGGCCTTTCCGACGTAACACCAGGGACAAGCGATATCCGACCAGATCTCGACGCGCATGTCTTCGGCTCTCTCCAGGTCGTACGGATACGGGCCCCTCCGAGGGGGCAGGAGTATGTGAACGTTCAAGCGGCCGTTTTCATTCCCCGGCGACGGCGTACCGCAGGGAGAGGTGGTGATCGCCCTCGGCGGGCGGGTTCTCCGAGTCCGGGACCCAGCCCTGACGGGCGTAGAAGGCCTGGGCGCGGGCGTTGTCGACGTGCACGTCGAGGGTGGCCGTGCGCTTGCCGTCGGCCCGCCACTGTTCGAGGCAGGCCGCGTGCAGTTCCCGGCCGATGCCCTGGCGCCATCGGTCGGGATCGACGTGGAACTGGAAGAGCCTCACGGTGTCGGTGGGCGCGTCGTCGTCCGTCCGGAAGGAGGCGATGCCCACCAGGTGTCCGTCACGTACCGCGCACAGGACGTGGGCCTCGGGACGCTCGATGCTGCCCCGCCATGCCGCGACCCAGTCGACGTCACCGAAGGGCAGACCGTCCGGGTAGTACGTGGAACGGGCGCGGACGTGCAGGTCGGTGATGGTGGCGGCCTCGCTGGGCAGCGCGCTTCTGATGACGAGGGGGCCCGCGGTGTGGGGAGTGCTGATCATGCAGCGGAAGACGTGGTGGTGGGGGCCACGGTTCCCGCCGCGCGGCCGGCCCCCCCCACCCGCGGTCAGCTGCCGTCTCTCAGGTCCTGGGGCCAGTTCGGGCGGAACTCGATGCCGTCGTACGTCACCACGCACCCCTCCCCCATCGGCGACTGTGTCATGAAACCGACGAGCGCGTCGGAGGTCTCCTTCTCGTCACCCAGGGTGAAGAGGCGGATGAAGGTCCAGCGCTTGCCGTCGCGGGAGGCGTGGAAGGCGAACGCCCGCCCCGTGCGGCTGATCCGCAGCCAGACGGAACTGCCGTCCACGGTGAAGGAGTTGGCGTCGTCGGAGTGCCCCCGGGTGACCACCGTGCAGACGGTGGGCACGTCCGGGGAGTACTCCAGGCAGAGCTTCGCCCAGGCCCGTTCCCCCACATGGACGTAGAGGACCCCCGCGTCGAAGGCCGCGCCGAAGCCGACCGTGACGCGGGCGATCAGCTGGAAGTCCCCCTCCGGCGCCCCCAGGAGGCGGGGCGCGTCGGAGGCGGGGTCCAGTGCCTCGTCGGTGGGCGGTACGAAACGGTCCTGGCGGGGGCCGGCCCAGCCGGTGAGGATCCCGTCCTCGTGCGACCAGTGCCCGTCAGGCCCGTAGGTGCGGAGGGGAAAGGGAAGTTCGGGGAGTTCGACGTCCATTCACCAATCCTCTCAGGCCCGGTCCCGCGCCCCGAAGGGGCGCGAGGCTGTGACATATGCGGCTCCGCCGCGTGGGCGCGACCAGCCACAACGGCCCGGCAGCCGGCGAACAACCACAACCCCAACGGCGCTACCCGCGGAGCGCTACCGCTCCAGACGGCCGTCGTACCGTCGCGGCAACCCCAGCGGGTTGTCGTCCCGCAGCTCCGGCGGCAGGAGCGCCTCCGGCGTGTTCTGGTACGCCACCGGCCGCAGCCAGCGCTCGATCGCCGTACCACCGACCGACGTGGAGGTCGAGGTCGTCGCGGGGTAGGGACCGCCGTGGTGCTGGGCGGGAGCGACGGCGACACCGGTGGGCCAGCCGTTGACCAGGACGCGCCCGGCGAGGGGCGTCAGCTCGGCGAGGATCTCCGCGCCGCGGCCTTCGCCCGCCGCCTCCTCCGTCGACAACTGCACGGTCGCGGTGAGGTTGCCGGGGAGACGGGAGAGGACCGCGCTGGCCTCGGACTCGTCCTCGTAGCGGGCGACGACCGTGAGCGGGCCGAAGCACTCCTCCAGGAGCAGGTCGTGCTCGCCCTCGGTGGCGAGCTTGTGCGCGGGCACGGTCAGGAAGCCGGGGCTCACCGTGTGCTCGCCGCCCGCACCGGGGGTCACCGGCGACTCCACGTCGGGGAGTTCGGCCCGCTCGGCGACACCCGCGATGAAGTTGTCGCGCATGCGGTGGTCCAGCAGGACGCCCGCGTCGGTGTCGCTGACGGCGTCGGTCAGGGACTTCAACAGGCGGTCGCCCGCCGCGCCCGCGGGGGCCAGGACCAGGCCCGGCTTCACGCAGAACTGGCCGACGCCCAGCGTCATCGAGCCCGCGAGCCCGGCGCCGATCGCCTCGCCGCGCTCGGCCGCCGCGGCCTCGGTGATCACGACGGGGTTGAGGGAGCCCAGCTCGCCGTGGAAGGGGATCGGCACGGGGCGCGCGGCCGCCGCGTCGAACAGGGCACGGCCGCCGCGGACGGAACCGGTGAACCCGGCCGCCGCGATCAGCGGGTGCTTGACCAGCTCGACGCCCGCCTCGAAGCCGTGCACGAGGCCGACGACACCGGCCGGGATGTCGTGCCGGGCGGCGGCGCGCCGCAGTACGGCCGCGACCAGCTCGGAGAGCGCCGGGTGGTCGGGGTGCGCCTTGACCACGACCGGGCAGCCGGCCGCCAGCGCGCTCGCGGTGTCGCCGCCGGCGACGGAGAACGCGAAGGGGAAGTTCGAGGCGGAGTAGACGGCGACGACGCCCAGCGGCACCTTGTAGCGGCGCAGGTCCGGGATCGGCGGGGCCGCCGTGTCGTCGGGGTGGTTGATGACGACGTCGAGGAACGCGCCCTCGTCGACGATGCCGCCGAAGGCCCGCAGCTGGTAGCAGGTGCGGGCGAGTTCGCCGGTGAGCCGGACCGGGCCGAGCGCGGTCTCCGCGTCGGCGGCCTCGACGAGCTGTTCCTTGGCCGCTTCGAGCAGGTCCGCGGCGGTCCTCAGGAAGGCGGCGCGCACGGTGCGGTCGGCGAGGGATCCCCGGGCGGCGTGCGCGGCACGGACAGCCTCGTCGACCTCCTGGGCTGTAGCCTCCACCGCAACCTGCTCGCGCTGCTTCCCGGTACGGGGGTCGACACTCCAGACTGGTGCTGCTGCCACCGCGGGTTCCTCCAGATGTAATGCCGTAGTTCTCGTGTCACTCACCAGCGGTGTTCGATATACTGAACGCTGTCTCTGATGGTGAATATGATGCGGAGACTATTTCCAGTCGAACAAGGGGGTCAAGGGCGATGTCGGCAGGCGAGACAGGCGGCGGAGCGCAGGTCAAGTCCGCGGTACGGACCGTGGAATTGCTCGAGTACTTCGCGGGCCGGCCCGGTATGCACTCCCTGGCGGCGGTCCAGGAGGCCGTCGGTTATCCGAAATCCAGCCTCTACATGCTGCTGCGCACCCTTGTGGAGCTCGGCTGGGTCGAGACGGACGCGACGGGCACGCGGTACGGCATCGGCGTACGGGCCCTGCTGGTCGGCACCTCGTACATCGACGGCGACGAGGTGGTCGCCGCGGCCCGCCCGACCCTGGACCGGCTCTCCGACGACACCACGGAGACCATCCACCTGGCGCGTCTGGACGGTACGAACGTCGTGTACCTGGCCACCCGCCAGTCGCAGCACTACCTGCGCCCCTTCACCCGGGTGGGCCGTCGGCTCCCCGCGCACTCGACCTCGCTCGGCAAGGCGCTGCTCGCCACCCACACCGACGAGCAGGTCCGCAAGATGCTGCCCGAGACGCTCCCCGCCCTGACCGAGCACACGATCACCGACCGGGAGAAGCTCATCGAGGAGCTGCACCAGGTCCGGGAACAGGGCTTCGCCGTGGACCGCGAGGAGAACACGCTGGGGCTGCGCTGCTTCGGCGTCGCGATCCCCTACCGCACCCCCGCCCGGGACGCGATCAGCTGCTCGGTCCCGGTGGCCCGGCTCACCCCCGCGCACGAGCAGATGGTCAAGGACGCCCTCTTCGACGCCCGCGACCGGCTGACGCTCGCCACCCGGAGGCTCTGAACCATGGAGATCGCGCTCCGCCCGGTCCACGACAGCGACCTGCCGGTCTTCTACCGGCAGATGAACGACCCCGAGTCCCTCCGGATGGCCGCGTTCACCCCCGAGGACCCGGCCGACCGGGACGCCTTCGACGCCCACTGGAAGCGTGTGCGCGCCTCGTCCGCCGTCCTGCGCACGATCCTCGCGGACGGCGATGTCGTGGGCAGCGCCGCGGTGTACGGGGAGCCCGGCGAGCGCGAGGTCACCTACTGGATCGACCGGGCGTACTGGGGCCGGGGCATCGCGACGGCCGCGCTGCGGGACCTGCTGGCCGTGGTGCCCGAGCGCCCCCTGTACGCACGGGCGGCGAGCGACAACGCGGGGTCGCGGCGGGTCCTGGAGAAGTGCGGGTTCCGGGTGACCGCGAACGACCGGGGGTACGCGCACGCCCGCGGCGAGGAGACGGACGAGGTCGTCCTCACCCTGGAAGGCTGAGCCGGGCTTCATGAAGGGCGTATGAGAAATACGGGCGGAAGGGAACGTTTCACTCCCGCCCGCCGTCCTTCTGGGCGGGATGAACAAGACGATCAGGCGTGCCGCCGTCTTCACTCTGCTGCTCGTGCTCTCCCTGCTGATCAGGGCGACCTGGGTGCAGTTCTACGACGGCCAGGCACTCGCGGACGACAAGCACAACCGACGGAACGCGATCGAGCAGTACGCGAACCCGCTCGGGAACATCATCGTGGCCGGCCGGGCGATCACCGGCTCCGCGCAGACGAAGGGCAGCGACCTCAAGTACAAGCGGACGTACACCGACGGCAGTCTGTACGCGGCGGTCACGGGCTACAGCTCCCAGGTGTTCGGGGCCACCCAGCTGGAGGGCGTCTACAAGAATCTGCTCGACGGTACGGACACCCAGCTGAAGAACCCCCTGGACACGATCACCGACAAGCGCGCCAGTCCTGGTGACGTGGTCACGACCATCGACCCGGACGTGCAGAAGGCGGCGTACGCGGCGCTCGGCAGCAAGAAGGGCGGGGCCGTCGCGATCGACCCGACGAACGGCAAGATCCTCGCGGTCGTCTCCACTCCGTCGTACGA
Source organism: Streptomyces sp. NBC_01549 (assembly GCF_026339955.1). GTDB lineage: Bacteria > Actinomycetota > Actinomycetes > Streptomycetales > Streptomycetaceae > Streptomyces. Next base: position 5,613,139 of record NZ_JAPEPW010000001.1, on the reverse strand, counting down.
CCCCTCGCAGCTGAGCGCCGGTGACTCCGCCGCCTGGACGAAGCTGACGAAGGACGCGGACAAGCCGATGACCAACCGGGCGCTGCGCCAGCCGCTGCCCCCGGGGTCGACGTTCAAGCTGGTGGTCGCCGCGGCGGCGCTGGAGGACGGGCTGTACAAGGACGTGGACACCGGCACGGACAGCCCGAACCCGTACACACTGCCGAACACGAGGACCGACCTTTCGAACGAGAGCGCCTCCGCGCCCTGCAAGAACGCCTCGATCCGGGTGGCGCTGCAGTACTCGTGCAACAACGTCTTCGCGAAGATGGCCGTCGACCTCGGGCAGGACAAGGTCAAGGCGATGGCGGAGAAGTTCGGCTTCAACGACACCTCGCAGGACGTGCCGGTACGGGCGTACCCGAGCGTCTACCCCTCGGACATGGACGAGTCGTCCACGGCGCTGACCGGCATCGGCCAGTACGACGTCACGGCGACCCCGCTGCAGATGGCCATGGTGTCTGCCGCCATCTCCAACGGCGGCAAGCTGGTCTCGCCGCACATGGTGTCGCAGACCAGTGACGCGAGCGGCGATGTCGTGAAGAACTACGACGACAGCGCCCAGACCAAGGAGATCGTCAGCTCGACGACCGCCGAGCAGCTCCAGTCCGCGATGCAGACGGTCGTCACCGAGGGCACGGGCACGAACGCGAAGATCTCCGGCGCGACGGTGGGCGGCAAGACGGGTACGGCCCAGCACGGCGAGAAGAACAGCAAGACGCCGTACGCCTGGTTCACGTCGTACGCGAAGTCCGACTCGAACGGCAAGGAGGTCGCCGTGGCGGTCATCGTCGAGCAGTCCGACGCGGCGAGGTCCGAGGTCAGCGGCAACGGCCTGGCGGCGCCGGTGGCCAAGGCCATGATGCGGGCGGCGCTGAAGAACTGAGGCACCGCGCACGACGAAGGGCCGCCCCGCACCCCTGGGGGCGGCCCTTCCTTCGTAGGGTCACTTCACGGCCGTACGGTCACTTCACGCCGAACAGCTGCCTCACGGGATCGATCGCGAAGTACACCAGGAACAGCGCCGACACGGCCCACAGCAGCCAGTGGACCTCGCGGATCTTGCCGAGCACCGCCTTGATCACGACGTAGGCGACGAAGCCGGCCCCGATGCCGTTGGTGATCGAGTACGTGAACGGCATCGCCGCGATGGTCAGGAACGCGGGGATCGCGATCTCGTAGCTGTCCCATTCGATGTGCTTGACCTGCGTCATCATCAGGAAGCCGACCGCGACCAGGGCGGGGGCGGCCGCCTGGAGCGGAACGATGGTGAGCAGCGGGGTCAGGAACAGGGCGAGGGCGAACATGCCGCCGGTGATCAGGTTCGAGAAGCCGGTGCGCGAACCCTCGCCGACGCCGGCGGCGGACTCGATGTAAGCGGTGTTGGACGAGGCGGAGGCCGCGCCGCCCGCGACCGCCGCGGCGCCGTCGATGAACAGCACCCGGCCGATGCCGGGCACCTTGCCCTCCTCGTCGAGCAGTCCGGCCTCGGCGCTGATGCCGACGATCGTGCCCATGGCGTCGAAGAAGTCCGACAGGATCAGGGTGAAGATCAGCAGGACGACGGTCAGGGCGCCGGTCTCGCCGAAGCCGCCGAACAGACTGAAGTGACCGACGAGACCGAAGTCCGGGGTGGCCACCACGTCGGAGGGGATCTTCGGTGTGGTCAGGCCCCAACTCTTGATGTCCGCGGCCGAGTTGATGATCACGGCGACCACGGTCATCGTCACGATGCTGATCAGGATGGCGCCCTTGACCTTGCGTGCCATCAATCCGATGGTGAGCAGCACGCCGAGACAGAAGACCAGCACGGGCCAGCCGATCAGCGAACCGGTCGCGCCCAACTGCACCGGCACGGTGGTGTTCGCGACGTCCGGGATGCGGCTGACGAAACCGGCGTCCACGAAGCCGATGAAGGCGATGAAGAGTCCGATGCCCACACCGATGGCGTGCTTCAGCGGTTGCGGGATGGCGTTCATGACGGCTTCGCGCAGTCCGGTGAGCACCAGTACGCAGATGATCACGCCTTCGATGACCACCAGGCCCATCGCGTCGGGCCAGCTCATCAGCGGGGCGATCTGGAAGGCGACGACGGCGTTCAGGCCGAGGCCCGCCGCGATCGCGAGGGGAAGATTGCCGCCCACGCCCATGATGACGGTCATCACCGCGGCCACCAGGGCGGTGGCCGTGACGAGTTGGGCGCTGTCGAGCTGGTGGCCGAACTTGTCCTTGGCGCTCCCGAGGATGATCGGGTTCAGGACAAGGATGTAGGCCATGGTGAAGAACGTGGCGAATCCGCCACGTATCTCCCGGCCGAAGGTGGAGCCCCGTTCGGAGATTCTGAAGAACCGGTCGACGCTGTTCGCCGCTGGTGGCACGGCACTTGGCCGGTCGGCCACCTTCTGCGATTCGGACATGGCTGATACTCCTTGTGACCTGCGTGCTGGGTGTGCGGATGCTGGCTGGATTGTTCCCGCGTTGAACCGCTTTCAGGTTTTCACCGTGTTACGGAATCAAGTTCGGCCCGCCATACGCTGTTCGAAGCCCTGTACGGATCGCTGGTACGCTCACGCATCTCGCCCCACAGGGGCACCATTTCTTCACGGGTGGCGCACGGGGCCGTATACGCACGCACCCGCACGGGTCGCTCAAAAGCCGCAGCAAGGAGAGGTATCCCGTGGGCACTGTCGTCGACGACGCAGCCTCCGTGGAGTTCCACGCCTTCTTCGAGCGGCACCACGCCGAACTCGCCCGCTTCGCCCATCTGTTGACCGGCGAGGCGGACGCCGCCGACGATCTGGCGGCCGACGCGCTGCTCGCGCTGTGGCACCGCTGGGACCGGGTGCGCGCGGCCGACCACCCGGTGGCGTACGCCCGCGGTGTCGTCGCGAACCTGGCCCGCACCCGGATCCGCAGCGCGGTGCGCGAGCGCAGACGGATCACACTGTTCTGGTCGCAGCGCGAGGACAAGACCGAGAACCCCGACATAGCGGGGACGATCGATGTCCAGGAGGCGCTGCGCCGGCTGCCGTTCCGCAAGCGCGCGTGTGTCGTGCTTCGGCACGCCTTCGACCTCTCGGAGAAGGACACGGCGCTCGCCCTCGGTGTTTCCGTGGGTACGGTTAAGTCCCAGACGTCGAAGGGCATGGCCGAACTGAAGCGGCTCCTCGGCACCGACGAGGCGCCGATGCGGGTGCACGCCGGTGTGCTGCCCACGGGTGGAGCCGGAGGAAGGGACCGATGAGGAAGGCGCAGGACGTGCCCGACGAGCTGCGCGCCAGGCTGCACGAGGCGGCCGAGGCGCACGAGCCCGACCGCGCGCGCATCCTGGCCCGGGTCGAGCGCGGGATGTCCGGCGCCTCCGAGCGTCGTCCCCGGCGCGCGGCGCGTGGGCCGGTGCTCGGCTGGGCGCGGGTCGCGGGCGCCACGGCCGCGGTCGCGGGCGTCCTCGCGGTCGGCGGCTACTGGGTGGCCGCGGCGGTGCAGGAGAACAGCCCGCCGCAGCAGACGGTCGCGGTCTCGCCGACCCCGGTCGTCTCCCCGGACGCGACGAGCCGCGCGCCCGTCGTGCCGCACCCCTCGCACACCTCGGGCGCCTCGAAGCCGTCCGGCAAGGCAAGCGCCTCCCCCTCGGACACACCCTCGGCCGCGAAGTCCTCGCCCGCCGCGCCCAAGGCGCCCGCCTCGGGCGACCAGGACGGCTCGCTGTGGTCCGACGGCTCGGTCGATCCGCACAGCAACGACTTCTGGGCGCAGAGCGACGTGACCCTGAAGAACGCCGGCAAACTCACCTCGCTCACCGTCGAGTTGAAGATCAAGCAGACCGGCGGGGTCAGCGACGCGGGCTCCTGGCGCTCGGCACCCGAGAGCGACTTCACGACGACGGTCGCCGAGAAGGACGGCTTCCTCGTCTACACCTGGGTGCTCAAGGACGGTCACACCCTCGCGGCCGGCCAGTGGGTCTTCGCGGGCCAGTACAACCACACCCGCGGCGGCCGGGACGCCAAGGACGACCGCTACTCGGCGGACGCGAGGACCACCGACAGCACACTGTCGGTGGCGGGCGACTTCGCCGCCACGAGCGGCACCGACGGCGACTCGTAGAAAATCCCCTCGAAAAAACCTGCGGACGGCGGCAACCCTTTCCTCACCCGCGGCGACCAGGAGACGAACACGTCCCCTTCCCGCAAGGAATTCCGCTTCATGACTGCACGAGTTGAACAGCGCGTCCGGCACCGTCGTCGCCTCACCGGGCGGCGGACCGTGATCGGTGGCGTCACCGCCCTCGGCATCACCGGGGCCGCGCTCGTCACGACGTCGCTGCTGAGCACGGCGGGCGCGAGTTCCGTCTGGCCGACGGCCAACGGCAGCAAGGCGGTCTCGAAGACGATCTCGGTCTCGGGCACGTACGACGGCAAGCTGACGAAGTTCTTCGGCAGCGGCTCTCTCGGCACCTCCGACCAGTCGGAGAACCAGGGCCCGGTCTTCGAGCTGAAGGACGGCGCGGTCCTCAAGAACGTCATCATCGGCACCCCGGCCGCCGACGGCGTCCACTGTCTGGGCAGCTGCACGCTGCAGAACGTGTGGTGGCTGGACGTCGGCGAGGACGCGGCCACCTTCAAGGGCAAGTCGTCGTCCGCTCAGTACACCGTCATCGGCGGTGGCGCGCAGAAGGCCTCCGACAAGGTGTTCCAGTTCAACGGCGCCGGCAAGCTCAGCATCAGCGGCTTCCACGTGGAGAACTTCGGCAAGCTGGCGCGCTCCTGCGGCAACTGCAAGACGCAGTACAAGCGCACGATCGTGCTCAGCGACATCGACGCGACCGCCCCGGGCAAGGCGCTGGTCGGCATCAACTCCAACTTCGGCGACACGGCGACGCTGTCGAAGATCCGTGTCACCGGCGACACGAAGAAGAAGCTCAAGACCTGCGTGCGCTTCAAGGGCAACAGCACCGGTAAGGAGCCCACCGAGCTCGGCACCGGCGCGGACGGAACCTTCTGCAGGTTCACGTCATCTGACGTCACGTACAAGTAAGGGATCTGCTGGCCTGAGCCCCCCTCGGAGCCAGACAGAGGAACGCCCCCGCCGGTGACGACCGGCGGGGGCGTCTTCTTTCCTCGTGCCTCAGTTCATGGTCGAGCCGATGGTCGTCGAGCCCGTCGTCAGGAACGTTGTCGCGGGCAGCGAACCGCTCGACGAGCGGGCGCCGTACGCCGTGGTCGCGTCCGTCGACCTGAAGGACGGCGTCGAGGTGCCGCTGTCCCAGTTGTTGGCCGCGGAGACCGTGGCGGAGCCGAGCTTGTCCAGGCCGCCCTTGTTGCTCACCGCGAGGTTCCTGGCCAGGCGCGCCTTGCCCGTCGCGAAGAAGAAGCCCGCCTCGGTGTTGGCGTAGGCGGTGTTGCGGTTGAGGACGATGGCACCGGTGTTGGAGTTCTCGGTGAAGCCGTTGCCCGCGTTGTCCCAGGCCGCGTCGTTGTTCACGACGTGAGCGACCGAGGCCCCGCCGCCGCCGAGCTTGAAGCCGTTGCCGTTGCCCTCGAAGGCGGAGTCGTTCCAGCGGTTCTTGCCGTTGCCGTACGACCACGAGTGCTCGATGGTGATCGGCGAGGAGAACTGCCAGAGGTCGAGGCCGTCGTCCGCGTTGTTGTAGAGGCGCGCGCCGGTGACCTTGTTGCCGGTGCCGGAGCCGAACTTGATGGCGATGCCGTCGGCGTTCTGCCCGTGGTTCGCGGCGTCGTAGTTGCCGTAACTGTCCAGGTTCTGCACGAGGTTGTCGGTCGTTCCGTCGCCGCGCAGCGTGAAGCCCGAGTCGCCGTTGTTCGCGGTGACGAGGTTCTTGAAGACGCCGCCGACGGAGGAGGTGGCGACGAAGCCCTGGGCGGGCGAGTTCTGCCAGGTGAGGTTCTGGACGGTCCAGTAGTCGCCGTAGATCCCGGCCAGCCAGGAACCGGCGGCCGGCTTGGAACCGTCGATCTTCACCTTCTCGCTGCCGTACGCGGTGAGCGTGATCCGCGTGGAACCGGTGCCGTTCGCGGTCGACTTCAGCGTGGCCGTCGGGTAGTACGTGCCGCCGCGCACCTGGATGGTCGTACCCGCGGCGGCGTCGGCGACGGCCGTCTGGAGCTGCGCGGTGGTGGAGACGGTGACCGTGGTGGCGGCGGCCTGCGCCGAGCCGTTGTTCGCGAGGCCGAGGTAGACGCCACCCGCCCCCGCGGCGACGGCCACCGCGGCGGCGATCGAGAGCGTACGAGTCCTGCGGTGGCGTCCGGTGCTCACAAGCACGGGGGCGTTCCTTTCCTAGGGGGACGGGAGACGAAGCGGGCCGGAGGGGCCGCCCCGGCCCGCTTCTACTGCCTGGTCGCCGCCGTGGCGGGAAAAGTTGCCGAGGGCTCACGAAAGAGGTCGAAACTTTCGCTGGCCGTCGTGCCGCCTTCATCAATTGACGCGCTGTCCCCCACTGGCAACACTCCGAGAGCGCTTCCCCCACAGAATCCACCAGACTCCGACAGGATGTGTCATGCGACGCCGCACCGCCCGCGCGCTCCTGATCCCCGTCCTCGCGCTCCTCCTGGGCCTGCCGGCCGCCCCACCGAGCCCCGCGTCACCGTCACCTTCGGGAGCACCGCACGTGAACGAACCCAAGTACGCCGGCTATCTCTTCGCCTACTTCACCGGCGAGGGCACCGCCGACGGCGAGCAGATCCGCTACGCCCTCAGCCGCGGCAACGACCCGTTGCACTGGCGGGAGTTGAACGCGGGCCGGCCCGTCCTGACCTCCACCATCGGTGAGAAGGGTCTGCGCGACCCGTTCGTGATCCGCTCCCCCAAGGGCGACAAGTTCTTCCTCATCGCCACCGACCTGAAGATGTACCAGAACTCCAGCGGCACCTGGGACTACGTGCAGCGGCACGGCAGCAGATCCATCATGATCTGGGAGTCCACCGACCTGGTGCACTGGACCGACCAGCGCCTGGTGAAGGTCGCCCCCGACAACGCGGGCAACACCTGGGCGCCGGAGGCCTACTGGGACGACTCACTCGGTGAGTACGTCGTCTTCTGGGCGTCCAAGCTGTACGCCGACGACGACCCGGACCACACCGGATCGACGTACAACAAGATGCTGTACGCCACCACGAAGGACTTCCGCACCTTCAGCGAACCGAAGGTCTGGGACGACCCGGGCTACTCAGTGATCGACTCGACGGTCATCAAGAACAAGGGCAGTTACTACCGCTACACCAAGGACGAGCGCGATCCCAGCTCCTCCAGCCCCTGCTCGAAGTTCATCACCGGCGAGAAGTCGACCTCGCTGACCAGCACCACGTACGACTTCGTCTCGGACTGCATCGGCAGCGGCTCGATCGACCGCGGCGAGGGCCCGACGGTCTTCAAGTCCAACACCGAGAACAAGTGGTACCTGTTCATCGACGAGTACGGCAGCCGCGGTTACGTCCCCTTCGAGACGACCGACCTCGACTCGGGCAAGTGGACCATGTCGACGAACTACCAGCTGCCCGCGAGCCCCCGGCACGGCACGGTGATGCCCGTGACCCAGGCGGAGTACGACCGCCTGCTGGCCGCCTACCCGGTGACCGGCACGTCGGTCGTGGACGCGACCGCGAAGGGCCAGAACGGGTACGCGATCGTCACCGAGTCGGCCTCGAAGGTCGTCCTGCCGATGAAGCCGGACGCGGACCTCAGGCACCTGGCCCCCGCCCTCGCGGTCGGCGCGGGCGCGAAGATCAGCCCGGCCTCGGGCACACACCGGGACTTCCGCACCCCGCGCACGTACACCGTGACGGCCCCGGACGGGACGAGCCGGACCTGGACGGTGGAGGCGGTACCCACCCGCAGCCCGGTCCTGCCCGGCCTCAACGCCGACCCGGACGTCCACTACCTGGACGGCCAGTACTGGATCTATCCGACGACGGACGGCTACGCGGGCTGGAGCGGGACGAGCTTCAAGGCGTACTCGTCGAAGGACCTGGTCCACTGGAAGGACCACGGTGTGATCCTGGACCTGGGACCCGATGTGTCCTGGGCGGACAAGAACGCCTGGGCCCCGGCGATCGCCGAACGCGACGGCAAGTACTACTTCTACTTCTGTGCCGAGCAGCAGATCGGCGTGGCGGTGGCCGACTCCCCGGCCGGTCCCTTCAAGGACGCCCTGGGCAAACCCCTGGTCGCCAAGGGCCGGTTGACCGGCCAGATGATCGACCCGGCGGTGTTCACGGACGACGACGGTCAGTCGTACCTCTACTGGGGCAACGGCCACGGGTACGTGGTGCCGCTGAACGCCGACATGGTGTCGTTCGACGCCTCGAAGGTGCGGGACACCACGCAGCCCGACTTCCGTGAGGGATCCTTCGTCGTCAAGCGGCAGGGCACGTACTACTTCATGTGGTCCGAGGACGACACCCGCAGCGAGGACTACCACGTCGCCTACGCGACCGGACCGTCCCCGCTCGGTCCGTGGACCAAGCGGGGCACGATCCTGTCCAAGCGCCCGGAGTACGGCATCAAGGGCACCGGACACCACTCCGTGGTGAACGTCCCCGGCACCGACGACTGGTACATCGTCTACCACCGGTTCGCCCTGAACGGCCCCGGGAAGGCGGGCGGGGACGGCACGCACCGGGAGACCACCATCGACCGCATGGAGTTCGCGGCCGACGGATCGATCGAACCGGTAGTGCCGACCCTGGGGTCGATCCGCCCCGTGCGGACCGAGTACTGAGTACTAGCTGACGAAGTACGTCGGGTTCGGGACCTTGAACGTCTTGTCGGCGTAGCCGCCGTCGAGGTCGGAGTACTGGTCGCCGACGTTGGCGACGATGTCGTACCCGAGGGACTCGATGTGCTTACGGGTGCCGGACTTGTACTGCACGGTGGTGCAGTTCCAGGCGGCGGCCGTGGCGCAGGCGCTCAGGTAGGCCGGCGGGTTGGCCGCGTCCTTGAGGAACATGTGGGCGGCGTCGAGGTTGATGTCGGCGCCGACCTTCTTCAGGTTCGCGACCGCGTCGACGCGCTGCGACTCCTTCAGGCCCGAGTTGTAGAAGACCTCGACGCCCTTGGACTTGGCGTACGCGACGAGTTCCGGGGTGCCGAAGACGGCCGGACGGTCGGCCTGCGCCACGTACGCCGCCCAGGAGGCCGAGTTGTACGTGTAGTTGGTCTTCTTCTCGTAGTCGAGGGACAGCAGCAGCGTGTCGTCGATGTCGAAGACGACGGCGGGCTTCTGACCCCGGTGCTTCGCCTTGTGCGCCGCCTTGTCGATGTAACGCTTGGCGTCCGACTCCAGGCGCGACAGGTCCTTGGCGTACTGGCTGTCCTTGGACGCCTGGTACACGCCGTTGCTGTCGAGCGTGGTGCCGTAGTAAGTGTCGATGTCCTTGACCAGGAGCCCGATGTTGTAGGGCTCGTGAGTCGAGTTGGCCGTCGACTGGCCGGCCGTGGCGACGCCCGTGCCGTAGAGGGCGCCACCGGCGACGGCACAAGCGGCAGCGATGGCTGCCGCTCTGAGGGATTTCCGCATGGATTCTCCGGATCTGAGTGATGGGTGACCAGGTCATTCCGGACCAGGTCAGGAACTGTCTACGCGCATCACGCATGCCATGCGAGAGGCTTTATCCGATCGAGACCTCACTCACGGACGACCTCTCCCCGGATTCATTGCCCGCAGGTGGCGCCGACTTGACCTTCTCTTGAACCGGCTCTCCCAGGGTCGGAACGCACATGCGAACGATGCGTCGGACGGGGAGAGCCGCTGCGAATGGGCCGCCCTCGCCCGGGTTTTCATACCGCGGTTCGTGGAGATCGAGAGCTGCGTGCTCTGGGACCGTGTCTACGATCCGGCGAACTTCCGCATCTGGCAGGACCAGTTGCAGGGTGACGCCACATCGATCGAGGCCACGTTGAACGAATTCCGGCTGTGGGAGTACATCGACATTCCGGAAGACAGCGAGTCCGAGGCCGGCGGCCTCGCCCTGGCGGAGGAGATCGCGGTTTCCTGGCGCCGGTGCCTGAGCGAGACGTTCCCCGACCGTGCCTTCGCCGTCGTGGCCTCCGCGACGGAGGACGGCCCCGTCGTGGGTTTCGTGACGATCCGGTGAACCCGCACGGCCCCTCGCCGGTCCTCCTCGCCGTGTTCCTGCTGGGCGGCCTGGTCGCCCTCTGGTGCGGGGTGAGCTGGGCGTTCGACGTGCGGGGGATCACCACCCGGCGCTCCGAGCGGATTCGCCGTAAGAACGAGGAGAGCTGGGCGGCGATGGGGCGCCTGGGTGGGTCGCCCACGCTTTTCGCGACCCCTGGCTATCTCCGGCTCCTGGGTGCGCTGATGGCGTTCGCCGGTGGGATCCTGTGCGTGGTGGCGTACGCCCTGTGGCACTTGGGCTGAGAACGCGTCGGCGTAGGTGCGGGAAGCGGTCGGTCCTGCCGCTTCCCGCACGGAACGGTTGCCGAGAGCTAGTTCATCGTGGCGCCGATCGTCGTGCTGCCCGTCGTCAGGAACGTCGTCGCGGGCAGTGAGCCGTCGGACTTGCGGGAGTTGTACGTCGTCGACGCGTCCGTGGAGACGAAGGACGGGGTGGAGATGCCCGAGTCCCAGTTGTTGCCGGAGGACGTGACCGAGGAGCCCTTGGAGATGGCCGCGCTACCGTTGCCGACGGCCAGGTTCTTGCCGAGCTTCGCGGAGCTGGTGGCGAAGTAGTAGCCGTACTTGCCGTTGGCGTACGCGGTGGTGCGGTTGATCACGATCGAGCCGGTGTTGGAGTTCTCGGTGAAGCCGTTGCCCGCGTCGTCCCAGGCGGCGGAGTTGTTGACGACGTGCGCGACGACCTCGCCGTCGCCGCCCAGTTTGTAGCCGTTGCCGTCGCCCGCGAAGGCCGAGTCGCCCCAGCGGTTCTTCCCGTTGCCGAAGGACCAGGTGTGCTCGACGGTGACGGGCGACGAGAAGGACCAGAAGTCGATGCCGTCGTCCGAGTTGTTGTACAGGCGGGCGCCGGTGATCAGGTTGCCGGTGCCCGAGCCGAACTTCACCGCGACGCCGTCCGCGTTCTCGCCATGGGTGGCGGCGTCGTAGTTGCCGTACGAGTCGAGGTTCTTGACCGTGTTGTTGACGGTGCCGTCACCCGTGAGCGTGAAGCCGGAGTCGCCGCCGTTGATGGTCTTGATGTTGTTCCAGTTCGTGCCGGTGCAGGACTGGCAGACGACCGCGCTGTCCGGGGAGTTCTGGAAGGTGAGGTTGGAGACGTTCCAGTAGTCGGCGGTCAGCTTGAAGATCCAGTCCCCGGCGGGCAGCGACGAGCCGTCGATCTTCACCGTCTCCGAGCCGTACGCCTGGAGGGTGACGGGGCTCGACGAGGTGCCGTTGGCGGTCGACTGGAGGGTGGCCGTCGGGTGGTACGTGCCGGCGCGCACCTGGATGACGGTGCCGGCGGTGGCGTTCTTGATGGCGCTGGTGAGGTCGGCCGTGGTGCTGACGACGACGGTCGCCGCCTGGGCCTGGGTGGGCAGAACGGCTAGTCCGGCGCCGAGCGCCAGGGTGGCGCCCAGAGCGAGAGCGGTTCGACGAGACATGGAGTGCGGTCCTTTCGTCGATGCGGGTGGGTGGAGCTACCGCGGTGGTCGGTGCGGGGACATCACGGGCGCCAGTCGCCGAGATACACCGCACGCGTGTGCGACGCGGCTTCCGTGTCCGTGAGCTGGGGACGGTTCTCCGGGACGGTGATCTCCGCGCCGGGACCGGTGTCGCGGTACTCGCGAAAGCGCATGGACTGCCAGGGGTAGGCCGCGCGCATGTCGACGTAGGGCGCCACCGCGTCGATGCCGGGGCCGAGTTCCGTCTCCCGTACGACCAGGGACGGCCAGGCCGTCGTCTCGTACGACGGCACCCACGGCCGCGCGATCTTGTACGCCCCGTCCTCCGCGCCGGAGGTGACCCGGCTGCGGACCGCCAGGAAGCCGTGCGGGTTGGCGCGGGCCGTGGAGGGCGCGAAGACCATCCCCTCGGGCTTGAAAGCGACGTCCCGGTCGAGGGTGTGGAAGTGGCAGCGCTCGAAGACGGCGGTGGCCCGCCCGAAGACGAAGTCGACGTCGCCCTCGATGTAGCAGTCGCGGTAGTACTGGCGGTCGAAGGCGGTCAGGGCCGTCGTGTCCGCGAACAGGGTGTCCTGGTGTGCCACCAGACGGACGCGGGTGAAGGACGAGCGGTCCCCGGTGACGTACGCCGCCACCGCCTGCGTCCCGGTGATGTCCGGGTGGTCCGCGCGCAGCCAGTCGTTGGCGAGCGTCAGCCCGTGCACCGTGAGCCCCCGCGCCGCCGAGGTGAAGGTGGCGGAGCCCGCGGTGCCGTACGTCCCCGAGCCGTCCGGCTTCCGGGTCCCGTTGGCGCGGTCGAAGACGATGACGGCGTCGCGCGGGTCGCGGGTGGCGCCACGCAGTGTCAGGCCGACCTTGTCGGCGGGGATGTTCACGACCTCGCGGTACGTGCCCGGGTGCACGACGATCGTCCAGCCGGCGCCGGTCACCGCGTCGACGGCGGCCTGGACCGAGTCACCGGGGCAGACGTGCAGCACCCGGCGTCCGCCCGCGAAGGCGGGAGTCGCACCGAGGACCGTGAGAGCACCGGCCGTGGCGAGGAAGGCGCGTCGGCGCATCTTCAGCACCCCTTCCACGGCGTCCAGTCGCCGAGGTACGCCTCGCGGGTCGCCGACTCGGCCTCGTCGGGGCTCAGTTGGGGACGGTTCTCGGGGATCGTGATCGCGGCCCCCGGACCCGTGTTCCGGTACTCGGCGAAGCGCTGGCTCTGCCAGGGGTAGGTGTCCGCCATGTCGGTGTAGGGCGCGACCGCGTCGATCCCCGCGGCGAGGCGGGTGTCGCGGACGGTCAGCATCGGCCGGGCGGTGGTGTCCGAGCCGGGCACCCAGGGGCGGGCGAGCTTGTAGTACGCGTCGGGGGCCGCGCTGCTGACACGGCTGTCGGTGACCAGGTATCCGCGCGGGTTGGCGAGGGCGGTGGAGGGGGCGAAGACGAAGCCGTACGGGGCGGATGCCAGGTCGGTGCGGTCCAGGGTGCGGAAGTGGCAGCACTCGAAGACGGCGGTCGCCCGGCCGAAGACGAAGTCCACGTCACCCTCGACGTAACAGTCGCGGTAGTACTGGCGGGCGAAGGTGCCGAGCGCCGTCGAGTCGGCGTACAGCGTGTCCTGGTGGCCCAGGAACCGGCACCCCACGAAGGCCGAGCGGTCGCCCTGGACCTTGATGGCGACGGCCTGGGTGCCGGTGATCTCGGGGTGGTCGGCGCGCAGGAAGTCGTTGGCGAAGGTGATCGAGCGGGCGGTGAACCCGTCGGCCTGCACGGTGGTGGTGGCCGACCCGGTGGTCCCGTAGGTGCCGCCGCCGGGTTTCGGGGTGCCGTTGGCGTTGTCGTACACGACGACGACGTCACGCGGGTCCCCGGAGGCGCCGATCCAGGTCATCTCCGTACGGGCGACGCTGACGGCGACCGTCTCGCGGTACGTTCCCGGCGCGATGACCAGGTTGTATCCCGCCCCGCTCGCGGCGCTGACGGCGGCCTGGACGGTGGTGTGGTCGCCGAGGCCGCCGGGGTGGACGTACAGGGTCCGCTCGGTGAGCCGGGCGGACGGCGAACCGTGACGCCCGAAGGGGGAACTCCGCTGGGGCCGGGTCTGGGCCCGCGCGGGGGTGGCGAGGCCGAGCGCGAGAGCGGCTCCGGCGCTGGTGACAAGGAAGGTTCTACGGCTGGGGATGGCAGGACTGGAGGTGGTGGTGCCGGGGGTGTCGGTGCGGGGGGTGTCGGTGCCGGGCGTGTTGGTGCGGGAGAGCATGGCGATGCTCCTTCGCTGTGCCGCGAGGCTCAGCGGCCTCGCGGGCTCTGCGGGAGGGACGAGGGGCCGGAGCGGCGCGCCCTGGGTGACGGGCGGTGCGGAGCCGCTCCGGCCTGACCGGGAGGGCTGGAGCGGAGCCGGGCCGACCGGGTCAGCCGGTCGACCCGGTCAGCTGGTCAGCTGGTCAGCAGATCTTTCCGGCGCCCGCCCCGTGATCCACGATCCGCGGCACCGCCCTCGGAGAGTCGACCTTCGTCCGCAGGGTCGGCGTCCATCCGGCCCCGGACTGCAGTGTCTCCGCGGGGATCTCCGCGTTGTGCACGGCGATCAGGTCGGTGGCCACCCCGTTGACGTAGTTGTCCGCGGCGGTGAGCGGCGCCTCCTTCCACTTCTTCAGGACGGTCGCCGCGCTGACCCCGGCGGGCAGCGTGAACGCGTTGTGCTCGGCGACGAGTTGGGACTCCATGCCGATGCCGTAGCTGTAGGAGAAGCCGTCGTCCGCGACGAAGTGGTTGTTGTACGAGTCGACCTGGCCGAAGCGCACGCGGGGCGCGCGCTCGACGAGGTTCGAGAACAGGTTGTGGTGGAAGGTGACCTTGAGGTGGCCCCGGTCGACCGCCGCGGTGGACGCGCTGTCGCTGTTGCCGATGAGGATCGTCTTGTCGTGGTCGGTGAAGACGTTCCAGGAGGCGGTCACGTAGTCCGCGCCCTTGACGATGTCCAGCTCGCCGTCGTGCTGCTCGAAGATCCGGCCGAAGTACGTGGGCAGCGTGCTGTCGGGGTGGTCTCCGTCGGTGAAGGTGTTGTGGTCCAGCCAGATGTGCGTGGAGCCGTAGACCACCGCGCTGTCGTACTCGGAGTTCCAGTTGCCGACGGAGGTGTCGGTCGGGTCCCACTGCGGGAAGCAGTCGAGCGGGCTCTCGAAGGTGAGGTTGCGGACGATGACGTTGTCCACGGCCTTGATCTGAAGGCTGGCGCCCTTGAACCCCGCGTTCTTGCCGAGGCCGACGAGGGTGGTGTTGGCGGGGATCTCCGCCTTGATGGCGGTGTCCTGGTTGGCGGCGGAGGCGCGGCGCAGGCCTTCGGGGCTGTCGTCGGGCTCCGCGTCCAGATTGGTGCCGTATCCCCAGTTCTCCGGCGAGTACTTCCGCAGGTAGGCGTCGAAGTCGTAGCCCGGCGCGGCGAAGGAGTCGCAGCCCTCGGCGTTGGCGTCGATCGTACCCTTCACCCGGATGATCTTCGGAGCGGTACCGCCGTCCTTGAGCGCGGCCTTGAACTCGGCCCAGGTGGTGACGGTGTACACGTGAGCGGCGTCGGCCGCCGCACCGCCGGAGGTTCCCGTGCCGTCCGAGGCCCAGCCGTCACCGGCGGCAAGGGTTCCCCGCCCGAGGTCGCCCGACCGGGCCTGGGCCTGGGCGGTGGTGCCGGTGACGGCGAGGGCCAGAGCGGTGCAACCGACCAGCAGGGCCGTCGCCGCCGGCCCCGGTGTGGCATGCGCATGCCATCTTTGTGTCTTCACCGGATCCCTCCGAGGGTGCCCCGGCCTTCAGGCCGGGGAGGTATCGAACACCTGTACAGCAGGGCAGGAACAGCCGGTTCGCCTCCAGGGCGGACCGGCGTGCTGCTAGCGTGATTCGCAGACGATGCGTCGCGAGAGCCAAGCACGCGGAGTCTCCTTCAAGTTGTGTGACCTTGCAGCAAATGAGCTGCCCGGGCTGGTTTCAACCCGGCTGGTGTTGATCGTGGAAGACCTGACGGACCGCCGGTCCGAGAGGCTGCGTGAGCCAGGAATCCCCCCGCTTCAGCTGGGGGAGGATTCAAGGAGGTGAGGATTCAATGCGCGGCTCTCCTTCTGGCTGAGGGTTCTGTGGAAGGGGGTTACGCGGTGGCGTCGGGCCAGGTGATCCAGGACTCGGGGACTTCCTCGTCCAGCCGGCGCACGTCCCGGTGTGCCAGCACCCGGCGGTGCAGCAGCTCGGCCGCGACGAGCCGGGCCACGGCGATCGCACCCGGCGGGTTGAAGTGGGTGTTGTCCTGCTCGGTCGCGGTCCAGTTGAAGTACTTCTTGGTCTCCTCGACGCCGAGCCCCTGCCACAGGGCGATCGACAGGGCCTGGATGTCGAGCAGCGCCACGCACTCCTCCTCGGCGAGGGCGCGCACCGCCGCCGGGTAGTCGCCGTGGGTCGGCACGGCGTTGCCGTCCACGTCGAACTTTCTGCGCTCCACGGAGGTGGCGAGCACCGGCCGCGCGCCACGGGCCCGCGCCCCGTCGACGTACTGCCGCAGGTAGTCCTGGTACGTCGTCCAGGGTTCGGTGTAGCGCGTCGGGTCGGCGCTCTTCTCGTCGTTGTGCCCGAACTGGATGAGCAGGAAGTCGCCGGGGCGGATCGCCCCGAGGATGACGTCGAGGCGCCCCTCGTCGACGAAACTCTTCGAACTCCGCCCGTTCACTGCGTGGTTGGCGACGCCCAGGTGCTCCCGCAGGAAGAACGGAAGCGCCATACCCCACCCGGTCTCGGGCGCGGCGTCCGCGTACTTATGGGCGGCGGTGGAGTCGCCGGCGATGTAGAGGGTGCGGCGACGCTGGGCGGCCTGTGCGGTGCCGGTTGCCGCAAGGCCGACGGGAACGGCGGCAAGAGCCGCCGAGGTGACCTGTCTACGCGTAAGGGACACGAACGTGCGCCTTTCAAGCAGAGGGGGACCCGCACCCCGTCTTTTAGGGGCGCGGGGCTGCATCAATGTGCGGCTCCGCCGCGTGGGCGCGACCAGCCACACCCGGCCCGCGGTCGCCACGCAACCTCAAAGACCACGAACCGACCGCACCCGGCCCAACCAGCGGAGCTAGTGGTTCGCCTTCCAGTCCGCCTGCGCCTTGTTCAACTGGTCGGCCACCGTGTCCAGGAACTGCTTCGCGCTCATCTTCCCGAGCAGCAGCTTCTGGAAGTTCGGCTCGTTGTCGGACTTGGAGATCGTGTTCCAGTCCGGCAGGTAATACGGCAGCTGCACGATCTTGGTACCGGCCCCGTTCAGCGCCTCCGCGGCCAGCTTCGTGGGCTCGGCCTGCTGGATCCACGCGTCCTTCGCGGCGTCGGTGTTCGCCGGGACCTGCCCCGCCGACTCGTTGAACTTGGAGTTCTCCGCCGCCGAGACGGCGAACTCGATGAACTTCCAGGCGGCCGCCTTGTTCTTGCTGGACTTGAACAGGCTCATCCCGTCGACCGGGTTGGACACCTGCACGCGCGCGCCGCTGTCCAGCGTCGGGTTCGGGATACCGCGGAACTTCTCCGCGCCCAGCGCCTTCACGTGGTCCTGGTAGGAGCCGAGGTTGTGGCTGAGCATGCCGATGGTGCCGCTGTCCCACTGGGCGACCATCTTGGTGAAGTCGTTGTTGACGTCGGCGGACGGGGTGTCCTTCTTGTACAGGGCGATGTACTTCTCGAGGGCGGCGACGTTCTTCGGGTCGTTGACGGTGGTCTTGTCGCCGTTCCAGAACGAGGTGATACCGGTCTGGCCGTACACCGCGTCGAGGGCCGGCGCGATGGCCCCCTCGCCGCCCCGGATGGTGAAGCCGAACTTGTTCTTGCCCTTGTCGGTGAGCTTGTCGGCGGCGTCGTAGAACTTCGACCAGGTGGTCGGGGCGTCCAGGCCCGCCGCCTTGAACAGATCCGTCCGGTACCACAGCGTGCCGTTGTTGGCGGAGGTCGGCACCTGGTAGAGGGTGTCACCGCCGCCCGCGGACCGGCTGACGTCGAGCAGGTTCTGGCTCAGCTTGCCGTTCAGCGAGCTCCCCTTGAGCCGGCTGTCCAGCGGCTCCAGCGCTCCCTGGACGGCGGCCTCGGCGAGCATCGCGGTACCCACGCCGCCGACGTCCGGCAGGCCGCCGCCCTGGATGGCGGTGTCGTACTTCGACTGGGCGCTCGCCGCCGGGATGCCGACGTACTTGACCTTGATGTCCGGGTACTTCTTCTCGAAGTCCGCGATGATCTGCTTCCAGATGTCGGTGCGGACGCCGCCGTTGTTGTCCCAGAAGGTGATCTCGCCCTTGCCGGAGCCCTCGGTGCCCTTGTCGCCCGCCGCGCCGCTGCCGTTGTCGCCGCAGGCGGTGGCGGTGAGCGCGAGTACGGAGCCCAGGGCGACGACCGTCGCGGCACGCCCGGTTCTGTGAATGTTGATCTTCATTGATCGGCTCTCTTCTTCTGGCTTACGGGTGAGCTGGCTTCAGGAACTGGTGATGCGGAACTGCGTGAACGAGGCCGCGCCGGCGTGTCCCCCGCCGACGGGCGCGAGCGCGAAAAGTCCGAGCAGCGCGCCGACCCAGCGCCAGGGGGTGGCGGCGAAGACCTGGCCGGAGGGCTGCCGGCCGCCCCCGACGTCGTACGAGAACCGGCAGCGCGCTCCCGCCCCGCTCTCGATCCACAGCCGGACCCGTCCCTCGGGCGCCTCCCGTGGATGTGCGGCGTCGCGTTCGTGGTCGGCCACCGACTCGGCGAACCGGTGTACGAGCCGCACCGATCCGTCCGGCTCCCGCTGGAGCCCGATCCAGCTGAACGCGTCCCCGAGCACCGCGAGCCCCGCCCGCGCCCCCGGCTCCTCGCTGTCGAGCCGCAGCTCCACCTCGACGGTGGCGGGGCTGCCGGGCAGCCGCTGGGTGAGGACGTTGGGCAGTTTGCGCAGGTCGTGCGCGTCCACCGTCCGTACGCAGCTCAGCCGCAGCCCGTCCCCGGAGTGCTGGGTGGCCCAGCCGTCCTGCGGGTTGGCGGTCCACTGCCACTGCCGTCCGAACCGGCCGCCGGGGAAGTCGTCGTCGGTGGCGGGCGCGGACGGCGGCTGCGGCGGCAGTCGCGGCTTCCTGTGTACGGCGACGGGGGCGCCCTCGTCGCCGAGCACCGGCCAGCTGTCGGCGCCCCAGCGCATCGGCTGGAGGTGGACGACACGCCCGTAGGGCCCGCGCTCCTGGAAGTGCGCGAACCAGTCCTCGCCGGCCCTCGTGCGCACCCAGCCGCCCTGGTGGGGGCCGTTGACCTCGGTGTCCCCCTGCTCCAGCACCACCCGCTCCTCGTACGGGCCGAAGAAACCGCGCGAGCGGAAGGCGCCCTGCCAGCCGGTCTCCACTCCCCCGGCGGGTGCGAAGATCCAGAACCAGCCGTCGTGCCGATAGGCCTTGGGCCCTTCGAGGGTGAACCAGCCCGGGATCCGGTCCGCGTCGATGATCACCTTGCCCTCGTCGAGCAGCCCGGTGCCGTCGGGGCGCATACGGTGGCCGGTGAGCCGGTTCTTCACGCCCGCGCGGGACTTGGCCCAGGCGTGCACGAGATACGCCTCGCCGGTCTCCTCGTCCCACAGCGGGCAGGGGTCGATGAGGCCCTTGCCCTCCTTGACCAGGTGCGGCCGGGTCCAGGGGCCGCGGATCTCCGGGGCGTTGACCTGGAAGACGCCGTGGTCGGGGTCGCCCCAGAAGATCCAGAAGCGGTCGTCGTGGTGCCGCAAGGACGGGGCCCACACCCCGCAGTCGTGCCGGGGCTTCCTGAATTCCCTCGCGGGTTCCAGGAGCCCGAGCGCGTGTCCGACGAGCGTCCAGTTGACCAGGTCGCGGGAGTGGAGGAGCGGCAGGCCGGGTACGCGGCCGAAGCTGGACGCGGTGAGGTAGAAGTCGTCCCCCACGCACAGGAGGTCGGGGTCGGACCAGTCGGCGTCGAGGACGGGGTTGCGGTAGGTGCCGTCGCCGAGGTCCGCGGAGGCCGGCGCCATCAGGGGCTCACCGCCTTCCGCACCAGCGCCGCGGCCTCGCTGCCGCCGAGGACGCCGTCCGCGACGACGGTGACGACCCGGCGTACGACCGTCTCCCCGGCCGGGACCGACAGCCGTTCGGTGTGCGCGAGGCAGGATCCGACGCCCGGGTACTCGGCGGTGCGCACGAACCACGGGTCGCGGCGGGTCGCCGCGGTGGCCCCGGCGAAGACGAGGGTCCAGCCCGCGCCCACGAGGGCGAGCCAGTCGGCGCGGGCCCCGTGGACCGCCTCCTCGCCCTCGGTGTCGGCGGTGAAGACATGGGGCGCCCGCGCTTCCTTGCGGGCCCGCCAGAAGAAGCCGCCGTAGGCCGCGCCAGGCCGTCCGTTGGTGGCCGGGCTGCCGATCGAGAGGGGGCGCGTGGTCGTGTTGGTGAGCGAGAAGGTGAAGTCCAATGCCCAGGCGGAGTCGGTGAGTTCGGTGACGGCGACCGTACGGCGCTCGCGCAGCAGCTCGCCGCCCGCGGCCACCCAGCGCAGTTCCTCCACGAAGCCGTCCGGGTCACGCAGCTGGAAACCTGAGTGCCGCTGGGCGCCGTGGTTGGCCAGCTCGGTGGGGCCCTGGTCGCGGACGTAGGTGCGCCCGCCCCAGAAGTTGTGCCCCTCGACGTCGGGAACGGCGACACCGACGCCGAGGTGGTGGGTGTGGTCGGCGGGGCTGAGTTCGGTGACGGCCGTGCCAGCCAGGGTGGTCACCGGGTGGAGGTAGGGGCGCGGCGAGAACCGGGGCGCGAGTTCGGGCCGGGTGACGTACCGGCCGACCGGGCGGCCCGCGACGCGCAGGACGAGCGAGTCGGTGCTCTGTGCGTGGTTCATGGGGTGCTCACCTCGTTCGGGACCTGGTTCACGGCCGTGTTCGGGAGCTGGTTCGGAGCCTGGCTCGGGACCTGGTTCGGCCTGGCCCAGGAGGCGCCGAGCTCGGAGTAGAGGGCGAGGGTGTCGGCGGCGGCCGCCACGAGCCCGTCGATGCCGTGCACGACCCTGCGGTTCTCCTCGGGGAGCGGCTCCCAGGCGTCGGCGGGCAGCGCGAGCGGGTCGGGCGCCCGCCGGATCGCTTCCACCACTTTCATGAAGGCACCCGTCGCATCCGGCGCGACCAGCGGTTCGGCGCCCTCCGTCAGATGCGCGACCAGGTTCTCCAGCAGGTCCGTACGGCCGTACTCGATCTCCTCCGGGCCGTGCCCGGACCGCTGCACCAGCACGCGGTCCTGCTTGTACCAGAAGGTGATCCGGCCGCTGCTGCCGTGCACCACGACGTACGGTTCGCCGGGCCGCTCGGCGCAGAGCGTGGCGGCGACGGTGACCCGGCCCCGCACGGTGGTGATCCGCACGCAGGAGGTGTCGTCGGACTCGATGTCGTTGACGCGCAGCAGCTCGGTCTCGATCCCGGTGACGTCCTCGGCGCGTGTGGACCCGTTCAGCGCGAGGGCGGTGGCGACGGCGTGCGCGAGGGGGTTGGTGAGCGCCCCGTCGATCACGTCCACGCCATTGAGACGGCGTTTGCCCGCCCAGGGCGCCCGCCGGTAGTACGCCTCGTCGCGCGCCCAGGCGCCCGCCCCGCCGACCCCGGTCACCTGGCCGATCACACCCTGCGCGATCAGCTTCCGGATCGCGGGCACGGCGTGCGAGCCGAGCGACTGGAAGCCGATCTGGCAGACGACCCCGGCCGCGGCGACCCCGTCGGCCATCCGGCGGAACTCGGCGTACGACGGCGCGGGCGGCTTCTCCAGCAGCAGGTGTACGCCCTTGCCCGCGGCGATCAGCGCCAGGTCGGTGTGGGTGGGGATGGGCGTGCAGATCACGGCGATCGCGGCGCCGGTGGAGTCGAGGAGGGCGCCGAAGTCGGCCGACTGCTCGACCTCTTGCCCGTTCAGTTCCTCTTCGCTGAGCGGGGTCAGCTCGCAGATGCCCGCCAGTCGTACGAGCCCCTTGTCCTGGAGCCGACGGATGTTCTCCAGGTGCCAGCGGCCGTGACCGCGCGCACCCGCGAGCACGACGGGCAGCGGCAGTTGTCCGGTGGTCGTGCTCGACGGGAATTCCTCGGCGGGCCTCATCCCTTCACCGCCCCCGCGCTGAACCCGGTGATCAACCACTTCTGGATGAAGGCGAAGACGATGACGACGGGGACGGCGGCGATGATGCCGCCCGCGGCAAGCGCGCCCAGGTCGACGCTGTCGGAGCTCATCAGCGTGTTGAGGCCGACGGGGATGGTCTGCTTGCTCTGGTCGCTGAGGAACATCAGGGCGAACAGGAAGTGGTTCCAGGCGTGTACGAAGGCGAAGGAGCCGACGGCGATCAGCCCGGGCCGCAGCAGGGGCAGGACGACGATCCGGAAGGCGGTGAAGCGGTCGCAGCCGTCGACCCAGGCGGCCTCTTCGAGCGAGTACGGGACGTTCCTGATGAACCCGCTGATGAGGATCATCGACAGCGGCAGCTGGAAGACCGTCTCGGCGATGATGACGCTGCCCAGCGAGTTGATCATCTGGAGCTTGGCGAAGATCTGGAAGAGCGGGACCAGGAGCAGCGCGCCCGGCACGAACTGGGAGCAGAGCAGCGCGAGCATGAAGCCGCGCTTGATCCTGAAGTCGAAGCGGGCCAGGGCGTACCCGCCGGCGAGGGCGACGAGGGTCGTCATCACCAGGGTGGCGACGGCGATGAGCACGCTGTTCTGGAAGTAGGTCCCGAAGCTGCGGTCGTTCCACACCTTGTCGAAGTGGTCGAAGGTCATGGGCCACGGCACGAGCGAGGTCGAGCCGGCCGGGCGGAGCGCGAAGAGCAGGATCCAGTAGAAGGGGATCAGGGTGAAGAGGAGGTAGAGGGAGAGCGGGAGGTAGATGTGCCAGCGCGGGACCTCGTCCCAGGCACGGCGCTTCCTCCCCGGGCGCTGCCGGGGCTCCTCGGCGAGCGGGGCGGGCGCCGCGGGGGCGCTGATCGTGGCGTCCTCGGTGATCACTTGTCCCCGCCTCCGAACTTGCTCAGCCGCAGATAGACGACCGAACAGAAGAGCAGAATCACGAACGCGACCGTGGTGAGGGCGGACGCGTAGCCGAAGTTGTGGGCGTCGACGCTGGTGTTGGCGATGTAGAGCGGGAGGGTCGTCGTCTCGCCCGCGGGACCACCGCCCGTCAGCGTGTAGAGCAGGTCGACGTTGTTGAACTCCCACACCGCGCGCAGCAGCGTGGACAGGATGATGGCGTCCTTCAGGTGCGGCAGTGTGATGTGCAGGAACTGCCGGAAGCGGCTGGCGCCGTCGACCTCGGCGGCCTCGTACAGGTCCTTGGAGACGGACTGGAGATCGGCGAGGATCAGGATCGCGAAGAAGGGGACACCGCGCCACAGGTCGGCGACGACGGCCGCCGGGAAGACGGTGGAGGTGTCCGACAGCCAGCTGGTGCCGTACTGGCCGATGCCCGCGTCGGCCAGGTAACGGGTGATGCCGGTCTGGGAGTTGTAGAGCAGCACCCAGATCGCGGAGGTCAGCACACCGGAGACGGCCCAGGGCGAGAAGACCAGCGCGCGGCCGACGGCCCGTCCCACGAAGGTCTGGTTGACGATCAGCGCGAGCGCGAGCCCGAAGAGCAGTTGCAGGCCGACCTCGACGAAGACCCACTTGGCGCTGAAGGTCAGCGTGTCCCAGAACTGGGGGTCGCTGGTGAAGGCGTGGGTAAAGTTGTCGAAGCCCGCGAAGCCGTTGCGCCACGGTTTGGTGGGGTTGTAGTTCTGCAGGCTGTAGTAGAAGACGCTGATGACCGGGTAGGCGATGAAGCCCAGCATCAGCAGGCCCGCCGGGGCGATCAGCAGATACGGGAGCTTGCGAGGCGTCGCCGAGCCACGGCGCCGCCGGGGTGGCGCGGGCTGTTTCGCCACGACTGCGGCTTGGGCCATGACTGTTCTCCGTTCTGGCGGGTGCCGTGGAACGCTTGCCGTGCCGACAGGAAGCGCTTGCTACGTACACATGGGTGAAGCGCTTGCTGTTTGCCGATCACTGCTTGCTGTTCGAGATGTCGATCAGGTGAGACTCAAAGAGGGGCTGCCCCCGCGGGCGCCCTCATCCCGCGTACGGGTCCGGCACCTTCCCCGGCCGGGCCAGGAACGCGAAGTCGCATCCGGTGTCCGCCTGGGTGATCTGCTCGTTGAAGAGCGCCCCGTACCCGCGCTCGTATCGCTCGGGCGGCGCCGTCCACTGCGCCCTGCGCCGCTCCAACTCCTCGTCGTCCACGTTGAGTCGGAGCGACCGTGCCTCGACGTCGAGGGTGATCGTGTCCCCGGTGCGCACCAGGGCGAGCGGTCCGCCGATGTGCGACTCGGGCGCCACGTGCAGCACACAGGCGCCGTAACTCGTGCCGCTCATCCGGGCGTCGGAGATCCGCACCATGTCCCGTACACCCTGCTTCAGCAGATGGTCGGGGATGGGCAGCATCCCGTACTCCGGCATGCCGGGACCGCCCTTGGGCCCGGAGCCCCGCAGCACCAGCACACTGTCCGCCGTGATGCCGAGCGACGGGTCGTTGATGGTCCGCTGCATGGTCCTGTAGTCGTCGAAGACGACCGCGGGACCGGTGTGCTGGAGCAGGTGCGGCTCGGCGGCGATGTGCTTGATGACGGCGCCGTCGGGGCAGAGGTTGCCGCGCAGTACGGCGACTCCGCCCTCGGCCGCGACCGGGTTGTGCCGGGTGCGGATGACGTCGTCGTCGTGCACCTGGGCGCCGGCCAACTGCTCGCGCATGCTGTCGTACGACACCGTCGGCCGGTCCAGGTGCAGCAGGTCGGTGATCCGCGACAGGAACCCGGGCAGACCGCCGGCGAAGTGGAAGTCCTCCATGAGGTACTTCTGGCCGCCGGGCCGGACGTTGGCGAGCACCGGCACGGTCCGCGCGATCCGGTCGAAGTCGTCGAGCGTGAGGGTGACGCCCGCTCGTCCCGCCATGGCGATCAGATGGATCACGGCGTTGGTGGAGCCGCCGAGTCCGAGGACGGTCGTCACCGCGTCCTCGAACGCGTCCGCGGTGAGGATGTCGGACAGCTTCCGGTCCTGGCGGACGAGTTCGACGATCCTGAGGCCTGCCGCGGCCGCCATCCGGTCGTGCCCGGAGTCGACGGCGGGGATGCTGGACGCGCCGGGCACGGTCACCCCGAGCGCCTCGGCGGCGGCCGTCAGCGTGGACGCCGTACCCATGGTCATGCAGTGCCCGGGAGAGCGCGCGAGCCCGCTCTCCAGCTCGGTCATCTCGCAGTCGCCGATGAGTCCGGCGCGCTTGTCGTCCCAGTACTTCCACATGTCGGTGCCGGAGCCGAGGACCTCGCCTCGCCAGTGACCGGGCAGCATGGGCCCGGCGGGCACGAAGACGGCCGGCAGGTCGACGGACGCGGCGCCCATGAGCAGGGCGGGCGTGGACTTGTCGCAGCCGCCCATCAGCACCGCGCCGTCGACGGGATACGACCGCAGCAGTTCCTCGGTCTCCATCGCCAGCAGGTTGCGGTAGAGCATCGGGGTCGGCTTCTGGAAGGTCTCGCTGAGGGTGGAGACCGGGAACTCGAGCGGGAAGCCCCCGGCCTGCCACACCCCCCGCTTCACGGCCTGCGCACGGTCGCGCAGATGGACGTGACAGGGGTTGATGTCGGACCAGGTGTTCAGGATCGCGATGACCGGCTTGCCGAGGTGCTCCTCGGGAAGGTAGCCGAGCTGGCGGGTGCGGGCCCGGTGGCTGAAGGAGCGCAGCCCGTCGGTGCCGTACCACTGATGGCTCCGGAGCTCCTCGGGGCGCTTCGGCTCCCTTCTTCCCTGGCTCATATGGACCACCCCGCGGCGATGGCCGCGACTTCCGCCCGCTCGGACTCGGGCAGTTCCCTGCTCGGCGGGCGCACCTCGCGGCGGCACAGGCCGAGCGAGGCGAGGGCCTCCTTGACGACGGTGACGTTGTTGGCGGAGGTGTTCGCCGCGCGCAGCTCCTCGAAGCGGCGGATCTGCTCCCAGACCTTCATGGCGGCCGGGTAGTCGCCGGCTCGAAGGGCTTCGATCATGTTCAGGGAGACGGCCGGGGCGACGTTCACGAGACCCGAGGTGAAGCCCGTGGCACCGGCCGAGAAGTAGGACGGGGCGTACGGTTCGGCGAGGCCCGCGACCCACACGAACCGGTCGAGCCCCGCGTCCCGGGCGAAGGCGGCGAAGCGGGCCGCGTCCGGGACGGCGTACTTCACCCCGATGACGTTCGGGCAGATGTCGGCGAGGTCGGCGAGCCGGGCGCCGGGCAGCACCGGGCTGCGGATGTAGGGCACGACGCCCAGCTCCGGCACGGCCTCGGCGATGGCCCGGTGGTAGTCGACCCAGCCGCCCTCCGAGACGTAGGGATGCACGGGCTGATGGACCATCACCATCTGTGCTCCGAGCTCCCGGGCGTGCCGGGCGGAGGCGACGGCGGTCGGCACGTCGTGCCCGACCCCGACCAGGATCGTGGCGCGGTCGCCCGTCTCGTCGATCGTCAGCTCGGTGACGAGCCGCCGTTCCGCGGGGGTCAGGGCGTAGAACTCGCCGGTGTTGCCATTGGGGGTGAGGGTACGGACGCCGCCGTCGAGCAGCCGACGCAGCAGGGCCCGGTGGGTGTCGCGGTCGATCGTGCCGTCCTTGGCGAAGGGCGTCACGGGGATCGCCACGACCTCGGCGAGCGCCGCCCGCTGGGTCTCGTACGTCGCTGTCATTCCTGTCCGACCTCTTCCTGGGCCGAGGGGAAGGCCCGTCGCACGAACGACTCGATGTGGGCGTGCAGCGCGCGGGCCGCGCCGTCGGCGTCACCTTCGAGGGCGAGGCGCAGGATCTCCCGGTGCTCGCCGGCCTCGCGCTCCCAGGACGGGTCGGCGGCCCAGGCGACCGCCGACACGAGAGCGGCCTGGTCACGCACTTCGTCGAGCATCCGGCCGAGCAGCGGGTTGCCGCAGGACACATACAGGGCGCGGTGGAACTCCCGGTTGGCGAGCGAGCGTTCGGCGGTGTCGGAGGCGTCGTCGGCGCGGGTCAGCGCGTCGCGTGCGGCATCGAGCGACGCCGCGCGCCGTACGGTGCGGCGCAGCGCCTCCGGCTCCAGCAGCAGCCGCACGTCGTACACCTCGCGCGCCATGTCCGCGTCCACCATGCGCACCGTGACGCCCTTGTACTGGCTCATCACGACGAGACCGGTGCCGGCCAGGGTCTTGAGCGCCTCGCGCACGGGCGTCTTCGACACCCCGAACTGCGTGGCGAGCTCGGTCTCGACCAGAGCCTGCCCCGGGGTCAACTGCCCGGTGAGGATGCGGTGTTTGATCCCCTCCAGCACGAACTGGGTGCGGGACGGAATCGGAATGGGCACAGAGGTCATGCGCGCCTCTCGGATCTGTATCTGATCTCGTGTATCGCGTCTCATATATGACGTATGAAGTACGACGCGTTGAAGGTAGGAGCGCGGCCGTGTTTCGTCAACGCTTCCGACAAAAGAAGTTCGAGTCGATGTGCCTCCGAGGCGCCAGCCCGCCCAGATGCCCGAGCATGTTGTGCACCGCGAACCCGGGGCAGGGCGTGTGGCGGTCGAGCTGCTCGCGCGCCGTCCCCGCCGCGAGGCGGGCCACGATCAGGGCCTGCGGCCCGAGGTCGAAGGTGTCGAAAGTCCGGTCGTCCGTCATCCGCTGCTCCCCAGCTCTTCGGCTCTTCGGCTCTTCAGCTCTTCTGTGGCTTCGCTCCTGGGGTGGACCGAGACCGCGCCCGGAACTCATCGCTCCCGGGCGAGGAGATACGGCACATGCCCGATCCTCGACCGCCCCCCTTAGCACCACGATCACCTGCCATGACATGGACGGTGACGCGGGTCCTGGGTGACCGCAACGCGGGGTTGTACCTGGCCGCAGCAGTGGTCTCCGGCTTCGGCTCGTCGGCGATGTGGCTGGTGTCGGGCGTCTGGGTCAAGGACCTGACCGGCTCGAACGGTCTGGCGGCCCTGTGCGTGTTCGCCCTCTGGGCCCCGACGCTCGTCGGCCCCGCCCTGGGCGTCCTCGCGGACCGCACCCGCCGCCGGCCGCTCCTGATCGCCACGAACCTGGCCCTGGCGGCGCTCCTGCCGACGCTCTTCGCCGTGAACGCCCGGGACCGCCTGTGGATCCTCTTCACCGTGCTCCTGATCTACGGGGCGGCAGGCGTCGTCCATGAGGCGGCGGAGTCGGCGCTCGTGGCCACGGCTGTCGACAGGCACCTCCTCGGGGACTTCAACGGCCTGCGCATGACGGCGGGCGAGGGCATGAAGCTCCTGGCTCCGCTGACGGGGGCGGGCCTGTACGCGGCGTACGGCGGCGCGCGGGTGGCCGTCCTGGACGCCGTCACGTTCGCCCTCGCGGCCGGGCTGTACGCCCTGCTGCGCGTCCGCGAGACCCCGCCCGTCCCGGACCGGTCGGACCGAAGGGCCCGCACCGCCGCGGGCCTCCGCCACATCCGGCAGCACCCGGAACTGCGGGCACTGATCCTGGCTGCCGCCACGACCATGCTCTTCGCCGGCATCAACGGCGCCACGATCTACGCCGTCGCCGAGGGGCTGGGCCACTCCCCCGCGTACGTCGGCCTGCTCTACGTCGCTCAAGGCTTCGGCTCGGTGCTGATCGGCCTGGTCTCGGGGCCCCTGCTCCGCCTGCTGGGCGAGCGCCGCTTCGCCGCGTACGGCATCGCCCTCATGGCGGTCGCGGTCGCGCTCCGCGCGGTACCGTCCGACGCGGTGGCCCTGGTCTGCAGCACGGTGATCGGCCTCGGTCTTCCCTGCGTCCTGATCGCCGCGTACACCGCCGTCCAGCGCGAGACTCCGGCCCCGCTCCTCGGCCGCGCCTCCGCCACCGCGAACACCCTGATGTACGCCCCGAACGCGCTCGGGCTGGCCGTCGGCGCGGGCCTGATCGAGCTGGTCGACTACCGGCCCCTGCTCCTGACCCTCGGGCTGACCCGCCTCCTGACCCTGCTCCCACTCACCCGCACCTAGTGCCGCGGGGATCTGGGCTCAGGTCGCCCCCGTCAACACCGCCCGCACAGCGTCCAGATCCCCGTCCGAAGCCAACCCCGCGTGGTACAGCCGCAGTTCGGTCGCGCCCGCCGAAGCCGCCCGAGCCGCATCCTGCGCCAACGTGCCCGGACCACCCCCCATCCCCGCCACGACCGTGAAGTTCGCGGCCAGTACAGCCCCGTCCCGGCCCTGTTCCGCGAACGGTGCCAGCAACCCCACCCCGCCCGTGCACGGCACGACCACTCCGTCCGCCACGGACAGGATGTGCCCGGGATCGACCCCGGCGTTCGCCCCGCAGTGGTAGGAAACGGGATCGGCGTGCAGCAACACCTGGAAGTCGGCCGGCGCGGCCGCCCGCACCGCCGCGACCACCGTCTCCTGGAGCGAACGGGCCACGCCGTCACGCCACGCGCGCGTGGCGGCCGCCGTCTCCTCCCCGAGCAGCTTCTCGATCGCCGGCCGGCCGCCGTCCGACGGCACGTCCCCTCGCCACACCGGCTCCAGCGCCTCCCGGACTGCCGCCGCCAGGTCATCCGCGTCGAGCCCGTGCCCGGCGTACCCGTCCCGGCAGGCCGCGCAGAAGCAGAGCGACATCAGGTACTGCCCGGCGTCCCCGAGCCCCACCCCGCCGATCTTGTCGTGCGCGTGCAGATGAGCGAGCCCGTACCAGCCGAGCGACTCCAGCTCCGTACCCAGCGCCCCGGGCCGCACCGCCGCCTCCACCGCGAGGTCGACGAGATACGCCCGCGTGTCGGCCTGCGCGATGCACGGCGCCCACGCGTACCGGTCCCCGTAGGCGTTGACGACGGAGGTGGACGGATGTTCGGCGCCCATCCGGGAGTTGTGTGCGAGGACCACCCACGTGTGGACGTCAAGACCGGCCTCCGCGAGCGCGCCGGCGGCCTCCCCGTACACGTCCCCGGGCGCCCACTCCCCGGCGGCGTACGGCCGCAGCGCACGCCCCTCCCACCGTGCGTCGTCGACCGGGTACAGGACGGCGGCGTGCGAGGCCGTGACGATCCGGTGTCGAGGGTGGCGAGGGGTCAGCGCGCGTGTGGAATGGTACGCGGAGGCGAGCGTCACCTGTCGTACGCCGAGCCCGGCGATCCACTCGGCCGCCCCCGGATCCCCGACGACGTCCCACGGATAGACGAAAGCGGACGCCTTCACCGGCCCTCCCCCGCGGCGCCGGCCGGCTCCAGCAGCGCGTAGCCCCGCTCGATCAGCTGCGCGAGCTGCTTCACATGGTCCTCGGTCGGCTCGTGCAGCGGCGGCCGCACCTCGCCCACGTCCAGCCCCCGCAGCCGTACCCCCGCCTTGACCAGGGAGACCGCGTATCCGCGGCCCTGGGCCCGCAGGTCGACGAAGGGACGGTAGAAGCCGTCCAGCAAGCGGTTGACCACCTCGTCGTCACCGGCGCGCAGCGCCGCGTGGAACGCCAGCGCGATCTCCGGCACGAAGCAGAAGACCGCCGACGAGTACAGCGTGATCCCGATGCCCCGGTACGCGAGGCAGGTCAGTTCGGCGGTCGGCAGCCCGTTGAAGTAGAGGAAGTCACCGGGAACCTCGCTGCGCACCGCGCTCACGATCCGCTGCATCAGGTCGAGATCGCCCACCCCGTCCTTGAAGCCGATGATCCCCTCGGTGCGGGCCAGTTCGACCACGGTCTCGGGCGTGAACACGGCGTTGTCGCGCTGGTAGACCACGATGTCCAGCGAGGTGGCGGCGGCGAGTTCCCGGTAGTGCCGCAGGAGTCCCTCCTGGCTCGCCAGCACCAGGTACGGCGGCATCGCGAGCAGTCCGTCGGCCCCGGCCTCCTCGGCGAGGCGAGCGAACCGTACGGCGAGCGCGGTCCCGTACCCGGCGCCCGCGACGACCGGAACGCGCCCGGCGGTCGCCTCCACGGCCGCCCGCACACACTCCTGGAACTCCTCGGGCGCGAGCGCGTGGAACTCCCCGGTGCCGCAGCACGCGAAGACGGCCGCGGCACCGTTCTCGACGCCGCGTCGCACATGGGCACGGTAGGTGTCGAGGTCGAGGGCGCCGTCGGGGCCGTACGCCGTGACGGGGAAGAACAGCGGTCCGCTGGGGACGCTGAGCCGAGCAACAAGGGGGGCTGGCGTCACGGACTCTCCCTGGGGCAGGTGCTCACGCACACAACAGCGGGTACACGTTTCTGATCCATGTCTATATTTCTGAACGCGACCACGCTAAAGCGCGACCTCGGGGCCGGTCAAGCGCACAAACCCCAATACAGCAGCGAATTCCCCGCCTTCGCGTGACACTTGACGGAGAGGGTCGGCGCTCTTTAGCGTGTCCACGGATGTGAATGCTGTGCACACATACGGCCGCCTGCGTGGCCATGAGGAGACACCCGCATGCCCGCTCCCCGCACCGTTCTGCTCACCGGCGCCGCCGGCGGACTCGGCACCCTGATGCGAGGACTGCTGCCGGACTACGGCTATGAGCTGCGCCTCCTCGACCTGCTGCCCGTCGAGGGCGAGCCGGACGCGCTCACCGCGGACCTCGCGGACAAGGCCGCCCTGCGCGAGGCCGTACGGGGCGTCGACGCGATCATCCACCTCGCGGGCATCTCCCTGGAAGCCTCCTTCGACAAGATCCTCAAGGCGAACATCGAGGGTACGTACAACCTGTACGAGGCGGCGCGCGAGGAAGGCGTACGACGCATCGTCTTCGCCTCCTCCAACCACGCCGTCGGCTTCACCCCGCGCCCCCGGGGTGAGGCCCCCTTCGACGACAGCGCCCTGATCCCGATCGACACCCCGCGCCGCCCCGACACCTTCTACGGCCTCTCCAAGTCCTTCGGCGAGGACCTGGCGCAGTTCTACTGGGACAAGCACGGCCTGGAGACGGTCTCGGTCCGTATCGGTTCCTGCTTCGCGGAGCCCACCAGCGTGCGCATGCTCTCCGTCTGGATGAGCCCCGAGGACGGCGCCCGTCTCTTCCACGCGGCACTGACGGCCGAGGACGTGCGGCACACGGTCGTCTACGGCTCCTCCGCCAACACCCGGCTGTGGTGGGACCTCTCGACGGCCCGGGCGCTGGGCTACGAGCCGCGTGACGACTCCGAGCCGTACGCCGAGAAGCTCATCGCCGAGCAGGGCGAGCTCGACCCGGCCAACCCGGACCACGCCTGCCTCGGCGGCCCCTTCACGACGCACCCGCCGATCTGGCCGTACTGACGACCGAACGGCCAAAAGACGACCGCGGGGCAAGAGCGCAAAAGAGCGGGCGGGCACCGAACGGGCCCGCCCGCCGCCGTGTTCGGGCACGAACCCTGCCCGATCCCACCCCGTCCACCGCTCCGCCCCAGGTCCGACGCGGTCACCCGCCGCGCCAAACGGTCACAGCCGGGCACCATCGGTCACGCAACAGGCCTGGTCAGTGCCGCGCACCCGCTGTAGAACTTCCCCCAAGGCCCACACCGGGCCCGAACGGGCAGTACGCACGGAACGCAGGGAGCAGGTGTCGGCCATGACCGCGGAAGAACGTCAGCGGGAGATCGTCAGGGCCGCCCGCCGTACCGGCGCGGTCGACGTCACCGCGCTCGCCGCCGAGCTGGGCGTCGCCAAGGAGACCGTACGACGCGACCTGCGCGCCCTGGAGGACCACGGCCTGGTCCGCCGCACCCACGGCGGCGCCTACCCCGTGGAGAGCGCCGGGTTCGAGACGACGCTCGCCTTTCGCGCCACCAGCCATGTGCCCGAGAAGCGCCGGATCGCGAGCGCCGCGGCCGAACTGCTCGGGGACGCCGAGACCGTCTTCATCGACGAGGGCTTCACCCCGCAGCTCATCGCCGAGGCACTCCCCAAGGACCGGCCACTGACCGTGGTCACCGCCTCCCTGGCCACGGCGGGCGCGCTCGCCGAGGCCGACCACACCAGCGTCCTGCTGCTCGGTGGCCGGGTCCGCCCCGGCACACTCGCGACCGTGGACCACTGGACGACGAAGATGCTCGCCGGCTTCGTCATCGACCTGGCGTACATCGGCGCCAACGGCATCTCCCGAGAACACGGCCTCACCACCCCCGACCCGGCAGTCAGCGAGGTCAAGGCCCAGGCGATCAGGGCCTCCCGGCGCACGGTCTTCGCGGGCGTGCACACCAAGTTCGGGGCGGTCAGCTTCTGCCGCTTCGCGGAGATCACCGCCCTGGAAACGATCGTCACGAGCACGCTGCTTCCGGCATCGGAGGCGCACCGGTACTCCTTGCAAGGCCCCCAGGTCATCCGAGTCTGAAAACCCAACTCACTCACTCACTACAAGGGCACGCTTATACCCGAAGGCGCCCTTTATCTCCCTATACGTCCAGGAGCGATCCATGCGAACCCAGAGCCGACGGAGGTCGCGCGCACTCGCCGCGGCCGCCGCAGGGACGCTGCTCGCCCCGCTGCTCTCCGGCTGTTGGGTCGGAGCGGGCGGGTCAGGGTCAGGCGGCGACTCCATCAACGTCCTGATGGTCAACAACCCGCAGATGGTGGAGCTGCAGAAACTCACCAAGGCGCACTTCACCAAGGAGACCGGCATCAAGGTGAACTTCACCGTGCTGCCGGAGAACGACGTCCGCGACAAGATCAGCCAGGACTTCGCCAACCAGGCCGGCCAGTACGACGTCGCCACGCTCTCCAACTACGAGATTCCGATCTACGCCCGCAACGGCTGGCTGCACGAGATGGACTCCTACGTACGTCAGGACAGCGGCTACGACGAGCAGGACATCCTCGCCCCCATGCGGCAGTCCCTGACGGCCGACGACGGCAAGCTCTACGGGCAGCCGTTCTACGGCGAGTCGTCCTTCCTGATGTACCGCAAGGACGTCTTCGCCGAGAAGGGCCTGACGATGCCCGACCACCCCACCTGGGATCAGGTGGGACAGCTGGCCGCCGAGGCCGACGGCGTCCAGTCCGGCATGAAGGGCATCTGTCTGCGCGGCCTGCCCGGCTGGGGCGAGCTCATGGCACCCCTCACCACCGTCGTGAACACCTTCGGCGGCACCTGGTTCGACAAGAACTGGAAGGCCCGCCTCGACTCCCCCGAGTTCGAGAAGGCGACGAAGTTCTACGTGAACCTCGTACGCGAGCACGGCGAGTCCGGCGCGGCCCAGTCGGGCTTCGCCGAGTGCCTCAACAACATGACCCAGGGCAAGACGGCCATGTGGTACGACGCCACCTCCGCGGCGGGCTCCCTGGAGGCGTCCGACTCCCCGGTCAAGGGCAAGATCGGCTACGTACCCGCGCCCGTCGAGAAGACCAAGTCCTCCGGCTGGCTCTACACCTGGGCCTGGGGCCTGCAGAAGGCCTCCCACAACTCCGACAAGGCCTGGAAGTTCATCTCCTGGGCCTCCAGCAAGCAGTACGAGCAACTGGTCGGGAACACGATCGGCTGGTCCAACGTGCCGGCCGGCAAGCGCGCCTCCACGTACACGAACGCCGCGTACACCAAGGAGGCCGCCGCCTTCCAGGAGATGACCCGCGCGGCCATCGAGGGCGCCCGGCCGCGTGACCCGGGAGTGCAGCCGCGCCCCGCGCCCGGCATCCAGTTCGTCGGCATCCCCGAGTTCACCGACCTCGGCACCAAGGTCTCGCAGGAGATCAGCGCGGCCATCGCCGGACGCCAGTCCGTCGACTCGGCCCTGAAGAAGTCCCAGAAACTCGCCGAGAAGATCTCCAAGGAGTACGAGGGACGATGACCGCCACGACAACGGCCCCCGTGGCCGCCACTCCCGTACGCACCCTGAAAAAGCCGTCCAACCGGCTGCGCGCCTGGGCCACCCGCGCCCCGCTGCTCCCCGCCCTGATCTTCATGATCGCCGTGACCCAGCTCCCCTTCGTGGCCACGCTGGTGATCTCCTTCTTCGACTGGAACGCGCTCTACCCCAAGGCCCGCCACTTCACCGGCCTCTCCAACTACTCGGACGTCCTCACCGACCCCGACCTGCGCCACTCGGTGTGGACGACGATCCTCCTGACGGCGGCCGTGGTCATCGCCAGCCTGGTCATCGGCCTGGGCCTGGCCCTGCTCCTGGACCGCAAATTCCGCGGCCGGGGCATCGTCAGGACCCTCCTCATCGCCCCCTTCCTGGTGGTCCCGGTGGCCGCGGCCCTGCTCTGGAAGCACGTGCTCTACAACCCGGAGTACGGCCTGCTCAACGGACTGCTGCACTACGTGGGCGGCCCCCAGCCCGACTGGATCTCGGGCACCCCGCTGCTGGCGGTCGAGGCCTCCCTGGTCTGGCAGTGGACGCCCTTCATGATGCTGATCCTTCTGGCCGGCCTGCAGAGCCGCGACCACCAGCAGATCGAGGCCGCACGGGTGGACGGCGCGAGCGACTGGCAGGTCTTCCGCCACCTCACCCTCCCCCACCTGCGCCGCTACCTCGAACTGGGCGCCCTGCTGGGCTCGATCTACATCGTCCAGAACTTCGACGCGGTCTTCACCCTCACGTCCGGCGGCCTGGGAACGGCCAACCTCCCCTACACCGTCTACCAGAGCTTCTACCAGGCCCACGAGAACGGCCTCGCCTCCGCCGCGGGCGTCCTGGTCGTCATCGGTTCGATCATCATCGCGACCTTCGCGCTGCGCGTGGTCTCGTCCCTGTTCCGCGAGGAGGTGTCCCGCGCATGAGCGCCACCACGATCCGCGTACGACCCCGGCGTGCCCGGGGAACGGGCCTGGGCCTGCTGGCCTGGCTGCTCGGTGTGCTGTTCTTCCTGCCCATCGCGTGGATGGCCCTGACGTCGTTCCACTCCGAGTCGGACGCGGCGACCAACCCACCGTCCTTCGGCGCCGCCCTCACCCTCGACGGCTACCGCGACTTCTTCGGCACGGGCGGCGGCGCGAGCCCCTGGCCCGCGCTGATCAACTCGACCGTGGCCTCGGTGGTCTCCACCCTCTGCGTCCTCCTGCTGGCCCTCCCCGCGGCGTACGCACTGTCCATCCGCCCCGTGCGCAAGTGGACGGACGTCCTGTTCTTCTTCCTGTCGACGAAGATGCTGCCGGTCGTGGCCGGACTTCTCCCGATCTACCTCTTCGCGAAGAACACCGGAATGCTGGACAACATCTGGCTCCTGGTCATCCTCTACACCTCCATGAACCTGCCGATCGCGGTGTGGATGATGCAGTCGTTCCTCGCCGAGGTACCGGTGGCGGTGATCGAGGCGGCCCAGATCGACGGCGCGAGACTGCCCACCATCCTGGCCCGCGTCGTCGCCCCCATAGCCCTTCCCGGCATCGCGGCCACGGCCCTGATCTGCTTCATCTTCAGCTGGAACGAACTGCTGTTCGCCCGCGTACTGACCGGTGTGGTCGCCGAGACGGCCCCCGTCTTCCTGACCGGCTTCATCACCAGCCAGGGCCTGTTCCTGGCCAAGGTGTGCGCCGCGTCGCTCGTCGTCTCCCTGCCGGTGCTCGCCGCGGGGTTCGCCGCCCAGGACAAACTGGTCCAGGGCCTGTCCTTGGGAGCCGTCAAATGAAGGCCGCCGTCATCGAGTCCGTGGGCCGCGCCGTCGTCACCGAGGTCCCGGACCCGACGCCAGGCCCCCGTGAGGTCGTCGTCGAGGTCGCCGCCTGCGGCCTGTGCGGCACGGACCTGCACATCCTCCAGGGCGAGTTCGCGCCCAAGCTGCCGATCGTGCCGGGCCACGAGTTCGCCGGGGAGGTGGTCGGGGTCGGCTCCCAGGTCACCGAGCTCGCGGTCGGCGACCAGGTGGCGGTGGACCCGTCCCTGTACTGCTACGAGTGCCGACAGTGCCGTTCGGGCCACAACAACCTCTGCGAACGCTGGGCCGCGATCGGCGTCACCACGGCGGGCGGGGCCGCGCAGTACGCGGTGGCCCCGGTGGCGAACTGCGTCAAGCTGCCCGAGCACGTACGCACCCAGGACGCCGCACTCGTGGAGCCGCTGTCCTGCGCGGTGCGCGGCTACGACGTCCTGCGGTCCCGTCTCGGCGCCCATGTCCTGATCTACGGCTCCGGGACGATGGGCCTGATGATGCTGGAGCTGGCCAAGCGCACCGGCGCGGCGAGCGTGGACATCGTGGACCTGAACCCGGCCCGCCTGGAGACGGCCCGCACGCTCGGCGTCTCCGGGTCGGCGGCGAACGCGGACGAGCTGGACCGGCCGCAGGGCTGGGACCTCGTCGTCGACGCCACCGGCAACGCGGCGGCGATCCAGGACGGCCTGGACCGGGTGGCGAAGGCGGGCACGTTCCTCCAGTTCGGGGTCGCCGACTACGCGACCCGCGTGACGATCGACCCGTACCGCATCTACAACCAGGAGATCACCATCACCGGTTCGATGGCGGTGCTGCACAGCTTCGAGCGGGCGGCGGAACTGTTCGCGAACGGCGTGCTCGACCCGGAGATCTTCATCAGCGACCGGATCGCGCTGGAGCGGTATCCGCAGGCGTTGGAGCAGTTCGCGGCGGGCATCGGCAGGAAGATCGTGGTGGTTCCGTAGAAAATCAGAGGGATTCGGGCCGGGGTTTCGGGGTTCCACCAATTGGCCGCTTGGTAAGGGAACGGCAAAATAGTCTCGCTCGTTCACCCGACATGACAGCTATGACCCCCGGCTCGAACATCCCTCTCTCCGCCGCGCGCGTGACGGTGGACGTCGCCGCCCCGGTGCGGCTCGACGTATCGGGCCTGCTGCTCACCGCCGACGGCAAGGTGCGCTCCGACGACGACTTCATCTTCTACAACCAACCAACCGGCCCCGGCGTGACATACCGCTCGGGCGGCGGTGCGGCACCCGACGCGATCACCGTCGACACCGGCGCCATCCCCCCGGGCATCGAGAAGATCGTGGTCACCGCGAGCCCGGATGCCGCGGGCCAGACCTTCCAGGGCATCGAACCGACAGCCACGATCCGCAACGCGGACGACAACAGCGTCCTGGGCACGTTCACGCCCCCGCAACTGGGCACCGAGACGGCACTGGTGGTCGTGGAGGTCTACCTCCGCAACGGCGCGTGGAAGGCCCGCGCGGTGGGCCAGGGATACGCGAACGGCCTGGCGGGCATCGCCACGGACTTCGGCGTCTCGGTGGAGGAACCCGCACCCGCCCCGGCGGCCCAGCCCGTAACCGCACCCGCGACCCCGCCCGCACCCCCCATGCAAACCCCCGTGACCCCTCCGGCCCCTCCCACCCCGCCCGCCGCACCGCCGATCGGCGCCGGAAAGATCAACCTCGACAAGGGCCGCGTCAGCCTCCAGAAGAACCAGACGGTCTCCCTGGTCAAGGGCGGCCGCCCGCTGCTCTCCCAGGTCAAGATGGGCCTCGGCTGGGAGCCCGCGTTCCGCGGCAAGGACATCGACCTGGACGCCTCGGTCATCGCCTACGGCCCGCAGCGCAACCACATCGACAGCTGCTACTTCGGCAAGCTGTCCATCCTGAACGGCGCGATCAAGCACTCCGGCGACAACCTCACGGGCGAGGGCGGCGGTGACGACGAGGTGATCGTGGTCGACCTCGGCCGCATCCCCCCGGAGGCGACCGGCCTGGTCTTCACGGTCAACTCCTTCTCCGGCCAGAAGTTCACCGAGGTCGCCAAGGCCTACTGCCGCCTGCTGGACGCCGCCACCGGCGAGGAGCTGGTCCGCTTCGACCTCACCGGCGCCGAGGCCCAGACCGGCGTGATGATGGCCAAGATGATCAAGCAATTCTCCGGCGAGTGGGAGATGACGGCCATGGGCGACTTCGTGAAGTCGCGTACGGTCCGCGGCATGGTGAAGCCCGCGGCCCAGGCCCTCTGACCCGCGGCCGCCCACCCTCCGAAGGGGCCGTGGCGGTGCGTCGCAAGCCCGTCGCTTACGTTCGGATCGAGCAGCGGCTCCCTTGCCTGGCCCACGTCTGATCCAGCGGCCACGGGCTCGACGCACCGCTACGGCCCCGACCCACCCACCGGAGGTAGGCGCACCACCGGACAACGCACCGCCGGAGAACCCTCCGTCGCTACGCCCGCAGCCCCTCCGTCAGCAGGGACAGATACCGGCGGATCTGCTCGCCCTGCCCGTTCGCCAGCTCCGAGGCCGTGGAAATCCCGTGGGCCAGCCGCAGGATCTCGATCGGCTCGATGTCCTGACGCAGGGTTCCCTCCCGCTGCGCCGCCTCGACCAGCCGCGCCGCCGCCCCCTTCATGGACGTGGCGCAGGCCGTGACCGCGGCATTGCTGCCGTCCGTGACGGCCGAGCCCAGCAGGGCCTTCATGCCGCGCACCTGGATCGTGCCGACACACAGCTCGTAGAGCCACTGCGCCAGCGCCTCGCCCGGGGGCAGTTCCTTCGCGATCTCGTCGGCCCGCGCCCCGAGCGCCTCGATCCGGTCGACGTAGGCAGCCTCCAACAGCGCCTGCCGCGTCGGGAAGTGCCGGTACAGCGTGCCCGACCCGACGCCCGCCCGCTTGGCGATGTCATCGAGCGACGCGCCTTCCCCATGTTCGGCGAACGCCTCGGCCGCCACCTTCAGCAACCGCTCATAGTTGCGCCGAGCGTCCGCGCGCATGGGCTTGACCTGCGTCATTCAGATACTCCTTGCGAACCGGGGACCCCCTCCGTATCTTAGCGAGGGTTAAACGGAGACAGTCCCCGCTTATCTCGCGGGCAGTCCGTGCTGCCCGTGTGCACCTTCATCCGGGGACGCCAGACCGGGAGAACACCGTGTCCACCTCGTCCGCACCGTCCACCACCGCCGACGCTCTCTCCCCACCACCCCAACGCGCCAGGCTCGGCGCCGT
This sequence comes from Streptomyces sp. NBC_01549, assembly GCF_026339955.1. Classification (GTDB taxonomy): domain Bacteria; phylum Actinomycetota; class Actinomycetes; order Streptomycetales; family Streptomycetaceae; genus Streptomyces. Next base: position 5,573,712 of record NZ_JAPEPW010000001.1, on the reverse strand, counting down.
CCTGTTCGTCATCGTCACCGCCTACCTGATGGTCGGCGTGGACTCCACCGTCGTCAACGTCGCGTTACCCGACATCCAGAAGGACCTGGACTTCAGCAGGACCGGCCTCTCCTGGGTCCTCAACGCCTACACGCTCACCTTCGGCGGCCTGCTCCTCCTCGGCGGCCGGGTCGGCGACATCGCCGGCCGCCGCCGCACCCTGACCATCGGCGTCCTGCTCTTCGCCGGATCCTCCCTGCTCGGCGGTCTCGCCACCGAAAGCGCCTGGCTGCTTACCGCCCGCGCCCTCCAGGGCGTCGGCGCCGCCCTCACCGCCCCCAGCACCCTCGCCCTGATCACCACGAACTTCCCCGACGGCCCGCGCCGCCACCACGCCCTGGGCGTCTACGCGTCGATGGCGGGCATCGGCGCCTCCATCGGCCTGGTCCTCGGCGGCATGCTCACCTCCTGGGCGTCCTGGCGCTGGGCCCTGCTGATCAACGTACCGATCGGCGTCGCGGTCGCCGTCGCCCTGCCCCGCTTCGTCACCGAGACCCCGCGCCACGCGGGCCGGTTCGACGCGGCGGGGGCGCTCGCCGGCACGGCCGGGATGACATCGCTGGTGTACGCGTTCATCCGGGTCTCGGAGGCGGGCTGGACCGACACCCAGGCGCTGCTGGGCTTCAGCTCGGCGGCGGCCCTGCTGGTGGGCTTCACCCTGATCGAGTCCCGCGCGGACCAGCCGATCATGCCGCTGCGCCTGCTCGCGAACCGCAACCGCGCGGGCGGCTACGCGGGCGTACTGCTGCTGCCCGCGGGCATGTTCGGCGCGTTCTACTTCCTCACCCTGATCTGCCAGCAGGTCCTGGGCTACAGCCCGCTCCGCGCGGGATTCGCCTTCCTGCCCATGACCCTGGCGATGTTCACGGTCGTACGCTTCGTGCCCCGGCTGCTCGCCCGGCTCGGCGCCAAGCCGGTACTGCTCACCGGGATGGCCCTGCTCGTCGTCGCGACCGCGTGGCTGTGGCGGCTGCGGCCCGACGACGGCTACCTCACCGGCCTGTTCGGCCCGCTGGTGCTGATGGGTGTGGGAGTCGGCCTGAGTTTCATGCCGCTCAACGCGACGATTCTCGCGGGTGTCGAGCCACGGGAGGCGGGCGCCGCCTCCGGCCTGCTGCAGACCCTGCAGTGGCTCGGCGGCACCCTCGGTCTCTCCATCCTGGTCACGGTCTTCGGCACGGCGACCCGGCACGCGCACGGCTCACCGTCCGACATCCTCACCGAGGGGGCGGCCCGCGCGTTCGGCATCGGCTCACTGGTCGCGCTGACCGCCCTGCTGGTGTCGGCGTTCGTGATCACAGGCACCAGGCCGAAGCCCACGGCCTGAAGAAACCCACCACCTGAAGAAGCCCACCGCTTAGAACAACGCGCTGTACGCGTTCAACGCGGGCTGCCCGCCCAGGTGGGCGTAGAGCACGGTGGACTCCCGCCCGATCTCCCCCCGCGCCACCAGATCCACCATCCCGGCCATCGACTTGCCCTCGTACACGGGGTCGGTGACCATCCCCTCGGTGCGCGCCGCGAGCCGCATCGCCTCCAGCGTGGCCTCGTCCGGAATCCCGTACGTGCCCGCGTGGTACCGCTCGTCCAGCTCGACGTCCGCCTCCGTCAACTCCTTCTGTACGCCGATGAGCCGCCCGGTGCCGTGCGCGATCCGCGCGATCTGCTCACGGGTGCGGGCGGGCGCCGCCGACGCGTCGATCCCCAGGACGCGCCGCGGCCGCCCGCCCGCCTCCTCCAGGGCCGCGAACCCGGCGACCATGCCCGCCTGGGTCGACCCGGTCACGGAGCACACCACGACGGTGTCGAAAAAAACCCCCAACTCCCGCTCCTGCTCGGCCACTTCATAAGCCCACCCGGCGAACCCGAGACCGCCCAGCGGATGGTCCGACGCCCCGGCCGGAATGGCGTACGGCTTGCCGCCGCCCTCCTCGACCTCCCGCAGCGCCTGCTCCCAGCTCTCCTTGAAGCCGATCCCGAACCCGGCCCGCACCAGCCGTACGTCGGCCCCGGCGAGGCGGCTGATGAGGATGTTGCCGACCTTGTCGTACACGGAGTCGGGCCACTCCACCCAACTCTCCTGCACCAGCACGCACTTGAGCCCGGCAAGGGCGGCGACGGCCGCGACCTGGCGGGTGTGGTTGGACTGCACTCCACCGATCGAGACGAGGGTGTCGCAGCCCTGGGCGAGCGCGTCGGCGACGAGGTACTCCAGCTTGCGGGTCTTGTTCCCGCCGTACGCGATTCCGGAGTTGCAGTCCTCCCGCTTGGCCCACAGGGAGGCACCGCCGAGGTGCTCGGTCAGGCGCTCCAGCGGATGCACGGGCGAGGGCCCGAAGAGCAGGGGGTAACGCTCGTACGAGGAAAGGGACATGGGTCCTCCCGCATCAGGGTTCGACATCGGCCAGGTCTTCGAGCGCGCCCCAGATCTCCGCGGTGACGCGGACGGCGGCGGCCACGTCCCCTTCGGCACAGGCGTCGATCAGCTCGTCGTGCAGGCCCGCCGAACGGCAGTTGCCGCCCTCACCGAAGCGGCGCCGTTCCAGACGGCGGATCAGTGGGGTGTAGCGGGCGACGGTGGCGGCGGCGGCACGATTGCCGCTCACCCGTATCAGTACGTCGTGCAACTCGTCGTCGGCCATCAGGGCGGCGTCCACGTCACCGGCGCGCACAGCGTCCGCGAAGCGCACGTTGGCCTCGCGCATCACCTCGATGTGCGGCGCTTCCAGCCGGGGGACCGCCGTGCGCGCGGCCAGCTCGTGCATGGCGCCGACCACGGCCGCCGCGTCCCGTACGTCGGCGGTCACCAGGGGGGTCACCCGCGTGTAGCTCTGCGGCTTGGACTCCAGCAGCCCCTCGTCGACCAGCCGGGAGAAGGCCTCGCGCACCGGCGCCCGCGACAGCCCGAGCAGCTCGGCGAGCTCGGCGTCGCGCACCACCGCGCCCGGTGCGAGCTCACCGGCCACGATGGCGTCCCGTATCGCTTCGTACGCGCGTTCCCTCAGCAGGGTCCGGCGCACGGGTCGTATCGCCTCCATGAACTGAAATGTTAAATATCAGTTCCCGTTCCGCACAAGAGTGCGGCCCGCACCGAGGTACGGGCCGCACACATGCACGATCGGCTATCCGGTCCACGGCCAGTCGGCGTCCCGCGCCGACTCCAGCAAGGGCACCATCCGGAAGGCCGCGTCCGAGAGGCCGCCGAAGGTGTGCCTGTTGGCCCTCCCGGAGGGGCCGTGGCCCGCCCGGTAGCCGGCCAGGTTCCAGGTGTAGACCGGCACGTGCGCCGGGACCTGCTCGGTCGGGTCGCCGTAGTGGCTGTAGGTGGCCTGCTCGTCGGTGACGATGAGCACCCGGTCGTGCTTCTTGTAGTGCGCGCGCACCGCCTCGCTCGTGTTGGTGCCGCCGAGGTCGCCGAAGCGCTCCAGCACCTTCAGCACCGACTCGCCCCTCTTGAACTTCACGCGCTTGCTGCTGGTGCCGAACTCGACGAGATCCGCGTCCGCCGCCCGCAGCGCGAGCGCCGTTCCGAAGATCGCCGCCGCGTCGGCCCGGTTGAGCTCCGAGCGCTCCGACAGCCGCGAGTAGAACATCGACCCGGACCGGTCGACGAGCACGAGGGTGCGTCCGGGCAGCGCCGGCACGTTGGCCAGCGAGTGGCCGAGCGCCTGCTCCAGCGGGTACGACCAGCGCAGCGAGGGCGCGTGCTGGTACGCGGCGAGGTAGCGGAAGGGAAACTGCCGCGAGCGCGCCACCTCCGCCGGGTCGCTGATCCTGGCGGCGACCTGAGCCGCCACCTCGTCGCTGACCCCCGCCTCGTCGAAGTTCCGCAGGTTCCGCACGAGCGCCATCGCGCCCATGGACGGAATGACGGCCTCCCAGGCCGCCTTGTCCATCGGACCCTGCAGCCAGCCGGCCAGCGCCTCCCAGGTCATCCCCGCATCCGCGAGGCGCCGTGCGCCGTGCGCACCGGTGACGACCTTGCGCCGCTTGGCGGGCCGCAGCGCCATCAGGTCACGGTGGGCCACCACGACGGGCAGCGACTTGGGCACCACCGCGGTGTCCGGGTGGTGGCGCCGGTCGAGGGCGTATTGGAACAGGTCGCCCTGCCACGGTTTCGCCGGGTCGGGCGCCGCGTGCACCAGGTTGAGGATGTCGCCGAAACGGTAGCCCTTGGCCGCGGTGTCGTACTTCAGCAGCGACTTCTCACCATAGAGACGGCGTACGGCGTCGGCGATGCCCCGCTTGACGGGCTTGGGCACGTTGCGGCCGTATCGGGAGGTCCAGTAGGCGAGCAGCTCGCCGGGCTCGTCGGGGCGGCGCAGCACGGAGGCGATGACCTGGCGGTTGGCCGGGCCGTCGGTGGCGCCCGCGTCGAGGCGTGCCTTCACGTACTCGGCGGCGCCCACGAGCGAGGCCGTCCGCAGGTTGCCCTCGCCGCGCAGCCAGCCCAGCAGGGCGGCCGTCCACGTGGGGTCGGCGACGGCGAGCTCGCGCACGAGGGCGGCGAACCGGTCGTCGCGGTCGGCACGGGTCTCGTAGAACGTGTCCGCGAGGAAGTGCGCTACCGCCAGCAGGAAGAGCTCGGAGCGCGCGTCGCGCTCCTGGCCTCGGCCGCCCTGGTGCGTGCGCAGCACGCGGCCGGTGGACGTCACGCGAGAGGTCGGCTGTGCCTTCGCCGCACGGGTGTTGAAGCGTGCCATGGTGAATTCCCCCGAATTCATGAGTATTTCGGAGGGAGGCACAGCAAATGGAGGGCGCCCGAGATCAGGAGTCGGCGACGGTTCCTATTCACCCGGCGCGTCTACCAGTTCCGCCACATCGACCCGGAGTCGATGACGGGATTCGAACCCGCAACATACCGTGTCCCGAAGTATCCGCTGCCTGCGCACCGGGCACCCACCATGAGCTGCGCCTCCCGAGATCAAGTCGGCGCGGCGTGGATTCTTTGAAAGAGAAGTAGCCGCAGCCCGCGCACCGGGAGGTGCATGAAGTTGTGATGTCCAGAGTTCAAGGCCGGCGGAACCGACGTAGGTGCTCTAACCCCTGAGCTACACCGGCGCGTTGTACCGGTGGCGGGACTCGAACCCGCGGCCGCCCCATTATCAGTGGAAGTAGGTCCTGCCTTCGCACCTGGACGTGCACCACTTTAGGAGGGCGGCCGCGGTTCGAGCCATTGAATTAACTACCCGCGCTTCTGGCGCTTCCAGGGGCCGGTGATGGCGAGCATGATGCCCGGCTCCTGGATGTTGGCGAAGAGGGTCCTGCCGTCGGGCGAGAAGGTGACGCCGGTGAACTCGCTGTAGGCCGGCTCGGCTTCGGTGCCGATGTTGAGTTCGTTGCGGGCGATCGGGTACGTACGGCCGCTGTCGGTGGCGCCGAAGAGGTGCTGGACGCCCTCGCCGTCCTCGGCGATGACGAGGCCGCCGTAGGGGGAGACGGTGATGTTGTCGGGGCCGTCGAAGGCACCGTCGACGGCCGGGGCGGGATTGACGCCGATGAGGACCTTCAGGGTCAGGGTGCGGCGCTTGGGGTCGTAGAACCAGACCTGGCCGTCGTGCTGGACGGGGCTCTCCTCGCGGGCGTACGAGGAGACGATGTACGTGCCGCCGTCGCCCCACCACATGCCTTCGAGCTTGCGGGCGCGGGTGACCTGGCCGTCGGTGAACTGCTTGCGCACGGAGGTGGTCTTGGCGTCACGGTCGGGGACGTCGACCCAGTCCACGCCGTACACCGTGCCGATCTTCGTGGCGCGGGAGAGGTCGTCGATGAACCGGCCGCCGGAGTCGAAGCACTTGAAGGCCTGGAGGGCGCCGGCGTCGTCGGCGAGGGTGGCGAGTTGTCCGTGGCCGTGCTCGAAGCCCTGCGGGGGCGTCCAGCGATAGAGGAGACCGTTGGGGCCCGAGGCGTCCTCGGTGAGGTAGAGGCGGTCGCGCTTGGGGTCGACGACGACGGCCTCGTGGGCGTATCGGCCGAGTGCCTTGATCGGCTTGGGGTTCCGGTTGCGGCGGCGGTCGAGGGGGTCGACCTCGAAGACGTAGCCGTGGTCCTTGGTCATGCCGTTCTGGCCGGCCTTGTCCTCGGTCTCCTCGCAGGTGAGCCAGGTGCCCCAAGGGGTGTTGCCGCCCGCGCAGTTGGTGGAGGTGCCGGCGACACCGACCCACTCGGCGACCTTGTCGTGGCGCACCTCGACGACCGTGCAGCCGCCGGACGCGGCCGGGTCGTAGACCAGGCCCTCGGTGAGCGGCACGGGGTACTTCCAACTGGCGCGGGGGCCCTTGAGCTCGTGGTTGTTGACGAGGAGGGTGGCGCCGCGCGGCCCGTCGAAGGTGGAGGTGCCGTCGTGGTTGGACGGCGTGAACTCACCCGAGTCCAGCTTGGTGCGGCCGCTGTAGGTGATGACGCGGTAGGAGAATCCGGCGGGCAGCGCGAGCAGGCCCTTCGGGTCCGGGACCAGCGATCCGTAGCCGACTCCGCCGTGCCGGTCCGCCGACTCGCCGTCCTCCCCCACGCTCTCGGTGTCGGTGGACGCGAGGGCGTTCGGGGCGGTGGCGAGGGCGCCGACACTGCCGGCCAGGGCGATACCGGCGCCGGTCAGCGCGGATCGGCTCGCGAAGTCCCTGCGGGTGAGCGACATGGGTGTCTCCCGTGACGGTGGAGGATGACCGTGGAGGGTGGCCGGGGCATTGCGGCCATACCGTCCCGCCCACGCCTGAACGGCGGTTGAACACGGGGCGACTTGACCGCACTCGCTTCCATGAATCCGTAAGGACTCGGCCACAGGGACCAAAAGTCCTCCGGACAGGGGAACGGGGGAACGGGGGAAGCCCTCCGGGACCGGGAACGAGCGCCCCTCCCGAGGCCGGAAGCCGAGGGAAGCCCCCCCAGGACCGGGAACGGGCGCCCCTCCCGGGGCTGGGACGAGCGCCCGCTCGGGGCTGGGGATCGGGCGCCCCCGAGGCCGAGGAACGGGCGAAGCCCCAACGGGGCCGGGGAAGCGCCCCTCCCGGGGCTGGAGTACGGGTGATCCCACCGGGGCCGAGGAATGCGCGAAGCCCTCCCGGGGCCGAGGAACGAGCGCCCCCCTCGGAGCCGGGGCAAGGGAAGCCCCCCGCGACCGGCCCCGGCCCGCTCAACCCCCTTGCTGCGAGCGCGCCTTGAACGCGGCCTTGCGGGCCTCCTTGGCGACCTTCTTGTCGGGGTGGAGGCGGCCCATCGCCTCCAGGACGTCCGGGGTGGCCGGGTGGTCGACGCGCCAGGCCGCGGCGAAGAAGCCGCCGTGCTGCTGGGCCAGGCCCTCGACCAGGCCCTGCAGCTCGGCGGAGTTGCCCTCGGCGGCGAGCTGCGCGGCGATCGTGTCGATGGTGAGCCAGAAGATCATCGCCTCGGACGGCGGGGGCACGTCGGCGGCGCCGTGTTCGGAGAGCCAGACCCGGGCGAGTCCGCCGAGTTCGGCGTCGTCGAGGACCTCGCGCAGCGCGGGCTCGGCCTCCAGCCCGACGAGCGAGAGCGCCTGCTGGCAGTGCAGCCGGCGCAGCGGCGCCCCGGCATCGCCCCCGCGCGCCGCGGCAAGCAGCTCCCGGGCCGCGGCGAGGGGTTCACGCCGGGCGAGCCACTGCTCGGTCTCGGCCTGGGCGGCGGTCGGCGGGAAGGTGGCGGTGCCGTCCAGCAGCGCGTCCGCGCCCTTGTCCGCCAGGTCGCCCACCGCGGGGACGGTGAGGCCGGACTCCAGCAGCCGCGCCCGCAACCCGTACAGGCCGAGGGGTGTCAGCCTCACCATCCCGTACCGCGTCACGTCGGTGTCGTCGGCGGCGGTCGAGGGCTCCTCGTCGGTGTCCGCCATCAGCGTCTCGTCGACCGGCTGGAAGTCGACGAGGCCTACGGGTTCGAGCAGCCGGAACTGGTCATCGAGCCGCATCATCGCGTCCGACACCTGCTCCAGTACGTCGTTGGTGGGCTCCCCCATGTCGTCGGGCACGATCATCGACGCGGCGAGGGCCGGCAGCGGTACGGGGCCTTGGCCCGCCCCGCCCTCGCTCACGGTCAGCAGGTACAGATTGCCGAGCACGCCGTCCAGGAAATCGGCCTCGGCCTCGGGGTCCCAGTCCAGCGAGGAGAGGTCGGCCTCCCCGTCGCCGTCCACCGCGTCGACGAGGCCGTCGAGGTCGGGCACGCTCGCGTCGGCCAGTACGGTCTCCAGGGCGGCAAGCCACACCCCGAGGACGTCCTGCGGCGCTCCGGAGGTGAGCAGCGCGAGGTCCGCGCCCGCGGCGACCGTGCCCTCCTCCTCATCCACGATCTCGAGGAGCCCGGTGTCCACGGCCACCCGCCAGGCCTCGCCGGCGAGGGCCGCCGCGTCGTCGCCGGTGAGGCCGAGTACGTCGGCCGCCCCGGGAAGCTGTTCCTCGACGAGTTCGCCCCCGGCGCCGACCCGCGTGTCCGGGCCGGCCCAGCGGGCCAGCCCTGCGGCGCGGGAGAGCAGCGGCGTGGCGAGCGCGTCCCGCGCCAGCTCCGCTTCGGAAGTCAGCCGCACCGGCGGCAAGGGGGAGCTCTCTGACATCGGCTGGGTTCTCCTCCGAACAATCAGGACCCGGAGAGCGGGATCGAACGGCCCGAACCAGCGGAACCGGGCGACCCGACCAGCGGGACCGACCAAGCATGACAAGCGGGAAATGCAGAACAAGCAGAACAAGCATGACGAGCGGAACAAGCGTGACGCCCACCGGGGTCCGGCAAGGCACCCACCGGGCTCCGGCGGCACACCCCCGGCTCCGGCAGGGCACCCACCCGAGTCCGGGCACGACACCCCTGGCTCCGGCGGAACGCCCACCCGGGTCCGGCGGAGCATCGCCCCGACCCGGCGGAACGCCCCCCGGGGTCCGGCAGCGCATCCACCTGCCCCGGCAGTACGTCCACCGAGCCCGGCGGCGCGTCCACCCGACCCGGCGGGACACTCACCGAGTCCGTGAGGACATCGTCCCGCGGGACATCCGGCGCGCCCCGCGGACCGGCCCGGACCCGAGGGTCCGGACGCCGCACCGGAAACCCGTGTGGACGGCTCAGCCTAGACGGATTTCCACCCATGCCGCCCGGTTCATGTCCCTGTCAGGAGTTGTACATCACTCCGTCCTTGACAACTCCCCTTCCCACACACGAGATTGACGCGCGTAGAAACTCAAAGGGCCACCCGTCCCACCAGCTTCTACGCGCGTCACCGGCCCGCACACAGGTCGCGCTACCCCCACACGCTCCACCCTCGTCCCGGCGCTCATGTATGTCCCCGGAGGGATTCCCTTGCCGAGCAAGAGAACCGCGCGCATCGGCGCGCTGACCGTAGCCGCGGTCTGTTCCACCGTCTCCGCCGTGGTGCTGACCGCACCCGCCCACGCGGACACCGTCCACATCCACGACATCCAGGGCACCACCCGGACGTCCCCCTACGCGGGCCAGAAGGTCACGGACGTGGCGGGCATCGTCACGGCCCTGCGGACCTACGGCTCGTCCCGGGGTTTCTGGATCCAGGACCCGAACCCGGACGACAACCCCGCCACCAGTGAGGGCGTCTTCGTCTTCACCAGCTCCACCCCGAAGGTCGCCGTCGGTGACTCGGTCACCGTCACCGGCACCGTCTCGGAGTACGTGCCGGGCGGCGCCTCGACCGGCAACCAGTCGCTGACGGAGATCACCAAGCCGACGATCACGGTGCTGTCGTCCGGCAACGCGGTCCCCGCGGCCACGGTCGTCAACAGCCGTTCCGTCCCGGCCGCCTACACCCCCGCCGGTGACACGGCCGCGAGCGGCTCGATCAACGCCCTCACGCTGCAGCCGAAGAAGTACGCCCTGGACTACTACGAGTCCCTCGAGGGCATGAACGTCCAGGTCGCCGACGCCCGCGTGGTCACCGCCACCGACCCGTACAGCGAGCTGTGGGTCACGGTGAAGCCGCACGAGAACACCACCCGCCGCGGCGGCACGATCTACGGCGCGTACACCTCGCAGAACACCGGCCGCCTGCAGATCCAGTCCCTCGGCTCGACCGCCGACTTCCCCGTCGCGAACGTCGGCGACCAGCTCGCCGGCACCACCGCGGGCCCGCTCGACTACAACCAGTTCGGCGGCTACACGCTCGTCGCGAGCCAGTTGGGCACCCTGGAGAAGGACGGCCTGCAGCGCGAGACGACGAAGAAGCAGTCGCGCGGCGAGCTTGCCGTGGCGACGTACAACGTCGAGAACCTGGACCCGGGCGACGGCACGTTCGCCGCCCACGCGGCCGCGATCGTGAACAACCTGCAGTCGCCCGACATCGTGTCCCTGGAGGAGATCCAGGACAACAACGGCGCGACGGACGACGGCACGGTCGCCGCCGACCAGACGGTGAACAAGCTGATCGACGCGATCGTCGCGGCGGGCGGCCCGAAGTACGACTGGCGTTCCATCGACCCGGTCAACGACAAGGACGGTGGCGAGCCCGGCGGCAACATCCGCCAGGTCTTCCTCTTCAACCCGGAGCGGGTCTCCTTCACGGACCGGGCGGGCGGCGACTCGACGACCGCCGTCGGTGTCACCAAGGTCCACGGCAAGGCCCAGCTGACGGCCTCCCCCGGCCGGATAGACCCGGCCAACACGGCCTGGACGTCCAGCCGCAAGCCGCTGGCCGGCGAGTTCGTCTTCCGTGGCAAGACGGTCTTCGTGATCGCCAACCACCTCAACTCCAAGGGCGGTGACCAGGGACTGACCGCGCAGTACCAGCCCCCGGCCCGCAGCTCGGAGACCCAGCGTCATCTGCAGGCGACGGCGGTGAACTCCTTCGTCAACGAGATCCTCAAGACGCAGAAGAACGCCGACGTGCTCGCCCTCGGTGACATGAACGACTTCGAGTTCTCGGACACCACCAAGATCCTCGAGGGTGACGGCGAGCTCTGGTCGGCGATCAAGTCGCTGCCGAAGAGCGAGCGTTACACGTACGACTACCAGGGCAACCAGCAGGTCCTCGACCAGATCCTGGTCAGCCCGTCGATTCGCCAGGGCTGCGACTTCGACTACGACAGCGTGCACATCAACTCGGAGTTCTCCGACCAGATCAGCGACCACGACCCGCAGGTGCTGCGGTTCCGGCCGTAGGCCTGCAGGGGCCGCGGTTGAGGCCGCGGCCCTGAAAAGGGGGAAGGGCCGCGGCCCCGTCGTCCGGGGGCCGTGCCCTTCCCTTGCTCAGTTGCTCGGTGTCGGCTGTCCGGGCCGGTTGCCCGGCGTCAGTTGCTCGGCCTCAGGCCGCGAACACCTCGTTCAGCCAGCCCCGCCAGGCGGTCTCGTTGTGCTTGGCGTCGGCGTCGGACGCGAAGTCGTGGACGCTCATACCGACCGGGGCGCCCCAGTGGTTGCGCCCGAAGAAGCGGATGAGGGCGTTGTCGGTGCGCAGTCCGACGAAGTACGGGTTGCGGTAGTCGACCACGGCGTCGAGGAGCCGCCCCTCGGGCCCCCGGGCCTGGACCCGCGCCCCCTCGGCCGTGTCGTCCCCGAGGCCGAGCGCACGCCCGACAGCGGCGAAGGCGTCGGACGCCGTGGACGCGCCGGGCCCGTCGAAGGTGGCGAAGGCGACCGGGCGGCCCGCGAAGTGCGTCACGTACTCGCGCAGGGTGTGCAGATAGAAGTCCGTGTGCTTGCTCGCGCCGTCGTACTGGTTGTCCCAGTCGTCGACGAAGATGCCGCTGTGCACGTACCGCACCCACGACCGGCGGCCGTCGTCACGCGGCTCGATGGTCTCGTCGATCTGGTTGAGGGTCTGCTGGGAGATGCCCTCGACGTCCTCGACCAGGCTGGTGAGGCGATGCGGCGGGTCCCAGTTGGTCAGCGTGGAGCCGAAGGGCCCACTCCCGCCCTGGCGCGGCTCGAACTCCATCGGCCACAGCCAGCCGCCGGTTCCGGTGGTGATCGCCTCCCACATCTGCTCCGGGGTGGCGTCGACCTCGAACTCGCGGGCGATCTCGAATTCCTTGGACATGGTGGTGGTTCTCCTGGGGTTCAGTCCTGGGCAGGCGGGGTCGGGGCCGCCGCGAGGACGGTCTCCGGCGTTGCGGCGGTCTCCGGCGCTGCGATCGCCGCCGGCTCGACGGTGGCTTCCGGCTCGACGGTGCCTTCCGGTTTGACGGTGCCTTCCGGTTTGACGGTGGCTTCCGGCTTGAGCGTCGGGTGGACGGCGACGACGATCCGGTGGTCGCGCCCGCCCTCCGCGTTCCCGTCGTGGTACTTGCGGATGAGCGCGCCGACCCCTTGCGTCAGCTCCTCGATGAACGCGGCGCGGTCGGCGGCGGAGGCGAAGGTCACCTCACCGTCGAGCGCGTAGGTGGCGAGCCGCTTGCGGGCCTTCGCAGCGCCGGTGATCAGCGCCCCCACGTCCCGAACCAGCCGGGCACCGACGGCGAGCAGCCACCGCGCCGAGAGCTGGTCCCGGAAGCGGTCCGGGTCGGGCTGCACGGCGGCGAGGGCGAGCGGCGAGATGACGTACGACGCCGCCGTCGCGCGCATCAGCCGCTCGGTGACATTCCCCTTGCGGCGCTCGCCCGCGAGCTCGACCAGGCCGTGCCGCTCCAGCGCCTTCAGGTGGTAGTTCACCTTCTGCCGCGGCAGCCCGACCTTTCCGGCCAGCATGGCGGCCGACGCGGGGCCGGCGGCCAGCTCGGCCAGCAGCCGGGCCCGTATGGGGTCCAGCGAGACGGCGGCCGCCTCGGCGTCCTCGATCACGGTCACATCCAACATGACCCCACCGTCTCACCGAACACTTTTTTTGTCCAGACGGATCGAGTTGTCGGCAAGGGAGCATGGACGCCCCTTGACTGCCGTGAGGACTCATCGACTGCCGCGCGTCAGCCCTGCGGACCACGCTCGTCGAGACGTGCCAGCTGGGTCTGGAACCAGTCCAGCCGGGCCTGCAACAGTGCCGCCTCGGCGACGAGTTCGGACACCCCGAGCCCGGCGGGCAGATCCCCGGCCACGACCCCGCCCCCGGCGCGGACCCGCAGCCCGTCACCGGCCAGTCGCGCGAATCCCGCCAACGACAGGGCCGTACGACCGCGTACGCAGCCCGCACAGGTCGCCGCGAGACCGCGCCAGCCGGGTCGCCCCCAGCCCGCGTCCGCGAGCGCGGCGGCCACCGCTCCGCACGCACAGGGACCGACCGTCGCGGTCCGCACCCGCTGCCGGGCGTACCGGAAGCCCTGCTCGAAGCGGATGTAGGCGCCGAGGACGGAGACCTCCAGGAGGACGGCCGCCCGGTGCTCGGCGGTGCACAGCATGGCCTCGGCCGTGGCCGGGTCGTGCACGCAGTGGAAGCCGCAGTCGCAGCGGCGGTGCGGCGCCCGGTGCCGCAGCCCGTAGACGCAACGCGCCTCGTCCAGCACTCCGTACGGCAGCGCGCCGCCAAGTGAGACACCGGTGAACCCGGCCCGGGTGCCGTCCTGGGACAGCACCGGGCGGGCGATCTTGTATCCGGTCGGCGGCTCCGTCGGGCGTTCCTCGGGGAGCCGCAGCCTCATCGGGCGACCGGGACCTCTTCAGGCACGGACGCCTCCAACTCCTCGGCCTCCTCGGGAAGTTGGAGATTGTCTTCGTCCGCGCGCGTCCGCTCTTCCGCGACTCCGGTGGCGAGTGCCTTGCCCAGCCTCATGACGCCTCCCGCGATCTGCCGTCGACTTCCGTCCTCGCCATGGTGACCCATGAGGGGCCGGGTTGGCATCAGGGCCTCGGGAAAGCGGTCACCTGGTAGTAATGCTTCGCTTTATCTCGTAGAAGAATTAAGTGGAGCTTCACAGTGCGGGTGTCGAGACTACTCGCATGAAGACCTCAGCCGCCTCCGCCTCTCTCCCCACCCCTCCCCCCGCTCCGCCCTTCGGTCGCGCGCTCTGTGCGATGGTCACGCCCTTCACCGAGGCAGGCGCGCTCGACCTCGACGGGGCGGGGCTGCTCGCCGACCGGCTGGTCCGCGCGGGCTGCGACGGTCTGGTCCTGTCCGGCACCACGGGCGAGTCCCCGACCACGACGGACGCCGAGAAGTCCGCGCTCGTACGCGCCGTGCGCGAGGCGGTCGGCGACCGGGCCGCGATCGTCGCGGGCGTCGGCACCGCCGACACACGCCACACCGTCGAACTGTCCCTGGCGGCCGAAAAGGCGGGCGCGGACGGTCTGTTGGTCGTGACGCCGTACTACAGCAGGCCTCCGCAGGACGCCGTCGAGGCCCACTTCCGGGAGATCGCCGACGCCACCGGACTGCCGCTCACGCTGTACGACATTCCCGGCCGCACCGGCACCCGCATCGAACCCGACACCCTGATCCGGCTCGCCGAGCACCCCCGGATCGTGGCCGTCAAGGACTGCGCGTACGACCTCCTCGGCACCCAGAAGGTGCTGGCCCGCACGGAGTTGGCGTACTACGCGGGCTGCGACGAGCAGGTGCTCGCGCTGCGGGCCGTCGGGGGGACCGGCTACATCAGCACGGTGGCGAACGCGGCCCCGGGCCCCTTCCGCGCGATCCTCTACGCGTTCGAGGCGGGGGACACGGCGGAGGCGGCCCGCCGGCAGCAACGCACCATCCCGCTCGTCGAGTCCATGATGTCGTCGGGACTGCCCGGCACAGTCACCGCGAAGGCCCTGCTCGGCCGGCTCGGTCTGCCCGCGGGCCCGGTCCGCGCGCCGCTGCGGCCCGCCGGCCGGGAGGTGACCGACGGACTCCTGGCGGCGTACGAGGAGTTGGCGGCCGCCTGATCAGCGCCCCGCGAAGACCGGTGCCCAGCGCCCGGAGGCGCCGTCCTTGCCGCCGCGGAAACCGCTCAGCGGCACCTCGCGAGGTTGTCCGTCCAGAGCGGACGGAAAAAGGCGAAGGCAAGGAGGTTACCTACTCCTTGCCACTCTCAACTTATAGCGCACCGGGGGGCTTGCGGCAAGGCCCCGGTCATGCCGCAGAATCTCCGGCCGAGGCCGGAATCCGCGGAAATCGGGAGTCGCTGGTGCGTGTGTTGTTGTCGACGTATGGGTCGCGCGGGGACGTCGAACCGCTGGCGGGACTCGCGGTGCGGTTGCGGGAACTCGGCGCGGAGGTGCGGGTGTGCGCGCCGCCGGACGAGGACTTCGCGCGGCGGCTGGCCGGTGTCGGCGTGCCGTTGGTGCCGATCGGCCGGTCGGCGCGCGCGCTGACGACCGCGGCGCCGTCGCCGGCCGACCTGCCCCGGCGTGCGGCCGAGTTGATCGCCGACCAGGTCGACGTGGTCACCGCGGCGGCCGAGGGATGCGATGTGCTGGTGGCGACCGGCGTGATGCCGGCCGCGGCCGGCGCGCGGTCGGTGGCCGAGAAGCTGGGCATCCGCTCCGTGTCCGTGACCTTCCAGCAGCTCACCCTGCCGTCGCCGCACCACCCGCCGCTGGCGTATCCGGGCCGGCCGTTCCCGCCGGAGGTGACCGACCCCAGGATGCTGTGGGACCTGGACGCCCGGAGCGTCGACGCGCTGTTCGGCGCGGCGCTCAACACGAGCCGCGCGTCCATCGGCCTACCACCGGTGGACAACGTCCGCGACTACGTCATCGGCGACCGACCGTGGCTGGCGACGGACCCGGTCCTGGACCCGTGGCGGGAGCCTGCGGACCTCGACGTCGTGCAGACCGGCGCGTGGATCCTGCCGGACGAACGCCCCCTCCCGGACGAGCTTGTGGCGTATCTGGAGGCCGACGCACCACCGGTGTACGTGGGCTTCGGCAGCATGCCCATGCACACCTCGACGGACGTCGCCCGGGTGGCGATCGGGGCGATCCGCGCGCAGGGCCGCCGCGCGGTCGTGGCCCGCGGCTGGGCCGACCTGGCCCTGATCGACGACCGGGACGACTGCTTCGTCGTCGGCGAGGTCAATCAGCAGGCACTGTTCGGCCGGGTGGCCGCCGTCGTGCACCACGGCGGCGCGGGCACCACGACGACGGCCGCCCGGGCCGGCGCGCCCCAGGTGGTGGTACCCCAGGCGACGGACCAGCCGTACTGGGCCGGCCGGGTGGCCGACCTGGGCGTCGGCGCGGCACACGACGGTCCGACTCCGACCTTCGAGTCCCTGTCGGCCGCGCTCAGGACGGCCCTGGCCCCCGAGACCCGCGCACGAGCGACCGACGTGGCCGCCACGGTCCGCGCCGACGGTACGACGGTGGCCGCCAAGCTGCTGCTCGACGCGGTCAGCGGGGAAAGGCCGCCCGCGTCCACGTGAACCACACGGGGCGTACGTCGCCTGTTGCGGCGCCGGCCAGGACCCCGACCACGAGAACCCGCACACGCCGGTCCGGACGCCTTGCCGCGCGCAAGGGTCACGAGCGACCTCACCTTCGGAAACATGCGGAGCCAACGACGTGAACCCCCTGACCACCAGCGCGTTCGACCTTCCCGACCGTCTCTCCCCCAAGGCCGACCCGGCGCTGATCGCCGGCGACGAGCAGCACTTCGCGGCCGTCGCGGAGTGCCTGGAGCAGTCGATCGCCGAGCTGACCGACCGCCTCGACGCCGCGCGCAGGGCGCCCGGCGGCCTCGGCCAACAAGCGATGGACCGGGACATCGAGATCCACCGGCTGACCGCTCGCCTACGCGCGCTGCGTCGCTTCGGCCTGGACCTGTGCCTGGGACGCATGGTCGGCGCGGACGGCGCGGAGCCCGTGTACGTCGGGCGACTCGGCCTCACGGACAGCACGGGACGTCGGCTGCTGCTCGACTGGCGCTCCCCCGCGGCCGAGCCGTTCTTCGGAGCCACCCACACCAACCCGATGGGGCTGGCGAGCCGCCGCAGGTATCGCTGGACCCACGGCCGGATCGGCGACTACTGGGACGAGGTGTTCACCCCGGACGGATTCGCCGGGCACGCCGCGCTCGACGACCAGTCCGCCTTCGTCGCCAGTCTGGGCAGCAACCGTTCGGGCCGGATGCGCGACGTGCTCGGCACCATCCAGGCCGACCAGGACGCCATCATCCGCGCGGGATCCCGTGGCGCGCTCGTCGTCGACGGCGGTCCGGGCACGGGCAAGACCGTCGTCGCCCTGCACCGCTCCGCCTACCTCCTCCACTCCGACCCCCGCCTCGGTCACCGTCGGGGCGGCGTGCTGTTCGTCGGTCCGCACCGGCCCTACCTGGCCTACGTCGCCGATGTCCTCCCCAGCCTCGGGGAGGAGGGCGTGCAGACCTGCACCCTGCGGGACCTCGTCGCCGAGGGAGCCGCGGCGGCGGTCGAGGCCGACCCGGAGGTGGCCCTGCTGAAGTCATCCGCGGACCTGGTGAAGGCGATCGAGTCGGCCGTCAGGTTCTACGAGGAACCGCCCAGGAAGGCGATGACGGTCACGACCCACTGGTCCGACATCCGGCTGAGCGCCGACGACTGGGCCGTGGCGTTCGAAGCGGCGGAACCCGGTATTCCGCACAACGAGGCGCGCGACCAGGTCTGGGAGGAGCTGCTCACGATCCTGATGGACAAGCACGACGGCGACGCCTCGGCCCAGGACGGCGACGTCTCGCCCGAGCTGCTTCGCAGGTCACTGCTGCAGAACAGGGAGCTGCTCACGGCCTTCAACCGCGCGTGGCCGCTGCTCGAAGCGGCCGACCTCGTCTCGGACCTCTGGTCGGTACCCGCCTACCTGCGGATGTGCGCTCCCTGGCTCGGCCCCGACGACGTGTCGCGGCTGCAGCGCGAGGACCCCCAGGCCTGGACGGTGTCCGACCTGCCGCTCCTGGACGCGGCACGGCAGCGGCTCGGCGACCCGGAGGCGGCGCGGCGCGAGCGTCGGAACAAAGCCGCCGTCGCCGTCGAACGCGCACGCAGGGCCGACGTCATCGACGGCCTGCTGCAGAACGTCGTGATCGACGAGAGCGAGGGCGCGTTGGGGATGTTGCACGGACAGGATCTGCGGGACACCCTGGTCGACGAGAGCGCGCTGTCCGGCCCCGAACCCGACCTGCTCGCCGGTCCGTTCGCGCATGTCGTCGTGGACGAGGCCCAGGAACTGACCGACGCGGAGTGGCAGATGCTGCTGCTCCGGTGTCCGTCCCGGAGCTTCACCATCGTCGGGGACCGCGCCCAGGCCAGACACGGGTTCACGGAGTCGTGGCGGGAACGGCTGGAGCGGGTCGGGCTCGACCGGATCGACCTGGCTTCCCTGAGCGTCAACTACCGCACGCCGGAGGAAGTCATGGCGGAAGCCGAGCCGGTCATCCGGGCCGTGCTCCCGGACGCCAATGTGCCGACGTCCATCCGCAGCGGCGGCGTCCCCGTCGTACACGGATCTGTCGCGGACCTGAGCTCGGTCCTCGACACCTGGCTCGCCGCGCATGCCGACGGGATCGCCTGCGTCATCGGTGATCCCACATTCCGGACGACGTCCCGCGTGCGGTCGCTAACGCCGGAACTGTCGAAGGGGCTCGAGTTCGACCTGGTCGTCCTCATCGACCCGGAGGCGTTCGGCAGCGGCGTCGAAGGAGCGGTCGACCGCTATGTCGCGATGACCCGGGCGACCCAGCGACTCGTCATCCTGACGAGCTCCTGACACCACCCCGCGCCCCTCAGAGGCGTGGGGTGGTGCGCGACCAGCCACGTGCGGCCCGCGGCCTCGACCGGCCTCGGACGAACTCCTCAGTTGTGAGCGTGCAGAACCTCGTTCAGGCCGCCCCATACCGCGTTGTTCGGCCGCGCCTCGACCGTGCCGGTGATCGAGTTGCGCCGGAAGAGGATGTTCGACGCCCCGGACAGCTCACGGGCCTTGACGATCTGCCCGTCGGGCATGGTGACGCGGGTGCCCGCGGTGACGTACAGGCCCGCCTCGACCACGCACTCGTCGCCGAGGGCGATACCTACGCCCGCCTCGGCGCCGATCAGGCAGCGCTCGCCGATGGTGATGCGGACGTTGCCGCCGCCGGACAGGGTGCCCATGGTGGAGGCGCCGCCGCCGATGTCGGAGCCGTCGCCGACCACGACGCCGGCCGAGATGCGGCCCTCGACCATCGACGTACCGAGCGTGCCCGCGTTGAAGTTCACGAAGCCCTCATGCATGACGGTGGTGCCCTCGGCGAGGTGCGCGCCGAGGCGGACGCGGTCGGCGTCGGCGATCCGGACGCCCTTGGGGGCGACGTAGTCCGTCATGCGCGGGAACTTGTCGATGGACGTCACCTGGAGGTGCAGGCCCTCGGCGCGGGCGTTGAGGCGCGCCTTCTCGACGTCGTCCACGGCGACCGGGCCGAGTGAGGTCCAGGCGACGTTGGCGAGGTGACCGAAGATGCCGTCCAGGCTCTGGCCGTGCGGCTTCACCAGGCGGTGCGAGAGCAGGTGCAGGCGCAGGTAGGTGTCGTACGCGTCGATCGGCTTGTCGTCCAGCGAGGCGATGACCGTACGGACCGCGACCACTTCGACGCCCCGGCGGGCGTCGGGCCCGATGGCTTTGGCGGCGCCGGCACCGAGCAGCTCCACGGCACGCTCGGCGGACAGCCGCTCGGTGCCGGCCGGGCCGAGGCCCTCGGCCTGCGTGGCGGACAGTTCGGGCGCGGGGAACCAGGTGTCGAGGACGGTGCCGTCGGCCGTGAGGGTGGCGAGGCCGGCGGCGACGGCGCCGGTGGTGCGAGTAGCAGTCGTGTCGGTCATGGGTGAAACCTAACGCGGCCCGGGGCGCACGAGCGAACCGGTACACGCGCCGTCTCACGTGCCGGGCGCCCCGCACGCCCCCCTGCGAGCCGCCTGGCAGGAGGCCGCCCTCCCGCCCCGCACACCCTGCTCACCGGGCACCTGCCACGGCTGCTCCTCAGCCGATCATCCGGCCCAACACCTCCCGCGCATACCCCTCGTCGTACGTCGCCCCCGTCAGCAGCACCTGCAGACAGATCCCGTCCACCAGTGCGACCAGTGCCCTCGCGGTGACGGGGTCGGTGCGGCGGGCCAGGGGCTCGGTGAGGTTCTGGACCCATTCGGCGGCGACGGGGCGCAGGACGGGGCGGCGCAGCGCCGCGAGGTAGAGCTCGTACGCCAGCTCCACCCCCGTACGGTCGCCCGCGAGCCACTCGCCCATCAGCCCGGCGAGTTCGCCGGCGAGGTCGACCCGGGGGTCCTCCAGGGCGCCGCGCGCGGCGACCACCTTGGCGAACCCCTCGTTCGCCTGGCGCAGCGCGGCGACCATGAGTTCGTCGAGGGTCTTGAAGTGGTACGTGGTGGAGCCGAGCGGCACATCGGCCTCGGCGGCGACGGTGCGATGGCTCAACCCGGCGAGTCCCCTTGCGCCCACGACCCGGATCGCCGCGTCGATGATCCGCTGTCGCCGCTCGGGGTCGTAGCGGCGCGCCGCCATCAGTGGGCCCCGCCGAGGTTCAGCACCACGACCCCGCCGATGATCAGCAGTATCCCGGCGACCTTGGTGAGGCTGAGCGCCTCGCCGAGGAACACCATGCCGATCGCGGCGATGACGGCGGTCCCGGCGCCGGCCCAGATCGCGTAGGCGGTGCCGACCTGAACCGTCTTCAGGCACTGGGCGAGCAGCACGAAGGCGATGACGTATCCCAGAACGGTCACCAGCGAGGGCCAGGGCCTGCTGAAGCCCTCGCTGTACTTCATGGCGGTCGTGGCGGCCACCTCGGAGGCGATGGCTCCGGCGAGCAGTGCGTACCCCATGTGTACGAGTGTACGCATCGATGCGTACACTCGTACACAAGGAGCCCCGCCCTACCCCGGCGACTCCGCCGCCCCGCCCCCTTCTCCTCACTCACTTCACGGCTCACCCCGCGACCGGCCGGCAGGCCAACGGTCCGGGTTCACGCACCCGCGCCAGGCGGTCGAGCATCCGCCGCTTGGTGTGGGCGGCCCGGCGCAGCATCTCCACCCGCCGGTAGCGCAACAGCTCTGCGGGGTCGGGCCGGACCGCTCCGGCGAGGTCGTAGCCGTACGAGATCAGTCGCTCTCCCAACGCGGCCTCGCGCAGGCGTATCTGATCGGTCGTCAGTCCGGCGCTCCAGGCGCCTGCCCGGGAGGTGTCCAGCGCGCCGTGGGTGCGCCGGTGCCAGGTCTTGCGGGCGGGGTACGGCCATCCCGGCGACGCGGTACGGCTCGGTCATCCCGGGGGCGTACTCCTCGCCCAGGAACCCGCACACGCGGCGGAGTTGACCCTCGGGATCAGCCAAGAGGTCCTCGAAGCGCAGTTGGTACCAGCTGTCCGGTCCCAGCTCGCGCGCGTACTTGCGGGTGGCGTCCATGACCTGGGCCCAGGTGGCCACGGCCTCGTGGAACCCGCGGTGCCACCAGGGCATCCCGAGCAGCGAGGCGACGCAGTCCCGGCCGTCCCGTACGAGGTGGACGAACTGCGCGTCGGGGAACAGCCGCAGGATCTCCGCCACGCGCAGGGCGTACGCGGGTCGCTTGTCGCCCCAGCGCGCCTTGCCGTGCTCCTCGGCGTAGGCACGGAGCGCGATGCCGAGAGCCTAGGGCCTGTCCGGCGGATCGTGCCGGAGACGCGGGGCTTGGCACGCCCACTTGTGCTTATAAGGCACCGTCGCTTCCCTCCGACTTGATCCGCCGGACAGGCCCGAGCCGAGGGTGGGCGGCCCGTCGGTGATCCGCTCGGCCACGCGCCCGGCGTCCAGCCCGAGTTCATGGAAGCGGGTCTCCTTGCGGCCGGTGATCCAGCGCGCGAGCCCGGCCCGGTTGCCGCGCTCCGCCAGATCACCGAAGGCCAACCGGCCTTCGTAGGCGGGGAGCACGATGGGGGTCCCCCATGCCCTTAAGGCTATGGGGGAGGGTTTCGGGCGGCAGGGCGATCCGTGGATGCGCGTGCAGCATCAACTGCAGCAGCGGGGCAGCTGAGGACGAACACCGGTCGTGTGGAGGCGAGTTGTACAGAAACAGACACGACCTCACGCTGTCGCACCCCGATGAGCCCGGACTTGGATCACACTGAGAATGCAATGTGAAGCCACCACGCCCATGAATTCGCATGAACCCCCATGAATCCCCGTGGGGCCAAGGGATCAGTGGGGGAAACGGCTGCTCAGAACTCACCAAGTCCACTACTGTTTCACAAGTCGCGCACCCGGTCTCCACGGCTACCGCCGTTCCGTGTGTCCGCGCTCCCCCCTTCTTGTGCTGAGACCAGTAAACGAATCCGCGTGCGCCTTGGGCGACGCTGGAGGAACGCGCATGCCAGAAACAACGCCAGAGCCCGAACCCGAGCCCGGGCCCGACCAGCCCGCGCCCACTTCGGAGGAACCCGCCTGGCGCCCCACCCCCCAAGGCACTCCCTATCCGATGGAACTGCCCCCCTTCACCGAACCGCCGGCCCCCTGGGAGTCCGGGGAGTTCCCGGACGAGGGCCGGTTGCCCGGAACCCGACGGCTGTGGATGGCCGGCGGACTCGCGATCGCGGTGCTCATCGCCACGGCGACCGCGATCGCCGTACTCGACAGCAACAGCGACGCCGCGTCGAAGGACCGGGCGAACCACACCACCTCCGACACGGACGTCCCGTTCATGCCCGGCCTCTCCGCCTCGGGCAGCACCACGGCCCCGGCCGGCAAGAACGCCCTGTCCTCCCCGCGGCACGCCGGCTCCACCACCACCTCCACCGCGTCGGACTCGGCCTCGCCAAAACCCTCGGAACAGGGGTCCGACGACAAGCCCGTCCCCGACCCCACCGGACCGTCGAAGACCGCCTCGGCCAGCAAGCCGCCCGAGTCCAAGCCGGTCTCCTCACGGAAGTCGCTCCAGTCGGTCAACTACCCGGACCGCTACTGGCATCTGAGCAACGGCTTCGTACGACTCGACCCGGTGGATTCGGGCAGCTCGGGCTCGACCAAGCGGGACGCCAGCTTCAAGATGGTGGAGGGGCTCGGCAACGCCGACTGCTACTCCTTCACCACCCCCGACGGCGCCTATCTGCGTCACCGCAACTTCATGCTGCGCGCCGACCGCAACGACGGCTCCGACCTCTTCCGGAAGGACGCCACCTTCTGCCCCCGGACGTCGCCGTACACGGGCGCCGTCATGCTGGAGTCGATCAACTACCCGGGCCGCTATCTGCGCCACCGCAACTTCCAGCTCCGCCTGGACAGAGACGACAACAGCCAGCTCTTCCGCGCGGACTCGGCGTTCCGCGTGGTGAACGGCTGGTCCTGACCTCAGGAACAACTGTGGCCCCCGGCGAGCTGCCGGGGGCCACAGACGTGTGCGGAGCTGTGCGCGGACTCAGACGTTGAAGCCGAGCGCCCGAAGCTGCTCACGTCCGTCGTCCGTGATCTTGTCCGGGCCCCACGGCGGCATCCAGACCCAGTTGATGCGCAGTTCGTTGACGAGGCCGTCCGTGGCGGACTTGGCCTGGTCCTCGATGACGTCGGTGAGCGGGCAGGCCGCGGACGTCAGGGTCATGTCGATCGTCGCGATGTTCGCGTCGTCGACGTGAATGCCGTAGATCAGGCCGAGGTTGACGACGTCGATGCCGAGCTCCGGGTCGACGACGTCGTACAGCGCCTCACGGAGTTCTTCCTCCGAGGCCGGCTTCGTCGTCAGGCCCTCTTCCGATGTCACAGTGTTCTCGCTCATGCCGTCTTCCTCTCGGCGCTCTCGCCCAGAGCCTGGGCCGTCGCGTCCTTCCACGCCATCCAGCTCAGGAGGGCGCACTTGACCCGGGCCGGGTACTTGGAGACACCGGCGAACGCGACCGCGTCCTCCAGCACCTCCTCCATCGCGTCGTCGGGCTCGATCCTGCCCTTGGACTGCATCAGCTCCAGGAAGGTCTCCTGGATCTTCTGCGCCTCGGACACGCCCTTGCCGACCAGGAGCTCGTTCAGCACGGACGCCGAGGCCTGGCTGATGGAGCAGCCCTGCCCCTCGTACGAGATATCCGCGATCTGCTCGCCGTCGTACTTCACGCGCAGCGTGATCTCGTCGCCGCACGTCGGGTTGACGTGGTGCACCTCGGCATCGCCATCCCGCAAGCCCCGCCCATGGGGGTGCTTGTAGTGGTCCAGGATGACTTCCTGGTACATCGAATCAAGCTTCACGTCTCAGCCAGCCCCTCAGCCGAAGAAGTTCCGGACGTGCTCCAGGCCGTCCACCAGTGCGTCGATCTCGGCCGGCGTGGAGTACAGATAGAACGACGCTCGCGTGGTCGCAGGAATTCCGTACCGCAGGCAGACCGGGCGTGCGCAGTGGTGACCGACCCGGACCGCGATGCCCTGCTCGTCCAGGACCTGGCCCACGTCGTGCGGGTGGATGTCACCGAGCGTGAACGAGATCGCGGCGCCGCGGTCCTCGGCCGTGGTCGGGCCGATGATCCGCAGGTCGGGGACCTCGCCGAGCCGCTTCACCGCGTACTCGGTGAGCGCGTGCTCATGGGCGAGGATCTTGTCCATGCCGATCGCGTTCAGGTAGTCGATCGCCGCGCCGAGGCCGACCGCCTGCGCGATCGGCGGGGTGCCCGCCTCGAACTTGTGCGGCGCCGGGGCGTACGTCGACGAGTGCATCGACACCGTCTCGATCATCTCGCCGCCGCCGAGGAACGGAGGCAGGTCCTCCAGCAGCTCCTGGCGGCCCCAGAGGACGCCGATGCCGGTCGGACCGCACATCTTGTGGCCGGTGAAGGCCACGAAGTCGGCCTGGAGGGCCTGAACGTCCAGGGGCATGTGCGGGGCGGCCTGCGAGGCGTCGATGCAGACCAGCGCGCCGACCTCCTGGGCGCGGCGCACTATCGCCTCGACCGGGTTGACGGTGCCCAGGATGTTCGACACCAGCACGAAGGAGACGATCTTCGTCTTCTCGGTGATGATCTCGTTGATGTTCGACAGGTCGAGACGGCCGTCGTCGGTCAGGCCGAACCACTTCAGCTTCGCGCCCGTGCGCTGCGCCAGCAGCTGCCACGGCACGATGTTGGAGTGGTGCTCCATCTCGGTGATGACGATCTCGGTCTCGTGGTCGACCCGGTACGGCTCGTCGGCCCAGCCGAGCATGTTGGCCACGAGGTTGAGCGACTCGGAGGCGTTCTTGGTGAAGATCACCTCGTCGCGGCTCGGCGCGTTGATGAACGCGGCGACCTTGTCGCGCGCGCCCTCGTACAGCGCCGTGGCCTCCTCGGCGAGCACATGGACACCGCGGTGGACGTTGGCGTTGTAGCGCTCGTAGTACTCGTTCAGGGCGTCGAGCACCTGGCGCGGCTTCTGCGAAGTCGCCGCGTTGTCCAGGTAGACGAGCTTCCTGCCGTCGTGGACCTGACGGTCCAGGATGGGAAAGTCCTTGCGGATCGCCTCGGTGTCGAGGAGGCCCGGCAGCTGTGTCACGCGGATACGCCACCCTTCGTGGTGTAGGCCTCGTAGCCCTCGTTCTCCAGCTTGTCGGCGAGCTCGGCGCCGCCGGACTCGACGATCTTGCCGCCGGAGAAGACGTGGACGAAGTCGGGCTTGATGTAGCGCAGGATGCGCGTGTAGTGCGTGATCAGCAGGGTGCCGACCTCGCCGGTCTCGCGGACACGGTTGACGCCCTCGGAGACGATGCGCAGGGCGTCGACGTCCAGGCCGGAGTCGGTCTCGTCGAGGATCGCGATCTTCGGCTTGAGCAGTTCCAGCTGAAGGATCTCGTGGCGCTTCTTCTCACCGCCGGAGAAGCCCTCGTTGACGTTGCGCTCGGCGAAGGACGGGTCCATGGAGAGGCGCTCCATGGTCTCCTTGACCTCCTTCACCCAGGTGCGCAGCTTGGGGGCCTCGCCGCGGACAGCCGTGGCGGAGGTGCGCAGGAAGTTGGAGACCGACACACCGGGGACCTCGACCGGGTACTGCATCGCCAGGAACAGGCCCGCGCGGGCGCGCTCGTCGACGGACATCTCCAGGACGTCCTCGCCGTCGAGGGTGACGGTGCCGCCGGTGATCGTGTACTTCGGGTGGCCCGCGAGGGAGTAGGCGAGGGTCGACTTGCCGGAGCCGTTGGGGCCCATGATGGCGTGCGTCTCGCCCTGCTTCACGGTCAGGTCGACGCCCTTGAGGATCTCCTTCGTGGCGTTGTCGGCCTCGACGGTGACGTGCAGGTCGTGGATTTCAAGCGTTGCCATGGGTTCCTCAGGACTCCTGGGTGAGGGAGACGAGCACGTCGTCCCCTTCGATCTTTACGGGGTATACGGGGACGGGGCGCGTCGCGGGAAGGCCGGACGGCTTGCCGGTGCGGAGGTCGAACGCGGAGCCGTGCAGCCAGCACTCGATCTGGCAGTCCTCCACCTCGCCCTCGGAGAGCGAGACGTTCGCGTGCGAGCAGATGTCGTTGATCGCGAACACCTCCCCCTCGGTCTTCACGACCGAGACCGGCGTGCCGTCGAGTTCCACCCGCTTCGGGGTGTCCTCCTCCAGCTCGCTCAGCCCGCAGGCGCGTACGAACGTCGACGAGGCAGTCATCAGACCGACGCCTCCAGCTCCTCGTCGATTTTCACGAGGAGCCGCTCTTCGATGTCGTCGACACCGATCTGCTGGACCAGCTCGGCGAAGAACCCGCGGACCACCAGTCGGCGGGCCTCCTCGGCGGGGATGCCGCGGGCCATCAGGTAGAAGAGCTGCTCGTCGTCGAAACGGCCGGTCGCGGAGGCGTGGCCGGCGCCGACGATCTCGCCGGTCTCGATCTCCAGGTTCGGCACGGAGTCGACGCGGGCACCGTCGGTCAGAACCAGGTTGCGGTTCATCTCGTACGTGTCCGTACCCTCGGCCTTGGCCTCGATGAGGACGTCACCGATCCACACCGCGTGCGCGCCGTCGCCCTGGAGCGCGCCCTTGTAGGCGACGTTCGACTTGCAGTGCGGGGTGTTGTGGTCGACCAGCAGACGGTGCTCCTGGTGCTGGCCCGCGTCCGTGAAGTACAGACCGAACAGCTCGGCCTCACCGCCGGTGCCGGCGTAGGCCACACGCGGGTGCAGGCGCACGAGGTCGCCGCCGAAGGTGACCACGAAGGACTTGAACGTGGCGTCCCGGCCGATCAGCGCGTTGTGCTGGCCCACGTGCACGGCCTTGTCGTCCCAGTCCTGGACGGAGACGACGGTGAGCTTGGCGCCGTCGCCCAGGATGTAGTCGACGTTGGCGGCCAGCACGGCGTCACCGGTGTGGTCGATGACGACGACGGCCTCGGCGAAGGCTCCGAGCTCCACGACCTGGTGGCCGTAGGCGACCCCGCCCTCGCCGTGCACCGCGATCCGGATGGGCTCGGTGAGCACCGCCTCCTTGGGGACGGTGATCACGCCGGCCTTCTCGAACGCGGAGTACGCCTGGGCGGCCACGCGGTCCACCGGGGTGCCCGCCCGGCCGAGGCGCGCGTCGTCACGGCCGACGGTCTCCACGACGACGCCCGCAGGCGCCTCCACGTCGACCTTCAGGCCGTCGCCGGTCGCGACCGCGGTCCCGTCGTGCAGCCCGCGCAGGCGCTCCAGCGGGGTGAACCGCCACTCCTCCTCGCGGCCGTGGGGGACCGGGAAGTCCGCC
Organism: Streptomyces sp. NBC_01549; assembly: GCF_026339955.1. Lineage (GTDB taxonomy): Bacteria > Actinomycetota > Actinomycetes > Streptomycetales > Streptomycetaceae > Streptomyces. Next base: position 5,546,201 of record NZ_JAPEPW010000001.1, on the reverse strand, counting down.
ACGTCGAAGGACGGGGGCGCGCTCATGCGCGTGGCGACGGTCGACTCGGCGGCCACCGCGATCTGTCCGGCGGTGGTGGAACCCACCGGGATGTTCTGAGCCTCAGCCATGGCTGTCGGTCTGCTCTCTTTCCTGCGTCGGTTGAGATCATCGGGCCCGCCGGAAGGGGCGGGCCACCAGCTGTTTTCCGGGCGGCGGGTCTTAGCCGACGGCGCCTTCCATCTGCAGCTCGATCAGCCGGTTGAGTTCAAGCGCGTACTCCATGGGCAGTTCCTTGGCGATCGGCTCGACGAAGCCGCGCACGATCATCGCCATCGCCTCGAACTCCGTCAGACCGCGGCTCATCAGGTAGAAGAGCTGGTCCTCGGAGACCTTGGAGACGGTCGCCTCGTGGCCCATGGACACGTCGTCCTCACGGACGTCGACGTACGGGTACGTGTCGGAGCGGGAGATGGTGTCGACGAGCAGCGCGTCGCACAGCACGTTCGACTTCGAGCCGTGGGCGCCCTCGCCGATCTCGACCAGACCGCGGTAGGACGTACGACCGCCACCACGCGCCACGGACTTCGACACGATGTTCGACGACGTGTTGGGCGCCATGTGGACCATCTTGGAGCCGGCGTCCTGGTGCTGGCCCTCGCCCGCGAAGGCGATGGAGAGGGTCTCGCCCTTGGCGTGCTCGCCCATCAGGTAGACGGCCGGGTACTTCATGGTGACCTTGGAGCCGATGTTGCCGTCGATCCACTCCATGGTCGCGCCCTCGTACGCCACGGCGCGCTTGGTGACCAGGTTGTAGACGTTGTTCGACCAGTTCTGGATGGTCGTGTAGCGGCAGCGGGCGCCCTTCTTCACGATGATCTCGACCACCGCGGAGTGCAGGGAGTCCGACTTGTAGATCGGCGCCGTACAACCCTCGACGTAGTGGACGTAGGCGTCCTCGTCGACGATGATCAGCGTCCGCTCGAACTGGCCCATGTTCTCCGTGTTGATACGGAAGTAGGCCTGGAGCGGGATCTCGACGTGCACGCCCTTCGGCACGTAGATGAAGGAGCCACCGGACCACACGGCCGTGTTCAGCGACGCGAACTTGTTGTCGCCGACCGGGATGACGGTGCCGAAGTACTCCTTGAAGAGCTCCGGGTGCTCCTTGAGGGCGGTGTCGGTGTCGAGGAAGATGACGCCCTGCTCCTCCAGGTCCTCGCGGATCTGGTGGTAGACGACCTCGGACTCGTACTGGGCCGCGACACCGGCGACGAGGCGCTGCTTCTCCGCCTCCGGGATGCCGAGCTTGTCGTACGTGTTCTTGATGTCCTCGGGCAGGTCCTCCCAGGACTCCGCCTGCTTCTCCGTGGAGCGCACGAAGTACTTGATGTTGTCGAAGTCGATCCCGGACAGGTCCGAGCCCCAGTTGGGCATGGGCTTCTTCTCGAAGAGGCGCAGGCCCTTGAGGCGGAGCTTGGTCATCCACTCCGGCTCGTTCTTCTTCGCGGAGATGTCGCGGACGACGTCCTCGTTGATACCGCGCTTGGCAGAGGCACCGGCCACGTCGGAGTCGGCCCAGCCGTATTCGTACGTACCCAGACCCTCGAGCTCAGGGTGGGCAGTCTCCTCGATGGGGAGCGTCATGCGGGGTTCCTCCCGGCGGTACTTGCAGATGCGTTATGGGTGGATTCGGACATCTTGGAAATCTTGGGAATGAACGTGGTGCACACACCGTCGCCGTGGGCGATGGTGGCCAGCCGCTGCACATGGGTGCCGAGCAGCTGGGAGAAGAACTCGGTCTCCGCCTCGCACAGCTGCGGGAACTGCTCGGCGACATGAGCGACCGGGCAGTGGTGCTGGCAGAGCTGCTCGCCGACCGGTGCGCTACGCGCTGTAGCAGCGTACCCGTCCACACTCAAGGCCTTGGCCAGGGCTTCGGCGCGCTCCTCCGGCTCGGCGGCCTCGACGGCCCGACGATAGGCCTCGGCCTGCGCGGCCATCCGGGCGCGCGCGAAGGCGACGACGGCCTCGTCCCCGCCCTCACGCGCCGCGATCCAGCGCATCGCGTCCGCGGCGAGCTTGTCGTAGGACTGGTCGAAGGCGTCCCGGCCGCAGTCGGTCAGGGCGAACACCTTGGCGGGCCGGCCGCGCGTACGCGCTCCGTAGACCCGCTGTTCCCGTGCTTCCACCACGTCGTCGGCGACCAGCGCGTCGAGATGACGGCGTACGGCGGCCTGGGTCAGGCCCAGACGCCCCGCGAGATCCGCGACGGTCGACGGGCCGTGGTCCAGGATGGACCGCGCGACACGGTTGCGCGTCGAACGCTCACCGGTCGCGAGTTCCTCCTGAGGAGCCCCCGTGGGGGTCTCCCGAGCCTCGCCAACGTTTTTCACAACGCCATTGTTGCGTAATTCCTCAGAGCCTGACAAGCCGCACCCCGGAGGGTGGACGGTGCCGTGCATCACTTAGGTATACCTAAGATGACCTGCGGAAACGATCTTTGATCGATCAATTCACTGGCCTCGGGACCGGGTCTCCGCAAGACTCGGGAACCATGTCGACACCCCCTCCGACCGGCCCACTCGTCACACGGGACACCCTCGCCGCCCAGCTTCTGGAGCTGGGCGTCCAACCCGGAGAAACGCTTCTCGCGCACTCCTCCCTGAGTTCCCTCGGCTGGGTCAACGGCGGCCCGGTCGCCGTCGTCCAGGGACTGCTCGGCGCACTCGGCCCCGACGGCACCCTGGTGGTCCCCACCCAGTCCGGGGACCTGTCCGACCCGGCGCTGTGGAGCAATCCGCCCGTACCCGAGGAGTGGTGGTCCCCCATTCGGGCGACAATGCCCGCGTACGACCCCCTCGTGACGCCCAGCCGCGGGGTGGGCGTGATCCCGGAGACCGTCCGCACCTGGCCCGGCGCCCTGCGCAGCGCCCATCCGCAGACCTCCTTCGCCGCCCTCGGCCCCCGCGCGGCGGAGATCGTCGAGGGGCACGCCCCCGACTGTCGGCTCGGCGAGCGCAGCCCGCTGGCACGCCTGGAGGCCCTCGGCGCCCGGGTGCTCATGCTCGGCGCGGGCTACGACACATGTACCAGCTTCCACCTGGCCGAATACCGCATACCGTCCCCGCGCGTCGAGGTGGGACGCCCGGCGCGCACCCCGCGGGGGACGACCCGCTGGGAGGTCGTCACGGAGGTCTCCGTCGACTCCGACCGCTTCGACGAGCTGGGCTCCGACTTCGAGCGGGACCGCCCCGTCGTGCGGGGCCGGGTGGGCGCTGCCGACGTACGCCTCTTCCCGGTGGCCGACGCGGTGGCGTACGCGGAGCGCTGGCTGGAGCTGCACCGACCCCGAGAGGAATGGGTCATCCCCACGACAGGCTCCTGAACCCCGCCCACCCGATCACCCGACCGGCTCCCTAGACTTGCGCCTCATGCGAAGCGAGCCCGTGGTCCAGGTCCAGGCCCTGGTGAAGCGGTACGGCACAAAGACCGCGGTGGACGGCCTCGACCTGGTGGCCGAGGCGGGCATCACCGCCGTACTGGGCCCCAACGGGGCGGGCAAGACGACCACGGTCGAGACCTGCGAGGGGTACCGGAAGCCGGATTCCGGCACGGTACGCGTCCTCGGCCTCGACCCGGTGAGACAGTCCGGGCCACTGCACTCCCGCATCGGCGTGATGCTCCAGTCCGGCGGGGTCTACTCCGGCGCCCGCGCCGACGAGATGCTCCGCCATGTGGCGAAGCTCCACGCCCGCCCCCTGGACGTGGACGCGCTCATCGAACGACTCGGCCTCGACAGCTGCGGCCGCACGACCTACCGGCGGCTCTCGGGCGGCCAACAGCAGCGCCTCGCGCTCGCGATGGCCGTGGTCGGCCGCCCCCAACTGGTCTTCCTCGACGAGCCGACCGCGGGCCTCGACCCGCAGGCCCGCCGCGCCACCTGGGACCTGGTCCGCGATCTGCGCGCCGACGGCGTCTCGGTCATCCTCACCACGCACTACATGGACGAGGCCGAACAGCTCGCCGACGACGTCGCGATCATCGACGCGGGCAAGGTCATCGCACAGGGCTCCCCCGAGCAGTTGTGCCGCGGCGGCGCCGAGAACACCCTGCGCTTCACCGGCCGTCCGGGGCTCGACGTCGGCTCCCTGCTCAAGGCCCTCCCCGCCGACTGCACGGCCGCCGAGCTGACGCCCGGCTCGTACCGGGTGGGCGGCAAGGTCGATCCGCAACTGCTGGCGACGGTCACCTCCTGGTGCGCGCAGCACGGCGTGATGCCGGAGAAGATCTCCGTCGAACGCCACACCCTGGAAGACGTGTTTTTGGAACTCACCGGCAAGGAGCTGCGTTCATGACCACCGCCGGTACCTACACCCCGAAGCCGGGGGCGGCCCCGCTGCCCCGGATGATCGGCGCGCAGGCCGCGCTCGAGACGAAGATGCTGCTCCGCAACGGCGAGCAGCTCCTCCTCACGGTGATCATCCCGACGCTTCTGCTGGTCCTGTTCAGCTCGGTCGACATCATCGACACCGGCAGGGGCGAGGCGGTCGACTTCCTGGCCCCCGGCATCCTGGCGCTCGCCGTGATGTCGACGGCGTTCACCGGGCAGGCCATCGCCACCGGCTTCGAGCGGCGCTACGGGGTCCTGAAGCGGCTCGCCGCCTCCCCCCTGCCCCGCTGGGGCCTGATGACCGCGAAGACGGCGTCCGTGCTGGTCACGGAGGTCCTCCAGGTCGTCCTGCTGACAGTGATCGCTTTCTCGCTGGGCTGGTCGCCGCACGGCAACCCGTTCGCCGTCGTGCTCCTGCTGATCCTGGGCACGGCCGCCTTCTCGGGCCTGGGCCTGCTGATGGCCGGCACGCTGAAGGCGGAGGCGACGCTCGCCGCCGCGAACCTGGTCTTCCTGCTGCTCCTCGTGGGCGGCGGCGTGATCGTCCCGATGGACAAGTTCCCGGCGGGCACCCAGGACGTGCTCGGTCTGCTGCCCATCTCGGCGCTCTCGGACGGGCTGCGGGACGTGCTCCAGCACGGGGCGGGCATGCCGTGGGGCGACCTCGGGATCCTGGCCGTGTGGGCGGTCGTGGGCCTGGGGGCGGCGGCCAAGTTCTTCCGCTGGGAGTGACCCCCGGGAATACGCCGCCCGAGGCGTGCCGAGGTGGCGATTTGCGTAGGTGCGGGGGCCTCGTGAAGCGGTGCACAAGCGGCGGCCTACGATGGGGCCCGTGCCCAACGTGACCCGAGCCGACGCCGTAGCCTTCGCGCGCAACCCGCTCGCCCTCATCGCCGAACGCTGGACCCCGACCTCCCGGACGGTGCGACGAGCGGCCCTCGCCGCGCTCGTCATGTCGGTGGTCATCGTGGTCACCGGCGGCGCCGTACGGCTGACCGGCTCGGGCCTCGGCTGCCCGACCTGGCCCAAGTGCACCGACGACTCGCTCACGACGACGAGCGCGATGGGCTTCCACGGAGTCATCGAGTTCACCAACCGCATGCTGACCTATGTGCTGTGCGCGGCGGTCGGCTGGGCGATCATCGCCGCGCGCTCCCAGAAGCCGTGGCGGCGCGACCTCACCCGGCTCGGCTGGGCGCAGTTCTGGATCGTCATGAGCAACGCGATCCTCGGCGGCATCGTCGTCCTGGTCGGCCTCAACCCGTACACGGTCGCCGCGCACTTCCTGCTCTCCACAGCGCTCATCACGGTGGCCACGGTCATGTGGCAGCGCACCCGCGAGGGCTCCGCCGAGCCGCGCCCGCTGGTCGGCAAGGCGGTGCAGCAGCTCGTGTGGTGTTTGGTCGCCGCCTCCGTCGTGCTGATCGCGGTGGGCACGGTGGTCACCGGCGCGGGTCCGCACGCGGGCGACTCCAGCGAGGTCGAACGCATGGCCGTCAACTGGGAGACCGTCACCAAGCTGCACGCCGTGCTGGCCTGGATCGTGGTCACGTTGACCTTCGCCCTGTGGTTCGTCCTCAAGGCCGTCGACGCCCCCAAGGGCCCGCTCGACCGCACCCGCGACCTGTTCCTGATCCTGCTCGGCCAGGGTGTCATCGGCTACGTCCAGTACTTCACGGACCTCCCCGAGGCCCTGGTCGGCCTCCACATGTTCGGCGCCTGCCTGGTCTGGATCGGCGTCCTGCGGGTCCTGCTGTCGCTGCGTGAACGCCCTCAGGCCGCGTCGGAACTGCCGGGGACGGCCGCGGAATCGGCGCTCACGCGCGCGTAGTCCGTTCGTAGGGGATCCGGCACCGGCTCACTCCACCCCGTACACCCGCCGCGCGTTCCCCGCCGCGATCAGTCCCGCCACCCGCTGCGCGTCCGCCAGCGACCAGGCTCCCTCGGCGACCCAGGCACCCAGCACCCGGGCGAGCGCCTCGCGGAACAGACGTGCGCCGACGACGTGCAGCTCGGGCAGGCCGTGTGCCCCGCTGGAGAACAGGAGCTTGCCGAAGGGGGCCAGCTCCAGGATCTCGGAGAGGACGGCCGCCGCCCGGGCTCCCGTACGCACCAGCGCGGCACCCAGGTCGGCGTAGACGTGCGGGAAGACCCCGGCGAGGTGCGCCGCGTGCCGGTGGTACGGGTAGCCGTGCAGAAGGACGAGGTCCGTGCCGAGCCCGGCCGTGGCACGGGCGAAGTCGGTGAGCAGCACGGGGTCGGTGCGGTCGATGCGCAGACCGGGTTCGCCCAGACCGGCGTGGAGCTGGAGGGGCAGGCCCGAGGCGACCGCGATCCACAGCAAGTGGCGCAGCAGGACCGGGTCGCTCAGCGCCCCGCCCACCCGGCGGTCCGCGAGCCAGCGCCCGGCCGCGCCCCGTACCTCTCCCGGTCCGGGCGGCTCGGGCGCGAGCGCCAGACCGTGCCGTCCACCCGCGACCGACGTGAACGCGACGGCGTTCGCGGCGGCTCCGTGGACGGACTCGGCGAGGTTGGCGAGGAAGGACTCGACCGTGCCGGAGGTGTCCGCGACCTGCTCCGCCAGCAGCTCCAGGCGGACGATCTCATGGGCGTGGGCCGCGCCGGTCGAGGCCATCTCACCCGGTCCCGTCAGATCCCCGGGCAGCCCCGTGTCGACGAGATACGTCGTGATGCCGCTGCCGCGCAGGAGTCTGCGGCCCGACTCCAGGACGCCGAGTTCACGGCGCCGGGCCAGATAGCGGGCGGGCGGACAGTGCGGTTCCAGACCGAGCAGGGGCGGGCACCAGCGGCGTACCGCGAAGCCGGTCTGGGTGTCGAAGAAGGTGGTGCCGGGGGCCGGGGGGCCCTCGGTTCTGGCGAGGTGGGCCTCGAAGGTGCCGAGGCCCAGCTCCGTCCTCAGTACGCCGTGGCAGTACTGGTCCACCAGGGATGGTGTTTCGATCATCCGGACTCCCCGCGACTGGACCGTTGCGTTCTTCAGGTCCTAACGGGTGAGGCGGGCGTCAGGTGTTGGTGAAGCGCAAGCCGTACCAACAGCTGACGAATGACAGCCGACAGATGACAGCTGACGAATGACAGCCGACGGATGTCGGATGACAAATGACAGATGGCAGATGACGGATATCAACTGTCAGGCGACAGATAACAGATATTGTCAGCCGTTACTCGGCGCCCCCAGCTGGATCCCCGCCATCCTCTTCCACTCGTACGGCCCCGTCTTGACCTTCGCCGCGAACTCACCGTCGAACGTCTCGTGAACAGTGATGCCGGCCTTCTTCACGGCCTCTTCGGCGATCGCATAGGTGGGCGCCACCAGGTCGCCCCACCCACCGTCCGCGCCGACAAGGACGATCCGGGCGCCGCGCTGCCCGATGTACTCGACGTGCCCCTCGGTCCCGCCGTGCTCCTTGGCGAAGGCGTTGATCCGCTGGGCGAGCTTGGCCGCCTTGCGCTCGGCCTTGACGTCCTGGGCGGCGCCGGTGGTCTCGTCAACCTGCTGCGTGTCTGCCATGGCCAAAATGCTACCGACGGGTAGATCAAACGGCGACGGGCGGGGTACGTGGCTTAGCCCACGTACCCCGCCCGTCAAGGATCAGGGAGCCGTACTAGCGCAGGAAGGGGTCCACCGCGACCGCCACGAACAGGAGCGACACATAGGTGATCGACCAGTGGAACAGCCGCATCTCCTTGAGCTTCCCGCCGGTCACCTCGGCCTTGGCGCGGCTTTGCAGACCGTGCGCCTCCCACAGCCAGAACCCGCCCGCGCCGAGCGCGACCAGGGTGTAGAACCAGCCCGTGTAGCCGAGCGGGGTGAGCAGCAGCGAGACCGCGACCATCACCCAGCTGTAGATGACGATCTGGCGGGCGACCACCTTGTTGGAGGCGACGACCGGGAGCATCGGCACGCCCACTCGCGCGTAGTCGTCCCTCACCTTCATGGACAGCGGCCAGTAGTGCGGCGGCGTCCAGAAGAACATGACGAGGAAGAGGATGACCGGCGCCCACGACATGGAGTTGGTGACGGACGACCAGCCGATGAGCACCGGGAGGCAGCCGGCGATACCGCCCCAGACGATGTTCTGGGAGGTGCGCCGCTTGAGGATCATCGTGTAAACGACGACGTAGAAAAGGAGCGCTCCGAGTGACAGCCAGGCGGACAGCCAGTTGACGGTCAGCCCGAACAGCAGGGTCGAGACGACCGCCAGCGTGATCCCGAAGGCCAGGCACTCACGTGGGCTGACCATGCCGGTGACCAGCGGGCGCTGCGAGGTGCGCTCCATCAGGGCGTCGATGTCGCGGTCGATGTACATGTTCAGCGCGTTGGCGCCGCCCGCCGACAGAAAACCGCCGAGGCAGGTGAGCAGGACCAGTTTGAGGTCGGGTACACCCTGCTGAGCCAGGAACATCACCGGAACGGTGGTGATCAGCAACAGTTCGATGATTCGCGGCTTGGTCAGCGCCACGAACGCCTTGACACGGGCCCCGAACGGCCGGTGGCTTGGGCTGCTGCTCGTCCCGAGCACCCCCGCTGGACGGGATTCGACGGCCGTCACGCACACCCCTGACAGAGACATCCCAGCAAGCCCCGGGGTGTGAACTCCCCGTAAAGGCTCGCGCGTACCACGCCACTGTAGACGTTGCCTATACCTCGGCCTTCGCGGGGGTGGGGTCGTGTTGGGAGCGGCCGCACCGGGGAGCGAACGGGGCGTGCGAAACGGGCGTGACGAAGCTCGATTGAGCACTCTTACGAGCGGCTCCGTATTCAGTTGCCGAACATGGAACGGACCAGTCGGGAGGCGGATCCCGGAGAGTCCCGGCAGTCTGGAATGACTCGAAAAAACGCACGTACCTACGGGGGTAGGCTCGACAACGGCCGGTGGGCGCCCAGTGCACCGGCAACGACATGCGTGACATGTGGAGAGGAGCCCTGACCCAGGGTGAGCACCAAGCCGACCACCACAGACCTCGAGTGGACCGAGTTGGACCAGCGGGCCGTCGACACCGCCCGCGTCCTGGCCGCCGATGCCGTACAGAAGGTCGGAAACGGCCATCCCGGTACGGCCATGAGTCTGGCGCCTGCCGCGTACACCCTCTTCCAGAAGGTGATGCGGCATGACCCGGCGGATCCCGACTGGACCGGACGTGACCGCTTCGTGCTGTCCGCGGGCCACTCGTCCCTGACCCTCTACACACAGCTCTACCTGGCCGGGTTCGGCCTGGAGCTGGACGATCTGGAGTCCTTCCGGACGTGGGGCTCCCGCACCCCGGGCCACCCCGAGTACGGACACACCCCCGGCGTGGAGACCACGACCGGCCCGCTCGGGCAGGGTGTCGCGAACGCGGTGGGCATGGCGATGGCCGCCCGCTACGAGCGCGGTCTGTTCGACCCGGACACGGCACAGGGCGAGTCCCCCTTCGACCACTTCATCTACGCGATCGCCGGTGACGGCTGCCTCCAGGAGGGCATCTCCCACGAGGCGTCCTCCCTCGCCGGTCACCAGAAGCTCGGCAACCTCATCCTGCTGTGGGACGACAACCACATCTCGATCGAGGGCGACACCGAGACGGCGGTCTCCGAGGACACCGTCGAGCGGTACGAGGCGTACGGCTGGCACGTGCAGCGCGTCGCCCCGAAGCCGGACGGCGACATCGACCCGCACGCCATCTACAACGCGATCGAGGCCGCGAAGAAGGTGACGGACAAGCCGTCGTTCATCGCGATGCGCTCGATCATCGCCTGGCCCGCCCCGCACGCGCAGAACACCGAGGCCGCGCACGGCTCCGCGCTCGGCGAGGACGAGGTCGCGGCCACCAAGCGCGTCCTCGGCTTCGACCCCGAGAAGTCCTTCGACGTCGCCGCCGAGGTCCTCGCGCACACCCGCAAGGCTCTCGACCGCGGCCGTGAGGCGAAGGCCGAGTGGGAGAAGGGCTTCCAGGAGTGGCGCACCGCTCAGCCCGAGCGCGCCGCCGAGTTCGACCGGATCGCCGCGGGCAAGCTGCCGGCCGGCTGGGAGGAGAAGCTCCCGGCGTTCGAGGCGGGCAAGGGTGTCGCCACCCGTGCCGCGTCCGGCAAGGTGCTGCAAGCTCTCGGTGCGGTCATCCCCGAGCTGTGGGGCGGCTCCGCCGACCTCGCGGGCTCGAACAACACGACGATCGACCCGAACTCCTCGTTCCTGCCGGCCGACAACCCGCTGCCGGGCGCGAACCCGTTCGGCCGCACGATCCACTTCGGCATCCGCGAGCACTCCATGGCCGCGGAGATGAACGGCATCACCCTGCACGGCAACACCCGTGTCTACGGGGGCACCTTCCTGGTGTTCTCCGACTACATGCGCAACGCCGTGCGTCTGTCCGCTCTGATGCACCTGCCGGTGACGTACGTGTGGACGCACGACTCCATCGGTCTCGGTGAGGACGGCCCGACCCACCAGCCGGTCGAGCACCTGGCCTCGCTGCGCGCCATTCCCGGCCTCAACGTCGTCCGTCCCGCGGACGCCAACGAGACCGCGATCGTCTGGCGCGAGATCCTGGGGCGCTACACGAAGGTCTTCGGCAAGGGCGCCCCGCACGGCCTCGCGCTGACCCGTCAGGGCGTGCCGACGTACGAGGCCGACGAGAACACGGTCAAGGGCGGTTACGTCCGCTTCGAGGCCGAGGGGGGCGAGCCGGAGGTCATCCTCATCGCCACCGGTTCCGAAGTGCATGTCGCCGTCGAGGCGCGCGAGCAGCTCCAGGCCGCGGGCGTCCCGACGCGGGTCGTGTCCATGCCCTGCGTGGAGTGGTTCGAGGAGCAGGACCAGGCGTATCGGGACAGCGTCCTGCCGCCGTCGGTGAAGGCGCGCGTCTCGGTCGAGGCCGGTATCGGTCTGACCTGGCACCGGTTCGTCGGGGACGCGGGACGCATTGTTTCGCTGGAGCACTTCGGTGCTTCGGCCGACGGCAAGGTCCTCTTCCGTGAATTCGGCTTCACTGCCGAGAACGTCGCCAATGCCGCCCGGGAATCGATCGCCGCAGCCCAGCGCTGACGCTGAAATACGACATGTAGGAGATGCAATTTCCATGACAGACGCACTCAAGCGCCTCTCCGAGGAAGGCGTCGCGATCTGGCTGGACGACCTGTCGCGCAAGCGGATCACGTCCGGCAACCTCGCCGAACTGATCGACCAGCAGCACGTCGTGGGCGTCACCACCAACCCGTCGATCTTCCAGAAGGCGATCAGCAGCGGCGACGGCTACGAGCAGCAGCTCGCCGATCTCGCCGCCCGCAAGGTCACCGTCGACGAGGCCATCCGCATGATCACGACGGCGGACGTCCGTGACGCCGCCGACATCCTGCGTCCGGTCTTCGACGCGACGCAGGGCCAGGACGGCCGGGTCTCCATCGAGGTCGACCCGCGCCTGGCCCACAACACCACCGCGACCATCGCGGAGGCCAAGCAGCTGGCCTGGCTGGTGGACCGCCCGAACACGCTCATCAAGATCCCGGCGACCAAGGCGGGCCTGCCCGCGATCACCGAGGTCATCGGCAGGGGCATCAGCGTCAACGTCACGCTGATCTTCTCGCTGGAGCGCTACCGCGAGGTCATGGACGCCTACCTGGCGGGCCTGGAGAAGGCGAAGGCCGCGGGCCTGGACCTCTCCAAGATCCACTCGGTGGCGTCCTTCTTCGTGTCCCGCGTGGACACCGAGATCGACAAGCGGCTCGACGCCCTGGGCACCCCCGAGGCCAAGGCCGCCCGCGGCAAGGCGGCTCTCGCCAACGCCCGGCTCGCCTACCAGGCGTACGAGGAGGTCTTCTCCTCCGACCGCTGGGCCGCCCTCGACAAGGCGCAGGCCAACAAGCAGCGCCCGCTGTGGGCCTCGACCGGCGTCAAGGACCCGGCGTACAAGGACACCCTGTACGTCGACGATCTGGTGGCGCCGAACACGGTGAACACCATGCCCGAGGCCACCCTGCAGGCCGCCGAGGACCACGGCGAGATCACCGGCAACACCATCGCCGGTACGTACGAGCAGTCCCGCGCCGAGCTCGACGCGGTCGAGAAGCTCGGGATCTCGTACGACGACGTGGTCCAGCTCCTGGAGGACGAGGGCGTCGAGAAGTTCGCGGCGTCCTGGAACGACCTGCTCAAGTCCACAGAGGCGGAACTCAAGCGCCTCGCCCCTTCGGAGGGCTGAAACCTTGTCAAGCAGCAACCCGCTGCGTGACCCCGCAGACCGACGGCTCCCGCGTATCGCGGGGCCGTCGGGCCTGGTCATCTTCGGCGTCACGGGCGATTTGTCTCGTAAAAAGCTGATGCCCGCCGTGTACGACCTCGCCAACCGCGGGCTGCTGCCGCCGGGCTTCTCGCTCGTCGGCTTCGCCCGCCGCGAGTGGAAGAACGAGGACTTCGCCCAGGAGGTCCACGACGCCGTCAAGGAACACGCCCGTACGGAGTTCCGCGAAGAGGTCTGGCAGCAGCTCATCCAGGGGATGCGCTTCGTCCAGGGCACCTTCGACGACGACGACGCGTTCGAGCGGCTGCGCGCCACGATCGACGAGCTGGACAAGGCACAGGGGACGGGCGGCAACTTCGCCTTCTACCTCTCCGTGCCGCCGTCCGCCTTCCCGGTGGTCATCCAGCAGCTGAAGAAGCACCACCTGGCCGACCAGTCGAACGGCTCCTGGCGGCGCGCGGTCATCGAGAAGCCCTTCGGCCACGACCTGAAGTCGGCCGAGGAACTCAACGCGATCGTGCACGAGGTCTTCGCCTCGGACCAGGTCTTCCGCATCGACCACTACCTCGGCAAGGAGACCGTCCAGAACATCCTGGCGCTCCGCTTCGCCAACACGATGTTCGAGCCGATCTGGAACCGGTCCTTCGTCGACCACGTGCAGATCACCATGGCCGAGGACATCGGCATCGGCGGCCGCGCCGGCTACTACGACGGCATCGGCGCCGCCCGGGACGTCATCCAGAACCACCTCCTGCAGCTGATGGCCCTGACCGCGATGGAGGAGCCCGCCTCCTTCGACGCGGACGCCCTCGCCGCCGAGAAGACCAAGGTCCTCGGCGCGGTCCGGATCCCCAAGGACCTGGGCCGCGACACCGTGCGCGGGCAGTACGCGGCCGGCTGGCAGGGCGGCGAGAAGGCCGTCGGCTACCTCCAGGAAGACGGCATCGACCCCAAGTCGAAGACCGACACGTACGCGGCCATCAAGGTCGAGGTGGACAACCGCCGCTGGGCGGGCGTCCCCTTCTATCTGCGCACCGGCAAGCGTCTGGGCCGCCGCGTCACCGAGATCGCGGTCGTCTTCCAGCGCGCCCCGCACTCCCCCTTCGACCACACGGCGACGGAGGAACTGGGCCAGAACGCGATCGTCATCCGCGTCCAGCCCGACGAGGGCATCACGGTCCGCTTCGGCTCCAAGGTGCCCGGCACCTCGATGGAGATCCGGGACGTCTCCATGGACTTCGCCTACGGCGAGTCGTTCACGGAGTCGAGCCCGGAGGCGTACGAGCGCCTGATCCTGGACGTCCTGCTGGGCGACTCGAACCTCTTCCCGCGCACCGAGGAGGTCGAGCTGTCCTGGAAGATCCTCGACCCGATCGAGCAGTACTGGGACAAGCACGGCAAGCCCGCGCAGTACCCCTCGGGCACGTGGGGCCCGGTCGAGGCCGACGAAATGCTCGAGCGAGACGGACGGAGCTGGCGTCGCCCATGAAGATAGACCTCACGGACACCACGGCCAGCAAGATCAACAAAGCGCTGGTGCAGGGGCGTCGCGCCATCGGCACCCCCGCCGTCGGCATGGTGCTCACCCTCGTCATCGTCACCGACGAGGAGAACGCCTACGACGCCCTGAAGGCCGCCAACGAGGCCTCCCGCGAGCACCCCTCGCGCACCCTCGTGGTCATCAAGCGCGTCTCCCGCTCGCCCCGCGACCGCACGAAGTCGCGCCTCGACGCCGAGGTGCGGGTCGGCGCGGACGCGGGCACCGGCGAGACGGTCGTACTGCGGCTGTACGGCGAGGTCGCCGACCACGCCGACTCGGTCGTCCTGCCGCTGCTGCTGCCGGACGCGCCGGTCGTCGTCTGGTGGCCGGTGAGCGCGCCGCTCGACCCGGCCAACGACCCGCTCGGAAAGCTGGCCCAGCGCCGCGTCACCGACACCTACGCCGCCGAGGCGCCGGTACGCGAGCTCAACGCGCGTGCCGACGCCTACACCCCCGGGGACACCGACCTCTCCTGGACCCGCATCACGCCCTGGCGCTCGATGCTGGCCGCCGCCCTCGACCAGGTCATCTGTGACGTCAGCGCGGTCGAGGTGGAGGGCGAGGAGTTCAACCCGAGCGTGGAGCTGCTCGCCATGTGGCTCGCGGACCGGCTCGACGTCCCCGTCAAGCGGTCCAAGTCCGCCGGCCCCGGTCTCACGGCCGTCCGCATGGACACGAGCTGCGGCCCGATCGCGCTGGACCGCGCCGACGGCACCCTGGCGACCCTCTCCATCGAGGGCCAGCCCGACCGCGCGGTGGCGCTCAAGCGCCGCGACACCTCGGAGCTGATCGCCGAGGAGCTGCGCCGGCTCGATCCGGACGACACCTACGCGTCGGCGCTGCGGTACGGGGTGGACCGGCTGAACGGGTCGGCGGCCGAGGTCGTCGAGGAGGAGCCGGCCACGGCAAACGCGGCCACCAGGACCGCCGCCGCCAAGGCACCCGCGAAGAAGACGCCCGTGAAGAAGACGCCCGTGAAGAAGGCGGCCGCCAAGTGAACACTCCGCAGCTCGTCGTGCACCGCGACAAGGAGCTGATGGCCCAGGCCACCGCTGCCCGGCTGATCACCAAGGTCGTGGACGCGCAGGCCTCGCGCGGCTACGCCTCGGTGGTCCTCACCGGCGGGCGCAACGGCAACGGGCTCCTCGCGGCGCTCGCGGCCGCGCCCGCCCGGGACGCCGTCGACTGGGGCCGTATCGACCTGTGGTGGGGCGACGAGCGGTTCCTGCCCGAGGGCGACCCGGACCGCAACGACACCCAGGCTCGTGCGGCGCTGCTGGACTCGGTGCCGGTGGACCCCGCGCGGGTCCACTCGATGCCCGCGTCCGACGGTCCGTACGGCACCGACGTGGACGCGGCGGCGGAGGCGTACGCGGCCGAGCTCGCGAAGGCCGCGGGGCCCGAGAACCACGGTTTTGTGCCCACGTTCGACGTCCTGATGCTGGGCGTCGGACCGGACACCCACGTGGCCTCGCTCTTCCCGGAGCTGCCCGCGGTCCGTGAGACGGAGCGGACGGTGGTGGGCGTGCACGGCGCGCCCAAGCCCCCGCCGACCCGGGTCACGCTCACCCTGCCCGCGATCCGCTCCGCCCGCGAGGTCTGGCTGCTGGCGGCGGGCGAGGACAAGGCACAGGCCGCGGCGATCGCCCTCTCGGGCGCGGGCGAGGTACAGGCCCCGGCAGCCGGCGCCTACGGCCGCTCCCGCACCCTGTGGCTCCTGGACGCGGCGGCGGCCTCCCAACTCCCCCGCTCGCTGTATCCCCCGGCTTCGGCCTGAGCCGTGGTTCGCGCGGTTCTCCGCGCCCCTGAAAAGGGGCGCGGAGAACCGCGCGGTCTTTTTTGGCGGGCGCGGCCCCCGGGAACGGGACGGGTAGGGGCGGCGGGGGCGACAAAGCCCCTCACTTCACCGACCCGGCCATCACCCCCTGTACGAAGTGCCGCTGGAAGGCGAAGAACACCGCCACCGGAACGATCAGCGACAGAAACGCCCCTGGTGCCAGCACATCGATGTTGCTGCCGAACTGCCGTATCTGGGACTGGAGTTCGACCGTCAACGGCTGCGAGGAACTGTCGGCGAACAGCAGGGCGACCAGCATGTCGTTCCACACCCACAGGAACTGGAAGATGGCCAGGCTCGCGATGGCCGGACGTCCGACCGGCAGCACCAGCCGGGTGAAGATGCGCCACTCGCTGCCTCCGTCCATCCGGGCGGCCTCCAGCATCTCTTTCGGCATCTCCGCGAAGTAGTTGCGCAGCAGGAAGATGGCGAACGGCAGCCCGTAGGAGACGTGGAAGAGCACCACACCGGGAATCGTGCCGAACAGCCCCAGCGCACCGAAGAGTTTGGCGACCGGCAGCAGCCCGATCTGGACCGGCACCACCAACAACGCCACCACGACAAGGAAGATCGTGTCCCGGAAGGGGAACTCCAGCCAGGCGAAGGCGTATCCGGCGAGGGCCGCGATCACCACGACGAGGACGGTGGCCGGAACGGAGATCAGCACGGTGTTCCAGAACGCCCGCGTCATCCCCGCATTGCCCAGGAGCGCGGAGTAGTTGTCGAAGGAGAGCTGACCGGGGCTGGTCAGCACCGTCCACCAGCCTCCCTCGGCGGTGTCCCGCGCCGAGCGCATCGAGGAGAGGAAGAGCCCTGCGAGCGGGGTGACCCAGACCAGGCCGACGACCACCAGGAACGCCTGCACCAGGCCGTTGCCGAGCCCCCGCCTGAGCGCGTTCATCGTTGACTCCTTCGGAAACGGCGGACGTTGAAGACCATGGCGGGGACGACCAGGAGCAGGAGGAGCACACCGAGTGCGCTGCCCAGGCCCTGGTTGTTGCCTCCGCCGAAGGACACCAGCCACATCTGGGTGGCCAGCACGGTGGCGTCCTCCTGCACGGGGCCGGGCGCGATGATGTAGACGAGGTCGAAGACCTTCATCACGTTGATCACGAGCGTGACGAAGACCACGGTGAGCACGGGTGCCAGCAGCGGCACGGTGATCCGGCGGAAGATCTGCCACTCGTTCGCGCCGTCCATCCGGGCCGCCTCCAGCGCGTCGCGCGGCAGGGCGGCGAGTCCGGCGCCGATCAGCACCATGGCGAAGCCGGTCCAGATCCACAGGTACGCGCCGATGATGGCGGGGGTGACCAGCGCAGGACCGAGCCAGGACACACCCTCGTACGGCGGGCTGAAGTTCGACGCGGGCAGCCGCACGGTGTACGAGCCGGAGTCCAGCCCGGGGAAGCGGAAGGAGCCGTCGGCCGCGGTGGTCGTGCTCGCGACCGTCTTCCCGTCGCGCGCCGCCTCGACCTTCATCTCGGGCAGTCCGCTCTCCCCGCGGTCGACCTGGCCCTGTTTCCCTCCCCCGCCGGGTGTGAAGTCCAGGTAGACGACACCGCGCAACTCGTCCCGGGCCGCCTTCTGCCCTGCGGCCGCGTAGGCGGGCTTCGCGTCCTTCGGCAGGTCCTTGGGGAGGACTCCGACAAGCCCGAGGCCGACCGTGTGGCCGGGCGAGGCGCTCGTACGATACGAGCCGTCGGCGCCCTTGGTGAGGCCTCGGCCGTCGCGGGCGCGGGCGGTCGGATAGGACGAGGTTCCCTCGAACGCGTCGTGGACGCCGACCACGGCGGCGTTCAGGACACCCTTGTCGGGGTCCTCGTCGTACGCGAGCCGGAAGATGATGCCGGCGGCCAGGAAGGAGACCGCCATGGGCATGAAAAGCAGCAGCTTGAACGCGGTGGCCCAGCGGATCTTCTCGACCAGGACGGCGAGCACCAGGCCGAGCCCGGTGAGCAGCGTCGGCGCGACGACGACCCAGATCGCGCTGTTGCGTACGGCCTTGAGCGTGGCCGGGTCGCGGAACATCTCCGTGTAGTTGTCGCCGCCCACGAACCGGCTGCCGGAGGCGTCGAAGAAGCTGCGCCCCACGGAGAAGACCACGGGGTAGACGACGAGCGCGCCGAGCAGCAGCAGGGCGGGGAGGACGAAGACGAGGGCGACGATCCGGCCGCGGCGTCTGGCGCGCCGTCTGTGGTCGGCCGTGCCGACGGCCGGAGGGCTCGCCTCTTTCACGAGGGTGGCGGTCATGGCGATCAGCCCTGGTACGCCTTGGCCGCGGCCTTCTCCAGTTCGGCCGCGGTCGCCTTCGGGTCCGAGGGGTCACGGAGGAAGTCCTGGAGGATCTTCCACTCGCCGGCGCCCTTGGTGCCGCCGAACGCGGCGGGGGCCTGGTCGGACATGTCGAAGCGGACCGAATCCCCGGCGGCGACCAGGGACTTTGCGGTCTCGCGGGCGATGTCGTCGCGGTAGGAGGCGAGGTCGAGCTTCTTGTTCGGGGAGAGGAAGCCGCCCGCCCCGGCCCAGACGGCGGCCGCTTCGGGGGTCGCCAGGTATTCCAGGAACGTCATGGCGGCCTTCTGGTTCTTGCCGTCCTTGAGGACCACGGCCGCGTCGCCGCCGCTGACCACCGGCGCCTTGCCGCCGTCGACCGCGGGGAAGGGGAAGAAGTTCGCGTCCTGGCCGATCTTCTTGCCGAACTGGTCCTTGGCGACCCCGGCGACGAAGTCGCCCTCGTAGACCATGCCCGCCTCGGGCTTGGGTCCGAAGACCTTCTCGACGGAGCCGGGGAAGTCCGTGTTCAGGGCCCCCTTCTGGCCGCCGGCCATCAGTTGCTTGTCCTTGAAGAGCTTGCCGAGGGTGGTGAGCGCCTTGACCACGGTCGGATCGGTCCACTTCAGCCGCTGGGCGGCCAGGGCGTCGTACTTCTCGGGGCCGGCCTGGGAGAGGTAGATGTTCTCGAACCAGTCGGTGAGCGTCCAGCCGTCCTGTCCGGCGACGGAGAAGGCGGCGAGGCCCGAGTCGGAGACGGTGTGTCCGGCCTTCAGCATGGCGTCGTACGTGGTCGGCGGCTTGACACCCGCCTGGTCGAGCGCGTCGGGGCTGTACCAGACGGTCGACTTGTGGGCGGCCTTGAAGTACAGGCCGTACAGGGTGTCGCCGACGCTGCCGTACTTCTTCCAGACGCGCGCGTAGTTGGTGTCGACGGACTGCTCGGTGGCCTTGGAGAGCGGCTTGAGCCAGCCCTCCTTCGCGAACTGCTGGAGGACGCCGACCTGCGGGACCATCACCACGTCGGGGGCGTTGCCGCCCTCGATCTTGCTGCCGACGACCGTGGAGACGTTGTCGCCGGTGGAGACGAACTGGGTCTTGGCGCCCGTCTTCGCGGTGAAGGCGTCCAGGACCTTCTGGAAGTTCTTCTGCTCGCTGCCGGACCAGACACCGGCCACGGTGATCGTCTGGCCGCTGAGCGACTTACCGCCGCCTCCGGCGGCTACGGGCCCGCCTCCGCAGGCGGTGGCGCCGAGGGCCAGGGCGAGGGCGGTGCAGCTCGCGAGCAGGGTCGTACGTCGTCGCATCATCGTTGATGTCCCTTTCAGGGCAGGGGAATTGACGGAAACCAGGGGAACGGAAAGCAGAGGAGGGGACGGTCAGGGATTCGTGCAGTCGCTGATCCACCAGGCGGCCGTCGAGCCGGGCAGGACGCCGGCCGGACAGGGGCCGCTGGACAGCAAGGGGGTGCCGGAGACCGGTGCGGGCGTCGGGGCCGCGTCGAAGTTGACCGCGCACACCAGGCCGTCGCCGCGGACGAAGGCGAGGACGCCGGGCGGCGCCTGGAGCCAGCGCAGCGTGCCCTCGCCCAACTGCGGTAGTCCGGCGCGCAGCTGGAGCCCGTCGCGGTAGAGGTGCCAGAAGGAGCGGGTGTCGGCGAGCGCGCGGTCGGTGGCGTACTCGGCGAAGTAGGCGGGCTGCGGCAGCCACGGCTTGGCGCTCTCCGCGCCCGGGGTGAAGCCGAACGGCGAGGTGTGCCCGGACCAGGGCAGCGGCACCCGGCAGCCGTCGCGAATACGGGCGCGGCTTCCCGTACGGCGGAAGATCGGGTCCGTCAGCACGTCGTCGGGCAGGTCGACGACCTCGGGCAGCCCGAGCTCCTCGCCCTGGTAGATGTACGCGGCTCCGGGCAGCGCCAGCATCAGCAGTGCGGCGGCGCGGGCACGGGCCGTGCCGAGGCCACTGCCCTCGGTGCCGAGCTCGCCGTAGCGGGTGACGGTGCGGACCTGATCGTGGTTGTTGAGGACCCAGGTGACCGTCGATCCGGTGCCGGCTATGTCCTGCATGGCCTCGGAAATGACCTTGCGGAAGGCGTCGGCGTTCCAGGGCGCGCTGAGCAGGTCGAAGAAGAAGGCCTGGTGGAGCTCGTCCGGGCGTACGTACTGGGCGTGTTCGCGGGCCGTCGGTACCGAGACCTCGCCGACCAGCAGCCGGTCGCGGCCGTCGCGCCCGGTGTACTCCTCGCAGACGGACCGCCAGTGGCGCCACACGTCGTGCACCTCGGGCCGGTTCCAGGCGAGCGGGTTGACCGAGTCTCGGGTGCGGGCGTCGGCCTCCGGGTCGGGCGAGTCCGGCAGGCCGGGGTGCTTGAAGAGACCGGCGGCGACGTCGATGCGGAAGCCGTCGACGCCCCGGTCGAGCCAGAACCGCAGCACGTGGTCGAAGTGCGCGCCGACCTCGGGGTTGCGCCAGTTCAGGTCGGGCTGCTCGGACGTGAACATGTGCAGGTACCACTGGCCGGGGTTGCCGTCCGCCTCGGTGACACGGGACCAGGCGGGTCCGCCGAACATGGCGTGCCAGTTGTTGGGCGGCTCGGCGCCCTCCGGGCCGCGTCCGTCGGCGAAGTGGAAGCGGGCGCGGGCCGTGCTGCCCGGCTCCGCGGCGAGCGCGTCCCGGAACCACGGGTGCTCACTGGAGCAGTGGTTGGGGACGATGTCCAGGAGCACCTTGACGCCGAGGCGGCGGGCGTCGGTCATCAGCAGGTCGAACTCGGCGAGGTCGCCGAAGAGCGGGTCGACGTCGCAGTAGTCGGCGACGTCGTAGCCGTGGTCGTGCTGCGGCGAGGGGTAGAAGGGGCTCAGCCAGATGCCGTCGACACCGAGCTTCTTGAGGTACGGCATGCCCGCGCGAACCCCGGCGAGATCGCCGATGCCGTCACCGGTGCTGTCCAGGAAGCTGCGGACGTACACCTGGTAGATCACTGCGTCGCGCCACCAGCGGTGCGTGTTGAGGGTCACCCGTTGGACCTGTCTGTGCGTGCCTGTGGTTATGCATGCATGTTAGGTAGACGTGTCGCGCGAGTGTCAACGAGTAGGCAGCACGAACCGGGAAGTTGGGAAGTTATATGGAGACTTTTCGGGCACAGAACTCGGAGATGGGATGCTCCCGTTACCTAACAAGTAACTACCAGGGGGCCAACAGGGCACCGCCGGGGTGCTACCGGCGTGCTACCGGTGTGAGATGGCCGCCAGTTCGCGCGCCAGCCGGCGTACCGCCGCGGAAGGCGTCTCGTGCCCCGTCATCGCGTCGTGGACCACGGCCTGCACGACCAGGCTGACCTGGTCGTAACGCGGGCTCTTGGGGCGTGGGGCGGCCGCGAGGACGCTGGCGCGCAGCGTGGGCAGATAGGGGAACTCCCGGATCAGCTCCGGGTCCTGGTACAGCGCCGCCCGTACGGGTGGCAGCGCACCCTTGGTGAGGACCTGGCGCTGCGCCCGCTCGGTCGTGAGGTACGCGATCAGGCGCGCGGCCGAATCGGGGTGCCGCGCATGCGTGTTGACGGCCAGGTTGGAGCCGCCCAGCACGCTCGTGCCCGGTCCGTCGGGTCCGGGCAGGGGGACCGCGCCGACCTTCCCGGCCACCGCCGATCCCTTCCCTGAAGCACCGACGTAGGCGTAGGGCCAGTTGCGCAGGAAGAGGAGGTGGCCGTCCTGGAAGGCCTGTTTCGACTCCTCTTCCTTGTACGTCAGCGCCTTCTTCGGAATCCAGCCGTCACGCACGCCGTCGGCGAGGAACCCGATGCCCTCGCGGGCCGCCTCGGAGTTCACGGTGACGCGCTCGCCCTCGTCGCCGAGGATCGTGCCGCCCGCCGAGTAGACCGCCTCCGCCGCGTTCACGGTGAGACCCTCGTAGGGCAGGAACTGGCCGGCGTAACCGTCGAGTCCGTACTTCGGGGCGATGGTCCTCGCCTGTCGCTCCAGCTCGGCCCAGGTCCGCGGCGGCGCGACGCCCTCCTTGGCGAGGACGTCCTCGCGGTACAGGAGGAGTCCCGCGTTGGTGACATACGGGACCGCGTACAGCCTTCCGTCGTACGTCGCCGTGTCCACGACCGGCGGCAGGAAACTGTGGAGCGGGAAGCGGCCGGGGTCCAGCGGAGAGATCCAGCCCGCGGCGGCGAACTCCGAGGTCCAGGCGACGTCGATGTTGAGGACGTCGAAGCGGCTTCTGCCACCGCCGCGCAGGTCGGTCGTCATCTGCGCGTGCGTCTCGTCGGCGGAGTCCGGGAGTTCGACGAGGGTCACCTTCTCGCCGGGGTGGGTACGGTTCCACCCTTCGAGCAGTGGCCCCAGATAGCCGGTGAGATCGCCCGCGGTCGCCAGGGTGAGCGGGCCGCGATCGGCGCCGTGCGCCCCGTCGGCGGGGGTGCCGGAGGCGACGTAACCGGTCAGGACCACCGCTGTGACCAGGAGGCCCCTACCGGCGGCACGTATCCACCGCATAGGTTCCTCCCTGTACACCGGCGTCGGGCACCCTCGCCCGGCGTCAGTGGCCATGTATACCTGTTAGGTATGGGCGATACTAGGGCCTGCGACACATTGGTCTCCGGCCGCATCGACCGGGCGACGACCTGACATCGGTTCGCGGCACATGACAAGGATGCGGGGAGGAGAGCACGGGTGCGGCTGCCCCTCCTGGCCCTGCTGGCGCGCGGCCCGGCCCACGGGTACGAGCTCAAGCAGGACCTTGAGCAACTGCTGGGCTCCGCGTACCCTCAGCCCAACGTCGGCCAGATCTACGTCACGCTCGGCCGCCTCGAGAAGGCGGGACTGATCGAGGGCGAGGAAGTCGAACAGTCGAGCCGACCCAACAAGAAGATCTACCACCTCACCGACGCCGGGCGCGAGGCACTGCAGGCCTGGTACCAGGAGACGGCGGACGAGCCCCGGGTACGGGACGAGTTCTTCATGAAACTCGCGCTCGCCCCGACGACCGACCAGATCGCCCTGATCAACAGGCAGCGGCGGCAGTATCTGAACACCATGCGCAACCTGTCGAAGCTCGCCGCGGCCGAGGACCGGGACAACCGCATCTCCCTGTTGCTGATCGAGGGCGCCATGCTGCACCTGCAGGCCGATCTTGACTGGCTGGAGCGCTGCCAGGAGGAACTGGAGGAGCTGGAATGAGCCACACCGGTCCTTTGCTGCGCGCCGAGGGCCTGGTCAAGACCCACTACGGCGAGGGCGCCCCGGCGTATGCCGTACGCGGAGTGGATCTTGCCGTGCGCCAGGGCGAGTTCGTGGCCGTCACCGGCCCGTCCGGCGCCGGCAAGTCGACGCTGCTGCACCTCCTCGGCGGCCTCCAGCGGCCCGACTCCGGCAGCGTCTGGCTGGACGCCGAATGCACGGACGCGTACAGCGAGGCGCGCTGGGCGGTGGAACGGCGACGGCGCATCGGCATCGTCTTCCAGTTCTTCAACCTGGTCTCCAATCTGTCGGTCGCCGACAACGTGGAGCTGCCCGCCCTGCTTGCCGGGGTCTCCCCCCGGCAGGCGCGCGCCGAGCGCGAGCGGCTGCTGTCCGAGCTGGGCCTGGAGGGCAAGGGACGGAGCATGCCGGGTGAGCTGTCCGGCGGCGAGCAGCAGCGCGTCGCCCTGGCTCGGGCGCTGGTCAACCATCCGCCCCTGCTGCTGGCCGACGAACCCGCGGGCAGCCTGGACAGCAAGGGCACCCGCGAGGTGATGCGGCTGCTGTCCCGCTTCCACCAGCGCGGTCAGACCATCGTGCTCGTCACCCACGACGCCCGGCTCGCCAGCGCCGCGGACCGCGTGATCAGCTTCTTCGACGGCCGCATCGCCGACGACGCGGAACTCGACGGCACGCCGTCGCGCGGCGCCGGGATATCCGGTGTGCTGGAACTGAGGGACTGAGCGGCGTGCGGGCCACTCTGCGCTGGGCGCATGCCGATCTGCGCACGCATCGGGGCGAGGCGCTGTTCATCGTGCTCGCCACCGCCGGAATCGTCGCCTCGCTGCTGCTCGCCGCGGCGCTCTTCGGATACGCGACGAACCCCTGGCAGCGCGTCTTCGCTCAGTCGCACGGCGCCCATGTGTGGATCCACACCGGCGCGTCCGCCGACGCCGGGCAGCTCGCGCGGCTGGACGGCGTCGAGTCCGTGGCGGGTCCGTACCGCACCGCGTCCGCCACCGTCGAGTCACGCGGCACCCGTGCCTATGTCGAGCTGCGCGGCGCCGTCGAACCGCCCGCCACCGGTCGGCCGCTGCTCGTCTCCGGTCACTGGCTCGACCAGGACCGGCCCGACGGAGTCGTCCTGGAGGACAGCCTCGCCCGTGCGCTGTGGGCCGAGCCCGGGGACACACTCACCGTGCCCGGCACCGCACGCGCCCTGACCGTCCTGGGCGTGGCCGACAGCGCCGAGCCCCGCTACCGCCCCGGCGAGCGGTCGGGGGTCGTCTGGGCACTGCCCTCCGCGGTGCGGGGCGCGGACGGACGTACGGGCCAGGTCATCGGTCTGCGTCTGACCGATCCCGGCGACACGGACTACGCCGTGCAACGCGCGGTGACGGCGCTCGGCTCCGGCGCGGTCACCCAGGTGTCGAACTGGCAGCAGGCCCGCGCCGAGGCCCAGGGCGACAACCGGCTGCTGGGACAGGTGCTTGGCCTGTTCGGCCTCGGCGCGCTCCTCGCCGCCGCGCTCGCCGTGTACGGCGCGATCGCCACCCGTATCCGCGGCCATCTGCGGGACATCTCGGTACTGAAGGCGATCGGGTTCACGCCCGCCCAGGTGGTACGCATCTTCCTGATCCAGCACGTGGTGTACGCGTCGCTGGGCGCCCTGGTCGCCGCCACGCTCACCCAGGCGCTGGGGAGCCGGATCCCCGGCCGCCTGGGCGACGCCTTGGGCGTCTGGCAGGGACTGCCCGGGCACACCGCGGCACTGTTGGCGGTACCGGTGGCCGCGGTGCTCTTCATCGGCGCGACGACCGGGATCGCGGCGTGGCGGGCGGGCCGGGTGCCCCCCGTGCCGGTGCTGCGGGCCGCGGCACCGCCGGCCGGCCGCCTGTCGGGCGTGGCCCGCCGGGCGCTCGGACTGCGGCTGCCCCCCGCGCTCGTGCTGGGCTGGCACCAGGCGTTCCCGCGGCGGCCGCGCTCTCTGGCCACGGTCGCCCGGCTCGCCCTGCCACTGCTGCTGATCGTGGTCGCGCTGAGCGCCTGGACCACCATCGACCGCTTCCACAGCGAACCCGAGCGGATCGGTCTCGCGGCCGCGCTCACGGCGCACCCGGACGAGAGTCTCGGCGATCCGGCAGCCCGCGCCCTGCTCGCCCGGAACGCACAGGTCACCGCCGTGCACCCGGGCGCCGAGGTGGCCGCTCTGGTTCCGGGCCAGACGGCGACGATCGCACTGCGCGGGCTCGGTACGCACCGGGACCCGTACCCGTTCGCGCTGGCCGAGGGCCGCCCGGCCCGCGGGCCCGACGAGGCCGTGGCCGGTCAGGGGCTGCTCGACCTGCTGGACGTGCGCGTCGGGGACTGGGTGCGGATGACCGTCGGCGCGCGCCCGCAGATCCTGCACATCGTCGGCCGCAGCATCGAGCCGGAGAACGGCGGCCGCGTCATCTCCACCTCGCTCGACACCCTGCGCGAGAACGACCCGGAGCTCCGCCCGACTCTCTACCAGCTCCAGTTGCGCCCCGGCGCCGACCCGGGCAAGGTCGCCGCCGAGCTGACCGCGGCCGGGCACGGGCACCTGGACGTGCACGCCGTGACCAACCCGGCCGACGGCCTCTCGCCGCTGCGCGGCGTCGTCGTCGGGCTGATCGCCGTGCTGGCCCTCATCGGGCTCATCGAGCTGCTGACCGCGATCGGCGGCACCGTGCGCGAGGGCGAGCGGGACCTGCTGGCGCTCAAGGCCATCGGGCTGTCCCCGCGGCAGATCACGGCGGTCACCGTCACGGGCACCGCCTGTACCGCGCTGGCAGCGGTCCTCGCGGGTACGGCGCTGGGGCTGCCTCTGGCGTACTGGCTGATCGACGCCCAGGGGAAGTCGAGTGGGATCGGCGCCGGTATCGCCGGGGGGCCGTCCCCCCTCCTGCTGTCGCTGTTCGGTCTGGCCGCGGTCCTGGGTGCCGCCGCCCTCGCCGCGTTCCCCGCGGGCCGCGCCGCCCGACGACGGCTCGCGGACACCCTGAGCGCGGTGGCCTGAGCCCGATACGCCAGGCGCCGTCAGAACCCGTGCGGGTTGTGTTGGTTGTACGGGTTCCGCGGTCCTTGGTGGTACGGGTTCCGCGGCCCCGGCGCATAGGGGTTGCCCTGGTTGTACGTGTACGCCGGACCCGGCCCGTACGGGTTGCCCTGCGGCGGCACATGCCCGGCCCCCGGCGCGTACGCGGGCCGCGGCGGCGGCAACGACGCCGGATGCGCCCCCAGCCGTATCCCGTGCCGCCGCCGCAACCGGTACATCTCCAGCGCGGCAATCGCCGTGACCGTCACCGGCGCCCCCAGAATGAAGACGAACCCCATCCCAAGACTCAGCCCGTGCAGATCTCCCGTGGCGAGGTCCGGAATGGCCATCAGCCACGTCGTCACGGTGGCGAGCAACGGCGGCAGACAGCGATGCACCGCGGCCGTACCGAAGAAGTTGCCGGACACCTTCACCGCACCCGAGCCGACGAACCCGGTCAGCCAGATCGCCACCAGCCCCAGCACCAGGGCGAACCCTCCGACCCCGGCCGCGAGCCACCACATCATCACCGTCAGGACGATGGACCCGACGAAGGCCAGCAGCAGCTTGAACGAGTTGCCGAGCGGCACCCGCAGCTGGCGAACCGTCCCGGTGCGCCGCCAGACGAAGAGCATCGCCCCGACGGTCAACGGCGTGATGAACAGCAGCACGGCGGACGCCGTCAGCATGTTCTGCAGCATCTCCGTGAAGGCGAACCCGCCTTCCACGAAGGTGTAGACACCGACCGCCGCGACGGCCCCGGCGATCACCCGAACCCGCTTGAGCCGCTCCACCCCCAGATCGACCGCCTCCGGGATCCACGCCGGATGGAACACCGCCTCCGCCACCCGCTTCGGCTTCAGAAACGACCTCGCCGTCAGCGTGCCGCCCGTCCAACTTCCTCGCGAACCAGCCAACTTCCGCTCCCCCGAGCCTTCTCCTGCGTGATCGCCCGGGAGTCTACGGGAAGCGGACGGACTCCCGCCGCCCGCTTTCCGTGACCCTCGCGCGCCCGCGCCTATCGGCCGCGCAGCTCCCGGTACTTGGCGACCAGCGCCTTCGTGGACTCGTCCAGGCCCGGCACCTGAGCCCCCTCGGTCAGCGCGGGTTCGACGCGCTTGGCGAGGACCTTGCCGAGCTCGACACCCCACTGATCGAAGGAGTCGATGTTCCAGACCGCGCCCTGGACGAACACCTTGTGCTCGTAGAGGGCGACCAGCTGGCCAAGCACCGACGGCGACAGTTCCCTCGCGAGGACGGTGGTCGTCGGGTGGTTGCCCTTGAACGTCTTGTGCGGCACCAGTTCCTCGGGCACGCCCTCGGCGCGCACCTCGTCCGGCGTCTTGCCGAAGGCGAGGGCCTGGGTCTGCGCGAAGAAGTTCGCCATCAGCAGGTCGTGCTGGGCGACCAGGCCCGGCAGCAGATCGGCGACCGGCTCGGCGAAGCCGATGAAGTCCGCCGGGATCAGCTTCGTGCCCTGGTGAATGAGCTGGTAGTACGCATGCTGCCCGTTGGTGCCGGGCGTCCCCCACACGACAGGGCCGGTCTCCCACTCCACCTCGTGCCCGTCGCGCTCCACGGACTTGCCGTTGGACTCCATGTCCAACTGCTGCAGATACGCCGTGAACTTCGACAGATAGTGCGAGTACGGCAGCACCGCGTGCGACTGGGCATCGTGGAAGTTGCCGTACCAGACGCCCAACAGGCCCATCAGCAGCGGCACATTGGTCTCGGCGGGCGCAGTGCGGAAGTGCTCGTCGACGAGGTGGAACCCGTCGAGCATCTCGCGGAAGCGGTCCGGCCCGATCGCGATCATCAGGGACAGGCCGATCGCCGAGTCGTACGAGTACCGTCCGCCGACCCAGTCCCAGAACTCGAACATGTTGGCCGTGTCGATGCCGAAGTCGGCGACCTTCTCGGCGTTGGTCGACAGCGCCACGAAGTGCTTGGCCACGGCCTCCTGACCGGCCTTCAGCTCGGTCAGCAGCCAGTTGCGCGCGGAGGTCGCGTTGGTGATCGTCTCGATCGTGGTGAACGTCTTCGAGGCGATGACGAAGAGCGTCTGCGCGGGGTCCAGGTCACGGACGGCCTCGTGCAGGTCGGCACCGTCCACGTTCGACACGAAGCGGACCGTGAGGTCGCGGTCGGTGAACGAGCGCAGCACCTCGTACGCCATCGCCGGACCGAGGTCGGAGCCGCCGATGCCGATGTTCACGACGTTCTTGATGCGCTTGCCGGTGTGGCCGGTCCACTCGCCGGAGCGGACCCGCTCGGAGAAGGCGGCCATCTTGTCGAGCACGGCGTGCACGGCCGGGACGACGTTCTCCCCGTCGACCTCGATCACCGCGTCGCGCGGGGCCCGCAGCGCGGTGTGCAGCACGGCCCGGTTCTCGGTGACGTTGATCTTCTCGCCGCGGAACATCGCGTCCCGCAGCCCGAAGACGTCGGTCGCCGCGGCCAGCTCCCGCAGCAGCCGCAGCGTCTCGTCGGTGACCAGGTGCTTGGAGTAGTCGACGTGCAGATCGCCGACCTGGAGGGTGTACCCGGTTCCGCGCCCGGGGTCGGTTGCGAACAGGTCCCGCAGATGGGTCCCTGCGAGCTCCTCGCGGTGCTTGGCCAGAGCGGTCCACTCGGGCGTCTGGTTGAGCCTGGCACGGCTGTCTGCGTTCATTTCTGGCTTCCGCCTTCTTTCCTGCGTGTGCTGCTGCTTGCCTCGCCCCACTGCCGGTCCCAACCTAATTGATCAGGGCTTGACGTGAGCTGTCGTAGCGCCGTCGTCCGGCTCAACAACAGATACGTCCGCCGGACGCGCGAGTATCAGCGAGGTGGCGGCGAGCGCGAAGAGGACGGCCGCGAACAGCGCTGGCGCGTTCAGCCCGTAGGCCCCCGCCACGGTGCCGCCGAGCAGGGCGCCGAGCGGGGCCCCGGAGGTGGAGGCGGTGCGGAACGCGGAGCTGACGCGGCCCACCATGGCTGCCGGGCTGCGCTGCTGCATCAGCGTGACCTGGTTGACGTTCCACACCATGCCCATCACTCCGAGCAGCGCCATCGCCACAAGGAGTGCACCCAGGTGGCGGACGGTGCCGAGGAGTACCAGGGCCGCCGTCTGGACGCATGCGCACAGGAACAGGCTCCGTACCCGTCCGATCCGGCGCGCGATCCACTGGGCCGGCACTCCCCCGGCCAGGGACCCGGCCGAGTAGGCCGTCATCGCGGCCGCGAAGCCCGCGTTTCCCGCGTGCAGCCAGCCGGTCACGTGCAGGACCAGCGTGGCGATCAGGGCGCCCATGCCGATGTTGCACAGGAGTGTGGCCACGCAGACCGCGCGCAACGCCCTGTCGTGCCACAGGGCGCGCACTCCTTCCGCCACCTCCGCCCGCAGGGTGCTCCCGGCGGGCCGGGGCTCCCGCTCGGGCGCCCGGATCCGCAGGGAGGCCACGAGGGCCGCCGCCAGCAGATAGGTCGCCGCGTCGGCAGCGAACGGCGCGGCGGCCCCGAGAGTGAGCAGCAGCGGCACGAAGGGGCCGGCCAGGAAGCCGCCGGCGAACTGCTGGCCGGTCATCAGCCGGGCATTGGCGCTGCCCAGGGTCTCTTTGTCCACCAGGGAGGGCAGCAGGGCCGTGGACGCGTTGTCGAACAGCGTCTGGAAGGTGGTCAGGGCGAAGGCGAGCGCGATCAGCAGGCCGACCGTGGCGTGCCCGAGCCCGACGGCGAGGGCGAAGCAGGCCACCAGCCCGCCACGTACGGTGTCGACGGCCCACATCGCCCGCCGCTGGTCCACCCGGTCCGCGACCGCGCCGCCCAGCAGCCCGAAGAGGAGCCAGGGGAGGTAGCCGCAGGCCGTGACGGAGGCGATGACGAGCGGATCGTCCGTGAGCCGCACGGCGAGCAGCGGCAGCGCGGCGGTGCGCAGGGCGTCCCCGAAACGCGACACCAGCGCCGCGCTCCACAACCGCCCGAACCCCCCGCGCCACGCGGGTGCCCGCACCCCCGCCGCCTCGACCGTCGTCACAACGCCCCCTCCGGTTCCGCCACTTCAAGAACCGTAGAGCGCACCACTGACAATCGGCCTCGCGGCGGCGCCGCGGACGCTCCGCGCGCCGGTCGGCACGGCGGTGCGCCCGTGCGCGGCCCGGCGTACGAAACACATCCGGCCAGGCACCTCGGTGCCCGGCCGGTTCTCAATTCCTAGATCTCGCCCCGCAGTTTGGCGAGCGCCTCGGCGAGGATCGCCTCGCCGTCCGCGTCGCTGCGCCGCTCCCGTACGTACGCGAGGTGCGTCTTGTACGGCTCGGTGCGCGGCGGGTCCGGCGGGTTGTCCTGGTCCTGTCCGGCGGGAAAGCCGCAGCGCGGGCAGTCCCAGGTCTCGGGAACCTGCGCGTCGCTGGCGAAGCTGGGCACCGTCTCGTGCCCGTTGGAGCACCAGAAGGAGATGCGAAGCCGCGGCGCGGACTCGCCGCGCTCGGCCTCGCCCATCGGCCCCGCCCCGACCCGGCTTCCTCGGATCGCGTTGCCACTTGCCACGGTCGTAACTCCCTGCGTGATGGTGCCGCGAAGCGAGTCGGCGTGACGCTTCGCTGCGAGCGCCTCAGTCTACGTAAGGCCCAACGCGCGTCCAGTGATTGGAGTTACACCCCCGCCCCTAGACGCAAGCCCCATGATAGGCCGCGCCTGGGGGCGCGTACCGGACATGGGGCCTTACGTGCGGAATGTGCTTGCCTAATGTGCAGTTGTGCTGCCGTACCGATGTCGGTCGGTGATCAGTTGTTGACCTTCATCAGGATGCCGAGCACGACAATGCACGCGAACCAGAGCAGACCGAGCACCACGGTGATGCGGTCGAGGTTGCGCTCGGCGACCGAGGAGCCACCGACGGACGACTGCATGCCGCCACCGAACATGTCGGAGAGGCCGCCGCCCTTCCCCTTGTGCATCAGCACAAGCAGCATCAGCAGCAGGCTGAAGACGATCAGGGCGATCGAGAACCCCAAAACCACGGCTGGACCAACTTCCTCGGAACTGAACGGACGACGGGGGCCGAAGCCTACTGGGTGAGCACACCGAGCCCACTCCGAAGGCCACGACCCCCGCAAGGGTACGACGAATCGCCGCTAGCGCATACTTACTGGTCGCGGAAGCGGACGATCTTGACGAACTCGTCGGCGTCCAGGGAGGCACCGCCGACCAGGGCGCCGTCGATGTCGGGCTTCGCCATGATCTCGGCGACATTGCCGGACTTCACGGAGCCGCCGTACTGGATGCGGACCTGGTCGGCCACTTCCTGGGAGTACAGCTCGGCCAGCCGGGCACGGATCGCCGCGCAGACCTCCTGGGCGTCGTCGGAGCCGCAGACCTTGCCGGTGCCGATGGCCCAGACCGGCTCGTACGCGATCACGATCGACTCGACCTGCTCGGCGGGTACGTCCTTGAGACCCCCGTCGACCTGGGAGAGCGTGTGCGCGACGTGGTTGCCCGCCTCGCGGATGTCCAGCTCCTCGCCGACGCACAGGATCGGGGTCAGGCCGTGCCTGAAGGCGGCCTTGACCTTGGCGTTGACGATCTCGTCGGTCTCGTTGTGGTACTGCCGGCGCTCGGAGTGGCCGATCGCCACGTACGTGCACTTCAGCTTGGACAGCATCGAGCCCGAGATCTCGCCGGTGTAGGCACCGGAGTCCTGCGCCGAGAGGTCCTGCGCGCCGTACTTGATCTTGAGCTTGTCGCCGTCGACCAGGGTCTGCACGGAGCGCAGGTCGGTGAAGGGCGGCAGGACGGCGACCTCACAGGCCTCGTAGTCCTTGTCGGCCAGGGCGAAGGCGAGCTTCTGGACGTGCGCGATGGCCTCGAGGTGGTTGAGGTTCATCTTCCAGTTGCCCGCCATGAGCGGCATACGGGTCGTCATGCGGGGTCAGTCCTCCAGTGCGGCGAGGCCGGGGAGCGTCTTGCCCTCGAGGTATTCGAGGGAGGCGCCGCCACCGGTCGAGATGTGACCGAATGCCTTCTCGTCGAAGCCCAGGATGCGGACGGCCGCGGCGGAGTCGCCACCGCCGACGACCGTGAAGGCCGGGGATTCGACGAGGGCCTGGGCGACCGCCTTGGTGCCCTCGGCGTAGTCGGGGTGCTCGAAGACGCCCATCGGACCGTTCCAGAAGACGGTGGCCGCGTCGGCGAGCTTCGAGGCGTACAGCTTGCGGGTCTCCGGACCGATGTCCAGGCCCTCCTGGTCGGCGGGGATGGCGTCCGCGGCGACGGTGGTGGGGTTGGCCGGGGCCTTGGTCTTCAGGTCCGGGAACTCCGGGGCGACCAGGACGTCGACGGGGAGGACCAGCTCGACGCCGTTCTTCTCCGCGCGTTCCATGTACTCCTTGACGGCCGGGACCTGGTCCTCCTGGAGGAGGGAGATGCCGACCTCGTAGCCCTTGGCCTTGAGGAAGGTGTACGCCATACCACCGCCGATGAGCAGACGGTCGGCCTTGCCGAGCAGCTGGTCGATGACGGCGAGCTTGTCGGAGACCTTGGCGCCGCCGAGCGCGACGACGTAGGGGCGCTTGACGGCCTCGGTGAGCTTCTTCAGGACGTTGACCTCGGTGGCGATGAGGTAGCCCGCGTAGTGCGGAAGGCGCGCCGGGAGGTCGTAGACGGAGGCGTGCTTGCGGTGCACGGCACCGAAACCGTCGCCTACGTAGACGTCGGCCAGGGCGGCGAGCTGGTCGGCGAACTCGCCGCGCTCGGTGTCGTCCTTGGACGTCTCGCCCGGGTTGAAGCGCAGGTTCTCGACCACGGCGACCTGGCCCGGCTGGAGGCCGTTCACGGCGTCGTGGGCGGCGGGGCCGACGGTGTCCTGGGCGAACGCCACGGGGGCGCCCAGCAGTTCACCGAGGCGCTCGGCGGGCTGCAGCAGGGAGAACGCCGGGTCCGGGGCGCCCTTGGGGCGGCCCAGGTGCGAGGCGACGACCACCTTGGCGCCCGCTTCGGTCAGCGCCTTGATGGTGGGCAGGACGGCGCGGATACGGCCGTCGTCGGTGATGAGGCCGTCGGCCAGCGGCACGTTCAGGTCGGCGCGGACGAAGACCCGCTTGCCGTCCACACCTTCGGCGAGAAGTTCGTCGATCGTCTTCATGAGGTGACTCCTAGGAGGGCTCTGTTGTCCGGGAGGGCTGGATCGATCCGTGCACAGAGCAGGGCTCGGACAACGCGGCTGTGCGCTGCCCGAGCCCTGCTCTCACATCAGAGGTGCCTGCTCCGGGACTTAGAGCTGGCCGCCGACGAAGACCGTGAGGTCGACGAGGCGGTTGGAGTAGCCCCACTCGTTGTCGTACCAGCCGAGGATCTTCACCGAGTTGCCCTCCTGGACCATGGTCAGGGAGGAGTCGAAGGTGCAGGAGGCCGGGTCGCCGACGATGTCCGAGGAGACGATCGGGTCCTCGGTGTACGACAGGTAGCCCTTGAGGTCGCCGTCGTCTGAGGCCTTCTTGAACGCGGCGTTGACCTCGTCCTTGGTGACCTCGCGCTGCAGCTGCACGACCAGGTCGGTGGCCGAACCGGTCGGGACCGGGACGCGCATGGCGATGCCGTCCAGCTTGCCCTTGAGCTGCGGGAGGACCAGGGCGGTGGCCTTGGCGGCGCCGGTCGTGGTCGGGATGATGTTCTCGGCGGCGGCGCGGGCGCGACGCAGGTCCGAGTGCGGGAAGTCCAGGATGCGCTGGTCGTTCGTGTACGCGTGGACCGTCGTCATCAGGCCCTTGACGATGCCGAAGTTCTCGTCGAGCACCTTGGCCATCGGCGCCACACAGTTGGTGGTGCAGGAGGCGTTGGAGATGACGTGGTGGTTCGCCGGGTCGTACTTGTCCTGGTTGACGCCCATCACGATGGTGATGTCCTCGTCCTTGGCCGGAGCCGAGATCAGGACCTTCTTGGCGCCGCCGGCGATGTGCTTCTCGGCGTCGGCCTTCTTGGTGAAGATGCCGGTCGACTCGATGACGATGTCGACGCCCAGCTCGCCCCACGGGATGTCGGCGGGGTTGCGCTCGGAGAGCACCTTGATGGTGTGGCCGTCGACGGTGATCGTGTCGGCGGTGTGCGACACCTCGGCCTTGAGGCGGCCCAGGATGGTGTCGTACTTCAGAAGGTGAGCAGTGGTCGCGGTGTCACCCAGGTCGTTGACAGCCACGATCTCGATGTCAGCACCCTGCTCCAGCAGCGCGCGGAAGTAGTTACGACCGATGCGGCCAAAGCCGTTGATGCCTACGCGGATCGTCACGAACCGATCTCCTCGTTGGTACGCCGACTCAGTGCCGGCGAGTTGTATGGGATGTCCCCGACCGCCTACGACCCTACCTCCCTGAAGCGTCTGCGGTGACATCGAGATGCCCCATACACGGCAGGGTGTTCCGTACCCACCAGTAGGGGTACGGAACACCCTCGATGTTGACGAGATAGTCACACAGGGTTAGCCGTTCAGCGCCCCGAGCGCCTTCTTGACGAGGGCCGCACGGTCGGCCGCCGCGGTGACGTGCTCGAGGCCGAAGCCCAGCAGCACCGTGTCGTCGGTGGTGATGCCGCCATACGTCTTGAACAACTCTCCGTAGCGCGCCCAGTCCTTGAGCACGGCGGGGCTGCCCGGGGGCGGCCCCGAGGCACTCCAGGGTCCGAGGGAGGTCTCGAAGCCCTCGGTGTCGGTGGCCGCCCCGCCGACGACGAGGGAGGCGTTGTCCGCGAGGACGCCGTGACCACCGGTGTTCGGGTCGGTGATGTAGCTCAGCGACACCTCGACCGACTTGCCGGCGTACGCGCTGAGGTCGAAGTTGACCTGCTGCCAGCCGCTGGAGGCGCCGGTGAAGCTGTTCCACGCGCCGCTGGTACCGGTGTTGGCGCAGCCGGCGGAGCTCACGGTCAGGTAGTGCTTGAGGAAGGGGTGCTCCCTGACCAGGAATCCGGCCTCGCACTCCGCGGGCACCGTGGCGCTGGTGGCGCCGCCCGCCTCGGGGAGCGTCGTCCAGTCGTCGGCCCCGGTGGTGTGTGCCTCGAGCACCGCGTGGTCGTAGCCGGGCTCGGTGTCCCACAGGAGCTGGGTGCGCAGCGTCGGCTTGTCGGCGGCGCTGACACCGGTGAGGTCGATGGTCCGGGTGAGGCGCTTGTAGGCGTCGTCGGTGTGCACGGCGGCGGCCATGTACGAGCCCGCGTAGGGCCCGTACGGGTTGACGGTCCCGGCGAACTGGCCCGCTCCCGCGCTCGACGCGAACTGCGGGTACTGCGCGGGGGCCAGCGAGTCCGAGGTGACGCCGTAGGTACCCGCGGCGTTCAGCGGGTTGCCGGGCGTGTCACCGAGCGCCCCCGTGAAGCCGGTGAGCTTCCCGGAGCCGGTGAATCCGTTGGCCCCCGGGGTGGACGTACGAGAGTAGGCGCCCAGGTAGTACTGGCTGAAGTCGTTCGAAAGGGTGCCGCCGCCGAGGTCGACGTTGCCGCCGGCCTGCTCGCCCGCCTCGATCAGCTTGCCGCCCTCGTTGAGGAAGGCGCGGAGCTGGAGCTGGGTGGCGTTGCCCGGCCGGGCGGCGCCGGTGTAGTGGACGACCGTCCTGAAGTGGTCGAGCACGCCGAGCGCGTCGGGTGCGCCCAGGGTCGCCACGTCCCAGACGAGGGGCTTCTTGCCGTTGGCCTTCAGGGCGTCGACGTAGGCCTGGGACTGTGTGGCGGTCGCGCCCTCCTCGGCGACGACCAGCGTGTCGGCGCCGGGGCGCTGGGCCACGGTGTACGTGAAGTGCGTGCTGGATGTCTTCTTGCCGCTCTTGGTCTCACCGGTGAACCACACCTCGACCTTGTCGCCGGGGTCGCCGTCCTTCACCTTGGCGCGATACTCGTCGAAGTAGAGGTTGTCCGTGCCGCCGTAGGTCTCGCCGCCCTTCCAGGCCTTGAGCGCCATGTCCAGCGTACGGCCGCCGTTGACGCGGTACTTGAGCTCCTTGTCGCGTACGGACTTGCGGACGACGACGGAGACCTCCTGGTCGGCGCCGCGGGAGTACGACGTCGTGAAGGGGGCCGGGGTGAAGTCGGGCGCGTCGAGGCCCACCGAGGACGACGGCTGGTCGGGGTGGGCCGCGGTCTCGGCGACGGAGAGCGCGAACGGGACGTTCTTCTCGAACTCCTGCTCGATCAGCTTCTCGTCGTCCGGGAAGGTGAAGACCGAGGCGCAGTCGGCCGTGTTCCAGGCGTCGTTCGGGTCGATGTCCGAGGCGGTCTGACAGGTCGACATCTCGGGGGTGAACATCGCCATGCCGTTGACGTTGCCCGCGTGGCCGTCCGCCTCGCCGTTGGTCGTGTAGAGCTCCGAGGAGACCTGGGGGTGGTAGCCCGGGATCGCGGAGTTCTCGGGGGTTCCGGCGAGCGCCTTGTAGAGCACGTCGTCCGGGGTGGGCGTCGCCACCTGCCAGCCCACTCCGTAGAGGAGCAGTTCGGCGGCGGAGTGGTAGTTGATGCCGTACGTGAAGCCGATCCGCTTCTCGAAGGCGTCGAGCGCCTTGGTCTCGGGCTCGGAACTGGGGCTCGCGCCACGGTAGGTCTCACTGGTGGGGCTGGGTGACGAACCCTCGTCGTCGTAGCCCCACTTGTAGGCGAAGTTGCGGTTGAGGTCGACGCCGTCACCGGTGGAGATGACCCCGTCGCCGTTCACGTCCCGCAGATTCTTGCGCCACTGGCGGGCGTCGGCGTCCTTGAACGTGTAGTCGTAGCCGTCGGGGTTGGCCGACAGCACGAACCACAGCTCGGTGGAGTCGACGATCTTCTTGACGCGTTTGTTCGTGGAGTAGTTGTCCAAGTAGTAGTGCATCAGACGCCGCGTCATCTCGGGCGTGATCCACTCGCGCGCGTGCTGGTTGGACATGTACAGCACGGAGGGCTTCGAGCCGTCCTTCGTCTTCTTCGCGCCCTTGGTCAGTTTGAGCGCGAGGATGTCCTGGCCGTTGATCGTCTTGCCGATGGAGACGACCTTGGTGAGGTCGGGGTGGGCGGCGCCGGTGTTGACGATCTCCTCCTGGAGATTGCCCTTGCCGCTGTACGGGCGGAACACGCCCTGGGCCGCGTCCTCCACCCGTGCCTCGGCCTTGGCCGTCAGGGTGTGCTCGGTGAGCTCGACGCCCTGTTTCTCCAGCTTCTTGGCCTGCTGGTCGGTGACGTAGACCTCGACCGTGCTTCTGCCGTTCTTCCACGTCGTGTCGCCGAGTTCGTGGCCGTCCTGCCCGGCCGCGAGCAGCAGGGGTATCTGCTGCTTCGTGATCTCGGCGTGGAACACCTTGACGGCGTTCGCGTCGGGCTTGGGTGAACCGCCGTTCTGCGCCTGGGCGATGGGTGCCATGCCCGCACCGCCCAGCACGAGTGCGCCCGTAGCGAGGATCGCTCTCGCTCTTCGTCTCATGAGCCCCCCTTGCGTCAGTCCGCCACAGCAGCGAACAGATGCCAGGCTCATGACACTTCATGGTCAAGTCAAGGGCGCCTCACAGGAACGCGAACGCCGGTGCCGATGCCCCAAGTGGGCATCGGCACCGGCGTGTTGGGCTTCTGACGATCGATCGGACCGGTCAGCCCGCGAGGTTGTCCGCCATCTCCTCGGTGAGGTTCGACTCCGTCCCGGGAATGCCAAGGTCCTGGGCCCGCTTGTCGGCCATCGCGAGCAGCCGACGGATCCGGCCGGCGACGGCGTCCTTGGTCAGCGGCGGGTCGGCGAGCGCGCCCAGCTCCTCCAGGGAGGCCTGCTTGTGCTCCATGCGCAGCCGTCCGGCGGCCGCGAGGTGCTCCGGCACCTCGTCCGCGAGGATCTCCAGGGCGCGCTGCACACGCGCCCCCGCGGCGACCGCGGCGCGGGCCGAGCGGCGCAGGTTGGCGTCGTCGAAGTTGGCGAGCCGGTTCGCCGTGGCGCGGACCTCGCGGCGCATCCGCCGCTCCTCCCAGGCCAGCACCGACTCGTGCGCCCCGAGGCGGGTGAGCAGCGCGCCGATCGCGTCTCCGTCGCGTACGACCACGCGGTCCACGCCGCGCACCTCGCGGGCCTTCGCCGCGATCGACAGCCGACGGGCGGCGCCGACGAGCGCGAGCGCGGCCTCCGGACCCGGGCAGGTCACCTCCAGGGAGGAGGAGCGACCCGGCTCGGTGAGCGAGCCGTGCGCCAGGAAGGCCCCGCGCCAGGCCGCCTCGGCGTCGCAGGTGGCCCCCGAGACCACCTGCGGCGGGAGGCCCCGGATCGGGCGGCCACGGCCGTCCACCAGCCCCGTCTGGCGGGCCAGCTGGTCGCCGCCCGCGACGACGCGTACGACATAGCGGGAGCCGCGGCGCAGACCGCCGGGCGCCATCACGATCAGTTCGGAGCTGTGACCGAAGATCTCCAGAATGTCCCGCTTCAGCCGGCGCGCCGCCATCGCGGTGTCCAGCTCCGCCTCGATCACAATCCGGCCGCTCACCAGGTGGAGGCCGCCGGCGAACCGCAGAATGGCGGAGACCTCCGCCTTTCTGCAGCAGGTCCGGGTGACGGGGAGCCGGGAAATTTCATCCTTCACCGCTGCCGTCATCGCCATGGGCCGATCCTTCCATGCATCCGAAAAATACGGTCGTACGCGGCGGCCAACAGCTCCGGGTCGTGCCGCGGAGATCCGTCGGTCCGGGCCACCGGCGCCAGCTCGACCGCGGCGCCGAACCGCTTGGCGGCGTCGGTGAGTGAGTCGCGATCGGGCACGGCGGCCTCGTCGGCCAGCACCACGTCCAGGGCGAGTTTAGGGGCGTGTCGTCCCAAAACCTCCAAATGACGCTGCGGGGAGAAGCCCTCGGTTTCTCCGGGCTGCGGGGCGAGGTTCAGGGAGAGTACCCGGCGCGCCTTCGTCTCGGTGAGCGCATCGAGCAGCTCGGGCACCAGAAGGTGCGGAATCACCGAGGAGAACCAGGAGCCGGGGCCCAGCACCACCCAGTCGGCGTCGAGGACCGCCGCCACGGCCTCGGGGACGGCCGGCGGGTCGGCGGGGACGACGTGCACGGACTGCACCTCGCCGGGGGTGAGGGCCACGGTCGCCTGTCCCCGTACCGTGTCCACGTCCTCGGGCCGCTCCGGGTCGTGCCCCTTGACCAGGGCCTGGAGCTCCAGGGGCACGGCGGACATGGGCAGCACCCGGCCGTGCGCGCCGAGGAGCCTGCCGACCAGGTCCAGGGCCTGGACATGGTCGCCGAGCTGTTCCCACAGGGCCACGATCAGCAGATTGCCGACCGCGTGCTCGTGCAGATCGCCCTGGGACTGGAAACGGTGCTGGATGACGCGGGCCCAGGTCTGGCCCCAGTCGTCGTCGCCGCACAGCGCGGCCAGGGCCTTGCGCAGGTCGCCGGGCGGCAGCACGCCCAGCTCGTCGCGCAGCCGCCCGCTGGAGCCGCCGTCGTCGGCCACGGTGACGACGGCGGTGAGGTCGCCGGTGATCCGGCGCAGCGCGGCGAGCGAGGCGGACAGCCCCATGCCGCCGCC
The DNA here is from genome assembly GCF_026339955.1 of Streptomyces sp. NBC_01549. Lineage (GTDB taxonomy): Bacteria > Actinomycetota > Actinomycetes > Streptomycetales > Streptomycetaceae > Streptomyces. The sequence goes on along the minus strand of NZ_JAPEPW010000001.1, from coordinate 5,506,216 downwards.
GAGGGCGACGACCTTGGGCTGGGCGCCGCGGCGGCGCGGCTTCCCACCGCGCGCCTCGACGGGCCTGTCGCCGCGTCCCTCGGAGGCGACCCGGCGCAGCCTGCTCAGCCGCAGTGCGGCACGTCCGGTCACTCGCGCCCCATGTCCCGGTGAACGACCACGGTCTCCACGCCCTGCGAGGCGAGGCGGGCGGCGAGCTTCTCGGAGGTGGCGACCGAGCGGTGCTTGCCGCCGGTGCAGCCGACCGCGATGGTCACATAGCGCTTGCCCTCGCGGCGGTAGCCGGCGGCGATGAGCTGGAGCAGCTCTGTGTAGCGGTCGAGGAACTCCTTGGCGCCCGGCTGGTTGAAGACGTACGCCGAGACCTCCTCGTTCAAGCCCGTGAAGGGGCGCAGCTCCGGGACCCAGTGCGGGTTGGGCAGGAAGCGCATGTCCACGACCAGGTCGGCGTCGACCGGAAGGCCGTACTTGAAGCCGAAGGACATGACGGTGGCCCGCAGCTCGGGCTCCTCCTCGCCGGCGAACTGGGCGTCCATCTTGGCGCGCAGCTCGTGCACGTTCAGGCTGGAGGTGTCGATGACCAGGTCGGCGTCGCCGCGCAGCTCGCGCAGCAGCTCGCGCTCGGCGTCGATGCCGTCGACGATGCGGCCGTCGCCCTGGAGGGGGTGCGGGCGGCGCACGGACTCGAAGCGGCGCACCAGGGCCTCGTCGGAGGACTCCAGGAAGACGATCCTGCGGGTGACGTTCTTCGCCTCCAGGTCAGCGAGGGACTCGCGGAGGTTGTCGAAGAAGCGGCGGCCGCGTACGTCGACGACGACCGCGATCCTCGCCACGTTGCCCTGGGAGCGGGCGCCGAGCTCCACCATGGTGGGGATCAGCGCGGGCGGCAGGTTGTCGACGACGAACCAGCCGAGGTCCTCCAGACACTTGGCGGCCGTCGACCGGCCCGCCCCGGACATCCCGGAGATGATCACCAGCTCGGGGATGGCGGCTTCGGGCACCGCGGGCGTCTCCATCGTCGTACCCCCCTGGGTCTCGTCGTCGGCCTGTGGTTCGGCCGTCTGTCCGGTCTGCGGTCCGGCCGGTTGCCCGGCCGGTTGTCCGGTCTGTGGTGGGTTCTCTTGTCGCTCGTTGTCGCTCATGTCTCCTGCCCCCGTCGCTCGTGTGAGGCGCCCGCGGACACGGGCTCCTCCGGGGAGTCCGTGGTGGTCCCGGGCTCCTCGTCTTCCATGATCTCTCCAGTCGCCGTGTTCACGGCGGGTGCGGCCGGAGCCGCCTGGGCGAGGGCCACGGCGACCGCCGCGGCCGTCTTGCGGCCTATGCCGGGGACCTCGCAGATCTGGTCGATGGTCGCGGATCGCAGCTTTTTCACCGAGCCGAAGTGCTTGATCAGCGCCTGCTTGCGGGTCTCGCCGAGGCCCGCCACCTCGTCCAGCGGGCTCGCCCTGAATCGCTTGGCCCGCTTGGTGCGCTGGTAGGTGATGGCGAAGCGGTGGGCCTCGTCACGGACCCGCTGGAGCAGGTACAGGCCCTCGCTGGTGCGGGGCAGGACCACCGGGTCGTCCTCGTCCGGCAGCCAGACCTCCTCGAGACGCTTGGCGAGGCCGCAGACGGCGATGTCGTCGATGCCCAGTTCGTCGAGGGCCTTCTTGGCGGCCGCGACCTGCGGCTGGCCACCGTCGACGACGACGAGCTGCGGGGGGTAGGCGAAGCGCTTGGGACGGCCGTCGTCCTCGGTGAAGGCGTTCCCCGCGAAGGCGTTCCCCGTGGTGTCGCTCTCCAGGATGGCGCTCTCCGGCGTGGCGTTGCCTTGGGTGGCTCCTTCGGCGGAGGCGCCTTCGGTGGAGGCGTTCTCGCCGTCCGTCCACTCGCCCGTGCGCTCCTTCTCAGCGAGATAGCGCCTGAAGCGGCGGGTGATCACCTCGTGCATGGAGCGGACGTCGTCCTGGCCCTCGAAGCCCTTGATCTGGAAGCGCCGGTACTCGCTCTTGCGCTGCAGTCCGTCCTCGAAGACGACCATGGAGGCGACCACGTCGTCACCCTGGAGGTGCGAGATGTCGTAGCACTCGATCCGGAGCGGAGCACTGTCCAGGTCGAGGGCTCCGGCGATCTCCTCCAGGGCGCGCGAGCGGGTGGTCAGGTCGGAGGCGCGCTTGGTCTTGTGCAGACCGAGCGCCTGGAGCGCGTTGCGCTGCACGGTCTCCATGAGCGCCTTCTTGTCGCCGCGCTGCGGGATGCGCAGGGAGACGTTCGACCCGCGGCGTTCGGTCAGCCACTCCTGGACGGGCTCCACGGGGTCGGGCAGTGCCGGGACGAGCACCTCCTTGGGGACGGAGTCGCCCGTCTCCTCTCCGTAGAGCTGCTGCAGCGCGTGCTCGACCAGGTCACCGGTGGTGACGGCCTCCACCTTGTCGGTGACCCAGCCGCGCTGGCCGCGCACCCGGCCGCCCCGCACGTGGAAGATCTGCACGGCGGCTTCCAGCTCGTCCTCGGCGACGGCCATCAGGTCGGCGTCGGTCGCGTCGGCGAGCACGACCGCGCTCTTCTCCATGGCCTTCTTCAGGGCCTCGATGTCGTCGCGCAGGCGGGCCGCCCGCTCGTACTCCATCTCCTCGGCCGCGTCCGTCATCTGCTTCTCGAGGCGGCGGATGTACGTCCCCGTACGGCCCGCCATGAAGTCGCAGAACTCCTCGGCCAGCTCACCGTGTTCCTCGGCCGAGACCCGGCCGACGCAGGGGGCGGAGCACTTGCCGATGTAGCCGAGGAGGCAGGGGCGGCCCGTGCGGGCGGCGTTCTTGAACACGCCGGCCGAGCAGGTGCGGACCGGGAAGACGCGCAGCAGCAGGTCCACGGTGTCGCGGATCGCCCACGCGTGCCCGTACGGACCGAAATAGCGCACGCCCTTGCGCTTGTGGCCGCGCATCACCTGCACACGCGGGAACTCCTCGTTCATCGTCACCGCGAGGTAGGGATAGCTCTTGTCGTCGCGGTACTTGACGTTGAACCGGGGGTCGTACTCCTTGATCCAGGAGTACTCCAGCTGGAGCGCCTCGACCTCCGTGGACACCACCGTCCACTCCACGGACGCGGCCGTGGTGACCATGGTGCGGGTGCGGGGGTGGAGGCCGGCCAGGTCCTGGAAGTAGCTGGCCAGGCGCTGGCGCAGGCTTTTCGCCTTTCCGACGTAGATCACCCGGCGGTGCTCGTCGCGGAATTTGTACACCCCGGGAGAGTCCGGGATCTGTCCCGGCTTGGGGCGGTAGCTGGAGGGGTCGGCCATGTCACACACCCTACTGGCGAGGGCTGACACCGCGACGATCTCCCGGCCCGCCCGTGGACTCGGCCGCCGGGACCGTGATCGCAGATCGGCCAGAGCGCGGTACGGCGGGTTGAGTAGGTTGCGTATCAGGTGTTGTCGGGGCTTGGTCAACACGCTTCAATGCGGGGGAACTCGGGGTCGTGGACGGCGACAGGCGCGTGTGAACAAGCCCCGCGCGCCGGCCAGGCGCCCCCGACGACCCACATCCAACGGTCTGACCAGCCGTTGTGAACATTCACAGAAAGGCCCCTGCATGCGGCACGGCACACAGCACGCGGACGTCGCCACGGCGGAACTGGAGACGGCCTTGGCGGGCGGCCCCTTCCATGTCGCGCTGCGCGCCGCGATCACCGCACGCGGCCTGCCCCTGCAGCGCGTGCAGCACCATCTGTCGCGGTACGGGGTCAAGGTCGGGGTCACGAGCCTGAGTTACTGGCAACAGGGCGCCCGGCGCCCGCAGCGCCCCGAGTCGCTGCGCGCCGTACGCGCCCTGGAGGAGATCCTCCAGCTCCCGGACGAGTCACTGATCCGGCTGCTCGCCAAGGCCGACGAGCGCTGCGACCCGCAGCGTCCCACCGGCCGCTCGTACCGCTCCCTCGTGGAGGCCTCCGGCGTCCTGGAGCGGCTCCTGGCCGAACTGGAGTCACCGCTCGACGGCGGGCTGCACACGCTCGGCCACCACGAGCTCGTCCGGATAGGCGCGCACCGCGAACTGCTCGCGCGTGAGTCGCACCACATCGTGCGGGCCTACAAGGACGGCGTGGACCGCTATGTGGCCGTCCATCACGGCGATCCGGGCTGCGCCCCGGAACGCACGGCGGTCCGAGCCCTGGAAAACTGCCGGACGGGACGGGTGCGCTGGCACCACGACACCGGAGTGCTGGTCGCCGAGCTGCTCTTCGACACGCGGCTGCGCGCAGGAGATACGTTCCTCTTCCGCTACGGCTTCGAGGACGGCACGGCCGGCGCGTCCAGCGAGTACGTGCGCGGGTTCGGCTTCCCGGGCGGGCAGTACGCCCTTCAGGTGCGGTTCGCCGAGGAGACGCTGCCCGTGCGCTGCCACCGGTTCACCCAGCACTCGGCGGCGGCGCCGCGCAGCGGCCGCCAGGAGCTCTCGCTCAGCGGGCGCCATCGCTCGGTGCATCTCGTCGAGCCGCGGGTGCGGTCGGGCATCGTGGGGATCGGCTGGGACTGGGAGTGACCGACCAGCCGGGGACGCGGCGTCACCGCACGCCCCGTCAGGGACCCGCGACGATCTTGCCGCCCTTGGCCTCCACGGACAGCTCCTTCAGCGGCGCGGTGGCCGGGGCCTGCAGCACCTTGCCCGTCGCCGCGTCGAATTCGCTGCCGTGGCACGGGCAGATCAACGTCGTGCCCTGAAGCTTGTTGATGGCACACCCGGCGTGCGTGCAGATCGTGCTGAACGCCTTCAGGGAGCCGTTCTCGGCACGGCTGACCACGACGTTCGCTTCCCGGTACAGCTGGGCGCCGCCCTTGGCGATCTCGCTCTCCGCGCCCAGCTCGACCGGCGCGGTCGGCGTCGCCGGTGTCCCGCCACCGCCGCCGGAGCAGGCGCTGAGGGCGATACCGGCGACGGGGGCGAGCGCCGCTCCTCGCAGGACGGTACGGCGGGCAGGCATGGCGTCTCCACAGGTCGAGGCCGGGTGCGTGTCGACGATACCGGTACGGCTCATTCCGCATCGCGGGGGTCCGCACAGGTGCGAGTGACCCGACGTAAACGTTTGCGCAAGCGTTTACGTCCCGTACCGAATGCGATACGTTCCCGCCGGAGCAGGCCGAGAGTTCGGGGCAGGCCCAGAGTTCGGGGCAGGCCCAGAGTTCGGAGCGGGCCCGAGAGGGCCGACCGGGGAGAGGTGAGGCAATGGCAACGATGGTCGACGTGGCGGCGCACGCCGGGGTGTCCGTGGCGACCGTCTCGCACGTACTCAACGACACGCGCCCCGTGCTGCCCCACACCCGCCAGGCCGTCCTGGACGCCATCGACGCGCTCGGCTACACACCCAACACCCTGGCCCGTTCGCTGGTCACCGCACGCACCCGGTCCATCGGGCTCGCGGTGTCGGCGATCAGCAACCCGTACTTCACGGAGATCCTCCAGGGCGTCGAAGCGGGCGCCCTGGAGCACGGATACGGACTGCTTCTCGCCGATCCGCACGATGATCCCCAGCATGAGCGGAAGGTCGTCCAGCTGCTGCACGAGCGACGCGTCGACGGTCTGATCGTCGCGCCCTCGGCCGATCCGGACGCGCTCCTGCGCTACCTCGGGCAGCGCGACGTGCCGACCGTGTTCCTGGACCGCCTGGTCGAGGCCCCGGCCGACCTCCCCTTCCGCTTCGACCAGGTCTGCGCCGAGAACGCCGAGCCGATGGCCCAGCTGGTCGGGCACCTCGCCGAACGGGGTCACCGACGCATCGGGCTCATCGCGGGCCTGCCCGGGCTCAGCACCACGAACGAGCGGATCTCCGGCTACCGCCACGGCCTCGCGGGCGCCGGGCTCCCGTACGACGAACGGCTCGTGGCACACGGCGACTCCGAGGCGGCGGCGGGCGAACGTGCCACCGACGCCCTCCTGTCCCTGGCGGCACCCCCGACCGCGCTGGTCACCGGAAACAACGCGATGACCATCGGCGCCCTGCGCGCCCTGCGCGAGCGCGGGCTGTCCGTGCCGGACGACCTGGCGCTGTGCTGCTTCGACGACTTCGCCTGGGCGGATCTGTTCGCGCCCCGGCTGACCGCGATCTCCCAGCCCAGCAAGGAGATCGGCGCGCAGGCGGTCCGGCTGCTCCTGGAACGGCTGGACTCGCCGGACCACCCCGCCCGCACCGTGCGGCTCCCCTGTGCCTTCGTCCACCGCACCTCGTGCGGCTGCTCCGAGCCCCCCGGGGCCTCCCGCACCGACCTGAGTCAGAAGAGTCCCGCGAAAGGATCCCTGTCGTGATCGTCGTAGCCGGTGAGGCCCTGATCGACCTGGTACCGCAGGGCGCGGGCGCGCTCGTCGGCCTGCGGCCCGCACGCGGCGGCGGCCCCTACAACACGGCGCTGGCGCTGGGCCGCCTCGGCTCCCCCACCGCCTTCTGCTCCCGGGTCTCGTACGACAGCTTCGGCGAGGCGCTCCTGGACGGGCTGCGCGAGGCGGGCGTCGATGTGTCGTCGGTGCAGCGCGGGACGGAGCCGACGACCCTCGCGGTCGCCTCCATCGACCCGGACGGCTCGGCGGCGTACTCCTTCTACGTCGAGGGCACGGCGGACCGCCTGTTCGCCGCGCCGGACGGCCTCCCGGACGCCACCCGGGCGGTGTCCTTCGGAACCTGCTCACTCGTCCTGGAGCCGGGCGCGAGCGCCTACGAGCAACTGATGCGAACCGCCGCCGCGCGCGGGGTGTTCACCACACTCGACCCGAACATCCGGGCCGGGCTCATCCCCGACGCGGACGCCTACCGGGCCCGCTTCAAGAGCTGGCTGCCGTCGGTGTCACTCCTCAAGCTCTCCGAGGAGGACGCGCTGTGGCTGGGTGGCACCCCGCACGAGTGGCTGGCATCCGGTCCCGCGGCCGTCGTGATCACCCGGGGCGGCGACGGCCTGACGGTGTTCACCCAGGACGGCTCCGTCCACTCCGTGCCCGGTGAGCCGGTCGAGGTCGTGGACACCATCGGCGCCGGAGACACCGTGAACGCGACCCTGCTGCACGGCCTGGCCGCACGCGACGCCCTGTCTCCGGCGGCGCTGGCCGAGCTGGGCCCCGACGGCTGGAGCGAGCTGCTGCGGTTCGCGGCCCGCGCGGCGGCGATCACCTGCTCACGAGCGGGCGCGGAACCTCCGTTCGCCGCGGAACTCGACGCCCCCTGAGGCAAGTGAATCCCCCTGAAACCAAGGCGGTCGACTGCGCAACGGACGGTGCCCCACGGGGAGTTCCCGTGGGGCACCGCACTTTTCGCGACTTGCCGGGCCTGGGCCGGGCGACCGGATCAGGCCTTGCTCGCCCGCGTGGTCTTCTTCGCGGGGGTCACCTTCTTCGTGGCCGCCTTCTTCGTGGCGGTGTTGTTCACGGCCTTCGTGGTCGTCTTCCTGGCCGTCGACTTGGCCGCGACCACCTTCTTGGCCGCCGTCTTGCGGGGCGCCGGTACGGAGGCGGCGTCGCTGATCCGGTCAGCGCCCAGGATCTCGCGCAGGAACTTGCCGGTGTGGCTGGCCGGAACCCCGGCGACCTGCTCGGGCGTGCCCTCGGCGACGACGAGACCTCCGCCGTTGCCTCCCTCGGGGCCCATGTCGACGACCCAGTCGGCGGTCTTGACGACGTCGAGGTTGTGCTCGATGACGATGACCGTGTTGCCCTTGTCGACCAGGCCGGAGAGCACCGTGATCAGCTTGCTGATGTCCTCGAAGTGCAGACCGGTGGTCGGCTCGTCCAGCACGTACACCGTGCGGCCCGTGGAGCGCTTCTGCAGCTCGCTGGCGAGCTTGACGCGCTGGGCCTCGCCGCCGGACAGCGTCGGCGCGGACTGGCCGAGCCGGACGTAGCCGAGACCGACGTCGTTGAGCGTGCGCAGGTGACGCGCGATCGCGGGGACGGCCTCGAAGAAGCCAAGGGCCTCCTCGATCGGCATGTCGAGGACCTCGGAGATGGACTTGCCCTTGTAGTGGACCTCCAGGGTCTCCCGGTTGTAGCGCGCCCCGTGGCAGACCTCGCAGGGGACGTACACGTCCGGCAGGAAGTTCATCTCGATCTTGATGGTGCCGTCGCCCGAGCAGTTCTCGCAGCGACCGCCCTTGACGTTGAAGGAGAAGCGGCCGGGCAGGTAGCCCCGCACCTTCGCCTCTGTGGTCTCGGCGAACAGCTTGCGGACGTGGTCGAAGACTCCGGTGTACGTCGCCGGGTTCGACCGCGGGGTGCGGCCGATGGGCGACTGGTCGACGTGCACGACCTTGTCGACGAGGTCGTCGCCGTCCACGCGCGTGTGCCGCCCGGGAACGTTTCGGGCGCCGTTGAGCTCGCGCGCCAGGTGCGTGTACAGGATGTCGTTGACCAGCGTCGACTTGCCGGAGCCCGAGACACCCGTGACCGCCGTGAGCACGCCCAGCGGGAAGGACACGTCGATGTCCTGGAGGTTGTTCTCACGGGCGCCGTGCACGGTGAGCCTGCGGCTCGGGTCGGCGGGGCGGCGGATGTCCGGGAGCGGGATCTCCCTCTTGCCCGACAGGTACTGGCCGGTCATCGACTCGGCGTTGGCAAGCAGCTCCTTCAAGGGGCCGCTGTGCACGACCTTGCCGCCGTGCTCGCCCGCGCCGGGGCCGATGTCGACGACCCAGTCGGCGACCTTGATGGTGTCCTCGTCGTGCTCCACGACGATGAGCGTGTTGCCCATGTCGCGCAGCCGGACGAGGGTCTCGATCAGCCGGTGGTTGTCGCGCTGGTGCAGACCGATGGAGGGCTCGTCGAGGACGTACAGGACGCCGACGAGTCCGGAGCCGATCTGGGTGGCCAGGCGGATGCGCTGGGCCTCGCCGCCGGAGAGCGTGCCGGCCGCACGGTTGAGCGACAGGTAGTCGAGGCCGACGTCGACCAGGAAGCGCAGCCGTTCGTTGACCTCCTTCAGGACGCGCTCGGCGATCTTCTTGTCCCGCGCGTCGAGTGTCAGCTCGCCCAGGAAGTCCGCACAGTCACTGATCGACATCGCGGAGACCTCCGCGATCGACTTCTCCATGACGGTGACGGCGAGGATGAGCGGCTTGAGGCGGGTGCCCTCACAGGTGGGGCAGGGCACCTCACGCATATAGCCCTCGAAGCGCTCGCGGCTGGCGTCGCTCTCGGACTCGCTGTGCCGCCGCTTGATGAAGGGGACGGCCCCTTCGAAGGGGGTGGTGTAGACACGCTCGCGCCCGTACCGGTTGCGGTAGCGCACCTCGATCTGTGTCTTGTGGCCGTAGAGCAGGGCCTTCTTGGCGCGCTGCGGGAGACCGGCGAAGGGGATGTCGGTCCGGAATCCCAAGGCGTCGGCGAGGGCTCCGACGAGGCGGCCGAAGTAGTCCTTGGTGTGCCCGTGCGACCAGGGGTGGATGGCGCCCTCGTCGAGTGACTTGTCCTCGTCCGGGACGATCAGCTCGGGGTCGACCTCCATGCGCGTCCCGATACCGGTGCACTCGGGGCAGGCGCCGAAGGGCGAGTTGAAGGAGAAGGAGCGGGGCTCCAGCTCCTCGAAGGAGAGGTCGTCGTACGGGCAGTACAGGTGCTCCGAGTACATGCGCTCGCGCTCGGGGTCGTCCTCGGGGAGGTCGACGAAGTCGAGGACGACCATGCCGCCGGAGAGCCCGAGCGCGGTCTCCACGGAGTCGGTGAGACGGCGCTTGGCGGAGTCCTTCACCGTGAGGCGGTCGACGACCACCTCGATGGTGTGCTTCTCCTGCTTCTTCAGCGTGGGCGGCTCGGTGAGCTGGATCGTTTGACCGTCGACCCGGGCCCGGCTGTACCCCTTGGTCTGGAGATCGGCGAAGAGGTCGACGAACTCGCCCTTGCGCTCGCGCACCAGCGGGGACAGCACCTGGAAGCGGCTGCCCTCCGGCAGCTCCAGAACCCTGTCGACAATGGCCTGCGGCGACTGGCGCGTGATGGGGCGGTGGCACTCGGGACAGTGCGGCTTGCCGATGCGCGCGAAGAGCAGACGCAGGTAGTCGTAGACCTCGGTGATGGTGCCGACCGTCGAGCGCGGGTTGCGCGAGGTCGACTTCTGGTCGATGGAGACCGCCGGGGAGAGGCCTTCGATGAAGTCGACGTCCGGCTTGTCCATCTGACCGAGGAACTGCCGGGCGTACGAGGACAGTGACTCCACATAACGCCGCTGTCCCTCGGCGAAGATCGTGTCGAAGGCCAGCGAGGACTTGCCCGACCCCGACAGGCCCGTGAAGACGATGAGCGAGTCGCGCGGGAGGTCGAGCGAGACATTCTTCAGATTGTGCTCGCGCGCTCCACGGACGATGAGACGGTCGGCCACGCCGGTCCGCACCTTTCTTGAGAGAAGTGACAGGGGCCGAGGCCCCCGTCTTTCTCAGACTAGGGGGAGCCACTGACAGCGCCGGTTGCTTTCCCTGGTTCACAACAATCCCGGGCCATCCAGCATGCCCGACGCCACACTCGAGGGTATAGCACGTGCATTCGATTTGCGGGCGCGCCCGACCACCTTCACCCGAACGTGTGCCGGGGCTAGGGTCGGCCGCATGATGGATCATGTGCGCGACCTGGCGTCTGTACGCGACGCGACCGAACGACTGCTCAACGCAGCCGCCGAACTGGACAACGCTTCCGTGGCCGAGCCGTCACGGCTGCCCGGCTGGAGCCGCGGCCATGTGCTCGCCCACCTCGCCCGTAACGCGGACGCGCTCGTGAACGTCCTCGACGGGCGCCCCATGTACGTCTCCGGGGATGCCCGGGACGCCGACATCGAGCGGGACGCGCCGCGCCCCCTGGACGTACAGCTGGCGGACCTGCGGGAAAGCACCGCCCGGTTCCAGAAGGCGGGGGAGGCGCCCGCGGACTGGTCACGCACGGTGGAGCTGCGCAACGGGGTCACGGACTCCGCAGCCCGGGTGCCCTTCCGGCGCTGGGTCGAGGTCGAGCTGCATCACGTGGACCTCGGGGTCGGGTACGAGCTCGAAGATCTTCCGGAGGAGTTCGTGGAACGGGAGATCGAGTTCCTCGCCGATCGCTTCACGGGGCGTCCCGAGGTGCCGTCCACACGGATCACCGACGCCGCGCGCGCGTGGAGCACGGGACGCGACACCGAGGGCCGCCCCGAGGTCACCGTGACCGGTCCCGCGCCGGCGCTGCTCGGCTGGCTCTGCGGCCGACGCGACGGCTCGGGACTGAGCACCGATGGCGGGCCACTCCCCGCGCTCCCCCCGCTATAGGCTGCCGTCATGACGTACAGCGGAGCGGTGAAGGTCGGCGGACCCGCCGATGTGCACGAGCTGCAGAACCTGATGATCTCCAAGGTCGCGGTCGGCCCGATGGACAACAACGCCTATCTGCTGCGGTGCCGGGCCACCGATGAGCAGTTGCTGATCGACGCGGCCAACGACGCCGGCACGCTGCTCACGCTGATCGGTGACGACGGCATCGCGTCCGTCGTCACCACACATCAGCACGGCGACCACTGGCAGGCGCTCGCGGAGGTCGTGGCCGCCACGGGCGCCCGCACCTACGCGGGCCGGGACGACGTCGACGGCATCCCCGTGCCGACCGACGTCCTCGTGGGCGACGGCGACACGATCCGGGTGGGACACGTGGAACTCACCGCGCGCCATCTCGTGGGGCACACGCCGGGCTCGATCGCCCTCGTCTACGACGACCCGCACGGGCACCCGCACGTGTTCACCGGGGACTGTCTCTTCCCCGGCGGCGTGGGCAACACCCGCAAGGACCCGAAGGCGTTCGCCAGCCTCATCCACGACGTCGAGACGAAGATCTTCGACGTACTGTCGGACGAGACCTGGGTCTACCCGGGGCACGGCAACGACACGACGCTGGGCGCCGAGCGGCCGCACCTTCCGGAGTGGCACGCGCGCGGCTGGTGACGCGGGGTCGTATGACGAACCCCGACCGGTCCGGGTCGTATGACGAACCCCGACCGGTCCGGGCCATGTGATGCCCCCGGCCGGGGGGCGTGAACTCCGCGAACGCGCGCCCCGTGTGAATAAAGCGCACGCGCCGGTGCCCCGCGCGCGCTCCCGGCGCGCGCGGTGGCGCAGTCCACTGGAGGCAGCCCCGCTCAGGTTGACGGCTCCTGACGCGGAACGGGCCGCCGGCCTGTCGATCCCCGCCCTCGGCCGGCGGCCCCGGCGAAATCCCCGGTGGGACGATCGGCCGACTCCTCGGTACGACCGCCACGAGGGCCTTCGGTAAGACAATCGTCCAGGCTTCTCATCGAGCGTTCACGGGATCGCAACACACGTTCCCACTATGCGGATATTCGCCGCTGTGACCTGGACAAACGGCATGCCGCACTGCCACTCTCCCGCCATGCATCTCGCCCAACGCACCCTGCGCCGCGCCGCGTCCGCCGCCACTGTCGCCCTGCTCGCCGTCGCCGTGGGCTGTGCCCCGCAGCCGGAGGACAAAGCCTCCGCGAAGGGCTCCGGGACAACCGGGGAAGCCTGCGCGAAGGGCGCGTTGGGCACCCGGACGTCCGGCAAGCTGACCATCGCGACCGACGAGCCCGCTTACGAGCCGTGGTTCAAGGACGACAAGCCCGCGAACGGCCAGGGCTTCGAGTCCGCGGTCGCGTACGCCGTGGCCAAGCAGCTCGGCTACGACAAGAGCGACGTCGTCTGGCAGACCGTCCCCTTCAACAAGGCCTTCGCGCCCGGCGCGAAGACCTTCGACTTCGACATCAACCAGGTGTCGATCAGCGCCGAGCGCAAGAAGGCGGTCGACTTCTCGTCCGGCTACTACGACGTCCGCCAGGCCGTCATCGCGCTCAAGGGCTCCAAGGCCGCGAGGGCGAAGAGCATCGCGGACCTCAAGGGCGTCAAGCTGGGCGCCCAGGTCGGCACCACCAGCCTGAACTACATCGACGACGTGGTGAAGCCGACCCAGCAGCCGGCCGCGTACGCGAAGAACGACCAGGCCAAGTCCGCGCTGAAGAACGGCCAGATCGACGCCATCGTGGTGGACCTGCCGACCGCGTTCTACATCACGGCGGCCGAGGTGACCGACGCCAGGATCGTCGGACAGTTCGAGAACACCGGCGGCACGCCCGAACAGTTCGGACTCGTCCTCGACAAGGGCAGCGCCCTGACCTCGTGCGTGACGAAGGCCGTGGACGCCCTGCGCCAGGACGGCACGCTCGCCTCGATCGAGAAGCAGTGGCTGTCCGAGGCCGTCGACGCTCCGGTGCTCAAGTGACCGTCACCAAGGCGGAGTCGGGAGAGGAGCCCGGAAAGGACTCCGGCGAGGGCGACATGCCCGAGACGTACGTCCCGTCGCGGCGCCGGATCGAACGGGAGCGCCACAAGCGCGCCCGCGCCCGCCGCGCGACGGCGATCGCCGCGCTGTCCACCCTGGTCACCGGCGTCGTGCTGTACCTCGTCGTCGTCAACGCGCCCGGCTGGTCGCGCACCAAGGAGACGTTCTTCAACGGGCAGTACGCGCGCGAGGCGTTCCCCAAGGTCCTCGAAGGGCTGTGGCTGAACGTACGGCTGCTCCTGATATGCGGCGTCGCGGTCCTCGTCCTGGGCATGCTGATCGCCATCGCCCGCACCCTGCGCGGCCCGGTGTTCTTCCCCGTGCGGGCGCTGGCCGCCGCGTACACGGACTTCTTCCGCGGCCTCCCCCTCATCATCAACCTGATGATCGTGGTCCTGGGCGTCCCCGCGCTGCGGCTGCAGGGCGTCACCGTGGACCCGGTCCTGTTGGGCGGTACGGCGCTGACACTGACGTACTCGGCCTACGTCGCCGAGGTGTTCCGCGCCGGCATCGAGTCCATCCACCCCTCGCAGCGCGCCGCGGCCCGCTCGCTGGGGCTCACCAACCGGCAGGCCCTGCGCTACGTCGTTCTCCCCCAGGCGGTACGCCGTCAGGTGCCGCCGCTCCTCAACGACCTGGTGTCCCTCCAGAAGGACACCGGGCTCGTGTCGATCGGCGGCGCGGTCGACGCGGTGCGCGCCGCCGACATCATCGTGGGCCGCAGCCTCAACTACACGCCGTACATCGTCGCGGGACTGGTGTTCGTCGCGCTGACCATCCCGATGACCCGCTTCACGGACTGGATCACGGCCCGGATGGACCGTCAGCGCGCCCAGAGAGGGACCATATGACCGGCACACCGGTGCTGCGGATGGAGTCCGTCCGCAAGACCTTCGGCGACGCGGTCGTGTTGCGGGACGTCGACCTGGAGGTCGCCCCGCACACGGTGACCGCCCTGATCGGCGCCTCCGGCTCCGGCAAGTCGACCCTGCTGCGCTGCGCGAACCTGCTCGATGAGATCGACGACGGCGCGATCTGGCTGGACGGCGAGGAGATCACCGACCCACGGGCCGACCAGGATGCCGTACGCCGTCGGATCGGCGTGGTCTTCCAGGCGTACAACCTCTTCCCGCACATGACCGTGCTGGAGAACATCACACTCGCCCCGCGCCGTGTGCACGGTGTGGGCCGCGAGGAGGCCGAGGCACACGCGCGTGAACTGCTCGACCGGCTCGGTCTCGGCGCCAAGGCGGGCGAGTACCCCGACCGGCTGAGCGGCGGCCAGCAGCAACGGGCCGCGATCGTCCGCGCCTTGGCCGTACGCCCCCGGCTGCTGCTCCTCGACGAGATCACCGCCGCCCTCGACCCGGAACTCGTGGGCGAGGTCCTGTCCGTCGTCCGGGACCTGAAGGACGAGGGCATGACCATGGTGCTGGCCACGCACGAGATGGGCTTCGCCCGCGAGGTCGCCGACCAGGTGTGCTTCCTGGACGGCGGTGTGGTCCTCGAACGCGGCACGGCCCAGGAGCTCTTCGGGCGCCCGCGACAGGAGCGCACCCAGCGGTTCCTGCGCCGGATCGTGGAGGCGGGGCGGCTCTGAGTCAGGCTTCCGCCTGCCCCGTCCCCGCCAACGCGGCGACCCGCTCCACCGCGAACGCGTATCCCTGCACCCCGCACCCCGCGATGACCCCGTCGGCCCGCCGCGAGACGTACGAGTGGTGCCGGAACTCCTCGCGCTGGTGGATGTTGGAGATGTGGACCTCCACCACCGGAAGGCCGTCGCAGGCGTTGAGCGCGTCCAGGATCGCGACGGAGGTGTGCGAGTACGCGGCCGGGTTGATCACGATCCCGGCATGGTTCAGGCGTGCCTCGTGGATCCAGTCCACCAGCTCGCCCTCGTGGTTGGACTGACGGAAGTCCACCGTGCCGCCGTGTGCGGCGGCCGCCTTGGCACACAGGGCCGCCACGTCCGCGAGCGTGTCCGAGCCATAGATCTCCGGCTGACGCTGCCCGAGAAGGTTCAGATTGGGCCCGTTGAGGATCATGATCGGGGCGTTGGCGAGGGTGCGGGGCACGGTTCCTCCGGTCCTTCCAGATCTGCCGGCCCGTCGAGGACCGCTGCTGCGACCCGGTCTATCACGGCCCGGCGCGGCGGTGACGGCCCGTCCATTCCGTGATGCGGCCCCCTCCGGGCCGTACGAGGCCGGGCTGCCCCGGCGCATCACGAACGACCTCCGACGCGCACCCTGCTCCCGCGCGCCCCCGTAACCGTCCGTCACCGTGGGTAGTTGACGCGGCATGCACGACGTACGCACCGTAAGGGCGCCCTCCATGCTCCGCCTCGCGGCCGCCTCGCTCGCCGGGACCGCCATCGAGTTCTACGACTTCTTCGTCTACGGGACCGCGGCCGCCCTGGTCCTGGGACCATTGTTCTTCCCGACCTTCTCACCGCTCGCGGGGACCCTGGCGGCCTTCGCGACGTTCGGCGTCGGGTTCGTCGCCCGCCCGCTCGGCTCGGTGCTGTTCGGGCACATCGGGGACCGGCGCGGACGGCGGCCGGTGCTCGTCGCCTCGCTGTTGCTGACCGGCGCCGCGACCGTCGCGGTCGGATGCGTGCCGACGTACGACTCGATCGGTACCGCCGCTCCCCTGCTCCTTCTTGTGCTGCGTTTCCTGCAGGGGCTCGGGCTCGGCGGGGAGTGGGGCGGGGCGGTGCTGCTGACCGCGGAGCACGCGCCCGCCGAACGGCGCGCCCTGTGGTCGAGCTTCCCGCAGATCGGCCCCTCCGTGGGGTTCGTGCTGGCCAACGGCGTGATGCTGATGCTGTCGGCGACGCTGTCCGACGCGCAGTTCGCGGCATGGGGGTGGCGGGTGCCGTTCTGGGCGGCGGGCGTACTCGCGGCGGCGGGACTGTGGCTGCGCAGCTCTCTCGCGGAGAGCCCCAGCTTCCTGGAAATGGAGGACCACGCGCGCGTGCCGCTCGCCGAGGTGGTGCGCGACCACTGGCGGCTCGTCCTGCTGACGGCCGGCGGGCTCGCGGTCGGTTACGCCGTGTTCTACGCGGTGACGACCTGGGCGCTCGCCTACGGCGTCGAGCGGCTCGGGGTGAGCCGTACCGTCATGCTGTCCTGCATCATGGCGGCCGTGGTGGTGAAGGGCTCCCTGACGCCCTTGGTGGCCCTCCTGGGCGACCGCTACGGACGGCGGCCGCTGTGCCTGGCGGGATGTACGGCCATCGCACTGTGGATGTTCCCGATGATCGCGCTGCTGTCGACCGGCGAACCCCTGTTGATGTTCCTGGGCTTCCTGGTGGCGCTGCTCGCGTTCATCATGATGTTCGCCGTGATCGCCGCGTACCTCCCCGAGTTGTACGAGCCTCGGGTGCGCTGCACGGGGGCGGCGGTGGGCTACAACCTGGGCGGGGTCCTGGGCGGCGCGCTCACCCCCATCGTGGCGACGGCTGTGGCCGAGGGAGAACGGGTGCCCTGGGGTGTGGCGGCGTATCTGACGGGGATCGCTCTGTTCAGCCTCGGGTGCTTCGCGCTGCTGCCGGAAACGCGGCCGGTGTCCAGGGTGGCTGTCGCGCCCGCCACCGAGTGACTGGCGCCCGGGGAGAGAGTGAGCCCCCTTTCCCCGGTCGGCGTCGGCCAGGAGGTTGGCCAGGAGGCGACCAGGGGTCGGCTAGGGGTTGACCGCCAGCTCCAGGTACGCCGCGAACACCACCAGATGCACGCCTCCCTGAAGGGGCGTCGCACGTCCGGGGACGACCGTCAGGGAGCTCACGACCACCGTGAGCGCGAGCAGCACCATATGGGTGGATCCCAGGCCGAGTACGAGCGGTCCGGAGAGCCAGACGGACGCCAGGGCGACCGCGGGAATCGTCAGGCCGATGCTGGCCATCGCGGAGCCGAGGGCGAGGTTCAGACTGGTCTGCACCCGGTCGCGGCGGGCCGACCGGACCGCGGCGATGGTCTCCGGCAGCAGCACGAGCAGCGCGATGATCACACCGACCACGGACTGCGGCATACCGGCCGCCTCCACGCCCGACTCGATGGTGGGCGACACGCCCTTGGCGAGGCCGACCACTCCGACGAGGGCCAGGGCGAGCAGTCCCAGGCTGATCCCGGTGGCACGGGTGGACGGGGTGCCCGCGTGCTCGTCCACGTCGATCACCTCGCCCAGACGGGTGATCGGGAGGAAGTAGTCGCGGTGCCGCACGGTCTGGGTCGTCACGAACAGGCCGTACAGGACGAGCGAGGCGAGCGCGGCGAAGGTGAGCTGGGCCGTGGAGAACTCCGGGCCCGGCTTGCTGGTGGTGAAGGTCGGGAAGACCAGGCTGAGCGTGGCCAGTGTCGCGACGGTCGCCAGGGCGGCGCCGGTGCCCTCCGCGTTGAAGACGGCGAGCCCGTGGCGCAGGGAGGCGACGAGCAGGCACAGTCCGACGATGCCGTTGCATGTGATCATCACGGCCGCGAACACCGTGTCACGGGCGAGTGTGGCGCTCTTGGCACCGCCGTCCGCCATCAGGGTGACGATGAGGGCCACTTCGATGATCGTGACGGCGACGGCCAGGACGAGGGACCCGAAGGGTTCGCCGACCCGGTGTGCGATCACCTCGGCGTGGTGGACCGCGGCCAGCACCGCCCCGGCCAGGACCAGGGTCACCAGTGCGACGATCGCGCCGGGCAGGTCGCGTCCCCAGGTGAAGGCCAGCAGGACTACCGCGATCACGGGCACGACGGCCGTCCACCGTGTCAGGAGTGACCGGAGCCGAACGATCATGCAGTGATCGTCGCAGGCGCGGACCGGCCCCGCATTCCGATGGTCGCCCGAGCGGATACGGGGCGGGGCGCGCGTCCTTGCGTCGCGCACCCCGCCCCGGGGCGGTTGTTGCCGCCTCCGACGTGATCAGACGTCGATGCTGTTCGTCGGGGACTTCGGGGACTTCGAGGTCTCCGACGCTCCTTCGGACGCTTCCAGCGCCGCCTGCTTCTTGGACGCGATCAGGCTGGTGATCGTCGTGACGACCAGGACCGCGCAGATCACTCCGAGCGAGACCGGGATGGAGATCTCGGGAACGTGGACGCCGGACTCGTGCAGCGCGTGCAGCACCAGCTTGACGCCGATGAAGCCGAGGATGACGGACAGGCCGTAGCTGAGGTGGACCAGCTTCCTGAGCAGGCCGCCGATGAGGAAGTACAGCTGGCGCAGACCCATCAGCGCGAACGCGTTGGCCGTGAAGACGATGTACGGGTCCTGGGTCAGGCCGAAGATCGCGGGGATGGAGTCGAGCGCGAAGAGCACGTCGGTGGTACCGATCGCGAGCATCACGACCAGCATCGGCGTCATGACGCGCTTGCCGTTCTGCTCGATCCACAGCTTGGTGCCGTGATAGCGGTCGGCCACGCCGAAGCGCCTCTCGGCGGCCTTGAGCAGCTTGTTCTCCTCGAACTCCTCCTCCGGCTCGTCGGCCCGCGCCTCCTGGATCAGCTTCCAGGCCGTGTAGATGAGGAACGCGCCGAATATGTAGAAGACCCAGGCGAAGTTGGAGATGATCGCGGCGCCCGCGGCGATGAAGATCGTGCGCAGGACGAGCGCTATGAGGACGCCGACGAGAAGTACCCGCTGCTGGTACTGCGTCGGCACGGCGAACTTCGCCATGATCAGGACGAAGACGAAGAGGTTGTCGACGCTCAGCGACTTCTCGGTGATGTAGCCGGCGAAGAACTCGCCCGCGGGCTGGCCGCCGGAGAGGACGAGCAGTCCCAGGCCGAACAGTCCGGCCAGGGCGATCCAGACGATCGTCCAGATTCCGGCTTCCTTGATCGATACGTCGTGCGGCTTGCGGCCGATGAAGAAGTCGAGCGCGATGAGGGCGGCGAGGCCCACGATCGTGAGGACCCAAAGGGTCACGGAAACATCCACTGCGCCTCCGGCAGTCGTAACGGCAAATACCAGCGTCATCGCTGCTGGAGGTCTCTTCCACCCGCGACCGGTGCGACGCGTGATGCGTCCGCGGTCCGCGGGCCGACGCCCCGGGATCTGGTCAGATCCGTATTGACGGGTACGTCGCTATAGGTAGGGAGTACTCCCCTCCGTGCGGAAAACAGTACCTGAAACACCAAGGAAAGGTAAAGCGATTAGTAAAAGAAAGGCCAAACTCCCTGGTCAAACAGCTTTACTGATGCTTGACAAAGCGCTCCGCGGGTCAGCGGTTCCACGAGCGGCGGGCCGCCGCCACCTGGGAGAGCACCTGCTGGAGCACCTGACTGCCCGGCGGGACGAGCGCGGGCTCGTACGTCCAGGCATGCCCCACCCACGGATCGGCGAGATGGTCGTCGGGCACGGGGGTGATTCGCAACAGCGAACGCCAGAGAGGATCGAGCAGCGGCCCGTAGGCGGCGGCGTCCTCCCGGTCCGCGACCATCATCAGATGGACGCCGACGGCCGGTCCCTCGTCCGCGAGATAGCGCAACCCCGTCACGGCGCGGTCGTCGAAACCGTGCGGGAAGTCGTTGACGATCAGCAGCTGTTCGGCGGTGTCGAGGTCCGGCGGTAGCGAGTCGGCCACTCCGCCGCGCACCGCCATCTGGACCAGATCGACCCGCTGGGTGAGCCGGGCCAGCACCTCGCCCACCCCCGCGGCGCCGGCGGCGGGCGGACCGTCGAGGACTCCGGAACGCACCAGCGGCGCGAGGGACGAGGCTCCCGAACCGGCAGGGTCGATCACATGCACCGTGAACTCGCCCGCGGGGTAGGCGGCGAGCAGCCGGGCGGCGTGCGCCACCGCCGTGTCCATGGCAAGGCGGCGCAGTTCGTCGGAGTCGGCGAGCGGGTCGTCGAGGCCGGCCCGTCCGCTGTCGATCCACAGGCCGCGTTCGAGCGGGAGCCGGACCAGCATCGGGATGCTCAGGCCCTCGCTCTCGGGCAGCCGGAGATCACCGAGACGCAGGGCCATGGGGATCTCCATGGGTACCCGGTAGCCGTGCCAGACCGGGTTGTCCCAGGCTGCGTACGCCGCGGGCAGCGCGGGCTCCACCACCTCGGCCTCGGCAGCGAGTTGGGCGAGGTCCCGGTCGAGCGCGGCGCGGGCCTGGTCCACCAGACCCGCGCGCTTGGCCTGGGCCGCCTCACGCGCGGCGTCGCCCTGCCCGCCGATCCTGCTGCGCGGATCGGACAGGACCTTGTCGAGCTCCTGCTCCATGCGCGAGTCGGCGAAGTCGACGGCGCTGCGATACGCGGCCGTGGTGCGCGCCAGGTCCTCGAACATGCCCCACACCTGGCTGTAGAGCCGCTCCTCCATGGACCAGCCGGTCGCGTCACCGGCGACGGGCCGCGCGGGCTGCCCGGGCGCGGTCGGAGTTGCGGTCGGCGGAGGCGGGGGCGGCGCGGCGGTCTGCCGGCCGGGGTGGCTGTAGTCGACCGGGCCGCCCGTGGCGGCGGACGACTGGGTGACGGCGGAGGGGTCGGGCTGCGCGAGGCCCGCCGGGTAGCCCGTCTGCGGGACCGTCGCGCCTTGCGGACCCGGCGCGTCGTACGGGGACTGCGGCGGTACGCTCCCGGAGGCGCCCGGGCGCCCGGCGTACGGCTGGTCCGGTCCCGAGGCCGAGGCCGCCGCCTGTCGTGAGCGGTCCGTGTCCGCCGTCCGCGGCGGGGGTGCCGCCACCGAGCGGGCCAGCCCTTGGGCCACCGCTTCGTCGATGCCGCCCGCGAGCTGCTGGGCCTCGGGCAGGCCCTGGTCGGTGAGGAGTTCGGCGAGGCCGCCCGCGTACCCCTGGCCGACCGCGCGTACCTTCCAGGCGCCCTGTCTGCGGTAGAGCTCCAGCGCGACGACGGCCGACTCCGTGTCCAGGCCGGTGATGGTGTAGCTGGCGACCTCGGAGCCGTCGAGGCCGGTGACGGCGACGAAGGGGGCGGCGACGGCCCCGAACCGGACAGGGCCGCCGACACCGGTCGGCAGTGCGAGCAGCACGCTGACGCGGTGCACGGTCCCCGGCAGGGCGTCCAGGTCGAACGCGAGGCGGTGGTCGGCCGCCGCCTGCTTGGATACCTCGAGCCCTGGCAGGGTGGGTGCGCCGGGGTGAGCCACCCATTCGACGCCCCGCACCCTGCCCTGCTCGTCGCTGAGCGTGGCCCCGGCCACGACCGGCCGACCGGCCGATACGCGGACCTCAAGACGGGCCTGGGAGAGCGGGTGGTTCTGCCCCCGGACCAGCTCGGCCGTCATCGCCTTGTCCCCCCGTGTCGCTTCGTGTGCCGGGCGCCGCGCTGCCTACAGGTGCGGCAGGATCGCGGGCATCAGGTCCTGGAAGGTGCGGCCGTTGGCCGGTGTGCCCAGGGCCGTCATCTGCCAGCCGGGGCCCGCGCGGTGCACCTTCGCCATGATCTGCGCCGTGTACTGGCCGCCGCCCGCGAGCGTGTAACGGGCGAGCTCCTGGCCGTTGGTCTCGTCGACCAGACGGCAGAACGCGTTCTGCACTTCCTGGAACGTCTGGCCGGTGAAGGAGTTCACGGTGAAGATGATCTGGTCGATGTGGACCGGGACGCGCTGCAGGTCGACGAGGATCGCCTCGTCGTCGCCACCCTGGCCCACGCCACCGACCAGGTTGTCACCGGTGTGCCGTACGGAGCCGTCGTCGCTGACGAGGTGACGGAAGAACACCACGTCGACGGGCTGCTTGTCCGCGAACAGCACGGCGGACGCGTCGAGGTCGATCTCCCGGGTGCGCGAGCCGAACAGCCCGCGCCGGGGAGCCGCCTGCCAGCCGAGCCCCATGCGCACCGCGGTCAGGGTGCCCCCGTCGTTCTTCTGCAGACTGATGGCCTGCCCCTTGGTCATGTTGACCGTCACGCGCTGTTCCCCTCTCGAGCTGTCCCCTGTTGCCGCGGAATCCGCGGATGTCCAGAACCCTACGCAGCGCCGCCGACCGTGCCGAACCCTAGAGCGCGCTTTGTGTCGGTGTTGCAACACAGTGCGTATCCGCCGAGGTCCGGCATGGTCCGTGGGGGCCTCAGGCCAGGCCCGCCTCCTTCATCTGGCGCAGCTCCTTCTTCATCTCCGAGACCTCGTCACGCAGCCGCGCCGCGATCTCGAACTGGAGGTCGGCCGCGGCCGCCCGCATCCGCTCCGTCATCTCCTCGATCTGCTCGGTGAGTTCGGCCGCGGGGCGGTCGGTCGGCACCGTCTCCTTGGCCTTGCCCTTGGCGGACCTGGCCGCCTTGCCGCCGAGCGAGGGCACGGGGGCCTTGGCTCCCTTGCCGTCCTTGCCCTTGCGGTATCCGGAGCCGAGCAGCTGCTCCGTGTCGACGTCCTCGCGGGCGATCTGCGCCACGATGTCGTTGATCTTCTTGCGGAGGGGCTGCGGGTCGATGCCCCTCTCCTCGTTGTACGCGACCTGCTTCTCCCGGCGGCGGTTGGTCTCCTCGATGGCCTTCTCCATCGCCGGGGTGATCCGGTCGGCGTACATGTGTACCTGGCCGGAGACATTGCGCGCCGCGCGGCCGATGGTCTGGATCAGCGACGTACCCGAACGCAGGAAGCCCTCCTTGTCGGCGTCGAGGATCGACACCAGGGAGACCTCCGGCAGGTCGAGGCCCTCACGCAGCAGGTTGATGCCGACCAGGACGTCGAACTCGCCGGCGCGCAGCTCGCGCAGCAGCTCGACGCGGCGCAGGGTGTCGACGTCGCTGTGCAGATAGCGCACCTGGATGCCGAGCTCCAGGAAGTAGTCGGTGAGGTCCTCGGCCATCTTCTTGGTGAGCGTGGTGACCAGGACGCGCTCGTCCTTCTCGGTGCGCACCCGGATCTCGTGCACCAGGTCGTCGATCTGGCCCTCGGTGGGCTTGACGACGACCTCGGGGTCGATCAGGCCGGTGGGACGGATGATCTGCTCGACGAAGCCGTCCCCACGGGAGAGCTCGTACTTGCCCGGGGTCGCCGACAGATAGACGGTCTGGCCGATGCGCTCCTGGAACTCCTCCCACTTCAGGGGGCGGTTGTCCAGGGCGGAGGGCAGTCGGAAGCCGTGGTCGACGAGGGTGCGCTTGCGGGAGGCGTCGCCCTCGTACATGGCGCCGATCTGCGGGACGGTGTTGTGCGACTCGTCGATGACGAGCAGGAAGTCGTCGGGGAAGTAGTCGATCAGCGTGTTCGGCGGGGAGCCGGGTTCACGGCCGTCGAAGTGCATCGAGTAGTTCTCGACGCCGGAGCAGGAGCCGATCTGGCGAAGCATCTCCAGGTCGTACGTCGTACGCATGCGCAGGCGCTGGGCCTCCAGGAGCTTGCCCTGCTTCTCCAGCTCGGCGAGGCGCTCCCCCAGTTCCTTCTCGATGTCGTTGACCGCGCGCTCCATGCGCTCGGGGCCGGCCACGTAGTGGGACGCCGGGAAGACGTAGACCTGGTTGTCGTCGCTGATGACCTCACCGGTGAGCGGGTGCAGCGTGGAGAGTGCCTCGATCTCGTCGCCGAACATCTCGATACGGACGGCGAGTTCCTCGTAGACCGGGAAGATCTCGATGGTGTCGCCGCGGACGCGGAAGGTGCCGCGGGCGAACGCCACGTCGTTGCGCGTGTACTGGATGTCGACGAAGCGGCGCAGCAGGTCGTCGCGGTCGATCTCGTCGCCGACCTTGAGGCTGACCATCCGGTCGACGTACTCCTGCGGCGTGCCGAGGCCGTAGATGCAGGAGACCGAGGCGACCACCACGACGTCGCGGCGGGTGAGCAGCGAGTTGGTCGCGGAGTGGCGCAGGCGCTCGACCTCCTCGTTGATCGAGGAGTCCTTCTCGATGTAGGTGTCCGACTGCGGGACGTAGGCCTCGGGCTGGTAGTAGTCGTAGTACGAGACGAAGTACTCGACCGCGTTGTTCGGCAGCAGCTCGCGGAACTCGTTGGCCAGCTGGGCGGCCAGTGTCTTGTTCGGTGCCATGACGAGCGTGGGGCGCTGGAGCTTCTCGATCATCCACGCGGTGGTGGCGGACTTGCCGGTGCCGGTCGCGCCCAGCAGGACGACGTCCTTCTCACCCGCGCGGATGCGCTTTTCCAGGTCGGCGATGGCCGCCGGCTGGTCACCGCTCGGCTGGTAGGGGCTGACGACCTCGAAGGGCGCCACCGAACGTTCGATCTTTGATACGGGCCGCATGGGTTCCACCGTACGACCCCGCACTGACAACGGGCCCTGATCACCAGTTCTGGGGGGTGCGGGAGCTGCGGTGACCGCGGTCCCGGCCGGTGCGCGGCAGGGGGCGGCGGCCGCCGTACGGGGCCGTGGAGTGGGCCGGGACGCCGGGCCGCTGCTGCGTGGGCGTCCAGTCGGGTTTGCCCATGACCATCAGCGGGTCGAACATCACGACGACCCCCGCCAGGCAGAGGAAGGCCAGCGGGCCGATCATCATGGGCGCGAGCAGGGTGGCGGCCGAGTCGCCGCCGGGGCTGCTGGACGCGCCGTGGAGATGGACGCTGAGGGCCGCCATGCCCGTGTAGTGCATACCGGTGACGGCGAGCCCCATGACGAGACTGGCGCCCACGCTCCAGAGGAATCCCCGGACCTGCCCCGCCGCCCACAGAGCGGTGGTGGCGGCGACGACGGCTATGACCACCGAGGCGGACACGGTGAGGGTGTTGTACTCGAGGTTCCCGTTCAGGCGCATGCCTGCCATGCCGAGATAGTGCATCGAGGCGATTCCCAGACCGGTGATGGTGCCCCCGGTGAACAGGGCCGTTCCGGTGGCGCCCCGGTAACCCACGATGAAGATCCCGATGCCGACCATCACGATGGCCACGCCGAGGCTCGCGAACGTCGTCGGCTTGTCGTAGTGGACCGGGGTCTCGCTTACGGAGAACCCCATCATGGCGATGAAATGCATGGTCCATATGCCCGAGGCGATCGCCACCGAGCCGAGCGCCAGCCAGCCGGCCCGCCAGGAGTGGGCGACGAGCATCGATCTGGTGGTGCAGCGCAGGCCGAGCGCTCCGCCCAGGCAGGCCATGAAGTACGCCACCAGCGGTGTGACGAGTCCGTAACTGAAGCCGTCGACCGTGCCCTGCATGCGCGGCTGTCCTTCCCGCCCTTTTACACGCGAAATTCCCGGAAATGCCCCCCACCCTCGATGCCGCGACAACGGCCAGGGTCGAGGCAGAGAGTATGACCCTCACCTGAATGGTCGAACGATTTTCCGGCAAAGAATCACGACCTCGCCGCACCTGTGTGATGTCGGTGAGCGGACTTGGTCAGCTCCATTCGATCCGCGTCCATCCGCACCCCTCCGTCGTTGACTCTCTGCTGTCACTCTTGAGCTGTCTGTGATCGTTCGACCTGAGGAGTACGTATGCACGCGCGCGTTGCCGCCGCCACGACCGTCGCGTTTCTCGGGGGAACCGTCCTGATACTGCCCACCTCCCACGCACAGGCCGGCTCCCTGCGCAGGACTCCGGTGGTCGTCTCGCACCGCGGTGCGTCCGCCTACGCGCCCGAGAACACCCTCGCCTCCATCGACAAGGCCGCCGCGATGGGATTCAGCTGGGTCGAGAACGACGTCCAGCGCACCAAGGACGGCGAGCTCGTCGTGCTCCACGACGCAAGCCTGGCGCGTACGACCGACGTCGAGAAGGTCTACCCCCACCGCGCGCCCTGGAAGGTCAAGGACTTCACCGCCGCGGAGATCGCGCGCCTGGACGCGGGGAGCTGGTTCGGTCCCCGGTACGCGGGCACACGTGTGCCGACGCTGAAGCAGTACATGAACCGCGTCTCGCACAATCACCAGAAGCTCGTGCTGGAGATCAAGAACCCCGAGCTCTATCCGGGTATCGAGCGGCAGACCCTCAAGGTCCTGAGCAACGAAGGCTGGCTCGATCCGGACCATCTCAGGCACCGGCTGGTCGTCCAGAGCTTCAGCGAGCAGAGCGTGCGGACGGTCCACGAGCTGCGTCCCGGAATCACGACGGCCTTCCTGGGCAAGCCCTCGGTCGCGCGCCTGCACGAGTACGCGCGGTTCGCCGACCTGATCAACCCGAACCACACCTCCCTGTCGTCCGGCTACGTCTCCGCGGTCCACACGTTCGTGGGACCGCACCGCAGGCCGATGGAGGTCTTCGCCTGGACCATCGACGACGCCGACACCGCACGGCGCCTGGCGGGCTACGGCGTGGACGGCGTGATCACGAACAAGCCCGATGTGATGCGGATCGCTCTGCAACAGAGCTGAACGGGCCTTGGCGGGCTTCGCGCCCGTGGTGCGGACGCCGGGCGGCGCCCGTGCCGCGGGCGTTGTCAGTGGCGGATCGTACGGTGGGTCGCATGAACAGCGATGGGCAGGACGAGCGGCGGGTCGTGTGGGCCGTCGTCGGCACGGACATCGGTCCGCTGCTGCTGGCGGCGACACCGGACGGCCTGGTGAACGTGGTCTTCCACGCCACGGAGGCGGTGCGTGACAAGGCACTCGAGCGGCTCGCCGCGCGGCTGAGCACCGAGCCGGTCGAGGCGCCCGACTCCCCGCTCCTGGCCGAGTCGATACGCCAGGTCGCGGCGTACTTCGCGGGCGAGCGGCGGGACTTCGAGCTGCCGCTGGACTGGTCGCTGATCTCCGGGTTCAACCGTCAGGTGCTGCGCGAGCTGGCCGCGGGAGTTCCGTACGGGGCGGTCGCGGGCTACGGCGACCTGGCCCGGCGGGTCGGCCAGCCGGGAGCGGCGCAGGCCGTGGGCGTGGCCATGGGCTCGAACCCACTGCCGGTCGTCGTGCCGTGCCACCGGGTGGTGGAGAGCGACGGCGGCATCGGGGGGTTCGGGGGCGGCTTGGAGACCAAGCGGAAGCTGCTGGCGTTGGAAGGGGTGCTCCCGGAGCCGTTGTTCTGACGGGCGGGGGCGATCGAGGGTCCCTGATCCCTTGTTCAGGTGGGGGTGCGGGCTGGAAACTGCGCCGGTGACCCGAGCCGATTCCAGCGCGTGCGAGTGTTCGCCGTGACCTCCGTCGAGCGGCGGCTCGCCGTGCCCGTGGACGCCGAGGAGATACCGGCGCTGCGGCGCCGCATCACCGCCGTGCTCATCGCCGGTCAGATCCTCGGCGGGCTCGGTGTCGCCACCGGCATCGCGCTCGCCACCGTGCTGGCCAAGCAGGTCAGTGGCACCGAGTCGCTCTCCGGGCTCGCACCCACCGCCACGGTCAGCGGAACGGCGGTGCTCTCCGTGCCGCTGGCCGCGCTGATGACCGCGCGAGGACGCCGACCGGGCCTGGTGCTGGCGTACCTCATCGGCGCGTCGGGAGCGGGCGTCGTCGTGGTCGCCGCGTGCGTGGGGAGCTTTCCGCTGTTGCTGCTGGGCATGGCGGGCTTCGGTGCGGCCTCGTCGGCGAACCTCCAGGCGCGGTTCGCGGCCGCCGATCTGGCCGAGCCACAGCGGCGTGCCCGGGCCATCTCGAACGTGGTGTGGGCGACCACGATCGGAGCGGTGCTGGGACCCAACATCGCCGCGCCCGCCGGACGCAGCGTCTCCGGGCTCGGGATACCCGCGGCCGCGGGGCCGTTCCTGTGGGCGGCGGGGGTCTTTCTCCTGTCCGCGCTGCTGGTGGCCGTACTGCTGCGTCCTGATCCCCTGCTGACCGCCCGGGCGCTGGCGCCCGTCGAGGAACAGTCGGCCCAGGCGCGTTCCATCCGGGCCGGTTTCGCCGCCGTCGCCGCCTCGCCGCGGGCCCGGCTGGCGCTCGTGACGGTGGCCGTCTCGCACACCGCGATGGTCTCGATCATGTCGATGACCCCCGTCGACCTCGGACACCACGGGGCGAGTGTCGATCTGATCGGACTGGTGATCAGTGGCCACATCGCGGGCATGTACGCGTTCTCGCCCCTCATGGGGCGTCTCTCGGACCGGTTCGGGCGGCTCTCCGGGATCGCTCTCGCCGTGGGCCTGCTGGCCTGCGCGGCGCTCCTGGCGGGCACGGCGGGCGGCAGCCACGGGCAGATCGCGGCGGGGCTCTTCGTGCTGGGCCTCGGCTGGTCGTCCGGGCTCGTGTCCGGCTCGGCGCTCCTGACGGACTCGGTGCCCCAGGCCGCGCGGGCCGCCGCCCAGGGGGTGTCCGACCTGACCATGAACACGGCGGCCGGTGTCGGTGGGGCGAGCGCCGGTCTCGTCGTCGCGCAGGCGAGCTACGGGTGGCTCAACCTGCTCGCCGCGTGCCTTCTGGTGCCGCTGGGCGGGCTCGCGCTGTTAGCACGGAGCCGACGCCGCCGCTGAGAGCCGAGGGACTTCAGAGGCTGACGTGGTACGCCTTGCGGAGCGTCTCATGCACGGTCCACGTCGTACGGTCGCCCTCGCGCAGCACGGCCGCGTCGCCCGGGCCCACCTCGATCACGTCACCGCCCTCGACCTCGATCGTGGCACGGCCACTGACGACGACGAAGAGTTCGTCGGCCTCGGTGTCCGTCACCACGCCGGGAGTGATCTGCCAGATGCCGCGCAGTTGCTTGCCGTCGGCCGACTCCCACAGCACCTTGCCGGTCACCACCGGGTCGCCCGAGACGATCTGGGCTGGGTCCAGGGGCTCGGGTTCCAGCTCGGCATCGGGGATGTGCACGGCGAAGGACGGGGTGGCCTGCGTGTTCGGGGTCATGAGCGGTCACCTTAAAGGCATTCGAGTTCGATTTCTCCCGCGCGAGGTCTACTCGTAGTGGCGCGCCTCGAAGACGTTTCCGTCCGGGTCCTGGAAGTAGAAGCTGCGCTTGGCCATGCCACGAGCGCCGAAGGAGTCGTACGAGAAGCCCGAGTGGGGGACCGACCGTTCCTCCAGACGCGTGTGCAGCGCGTCGAATTCGGCTTCCTGGAGGGACAGACACACGTGGTTGACCGGGTGCCCCGCGCTGTCCGCGGCTCCCGGGATCATGTTCATGTAAGCCGCCATGGGGAGGGCCATGAGATCGAAAATGGTCTCTTCATTGAGGCGCACGGAGGGGAACGGCGCTTTCCCCTGCGCGTATTCGCCGACCCTCACTGGTTCGAGACCGACCGTCTTCGCGTAGAAGTCGGCCGAGGCGACCGGATCGCGCACCCAGAGAACGACATGGTCAAGACGTGCCGAGTTGTCCGTCATGCCCCCAGGCTGGTGTCGTACGCCGCAGGTCGCAAGGGTTTGACCGGGCGCGCCGCCCGCCAGAGATGAGGAGAGGCGACAGACAGGAGGCAGGCGCGTGATCGTGGTGTCCGAAGAGGTGCGGGAGGCGCTCGGCGCGCGCCGGCCGGTGGTGGCCCTGGAGTCGACGATCATCGCGCACGGGCTGCCCCGCCCACGCAATCTGCAGGTCGCGCTGGAGCTGGAGGACGTCGTGCGGCAGGAGGGGGCCGTACCGGCGACGATCGCCGTGCTGGACGGGCGGCCGCATGTCGGGCTGGACAAGGAGCAGCTCGAGCGGGTCGCCAACGAGGACGGGATCCGCAAGCTGGGGCACCGCGATCTGCCGCTCGCGGTGGCGGCGGGCGCGAGCGGTGCGACGACCGTGTCCGCGACGGCGCTGCTGGCCGCGCTCGCGGGCGTCCGCGTGTTCGCGACGGGCGGCCTGGGCGGGGTGCACCGGGAGTGGACGGTGACGCAGGACGAGTCGGCGGACCTGGGCCTGCTGGCGCGCACCCGGATCACGGTGGTGTGTGCGGGCGTCAAGTCGATCCTGGACGTGCCGGCGACGTTGCAGCGCCTGGAGACGCTGGGCGTCGCGGTGGCCGGGTACGGCACCGGTCACTTTCCCGGCTTCTATCTGTCCGACTCGGGACATCCCGTGGACTGGACGCTGGACTCCCCCGGGCAGGTGGCGGACGTCATGCGCGCGCAGGACGCACTGGAGGGCCCGGAATCGGCGCTCATCGTGGCGAACCCGGTCCCCGAAGAGGAGCAGCTCGATCCCGCGCTCCACGCGCGCGTGCTCGCCGAGGCGTTGCGGGCGTGCGAGGCGGAGGGCGTGAGCGGGCAGGCCGTGACGCCGTTCCTGCTGGACTATCTGGTGCGGCACACCGACGGCGCGTCGCTGAGCGCCAATCTGGCGGCGGTGCGCGGCAACGTTCGACTCGCGGGACGGATCGCGGCGGCCTGGGCCGGGGCGTGAACGGGACGGATCGCGAGGGTGGTCCGGGCCGGGGCGTGAACGGGACGGATCGCGAGGGTGGTCCGGGCCGGGGCCCGAGCCGGGCGGACCGCGACGATGGTCCGCACCGTGCGGACCGGGACGGCGCCGGGCGAGGCTCGGGCCCTGCGGCGGGAGCGCTGCTCATCGTCGGTGACGTGGTCACGGACATCGTCGCCCGGCATCGCGGGCCGCTCGCGGCGGGCACCGACACGGCTGCCGCGATCCGGACCCTGCCGGGCGGGGCCGGCGCCAACGTCGCGTGCTGGGCCGCGCATTGGGGATGCGCGGAGGTGCGGCTGCTGGGCCGGGTGGGAGCGGACGACGTCGCTTGGCACGAGCGCGAGCTGGAGGCCTGCGGCGTACGCCCCCTCCTTGTCGTCGATCCGCAGGTGCCGACGGGGACGGTGATCTGTCTGGTGGACCAGGGTGCCTCGGCCGAGCGGACGTTCCTCACCGACAGCGGGGCCTCGCTGCGGCTCGGCCCCGACGACTGGTCGCCCGCGTTGCTCGACGGTGTCGCGCGGCTGCATCTGTCGGGCTATCTGTTCTTCTCCGAGCCGAGCCGGGCGCTGGTGTCGGTGGCTCTGGAGTCGGCACGCGCGCGTGGGGTACCCGTCAGTCTGGACCCCGCGTCGGCGGGGTTCCTCACGGAACTCGGCGTGGACCGCTTCCTCGCGCTCGCCGAAGGCGTCGACCTGCTGCTGCCCAGTCGCGACGAGGCGGTCCTGCTGACGGGCCTTCCCGATCCGGCGGACGCGGCGGCCAAGTTGAGCCGCCACGTCCCCCTGGTCGTCGCGAAGCAGGGCCCCGACGGGGCCCTGGTGGCCCGCTCGGGCGCCGTACGGGCCCACGTCCCGGCGGTGCCCGCGAACCCCCGCGACACCACGGGCGCCGGTGACGCCTTCACCGGAGCGTTCCTCGCCGCTCTTCTCGCGGGCGCCGAGCCCGAGGCAGCGGCGGCGGAAGGGTGCCGGGCGGGGGCGAGGGCGGTGGAACGGGTCGGGGGCAGGCCCGCGGGGGCGAGGGCCCGGTAGCGGCGCTACTTGCGTCCCCAGGCCGAGATCATCGGCGCGGTCGCCAGATCCATCGAGCCGGAGGCCACGTTCACCAGATGGCGGTCGATGTCCTCGTTGGTGGCGAGTCCCGCGGTGACGAGCTGGTCGCGGATCTGACGGATCGTCGCCGCCTCGAGGTCGGCGCAGGCCGTCGAGGTGACGGGGAAGTACGCGTCGGCCTCCACCTCGCGCAGTCCCGCCTCCCGCAGCAGGCGCGGGAGTTTGCGGCCGTAGGAGAGGTCGGCGCCGCGCTCGGAGAGCAGCTTGCGGAAGCCGTGCCTGAGCCGGTTCGCGAGCTGTTGGTCGGGACCGTGCTCGTCGGGGCAGAGCAGGGGCTGCAGCGCGGGGTCGGCGTCCTCGAGGAGAAGCCGCCCGCCGGGCCGCAGCGCCTTGACCATCGAGCGCAACGCCCGCTCCCGGTCCGGCACATGGACCAGCACAAGCCGTGCGTGCACGAGGTCGAAGCCCTCCCCCGGCGGTTCCTCGGCGGCCACGTCGTGCACCTGGATCTCGACCGGTGGGCGGGCCGCCGAGGCCGCCCACGACGTGTCGATGTCGGTCGCCACGACCCGCCCGGTCGGGCCGACCTTCTTGGCGAGCCAGGACACCACGGATGTGCCGCCCGCCCCGACCTCCCAGCAGCGCCAGCCGGACCCGATGCCGAAGCGCTCGATGTGCCGGAAGGTCGTGGGGTCGAAGAGAGTGGCGAAGGCGTCGAAGCGCTTTCCCGCCTCGGTCTGCCGGTTGTCGAGGAGATAGCCGTCGGTTTGCGTCATGCAGCGATCATCCCAGTTGACCCGCTTGTCCGGAATCGCCGACGCTCCCGTTCTCCCCACCCGTGCGTCACCGCGGGCACCGCCCGCCTCTGACGCTCGGACAGCGACCCTGCCCGATCCGGCCCGATGCCGCCCGGCACCCCTGAAACGAAGTGGAACGTTCCGTTCCCACAGGCTTTCCCGACAGCCGCGAAGGACTGGCAGACTTGCACGCCAGGGCGCAAAGCGCGGCGCGGGGAGATCCACGCAAGGAGATCCGGATGTCCATGGCAGGGAATCTGCGGAAGGTCACGAGCCTCGGCAAGGTCGGCGGCCTGCGGAAGGTGGCGCGGCTGGCCCGGCGGCGTACCCGTGTCGACCTGAGTCACCCCGCACGGTCCCCGCTGGGCACGGCGGTGGTGAACTGCGTGGCGTACCAGGACGGCGCCAGGGTCCCGGCTGGCCGCGATCTCGTCGAGACCGTGGAGCGGATCCGCAAGAGCGACGAGGGTTTCGTCTGGCTCGGGCTGCACGAGCCGACGGACCAGGAGTTCGCCGGTATCGCCGACCTCTTCGACCTGCACCCGCTGGCCGTCGAGGACGCGGTGGAGGCTCATCAGCGCCCGAAGCTGGAGCGGTACGGCGACACACTGTTCGCGGTGTTCAAAACGGTCTGCTACGTCGAGCACAAGGAGTTGACGGCGACCAGCGAGGTGGTGAACACCGGCGAGATCATGGTCTTCGTCGGGTCCGACTTCGTCATCACCGTGCGACACGGACGGCACGGGTCGCTGGGGCCGCTGCGCGAGGAGTTGGAGGCCGACACCCGTCAGCTCGCCAAGGGCCCGGCCGCGGTGCTGCACGCGATCGCGGACCATGTGGTCGACGACTACGTGCATGTCACGGACTCGGTCCAGGAGGACATCGACCATGTCGAGGCCGACGTGTTCGCCGAGAACGGCGCGCGGGCGGACGCGGGCCGCATCTACCAGCTCAAGCGCGAACTCCTCGACCTGAAGCGGGCGGTGGTGCCGCTCGCCCGCCCCCTCCAGGAGCTCGCCACCCGGCCGATACGGGTGGTCGACCCGGAGATACAGGCGTATTTCCGGGACGTCTCCGACCATCTGCTGCGGGTCACCGAGCAGGTCGCCGCGTTCGACGAACTGCTCAACTCGATCCTGCAGGCACACCTCGCGCAGGTGACGGTGGCGCAGAACGAGGACATGCGGAAGATCACGGCATGGGCGGCGGTCATCGCCGTGCCGACGATGGTCTGTGGGGTCTATGGCATGAACTTCGACCACATGCCGGAACTGCACTGGCGGTTCGGCTACCCCATAGTCATCGGCGTGATCACGCTCGCCTGCCTCGTCCTGTACCGGGGGTTCCGGCGCAACGGCTGGCTGTGAGAGCGGTGAGCCGCCCCTCGCCCGGCACGGCCGGCCGGGCGGGAGTGCGTGCTCATGGTCCTGCCGGTCGGGAGAGTCCGCGCGGTCAGCGCAGCGCGCTCCTCGCGTAGACGCTCTCGACCCACGCGGCGAGCTGTTCGTCCGTCAGGTGCTGGGCCAGGTCGGCCTCGCTGATCATGCCGACGAGGCGCTTGTTCTCGATCACGGGAAGCCGGCGGATCTGGTGCCCCTTCATCTCCTGGAGCACCTCGCCGACGTCGGCATCCGACTCGATCCAGCGCGGGGTGCCCTGGGCCATCTCGCCCGCGGTGACCCGGGCAGGGTCGTGGCCCATGGCGACACAGCCGACGACGATGTCGCGGTCGGTGAGGATGCCGCAGAGCCGTTCGTTCTCGTCACTGATGGGCAGCGCGCCCACGTTGAGCTCGCGCATCAGCTGGGCGGCGCGGTCCAGGGTCTCGTGGGCGGGGATCCACTGGGCGCCACGGTGCATGATGTCTCCGGCGGTGGTCATGAAGTACCTCCCGGTGCCGGACGGCCGGCGCGGCGCGGAACACACCGCTAGTCCCGGCGCCCTTCATTCTTGCCGTGTCCCCAGGGGCGCGCACCCGGAAGTCCCGAATGTGCTTGCGTGGCCGCCGCTCAGCCGTTCCACGCCGGGTGGCGTGGATCGTCGGCGCGGACCAGGACGTCGGCCGTGGCGCCCGGGTCGACTTCGGTCTCGTAGCGCTCGAAGGCGGGCAGGGTCCAGTGTTCGGGTTCCGGAGTTCGGCGGCGAAGGGCGCCCGGGGAGAGGAGGACGTGGACGCTCAGGTCGAACGGGAACCAGTGCCGTAGCAGGAAGGGGCCGTGGAGCAGCAGCAGCCCGCCGGGCGGGAGCTGGACATAGGGGCTGCGGGTGGCGCGGTCGGTGACCGGGTCCCAGAGGTCGGGCAGGACGCGGCCGTCACCGCCCGGGTCGAGCGGACCGAAGACCTCGCGCCACAGGGCGCCGGTGTCGGCCCAGCCGTCGTAGTACGCCTCGGCGTCCTTGTGACCGTATTCGAACCGGAGCGACGCGGGGCGCAGGAAGCCCTCCGTGCCGACGACGAGCGAGGACCGGCCGCGTATGCGCAGCGCCTCACAGACGCGGCGCGCGAGGTCGCCGGGCCGGGCGGCGGGGGCTCCGTCGAAGGCGATCCGCGGCCACGGACTGCCGTCGTCCGGCTTCAGGTCGAGCAGGCGCTCGGCGAGGAGGTCGCCGAGCCGTTCCCAGGTGATCGCTTCGAGTCGCACAGGCCCATGATGCCGCGACCACGCATCGTTCCCGTGGGCGTGGCGGGCGGCGAGGCGGTGCGCAAGACGCGCGCGGCACCGGGCACCGGGCGCGGGGGGACGGGGCCCGGGGGATCGAGGAGGCGGCGGCATCGAGAAGGGGCGGCATCGCGTAGGAGGACGCCCCGGGCGGGGGAATGAACCACTCATGGCACCGATCGCAACCCCCCCGCCTCGTAGCGGACTTCTCGTCATCCAGCCGCTCAAGAAGCGGCGCTGTGCCGAGTGCCGGAGCGGGCCGCTGGCGCTGCTGGTGCTGGAGGAGGGGGAGCCGCGGTGTCTGGACTGCGCGGACCTGGGGCACCTGGTGTTCCTGCCGCGAGGCGACACCGCGCTGACGCGCCGGTCGCGGGAGGGCGGCGCGCTGTCGGCGGTGGTGGTGCGCTTCAACCGACGGCGGAGCCGCTACGAGCGGCAGGGCGTCCTCGTCGAGGAGGCGGCGCTCGCCAGGGCCGAGGAGCGGTGCCTGGCGGACGCGGAGGCGCGACGGCGGCGCCGCGCACGGGACGCGCGACGGCGGGAGGCGGAGGATCTGCGGTTCACGGAGGTGTTCGCGCGGGAGATACGCCGGCTGTTTCCCGGGTGTCCCGCCGACCGGGCGCACGCGGTCGCCGCGCACGCCTCGGTGCGCGGGAGCGGGCGGGTGGGACGCAGCGCCGCGGGCCGTGCGCTGTCCGAGGCGGCGGTGACGGCGGCGGTCCGTGCCGCCGTACGGCACACGGACACTCCGTACGACCAGTTGCTGATGAGTGGTGTGCCGCGGCACGAGGCGCGTCGGCGGATCGCGGCCGCCGTCGAGGCGCGGCTCCAGGGGTGGCGCGACGAGCTCACGGCGGGCGCGTGACCCCGCCGTGGAGCGGTGCGACCGCTCCCCCGCACCACCCGGTTCTGGACGCGCGCGCATGCCCCCGCGCCCTTCGGCCATGGTCACTGTGGCAGTACGCGATTTCACTTGTGGTGACGGTGGGTGCCGTGCAGGATCTTTGGCTTCGGGGAGCGACGGGGAGTTGTCATGATCGATGGACCGTATTTCGTGCTGACCGTCCTGGGGGTGCTCGGCTGCGGGCTGGTGGCCGGGGTGTTCTGCGGGTTCTCGACGTTCGTGATGCGGGGGCTCGCTGAGTTGCCGCCCGCGCAGGGCGTGGCGGCGATGAACGAGATCAACGTGGCCGCGGTGCGCCCGCCGTTCATGCTCGTGTTCGTCGGGTCGGCGGGGCTGTGTGCCGTGCTCGCCGTAGTCACCTTCGTGCTGCTGCCCGACGAGGGGACGGTGGAGCTGCTGCTGGGCAGCGCGCTGTATCTGTTCGGGACGTTCGGGGTGACGGTCGTCGCGAACGTCCCGCGCAACGACGCGCTGCTGAAGATGGACCCGGGCACGCCGGAGGCCGCCGTGTACTGGCGTTCGTACGTGCGCGAGTGGACGAGGTGGAACCACATCCGTGCGGTCGCGTCGGCCGCCGCGGCGCTCTCGTACACGCTGGCCCTCACCTGAGGCGGCCGTCACCCGCGTTCGAGGCCCTCGGCTGAGCGGCAGGGCCCCAGGAGGCGACGTATCGTGGCGGGAAAGGAGTGCCGCCGTAGGCCGTGGGCCGGAGAGGCTCGATGGTCGCGCGGTCCCGTACCGGTACGCGTAGGTGAGGGAGACGGCCATGGCCGATCCCAAGGGATTCATGACCACTCCGCGTGAGGAGTATCCCCGTCGGCCCGTCGAGGAACGGGTGCGGGACTGGAACGAGGTGTACGTCCCCGGTGCGCTGTTGCCGATCATCAGCAGGCAGGCCGACCGCTGTATGGACTGCGGCATCCCGTTCTGTCACGACGCCTGCCCGTTGGGCAATCTGATTCCCGAGTGGAACGACCTCGTCTCACGCGAGGACTGGCGGGCGGCGAG
The DNA here is from genome assembly GCF_026339955.1 of Streptomyces sp. NBC_01549. Taxonomy (GTDB): domain Bacteria; phylum Actinomycetota; class Actinomycetes; order Streptomycetales; family Streptomycetaceae; genus Streptomyces. Next base: position 5,469,396 of record NZ_JAPEPW010000001.1, on the reverse strand, counting down.
CGACCGGTTGCACGCGACGAACAACTTCCCCGAGTTCACCGGCCGGTTGTGCCCCGCGCCCTGCGAGGCGGGCTGTGTCCTCGCGATCAACCAGCCCGCGGTGACCATCAAGAACGTCGAGGTCGCCATCGCCGACCGCGCCTGGGAGGACGGATTCACGCCACCACGCCCACCGGACCGGCTCTCCGGCCGGACGGTCGCGGTGATCGGGTCGGGGCCCGCGGGGCTCGCCGCGGCGCAGCAGCTGACCCGGGCCGGGCACACCGTGGCCGTGTACGAGCGGGCCGACCGGATCGGTGGGCTGCTGCGGTACGGGATCCCCGCGTTCAAGATGGAGAAGCGGCATCTGGACCGGCGGCTGGAGCAGATGCGGGCGGAGGGCACGAAGTTCCGGACGTCCACGGCGGTCGGTCGGGACCTCGGGGCAGCCGAGCTGCGGGCGCGCTACGACGCCGTGGTGCTCGCGGTGGGCGCCACGGCATGGCGGGAACTGGACGTTCCAGGGCGGGAGTTGGCCGGCATTCATCAGGCGATGGAGTATCTGCCGCTGGCCGACCGGGTGTGCGAGGGGGATCTGGAGGTCTCGCCCCTGTCCGCGGCCGGGAAGCATGTGGTCATCGTCGGCGGTGGTGACACGGGCGCCGACTGTCTGGGGACCGCCGTGCGCGAGGGCGCCGCGTCCGTGACCCAGCTCGACATCTACGCGCAGCCGGAGGCCGAGCGCGACGAGGACGTCGAGCCGTGGCCGACCTACCCCAAGATCTACCGGCTCTCGGCCGCGCACGAGGAGGCCCGCGACCTGGAGACGGCGCCCGCGGCGGACGCGGACGCGCGGCTCTTCGCGGCGTCCACGCTCCGCTTCACCGGGGACGCGCAGGGGCATGTGCGCTCTCTGCACCTGGTCGAGGTCGACGAGCGGCGCCGCCCTGTCCCCGATTCCGGGCGGACGCTCCCCGCCGACCTCGTACTGCTCGCCCTCGGCTTCTCGGGGCCCGACCGGCGCGACGGGCTGATCGACCAGCTCGGCCTGGCCCTCGACGCCCGCGGCACGATCACCCGTGGCATCGACTTCGCGACCAATGTGCCCAAGGTGTACGTCGCCGGGGACGCGGCGCGCGGGCAGTCCCTCATCGTGTGGGCCATCGCCGAGGGGCGGGCGGTGGCGGCCTCCGTGGACCGCGCCCTGGCCGGGACATCGCAGCTGCCGACGCCGATCGGACCGTACGACCGCCCGATGACCGCGTAGCGCTCCGCCGGCCGGTGCGGGGACGCGGGCCGGCGAAGCCGGGCGGGTCAGCGGCGCCCGTCCGTGCCCGCCACCTTCGCCGTGGACAGCGCGACCCGGTTCCATGTGTTGATCGTGAGGATGAGCGCCAGGACGTGAGCCAGTTCCTGGTCGTCGAAGTGGGCGGAGGCCTCCGCGTAGACGTCGTCGGGCACGCCCCCGTCGGCGACGCGTGTGACCGCCTCCGTGAGGGCCAGGGCCGCGCGCTCCTTCTCGGTGAAGAAGTGCCGGGCCTCGCGCCACACCGCGACCATGTGCAGCCGGTCCTCGCTCTCGCCGGCCTTGCGGGCGTCGTTGGTGTGCATGTGGAGGCAGTACGCGCAGTGGTTGAGGTGGGAGGCGCGGATCTGGATCAGTTCGACGAGGGCGGGGTCGAGTCCGTCGCGGGCCGCCGCGTCGAAGCCGACGAGGGCGCGGAACACCTTCGGGGCGGACTTCGCGAAGTCGAGGCGGGTGGGAACGGTGGTCGTCGCGTTCATCGCGTTCATCGCGTTCGTGGTGTTCGTGTTCGTCCTCATGCCCATGAATCTACGGGCCCCAAAGACCGGCTGTAGGGTGCATTTCCATGGCGGAATCATGGGTCAATTCTGCGGAGCGGATCGGCGCCGACCTGCATCTGGAGCTGTCCGGGCCGGGCGGGCGGCGGGCCGCGCTGATCCGGGCGCTGCGCGACGCCGTACGCGGCGGCAGGCTCGCCCCGGGCACCCGGTTGCCGCCCTATCGTTCGCTCGCGGCCGACCTGGGCGTGGCACGCAACACGGTCGCCGACGCGTACGCCGAACTCGTGGCCGAGGGCTGGCTGACCGCCCGGCAGGGCTCGGGCACCCGGGTCGCCGCGCGCTCCGAACCGCCGGGTGCCCCCGAGCGCGTACCGAAGAAGGCCCCGCCACGCGCGCGCGGGCCGCGGCACGATCTGCGGCAGGGCACACCGGACGCGTCGTCGTTCCCGCGGACCGCCTGGCTCGCCTCGTACCGGCGGGCGCTCCAGCAGGCGCCCAACGAGGCCTTCGGGCCGGGGGATCCCGCGGGCCGTGTCGAGCTGCGCGAGGCCCTCGCCGAGTACCTGGCACGCGCGCGTGGCGTGCGCACCGAGCCGGGGCGGATCGTGATCTGCTCAGGCTTCGCGCACGCCCTGCGGCTGCTCTTTCCGGGCGTTCTGCGCGGGCCGCTGGCCGTGGAGTCCTACGGTCTCGGTTTCCACCGTGAGCTGCTGGCCGCCGCGTCCGTACGGACCGTGCCGCTGCCGCTGGACGAGGGCGGCGCCCAGGTGGGCGAGTTGGGCCGGGAGCGGGCGGTCCTGCTCACGCCGGCGCACCAGTTCCCCACCGGTGGCCCGCTGCACGCGCGGCGGCGGGCCGCCGTCGTCGACTGGGCACGCGCGCGTGGGGGCGTGATCCTGGAGGACGACTACGACGGCGAGTTCCGCTACGACCGCAAGCCCGTCGGCGCCTTGCAGGGACTGGACCCGGAGCGGGTCGTTCACATCGGTTCGGTCAGCAAGAGTCTGTCGCCCGCGCTGCGGCTCGGCTGGATAGTCCTTCCGCGGCGTTACGTCGACGCCGTGCTCTCCGTCAAGGGTGAACGGGAGGCGTGGGCCGGCGTCCTGGAGCAGCTGACGCTCGCGGACTTCCTCGCCTCCGGGTCGTACGACCGTCATGTGCGCCGGATGCGGCAGCGGTACCGCGGCCGGCGTGACCGGCTGGTCGCGGCGCTCGCCGAGCGGGCGCCGCATGTCGAGGTGACCGGGATCGCGGCCGGGCTGCACGCGGTGCTGCGGCTGCCGCCCGGGGCCGAGCGGTCGGCCGTCAAGGCCGCGATCTGGCAGGGTGTGGCGCTCGACGGGCTCGCCGAGTTCCGGCATCCGGAGGCGACGATGTCCGCGCCGGACGGGCTGGTGGTGGGCTACGCGACGCCCTCGGAGCATGCGTACGGGGCGGCGTTGGAGGCGTTGTGCGGGGCGCTGCCGCCAGGCCCGTGAACGGCGGGAGGCCCCGAATCCCCGCGTCGGCGGGGTGTCGGGGCCGGTGTTCGCGCACTGTGTGCGGGAGTCGTGCTGTGGTGGTCCTAGGGTCTTCTGTCGCGGAGAGTCATCAATTCAGCACCATTTTTAGGGAGTTCAGGGAGTTCAGGGAGTTCGGACCATTCAGGTAGCACAGGTGATTCAGGCAGTTCAGGCAGTTCAGGCAGTTCAGGCAGTTCAACGGCATTCAAGAGTCACGGCGGTTCAGGTAGGTCAGGAGAGGAGGAAGTCCGCCACCCCCTCCTTGGCGCCCTGGATGAACGCGGTCATCTCGCCGGGTGTGTAGATCAGCGCGGGCCCGTCCGGGTCGGCCGACTGGCGGACGGCGATGCGCCCGTCCGCGAGTTTCATCGCCTCCAGGCAGTTGCCGCCGTTGCCTCCGCTCCACGGCTTGTGCCAGCCCTCGCTGCCCAGTTCGCGGGCGGGCATCCCGTTGTAGATCCGCTCATTGCGTATCCGCTGCTTGATGTTGTCCATTCACAGCTCCTTGCGGAAATCCCGGAGGATCTCCTTCGTGCGATGTGCCGTAGCGGCCTGAGCCGCCATGCGGTCCATGACCTCGAGGTGCGTCGCCACCTCGGTACGCTCGTCCAGATAGACGGCGCCGGTCAGGTACTCGCTGTAGACCATGTCCGGGAGTTCCGGCATGGCAAAGCGAAACAGCACGAAAGGCCCGTACGTGCCGGAGTGCGGCCCCGTGGAGAACGGGACGACCTGGAGCGTCACGTTGGAGAGTTTCGTGGCCTCGATCAGCTTGTCGATCTGGGCGCGCATCACCTCGGGACCGCCGACGGGGCGGCGCAGGGCCGTCTCGTCCATCACGGCCCAGATCCTGGGTGCGCCCTCACGAGTGAGCAGATTCTGGCGTTGCATGCGCAGCGCCACATGGCGCTCGATTTCCTCGGGTCTGGTCTGGCCGATGGCGCCCGACTTCAGGACACCACGGGCGTACTCCTCGGTCTGCAGGATTCCGGGCACGAAGTGGGGTTCGTACGAACGGATGAGGGTGGCCGCGCCCTCCAGGCTGACGTACATCGAGAACCAGCCCGGCAGGATGTCGTGGAAGCGCTGCCACCAGCCGGGCCGGTTGGCCTCCTCGGCCAGTTGGACGAAGGCCTCGGCCTCCTCGTCCGACACTCCGTACGACTTCAGCAGGAGCTGGAGGTACGGGATTTTGAGGGCGACCTCCGCCATCTCCATCCGGCGGACCGTGGCGGGCGCGACACGCAGGACGCGTGCCGCCTCCTCACGCTTGAGACCCGCGCGTTCACGCAAGTCGAGTAGGCGCCGGCCGAGGACGACCTGGCCGACCGTCGGCGCGGATCGCGGTTCGCTCACGTCCCACCTCCACTGAGTCCCGAACAGACGCCGCTCTGAACGGTTCTGAACAGGTACTGCGTCCTGACAGACCGGACGGCGCCGTTCGGGGCCCTCTTCGTCTCCTTCGACGATCCCAACTGGCGCCGCTCGGCGTGCTGTTGCCAGCAGTGTGCCACGGCCCTTCTCGGAGTCACATGGCACTCTGCAATTTTCAGAGTGACACTTGCCAAGTGTTCACGGCGGGGAGATAGTGGCAAGCGTGATTCCGTCCGCGCCCTTAGGAACAGACGCCGCCGAGGACCGCTCCGGTCTGCGTGCCGCCGCAGGGGTGCGCCCTGGCGCCGCCGCCGTGCGCCGGTTCCGCTTCGAGCTGGCCGCACACCCGGGTTCCGTGGCTCAGGCCCGGCACCTGACGCGCGCCCGGCTCTCCGGCTGGGCCCTCTCCGACGACACCTGCGACACGGCGGTCCTCGTCGTCTCCGAGCTGGTCACCAACGCCATCGTGCACAGCGCGAGCGCGCGTGTGGTGTGCGAGCTGCACGACGGTGACGACCTGGTGCGGATAGCCGTACGCGACGAGGGATGCGCTCCCGGTGAGCCGCACCCCTCGCCGCAGCGCCCCGACGAGGAGCACGGCAGGGGGCTGCTGCTCGTCGCGGCCGTGTGCCGGTCCTGGGGTGCCCAGGACACCGCGCCGGGGCTGCTGGTGTGGGCGGATCTCCCGCGCTCCCCGGCGGACTGTGCCGCTGGGGCCTCAGAGGCCCGTTCCGACCTCGGATGGGGCGCGAGGAAGCCGACGACCGACGGCCGGGGCACGGCGACGGAAGCATCCTGGGGGACGGAACGATCCCGGGAGACGGAACGATCCTGGGGAGCGGAACGACCCTGGGGTACGCGGACCATGGGGATCCCTCCGAGCAGGCGAAGCAGGGACCGGGGGAGGCTGTGAGGGGTACGTCGGCGACACGACCCGGGGCTCAGGCCCTGAGCCTGGACACGCTGGTCCGCCTGAAGCGTGAGCGGACGGCGTCCGGGGCGCCACGACGTCTCCCCGTGCCCGAGGGCATGACCATACCGCTGGGCTGCGACGCGGTCGCGGTGCCCGCCGACTTCGGACCCCTGCTGATGACGCGGCTCCCCCGGGTGGGCTGTGTGTACGCCGACGGGGCGCACTGGTGGTGGCTCGTGCCCTCCGAGTCCGACGTCGTCCTGGACTGGCCCGCGCCCGCCCACTACGCCACCGGGGCGGTCGTACCGGACACCCCGCACGCCCCCGGACTCATCCACAAGCCGGCCGGCACCCTGCCGTACACCCCGCCGATCCCCCTCTATCTGGCCCTGTGCCGGGTCACCGGTACGACACCCGTCTGGTCACGTCCGATCAGCGCGTGACCCTCCGGTCGGCGGACAGCACGTGACCCTCCGGTCGACGATCGGCGCGTGATCCTCCGGCCCGGGGGGGGGCTGGCGAGCGTATCCGAAGTGCGCCGGTAGCCACCCGTCCTCCGCCGTCATCACGAGTGGAGCGCCGCGTTCCTGGGGAAGGCACCGTTCATCCGTTCCCGGGGAGGCCGTTGGTGGGGAAAGCCACAGGGAATGCCCGTAAGAAGAAACGCCACAACGACGAACCGGCGCCGTCCGCCTCCGAACACCTGCTCTTCGGCGGCCCCTTGCGTTACGACATGGGCTGGTCGCAGCACTCCGAAGCGTTCCTGGAGTTGAACTTCCGCGCGATGGTGACACGGCTGCCGTCCCTGCTCGCGTCCAGTTTCCGGCTCGCCTGGACCGCGGACCGCCGCGCCGCCCGGATCGTGATGTCCGCCGAACTGGCCAGGGGCGCCGCGCAGGCGGTGAGCCTGCTGGCCGTCAACAGCGTGCTGGGCCGGCTGATGACGAGCGGTCCCGTCGCGGACCGGATGCGCGGCGCGGTCCCGGCGCTGATCACGGTCGCCGCCGTCATGCTGCTCGGCGCGCTGCTGAGGGCGGCCTCGACGTACGCCACCGGGCGCCTGGAGCCCAAGGTGGAGCGCGTCGCCACCGAGCTGTATCTGGAGCGCGCGGCGGCCGTCGAACTGTCCGCGATCGAGGACGACGCCTTCCACAAACTGCTGGACACCGCGCAGTACGGTGCCTCCTCGGCCCGCCGCATGATCGCGATCGCCACCCGCGTGGTGAACGCGATGATCTCGCTGATCGCGGCCGCGGGCGTGCTGACCGTGCTGCACCCCGCCCTGCTGCCGCTGCTCGTGACGATGACCCTGCCGAGCGCCTGGAGCTCCCTGACCATCGCCCGGCGCCGCTACGAGTCCTTCCACACCTGGGTGCAGCACGCCCGCGCCGGGCACCTGATCAGCAACCTGCTCACCGAGCCCGCGGCGGCACCGGAGATCCGCGTGCACGGCGTCGGCCCGTTCCTGCTGCGCCACTTCCGCTCGATGTCGGAGACCGCCGAGGCCGAACAGGCCCGGCTGGCCCGGCTCTCCGCCCGCACCGGCCTGATCGCGGCGGCCTGGACCGGCATCGCCACCGTGGCGACGTACGCGACGCTCGGCGTGCTGCTGCTCACCGGTGCGATGGCGCTCTCCGTCGCCGGTACGGCCGTGATCGCGATCCGCACCGGCTCCGCGAGCCTGGACACACTCGTCCTGGAGGTCAACTCCCTCCATGAGGAGGCCCTGTTCGTGGGCGATCTGCAGCGCCTGTACGTGGAGGCGGCCGAGCGCGCGATCCCGGTGGGCGGCGAGCCGCTCCCTGACGATCCGAGCGAGATCCGCTTCGAGAACGTCACGTTCACCTATCCGGGCGCCTCGACCCGGCCGGCGCTCGCGGACGTCACCCTGCGCCTGCCGCTCGGCAAGATCGTGGCGCTCGTCGGTGAGAACGGCTCGGGCAAGACGACCCTGGTGAAGCTGCTCGCGGGCCTGTACGCGCCCGAGCGGGGCCGGATCCTGTGGGACGGCGTCGACGCGGCGGCCGCGGATCGGCAGCAACTCGCCGAACGCATCGCGATGGTGGCGCAGGACTTCAAACGCTGGCCGTTCACGGCCCGCGTCAATGTCGCGGTCGGCCGCGCCTCGGCGCCGCTGACGGACGAGCGCGTCAACTCGTCGGTGGCGGAGGCCGGTGCCGAGGACGTGGTCGCCGACCTGCCCCGCGGCCTGGACACGCTGCTGGCCCGCGGGTTCAGCGGCGGGCACGAGCTGTCGGGCGGGCAGTGGCAGCGGCTGGGCATCGCGCGGGCCGCGTACCGCCGTGGTCGCATCCTGATCGTGGACGAGCCGACCGCGGCGCTCGACGCCCGGGCCGAGCTGGAGGTCTTCGACAAGATCAGGGCCCTGGCGGGCAGCGGCCAGACGGTCGTCCTCATCACCCACCGGCTGGCCTCGGTCCGCCACGCCGATCTGGTGCACGTCCTTGATCAGGGCCGCCTGGTGGAGTCCGGCAGTCCGGACGAACTGCTGGCCAAGGGCGGCGTCTACGCGGAGCTGTACTCCTTGCAGGCCGAGCAGTTCACGACGAAGGTGTCCACGAAGGCGCCTACAAAGGCGCCTACGAGTGTGCCCACAAAAGCGTCCACGAAAGTGCCCGCTCCGAAGGCATCCGCTCCGAAGGCGGGCTGACCTCGGCGGGCCTCACTCGACGAGCTCCCCGGCACGCACGATCACCAGGAACGCGTCCGAGGCGAGGTCCATGACGACCTCGGCGGCCTGTCCCTGAAGGCGGCACGCCTGCGCGAACTCCTCGGCGGGCCACGAACCGCGCGGCCCACCGGCGGGAAAGCGCTCCAGCACCATTCGCCCGTTCACCCTGCACCTCCATGTAGCGCCGTACTCATGACGCGTACTCATAGAGTTAAACGCCAAAGGCGGGGTGAAGGGCTCGGTCAGTGACGGTACTGAGACATAGTCAACACTCGGTCACCACTCTGGTGTGGGGGAACTCTCGGCCGGTGCGCGTTTCATTCCGTGAGTTTTCGTGAGTTTTCCTTTCCCGCATTTTCTTGTCAGTCCTCGTACTCGTCGTGGTACCGGATCCGCTCGCTGCCCGCCGGCGCCCCGAGCGCCGAGGCGCGCCCTCGCGGCTCCTCCCACGCCTCCTGCCGGCCGAGTGCCGTGAGATCCAGCAGGGTGGTCGTCGAGCCGAGCCCGTCGAGGCCGCGCTCGTACGTCGAGTAGGTGTGGAAGACCCGGTCGCGGTCCCGCAGGAAGCAGCTCACGCCCGGCCGCTCGTAGGGCTCGTCGTCGACCTCGACGGACACCCGGAAGTCGTGGTTGAAGTCGCTGTCGTACGACGAGTACCAGGGCACCGTCCAGCCCATCCGGGCCTTGAAGGGCAGGATCTTCGTGTACGGCGCCCGGGACACGGCGGCGAACTCCGTATCCCGGGCCCGTAGATGGGCGAGGTGGCCGATCTGGTCGAGGAAGGCCGAGCAGCTGCGGCAGCCCGCCTCCCACTCCGGCGCGAACATGAAGTGGTGGACGACGAGTTGGTGGCGCCCCTCGAAGAGGTCGAGCAGCGTCGCCTTGCCGTCGCCACCCTCGAACACGTACTCCTTGTCGATCTCGACCATCGGCAGCCCGCGCCGCTCCGCGTTGAGCGCGTCCCGCGCGCGGGTCGCCGTCTTCTCCTTGATCAGCAGTTTCGCGCGCGCGGCGCGCCACTCCTCGCTCGAGACGATCTGCGGAAGCGTCATGTGCCCCTCCTACGGAACGGTGTCTTCGCAGTGGTGACCGGGCGTGGGAGGGGAACTCATCGGTGCCGGCGGAGAATTTCCGGATTCAGTACGTCACCGGGAGCGCGAGCAGGCCGCGGGCGCGCAGGGAGGGCCGCCACCGCAGCTCGGCCGGGTCGGCGTCGAGCGCGAGGTCCGGAAGGCGTTCCAGGAGCGCGGACAGGGCGATCTCCGTCTCCAAGCGGGCCAGCGGCGCGCCCACGCAGTAGTGGATTCCGCGGCCGAGGGCGAGATGGCCGGAGGCGTCCCGGTCGAGGTCGAGGCGCTCGGGGTCGAGGAAGCGGGCCGGGTCCCGGTTGGCCGCGGCCAGGGACAGCAGGACGGTCTCGCCCGCGGGCACGGTGACCGCGCCGATCGTCACGTCCTCGACGGGGAAGCGCCGGATGGCGAGCAGCGCGGGTCCTTCGTGGCGTGCGAACTCCTCGACCGCGTGGGGGAATCGCTCCGGGTGCGCGCGCAGGGCGGTCAGCTGGTCGGGGTGGGTGAGCAGCCCCAGGATGGCGTTGCCGATGAGCTGCACGGTGTTCTCGTAGCCCGCGAAGAGGATGAGGAAGGCGAGTGACATCAGCTCGTCCTCGGTGAGCCGGTCGCCCTCGTCGCGCACCGCGATCAGGTCGGAGAGCAGGTCGTCCGCCGGTGTCTTCCGTTTTTCCGCGAGGAGTTGGGTGAGGAACCCGAGCATGGCCACGACCGCCTCCTTGGCGGCCCCGGGACGCGTCGGGTCCGGCGCGACGAGCACGTCGGTCCAGGCCCGGAAGTCGCGGCGGTGCTCCACCGGAATGCCGAGCAGGTCGCAGATGACGGTGATCGGCAGGGGCGCGGCGTACGCGGCGATCAGGTCGGCGTTGCCGTGCGGTCCGAGGGCGTCGAGGAGTCGGTCGGCGGTTTCCCGTACGGGAGTGCGCAGTTGTTCGACGCGGCGCGGTGTGAAGGCGCGGACCACCAGGCGTCGGATGCGGGTATGGTCGGGCGCCTCCATGTTGAGGAGGTTGGCGTCGAGGGCGGGCGGCAGCGATAACCCCTGGTAACTCCCGGGCAGCGCGTGCCTCTTGTCCACCGAGAGCAGTGGGTTGGCGAGCGCCTCGCGGACGTCGTCGTACCGTGTGACGAGCCAGGCGGGGTTGCCGTCGGTACCGGCGACGCGATGTACGGGCGCGGTGTCGCGCAGGCGGTCGTAGACGGCGTACGGGTGGTCGATGAGGCCTTCTGCGGGGTCCATGCCCTCCACCCTAGGCAGAGTGGATCAGGTGTCGTACTCCTGAATCCGTCTGTCGTGGTCCCGGTCGACGAGCGCGGGCAGTCACTCCCCCAGCTTCCTGACCGTGGCGGGCAGATCGAGCGTCAGCAGCGCGCGGTCGCGCATCAGGACGCGTCCGTCGACGATCGTCGTCGTCACGTCCGCGGAGCGGGCGCTGTGGACGAGGGTGGCGGCCAGATCGTGCACGGGCTGGTCGGGCTCCCGGTGCTCAGCCCGCGAGCGGGACCGTGGGCTCCTGCCCCTCCTTCGCCACCAGCCCCGCCCGTTCACGTGCCTCGGCCAGTTCGTCGAGGAGTTCGGCGATGCGTTCGGTGTGCTGGGGGGTGAGCCGTCCGTTGTCGTCGAGCTGTACGGCGCACGCGGTCGTGGTGTCGACGAGGCGTTCGAGGGTGGCCGCGACCTCGTCCGTGCCCTCGGCGTGCCGGGCCAGTGCGGGGAGTTCGGCGGCGGCCAGGTCGATCGCGGCGCGGGCCTCGGCGAGCGCGCGGTAGGCCTCGCGGCGCAGGGCCCAGCGGCCGGCCCGGTCGTCGGTCGTGCCGTCGTCCAGTACGTGGGCGAGGTACGTGTGCGCGGCCTCGGTGGCGCGGGTGAGGCGGGCCCGTACCCCTCCCCCGCGCTGCCCGAGTGCCGGCAGGTGTCCGACGAGCAGCACGATCGCGCAGGCCAGCAGCGTCTCCCCGATCCGGCTCCAGGAGGCCCCCGGCTCGCCGCCCACCATCACGAGGGAGAGTACGAGGACGGTGACGACAGCGGTCTGCGCCGCGAAGTGCCGGGTGGCGACGGGGATCAGGGCGCCGCACAGCGCGACCAGGGCGACCAGTCCGGCGGGGCGCGGCAGCAGCGCCGCGAACCCGGCGAAGAGGACGGCGCCGAGCACGGTCCCCGCCGCCCGGCAGATCACGCGCGAGACGAGCGGCCCGAGGTCCGGCTTGACCAGGAAGACGGCGGTCGCGGGGAGCCAGTACCAGTGGGAGTGGTTGCCGTACCAGCGGGCGTGGTGCAGGGCCTGCGCCACGGCCACGGCGGCGCCGAAGCAGAGGGCGACGCGCAGCCCGTACTCGCGCCCTCCGGAGCCGAGGGCCGTGCGGGCGAGGGGCGCGGCGGTACGCCGCCGCGTGTGCAGTGCGTTGTCGTCGCCACCTCCGTCGAAGGCGTCGGCAGCGTGCAGGAGTGCGTCGTCGAGGGCTCGCAGGGCTGGTGCCGAGCGGGCGGGCGCGGGCAGCGGCCCGGTGTGCGTGCTGGTCCATACGGCGACGGCGAGCCGCCGCGGCCCTTCGGCGGCCCTCGCGGGCACCGCCTCGCCCGCCCAGGCGAGCGCGGTGGCGGCTTCGGCGAGCGGGAGCGCGGCGGCGTACTGCGCGTGCAGTCGCCGCTCGGCCGCGGAGCTGGCGTAGCGCCGCAGCCGGGGCCCGCCGAGCGCGTCCTGGGCGTGGTCGAGCGCGGCGGTGAGGGCGACCCGGCGAGCGGGCGCGTCCGACCCCCCGACCGCTTCGAGCAGCGCGGCGACGGCGTCGTACACACCCCCGACGGCGTCCCGCTCCCCGTCGAAGCGGTAGTCCCCGGCGGTGGCCCCGGGGGTGGGCAGCGCGAGCCGCAGCACGAGCAGCCAGCCGGCCCCGCCGACGAAGAAGAGCGCACGCTGCCAGCCGGGCTCGGGCAGCGGCATCCCGGCCCCGATGGAGGCGGCGACGAGCAGTTGCGTACCCGCTCCGCTCGCGACGGGCCCGACGGCGCTGACGGCTCCGGCGAGCAGCCCGAGCACGGTGAGAAGGAGGGTGAGCGTCACCGCGCCGACCTGCTGTCCCGCGTACGACCCCACGAGCAGCCCACCGGCTCCCGCGAGCGCCGGCACCCCGAGCCGCCTGACCGCGGCCCTGCGACTGCCCGGCCGGTCGTTGACCCCGGCGAGCATGGCCCCCAGAGCGGCGACGACACCGACGGACGTGCGCCCGCTCAGTACGGCCACGAGCAGCAGCGGCCCGGCGGCCAGGGCGCCCCGCACGACCGCGCTCCAGGGCACGGGGCCGCGCTGTGCGCGCAGGGCATGGGCGAGCCAGGGCGGTACGGCGGCGCTGAGGCGGGACACGGGGCTCCTGTCGGGCGAGGGCGGGGCGCCTTCGGGCGACGTCGGCCGGGCGGTGTACTGCCTACGGTAGATCGCGTTGCTGGAGGAAATGGAACGTATGTATTTCCGGAAGGTGACGCATCACGGGGATGCCGCGTTCTTTATGAACGCAACTGCCGGCCGGGGATGAACTGTCGGCCGGGAATGAAAGGGAGCGGGTCCGAGGGCGTAGCCGGCCCCCGGACCCTTGTGATGCCACCCATGTCACACGCCGGCACGCTTGAGAACCCAGGTCAGTCGTTATGTCGCCGCGTCCTGCCTTTGGACCACCACGCATCGAGCTGCGCGGACTGGACTTGAACCAGCATTTCGGCGTCCCGGGGCCTGGGCCCGGTCGATCCGGCGATCGGCGGCGAATGCTGAGTCTGGAGCAAGAGTCTGAGATTGATCACGGTCTGCCTCTGCCGAATTGGGCTACCGCGGCGCGTGGGCACTCGGTGGAGTGCCGTGTGGTGCCGCGGGGAGGACTCGAACCTCCACTGGAACCGTGCATTCACGACAAGCTTCAGGTTCAGCTTGCGCTCCTCGCGCACCCCGGCCGTGGTGCGTTGTGGCCGGGGAGTTCTTGAGGCTACCCGAACAGGTAGCCGAACACGGAGTCTCCGACTCGCTGGTCGACGACGTCCACGCCGTTCGCCTCTTCCCGGGCGAACTTGACGGCCTGCTGCAGCTTCTCGACCCGGTCGAGCAGCTCGTTCACACGCCGCGCGGGCAGGGCGCCGGAGAACTTCACGGTCGTCCAGTACCCGACGGGAATGTCCTCGTAGTACACCTCGACCTGGGCGGGATGCTTCTCGGTGGCCTCGGCCTTGACGTGGTTGCGCGGCACTTTCTTCGTCCGCAGCGTCCGCACGGGCTCGGTCTTCCACGCGTCCGTCGACGGGTCCTGCACCCACGACTCTGAGGCGTCGAGGACGGGCAGCTTCCGCACGAAGGTGTTGAGATCGGTGAGCTGCTTCTCGAGAAAGAGCAGATACGACACGGGCACGTCAGCGACGAGGACCCGTCCGTCCACCTTCACATCCGCCCGGGCCGTGCAGTTCGCCCAGTCCTTGGTGGCGGTCACGTCGAACAGCCGGGTGAGCGTCCCCGCGGTCTCCCGCAGCACGTCCTCGGCCTGCACCTGCACCCGCGTCGACTCGGGGGGCAACTGCTCGCCCTCCTCGTCCTTCGGCTGATAGGTCCGCGAGATGCCGGCCAGCAATGCGGGCTTCTGCAGCCCGTGATGAGCGGCCGTCAGGTCCTGATGGGACTTGGACTTGATGCCCTTCTCCACTGCGATGATCTGATTGAGTTTCGCCACGTCGGTGACGGTAGCAGTGACAACAGGCGCTTTTCGAAGGGTTATTCGGCGCCGGATTCCCGGGCCCGGGCGACCGCGGCGTCCAGGACCTCCGCCGCCCGCCCGAGCATGTGCACCAGCCCTTCCGGCTCGTTCACCCCGCCGCGCACGACCTCGTCGATCCCTCTCAACCCGGCCCGCTCCAGCAGCCGCTTCTCGTTCGTCACCCACTCCCCGCGCGCCGCGAGCACCGCGTGACCGGTCTGCAGGGCGGCGGTCGCCAGTGCTCCCACGACCTCGGTGAGGCGACCGGCGAGTGCGTGGTTGGCCTTGGCGTAGGCGAGAGTGGCGTGGGCGGTGCCGTGCCAGTGGGCGGTGGCGGAGGCGCGGAGTTTCGCCGGATAGGCGGCGGGGCGGGGCAGTTCACCGCGCAGGACACGGTTGACGGCGAGCTCGGCGACGACGAGGTAGCTCGGGATGCCGACGAGATGGAAGAGGAGCGGCTCCACATGGAACCGTCCCTGCTCCGCCCTCGCCAACTCCCTTTCCAGCACGTCGAGATCGCGATAGTGGACGTCGACACGACGCTCTTCGACGGTCAGCCAGGCCCCGCCGTTGAACACACCGCCGCCCCAGCCGCCGATCTCCGAGACCTCACCCTGCCAGCCGACGGCCCGCAGGTCGTCAGGGTCGAAGGCGCCCCGGTAGTAGATCGCCACGTCCCAGTCACTGCCGGGACCGTGCGTGCCTTGCGCGCGGGAGCCACCGAGGGCGACGGCCCGGACGGCGGGGAGGGCGGCCAGGCGGTCGGCGACCTGGTCGAGGAACTTCTCGTCGTCGATGTGCGGCGGTCGGGTCGGTGTGGGCATGGGGTGAGGATGCAGTGGAGTGGCGGGGCTGTCGAGCCGATATCCCGCGGTGGGGGGTCCACCTACCGGTCGACCGTGCGGCACCTCTTCGGCGAAACAGAGGCTCACCGAACCTGAAGTTGCCTAGCGCAAGGCGTACTTGTCCGTCGCCGCCACCAACGCGTCCACCACACCACTCGCCCCCATGGTGTGCCCCACGTCGTCCACGACGACCAACTCGCTGTCGGACCAGCCGTGGTGGAGCCGCCACACCGTGCCCAGCAGGTTGCCGAAGTCGAGACTGCCCTGGACGAGGGTGCCGGGGATCCCCTTCAGCAGGGGCGCGTCGCGGATCACGACGCCCTCGTCGTTGTCCTCCCCCAGGAAGTGGTCGTTGCCGAAGTAGTGGGTGACGGTCCGCGCGAAGCCCATGCGGAACTCCGGGTTCTCATAGCGCTCCACCGACCTCGGCGGCGCCGGAACGATCGCCGTCTCCCAGTCGGTCCAGGCCCGCGCCGCCCGCGCCCGTACCTCGGGGTCGGGCGATTCGAGCAGCCGGTTGCAGGCGGCCGCGAGGTTCCCGTCCCGCTCCCCGTCGGGCAGTTCGGCGAGGAACCGCTCGAAGGCCTCGGGGAAGAACTGCCCAAGCCCCCTGGTCAGCAGGGCCACTTCGGCGTTCGAGCCGGTGGCCACCGCGGTCAGCACCAGTTCGGAGACGACGTCCGGATGCGTCTGCGCGTACCGCAGCCCCAGCACCGACCCCCACGACACGCCCCACACCAGCCACCGCCGGATGCCCAGGTGCTCTCGCAGCAGCTCCAGGTCGCCGATCACATGCGCCGTCGTGTTGACGGCCATGTCCGTCCCGTACACGGCGGCGTGCGGCGTGGAGCGTCCGCAGCCGCGCTGGTCGAGCAGCACGATCCGTACTTGGCGGGGTCGCAGTAGCGCCGGAACCAAGGACCGCAGCCGGACCCCGGGCCGCCGTGCAGCATGACGGCGGGCTTGCCGTCGGGGTTCCCGCAGACCTCCCAGTACACGCGGTTGCCGTCGCCGACGTCGAGCATGCCGTGGTCGTACGGTTCGATCTCCGGATACAGGCCCATCGGGCGAGGTTAACCGTCGTACGGTCGTGTCGTCAGCCCCGCCGCCCCGGCCGCCGTACGCAGCACGTCCCGCAGCATGGCGGGCGTCAGCCGTCCGGTGAACGTGTTCCGCTGGCTGACGTGGAAGCACCCGAAGAGCTCGAGGGAGCCCGACACCGGACCGTCCTGCGACTCCAGAGAGGCCCTCGCCCCGTGTGCGAACACCGGCCTGGGCCGGGGCACCGTCCACCCCGCCGCGGCGAAGGCCGGCAGTGCGGCCTGCCAGCCGAAGGCTCCCAGCACGATCACCGCCCGCAGCGTGGGCCGCATCAGCTCCAACTCCCGTACGAGCCACGGTCGGCAGGTGTCCCGCTCGCCGGGTGTCGGCTTGTTGGCGGGCGGGGCGCAGCGCACGGGCGAGGTGAGGCGTACGCCGTACAGCTCCAGTCCGTCGTCCGCGCTCACCGAGGTCCCGCGTGAGGCGAGCCCCACGTCGTGCAGCGCCGCGTAGAGCACGTCTCCGGAGCGGTCCCCGGTGAACATCCGCCCGGTGCGGTTCGCGCCGTGCGCGGCGGGTGCGAGCCCGACGATGAGCAGCGAGGCGTCGGCGGGTCCGTAGCCGGGGACCGGGCGGCCCCAGTACGTCTGGTCGGCGAAGGCCGCGCGCTTGGTGTGGGCGACCTCCTCGCGCCAGGCGACCAGTCGCGGACAGGCCCGGCACCCGGCGATCCGTGCGTCCAGATCATTCAGTGCGCCCACCGCACCCAGGTCGTCACGATCACCGGATGCACCCGGGTCGTCCAGGCCGCCGTCGATACTGGGATCGCTCCTGCCGGCCGAGCTGTTGTCCATGCCCCCACCGTACGAGCCTCGGCGCTCACCAGGGCGGTCGCGTCCGGCGTGGGCTGTTCGGCGGGGCGCGGCCCGGCGTCGAAAGCGTGCCGCATACCGATGTAGAGCGTGCCGCACACCGAGGGTGCGGGCGGTGACTCCCACCCCGATGCCGACGCTCTCTGTCGCAGCTTCAACCGGTTCGCAGTACAGCCACCGGGACATGTCGGGCCGGGACTCTTCTAGAGTCGAGGCATGGCTTCTGAGGGTGCGGACGTCGAGCGCGACGACGACAAGATCGACGAGGAGAGGGCGGTGGCGACCGCCGAGGCCGCCCGTCCGGCGGGCGGCGAGAGCGTACGGGTCGACAGCTGGATCTGGTCCGTACGTCTGGTCAAGACCCGCTCGATGGGCGCGACCGCCTGCCGGGGCGGACACGTCCGGGTGAACGGGGAGCGTGTCAAGCCCGCGTACGCTGTGCGGGTCGGTGACGAGGTGCGCCTGCGCCAGGGGATCCGGGAGCGGGTCGTCGTCGTGAAGCGGGTGATCCGCAAGCGGGTCGGCGCGCCCGCCGCCGTCGAATGCTACGTCGACAACAGCCCGCCGCCCCCGCCGCGCGAGGCGGTCGCCCCGGCCGGCGTCCGCGACCGTGGAGCGGGCCGCCCGACCAAGCGCGACCGCCGCGAGATGGAACGCCTGCGGGGCCTCGGCGGCCCCGAGACCCCCTGAACCCGGGTCCCCCGAGCCCGAGGGCGTCGCGTACGGCGTCGAGGGCTCCCCGTGTCACTCGGGGAGCCCTCGACGCCGCAGGGCCGTCATGCGCGGTCATCGGTCATGCCTGTCGCCGCAACCGCCGGACCAGAGCGGTACGCGTTGCTGTCGCAGGGGTGGACCGGGGGCGCGTCCGGGACTCATCGCCGTGGACCGGAAACGGGCTACAGCGCGAACCAGCCGTGCCCGACGTACCAGTGCCCGCCCCCGCGCAGATGGTCCCCCACCGCACGCTCCACCGCGCTCCGCCGCGGCAGTGCCCGCGTGGGCAGCTCCGGATCGCCGAAGACGAAGCCGACCGGCACCCCGTCGTCCGGGGTCGTCTCCTGGTACGCGATCCGGAAGCGTTCCTGGAAGCGGACGATGTTCGAGTCCGCCGGGAGATACCGCCCGAGCTGTGGATCGAGCAGCCAGGAGTGGCAGACGGCGATTTCGTAGCGCTCGTCGGGATAGTGCCGGGCGAAGAACTCCCGGGCCAGCGCGAGCGACCGTTCGCAGGCGGCGGGCGACAGCGGCCCGCGGAAGTCGGGTATGTGCAGGCTCAGACAGGGGTCGCCGGGGCCCGCGTCGAGGCCCGCCGCCGCGACGGCCCGCCCCGTGCGCCGGCCGAGCCGCGACCGCTGGAACTGCAGCCGGCCCAGCTGGAACAGCTCTCCGTGGAAGTGCAGGGCGATCCACCAGGGGAACAGCAGCCCCGGCGTCCCGAGCCGTCTGTGGTGCACGGACACATGCCGTCCGAGGTCGGCCAGGGTGCGTCGGGACACCTCGTCGGGGATGCCGCGCCCGCGGTGGTAGGCCCGGACGTACGGAAGCGCCGCGACGAAGACGTACAGGTGGAAGCAGCGCCCGAGCGGCCCCGCCGACTCGGGGAAGGCGGGCGGCTCCCAGCCCTTCCCGATCTCCCCCATGTCCCGTACGAAGCGGCCGACGCACCGGGCGAGAAGCGTCATCGCCTCCGGGTCGGCCACCAGCCGGTCGCGCAGCGCGACGAGTTCGTTGATGTGCTCGTGGGCCACGGTCAGGTCGAGCAGGACGTCCGGCAGCTCGTCCGCGTCCGGGAGCACCGCCTCCAGCCGGGGAGCGCCCTCGCTCTCCAGGTCCCTCAGCCACTCGGCGAGCCTCGCGTCCGCCCGCAGCGCCTCCAGCAGCACCCGCGCCTCCCGTCGGTCCGGCCGCTGCCCGCTCGCGGCCCCTTGGTCAACGTGCACGACGAAGAGTACGTTTCCCGTAGGAGCGATGGTCACGGATCGGCGTCACGGAGTAGTGATCCGTATGCGTACAGGCAGTGAACCGACGACGGCGCGCAGCGCGCTGCGCATGCGCTTCTGGCTGAGTGTCTGGGGCCTGGTCTGGACGATCTTCGGTACGGCCGCGTTCGCGCTGGTCGGACGCCCCGGCTGGGCGGCCGCGTGCGGGGTGCTGTGGCTGGTCGTCACCTTCGACATGGCCATGATCCTGCGCCACATCCATCAGGGGCCGCACTACCAGCCGGGCCGCGACGTCCCGCCGTACCGGCCTCCGGAGCACCGTCACCCGTAGCGGACCGGCGACGGCCACGACGAGCCACGCGTCACGAGTCGAAGCGCGCCGCTTCCAGGTACTCAGGGTTGGGGTCGAGCGCGGCGGCCAGCCGGAAGTGCCGCTTGGCCTGGTCGGGGCGGAGCTGGCGCTGATAGGTGCGGGCGAGCGCGAAGTGCGCGAACGCGTTGTCCGGCTCGCGCTCCAGGACGATCGTGAACTCCAGCTCGGCGGGCCGCAGTTGCGCGGCGGCAAAGAAGGCACGCGCGCGCAGCAGCCGGGCGGCGGTGTTCTCCGGATGCGCGGCGATCACTGAGTCGAGGAGCTTCACCGCACCCCGCGGGTCCCGCGCGGCGAGCAGTTGCTCGGCGGCGCGGAAGTCGATGACATGCGTCTCCGGAGTACGTCCGGTCGATCCGCTGGTCTCGGGCACGGCAGAGTCCTTCCCTCACTGAAAGGGTTCAACGCGCCCGCCGAGGGCGGCTATTCCTTTCGAGCGTGCGCCCGGCGGACAAGATCCGCCCAAACCTCCCGTACCCGCCCCTCGAGCTCTTCCAGAGGTACGTCGTTGTCGATGACGACGTCCGCGATGCGCAGTCGCTTCTCGCGGGTGGCCTGGGCGGCCATGCGGGCGCGGGCGTCCGCCTCCGCCATGCCGCGCAGCCTCACGAGACGGTCGAGCTGGGTCTCGGGGCTGACGTCGACGACGACCACGAGGTCGTACAGCGGTCCGAGGGCGTTCTCGGCGAGCAGCGGGACGTCGTGGATCACGACGTCGTCCTCGGCCGCGGCGCTCTCGAGCTCGCGGGAGCGGGCACCCACCAGGGGGTGCACGATCGAGTTCAGGACGGCGAGCTTCTCGGGGTCGGCGAAGACGACCGAGCCCAGTTTGGGGCGGTCCAGGCCCCCGTCGGCTGTGAGCACGTCCGGTCCGAAGGCCTCCACGACGGCCTCGAGCCCGGGAGTGCCGGGGGCGACGACCTCCCGCGCGATCAGATCCGCGTCGATCAGCACCGCGCCGTGCCGCACGAGCAGCCGTGACACCTCGCTCTTGCCGGCGCCGATACCGCCGGTCAGGCCAACCCTCAGCATGACCGAGAGCTTAGGGCCTGCCGATGACAAGCCCCCCACGGCCCCCGAAAGGGCCACGCCTCACCCTCGCCTCATGCGTCGCTCGCCCTAGGCGTCGCCCTCGCGCTCGGCCAGGAATCGCTCGAACTCCAGCCCGATCTCGTCCGCCGACGGGATGTCCACCGGTTCCGCGAGCATGTTGCCCCGCGTCTCGGCGCCCGCGGCGGCGTCGTACTGGTGCTCGAGGCCCTGGACCAGGGCCACGAGCTCCTCGTCGCCCTCCTGGATCTGCCGGTCGATCTCCGTCTGGGTGCGGTGCGCCTCGGTGCGCAGGGAGTGCGCGATGCCGGGGAGCACCAGGCCGGTGGCGCCCGTGATGGACTCCAGGACGGTCAGCGCGGCGTCCGGGTACGGAGAGCGGGCGATGTAGTGCGGGACGTGCGCGGCGACGCCCAGGACGTCATGCCCCGCCTCCATGAGACGGTACTCGACGAGAGCCTCGGCGCTGCCGGGGACCTGCGCCTCGTCGAAGGGGCTGCGGTGGCCCGGCACCAGGTCGGTGCGGTTGCCGTGCGGGGTGACGCCCACGGGGCGGGTGTGCGGGACACCCATGGGGATGCCGTGGAAGGTCACGGACAGCCGTACGCCGAGCCGCTCCACGATCTGCTGGACCGCGGCGGCGAAGCGCTCCCACTCGACGTCCGGCTCGGGTCCCGACAGCAGCAGGAAGGGCGCGCCCGTGGCGTCCTGGACGAGCCGCACGTCGAGCGTGGGCTCCTCGTAGTCGGTCCAGCGGTCGCGTTTGAATGTCAGCAGCGGGCGGCGCGCCCGGTAGTCCACGAGCCGGTCGTGGTCGAAACGGGCCACGACCTGGTGGGGCAGTGAGTCGAGCAGGCGGTCGACGATCTGGTCGCCCGTTTCGCCCGCGTCGATGTATCCGTCGAAGTGGTAGAGCATGACCAGACCGGCCGACTCCTGGGCGAGTGCCATGTCCACCACGGCCAGGCCCTTCGGCTCCCATGCGTACAAACCCTGCGGATCAAGCACTGTGACCGCTCCTCCTCGTGTTCGTACTCCACAACGTGGTGCGGAGCGCGGGCATTCCCCACCCGCGCTCGATCACCAGTGCTTTTTGCCGAAGTGCTTCTTACCGGTCTCCCGGCCCCTCAGCCACCGGCAGAAGCCTGTTCGCACACAAGGAGCATGCTCGTTCTACGCCGACAGCACGCGTGTGTGCAGCGCGCTGACCGCCTTGCGGGCTGAGGTGAACGCGCCGTGCTGCCAGGCGTCGGTGTAGCTGAGCCAGTCGCCCGCGAAGTAGACGCGCCCCGTGGGCTCGTTCAGCGGTTTGTAGCGGACGTCGTCGGGGCCGCCGGGGGTACTGTGCCAGGCGGCCTCCAGGTGCGGCGTCTGACGCCAGTGGTGCGAGAAGGAGGACGCGAGTTCCGTGCGGTACTTCTCGCCGTAGATCTTCACTCCGGCCGCCACGGCGCGCTTCTCGCGGTCCTTGGGGGTGAGCTCGGCGTACGAGTCGGCGTCGTCGCCATAGTTGTAGTAGCCGATCATCACGCCGCGCGTGCCGTGGAAGCCGTACGAGGGGTGCCAGATGTGCGTGACATCCTGGTCGGTCTCGGTGATACCGCCGTAGATGTGGTGATCGAGCTCCCACCAGCGGGAACGGTATTCGAGCCCGATCTTCGCCGCCGACGAGGGAGTGATCGCCTCCAGGGCGCTCTGCACTCCGGAGCCGAGGTTGTGCGGGATCCTGGCGAGGATGTTGGGGGGGAGGGCGCCGATGCAGTAGTCGGCGTCGATCACCTTCGTACGGCCCGACTGGGTGTAGGTGACCGAAACACCGCTCCCCTTGTCGGTGATTTTGGAGACCACGGCCCCTGTACGGATGCGGTGGGCGCCTATCGCCTTGGTGAGCGCGTGCGGTATCCGGTCCATGCCGCCCACCGGCTGGAACATCAGCATCGCCTGGTCGAAGCCGAACTCGAAGGAGAAGTAGCGGCCGACACCGGACGCGAGGACGTCGGAGGCCGAGGGGATGTCGCCGAGGAGCACTCCGGGGGTGCCCGCGGCGGCCGGGACGGTCGTGTACCCGCGGCGCTCGCCGCCCTCGTATGTCAGTTTGTCGCCCAGTTCCCCCCAGTCCTTGAGGAACTCGACGAGCTTCTCCTGGTCGGTGGTGGTCAATTCCTTGTCCAGGGCGCCCTTGTCGGTGGCCTTGGCCAGCAACTCGGAGACATAGCCGTACACATCGGCCTTCGCGGTGCGGTACCGCACGGGCTTCTTCATCCCGGTGGACTCGTTGAAGAGGTACGCGTCCGCGTTGACGTTGGTGAACACCTCGATGGGGACGCCGAGTTCGCGACAGTAGTCGAGGGTGATCATCCACTGGGGGATGCGGGCGGGGCCGCAGTTCATGTACTGGCCGTCGCTGAAGCGGGCCGTCTGTGTGGTGCCGTGGAGGTCGGTGGTGGTGTCGCCGCCGCGGACCGTGAAGTTGCGGCCACCGGTGCGGCCTCTGGCTTCCAGGACCGTACAGTCGTAGCCCGCTTTGCCGAGTTCGTACGCGGAGGCCAGGCCGGCGATGCCGCCGCCGACGATGACCACCTTGGCGGCGCCACGGCCGGTGAGGGTGAAGTCGCCCGGCCGCGGGGCGCGGAAGGGCTGTTCACGCTGGGCCGCCTCGGCCGTGGGCGCGAGGCCGAGGGCTCCCATGGTGGCGAGCATGGTGCCCGCGCCGCCCGTGAGACCCACGTTGCGCAGGAAGGAACGCCGACTCGTGCCAGGACCGCTCTGAGGTTGTGCCATGACGGGGGGCTCCCCTTTCGATCTTGAACGACCGGGGAAGCCTCCCAACTACGGGTTACGGCCCGTCAGTTACTCGTGTATCCCGCACGTTTCTGCAACCGCACACGTGCAGCCCGCTGGACGCCCAAGGGGACGACGGGGAACGACTGGGGACGATGGGGGAGGAAACGCGCTGAGGGCCCGCACCCAGACGGGTGCGGGCCCTCAGTCATGCACTACTGCCCGGCAGTCACGTTCGACTGCCTAGCGGTGAGCTGCGTTCAGCTCTGGCCGCCGGCGAGCTTCTCGCGAAGCGCAGCCAGGGCCTCGTCCGACGCCAGGGCGCCGGAGGTGTCGTCCGACTCCGAGGAGTACGAACCGCCACCGGAGGCGGCCGGAGCCGCACCCGTGGAGGTGGCACCCTCGGCCTCGGCCTGAGCGTCGGCCTCGCGGGACTTGATGACCTGAGCCTGGTGCTGCTCGAAGCGCGACTGCGCCTCGGCGTACTGGTGCTCCCACGCCTCGCGCTGCGTCTCGTAGCCCTCGAGCCAGTCGTTGGTCTCGGGGTCGAAGCCCTCGGGGTAGATGTAGTTGCCCTGGTCGTCGTAGGACGCGGCCATGCCGTACAGGGTCGGGTCGAACTCGACCGAGGCCGGGTCGGCACCGAAGGACTCGTTGGCCTGCTTCAGCGAGAGGCTGATGCGGCGGCGCTCGAGGTCGATGTCGATGACCTTGACGAAGATCTCGTCGTTGACCTGGACGACCTGCTCCGGGATCTCCACGTGGCGCTCGGCCAGCTCGGAGATGTGGACCAGACCCTCGATGCCCTCGTCCACGCGGACGAACGCACCGAACGGAACGAGCTTGGTGACCTTACCCGGGACGACCTGACCGATCTGGTGCGTACGGGCGAACTGCTGCCACGGGTCTTCCTGCGTCGCCTTGAGCGACAGGGAGACGCGCTCGCGGTCCATGTCGACGTCGAGGACCTCGACGGTGACTTCCTGGCCGACCTCGACAACCTCGGAGGGGTGGTCGATGTGCTTCCAGGAGAGCTCGGAGACGTGCACGAGACCGTCGACGCCACCCAGGTCCACGAAGGCACCGAAGTTGACGATCGAGGAGACGACGCCGGAGCGGACCTGACCCTTCTGGAGGGTGGTGAGGAACGTCTGGCGGACCTCGGACTGGGTCTGCTCGAGCCAGGCACGGCGGGACAGGACCACGTTGTTGCGGTTCTTGTCCAGCTCGATGATCTTGGCCTCGAGCTCCTTGCCCACGTACGGCTGGAGGTCGCGGACGCGGCGCATCTCGACGAGGGAGGCCGGCAGGAAGCCACGGAGGCCGATGTCGAGGATGAGACCACCCTTGACGACCTCGATGACGGTACCGGTGACGATGCCGTCTTCTTCCTTGATCTTCTCGATCGTGCCCCAGGCACGCTCGTACTGAGCGCGCTTCTTGGACAGGATCAGGCGGCCTTCCTTGTCCTCCTTCTGGAGAACCAGGGCCTCGATCTCGTCGCCGACGGCGACGACCTCGTTCGGGTCGACGTCGTGCTTGATCGAGAGTTCGCGGCTCGGGATCACGCCTTCGGTCTTGTAACCGATGTCGAGCAGGACCTCGTCCCGGTCGACCTTCACGATGACGCCGTCGACGATGTCGCCGTCGTTGAAGTACTTGATCGTCTCGTCGATCGCGGCGAGGAAGGCTTCCTCGTTACCGATGTCGTTGACCGCTACCTGCGGCGTGGTAGAGGTGGTCTCGGTGCTGCTCGTCATGTGGGAAAGGGCTCCGGTACGGACAGTGAGTCGTAGGTACTGCTTACGCCGGGAGCCCGTTTCGCCCTGTAGAAGCCGGACAGCCAAGGAAGCGTCGATCCGGTGACCCGGAGGCGCCTCGAAAACCGAGGGGACATACATACAGATGCGAGCGCAGCCTGCTACGTCTGAGGAGCGCAGGCCCGCAGCGCAACTTGTAGCATACGGGGGCAGCCGGGCAGGGTCAATGCGCGAAGGCGCACACCCGGGGCGGATCGCCGCATACCCGGCACAAAACCTGTCTCACGAGGCCACGCGCGCCATAGGCAACCCCTGCCGTGACACTCCCGAGACCGGTTGGAGCCGCAGACTAATACGAGGGAGCCGATCATCCAAGAGCCCCAGATCCAAGAACCGGACCACTCCGAGGACCAGAAGCCGGATTCCGCCGAACCGGAGGCGACACGGCGTGTCGCGGGCGCCACGGAGAGCTCCCGCGCCAACCGCGGCTGGTGGGACCGGAACGCGGACGACTACCAGACGGAGCACGGCACGTTCCTCGGGGACGACCGTTTCGTGTGGGGCCCCGAGGGCCTCGACGAGGTGGAGGCCGAGCTGCTCGGCCCGCCGGAGGACCTCAAGGGCAAGGACGTCCTGGAGATCGGCGCCGGCGCGGCCCAGTGCTCGCGCTGGCTGGCCGCCCAGGGGGCCCGTCCGGTCGCCCTGGACCTCTCCCACCGCCAGCTCCAGCACGCGCTGCGCATAGGCGGCCGGGTGCCCCTCGTGGAGGCCGACGCGGGCGCCCTGCCCTTCGCGGACGGCTCCTTCGACCTCGCGTGCTCGGCGTACGGCGCGCTGCCGTTCGTCGCCGACCCGGTGCGCGTCCTGAAGGAGGTCCACCGGGTGCTGCGCCCCGGCGGCCGCTTCGTCTTCTCCGTGACACACCCCATCCGCTGGGCCTTCCCGGACGAGCCCGGCCCCGAGGGGCTGTCCGTCTCCTCCTCGTACTTCGACCGCACTCCCTACGTCGAGCAGGACGAGGAGGGCCGCGCGGTCTACGTCGAGCACCACAGGACGGTCGGCGACCGGGTGCGGGACGTGGTGGCCGGGGGCTTCCGGCTGCTCGACCTGGTCGAGCCGCAGTGGCCCGCCTGGAACACCCAGGAGTGGGGCGGCTGGTCCCCGCTGCGCGGAAACCTGATCCCCGGTACGGCGATCTTCGTGTGCGTACGAGACTGAACGGGTGATCCGTTACGACGCCCTGGACGCGCTGCCCGTACGCGGCGCCCTGCCCGCCCTGGACGACGCCCTGGAGGGCGGCGGCAGCGCCGTGCTCGTGGCGCCGCCCGGGACCGGCAAGACGACCCTCGTGCCGCTGGCGCTCGCCGGGCTCCTGGACGACGCACGGCCGGGGCGCGGGGTCGTGGTCGCCGAGCCGCGGCGGATCGCCGCCCGGGCCGCCGCACGGCGGATGGCGTGGCTGCTCGGCGAGAAGGTCGGCGAGAGCGTCGGGTTCACCGTGCGCGGGGAGCGGGTGGTGGGGCCACGCGCGCGTGTGGAGGTCGTCACGACGGGCGTCCTCCTCCAGCGGCTCCAGCGGGACCAGGAGCTCGCGGGCGTCGACGTGGTGGTGCTTGACGAGTGCCACGAACGTCATCTGGACGCCGACACCGTCGCCGCGTTCCTCCTGGACGTACGGGCCGCGCTCCGTCCCGAGCTGCGGCTCCTGGCCGCGTCGGCGACGACGGACGCGGCGGGGTGGGCGCGGCTGCTCGACGACGCGCCCGTCGTCGCGGCGGAGGGCGTCTCGTATCCGGTGGAGGTGGAGTGGGCGCCACCGGCACGTCCGGTACGGCCGCCGCACGGCATGCGTGTCGATCCGGCGCTGCTGACGCATGTCGCGTCGGTGGTGCGGCGCGCGCTGGCGGAGTGCGAGGGGGACGTCCTGTGTTTCCTCCCCGGGGTCGGGGAGATCGCGCGGGTGGCGGGTCTGCTGGGAGATCCGGGCGGCCGGGTCGACGTGCTCCAGGTGCACGGGCGGGCGCCCGCCGCCGTCCAGGACGCGGTGCTGTCACCGGGGACCGGGGACCGGCGCCGGGTGGTCCTGGCGACCTCCGTGGCGGAGTCGTCGCTGACGGTTCCGGGGGTACGGGTGGTCGTCGACTCCGGGCTGGCGCGGGAGCCGCGGGTGGACCACGCGCGCGGGCTGAGCGCGCTGACGACGGTACGGGCCTCGCAGGCGGCCGGGCGGCAGCGGGCGGGGCGGGCCGGGCGTGAGGCGCCGGGACGGGTGTACCGCTGCTGGGCGGAGGCCGAGGACGCCCGTCTGCCGCGTTTCCCCGCTCCGGAGATCAAAGTGGCCGACCTGACGGCGTTCGCCCTGCAGGCGGCCTGCTGGGGCGATCCTGGGGCGACGGGGCTGGCACTGCTGGACCCGCCGCCGGGCGGGGCGATGGCGGCGGCGCGGTCCGTCCTGTCGGCGGTGGGTGCCGTGGACGCGGCCGGCCGGGCCACGGAACGCGGTGTCCGCATGTCCCGGCTGGGTCTGCACCCCCGGCTGGCCCGCGCGCTGCTGGACGCGGCCCCCGTGGTGGGCGCCGACCGCGCCGCCGAAGTGGTCGCCCTGCTGAGCGAGGAGCCGCCCCGCGAGTACGGCGACGACCTGGCCGGGGCCTGGCGCCTGGCCCGACGCGGCGGCGACCCCTACACGGCCCGCTGGCGCACCGAGTCCCGGCGCCTGCGCTCGGCGGCGACGGGACTCTCCAGCCCGTCCGCCCTGGACAGCGCCCGCGGTGGCGGGGTCGAGGGTGGTCCGTGGCCCGCCGGTGGCGGCGATGATCGCGTGGTCGGGCTTGTGGCTGCCCTGGCGTACCCCGAGCGGCTCGCGCGGGCCCAGGGCGGCTCCTGCCTCATGCTCAACGGCACCCGTGCCGACATCGGCGACGGCTCGGCGCTGCGCGGCGCGCCCTGGCTGGCGGTCGCCGTGGCCGATCGGCCCGTCGGGGCCGGGCACGCGCGCGTGCGGCTTGCCGCCGTGGTCGACGAGGAGACGGCACGGCGGGCCGCGGCGCCCCTGCACAGCGAGGGCGACGAGGTCCACTGGGCCGACGGCGACGTCGTCGCGCGGCGGGTCGAACGGCTCGGGGCCGTGGAACTGGCGGTGCGTCCGCTGAAGAACGCCGCCCCCGGGCTCGTACGGGAGGCGTTGCTCGAGGGGCTGCGGGAGCACGGGTTCGGGCTGTTGCGGTGGTCCCCGGATGCCGAGGGGCTGCGTCGGCGGCTCGGGTTTCTGCGGCTGCACCTGGGTGAACCCTGGCCCGACGTGTCCGACGACGCGCTCCACGCGCGCGTGGACGAGTGGCTGGAGCCGGAGCTCGGCCGTGCCCGGCGGCGGGCCGATCTGGCGCGGATCGACGCCGGGCAGGCGCTGAACCGGCTGCTGCCGTGGGCCACGGGAGACGCGGCCCGGCTGGACGAGCTCGCGCCCGAGCGGATCGAGGTGCCCAGCGGGTCCAGGATCCGGATCGACTACGCCGACCCCGAGCAGCCGGTGCTCGCCGTCAAGCTGCAGGAGATGTTCGGGCTGCACGAGTCACCGACGGTCGCGGGTGTGCCCGTGCTCGTCCATCTGCTCTCGCCCGCCGGGCGCCCCGCCGCCGTCACCGCCGACCTCGCCTCCTTCTGGAAGGACGGGTACAGGGCGGTGCGGGCGGAGCTGCGGGGCCGCTACCCCAAGCATCCGTGGCCCGAGGACCCGGCGATGGCCGAGCCGACCCGGCACACCAACGCGCGGCTCAGGCGCTGACCGGCTCCGGTTCCGCCGCCTCCGTGGGGGCCGGGTCGCCCGGGCGGCGGCTGCGCGCCTCCAGGTAGAGGGAGAGGGACAGCAGAGCCGCGCCCAGGAGCAGGAAGCCCCACGGCAGATACGACGTCAGCAGCAGGATCAGGGTGCGGTTGGACTTGACGAGGGCGACGGTGTGCTTGATGTAGTCCTCGCGCATCTTCACGTGTCCGGCGAAGGCGGTCACCTTGTCGCGGTCCCCGAGGAGGGTGCCGCCCCGCAGTTCCTCCTTGTGGATCTCCTCGCCGTAGACCGGCGCCCCGGTGACCGGTTCCACCCAGAACTTGCGGACGGTCGTGTACCAGCGTGTCGTGCCCGTCTTGGCGACCGACTCCGCAGTGATGCCCTGGACCGGCATGACCTTGGGGAACTTGACCTTCGTCCAGGGGATGGTCTGCTCGAAGTAGTACACCTTGACGCCACGGAAGGTCTGGGTGCCCTTGTAGTGGATGGGGGCCGAGGTGCGGGTCTGCGCGTCGAAGTACTCGTAGTCCCGCTTCTCCGTGTGGAAGGGCCACTTGAACTCGATGCCCTCGCGTGTGACGGGGTCGCCGTCGACGGACTCGCCGGTGGCGTGGACGGGGTCCTGGCTGTGCGCGTCGAAGATGTAGCGCTCGGGGAGCTTGGAGACCATCTTCCCGTCGGGGCCCTGTACGTAGGAGAGGCTGTCCCAGACGACGACGTCACGGCCCGCGGTCTTCTCGATGCGATCGGAGGCCTCGACGTTGCCCTTGAGGGTCTGCACGATGGTGACCTTGGGGACCTTCTTGGCCTGCATGGTGCCGTAGTCGAGCAGGGTCGCGTCCTTCGCCTCCAGGACCATGTCCTGGTACTGGTTGGCGGGGATCTTCGCCAGCCGCGGGAAGGCGTACCAGCGCAGCAGCGGGGACAGCGCCGCGAAGAACACGGCGAAGGCGAGCAGGATCAGGCTGGCCTTGCGACGCATCTCGGCGTCCCTCCCTGAGAGTTACGGCTGCCCTGCGGGCTACGGGTGCGCGGGCACGGTCGTCAGCAGCGGCTTGGGCGAGGTCTTGCCGGCCGGTGAGCCCATGGCCGTGATGGTGAGCACCAGGGCGAACGCCACGGCGAGACCGGTCGCGGCGGCGATGAGGGCGCGCATGCGGGGCCTCCCGGGGGACGGCGGATCGAGAACTGATACCTCGTCAGATCCGGCACCGTAGCAACGGCGGGGCGAGATGAGAACACCTTGCGCACACAGACGAGGGCGCCCCTCCGCCGGGAAGCGGAGGGGCGCCCTGGACGCGTGTACGGCCTACGAGGCGGCCTCGGCGACCTTCAGCTCGACCGTCAGTGCCGCGCCGCCCGTGGTGTTGATGCGCAGCAGGAACGTGCCGGTCGCGTCGTCCGCGTACAGCTTGGGGAGCTTGAGCACGCCGTCGGCGTCCGTCGTGAGGTCCGTGAGGGTGCGGATCACCTTGCCGTCCGCGTCCTTGAAGTACGGGCCCTTGTCGTCCTCGGTCGCGTCGTCCGCCGACTTCACGAGCGTCGCGGTGGCCGCGACCTTGCCGGCGACGGCGCCCTTGTAGGTGGCCTTCACCTCGACCTGGTCGGCGAACTCGCCGCCCGGCACGCAGGTCAGCTCGGTGTCGCCGGTGCGGGTGAGGGTGTCGGCCTGGCGCGGGGTGACGGTGGCCGTGTAGTCGAGGCCGCCCAGGACGCGGCCCACGACGGTGGCGCGGACGGTGAAGTCACCGGTCTTCTCGCCCGCCACGAGTGCGGGTGCGGTGGCCGTGCCCGTGCTGCCGGTGACGACCGTGGCGACGTTCTCGCCGCCACTGAAGGTGGCGTCCGTGTCGCCGATGATCGTGAACCGTACCCGGACCTTCGCCACGGCCTTGTCCGCCTTGGACTCGGCCCGCACGGCGACCTTGGCGTCGAAGGCGCCGCCCGCGGTCGCCGTGAGCTTCCCGGTGTTCGCGTCCTCCAGATGGTCCACCGTCTGGGTGGGCGTGGGCGGCGTCGGGGTGGACGAACTCGGCGGGGACGACGGCGGGCTGGGGCTCGTCGAGCCGCCGCTGCCCGGCTTGGGGGTGCCCGGCTTGGACGTGCTCGGCGCGCTCGGCGTACTCGGCGTGCTCGGCGCACTCGGCGTCGAGGTCGCGGGCGCGGACGGACTCGGGTTCGCCCCGGAGTCGTTGCCGCTGCTGTGCGAGGGCAGCGTGCCCGTACCGTCCGGGACCTCGTGGGTGCCCTTGCGGTAGTACTCCAGCCACGACAGAACCGTGTTGAGGTACGCCGTCGAGTTGTTGTAGTTCAGGATCGCGGCGTTCATCTGCGACTGCACGGACAGGTCCCGGTCGAACCGGCACAGGTAATGGCCGGCCGCGAGCGCCGCGTCGTAGACGTTGTTGGGGTCCTTCTTGCCGTCGCCGTTGCCGTCGCGGCCCGCCCACTCCCAGGTGGACGGGATGAACTGCATGGGGCCCACGGCCCGGTCGTACGCCGGGTCGCCGTCGTACGCGCCGTTGTCGGTGTCGGCGATCAGAGCGAAGCCGTTGCCGTCGAGCTTGGGGCCGAGGATCGGCGAGTACGTCGTGCCGCTCGCGTCGACCCGGCCCCCGCGGGCCTGACCGGACTCGACCTTGCCGATGGCGGCGAGGAGTTGCCAGGGCAGGTTGCAGCCCGGCTTGGAGGCGCGCAGCTCCGCCTCGGCCTTCTTGTAGGCATCGAGGACGGTCGCGGGTATGCCGGCCTCGGTCTCGCCCACCGAGACGGGCGTGCCCGTGGTCGGGCTCGCCGACGGGCTCGGGTTGGGGCTCTTCAGCGGCGGAAGGTCGGTGTAGTACGGCGAGTCGCCCGTCGCGCCGCCGCCTTCGCCGCCGGTGCTCGCATCCGCGGAGGGCTGGGCGCCGGCGGCCTGTCTGCCGAGGTCGTCGGTGGTCACTCCGGGTGCCTGGGAAGCGGACAGGGCCGCCACCGCGGCCGCGGCCACGGCGGTGGTCGCCGCTCCCTTGCGCAGTCTGCCGAAATGCGCCGCCATTGAGTGAACCCCTCCCGTGGACGACCGTCCGCGCTCCGCGCGTTCGCTGGCTCTGTGACCCAGGCGACCCTACGACAACTTCCGTCGCCCGGGCACCCGTTCGTGCCCGTTTTTCACCGGTTGGCCATGTGGGATTGTCCGAGAGAACACGCACCCCGGGGTGGAGCCCGCGGACATTTTCACGCGTCCCTCATACTGGGCGTCGGCGATCAACGAGGCCGACATATCCGACCAACGTCTGCCACAGGGGGATGCTTTGCCCTTCACCCTCAGCCACGCGGCGGCCGTACTGCCCGCCCTGCGCGGCGACGGAAGCGGCCGTGGCCGACTGGTTCCCGCGGCACTTGTGGCCGGTTCCTTCGCCCCCGACATGACCTACTACGCGGCGAGTGTGGTCCCCGGAGCGATGGAGTTCGGCGATTTCACGCACTCCTTCACAGGTGTCTTCACCTTCGACGTGCTCGTCGCCTGGGCGTTGGTGGGTGCCTGGCTGATACTGCGTGAACCCTTGGTGGCGCTGCTGCCGCGGACCCGTCAGGGCCGTCCCGCGGCTCTGCTGCGCTGCGGGAGCCCGCGCGGGCAGGCGCGTTCCTCGGCTGCAGCGTGGTGGTACGCCTCCGCGGTGCTCGGCGCGCTGACGCACGTCGTGTGGGACGCGTTCACGCACCACGACCGGTGGGGGGTGCGGCTGATCCCCGTCCTGTCGCGCGACGCCGACGGCACGCCGGTGTTCACCTACGCGCAGTACGGCAGTTCGCTGGTGGGGGCCCTGGTGATCGTGGCCTTCGTGGTCGTCGCGCTGCGCCGGACGCCCTCGGCCGAACCGGTGGGAGTGCCGGTGCTGTCGCGTTCCGACCGGTGGCTGGCGGTCGCCGTCATCGGCGGCTGCGGGCTGATGGGCGCCGTGCAGCGGGCTTCACGCTGGTGGGCCTACTGGGGCACCCGCGCGAAGCCCTGGGAGTTGATCCCGGCACTGTGCTTCGGCGCGGGAGCGGGTCTCGTGCTCGGCCTCGCGCTGTACGCCGTCGGGGTCAGGGTGTGGCGTCCCGCTCCGGCTCGTCCCAGCCCGGCACCGGCCCGTACGGCGCCGAAGCGTCCGACGCCTCGCTGATCCTGTTCTCCGGAGTGGCGCCCTGGACGGCGCCGCGTCCGGGGTTGAGGCCGCGGTGGACCGCCTGGGCGATGCGCTCGATGGTGCGGACCCCGTACGCCATCGTCGGGTTGTCGTGCGACAGGACGACGATGCGGTACGTGCGGTCGGAGCCGGTGAACACGCCGACGCTGTGGACGCGCCAGCCGTGGGTGGACCGGGGCAGCCAGCCGTTCTTGATGTGCGCCTTCAGGCTGCGCGGCATGCCGGCGGGGACGCCCCAGCGCTGGTCGCTGCGGACCTTGCTGAGCAGTTTCAGGCCGAAGGTGCGGCTCTTCAGGAAGGAACCGGCGTCTGTGAGCACGCCCAGCAGCCGCATCTGGTCGGCGGCCGTGGTGCGCGTCAGGCCCCAGTAGCCGGCCGGACCGAGCTCGGTGCGGCGGGTTCCGACGCGGTCCAGGAAACGGCCGAGGCAGGTGCGGCCCAGGTCGTTCCACAGATGCTGGGCCGCGGTGTTGTCCGAGGCGGTGATCATGGGACGTACGTTGGCGAGCTCCCAGTCCGTGAGGGTGCGCTGCAACTCGTCCGCGCGGCGCAGGGCGGCCTCCATGATCGTGACCTTGACGACGCTCGCCGCGTCGTACCGACGCTCGCTCGCGAGGGCGCAGGTCAGGTCGCTGTTGTCGTCGCGCACCGCCACGGCGACGGTGCCCCGGCGTGACGACAGCGCCGCCCTGATGTCGCGGGACATCCGGGCGGCGAGGTCCGGGTTCTGAGTGGAACGGCAGGCCGCGGGCACCTGGGCGGTGCTCGCGCCCGCGGCAACTGCGGGTACCGGCGCGAGCAGCGCCGAGACGACGGCTGTGGCCATGGCTGTACGACGGTTGAGCATGCGTATACCCATGCCCGCATCCTTACGGTCCCCTTGCACGGGGGGCGTCTTTGCGAGGGCCACGCGAGTGAACGGTTCCCTCCGGGGGGCGAGCGGACCCCGCCCCCTGCGCCTCCGGCCCACCGGAGAGGCCTCACGCCTACGGCCACCCGACAAAAAATCTCCGCCCTGCGGACGGCTCGCGAGGCGGGCGGGCGCTGCTTCACGCAAGGCGGGGCAGAGCCCGACTTTCCCCACGGGCGGCGCGCACGGCGAAGCACGGACCAACTTTCCCCGCGGCCGGCGCGCACGGCAGAGCGGGGCCGACTTTCCCCACAGCCGGCGCACAGGGCCGAGCCGGGGGGACCGCTTTCCCTGCGGGCGGCGCGCACGGCAGAGCCATGGGGCGGCTTCCCCGCAAGCGACTGTGAGGCGGGTGCCCTGTGGGCGGGGGCTTCCCCCGAGCGGGGTAGGACGTCGGTCCACACCGCCGCACAAGCCGCCCGCAGGGGACCCGCCGCCGAGCCGGTCGGAGCCGCAAGCAACTCCCCCGGGAACCGAACCGGCCCGAAGCCGGGGCCGGGACGAGAATCCAAGAGGCCCGGGGCCCGAGACCGGGGCCGGGGCCGGGGCCCGAGACCGGGGCCCGAGGCCAGGCCCGAGGCTAGAGACCGGAGCCGGAGGCCGGAGGCCGGGGCCGGGGCCGGAGGCCGGGACCAGAGGCCGGGGCCGGGGCCGGAGGCCGGAGGCCGGGGCCGGGGCCGGAGGCCGGAGGCCGGGGCCGGAGGCCGGGGCCGGGGCCGGAGGCCGGAGGCCGGGGCCGGAGCCCGAGGCCCGGGCCCGAGGCCCGAGGCCCGGGCCCGAGGCCCGAGGCCCGGGCCCGAGGCCCGAGGCCCGGGCCCGAGGCCCGAGGCCCGGGCCCGAGGCCCGAGGCCCGGGCCCGAGGCCCGAGGCCCGGGCCCGAGGCCCGAGGCCCGGGCCCGAGGCCCGAGGCCCGGGCCCGAGGCCCGAGGCCCGGGCCCGAGGCCCGAGGCCCGGGCCCGAGGCCCGAGGCCCGGGATCGGGAGCCGAGGCCCGGGACCGGGGGCCTCGTTCGCCGGGGGCTAGTGGGCTGCGGATTCCCAGTCGGGGCCCGCCCCGACGGACACGTCGAGGGGTGCCCGGAGATGGACGGCGGACGCCATCTCGCGGCGGACGAGTTCCTCGGTCCTCTCGCGCTCCCCAGGGGCGATCTCCAGGACGATTTCGTCGTGGACCTGGAGGAGCATGCGGGACTTGAGGTCCGCCTCCCGCAGCGCCCGGTCCACGTTCAACATCGCGATCTTGACGATGTCCGCCGCCGTGCCCTGGATGGGCGCGTTCAGCGCCATGCGCTCGGCCATCTCGCGGCGCTGACGGTTGTCGCTGTTCAGGTCGGGAAGGTAGCGGCGACGGCCGAAGAGGGTCTCCGTGTAGCCCGTGGCGCGGGCCTCGTCCACGACCCGGCGCAGATAGTCCCGTACGCCTCCGAAACGCTCGAAGTACGTGTCCATCAACGCACGCGCCTCACCCGCGTCGATGTTCAGCTGCTGGGACAGACCGAACGCCGACAGCCCGTAGGCCAGGCCGTACGACATCGCCTTGATCTTGCGGCGCATCTCCGCGTCGACCGCCGAACGCTCGACCGAGAACACCTGCGACGCCACCGTCGTGTGCAGGTCCTCGCCTGACGTGAACGCCTCCAACAGGCCCTCGTCCTCGGACAGATGGGCCATCACGCGCAGTTCGATCTGGCTGTAGTCGGCCGTCATGAGGGACTCGAAGCCCTCGCCGACCACGAAGCCGCGACGGATCGCGCGGCCCTCCTCCGTACGCACCGGGATGTTCTGCAGGTTCGGGTCGACCGACGACAGTCGGCCGGTCGCGGCCACCGTCTGGTTGAACGTGGTGTGGATGCGGCCGTCCGCGGCGATCGTCTTGATCAGGCCCTCGACCGTCACCCGCAGCCTGGCCTGCTCACGGTGGCGCAGCATGATGACCGGCAGCTCGTGGTCGGTCTGCGTGGCCAGCCACGCCAGCGCGTCCGCGTCCGTCGTGAAACCGGTCTTCGTCTTCTTCGTCTTGGGCAGGTCCAGCTCCCCGAAGAAGACCTCCTGGAGCTGCTTGGGCGAGCCGAGGTTGAACTCGTGACCGACGGAGGCATGGGCCTCCTTCACCGCCTGCTGCACGGCGCCCGCGAACATCTGCTCCATGGCTTCCAGGTGCGCCCGGTCCGCCGCGATGCCGTGCCGCTCCAGGCGGGCCAGCAGCGCCGACGTGGGCAGCTCCATGTCACGCAGCAGCTCGGCCGCGCCAACCTCCTCGAGCCTCTCGCCGAACGCCTCGCCCAGGTCGAGGATCGTGCGGGCCTGTACCATCAGCGCCTCGGCCTCGGCCTGGTCGTCCGCGCCGAAGGCCAGCTGACCGTCGGCCGCGGCGGCGGGCCCCAGCTCCCGGCCCAGGTACTCCAGGGACAGCGCGTCCAGCGCGAAGGAACGGCGGCCCGGCTTGACCAGATACGCGGCGAGCGCGGTGTCCATGGACACGCCCTCGATCGTCCACCCGTGCTCGGCGAAGACACGCATCGCGCCCTTGGCGTTGTGCAGCACCTTGGGCTTCTTCGGGTCGGCGAGCCACTTCGCGAACGCGTTCTCATCCGCCTCGTCCAGCTGCGAGGGGTCGAACCACGCCGCCGCACCGTCCGCCGCGGCCAGCGCGACCTCGGCCACCGAGCCCGAACCCAGCGCCCAGGTGTCGACGGTGGCCAGACCCAGCACCGCCTTCCCGTCGTGCTCGGCGAGCCACGGCTTCAGCTCACCCGCACCCAGCACCACCCCGTCCAGCTCGACACCCTCGACGACCGGAGCGGCCGCCTCGGCCTCCTCCGTCCCGGGGTCGACGGCGTAGAGCCGCTCACGCAGGGAGGGGTTGCGGATCTCCAGGGTGTCCAGGACCATCGCGACCGCCGTACGGTCGTACGCCGCGCGCTCCAGGTCGGTGACCGTCTTCGGAAGCTCGACGTCCTTCACCATCTCCGTGAGACGGCGGTTGAGCTTCACCGCCTCCAGGTGGTCGCGGAGGTTCTGCCCGGCCTTGCCCTTCACCTCGTCGACGCGCTCGACGAGGTCCGCGAACGAACCGAACTGGTTGATCCACTTCGCGGCGGTCTTCTCACCGACCCCGGGGATGCCCGGCAGGTTGTCCGACGGGTCGCCGCGCAGCGCCGCGAAGTCGGGGTACTGCGCCGGCGTCAACCCGTACTTCTCGACGACCTTCTCCGGAGTGAACCGGGTCAGCTCCGAGACGCCCTTCGTGGGATACAACACCGTCGTGTGCTCGGACACCAGTTGGAAGGAGTCGCGGTCACCAGTGACGATCAGGACCTCGAAGCCCTCGGCCTCGGCCTGCGTCGCGAGCGTGGCGATGATGTCGTCGGCCTCGAAGCCGTCGACCGCGAACCGCTGCGCGTGCATCGCGTCCAGCAGCTCGCCGATCAGCTCGACCTGCCCCTTGAACTCGTCCGGGGTCTTCGAACGGTTCGCCTTGTACTCGGTGAACTCCTCGGAGCGCCACGTCTTGCGTGAGACGTCGAACGCCACCGCGAAATGCGTGGGCGCCTCGTCGCGCAGCGTGTTCGCCAGCATCGACGCGAAACCATAGATCGCGTTCGTCGGCTGACCCGTCGCGGTCGTGAAATTCTCCGCGGGCAGCGCGAAGAACGCGCGGTACGCCAGCGAGTGCCCATCCATGAGCATCAGCCGCGGACGGCCCGCACCCGTGGTTTTCTCGGTCTTCTTCGATGCTGTTTCTGCCACGCCCCCGATCCTGCCACGCCCCACTGACAGTGCGGACCTCCCGGGACCGGCCACCCTCGCCGTCACCGGCACGTGCGAGGATCGCCGACGTACTTCACACGTATATGCGAGGGGGTCCCCTGATGGCCAGCAAGCCGCCCAAGAGCGATCCGGTCCAGGACACGCCGCAGATCGCCGAGCCGAAACGCGCCGCGGCCGGGCTGCCCGCCATCGGACACACCCTGCGCATCGCACAGCAGCAGATGGGAGTGAAGCGCACCGCGCTGACCCTCCTGCGCGTCAATCAGAAGGACGGCTTCGACTGCCCGGGCTGCGCCTGGCCCGAGCCGGAGCACCGGCACACGGCGGAGTTCTGCGAGAACGGCGCGAAGGCGGTCGCCGAGGAGGCCACCCTGCGCCGGGTCACCCCGGACTTCTTCGCCGCGCACCCGGTCACCGACCTGCACGGCCGCAGCGGCTACTGGCTCGGCCAGCAGGGTCGCCTCACCCACCCCATGTACCTGCCCGAGGGCGCCGACCGCTACGAGCCGGTCTCCTGGGAGCGCGCCTTCGACATCGTCGCCGAGGAGCTCGCCGCCCTCGGCTCCCCCGACGAGGCCCTCTTCTACACCTCGGGGCGCACGAGCAACGAGGCCGCGTTCCTCTACCAGCTCTTCGCCCGCGAACTCGGCACGAACAACCTGCCGGACTGCTCGAACATGTGCCACGAGTCCTCGGGCTCCGCGCTCTCCGAGACCATCGGCATCGGCAAGGGCAGCGTCCTGCTCGAGGACCTCTACAAGGCGGACCTGATCATCGTCGCCGGGCAGAACCCCGGCACCAACCACCCGCGCATGCTCTCCGCCCTGGAGAAGGCCAAGGCCAACGGCGCGAAGATCATCAGCGTCAACCCGCTGCCCGAAGCGGGCCTGGAGCGCTTCAAGAACCCGCAGACCCCCCAGGGCATGATCAAGGGCGCCGCCCTCACCGACCTGTTCCTGCAGATCCGCCTCGGCGGCGACCAGGCCCTCTTCCGCCTCCTCAACAAGCTCATCCTGGAGACCGACGGCGCGGTCGACGAAGACTTCATCGCCGAACACACCCACGGCTACGAGGAGTTCGCGGCCACCGCCCGCGCCGCCGACTGGGACGAGACCCTGACCGCCACCGGCCTCACCCGCGAGAAGATCGATGAGACCCTCCGCCTCGTCCTCTCCTCCCGGCGCACCATCGTCTGCTGGGCCATGGGACTCACCCAGCACAAGCACTCCGTGCCCACGATCCGCGAAGTGGTCAACTTCCTGCTGCTGCGCGGCAACATCGGCCGGCCCGGCGCGGGCGTCTGCCCGGTCCGCGGCCACTCGAACGTGCAGGGCGACCGCACCATGGGCATCTTCGAACGCCCCGCCCCGGCCTTCCTGGACGCCCTGGAGAAGGAGTTCGGCTTCACTCCGCCCCGCGAGCACGGCTACGACGTCGTACGGGCCATCCGTGCCCTGCGCGACGGCGACGCGAAGGTCTTCTTCGCCATGGGCGGCAACTTCGTCTCCGCCTCCCCCGACACCGAGGTCACCGAGGCCGCCATGCGCCGCGCCCGCCTCACCGTGCACGTCTCGACCAAGCTCAACCGCTCCCACGTCGTCACCGGCGCCCGCGCCCTGATCCTGCCCACCCTCGGACGCACCGAGCGCGACCTCCAGGACAGCGGCGAGCAGTTCGTGACCGTCGAGGACTCCATGGGCATGGTCCACGCCTCACGCGGCCGCCTGGAGCCCGCGAGCGAGCACCTCCTGTCCGAGCCCGCCATCGTCTGCCGCCTCGCCCGCCGTGCACTCGGCGAGGCCTCCCGCACCCCCTGGGAGGAGTTCGAGAAGGACTACGCGACGATCCGCGACCGCATCGCGCGCGTGATCCCCGGCTTCGACGACTTCAACGCACGCGTCGCCGACCCTGCCGGCTTCGCCCTCCCCCACGCCCCCCGTGACGAACGACGCTTCCCCACCGCCACCGGCAAGGCCAATTTCACCGCCGCGCCCGTCGAGTACCCGAAGCTCCCCGAAGGCCGCCTCCTCCTCCAGACCCTCCGCTCGCACGACCAGTACAACACCACCATCTACGGCCTTGACGACCGCTACAGGGGCATAAAGAACGGCCGCCGAGTGGTCCTCGTCAACCCCGAGGACGCCCGCGCGCTGAACGTCACCGACGGCTCGTACGTCGACCTCGTCAGCGAATGGCAGGACGGCATCGAGCGGCGCGCCGCCGGCTTCCGCGTCGTGCACTACCCGACCGCCCTCGGCTGCGCCGCCGCGTACTACCCGGAGACCAACGTCCTCGTCCCGCTCGACGCCACCGCGGACACCAGCAACACCCCGGCCAGCAAGTCCGTCGTGGTCCGTCTGGAACAATCGACCACCGACTGAGCGTTTGCTCAGCCAGTCAGAGAGACCGACGACGATCGGAGCCGGGCCCCATGGGCGAGCAGAGCCAAGTGAAGTTCCCGCAAGAGGTCATCGACGAGTACGCCGCACTCGGCGTCGACCTGCCCGCCCTCTTCTCAGCAGGCCACCTCGGCACCCGCATGGGCGTGCAGATCATCGAGGCCTCCGCGGACCGGGTCGTCGGCACCATGCCGGTGGAGGGCAACACCCAGCCGTACGGCCTTCTGCACGGCGGCGCCTCCGCCGTCCTCGCGGAGACCCTCGGATCGGTCGGCTCCATGCTCCACGGCGGCAGCTCCAAGATCGCCGTCGGCGTCGACCTGAACTGCACCCACCACCGCGGCGCCCGCTCCGGCCTCGTCAC
This sequence comes from Streptomyces sp. NBC_01549, assembly GCF_026339955.1. Lineage (GTDB taxonomy): Bacteria > Actinomycetota > Actinomycetes > Streptomycetales > Streptomycetaceae > Streptomyces. The sequence goes on along the minus strand of NZ_JAPEPW010000001.1, from coordinate 5,429,271 downwards.
CGGCGTGGCCACTCCCGTGCACCGCGGGCGCACGACAGCGACGTACGAGATCGTCATCACCGACGAGAACGACAAGCGCGTCTGCACCGCCCGACTCACCTGCTTCCTGCGCGACGTGACCCCCACCGACGCCGACCACGTACGCGAGGCCTGACCCCGCCTCCAGAACGGCCCCCACCCACCACTCACCGGCAGCCGCATACGGCGAGCAAGGGGGCAGGAGACAACTGCCCCCACTCCGCGGCACTCGGGCACGGCGGGCAGGGGACGGGGCGGAGGTGTCCGCCCGCAGCGGCTGGCGCGTCAACACCGGCCCCTTCTGGGACCGACCGATTCCGCGCCTGACCGAGGACGGATACCTCCGCCCCGGCCCCGACCCCACGCGCCCCTTCCACGCACCCCTTCCGCACGCCCCGGCCCCCGCACGCCCCCACCCGCCGCAACCACACTCCAATACGCCGGAGTTACCGGAAACCAGCGGCAACTCAGCACCCTTTCGGGCGACTTAACACGCCTTCACGAGACCGCACGCCCGGACCGCACCTCATGCGCGCCAATACCGCGTACGCCGACCGAACTCCGAGTTCCCTTTTCTCGACGTAACGCTGCGTAACACGCACGCAATACGGCATCAGAGCTCCATCCTTCGACGGCCCGTACTCCCGCGACCTCTCCCGGCTCCTCCACGCGACCTGCGACGGCGTCCGACGGCGACCTTCGCCCACGCGCAACCGGAAGTGCGGATTCTCAACATGTGGAACGAGAAGAATTTCCGCCAAATCGGCTGAGAATACCCGTCCCTGAAGCCCATCAACCGGCACGTCATAACAAGAAAGTCACAAGCCAGCCCACGGCGATGCCCGGGCCCACAGACAGGCTTAGAGTCACGGCCAGTCACCGCGCCGCCGGGCGCGTCTGCAGCACGGCTCGGTTTCACCCAGTACGGCCCGGCGAGACACACGGCAGCTCAGCAGGGCTGCTGCGCCAGGGAGAGGATTCAACGTGCGACAGCGTTCTTTGGTCATACTCACCTCCGTGCTCACCACCGGAGCACTCACGCTGACCGCCTGCGGTTCGCGTGACGACAGCGGGGACAAGAGCAGCGGCAGCAAGACCGAGATCATCATCGGCGTTGACGCTCCGCTGACCGGTCAGAACTCCGCAACCGGCCTCGGCATCCAGGGCGGTGTGCAGATCGCCGTCGACGACGCCAACAAGAACAACACCGTTCCCGGCGTGACCTTCAAGGTCCAGGCGCTCGACGACAAGGCCATCCCGGCCAGCGGCCAGCAGAACGCCACCGCCCTCGTCAACAACGACAAGGTCCTCGGCGTCGTCGGCCCGCTGAACTCCGGTGTGGCCACGCAGATGCAGCAGGTCTTCGCGAAAGCCAACCTGGTCGAGGTCTCGCCCTCCAACACGGCGCCCGAGCTCACCCAGGGCAAGAACTGGCAGACCGCGAAGTCGCGCCCGTTCAAGACGTACTTCCGCACGGCCACCACCGACGCCCTCCAGGGCGGCTTCGCGGCCGAGTACGCGACCAGCACGCTCAAGAAGAAGAACGTCTTCGTCGTCGACGACAAGCAGACCTACGGCGCGGGCCTGGCCAAGCTGTTCAAGGCCGGCTTCACCAAGGGCGGCGGCAAGGTCGCCGGCGAGGACCACGTCAACACCGGCGACACCGACTTCTCCGCCCTCGTCACCAAGATCAAGAACTCGAAGGCCGACCTGGTCTACTACGGTGGCCAGTACGACGAGTCGGAGAAGCTCACCAAGCAGCTCAAGGACGGCGGAGTCAAGGTCCCGCTGTTCGGCGGCGACGGCATGTTCAGCGACACCTACATCCAGACCGCCGGCAAGACCTCCGAGGGTGACCTGGTCACCTCCGTCGGCCAGCCCGTCGACTCCCTGCCCTCCGCCGCGGACTTCATCAAGAAGTACAAGGCCTCCGGCCTCAAGGGCGACTACGGCACCTACGGTGGCTACTCCTACGACGCCGCGACCGCCATCATCAAGGCGATCGCCAACGTCGTGAAGGACGGCAAGGTCCCCGACGACGCCCGCGCCAAGATCGTGGACGAGGTCCAGAAGACGAAGTTCGAAGGCATCGCCGGCCCCGTCTCCTTCGACGAGTACGGCGACACCACGAACAAGCAGCTCACCGTCTACCAGGTCGTGGGCGGCAAGTGGAAGGCCGTCAAGAGCGGCACGTTCAACGGCTGATCCGATCCGATCCCAGCTGTGCTCAGCCGATTCCAGCTAACTCCAGCTGATCCCAGCCGATCCGAGATCCGCCGCTAGCTACACCCCAGGGCCGCGCGGCCAAGACCACACGTCACCGCGCGGCCCCTCCCATCTCCCCCCGTTCACTCTCCCCACCCACATGGAGGCCATGCGGTGAACACCCTGCCGCAGCAGCTGGCCAACGGGCTGTTCCTCGGCTCGATGTACGGGCTGATCGCCATCGGCTACACGATGGTGTACGGCATCGTCCAGCTCATCAACTTCGCCCACGGCGAGATCTTCATGACCGGAGGCTTCGGCGCACTCACGGTCTACCTCTACGTCCTGCCCGACGGCACATCCATGTGGATCGCCCTCCCAGCGATGCTCATCGGCGGCGGACTCGTCGCCGTCCTCATCGCCGTCGGGGCGGAACGGTTCGCCTACCGACCACTGCGCGGCGCGCCACGCCTGGCGCCCCTCATCACCGCCATCGGCCTCTCCCTCGCGCTCCAGCAGGCCGTCTTCAACTGGTACCCGGACGCCAAGACGGACCGCAACTTCCCCCAGATCGACGCCGGCCCCTGGCACATCGGGTCCATCAGCATCAGCAGCGGCTCCCTCTTCGTCATCGTCGCCGCCCCCCTCTGCATGGCGGCCCTCGCCCTCTTCGTCAGCATGTCCCGCACCGGCCGCGCCATGCAGGCCACCGCCCAGGACCCTGACACCGCCCAGCTCATGGGCATCGACACCAACAAGATCATCGTGATCGCCTTCGCCATCGGCGGCTTCTTCGCCGCCGTCGCCGCCGTCTCCTACGGCCTGCGCTACGGCTCGATCCAGTACAACATGGGCTTCCAGATGGGCCTCAAGGCCTTCACCGCCGCCGTCCTCGGCGGCATCGGCAACATCTACGGCGCCATGATCGGCGGCCTCGTCCTCGGCCTCGCCGAAACCATGGCCACCTCCTACATCGACGGCATCCCCGGCATGCAGCAGCTCGGCGGCGGCGGCTGGTCCTCCGTCTGGGCCTTCGTCCTCCTCATCCTCGTACTGCTGTTCAGGCCACAGGGCCTGGTCGGCGAACGCGTCGCGGACAGGGCGTGACCACCATGGCAACCACCGAGAACACCACCGAGAACACCGCCGAGATCACCGCCCCCGCACCCGGCCTGATCGCACTCCCCCAGACCACCGCCCGCGCCCTCATCGCCGTCGGCGCCGTCGCCACCATCGCCAGCACCTTCATGTCGTGGACCTACACGGCCGACTTCCCCGGGGACCTCACCTACTACGGCTCCCCGGCCGGCCTCCAGATCCTCGACCTCGTCGCCGGCGCGATCACCCTGCTCTTCGCGCTCACCCTCTTCGGCGTCCGCGGCCTGCGCTGGCTCAACCCGGCAGGCGCCACCGCGCCCGTCGTCCTCGCCGCCGCCTCCGCGTTCGCCGTCAGCTGGTTCAGCGCCATCGCCATCGCCGTCGACCTCAAGGGCCTCGTCGCCCTCGACCCCGGCGCCTACGTCACCGCCATCGGCTCCCTGATCGCCCTCGTCGGCACCCTCGCCCTCCCGAGCCCCGGCGACACCTTCAAGGACTGGGTCAGCAAGCCCGACCGCATCCCCGCGGCCCAGAAGCTCCCCGGCTGGGCCGAGCGCCTCGTCATCACCGCCGCCACCGCGGTCGCCCTGATCGTCTTCACCTACGGCATCGGCGTCGACCCCGAGGCCAGCGAGACCTTCATCGGCTACCTGCTGCTCGTCATCTTCGGCACCTGGGCACTCCAAGCCGCCGGACTCTTCGACCGGTTCGCCACGCTCAACGCCCGCCACAAGGGATTCGCCACCTCCATGGCGTTCCTCGCCGCGGCGGTCTTCCCCTTCGTCGAGAACAACGAGCACAACGCCAACCTCGGCGTGAACATCCTCGTCGTCGCCACCGTCGCCCTCGGCCTCAACATCGTCGTCGGCCTCACCGGACTCCTCGACCTCGGATACGTCGCCTTCCTCGGCGTCGGCGCCTACGCCGCGGCCCTCGTCTCCGGCTCCGAGTTCTCCCGCTTCTCCGGCGTCCAGTTCCCCTTCTGGGCCGCCATGCTCACCGGCATGGCCGCATCGCTCGTCTTCGGCGTCCTCATCGGCGCCCCCACCCTGCGACTGCGCGGCGACTACCTCGCCATCGTCACCCTCGGCTTCGGAGAGATCTTCCGCATCTCCGTCAACAACCTCGACGGCTCCTCCGGACCGAACCTGACCAACGGCCCCAACGGCATCTCGATGATCCCGGACCTCGACATCTTCGGGTTCAACCTCGGGAACTCGCACGACATCGGCTCGATCACCCTCGGCCGCTTCGCGAACTACTTCCTGCTGATGCTGATCATCACCGGCATCGTCGTGATCGTCTTCAACCGCGCCGCCGACTCCCGTATCGGCCGCTCCTGGATCGCCATCCGCGAGGACGAGACCGCCGCCACCGCCATGGGCATCAACGGCTTCCGCGTCAAGCTCATCGCCTTCGCCCTCGGCGCCTCCCTCGCCGGCCTCGCCGGCACGGTCAGCGCCCACGTCGGCTACAGCGTCAACCCGGCCCCGTACCAGTTCGCCGGCTCCGTACCACCCAACTCCGCCTTCCTGCTCGCCGCGGTCGTCCTCGGCGGCATGGGCACGGTCAACGGCCCCATCCTCGGCGCCACCCTGCTCTACCTCCTCCCCGAGAAGCTCGGCTTCCTGAAGGAGTACCAGCTCTTCGCCTTCGGCATCGCGCTCGTGATCCTCATGCGCTTCCGCCCCGAAGGCATCATCGCCAACCGCCGCCGCCAACTCGAATTCCACGAGTCCGACGACAGCGTCGACATCCCCGAACAAGGCCTGCCCGACTCCACCGTCGGCGTCACCAAGGCAGGGGCGTGACCCACATGACCACCACCACGGCCACCAGCCCCGTACTCGAGGCCAGCGGCGTCACCATGCGCTTCGGCGGCCTCACCGCCGTCCGCAGCGTCGACCTCACCGTCAACTCCGGCGAGATCGTCGGCCTCATCGGCCCCAACGGCGCGGGCAAGACCACCTTCTTCAACTGCCTCACCGGCCTGTACGTGCCGACCGAAGGCAAGGTCTCCTACAAGGGCACCGTCCTCCCGCCCAAGCCCCACCTCGTCACCAGCGCCGGCATCGCCCGCACCTTCCAGAACATCCGGCTCTTCGCCAACATGACCGTCCTGGAAAACGTGCTCGTCGGCCGCCACACCAGGACCAAGGAAGGCCTCTGGTCGGCCCTCCTGCGCGGCCCCGGCTTCCGCAAGGCAGAAGCCGCCTCCCGCGAACGCGCCATGGAACTGCTGGAGTTCATCGGCCTCGACCACAAGGCCGACCACCTCTCCCGCAACCTCCCCTACGGCGAACAGCGCAAGCTCGAAATCGCCCGCGCCATGGCGAGCGAACCGGGACTGCTGCTCCTGGACGAGCCCACGGCCGGCATGAACCCCCAGGAGACGCGCGCGACCGAAGACCTCGTCTTCGCCATCCGCGACAGGGGCATCGCCGTACTCGTCATCGAGCACGACATGCGCTTCATCTTCAACCTGTCCGACCGCGTCGCCTGCCTCGTCCAGGGCGAGAAGCTCGTCGAGGGCACCTCGGACGTCGTCCAGGGCGACGAACGCGTCATCGCCGCCTACCTCGGCACCCCCTTCGAGGGCGCCCCCGGCGCGGAAGAGGTCGCCGAGGTCGAAGCCGCCGAAGCCGCCGAGGCGGCGGTGGCCGCGGTGGCCGCGGAGACCCCCGAGGCCGACGAGACCCCCGAGGCCACGGAGACTCCTGAGCCCACGGAAGCCCCCGAGGCCACCGCCGCTCCCGAGGCTTCTGAGGCCGAGGAAACCCCCGAGGCCGCCGAGAGCGACGCCGCCGCGGAGGGCACCACCAGCAAGGAAGGAAACGCCCAGTGACCGCACTGCTCGAGGTCGAAGACCTCAAGGTCGCCTACGGCAAGATCGAAGCCGTCAAGGGCATCTCCTTCTCCGTCGAAGCCGGCCAGATCGTCACCCTCATCGGCACCAACGGCGCCGGAAAGACGACCACCCTGCGCACCCTCTCCGGGCTCCTCAAGCCCACCTCGGGCCGCATCACCTTCGACGGCAAACCCCTCAGCAACATCCCCGCCCACAAGATCGTCTCCCTGGGCCTCGCCCACTCCCCCGAGGGACGCCACATCTTCCCCCGGCTGACGATCACCGAGAACCTCCAGCTCGGCGCGTTCCTGCGCTCCGACAAGGCAGGCATCGAGAAGGACATCCAGCGCGCCTACGACCTCTTCCCCATCCTGGGTGAACGCCGCAAGCAGGCCGCGGGAACCCTCTCCGGCGGCGAGCAGCAGATGCTGGCCATGGGCCGCGCGCTCATGTCCCAGCCCAAGCTGCTCATGCTCGACGAACCCTCCATGGGCCTCTCGCCGATCATGATGCAGAAGATCATGGCCACCATCGCCGAACTCAAGTCCGACGGCACGACCATCCTCCTCGTCGAGCAGAACGCCCAGGCGGCGCTCTCCCTCGCCGATCAGGGACACGTCATGGAGGTCGGCAACATCGTCCTCTCCGGCACCGGCCAGGACCTGCTGCACGACGAGTCGGTACGCAAGGCCTACCTGGGCGAGGACTGACACCAGGCTCCGGCCGTACGACCGTACGGCCGCTGTACGAAGAGGCCCGCGCCCCCCGGGGGGCGCGGGCCTCTTCGTCACTCACCCATACCGCTCGCCGGGCAATCAGCCGGCGAAATTCTCGATCGGCCTGGTGAAGTCGGCACCGAGTTGCGACATCGCGTGGCCGAACTCCGTCTCACTGATCGCCTCACGGAGCGTGACCAGTACGGCACGGACGCCGCCGTCGGCCTCGTCCGGCTTGAGCACGTTGCGCTGAGCCACACGCCGCACGAGCTCGTCGTAGTCGAAACGCTCGATCTCGGCGGTGGCACCCCGCCGAACAGACTCCGCCAGACCCTCCGGGAGCTCCAGCGCCAGATTCCGCGCCTCACCCGAGCTCAGCCGATGCGCGAGCGTCTCCAGCGTGGCACGCGCGAGGTCGGCCGACTCCTGCCGGGACAGGCCCGTACGTTCCGACACCGCTTGGACGAACGCCTTCTCTTCCACGCGCTGTCTCCTTTGCCGCCCTGCCGGTCCGAAGGCCACCCGGCCCCAAAACCAGCCTGACACGCGGTCGCCGGGCTCGCGCGCGCAAGCGACGGCACCCCGGCACGGGCCGCCCGCACTTACCCCTTGGAGGACTTCTTCTCCTCGGCGTCCGCGATGACCGCCTCGGCGACCTGCTGCATCGACATACGGCGGTCCATGGAGGTCTTCTGGATCCACCGGAACGCGGCGGGCTCCGTCAGCCCGTACTGCGTCTGGAGCACGGACTTGGCCCGGTCCACCAGCTTCCGCGTCTCCAGACGCTGACTGAGGTCCGCGACCTCCCGCTCCAACTGCTTCAACTCCGTGAACCGCGAGACGGCCATCTCGATCGCCGGTACGACGTCGCTCTTGCTGAAGGGCTTCACGAGATACGCCATCGCGCCCGCGTCACGGGCCCGCTCGACGAGGTCGCGCTGCGAGAACGCGGTGAGCATCAGCACGGGGGCGATGCCCTCCTCGGCGATCTTCTCGGCCGCCGAGATCCCGTCCAGCTTGGGCATCTTGACGTCGAGAATCACGAGGTCGGGCTTGTGCTCACGGGCCAGCTCGACGGCCTGTTCCCCGTCCCCCGCCTCGCCCACGACGGCGTAACCCTCTTCCTCGAGCATCTCTTTGAGGTCGAGGCGGATCAGGGCCTCGTCCTCGGCGATGACGACACGGGTCGTCAGCGGAGGCACGTGCGACTTGTCGTCGTCGGCGACGGGCTGGGGCGACTCGGGGGCGGTCACGGGGGCTCCTCGTTCAGGGCGGGGTACTGCTGACAAGAGCCTACCCAGCTGCGGTATGGTGGTGTCACGGCGGGTGACCGCTGACCTTCATTTCGAAGGGGCCCCGGTAGCCCAGCGGTAGAGGCCATGGATTCAAAACCCATACAGCGTCGGTTCGAATCCGACTCGGGGCACTTTTCCTTGGATTCCAAGGTCACCACAGAAAAGCGGATGTTCCCGTTCTCGTGAACATCCGCTTTTTTGCTGCGCACGGCCACGATCACTCGCCCAGAGTTACCACATGTACGACATGGGCACACGCAAGCGAGCTCTGGCTCTGGTTGCTCAAGGACGCAGTCTGAACTCGGTGAGCAAGGAGACCGGGGTGTCGCGCTCCGCGATCCGGTCCTGGCAGATACGCGTCGAGCCCCTCGACCGGAACCGCGCACAGCCCTGTCCACGGTGCTGCGACGCTCCGCACGGACCTTCCGATCCAGCCGCGTACGCCTACCTGTTGGGCCTCTATCTCGGAGACGGCTGCATCAGCCGCCTCCGAAGAGGGGCCTACTTCCTCCGCATCGCATGCGCGGATGCCTGGCCTGGCCTCATCGACGCCTGCGCCGAAGCCATGCAGATCCTGCGCCCCGCGAACAAGGTCTTCCGCGTCCAGCGCCAGGGCTGTCAGTACGTCACGTGCTACAGCAAGCACTGGCCCTGCCTGTTCCCGCAGCACGGCCCCGGCAAGAAGCATGAGCGCGCGATCGTTCTCGAACCCTGGCAACAGGAAATCGTCGACGCTCATCCCTGGGAATTCGTCCGTGGCCTCATCCACTCCGACGGATGCCGGATCATCAACTGGACGACCCGGCCGGTCGACGGTGTGTGCAAGCGTTATGAGTATCCCCGGTATTTCTTCACCAATATGTCCGACGACATCCGCCGGCTCTACACCGAGACACTGGACAAGCTCGGCATTCAGTGGACGCACTGCACCCGCAACGGAAAGCCGTACAACATCTCCGTTGCCAAGAAGGCCTCCGTCGCCCTCATGGACGCCCACGTAGGCCCCAAATTCTGATCCCCTCTCCTTGGGTGCTACTTGGGGCTGTCGTCCTCTCCGATGTGGTGGACGCGGACGAGGTTCGTGGTGCCCGAGACGCCGGGCGGGGAGCCGGCGGTGATGACGACGATGTCGCCCTTTTCGCAGCGGCCGTACCTCAGGAGGAGTTCGTCCACCTGGTCGACCATCGCGTCGGTGGAGCCGACATGCGGCCCCAGGAACGTTTCTACGCCCCAGGTCAGGTTCAGCTGGGAGCGGGTCGCCGGGGTGGGGGTGAAGGCGAGGAGGGGGATCGGGGAGCGGTAGCGGGAGAGGCGGCGGACCGTGTCGCCGGACTGGGTGAAGGCGACGAGGAACTTGGCGCCGAGGAAGTCGCCCATCTCCGCCGCCGCGCGGGCGACCGCGCCGCCCTGGGTGCGGGGTTTGTTGCGGTCGGTGAGGGGCGGGAGGCCCTTGGCGAGGATGTCCTCCTCGGCGGCCTCGACGATGCGGGACATCGTCCGGACGGTTTCCACGGGGTATTTGCCGACGCTCGTCTCGCCGGAGAGCATCACGGCGTCCGTGCCGTCGATGACGGCGTTGGCGACGTCGGAGGCCTCGGCGCGGGTGGGGCGGGAGTTGTCGATCATCGAGTCGAGCATCTGGGTGGCGACGATGACCGGCTTGGCGTTGCGTTTGGCCAGTTTGATGGCGCGCTTCTGGACGATCGGGACCTGTTCGAGGGGCATTTCGACGCCCAGGTCGCCGCGGGCGACCATGATGCCGTCGAAGGCGGCGACGATGTCGTCGATCGCTTCGACCGCCTGGGGCTTCTCGACCTTGGCGATGACGGGGAGGCGGCGGCCTTCCTCGTCCATGATGCGGTGGACGTCTTCGATGTCGCGGCCGCTGCGGACGAAGGAGAGGGCGATGACGTCGAAGCCGGTGCGCAGGGCCCAGCGGAGGTCTGCTTCGTCCTTGTCGGAGAGGGCGGGGACGGAGACGGCGACGCCGGGGAGGTTGAGGCCCTTGTGGTCGGAGACCATGCCGCCTTCGATGACGGTGGTGTGGACGCGGGGGCCGTCGACGGCGGTGACCTCGAGGCAGACCTTGCCGTCGTCGACGAGGATGCGTTCGCCGGGGGTGACGTCGGCCGCGAGGCCCGAGTAGGTGGTGCCGCAGGTGAGGCGGTCGCCTTCGGCGCCTTCTTCGACGGTGATGGTGAAGGTGTCTCCGCGTTCAAGGAGTACGGGGCCTTCGGTGAAGCGGCCGAGTCGGATCTTCGGGCCTTGAAGGTCGGCGAGCAGTCCGACGCTGCGGCCGGTCTCGTCGGAGGCCTTTCGCACGCGCTGGTAGCGCTCCTCGTGTTCGGCGTAGGTGCCGTGGCTGAGGTTGAAGCGGGCTACGTCCATTCCTGCGTCGACCAGGGCTTTGAGCTGGTCGTACGAGTCGGTGGCGGGGCCCAATGTACAGACGATTTTTGCTCGGCGCATGGTTTGAGCCTAGGCCTTACCGGTCGGTAGAGAATTGGTCCAGCGTGACTACTCAACAACCTTTGCGTGAAGCCTTATTGACAACAGTTGAATTGTGCGTGGGGGTGCTCTGATGAGCGGGTCGGTGCTTTATGGCGGCCGGTCCGCGCTTTAGAGTTCCGGCGGTGCCATTGTGAATCGGGCGTTGACCTGGGCGTAGACGTGTTGGCGTTGGGGTTCGAGGTCGAGGGGGGCTGCTTCTTCGGGGGCGGCGCCGGCGAAGGACATGGAGCGCATGGCGCGGCCGGGGGTGGCGGGGTAGGGCTGGGTGTTCTCGGCGCCGATGTCGGCGAGTTCGACGAGGGCGGCGAGGGTGGTGCCGAGGGCGTCGGCGTATTCGCGGGCGCGTTGGACGGCTTCGCGGACCGCTTGTTGGCGGGCTTGGCGGTGGGAGGGCGAGTCGGGGCGCAGGGCCCACCAGGGGCCGTCGACGCTGGTGAGGTCGAGGTCCGCGAGGCGGGTCGTGAGTTCGCCGAGTGCGGTGAAGTCGGTGAGTTCGGCGGTGAGGTGGACGCGGCCGTGGTAGGCCCGGATGCGTTCGCCTCGGCCGTGTTTGGTGAGTTCGGGGCTGATGGAGAAGGCGCCGGTTTCGAGGTGTTCGACGACGTCTCCGTAGGACTTGACGAGGTCCATCGCGGTGGCGTTGCGGCGGGTGAGGTCGGCGAGGGCGTCGCGTCGGTCGGTGCCGCGGGCGCTGACGGTGATGCCGATGCGGGCGATCTCGGGGTCGACTTCGAGGTGGGCTTCGCCGCGGACGGCGATGCGGGGTGCTGCGGGGGTTCCGTAGGGGACTGCGGGTCGGGGTTCCTCTGCGGTGGGGGTCATACGCCCCACTCTGTCACCGGAAGGGTGGTCGTGGTGCCCGGTGGTCACCAGATGGAAACCTCCAGGACCTGTTCTGGTGTGTCATGTTTGGGTCAGAATCTACGCGCGTCGTTGACCATTCCCCAAGGAGCCATAGACATGCCGTTGAACCGCCGGAAGTTCCTGAAGAAGTCCGCCGTGACGGGTGCGGGGGTGGCGTTGACCGGTGCGGTCGCGGCTCCGTCCGCGCAGGCGGCGACCTCGGCGACGGCAGGGGGTGGGAAGAAGCCTGTGAAGCGGTACTCCCTCACCGTCATGGGCACGACGGACCTGCATGGACACGTCTTCAACTGGGACTACTTCAAGGACGCGGAGTACAAGGACACCGCGGGCAACGCGCAGGGTCTGGCGCGGATCTCGACGCTGGTGAACGAGATCCGCAAGGAGAAGGGGCGGTGCAACACGCTCCTTCTGGACGCGGGCGACACGATCCAGGGCACTCCGCTGACGTACTACTACGCGAAGGTGGACCCGATCACCGCCAAGGGTGGTCCGGTGCACCCGATGGCGCAGGCGATGAACGCGATCGGCTATGACGCGGTGGCGCTGGGCAACCATGAGTTCAACTACGGCATCGAGACGCTGCGGAAGTTCGAGTCGCAGTGCCGCTTCCCGCTGCTGGGTGCGAACGCGCTGGACGCGAAGACGCTGAAGCCCGCCTTCCCGCCGTACTTCATGAAGACATTCCATGTGCCGGGTGCCCCGTCGGTGAAGGTGGCGGTGCTCGGTCTGACGAACCCGGGTATCGCGATCTGGGACAAGGCGTACGTCCAGGGGAAGTTGACGTTCCCGGGTCTGGAGGAGCAGGCGGCGAAGTGGGTGCCGAAGCTGCGGTCGATGGGTGCGGACGTGGTGGTGGTGTCGGCGCACTCCGGTTCGTCCGGCACGTCCTCGTACGGTGACCAGCTGCCGTACGTCGAGAACTCGGCGGCGCTCGTCGCCCAGCAGGTGCCGGGGATCGACGCGATTCTCGTCGGGCACGCGCATGTGGAGATCCCCGAGCTGAAGGTCACCAACGCCGAGACCGGCAGGACGGTGGTGCTGTCGGAGCCGCTGGCGTACGCGGAGCGGCTGTCGGTGTTCGACTTCGAGCTGGTCTTCGAGAAGGGGAAGTGGCAGGTCGAGTCGGTGGCGGCGTCCGTCCGCAACTCGAACTCGGTCGCCGACGACCCGAAGATCACCCGGCTGCTGAAGGACGAGCACGATCTGGTGGTGGCGTATGTCAACCAGGTCGTCGGCACGGCCACGGACACGCTGACGACGGTCGAGGCGCGTTACAAGGACGCCCCGATCATCGACCTGATCACCAAGGTGCAGGAGGACGTGGTCAAGGCGGCGCTGGTGGGTACGGAGTACGCGTCGCTGCCGGTGATCGCGCAGGCGTCGCCGTTCTCGCGGACCTCCGAGATCCCGGCGGGCAAGGTGACGATCCGGGATCTGTCGAGCCTGTACGTGTATGACAACACGCTGGTCGCGAAGGTGCTGACGGGGGCGCAGGTGCGGGCGTACCTGGAGTACTCGGCGAACTACTTCGTGCGGACGGCGGCCGGTGCGGTGGTCGACACGGAGAAGCTGACGAACGCGAACAACCGTCCGGACTACAACTACGACTATGTGTCGGGGCTCCGGTACGACATCGACATCGCGCAGGCGGAGGGTTCACGGATCAAGAACCTGACGTACAACGGTGCGGCGCTGGACGACGCGCAGCAGTTCGTGTTCGCGGTGAACAACTACCGGGCGAACGGTGGCGGTGCCTTCCCGCATGTGGCGTCCGCGAAGGAGGTCTGGTCGGAGTCGACGGAGATCCGTACGCGGATCGCCGAGTGGGTGACGGCGAAGGGTGTGCTCGACCCGAAGGAGTTCGCTTCGGTGGACTGGAAGCTCACGCGCGACGGCACGCCGGTTTTCTAGGCCGCCTGTTTTCCAGGCCGCCCGATTTCCAGGCCGCCTGTTTGCTCGCACGCTTGTTTTCTGGACCCCGGACGTGTGTCCGGGGTCTTCTTCTTACCGTCCGTCGACGAGCGGGCTGAGGGTCTGGGCGGTGTGGCGGGCGGGCGGGACCTGGGACTGGGGTTCGAGTCCGAAGGCGGTGAAGGCGGTGCGGCGCGGGAGCGGGTAGGGGTCCTTGCCGGTCAGCGAGTTGAGGATGGTGGCGCTGCGCCAGGCGGCGAGGCCGAGGTCGGGGGCCCCGACGCCGTGGGTGTGGAGTTCGGCGTTCTGGACGTAGACCCGGCCGTTGACGCAGGGGTCGAGAACCAGGCGGAACTGGTCGTCGATGCGGGGGCGTTCGGCGCCGTCGCGGCGCAGGTAGGGGTCGAGTCCGGCGAGGATCTGGCCGAGGGGGCGTTCACGGTAGCCGGTGGCGAGGACGACGGCGTCGGTGAAGAGGCGCGTGCGGGTGCCCTGTTGGCCGTGTTCGAGGTGGAGTTCGACCTGGGTGGCGGCGACGCGGCCCGCGGCGCGGACGGTGACGGCGGGGGTGAGGACGGCGTCGGGCCAGCCGCCGTGAAGGGTGCGGCGGTAGAGCTCGTCGTGGATGGCGGCGATGGTGTCGGCGTCGATGCCCTTGTGGAGCTGCCATTGCGCGGCGACGAGCCGGTCGCGTACGGGCTCGCTGAGGGCGTGGAAGTAGCGGGTGTAGTCGGGGGTGAAGTGTTCGAGGCCCAGCTTGGAGTACTCCATCGGGGCAAAGGCCTCGGTGCGGGCGAGCCAGTGGATCTGCTCGTGTCCGGCGGGCCGGTTGCGCAGGAGGTCGAGGAAGACCTCGGCGCCTGACTGTCCCGCGCCGATGACGGTGATGTGTTCGGCGGTGAGGAACTGCTCGCGGTGGGCGAGGTAGTCCGCGGCGTGGATGACGGGGACGCCGGGGGCTTCGACGAGGGGTTTGAGGGGGTCGGGGATGTGGGGTGCGGTGCCGACGCCGAGGACGATGTTGCGGGTGTACGTCCGGCCGAGGGCCTCGGCTTCTCCCTCGTTGTCGAGTTGGGTGAAGTCGACCTCGAACAGGTTGCGTTCGGGGTTCCAGCGGACGGCGTCGACCTGGTGGCCGAAGTGGAGTCCGGGGAGGCGGCCCGCGACCCAGCGGCAGTAGGCGTCGTATTCGGCGCGCTGCATGTGGAAGCGCTCGGCGAAGTAGAAGGGGAAGAGGCGTTCGCGGTCCTTGAGGTAGTTGAGGAAGGACCAGGGGCTGGCGGGGTCGGCGAGGGTGACCAGGTCGGCGAGGAAGGGGACTTGGAGGGTGGCGCCGTCGATGAGCAGGCCCGGGTGCCAGTCGAAGCCGGGGCGTTGTTCGTAGAAGACGGTGTCGAGTTCGGGGAGGGGGTGGGCGAGGGCGGCGAGGGAGAGGTTGAACGGGCCGATGCCGATGCCCACGAGGTCGCGGGGCGCGTCGGGCTCGTGGGGTGGGGGGAGGGGCGTCGGGCTCATCGGGGTGTGTGTCCTTCCACCAGTTTCAGGAGCGCGGCCAGGTCGCCCGGCCGGGTGTAGGGGTTGAGGAGGGTGGCTTTGAGCCAGAGGCGGTCGTCGAGCAGGGCTCGGCCGAGGACGGCGCGTCCTTCGTGGAGGAGGGTGCGGCGTACGGTGGCGACGGCTTCGTCGGAGGCCTCGGCGGGCCGGAACAGGACGGTGCTGAGGGTGGGCGGGTCGTAGAGCTCGAAGCCGGGGTGTGCCTCGACGAGGTCCGCCAGTTCGACGGCGCGGGCGCAGACCTGGTCGACGAGCGCACCAAGTCCCGCTCGTCCCAGGGTTTTGAGGGTGACGGCGACTTTGAGGATGTCGGGGCGTCGGGAGGTGCGCAGGGAGCGGCCGAGGAGGTCGGGGAGGCCCGCTTCGGTGTCGTCGTCGGCGTTGAGGTAGTCGGCGCGGTGGCTCAGGGCGTCGAGGTCGTGGGGGTCCTTGACGGCGAGGAGGCCTGCGGCGACGGGCTGCCAGCCGAGTTTGTGCAGGTCGAGGGTGACGGTGTGGGCGCGGTCGAGTCCGTCGAGTTTGCCGCGGTGGTGGTCGCTGAAGAGGAGGCCTCCGCCGTAGGCGGCGTCGATGTGGAGGCGGGTGCCGTGGGCTTCGCAGAGGTCGGCGATGTCGGGCAGGGGGTCGATGAGTCCGGCGTCGGTGGTGCCGGCGGTGGCGGCGACGAGGAGGGAGCCGCGGGGGCCCTGCCCGTGGCGGAGCCGCTGATCGCCACAGTCGGTGAGGGCTTCGTCCAGGGCGGCGAGGTCCATGACGCCGGCGGGGGCGGGGACGACGACGGGGTCGGGCAGGCCGAGGAGCCAGGCGGCGCGGAGCAGGGAGTGGTGGGCGTTGGCGCCGCAGATGAGCCGCACACCGGCGTAGGCCTCCCGGGCGAGGAGGAGGGCGAGTTGGTTGGACTCGGTGCCGCCGGTGGTGACGAGGGCTGTGCTCTTGTGCGGCTCGTTGCTCTTGCGCGGCTTGTTCGCCCTTTTGTAGACCTCGGTGGCCAGGGCCTCGGTGACGAGTGCTTCCAGTTCCGAGGCGGCCGGGGCCTGGTCCCAGGAGTCCATGGAGGGGTTGAGGGCGGAGGCGGCGAGGTCGGCGGCGGTGGCGACGGCGAGGGGTGGGCAGTGCAGGTGGGCGACGCACAGGGGGTCGGCGGGGTCTGCGGCGCCCTCCGCGAGGGCCTGTACGAGGACGCGTAGGGCGTCTTCGGTCCCCTGTTCGGGCAGTACGTCGGCGACCGCGTCCCGTAGGCGCCGGGCCACGCTCTCCGGTCCGCCGGCGGGCAGGGGGCCTCCGCGTGCCTCTCGGCCGTCTCGCAGCGCGTCGAGGACGGTGTCGAGCAGCGGCCGCAGCGCGCCGGGATCTTCGGGGCCTGAGGCGAGGGGCGGCGTGCTCATGAGGTGTCCTCCGGTGGGCGCGCGGCAGGGGGTTACCAGCCTGTACGGGGATGGGGTCTGCGCGCCCTGAAAGGTCAACGATCCGACCCGAAAGGGGGTACTGGGGGGTGGAGGAAATGTGGGTGGGGGGTGGAGGTGCTAGACGCCGCGCCGATGCCGGACCGGGTTTCCTCGCCCCCGCCGCCCCTACCCGTCCCATCCCCGGGGGCTCCGCCCCTTCGACCCCACTGGGGGCTGCCGCCCCCAGACCCCCGCATCGGCCTGAACGGCCTCGTCCTCAAACGCCGGACGGGCTGAGAGATGCGCGCCAGCGCCTTTAGGGGCGCGGGGAACTGCGCGACCAGCCCCCACCGGCCCGCGGCCGAAACGAAGCGGGTGGGTGGGGGCGTGGGGAACTGTGTGAGCGGTCTCCGCCGGACTGTGGGTGGAGGTCGTGGTCAGGCGGTTCGTACCTTCAGGGCCCTTGACAGGTCGTCGAGTTGGTCGACGAGTTTGCGGCGGAGGGCGGGGATGGGGTCGGCGTCGCGGAGGCAGGCTTCGCCGAGGGCGAGGGTTTCGGGGGTGACCGCGTGGACGGGGAACGCGTAGCGCCCGGCCGCGTCGGCGATGGCGGGGCCCCGGCGTGCGGCGAGGGCGACGGCGTCGGCCCAGTAGCGCTCGACGTACTCCCGGACGAGGTCGGTCTGTTCGGGCTGCCAGAAGCCCCGGGCGGTGGCGGTGAAGAGGTAGTTGGAGAGGTGGTCGGAGGTGAACATCTCCTCCCAGGCGTGGCGTTTGGCCTCGGGGTCGGGCAGCGCGGCGCGGCAGCGGGCGGCGCCTTCCTGGCCGGTGGCGCTGGGGTCCTGGACGAGTTCGGCGTCGATGACGGCGTCGTCGATGGCGCCGAGGACGGCGAGCCGGCCGAGGATGCGCCAGCGCAGTTCGGGGTCGAGTTCGGGGCCGCCGGGGACGGTTCCTTCGGAGAACCAGGCGCTGATGGTGTCGGGGTGGGCGGCGACGTCGATGAAGTGGCGTACGGCGGTGAGGCGCAGGCCGGGGTTGGAGCCGTCCTCGGTGCGGCGGATGAGGTCGCGGCAGAGGTCGGTGAGGGTAGCGAGGGCGGTGGGTCGGTCCTCGGGGGCGAGGTAGCGGTCGGCGACGTGGGCGGCCGCGAAGGACAGGACGCCTTGGACGAGGGCGAGGTCGGTCTCGTGCGGGAGGTGGGCACGGGTGGCGTCCACGTAGGCCATGGCGGGGAGTTCGCCGTCGCGGACGGCGTCGCGCAGGGCGTTCCAGACGACGGCGCGGGTGAGGGGTTCGGGCAGTCCGGAGAGGCGTGTGCGGACGGCGTCGAGGGACTCGGCGTCGAAGCGGATCTTGGCGTAGGTGAAGTCGCCGTCGTTGAGGAGGACGAGGGCGGGGCGTGGGCCGGCGGCGCTGATGCCGGTGTTGCCGGTGGTGGGGAGGTCCGCCTCCAGGCGATGGCGCGGGGTCAGGAGGCGCGCGTCGTGGAGGTCGTGGTCGTAGACGCCGATGGTGATGCGGTGCGGGCGCTTGCCGCCGAGCGACTCGAGGGTGGTGAGATGGGTGAGGCCGTCGCGGCTCTTGGTGGGGTCGGGCTTGGACCAGACTCCGGGGCTGGGCTCGTGCCGGATGTCGAGGTGCCAGTTCCCGTCCTCGGTTCGGACTTCGGGGGTGAGGGTGTCGACGCCGGTGGTGCGCAGCCAGGAGTCGGCCCAGGCGTGGACGTCGCGTTCGGTGGCGGAGGCGAGGTTGTCGATGAAGTCGGCGAGGGTGGCGTTGGCGAACCGGTGGCGGGCGAAGTGGGTGTTGATGCCGGCCAGGAAGTCCTTCTCGCCGAGCCAGGTGACGAGTTGGCGCAGGGCCGAGGCGCCCTTGGCGTAGGAGATGCCGTCGAAGTTGAGCATGGCGGACGCGGTGTCGGGGACGGCGTCCGGGTCGGGGGCGACGGGGTGGGTGGAGGGGCGCTGGTCGGCGTCGTAGCCCCAGGGTTTGCGGGTGACGCCGAAGTCGGTCCAGGTGTCGGTGAAGCGGGTGGCTTCGGTGAGGGTCTGGTAGCCCATGTACTCGGCGAAGGACTCGTTCAGCCAGATGTCGTCCCACCAGCGCAGGGTGACGAGGTCGCCGAACCACATGTGGGCCATTTCGTGGGCGATGACCATGGCGCGGGTCTGGCGTTCGGTGTCGGTGACGGCGG
This sequence comes from Streptomyces sp. NBC_01549, assembly GCF_026339955.1. Classification (GTDB taxonomy): domain Bacteria; phylum Actinomycetota; class Actinomycetes; order Streptomycetales; family Streptomycetaceae; genus Streptomyces. Next base: position 5,410,669 of record NZ_JAPEPW010000001.1, on the reverse strand, counting down.
AGCGGTAGACGAACTCGTCGCGGAAGGTGACGAGGCCGGGGTTCTCCATGGCGCCGGCGTTGAATTCGGGGACGAACGCCTGGTCGTAGGAGTCGAAGGGGTAGGGCTCGTCGAACTTCTCGTGGTAGCGGTCGAAGCAGGCGCGGGTGATGTCGAGGATCTCGTCGGCGTCGGCGTCGAGGTAGGGGGCGAGCGAGCGGCGGCAGTGGATGCCGAAGGGCAGGCCGCGGTGCTCGGTGCGGACGGAGTGCCAGGGGCCGGCGGCGACGGCGACGAGGTAGGTGGAGATCAGCGGGGTGGGGGCGGCCTGCCAGCGGCCCTCGCCGAGGTGTTCGGTGACGCCGTTGGCGAGGACGGTCCAGCCGTCGGGGGCGGTCACGGAGAGTTCGAAGACGGCCTTCAGGTCGGGCTGGTCGAAGGCGGCGAAGACGCGCTGGACGTCCTCCATGAACAGCTGGGTGTAGAGGTAGGTCTCACCGTCGGTGGGGTCGGTGAAGCGGTGCATGCCCTCGCCGGTGCGGGAGTAGCGCATCCGTGTGTCGACGCGCAGTTCGTGCTCGCCCGCGGTGAGGCCCTTGAGGGGCAGCCGGTTCTCGTCGAGGGTCTCGGGGTCGAGGGGTTGTCCGTCGAGGGTGACGGAGCGCAGCTCGGCGGGCTTCAGCTCGACGAAGGTGTCCGCGTCGGCGCGGGCGGTGAAGCGGATGACGGTCAGGGAGTCGAAGGTCTCGTCCCCGCGGGTCACGTCAAGTGCGATCCCGTAGTGGTGGACGTCGAGGAGCTGGGCACGGGTCTGCGCTTCGTCGCGCGTCAGTACGGACATGGGGGACATGCTGCCTGATGGCTCGGGCAGGGCACAGGGGTGGCCCAGTATGCGGCTTTTGCGTGGCGTCGGTGCGGCATCAGTGGGGCGTTGGTTCGACATGGTCACGGTGGGAGCGGCGTGGTCAGGGGGCACTCAGGGGTGCTCGGGGGTGTTCGGGGTGGGGGCGGCTCGGGGCGGGCGGTGCGGCGCGTTTCTTCATCTGGGCGCGTAACTCGCGTACCTCCGCCTCCAGGGCGCGGTGGCGCCGGTGGGTGTCGTACAGGTAGCGGACCTTGGTACGCAGGGTCCAGGGGTCGACGGGTTTCATGACGAGGTCGGCGACGCCGAGGGTGAACGCGGTGGCGGACAGCTCGGTGTCCGGGCCGAAGCCGGTGAGCAGGATGACCGGGATGTGCTGGGTCTGTTCGACGCGGCGCATGTAGCGCACGACGTCGAGGCCGCTGACGCCGGGCATGCGCACGTCGAGGAGGAGCAGTCCGATCTGGCCGCGCAGTACTTCCTTGAGGGCGTCGTCGCCGCTGGTCGCGCGGGTCATGGGGTGGCCCAGCGGGGCGAGGGCGCTTTCGAGCGCGTACAGCGTGTCCTCGTGGTCGTCGACGATGAGGATCTTGGCATCCGACGGCATGGCCCGACGTCCCCTCGATCGGCCACACGCCTGCCCGGGCCGGTACGGGCGGGTGGCGGGTGACACGGAGGGCGGGCGCCCTGGGGCCCGTACGGACGGACGACCGGCATGTGCCATTGGCCTGACACCTGACAGGGAGTGCTCACGCAGGATGCACGCTGGGGCGCCCGGTGTCACTCCCCCGTGGCCGCGGTGCCGCGCCCGGCGCCGTCCGCGATGCTCTCGTGGTGGCGGATGACCTCGGCGATGATGAAATTCAGCAACTTTTCCGCGAAGGCCGGATCCAGCTTGGCGCTCTCGGCGAGGCGCCGCAGCCGGGCGATCTGGTGGGCCTCGCGGGACGGGTCGGCGGGCGGCAGCTGGTGGGCGGCCTTGAGGTGGCCGACCTGTTGGGTGCATTTGAAGCGTTCGGCGAGCATGTGGACGACGGCGGCGTCGATGTTGTCGATGCTGTCGCGCAGCCGGGCGAGTTCCGCGCGCACGGCGGGGTCGACCTCGTCGCCCACCCCGTCGTTCGTGTCGTTCGTGTTGTTCGTGTCGCTGGTGTTGCTGGTGTTGCTGGTGGTCATGGGGACCAACCCTACGTGGCGTTCCGGGGCTCGATCACGGGCGGATCGTCGGGGTCGGGCATGCGGTCGCTCCAGCCGCCGGAGAGGGTGCGGCCCTGCTGTTCGCGGAAGCGGACGGGGGCCATGCCGACACGGCGGGTGAACAGGCGGGAGAAGTAGGCGGGGTCGTCGTAGCCCACGCCTCGGGCGACCGCGGCGACGGGGAGTTCGGTGGCGGCGAGGAGCTCCTTGGCGCGGCCCAGGCGGATCCCGAGGAGGTAGTCCTTGGGGCTGCGGCCCGCGCCGCGGCGGACGGCGGCGCGCAGTCCGGCGAAGGTCATGCCGTGTCGGGCCGCGTGCTCGGCGACGGAATCTGCACGGGGTGCGGGCGCGGGGCTGCGGCTTGACGCGTTCGACGGTGGGGGTGTGGGGCGGGTGCCGTTCGGGGGCCGCCGATGGATGGTGGCCGCGGGCTGTACCGGGGCACCGTAGAGGCGCGTGGCGCCGCGGACGCCCTCCTCAAACTTCCGGGCCGGACACGGGGGTTGGGATCTTCTGCGGTTTGGCTGAGTTCGAGTGAGTTCTGACGCGCATGAGTGAGTATTGGTGTCCCCCCTTGTGCGAGCGTGGGGTGGGTGGGGCATCGGCCTTCGACCTCGTCCTCAAACGCCGGACGGGCTGGAGGGTGCGCGCAGCGCCCCTCCAGGGGCGCGGGGAACTGCGCGCTCAGCCCCCACTGACCGGCAGCCGAACGAAGCGGCCCGGGCGGGGGATCCGGGGCGCAGCCCCGGCCTCAGGGGCGCGGGGAACTGCGCGACCAGCCCCCGCCCGCCCGCGGCCGAAGAACACGCCGGGGATGGCGGGGGCGCAGCCCCTACAGGGTGGACGCCGCTCTGGCTATGTCGGCGGCGAAGGTCGAGACCTCGGAGTACACCCCGGGATACCCCGGCTCCGCACAGCCCTGTCCCCAACTGACGATCCCGACCTGGATGAACGCCCCGGAGTCGTCCTTGCGGAACATCGGGCCGCCGGAGTCACCCTGGCAGGTGTCGACCCCGCCCTGCTGGACGAACCCGGCGCAGATCTCGTCGCCGGGCACGAGATCGCTGCCGTACGCCTGCTGACAGGTGGCGTCGCTCACGAAGGGAACGGTGGCCTTGAGGAGGTAGCGCTGCTGGGCGCCGCCCTCGCGTGCGGCGCCCCACCCGGCGATGGTGAAGTTGCCGTTGTTGTACGCGGTGGTGGTGGCGATCTTCAGTGTGGGCTGGTTGACGGGCGAGGCGAGTTTGATCAGCGCCCAGTCCTTGCCCTTGCCGTTGTAGCCGGGCGCCTGGAGCACCTTGGTCGACTTGACCTTGGTCGCGCTGCTGCTCTGCAGGTCGACGACGCCGGTGGTGGCGGTGATGGAGGTGTTGTTGCCGGAGCCGCTGACACAGTGTGCGGCGGTGAGGACGATCTGCTGGGTGTAGAGCGCGCCGCCGCAGCCCATGGAGAGTCTGACCATGAACGGGAACTCTCCCTGCGCCGCGCGGGTGCCGCCGACGACGGGCGTGGGCGCGGCCTGTGCGGAGACGGGCTGGAGCGAGACGGTGGCGAGGGTGACGGCGCCGAGGGCGAGGACTCTCTTGAGGCCCGTGAACTTCTTCGGAGACTTCAACGTGCTTCCTCTCGTGGGGGGTTGGAAGCCGGGCGGGGTCGCACCGAGGCCGCGTGACGCGACGTCCACCGCACACATCTGGTGACATGCACCCGCCAAGCCTTTGCGAATTATTTAGAGACCGGGGCGCCCCGGCAAGGACCCCGTTTCGGCCAGCCGCACCCCGCCGCCCACCGGAACCGCGCTTAGAGTGGAGTGCAGGAGGGCCGGCGTCTTCAGGGGGTACGGACGTGGCGAACGGCGGACCCGTCGAGCACGGCTTCCCGCATCTGGACACGGTGCGGGCATCGATCACCGCGCTCTACAAGCGGCTCTCGTACGACACCATCCACACCTTCGCGACCAGCGTGGCCCCCGCCGACGTGGCCTTCGGCGACATCGACGACCTGCATCTGGGCGCGCAGCGCGTGGCCCGCGAGATGGTGCGTCACTACCACCTCCCGGACGCCCGGCTGATCATCGGCTTCCGCGAGATGACCCAGGCGGCCAACGTCGAACTCACGGCGGGTCCCGAGTACTTCGTCGAACTGAACGACCGCTTCCGCTCCTACCGCCGGGACATCGGCGCGGCCCTCGCCCATGAGGTGATGCACGTCTATCTGCACCGCCTCGACCTCTACTTCCCCGGCACGCGCGACAACGAGATCCTCACCGACACCGCGGCGACCTACCTCGGCGCGGGCTGGCTGCTTCTCGACGCCTACCGGGAGGACGCCGCCTCCTCGCAGAAGCTCGGCTACCTCACCCCGGAGGAATTCGGCTACGTCCTCGCCAAACGCTCCCTGGTCTTCGGCGAGGACCCCTCGATCTGGTTCACCAGCCCGCAGGCGTACACGGCGTACACGCGGGGCATGGCGCAGGCCCGCCGCGACGAGCAGCAGCCCCCGCTGACCGCGGCCGGCTGGGCGGGCCGCCGCCGCTACGCGAAGGACCGCCGGCACGCCCAGGACCAGCACACCCCGGGCCCGCACGCCGGCGTCCCCTACGCGTTCAGCCCCGACAGCCGCGGCCCCCTCCGCGTCTCCTTCCCCTGCCCGACCTGCCACCAGCGGATCCGGGTACCGGTCCGGGGCCGGGTACGGGCGCGCTGCACCCTGTGCAGGACGGTGCTGGTGTGCGACACGTGAGACGTGGGAGGTGAGACACACCACCCCAAAAGGCTTTGCCTCTCGCGTCCTTCACGAGCGAGGGTCGAAGGATGAGCACGAACGACCCCGCGGCACACCTCTTCACGGCTGTGTACGAGGGGGACCAGGACGCGGTGGTGCGGCTGCTGCGCTCCGGTGTGAGCCCGGACGCGGTGGACGAGGACGGCCAGACGGCGCTGTATCTGGCGGCGGTGAGCGATCGGCCCGGCGTCGTACGACTGCTGCTGGCCGCCGGGGCCGCGCCCGACCGGCTCAGCCAGGGCACGGACGCGCCGCTGTGCGGGGCGGCGTGCGGTGGGCACACGGAGGTCGTACGCGCCCTGCTGGCGGCCGGGGCCGCGCCGGACACGGTGGAGGAGTTCGGGTTCACGGCGCTGACGTGGGCGGTGCGGCTGGGGCGGGTCGCGGTGGTGACGGAGCTCCTCGCGGCCGGTGCGGACCCCGACCGCCCGGGCCCGACGGGTGAGCCCCCGCTCGTCGCGGCCGCCCGCCGTGGCTCGCCCGGCTGTGTACGTGCCCTCCTGCGGCGCGGAGCGCGGGCGCGCTCGGCGGCGCTCGCAGAGGCCCACCGCAGGCTCACCCTCGACGTGGAGGCCGAAGTGCGCGCGGGCCTGGAAGAGACCTGGGGCCCCGGCCACCCCTCCGTCACCCACCGCCATCCGGAGGACGGCGGCATCACCGTCGAGGTCCAACTCCTGGGCCCGGCCGGGGACCCCGTCGCGGGCAACGACCAGCAGACGGGCCACGCCGCGATAGCGACCCTCCTCGAATCCGCCCTCGGCATCGCCGCGCCCGTCGCCGAACTGGCCGCCCGTGCCCTGCGCCCCGCCGACCCCGACAACGACGACTGGACCGAAGCGGCGACGGCACTGGGCCTGCGCGGTGACGAGGAGACGTTCCGGGCGGCGGTCCAGTGGTGCGCCGACCCCGACCCCCTGCGCCGGGCCTTCGGCGCGGACGTACTGGGCCGCCTGGGCAACCCCCACGGCCTGCCGGTCCTGCGCGCCCTCACCCGCGGGAGTGACCCCGTGACCCGCGCCCGGGCGACGAGCGCGCTGGCGCGGCTGGACTCCCCCGGCCCGTCCGGCCCTTGAGCCACGCACCCTCAGGGCGAGAGGCGCCGCCTACCCCGCCCCGTACACCGCCCCCGGAACCTCCGCCTCCGCCAGGAGCTTCAGTGCCGTGTCACCGGCCTCGGACGGAGTCCAGCGGGCGCCCTTGTCCGCGGTGGGGCCCGGACGCCAGCCCTCCATGACGGTGATCCGGCCGCCCTCGGTCTCGAAGACGCGGCCGGTGACACCGGTGCTCGCGCTCGCGCCGAGCCAGACGACCAGGGGGGAGACGTTCTCGGGGGCCATCGCGTCGAAGGAGTCGGCGCCCGGGGCCGCCATGGTGTCCGCGAAGGTGCGTTCGGTCATCCGGGTGCGGGCCGCGGGGGCGATCGCGTTGACCTGGACGCCGTAGCGGCCCAGTTCGGCCGCGGCGACCAGGGTCAGCCCGATGATCCCGGCCTTGGCCGCGCTGTAGTTGCCCTGTCCGAGCGAACCCAACAGACCTGCCCCGCTGCTGGTGTTGACGACCCGGGCCCGGGGTGTGCGGCCGTCCTTCGCCTCCGCCCGCCAGTGCGCCGCCGCGTGTTTCAGTGGCAGGAAGTGGCCCTTGAGGTGGACGCGCAGCACGGCGTCCCAGTCGTCCTCGTCGAGGTTGACGAGCATCCGGTCGCGCAGGAACCCCGCGTTGTTGACCAGCGTGTCCAGGCGTCCGTACGCCTCCAGGGCGGTGCGTACGAGGGAGGCGGCGCCCTCGGTGGTGGCGACGTCACCTCCGTGGGCGACCGCTTGTCCCCCCGCCGCCCGGATCTCCTCGACGACCCGCACGGCCGGGCTGTCCGGGCCGGGTGTGCCGTCGAGACCCACCCCGAGGTCGTTCACCACGACCCGCGCGCCCTCGGCGGCGTACGCGAGCGCGTGCGCGCGGCCGAGCCCGCGCCCGGCGCCCGTGACGATCACGACCCGCCCCTCGCACAGCAGCGGTCCACTCATCTCAGTCCCCCTGGTCGGACGTGCCGGGCTTGTTGGCGGTCGCCGCGTCCAGGAAGGCGGGCCGCTCGCCGCCGCCGTGGACGAGCAGCGAGGCCCCGCTGATGTACCTCGCCGCGTCCGAGGCGAGGAAGACCGCGGCCTCGCCGATGTCGGACGGGTCGGCGAGGCGGCCCAGCGGGACGGTGCGGGAGACGGCGGCGATGCCGTCCTCGCCTCCGTAGTGCAGATGGGAGAGTTCGGTGCGGACCATCCCGACGACGAGGGTGTTGACCCGGACGTCAGGAGCCCACTCGACGGCCATCGAACGGGCCAGGTTCGCGAGGCCCGCCTTGGCCGCCCCGTACGCCGCCGACCCGGGCGAGGGCCGCGCCCCGCTCACGCTGCCGATCATCACGATCGATCCCCGGGCCCGTCTGAGGTGCTCGTACGCGGCGAGGGAGGCGGTCAGCGGCACGATGAGGTTCAGCTCGATCACGCGCGCATGGCGCTCGGCGTCCGCCTCCGTCAGTGGACGGTAGGGCGCGCCGCCCGCGTTGTTCACCAGCACGTCGAGCCGGGGCAGCGCGGCGAAGAAGGCGTGCACGGCGGCCGGGTCGCGGAGGTCCACGGGCACGAACTCCGTGCCGTCCAGCGGTACCTCGGGGGGTCTGCGGGCACAGACCACCACGTCCGCGCCCGCCTCGACGAACGCCCGCGCGATCCCGGCCCCCACTCCACGGGTGCCCCCCGTGACGACGACGGTCCTGCCCCCGAGATCCAGGTTGTCCACAGGGCCTCCCGCCCGGATGCGTTCACTGCTAGCTTCGAGAGTGCGCCTAACAAACGTTTGGTGGAATGGTCCTGAGGTGGAAAGGTAGCTGATGCGTCCATGGGTGTCTCCACCTCGTCCCCGGAAAAGGGGATTTCCGTCGTCACGGTCGACTTCCCGCCGGTGAACGCGCTGCCGGTGCGCGGCTGGTTCGACCTGGCCGACGCCCTCCGTGCGGCGGGCCGCGACCCCGGCGTCCGGTGCGTCGTGCTGACGGCCGCGGGGCGCGGTTTCAACGCGGGCGTGGACATCAAGGAGATGCAGCGCGAGACCAGGGAGAGCGGAGGCCATCGCGCGCTGATAGGAGCCAACCGCGGCTGTTTCGAGGCCTTCGCCGCGGTCTACGAGTGCGAGGTCCCCGTCGTCGCGGCGGTGCACGGCTTCTGCCTGGGCGGCGGAATCGGGCTGGTGGGGAACGCGGACGCGACCGTGGCGAGCGAGGACGCCATCTTCGGCCTGCCCGAGCTGGACCGCGGCGCCCTCGGCGCGGCCACGCATCTGGCCCGGCTCGTCCCGGGCCACCTGATGCGCGCGCTGTACTACACCTCGCGCACCGCGACCGCCGCCGAGCTGCACGCGCACGGCTCGGTGTGGCGGGTCGTGCCGCGCGTGGAACTCCCGGGCGCCGCGCTGGAGCTGGCGCGTGAGATCGCCGCCAAGGACGGCGAGCTGATCCGGCTCGCGAAGGCCGCGCTCAACGGCATCGACCCCGTCGACGTGCGCCGCAGCTACCGCTTCGAGCAGGGCTTCACCTTCGAGGCGAACCTCAGCGGGGTCGCCGACCGCGTCCGCGACACCTTCGGAAAGGAGGGGGTCGGCACGTGAGCGACAAGACCATGACCACCGACGAGGTGGTCTCCCGTCTGCGCAGCGGGATGATCCTGGGCATCGGCGGCTGGGGCTCGCGCCGCAAGCCGATGGCCTTGGTGAGAGCACTGCTGCGCACCGGGATCACCGATCTCACCGTGGTCTCGTACGGCGGCCCGGACGTCGGCCTGCTCGCCGCCGCGGGCCGGATCCGCCGGCTCGTCACCGCCTTCACCACCCTCGACTCGATCCCGCTCGAGCCGCACTACCGGGCGGCGCGCGAGCGCGGGGCGTTCGAGCTGATGGAGGTCGACGAGGCGATGTTCATGTGGGGCCTGCACGCCGCCGCGAACCGTCTGCCCTTCCTCCCTGTCCGGGCCGGGCTCGGCTCGGACGTGATGCGGGTCAACCCCACGCTGCGCACGGTCACTTCGCCGTACGCCGATGCCTCCTCGGGGGTCCGGGAGGAGCTCGTCGCCATGCCCGCCCTGCGCCTGGACGCGGCCCTGGTCCACATGAACCGCGCCGACCGCCTGGGCAACGGGCAGTATCTGGGCCCGGACCCGTACTTCGACGACCTGTTCTGCGAGGCCGCCGACGCCGCGTACGTCTCGTGCGAGCGCGTGGTCGACACGGCGGAGCTCACCAAGGAGGCCGCCCCGCAGACCCTGCTGCTCAAGCGGTCGAGCGTGACGGGCGTCGTCGAGACACCGAACGGCGCGCACTTCACGTCCTGCGCCCCCGACCACGGGCGCGACGAGCCCTTCCAGAAGCTGTACGCCACCACGCCGTACGCCGAGTTCGCCGCGCGCTTCCTCTCCGGCGACGAACAGACCTACCAGTCCGCCGTACGGGCCTGGCACGAGGAGCAGCGATGAGCCCCGCGTCCACGCCCACCCCCGGCGCCCCCGCACCCCCGGTCACCCGGGCCGAGTACTGCGTGATCGCCTGCGCCGAGGCCTGGCGGGACAACGGCGAGGTGCTCGCCAGCCCCATGGGCCCGATCCCCTCCATCGGCGCCCGTCTCGCCAAGCGCACCTTCTCCCCCGACCTGCTGTTGACCGACGGCGAGGCGATGCTCGTCGGCCTCGACGGCACCCCGGAGGGCTGGCTGCCCTACCGTCAGCACCTCACCATGGTGACCGGTGGGCGCCGGCACGTGATGATGGGCGCGAGCCAGCTCGACCGCTTCGGAAACCAGAACATCTCCTGCATCGGCGACTGGTCCAGGCCCACGCGCCAGCTCCTCGGGGTGCGCGGCGCACCGGTCAACACCCTGAACAACCCGACCAGTTACTGGGTCCCGAGGCACTCCCCGCGCGTCTTCGTCGAGCGGGTCGACATGGTGTGCGGGGTGGGGTACGACCGTGCCGCCGCCGCGGGCCCGAGCGCCACCCGCTTCCACCGCGTCCCGCGTGTGGTGAGCGACCTCGGCGTCTTCGACTTCGCCACCCCCGACCACTCGATGCGTCTCGCCTCGCTGCACCCGGGCGCCACCGTGGAACAGGTGCGGGAGGCCACGGGATTCCGGCTGTCGGTCCCCGACGAGGTGCCCCTCACCCGCGAACCGACGCCGCGGGAACTGAGACTGATCCGCGAGGTCATCGATCCGGGCGGCGCCCGGGACCGGGAGGTCAGGAGCTGATGGAGACCGCGCTCACCCGCCTCCTCGGGGTCCGTCACCCCATCGTGCAGACCGGTATGGGGTGGGTGGCCGGACCCCGCCTGGTGTCCGCCACGGCGAACGCGGGCGCGTTGGGCGTCCTGGCCTCCGCAACGATGACGCTCGACCACCTGAGGGACGCCATACGCGAGGTCAAGTCCCGTACGGACGCGCCGTTCGGGGTGAATCTGCGCGCCGACGCCGGGGACGCGGGCGAGCGGGTGCGGATCATCGTCGACGAGGGGGTACGCGTCGCGTCCTTCGCCCTCGCGCCCTCCCGTGAGCTGATCGCCGAGCTGAAGGAGGCGGGCGTGGTCGTCGTCCCGTCCATCGGGGCACGCCGGCACGCCGAGAAGGTGGCCGCCTGGGGCGCGGACGCGGTGATCGTGCAGGGCGGCGAGGGCGGCGGTCACACCGGTGACGTCGCGACGACGGTGCTGCTGCCGCAGGTGGTGGACGCGGTGGACATCCCGGTGGTGGCGGCGGGCGGCTTCCACGACGGGCGGGGGCTGGTCGCGGCACTGGCGTACGGGGCGGCGGGCATCGCGATGGGCACCCGCTTCCTGCTCACCTCGGACTCGACGGTCCCGGCCGCGGTGAAGGCGAAGTACCTGGCGGCGACGGTCAGGGACGTCACGGTCACCACGGCCGTGGACGGCCTCCCCCATCGCATGCTGCGTACGGACTTCGTCGACTCCTTGGAGAAGTCCGGCCGTACGAGGGCTCTCGCGCGGGCCGTCCGCCGGGCGGCGGGCTTCCGGCGGATCTCCGGACTGTCCTGGTCGCGGATGGTCCGCGACGGCCTCGCCATGAAGCACGGCAAGGATCTGACCTGGAGCCAGGTGCTGCTCGCCGCGAACACACCGATGCTCCTCAAGTCGTCGATGGTGGACGGGCGTACGGACCTGGGGGTCATGTCGTCGGGGCAGGTCGCCGGGGTGATCGACGACCTGCCCTCGTGCGCGGAGCTGGTGGAGCGGGTGATGGCACAGGCGGACGAGACCCTCGGCGCGCTAGGGCCTGTCCGGCCGATCATGCCGGAGACGCGGGGCTTGGCACGCCCGCCTGTGCTTAAGAGAGACGGTCGCTTCCCTCCGACTTGATCCGCCGGACAGGCCCTGGGCCTCAGAGCCGTTCGATGATCGTCACGTTCGCCTGGCCGCCGCCCTCGCACATCGTCTGGAGGCCGAACCGGCCGCCGGTTCGCTCCAGTTCGTGAAGGAGCGTCGTCATCAGCTTCACGCCCGTCGCCCCCAACGGATGGCCCAGCGCGATGGCGCCGCCGTTCACGTTGGCCTTCTCCGGGTCGGCGCCGGTCTCCTTGAGCCAGGCGAGGACGACCGGGGCGAAGGCCTCGTTGATCTCGACGAGGTCGATGGCGTCGAGGGACATGCCGGTCTTCTTCAGGGCGTACGCGGTGGCCGGGATGGGTGCGGACAGCATGCGGATGGGGTCCTCGCCGCGTACGGAGAGGTGGTGGACGCGGGCGCGCGGGGTCAGCCCGTGCTCCCGTACCGCCCGCTCGGAGACGAGCAGCATCGCGGCGGCGCCGTCGGAGACCTGGGAGGAGCAGGCGGCGGTGATGGTGCCGCCCTCGACGACCGGCTTCAGGCCCGCCATCTTCTCCAGTGAGGTGTCCCGGCGCGGGCCCTCGTCGACGGTGACCTCGCCGTAGGCCACGGTCTCGCGGGCGAAGCGGCCCTCGTCGACGGCGCGGATCGCCCGCCGGTGCGAGCGGAGGGCGAACTCCTCCTGGTCGCGGCGGCTGATGCCCCACTTGGCGGCGATCATCTCGGCGCCGAAGAACTGGTTGACGGGCCGGTCGGCGTAGCGGGCCCGCCAGCCCTCGCTGCCGGCGAAGGGGCCTTCGGTGAGACCGAGGGGTTCGGCCGCCTGGCGGGAGGCGAAGGCGATGGGGATCTGGCTCATGTTCTGCACGCCGCCCGCGACCACCAGGTCCTGGGTGCCGGACAGGACGGCCTGGGCGGCGAAGTGCACGGCCTGCTGGGAGGAGCCGCACTGTCGGTCGACGGTGACGCCCGGCACCTCCTCGGGGAGTCCGGCCGCCAGCCAGCAGGTGCGGGCGATGTCCCCGGCCTGCGGCCCCACGGTGTCCAGACAGCCGAAGACGACGTCCTCCACGGCGGCCGGGTCCACTCCGGACCGCTCGACGAGCGCCTTGAGGACATGCGCGCCGAGGTCGGCCGGGTGGACACCGCTCAGGCCTCCCCCGCGCCGCCCGACGGGCGTACGGACCGCTTCGACGATGTAGGCCTCGGCCATGACAACTCCCTCACAGACATGGGCTGTCGCAGAGATGGGCTATTCGCGTACGGAGATGCCGTCCAGCACCATCGACAGGTACTGCCGGGCGATCTCCTCGGGGCTGTGCTGTCCGCCGGGCCGGTACCAGGACGCGGCGACCCACACGGTGTCGCGCACGAAGCGGTAGGTGAGCCGGATGTCGAGGTCGGCCCGGAAGACCTCGGCGGCGACGCCGCGCTCCAGCGTGCTCAGCCACGCCTTCTCGAAGTTGCGCTGCGACTCGGCGAGGAAGGCGAAGCGCTGCTGGGCGGCCAGATGCCGGGACTCCTTCTGGTAGATGGCGACGGCGGCGCGGTGCCGGTCGATCTCCCGGAAGGACTCGGTGACCAGGGCCTCCAGCGTGCGGCGCGGGTCGAGTTCGGCGTCCAGGACGGCGTCGTAGCCGTGCCAGAGCTCGTCGAGGAAGGTCCGCAGGATCTCCTCCAGCATCGATTCCTTGGAGTCGAAGTGGTAGTAGAGGCTGCCCGCGAGCATCCCGGCCTCGTCCGCGATCTTGCGTACGGTGGTGGCGTTGTAGCCCTGCTCGGCGAAGACCTCCGCGGCGGTGTCGAGGAGTTCGCGGCGCCGCTCGGGGGTGGCGGTCACCTGGGGCTTCTTCTTGGTAGGCACGGTTCCATTGTGGTCCCAGGGGTGCCTGCCGACGGCGCCCTACGCATGTTGGCTGCTGACGGAGACGACTTCGCCGGTCATGTACGAGGAGTAGCCGGACGCCAGGAACACGATCACGTTGGCCACCTCCCAGGGCTGCGCGTACCGGCCGAAGGCCTCGCGGCCCGTCAGTTCCTCCAGCAGCTCGGGGGTGGTCACCTTCACCAGGTGCGGGTGCATGGCGAGACTCGGTGACACCGCGTTGACGCGCACCCCGTACTCGGCGGCCTCGACGGCCGCGCACCGGGTGAGCGCCATGACCCCCGCCTTGGCGGCGGCGTAGTGCGCCTGACCGGTCTGGGCGCGCCAGCCGATGACGGAGGCGTTGTTGACGATCACGCCTGCGCCGGTTTCCTTCATGGCCCGCAACGCCGCCCTGGTACACCGGAACGTCCCGTTCAGCGTCACGTCCAAGACCCTCGACCACTGTTCGTCGGTCATGTCGACGAGGGCGGAAGTGCCGCCGAGGCCCGCGTTGTTGACGACCACGTCCAGGCCGCCGTACAGCCCGGTCGCCGTGTCGAAGAGGGCCTGGACCTGGTCCTCGTCGGTGACGTCGCAGGGCAGGGAGGCGATCCGCGCGGAGCCGAACTCCTCGGCCAGGGCCGCCGCGCTCTCCTTGAGCCGCCGCGCGTGCGCGTCGCTGATCAGGACGCGCGCGCCCTCCTCCAGGAACCTGCGCGCCGTCGCCCCGCCGATGCCCGCGCCCGCGGCGGCGGTGATGACGGCGGTGCGCCCGGTCAGCAGTCCGTGCCCGGTGACGTACGCCGGACTCTCGACGTCGCTCATACCTCCACGCTAACCTACCAAACACTTGTTAGGGAAGGTGCTGCCGATGGATCTGACCCTCTCCCCCGCCGACGAGGCCTTCCGCGCCGAGGCCCGGACCTGGCTCGCCGCCCATGTGCCGCGAACGCCCCTTCCGTCCCTGGAGACCGAGGAGGGCTTCGCGGCGCACCGCGTGTGGGAGGCCGAACTGGCGGCGGACCGCTGGTCGGTGGTGTCCTGGCCGGAGGTGTACGGCGGCCGGGGCGCGGACATCGTGCGCTGGCTGGTGTTCGAGGAGGAGTACTACGCGGCGGGCGCGCCGGGCCGGGTCGGCCAGAACGGCATCAACCTCCTGGCGCCCACCCTCTTCGACCACGGCTCGGAGAAACAGCGCGCCCGGGTCCTTCCCTCCATGGCCACCGGGGAAGTCGTCTGGGCGCAGGCGTGGTCCGAGCCGGAGGCGGGGTCCGACCTGGCCTCGCTCACCTCGCGTGCGGTGCGTACGGACGGGGGCTGGCTGCTGAGCGGGCAGAAGACCTGGTCGTCGCGGGCCGCCTTCGCCGACCGCGCGTTCGGCCTCTTCCGCAGCGAGCCGGACACGCCGAGGCCACATCAGGGCCTGACCTACCTGATGTTCGACCTGCGCGCGCCCGGGGTCACGGTGCGTCCCATCGGCCGCCTCGACGGCAGACCGGCCTTCGCCGAGGTCTTCCTCGACGAGGTCTTCGTCCCGGACGAGGACGTGATCGGCGAGCCGGGCGGGGGCTGGCGGGTCGCCATGTCGACGGCGGGCAACGAGCGGGGGCTGACGCTGCGTTCACCGGGCCGCTTCCTCGCCGCCGCGGACCGGCTGGCGGCCCTGTGGCGCGACCGCGCCGACCCCTCGGACACGGCGCTGCGCGACCGGGTGGCCGACGCGGTGATCGGCGCCCGCGCCTACCAGCTCTTCACGTACGCCAACGCCTCCCGCTTCCTCGACGGCGGGACCGTAGGCCCGGAATCCAGCCTGAACAAGGTCTTCTGGTCCGAGTACGACATCGCGCTGCACGAGACGGCCCTCGACCTCCTCGGCCCGGACGGCGAGTCGGCGGACACGGAATGGTCCGAGGGGTACGTCTTCTCGCTCGCCGGTCCGATCTACGCCGGCACCAACGAGATCCAGCGCGACATCATCGCCGAGCGCCTGCTCGGCCTCCCGAAGGGCCGCCGCTGATGCGCTTCCTCCTCGACGCCGAGCAGCGCGCGTTCGCCGACTCGCTGGACGCGATGCTGACCGCCGCGGACACCCCGTCGGTCGTACGGGACTGGAGCCGCGGCGACCACGACAGCGGTCGCGCGCTGTGGTTCCGTATCGCCAAGGTGGGTGTGTTCGCACTCGCGGTGCCGGAGGTGTACGAGGGGATGGGTCCGCGTCCGGTGGAACTGGCCGTGGCTTTCGTCGAGTTGGGCCGGCACGCGGTGCCCGGTCCGCTGGTGGAGACGGTCGCGGCGGCCGCGCTGCTGGCCGAGCTTGCGGAGCCTCTCCCCGCCGCGCGGCTGCTCCCGTCGCTGGCCTCGGGCGAGGCGTCGGCGACGCTGGCCCTCGACGGGGCGTACGCGCTGGACGGCGACGCGGCGACCATCCGCCTCGCCCTGGCGGCCGACGGACTGCGTCTGGCGCCCGGCCACGGCCCGATGCGCACTACCCTGGAACCCGCCCGCCGCCTCACGCCCCTCACACCAGGCGGTGAACTGCTCTCCACCGCCCCTCCCGTCGCCCATGCCCTCGCCTGGGCCCGGCTCGCCACCGCCGCCCAGGCGCTCGGCGTCGGGCTCGCACTCCTCGACCGGACGGTCGCGTACGTCAGACAGCGCACCCAGTTCGGTGTCCCCGTCGGCTCGTTCCAGGCGGTCAAGCATCGCCTCGCGGACGCGAAGATCGCCCTGGAGTTCGCGCGGCCGCTGCTGTTCGGCGCGGCCCTGACGATGGCGCCCGGCGACGTGGCCGCCGCCAAGGTCACGGCCTGCCAGGCCGCGTACGCCACCGCGCGCACGGCGCTCCAGCTGCACGGCGCGATCGGCTACACCGCGGAGTACGACCTGTCCCTGTGGCTGGCCAAGGCCCGTGCCCTGCGCACCGCGTGGGGCACCCCGGCCGAGTGCCGGGCCGAGGTCCTCAGTGGTGGTGCTCGCCGCTGGTGAGTTCCCGGTACTCCTCCGGTGTCGGCTTCGGGATCTGG
This sequence comes from Streptomyces sp. NBC_01549, assembly GCF_026339955.1. Classification (GTDB taxonomy): domain Bacteria; phylum Actinomycetota; class Actinomycetes; order Streptomycetales; family Streptomycetaceae; genus Streptomyces. The sequence continues at coordinate 5,394,588 of NZ_JAPEPW010000001.1, read as the reverse complement.
GTGTCGGGCCCGTACATGGCGCGGGCGAGCCGGGCGCGCAGTCTGCGGCCGGGGCCGACCCGTCGGACGACGCCGTTCGCGTCCACGAGCGGTCCCACCTCGTACGGCGGGGGCTGCTCGTGCTGGGTGAGTGTGAACCGCTGCGCCGGTGAGAGCGGTTCGTGCACCTCGACGTACTCGCCGTGCGGAAGCATCCGGATGATCCCGGACTCCCTTCCGTGCAGCACCTTGTCGCGGTCCCGTCGCTGAAGTCCCATGCAGATCCGGCGCGTGACGACGAAGGCGAGGGCCGGGGCGACGAAGAAGGAGACCCGTACGAACCAGGTGATGGCGTTGATGGAGAGGTGGAAGTGGGTGGCCCACAGATCGTTGCCGCCGCCGACCAGGAGGACTCCGTACAGCGTCAGCCAGGCGACGCCGAGCCCGGTGCGGGTGGGCACGTTGCGCGGCCGGTCCAGGATGTGGTGTTCCCGTCTGTCCCCGGTGACCCATGCCTCGATGAACGGGTAGACGGCGATGGCGGTCATGATGAGCGGGAAGAGGGAGAAGGGGATGAACACACCCAGTTGCAGGGTGTGGCCCCAGGCGTTGATCTCCCACCCGGGCATCACCCGGATGAGCCCCTCGGAGAAGCCGAGGTACCAGTCGGGCTGTGCGCCGGTCGTCACCAGGTCCGGCCGGTAGGGGCCGAAGGCCCAGACGGGGTTGATCGTCGCGATCGCCCCCATCAGCGACAGCACCCCGAAGACGAGGAAGAAGAACCCGCCCGCCTTGGCCATGTAGACCGGCATGAACGGCATCCCGACGACGGACTTCTGGTCGCGTCCGGGCCCCGGGTACTGCGTGTGTTTGTGGTAGAAGACCAGGATCAGATGGGCGACCACCAGGCCGAGCATGATGCCCGGCAGCAGGAGGACGTGGATCGGGAAGAACCGCGGAATGATGTCGTGGCCCGGGAACTCGCCTCCGAAGAGGAAGAAGGAGAGGTACGTTCCCACGATCGGGACCGACAGGATCGCGCCCTGGGCGAAGCGGACGCCGGTGCCGGAGAGCAGGTCGTCGGGGAGCGAGTAGCCGGTCAGGCCGGTGATCAGGCCGAGCATCAGCAGCGTCCAGCCGAACAGCCAGTTGACCTCGCGGGGCTTGCGGAACGCGCCGGTGAAGAAGACGCGCATCATGTGCACGAGCATCCCGGCGAGGAAGACGATCGCCGCCCAGTGGTGGATCTGCCGGACCAGAAGTCCGCCGCGCACCTCGAAGGTGATGTGGAGGGTGGATTCGTAGGCGCGGGTCATGAGGATGGCGTTGAGCGGTTCGTACGGGCCGTGGTAGACGACCTCGGAGGCGCTCGGCTCGAAGAAGAGCGTGAGGTAGACGCCGGTCAGGATCAGGATCAGGAAGCTGTAGAGGCAGACCTCGCCCAGCATGAAGGACCAGTGGTCCGGGAAGACCTTGCGCATGTTGGCCTTGGCCATCGCGTAGAGGCCCAGCCGTCCGTCGGCCCAGTCCGCGAGGCGCTCGCCCTTGGGTGTCTCATCTCGCCGCCCCGCACGTGAAGTCTCTTGCACGCGACCGGAGTTGATCTCTTCCGCGCCCATAAGCCACTCCCCTCGGCCCACCAGGGTGACATGACACCTCCCCGAAGCCAACGGCGCGTCGCCCCCCACCTGTCGCTCGCCCCCGCCGCCCCTACCCGTCCCATCCCCACTTGGGGACTCCGCCCCCAAACCCCCGATCGGCCTGAACGGCCTCGTCCTCAAACGCCGGACGGGCTGAAGATGCGGGGCGAAGCCCCGCCTCAGGGGCGCGGGGAACTGCGCGCCAAGCCCCCCACCCACCCGCAGCCGACGAACCCACCTGGGGGACTGGGGGCGGAGCCCCCGGGTTGAGGATGGGACGGGTAGGGGCGGCGGGGGCGAGAATCCTCGCGGGGGCTCAGGCTCTCGAAGGGAGGGTGAGCACGGCGGTGTGGCCCGTCGCGTGGAGGGTCGCCTCCTCGTCCGTCAGCAGCACGGCGTCATAGCGACCGAGAGTCACCCCGGCCACCTCGGCCGTGCCGTCGAGGGCGACGATCAGGACGGTCGGGCCCGCGGGGAGGGCGAGGGACCGCCCGGGAGCCGCGACCGTGACGGTGGGGGCTGCGACGGCGCCCCTGTGCCACATGACGTTGAGGTTCACCACCGGCCCCCCGAGGAGCCGGCAGCCGGTCGGCAGGTCGCCGGGGAAGCGTTGTGGGACGAACCGCGTGTCGACCCGGCGGTGTTCGCCGCCGACGGTCAGTTCCATCCCCTCGCCCGCGACCATGGTGAGGATCCGGTCGACGTCGGCGAACGCCGAGAACGGCCCGTCGGCGCCGACGTCGGCCAGGCTCACCCGCCACTCGAACTCGCCCATGCCCGCACCCTCGGGCCGGGCGACGATCTCGCGCGTCACCCCGCCGCCGTTCTTCCACGGCACGGCGACCCGCCCGACGGCCGGCAGCGCACGTACGGTCACCGGACGATCCCCCGCTCGCGCGCGGCCGTCAGCCACTGGGGGAAGTCGCCCACGATCCGGTCGTACAGCTCGGCGTCGGAGACCTTCCGAGGGTCCGAACCGGCGTGGAAGAAACCGGCGTTGTCGACGACCCGCGTCCGCGGCACCGGCAGCTCGTCGAGTCTGCGCAGGAACTCGAACTGCTTGCTGTCCGGGTCGCCGAACCCTATGAACTGCCAGAACAGCGGAAGTTTCGCCGCCTTGCACAAGTACCGTTCGGCGGCGAGCTTGTTGATCGGGCCGCCGTCGGTCTGGAAGACGACCAGCGCGGGATCCTCGCAGCCGCTGTCGAGGTAGTGCTCGATGACCGCGTCCATGGCCAGGTGGTAGCTGGTCTTCCCCATGTGACCGAGGCCGGCCACGATCTTCTCCACCCGGCCCTGGTGGTTGTCGAGCGCGATGTCCGTCACCGCGTCGATGTCCGTGGAGAAGAAGACGACCGGGACGGTGCCGTCGTCGTCGAGGTGCGCCGACAGGCCGAGCACCCGGTCCGCCAGTGCCTGCACACTGCCGTCCTTGTAGTACGGCTTCATCGAACCGGAGTAGTCGACGACCAGGTACACCGCGGCCCGCTGACCGCTCAGCCCGTGCTTGGTGAGGGAGACACCGGCGCTCTTGTACAGACTGACCAGCGCGGGCGCGGTCTCCTCCACCTTGGTGAGGCTGATTCCGGCCATGCGGAGCTCCCATCGCGCGAGAGGTGCGGAAACGCCGAGATTACGCCACCCGTAACCCCTGCCGTCCCACCCCCACATGGGCATTCGCTATTTTGTTCGCCGCCGCCCCCATCGGCTCATCGTCCCCTTGATCTCCGTACCCGCGAGGAGCCGGTCGTGGAATCCGAGTCCCCCGAATCCAGCAGATCCACCGACCCCACCGAACCCACCGTCACCACCTGCTATCGCCATCCGAAGGTGGAGTCCCATGTGCGCTGCACCCGGTGCGACCGCTACATCTGCCCGGACTGCATGCGCGAGGCGGCCGTCGGTCACCAGTGCGTGGAGTGCGTGAAGGAAGGCTCCCGGACGATCCGGCAGGCCCGCACGGCGTTCGGCGGCCGGATCTCGACCGTGCCCCTGGTGACGTACGTCCTGATCGCGCTCAACGTGCTGGCGTACGTGGGCGAGGTGGTGCGTCCGGCGATCGTGGACCGGTTCGAGATGCTGGGCGCGGGGCTGGCGGGGCCCGACGGCGGGCACTACGTCTGGCAGGCCCAGTACCCCTACGACTTCCACCCGGAGGGCGTGGTCGACGGGGAGTGGTACCGGATGCTGACCGGCGCGTTCCTGCATCTGCCGCCCACCGAGGGCACGTTCGGGATTCTGCACATCGTGATGAACATGGTCTCGCTGTGGAACCTGGGCCGGGTGGTGGAGGCCCAACTCGGCCGGATCCGCTTCGTCACGCTCTATCTGCTCTCGGCGCTCGGCGGCTCGGTCCTCGTGCTGGTGATCGCGCCGGACACACGCGCTCGTCTCGCGGATCGCCTCCCTCGAAGGCGGGCCCGACCTGCTGCGGATGCGCGAGGCCGCCGGGAGCACCGCGGCCGTCAGCACCGACCTGGAGACGGTCGTCGGCTCCTACACGACGACCCGTGCGGCGATCACACCCGTCGTGGCGGTCGGCACGTTCGGGATCGGCGCGGTCGCCGCCGTCGTCCTGGTCATGGCCGGCGGGCTGATCGCCGTCCGCCGCGCCGCCGAACTCGCCCTGCTGCGCGCACGGGGCGGCTCGCTGCGTGGGATCGCCGGACGGCTCCTCGCCGAGACCGCGGTCGTGGCGGTCCCCGCGGCCGCCGCCGGTCTGCTGCTCGCCGTGCTGACGGTGGACGAGGCCCGGCTGGGGCCCGCCGTGCTCGGCGCGTCCGCCGTCGCGCTCCTCGCCTGCGCGGTACTGCCGGTGCGGGCGGTCGTGGCGCACCGCAGGCCGCGGGCGAACGCGGAGCGCGAGGATCTCGCCCAGGCCAAGCCCGGCAGGCGCCGCACGGTCGCCGAACTCACCGTGCTGGTGCTGGCCGTCGGGTCGGTCGTGGCGCTGCGGCGGCGCGGCGCGTCCAGCACGGGCGACTTCCTGGTGAGTGCCGCTCCGGTCCTGGTCGGGCTGATCGCGGCGCTGGTGCTCGTACGGCTGTATCCGCTGCCCTTGCGGTGGGCGGCCCGCCCGGCCGCGCGAGGGCGTGGGGTGGTCGGTTTTCTGTCGCTGGCACGCGCGGGCCGCTCCTCGACGGTGGGCGTCGCGCTGCCGCTGCTGGCGTTGTTGTTGGCCCTGACGACGGCGGCGTTCGGGGGTTCCGTGCTCGCGGGGGTGTCCGACGCCCGGGACCGGGCCGCGCTGCTGGCGACCGGCGCGGACGCGCGGATCGCGGGGCCGGGCGAGGCGACGGAGCTTCCGACGGGAGTGGAAGGGGCGGTACGGAAGGTCGCGGGCGTACGGGAGGTGACGGCCGTGCGGACCGAGCGCACGGCGGAGCTCGCGTCCGGCGAGGCAGGGGGGAAGGACGGCCTGACGCTGATCGGGGTCGAGCCGGAGTCGTACGCCCGGCTGGCCCGGCAGACAGGCCTCGGGGCCTTCCCCGCCGACGTGTTGAAGCCGAAGGGGACCGGAGGCGTGCGGACAGGGGGTGTGCTCAATGCCGTCGCCTCCCCCGGCCTCGCGGAGCGCCTGGGCCGCGCACCGCGTCGGATCACGTCCCCCGCCGGTGATGTCACGGTCCGGATCGCCGCCGTACGCTCCCGTACCCCCGCCGCCCCCGGCGCCGACTTCCTGCTGGTCGACGCCGCGGGCCTCGAGCGATCCGATCCGACGACGCTGCTGGCGACCGGTGCCACGCTCGACGGACCGGCGCTGCGGGCGGCCGTGCGCGGCGCCGGGAAGGGCCTGACCGTGACGGTGCGCGCCGAGGAACGTGCGGCGCTCTCCGATGCGCCGTTGCAGGCGGGCGCCGAGCGGATCTACACCGCGGCCGCCCTGGCCGGTGCGGGGTACGCCGTACTCGCCCTGCTGCTCTCCCTGCTGCAGTCCGCGCCGGAGCGGGCCGCGCTGCTGGCCCGGCTGCACACCATGGGCCTCACGCCCCGCCAGGGCCGTCGGCTGCTCAGTCTGGACGCGCTGCCGCAGGCGCTGCTCGCGGCCTCGGGCGGAATGCTCGCCGGCTGGGCCACCGTCCGGCTGCTCGCTCCCGGTATCGACCTGGAGCGTCTCGCGCTGGCCGCCACGGCGGGCCGGGCACCGGTGGTCGGGGCGTCGCTGCGTACCGACGTGTGGTCGCTGGTCCTGCCCGCGGCGGGCACCGTGCTGCTGGCCTGGGCGGTGGCCGTCGCGCAGGCCTGGTGGGCGGGGCGCCGTACGTCGATCACCGAACTCAGGACAGGAGGCATGCGATGACCCCTACCACGACCTCGCGGACGAGCCTGGCGGAGCTGGAGCAACGGGCGGCGGCGCGCCGCGACCGGCCCGCGTACGGGCGGGACGCCCTGATCGCCTGCGACCGGCTGGTCCGTATCTTCTCCGGCCGGGGAGCCGACGGCGGCTCCGCCGGGGTGGAGGTACAGGCACTCCAGGGGCTCGATCTGCTGGTCCAGGAGGGCGAGTTGACGGCCCTGGTCGGCGCCTCCGGCAGCGGCAAGTCGACCCTGATGAACATCCTCGCCGGCCTCGACGTGCCCACGGCGGGCGCCGCGCGGGTCGCGGGCCGCGATCTGCTCACGATGAACGCGAAGGACCGGCTGCGCTACCGCCGCGAGGTGGTCGGTTTCGTCTGGCAGCAGACGGCACGCAATCTCCTCCCCTATCTGACGGCGGCCCAGAACGTGGCGCTGCCCATGCAGTTGGCGGGCGGCCGGGGCCGCGGGAAGCAACGGGCCGAGCGGGCGCGGGAGCTGCTCGCGATGCTCGGCGTCGCCGACTGCCGAGACCGCCGGCCTCAGCAGATGTCCGGCGGGCAGCAGCAGCGCGTCGCGATCGCCGTGGCCCTCGCCAACTCGCCGTCCCTGCTGCTCGCCGACGAGCCGACCGGCGAGCTGGACTCGGCGACCGGCGCGGAGGTGTTCGCGGCGTTCCGCCGGGCCAACGAGGAGCTGGGCACGACGATCGTGATCGTCACGCACGACCAGGCGGTCGCGGGGGAGGTCCGCCGCGCGGTCGCGATTCGTGACGGCCGTACCTCGACGGAGGTGCTGCGCCGCACGGAGGTCGACGCGGAGGGGCAGGAGGCCCTGGTGGCACGGGAGTTCGCGACGCTGGACCGGGCCGGCCGGCTCCAGCTGCCCGCCGAGTACACCGCGGCCCTCGGCATGGAGGACCGGGTGATGCTGGAACTGGAGCAGGACCACATCGGGGTGTGGCCGGACGACACCGGCCGCCCGGGCGACTGAGACCACCACCGACGACGCCCCGTCGCCCGGCCGGCTGAGACCGCCACCCACGACGCCCCGTCGCCGGCCGGCTGAGGACGCACCACGGCGCCCACCACCGTCCGGTCGGGGACAAGGCAGGCGCCGCGTTCAGTTCCGTACGCCGTTGTACGGGACGTTTGTTGGGGTGGAGCGTCAGACCATCAGCGAGCGGTCCGTCGGGCGGATCGGGGCCGGCAGGTCGCTGGCCCCGGTCAGGAAGCGGTCGACCCCGCGGGCGGCCGAGCGGCCCTCCGCGATGGCCCACACGATCAACGACTGGCCGCGGCCGGCGTCACCGGCGACGTACACGCCGGGCACGTTCGTCGCGAAGTCGGCGTCGCGGGCGATGTTGCCGCGCGCGTCGAGCTCCAGGCCGAACTGGGAGACCACGCCGTTCTCGACGTCGGTGCCGGTGAAGCCCATGGCCAGCGTCACCAGCTGGGCGGGGATCTTGCGCTCCGTGCCCGACTTCTGGTTCAGCTTGCCGTCGACGAACTCGACCTCGGTGAGGTGCAGCCACTGGACGTTGCCGTCCTCGTCGCCCTCGAAGTGGGTGGTGGAGACCGAGTAGACGCGGTCGCCGCCCTCCTCGTGCGCGGAGGTGACCTTGTAGAGCATCGGGAACGTCGGCCAGGGCTGGCCCGGGTGCCGCTCCTCGCCGGGCTGCGGCATGATCTCCAGCTGCGTGACCGAGGCCGCGCCCTGGCGGTGGGCGGTGCCCACGCAGTCCGCGCCCGTGTCGCCGCCGCCGATGACCACGACGTGCTTGCCCTCGGCCGTGATCGGGGGCGCCACGTAGTCGCCCTCCTGCACCTTGTTGGCCAGCGGCAGGTACTCCATGGCCTGGTGGATGCCCTTGAGCTCGCGGCCGGGGACCGGGAGGTCACGCGCGGTCGTCGCACCGGCGGCGATGACCACGGCATCGTACCGCTTGCGCAGGTCCGTCGCCTTGAGGTCGCGGCCGATCTCGACGCCGGTGCGGAAGCGGGTGCCCTCCGCGCGCATCTGCTCGATGCGGCGGTTGATGTGCCGCTTCTCCATCTTGAACTCGGGGATGCCGTAGCGCAGCAGACCGCCGACGCGGTCGGCGCGCTCGTACACGGCGACCGTGTGGCCGGCCCGGGTGAGCTGCTGGGCGGCGGCCAGGCCCGCCGGGCCCGAGCCGATGACGGCGACGGTCTTGCCCGACAGGCGCTCGGGGATCTGCGGGGCGACGTCGCCCGTGTCCCACGCCTTGTCGATGATCGAGACCTCGACGTTCTTGATGGTCACGGCGGGCTGGTTGATGCCCAGCACGCACGCCGACTCGCAGGGAGCGGGGCACAGGCGGCCCGTGAACTCCGGGAAGTTGTTCGTGGCGTGCAGACGCTCGGACGCGGCCTGCCAGTCCTCGCGGTAGGCATAGTCGTTCCACTCGGGGATCAGGTTCCCCAGCGGACAGCCGTTGTGGCAGAACGGGATCCCGCAGTCCATGCAACGGCTGGCCTGCTTGGAGATGATCGGGAGCAGCGAGCCCGGAACGTAGACCTCGTTCCAGTCCTTGACGCGCTCCGCGACGGGGCGGGTCATGGCGACCTCGCGACCGTGGTTCAGAAAGCCCTTGGGATCAGCCATTGGTCGCCGCCTCCATCATCTTCTCGGTGATCTCGGACTCGGGGAGTCCGGCTCGCTCGGCGGCGTCCTTGGCGGCGAGCACTGCCTTGTACGTGCTGGGGATGATCTTGCTGAAGCGGTCCACTGCTGTGTCCCACTCCGCCAGGAGCTTCTCGGCAACGGTCGAGCCGGTCTCCTCCTGGTGGCGGCGCACCACGTCGTGCAGCCACTGCTTGTCGGTGTCGTCGAGCTCCTCGACGGCGCCCACGTTGCCGGCGTTGACGTTGTCGCGGTTCAGGTCGACGACGTACGCGACGCCGCCGGACATGCCGGCCGCGAAGTTGCGGCCCGTCTCGCCGAGGACGACCGCGTGGCCGCCGGTCATGTACTCGCAGCCGTGGTCGCCCACGCCCTCGGAGACCACCGTCGCGCCGGAGTTGCGGACGCAGAAGCGCTCGCCGGTGCGGCCGCGCAGGAAGAGCTCGCCGCCCGTCGCGCCGTACGCGATGGTGTTGCCCGCGATGGTCGAGTACTCGGCGAGGTGGTCGGCGCCCCGGTCGGGACGGACGATCACCCGGCCGCCGGACAGGCCCTTGCCGACGTAGTCGTTGGCGTCGCCCTCCAGGCGCAGCGTGACACCGCGCGGCAGGAAGGCGCCGAAGGACTGGCCCGCGGAGCCGGTGAAGGTGATGTCGATGGTGTCGTCGGGCAGGCCCGCGCCACCGAACTTCTTCGTCACCTCGTGGCCGAGCATGGTGCCGACCGTGCGGTTGATGTTGCGGATCGCGACCTGGGCGCGCACGGGCTGGGCGTCGGCCTGGGTGTTCGCGGCCAGCGCGTCGGCGGCGAGCTTGATCAGCTCGTTGTCGAGCGCCTTCTCCAGGCCGTGGTCCTGCGCGACGACCTGGTGGCGCACCGCGCCCTCGGGCAGCTCGGGCACGTGGAAGAGCGGGGACAGGTCCAGGCCCTGCGCCTTCCAGTGGGTGATCGCCCGCTCCACGTCGAGGTTCTCGGCGTGGCCGACGGCCTCCTCGATGGTGCGGAAGCCCAGCTCGGCGAGGATCTCGCGGACCTCTTCGGCGATGAACTTGAAGAAGTTCACGACGTACTCGGCCTTGCCGGCGAAGCGGTCGCGCAGCACCGGGTTCTGGGTGGCGATGCCGACGGGGCAGGTGTCCAGGTGGCAGACGCGCATCATGACGCACCCGGAGACGACGAGCGGCGCGGTCGCGAAACCGAACTCCTCGGCGCCGAGCAGCGCGGCGATGACGACGTCACGGCCGGTCTTCAGCTGGCCGTCGGTCTGTACGACGATACGGTCGCGCAGGCCGTTGAGCAGCAGCGTCTGCTGGGTCTCGGCGAGGCCGAGTTCCCAGGGGCCGCCCGCGTGCTTCAGGGAGGTCAGCGGGGAGGCGCCCGTACCGCCGTCGTGGCCGGAGATGAGCACCACGTCCGCGTGCGCCTTGGAGACACCCGCGGCGACCGTGCCGACACCGACCTCGGAGACCAGCTTCACGTGAATCCGCGCCTGCGGGTTCGCGTTCTTGAGGTCGTGGATCAGCTGGGCCAGGTCCTCGATGGAGTAGATGTCGTGGTGCGGGGGCGGGGAGATGAGGCCCACGCCCGGGGTGCTGTGCCGGGTCTTGGCGACCCAGGGGTAGACCTTGTGGCCGGGCAGCTGGCCGCCCTCGCCGGGCTTGGCGCCCTGCGCCATCTTGATCTGGATGTCGTCGGCGTTGACCAGGTACTCGGACGTCACACCGAAGCGGCCGGAGGCGACCTGCTTGATCGACGAGCGGCGGGCCGGGTCGTAGAGCCGGTCCGCGTCCTCGCCGCCCTCACCGGTGTTGGACTTGCCGCCCAGCTGGTTCATGGCGATGGCGAGGGTCTCGTGCGCCTCCTTGGAGATGGAGCCGTACGACATGGCGCCGGTGGAGAAGCGCTTGACGATCTCGCTCACCGACTCGACCTCGTCGATCGAGATCGGCTGCCGGTCGGACTTGAAGCCGAACAGGCCACGGAGCGTCATCAGGCGCTCGGACTGCTCGTTCACCCGGTCGGTGTACTTCTTGAAGATGTCGTAGCTGCCGGAGCGCGTCGAGTGCTGGAGGCGGAAGACCGTCTCCGGGTCGAACAGGTGCGGCTCGCCCTCGCGGCGCCACTGGTACTCGCCGCCTATGTCGAGGGCCCGGTGCGCCGGGGCGATGCCGGAGGCCGGGTAGGCCTTGGCGTGCCGCGCCGCGACCTCCTTGGCGATGACGTCGAGACCGGCGCCGCCGATCTTGGTGGCCGTGCCGTTGAAGTACTTCTCGACGAAGGCCCGGTCCAGGCCGACGGCCTCGAAGACCTGGGCGCCGCGGTAGGAGGCGACGGTCGAGATGCCCATCTTGGACATGACCTTGAGGACGCCCTTGCCGAGCGCGTAGATCAGGTTGCGGATGGCCTGCTCGGCCTCGATGCCGGTCAGGAAGGTACCGGCGCGGACCAGGTCCTCGACCGACTCCATCGCCAGGTACGGGTTGACCGCGGCGGCGCCGAAGCCGATGAGGAGGGCCACGTGGTGGACCTCGCGGACGTCGCCCGCCTCGACCAGCAGGCCCACCTGGGTGCGCTGCTTGGTGCGGATGAGGTGGTGGTGGACGGCCGCGGTGAGCAGCAGCGAGGGGATCGGCGCGTGCTCGGCGTCGGAGTGGCGGTCCGACAGGACGATCAGACGGGCGCCGTTGTCTATGGCGGCGTCGGCCTCGGCGCAGATCTCGTCGATCCGCGCGGCGAGGGAGTCGCCGCCACCGCTGACCCGGTAGAGACCGGACAGGGTCGCGGCCTTCATGCCCGGCATGTCGCCGTCGGCGTTGATGTGGATGAGCTTGGCCAGCTCGTCGTTGTCGATCACCGGGAAGGGCAGGGTGACGCTACGACAGGACGCGGCGGTCGGCTCCAGCAGGTTGCCCTGCGGGCCCAGCGAGGAGCGCAGCGAGGTGACGAGCTCCTCGCGGATCGCGTCCAGCGGCGGGTTGGTGACCTGCGCGAACAGCTGGGTGAAGTAGTCGAAGAGCAGACGCGGGCGCGCGGAGAGGGCCGCGATCGGCGAGTCCGTGCCCATGGAGCCCAGCGGCTCACCGCCGGTGTTGGCCATCGGCGCGAGGATGATGCGCAGCTCTTCCTCGGTGTAGCCGAAGGTCTGCTGGCGGCGGGTGACCGAGGCGTGGGTGTGCACGATGTGCTCGCGCTCGGGGAGGTCGGAGAGCTCGATCTCGCCGGCTTCCAGCCACTCCGCATACGGCTTGTCGGCGACGAGGGCGGCCTTGATCTCGTCGTCCTCGATGATGCGGTGCTCGGCGGTGTCGACGAGGAACATCTTGCCGGGCTGCAGGCGGCCCTTGCGGACGACCTTCGCGGGGTCGATGTCGAGGACACCGACCTCGGAGCCGAGGACGACGAGACCCTCGTCGGTGACCCAGTAGCGGCCGGGGCGCAGACCGTTGCGGTCGAGGACCGCGCCGACCTGGGTGCCGTCGGTGAAGGTGACACAGGCCGGGCCGTCCCAGGGCTCCATCATCGTGGAGTGGAACTGGTAGAAGGCGCGGCGGTCCGCGTCCATGGAGTCGTGGTTCTCCCACGCCTCCGGGATCATCATCAGCACGGAGTGCGGAAGCGAGCGGCCGCCGAGGTGGAGGAGTTCCAGGACCTCGTCGAAGGAGGCGGAGTCGGACGCGTCGGGCGTGCAGACCGGGAAGACGCGCTCCAGGCCCTTGTCCCCGAAGAGGTCGGAGACCAGCTGGGACTCGCGGGCCTTCATCCAGTTGCGGTTGCCCTTGACCGTGTTGATCTCGCCGTTGTGCGCGACGAAGCGGTACGGGTGGGCGAGCGGCCAGCTCGGGAAGGTGTTGGTGGAGAACCGGGAGTGCACGAGCGCGATCGCGGAGGCGAAGCGGCGGTCGGACAGGTCCGGGAAGAAGGGCTCGAGCTGGCCGGTGGTCAGCATGCCCTTGTAGACGATGGTGCGCGCGGAGAGCGACGGGAAGTACACGTCGGCCTCGCGCTCGGCGCGCTTGCGCAGCACGAACGCCTTGCGGTCCAGTTCGATGCCGGTCGAGACGCCGTCCGTGACGAAGATCTGGCGGAAGGCGGGCATCGTGGAGCGGGCGGTGGCGCCGAGCAGTTCGGGGGCGACCGGGACCTCGCGCCAGCCGAGGACGGTCAGGCCCTCTTCGGCGGCGATCGTCTCGATCCGTGAGACAGCGTCCTCGGTGCCGTCGTTGGGCAGGAAGGCGATGCCGACCGCGTACGCGCCGGCCGCGGGCAGCTCGAATCCGGCCACCTCACGGAGGAACGCGTCGGGCACCTGGGACAGGATGCCCGCGCCGTCGCCCGAGTCGGGCTCGGCGCCGGTGGCACCCCGGTGCTCCAGGTTGCGCAGCACGGTGAGCGCCTGCTCGACCAGCGCGTAGCTCGCCTCACCGGTGAGGGTGGCCACGAAGCCGACGCCACAGGCGTCGTGCTCGTTGCGGGGGTCGTACATACCCTGCGCGGCAGGGCGAGCATCCATGAAGGACCAGTTCTGGCCATTCGTGGAGTGCTGGGACGGCTGGCGCGGCGAACGCATCGGCTCTCCCGTCGTCGTCGTGGCATATGCATGTGCCGAGGGACGACGTTGGCCCTCTGCTGGGGGTGCAAAATTTCGTGCAGGTTACATGATGGAATGGTTCTCGGGAACCGGATACTCCGTTCCAACATGCGGACACCGAGGGGTGGCGTGGGGGTACCGCGCGCGACGGTGGAGTTAAGGGGACCTAAGCGGACAGATCAGTGTCCGTGGGTCCAAGGTACGGCGGGCAACGTCACCCACCGCACTGACGCGGCGCAGGCCTCATTGCCCGCAGCGCTTACGGCTCATTCCCAGTGGTTAAGCAATCGAAACCAGGGAGTAACGGCTACTTATGCAGTCCTTTGCATAAGTGCGCGAGGCATCATCCTACGGCGGTACCGAACAGACTGCCCAGGGCGTACGTCACACCCGCCGCGGCACCGCCGAGCGCGAGCTGCCGGATTCCGCTGTACCACCAGGTTCGGGCCGTCACCCGGGCCACGATCGCACCGCACGCGAAGAGCCCGATCAGCGCGAGCAGCAGCGCGGGCCACAGGACGGTCGCGCCGAGCAGATACGGCAGCACGGGGAGCAGGGCGCCCAGGGCGAAGGAGCCGAAGCTCGACACGGCGGCGACGGCCGGGGAGGGCAGGTCGCCCGGGTCGATGCCGAGCTCCTCGCGAGCGTGTATCTCAAGAGCCTGCTCGGGGTCGCGCGAGAGCTGCTTGGCCACTTCCCGGGCGAGCGCGGAATCCACGCCACGCGACTCGTACAGCGCGGCGAGCTCGCGCTCCTCGTCCTGCGGATACTTTCTCAACTCCCGGCGCTCGACGTCGAGTTCGGCCTGGACGAGCTCGCGCTGCGAGGCGACGGAGGTGTACTCGCCGGCAGCCATGGAGAAGGCGCCGGCGGCCAGGCCCGCGAGCCCGGTGATGACGATCGTCTGGTGGGCGACGGACCCGCCGGCGACGCCGGTCATCAGGGCGAGGTTGGACACGAGCCCGTCCATCGCGCCGAACACGGCCGGGCGCAGCCATCCGCCGGTCACATCCCGGTGGGTGTGGTTGTCGCGGTGCGCCTCGTGCAGGGTCGCTTCGGTCTCGATGATGGACATACCGGTCCCCCAGAATCGTTCGTTTGGACTGTTTCTACTTTTCGACAACCATGAAAGTACGCCAGTAATTTCTTCTCCGCCAGCAAGGAAAGGCTGGGCTAACCTGCGGTTTTACCCTCAGGCGCTCATCCGTGAAGGATCATGCACAGATGTCGACCGGGTGAATGAGGAGCCTCGGACGGCTCTCCCCGCCCCCTCCCGTGGGACACATCCCCAAAGGGCTCTGCGCCCTGAGAGGAGAGGCACCGTATGGTTTCCATCGCCTGCATTCCCTCCGTCCCGGCGCCCGGGGACTCGGCCGCTCTGCGCGAGCGGGCCCGCGGCGCGCTGCTCGGCCTCGCCGTCGGGGACGCGCTGGGCGCGCCCGCCGAGAACATGAGGCCGTCGCAGATCCGCGCGAAGTGGGGACGGATCACGGGGTACGTCGCCGAACACCCGGCCGGGACGGACGACACGGAGTACGCGATCTTCTCGGGGCTGCTACTCGCCCGGCACGGTTCGGCGCTCACCGTGACACATGTCGAGGCGGCCTGGCACCAGTGGATCGCCGACCGCGACGAGGGGCCGTTCCGGGGCGCGGGCTTCAGCGAGCGCGGCACCCTGGAGAACCTGCGCCGGGGCCTCGCGGCGCCCATCTCGGCCCAGCACCGGCACGCCTGGAGCGACGGTCTGGCGATGCGCGCGGCGCCCTTCGGCGTCTTCGCGGCGGGCCGCCCGGCGGAGGCGGCCCGCCTGGTGGCGATCGACGGCTCGGTGAGCCACGACGGGGAAGGCATCTACGGCGGCCAGGCGGTCGCGGCGGGTGTCGCGGCGGCGATGGCGGGCGCGGCCACGATCTCGGTGGTCGCCTCCGCGCTCGCCGTGATCCCGGACGACTCCTGGACGGCCCGCTCCCTGCGCCGGGCGGTGGCCGTCGCCCACCGCGGGGAACGGGCGGTGCGCTCGGCGGTCGTCATCGGCGGCTACCCCTGGACGGACCTGGCCCCGGAGGCCGTCGCCCTCGCCTTCGGCGCGTACGCCGCCGCCGACGGCGACTTCACCGAGTCCGTCCTCACCGCCGTCAACATGGGCCGCGACGCCGACACCACGGCCGCGGTGGCGGGCGCGCTGGCCGGGGCGACCCGGGGCGCCGCCGCGATCCCGGCGGACTGGGCAGCGGCCATCGGCCCGGCACGCGGCAGCTGTCTGCCCTCCATGGCGGGCCACCACGTGCTGGACGTGGCGGAGCTGCTGACACCTGGGGGCGACGGGAAGTGGGGGACGGGGAGCACGGGGAGCACTGCGCCGCCGCCACCCGACCCGTACGCCCTCACCAGCGACTACATCCTCGCCACCGACGATGACGAGGTGCAGCCATGAGACCCGGCCTGGTCGGCGACGAACCGGGCGCGGGATCGGCCTCGGCACCGGAACCCGGGGGTTCGGTCTCGACGTCCGACCTCGGGGACTCACCCTCGGCACCGGACATCGGGGACTCACTCTCGACGGATGTGGACCTCCGTACGGAGCGGGGCGCCGCCGCCGTACCCGCCTCGCGCCCCCGTCGGATCGAGGGCCTCCTGCTCGGGCTCGCCGCGGGCGACGCCGCAGGCTGGCCCGCCGGCCGGCACCGCGCGGCCCGGATGCCCGAATGGACCCGGCGGCTGACCCGCGAGCTGGACACCTTCGCGGAGCAGAACGCGACGACCACCCTGCCCGTGCCCATCGCGCTGAACCAACCGCCGGAACCCCTGCGGCTCGGTCCGTCGGACGACGCGGAATGGGCGGCGTTCGCGGCGGAGGCCGTGCTGCGCGCCGGGGACCGCAGCGCGCTCGGCGACCTGAGCCGGGAACGCCGGATGCGGGCGTCCATCGACCTGTCCTGGAACGCCGTCGCCAGCGAGGTCGCCGCGGCCGCCGAGCGCGCCCCCGAGGTCGAGTCCGCGCTGCTCCCCCTGCGCGCACGGATCTCCGTACGGGCGGGCCTCGGCAACCTCGCCACCGGGCTGCGCCCGCCCGCCACCGGCCACGACAACCCGCACTACTTCGACGACGCGGCCTGCGTACGGGCCTGTGTACTCGCCGTGGCGCACCCGGGCGACCCCCGACTCGCCGCCGAACTCGCCGAGTTCGACGCCCGCTACACCCAGGACGGCGACGGGGTCCACGGCGCCCGTGCGATGGCCGCGGCCCTCGCGCTCGCCCTCGCCGGGGCCGACGTCGACGCCTGCGCGGACGCCGCCCTCGCCGAGCTCCCCGAGTCCACGGAGATCGGCCGCAACGCCCGGCACGCACTACGGCTCGCCCGCGCCAGCGAGGACACCTTCGCCCTGGTCCCGCTCCTGGAACACCAGATCGTCGACCACGTCTACAGCTACGGCATCGCGGCGGCGGAGACCGTGCCGGTCGCCCTCGCCCTGGCCACCGCCGCACGCGGCCGGATCGCGGAGGCGGTACCCGCCGCCGCCTGTCTGTCCCGGGTCGCGGACTCCGCCCCGGCCCTCGCGGGCGCGCTCACCGGCGCGCTGGGCGGCGGCGCCGCGATCCCCGCCTCCTGGCGCGACGCCTGCCGCATCCTGTCCGGCTGCGCGCTGCCCCGGCTGACGGGAACGGACCTGATCGGACTCGCCGACCTCCTGGAAGCGACGGAACTGGCCACCCCAGAGGGATGATTCGGGCATGACGCCCAAAGGAGAAGAATCGGGAACCCTCGGCGAACGCATCACCGGAGCCCTCGTCGGAGCCGCCGTCGGCGACGCGCTCGGCGGCCCCGTCGAGGGCTACACCCCCGAGCAGATCGTCGAACGGCACGGCGGCCGGATCCACGGCATCGTCGGCCCCTGGAACGGCGACGCCTGGCGCACCGCCCGCCCCATCGCCCCTTACCACAAGGGCGACGGACACGTCACCGACGACACCCTGATGACCCACGCGCTGGTACGGGTGTACGCCACCGTCCGCGACCACCTCGACGCGTACGCCGTCGCCGAACACCTGGTCCCCGACCTCATGACGGGCCCGCGCTGGATCCCGGAACTGGAGGCCGAGGCCATCCCCCTGCAGCGCATCTTCCTCGCGGAGAAGTGGCTGGTGGCCCGCCTCCACTACGGCCATGTGGACCCCCGGGAGGCCGGCACCGGCAACATCGTCAACTGCGGCGCCGCGATGTACATGGCGCCGGTAGGCCTGGTCAACGCGGCCGACCCGGCGGGCGCGTACGCCGAGGCGCTCGACATCGCGGGCGCCCACCAGTCGTCGTACGGGCGGGAGGCGGCGGGCGTCTTCGCGGCGGGGGTGGCGGCGGCGTGCGCGCCCGGGGCGAGCCCGGACTCGGTCGTCGCGGCCTGCCTGTCCCTGGCGAAGGACGGCACCCGGTCGGCCATCGAGGCTGTCTGCGAAGTCGCCTCCCGCCACACGGACTTCGAGTCGGCGCTGATCCCGCTCCGCGAGGCGGTGGCCCCCTACGACACGGTCGGCCCCGACTACCGCTCCCCCTCCCTCGCCGCCCGCCGCCCCTCCCGCCTCCACGCGATCGAGGAACTCCCCGTCGCGCTGGGCATGTTGGTGGTGTCCGGCGGCGACTACCGGCACGCGGTCCTCGGCTCGGTGAACTACGGCCGCGACTGCGACTCCATCGCCACCATGTCCGGCGCCCTCGCCGGCGCCCTCGGCCGCGAGGTCCCCCACGACTGGGCCAAGACGGTCGCCGAGTCCAGCCGCCTCGACCTGCATGCCCCGGCGGCCACCCTCACCGGGGTGACCCGGGAGATCTTCGCCCGTGACGTGAGCCGTCGCCGTGCCCACGAGTCGGCGTACGCCGAGCTGACGGGGACCCCGCCATGCTCCGACTGACCTGGGTCCAACCGGAGGACCTCCTCGGCCACGAACTCACCCAAGCACACCAGGACGGCCGAGAACCGGGCGCGATCGCCGCCCGCTGGCACGCGGCGGGCGGCCCGGGGGCCCCACCGCGCGCAGGCGCGTCCGCGACCGCGGCCTCGCGATACCTGCGGGCGCTGGCGAGAGACCTCTTGGACGAACTGGCGGAACTGCCCAGCAAGTTGGCGGACGCGGAGCCGACGGAACTGGGGCAGATCAAGGCCCGCTGCCCTCACTGGCCCGCCCGGTCCGTGCCCGCCCCGGCGCCCGCCCCGGCCCGCCTGGAAGCCGCCTGGCTGGGCAGAGCGGTCGGCTGTCTCCTCGGCAAACCGGTGGAGAAGCTCCCCCTGGACGGCATCCGACAGCTGGCCCGGGCCACCGGAAACTGGCCCCTGCGCACCTGGTTCACCGCCCGGGGCGTACCCGACGACCTCCTGCGCGCCCACCCCTGGAACAGACGCTCCGCCCCCACCTCCCTCGCCGAGAACATCGACGGCATGCCCGAGGACGACGACCTCAACTACCCCCTGCTGAACCTCCTGTTGCTCCAGCGGTACGGCAGGGACTTCACGACCACCGACGTGGCCCGCCTCTGGCTGGACGAACTCCCCGCGGGCCGCACGTTCACCGCCGAACGCATCGCCTACCGCAACCTCCTCACCGGTATCGAACCCCCGCACACGGCCCACCACCGCAACCCCTTCCGCGAATGGATCGGCGCCCTGATCCGCGCCGACGTCCACGGCTGGACGAACCCGGGCGATCCGGCCGCCGCCGCGGAGGCCGCCCACCGGGACGCCACCCTCACCCACACCGCGAACGGCGTGTACGCCGCGATGTTCACGGCGGCCACCATCGCCGAGGCGGCCACCGGCCGCGCCGACATTCACGCCTGCCTGCGCACCGGCCTCACCGTCGTACCCCCCGCCTCCCGCCTGGCCGGGGCGATCCACCACGCCGTCCACCTCGCCCGCACCACCAAGGACTTCGACACGGTCGTCGACGCACTGCACACCACCCACCGCGCGTACCACTGGGTCCACGCCCTCCCCAACACGGCCCTGATCGCCGCCGCCCTCACCCACGCGGACGGCGACTTCTCCGGCTCCGTCTGCCGCGCGGTGTCCGGCGGCTGGGACACCGACTCCAACGGCGCGACGGCGGGCAGCGTCGCGGGCCTGCTCACCGGCACCCCCACCGCGCTCCCCGACCACTGGACCACCCCCCTCAAGAACCGCCTCGCCACCTCCGTCGCCGACTTCGACGGCATCGGCTTCGACACCCTCGCCCAGCTGACCCACCGGCTGACCCACCAGCTCACGCACCGGGAGACCCGTCACCCATGACCCATATCGCCGTGCTCGGCAGCACGAACATGGATCTCGTCGCGTACGTCGCCAAGGCCCCGCAGCGCGGAGAGACCGTGACAGGCCGTGAGTTCCGTACGATCCCCGGCGGCAAGGGCGCGGGCCAGGCGGTGGCCGCGGCCCACGCGGGCGCCGACGTCTCGATGATCGGCGCGGTGGGCGCCGACGCCTTCGGCTCCCAGCTCCGTACGACCCTGGAGCACTCGGGCGTGGACACCGACCACCTGCGCACCACCGAGGGCCCGTCCGGCACCGCGCACATCGTCGTGGACGACGAGGGCGGCAACGAGATCGTCGTCATCCCCGGCGCCAACGGCACCGTCGACCACCTCGCCCCCGGCGACGAGGCGCTCATCACCAGCGCCGACGCCCTGCTACTCCAACTGGAGATCCCGCTGGCCGCCGTCCTCGCGGGCGCCGAGGCCGCGCGCCGCCACGGCGTCCGGACCATCCTGACCCCCTCCCCCGTACAGTCCCTGCCGCCCGAACTCCTCGCCTCCATCGACCTGTTGGTGCCCAACGAACACGAGGCCGCCGCGCTCACCGGCCTCACCGACCCCCGCGACGCGGCCACCGCCCTGCTCGACCAGGTACCCGAAGTCGTCGTCACACTGGGCGCGGCGGGCAGTCTGTACGCGTCCCGCGGCGCCGAACCTTTCACCGTGCCCGCACCCCGGGTCACCGCCGTGGACTCGACCGGCGCGGGCGACACCTTCGTCGGCACCCTCGCGGTCGCGCTGGCGGAGGGCCGGCCGATGCGCGCCGCCCTCGCGTGGGCGTCGACGGCGGCGTCCATGTCGGTGCAGCGCCCCGGCGCCTCGTCCTCGATGCCCTACCGCTCCGAGATCGACGCCCAGGCCGCCTCGAACACCCGGCACACCTCATGAACGGGCACACCGACCACGAGGCGGGGACGGATCGCGGCCCGCTCACCGGGCTGCGCGTCCTCGACCTCGCCACCCTCTTCGCCGGGCCGCTCGCCGCCACCATGCTCGGCGACTTCGGCGCGGAGGTCGTCAAGGTCGAGCACCCGGCCAAGCCCGACCCGTCCCGGGGCCACGGCCCGTCGAAGGACGGCATCGGCCTGTGGTGGAAGCTCCTCGGCCGCAACAAACGCACCATCACCCTCGACCTGTCCAGGCCCGGCGGCCGCGCCACCCTCCTGCGCCTCGCCGCCACCGCCGACGTGATCATCGAGAACTTCCGGCCCGGCACCCTGGAGAAGTGGGACCTGGGCTGGGAGGAACTGTCGGCCGCCAACCCCCGCCTCGTCCTCGCCCGTGTGACCGCCTTCGGCCAGTTCGGCCCGTACGCGCACCGCCCCGGATTCGGCACGCTCGCCGAGGCGATGAGCGGCTTCGCGGCGATCACCGGCGAACCCGACTCCCCGCCGACCCTTCCGCCCTTCGGCCTGGCCGACTCGATCGCGGGCCTGGCGACGGCCTACGCCGTACTGGCCGCGCTCCGCGCCCGCGACACGTCGGACCGCGGCCAGATGATCGACATGGCGATCATCGAGCCGATCCTCACCGTGCTCGGCCCACAGCCGCTCTGGTACGACCAGTTGGGCCACGTCCAGCCCCGTACCGGCAACCGCTCCGCGAACAACGCACCCCGCAACACCTACCGCACGGCGGACGGCTCCTGGGTCGCCGTCTCCACCTCCGCCCAGTCGATCGCCGAGCGGCTGATGCGGCTGGTCGGACGCCCGGAGCTGATCGAGGAACCGTGGTTCGCGACGGGCGCCGACCGGGCCCGCCACGCGGACGTCCTGGACGAGGCGGTGGGCACCTGGATCGCCCGCCACAGCCGCGCCGAGGTCCTGGACGCCTTCGAGAAAGCGGAGGCGGCGGTGGCCCCGATCCAGGACGTACGGGACGTGATGGAGGACCCGCAGTACGCGGCCCTGGACACGCTCACCACCGTCGCCGACCCCGAACTCGGCCCACTGCGCATGCAGAACGTCCTCTTCCGGCTCTCCGCCACCCCCGGCGCGATCCGCTGGGCGGGCCGCCCCCACGGCGCCGACACCGACGCCGTCCTCACCGAACTCGGCCTGTCCGACACCGAGATCACCACCCTCAGATCGGAAGGCGCCCTATGACGATCCCGGCCCTCCCGCTCACCTGGCTCTACGCCCCCGGAGACCGCCCGGAGGTGGTGGCCAAGGCCCTCGTCTCCGGCGCGGACATCGTCCTGATCGACCTGGAGGACGCGGTCGCCCCGCACCGCAAGAAGTACGCCCGCGCCGCCACCGCCGAGTTGCTCTCGGACTCTCCCCCGGTCCCGGTCCATGTCCGCGTGAACGCGCTGGACGGCCCCGTCTCCGAGGCCGACCTGAGCACGCTCGCCCCGCTCCCCGGCCTCTCCGGCCTCCGGCTGCCCAAGGTGACCTCCCCGGCCGACGTCGTCCGGGTCGCCGAACACGCCGCGCCCGCCGAGAAAGGCGCGACCCCCCTGTACGCCCTCCTGGAAACCGCCCTCGGCGTCGAACACGCCTTCACCATCGCCGCGGCCCACCCGGCGGTGCGCGGCATCGGGCTGGGGGAGGCGGATCTACGGGCCGACCTGGGCGTACGGGAGGACGCGGGCCTGGACTGGGCCCGCGCCCGGATCGTGGTCGCCGCCCGGGCCGCCGGCCTCGCGCCGCCCACGCAGTCGATCTACCCGGACATCCGGGACCTCGAAGGACTGGCCGCCTCCTGCGCCCACGGGCGCACCCTGGGCTTCCTCGGCCGCGCGGCCATCCACCCCCGCCAGCTCCCGGTGATCGAACACGCCTATCTCCCGACCCCGGCCGAGGTCGAGACCGCCGAGCTCATCGTCAAGGCCGCCGCCACCGAGCCGGGCGCCCAGGCCCTGCCCGACGGCCGTTTCGTGGACGCGGCGGTCGTGGCGTGCGCCCGCCGCACGCTGGCGCTGGCCTGCCGGAAATGAGTGAAGGGGGCGCCGCGTCCTCGGACGCGGCGCCCCCTTCGACGTACCGGGGGAACTCAGACCTTCTTGGCCGACTCGGCCTCGCCCTTCGCCGGCCCCACGGACTCCTCGGACTCCGAAGGCTTCACGGACTCCTTGGACTGCGCGGGTTCGTCGGACCCGGTGTCCGTCTTCGCGTCGAGCTTCTTCGCGTCCGGCTTCTTGGCGTCGGACTTCGTGTCGGTCGTCTCGGCGGCCTCGTCGTCAGCCTTGTCGTCGACCTTGTCGTCGACCTCGTCATCGGCCTTGTCGTCAGCCTTGCTGTCGGCCTTGTCGTCGGCCTTCTTGTCGAGGGCGACGGCATCCCCGTCGGGGGTGTCCCCGTCCGGCTCGACGATCTCCTCGCGTCCCGGCCGCAGCCGCGCCGACACCACGATGTAGATCACCGCGAGGAGGAAGACCACCATCGCGGTCCAGTCGTTGAGACGCAGGCCCAGGATGTGGTGGGCGTCGTCGACGCGCATGTACTCGATCCAGCCGCGGCCGACGCAGTACGCGGCGACGTACAGCGCGAACGCCCGCCCGTGGCCCAGCGTGAAGCGGCGGTCCGCCCAGATGACGAGGAGGCCGACGCCGACGCACCACAGGGACTCGTACAGGAACGTCGGGTGGTAGTACCCCGGCACGCGCCCGTCCGTGGCGGACGTGATGTGCAGCGCCCACGGCACGTCCGTGGCCTTGCCGTACAGCTCCTGGTTGAACCAGTTGCCCCAGCGCCCGATGGCCTGGGCGAAGACGATGCCGGGGGCGAGGGCGTCGGCCCAGGCGGGGAGCGGGATGCCGCGTCGGCGGCAGCCGATCCACGCGCCCACCGCACCGAGCGCGATCGCGCCCCAGATGCCGAGGCCGCCCTGCCACACCTTGAAGGCGTCCACCCAGTCACGGCCGTCGCTGAAGTACAGCTCGTAGTCCGTGATCACGTGATAGAGCCGGCCGCCGACGAGACCGAACGGGACGGCCCAGACCGCGATGTCGGCCACCGTGCCAGGCCGCCCACCCCGGGCGATCCAGCGTTTGTTGCCGAGCCAGACGGCTACGAAGACGCCGATGATGATGCAGAACGCGTAGCCGCGCAGCGGGATGGGGCCGAGGTGCACCACACCGTGCGACGGGCTGGGAATGTAGGCGATATCCATGGCAGGGTCGACGCTACCCTGCCGGACCGGACCCACGGCAAGCAGCCCGGCTACGGGTCCATAACAGGGGCCACGACACGAGCCGCCCCAGGCCCGTTTCCGGGCCGGGGACACAGGGCCGACGCCGGGCTCAGGCCTTGTTCTCCGCCTCCACCATCTGCTTGAGCTTCGCGGGCGTCATCGTCTGGTCCTCGTAGATGTTCTTGCCGCCCAGCAGCACGGTCGGCGTGCCCCTGAAACCGCTGTTCTGGAAGGCCGCGTTCGACTTCACGACCCAGCTGTTGTGCGTGCCGTCCTTGACGCACTTCTGGAAGGCGGGGGTGTTCAGCCCGTCGACCTTGCCCGCCAGCTCGATGAGCTTGCCGTCGTTCGAGAAGTCGTCGTTGGCCTCGTTGGGCTGGTTCTCGTACAGCACGTCGTGGTACTGCGTGAACTTTCCGGCGTCCTGGGCACAGGCCGCGGCGTTGGCCGCGTGCCGGGAGCCGCTGCCGCCCCTGCCGTCGTCGATGAGCGTGACCAGGTGGTATTCGACCCTGAGCTTTCCGGCGTCCACCAGCTCGTGGATCGTCGGGCGGTACACCGTCTCGAAGGCCTGGCAAGCCGGGCAGCGGAAGTCCTCCCAGACCGTGAGAGCCGACTTGGCGCCGTCCTTGCCGACGGGGATGGCGAGGCCGTCCTTGCCGGTCGCGCCCGAGGGCGACACGGCCGGGCCCGACGCGGCGCTCTTCTTGTCCTTGCCCGAGTTGGCGGCCAGGACGCCCACCACCCCGGCAAGAACCAGGACGCACACCACCGACGCGCCCACGATCAGCGCCCGCCGGCGCTTGTCCGCGGCCTTCTGCTTCTCTCGCTCGACCGCCATCCGCTCGCGGGCGGTGCGCTTTCCGTCACGGTTCTTCTCGCTCACAACCGGCAGAACGAACCGGGGAGGCGCAGCGCGCCTCCCCGGTCCCAGGTCCACCCGTTCGAGTGAGCGGATTGTCCGTTACGTGCGCAACAGAACGCGTACGCGACGGAAGATGTCTCAGGCCGTGCCGCGCACGCCCTTCGCCAGATCGCCCGCGAGGGCGCGTACCGCGTCGAGACCCGCGGCCTCGTCCGCCGCGTCCAGCATCCGCTTGACGAAGGCCGAGCCGACGATCACGCCGTCGGCGAAGCCGGCCACCTCGGCGGCCTGGGTGGCGTTGGAGACGCCGAGCCCGACACAGACCGGCAGCTCGGTGGTGGCCTTGGTGCGCCGCACCAGGTCCTGGGCCTGGGCGCCCACCGACTCCCGTGTGCCCGTGACCCCCATCAGCGAGGCCGCGTAGACAAACCCGCTGCCCGCCGCCGTGATCTCGGCGAGCCGGGCGTCCTTGCTGCTGGGCGCGACGACGAAGACGGTCGCGAGACCGTGCTTCTGCGCGTGCTCCCTCCACAGCGCCGACTCCTGGACGGGCAGGTCGGGCAGGATGCAGCCCGCTCCGCCCGCGTCCGCAAGCTCGGCGGTGAAGCGCTCGACGCCGTAGCGGTCGATGGGGTTCCAGTACGTCATGACGAGCACCGGCTTCCCGGTGGCCCCGTGCGCCTCGCGGACCGTGCGCATGACATCGGCGATCCTGACGCCGCCCTTGAGGGCGATGTCGTCGGCGGTCTGGATGACGGGACCGTCGAGGACGGGGTCGCTGTGCGGCAGGCCGACCTCGACGATGTCCGCGCCGCCCTCGAAGACGGCCTTGACGGCCGCGATCCCGCCGTCCACCGTCGGGAAGCCGGCCGGCAGATAGGCGATGAGGGCGGAGCGCCCCTCCGCCTTCGCGGCGGCGAGGGTGTCGCTCAACAGCTGGATGTTGCCGCTCACTTGGCGTCCCCCTCGATCTCGGCGGTGTCACTGCCGGCGTCCGGCTCGACGACGGCGTCGGCGGCGGTGTCGTACAGGCCGAAGTAGCGGGCGGCCGTGTCCATGTCCTTGTCGCCGCGCCCGGACAGGTTGACGATGATCAGCCCGTCCTTGCCCAGCTCCTTGCCTACCTCGAGGGCCCCGGCGAGCGCGTGGGCGCTCTCGATCGCCGGGATGATGCCCTCGGTGCGGGAGAGCAGGCGCAGGGCCTGCATGGCCGCGTCGTCGGTGACCGCGCGATACTCGCCGCGGCCGCTGTCCTTGAGGTAGGAGTGCTCGGGTCCGATGCCGGGGTAGTCGAGGCCCGCCGAGATGGAGTAGGGCTCGGTGATCTGGCCTTCCTCGTCCTGGAGGACGTACGACCGCGACCCGTGCAGGATGCCGGGTTCGCCGGCGGTCAGGGTCGCGGCGTGCTCCCCGGTCTCCACGCCGTGCCCGGCGGGCTCGCAGCCGATGAGGCGTACGTCCGTGTCCGGGATGAAGGCGTGGAAGAGGCCGATGGCGTTGGAGCCGCCGCCGACGCAGGCGATGGCGGCGTCGGGGAGCCGTCCGGCGCGCTCCAGGATCTGCCGCCGGGCCTCGACGCCGATGACACGGTGGAAGTCGCGGACCATGGCGGGGAAGGGGTGCGGCCCCGCGACGGTCCCGAAGAGGTAGTGGGTGTGGTCGACGTTGGCGACCCAGTCCCGGAAGGCCTCGTTGATGGCGTCCTTGAGGGTGCGGGAGCCGGACTTCACGGCGATGACCTCGGCGCCGAGCATGCGCATACGGGCCACGTTGAGCGCCTGGCGCTGCGTGTCGATCTCACCCATGTAGATGGTGCACTCGAGGCCGAAGAGAGCGCAGGCGGTGGCGGTGGCCACACCGTGCTGACCGGCGCCGGTCTCGGCGATGACGCGGGTCTTGCCCATCCGCTTGGTGAGGAGGGCCTGACCGAGCACGTTGTTGATCTTGTGGGACCCGGTGTGGTTGAGGTCCTCCCGCTTGAGGAAGACGCGCGCTCCACCGGCGTGTTCGGCGAAGCGGGACACCTCGGTGAGTGAGCTCGGGCGCCCGGTGTAGTGGACGAGCAGGTCGTCGAGCTCGCGGGCGAACTCGGGGTCCGCCTTCGCCTTGTCGTACTCGACGGCGACCTCGTCCACGGCGGCGACCAGCGCCTCCGGGATGAACTTGCCGCCGAACGCGCCGAAGTACCCCTCGGCGGTGGGGACTTGACCCTCGGGGTCGGGAATGAAGAACTCGCTGGGCATGCGGTTACCTCGCAGGGGCGACAGCCCCGGATACAGGTCGGACAGGGGTCACGTCGGTCGCGCACGCACAGGTCGCCCCGAGGACACCCGGAGTCGGAGCCGTCAGCTCACCGCGAGGTGCGGCGGGCCCGGAGCGGAGCCTGTACGCGTGCGCCGGCGGGCCATCGCATGCCGTTGACCTGGCCCGGTTCGTCACCGATGACATAGCGCACCCGGCGCCCGTGGACGCGACGGGCCGGTGCCCGGCAGCCACGCGGCCGACAGCCGCGGGCGAGGCGCGCGTAGGGATTGCGCGCCCCGGCGGCAGCCGCTCGCACGCACGCCGGTCCCCCGTCGGGGCACTGCCCCGGACGGGTGACGGCGGTGGCGTGGGGCGCGCTGTTCACCGAGGTGTCAGCTCCGTCCGTGGCGCAGCGCGGGGTGGGCCCCGGCCGCGACGAGGTCGGCGACCGCCGTCTTCGGGTCGCGACCGGTGACGAGGGACTCGCCCACCAGGACCGCGTCGGCGCCGGCGTTGGCGTACGCGATGAGGTCGTGCGGCCCGCGGACACCGGACTCGGCGACCTTGACGAGGCCGGCCGGGATCTCGGGAGCGACCCGCTCGAAGGTGGTGCGGTCCACCTTGAGGGTCTTGAGGTTGCGCGCGTTGACACCGATGACCTTCGCGCCGGCGTCCACCGCCCGCTCGACCTCGTCCTCGTCGTGCACCTCGACGAGCGGCGTGAGTCCGATGGACTCGGCGCGCTCGATGAGGGACTCCAGGGCGGCCTGGTCGAGGGCGGCCACGATCAGCAGCGCGAGGTCGGCGCCGTACGCGCGGGCCTCCCACAGCTGGTACGACGTGACGATGAAGTCCTTGCGGAGCACGGGAATGTCGACCCGGGCGCGGACGGCCTCCAGGTCGGCCAGCGAACCGCCGAAGCGCCGCTGCTCGGTCAGGACCGAGATGACGGACGCGCCGCCCGCCTCGTAGTCCGCGGCCAGCGCCGCGGGGTCGGCGATCGCGGCGAGCGCGCCCTTGGACGGGCTGGAGCGCTTGACCTCACAGATGACCTTGACGCTGTCGCCGCGCAGGGCGGCCACGCCGTCCTTGGCCGCGGGAGCCTTCGCCGCGCGCTCCTTGAGCTCGTCGAGGCTGACGCGCGCCTGCCGCTCCGCGAGGTCGGCACGGACTCCGTCGATGATCTCGTCGAGCACACTCACGCGAGCGGCCCCCTTCCCTGACGGTGAACGGTTGAAGCGGTTGAGCCTGTCGACCCCGGACCGCCGTCATGACGGTCATGGTGGGTCACTCCGATGGTATCCGGAGGAAGGGCTAGGCCTCACATCCGGTTGACGCCGGTCCCACTACCTGGACGTTTGCCATTTGATCAAGGGTGCAGCCAGCCACCGAAGGGCAGGTTCCGGACAACGGTGAAGACCAGGAGCAACACGCCGGCGCTCCACAGGTGCACGGGCCCCAGGTCGATCCGCAGCGGCCGTCCGCGCGCCGAGCGGACCGCCCAGACGGTCCACACCACCGCGAAGACGAAGTAGCCCACGACGGCGAGCGCGTTGTCCGTGAGCGCCGTCGCGAGGTCCCCGTGCACGAAGGCGTGCGCACTGCGCAGACCGCCGCAGCCGGGGCAGTACACGCCCGTGTAGCGCAGCAGCGGGCAGACGGGGTAGTGCCCGGGCTGGTTGGGATCCACGGCCCCGACGAACGCGAAAGCACCGGCGACGGCCGCGAGCGCCCCCACGGGGACGACGAGGCGCCGCGGCACGAACCGCTCGACGGGCCGGGGCCGCGTCACCCTCTGGGTTTCGGCGTTCACCCGTCGCATTCTGCCCGCCCCGGGCGCGGCGCGCTCGTCACGAACGCACGAGAGGCGGTCCCGGCAGGAGTTGCCGGGACCGCCTCTCGAGAAGCCCTACGGGGTCAGCTCTCGGCGCCGACGGCCTCGCGGACCGGGTGCGCGACCGCCGGGTGCGCGGTCCTTTTCGGCTGACCGAGGCCCGCCGCGCGCATGGCCATGCCGACGACACCGCCGAGAACGACGATGACCATGCCGGCCCAGAAGCCCAGCGGGTTCGCCATCACCATGAAGGCACCCGCGACGCAGAAACCGATGAAGGCGATGATGACACCGGTCCAGGCGGCCGGGGTGTGACCGTGGCTGCTGCCCGCCATGACTTGCTCCTCGTTGCTGTTTGCGTGTGTGAGTCGGATGCTCACCGTCCATTGTCCCGTACGCACCCTTGTGGCGGGAGCGCGGGGTGGCGCCTAGCGCGTCACATTCTGCACGTCACGACCAAGGTCCCGGGCCATAGGACCTGGTCGGGTCCGCCCGTTTCCGGACCTAGGTCCCGGCGGGGTCGGGCCCCGTCGGGTCCTCGCCCCGGTCGAGCGCCTTCCAGATGTCCTCGGGCCGGTCGGGGTCGACAGGCCTCGCCTTGCGCGGCCGGGGCGTCCCGTCGCGCTCGTAGCGGCCGGACATCGCGGGCCACAGTCGTCCGTAGCGCAGCGCGAGCAGCCCCGCGAGGAGGATGAGCGCGCCGCCCGCCGCGGCCGCGTAGGGCCAGGCGGTGTGGCTGAGGGCGCTCGCGGTGGCGGCGGTGTCGCCGGAGGCCGCCGCGGCCTTCTCGTCGAGGGCGGAGCTGTCGCTCGCGCCGAGCACCGCCGCCACGACCGTACCCGCGCCGGAGAGCGCGAGCAGGGCGGAGACGAGGAAGCGCCCGGAGCTGCGGACGGCGAAGACGGCGACGAGCGCGGCGAGGCCCACTATGGCGAGCGCCGCGGGCACGCCCGTGACGTCGCTGCCCTTGACGGTCAGCGGGAAGGCGCCGCCGGCCACCGTCGCGGTGCCCTCCGACCAGCTCTGCCGGGTGGAGAGCAGCGCCACGGCCGCGCCGAGGGCGCCGCTGAGCAGGGCGACGGCAAGGCTGCGGCGGCCGGACCCGGCGGGTCCTGCGGCTTCGGATCGGGGGTGCGGTACAGCTGTCACGTACTCCACTATCGCCTGAACCCCGGGCGAACCGTCACCCGGGGTTCACGTGAGCCTCGTCCTATTTCCCGAACTCGTAGGGCCGTACGGGGCCGTACGGGGCCCTACCGGCCGAGCCGGTTGGCCGTGTGCACCGCGCGGAGCACCGCGGCGGCCTTGTTGCGGCACTCGTTGTCCTCGGCGACGGGGTCCGAGTCGGCGACGATTCCGGCGCCCGCCTGGACGTACGCGGTGCCGTCGCGCAGCAGGGCCGTACGGATGGCGATGGCGGTGTCGGAGTCGCCGGCGAAGTCGAGGTAGCCGACGCAGCCGCCGTACAGCCCCCGCCTGGACGGTTCGAGTTCGTCGATGATCTGCATCGCGCGCGGCTTGGGGGCACCGGAGAGGGTGCCGGCCGGGAAGCAGGCGGTGAGCACGTCGAAGGCCGTATGGCCCGCCGCGACGCGCCCGGTCACGGTGGACACGATGTGCATCACGTGCGAGTAGCGCTCGATGGACATGAAGTCGACGACCTCGACGGAGCCGGGCTCGCAGACCCGCCCCAGGTCGTTGCGCCCCAGGTCGACGAGCATCAGGTGTTCGGCGCGCTCCTTGGGGTCGGCGATCAGCTCGTCGGCGAGGGCCTGGTCCTCCTGGACGGTGGCGCCGCGCGGCCGGGTGCCCGCGATGGGGTGCACCATCGCCTGCCCGTCCTCGACCTTGACCAGGGCCTCGGGAGACGAGCCGACGACGTCGAAGCCGTCGAAGCGGAAGAGGTACATGTACGGGGAGGGATTGGTCGCCCTCAGTACGCGATAGACGTCCAGGGCGCTTGCCGTGCACGGCGTTTCGAAGCGCTGGGAGGGGACGATCTGGAAGGCCTCGCCCGCCCGGATGCGCTCCTTGATGTCCTCGACGGCGTCCTGGAAGTCCGGGCCGCCCCACAGGGCGGTGTACTCGGGCAGTTCGGAGGGCGGGAGCGCGGCGGGCGGCTGGGAGATCGCGCGGGAGAGGTCGGCCTCCATGGCGTCGAGGCGGGCGACCGCGTCCGCGTAGGCCTCGTCGACGCCCGTGTCGAGGTCGTTGTGGTTGATCGCGTTGGCGATCAGCTGGACCGAGCCGTCCCAGTGGTCCATGACCGCGAGATCGCTGGTGAGCAGCATGGTCAGCTCGGGGAGCTTGAGGTCGTCCCGCTCGCCGGGGCCGATCTTCTCCAGGCGGCGCACGATGTCGTAGCCGAGATAGCCGACCATGCCGCCGGTGAAGGGGGGCAGGCCCTCTCCGTGCGGTGTGTGCAGGGCCTCGATGGTGGCGCTCAGGGCGGCCAACGGGTCCCCGTCGACGGGGACGCCGACGGGCGGGGTGCCGAGCCAGTGGACCTGCCCGTCGCGCTCGGTCAGGGTGGCCTGGCTGCGGACGCCGATGAAGGAGTATCTGGACCAGGAGCGGCCGTTCTCGGCGGATTCCAGGAGGAAGGTGCCGGGGCGCTCGGCGGCCAGTTTGCGGTAGAGCGCGACCGGCGTGTCGCCGTCGGCGAGGAGCTTGCGGCTGACGGGAATGACACGGCGGTCGGTGGCCAGCTTGCGGAACATCTCGAGGTCCATGGCGGCTGACCTTACTGATCCAGTGCCGGTACGACGCCGGAATCGGCGCCCTGGGTGTGCGCGGAGGCGGCCTCCTTGAGGAGCACGTCCTCGTCGAAGCAGGTGCGGGCGCCCGTGTGGCAGGCGGCGCCCACCTGGTCGACCTGGACCAGGAGTGTGTCGGCGTCGCAGTCGAGGGCCACGGACTTCACCCACTGGAAGTGGCCGGAGGTGTCGCCCTTCACCCAGTACTCCCCGCGGCTGCGCGACCAGTACGTGCAGCGGCCCGTGGTGAGCGTGCGATGCAGCGCCTCGTCGTCCATCCAGCCGAGCATCAGCACCTCACCGGTGTCGTACTGCTGGGCGATGGCCGGGACGAGTCCGTCCGCGCTGCGCTTGAGGCGCGCGGCGATCTCGGGATCCAGGCTGCTGGGGCTGCTGGGCGGGGGCGTGCTGGTCATGCCGACCATTGTGCCGCGCCCGTGGGACGCACTTCGCCGCTTGTCCACAGGCCGGACGCGCGCGGCGACGGGTGGGCGGACTCCTGGGGCGGTCGTAGGCTTGCTGGCATGTCGACCCATGCCAAGCGTGAACGACTTCTCCTCGCCGACCTGTTGGAGGCCGAGGGCCCGGACGCCCCGACCCTCTGCGAGGGCTGGAACACCCGTGATCTCGCCGCGCACGTGGTGGTGCGCGAGCGCCGCGCGGACGCCGCGGGCGGGCTGCTGCTCAAGCAGCTCGCGCCGCGTCTGGAGCGGGTGCAGGCGGAGTTCGCCGAGAAGCCGTACGAGGAACTGATCCAGCTGATCCGTACTGGCCCGCCGCGCTTCTCGCCCTTCGCGCTGAAGCAGATCGACGAGGCGTCGAACACGGTCGAGTTCTACGTCCACACCGAGGACGTGCGGCGGGCCCAGCCGGACTGGACGCCGCGCCCGCTGGACCCGGTCTTCCAGGACGCCCTGTGGACCCGCCTCGAGCGGACGGCCCGCCTCGCCGGTCGTGGGGCCCCGACCGGCCTGGTGCTGCGCCGCCCGGACGGCCAGACGGCGGTCGCGCACCGGGGCACCCCGGTCGTGACGGTGACCGGCGAGCCCTCGGAGCTGCTGATGTTCGCCCTCGGCCGGCAGAAGACGGCCGACGTGGAGCTGGAGGGCGACAAGGACGCGATCGCGAAGCTGCAGGAGACGAAGCAGCTGGGGCTCTGAGGGGCCGGGCCTGCTCAGCGCGGCAGCTCGGCGCGGCGCAGGTCGCGGACGCACAGCGCGAGGACCCCGCCGAGGCCGCAGACCGCGGCGCTGGCCACGAAGACCGGTCCGGTGCCCCACCAGCCGATCGCGGCGGCGGCCACCGGCATGCTCAGCGGGGCGAGACCGAGGCTGACGAGGCCCGCGACGGCGGTGACGCGGCCCAGGTAGGCGGGGTCCGCGTGGGTCTGCAGCAGGGCGCCGCACAAGGCTCCGCTGAGCCCCGCGAGCAGCCCCACGAGCAGGGCGACACCGACAGCCGCGGCGACACTCGGCGCATAGGCGAGCGCGCCGATCGCGACCGAGCCCCCCAGGATCGCCACCCCGGCCAGACGTCCCGCGTGCGGCAGGTGCCCGCGCACGGTCAGCAGCAGTGCGGCGGCCCCCGCACCGGTCCCGAACCCGGCGACCACCCAGCCCATCCCGGCGGCGCCCCAACCGCGCTGGTCGGCCAGCAGGGTCAGGCCCACGTTGAGCGGCCCGGCGAAGCCGAAGTCGCCGAGGGCGATGGCGGCGATGAGCGGGGCGAGGACGCGGTGCCGCCTGATGTAGCCGAGACCGTCAACGAGGTCCCGCCGAGCGGTGCGCTCCGCGGCCTTGTCGTCGGCGGGCAGTTCCCTCATCCGTACGGAGATCAGCAGCGGCACGGACACGGCGATCAGCACGCCCGCCAGGCCGAACGCCGTCGCCGAGCCGCCGAGCGCCACGCCGAGGCCGCCGAGCGGCGCCCCGACGACATTGGCGAAGCGGCTCGCGAGGCCCCGCATGCCCTGGACGCGGGCGAGCTGCCCGTGGCTGGTGACGCGGACCGGGAGTGCGCCCACGGCGGGCATGAAGACGGCGTCGACGGTGCCGAAGACGACGGCGAGCAACGCCAGCGGCCACAGCCCGGGACCGGCCGCGAACAGCAGTGCGGCCACCGCGAGGACGGCCGCGCAGCGCACGGCGTCGCTGCCGATGACGACCTTCCGCGGCCCGAACCGGTCGGCGACCACTCCCCCGCCCAGCATCAGCAGGGCCCGCGGCACGGCGCTCACGGCCATCACGAGCCCGGCCTGCGAGGGCGTTCCGGCCTGGACGGCGGCCCAGGACAGCGCGAGGTAGTAGACGTTGTCGCCGATCATCGACGAGGTGTAGGCGCCGAGCCAGCGCAGCACGTTGCCGTCACGGTGGGCCGGACGGTCGGTGCCTGCGGGGGCGGAGCCTATGACGGTCGCGGTCACTGAAGTACGTCCTCTCAGGGGCGGAACGGGAAGCCGTACACATGCAGCGCCACGTTCTCGCGGCCTTCTGTGGCACCGGCCGCATCGTCAGCGCGGCCCTTCTCCTCGTACTTCTTGATGAGAGCCATCAGCTCCGCGCCGAGCTCGGACAGTTCTGTCGCCGTCAGTCGCAGCAGGGACTCGTTGTCCGGAGCGGCGGTGTTCCACTCGGGGCCCCAGGTGGGACGCTCGTCCAGGTAGCGCCGGTACATGTCGCTGCGCTGCTCGTGGAAGAGCCGGGTGGCCGCCAGATGCGCGGCCCTCTTCTCGGGCGCGTCCCGGAAGTCCTCGTCGTGGATGCTCACGCCCTCCGAGGCGGGCTGCCACCAGCGCTCGCGGCCGTCCTCGCTGCGGGGCTCGGCCTGCTCGATCAGCCCGTACTCGGCGAGCTTGCGCAGGTGGTAGCTGACCAGCGAGGGGGCCTCGTCGACCTGCTCGGCCAGCTGGGACGCGGTCGCGGTCCTGGCCACGTACAGGGCCCGGTACAGCTTCATCCGCAGCGGATGGGCTATCGCCTTGAGCGTGCCCATGTCCGCGATGCGTCGGAGGTTCTCCTTCTCTGCCATGAGCTCACCGTAGATACGAAAGAAAAATTGCACAATATATTTTGCGCAACTTAACTTTCACATCTGCCCCGAAGTGAGCCCCGGCCACTCAGTGACCGGGGCTCGCGGCGCGGGCGCCGTCAGGCGTCAGGCGTCAGGCGTCAGGCGTCAGCGGACGGGGCGGCCCGCCGCCCGGAGCGTCTCCTTCACCTGACCGATCCGCAGGTCCCCGAAGTGGAAGACGGACGCGGCGAGCACCGCGTCGGCGCCCGCCGCGACGGCGGGCGGGAAGTCGGCGAGCCGGCCCGCGCCGCCGCTGGCGATGAGCGGCACGGTGACGTGTCTGCGGACGGCCTCGATCATCTCGATGTCGTAGCCGCCCTTCGTGCCGTCCGCGTCCATCGAGTTGAGCAGGATCTCGCCCGCGCCCAGCTCGGCGGCCTGGTGCGCCCACTCGACCGCGTCGATCCCGGTGCCCTTGCGCCCGCCGTGGGTGGTGACCTCGAAGGTCCCCCCAGGAGTGCGCCGGGCGTCCACCGACAGCACCAGCACCTGCCGCCCGAACCGCTCCGCGATCTCCCTGATGAGCTGGGGCCGGGCGATCGCGGCCGTGTTGACCCCGACCTTGTCGGCGCCCGCCCGCAGCAGCTTGTCGACGTCCTCGGCCGTGCGCACGCCGCCGCCCACGGTGAGCGGGATGAAGACCTGCTCGGCCGTGCGGCGCACCACGTCGTAGGTGGTCTCCCGGTTGCCCGAGGACGCGGTGATGTCCAGGAACGTCAGCTCGTCGGCGCCCTCGGCGTCGTACACCTTGGCCATCTCGACGGGGTCGCCCGCGTCGCGCAGGTTCTGGAAGTTGACGCCCTTGACGACCCGGCCGTTGTCCACGTCCAGACAGGGGATGACTCGTACGGCGAGGGTCATGCTGCGGACACTCCCGGTTCTCCGCTGGGGCGGAACGCCTCCACCTCGACCTCGACGACCAGACTGGGGTCCACGAAGCCGGAGACGATGATCATGGATGCGGCGGGCCGGACGGCGTCGAACAGCTCTTTGTGAGCGCGCCCGACGTCGTCCACGTCCCGCGCATGGGTGACGTACATGCGCGTCCGTACCACGTCGTCCCGGCCCAGACCCAGCTGCTCCAGCGCCGCGAACGCGACTTTGAACGCGTTGATCGCCTGCTCGTACGGGCCGCCCCCGGCGATCTCGCCGTCCACTATCGACGTGCAGCCGGCGACCAGCACCAGGCCGTTCGGCAGCTCCACCGCGCGGGAGTAGCCGAAGGCGTCCTCCCAGGGCGCGCCGGTCGTGACGCGTCGTACGTCGCTCACTTGGCTACCGCCTCCAGGGCCTCTTCCAGGGTGAACGCCTTGGCGTAGAGGGCCTTGCCGACGATCGAGCCCTCGACGCCCAGCGGCACGAGCTCGGCGATGGCACGCAGGTCGTCCAGGGACGAGACCCCGCCCGAGGCGACGACCGGGCGGTCCGTCGCGGCGCACACATTGCGCAGCAGCTCCAGGTTCGGGCCCTGCAGTGTGCCGTCCTTGGCGATGTCCGTGACCACGTAGCGCGCGCAGCCCTCGGAGTCGAGGCGCTCCAGCGTCTCGTAGAGGTCGCCGCCGTCGCGAGTCCAGCCGCGGCCGCGCAGCGTCGTACCGCGTACGTCGAGACCGACCGCGATCTTGTCGCCGTGCTCGGCGATGACCTTGGCGACCCACTCCGGACTCTCCAGGGCGGCGGTGCCGAGGTTCACCCGGGTGCAGCCGGTGGCGAGGGCGGCGGCGAGCGTGTCGTCGTCGCGGATGCCACCGGACAGCTCGACCTTGATGTCCATGGCGCCGGCGACCTCGGCGATCAGCTTGCGGTTGTCGCCGGTGCCGAACGCGGCGTCCAGGTCGACGAGGTGCAGCCACTCGGCGCCCGAGCGCTGCCAGGCGAGGGCGGCCTCGAGGGGGGAGCCGTAAGAAGTTTCCGTCCCGGACTCGCCGTGCACGAGCCGGACGGCCTGGCCGTCGCGGACGTCGACGGCGGGGAGGAGTTCGAGCTTGCTCACAGTGTTCCGATCCAGTTGGTGAGGAGCTGGGCTCCGGCGTCGCCGGACTTCTCGGGGTGGAACTGCGTGGCCCACAGGGGGCCGTTCTCGACGGCCGCCACAAAGGGCTTGCCGTGCGTCGACCAGGTCACCAGGGGTGCGCGCAGTGCCGGGTTGCCGACTTCCAGGGACCAGTCGTGGACGGCGTAGGAGTGCACGAAGTAGAAGCGCGCGTCGGCGTCGAGTCCGGCGAAGAGCTGTGAGTCGGCCGGGGCCTCGACCGTGTTCCAGCCCATGTGGGGCACGATGTCGGCCTGGAGCGGTTTGACCGTGCCGGGCCACTCGTCGAGGCCCTCGGTCTCCACGCCGTGCTCGATGCCGCGCTCGAAGAGGATCTGCATGCCGACGCAGATGCCCATCACCGGGCGGCCGCCGGACAGGCGGCGGCCGATGATCCAGTCGCCGCGGGCGTCCTTGAGGCCCTTCATGCAGGCGGCGAAGGCGCCGACGCCGGGCACCAGCAGCCCGTCCGCGTTCATGGCCTTGTCGAAGTCGCGCGTGATCTCGACCTCGGCACTCGCGCGTGCGAGGGCACGCTCGGCGGAGCGCACGTTCCCGAAGCCGTAGTCGAAGACGACGACCTTCTTAGGAGCGGTCAATTCCACACCTCCAGCCTCATGACGCC
This sequence comes from Streptomyces sp. NBC_01549, assembly GCF_026339955.1. Taxonomy (GTDB): domain Bacteria; phylum Actinomycetota; class Actinomycetes; order Streptomycetales; family Streptomycetaceae; genus Streptomyces. The sequence goes on along the minus strand of NZ_JAPEPW010000001.1, from coordinate 5,357,581 downwards.
CGCGACCAGACACATCGCGGCGCCGAAGGAGAGCAGCACGATGAGGCTCGCGGGCATCTTCTGCTTGACGAAGGAGTAGACGCCGCCCAGGAGGAAGAGCCCGACGACGATCAGCATGGAGTTGAGACCTGTCATGGCTTTACAGAGCGCCCTTCGTGGAGGGGAGGATGCCGGCGGCGCGCGGGTCGCGCTCGGAGGCGTAGCGCAGCGCCCGGGCGAGCGCCTTGAACTGGCACTCCACGATGTGGTGCGCGTTGCGACCGTAGGGCACGTGCACGTGCAGTGCGATCTGGGCCTGGGCGACGAAGGACTCCAGGATGTGCCGGGTCATCGTCGTGTCGTACTCGCCGATCATCGGCGCCATGTTCTCGGGCTCGGTGTGCACGAGGTAGGGGCGGCCCGACAGGTCGACCGTCACCTGGGCGAGGGACTCGTCCAGCGGGACCGTGCAGTTGCCGAAGCGGTAGATCCCGACCTTGTCGCCGAGTGCCTGCTTGAAGGCGGCGCCGAGCGCGAGGGCGGTGTCCTCGATGGTGTGGTGCGAGTCGATGTGCAGGTCGCCCTCGGTCTTCACGGTCAGGTCGAACAGACCGTGCCGGCCGAGCTGGTCGAGCATGTGGTCGTAGAAGCCCACGCCCGTCGACACCTCGACCTTGCCGGACCCGTCGAGATCTATCTCGACGAGGACCGACGTCTCCTTGGTCGTCCGCTCCACTCTTCCGACGCGGCTCATGCGCTCTGCTCCTTCTTCAACTCACGGACCGCGTCCAGGAACGCGTCGTTTTCGGCCGGGGTGCCGGCGGAGACCCGCAGCCATCCCGGTACGCCGTTGTCCCGGACCAGGACGCCCTGGTCGAGGATCTTCTGCCAGGCCTCGTGGGAGTCCGCGAATCGCCCGAACTGGACGAAGTTCGCGTCGGACTCGGTCACGTCGTACCCGATCGCACGCAGCTCGGCGACCAGCCGGTCCCGCTCGGCCTTCAGCTGCTCCACGTACCCGAGCAGCGTGTCGGTGTGCTCCAGGGCGGCCAGGGCGGTGGCCTGCGCGACGGCCGACAGGTGGTAGGGCAGCCGTACGAGCTGGACCGCGTCCACGACCGCGGGGTGCGCGGCGAGATAGCCGAGGCGCAGTCCGGCCGCGCCGAACGCCTTCGACATCGTCCGCGAGACGACGAGATTCGGCCGCCCCTCGATCAGCGGCAGCAGCGAGTCGCCGTGGCTGAACTCGACGTACGCCTCGTCGACCACGACCATGGACGGCTTGGCGGCCTGCGCGGCCTCGTACAGCGCGAGGACCGTCTCACGCGGCACCGCGTTGCCCGTGGGGTTGTTGGGGGTGGTGATGAAGACGACGTCCGGGCGGCTCTCGGTGATGGCCCGGGTGGCGGCCGCCAGGTCGATCGTGAAGTCCTCGTTGCGGGGACCCGAGATCCAGGCCGTGCCGGTGCCGCGTGCGATGAGCGTGTGCATCGAGTACGAGGGCTCGAAGCCGATCGCCGTACGGCCGGGTCCCCCGAAGGTCTGCAGCAGCTGCTGGATGACCTCGTTCGAGCCGTTGGCCGCCCAGACGTTCTCGACGCCGACCCGGTGCCCGCCGGTCCTCGTCAGGTACTTGGCCAGCTCGGTGCGCAGCTCCACCGCGTCCCGGTCGGGGTAGCGGTTGAGGTTGCGGGCGGCCTCACGGACCCGCTCGGCGATCCGCTCGACGAGCGGTTCGGGCAGCGGGTAGGGGTTCTCGTTGGTGTTCAGCCGTACGGGCACGTCGAGTTGGGGCGCACCGTAGGGGGACTTGCCGCGCAGCTCGTCCCGTACGGGAAGATCGTCGATACCGGTCACTTGCTCTCTGGAACCTTCCACCCGAAACGAGCCTTGATCGCCGCCCCGTGGGCCGGCAGGTCCTCCGCCTCCGCGAGCGTCACCACGTGGTGCGCCACCTCGGCGAGGGCGTCGCGCGTGTAGTCCACGATGTGGATGCCGCGCAGGAAGGACTGGACGCTCAGCCCCGAGGAGTGGCAGGCGCAACCGCCGGTGGGCAGCACGTGGTTGGAGCCCGCGCAGTAGTCGCCCAGCGACACCGGCGCCCAGGCGCCGACGAAGATCGCGCCCGCGTTCTTCACCCGGTCGGCGACGGCGGCCGCGTCCGCCGTCTGGATCTCCAGGTGCTCGGCGCCGTACGCGTCGACGACCCGCAGGCCCTCGTCCACGCCGTCGACGAGGACGATCGCCGACTGCCTGCCGCTGAGCGCCGGGACGATCCGGTCCTCGATGTGCTTGGTGGCCGCGACCTGCGGCTCCAGCTCCTTCTCGACCGCCTCCGCCAGCTCGGCGGAGTCCGTGACGAGGACGGCGGCGGCGAGCGGGTCGTGCTCGGCCTGGCTGATCAGGTCGGCGGCCACGTGCACCGGGTCGGCGGTCTCGTCCGCGAGGATCGCGATCTCGGTCGGGCCGGCCTCGGTGTCGATGCCGATCTTGCCGGTGAAGTAGCGCTTGGCGGCGGCGACCCAGATGTTGCCGGGGCCGGTGACCATGTTGGCGGGCGGGCAGGACTCCGTGCCGTACGCGAACATCGCGACGGCGGTCGCGCCACCGGCCGCGTACACCTCGTCGACGCCGAGCAGCGCGCAGGCGGCGAGGATCGTCGGGTGCGGCAGGCCGCCGAAATCGGCCTGCGCGGGGGAGGCGAGGGCGATCGACTCGACGCCCGCCTCCTGCGCCGGGACCACGTTCATGATCACGGACGAGGGGTAGACGGAGCGGCCGCCGGGCGCGTACAGCCCAACCCGCCCGACCGGCACCCACTTCTCGGTGACCGAGCCGCCCGGCGCGACCTGGGTGGTGTGCGCGGCGCGGCGCTGCTCGCGGTGGACCAGGCGGGCGCGGCGGATGGACTCCTCCAGGGCCGCGCGCACGGCCGGGTCGAGCTGCTCCAGGGCGTCGGCGAGGGCCTGGGCCGGGACCCGTACGGACTCCAGCCGTACGCCGTCGAACTTCTCCGCGTAGTCGATCAGCGCCGCGTCCCCCCGATGATGCACGGCCTCGCAGATCGGACGCACCTTCTCCAGGGCGGCCTGTACGTCGAAGTCGGCTCGGGGCAGCAGGTCGCGCAGGGCGGAGCCCTCGGGGAGGGCGTCGCCGCGCAGATCGATTCGGGCCATACGAAGAGATTGCAGCACGATCCCAATTCTCTCAGACGGCGATAAGGCGCCGGACGCCTGTATCAATGGCTGATACAAGCCGTCCCAGGCTCCCCCCGGAGATCTCCGTCACCAATAGCGTTCGGTCCGTCACACAGCGGGCATGAACGGTCGTACGAAACCCGCGAGTAGTTGGGGAGGAAGGGAAGAGCCGTGACCGAGGGGGCCGGCCTGCGCGCCGGGGACCTGCCAGACGAGTTGACCGCGGCCGAGGCCGGGATGTGGCAGGCCTTCCGCAACGGCAGCGTGTACGACCTGCGTAGCGGGGACATGACCGTGGACGATCCGCACGGCGGCCATCCCTGGGGGCCCGAGCGCAGTGTCCGGGCCCGGATCGTGGCGTGGCTGCTGCTCGACGGGCCGCCGGCCCTCCAGGGCCGGGTCGCCTCCCTGAAGCTGACCGGCGTGCAGATCACCGACGTCCTCGACCTCGCGGGCGGCACGGTGGTCCCGTACGTCGAGCTGAAGGGCTGCCGGTTCGAGAAGGAGATCCTGCTGCCGGAGGCGCGCTTCACGACCGTACGCCTGGTCAACTGCTCGGTGCCGCGCCTGGAGGCGGCCCGGGTGCACACCGAGGGCGATCTGCATCTGCCGCGCTGCCGCTTCCACAACGGTGTACGGCTGACCGACGCGCACATCGGCACGGATCTGCTGCTCAACCAGGCCGTGGTCTACCGGGACCGGCGCGGCCGCTCGCTCACCGGGGACGGCATGACCGTGGGACAGGACCTTCAGGCCGAGATGCTGGAGTCGCACGGCGAGCTGAGTCTGCGCGGCGCGACGGTCGGTGTCTCGCTCAGCCTGCGCGGCAGCAAGCTGAACAACCCGTACTCACGGCTCGCCCTGAACGCCCCCCAGCTGACCGTCAACCGCACGCTGTACATGACCCCCGCGGGCCTCGGCAATCCCCTGCTGACCAGTGGCACCACCCCGGCGCGCGGGACGCTGGTGCAACGCTTCGAGTGCCGGGGCGGCATCCGCCTCGACGACGGGCGGTTCGGGGACGCCCTCGACTTCGAGCGGGCCCGTTTCACCTTCGACGACGACCAGGAGCTGTCCCTGCTGCGGGTGCAGACGCCCGAGCTGCGCTTCCTCGGGGAGCGCCCGGAGCGGGGCAAGGTCGTCCTGTCGGGCGCGCGGATCGTCAATCTCGTCGACCGGGCGGACAGCTGGCCGGGCCCGGGCAACCTCCACATGGGCGGATTCAGCTACGAGAACCTCGTACCGCAGGGCGGGTTCCCGCTGATCCGGCGGCTGGAGTGGGTGGCGGCGGCGACCGCCGAGTACAGCCCGGAGCCGTACGAGCGACTGGCCACCGTGCTGCGCGACTCCGGTGAGGACGAGGACGCGCGCGAGGTGCTGCTCGCCAAGCAGCGTCGCCGCCGCGAGACCCTGCCGCTCGCGGCCAAGCTGTGGGGGTACGCACAGGACTGGACGGTCGCCTACGGGTACCGGCCCGGCCGGGCGGCCCTGTGGATGGCGGTGCTGTGGGCGGCGTCCTCGATCGCCTTCTCGCACGCGACCCACACCCCGGCGAGCGGCGGGCGTCCGCCGTGGAACGCCGCGCTGTTCGCCCTCGACCTGCTGCTGCCGGTGATCGACCTCGGCCAGGTGGACACCTGGCAGCTGCGCGGCGGCTGGCAGTGGCTGGCCGCGGTGGTGATCCTCCTTGGCTGGATCCTGGCGACGACGGTGGCGGCGGGGGCGACGCGGCTGCTGCGCCGCAGCTGAGAGGCCCTTGGGACAGCATCCGGCCATGTTGTTGACAGGCCTTCAATAGTAGAACAACAGTCACTTTTTACTCACCCTTGACCGTTCGACGCACAACCAAACGAGGGTTACGAAAGTGTCACCGCCCGCCTCTGGTACAGCCCCGACCTGCGGTTTTCAATGGTCGATACCATGGCACTGCTGCGCGCGTTCATCCGTACGGCCCGGATGGTCAAGAACACTTCGCGCCTCGCCGCCGGACTGCCCGCCGACGACGAGGTACTGCTGGACGCCCCGGACGAGCGGCTCGCCCCCGCCCTCGTCGCGGCGGCCCGCGGCGAGTACGACATCGCGGCCAAACTGCTCGCCGCTACCCGCGAGGCCGCCGAGTGGGAGAACCGCGACCGCTACGCGATGCGCCTCGCCGCCTTCGCCCGCACCCGCGACGAGTGGCTCCAGACCTGGCAGAGCGAGTCCCCGCACGACCCGGACGCGCTCCTGGTCAAGGCCGAGCTCGCGGTGCGCCGCTGGTGGGAGTCGCCCGCCCGCGCCGAGCTGCTGCGCGAGGCCGGCCCGCTGATCGGCGCCGCCGCCGAGGGCGACCCGCGCGACCCTGTGCCCTGGCGGATCGCGCTCGACCACGCCCGGGGCACCAACGCCGGGCACACCGAGTTCGAGAAGCTGTGGACCGAGGCCGTACGCCGCTCCCCGCACCACTATGGTTGCCATGTGGCCGCCCTGAAGTACCTGTCGGCCGCCTGGTACGGCTCGCACCGCGAGTGCTTCGACTTCGCCGAGCGGGCCGCCCAGGACGCGCTGCCCGGCTCACTCGTACAGGCGTTGCCGGTGCGCGCGGCCTTCGCCTATCTGACCGAGGGCGGCCGGGCCGTCGTACCGCGTGAACGGCTCGACGCGGCGGCCGACCTCGCGATCGCGGTCTCGGCGGCGTACGCGCCCGCCGACCCGTGGCCCGCGGAGGTGCGCAACCTCCTCACCTACGTCCTGATCAGGCTGGAGCGCTGGCAGGACGCCCTGGACCAGCTCCGTCTGATCGGCCCGTACGCGACCTCGTTCCCCTGGGACCGGGTCTCCGACGACCCGCTGAGCCAGTTCCTGGAACTGCGCGACGGAGTCCGCCTGGAGGTCGCCTCGAACACCCCCCTCCATCCACGGAGTGAGCACGACGGACGTGCCCGCTCCGGCGACCATTAGGCTTTCGCGTCGTGACCACCGTCCGGCTCCCGCTCTTCCCCCTGAACTCGGTTCTGTTCCCGGGGCTCGTGCTTCCACTGAACATCTTCGAGGAGCGCTATCGCGCCATGATGCGCGAACTGCTGAAGACCCCCGAGGACGAATCGCGCCGATTCGCCGTCGTCGCCATCCGCGACGGCCACGAGGTCGCGCCCTCCGCACCCGGCATGCCGGACCAGACGGCGTTGCCGCAGCGCGGGCCCGCGGCCGGGTTCGGCGACGACCCGCTGAAGGCCTTCCACGAGGTGGGCTGCGTCGCGGACGCGGCCACCGTCCGGGAGCGCGCCGACGGCAGCTTCGAGGTCCTCGCCACCGGCACCACGCGGGTACGGCTCCTGTCGGTGGACGCCTCCGGCCCCTTCCTGACGGCCGAGCTGGAGGAGCTGCCGGAGGAACCCGGCGAGGAGGCGGGCGCGCTCGCCGAGGGCGTCCTGCGGGCCTTCCGGCAGTACCAGAAGCGGCTGGCGGGCGCCCGCGAACGCTCACTGTCCACCGGCGCGGACCTGCCGGACGACCCGGCGGTGGTCTCCTACCTCGTGGCGGCCGCCGTGATGCTCGACATCCCGGCCAAGCAGCAGCTGCTCCAGGCCCCCGACACGGCCACCCGCCTCCACGAAGAGCTGAAACTCCTGCGCGCCGAGACCGCCATCATCCGTAACCTGCCGTCGTTGCCCGCGGCGGAACTGACGCGCAACCCGACAAGTCTCAACTGAAGGCATCGACACCTTGGCGAAGAAGTCGAAGAAGCAGCAGCCCGGGGGCACGCCCGCGACGGTGGCCCTGACCGCGGCGGGCGTCGCGTACACGGTCCACGCCTACGAGCACGACCCCGCGCACCCCTCCTACGGCGAGGAGGCCGCCGAGGCGATGGGCGTCTCGCCCGACCGCGTCTTCAAGACCCTGGTCGCGGACGTGGACGGCTCCCTGGTGGTCGCCGTGGTCCCCGTCGCGGGCTCCCTGGACCTCAAGGCCCTGGCCACGGCGGTGGGCGGCAAGCGCGCCGCCATGGCCGACCCGGCCGCCGCCGAGCGCACCACGGGCTACGTCCGCGGCGGCATCTCCCCCCTGGGCCAGCGCAAGAAACTCCGCACGGTCCTGGACGCCTCGGCCGACCACCACACCACGATCTGCGTCTCGGCCGGCCGCCGGGGCCTGGAGGTGGAGCTCGCCCCCGACGACTTGGCGAAACTCACGGAAGCGGTTGCCGCGCCGGTCGCCCGTGCGTGACCCCTCGACGGATGCGTCATCCTGCGTTAAGCACGAGAGGCATGTCGAAGCGAACCCGCAAACGCAAGTGGCGCACGAAGAAGGGCCGCTCGAACCACGGCCACCGACCTCCATGACCTGGGCGCCCGGCCCCCCGAAGTCGTCCGACTGACGGCCGGTGGGGGCTGAGCGCGCAGTTCCCCGCGCCCCTGGGGCGAGGCTCCGCCCCGCATCTTTCAGCCCGTCCGGCGTGTGAGGACGAGACCGAAGGCCGATACCCCACCCACCCCGCCGGCCCGCGTCCCGTCCCCCAGCCCATCAGGCCCCTGAGGACGAACCCGAAGGCCCATACCCCCAGCCCGTCCGGCGTTTGAGGACGAGGCCGTTCAGGCCGATGCGGGGGTCTGGGGGCGGCAGCCCCCAGTGGAGTCGAAGGGGCGGAGCCCCTGGGGATGGGACGGGTAGGGGCGGCGGGGGCGAGAGAAGCCGGCCGTGTCCCCGGTTCAGACCGCCGGAGGCGCCGGTGGGGCCCCGTACGGGCTCGCATAGGGATCCGGATCCCGGGGACCGAACAACGCGGTCAGACCGAGATGAACCACCAGCCCCGCCAGGGACCACGCCAGCAACGCCCCCTTCGCCCCGAGCTTCAACGGCGCCGAGAAAGTCACCCCCTTGCCGACATGCTTGGCATGGGCGACCACGTTCTGCGTCGGCCCGAGCCAGATCCCGATCCGCCAGGCGAGCAGCGACCCGAGCACACCCCCCACGGCCAGCGCCACGACGAGCGGCACACCCCCACGCCGCCGCACCAGAAAAACCACCACCGCGCTGACCGCACCGAACGCCAACGCGAGCAGCGTGAACGTTCCGTCGACCCCGATGGCCTGCTCACCTTCGGTGTCCTTCAGATACACCGCGCTGTCGTCCGCGACCAGCGGCACATGCGGCGCCAGCCACCACCACAGCACCCCGAGCAGTACTCCCGCGAGTGCCACCGCCACCGTGACGACGGCGGCCTCCTTCACTTCGGTCTTCATCCCGGGCCCGTCCTGTTCGTACCCGACGGTCCCCGCGACGCCCCCGGCGGGCGGAGCCTGCCAGGCATGGGCGTCGTCGGAGGGAGGTTGATGCGGCGGCGGCGGCGGAGTCAGCGGTGCGGTCACCCTGCCATCGTGCCAGGCCCGGCTGTCAGCCGCGTCACCGGACGGCCGCCCGGCGGTACGCCCAGGTCGCCACCGCCAGCGAGGCCACCCCGACGCCCGCGCAGACGCCGAGGTCACCGAGGACGAAGGCCCAGTCGGGGTGCTCCCCGAAGCTCCGCGCGAAGGCCTCGACGCCGTAGGTGGAGGGCAGCAGATCACGGCCGTACTGCACCACCGTAGGCAGCCGGTCCGCCGGCAGCACCCCGAGCAGCAGTGCCGCCGACATCCCCAACTGTCCGAGCAGCGTGGCGAGTTCGGGTCGAGGCGCAAGCAGTCCGAGTGCCGCCCCGAGCCCGGCGAGCGCGGCGCCGGCGAGCGGGATCACCGCGACGAGCACCCACAGATGCGCCATCGGCAGCCCGAAGAGGACACAGCCGACGAGGGCGGTGACCACGGTCCCGGGCACGGTGAAGGACGCGTACGCGCCGGCCACGCCCAGCACGACGGCGGCCGGCGGCACGGGCAGGGTCGCGTAGTGGTCGAGCCCGCCGCCGGCCCGCAGCTGTCCGAAGTACTGTGCCAGCAGGTTCAGCCCGACGAAGGCGACGACCAGGACCGACGCCCCGGCCACGATGGAGCGGGCCTCGCCCCCGCCGTCCACCACGCCACGCATCATGACCATGATGCCGACGGACTGGACCGTGGCCACGAACAGCAGCGGAATCCGCGCCACGCGCGCGCGGGAGAGCTGGGCCCGGTACATGGCGGCGAGGGAGGGCCACAGCCGCGCCCGCGGCCCGAGTTCGGCGGCGTCGCCGGCGCCCTCGGCCGCGGACAGCGCACTGCCCGACAGCACCTCAGCGGGTACGACACTCACGTCGAGCTGCTCCTCTTCACTCCGGCAGCCGTCCTGTCCCTGTTTCCGACGCCGATTCTCACGCCGTCTCCCACACCCACGACGCCCCTCCCCACCCGTACGGACTCCCCTACGGATTCCGGACCCCGCGGGCTCATGCCTTCACCAGCCCCTGCGCATCGCCGCCGAGCGAGAGGTACACGTCCTCGAGGCTCGGCGTGGCCAGCGTGAAGTCGTCGAGCGCGGCGAACGCGGCGCCACCGGTGACCGTGGCGACGGCCGCGCGGGCTTCCTCCGGGGCGAGCCGCAGGGTCCAGCGGCGTCCCGACTCGACGGCCCGGGCCCGCAGCGCGGCGACCTCGGGCACGTCCAGCGGCGCGTTCTCGCGCCAGACGAGTTCGACCCTCACCTCGCCCGCGACCCGCTCCTTCAGACCGGCCGGTGTGTCGCAGGCGATGACGCGGCCCCGGTCGAGGACGGCGACCCGGTCGAGGACGGTCTCCGCCTCGATGACGTTGTGGGTGACCAGCAGCACGGTGGTGCCGTGTTCGGCCCGGCGCCGGTCGACGGCGCTCCACACGGCCCGCCGGGCCACGGGGTCCATGCCGGTGGTCGGCTCGTCGAGGACGAGCAGCGGCCGTTGTCCGACCAGCGCGGTGGCGAAGCAGGCCAGCCGCCGCTGGCCGCCGGACAGCTTCTTCAGGGGGCGGGAGGCGATCGGGGTGAGCCCCAGCTCGTCGAGTACGGCGTCCCGCTCGGCCCGCGCCTCGCGCAGTTCGAGCCCGCGCAGCCGCCCGGTCGTCTCCGCGGCCAGCGACACGGTCAGCTCGTCGAGGGCGGTGGACTCCTGTCCGAGGTACGCGAGGATCCGCGCCGCCCGCTCGGGGTGGCGCACGATGTCGTGCCCGAGGATCTCGATACTGCCGCTGTCGGGTCGCATGAGCCCGGTCAGCTGGCGTACGAGGGTCGACTTCCCGGCGCCGTTCGGCCCGAGCAGCCCGAAGATCTCACCGCGCCGGATGTCCAGCCGTACCCCGTCGGTGGCCCGCACCTCGGGCGTACCGGGGCTGCCACGGCGTCCGCGGACGGCCGGGTAGGTCTTGGTCAGCGCGCGCGCCGAGCACACGACATCGCCCCTGTGCCCGTTCCGGACTGCCTGTGCCGTGCGCGTACTCACGAAGGACGAGCCTACGGGGTCCGATGCCCCGTTATGCGCCCGGGGCCGTCACCTGGGCCCACTCACAAGCCACTCATGAGCGTATCTCGCGCCCCGCCCGGCCAGGGCCGCGGGGCTGTGACGTCGTGCGGCTGCGCCGCGTGAGCGCGACAAGCCCCACCCACCCGCACCCGAGAGACACACCCGGGGTTCAACCGCTCCCCCGGTTCACTCCCCGGCAGGGGCGTGCTCCGCCGCCGTGCGCACATCGATCTCCCGCCAGAACCCCGCCCTGATCGCATACCGGTCGTGCTCGTCGATCTGGTCGTCCTTGTGGGCGAGCAGCCCGAAGCGCGCGGCGTAACGCAGCAGCTCGCCGTCCACGCGGTGCGGCACCCGCGGGTACATCGTGGACAGCTTCTGCAGATGGCCCGGGTCGGTGAGCCGCCCCATCCAACGGCGCGCGAAGACCTGCCCGACCTCGTACGGATCACCGCCGACCGTGGTGATGTCCTCCTCGCGGTCGGCCCACCGCTGCTCGGCGGAGGTGAGCTGGGCGAGCGTGGGCAGCGCGGCGGCCTCCGCCGACTCGGTGGCGCCCCCGGGCCGCTCGATCCACCCCTTGTCGGACGACCAGCGCAGCGTCGCGCTCGCGGGGTGCTGGGGGGCCTGTACGCCCGGTGTGCGCAGTGCGGCCAGGTCCTTCGGCGTGGGTACGCCCTTGGGGGTGGGAACCCGCTCCTCGGCCCCGTTCCGCGACTCGGCCACAGGGCTGTGCTCCGCGGACTCGGCGGGCCGCTCGGCCGCGCCGGCGAGCGACGAGTCGGGCAGCGGCGCGGAGAGGATCGCGGCGATCTCGGGGCGCGGCACGGGCTGCGGCGCGCAGATCCCGCCGAGATCCTTGGCCCGTACGGCCTTGGTGATCCACGCACGGTCCAGCACCCGGCGCTCGTCGGCCTCGGCGACCAGGTCCTCGGACTGGTTGTAGTCGCCGTCCGCGGCCTGCACGGCCCACAGGTGTACGGCGACGCCGTGTTCCTTTGCGGCCATCATGCCCGGCAGTAGGTCCCCGTCGCCGGTCACCAGGACCACGTCGGAGCAGGCGCGGTTGCGGGCCAGCTCGGTCAGCTCGGCATGCATGGCGGCGTCGACGCCCTTCTGCGCCCACCGCCCGTCGCTACGGGTCAGCGCGCCCAGGCGCACCGTGACCCGTGGCATCACGCGCAGCCTGCGGTGCTCCGGTTGCGGTACGCGGTCGGGGGCGCCGTCGAACCAGTAGATGCGCAGCAGGGGCCGCTCCGTGTCGGACTCGGCGCGCTCGCGCAAGCCCTGGATGAGGGCGGCGTGGTCGACGGTGATCCGGGATCGCGAGGGCTCCCCGGCGAGGAGACTGGCGGCAGCCCCGAGCAGATACCCGGCGTCCACCAGGACGATGCAGCGGTCCACGCGGTCCACCCTCTTTCCGGTTCCGGGAGGTTTGCTTCGGGCTTGCTTCGAGTCTGCCCGACCACGCGGAGGTTAACGGCCCGAACTCGATCTTCGGCGTGGCGTATCGGGAGATAACGCTCCGACAGGCCTTATCACGCACGGTAATTCTCCGAAATGCACTGCTTGTCAGGCTATGTGAATCTGGTTCCGGCCCTGACCCCTAGGGCCCCACAGGAGGCAATCACCATGGCCAAGAACAAGAACCGCAAGCAGGGCGGCCAGCAGGACCGCTCCTCGCAGGCCGAGCGTGCGCATGAGCAGGCGCAGCGGTCCTCGACGGAGGCCCACACGCCGATATCGCAGGTCCAGAGCAGTCCCGCGGACGTCGCCCGCAAGCACCAGAAGCGCTTCGGCCACAACTGAGGCCACGCTTAAGGGCCGTTGAAGCCCAGGCATACACCGAGGGGCGCATCCGACAACGGATGCGCCCCTCTTTTCTAGGGCTCGGTTCGCCTCCGGGGCGCTACAGCGGTGTCGAGAGCCCGACCATGCTCGACCCTCTTTCGTCGGGCCTCCGCGCTCCCCCACTCTCGGCTTCGCTCGAGCGGGGGGACCCCCATGCGCTCTCGACACCGGCGCGCCCCTTCGGCTCACTCGCCGTGGGTTGCCGTGCCTCAGCCCGCCAGGCAGGACGGGCCCAGCAGCACCTTCAAGTCACCGAAGAGCGCCGGATCCGGCTTCACCCGGTGCCGGTCGAGCCGCAGCACCGTGGTCTTGCGCGGGCCCTGGAGCCTGATGCGGACCTCACTCTCGCCCTTGTGGTGGCTGAGGATCTCGCCGAGGCGGCTCACCATCGGCGGGGTGACCTTCAGCGCAGGGATGGTGAGGATCACGGGCGCGTTGGTGCCCGCGTTCGACAGGTCGGGGACCTGGAGCTCCATCGCGACCAGCCGCGGCACGTCCTCACGCTTGTCGAGGCGTCCCTTGACGAAGACGACGGCGTCCTCGACGAGTTGGGTCGACACCAGCTGGTACGTCGCCGGGAAGAACATGCACTCGATGGAACCGGCCAGGTCCTCCACCGTGGCGATCGCCCAGGCGTTGCCCTGCTTGGTCATCTTGCGCTGCAGGCCCGAGATGATGCCGCCGATGGTGACGACCGCGCCGTCCGCGTGCTCACCTCCGGTGAGCTGCGAGATACCCGCGTCGGCCTTGTCGGAGAGGACGTGCTCCAGGCCGAAGAGGGGGTGGTCGGAGACGTACAGACCGAGCATCTCCCGCTCCTGGGCGAGCAGATAGGCCTTGTCCCACTCGTCGGTCGTGAACTCGACGTCGAGTCCGAAGCCGGGCTCGCTGGTCTCCTCCTCGCCCATCCCGCCGAAGAGGTCGAACTGGCCCTCGGCCTCCTTGCGCTTGACCTGCACCACGTTGTCGATCATCGGCTCGAACTGCGCAGTAAGGCCCTTGCGGGTGTGCCCCATCGTGTCGAAGGCGCCCGCCTTGATCAGCGATTCCGTGGTGCGCTTGTTGCAGGCGACGGCCTCGACCTTGTCGAGGTAGTCCGGGAAGGAGGCGTACTTCCCCTTGGCCTTGCGGCTCTTGATGATCGACTCGACGACGTTCGTACCGACGTTACGGACGGCGGAGAGGCCGAAGAGGATCACGTCGTCGCCCTGCGCGGCGAAGTTCTGCTCCGACTCGTTGACGTTGGGCGGGAGCACCTTGATGCCCATGCGCCGACACTCGTTCAGATAGATCGCGGACTTGTCCTTGTCGTCCTTGACCGAGGTGAGCAGGCCCGCCATGTACTCGGCCGGGTAGTTCGCCTTGAGGTACGCGGTCCAGTACGAGACCAGGCCGTACGCGGCCGAGTGGGCCTTGTTGAAGGCGTAGCCGGCGAAGGGCACCAGGACGTCCCACAGGGCCCGGATGGCCTCGTCGCTGTAGCCGTTCTTCTGGGCGCCGGCCTGGAAGATGGTGAAGTTCTTCGCCAGCTCCTCGGGCTTCTTCTTGCCCATCACGCGGCGGAGGATGTCGGCCTCGCCGAGCGAGTACCCAGCGATGATCTGGGCGGCCTTCTGCACCTGCTCCTGGTAGACGATCAGGCCGTAGGTGACGGCCAGGACCTCCTGGAGGGGCTCCTCCAGCTCCTTGTGGATCGGCGTGATCTCCTGCAGGCCGTTCTTACGGAGCGCGTAGTTCGTGTGCGAGTCCATGCCCATCGGGCCGGGACGGTAGAGCGCCGAGACGGCGGAGATGTCTTCGAAGTTGTCGGGCTTCATCAGGCGCAGCAGCGAGCGCATGGGGCCGCCGTCGAACTGGAAGACGCCGAGGGTCTCACCGCGCTGGAGGAGTTCGAAGGTCGTCGGATCGTCGAGCGGGAGGGCCAGCAGGTCGAGGTCGACGCCCTTGTTGGACTTCACCATCTTGACGGCGTCGTCCATGATCGTCAGGTTGCGCAGGCCGAGGAAGTCCATCTTCAGCAGGCCGAGCGACTCGCACTGCGGGTAGTCCCACTGCGTGATGGTCACGCCGTCCGTGTGCCGTACCCAGACCGGCGCGTGGTCGACGATGGGCTCGCTGGACATGATGACGCCGGCGGCGTGCACGCCCATCTGCCGGACCAGGCCCTCGACGCCCTTGGCGGTGTCGATGACCTTCTTCACGTCCGGCTCGTTCTCGTACATCGCCCGGATCTCGCCGGCCTCGCTGTAGCGCGGGTGCGAGGAGTCGGTGATGCCGCTGAGGTCGATGCCCTTGCCGAGGACGTCGGCGGGCATCGCCTTGGTGAGGCGGTCGCCCATGGCGTACGGGTAGCCCAGGACGCGCGCGGAGTCCTTGATGGCGTTCTTCGCCTTGATCTTTCCGTAGGTGCCGATCATGGCGACCTTGTCGGCGCCGTACTTCTCGGTCACGTACCTGATCACTTCGACGCGCCTGCGCTCGTCGAAGTCGATGTCGACGTCGGGCATGGAGACGCGCTCGGGGTTCAGGAACCGCTCGAAGATCAGACCGTGCGGGATCGGGTCGAGGTCGGTGATGCCCATGGCGTACGCGACGATCGAACCGGCCGCCGAGCCACGGCCGGGGCCCACCGCGATGCCCTGCTTCTTGGCCCACATGATGAAGTCGGCGACGACGAGGAAGTACCCCGGGAACCCCATCTGGATGATGACGTCCATCTCGTACTCGACCTGCTTCTGGCGGTCCTCGGGGACGCCGCCGGGGAAGCGGCGCTCCATGCCGAGCCGGACTTCCTCCTTGAACCAGGTGACCTCGGTGAAGCCGTCCGGGATGTCGAACTTCGGCATGAGGTTCTTCGCCTCGAACATGCCGGAGGTGTCGATCTGCTCGGCCACCAGGAGGGTGTTGGCGCAGCCCTGCTGCCAGGCGTCCGAGGAGTCGACGGCGTACATCTCGTCCGTGGACTTCAGGTAGTAGCCGGTGCCGTCGAAGCGGAAGCGGTCCGGGTCGGAGAGGTTCTTGCCGGTCTGGATGCACAGCAGGGCGTCGTGGGCTGTCGCCTCGTGCGCGTACGTGTAGTGCGAGTCGTTCGTCACCAGGGGCGGGATGCCGAGCTTCTTGCCGATGTCCAGGAGTCCGTCGCGGACCCGGCGCTCGATCTCGATGCCGTGGTCCATCAGCTCCAGGAAGTAGCGGTCCTTGCCGAAGATGTCCTGGTACTCGGAGGCCGCCTTCAAGGCCTCGTCGTACTGGCCCAGGCGCAGACGGGTCTGGAGCTCGCCGGAGGGGCAGCCCGTGGAGGCGATGAGCCCCTCGGACCACTGGGAGATGGTCTCCTTGTCCATGCGGGGCCACTTCTGCAGCCAGCCCTCGGCGTACGCGTCCGAGGAGAGCCGGAAGAGGTTGTGCAGGCCCGTCCGGTTGGCCGCCCAGATCGTCTTGTGGGTGTAACCACCCGAACCGGACACGTCGTCGCGCTTCTGGTGGGGCTGACCCCACTGGATCTTGCGCTTGTTGCGCCGGGACTCGGGGGCGACGTACGCCTCGATGCCGATGATCGGCGTGACGCCCGCCTTCTTCGCCGTGTGGAAGAAGTCGTACGCCCCGTGAAGGTTGCCATGGTCACTCATGGCGATGTGCGTCATGCCCATCTCATTGCAGGCGTTGAACATGTCCTTGAGCCGCGCGGCACCGTCCAGCAGCGAGTACTGGGTGTGGACGTGCAGGTGCGTGAACGGCGGCTTTGACACGGCTTCGGCCTCCAAGAAGAACAATTGTCGACAGGCTGCGGACAGTCTGGGGGGACAGCGTCGAAGTCTATGACGCGGGACTGACACTCGAGACGAACACTGTGGCGCGAAGCGCCTCGATGAGGGGGGTGGCCGGGTGACGGGCGGGACGGCGACCCGTACCTTCGTGCGGGGCGTACCGGCGCGCGGGCACTCCCGCGTACCTTCGTCCGTTGGGACAGGACGGAAGCAACCGTCCCGGCGGACGGACACGTCCTTCCCTCATGTCACGCACCACCTGCACCAGGAGGCACCCAGCGATGTCGGTCCCGCAGCTCAGCGCCGAGCAACGCGGCGAGCAGATCCTCGCCGTCTTCGACACCGCCTTCGGCGAGCTCCTGGCCGCCGACCCGGCCGCGTTCCGCGTCAAGTTCCGCAAGATGGCGGCCTCCGCCTTCGCGTTCTACCGGGGCACGGCGGGCCTCTTCTACCACGACCTCACCGCCGACATCGGGTTCGGGTCGAAGCGCGGCGGACCGTATCTGGACGAGCGCACCTCGCGCGTCTGGATCCACGGCGACCTGCACGCCGAGAACTTCGGCACGTACATGGACGCCAACGGCCGCCTGATCTTCAACGTGAACGACTTCGACGAGGCGTACGTCGGCCCCTTCACCTGGGACCTCAAGCGCTTCGCCGCCTCCGTGGCCCTCGTCGGGTACGCGAAGGCGCTCAGCGACGACCAGATCACCGAGCTGGTCAAGGTGTACGCGGCCGCCTACCGCGAGCGCATCCACGCCTTGGCCACCGGCGCCAAGAGCGACGAGGTGCCGCCCTTCACGCTGGACACCGCCGAGGGCCCGCTCCTGGACGCGCTGCGTGACGCCCGCTCGCTGACCCGCTTCGGGCTGCTCGACTCGATGACCGAGATCCGAGACTTCGAGCGCCGCTTCGCGCCCGGCGGCGGCTCCATCGAGCTCGACGCGGCCACCCGCTACAAGGTGCTCGCGGCCTTCGACGGCTACCTGGAGACGCTCCCGGAGTCCTCCCTGACCCGCCCGGACTCCTACCGGGTGAAGGACGTCGTCGGCCGCCGCGGCATCGGCATCGGCTCGGCCGGTCTGCCCTCGTACAACATCCTTCTGGAGGGCAACAGCGACGCCCTGGAGAACGATGTGGTGATCTACATCAAGCAGGCCCAGACCCCGGCCGTCTCCCGGCACATCACGGACCCCTCGATCCGCGAGTACTTCCAGCACGAGGGCCACCGCACGGTGATCTCCCAGCGCGCCCTGCAGGCACACGCCGACCCGTGGCTGGGCTGGACCGAGCTGGACGGCGCGGGCCAGCTCGTCGCCGAGGTCTCGCCGTACGCGGTGGACCTGGACTGGGGCGACATCGACGACCCGGAGGAGATCGCCTCGGTCGTCGCCGACCTCGGCCGGGCCACGGCCACCATGCACGCCGCGGCCGACGACGAGAGCGGCCACTCGGAGCTGGTCCCGTTCTCCACCGAGCGGGCCATCGACGCGGCGATCGCCGCCGACGAGGACGGCTTCGCGGGCCTCCTGGTGGACTTCGCGCACAGCTACGGCGCACGCGCACGTGCCGATCACCAGATCTTCGTCGACCTGTTCCGCAACGGCCGGATCCCGGGCCTGTAGGCACCCCTGACGGCTGGGCATCCCTGACGACGGACTCACAACGCTCCCGTAACGCATAGGAACCCTTTAGGGGGCCCTTACGGGAGCCCGTGGGACACTCGGCTCCGCTATGGACATATCCGGGACCCAGCTCAGAGCCGTGCGCGCGGCACTGTTCACGGCTGTCGTCGTGACACTCTCCACCGCGTCGCACGTGCTGCTGTCCCGGGTCGCCCTGCCGCTGGGCACGGTGGCGGCGGTCGCCGCCACCGTCTTCGTCCTCGCGTACGCGCTGGCGGGCCGCGAACGCGGCTTCGGCCGGATCGCCGCCCTGCTCATCCCGCTGGAGCTGGCCGCGGACACCGTGTTCACCACGGGCCAGCACGTCTGTTACGGCAGGGCGGGCGGTCCCGTCGCGGGTCCGCTGCGCTCGGTCGGCTTCGACGTGCTGTGCGGCGGCAGCGTGGGCACCCCGCTGGCCCGCGTGACCGGCGGCAGCGGCGACCGCGCCGCGGCCCTGCTCGCTCATGCCGACCCGGCCGCCGCCTGGCTGCTGCTCGCCGCCCATGTCACCGTCGGGCTGCTCGCGGCCACCTGGCTGCGCCGCGGCGAGCGCGCCCTGGACCAGTTGCTGCGCGCGGTGGCCGCGGCCACCTTCCGGCCCCTGCTGATCGCGGTCGCCGCGGTGACCGTACGGCTCGCCCCGGTGCGCCGGCTGCCGCGCCGCCCCGCACGCCGGAGCACCGGCGCCCGCACCCGCCTGTTCGTGCACTCCCTGGGACGGCGTGGACCGCCGCTCTCGGCTGCTTTCGCCTGAGCCATCGCTTCCGCGCGACAGCCCCTGAGCACCAGCAGTCCCCCCTACGTATCCCGCGTACGACGTATGCGCGTCCCCCATGGAGATCACCAACATGAGCAAGCGAAACAGCCTGGCGGCGAAGTCGGCGGCCCGAGAAAAGCTGCGCCTCGAACGCGAGCGCCAGGCCAAGCGCGACAAGGTCAAGCGCCAGGCCATCGTGGCCGGCTCCCTCGTCGCCGTCCTCGCGATAGCCGGCGGCATCGGCTACGCGGTCGTGCAGAACAACAAGCCGAGCTACTGGGAGTCCGCCGCCAAGGACGCCAAGATCGTCGCACCGGCCAACACCACCGGCACGAACGGCACGACCGTCATGCTCGGCAAGAGCACCGCGACGAAGACCCTCAAGCTGTACGAGGACCCGCGCTGCCCGATCTGCGCCCAGTTCGAGCAGACCGTCGGCTCCACCGTGAAGACGGACCTCGACAGCGGCAAGTTCAAGATCCAGTACATCGGCGGTACGTTCCTCGACGGCGACTCCGACAAGAACGGGAAGATCACGATCGGCTCCCGCGGCGAAGGCTCCAAGAACGCGATGAGCGCTCTGGGCGCCGCGCTGAATGTGAGCCCGGAAGCCTTCCTGGAGTACAAGACCGCCCTCTACTCGTCGAAGTACCACCCCGACGAGACGGTCGACAAGTTCAAGAGCGACGACTACCTGATCAAGGTCGCGAACACGGTCGGCACCCTGAAGAACAACACGAAGTTCCAGAACGCCGTCAAGAACGGCACGTACGACGCCTGGGCGCTGGCGATGTCGGAGACGTTCAACACGAACAAGGACGGCGTCAATGGCACGCCGAGCCTGGTGATGGACGGCAAGAAGCTCACCGGCTCCGACGGCCAGAGCGCGCCCATGACGGTCGCCGACTTCAACACGGCGATCAGCACGGCGCTCAAGGCCTAGTAATGCATCGGTCCTAGAGAGTTTCCCGAAGCGCAGCCCGTCGGCCGGCACCCGTCACAGGGTCCGGCCGGCGGGCTTTTTCCGCGCCGCCGAGAACTCCTGCGCGACCGGGCACGTACGTTTTCGCGAGGGCCGGGCGCACCGCAGGGTCACGCCCTTGCGGTTGCCGTAACCGACGGTCCGGATGAGGCTGGACTCGGACAGGACCGTGAAGTGGTGGGTCATGGTGGACCTGCCGGCCGGGCCTCGGAAGCAGGGGTTCCGCGATCGGCCGCGACGCCGGACGGAGGGAACCCATGGTTGAGGGAAACCACGCCACGGTGGCGGTCACGGGGGTGACCGGGGCGCTGGGCAGCCGGATCGCGGCCCGGCTCGCCGACCGTGGCGTCCCCCAGCTCCTCGTCGGACGCGACCCCGACCGCATACCCGAACTGCCGGGCGCCCAGCGGCGCGGTCCGGCCGCCTACGGCGACGCCCCGGCCATGCGCAGGGCGCTCGAGGGTGCGTCGACCCTCATCCTGGTCTCCGGACACCGCACGGGGCGCCGGCTGGAGGAACACGCCACCGCCGTCGAGGCCGCGATCGCGGTGGGCGTGGACCGGGTCCTTTATGTGTCCCTCGTCGGCGCTTCGCCCGTCGCCACCTACCTCAACGCCCGCGACCAGTGGGAGACCGAACAGTTCCTGGCGGGGGCCGGGGTCCGCCACACGGTGCTCCGGGCGGGCTTCTACACGTCGACGCCGGCCGCCCTCGCCGACGAGGAGTTCGTCGTGAGGGGCCCCGCGAGCACCGGCCGGGCCGCCTTCGTCACCCACGAGGACATCACCGACGTGATCACGGCCGTCGCCCTCGACGAGGGTCCCCGCTCCGAGCACGACGGCGCGATCCTCGAGATCACCGGGCCCGAGGCGCTGACCCTCGACGAAGCGGTCACCCGGATCGCCGCGGCCACCGGCCGGCCCTACCGCTTCGAACCCGAGACCTTCGAGGAAGCCTTCGCGCGGCGATTCCGATTGGGCATGAGCGGGGAACAGATCGAGACCTGGATCTCCTGGTTCCAGGCGATCGAGAAGGGCGAGGTCTCCGTGGTCACCGACGTCGTCCCCCGGCTCACCGGGTCACCGGCGACCCCGATCTCGGACGCGGCCTGGTGGCCCGAGCCGAAGACAGCACGCGGTACCCGCTGAGGACCCCTTCCACATCCTTGTTCATTACGCGGATCCGGTTGCGGCATTAGGAACTTCCCGACCGCTTTCCGGCCGGTCCGGCAGCGACTCGAACGAGCCGTGAAGGGCGGGCGAACATTTCCCGGTTCGCCCGCCCGTCGCTGTACCGATCGGTAACCTGATCGCTCGTGACCAGTCGTCTCAGATCATCCGACTCCTCGGGCGCCGTCAACTCCCGCGCCCCGCGCCGCCGTACGGTCGTCAAGGCCGCGGCCGCCACCGCCGTCCTCGCCGCCCCGCTCGCGGCGTCGCTTCCGGCCCGCGCCGCCGAGGCGCCCACCTTCCTGCACGGCGTCGCCTCCGGCGACCCGCTGCCGGACGGCATCCTGCTGTGGACCCGGGTGACGCCCACCTCCGCGGCGATACCCGGCTCCGGCGTCGGCCCGGACACCGAGGTCAGCTGGACCGTCGCCAAGGACAAGGCGTTCACCTCGATCGTCGCCAAGGGCTCCCTCACCGCGACGGCCGCCTCCGACCACACCGTGAAGGCGGACATCCGCGGCCTGGAACCGGCCACCGACTACTGGTTCCGCTTCTCCTCGGGCGGCACCGACTCGCCCGTCGCGCGCACCCGCACCGCCCCGGCCGCCGACGCCGCGGTGACGGGCCTGCGCTTCGGCGTGGTCACCTGCGCCAACTGGGAGGCCGGCTACTTCTCCCCGTACCGTCACCTCGCCGCGCGCGGCGACCTGGACGCCTGGCTGCACCTGGGCGACTACATCTACGAGTACAAGTCCGGCGAGTACGCGGCGCGCGGCACGGTCGTCCGGCCGCACTCCCCCGCGAACGAGATCATCACCCTCGCCGACTACCGCACCCGGCACGGCCGTTACAAGACCGACCCGGACCTCCAGGCCCTGCACCACAAGGCGCCGGTCGTGGCGATCTGGGACGACCACGAGTTCGCCGACAACGCCTGGTCGGGCGGCGCGGTCAACCACACCGAGGGTGCCGAGGGCACCTGGACGGCACGTCAGGCCGCCGCGAAGCAGGCCTACTTCGAGTGGATGCCGGTGCGCCCGGCGATCGAGGGCACCACCTACCGCCGACTGCGCTTCGGCAAGCTCGCCGACCTCTCCCTCCTCGACCTTCGGTCCTTCCGCTCCCAGCAGGCGTCCACGGGCAGCGGCACGGTCGACGACCCGGACCGTACGATCACGGGCCGGGCCCAACTCGACTGGCTGAAGGCCGGACTGAAGGCGTCCGACACCACCTGGCGGCTGGTCGGCAACTCGGTGATGATCGCGCCCTTCGCGATCGGCTCGCTCTCCGCCGACCTGCTGAAGCCGCTCGCCAAGCTGCTCGGCCTGCCGCAGGACGGCATCGCCCTCAACACCGACCAGTGGGACGGCTACACGGACGACCGCCGCGAACTGCTGGCGCACCTGCGCTCCAACGCCATCCGCAACACGGTCTTCCTGACCGGCGACATCCACATGTCGTGGGCCAACGACGTGCCCATGGACGCCGGTACCTACCCGCTGTCCGCGTCCGCCGCCACGGAGTTCGTCATCACCTCGATGACCTCCGACAACCTCGACGACATCGTCAAGGTCCCCGAGGGCACCGTGTCCGCGATCGCCTCGCCGATCATCCGCGCCGCGAACCGGCACGTCCACTGGGTCGACACCGACCGCCACGGCTACGGCGTCCTGGACATCACCGCCGACCGCGCGCAGATGGACTACTACGTGGTCTCCGACCGCACCAGCCCGAACGCCACGTCGTCCTGGGCCCGTTCCTACCGCACGCCCAGCGGCACACAGAAGGTGGAGCGGACGTACGACCCGGTGTGACACCCGTAGCGGCGCCGGACGGGCCCTACGGGCTGCCGGTCGGGGCCTACAGGCTGTCGAGGAAGCCGAGCGCCACCTTCCAGGTGGCCTCGGCCGCCTCCGCGTCGTAGTCGGGCAGGTCGGGGTCGGTGTAGAGGTGCCCGGCTCCCGCGTACCGGTAGATCTCCACGTCCGCCCCCGCCCGCTGCATCTGCAGATACCAGGCACTCAGCCAGTCGTCCGTCTCGAACGCGTCGGGCTCGGCGACGTGCAGCTGGACCGGCAGTTCATCCACCGACGCGCTCTCGGCGATGTCCGACGTGCCGTGCAGGAGCAGCAGCCCACGGGCCTTCTCGTCGCCGAGCGCCAGGGTCTGCGCGATGGAGGCGCCGAGCGAGAATCCCGCGTACACCAGGCCACGCTCGGAATAGGGAGCGGCGGCCAGGACGGCGCGTCTGAGCAACTCCTCCTTGCCGATCCCGTCGTTGAAGGCCATGCCCTCCTCCACGGTCTCGAAGGTGCGTCCCTCGAAGAGGTCCGGCGTCCACACCTCGTGCCCCGCGGCACGCAGCCGGTCGGCCGCCGCGCGCACCGCGGGCCGCAGCCCGTAGGTCGAGTGAAAGAGCATGATGTTCATGCGCTCCATGGTGCCAGCCAGGACTGACAACGCCGGATCGAGACCCAGAGACCCGGGCGACATGTTCAGGGCGGCCCCTGGCCGGTTACGGTCTCAGGCATGGAGAACGTACTGCGTCCCCTGATCGTCGTCGGTGGCTCGGTCGTGCTCACGCTGCTCATCGGGTGGGCCGTGGACCGCGTACTGCGCAAGGCCGACGCCCGGCACCAGGAAAACTCCCTGTGGGGCCTGCTGCGTCGCGCACGCGTCCCCTTCCAGCTCGTGCTGTTCGCCGCCCTGCTGCGCGGCTCGTACGACCAGGCGGAGCTGCTCGTGGAACACCGGGTCGGCGTCGGCCGCACCCTGACCCTGATCCTCATCGGGTCCGCCGCATGGCTCGTGATCCGCATCGCGACAGCGATCGTCGAGACCTCCTACACCCGCTACGCCAACGCCCACCGCGACCCGGCGCGGGTCCGCCGGGTGCGCACACAAGTGACGCTGATCCAACGGGTGGTGTCCGCGATCGTCACCGTGATGGCCGTCGCCTCGATGCTGCTCACCTTCCCCGCGATGCGCGCGGCCGGTGCCTCACTGCTGGCCTCGGCCGGCATCCTCGGCATCGTCGCCGGTGTCGCCGCCCAGTCCACCCTGGCGAATCTCTTCGCCGGGCTGCAGATCGCCTTCGGCGACATGGTGCGCCTCGGTGACACGGTCGTGGTGGACGGCGAGTGGGGCACCGTCGAAGAGATCACACTGACGTTCCTGACGGTACGCACGTGGGACGAACGCCGGATCACGATGCCGGTGTCGTACTTCACTTCCAAGCCCTTCGAGAACTGGTCCCGTGGCACCCCCCAGATGACCGGCATCGTCTTCTTCCACCTCGACCACTCGGCGCCGGTGGAGGCGATGCGCGAGCGGCTCCGCGACATCCTGCGGGAGTGCCCGGCCTGGGACGGCCGCGACTACGGCCTCGCCGTCACCGACTCCACCCCCAACACCATGCAGGTGCGCGCCCTGGTCACCGCGAAGGACGCGGACGACATCTGGACGGTACGGGTCACGGTGCGCGAGCGCATGATCCGCTGGCTGACCGACGTACACCCCTACGCCCTCCCCCGCGTCAACACGGCCGAGGCGATCCTGCCCCTGGGCCGGTCCGACGGCCACCCCCGCCGCCCGGCCCACGACGACACCGACGCCGCGGTGACCGCCCCGACAACCCCCCACACCCCCGACCCCCCACGAACGGGCCCAGGCCGAGGCTGATCCCCTCCAGCCCCCCACCACCCGCAGGCCGCAGGCCGCAGGCCGCAGGCCGCGCAGCGTATCCGCCTGCCTCTCCCCGCAGTCGCCGACGGCGAGTCACCCCCACAGGCGACGGTCACTTGTCAGCGGGGTGGAAACGGGCGGTGCGCGGGCGGGAGAACAGGCCCGGCCCAGGCCCAGTGCAACGTCACCGCAAGCTGCGGACGTCCAAATGCCTCAACACCCGGTCCACGATCTCCGGATCCGCCCCCGGCTCACTCCGCGCCGACAACACCTCATGCCGCGCCGCACTCAACATCTCCCCCTGAATCCGCCGCATCCGCTTGATCCGCCGAACCCGCTGCTCATGCGCCTCCCTCCGCTCCTCGTCCCCCAGATCCGGACTGATCCGCGTCCCGATGTCGAAGGCCCGCCGCAACAGCTGCTCGGAGACCTCCTCCGGCAGCTCCTCCACCTCCTCGATCTCCTTGAGCCTCCGCTTCGCCGCCTTCGCGGCCCGCACCGCCAGCTCCTTCTCGAACGCCTTCTCGACATCCTCGTCGGCCCGCACCCCGAGCCTGCGCACCAGCCACGGCAGCGTGAGCCCCTGCAGCACCAGCGTCGCCATGATCACCCCGAACGCGATGAAGACGATCTCGTCCCGGTCGGGAAACGGCGACCCGTCGTCCATCCTCAGCGGAATGGCCAGCGCGAGGGCCACGGACGCGACCCCCCGCATCCCCGACCACCACATGATCACGGTCTCCCGCCACGAGGTCGGGATCTCCTCGTCGTAGTCCCGCTTCGCGTGCAGCCGCTTCGTCAGCCACGTCGCCGGCATCAGATACGCCAGCCGTACGAGCACCACGACGGCGACGATCGCGGCGGCCCACCCCGACATCTCCGCCCACCGCCCCGACGCCGTCCTGATCGCGTTGTGCAGCTCGAGCCCGATCAGCCCGAACGCGACCCCGGTGACGAGCGTGTCCACCACGTCCCAGAACGTGTGGCCGGCGAGCCGCGTCACGACGTCGTCGGCGTCGGTGGCGTACTCAGCGAGGAACAGCGCGGTGGTGAGCACGGCGAGCACCCCGGACCCGTGCAGCTCCTCCGCCAGGACGTACGACGCGAAGGGCACCAGCAGCGTCATCCCGATCTGCAGCGTGGCGTCTCCGAGCAGCGACATCAGCTTGTTCGCCGCCCATCCCAGCGCCAGCCCGACGGCGACCGCGACCACGGCGGACAGCACGAGGTCCAGCCCGGCCCGCCACGGCGAGAAGGTGCCACTCACCGCGGCGGCGATCGCGACGTGGTAGAGCACGATGGCCGTCACGTCGTTGAAGAGCCCCTCGCCCTCCAGGATCGACACCAGTCGACGCGGCAGCCCGAGTTGCCCCGCGACAGCGGTGGCGGCGACCGGGTCGGGCGGCGCCACCAGCGCGCCCAGGGCGACGGCGGCGGCGATCGGCAGCCCCGGCACGATGGCATTGGCGACGAAGGCCACAGCCGCCGTGGTGACGAACACCAGCGCCACGGCCAGCAGGAAGATCGGCCGTTTGTTGGCGGCGAACTGTCTCCACGAGGTGCGCCGCACCGAGGCGTACAGCAGCGGCGGCAGCAGCGCGGGCAGGATCAGGTCAGGCGGGATGTCCACGTTGGGCACGAAGTCCAGCACGGCCAGCACGATCCCGAGGAGCGTCATCAGCACGGGCGCCGGCAGCCCGAACCGGTCCCCCACCGGGACGCTCACCAAGGCCCCGAGCAGCAGCACGAACAACAGGGCCAACTGATCCACGGTCAGCGCTCCGGCGAGGTCTAGCCGATCAAGGAAGAGCCACACCCCAAGCGTGCCACGCGCCTACGACAATGCCCTTCCGGCAATCTCTGTGCGACGAACCCCGTCTCACAGAGCCTTGCGCATCGACCGGTGGTCGATCCCGGCGTCGAGGAACTCCTCGCCGTACGCCACGTACCCGAGCCGCTCGTAGAACCCCAGCGCCTGCGTCTGCGCGTGCAGATCCACCGCGGCGAGCCCACGCGCGCGTGCCGCGTCCTCGATGGCCCCCACGAGGGCGACGCCGACGCCGAGCCCGCGCGCCGCCTTCGTCACGGCGAGCCGCCCGAGCGAGCCGACCGTCAGGTCGCCGTCGGTCTTCGCGGCCGCCTCCGGGCCGTACAGGAGCCGCCCGGTGCCCAGCGGCACCCCGTCCTCGCGGATCGCCAGCACATGCAGGGCACCGGCGTCGTAGGCGTCGTACTCGATGTCCTCGGGGACGCCCTGTTCGCCGACGAAGACCTCCTTGCGCACCGCGAAGCACGCCTCGCGGTCCGCGGCGTCCTCGGCCACCCGCACGACGTAGGGGCCGCCCCGGCCCCCGTCCGAGCCGCTCACGCGTTGCTCTCCTCACGCACCTTGTCGAGCGCCTTCTGCAGGTCCTCGGGGTAGTCGCTCTCGAACTCCGCCCACTGCCCGTCCCCGGGGTGCTCGAAGCCGAGCCGCACCGCGTGCAGCCACTGCCGGGTCAGGCCGAGCCGCTTGGCGATCGTCGGGTCCGCGCCGTAGGTCAGGTCGCCCACGCAGGGGTGCCGGTGGGCCGCCATGTGGACACGGATCTGATGGGTGCGGCCGGTCTCCAGCTTGATGTCGAGCAGGCTGGCCGCGCGGAACGCCTCGATCAGGTCGTAGTGCGTGACGGACGGCTTGCCCTCGGCCGTCACCGCCCACTTGTAGTCGTGGTTGGGGTGGCGGCCGATGGGCGCGTCGATGGTGCCGCTCATCGGGTCGGGGTGCCCCTGGACCAGCGCGTTGTACCGCTTGTCGACCGTGCGTTCCTTGAACTGCCGCTTCAGCGAGGTGTACGCGCGCTCCGACTTGGCCACGACCATCAGCCCGGAGGTACCGACGTCCAGCCGGTGCACGATGCCCTGCCGCTCGGCGGCACCCGAGGTCGAGATCCGGTATCCGGCCGCCGCGAGGCCGCCGATCACCGTCGGACCGCTCCAGCCGGGGCTCGGGTGGGCGGCCACACCGACCGGCTTGATGATCACGACGATGTCGTCGTCGTCGTGCACGATCTCCATGCCCTCGACGGGCTCGGCGACGATCTGCACGGGAGCGGGAGCCTGCGGCATCTCCACTTCCAGCCAGGCGCCGCCGTGCACCCGCTCGGACTTGCCGACCACCGAGCCGTCGACCGTGACCTTCCCCGCCGCGGCAAGCTCGGCGGCCTTCGTGCGGGAGAAGCCGAACATGCGAGAGATGACGGCGTCTACGCGCTCGCCCTCCAGGCCGTCGGGCACGGGCAGGTTACGGATCTCGGGAATCGTGCTCACCCGTCGAGTATGCCGGACGGGTCGGACACCGCCGGACCACCGCCCGAACAACAGTGCCCTTGGACCTGCTTTCCCGACGTCCGTCCGGACGTCCTCCGTACGACGATCCGTGCAGGCCGGTCAGTCCTTGTGGACCGTGCCGTCCGGGTCGAGCCCGCGGAAGGACAGCAGCACGATCAGGATGCCGCCGCAGACGATCGCCGAGTCGGCCAGGTTGAAGACCGCGAAGTGCTTGGGCGCGATGAAGTCCACGACCGCGCCCTCGAAGATCCCGGGCGAGCGGAAGATCCGGTCGGTCAGGTTGCCCAGCGCACCGCCGAGCAGCAGACCGAGCGCGATCGCCCAGGGCAGGCTGTAGAGCTTGCGCGCGAGCCGCGCGATCACCACGATCACGGCCGCGGCGATCACCGTGAAGATGATCGTGAACGCCTCGCCGAAGCCGAAGGCCGCGCCCGCGTTGCGGATCGCCTCGAACCTCAGCCAGTCCCCGACGATCTGGATCGGCGCGTGGTGCTCCAGCTTCGCGACCACGATCAGCTTGCTGACCAGGTCGAGGGCGTACGCCAGGGCGGCGACCGTGAACAGGACGGCGATCCTGCGCTTGCCCCTGGGCCGCTCGGCCGCGGCCCCGGTCCCTTCCACGCCGGACTGCTCCGGCTCGGCGCCCCCCGCTTCTGGGGTGTCCGGCGTACCGATGATGCGTCCCGCCTCTGCCACGTGAGTGAGTCCCTCGACCTAGGTTCCTGACTGAGGACGAGGGTACGGCACACCCCCCGGCGCCCACATGCTCAGGAGTCCTCCCGCGCCGTTCAGGAGCGGCGCTCCTGCTTCTGCTTGCACTCGACGCACAGGGTGGCGCGCGGGAAGGCCTGCATCCGCGCCTTGCCGATGGGGTTGCCGCAGTTCTCGCAGAGCCCGTACGTGCCCGCGTCGAGCCGCTCCAGCGCACGCTCGGTCTGCTCCAGCATCTCGCGCGCGTTGGCCGCCAGGGCCATCTCGTGCTCGCGCGTGATGTTCTTCGCCCCGGTGTCCGCCTGATCGTCACCGGCGCCGTCACCGGAGTCGCGCATCAGTCCCGCGATCGACTCCTCGGACGACGAGATCTCGGTGCTCAGCCGCAGCGCCTCGGACTGCAGTTCGGCGCGCGCCTCCGCGACCTCTTCCGGGGTCCAGGGGTCCTCACCGGGGCGCACCGCGAGCTCGCCGGGCTCCACCGCGGCGATCCGCGCCTTGGGGACGGCTGTGGGGTTCTGCGCCGCCGTGGCCGTGCCAGGAGTCTTCTTCGCAACCACCGTCGTCGCTCCCGTCGTCTTCGCGGCCTTGGCCGCGCCTTCGGCCGCGGAAGCGACCGTCTTCTTCGCCGTGCCGATGCTTTTCCTTGCCGTGCCGGCGCTCTTCTTGGCCGCGCTCTTCCCGTCGGCCCTCTTCGTCATGCCGCCCTTCGCTGTGCCGGTCCTCGTCGGGTCCGTCCCCTCCGGGACGGTCTCCACGGTCGCGGTCTTCTTCCCGACGGCCTTCTTGGCCACCGCCTTCCTGGCGGCCGTCTTCGTGGCGGCCACCTTGCCCGTGGCGGTCTTCGTGGCGGCCGTCTTCTTGGCTCCGGCGGCCTTGCCGGCAGCCGCTTTCCCGGTGGCTGCCGCCTTCTTGCCCGCGGCTGATTTCGTGGCCGCCTTGGTGGCCGTCTTCGTGACGGTCTTCACCGGCTTGGCCGTGTGCGCCACGGGTGCCCCCGACGCGCTCTTCTTCCCACCCACGTCCTTGGCCGCCGGACCCGTGGATCTGCTGGACGCCGACTGCTGTACGGCGGTCTTCTTCGCCACCATGGCCGCGGCCCCTTCACATATTGTGATTTTGCGCGCAAATCGTGCTGGGACGATAAATCGACTTCCGGCCCGCGGCAACGGGGCGCACCAACGTTCCGTCCGCCCCGCGGGCCCCGCGCGACGAACCTGCATGCGTTGTGCCCAGCTCCCCGCCGGGTAATCCGCCAGGTCGGACGTCCCAGGATCCGGACGCCCAGGCCTCGCCATTCGGGTCACCGCGCAGGCCGCGGCGCCACCCCCGGCGCCCCCGGCGGCGCGCCCCGGAAAACCGGTCGGCCGCTGTCCGCACGGCGCCGTACACTGGGCGCAGCGAGAAGCGTGGATGGGGACGAGTAGCGGCGTACGCGGCCAAGAGCGACCCGGGGACGGTGGAAGCCCGGGGGCGAGCGCGACGCGAAGATCACCCCGGAGCCGCCGGAAGAAAGCCGCAGCGAGCGAGCAGCGGCCGGTAGAACCGGCATCGCGACCCCAATGAGGGGGCTCACTGGTGCACACAGCACGCACCGGGGAGCCAAGGAGGGTGGTACCGCGGGAGCGCGCCGCGCACGGCGTCCGCAGCATCCAGGAGATGGCTGCTCAGGCTCTCGTCCCTCCGGACGGAAGGCAGAAAGTCCGCCGGAGGAAGCTCGCTGATGACAACGCCGACGTACCGCCAGGTGCCCGCCCAGGTCGACCTGCCCGCCCTCGAGCACGCTGTGCTCGATTTCTGGCGCGAGCAGAAGGTCTTCGCCAAGAGCCTTGAGCAGTCCGAGGGCCGCCCCGAGTGGGTGTTCTACGAGGGCCCGCCCACCGCGAACGGCATGCCGGGCGCCCACCACATCGAGGCGCGCGTCTTCAAGGACGTCTTCCCGCGCTTCCGCACCATGCGCGGCTATCACGTGGCCCGCAAGGCCGGCTGGGACTGCCACGGCCTTCCGGTCGAGCTCGCGGTGGAGAAGGAGCTCGGCTTCACCGACAAGCAGGACATCGAGGCGTACGGCATCGCCGAGTTCAACGCCAAGTGCCGCGAGTCCGTGACCCGTCACACCGACGCCTTCACCGAGCTCACCCATCGCATGGGCTACTGGGTCGACCTGGACGACGCGTACCGGACGATGGACCCCGAGTACGTGGAGTCCGTGTGGTGGTCGCTCAAGGAGATCTTCAACAAGGGTCTGCTGGTCCAGGACTACCGCGTGGCCCCGTGGTGCCCGCGCGACGAGACGGGTCTGTCGGACCACGAGCTGGCGCAGGGCTACGAGACGGTCATCGACCCGTCCGTGTACGTCCGTTTCCCGCTCACTTCCGGTCCGCTGGCCGGCCAGGCCGCGCTGCTGGTGTGGACGACGACGCCCTGGACGCTGGTCTCCAACACCGCGGTCGCCGCGCACCCCGAGGTCACCTACGTCGTCGCGACCAACGGCGAGGAGAAGCTCGTCGTCGCCGCGCAGCTCGTCGAGAAGGCGCTCGGCGAGGGCTGGGAGACCACCGGTGAGACCTTCACCGGTGCCGAGATGGAGCGCTGGACCTATCAACGTCCGTTCGATCTGGTCGAGTTCCCGGCCGAGGCCCACTACGTGGTCAACGCCGAGTACGTGACGACCGAGGACGGTACGGGGCTGGTCCACCAGTCCCCCGCCTTCGGCGAGGACGACCTCAAGGTGTGCCGTGCGTACGGACTGCCGGTGGTGAACCCCGTCCGCCCGAACGGCACCTTCGAGGAGAGCGTGCCGCTCGTCGGCGGTGTCTTCTTCAAGAAGGCGGACGAAAAGCTCACCGAGGACCTCCAGGACCGGGGTCTGCTCTTCAAGCACATCCCGTACGAGCACAGCTACCCGCACTGCTGGCGCTGCCACACCGCGCTCCTCTACTACGCGCAGCCGTCCTGGTACATCCGCACCACGGCCATCAAGGACCGTCTCCTCCAGGAGAACGAGAAGACCAACTGGTTCCCGGAGTCCGTCAAGCACGGCCGCTTCGGCGACTGGCTGAACAACAACGTCGACTGGGCGCTGTCCCGCAGCCGTTACTGGGGCACCCCGCTCCCGCTGTGGCGCTGTGAGGAGGGCCATCTCACCTGTGTCGGCTCCCGCGCCGAGCTCTCCGAGCTGACGGGCACCGACCAGTCGAAGCTGGACCCGCACCGCCCGTTCATCGACGAGGTCACCTTCGCGTGCCCGCAGGACGGCTGCGGGCTGACGGCGACGCGCGTGCCGGAGGTCATCGACGCTTGGTACGACTCGGGTTCGATGCCGTTCGCGCAGTGGGGCTACCCGTACAAGAACAAGGAGCTCTTCGAGAGCCGCTACCCGGCGCAGTTCATCTCCGAGGCCATCGACCAGACCCGCGGCTGGTTTTACACCCTCATGGCGGTCGGCACACTCGTCTTCGACAAGTCGTCGTACGAGAACGTCGTGTGCCTGGGCCACATCCTCGCCGAGGACGGCCGCAAGATGTCCAAGCACCTGGGCAACATCCTG
The DNA here is from genome assembly GCF_026339955.1 of Streptomyces sp. NBC_01549. GTDB lineage: Bacteria > Actinomycetota > Actinomycetes > Streptomycetales > Streptomycetaceae > Streptomyces. The sequence continues at coordinate 5,325,556 of NZ_JAPEPW010000001.1, read as the reverse complement.
CGGCCGATCCCGCTGATGGACCAGCACGGCGCGGACGCGGTGCGCTGGTTCATGGCGGCCGGCGGTTCCCCCTGGGCGGCTCGCCGTGTCGGCCACGGCACCATCCAGGAGGTGGTGCGCAAGACGCTCCTCACCTACTGGAACACGGTCGCCTTCCAGGCCCTCTACGCCCGGACCTCCGACTGGGCCCCCTCCGAGGCCGACCCGGCCCCGGCCGACCGCCCGGTCCTCGACCGCTGGCTGCTCTCCGAGCTGCACGCGCTCACCGACCAGGTCACCCAGGCGCTGGAGGCCTACGACACCCAGCGCGCCGGAAAGCTCCTCTCCGCGTTCGTCGACGACCTCTCGAACTGGTACGTGCGCCGCTCCCGCCGCCGGTTCTGGCAGGGCGACAAGGCCGCGCTGCGCACCCTGCACGAGGTCGTGGAGACCATCACGCGGCTGATGGCCCCGCTGACCCCGTTCATCACCGAGCGGGTCTGGCAGGACCTGATCGTCCCCGTGACGCCGGGCGCCCCCGAGTCCGTACACCTGTCCTCGTGGCCGGAGGCGGACCTGTCCGCCATCGACCCGGAGCTGTCCCGGCAGATGGTCCTCGTCCGCCGTCTCGTGGAGCTGGGCCGCGCCACGCGCGCGGAGTCGGGCGTCAAGACGCGCCAGCCGCTGTCCCGCGCGCTGGTCGGGGCGATCGGCTTCGAGTCCCTCGACGGTGAGCTGCACGCGCAGATCACCGAAGAGCTGAATGTCACATCCCTCGCCTCGCTCTCCGAGGTGGGCGGCTCGTTGGTCGACACCACGGCCAAGGCGAACTTCCGCGCGCTGGGCAAGCGCTTCGGCAAGGGTGTCCAGGCGGTCGCCAAGGCGATCGCCGAGACGGACGCGGCGGCTCTCTCCCTCGCCCTGCGCGAGGGCACGGCGTCGGTCGAGGTCGACGGCGAGACGGTGACGCTGGCCGCGGACGAGGTCATCATCACGGAGACCCCGCGCGAGGGGTGGTCGGTGGCGTCCGACTCGGGTGCCACGGTCGCCCTGGACCTGGAGATCACCGAGGAGCTGCGGCAGGCGGGCCTCGCCCGTGACGCGATCCGGCTGATCCAGGAGGCCCGCAAGAACAGCGGCCTCGACGTGGCCGACCGGATCGCGCTGCGCTGGACGTCCACGGATCCGGCGGTCATCGCCGCGCTGAACGAGCACACCGAGCTGATCGCCGACGAGGTCCTCGCCACGGACTTCGCCCAGGGCGAGGCCGACGACACCTACGGCGCTCCGTTCACCGACGAGGGCCTGTCCCTCACCTTCCGCCTCCGCAAGGCGTAGCCCCGGCCGGCGGGGCCGTACCCACGCCCCCGCCGGCCGTCAGCCAGACGAATCAGGGCTGCCGGGGGTCCGGGGCGAAGCCCCGGCCCAAGGGGCGCGGGGAACTGCGCGCCCAGCCCCCACCGAGCCGCAGCCGAAGAACAACCCGGCCGGGGCCCACCAAAGATCCCAAAGATCTTGGTGGGACCCGGCCTTCGGCGTTGCGTACCCCGTACAGATGCCCCAAGGAAACCGCACGCCCGCCCGAAACAGCACCGCAAAAGGGCGGAGCCCCGGAAAAAGATCCGGGGCTCCGCCCTGAACGCTGCCGACGCCTACGGCGTCCTCAGGCCGTCAGTTGTCGTCCTCGTCGATGAGGAACCCGCGCATCGGCGAGGGCGCCTGCTGCATCGGCGACGGCCCCTGGGGCCGTACCGGAGCCATCGGCTGGGTCATCGCCGGCGACATCTGCTGCTGCCCACCGTAGGAGGGCGCGGCCGGTGCCGGGGCGCCGCCCATGCCCTGACCGCCGTACGACGGCGCACTCGCGCCGGCCGGAGCCATCGAGGGCGCGGAGGGCGAGGGCAGGGAGGCCGTGGCCGGAGTGCGCGGCGGGGCGAGCGAGTCGTCCGCCTGCGTCTCCAGCTGGCGCAGCTGCGACTCCAGGTAGGACTTCAGACGAGTGCGGTACTCGCGCTCGAAGCCACGCAGGTCCTCGACCTTGCGCTCCAGCGTGGCGCGGGCGGACTCCAGGGAGCCCATCGCGACACGGTGCTTCTCCTGGGCGTCCCGCTCCAGCGCGTCCGCCTTGGCGCGGGCGTCACGCTCGAGACCCTCGGCGCGGCTGCGGGCCTCGCCGACGATCTTGTTGGCCTCGGAGCGGGCCTCGGCGATCGCCTGGTCGGCGGTCTGCTGAGCCAGCGAGAGGACACGCGCGGCGCTGTCGCCACCGGGGCCCTGCTGCGGCATCTGCGGGCCGTGACCGCCCATGGGGCCACCCATGGGTCCGCCCATGGGGCCACCCATCTGCTGCTGCATCTGGGGCTGCATCTGGCCCGGCATCTGCTGCTGCATCTGCTGGCCGGGGCCCTGGCCCATCGGACCCTGACCCATCGGGCCCTGACCCATCGGGCCCTGACCCATCGGGCCCTGACCCATCGGACCCTGACCCATCGGGCCCTGACCCATCGGACCCTGACCCATGGGGCCCTGGCCCTGCTGGCCGCCCTGGGCGCTGGGGCCCGCGGGCAGCTGCGGCGCACCGCTCGGCAGCTGGGGCGGGCCACCCATGGGGCCACCCATCTGCTGCTGCGGCGGGCCCGATATGCCGGCGGGTACGGGGGCGCCGGGACCTCGCATGCCCTGCGGCGGGCCCTGCTGCTGGTCCTGCTGCTCGGGCGGCTTGCGCATGCCCTGCTGCTGGTTCTGCGCAGCCGCGCGCGTGGCCGCCGCCAGTTTGGCGCGCAGGTCCTCGTTCTCGCGGAGCAGGCGAGTCAGTTCGGCTTCGACCTCGTCGAGGAAGGCATCGACCTCGTCCTCGTCATAGCCTTCTCGGAGGCGGACGGTCGTGAACTGCTTGTTCCGCACGTCCTCGGGGGTCAACGGCATCTCTTCACCTCAACGTAGTCGTCGGCATTCGGCAAGACCGTATCGTTCACAGCCGGCTCACGACGGAGATCAGGATGTAGACGATGATCATCAGAACGAAGAAGGACAGGTCTAGCGCCACGCCCCCGAGACGCAGCGGCGGAATGAACCGCCGCAGAAGCTTGAGCGGTGGATCGGTGACAGTGTAGGTGGCCTCAAGAACGACCACCATCGCCTTGCCGGGTTGCCATGAGCGGGCGAACTGGAAGACGTAGTCCATGACCAACCGGAAAATCAGCACGATGAGGAAACACATCAGCGCGATGTAGAGAACCTGCCCGACCACGCTCATGATCCGTGCTTCCCTCTCCCCTGTTTCCGTGCGTTGTTCCCGGTCCTGCGTCTCAGCTCTGGTTGAAGAACCCGCCCTCTGCGATGCGGGCCTTGTCCTCCGCCGTGACATCGACGTTAGCAGGCGACAACAGGAACACCTTCTGCGTCACCCGCTCGATGCTGCCGTGGAGACCAAACACCAAACCGGCCGCAAAGTCGACAAGTCGCTTCGCATCTGTGTCATCCATCTCAGTCAGATTCATGATCACCGGGGTGCCCTCACGGAAGTGTTCCCCGATGGTACGGGCCTCGTTGTAGGTCCGCGGGTGAAGTGTAGTGATCCGGTACGGCTCTCGTTCCGACACGACCTTGGGCATGATCACCGGTGCGTTCTTCTCCAGGCTTGCGCGTTCTTGTGTGATGGATGCCACGGGCGCGATGCGCGCCGGACGGCCGGATTCCGCGGAGAGTGAAGCGGAATGAGGCACCGGATCGCGCGGCGCCGGAGGTTGCACCACTCGTACCGATTCGTCCCTTAGGGACTGATGCGCCTGATGTGACTGGTGGGGCGACTCGTGCCGCCGCCGGTCACGCTCGGGCTCCGGGTCGAGTTCGGGCTCGAACTCGTCATCGGGGTCGAATCCCCTGCCGTCGTACCCATCGTCCTCCACGAGGCCGAGGTAGACCGCCATCTTGCGCATCGCGCCGGCCATGCTCTGAGTCCTCCGCTCTGTGGTGGATCGGCTGACGAATTGCCAAGTGCCCGCGATCCACGAGGTCGTTATGCCCGCTATTGGCGGTAATGACCATATTTTCTGCTGTGGTCCGACTTCTTGGCGACGTTACCCGAGCCCGGGTCGGACTCCGAGTACCGCCGTACCGACGCGTACATGTGTCGCTCCGGCCGCCACGGCCTCCTCGAGGTCCGCACTCATCCCTGCAGACACCATGTTCGCAGCCGGATGCGTGCGGCGCATAGCAGTCGACAAATCCATCAGCCGCTCAAACGCCGCTTGTTGGCGTCCGGAGTACACCCCGGTGAGCGGTGCGACGGTCATCAACCCGTCGAGCCGGAGCCCGGGCGCCTCGGCGACGAGGTCGGCCAACTCTTCGATTCCACCGACTCCGACACCTCCCCGCTCGCCCCGGCCGCTCTCCTCCGCGTCCAGGGCGACCTGGATCAGGCAGCCCACCTCGCGCTCGACCCGCACCGCTTCCTTCGACAGGGCCGTGACAAGCCGGGCACGGTCCACGGACTGCACCACATCCGCATAACCGACCACAGAACGCACCTTGTTGGTCTGCAACTGGCCGACAAAATGCCACGAGAGGGGCAGATCCGAGCAAGCCGCGGCCTTGGGTGCGGCATCCTGGTCCCGGTTCTCGGCGACGTGGCGCACACCAAGTTCCGACAGCATCCGCACGTCACCGGCGGGATAGGTCTTGGTGACCACGATCAGGGTCACCTCTTCGCGCTTACGCCCGGCGGCCACACACGCCGCCGCGATGCGCTCTTCCACTTTCGCCAGATTCCCGGCGAGTTGAGCCTTACGGTCCGTCATGCCCCATCAGTCCAGCCAGACATAGCCTGCGAGCCGCCCGGTCGTGCGGTCCCGTCGGTACGAGAAGTGGTCGTCCGACTCCAGCGTGCACACCGGCGACTGCGCCCGGTCGCACACCCCGAGTCGTTCCAGCTGCGCGTGCACTCCGGCGGTCACATCGACCGCGGGTGTACTCCAACTGGTCTCGGCGTACGCCGCCGGCTCGACGGCGGCGACTTCGGCCCGCATCTCGTCCGGCACTTCGTAGCACCGGCCGCAGACAGCGGGTCCGGTGCGGGCGACGATCCGCTCGGGTTCGGCGCCGAGTTCGATCATGGCCCGTACGGCTGCGGGGACGACCCCGGCGACCATGCCGGGCCGTCCCGCGTGGGCGGCGGCCACGATCCCGGCGACCGGGTCGGCCAGCAGCACCGGCGTGCAGTCGGCGGTGAGGACGGCGAGGGCGAGCCCGCGTCGCGCGGTGACGATCGCGTCGACGGACGGGATCTCCGAGGAGAGCCACGGTCCGTCGACCACCGCCACGTCCGGCCCGTGCACCTGGTTCATCCAGACGACCAGGGCCGGGTCCAGTCCGAGCGACTTGGCCGCCAGTTCACGATTGGTCCGTACGGCCTCGGGGTCGTCGCCGACCGCTCCGCCGAGGTTGAGCTCCTCGTACGGAACGGCGCTCACCCCGCCCCACCGGTCGGTGAAGGCGAAGTGCGCGCCGCTCACAGTGCTCGTTTCGGAGCGATGTCCTATCACTTCAGGAAGTCCGGCACGTCCAGTTCCTCGGCCGCGCTGTCCGAGTAGGCGCGGGACGGCGGGACCGGCGGAGCGACCTGGACCTCGTTGACCGGCTCCGGGACGGGCTCCGGGGCCTCCTTCGGCGTGACGCTGCCGAGCGAGCCGAAGGACGGACGGCTCTCGGCGGCCCGCACCGGCACGGGCTCCTCGCGCTGCTTGGCCGAGGTGGAGCCGAGGATGTTGTCCCGCTTGGCCGGCGGCTGGCCGCCGTCGAAGCCGGCGGCGATCACGGTGACCCGCACCTCGTCACCGAGCGCGTCGTCGATGACCGCGCCGAAGATGATGTTGGCCTCGGGGTGCGCGGCCTCGCTGACCAGCTGGGCGGCCTCGTTGATCTCGAACAGGCCGAGATCGGAGCCGCCGGAGATGGAGAGCAGGACGCCGCGTGCGCCGTCGATGGAGGCTTCCAGGAGCGGCGAGGAGATCGCCATCTCGGCGGCCGCCACCGCGCGGTCGTCGCCGCGGGCCGAGCCGATGCCCATGAGCGCGGAACCCGCCTCGGACATCACGGACTTGACGTCGGCGAAGTCGAGGTTGATCAGACCGGGCGTGGTGATGAGGTCGGTGATGCCCTGAACACCCGACAGCAGGACCTGGTCCGCCGACTTGAACGCGTCGAGGACCGAGACCTGGCGGTCCGAGATGGACAGCAGTCGGTCGTTGGGGATGACGATGAGGGTGTCGACCTCTTCGCGGAGTTCCGCGATGCCGTCCTCGGCCTGGTTGGCGCGGCGCCGTCCCTCGAAGGTGAAGGGGCGGGTGACCACGCCGATGGTGAGGGCGCCGAGCGAGCGAGCGATGTTGGCCACGACGGGCGCGCCGCCGGTGCCGGTGCCGCCGCCTTCACCGGCCGTCACGAAGACCATGTCGGCCCCCTTGAGGACCTCCTCGATCTCCTCGCGGTGGTCCTCGGCCGCCTTGCGGCCGACGGCCGGGTTGGCTCCGGCGCCGAGTCCGCGCGTGAGTTCGCGGCCGACGTCGAGCTTGACGTCGGCGTCGCTCATCAACAGAGCTTGCGCGTCCGTGTTGATGGCGATGAACTCGACGCCCTTGAGACCGACCTCGATCATCCGGTTGATGGCATTGACACCACCGCCGCCGACACCGATGACTTTGATGACTGCGAGGTAGTTCTGCGGTGCTGCCACGTCGAAGGCCTCTCGCCTCGAGTTACGTGTCGTCGCCTCGCACGCTCGCGATCCGACGACTGATGCCGAATGGGACGGTCCGAACGCCGACCCGAACCCTAACGCTGAAGTTTAGGGTTACCAGTGTGCCTGTTCTTTGGACTCTTCCGAACAGGACACTAAGTCGACAAGTGGCGCACGTTCAACGAACACGCCGAACCTCCCGTTTTTCTTTTCACCCTATGTGATCAGCCGTAGCGCTGCCCAACCAGGGTGCTGGCCTGCGCTGATGTGCGTCAACTCCCCGATGACGTGGGCGCGATGGGGGCACTCACATCGAAGTGCCGGGCCCCCGGAGCTGCTTTCATGAGAGCGGTGAGCGTCCTGGCCTTCGCGCGGCCCTTCTCGCCACTCCCCCACTCGACGGTGCGGCCACCGCTCAACTCCAGCGAGATCGAGTCGTACGAGCGGACCTTGACGAGCCGGGTGTCGCGACGGACGGCGACCGGAATGTCCCCGGCCACCCCCACCGCCTCGCGCACCAGCCGGTCGACGGGGAAGCGGCGCAGGACGGCCGACCTGGACACCGCCAATTCCAGCGCGGGCGCCCCCTTCGGGGCAGCCGAAACCGTCGCGAAACGCACGCCCTTGGCGTCCACTTCGACGTACTTGCCGCCGTTTCCGGTGTTTTTGAGAATGAGAACCGGGGTACGTTCGGTCACTTTCAACCCGATTCCGTGCGGCCAGGAACGGACGACATCAACCGCGTCAATTCTGGGCAATTTATGGCGCAATCGCGCCTCAATGGCGTCGGAGTCGACGGAAATCAGCGGCGATCCGGTCGACACGTCGGCCACGTCCCGCACTTGCTGGTCGGTCAGCACCCGTACCCCGGAGACCGACACCTTCTCGACCCGCAGCCATGGCGAGCCGTAGAGCAGCCAGATCGTGGCGGCCCCCGCCAACACCACCGCACTCAAAAGGATGATGAGCATACGAAGGCGACGCAGCCGCCTGAGGCGGGGCGAGCCGGACTCCAACTTCTGCCGTTCACCGCGCTCGGCGGTCGTCGGTCCGGCCACGCTCCCTGCCTTCCCTCATGCGGTCCTAGCGGTGGCGAGAGGCGATCGCCTCGTACACCATGCCGACGAGCAGGTCGTCGGCGTCCCGGCGGCCGAACTCGCTGGCGGCGCGGGACATCTCGTACAACCGGTGCGGGTCGGCGAGCACGGGCAGCACGTTCTGCTGCACCCACTGCGGGGTCAGCTCCGCGTCGTCGACCAGCAGTCCGCCGCCGGCCTTGACCACCGGCTGGGCGTTCAGCCGCTGTTCACCGTTGCCGATGGGCAGCGGGACGTAGGCGGCGGGCAGCCCGACGGCGGAGAGCTCGGCGACGGTCATCGCGCCCGCGCGGCAGAGCATCATGTCGGCCGCGGCGTACGCGAGGTCCATCCGGTCCACGTACGGTACCGGGATGTATGGAGGCATTCCCGGCATCTGGTGGACCTGCGGCAGTTCGTTCTTCGGGCCGACCGCGTGCAGGATCTGGATACCGGCCTGCTGCAGGTAGGGAGCCGCCTGCTGGACGACCTCGTTGAGGCGCCGTGCGCCCTGCGAGCCGCCGGAGACCAGCAGGGTCGGCAGCGAGGGGTCGAGACCGAACGCGGCGCGCGCCTCGGGGCGTACGGCGGCCCGGTCGAGGGTGGCGATCGAGCGGCGCAGCGGGATGCCGATGTAGCGGGCGCCGCGCAGCTTGTTGTCCGGGGTCGAGACGGCGACCTGCGCCGCGTACCGGGAACCGATCTTGTTGGCGAGGCCCGGCCGGGCGTTGGCCTCGTGGATCACGATGGGCACGCCGAGGCGCTTGGCCGCGAGGTAGGCGGGCAGCGCCACATAGCCGCCGAAGCCGACGACCGCGTCCGCCTTGGTGCGCTCCAGGACCTGCTCGGCCGCCTTGATCGTGCCGCGCAGCCGTCCAGGGACGGTGATCAGCTCGGGTGTGGGCTTGCGCGGCAGCGGGACGGCGGGGATCAGCGCGAGTTCGTAGCCCCGCTCCGGTACGAGCCGGGTCTCAAGTCCGCGTTCCGTGCCCAGGGCCGTGATCCCCACGGTCGGGTCCTGCCTGCGCAGGGCGTCCGCGAGGGCGAGCGCGGGCTCGATGTGGCCGGCGGTCCCCCCGCCGGCGAGTACGACATGCACCGAAATTCACCGCTCTCCGGACGAGCGCGCCGCCGAGGCACGCCGTCGCATCGTGTTCCATCTCCGAGGCCCCGCGGCCCCCGCGGAGCCTCTCACCGCAGCACGCTTTCTACCAAAGCGGGGTTGCCGCATCGCAAGCGCCGCCCGCGCAGCGGGCTCGTCGCGCGCGAAGGCGATCAGCAACCCGATGGCGAACATGGTCGGCAGCAGAGCGGACCCTCCGTAGGAGAACAGCGGGAGCGGGACACCGGCGATCGGCAGCAGACCGAGCACCGCACCGATATTGATCACGGCCTGGGCCGTGATCCAGGTGGTCACGCCTCCCGCGGCATACCTCACGAAGGGGTCCTCCGTGCGTCCGGCCACGCGGATACCTGCATAGCCTAGAGCCGCGAAGAGGGCGAGCACCGACAGCGTCCCCGCGAGGCCGAGTTCCTCCCCGGTGATGGCGAAGATGAAGTCGGTGTGCGCTTCCGGAAGTTGGCCCCATTTTTCCACACTGGCACCGAGGCCGGAACCGAACAGTCCGCCGGAGGCGAGGGCGTAGATTCCGTGCACCGCCTGCCAGCAGGTGTCGTTCGGGCCGGGTTCGGTGGCGCCGATGCAGGCGAGCCGGGACATCCGGTTGGGGCTCGTCTTGATCAGGATGAAACCGATCGTCACGGCGACCGCCAGCACGCCCCCGAACAGCCGCGTGGGCGCTCCGGCCAGCCACAGCAGCCCGAAGAGGATGGCGGTGAGGATGATCGCCGTGCCCATGTCGCCGCCGAGCATGATCAGTCCGAGCAGCAGGAAGGTGCCCGGGACGAGCGGCACCAGCATGTGCTTCCACTGCGCCAGCATGCCCTTGTCCTGTTTGCGGGCGAGCAGGTCGGCGCCCCACAGCACGAGCGCGAGCTTGCCGAACTCGCTGGGCTGGATCTGGAACGAGCCGCCGAGGGAGATCCAGTTCTGGTTGCCGTTGACCGCCATTCCTATCCCCGGGACCTGCACGAGGATCATCAGGAAGACCGCTCCGGCCAGGATGGGATACGCCAGCGCCCGGTGCAGCTTCACCGGCATCCGCATGGCGATCAGGAGCAGCACGGTGCCGATGGAGGCCGCGAGGAACTGTTTGCGGAAGAAGAACGATCCCGGCAGCGAGAGCTGCAGCGCCGTGATCATCGAGGCCGAGTAGACCATCACCAGGCCCAGAACGGTGATCAACAGGCTGCTGCCGAAGATCAGGTAGTACGCGGTGAGCGGCCGGTCCCAGGCCTTGCGGGCGCGCGTGTAGAGCAGGCGCAGGGGGCTGTCGCGCGGGGGACGGGGGCGTCCGGCGGGGCGCCGTGGGGCACGCTGGACGGGGGGACGGCCAGTACGGCTACTGGCCATCACCGGCTCCGTCCGCCATGCCCCGGTACGGCGTCCCCGGGGGCGATGGGGGTCCCCACAATGGCGTCACGCGTCCCTCCCAAAGGTCCCGGGCGCGCCCGGACCGTCCGAGACCCGCCGTCAGGCGCTCGCGCCGAGTTCGCGAACCGCCTCCGCGAACGCGTCCCCGCGCTTGTTGTAGTTGGCGAACATGTCCATGGAGGCACAGGCCGGCGCCAGCAACACCGTGTCGCCCTCGCGGGCGAGCCTCCGCGCCTCCTGAACCGCCGCGAGCATCGCCCCAGTGTCGGTCCGGTCGAGGTCGACGACGGGTACTTCCGGCGCGTGTCGCACAAGGGCTTCACGGATCAGCGCCCGATCCGCGCCGATGAGCACGACGCCCCGAAGTCGCTTCGCCGACTTGGCGACCAGCTCGTCGAAGGTCGCGCCCTTGGCGAGCCCGCCCGCGATCCACACGATGGACTCGTAGGCCGCCAAAGAGGCCTCCGCGGCATGCGTGTTGGTCGCCTTGGAGTCGTCGATGTACGCGACGCCGTCCACGTCGGCGACGTGCGCGATGCGGTGGGCGTCCGGTGTGAAGGCCCGCAGCCCGTCCCGTACGGCCGCGGCGGGCACCCCGAAGGCGCGCGCCAGGGCCGCCGCCGCAAGGGCGTTGGCGATGTTGTGCGGGGCGGGCGGGTTGACGTCGGAGACCTCGGCGAGTTCCTGGGCGTTCTTCTGCCGGTTCTCGACGAAGGCGCGGTCGACCAGGATGCCTTCCACGACGCCGAGTTGGGACGGTCCGGGGGCGCCGAGGGTGAAGCCGACCGCCCGGCAGCCCTCCTCGACGTCCGCCTCGCGCACCAGGTCCTCGGTGGCCTTGTCGGCGAGGTTGTAGACGCAGGCGACCCGATTGCCTTCGTAGATACCGCCCTTGTCGGCGGCGTACGCCTCCATGGAGCCGTGCCAGTCGAGGTGATCCGGTGCCAGGTTCAGTACGGCGGCCGAGTGCGCGCGCAGCGACGGAGCCCAGTGCAGCTGGTAGCTCGACAGCTCCACCGCCAGGACGTCGTACCGCTCCTCGCCGAGGACCGCGTCGAGCAGCGAGACCCCGATGTTGCCGACGGCGGCCGTGCGCAGCCCGGCCGCCTCCAGGATGGAGGCGAGCATCTGCACGGTCGTGGTCTTGCCGTTGGTGCCGGTGACGGCCAGCCAGGGAGCCGCGTCGGGGCCCCTGAGCCGCCAGGCCAGTTCGACGTCGCCCCAGACCGGGACGTCCGCCGCGGCGGCCGCGGCGAACAGCGGCTTGTCCGGCTTCCAGCCGGGCGCGGTGACGATGAGTTCGGTGCCCTCGGGCAGGGTGGCGCCGTCACCGAGGCGCACGGTGATGCCGAGCGCCTCCAGCTCCGCGGCCTGCGCCCGGGAGCGCTCGTCGTCGCCGTCGTTGACGACCGTGACGACGGCACCGAGACCGTGCAGCACCTTGGCCGCCGGGATGCCGGAGACGCCGAGCCCGGCGACGGTGACGTGCTTGCCCTGCCAGTTGGTCACTTCTTGGCTGCCCATCCTGCGTAGAAGAGGCCCAGACCCACGATGACGCACATTCCCTGGATGATCCAGAAGCGGACCACGACAAGGACTTCGGACCACCCCTTTAGTTCGAAGTGGTGCTGCAGTGGTGCCATGCGGAAGACGCGCCTGCCGGTGAGCCGGAAGGAGCCGACCTGGATGACGACCGACATGGTGATCAGGACGAAGAGGCCGCCGAGGAGCGCGACCAGCAGCTCCGTGCGGGAGCAGATCGCGAGGCCGGCGAGCGCGCCGCCGAGGGCCAGCGAGCCGGTGTCACCCATGAAGATCTTGGCGGGCGAGGTGTTCCACCACAGGAAGCCGAAGCAGGCTCCCATCAGGGCGGAGGCGACGACCGCGAGGTCGAGTGGATCTCGTACCTCGTAGCAGGCGGCCGGGTTGGTCAGGGTCTGCGCGTTGGCGCAGGACTCCTGGAACTGCCAGACGCCGATGAAGGTGTACGCGCCGAAGACCATGGTCGCGGCGCCGGTGGCGAGACCGTCCAGGCCGTCCGTCAGGTTCACGCCGTTGGACATGGCGAGAATCATGAACAGGGCCCAGACCACGAAGAGCACCGGGCCGATGGTCCAGCCGAAGTCCTCCACGAAGGAGAGCCTGGTGGAGGCCGGGGTGTTGCCGTGGTTGTCCGCGAACTGCAGCGCGAGGACCGCGAAGGAGATGCCGACGATCAGCTGACCGGCCATCTTCGCCTTGGCCCGCAGACCGAGCGAACGCCGCTTGACGATCTTGATGTAGTCGTCCAGGAAGCCGACCAGGCCCATGCCGGCCATCAGGCCGAGCACCAGCAGACCCGAGAAGGTCGGCGGCTTGCCCGTGATCACCTTGGACAGGAAGTACGCGATGATCGTCGCCAGGATGAAGGCGATACCACCCATCGTCGGAGTACCGCGCTTGCTGTGATGCTCCTTCGGGCCGTCGTCGCGGATGTACTGCCCGTAGCCCTTGCGGGCCAGCAGCTTGATCAGCAGCGGGGTCCCGATCAGGGTCAGGAACAGACCAATGACTCCTGCGAACAGGATCTGGTTCATCATCGGGCCGCGACCTCACCCTCGGCACCGCCGTCGAGCAGCGCCTGCGCCACCCGTTCGAGCCCCACCGACCGGGACGCCTTCACGAGCACGACGTCCCCCGGGCGCAACTCGCTGCGCAACAGGTCGACAGCCGCCTGTGCGTCGGACACGTGCACCGACTCCTCACCCCACGAACCCTCGTTATATGCGCCCAGTTGGAGCCAGGAAGCTTCCCTGCCCCCGACCGCGACGAGCTTGCTGACGTTGAGTCGGACGGCGAGCCGCCCGACCGCGTCGTGCTCGGCGAGCGCCTCGTCCCCGAGCTCGGCCATCTGACCGAGCACCGCCCACGTACGACGTCCCTGACCCATGGCCGCGAGCGCCCGCAGGGCGGCTCGCATGGACTCGGGGTTCGCGTTGTAGGCGTCGTTGACGACCGTCACGCCGTCCGGGCGCTCGGTGACCTCCATCCGCCAGCGGGAGAGGGTGCCCGCCTCGGAGAGCGCGAGGGCGATCTCGTCTGCGGACATGCCCAGCTCATGGGCGACGGCGGCCGCGGCGAGCGCGTTCGACACGTGGTGCTCACCGTACAGGCGCATGGTCACATCGCTGCACCCGGAGGGTGTGTGAAGCCTGAATGCGGGCTGTCCGGCGTCCGTGAGACGCACGTTCTCGGCACGTACGTCCGCTTCGCCGGACTCTCCGAAGAGGATCACGCGCGCCTTCGTCCGGGACGCCATGGCGCGTACGAGGGGGTCGTCGGCGTTGAGGACGGCGACGCCGCCCGCTTCCGCCGGCGGGAGGCTCTCGACGAGCTCGCCCTTCGCCTGTGCAATCTGTTCGCGGCCGCCGAACTCGCCGATGTGGGCGGTCCCGACGTTCAGGACGAGGCCGATCCTCGGTGGCGTGAGGTTTGTGAGGTAGCTGATGTGGCCGATGCCGCGGGCGCCCATCTCCAGGACGAGGAACCTGGTGTCCTCGGTGGCGCTCAGCGCGGTCAGCGGCAGTCCGATCTCGTTGTTGAGCGAGCCGGGCGTGAAGACGGTCGGCGCCTTGCTCCGCAGGACCTGGGCGATCAGGTCCTTGGTGCTGGTCTTGCCCGCGGAGCCGGTGAGGGCCACGAGGGTCGCGCCGAGCCGTTCGACGACGTGACGCGCGAGGGCGCCCAGCGCCGCCTGCACGTCCGCGACGACGATCGCGGGCACGCCGACGGGCCGGGAGGCCAGTACGGCGACGGCGCCCGCGGCGACGACGGCCTCGGCGAAGTCGTGGCCGTCCACGTGCTCGCCGGCGAAGGCGACGAAGAGGCTGCCTGGCTCCACTTCACGGGAGTCTCTGACGACCGGTCCGGTGACCTGTACCGCCGGATCCGGTATGTCGTACGTCTGCCCGCCGACGACTGCTGCGATCTCGGCGAGAGAGAGGGCGATCACAAGTTCATCCCTGGGTCTTCTGGATAGCTTCGCGGAGCACCTGGCGGTCGTCGAAGGGACGCACCACCCCGGCGATGTCCTGGCCCTGCTCATGGCCCTTGCCCGCGACCAGCACGGTGTCGCCGGGCCGCGCCCGGGCGACGGCGGCGGCGATGGCGGCGGCCCGGTCCTCGAAGACCTGGACCTCGCCGCGCTCGTGCGCCGGCACCTCCGCGGCGCCCGCGAGCATCGTCGCGAGGATCGCGAGGGGGTCCTCCGAGCGGGGGTTGTCCGATGTCAGTACGGCGGTGTCGGCGAGCCGTGCCGCGGCGGCGCCCATCGGCATCCGCTTGGTCCTGTCACGGTCGCCGCCGCAGCCGAGCACGACGTGCAGCTTGCCTTCGGTGACCTTGCGCAGCGCGCGCAGGACCGATTCGACGGCGTCCGTCTTGTGGGCGTAGTCGACGACCGCGAGGTAGGGCTGGCCCGCGTCCACGCGCTCCAGGCGGCCCGGCACGCCCGGGACGGCGGCGATGCCGTCCGCGGCGGTCTGCGGGTCGATCCCGGCGGCGGCGAGGGCGACGATCGCGGCGAGGGTGTTCGCCACGTTGAAGGGGCCCGCGAGCGGCGACCTGGCGGTGATCCGCTCGCCCTTGGGGCCGACCGCGACGAACGCCGAGTCCATCGGGCCGACCTCGACCTCCTCGGCGCGCCAGTCGGCGTCCGGGTGCCCTTCGGCGGAGAAGCTGACGACGGGGACGGTGGGCTCCTCGACCAGCCTGCGCCCGTACTCGTCGTCGAGGTTGACGACGCCGAGTTTGCTGCGTTGCGGTGTGAACAGCTGCGCCTTGGCCCGGAAGTAGTCCTCCATGTCGGAGTGGAACTCCATGTGTTCCGGGCTGAGGTTGTTGAAGACGGCGATGTCGAAGACACAGCCGTCGACCCGCCCGAGGACCAGCGCGTGGCTGGAGACCTCCATGGCGACCGCGTCGACGCCGCGCTCGCGCATGACCGCGAACAGCGCCTGGAGATCGGTTGCTTCGGGGGTGGTGCGCTCCGACTTGATGCGCTCCTCGCCGATGCGCATCTCCACCGTGCCGATCAGGCCGGTGGAGCGGAGCGTCTTCAGCCCGCCCTCGACGAGATAGGCCGTGGTGGTCTTGCCGGAGGTACCGGTGATCCCGATCTGGAGCAGGTCGCGCCCGGGGTGGCCGTAGATGGTGGCCGCGAGCGCTCCCATCCGGCCGCGCGGGTCGTCGACGACGAGGACCGGCAGCCCGGTGGCGGCGGCGCGGTCGGCGCCGGTCGGGTCGGTCAGCACGGCGACGGCGCCGAGACCGGCCGCCTGCGTCACGAAGTCGGCGCCGTGCATGCGGGCGCCGGGCAGCGCGGCGTAGAGGTCTCCGGGGCGCACCGCGCGGGAGTCATGGGTGATGCCCGTGACCTCCGCGCTCGACGCCGGGGCGGTGACACCCAGCTGATCGGCGAGCTCCGCGAGGGGTGTGGCGGAGTTCTGGACCGGTCGCGGCGGCCCCGGATATGTCACAGGAACGCCCTTCTGGGTGGTTTGGGACTGATCAGCGTGTGGCACGGCGGTGAGCGTACCGGGCTCACCCCCGCCGGAGCGAAGCGAGGGGCCTGGCGGGCCGTGGTTCCCGGAATCCGGGGTGATCGTTGTCACGAGCTGGTTCCTGGTTCCGTTGTACGTGCGGTCTTGTCCGGGGCTGAGCCAGACCTGATCAAGGCCTGATCAGGGACTAAGGCCGGAATGGATCACGGCGTGAAGGTCACGGGCAGATTGGCGGCCCCTGCCCCGGTGGGTGGGATCTGGAGGGTCTTGAGCGCGAACTCCATGACCTGCTTGTAGATGGGTCCGCAGATCTGGCCACCGAAGTAGCTGCCCTTGGTGGCGTTCTGGATCGCGCAGTAGACGGTGATCCGGGGCTTGTCGGCGGGGGCGAATCCGGCGAACGACGAGGTGTAGCCGTGGTACTTGCCGGTGGCCGGATCCACGCGGTTGGCCGTACCCGTCTTGCCCGCGACCCGGTAGCCGGGGATACGCGCCTTGGCGCCGGTGCCCTGCTCGTCGTCCACGACGGACTCCAGCATCTGGGCGAGCGACTTCGCCGTCTTCTCGCTCACGACCCGCGTCTTCTTGGGCTGGGCGGCCGGAGTGAACCGGCCGTCGGGCCCCTTCGTGCCGCGTACCAGCGTCGGCTCGACGCGTACACCGCCGTTGGCGATCGTCGAGTAGACGGAGGCCGCCTGCATCGCGTTGATCGACATGCCCTGGCCGAAAGGAATCGTGTACTGCTGGGAGGTCGACCACTTGTCGGCGGGCGCGAGGATGCCCTTCGTCTCGCCGGGGAACCCGAGCCCGGTGTAGCTGCCGATGCCGAACTTGCGCAGATACGAGTAGAGGACCTGGTTCGCCTCCTCCTGCGTCTTACCGAGCTGGCCGGTCGCCAGGATGGTGCCGATGTTGCTGGACTTGGCGAGCACTCCGTTGAGCGTCAGGTTCCAGGTCGCGTGGTCGACGTCGTCCTGGAAGAGGCGGTCACCGCGGTGCAGCCGGTTGGGCACGACCACGTGCGTCGCGGGGGTGGCGACGTTCTCCTCCAGTACGGCGGCCATCGACATGACCTTGGCGGTGGAGCCGGGCTCGTACGCGTCCTGGAGGGCCGCGTTGCCCAGGGTCGCCGCGTTGGCCTGGGTGAGGTCGTTGGGGTCGAAGCCCGGCGAGTTCGCCATGGCCAGGATCTCGCCGCTGCGGGCGTCCTGCACGACCACGTACCCGCGGTCCGCCTTGGACGCCTTCACCTGCTCGGTGATGGCGTTCTGCGCGGCCCACTGGATGTCGCGGTTGATGGTCAGCTCCACGTCGGAGCCCGCCACGGCGGGTGTCTCCGTCGACCCGACGGTCGGCACCTGACGGCCGCCGGACTGGGCGTAGCGGATCTTGCCGTCCTTGCCGGCGAGTTCCTTGTTCAGCACCTGCTCGACTCCGCCGCCGCCCTTGCCGTCGGCGTTGACCCAGCCCAGTATCCCGGCGGCGAGGTCGCCGTTCGGATACACCCGCTTGCTCGCCGGGACCGCGAGGACGCCCGCGAGGAAGTTGACGGTGCTCTTGTCGGTCTCCGCCTTGACCGCGAGCGTGGTCCTCAGGTCCTTGATCTGCTTCCAGACCTGGGGGGTCTGGCGGTGCGCGAGCAGGGTGTAGCGGGTGTTCTTCGTGCGGAGCTTCTTGGCGACGGTGTCCATGTCCTGGCCGAGGATCGGTCCGAGCAGCGCCGCGGCCTGCTCGGGTGCGTCCGTCACCTTCGTCGCTTCCTGCGTGAACATCGTGGGGTCGGCCGTGATGTCGTACGCGTCCACGCTCGTCGCGAGCTCCACGCCGTTGCGGTCCGTGATCCCGCCGCGGGTGGCGGCCAGGGTGCGGCCGACATACCGGTTCTGCTCGGCCTTCGAGACGTACGCGTTGGCGTCCACGGCCTGCACCTGGAGCAGACGCACCACGAAGGCGATCATCACCAGCGTCAGGGCGAGGCTGACCATGCGCAACCGGGGCCGGGGGCTGCCCAGCCGCAGGACCTGCGGACCGCCGGGCCGGGGCGCGCCCGGGCGGCGTGCGGGGCGGGCGCCGGGGCCCGGACGCCGCTGGCCGCCGGGGCGTACGGGCCTGGCGGGGCCTGGCACACGGCGACGCGGCGGTTCCCTGTCGGACACTTCCGTCACCTGCCGGGGGTCGAGGAGGGCTGTGCGGACGGGGTGGGGGCGGGGGGCTGCGGGGTCGGGATCCGCGGAAGCATGGTCTGCGGGGGCAGGGATCGCGGGGGCACGGTCTGCGGGGTGGCGGCGCCGACGGAGGGGACGGCGGCCGCCGGGGCGCTGGTGGCCGGAGCCGGGCTCGCGGTCTGCGGACTCGCGGTCTGCGTGAGAGCGAGGACTTCCGGCGGGCGTACCACCGGGTTGCGTGCGGAGGACTGCTGGGCGGCCGTTCCGGGGACGCCCTTGACGCTGCCGTCCGGGTTGAGGAAGGCCGGGTCGCCGCCGGGCACCATGCCCAGCTCGCGGGCGCGGCGCTGGAGGGCGTCGGGCGCGGAGTAGGTGTCCACGTCCCGCTGCAGCGCCTGCTCCTCGTCGGTGAGGCTCTTGGTGTCCCGCTGGAGGTCGTCGAGGCGGAACGAGCCCTCGCTCAGCGCGGAGTTCAGCACGAGGAGGCCGATCAGGCCGCCGCCGAGGAGGAGCACGACGAGCAGGACGAAGGGGGTGCGGGCGGCCCGGGCCCCGCCGGCGGGGAGAAGCCGGGCGAGCCGGGCGGCCCGCCCTCTGAGTTCGGGTTTCCTGCTCACTCGCTCTCCCCCTCCTGGCGCCTCACTCGGCGTCCTCCCGGATGCGCTGGGCGCCGCGCAGCCGTGCGGGAGCCGCTCGCCGGTTCTCGGCGACCTCTTCCTCGGTGGGAAGTTCGGCACCGCGGGTGAGCAGCTTGAGCCGGGGCTGGTAGCGCTCGGGCACGACCGGCAGACCGGGCGGCGCGGTGGTGGCGGCACCCGCCGCGAACACCTGCTTGACCAGCCGGTCCTCCAACGAGTGGTACGACAGGACGGCGATCCGGCCGCGGACGGCGAGCACCTTCACGGCCGCGGGAATCGCCCGCTCCAGGACGCTGAGCTCCCCGTTGACCTCGATGCGCAGCGCCTGGAAGGTGCGCTTGGCGGGGTTGCCGCCGGTGCGCTTGGCAGCCTGCGGCAGGGAGTCTCGGATCAGCTCGACGAGCCGTGCGCTGTTGCTGAAGGGTTCCTTCTCGCGTTCGCGCACGATGGCGGAGACGATCCGCTTGGCCTGCTTCTCCTCGCCGTACGCGCGCAGGATCCGCACCAGTTCGCCCGGCGGGTAGGTGTTGAGCACCTCGGCCGCGCTGATGCCGGTCGTCTGGTCCATCCGCATGTCGAGCGGGGCGTCCTGGGCGTAGGCGAAGCCGCGGTCGGCCTCGTCGAGTTGCATGGAGGAGACACCCAGGTCGAACAGGACGCCCTGGACACGCGGGATGTCGAGGCGGTCGAGCACCTCGGGCAGTTCGTCGTAGACCGCGTGCACGAGGGTGGCGCGGTCGCCGAAGCGGGCGAGCCGCTCCCCGGAGAGGCGCAGCGCCTCCTTGTCCCGGTCGAGGGCGACGAGACGAGCCTCGGGGAACCGGGTCAGCAACGCCTCGCTGTGGCCGCCGAGTCCCAGGGTGCAGTCGACGACCACGGCGCCCGGCTCGGTGAGGGCCGGGGCCAACATGTCCAGGCACCGCTGGAGCATCACCGGGACATGTCGACTCTGGCTCAAGGGGCCCTCTCAGGTCCGGCGCGGCCGTACGCACCGCCGGGTCCCCACCCGCTCGAGAAGGGGAGGCCTGCCGGCGCCGGGTGAGTGGCGTCAGCCGACCGGGAGCGGGAGGAGGCCGAGCCGTACGTACGCGCCGAGCACGTGGGTGAAGACGCCGGAAAATCGCCGGGTCTCCAGGGGAAAGCAGTCCAGCAGGGAGAGTCTCGCCTCCCGCTTCGCGTCACTTTAGTCCACGGTGTCTCGCGGTCAATCAACTGGCCTGCGCGTCGCGGACCACTCCTCCACGAACCCCCGATCGAAGCTATGAATCGGCAAAAATCACCTATCCGGGCGATGTCTGAGTGCCCATGTGGGTTACCTCACAACAAGACACGATGACGTTCTTTGTCCCCTCTCACAGCAGGACTACTTCATATGTGACCAGTACCGTCATAGCTATGACGACTTCTGCATCCGTACCCACAGAGCCCGAAGACGCCATAACCACGGGCGGCAGCGTGACCGACCGTCTCGTCGAGGCGAACCAGCGGTACGCGGGCGCGTTCACCGATCCCGGGATGGACGCCCGCCCCGTGCTGCACGTCGCGGTGGTCGCGTGCATGGACGCCAGGCTCGACCTGCACGCCGCCCTCGGCCTGGAACTGGGCGACTGCCACACCATCCGCAACGCGGGCGGTGTCGTCACCGACGACGTGATCCGCTCCCTCACCATCAGCCAGCGGGCGCTCGGCACCCGCAGCGTCGTCCTCATCCACCACACCGGCTGCGGCCTGGAGTCCCTCACCGAGGACTTCCGGCACGACCTGGAGATGGAGGTCGGCCAGCGCCCCGCCTGGGCGGTCGAAGCCTTCCGGGACGTCGAACAGGACGTACGGCAGTCGATGCAGCGCGTGCGCACCTCGCCGTTCCTCCTCCACGCGGACGACGTGCGAGGCTTCGTCTTCGACGTGACGACGGGTCTGCTGCGCGAGATCGACCCCGCCTGAACGCTCCCACCGGGCCCCTCGTAAGACTTCCTGGGGCCCTCGTGGGACCCTCACTTCACGAAAGAACCCCGACCCACCGGCGCCCAAAGGGTCGCAAGACCTGACATATCGCAGCCAGTTATCCACAGGCGAGTGACACGAACCGGTAACGGCAACAAGAATGCGGTTGTGGCGTCACGCGGAACCACTCGCGCGTGGTGTCCGTGTTTCGGGGTGGGCCGGTCCGCACAGGGCGTCGGCCCGAGAACGGGCCGAGGAGGGCCGGGTGACGACCTATGACGATCGAGCGAGCCTTACAGATCTGACCGCCACTGTGGAGCGTGTCCGCAGTTCGGTGGAAGGAGTGATCGAAGGCAAGCCTGAGGTCGTACGGCTTTCGCTGACCGTGCTGCTCGCCGAGGGACATCTTCTGATCGAGGATGTCCCAGGCGTCGGCAAGACCATGCTCGCCAAGGCACTGGCGCGGTCCGTCGACTGCTCGGTGCGGCGTATCCAGTTCACGCCCGACCTGCTGCCCTCGGACATCACGGGTGTGTCCATCTGGGACCAGCAGCGCCGGGACTTCGAGTTCAAGCCGGGTGCGATCTTCGCGCAGATCGTGATCGGCGACGAGATCAATCGCGCCTCTCCCAAGACGCAGTCCGCGCTCCTGGAGTCGATGGAGGAGCGCCAGGTCACCATCGACGGGCAGACCTACGAACTGCCCAGCCCCTTCATGGTGGTGGCCACACAGAACCCGGTCGAGATGGAGGGCACCTACCCGCTGCCGGAGGCCCAGCGCGACCGCTTCATGGCCCGCGTCTCCATCGGCTACCCCAGCGCGGAGGCCGAGCTGCAGATGCTGGACGTCCACGGCGGGATCTCCCCGCTGGACGACCTCCAGCCGGTGGCGCACGCGCACGAGATCGTGAAGCTGATCGACGCGGTCCGCACGGTCCACGTCGCGGAGGCGGTCCGGCGGTACGCGGTGGATCTGGTCGCCGCCACGCGCACCCACCCCGACCTCAGACTCGGCGCCTCGCCGCGTGCCACGCTGCATCTGCTGCGCGCGGCGAAGGCCTCCGCGGCGCTCAGCGGCCGGGAGTACGCGCTGCCGGACGACGTCCAGGCACTCGCCGTGGCGGTCCTGGCCCACCGTCTGCTCCCCACCGCCCAGGCGCAGTTGAACCGTCGTACGGCCGAGCAGGTCGTCCAGGAGATCCTGCAGCACACCCCCGTTCCCGCGGCGCCCCAGCAGCAGTCGGGGTCGGGCTTCACGATGGGCCGCGGCGCGCCCGCGTACGGCCAGCAACCGCCCCGGAGGCTGTGATGGCGTCCGGGGGGACGGGCGACGCCGAGGAGGACAAGGGCGGGCTGCGCACCGCGCTCGCCGGACTCACCACCCGCGGACGCTCGTTCCTGGCCGCCGGCATCGCGGCCGCGATCTGCGCGTACGTCCTGGGGCAGAGCGATCTCCTGCGGGTCGGCCTGCTCCTCGCGGTCCTGCCACTGGTCTGCACGACCGTGCTGTACCGCACGCGCTACCGGGTGGCGGGCACCCGCAGGCTCTCCCCCGGACGGGTACCCGCCGGTTCCGAGGCCCGCGTCCATCTGCGGATGGACAACGTCTCGCGGCTGCCCACCGGCCTGCTGATGCTCCAGGACCGGGTGCCGTACGTACTCGGCCCCCGGCCCCGGTTCGTCCTGGACCGGGTGGAGGCGGGCGGCCGGCGCGAGGTGTCCTACCGTGTGCGCTCCGACCTGCGCGGCAGGTATCCGCTGGGTCCGCTGCAGCTGCGCCTGACGGACCCGTTCGGGATGTGCGAACTGACCCGCTCCTTCTCGACGTACGACACCCTGACGGTCATCCCGCGCGTGGAGCCGCTGCCGCCGGTACGGCTGAGCGGTGAGGCGAAGGGGTACGGCGACGGGCGGCAGCGCTCGCTGGCGCTGGCCGGCGAGGACGACATCATCCCGCGCGGCTACCGCTACGGCGACGACCTGCGCCGGGTGCACTGGCGCCTGACCGCGCGCTACGGCGAGCTGATGGTCCGTCGCGAGGAACAGCCGCAGCGCTCCCGCTGCACGGTGCTGCTCGACACCCGGGGCATCGCCTACGAAGGCGCGGGCCCGGACTCCGCCTTCGAGTGGGCGGTGTCGGGCACGGCGTCGACGCTGGTGCACATGCTCGAGCGGGGCTTCTCGGTGCGGCTGTTGACGGACGACGGCAACTCGGTGCCCGGCGAGGGCGCCGACGGGTTCGCGGGCGCGAGCCAGGAGTCGGCGGACGCCGCCGGACTGATGATGGACACTCTCGCGGTCATCGACCACTCGGACGGCGCCGGGCTGTCCCGGGCGTACGACGTCCTGCGCGGGGGCAACGAAGGGCTGCTGATCGCCTTTCTCGGCGATCTCGATGAGGAGCAGGCGACAGTGCTCGCCAAGATGCGCCAGCGCAGCGGCGGGGCCGTCGCCTTCCTGCTGGACAGCGAGACATGGGTGCGGGAACCGACCGACGTCCCCGGCCCGTTGGACAGGAGCGAGGATCGACTGCGCATGCTGCGTGAGGCGGGCTGGACCGCTGTGACGGTGCCACGGGGGGCGGAGCTCGCCGATCTGTGGCGGCAGGCGGACCGGCAGCGCACGGGTGCCGCGTCGACGGGCAGCACGGCAGGGGGTGGGCGCTCATGAGCGGGCGGGCTCGGCTGACGCTGTACTCGACGACGGCCACACTGATGGCGGCGTGTGCGCTGCTGCCGCTGGTCAAGCCGGCCACATGGTTCCTCCAGGCGGCGTTCCTGCTGTCGCTGCAGTCCGGTGTGGGCGCGCTGACCCGGCGGGTTCCGCTGGCCCGGCCACTGACGGTGGCGGCGCAGGCGCTGGTGACGCTGATGCTGCTCACACTGGTCTTCGCCCAGCAGCAGGCCCTCGCCGGCTTCGTCCCGGGACCGGACGCGTTCCGGCACTTCGGCGATCTGCTGCAGGCGGGCACGGACGACGTGGGGCGGTACGCGATCCCGGCGCCGCTGTCCGACGGCATCCGCCTGATGCTGATCGGCGGTGTCCTGGTGATCGGGCTCGCGGTGGACACGCTCGCGGTGACGTTCCGCAGCGCGGCCCCCGCCGGGCTCCCGCTGCTCGCGCTGTACTCGGTGGCCGCGGGACTGTCGGGCGGCGGCTGGGCCTGGCTGTGGTTCCTGCTCGCGGCCGCCGGCTATCTGATGCTGCTCCTGGCGGAGGGCCGCGACCGGCTCTCGCAGTGGGGCCGGGTCTTCGGCGGCGCACCCCGCTCACAGGGGCTGGACGCCTCTTCCGGCACGGTCGCACCCGTCCGTACCGGGCGGCGCATCAGCGCGGTCGCGCTGGGCATCGCCCTGGCGGTGCCCCTCGCCCTGCCCGCGCTCGACGGCGGTCTGCTGGGCGGCGCGGGGACAGGCGTCGGCTCGGGTTCCGGGGGCGGCACGATCTCCGCGGTGAACCCGCTGGTCTCGCTCCGCGACAGCCTGAACGTGGACGAGGACCGCCAGGTCCTGTCCTACCGCACCAACACCGACGACACCCAGGACATGTATCTGCGGATCGTGTCGCTGGACGACTTCGACGGCACGGCGTGGAAGCCGGCCCAGCGCCGTATCGAGGACGTGCCGGACACCTTCCCGACGCCGATCGGCCTCGGGGCCGATGTCCAGCGCAGCGAGATCCAGACCCGCGTCGCGGCGGCCGACTGGTACGCGCAGGACTGGCTCCCGATGCCGTACCCGGCCAGCAAGGTGAACATCAACGGTAGTTGGCGGTACGAGCCGGTCGGGCGCACGCTCGTCGGTGACCACGGTCAGAACACGCGCGGCGTGCAGTACGAGGTGACGAGCCTGATCGTGCAGCCGACCGCGGAGCAACTGGCGAACGCTCCGGAGCCGTCGAAGGCCCTGAAGCGCGAGTTCACCAAGGTGCCGTCGTCGCTGCCCGCGGTGGTGGCCGACACCGCGCGCAAGGTCACCGCGGGCTCGACGAACCACTACGAGCAGGCGGTCAAACTCCAGGACTACTTCGCGGTGAACGGCGGATTCACCTATAACACCCAGGTGCAGGTGGGCAGCGGCTCGGCCGCGATCGCGCGGTTCCTGAGGGACAAGCAGGGTTTCTGCGTCCACTTCTCCTTCGCGATGGCCTCGATGGCCCGCACGCTGGGGATACCGGCCCGGGTCGCGGTGGGCTTCACGCCCGGCTCTCCGCAGGCCGACGGTTCGATGTCGGTGGGGCTGCGGGACGCGCACGCCTGGCCCGAGCTGTACTTCGAAGGTGTGGGCTGGACCCGCTTCGAGCCGACCCCCAACCGGGGCTCGGTGCCGGAGTACACGCAGACGCAGACGCCCGGGTCGGACTCGCCCACCGTGCCGAAGCCGTCGACGTCGACCTCCGCCGCACCGTCCACCGCCCCCTCGGCCAGCGGCAACTGCCTGGCCGAGCAGAAGAAGCTGGAGGCGTGCACGAGCCAGTCGGCGCTGGCCACGGTTGGCTCCAAGGACGACGGCACTCCGTGGTTGCCGATCCTCGGGTACACACTGGCCGGGCTCCTGCTGCTGGTCGTGCCGCTGCTGCCGATGCTGTGGCGGATCCGGCAGCGGTCCGTGCGGTTGGGCGCGCACGGCCGCGGTGAGGCGGACGCGCCCGCATACACGCTCGCGACGTGGCTGGAGGTGACCGACACGGCGTGGGACTACGGAATCGTGCCGGACGAGTCCCAGACGCCACGGAAGGCCGCGGCGCGGATCGTGCGACTCGGGCTCCTCGACGCGGAGGCGTCGGAGGCGGTGCACCGGATGGCCGCGGCGGTGGAGCAGGTGCTGTACGCCCCGCACCCACGGCTGACGACGGGGCTCGCGGAAGACGCGCGTCGCGTCGCGGACGCCCTGCACGCCCGGGCGAGCCGTACCGCCCGCCTGCGCGCGCTGCTGGCGCCCCGCTCAGCCGTCCGGGTGGTCTGGGCGGCGTCGGCCTACTGGGCGGCTCTGTCGGCCCGGCTGGCGGCGCGCAGGGAGACCCTGCTGCGACGTCCTTCGGGACAGAACAGCTAGCTGACGTCGCGTTGAACCGTGTGGCCCGTTTCCCCGACCGGGGAAACGGGCCACATGTGGTTGGTGCGCGCACCGAGGCCGGCTCCGGTGGTAACCGCACCGGCGGTGCCGGCCGGCGTCCCGCAGGCGAAGGAGGTGCCTCGAGGTACGGCTGAGGGGGTGTCCCACCCGGCCCGGGTGGGACACCCCCTCACGCGTTGTCTTCGACTGCGGGCGCCCGCAGGGCTACTGACCCTGCTCGTCCCGACGTCGCTGCCAGCGTTGTTCGATGCGGTCCATCATGGAGCGGCGCTGTCGGCCCTGGCGGCCCGCGGCGGCTGTGCCGGGCGCGGCCGGCTGCTCACCCGGCTTGGGAGCCTTGCGCCAACCGGTCACGGCGAGCACCGCACAGCCCAGCATGACGAGAAAACCCACCACGCTTACCCAGATCTGCTTCGAGACCATTCCGGCCATGAGGAGCGCGATACCCACCAGGAAGCCCGCGACCGCCTGGTAGACCCGTCGCCGGGTGTACGTACGCAGCCCGCTTCCCTCAAGCGCTGTCGCGAACTTGGGATCTTCGGCGTACAGCGCTCGCTCCATCTGCTCGAGCATTCGCTGCTCGTGCTCCGAGAGCGGCACGGCGTCCTCCTCATCGTGCAGTCGCCGGGGCGACCGGGGGTCCCCTTCAGGATAGGCAGGGAATCGCCCCCGTGAAACCCGCCCCTCTGCGCCAATTCGCCAACCGGAACCCGCCATGGCACCCCGATTCACTGAGGCGTGCATTCCCCAGCGACCGGCCCGTCATGCCGGACGGTCTCCCTCGATCATACGGCGCCGAGCGCCCGATCGGGTGGCCTGTGGCGTACTCCATCTGCCGCCCCGCCCCTGATCAGGAGCGCAACAGGAGAGGCGGCTCACCCCTCGTCCGCCCCCTGCGTCACACCGAGCACATGAAGCTGAGTGGCCACGGAGTGGAACGCGGGGAGTTCGGCGGCCGCCGCCTCCAGCTTCAGGAGGGCTTCCACGGCACCCGGCTCGGTGTCCACGAGGACGCCGGGAACCAGGTCCGCGAAGACCCGTACGCCGTGCACGGCGCCGACGCGCAGACCCGCGCCCTCGACGAGCGCGGTGAGCTGGTCGGCGGTGAAGCGGTGGGGTACGGGATCACCCTCGCCCCAGCGTCCGTCCGGGTCGTCGAGCGCGTGCTTGGCCTCCGTGAAGTGCCCGGCGAGGGCGCGGGCGAGCACGGCGCCGCCCAAGCCCGCCGCGAGGAGGCTGAGGACGCCCTCGGGGCGCAGCGCGTCCACCACGTTGCGCACGCCGTCGGCGGGGTCGTCCACGTACTCCAGGACCCCGTGACACAACACGACGTCGTAGCCACCGCGCTCGACGACGTCGAAGAGACCGTGGGCGTCGCCCTGGACTCCCTTGACGCGGTCGGCGACCCCGGCCTCGGCGGCCCGGCGCTCCAGCGCGAACAGCGCGTTCGGGCTGGGGTCGACGACGGTGACGCGGTGACCGAGGCGGGCCACGGGCACCGCGAAGTTGCCGCTGCCGCCTCCGGTGTCGAGGACGTCCAGGGACTCCCGCCCCGTGGCCTTGACCCGGCGGTCGAGGGCGTCCTTGAGGACCTCCCAGACCACGGCGGTACGGAGAGAAGCGCGGGGGCGCGTCGGGTCCGGCACGGCAGTTGACTCCTCGGAGCGGCACCGCCTCTTGCGCGGCGGAGCGATCGGGGGGCCTCCCGGCGGGAGGCTTCAGGCGCCTCCACCCTATTGCCTCCGCCGTCATACCCGGCCCTCCGTCTCACGCAGCGGATCATGCGTCGGATCAGGCCTCGGATCAGGCCTCACCTCGCGCGGCGGATGGCGGGGTCAGCCCGCGTCCGGGACTTCCCGGTCCTCCATGTCCTCCGTGTCCTCCCTGTCTCCGTCCCCTTCCTTCCCGTTCCGCCGGGGCTGGGGCAGTACGGGTTGCAGCACCAGCATCCGCTCGACGAGGCGCAGGAACATCGCCACGTCGCGTATCAGGTCGTCGGCGTCACGGGTGCCGGCCGCGCCCCGGATACCCGCCTCGGCGCGGGCGCGCCGCTCGGCTCCGGAGGCGAACAGGGCGCTCCATTCGGTGAGTTCGGGTGCGATCTCGGGGAGCACCTCCCAGGCGCTGCGGATGCGGGCGCGGCGTCGGGGTGTGGGCTCCGGGCGGCCTCGTGCGGCGAGGACGGCGGCGGCGGTGCGCAGGGCCGCCAAGTGTGCTGTCGCGTAGCGCTCATTGGGCGTTTCCAGGGCGATCGCCTCGTCGAGGCCGGCGCGGGCCTGGGCGAGCAGGTCGAGGGCGGCGGGCGGGGCCGTGGCCCGGCGGAGCACGGGGTGCACATCGCTCGCCGGGCCGGTCAGTGAGGGGGCAGGGCCGGTGGCGCGGCGCCGGTGTGCGGCTGCTGCGGAAGAGGTGGCCATGACGAACCTCCTGTCGTCTGTGTGACGGCACTGTGGCCGTATGTGCCCATAGTGAGGTATGCCACTGACAATCCGTTCTGACCTGCGCCTTTGCTTCGATCGAAGGTTCGGGTTAGTTTTTGCACTGACCAGTCAGTTCAAAAATGTTCAGGGGATGGGGACGCTGTGGACGGTCCGCGCGGACTCGGTGTCACGGCCAGGGACTTCGGACTCCAGGGCCCTCGCGGCTGGGCGTTCCGAGGGATCGGTGTCGATGCGGAGCCCGGCTCGCTGATCGCGATCGAGGGGCCGTCCGGCTCGGGCCGTACGTGTCTGCTGCTCGCGCTCTCGGGCCGGATGCGCTCCACCGAGGGGGCGGCCACCGTGGGCGGGGCGACGCTGCCGCGGCAGATGGCCGCGGTGCGCCGCGCCGGCGCGCTCGCCCATGTCCCGGGTGTCACCGACCTGGACCCCGCCCTGACCGTCGGGGAGCACCTGCTCGAACGGGCGCTGCTGCAGCGGCGGTTCGAGGGTTCCCTGAAGAACTCGCTGCGCGGACTGGTGCGTCCGCGCAGCGAGCGGGCGGCCGAGGGGAAGCTGCGGATCGACTCCGCGCTGGCCGCCGCCGGCCTGGACCGGGAGGCCCTGCCCAAGGGCTCCCGGACCGCCGTACGTGACCTGGAACGCCTCGAAGCCCTGCGGCTGTCCGTCGCACTGGCTCTCGTCGGCCGCCCGGGGCTGCTCGGCGTCGACGACACCGACCTCAAGCTGTCGGACGCCGAACGGGCCGAGATCTGGGCCCTGTTGAAGTCGATCGCCCAGTCGGGCACCACGGTCGTGGCGGTGTGCAGCGAGGCCCCCGAGGGGGCCGTCCTCGTGTCCACCGGCCAGGCCGACCACACCAGCGAGACCGACGACAAGGAGACGGCCGATGCGCTCGCCGAGACTGGCCGCTCTTGAGCTCAGGCGCTTCGGCCGGGGCAAGCTCCCGCGCGCCGCGCTGGCCGCGCTCCTGTTGCTGCCGCTGTTGTACGGCGCCCTCTACCTGTGGTCGTTCTGGGACCCGTACGGCCGCCTGGACCGTATCCCCGTGGCGCTCGTGAACGATGACAAGGGAGCGAGCGTCGCGGGCAAGAAGCTCTCGGCGGGCGAGGACATCACCAAGGGGCTGCGCGACAGCGACACCTTCGAGTGGCACGAGGTGAACGCGGCCGAGGCCCGCCGGGGCGTCGAGGACGGCACGTACTACCTGTCGCTGACCATGCCGTCCGACTTCAGCAGGAGGATCGCCTCCAGCTCCGGAGAGGCACCGCAGACGGGCGCCCTCCAGGTGCGCACGAACGACGCGAACAACTACATCGTCGGGCAGATCTCGCGGACGGTGTTCGGCGAGGTGCGCACGGCGGCGTCCACGAAGGCCTCGCGGTCGTTCCTCGACAAGATCTTCATCTCGTTCTCGGACATCCACGGGGCGACCGAGAAGGCCGCCAAGGGGGCCGACAAGCTCAGCGGCGGGATCAGCCGGGCGCGGAAGGGCTCCGAGGACCTCGCCGACGGTCTCAAGGACGCCAAGGAGGGCAGTGGCAAGCTCTCCGGGGGCCTGAGGAAGCTCGACAAGGGCGCGGGCGACCTGGCGGACGGCTCGCGGCAGGTGGCCGACGGCACGCAGGCGCTGGCCGACAAGGTCAACGGGGTCGCCGACAAGGTGGGCCCGTTCCTGAAGGACAACGAGAAGTCGATCGGCGACACGGCCCGCCTCGTCGCCGACTCCGCCGCGGGGATCCGCCACAACCTCGACACCCTGGTGAAGACGGCCCCGGCCGCCGCCAAGGGCGCCCACACGGCGTCCGACGCGCTGAACGCCGTCTACAGGGCGCGCTGCGAGACCCTGCCGGTGCCCGACGCCGCGTGCCCCGACCTGAAGAAGGCCCGGCAGGCGGCCGCGGACGTGGCCGAGGTCGCCGACGACGTGAACACGCTCATCGGCGACCAGAACGGCGATCTCGACCGGCTCGACAAGAACCTGGGCACCCTGCAGAAGCAGGCCCAGGCCCTCGCCGACCGCTCGCCGCACCTCTCCGAAGACCTCGCCGACGCCGTCTCCAAGGTCGACAAGCTGAACGAGGGCGCCGAGAAGGTCGCCACGGGGGCCAAGAAGCTGCGCGCCGGGCTCGGCACGGCCAGGACCGGCGCGGCGGACCTCGACACGGGTGTCGGCGAGCTGAAGACGGGCGCGAGCACCCTCGACGAGGGCATGTACAAGCTAGTCGGCGGCTCCGGGCAGCTCGCCGGCGGACTGCACGACGGCGCCGGGCAGATCCCCGACTACGACCGGCAGGACCGCGACCTGCGCACCCAGGTCATGGCCGACCCGGTCAAGCTCGCCTCCAAGGACCTGCACAAGGCGCCCAACTACGGCACCGGCTTCGCCCCGTACTTCATTCCGCTGTCCCTGTGGGTGGGCGCGATGGTGGCCTACATGCTGATCCAGCCGCTGAACCGGCGCGCTCTCGCGGTGGGTGCCTCGGCCTGGCGCGTCGCGCTGGCGGGCTGGCTGCCGGTGGCCGCCCTGGGCGTGCTCCAGACGGTGGCCCTGATGTCCGTGCTGCACTGGGCGATCGGCCTGGAGATGGTGCGGGCGGCCGGGACCGTCGGCTTCCTGTGCTTGGTGACGGCGTGCTTCGCGGCGCTCGTGCAGTGGCTGAACGCACGCTTCGGAGCGGCGGGCCGGATCCTCGTGCTCGCCCTCCTGATGCTCCAACTGACCTCGGCGGGCGGCACCTACCCCGTCCAGACCAGTCCGGGCTTCTTCAACGCGATCCACCCCTTCTTGCCGATGAGTTACGTCGTCGAGGCCCTCCGCAGGCTCATCACGGGCGGCGGCCTCGGACCGGTCTGGCAGGCGTGCGCCGTCCTCGCGGCGTTCACCGCGGGCGCGCTCGCGCTCACCGCCCTGTCGGCACACCGCAAACAGGTGTGGACCCTCGACCGTCTGCACCCCGAGCTGAGCCTGTGACAATCATGGCCATGGAAAGCAGCAGCACCACGGCAGGCGGCGGCCGTCGCGAGGCGACCCGGCAGAAGCTCTACGAGGCGGCGGTCACTCTCATCGCGGAACAGGGATTCTCCGCCACCACCGTCGACGAGATCGCCGAGCGGGCCGGGGTCGCGAAAGGCACGGTCTACTACAACTTCGCGAGCAAGTCCGTCCTCTTCGAGGAGCTACTGCGGCACGGCGTGGGACTCCTCACCGCCTCCCTGCGGGAGGCCGCGGAGCGCACCGAGCGGGACGGCGGCACCAAGGTCGACGCGCTGGACGCGATGATCAGGGCCGGGCTCGCCTTCATCAACCGCTACCCCGCCTTCACCCAGCTCTACGTGGCCGAGCTCTGGCGCACCAACCGTGCCTGGCAGTCCACGCTCATGGTGGTCCGGCAGGAGGCGGTCGCGGTCGTCGAGGGCGTGCTGCGCGAAGGGGTGGCGAACAGCGAGCTCAGCGACGAGATCGACATTCCGCTGACGGCCGCCGCGCTGGTCGGGATGGTCCTGGTGGCCGCCCTGGACTGGCAGGCCTTCCAGCCCGAGCGTTCCCTGGACGACGTCCACGCGGCGCTGTCGCGGCTGCTCCAGGGGCGCGTGAGCGGCAACCGGTGAGCTCCGCGGGGGCGGCAGGGAAAACAGAGCACGGCGAAGCGCCGGTCCGAGGTGGCCGCGTCCCCCGCGGGCCACCTCGAACCGGCGCTTCGCCGTGCTCCCCCGTTGTTTCCCCCGTTGGGCCCCGTTCGGTCGTCCCCCGGGTTCCCCCGTGCCTCACTCCCGCCGACGGAGTCGGCGGAAGGAGCGGCCAAGGGCGCGAGGACCGTTCCGCCGCCCCGTGTCGGCGGTGCCGGAGCCGCGCCCCCTTCCGTGCCTCCACTCTCTCGTTCGCGCAGGTCGGGCCCATCCGCGCGCGTACTCATCTCACTCACTAGGTACGGATACTCAGTCGTACGCACTCATCCCCAGGACGCACTGTCGTCGACTGGTTACGATCGCGTCCGTGTCCGTACTCCCCCTGGTCTTCACCAGCGGCTGGGCCAGCGGCATCAACGCGTACGCGGTGGTGCTGCTCCTCGGCGTCTTCGGAGCGACCGGTCTGAGCGACGACGTCCCGGAGTCCCTGCAGCGCCCTGAGATCCTGATCACAGCGGGCGTTCTCTTCCTGTGCGAGGCGGTCGCCGACAAGATCCCGTACGTGGACTCGGTGTGGGACTCGGTGCACACCGTGATCCGGCCGGTGGCGGGAGCCTGGGTGGGGGCGCTGCTCGCCGGGCAGAGCGGCTCGCTCTCCGATCTGGCCGCGGGCGCGATCGGCGGTTCGACGGCGCTGGCGAGCCACACGGTCAAGGCCGGGACGCGGATGGCGATCAACACCTCGCCGGAACCGTTCAGCAACTTCGTCATGAGCACCGCCGAGGATCTCGGGGTCGCCGGGATCCTGACCTTCGCGATGTTCCACCCCGAGGCCGCGGCGATCATCGCGGGCGTGCTGCTGCTCGCGGGGCTGCTGGCGCTCTTCTTCCTGATCTCACGGATCCGCCGGTTCCTGCGCCGCAGGGCCCAGCGCCGCGAGGAGAAACACATGGCCGAGCGGGTGGGACGGCCGCCCGACTGAGCACCGCGGGCCGGGTTGTCGGTGGCGGCCGATAAAGTCGCCGGCATGGGACGGATTACGGTGATCGGCGCCGGGATGGGCGCGATGGCGGCCGCCGCCCGGCTGGCCGTCGCGGGCCACCGGGTGGTGGTGTACGAGCGTGCGGAGACGTACGGCGGGGCGGTGCGCCGCTTCGAGCGCGACGGCTTCGTGTTCGACACGGGCCCGGGGCTGCTCCCGCTGCCCGCGGTCTACCGCGATCTGTTCGTCAAGACGGGCAAGGAGCCGCTGGAGGCGTGCGTCGAGCTGGTCCAGGTGGACCCGTCCTCGCGGCATGTGTTCGCCGACGGCACGGAGGTAGCTCTGCCCAACGCCTCGCGCGCGGGCGTCGTCACCGCCCTCGACGAGGCGCTCGGGGCGGGCGCGGGCGCACGGTGGGGCGACTTCCTGGTGCGGGCGCGCGAGGCCTGGGACCGCACCCGCAGACCGCTCCTGGAGGAGCCGCTGTGGCCGAACTGGTCGGTGCTCGCCGAGCGCGAGCCCTACCCCTCGGTGCCGCACAAGAAGCTGCTGCGCACCCGCCGCGCCACGACCCTCGCCGAGGTCGGCGCCTGGGAGCTGCGCGACCCGCGCCTCACGGCCCTGCTGGAGTGCCACGCCCTCGCCTACGGGCTCGATCCGCGCGCCACCCCGGCGAGCGCGGCCGTGCTGCCGTACATGGAGCACGCCTTCGGCACCTGGTATGTGCGCGGCGGCATACGGGAGTTGGCGCGCGCGGTGTACGAGCGGTGCGTGGCCCGCAGGGTGGAGTTCCGCTTCGGGACCCCGGTCGAGCGGATCGTCGAGAAGGACGGCCGGGCGGCGGGTGTGGAGCTGGCCGACGGCGAGGTCGCGGACGCGGACTTCGTGGTCGCCGGTGTCGCGCCCGGAGTGCTGGACGCCCTGGTCCCCGGGACGGCGCTACGGGGCGGTGACGAGGTCGCGCCGCAGCGCGGGGCGCCGAGTCGGCTGACCGTGCTGCTGGCGCTGCGTGGAGGGCGTCCCGAGGGGGTGGCACATCGGACGGTGGTGCACGCGGCGGACCGTGCCGAGGAGTTGGACCGGCTCTTCGGTGAGCGTCCGGGGTTGCCCTCCTCGCCCACCGTGACGGTGTCGCGCCCGGACGACCCCGCCCTCGCGCCGGACGCGGGGCACGAGGCGGTCACGTTGAGCGTCACCGTGCCGTCCGGCCTGCCGGTGTCCGAGGCGGACGTGGAGGGGGTGTTCGGCGTCGCCGAGCGCGCGATACCGGGCCTGCGCGACCGTCTGCTGTGGCACGAGGTCCGCACCCCGGCCGACATCGCGCGGGAGACGGGCGCGGCGGGCGGCGCCGTCCCCGCACCGGCGCTCGCCGCGGCGGACGGGCGGCTGCTGCACGCGCCGAACACCACCCGTACGCAGGGGCTGTTCGCGGTCGGCGGCTGGGCCCACCCGGGCGGTGGCCTCCCGCACGCGGGCATGTCGGGCGCCCTGGTGTCCGGGTTGATCGTGGAGGGACCGGAGTTCCGGGGCTCTCAGTGAGCGCACCGGTGTGCCGAAGGCCGCCCGGGGAGGTCGGCCTTCAGTATCGGTACCGCTCGTCGTACCCGGCGCCGTTGGCGTTTCCGTTGCCGTTGTCCTGGTACGGGTAGGGCTGCTCCGGCGGGAGTTCACCACCGTAGGGGTCGTCGGTGCTGCGCTGCTGCGGGACCCAGACACCGCCGGCCGGGGTCTGGGTTTCCCCGGCGTAGCCGTTGGTGGCGTACTGGTCCTGGCCGTAGGCCTGCTGCTGCGTGTACTGCTGGTCGCCGCCGCCGTAGGTCGTGTCGTACGAGGCTCCGCCGTAGGTCTGCGTGCCGGTGTACGGGTCGGAGTAGGCGGCGTACTGCTGCTGGCTGTTGTCGTAGCCGTACTGCTGCTCGTCGTAGCCGGTCGAGTAGCCGTCGTACGCGTAGGCCTGCTGGTCCTGGGACTGGGCAGCGGCGGCGTAGGACTGATCGGTGGCGGCCGCGTAGGCGGTGGCGCTGTAGACGCCGTACGAGCCGGTGTCGTCGGGCAGGGGCTGGGGCTCGTACACGGCGGTGCTCTCGGCGGCCCCCTGGTGGCCGGAGCCGGGCTGCATGAACCGGTCGGACTGCGCGGGCGAGAACACGTCGTCGTCGCGGGCGTAGTCGTCGTCCTGGAGGTACGCCGCGCTGCGGACCGGTGCTTCGGCCATGGCCTCGGAACCCTCGGCCGTTTCGAGGCCGGAGACCTCCGGCCCCAGGTCCTGGTCGTCCTCACCACGGCGGCGCTTGCTCTTGCCGAAGCCCTTGCCGGCGCCGCTGTCGGCACCCTGACGGTTGCCCACGGCCCAGCCCTCCGCGAAGCCGCGGCGGAACGACAGGGTGACGTAGGTCTGGCCGACCGCGAAGGCCGCCGCGCCGAGCGCGATGACGATCACCGAAGGGATCAGCACGCCGAAGACGACACCGAGGAAGCCGACGAACGCGAGCAGCCGCCAACGCAGCCGCGCCTTGTACTGCAGCAGCACCTCGCCGAGCAGCCACAGTGCGACGACACCGAACGCGATATAGAGGACCGTCCAGCCCATGTACGCCCCTCTCCCAGTGGCCGCTACGCAGTGTGTCGTACGTGGGTGCGACCGGTCTAGGCCTGCTGCGGGTGGTGCAGGCCCAGATTCTCGTAGATTTCCAGCGTCGCCGTGGAGTTGTTGAGCGTGATGAAGTGCAGACCGGGGACTCCCTCGTCCAGCAGCCTCGCGCAGAACTCCGTTGCGAACTCGATGCCAATGGAGCGTACAGCCGCCGGATCGTCTTTGGCTGTGAGGATCCGCTCTTTCAGGACGTCCGGGAATGAAGCGTTGCTGAGCTTCGGAAGTCGTTCCAGCATCTTCACACTTGTCACCGGCATGACTTCCGGGATGACCGGCGTCGTACATCCCGCGGCCACCACCCGGTCACGCAGGCGCAGATACGAATCGGACTGGAAGAACATCTGGGTGATCGCGTAGTCCGCGCCGGCCCGGCACTTGTCCACGAAGTGCGCGACGTCCACGTCCCAGTCCGCGGAGCGGGGGTGCATCTCGGGGAACGCGGCGACGCCGACACAGAAGTCGCCGGACTCCTTGATGAGACGGACGAGTTCGGCGGCGTAGGTCAGGCCCTGGGGGTGCGGGACCCACTCGCCCATCGGGTCGCCGGGCGGATCGCCGCGGACCGCGAGCATGTTCCGGATACCGGCGTCGGCGTACTGACCGATGATGTTGCGCAGTTCGGCGATGGAGTGGTTGACCGCGGTGAGGTGGGCGACCGGGGTGAGCGTCGTGTCGGCGACGATCTGCTCGGTCTCCTTGACCGTGCCCGCGCGGGTGGAGCCACCGGCACCGTAGGTGACGGAGACGAAGTCGGGGGCGACGGCCTCGACGCGGCGCAGCGCGTTCCACAGGTTCCGCTCGCCCTTGGGGGTTTTCGGCGCGGAGAACTCGAACGAGTACGTCGCCTTGCCGGTGGCGAGCATGTCGCGCACGGTGCGTGCGCGATCAGTCCTGGTGGAAGCAGATCCGAGGGCCATACTCGCAGGTTAGTCAGGGGGCGGCGGTCACCCAACCGAACCGACGACAATTGTCCGATTTGTCGAGTTCTTGTCCACCCCTCGGACACCTGTGGGACAAGCGGTCCGACCATTGATCGGACCATCGAAACGCCCGCGGTGCCTGGCGCAGCCGCGGCCTACGCCTGACGCAGCCGCTTCGCGAATTCCCCCGCCGCCGCCCCGGGATCGGCCGCCTCGGTGATCGCCCGAACGACGACGACGCGGCGGGCGCCCGCCTCCAATACCTCGTCGAGGTTGCCGAGGTCGATGCCGCCGATGGCGAACCAGGGGCGGTCGGTGGCGAGGGACGCCGTGTGACGGACCAGGTCGAGGCCCGGGGCGTGGCGGCCGGGCTTGGTGGGGGTGGGCCAGCAGGGGCCGGTGCAGAAGTAGTCCACGCCGTCCTGGACGGCGGCGGCCGCGGCCTCGGACTCGGCGTGCGTGGAGCGGCCGATCAGGACCTCGTCGCCGAGGATCGCGCGGGCGGCGGGGACCGGGAGGTCGCCCTGGCCCAGGTGGAGTACGTCGGCGCCGATGGCGTGGGCGACGTCCGCGCGGTCGTTGACCGCCAGGAGCTTGCCGTGGCGGGCGCAGGCGTCCGCGAAGACCTGGAGGTGCTCCAGTTCCTCGGCGGCCTCCATGCCCTTGTCGCGCAGCTGCACGATGTCGACGCCGCCGGCCAGGACCACGTCCAGGAACTCGGCGAGGTCGCCCTGGCGCTTACGGGCGTCCGTGCAGAGATAGACGCGGGCGTCGGCGAGGCGGGTGCGGGCGGCGTTCTCGGGCATGCGTGTGTCCCCCGTGGTGCGGTGCGTACGGATGTCGTACGCACCCTACGGACGTGGTGCGGTGCGTACGGACCGCGGCGGCCGGGGTGGTCCGGGGCCGGCCGTGGTCCGTACGCCGGACGGTCGGTCGAATCAGACGGCGAGCGCCTGGGCGCGGCGCTTCACCTCCGTGCCGCGATTCTCGCTCAGAGCCTGCGCGGGGGTGCCGGGCAGGCTCGGGTCGGGGGTGAAGAGCCACTCGAGCATCTCTTCGTCGGAGAAGCCGTCGTCCCGCAGGAGCGTCAAGGTGCCGGTCAGGCCCTTGACGACCTTCTGCTCGGCCCCGTCGATGAAGGCGGCGGGGACGTGCAGCGCGCGGTTCTCACCACGGCGTACGGCGATCAGCTGGCCCTCCTTGACCAGCTGCCGGACGCGGGTCACCTCGACGCCGAGCTGTTCGGCGATGTCGGGGAGGGTGAGCCAGGCGGGGACGAGAGCATCGATCTTTGCGTCAATCTCGGTCACGGGACAAGCCTGCCATCCCGGACTGACACTCGGTACCCGAGCGTCGCCCGGACCGCCGTCCGGGCGACGGAAACCGGGCCGTCATGCCGTGGCGTCCTTCAGGGGGCGGGACGAGTCGGACAGGATGTCCGGGTTCATGGGCATGCCCGCCTCGATCAGGCGGCGGCCCTGGGCCAGGTCGCGGGGGCGGCCCACGGCGAGGAGCGCGACGAGGCGGCTCTCGCGAAGCCAGCAGACCGACCAGGCCGCGCCCGACGGGTCGCCCCGCCAGATGGTCGTATCGGCGGGGGCGTGGTGGCCGACGTACTGGACGAAACGGCCGAACTGCTCGGACCAGAAGTACGGGACCGGGTCGTACGCGGCGGGGGCCTCGCCGATGATGTTCGCCGCGACCGTGCGCGGGCCCTGCAGGGCGTTGTCCCAGTGGTGGACGAGGAGGCGCTCCTCGTAGCGGCCGGACGGGAAGGAGGCGCAGTCGCCGACCGCGTAGATGTCCGGCACGGAGGTGCGCAGGTGGTTGTCGGCGACGACCTCCCGGTGGGCGCCGAGCTCGATGCCGGAGCCGGCCAGCCAGGCGGTGGCCGGACGCGCGCCGATGCCGACGACCACGGCGTCCGCGGGGACCCGCGAGCCGTCGTCCAGCACCACCGCGCCGGGCTCGACGCGCTCCACGCGCGCGTGGGTGCGCAGCGAGGCGCCGCTGGCCGCGTACCAGGCTGCCATCGGCTCGGCCACCTCCGCGGGCAACGCCCCGGCCAGCGGCCGGTCGGCGGCCTCGACGACCGTCACCACGCACCCGGCGTCACGCGCCGCCGTCGCGAACTCCGCACCGATCCAGCCCGCCCCGACGACCACGATGTCGTGTTGCTGGGCCAGCACGGGGCGCAGCCGCTCGGCGTCGTCCAGGGTCCGCAGCAGATGGACGCCGGGGACTCCCCGCGCGCCGGGCAGCTGGATCGGCTCCGCGCCGGTCGCCAGGACCAGGACGTCGTACGGCACCGGTCCCGCCTCGGTGTCCAGCTCATGGTCCGCGGGGCGCACACCCAGCGCCTCGCAGCCGAGCCGGAGTTCGATGCCCAGTGCCTCGAAGTCGATGTCGAAGGCGGAGCCCTCGGCCTTGCCGAGCAGTACCGCCTTGGACAGCGGCGGCCGGTCGTACGGCTGGTGCGGCTCGGCGCCGATCAGCGTCACGTCCCCGGTGAAACCCTGTTCGCGCAGGGCGACCGCCGTCTGCACGCCGGCCATGCCCGCGCCCACGATGACGACCCGCCGTGCCGTACGCCCCTGTGCCCGCGTCTGCTCGCTCACCTGATCACCATAGACAACTGACAATCTGTCAGTCAGGGGACGTGCGCAGTGACCTGTTCCACAACGCTCGTCCCGCTCCCGTCCTGGGACTCCCACGCCCAGGTCTCCTCCAGGCGCACCCGTCCGTCGGTCAGCTCCACGACCACGGACACGCAGTGGCCCGACGAGGTGCTGCCGTCGTGCTTCAGCTGCACGTACCGGAAGTCGAGGCGGTCGCCCTCCCGCGTCCCCACGAGGTGACCGCGTACGACGTCCCCGCCCGTGTACTCGGCCCAGATCTCGCCGTCCTTCTCGTGGTAAGTGAACCGGGTGCGCGTACCGACCTGCCCGGGGGCCTGGTCGGCGACCGGGGCGAGGACGAGGCCGTCGAGCGAACGGGCCATGGACGGAGGCTCCCTTACTGAGACATACGGCGGCGGGCTAGGGTGGCCAACGTAAAGCACTCGCGGGAGCCCGGACGTACCGGGCTGAGAGGGAGGCTGGCGGCCTCCGACCGTACGAACCTGATCCGGGTCATGCCGGCGAAGGGAGGGGCTGGACGCCCATGTCGCCTACGCGTACACCTGCACGTTCATCGGATGCGCCGCCATCGGACGCACGCGCCTCAGACGTCCTCGTCATCGGGGGCGGGATCATCGGTCTCGTGACCGCCTGGCGGGCCGCGCAGCGCGGGTTCACCGTCACGGTCGTGGACCCCGAGCCGGGCGGCGGGGCCGCACGGGTGGCCGCCGGAATGCTCGCCGCCGTCACCGAGCTGCACTACGGCGAGCAGACCCTGCTGGGCCTGAACCTCGCCTCCGCGCGCCGCTATCCCGACTTCGTGGCGGAACTCACCGAGGCGAGCGGTCAGGACCTCGGCTACCGCCGATGCGGCACGCTGGCCGTCGCGATGGACGCCGACGACCGCGCCCACCTGCGCGAACTGCACGCCCTGCAACACCGCTCGGGGCTCGAGTCGGAGTGGCTCAGCGGCCGGGAGTGCCGTCGTCTGGAGCCGATGCTCGCGCCGGGCGTGCGCGGCGGGCTGCGGGTCGACGGCGACCACCAGATCGACCCCCGCCGGCTCGCGAAGGCCCTGGTCACGGCGTGCGAGCGGGCCGGAGTGGAGTTCCACCGGACGTGGGCGGAGCGCCTGACCGTCACAGGGGACCGGGCCGC
Source organism: Streptomyces sp. NBC_01549 (assembly GCF_026339955.1). Classification (GTDB taxonomy): domain Bacteria; phylum Actinomycetota; class Actinomycetes; order Streptomycetales; family Streptomycetaceae; genus Streptomyces. Next base: position 5,285,510 of record NZ_JAPEPW010000001.1, on the reverse strand, counting down.
CGGGGTCGTCACGTCGGGTGGTGAGCAGCTGGCGGCGGGGCACGTGGTGCTCGCCGCCGGGAGCCACAGCGGGGAGCTCGCGGGCGTTCCCGACGACGTACTGCCGCCCGTGCGGCCCGTGAAGGGGCAGGTGCTGCGGCTGACCGTGCCGAAGCGGTACGCGCCGTTCCTGAGCCGGACCGTGCGGGCCGTGGTGCGCGGCAGCCAGGTCTATCTGGTGCCGCGCGAGAACGGTGAGCTCGTCGTGGGCGCCACCAGCGAGGAGCTGGGCTGGGACACGACGGTGACCGCGGGCGGGGTGTACGAGCTGCTGCGCGACGCGCACGAGCTGGTGCCCGGGATCACCGAGCTGCCGCTCACCGAGACCCGCGCCGGCCTGCGGCCCGGGTCGCCCGACAACGCGCCGCTGCTCGGCCCGACCGCGCTCGATGGGCTGCTGCTGGCCACCGGGCACTACCGCAACGGCGTCCTGCTCACACCCGTCACGGGGGACGTCATGGCGCACGTCCTGACCACCGGGGAACTCCCGGAAGAGGCCCGCCCCTTCACCCCCGGGCGCTTCAGCACAGCACTCACGGAGCAGACCGTATGAACATCTTCGTCAACGGAGAGCGACGGCTCGTCGCCGCCGACACGGCCCTCGACACGCTCGTCGCCACCCTGACCGTCGCGCCCTCCGGCATCGCCGCCGCGCTCAACGAGACCGTCGTCCCACGGGCGCAGTGGTCGTCCACGGCCCTCTCCGAGGGAGACCGCGTCGAAGTCCTCACCGCAGTCCAAGGAGGCTGAACCATGGCCGACGATCCGTTCGTCCTCGGAGGTACGTCCTTCTCGTCCCGGCTGATCATGGGTACGGGGGGTGCGCCCAGCCTCGACGTCCTGGAGCGGTCGCTCGTCGCGTCCGGCACGGAGCTGACGACGGTCGCGATGCGGCGGGTGGATCCCGCGGCGCACGGCTCGGTGCTGTCCGTGCTCGACAAGCTGGGCATCCGGGTGCTGCCGAACACGGCGGGGTGTTTCACCGCGGGCGAGGCCGTCCTGACCGCGCGCCTCGCGCGCGAGGCGCTCGGTACGGAGCTGATCAAGCTGGAGGTCATCGCCGACGAGCGGACCCTGCTGCCGGATCCGATCGAGTTGCTGGACGCCGCCGAGACGCTCGTCGACGACGGGTTCACCGTGCTGCCGTACACCAACGACGATCCTGTGCTCGCACGGAAGCTGGAGGACGTGGGGTGCGCGGCGGTCATGCCGCTCGGGTCGCCCATCGGGTCCGGTCTCGGCATCCGCAACCCGCACAACTTCCAGCTGATCGTGGAGCACGCACGTGTGCCGGTGATTCTGGACGCGGGGGCCGGTACGGCGTCGGATGCGGCGTTCGCGATGGAGCTCGGGTGCGCGGGGGTCATGCTGGCGTCGGCCGTGACCCGGGCGCAGGAGCCGGTACTGATGGCCGAGGGCATGAGGCACGCGGTGGAAGCCGGGCGGCTCGCCTGGCGTGCGGGGCGGATTCCTCGGCGGCACTTCGCCTCCGCGTCATCTCCTGCGGAGGGGCTGGCGCGGTTGGATCCTGAGCGTCCTGCTTTCTAGGCATCCGGCGCCGGTGTGTTCTTTCTCCCGCCCGAGCACCGCCCGTTTCCAGTCGGCTGGAAAGTGTGCGTCGCCCGTGGGGGTGGAGCGTCGTTGGCGGCCGCGGGGGGGGGCGAGGGGGCGGGGGCCGCTCGGTTTGCGTCCCTGTGCACGGCATGTGGAACCCATCGATCACCCGTACGAGATGCGTCACAGGTCGGCTGCAGTCCCGCTCCGGAATTGGCCGGAAGGGTGGGGGTGACAGTGGCGGCTCGTAGACTCGCCTGCGTGGATACGACCCTTCAGGACCCGCTTGTCGGGCAGGTGCTCGACGGCCGCTACCGCGTGGACGCACGGATCGCGGTCGGCGGGATGGCCACGGTCTACCGGGCCCTGGACACCCGCCTCGACCGCGTGCTCGCGCTCAAGGTGATGCACCCGACGCTGGCCGCCGACGGCTCGTTCGTCGAGCGTTTCATCAGGGAGGCCAAGTCGGTGGCCCGGCTCGCGCACCCCAACGTGGTGCAGGTCTTCGACCAGGGCACGGACGGGTCGTACGTCTATCTGGCCATGGAGTACGTCGCCGGCTGCACCCTGCGCGACGTACTGCGGGAGCGCGGGGCGCTGCAGCCGCGGGCCGCCCTGGACGTCCTGGAACCGGTGCTCGCCGCGCTCGGCGCCGCGCACCGCGCGGGGTTCGTGCACCGCGACATGAAGCCGGAGAACGTCCTGATAGGGGATGACGGCCGGGTCAAGGTGGCCGATTTCGGCCTCGTAAGGGCCGTGGACACCGTCACCAACACGACCGGGGCCGTGCTCGGCACCGTGTCGTACCTCGCCCCCGAACAGATCGAGCACGGCACCGCGGACACCCGCGTCGACGTCTACGCCTGTGGGGTCGTCCTCTACGAAATGCTCACTGGCGGCAAGCCGCACTCCGGGGACTCCCCCGCCCAGGTGCTCTACCAGCACCTGCACGCGGACGTGCCGCCGCCCTCGGCCGCCGTGCCCTCGATGCCCTACGCCCTCGACGAGCTGGTCGCCTCGGCGACCGCCCGCAACCCCGAGGTGCGCCCGTACGACGCGGTGGCGCTGCTCGGCCAGGTCCTCCAGGCGCGGGCCGGGCTCACCGCCGAACAGCTCGACGCCATACCCCCGCAGGCGCTCGCCGTGGGGCATGACAACGCGGGCGACCGTACGAGCGTGATCCCGCGCTCGCTGTCCGTGCCGCGCCTGCTGCCGGTGAACGAGGACTACGAGAACGGCGCCGACGGCGGCGACCCGCTGAACCGGACCAGCCGGTTCGAGCAGACCAGCCCGTTCGAGTCCGGACCACCCGCTCCCCCGCGGCGCGGCTCACGGCCCCGGCGCGGAACGCTGGCGATCATCGCCGCGGTCGTGCTGGTGCTCGGGCTCGGCGCGGGCGTCTGGTACATCAATTCCGGCCAGTTCACCAAGGTCCCACTGCTGCTGGCGAAGACCGAGACGCAGGCCAAGGCGCGGATCCAGCAGGCCGGGCTCGATGTCGGGCAGGTCAAGCACGCCTACAGCGACACCGTGAAGCGCGGCACCGTCATCCGCAGCGACCCGGCCCCGGGCACGCGTATCCGGGACAACGGCTCCGTGACGCTGACCATCTCCGACGGCCCGGAGACGGCGAAGGTGCCCGACCTGACGGGCTTCGCGCTGTTCAAGGCGCGGGAGCTCCTGAAGGGGGCCGGACTGGCCGCGGGCATGGTCACCCGGGAGTTCGACCAGGACGTTCCCAAGGGCTTCGTGATCCGTTCGGATCCGGGCGCGGGCACGGAGCGGCACGCCGGTTCGGCCATCGCCCTCATCGTCAGCAAGGGCAGCCCGGTGGAGGTCGCGGACGTCACGGGCGCGTCCGTCGCGGACGCCACCTCGGAGCTGGAGCAGGCGGGCCTGAAGGTGAAGATCGCCACCCAGCAGGTCAACTCGGAGTTCGACCAGGGACAGATCGCCCGGCAGTCGCCGAAGGCGGGCAGCCAGGTGGCCGGGGGCGACACCGTCACGCTGACGGTGTCCAAGGGCCCCGAGATGGTCTCGGTGCCGGACGTGGTGGGCGACAGCGTGGACGACGCGAAGAAGACGCTGGAGGACGCCGGGTTCCAGGTCGACGAGGACCGCGGGCTGCTCGGGCTCTTCGGTGATCACGTCAAGAGCCAGTCGGTGGAGGGCGGCAAAACCGCGCCCAAGGGGTCGACGATCACCATCGTGATCCGCTGAGGGCCGAGGCAGTGAGGTCCGCCGACGGGCCGTCCGGGAGCGCGTGACACCCTGAAGGGTGTGACCAGCAAGCAGCTCCGCAATCCCGTCGGCGGCCATGTCCCCGTGGCCGGCGGCCTCAACTCCGTCGGCCTGACCTACGCACGTGAGATGGGCGCCGAGACCGTCCAGGTCTTCGTCGCCAACCCGCGCGGCTGGGCGACGCCCGTCGGCAGTCCCCGCCAGGACGAGGAGTTCCGGGCGGCCTGCGCCGCCGAGTCGATCCCCGCGTACGTCCACGCCCCGTATCTGATCAACTTCGGCTCGCACACCGAGGCGACGGTCGAGAAGTCGGTGGAGTCACTGCGGCACTCGCTGCGGCGGGGCCGGGAGATCGGCGCGCTCGGCGTGGTCGTGCACACGGGGAGCGCCACCGGGGGACGGGAGCGGGCCGTCGCCCTCAAGCAGGTACGTGAGCATCTGCTGCCCCTGCTGGACGAGCTGACCCATGACGACGACCCGTATCTGCTCCTGGAGTCGACCGCGGGCCAGGGCGCCTCGCTCTGCTCACGCACCTGGGACTTCGGGCCGTACTTCGAGGCACTGGACGCCCACCCGAAGCTGGGCGTCTGCCTCGACACCTGTCACATCTACGCGGCGGGGCACGACCTGACCGGGCCGAGCGGGATGCACCAGACGCTCGACCTGCTGGTGGACACGGTCGGCGAGGGCCGGCTCAAGCTGATCCACGCCAACGACTCCAAGGACGTGGTCGGCGCCCACAAGGACCGCCACGAGAACATCGGCTCCGGTCACATCGGGGAGGACCCGTTCCGCGCGCTGATGACGCACCCCGCCACCGAGGGCGTCCCGCTGATCATCGAGACGCCGGGTGGGAAGCAGGGGCACGCGGCGGACGTGGAGCGCCTGAAGAAACTCAGGGACGGCTGACACCGAGGGCTCAGAGCTCGGGGCCGTCCCCGGGCTCCTCCTGGTAGGAGTAGCGCTGCTCGCGCCAGGGGTCGCCGATGTTGTGGTAGCCGCGCTCCTCCCAGAAACCGCGGCGATCGGCCGTCATGTACTCGACTCCGCGCACCCACTTGGGGCCCTTCCAGGCGTAGAGGTGGGGGACGACGAGGCGGAGTGGGAAGCCGTGCTCCGCGGTGAGGAGTTCGCCGTCCTTGTGGGTGGCGAAGATCGTGCGGTCGGAGGCGAAGTCGTCGAGGCGCAGATTCGAGCTGAAGCCGTACTCCGCCCAGACCATGACATGGGTGACGGTGGGCGCGGGCGGGGCGATCTCGAGGATCGTGCGCGCCGGGACGCCGCCCCATTCGGCCCCGATCATGCTGAACTTCGTGACGCAGTGCAGATCGGCCACGACCGAGGTGTACGGCAGGGCCGTGAACTCCTCGTGGGTCCAGCAGTGCTTCTCACCGTCGGCGGTGGCGCCGAAGACCCTGAACTCCCAGCGCTCGGGACGGAACTTGGGTACGGGGCCGTAGTGCGTGACCGGCCAGCCGCGCTGCAGTCGCTGTCCCGGCGGAAGCTCCGACTGTGCCGCTTCTCCCGTTCCACGTTCCACCGGCTGACCCATGACTCCATCCTGACAGACCCGGGACAGTGCACATGACCAGCCCAAGCCGAATCGGACAACTCGCACTAAGCGTGCACTTACTGGACGGCCGGGGGTGCCGATGCGAGGATGCGGCGCAACCTGCCCAGTCCCCCGCTTGGAAGGAGCCTCTGCGATGCAGGGCGACCCCGAGGTCATCGAATTCCTCAACGAGCAGCTGACCGGCGAGCTGACCGCGATCAACCAGTACTTCCTGCACGCGAAGATGCAGGAGAACTTCGGCTGGACGAAGCTCGCGAAGTACACGCGTCACGAGTCCTTCGACGAGATGAAGCACGCGGAGGTGCTCACCGACCGGATCCTCTTCCTGGAGGGCCTGCCGAACTATCAGCGGCTCTTCCACGTCCGGGTGGGTCAGACGGTCACCGAGATGTTCCAGGCCGACCGGCAGGTGGAGGTCGAGGCGATCGACCGCCTCAAGCGCGGGATCGAGGTGATGCGCAACAAGGGCGACATCACGTCCGCGAACATCTTCGAGTCGATCCTCGAGGACGAGGAGCACCACATCGACTACCTGGACACCCAGCTGGAGCTGGTGGAAAAGCTCGGCGAGGCGCTCTACATCGCCCAGCTGATCGAGCAGCCTGAGAGCTAGGGCCTGCCGTCCCGAACCCCGAGCCCCGCGGCATGATCCGCCGGACGGGCTAGGCGGCCTCTTCCAGGCCCCGCGCCGAGGACAGCTCGGCCAGCACCGGCTTGCCCTGTTCGGCCAGCTCGCGGCGGGGGCAGGCGCCTCGGCCGAGGATCGCCTGGATACGGCGGACGCAGGAGCCGCAGTCCGTGCCGGCCTTGCAGGCGGAGGCTATCTGGCGGGGCGTGCAGGCGCCGTTCTCCGCGTGCTGCTTGACCTGCTGCTCAGTGACTCCGAAGCAACTGCACACGTACACGCGGTTCACCTCCCGACGGGGATCGATGTCTGGTGCCGTCCCGTTAATCGGTGAGGCTAACCTAACCTTACCCATCACCCAGGAACCGCAAAAGTGGGAGGGGGCGCGGATCGTATGTGATCCGCGCCCCACTTCACCCAGGTGTAACAGGCGAACCCGTCACTGGTCCCTGTACATCTCCGCGACCAGGAAGGCCAGGTCGAGGGACTGGCTGCGGTTCAGGCGCGGGTCGCAGGCCGTCTCGTAGCGCTGGTGGAGGTCGTCGACGAAGATCTCGTCGCCGCCGCCCACGCACTCGGTGACGTCGTCACCGGTGAGCTCGACGTGGATGCCGCCCGGGTGCGTGCCCAGACCCTTGTGGACCTCGAAGAAGCCCTTGACCTCGTCGAGCACGTCGTCGAAGCGGCGGGTCTTGTGCCCGGAGGCCGCCTCGAAGGTGTTGCCGTGCATCGGGTCGGTCACCCATGCCACCACAGCGCCCGACGCCGTGACCTTCTCGACCAGCTCGGGGAGCTTGTCGCGGACCTTGTCCGCGCCCATCCGCACGATGAACGTCAGCCGGCCGGGCTCGCGGTCCGGGTCGAGACGGTCGATGTACTTCAGCGCGTCCTCGGCCGTCGTCGTCGGGCCGAGCTTGATGCCGATCGGGTTGCGGATCCTCGAGGCGAACTCGATGTGCGCGCCGTCCAGCTGCCGGGTGCGCTCACCGATCCACACCATGTGGCCCGAGACGTCGTACAGGTGGCCCGTCCGCGAGTCGACCCTCGTCAGCGCCGACTCGTAGTCGAGGAGCAGCGCCTCGTGGGAGGCGTAGAACTCGACGGTCTTGAACTCCTCCGGGTCGGTCCCGCAGGCCCGCATGAAGTTCATCGCGTTGTCGATCTCCCGCGCCAGCTGCTCGTAGCGCTGGCCGGACGGGGAGGACTTCACGAAGTCCTGGTTCCAGGCGTGCACCTGGCGCAGGTCGGCGTAGCCACCGGTGGTGAAGGCGCGCACCAGGTTGAGCGTGGAGGCGGAGGCGTTGTACATCCGCTTCAGGCGCTCGGGGTCCGGGATGCGGGCCTTCTCGTCGAAGTCGAAGCCGTTGACCGAGTCACCGCGGTACGTCGGCAGGGTCACGCCGTCGCGGGTCTCGGTCCCCTTGGAGCGCGGCTTGGAGTACTGGCCGGCGATACGGCCGACCTTCACGACCGGCACCGAGGCGGCGTACGTGAGCACGGCGCCCATCTGGAGCAGGGTCTTGAGCTTGTTGCGGATGTGGTCGGCCGACACCGCGTCGAAGGCCTCGGCGCAGTCGCCGCCCTGGAGAAGGAACGCCTCTCCCTTGGCGACGGACGCCATCCGGGCGCGCAGCTGGTCGCACTCGCCCGCGAAGACGAGCGGCGGATACGACTCGAGGTCCGCGATCACATCGCGCAGAGCCTCGGCATCGGGGTACTCGGGCTGCTGCGCCGCGGGCAGGTCTCGCCAGGTGTTGCCAGCGCTCGCGCTGGGCTTAGCGTTCACGGTCACCCTGACAACATTACGGGGTCGTGTCGGGCGTCCATCCCAATGCCCATCAATTGAGACGGACCGCGCTCGATCGGGAGGCGCTCCGGGCGGCCGCACGACGGGTCTCTGCGGTCGCCCGGAGCGGGCGGGGAGCGACCTACTCCACGTCGAGGCGGTCCCGGTCGATGGAGATCCTCACGCCGCCGTGCGTCTCGGTGGTGTCGCCCATGTACTGGTGGATGCGCTGGTGGTCGGCCCAGAGGTTCGAGGGGATGGTCGAGTCGGTGGTCGTCGACTTGCCGTTCCAGCGGGCGAAGTGGAGCACGTCGGGCAGGGTGACGCGGCTCTTGTTGGCCACCAGGTCGGTGACCAGGGACGAGGTGTTGCCATAGGCGCCGGAGCGGTAGCCCAGTGCGTGCAGGCGCTTGGTGTAGGCGTCGAGGTAGGACAGCACCCGGCTGGTGGCGGTGGAGCCGGGTGTGTAGTTCTCCAGGTCGCTGTAGATCACCGTGCCCTTGGGGAAGCCGAGCGTGGTGGCCTGCTTGACCGCGTCGTCGGCGGCCTCGGTGCCCTGCGGCACGGGGTCGGTGATCGCCGCGCAGCCGCCTGTGCAGCTGCCCCCGTCGGTGGTGGGCTGACGGCCGACGTACAGCGGGAAGAACCGCCAGCCGTTCGCGTACTGCGTCCGCAGCCAGGCGGCGGTGAGTCTGCTCTGGGCGCAGGCGCGGTTGATCCCGCCGATGTAGACGCCGACGGCCCCGTAGTCGGAGTCGTCCCGCCAGGCGTCCATCGCCGTCTGGCCCGGCGCGGTACAGGCGTCGAAGCCCTCGCCGCGGAAGGACGTCGCGTCGGCGGGCAGGGGCGCCGCGGCGGGCGCCCCCGCGGTCGGCTCGGTCCCCGCGGCGGCGACGGACAGACCCGCGCCGCGCAGGATGTCCTGGATCCTCGTACGGTCCTCCGCGTACGCGGCGGTCACCGCGATCCGGTCGGCGGTGACCCGGAAGACGCGGGCCGTGCGGTTCTCGGTGGCGGTGCGGCCTTTGACGGCGGACGGCTGGATCAGGAACGCCTCGGTACGTCCCCTCGCCCCCGCCGGACAATGCTGCTGGTCGCCGGGAGTGCCGACGTACACGGCGTGCCGGTCGAAGCGGACACAGACGTCCGGATGTTTCTCCAGATCCACGATCGGCCAGGAGGCCGGGACGGTGAACTCGTGGCCGCGGTAGGTGACCTTGGCGGTGTCGTCGGTCCCGGCGGCGCGCGCGGTGCCGAGCGGGCCCGCCGCGGCGAGGACCGCGGCCGCGGCGCACACCGTGAGGGTTCGGACGCCGCCTCGGCGATGCCGGGGTGAACGGGCTGCGTACATGGTTCTCTCCTCGGTCGGGCTTCCTGGCCATGCCATCCATGGCCGGTGACCGAGCGGTAGGAACGCCGCGCGCGGACGGTTCACGCTGTTGCCCGTCCCTTGACGTCGGGTAGGGTGCGGCGCATGTTCGCGCATTCGACCCAGAACTGGTGGTGGACCGCTCATCCGGCGGCCCACTGACTGCGCGTACGCAAGACTTCGCGAAGGCCGCCCGAGGGGCGGCCTTCGGTGTTCGCGGACACGGGCCGTTCCTCTCCTGGATTTCGAGAATCCGAGAATCCGAGAGAAGGACCAGGACCGATGAACCTGCTCGACCTGCTGGACGATCCCCGTCCGTTCGCCCTGCTGCGCCGCCGCACCCCCGGTCACGATCACGACACCGTCGAACTGCTGCTCGGCCCGGTCCGCACCTGCGACCGCCTCGCCGGCCTTCCCGACGAGGGCCTCGCGCTCATCCCCTTCCGCCAGATCCGGGAGCGCGGCTTCGACGTCCGCGACGACGGCACACCGCTGGCGGTGCTGGTCCCCGAGGAGACGCACGTACTGCCGCTGAAGCGGGCGCTGGCGGAGCTGCCGGCACACGAGGTGCGGGTCACCGGCGGGGGCTTCGACGTCGCCGACGAGGAGTACGCGGGGATCGTCGGACGCGTACTGCAGGAGGAGATCGGGCGCGGCGAGGGCGCGAACTTCGTGATCCGGCGCACGTACGAGGGCGGGATCCCGGGGTTCGGGAGGGCCGACGCCCTGGCCCTGTTCCGGCGGCTGCTGGTCGGTGAGCGGGGCGCGTACTGGACGTTCGTCGTGCACACCGGGGAGCGCACATTGGTCGGCGCGAGCCCCGAGGTCCACGTACGGATGTCCGGCGGGACCGTCGTGATGAACCCGATCAGCGGCACGTACCGCTATCCCGCCGAGGGGCCCTGTGCGGACGACCTGCTCGGCTTCCTCGCCGACGGCAAGGAGATCGAGGAGCTCTCGATGGTCGTCGACGAGGAGCTCAAGATGATGTGCACGGTCGGTGACATGGGCGGCGTGGTGATCGGTCCGCGGCTGAAGGAGATGGCCCACCTCGCGCACACCGAGTACGAGTTGCGGGGCAGGTCCTCGCTGGATGTGCGCGAGGTCCTGAAGGAGACCATGTTCGCGGCGACCGTCACGGGATCGCCGGTGCAGAACGCGTGCCGGGTGATCGAGCGGCACGAGGTCGGCGGGCGCGGCTACTACGCGGGTGCGCTGGCCCTCATCGGCCGGGATGCGGGCGGCGCCCAGACCCTGGACTCGCCCATCCTCATCCGGACCGCCGACATCGACGCGGACGGGCGGCTGCGGGTGCCGGTCGGCGCCACCCTCGTCCGGGGATCGGATCCGGCGGGCGAGGTCGCCGAGACGCATGCGAAGGCGGCGGGGGTGCTGGCGGCGCTGGGGGTCGTGGAGGCCAGGGCACGCGTGGAGGGCGTACGGCCGAGGCTGGCCGACGATCCGCGGGTGCGGGCGGCGCTGGACGGGCGGCGGGCCTCGCTCGCGCCGTTCTGGCTGCGGATGCGGGAGCAGGCGCGCGAGTTGGAGGGGCATGCGCTGGTCGTGGACGCCGAGGACACCTTCACGGCGATGCTCGCGCATGTGCTGCGGTCCTCGGGACTCGAGGTGACCGTGCGGCGGTACGACGAGCCGGGTCTGCGGGAGGCCGTGCGGGCGCACGAGGGGCCGCTGGTCCTGGGCCCCGGCCCGGGTGACCCCTCGGACGTGGACGATCCCAAGATGCGCTTCTTGCGGGAGCTCACCGCCGAGGTGATCAGGGGGCATGAGCACGGGGTGCTCGGCGTCTGTCTCGGGCACGAGCTGATCGCGGCGGAGCTGGGCCTGGAGATGGTGCGCAAGGAGGTCCCGTACCAGGGCGCGCAGACGGAGATCGACCTCTTCGGACGGGCCGAGACCGTCGGTTTCTACAACAGCTTCGTGGCGCACTGCGACGAGGAGACGGCGGTCGAGCTGTCGGCCCATGGCATCGAGGTCAGCCGTACCGCAAGCGGTGAGGTGCACGCGCTGCGCGGGCCCGGGTTCGCGGGCGTGCAGTTCCACCCGGAGTCGGTGCTGACGCTGAACGGGAACGCCGTCGTACGGGAGCTGATCGGTCAGCTGCGGGGCGTCGGTACGTTGGCCGAGCGGCGGCCCTCTGTGTAGTCGAGGACGTTGCGCGGCGTGGTGTCACAACCCGCGGCGACCAGGGCGATCGGCAGCGAGAGCGCCGATCCCGGCGGACACGGGGACGCCGGCCGCACGGGTGTCGGGAGGCCCGTGCGGCCGGCGGGATCGCGGGGAGGGGGAACGAGCGGGGACGGGGAACGTCAGCCGAAGAAGACCCCGACCTCCTCGTACAGCTTCGGGTCGACCGTCTTCAGCTTGGCCGTGGCGTCCGCGATCGGGACCCGGACGATGTCCGTGCCGCGCAGGGCGACCATCTTGCCGAAGTCGCCGTCGCGGACGGCCTCGATGGCGTGCAGCCCGAAGCGGGTGGCGAGCCAGCGGTCGAAGGCGCTGGGGGTGCCGCCGCGCTGGATGTGGCCCAGGACCGTGGTGCGGGCCTCCTTGCCGGTGCGCTTCTCGATCTCCTTGGCCAACCACTCGCCGACCCCGGAGAGGCGTACGTGGCCGAAGGAGTCGAGGGACTCGTCCTTGAGGACCATCTGGCCGTCCTTGGGCATCGCGCCCTCGGCGACGACCACGATCGGCGCGTACGAGGCCTTGAACCGCGAGGTCACATAGGCGCACACCTGGTCGACGTCGAAGCGCTGCTCGGGGATGAGGATGACGTTGGCGCCGCCGGCCAGGCCCGAGTGGATGGCGATCCAGCCCGCGTGACGGCCCATCACCTCGCAGACGAGGACGCGCATGTGCGACTCGGCGGTGGTGTGCAGGCGGTCGATCGCCTCGGTGGCGATGCCGACGGCGGTGTCGAAGCCGAAGGTGTAGTCGGTGGCGGACAGGTCGTTGTCGATGGTCTTCGGCACGCCGACGACGGGCACGCCGTACTCGTCGGTGAGACGCGCGGCGACGCCGAGCGTGTCCTCGCCGCCGATCGCGATGAGCGCCTCGACGTCCTGCTTGGCGAGGTTCTCCTTGATGCGGCGGATGCCGTTCTCCTGCTTGAGCGGGTTCGTCCGCGAGGAGCCGAGGATGGTGCCGCCGCGCGGCAGGATGCCGCGCACGGCGGGGATGTCCAGCCGGACGGTGTCGTTCTCGAGGGGTCCCCGCCAGCCGTCCCGGAAGCCGACGAAGTCGTATCCGTACTCCTGCACGCCCTTGCGGACGATGCCCCGGATGACGGCGTTGAGTCCGGGGCAGTCGCCGCCTCCGGTCAGTACTCCGACCCGCATGGAAAAGTCCCTTCGCCGCGGTTGCCTGATGGGACTCACGCTAATAGTGACCCAGGTCACTTCGGCATGGGGCGGAAGGTCAATTCCGGTGAATTGTGCGGGTGTTGATCACACGCCTTCACTCGATGGTGGGTCAACCAAGGTTTACACCGGCCACTCGTCGGGGTCTGCGCCTCGGGGTCTACGCCTCGTCGAGACCGCGCTCTATGGCATAGCGCACCAGCTCCACCCGGTTGTGGAGCTGAAGCTTGCCCAGGGTGTTCTGCACATGGTTCTGGACCGTGCGGTGGGAGATGACCAGACGCTCGGCGATCTGCTTGTAGCTCAGGCCCTTGGCCACCAGGCGCAGCACCTCGGTCTCGCGGTCGGTGAGCTGCGGGGCCTTGGGCTCGTCGGTGCCCGCCGCGGGGGCGGGCTCGGAGGCCAGCCGGCGGTACTCGCCGAGGACCAGGCCCGCGAGGCCCGGCGTGAACACCGGGTCGCCGACCGCGGTGCGGCGCACGGCGTCGATCAGCTCCTCCGTGGACGCCGACTTCAGCAGATAGCCGGTGGCGCCGGACTTCACCGCCTCCAGCACGTCCGCGTGCTCACCACTGGCCGACAGCACGAGGACGCGCAGCGCCGGGTTGGCGCCGACCAGCTCTTTGCAGACCTGGACGCCGGGCTTGGCGGGCAGGTTCAGGTCGAGCACCAGGACGTCGGGCGCGGCGGCCTGGGCACGGCGCACCGCCTGCTCCCCGTCGCCCGCGGTGGCGACCACGGCGAAGCCCGACGCGTCCAGGTCGCGGGCGACCGCGTCGCGCCACATGGGGTGGTCGTCCACCACCATGACCTTGATCGGATCCTGCCCCACCACGTCCGTGACCTCCGTCATCGCTGCTCCGCCTTCCCCCGTGAAACCCTGGAAACCTTCGGTACCTTCAGCTCGACCTCCGTGCCCTGGCCCGGCACCGAGATCAGTTCGGCCGCTCCACCGAGGTCGCGCAGCCGCCCCCGGATCGACAGGGCCACACCGAGCCGCCCCTCCCCCTCGGCCTGGGCGAGCCGCCCCTCCGGGATGCCCGGGCCCTCGTCGCGTACGGTCACGATCACCTCGTCCGGCTCGTCCTCGACGAGGATCCAGGCCCGGGCGTCCTCGCCGACGTGTCTGCGGACATTGTCCAGGGCGGCACCGACGGCGGCGGCCAACTCCCGGGCGGCGGCCGGGGGGAGCGGAACCGGGGCGCCGGGCTCGGAGAACGTCACGCGCGCGGTGGCGTACGGGGCGAGCAGTGCGCGCAGGTCGACAGGACCGCGGGAGTCCTGGTCGTCGTCCGGTTCCTCGACGGCCCGTACGACCGCGCCGAGCGCGGCGTCCTCGGACACCCGGGAGACGGGCACCAGGCCGCCCGAGACCAGCGTGCGCAGCGCGACCTCCTGTTCGCCGGCCATCCGGCCCAGCTCCGCGGCCTCGCCGCCGAGCGCGGAGGCCCGTCGCTGCACCATGGCGAGGACCTGCAGGACACCGTCGTGGATGTCACGGGCCAGGCGCTCGCGCTCGCGGGTCGCCGCCTCGATCTCCAGGGCGCGGGCGAGGGTGAGCTCGGAGGCGCGGGCGACCTCGACGACGTATCCGATGGCGATGGAGGCGACCCAGACGAGGATCACGTTGTGGATCGTGTCGCGGGTGGGGGCGCCGCGCTCGACGAGATTGGCGACCGCCACGAGCGTCGAGGCGAAGGCCGCCCAGCGCCAGCCGCCCTTGACGGCGAAGGCGAGGACGGAGCCCGCGGTCCATATCGACGGGAGCGTGGGGCCGCCGCTCACCACGCGGTGGTGGGCGTCCGCGACGGGCGTGAGCATGATGCCGGTGAGCGCGATGGTCAGGTCGACGGCGAGGAAGCGCTTGGTGCAGCTCGCCGCGTTCGCGACCCTGGGCAGGGTGGCGAGCGTCCACACGAACAGGACGGCGAAGTACCCGACGGCCACCCAGGGGTGGGCGAACTTGTGGAACGCGGTGGCGAAGAGCCCGATCGCGTACAGCATCGTCAGCACGCGGTAGCCGCTGAGCGCACGCCACAGCGGCTGCTCGACCGACATCCTCATGACTCTCTCGCGCTTGGCCATGTCCCCCACCCCACCAAGCCCCCCCGACGCAAGCGTCTAGGAGCCGGCCCGTCCTTCTTCGGTTTCGGCTTCGGCCGCCTTCGCGGCCTCCTTGTGCGCCTGTTCGGCTTCCTTGAGCGCCTGCTTCTCGGCCTTCGCCGCGTCCGCGATCTGCCGCTTGGCGGCCGTCGCGTAGATGTCGACGTACTCCTGGCCGGAGAGCTTCATGATCTCGTACATGACCTCGTCGGTCACCGCGCGCAGCACGAAGCGGTCGTGCTCCATGCCGTTGTAGCGGCTGAAGTCGAGCGGCTCGCCGATGCGGATGCCCGGGCGCATCAGCTTGGGCATCACCTTGCCCGGCGGCTGGATCTTCTCGGTGTCGATCATGGCGACCGGGATCACCGGGGCGCCGGTGGCGAGCGCCACGCGCGCGAGGCCGCCCGGCTTGCCGCGGTACAGCCGACCGTCGGGCGAGCGCGTGCCCTCCGGGTAGATGCCGAAGAGCTCACCGCGCTCGATGACGTCTATGCCGCTCTTGATGGCCGCCTCGCCCGCGCCGCGCGCACCGGAGCGGTCCACCGGGAGCTGGCCGACGCCCTTGAAGAAGGCGGCTGTCATCCGGCCCTTGACGCCGGGCGTCGTGAAGTACTCGGCCTTCGCGATGAAGGTCACCTTGCGGTCGAGGACCGCGGGCAGGAAGAACGAGTCCGAGAAGGACAGGTGATTGCTTGCCAGGATGGCGGGGCCCTCGGCGGGAATGTTCTCGAGGCCTTCCACCCAGGGCCTGAAGGCGAGCTTCAGCGGCCCTCCGATGGAAAACTTCATGGCGCCGTAGATCAACCGTATGCCTCCTGTGTCGTCGGTCAGACCTTATCCCGGAGCGGGGTCAAAGGCCCCGACGACCCTGGTCGGTGTCAGTGCGGTCGCGTACGGTGAAGTACGCCTCGAACCCTCGGGGTCGAGAGCGAGATGCGTTCCGTGTCCGTTCCGTATCCGTTCCGTCCGCCCGTCTTGTTCCGTTCCGCTCGCATTCCGTCCGTCTGATGAACAGGAGACCGAAGGTGCCGGTCCTTCCTGGAGCCGAGCCGTTCCGCCACGAGGGCGGAGAGGTCGGTGTCCTTCTCTGCCACGGCTTCACCGGTTCCCCGCAGTCACTGCGCCCCTGGGCGGAGTATCTCGCCGAGCGCGGTCTGACCGTCGCGCTGCCCCTGCTGCCCGGGCACGGCACGCGCTGGGAGGACATGCAGCTCACGGGCTGGCAGGACTGGTACGCGGAGGTGGACCGTGAGCTGCGCGCCCTGCGGGAGCGCTGCACCCAGGTGTTCGTCTTCGGCCTGTCCATGGGCGCGGCTCTGACTCTCCGGCTCGCCGCGAAGCACGGGGACGAGGTGAGCGGCATCGTCGTCGTCAACCCGGCGAACAAGGTGCACGGGGCAGCGGCGCAGGCCCTCCCGGTGCTCCGCCACCTCGTCCGGACGGTGAGCGGCATCACGAGCGACATCGCCAAGGAGGGCGTCGCGGAAGTGGGCTACGACCGGGTGCCCCTGCACGCCGCCCACTCCATGCGGAACTTCTACCGGATGGTCGACGGTGAACTGCCCCAGGTCACCCAGCCGATGCTGCTGCTGCGCAGCCCCCAGGACCATGTGGTGCCGCCCGTCGACTCGGCCCGCGTCCTGAGCCGGGTGTCGTCCACCGACGTGACGGAGATCTTGCTGGAACACAGTTACCACGTGGCGACGTTGGACCATGATGCGGACCGGATCTTCGAGGAGAGCTACGCGTTCATCGCCCGGCTCGCGCCCGGTGTCGGCAAGCCGTCCGGTACGGGTCAGGTGGGTCAGCAGGAAGGGACGGCCACTGGTGGCTGAGCACGACGCGGAGCGCGGCGAGCCCGACGAGAAGGGCGTACCCGTCGGCGAGC
Organism: Streptomyces sp. NBC_01549; assembly: GCF_026339955.1. Classification (GTDB taxonomy): domain Bacteria; phylum Actinomycetota; class Actinomycetes; order Streptomycetales; family Streptomycetaceae; genus Streptomyces. Next base: position 5,268,955 of record NZ_JAPEPW010000001.1, on the reverse strand, counting down.
CTCTCGGTGACGAGCAGAGTGTGCCCTTCGACGAGGACGCCGCGTGGCAGGCGATCGTCGCGGGGTACGGCGAGGAACCGCCGGACCCGCCCGGCGCGAAACCGTTCAAGGCGATCGAGGACCTGGCGCTCCTCGACCCGGTGACGAACGACGCCCCGGGCGGCGGTGACGCACCCGAGAAGCCCGAGAAGGGCAAGAAGAACGAGACCGGCGGGACGGACGAGAAGGACGCGAAGCGCGACGAGGCCGGGGAGCCGCCCACCGCGGCGAAGCCCCTCGGCAGCTCCGTCGCGTTCGCGCCCGGCGTCGGCGGTCCGCGTGACTACCAGGCGCCCGAGCCCTCCGAGGATGACTTCGACGCGGACGACGAGGGCCACTTCGTTCCCCCGGAGCCACCCCCGCTGCCCACCGCCGACACCACGGCGAAGTTCGCCTGGCTCGCCGTCGTCGGCGGCCCGATCCTGCTCCTCCTGACCATCCTCCTCGGCTGGGACATGACGTGGTGGCTCGCCACGGTCGGCATAGGAGGTTTCCTCGGCGGCTTCGCCACCCTCGTGGCACGCATGAAGCCCGACGACGAGGACGGGGACGATCCCGGGCGGGGCGCGGTGGTCTGACCCGGCCGGCTACGCCGCGGGCACTCTGAGGGCGGCCAGCACGGGCAGATGGTCCGTGGCCGCCCTCAGGTCTGTCTCCGTGACCCCCGGGTGACCGTACGGGACCCCGCAGCCGAGGACTTCGATGCCGCCGGTGGCAAAGATCGCGTCGATGCGCTGATGGGGGTCGGTGGGCGTCGACGTGTACTCCGTGCCCCAGGGGGCGGTGGCCCAGCAGTCCTGGAGCTCGGCGGCGAGGCGGGTGAAGGTGGGGCCGTCGGGGCGTTCGTTCAGGTCGCCGCCGGCGAGGGCGTGCGGGGTGCCGAGGGCCGCGAGGCGGTCGAGGAGCATCCCGCCCTGCGTGTACCGCTCGTCCTTGTGGAGCGAGAGATGGCAGCTCACCACGCCGAGCCGGGCGGCGCCGAAGCGGACGACGGCGGTGGCGAGGCCGCGGCGGTGCAGGCCGGGGGTGAGGGGCAGCAGGACGTCCTCGGTGCGTTCGACGGTGGCCCGCATCGAGCACAGAAGCGCGGGGCCCGCGGCGGTCGCGCCGCCGGACAGGATCGTCTGGCCGGACGCGGCCGCGAGCCGGGCCAGCTTCTTGCGCCAGCGGAAGAAGCGGGGGGCTTCCTGGACGAGGACCAGGTCGGGGGCACAGGCCTGGATGACGCGGGCGAGAGCGTTGGTGTCGTCGCGCATCGAGCGGATGTTGTAGCTGAGGACACGGATGACGGCGGAGCCGTCGGATTCGGTGTGGGAGCGGGGCAGCGGGGTCGTCGCCATGTGGATCAACATACGTGGATGCGCTGCTGGGGGGAGTCGGAACGCTGCGGGTGCTTTGTCGCCTGCGGGCCGGTGGGGGCTGGTCGCGCCCACGCGGCGGAGCCGCAAGATGTCACAGCCCCGCGCCCCTGAGGGGCGCCATCCGCGCCCCCTCGCCGAAAGGGGCGCGGTACGACCTCGCCCGCCGTACCCCTGAAGGCGCGGCGGGCGAGGTGTGCGTACTGCGTGATCAAGTCGGTTACATGATCGGGTCGGGCTCCCTGGCCAGGTCCGCCGCGCCCACGAGACCGGCTTCGTTGCCGAGCTGGGCGGCGATCACCTCGGCCACGGGGCGCCAGTTGCCGCCGACGAGCCAGCGCTTGTACGACTTACGGATGGGGTCGAGGACCAGTTCGCCCTCGTCCGACAAGCCGCCGCCGACGATGAAGGCGGAGGGGTCGAAGAGCGAGGCCAGGTCGGCGAGGCCGGCGCCGGCCCAGCGGGCCAGCTCGCGGTAGGAGTCCACCGCGACCGGGTCGCCCTGGCGCGCGGCCACCGAGATGTGCTTGCCCTCGATGCCGTCGGGGGAGCCGTTGCCCAGCGCGAGCAGGATCTCCGCGTTCTCGGGGGTGGCGTTGGCCCGCTGCTTGGCGTAGCGGACGAGGGCGCGCCCGGAGGCGTACTGCTCCCAGCAGCCCTGCGAGCCGCAGCCGCACATCAGGCCGTCCGGCACCATCCGGATGTGGCCGAACTCGGCGGCCACACCGAAGTGCCCGCGGCGCAGCTTGTTGCCGATGATGATGCCGCCGCCGAGGCCGGTGCCCAGCGTGATGCAGATGACGTTCCGGTGACCCTTGCCCGCGCCGAACTTGTACTCGCCCCACGCCGCCGCGTTCGCGTCGTTCTCCACGACGACCGGCAGCCCCACGCGCGCCTCGACCTCGGCCTTGAGCGGCTCCTGCCGCCAGTCGATGTTGGGCGCGAAATACACGGTCGAGCGCTGGCGGTTCACGTATCCGGCGGCACCGATGCCCACGCCGACGATGTCGTGACCTGCGCGCGCGCCTTCCACGGCGACGGCGATGGCGTCCACAATGGCCTGCGGCGTGGTGGGGGTCGGCACCTTGTGGGTCGAGAGGATGTTGCCTTCCTCGTCGACCACACCGGCCGCGATCTTCGTGCCGCCGATATCGACGCCGATGGTGAGTCCCATGAATCCCTCAGTTTCGGTCGAGCCCCGCTACGGCCAACCGTACCCGAGCGGCCTTTAGTCCAAGTCAATCCGCTCCCCCGGACCGGTCCCCTCGCCGCGAGGGCCACGCTCCTGGGTGGTCCAGCGTCGTTCCTGGGCCTCGACGGCCGAGCGGTAGGCGGCGAGCAGCTCGTTGCCCGCGGCCGCGAGGTGGTCGAAGACATCGGGGTTGCGCTCTATGACCGGTTCGACGGCCGCCTTGGCCTGCTGTACGACCTGGTTGACCATCTGCTGAGCGGTGCCGGAGGCGACCACGCCGAACAGCGGCGAGTTCAGTCCGGAGAGCTTGTCGGCGACCGCGTCGACCAGCTTGCGCAGTTCCTCCGCGGCGGAGCCGGGCGGCGGGCCGTACTGGGCGCGGCGGCGGGCCTTCTCCGCCGCGAGGTCCTCGGCGCACGCCTTCGCCCAGGCGTCGGCGTCGCTCGCGCGCGCTTCGTCGTTCGCCTCCTGAGCGGCGTCGGGTGTGGGGCGCTCTTCGCTCATGGCGGACTCCTGCCTACGGTTCTTCCTTTCGACGGTACCCGAACGGGGGTACGCCGTTCACCGTGCGCGGGGCCACAGATCCGGGTCCGGCGCGAAACGGACCCTGAGTTCCCCCTCCCGCAGGGCGGCGCCGGCCACGGTGCAGCGGCGCAGCGCGGACGGCAGCGGCACGATCCTGCGGAACTGCCCCACGGTGATGACGAGTTCGTCGCCCCGGCGGATCAGGTCCAGTTCCTCGCGTATCGCGCCGGGCAGCGGGATGTGCCATACGAGGACGCCGTCGTCGGCGAGGTGGTCGAGGACCGGCCACTCGACCGGGGTGGGCACCCGGTTGACACCGGGCACGGGGAGCGCGCCGAGGTCGTCGGTGCCGCGCGGGTCGCGGCCGAGGTGCAAGACCTCGTGGACGGTATACGTCTCCTGCCACTCGTCCAGTGCCTTGCGCTGCTGGGCGGCGAGGGCGCCCAGCCAGGCGTCCGCGCTGGCGGCGGGCAGCACCCGGCTCGCGACCAGCGCGTCGACGCGCAGACCGTGCAGGGCGAGGGCGGTGGTGGCGGCGTGTACGGCGTCGGTGCCGGCCGGGCCGGGCTCGGCGACCAGCCGTACGGTCGTGGCGCGGTCCTCGACGACCGCCGCGACGGCGGCCAGCTCGATGTCCCAGCGTGCCGCCGTCTCGTACAGCCACTCGGCGGGCATCGGAACGCCCGCGAGACGGCCGAGGACGGGGCGCAGGGCGCGGGCCGCCTGGCGCTCCGGCGGGAGCAGCCGGCGCAGGTAGCGGCGCAGCTCCTCCGGGAGGGCGAGGAGGGCGAGTGCCTGCGGGGTCGGCGGGAGGTCCACGACCAGCAGGTCGTACGTGTCCGAGGTCGCCGCGTCACGCAGGGCGCGCAGCAGGGCGAGTTCCTCGGCGCCGGGCAGGGGGGTCAGTTCCTCGGCGTCCAGGCGGGCGGCGCCGAGCAGGTCCAGCGCGGTGGTCGCGCGGTCCTGGAAGGCGGTGAGGTCCTCGCGGAAGCGGGCGTTCGCGTCGGGGCGCCAGGTGGTGAGGTGCGGCGCGGCGTCGGTGGGCGCCGCGCCGGTGGACACGCCGAGGACGGCGCCGAGGGTGTCGGTGCGGTCGGCGGTGAGCAGGAGGGTACGGGTGCCCTCGCGGGCGGCCTTCAGCGCGGTGGCCGCCGCGACCGTCGTACGGCCCGTGCCGCCCTGGCCGGTGATCAGGATGGTGCGCATTGCATGAACGCTACCTGCGTCGAGCACCCCCGGGCTCCGCCCCCAGCCCCTCGATCGGCCTCGTCCTCAAACGCCGGACGGGCTGAAAACGCGGGCGCACCCCGTCAGGGGCGCGGGGAACTGCGCGACCAGCCCCCACCAACCCGCAGACAAGACACCTCAACCCGACGGGATCCGGGGCGAAGCCCCGACTTCAGGGGCGCCCCGCGGAGCGGGGTCAGCTCGCCTCGCCCGACTCCACTCGCTTCTTCAGCCCCGCCAGCGCCCGGTCGATGATGACCTTCTCGGCCTTGCGCTTGATCATGCCCAGCATGGGGATCTTGACGTCGACCGTGAGCCGGTAGGTGACCTCGGTGGCGCCGGCGCCCGCGGGTTTGAGGATGTACGAGCCGTCCAGGGAGCGGAGCATCTGGGACTTGACCAGGGTCCAGGAGACCTCGTGGTCGCCGGTCCAGGTGTAGCCCAGGGTCTGGTCGTCCTTGATCGCACCGGCGTCCATGACGAGGCGTACCTGCTCGGCGCGGCCCTGCCCGTCCGTGGCGAGTACCTCCGCCTCCTTCACCTCTCCGGTCCAGTCCGGGTAGCGGGCGAAGTCGGCGATGACCGCCATGACGTCAGCCGGTGCCGCCTCGATCGTGATGCTCGAGCTGGTGTGTTCCGCCATCGCCGTGGCTCCTCCAGATGCGGTCCGGTGAGGGAGGGTGGTGCGCACGTGTGTGCAGCGTGAAGGCTACCGCGCGCCCGCCGACCCATCGCCACCCCACCTGGCGTTCACCACTCCAGGACCCACGGGCGGCCCGACGCGGCGAAATGGCCGACGTTCACGCACTCGGTCGCCCCGATCCGCATCCGGCGCGCGAGCGGCTGGTGGACGTGGCCGAAGAGGGAGTAACGGGGGCGGGTGCGGCGGATCGCGTCCAGGAGGGCACCGGACCCGCGTTCGAAGCGGCGCGCCACCGTGTCGTAGACCAGCTCCGGTACGTCCGGCGGGATGTGCGTGCACAGCACGTCGACCTCGCCGACCGCCTCGATCTTCGCCGCGTACTCCTCGTCGTCGATCTCGTAGGGCGTCCGCATGGGGGTGCGCAGGCCCCCGCCGACGAAGCCGAAGACCCGGCCGCCGATCTCCACCCGCTCACCGTCGAGGACTGTCGTACCGGGTCCGGCGTACTCCCCCCACAGCGGCGGCATGTCGACATTGCCGTAGGTCGCGTACGTCGGCGTCGGGAACGCGGCGAACAGCTCGGCGTACTGCTTGCGCACCGCCTTCTCGACGGCCACGGGGTAGTCCATCCCCACCTCGGCCCGCAGCTGCCGCCCGAACTCCCGTGCCTCGGCGAAGCGGCGGGCGGTGCGCAGCTCGACCAGCCGGTCGGCGTTCTCGGCGCCGAAGAGGTCGGGGAAGATACCGCGCGTGTGGTCGGCGTAGTCGAGGAAGAGCACCAGGTCACCGAGGCAGAGCAGGGCGTCGGCGCCTTCGCCGGCCCGGGCCAGGTGACGTGCGTTGCCGTGCACGTCACTGACCACATGAATACGCGTCCTGCGGTTACCGCCTGGTGTGGGTGCCATGACGATCAAGCGTAGGCGTGTGGGGCAAACGTGAATAGAGGCGGTCGGACCTGCGGTTACTGGCATGGCGAGAAGAGCGTGGACTACTGTGCGTGAAGGAACGCCAGCCGGTGTGGCGAGCCAACCCGTGTGACGCAGGGAACATCTCGCCGGGACCCCCTATCGAAACAGCCGTACCGGTGGGTAACGTCCGGGCAGTCCAGTCGTACTCAGGATTTCAACAATGATGTTCCTGGGTACCTGCCCGAGCCTTGGACCCGCTCCGTCGCATCACACACCGTCGTGGCGTCGGCGCCCTATGAGGAGCAGCAGTCTTGCGCGAGTTCAGCCTTCCGGCTTTGTACGAGGTCCCTGCGGACGGAAATCTGACCGACATCGTCCGCAGAAACGCCGCGCAGCATCCCGACGTTGCCGTCATCGCCCGCAAGGTCGACGGCGCGTGGACGGACGTCACCGCCACCGCCTTCCTCGCCGAGGTGCGGTCCGCGGCCAAGGGTCTGATCGCCTCGGGCGTACAGCCCGGCGACCGGGTCGCCCTGATGTCCCGTACCCGCTACGAGTGGACGCTGCTCGACTTCGCGATCTGGAGCGCGGGCGCGATCACCGTGCCGGTGTACGAGACCAGCTCGGCCGAGCAGGTGCAGTGGATACTCGGCGACTCGGGTGCGACCGCCTGCATCGTCGAGCTGGACACGCACGCGGCCTGCGTGGAGTCGGTGCGCGACCGGCTGCCCACCCTCAAGCACGTCTGGCAGATCGAGGCCGGCGGGGTGGAGGAACTGGGGCGGGCGGGCAAGGACGTCAGCGACGCCACCGTCGAGGAGCGCAGCTCGCTCGCCAAGGCCGACGACCCGGCGACCATCGTCTACACGAGCGGTACGACCGGCCGCCCCAAGGGCTGTGTCCTCACCCACCGCGCCTTCTTCGCGGAGTGCGGCAACATCGTGGAGCGGCTGCGCCCCCTGTTCCGTACGGGCGAGTGTTCCGTCCTCCTCTTCCTGCCGCTCGCGCACGTCTTCGGACGGCTGGTGCAGGTCGCGCCGATGATGGCGCCGATCAAGCTGGGCTGCGTCCCGGACATCAAGCACCTCACCGACGAGCTGGCCGCGTTCCGGCCGACGCTGATCCTCGGTGTGCCGCGCGTCTTCGAGAAGGTCTACAACTCGGCGCGCGCCAAGGCGCAGGCGGACGGCAAGGGCAAGATCTTCGACAAGGCGGCGGACACGGCGATCGCGTACAGCCGCGCCCTGGACACCCCCTCCGGCCCCTCGCTCGGCCTGAAGATCAAGTACAAGACGTTCGACAAGCTCGTCTACAGCAAGCTGCGCGCGGTCCTGGGCGGTCGCGGTGAGTACGCGATCTCCGGCGGCGCCCCGCTCGGCGAGCGCCTGGGCCACTTCTTCCGCGGCATCGGCTTCACGGTCCTGGAGGGCTACGGCCTGACCGAGTCCTGCGCGGCCACCGCGTTCAACCCCTGGGACCGTACGAAGATCGGTACGGTCGGCCAGCCGCTGCCCGGCTCCGTGATCCGTATCGCCGACGACGGCGAGGTGCTGCTGCACGGCGAGCACCTGTTCAAGGAGTACTGGAGCAACGAGGCCGCGACCGCCGAGGCGCTCGCGGACGGCTGGTTCCACACGGGTGACATCGGCACCCTCGACGAGGACGGCTACCTCCGTATCACCGGCCGCAAGAAGGAGATCATCGTCACCGCGGGCGGCAAGAACGTCGCCCCGGCCGTGATCGAGGACCGCATCCGCGCGCACGCGCTGGTCGCGGAGTGCATGGTGGTCGGCGACGGGCGCCCGTTCGTCGGCGCGCTGGTCACCATCGACGACGAGTTCCTGGGCCGCTGGGCCGAGGAGCACGGAAAGCCGGCGGGCTCCACCGCGGCGTCGCTGCGCGAGGACCCGGATCTGATCGCTGCGATCCAGGACGCGGTCGACGACGGCAACGCCGCGGTGTCGAAGGCGGAATCGGTGCGGAAGTTCCGCATTCTGTCCTCCCAGTTCACGGAGGAGTCGGGCCACCTCACGCCGTCCCTGAAGCTCAAGCGCAACGTGGTGGCGAAGGACTACGCGGACGAGATCGAGGCCATCTACCGGGGCTGACGGCCCGACCCAGCGGTTCTCATGGCGCGGTGTCCTCGGCGAGGATCCGCGCCATGCCGCGTTCGGCGAGCGCGGTGATCGTGAGGAACGGGTTCACCCCGATCGAGCCCGGCACGAGCGAGCCGTCGGTGATGTACAGGTGCGGGTAGCCCTTCACGCGGCCGTAGCTGTCCGTGGCCTTGCCCAGCACGCAGCCGCCCAGCGGGTGGTAGCAGAAGTCGTCGGCGAAGGTCTTGTTGTTGCCGAAGAGGTCGTAGCGGTAGATCGTCGCGTTGGCCGAGTTGATCCGGTCGAAGAGCTTCTTGGCCATGCTGACGGAGACCGTGCTCTGCGCCGCGGTCCAGCCGAGCTTGGCGGAGTCCGTCGCCGCGTCGTACGTGAAGGACGCGCGCTCCGGGTTCTTGGTGATCGCGAGGTAGAGGCTGATCCAGGTCTCCAACCCCGTGGGTATCGGGGCGATTTCGGCGAAGACGGGATTGTCCGTGTTGGCCCAGTCGTCGATGCCCATGACGGGCATGGTCGCCTGGTTGGCGCCGACGGTGTCCCAGATGTGGTTCGCGCGGCCGGTCATCACATTGCCGTTGGTGCCCCAGCCGGTGCCGACGCTCGCGTCCAGGGCGGGCAGGGTTCCCGTCTCCCGGGCCCGGACGAGGAGTTCGGTGGTGCCGAGGCTGCCGCCGCCCAGGAAGAGGTACGTGCAACTGTACTGCTTGGTCTCCACGACCGCGCCGGTGTTGTCGATCCGGTCGGCGGTCAGGGTGTACGTGCCGTCCGTGGCCCGGCTGATCGCCCGGACCTTCTCCAGGGTGTGGATGGTGACGTTGCCGGTGCCGAGCGCCGCCGCGAGGTAGGTCTTGTCGAGGCTCTTCTTGCCGTAGTTGTTGCCGTAGATGACCTCGGCCGCGAGTGCGGACTTGGTGGCGGTGCCGGCGGCCTCGCGCTGCATGTAGGCGAAGTCGTAGACGTTGGGGACGAAGGTGGTCTTCAGGCCGGTGTTGGCGGCGGCCTTACGGGAGGTGCGGGTGAACTGGTACCACTCCGTGGACTCGAACCAGGTGGGATCGACCGTGTTGACGCCGAGCATGGTGCGGGCGCGCGGGAAGTAGGTGTTGTACATCTCGGCGGCGTCGACCGTGGGGAACTGCTCGGAGAAGTACGTCTGGAGGGGCGTGACGGCCATTCCGCCGTTGACCAGCGAGCCACCGCCGACGCCTCGGCCGACGTAGACCGACATGTTGTCGTAGTGGACCCGGTCCAGGACTCCGGGGTAGAGGCCGATGTCCTTGTTGACGACGTCCAGCCAGAGGAAGGTGGCGAGCGGGGCCTCGGTGCGGGTGCGGAACCACATCGAGCGCTCGTCGGGGGCGCTGGTGGAGCAGAACACCTTGCCGTCGGAGCCGGCGGTGTTCCAGAGCTTGCCCATCTCTATGACGAGGGTGCGGATGCCGGCCTGGCCGAGGCGGAGGGCGGCCACGGCGGCGCCGTAGCCCGATCCGATGACGATGGCGGGCGCGGTGTCGACCGCGGCGGGCTCCGCGGCGTGGGCGGACTGGAGGCCTACGCGGGTGAGGCCGGCGGCGGCGGCCGTCTGGAGGGCGACCATGCCCAGGATCTGGCGTCTGGTCAGGTGACGGTTTATCAGCTGACGGTTACTCATCTGATGATGAGTCAGTTTTTCTGTCATGTGCGCAGCATCGGCGGATTATTTGCTTCCGCCTAGGCTTTTTGCCGGGTTTTCAGGGGACGCTGCGACGAGTGGGGAGAGTACGGGTGATTTGTGGCCGGTCGCGCACCTAGAGCAACTCTTTCAAGCCCTCCGCCAGCAGGTCCCAGCGCCATCTCTCCTCCACCCAGCGCCTTCCCCGTTCGCCCATGTGGCGGCGGAGTTCGGGGTCGCCGAGGAGGGTGATGATGCGGTCGGCGGAATCATCCGGAAGATCGCCTCGGACCACCCAGCCCGTCTCGCCGTCGAGGACCGCGTCGGGGGCGCCGCCCGAGTCGCCCGCGACGACCGGCAGACCCGTCGCGGAGGCCTCCAGGTAGACGATGCCCAGGCCCTCGACGTCGAGGCCGCCCCGGCGGGTGCGGCAGGGCATCGCGAAGACGTCGCCCGTGCCGTAGTGGGCCGGCAGCTCCGACCAGGGCACCGCACCGGTGAAGCGGACCGCGTCGGCGACCCCGGTGTCGTACGCCAGCTTGCGCAGGTCCTGCTCGTACGGCCCGCCGCCGACGATCAGCAGCACCGCCTCCGGCTCCTTGGCGAGGATGCGGGGCATGGCGAGGATCAGCGTGTCCTGGCCCTTGCGCGGGACCAGGCGGGAGACACAGACCACCACCGGACGGTCGGTGAGGCCGAGGCGGGCTCGGACCACGTCGCCGCCCGAGCCGGGGTGGAAGGTCTCCTCGTCGACCCCCGGAGGCAGCTGGACCATACGGGAGGCTGCCTCGGGCGTCAGCGCGGACGCGATGCGCGAGCGCGTGTACTCGCCGAGGTAGGTGATCGTGTCGGTGGACTCGCCGATACGGCGCAGCAGCTGCCGTGCGGCGGGCAGCTGGGCCCAGCCCGCCTCGTGGCCGTGCGTGGTGGCCACCAGTCGCTCGGCTCCCGCCCTGCGCAGCGCGGGCGCCATCAGGCCGAGCGGGGCCGCCGCCCCGAACCACACCGACGTACAGCCGTGCTCGCGCAGCAGCCCGACGGCGCGCCGGGTGGCGCCCGGTGTGGGCAGCAGCATCGTCGTTCGGTCTCGGACGACGGTGAAGGGCTGCTCGGCGTCGAAGGCGGCCGTCGCCTCGACGCCCTCCGGGCTCCGCTTCCACGTGGATGCGTAGACTACGAACCTCTCGGGATCGAGTCGTAGCGCCATGTTGTGCAGGAACGCCTGGATACCGCCGGGGCGGGGCGGGAAGTCGTTGGTCACGATCAGGGTCTTGTGCATCGCGTTCGACACTACCGAAACCTTCGAATCCCCACGCGAGCGGTCCACAGCGGCGAAGCTGTATTCCGTCGGTGGTCACAGCCGCGTACGGCCGTGCTTCATGGGCCTCGCACAGCCCGGCGCGTCATCATGTTTCCGCACAACCGCACGACCGCACTGCGTCTCCACCGCACCACCGCACCACCGCACAGACAGCCGACGAACGAGGGCCAGGTGAGCATGAAGGGCACACGGGGGGAAAGGTTTCCGTACGCGTCGCTGGGAACCTGGGGCCTGACCAGGCTCATGCTTCTGCTCTTCGTCTTCAAGGTGTTCGTCTTCCCGGGCCCGGACGTCACGAGTGACGTCTCGGTGATCTACCAGGGCTGGTACGAGATCCTGCGCACCGGCACCTTCCCGCTCGACGACGTCACCTGGCAGTACCCGCCGGCCGCCGCGCTCGCCATCCTCTCCCCCGGCCTGCTGCCCTTCCTCGACTACGCGCACGCCTTCTTCCTGCTGGCCTTCGTCGCCGACCTGGTGGTGTACGCGCTGCTCCACTACGCCGGCCGGCGCCCCGGCAAGACGCTGCGCGGCGCGTGGGTGTGGGTGATCGGCGTCCCGCTGCTCGGACCGACCGTCTACGCACGCTACGACGTGATGGTCACGGCCCTGGCGGTCGCGGCGCTCCTCGCGGGAGCCCGCCATCCGCGGGTGATGGGCGCTCTGGTGGGCTTCGGGGCGCTGGTGAAGGTGTGGCCGGCGCTCCTGCTCCTGGGGGCCGTGAAGCGGCGTGCGTGGGCCGCGGCGGCGGTCACCGCCGGCGGGATCGCGGTGCTGTTCGGGCTGTCGATGCCCGGCGCCTTCTCCTTCCTGACCTTCCAGCGCGACCGGGGCACCGAGGTGGAGTCACTGGGCTCCCTCGTCTTCCATGTGGGCCGGCACTTCGGCTGGGACGGTCAGGTGCTGCTCAACTACGGCTCGGTGGAGTTCCTGGGCCCGTACGTCGACGTGGTGAGCAGGCTGGCCCTGGCGCTCACCGCGATCGCCTTCGCCTGGCTGCTGCTGTGGCGGCTGCGCGCCCAGCGCTTCCGGCCGCACACGCTCGCCGACGCCGCGTTCGTGGCGGTGCTGATGTTCACGGCCACGAGCCGCGTCATCAGCCCCCAGTACATGGTGTGGCTGGTCGGGATCGGCGCGGTCTGCCTGTGCTTCCGGCGCAGCCGGATGACCGTGCCGGTCGGACTGGTGCTGGCCGCGTGCCTGGTGACCGTCCTGGAGTTCCCGATCTGGTTCTCGCACGTCGTGGGCAGCGACCGGCTGGGCATCACCCTGCTCTTCCTGCGCAACGGTCTGCTGGTGATCGCGGCCCTGCTCGCCGCCCTCGAACTGTGGCGGGCCACGGTGTCCGAGCCGGCTCCGACCCTGCCCGCTCAGGCCACCCGCACCAAGGAGCCCCTGAGCTCCTCCTGACGGCGAGCCGGGCGACCGGCGAGGCGCAGCGGGAGTGGCCGGCCCGAGTCCGTCGCCCAACCGGACACCACGGGGTGCTGATTCAGCCGAGCTGCGCCTTCAGGTACGCGCGCCACTGCTGCGAGAACGCCTTCGGCGTCGTGTGCAGCACGTCCCGCAGCGCGCCCTCGACGGCCCCCGCCCGCTTCTTGTGGTCGCCGACGGCCCGGTAGAACTCGTTCAGCCGGACCTCGCCCCAGTGGTCGGCGATCAGCCGACAGGCCATCCAGCCGCCCTCGTACGCCCGCGCCAGCCGTGCCGCGTCCCCGGTGAACCCGAAGTCCTTGTCGTCCGGCAGCGCGGCCGGTACGTGCCCGTCCAGCACGGTCCGCTCCAGCTCCGGCGCCGCCTGCGTCGCCGTACGGCCGCTGCCGCGGTAGCCGACCCAGTCCGCGAAGCCCTCGGAGAGCCACAGGGGCGTGGCGGCGGTGGTGTGGGCACGGGTGGCCACGTGCGTCGTCTCATGGGTGAGCACGACCTGTTTGCCGAAGTCGCCGAGGAGGCCGTACGCGTCGGGATTGACGATGATCCGGTCCGCGGGCGCGCCTGCCGTGCCTCCCGCCTCTCCGGTGGTGACCGCCGCGATGCCCCGGTACCCGGACGCGGGCGCCCCGAGCAGCCCCGCCATGCCCTCCAGCGACTTCGGTACGAGGACGACGACATGCCCCGCCCAGTCCGCGCCCCAGGCCCCCGTCACGGCGGGCACGGCGTGGTCCGCGAGGCCGGCGTACGCGCGCAGCCGCTCACCGGACTGCCCGACCCCCAGGACGAGGCTGTGCGCGCCCCGTACGACCGTCACCGTCCCCTGCTCCCACAGCTGCTGGCTGGCGCGCTTGGCGGGCACGTCGGAGGAGACCCGCCAGGTCCCGCCGTCGCGCGCCAGGATCAGGGTGCGGGCCGCCGTGACGGGCGCCTTGTCGTAGCCCTCGATGCGGTAGCGCAGCTGGGCGTCCGCGGTGGCGCGGTCGCCGGAACGGCGCAGGTCCGTCAGTCGGTACGACCAGGCGGCCAGCGGGACGGCGCGCAGCCGGGTGAACTCCGCGGTCGAACCGGACGGTTCCCCGGTGGCCCGGTACGCCGACTCGTCGTGGTCCAGGACCGCGGCCGCCCGCCGGTCGAGGACCCGCTGCACATCGGCGGACGCGGTGTCCGGGGACGGCCCGCCGCCGCAGCCCACCAGCACGGCGAGCAGCAGCACCAGAGAGCACCCCGCCCGCGACGCACGCCTTCGACCAGCCACGTTCCCGATCGTACGGCGCCCGGGCGCGGGGGTCAGACCCGTGTCACGGACGAGATGGGCATCATGCCCACCGGGTCGTAGCGCACCGGCGCACCCGGATAGGGCGCGTGGATCACCTGGCCGTTGCCCACGTACATCGCGACATGGCTCGCGTCGGAGCGGTAGGTGATGAGGTCGCCGGGCTGGGCCTGGGAGAGCGACACGTGCCGTCCGGCGTACCGCTGCTCCTGGGAGGTGCGAGGCAGACCGATGCCCGCCTGCCGGTACGACCACTGCATGAGGCCCGAACAGTCGAATCCGCCGGGCCCGTTGGCACCCCACACATAGGGGCGGCCGAGTGCGGAGCGGGCCGCGGCGAGGGCGGCGGCGGCGCGCCCCGAGGCGGGCGTGACACCGCCGAGTTCGGGCACGTCGGAGCGTTCGGTGCGGGAGGCCCGGTCGTAGGCGGCGCGCTCGGCGGACGGCAGCGAGTTGAGCAGTCGGCGCGCCTTGGCCAGTTTCTGTTCGACGGTCCGCTTGTGCAGGGCGACGGCCCTGGTGCTCTTCTCCAGCTCGGCGAGTTTGGCGGTCGCCTCGTCGCGCTCCTGGGCGAGGTCGCGCATGGCGAGCTGGAGGTCCGTGAGCTCGCCCGCCTGGTGGGCGTTGATCCGGTCGAGCGCGGCGGCCTTTTCGAGGTACTCGGCGGGGTCGTCGGAGAAGAGCAGCGCCAGGGAGGGGTCGAGGCCGCCCGCGCGGTACTGGGCCCCGGCGAGCGAACCGAGCGCGTCCCGCATGGTGTTGATGCGCTCCTGCTGCCGGGCGATGCGGTCCTGTGCCGTGCTCACCTCCTTACGCAGGGCGCCTGCGCGTTCGTCGGCCTTGTTGAACGCCTCGGTTGCCTTCTCCGCCTGGATGTACAGGCGGTCCACCTCGGCCCGGGTGTCGTCCTTCGGTGCTGCGGCGGCCGGTACGGCCCCGAGGGCGGCGGCCGCGACGGACATCGCGGTCACGGCGACGCCGGCGATGCCCGTGGCACTGACGCCCCGGTCGAACCCGGACGGTGGACGGCGGCGATGGGACCCCACGAGTAGCCGCTCTCCCTTTCCTTTGACGGACGCTGACGGTCCCCCGAGTTCCGGGGGAAACGCGCCAGACATTGACGCCCTCGCCAACCCCGCAGGCTGGAGATTCCGGTCCGCACCGCTACGCGGCACCACCACGGGTTCCTGCTTCACAGGCCCTTGCCGGTCTCCGGGGAGATCGGTCTTACGCGGGCCTCCACAGGCGTCACTTCCCGCCCGTCCGGCGGTAGGTCCCACAACTCCGCCGTGAGACGGAGCGACTCTAGCCCTGGTTCCGCGCCTCTCCGGGCCACTCAACGCAAAACGCCCGTACCTCCACCCCGAAGGATGCAGGTACGGGCGAGTGTGCGATTGATCAGACCCGGACGCCGAACTGGAACGCTCCGCCGATGGTGCTCATCGACTCGTAGCGCACGACCGTTCCGGTGCGCGGGGCGTGCAGCACCTGGCCGTTGCCCGCGTAGAGACCGACGTGGTGCAGGTCGCCGAAGAAGAAGACCAGGTCACCGACCTGCAGATCGCTCTGCGAGTAGATCCGGGTGCCGTAGTTCGCCTGCGCCTCCGAGGTACGCGGGATGGAGACACCGGCCTGGGCGTACGACCAGGAGGTGAAGCCCGAGCAGTCGAAGGAGCTGGGGCCGGTGGCGCCGTAGACGTACGGCGTACCGATCTTGGTCTGGCCCGCGGAGAACGCGGCGCCGGCCCGGCCGGAACCAGTCGGAGTGTTGCCGTCGAGGACCGTGCGCTCGCTGGCGCGGGTGGCACGGTTCTGCTCCTCGTCGAGAGCCGCCTTCTCCTTGGCGGTCAGGGAGTTGAGGAGCTTCTGCGCCGCGGCGAGCTTGGTCTGGACCGTCTTCTTCTGCTTGGCCAGCTCCGTGCGAGTGTCGGAGAGGTCCTTGAGCTTCGCGGAGGCTTCCTGGCGCTGCTGGGCGAGCGAACGCTGCTTCTCCTGGACCTTCTTCAGCGCCTCGACCTGCTGACTGCTCAGCTGGTCCATCGCGGACGCCTTGTCGAGGTAGTCGTCCGGGTTCGAGGAGAGGAAGAGCGCCACGGAGGGGTCGATGCCGCCGGTGCGGTACTGGGCACTGGCCATCGTGCCGAGGCCGTCGCGCAGGGCGTTGAGCTCGTCCTGGCCGCGGGCCACGTTGTCCTGCAGGGTGCTGATTTCCTTCTCCAGCTTGTCCTGCTTCTCCTTGGCCCCGTCGAGCTTCTCGGTGGCCTGCTCGGTCTCCTCGTAAAGCTTGTCGACCTTGCTCTTGACCTCGTCCTTGTTCAGCTTCTCGCTGGGCGCGGCGTTGGCGGCGTTGGCGCTGAGGACAACGGCAGCGGCTGCGGCTGTGGTGAGCACGGTCACACGGGTGCGGCTCGGCTGCTTGGGTCGACGGTGGGACGCCACGAAGGCGAGCTCCTTCTTCCTTCAGCCGCCTGCCGAGACGCCGACGGGCGGTGTCCCCCCACCGTCACTCCCAATGAGTGATCACCCGAGTGGAGGTTCGAGCCCAGACCCTAGTGACCTTCCTGTGATCAGTTCAAATCCAAACCTGAAAATTCTTTGTCGCCCAGCGCATTCTTTGCACTCAACTCACATGCAGTGACGTGGGACTGACGCTACGTTGCGTGAAGGTCTCGCCAATTCGGGCACAACGCCTGGATGTTGCGCATGGTGCGTACGGGCTTTTTGGGACACACAGCACAGATCGCCGACCGGCGATTCAGTCGCCGGTTCAGCCGCGCGAAAAGCGCTTGAGAAGCACCACGGAGGCGACGGGGCGGGCCCCCGCCTTGGCGATCCCGTCGGCCACTTCACGGTCGGTGGAGACGACGATGACGGGCCGCCCGGGCGGCTCGGCGCGCACCAGCTGGCGGATCAACTCGTCCGCCGTGACACCCGCTTTGGAGAACAGCACCCGCACCCCGCGCGGCGGCGCCAGCAGCACGGGCGCCGCCAGCTCGGCCCCGTCGAAGACGCACGTCACCTCGGCCCCGGTCTGCGCGGCGAGCTGCGACAGCTGCCCCAGGAGTCTGAGTCGCTGCTTCTCGAGCGGCATCTGCGGATAGCCGGTCTTGGTGACGTTGTAGCCGTCGACCACCAGATGCGCCTGCGGCAGCGCGAGCAGCTGGTCGAGGATCGCGGGATCGTTCTCGGACAGGGCGCGGGCTGCGATGTCCTTGGGCGTCATGCGCCCCGGTTCGACCGCGTCCACGGTCTCCGCGGGCCGTACGGACACGGGCGGCAGCGCGAGCTCCCGGCGCAGCCCCTGCGCCGCGTCCAGCACGGTGTCGAGCAACAGCCGTACGCGCATGTCCTCGACGCTGCGCCCCTCGCGCGCCGCCTTGCGGGTGGCCTCCAGGGCCGCCTCGGCCTCCGAGAGCCGCGCCTTGAGCCGCCGGGTCTCGCTCTCGGCGGCGGACACCTGGGCCTGCCCCTCCGCCCGCGCCGTGTCCATCTCACCCTGCAGCTTGCGCAGCGCAGCCTCGCCCCGCTTGACGTCACTGAGGGCTCCGCGCAGCTTGCGGTGAAGCGATTCCGCTTCCTTCTTCGCGGACTCCAACTCCGTGCGCAACCGCTCGGTTTCGGCCTTGGTCTGCCCGCGTGCGTGCGCTAGCTCCTCACGCAGCCGCTCCAGCTCCGCCCGGCTCTCGTCGTCGGCGCGCTCAGCGTCCGCCCGCAGGGCCTCCTCGCCCGCGGCGGTCACCAGCTTCACCCAGCCCGTGGGGCGCAGCACATAGGCCGCGGCCGCCACGTCCAGGGGATCCGCGGCCGGCGGCGGCGCGCCCGAGTCGAGGGCGCCGGTGAGCTCCGGCTGCGCCTCTCTGAGCTTCTCGGCGATACGCTGACGGAACAGCGGGTCGGTCTCCAGCGCGGCGGCCATGGCGTTGCCGGCGAACTTCGCCCGCCGATTGGGAGCGAACCGCGCATACTGCCGCAATTGGGCGGGCAATTCCGCGACGGTCAAACCGCCGAACCCGTCCGACACGATCTGCACGACCCGTCGGCGCACGCCGTCGGGCAGCGGACGGTCGAGCACCTCAGCGGCGCCGTCGTCCGGCTCCCCGCCTGTGGTCTCCACCATCCGTCACCCCAATGTCTGTGCGGAGCCCGCTCCCTCAGGAGCCGGCGCCCGGCCTGTCCACCAGTTCCACCTGATCCACCGCGTTGCACCATCGGCAGCGCACCGACTCGATGGTCTCACTGACCACCTTGCGCTCCTCGACGTTCGGCTCACCGGCCAGGTCGAGGTGCACATACTCGACGACCTTGGACGAGCGGGTCACGTCGAATCGCGTGAGGTTGCCGCAGAGTGTGCAGCGCCAGCGAGTCTCGGCGGTCGGGAGGGGAACCGTCATGTGGCAGTCGCTTTCCTTCTAGTGTCCGTCCAGCGCCAGTCTCTGGTGCGTGTGGCTCGTTACCCTACGGCCTGGCGGGTACTCGACGCTCGGCCGTCCGCAGCGGCGAGGCACTCTGTGTACATCGGTCCGGTTACGTCATGCTCTGTTCCATGATCAGCACCTGGGGTACCGCGGTCGGTAGGACGATGCGCGGCCAGTCCGCGCCGGTGACGTACGGACTGATCTTCGTGTGCTGCCTGATCTTCCTGATCGGTCCCGCCTCGGGACTCAATCCGTCGTTCGGCACCGGGGACGCGCTGGTGGTCGCCCAGCGGACCTACTTCCGGCGCTGGGGCGTGATCCCCGTCGAGCTCTTCGACGGGATCCCGAGCGCCTGGCTCACCCCGGCCACGGCCCTGTTCATCCACGGCAGCTGGCTCCACCTCCTGGGCAACATGCTTTTCTTCTACGTCTTCGGAGCGATGACCGAGGAACGCATGGGCCACGTCCAGTTCGCCGTCTTCTACGTGGTCTGCGGATACCTCGCCCTGCTGGGTTACGCGATCGCCAACTCCGGCTCCGAGCAGACCCTGGTCGGCGCCTCGGGGGCGATCTCCGCGGTCCTCGGAGCGTTCCTGTACCTGTTCCCCAAGGCCCGGGTGACCAGTCTCTTCCCGTTCCTCTTCTTCTTGCCGCTGCGCTTCCCCGCCTGGGTCGTGCTGCCCTTCTGGGTGACCCTGCAATGGCTGGCGGCGGGCCGCAGCCCCTCGGGCCCCGGTGTCGCCTATCTGGCCCACCTGGTGGGCTTCTCGCTGGGGTTCGTCTACGCGTGGGTGCGGTTCGGGCGGCCGACTAGAGTGAAAACCCCAGCAGCAGCCCCCGAGGGAGAAAACCAGCCGTGATCACCGCGATCGTGCTCATCAAGACCAGCGTGGACCGGATCCCCGAGATCGCCGAGTCGATCGCCGCGCTGGACAGTGTCAGCGAGGTCTTCTCCGTCACCGGTACGTACGACTTGATCGCCATGGTCCGGGTGAAGGCCCACGACGACTTGGCGGACGTCATCCCCGGCAAGATCAGCAAGATCCCCGGCGTCGAGGGGACCGACACCCACGTCGCCTTCCGCACGTACTCCCAGCACGACCTGGAGGCGGCGTTCGCCATCGGCCTCGACAGCTAGGCACCCCTTTTCAGGGGCGCCGGGAACTGCGCGATCTTTTGGGGGTCCGGGGGCGGAGCCCCAGGGGACGGGACGGGTAAGGGCGGCGGGGGCGAGGACAAGGTGCCGAGCCCCCACGTACCGCCCGCGCCGTCAGACCGCCGGAACGCAGCGGCCTTCCTCCGTGCGGTAGTTCCACTTCGCCCCGTCCCGCACCAGTTCCTTCACGGCCCGCACAAACCGCTCCACGTGCTCGTCGGGCGTACCGGCCCCGAAGCTGACACGGATCGCGTTCAGGGACTTCTCCCCCGGCGCCGCCTCGGGCGCCCCGCATTCCCCCTGCGTCTGCGGATCACTGCCGAGCAGCGTCCGCACCAGCGGGTGGGCACAGAAGAGACCGTCCCGCACCCCGATCCCGTACTCGGCGGACAGCGCGGCCGCGAAGTGCGAGCTGTTCCACCCCTCGACGACGAACGAGATGACACCGACCCGCGGGGCGTCGTCGCCGAAGAGGGAGAGGACACGGACCTCGGGGACCTCGGCGAGACCCTCGCGGACCTTCGCGATCAGGTACCGCTCGCGGGCGACCAGGGTGTCGAAGCCGGCCTCGGTGAGCGCCTTGCAGGCGGAGGCGATGGAGTAGGCGCCGATGACGTTCGGGGAGCCGGCCTCGTGGCGGGCGGCGCTCTCGTGCCACTCCACGTCGACTCCCCCGTCCGTCCGCCGCGTGACCTTGCGGCTGGCGCCGCCGCCCGCGAGGTACGGCTCGGCCTCGCGCAGCCAGTCGGCGCGGCCCGCGAGCACGCCGGAGCCGAACGGCGCGTACAGCTTGTGCCCGGAGAAGGCGACCCAGTCCACGTCGAGGTCCCGGACCGACACCGGGTGGTGCGGGGCGAGCTGCGCGGCGTCCAGGACGATACGGGCGCCGTGCGCGTGCGCGGCGGCGGCGAGCTCACGCACCGGCCACAGCTCGCCGGTGACGTTCGAGGCGCCGGTGACGCAAACGAGGGCCGGGCCGTAGGGGTCGCGGTCGGCGAGGGCCCGCTCCAGGGCCGTGACGACCTGATGGGGCGTGCGGGGCGCGTCGAGGTAGGTGACCCGGGCGTCCTTCCACGGCAGCAGCGAGGCGTGGTGTTCCGTCTCGAAGACGAACACCTGGCAGTCGGCCGGGAGGGTGGCGGCGAGCAGGTTGAGGGAGTCGGTGGTGGAGCGCGTGAAGACGACCTGGTCGTCACCTCGGCAGTCGAGGAACTCCGCGACGGTCCTGCGGGCGTTCTCGAAGAGGTCGGTGGACAGCTGGGAGAGGTAGCCGGCGCCGCGGTGCACGCTGCCGTAGTACGGGGCGTACGCGGCGACGTCGTCCCACACGCGCTGCAGGGCGGGGGCGCTGGCGGCGTAGTCGAGCGCGGCGTAGGTGACCTCGCCGCCGGTCACGAGCGGGACGGTGACATCCCGGCCCAGAACGGGCAGCGGGGCACAAACGGTCTGGTCGGCGGCAGCGGTGGAGACAGACATGGCGAGGCTCCTGTGAGAGGCAGGCGGAATCGCTGCGCGGGCCGGGTGCACGGGGGTATCGCTGTGCACCCGCACGGCTCGGCGCAGGGAGAAAAGGCAAAAGGGGGACGCGGAAGTGGGGCTCTACGCCCTATCGCATTCGCTTGCTCACAGAAGGCTCCCTCGAACGACCAGGACCCCTGGGATTCTCGAGGGGTCCGCGCTTGCCGTAGACCTCGCTGCCTACGGCCTGGTCTTCACCCGGGGCACCCCGCCACGGACGGAGGGTTGCCGGACAGCCGGCCGGGGCCTGATGGCTGTCGCTCATGACCTGATACCGCATCCTGCCATACGATCTTCCGCCCGCAACCCGGCGTCCGTATACCGGGACGCCGGGTTGCGGGGACGCCACCCACGTTCCTCGCCCCCGCCGCCCCTACCCGTCCCATCCCTACCTGGGGGCTCCGCCCCCAGACCCCCAAAAGATCGCGCAGTTCCCCGCGCCCCTGAAGGAACGGGGAACTGCGCGAGCAACCCCCACCGGCCCGCGGACGAAGAACCGGGGCTCCGCCGGCCGCCTACGCCTGGCTGGCAGCCACCCAGCGTTCCAGCGTTCGTTTCGCCGCCCCCGAGTCGATCGCCTCCGCCGCCTTCGCCATCCCGGCGCGGAGCTGGTCCGCGAGCGGTGCGTCGGTCGGGGACAGGGCGACGAGGGCCGCCGCGGAGTTCAGGAGCACGGCGTCCCGTACGGGCCCCGTCTCGCCGTTGAGCAGCCGACGGGCGATGTCCGCGTTGTACGACGCGTCGGCGCCACGCAGGGCCTCCACGGGGACGAGCTCGAGGCCGACGTCACGCGGGTCGAAGCGCTCCTCGGTGACCTTGCCGTCGCGGACGACCCAGACCCGGGACGTCGCGGTGGTGGTCAGCTCGTCCAGGCCGTCGTCGCCGCGGAAGACGAGCGAGGAGTTGCCGCGCTCGGCGAACACGCCCGCGACGATCGGCGCCATGCGCAGGTCCGCGACTCCGACGGCCTGCGCCCTCACCCGCGCCGGGTTCGTCAGCGGACCCAGCACGTTGAACGTGGTCCGGATTCCCAACTGCCCCCGCGCCGCCGCGACATGACGCAGTGCCGGGTGGAACTTCACCGCGAAGCAGAAGGTGATCCCGGCCTCCTCCGCGACCTCGGCCACCCGCTTCGTCGTCAGGTCCAGATTGACGCCGAGCTTCTCCAGGACGTCCGAGGCGCCGGACGCCGAGGACGCGGCCCGGTTGCCGTGCTTGACGACCTTGGCACCGGTGCCGGCCACGACGATCGACGACATCGTGGAGATGTTCACCGTCTTCGCGCCGTCACCTCCCGTGCCGACGATGTCGACGGTGTCCCCCGGCACCTCGATCACATTGGCGTGCTCGTACATCGTCCGGACGAGACCGGAGATCTCCTCGACCGTCTCGCCCTTGGCCCGCAGCGCCACCGCGAACCCGGCGATCTGCGCGTCCGTCGCCTCGCCGCTCATGATGCGGTCCATCGCCCAGGCGGTGTCGTCCGCGCTCTGGTCGCGGCCCTCGAGCAGGCCGTTCAGCACCATGGGCCAGGAACGGCCCGCCGCGGTGTCGCCTCCAGCGGGGTTCACAGCGCTCATAAGCCGCTCCTGGGTCGGTCCCGGAAAGGGACTCCTGTGTAGATGGGAACACCCTATCCAGGCCCGCAGACGGCAAAGAGCCCCCGTCCAGGCAATGGACGGAGGCTCTCGCCGTGGCGATCAGTAAGGACCGGTCAACCGGTCGGAGGATCAGTGGTGGCCGTGGCCGCTCGTGATCTCCTTGAACTCCTCGACCGTGGGCTTGGGGATCTGGCTTTCCTCCCCGTAGAAGCCCTCGCTGAGCTTGGAGCGGAGCCTCTCCGTGCCCTTCACCTTGCGCTCGACACCGTTCTCGTCGACCGTCGGGCCGATCTCGGCCGGCTTGTACTGCTCGTGCGCGGTGAGCGTGTGCAGGGCCTCCTGGCTGAGCGGCTCGTGCACCTCGATGAACTCACCGTGCGGCAGGCGCTTGATGATGCCCGACTCGCGGCCGTGCAGCACCTTGTCCTTGTCGCGGCGCTGGAGGCCGAGGCAGACCCGCTTGGTGATGACGAACACGATGACCGGCACGATGAAGAAGCTGATGCGCACGAACCAGGTGATCGAGTTGATCGACAGATGGAAGTGCGTGGCCCAGATGTCGTTGCCACCACCGACCAGCAGGACGAAGTACCAGCTGATCCAGGCGGCGCCGAACGCGGTCCGGGTCGGGGCGTTGCGCGGGCGGTCCAGGATGTGGTGCTCGCGCTTGTCGCCGGTGACCCAGGACTCGATGAACGGGTAGACCGCGATCGCGACCAGGACCAGCGGGAAGATCACCAGCGGGAGGAACACGCCCAGGACGAGTGTGTGACCCCAGAGGTTGATCTCCCAGCCCGGCATGACACGGATCAGGCCCTCGGAGAAGCCCATGTACCAGTCGGGCTGGGCGCCCGTGGACACCATGTCCGGACGGTAGGGACCCATGGTCCAGATCGGGTTGATCGAGGCGATCGCCGAGACGGCCGCGATGACGCCGAAGACCAGGAAGAAGAAGCCTCCGGCCTTGGCCGTGTAGACCGGCAGCAGCGGCATGCCGACGACGTTGTTGTTCGTCTTTCCGGGGCCCGCGAACTGCGTGTGCTTGTGGTAGAAGACCAGGATCAGGTGGGCTACCAGCAGGCCGAGCATGATGCCCGGCAGCAGCAGGATGTGGACCGAGTAGAACCGCGCGACGAAGTCGCCGCCCGGGAACTGTCCGCCGAAGAGGAAGAACGACAGGTACGTGCCCACGATCGGCACGGACAGGACCGCGCCCTCCATGAAGCGGACACCGGTGCCGGAGAGCAGGTCGTCCGGGAGCGAGTAACCGGTGAAGCCGGTGAACATGCCCAGGACGAACAGCAGGAAGCCGAACAGCCAGTTGACCTCACGCGGCTTGCGGAACGCGCCCGTGAAGAACACGCGCATCATGTGCACGAACATGCCGGCTAGGAAGATCAGCGCCGCCCAGTGGTGGATCTGCCGGACCAGCAGACCACCGCGCACCTCGAACGAGATGTGCATCGTCGAGTTGAACGCCTCGGACATCAGCTGTCCCTGCAGCGGGACGTAGCTACCGTGGTACGTGACCTCGTTCATCGACGGGTGGAAGAACAGCGTCAGGTACACACCCGTGAGGATGATGATGATGAAGCTGTAGAGGCAGACCTCACCCAACATGAACGACCAGTGGTCGGGGAAGATCTTGCGCATGTTGGACTTGGCAAGGGAGTAGATCCCGAGCCGTCCGTCGGCCCAGTCGGCGACCCTCTCGCCGGCCGGGGCCTTCTCGCGCGAGGAGCGCGAGTCGGAAGTGGTGGTAGTACTCATCCGCGCTCCCAGAAGGCAGGACCGACGGGCTCTTCGAAGTCGCCGAGCGCTTCGAGGTAACCCTGTTCGTTCACACCGATGCGCAGCTGCGGCAGGGCGTGACCGGCCGGGCCGAAGATCACTCGGGCACCGTCGGAGAGGTCGAAGGTGGACTGGTGGCAGGGGCAGAGCACGTGGTGCGTCTGCTGCTCGTACAGGGAGATCGGGCAACCGACATGGGTGCAGATCTTCGAGTACGCCACGATGCCCTCGTGTGACCAGGCGAGCTCGCGCTTGTCCTTGATGTTCTCCGGCTGAAGCCGGACGATCATCAGGGCCGCCTTGGCGATCTGGAGCTGGAAGTCCTCGTCGTGCTCCTCCAGGCCCTCGGGCTTGGCGAAGGTGAGCGAGCCGACGGCGACGTCGGAGGCGCGCAGCGGCTCGTTCGTGTTCATGTTGACGAGCAGCTTGCCCTTGGACCAGAGCGTGTGGCGCAGCTTGGTGCCGGGCAGCGGGCCCAGGTCGCGCAGCAGCATGACGCCGGAGAGCGGGAACAGGGCCAGCGCGCCGAACATCGTGTTGCGGATCAGCTTGCGGCGGCCGAGCGCGGACTCCTTGGCGCCCTCCTTGAAGTCGGCCATGACCTTGGCCTTGACCTCGGGCTCCGCCTCAATCGGGTGACGCTGGTCGGCGATCTCCACGTCGGACATCAGGGTGCGGGCCCAGTGGACCGCTCCCGCGCCGATCGCGAACAGCGCCACACCGAGGGTCATCCCCAGCGCGAAGTTCAGCGCGCTGATGTGACCGAGGGGGAAGACGAAGATCGACTTGTCCGGCGGGATCGCCACGTACGAGGCGATGAAGCCGACAGTGGCCAGCATCGACAACGTGAACAGCATGGCGACGACGCGCTCGGACCGCTTGGCGGCCCGCTCGTCGATGTCCTGGATGCGGTGCTCGTGGGGCGGCAGGCCCGGGTCCGCGAACGGGTTGGTCTCGTCCGCGACGGCTACCGCGCTGTGACCGTGCTCGTCGACCTGCTCAGCGGGCAGGTTCTCTTCTGGAATCTCTTTGCTACTCATGACTTCTTGGCCTTTGCGGTCCGAGCGGCGACCCAGACGGCGACGGCGACCAGGGCGCCAAGACCGAAGATCCAGCCGAAGAGGCCTTCACTGACCGGCCCGAGGCCGCCCAGATCCAGACCGCCGGGGCTCTCGGTGTCGTCACCGTTGACCGCGTTGAGGTACGCGATGATGTCCTTCTTGTTCTTCTCCGACAGCGTGGTGTCGGGGAAGGACGGCATGTTCTGCGGGCCGGTCTGCATGGCCTCGTAGATGTGCTTGGGGTCAACACCCTCAAGGCTCGGCGCGAACTTGCCGTGCGTCAGCGCGCCACCCTTGCCGGTGAAGTTGTGGCACTGCGCGCAGTTGGTACGGAAGAGCTCACCGCCCTTGGCGATGTCCGCACCCTCGGGGCTGACCTGGCTCTTCGTAGGCACCGTGGGACCAGCGCCCAGCGAGGCGATGTACGCCGCGAGCTGGTCGATCTCGGCCTGCGAGTAGATGACCTTCTTCTTCGGGATCTGAGCGCCCGGCTGCTGGGCCGGCATACGGCCGGTGCCGACCTGGAAGTCGACCGCCGCGGCGCCGACGCCCACCAGGCTCGGACCGTCGGAGGACCCCTGACCGCCGGTTCCGTGGCAGCTGGCGCAGCCCACGGCGTAGAGCTTCTTGCCCTCGTCGATGGCAAGGGACTGGGCGGTCGTATCGGCCTGCGCCTTGCTCGCTGGTGCGAACGCGGCGTACAGCCCCCCGGTGGCCGCCAGCGCGAGGAGTAGGACGACGACCGCCGCCAGCGGATGGCGTCGTCGTGCGGAGAGCTTTTTCACGGATTACCCCGGTGTCAGGATCTTCTGCGTCGATGCTTCTGGAAATGGATCGGTTCGTCGCGTGCGATCGGTTCGCCGCGGACGCCGCCCGGTTACTTGATCAAGTAGATCGTGGCGAAGAGGCCGATCCAGACGACATCGACGAAGTGCCAGTAGTAGGACACGACGATGGCGGCGGTCGCCTGCTCGTGAGTGAACCTCTTGGCCGCGTAGGTGCGGCCGAGGACGAACAGGAAGGCGATGAGGCCACCCGTCACGTGCAGGCCGTGGAAGCCGGTGGTCAGGTAGAACACCGAGCCGTACGGGTCGGAGGAGAGCGAGATCCCGTCCTCCTTGACCAGATTGGTGTACTCGAAGATCTGACCGCCGATGAAGATCGCACCCATCACGAACGTGACGATGAACCACATCCGGAGCTTCTTCACGTCCCCGCGCTCGGCGGCGAAGACGCCGAGCTGGCAGGTCAGGGAGGAGAGCACCAGGATCGTGGTGTTCGAGGCCGAGAACGGGATGTTGAGATGGCCCGCCATCTCTTTCCAGTGATCCGGCCCGGTCACCGATCGCAGGGTGAAGTACATCGCGAAGAGGGCCGCGAAGAACATCAGCTCGGAACTCAGCCAGATGATGGTTCCGACGCTGGTGAGGTTCGGTCGATTGACCGACGGGTGCGCGTGCCCGGTTTCTACTGTCGTTGCTGTCGCCACGACCGACATTATGTCGGTCGCTTATCCCGCCCTCACGCCCGGGGGTGCCGTTCGGGGTGTTGATGGGGTGTGTCCAGCCCGTATGGCCCATCGAAGCCCTGTCCGAACCGGTGTTGACGAGGTGTTTGAGGGAGTAGCATCCGCGCCATCGGTACCAGGAGTTCCCGACCAATGCTGTGCTTCTTAGATGCGTGGAGGAACAATGCAGCCGACCGCCACGGTGCTGGTCTACAGCGACGACTCCAACACCCGGGGGCAGGTGCGGCTGGCGACCGGTCGCAGACCGGCCCCCGACGTTCCCCAGGTCGAGTTCATCGAGTGCGCCACGCCCGCCGCCGTCCTGACGGAGCTGGACAAGGGCGGCATCGACGTCTGTGTGCTGGACGGCGAGGCGGTTCCGATGGGTGGCATGGGCGTCTGCCGGCAGATCAAGGACGAGATCTTCAACTGCCCGCCCGTGCTGGTGCTCATCGGGCGGCCCCAGGACGCCTGGCTGGCCACGTGGAGCCGTGCGGACGCGGCGGTGACCCTTCCGGTGGATCCGGTCGAGTTCGCCTCCGCGTTGGCCTCGCTGCTCCGCCGCAAGGCCCTCCTGGGCGCCTGAGAGTTCGCAGCCGCGGAAGGACACAGCCCCGCGCCTCTTTCGGGGCGCGGGGCAGGTCGTTCTCAAACGCTCTCCGGGCGTAGCCTCGCCCGGTCCGTCAGTTTCGGGCCCTCCGGGACGCCCGCTGTCAGGGCGCTGCCGTTGCGCCAGTCCTTCCAGGCGACGTTCCAGTCGCCGAAGCCGTTGTTGAACGGGGTCATGGCGTCGCCGTTGGAGTTCTGGACCTTCACGATGTCGCCCTGGCGGACGTTCTTGAAGAACCACTCGGCGTTGCTGGTGCTCATCCCGGTGCAGCCGTGGCTGACGTTGGCGGAGCCCTGCTCCCCCACCGACCAGGGCGCGGCGTGCACATACTCGCCGCTCCAGGTGACCCTGGTCGCCCAGTAGACGGGCAGGTCGTAGGAGTCCGCGCTGCCCTCGGCGATGCCGACGGTGGTGCCGCGCATCCGTACGAAGGGCTCCTTGCTCAGTACGACCTTGACGCCGTTGCGGGTCTCGTAGCCCGGCTTGCCGGTGGTGACGGGGATCTGGTTGATCACCTGGTCGTTCTTGTAGATCGTCATGGAGTGCGCGGCGGCGTCCGTGACGGCGACGAAGCGGTCCCCGGTGGTGAGCGTCAGGGGCTTCGCGTCGCCGCCCCAGAGCCGGTCGGCGATCTTGATGCCCTTGAGGTTGCTGTGGGCCTGGATGGTGGCGTGGATGGGCCAGTACTCCTTGGGCCGATAGTGCAGCGTCTTGTCGTCCACCCAGTGCCAGGCGCCCTCCGCGGCGGGCACGGAGTCGACCCTCAGGGCGCCTTCGACGATCGCGCGTGCGGCCTTGTCCTTGACCGGGGCGCTGAGTTCGGCGGTGATGGGCTGACCGACGCCGTACTCGCCCGCGGCGGGCCCCAGGGTCACGTTGAGGGGCTTGTTCGTGGTGGGCGCGGTGGTCTCGAAGGCGACGATCTGCCGGCCGGGTGCGCCGTCCTCGTCCTCCGTGCTCACATGCACCGTGTAGTGGGCGCCCGCGGCCAGCGGTGAGGTGCTGTGCCAACGGGTGCCGTCGGCGGCGAGTTCGCCCGCCACATAGCGCCCCGACGCGTCGACGGCCGTCACATCGGTGATGCGCTCGTCATCGCCCTTGGCGGTGATTTCCAGGGGCTTGTCCGGGTCGACCTTGCGGCTGTCGCCGACCACGTCGGTGAAGGAGAGCTGACCCGCCGCGTCGTACGGCCTGGCGGAGAGCGGGTGGCCGCTTCCGCCGCAGGCAGCGGCGGCCGCGCCGAGGGCGACCACCAGCGTGGTGCGGCTGACGACCGTGCGGATTCGCGGTGCGTGATTCATGGACTCACGCTATGAACACCCGTCAGCCTCGGCGCGGCGAGTGAGCCGTGCGGGGGATGTGGCGTAC
Source organism: Streptomyces sp. NBC_01549 (assembly GCF_026339955.1). Lineage (GTDB taxonomy): Bacteria > Actinomycetota > Actinomycetes > Streptomycetales > Streptomycetaceae > Streptomyces. The sequence continues at coordinate 5,240,243 of NZ_JAPEPW010000001.1, read as the reverse complement.
GGCAAAAGAGGAAGCCCGGACTCTCCGTCAGGAGAATCCGGGCTTCCCGGGTGTCCAGCGATCGCTAGGGGACCGTGAGCGTGCTACTGGGTGCGGTTCTCACCGTGGTAGTACTCGAAGACCCAGCCCCACAGGCCGATCAGGATGATCGGGAACCCGAAGTACAGCAGCCACCAGCCGAAGACGACGGCCATGAAGGCGAGCGCGCCGCCGAAACCGAGCGCGAGCGGCTGCCAGCTGTGCGGGCTGAAGAAGCCCACCTCGCCCGCCTCGTCCGCGACATCGGCCTCGTCGTTGTCCTGCGCCAGCTGGTCGACCCGCCGGGCCGTGAAGGCCAGGTAGTAGCCGATCATCACGCTCAGGCCGAAGGCCAGGAAGAGCGCCGTGGTGCCGGCCGGCTCCTTCGACCACACGCCATAGACGATCGCCATGACGAGGATGAAGGCAGCCAGCCAGAGGAACATCTTGCCTTGGACCTTCACTTGCCGGCCTCCTTGCCACCGGAGAGGGCCTTCTCACCGTGACCGGCGTTCTCGAGCTGGTCGAGAGCGGCGATCTCCGGGTGGTGCAGGTCGAAGGCCGGGGATTCGGAACGGATCCGCGGCAGCGTGAGGAAGTTGTGGCGCGGCGGCGGGCAGGACGTGGCCCACTCCAGCGAGCGGCCGTAACCCCACGGGTCGTCGACCTCGACCTTCTTGCCGTACTTGGCGGTCTTCCACACGTTGTAGAAGAACGGCAGGATCGACAGGCCGAGCAGGAACGAGCTGATCGTCGAGATCGTGTTCAGCGCGGTGAAGCCGTCGGCGGCGAGGTAGTCCGCGTAGCGACGCGGCATGCCCTCGACACCCAGCCAGTGCTGCACCAGGAACGTGCCGTGGAAGCCCACGAACAGCGTCCAGAAGGTGATCTTTCCGAGGCGCTCGTCGAGCATCTTGCCGGTGAACTTCGGCCACCAGAAGTGGAATCCGGAGAACATCGCGAACACGACCGTACCGAAGATCACGTAGTGGAAGTGCGCCACCACGAAGTACGAGTCCGAGACGTGGAAGTCCATCGGCGGCGAGGCCAGGATGACACCGGTCAGACCACCGAAGGTGAAGGTGATCAGGAAGCCGACCGCCCAGAGCATCGGGGTCTCGAAACTCAAGGACCCCTTCCACATCGTTCCGATCCAGTTGAAGAACTTCACGCCTGTCGGTACGGCGATGAGGAACGTCATGAAGGAGAAGAACGGGAGCAGTACGCCACCGGTGACGTACATGTGGTGCGCCCACACGGTCACGGACAGACCGGCGATGGAGATCGTCGCGGCGATCAGGCCCATGTAGCCGAACATCGGCTTGCGGGAGAACACCGGGATGACTTCGGAGATGATGCCGAAGAACGGTAGAGCGATGATGTACACCTCTGGATGGCCGAAGAACCAGAAGAGGTGTTGCCATAGCAAGGCTCCGCCATTGGCGGCGTCAAACACATGCGCACCGAATTTTCGGTCCGCCTCCAGCGCGAACAGCGCCGCCGCCAGCACGGGGAAGGCCAGCAGCACCAGCACCGCGGTGAGCAGCACGTTCCACACGAAGATCGGCATGCGGAACATCGTCATGCCCGGGGCGCGCATGCAGATGATGGTGGTGATGAAGTTGACCGCACCGAGGATCGTGCCGAAGCCGGAGAAGGCCAGACCCATGATCCACATGTCGGCGCCGACACCCGGCGAGCGGACCGCGTCCGACAGCGGGCTGTAGGCGAACCAGCCGAAGTCGGCCGCGCCCTGCGGGGTGAGGAAGCCACCCACCGCGATGGTCGAGCCGAACAGGTAGAGCCAGTAGGCGAACATGTTCAGCCGCGGGAACGCCACGTCGGGCGCGCCGATCTGCAGCGGCATGATCCAGTTCGTGAAACCGGCGAACAGCGGCGTCGCGAACATCAGCAGCATGATCGTGCCGTGCATCGTGAACGCCTGGTTGAACTGCTCGTTCGACATGATCTGCGTGCCGGGGCGCGCCAGTTCGGCACGCATCAGCAGCGCCATGACGCCGCCGATGATGAAGAACGCGAATGACGTGACCAGGTAAAGCGTGCCGATCGTCTTGTGGTCGGTGGTGGTGAGCCACTTGATCACGACGTTGCCCGGCTGCTTGCGCCGCACCGGCAGCTCGTTCTCGTACGAGTCTTCGGCTGCCCCGGCACCCTGAGGTTCGTTGAGGATGCTCACAGGTTGTTCGTCTCCCGGTTCTTCTCGTGGCCCGTCTGCTCAATGCCGGCCGGGACGTAACCGGTCTGTCCCTGTGCCGCGAGCTGCTTGAGGTGGGCCTCGTAGCGCTCGGGGGAGACGACCTTCACGTTGAAGAGCATCCGGGAGTGGTCGACGCCGCACAGCTCGGCGCACTTGCCCAGGAAGGTGCCCTCCTTGTTGGGGGTCACCTGGAAGGAGTTGGTGTGGCCCGGAATGACGTCCATCTTCATCAGGAACGGCACCACCCAGAAGGAGTGGATGACGTCACGCGAAGTGAGGACGAAGCGGACCGTCTTGCCCTTGGGCAGCCAGAGGGTCGGACCGGGGTTGCCCGTCTGCGGGTTCCGCTCACCCGGCGTACCGACCTCGTAGACACCGCCGGCGTTCGCCGGGAAGTCCTTCTTGAACCGGTCCGGGATGGCGGCCAGGTTCGGGTCGATCTTGGCGTTGCCGGTGACACCGGGAACGTCCTCGATGTAGTTGAAGCCCCAGCTCCACTGATAGCCGACCACGTTGACCGTGACGTCCGGCTTCGGCTTGAGGCTGAGGAGCTTCGTCTCGTCTCGGGCGGTGAAGTAGAACAGCACCGAGACGATGATGAGCGGGACTACCGTGTACAGCGCCTCGATGGGCATGTTGTACCGGGTCTGCGGAGGAACTTCGACCTTGGTGCGGCTGCGCCGGTGGAAGAACACACTCCACAGGATCAGGCCCCACACCAGCACGCCAACGGCGAGCGCGGCCGCCCAGGACCCCTGCCACAGGGAGAGGATCCGCGGACCCTCTTCCGTGGTCGGGGTGGGCATACCAAGGCGGGGGAAGTCCTTGTATGTGCAACCGGTGGCGGTCGCCAGGACCAGGCCCGCAGTCAGTGCCTGCAGCAGCTTCCGCCGCATCGGGCGCCGCGGCGAGCGGTCGGAGCCGTTGGGACTCACGTAGCGCCTTCCCGAGAGTCTCGCCCGCGCGGTCGGCTGCGGCCTTCTCGCTGGTCGGTCGCCGCCCTGCGTCGGGCAGGGGTTTGGATGTTTATGCGGACCAAACCCTACTGGACGCTATTTGGGGTCGCGCGGGGAGGGTGCCCAACGCGCCGCTGGGTCAGCCGAAGGGGGTGGGTTGCCCTGCTCCGGGCTACTTCTGACGGAGATTTGGGGCGCCCAAGGGCTCGGGACACGGGACATCGCGGCGGCTGCGGGTTCGTCGTGGCTTGTCGCGCCCCGCGGCGGAGCCGCAGATGTCACCGCCTCGCGCCCTTTTTGGGCGCTGGTCCGACCGGGGCTTTAGCGTTGGGGGGTGGCCTACTTCGATGCTGCTTCCGCTACTCCTCTCCACCCCGTCGCCCGGCAGGCCCTGCAGGCCTCGCTCGACGAGGGATGGGCCGATCCCGCACGGCTCTACCGGGAAGGGCGGCGGGCCCGAATGCTGCTCGACGCGGCGCGCGAGGCGGCCGCCGAGGCGGTGGGCTGCCGCCCGGACGAGCTGACCTTCACCTCGTCAGGCACCCGGGCGGTGCACTCCGGAATCGAGGGCGCCCTGGCGGGCCGTCGGCGCGTCGGACGCCACCTGATCGTGTCATCGGTCGAACATTCGTCGGTACTCCATTCGGCGGAGGTCCACGAGGCGGCGGGCGGCTCGGTGACGACGGTGCCCGTCGACCGCGCGGGCAGGGTCTCTCCTTCTTCCTACGCCGCCGCCCTGCGCCCCGACACCGCGCTCGCCTGCCTCCAGTCCGCCAACCACGAGGTGGGCACGGAGCAGCCGGTACGGGAGGTCGCGGAGGCGTGCCGGGCGGCGGGGGTGCCGCTGTTGGTGGACGCGGCGCAGTCACTGTCGTGGAGCCGGGTGGCGGGCGACTGGTCCCTGCTGACGGCAAGTGCCCACAAATGGGGTGGTCCTTCGGGGGTCGGACTGCTCGTCGTGCGCAAGGGGGTGCGGTTCGCTCCCCAAGGACCCGTGGACGAGCGGGAGTCGGGCCGGGCGGCGGGCTTCGAGAACATCCCGGCCGTCGTGGCCGCGGCGGCGTCACTGCGCGCGGTTCGGGCGGAGGCGGCCGCGGAGACCGCGCGCCTACGGGAACTGACGGAACGGATCCGCGTACGGGTGCCCGAACTGGTCCCGGACGTGGAGGTGGTCGGGGACGCGGTTCACCGTCTGCCGGGGATCGTCACCTTCTCCTGTCTGTACGTCGACGGGGAGACGCTCCTGCACGAACTGGACCGGGCGGGCTTCTCGGTCTCCTCCGGCTCCTCCTGCACGAGCAGCACACTGACCCCGAGCCATGTCCTGAAGGCGATGAGTGTCCTGAGCGAGGGCAACGTCCGGGTCTCGCTGCCACCGGGTACGCCGTCCGAGGACGTCGACCGGTTCCTTTCGGTGCTGCCGGACGCGGTCGCGGACGTACGCGAGAGACTCGGCGCCCCGACGGCGCCGGCGCCGCCCTCCCCGTCCCCCTCCGACGCGCTGGTGGTGGACTCCCTCGGCAAGCGCTGCCCCATCCCGGTCATCGAACTGGCCAAGGTCATCGGGGACGTGCCGGTGGGCGGCACGGTTCGCGTCCTCTCGGACGACGAGGCGGCCCGGCTGGACATCCCGGCGTGGTGCGAGATGCGGGGTCAGGAGTACGTCGGGGAGGAGCCGGCGGACCACGGCTTCGCCTATGTGGTCCGCCGGGTGTCCTAGGCGGTCGGCCGGAAGGGTGTCCCGATCAGGCCGGGCGGGCCCGGACCTCGGTGATCAGGCCAGGTGGGCCCGGACCTCGGTGGCCGCGTCGTCGCCGTACGCCTTGGTGAAGCGGTCCATGAAGTGGGCGCGGCGCAGCTGGTACTCCTGGGTGCCGACCGTCTCGATGACCAGCGTGGCGAGCATGCAGCCAACCTGGGCGGCGCGCTCCAGGGAGACGCCCCAGGCGAGGCCGGAGAGGAAACCGGCGCGGAACGCGTCGCCCACGCCCGTCGGGTCGGCCTTGCGCTCCTCGTCCGGGCAGCCGACCTCGATCGGGTCCTCACCGGACCGCTCGATGCGCACGCCCCGTGCGCCGAGGGTGGTCACACGGTGACCGACCTTCGACAGGATCTCCTCGTCGCTCCAGCCGGTCTTGGACTCGATGAGCCCCTTCTCGTACTCGTTGGAGAAGAGGTAGGTCGCCCCGTCCAGCAGTATCCGGATCTCGTCGCCGTTCATACGGGCGATCTGCTGCGAGAAGTCCGCGGCGAAGGGGATCGTGCGGGAGCGGCACTCCTCCGTGTGGCGGAGCATCGCCTCCGGGTCGTCGGCACCGATCAGGACGAGGTCGAGGCCGCCGACCCGGTCCGCGACCGACTTGAGCTCGATCAGCCGGGCCTCGCTCATCGCGCCCGTGTAGAAGGAGCCGATCTGGTTGTGGTCGGAGTCCGTGGTGCACACGAAGCGCGCGGTGTGCAGCACCTCGGAGATCCGGACCGAGCTGGTGTCGACGCCGTGGCGGTCCAGCCACGCCCGGTACTCGTCGAAGTCAGAGCCCGCGGCCCCGACCAGGATCGGCCGGGTGCCCAGCTGTCCCATGCCGAAGGCGATGTTCGCGCCGACGCCACCCCGGCGTACGTCGAGGTTGTCGACCAGGAAGGACAGGGAGACCGTGTGCAGCTGGTCCGCGACGAACTGATCGGCGAAACGGCCGGGGAAGGTCATGAGGTGGTCAGTGGCGATGGAGCCGGTGACTGCGATACGCACGGCGAGGACACGCTCCTGCGACGGAAGGGGATTGACAGTTCACGCTACCCGGTCGACACGTGCCCTCTGAAGCGGTCAAAACTACCCGATAGTAGGTCTTTCTTCGTAACACTCGGCGTGCATACGGTTCCGTCATGACGAACCGCAAGGTCCACGGCTCCGCTCCGCACGACCTCGAAGGCGATCTGGCGTCGCTGCGCGGCGACGGCGCCATGGCCCGGGACTGGGCGGCACCGGACCCGATCATCTCCCGCCCCGACCTTCCCGTGTCCCCGTCGCGCATCCACGGGGTGACCGTGCCGCCCGCGTCCGCCCGCCTGCTGGACGCGATGTCCGACTACGGCGACTGACAGGGCCCGAAAGGACCTCGAAAAGGGCGGCCGCGAACGGCGCCCGCAGGGAACCGTGCGCTCCCCCGCTGCGTCCCATCGCTGTCCCCCGTATAGGGGATGCGGTGTACGACCAGAAGGAGCGATGCGGTGAGCACCGAGCGACCCGACAGCGAAGCGACCCAGCCCCCCGAGGACGGCGGCGAGACGGCGAAGTCGCGCCGCCGCCATTCCCCGGTGGCCGTCGCCTCGGTCGCCGCCGCGGTGCTGATCGTCGGAGGCGGCGGGGCGTATTTCGCCGCGACCGCATCCGGCGGCGGGAGCGACCGCGGCCACTCCGCGACCCCCGGCACCGACGGCACTCCCCCGCCGCTGGCCCTCGACGGCTACACCGAGGGCGGCACGAGTGGCACGGGCGGCATCGCGCCCGGTGAGCCCAACCCCTACGGCACGACCTATCACGCGGACGGCAAGCTGCCCGGCGGCCCGGACTCCGCGCCGGTCTACGCGGCGAAGGGCGAGGTCACGGCCGCCGAGGTGACCCGCCTGGCGAAGACCCTCGACATCGCGGGCACCCCGAAGCTCACCGGCGAGACCTGGAAGGTCGGCCAGGACAAGGACGGCTCGGGACCCAGCCTCCAGGTGAACCAGCGGGCCCCCGGGACCTGGACGTTCAGCCGGTACGCGCCCGGCACCGACAACTGCAAGGGCGCCGTGTGCAGGAGCGACCCCGGCTCCCCGAGCAGCCACGCGGTGAGCGAGGCCGCCGCGAAGAAGGCCGCCGCGCCCGTACTGAAGGCGTTGAGCCAGGACGACGCCAAGCTGGACGCGAGTCAGCTCATGGGCGCCGTGCGGGTGGTGAACGCGGACCCGAAGGTCGGGGGCCTGCCCACGTACGGCTGGACCACCGGCGTCCAGGTCGGCCCGGACGGCCAGGTAGTGGGCGGCAACGGCCAGGTGAAGACGCCGGTGAAGGGGGACACGTACCCCGTGATCGGTGCGCAAAAGACCCTGGACCTGATGAACGGCTCGGCCTCTCTCGCGCCGCCGGGCGGTGGGCGCATGGGACCCGGCGGCTGCGCCAGTGCCGTACCGCTGAAGGACCGTGACGAGACGCCCTGCGGCGCGTCGACGGCGGTGCCGAAGCGGGAGTCGGTGGCCGTCGAGAAGGCCGTCTTCGGGCTGGCCTCGCACTTCGTGTCCGGACACGAGACGCTGGTGCCGTCCTGGCTGTTCGAGGTACGGCCGACGGGCACGGACTCCGCCTTCACGGTGACGCATCCGGCGGTCGACCCGGAGTATCTGACCTCACCGGAGCCCACCCGGGCGCCGACCGCCACCCCCAGCCCGCGGCCGACCGCGGCGCCGACCTCCCACGACGTCGAGGTGCAGGGCTACACGGCCGACGGCAAGGACCTGACCGTGAGCTTCACGGGCGGGGTGTGCGCGGACTACTCCGCCTCGGTGAGCGAGACCACGGACAAGGTGACCGTCAAGGTCACCGAGACGCCGTGGCAGGGCAAGATCTGCATCCTGATCGCCAAGGTGTACGAGAAGACGGTGCGTCTCGACCAGCCGCTCGGCGACCGGAAGGTCGTCGGCACGGACGACAGGCCGATCCCGGAGGGCAAGGTGGCCGGCGCCTCGTTGAAGACGCCTCAGGCGCGGTAGGCGCGGGAGCGGGAGCTCTACGGGCGGTCCCGAACACGCGAAGGCGGCGTCCCTGTCGGAGGGGGACGCCGCCTTCGTACGCGTTACGCGTTCAGCAGTCGGCCGGGCTCAGCTGAAGGAGTCGCCGCAGGCGCAGGAGCCCGTCGCGTTCGGGTTGTCGATCGTGAAGCCCTGCTTCTCGATGGTGTCCACAAAGTCGATGGACGCGCCGCCCAGGTACGGAGCGCTCATGCGGTCGGTGACGACCTTGACGCCACCGAAGTCCTTGACGACATCGCCGTCGAGGGAACGCTCGTCGAAGAAGAGCTGGTAGCGCAGGCCGGAGCAGCCGCCGGGCTGAACGGCGACGCGCAGTGCCAGATCGTCGCGGCCTTCCTGGTCGAGCAGGGCCTTGACCTTGGCCGCGGCGGAGTCGGACAGCACGATGCCGTCGCTCACGGTGGTCTTCTCGTCCGATACGGACATCTGCTTTTCTCCCGGGTTGTACGGAGACTGCTTGCCGACGTCTGCAACCGTCGGGGCCGCGGATTCATTCCGGGCCGAGAGTCTGCCTTTCCGTGGTCGCCTCGTTCTCTCCCCTCATGCTCGCACATGCTCCAGAGCGCGGACAGCGGCCTGTGGACAACCTCCGGGATTCACGTCACATCGACGCTATGGACGTCGTCAATATGACGTGAAGCGGTTATGATAGATAGCGTCAATTCGACGAAAAGGCATGTTCCGCTGGATCGCCCCCGTGATCCAAGCGAGCCGCAGAACAGAAAGGGTGCGTGTCGTGACCACCGCCCAGACCCAGGAGCTCGACGTACAGCCGACGCCCCTCGCCCTGCTGCTGCTCGGCCGTGAGGCCGACCCGAGGAGCGAGCGCGGCGTGGAGTGTCCCGGAGACCTGCCCTCGCCGTCCGACCCGGATCTCGTGGAACGGGCCCGCGCGGCCAAGGAGAAGCTCGGGGACAAGGTCTTCGTGCTCGGCCACCACTACCAGCGCGACGAGGTCATCCAGTTCGCCGACGTCACGGGCGACTCCTTCAAGCTGGCCCGCGACGCCGCCGCGCGCCCCGAGGCCGAGTACATCGTCTTCTGCGGTGTGCACTTCATGGCGGAGTCCGCGGACATCCTGACGTCCGACGACCAGAAGGTGGTCCTTCCCGACCTCGCCGCCGGCTGCTCCATGGCCGACATGGCGACGGCCGAGCAGGTCGCCGAGTGCTGGGACGTGCTGACCGAGGCCGGGGTGGCCGAGCAGGTCGTGCCCGTCTCGTACATGAACTCCTCCGCCGACATCAAGGCGTTCACCGGCAAGCACGGCGGCACGATCTGTACCTCCTCCAACGCCCAGCGGGCCCTGGAGTGGGCGTTCGAGCAGGGCGAGAAGGTCCTCTTCCTGCCCGACCAGCACCTCGGCCGCAACACCGCCGTCCGTGACATGGGGATGAGCCTGGAGGACTGCGTCCTCTACAACCCCCACAAGCCGAACGGCGGCCTCACCGCGGAGCAGCTGCGCGACGCCAAGATGATCCTGTGGCGCGGCCACTGCTCGGTCCACGGCCGCTTCTCGCTGGACTCGGTGAACGACGTCCGCGAGCGCATCCCCGGCGTGAACGTCCTCGTCCACCCCGAGTGCAAGCACGAGGTCGTGTCGGCGGCGGACTACGTCGGCTCCACGGAGTACATCATCAAGGCCCTGGAGGCCGCCCCGGCCGGCTCCAAGTGGGCGATCGGCACGGAGCTGAACCTGGTCCGCCGCCTGGCGAACCGTTTCGCGGCCGAGGACAAGGAGATCGTCTTCCTCGACAAGACGGTCTGCTTCTGCTCCACCATGAACCGCATCGACCTCCCCCACCTGGTGTGGACCCTGGAGTCCCTCGCCGAGGGCAACCTGGTCAACCGCATCGAGGTGGACAAGGAGACGGAGGCGTTCGCGAAGCTGGCGCTGGAGCGGATGCTGGCGCTGCCGTAACCCGGAGATCACTCCGCCCTGGGCCGTACCAGGCCCGACTCGTAGGCGATGACGACGAGTTGGGCCCGGTCGCGGGCGCCGAGCTTGGCCATGGCCCGGTTGACATGCGTCTTCACGGTGAGCGGGCTGACCTCCAGCCGCTCGGCGATCTCGTCGTTGGAGTGTCCTCCCGCGACCTGGACGAGCACCTCGCGCTCGCGCCCCGTGAGCGCCTCGAGCCGCTCGGCCCGGGCGGAGTCCCGGCCCTCGTCCGAACCGTCGCCCTGGGCGAGGAACTTGGCGATCAGTCCCTTGGTGGCCGCCGGGGACAGCAGTGCCTCGCCGCCCGCCGCGATCCGGATGGCGTTCAGCAGCTCCTCCGGCTCCGCGCCCTTGCCGAGGAAGCCGGAGGCACCCGCCCGCAGCGACTGCACCACGTACTCGTCGACCTCGAAGGTCGTCAGCATGACCACCCGTACGTGCGCGAGCCCCGGGTCGGCGCTGATCAGCCGGGTGGCGGCCAGGCCGTCGGTCCCCGGCATCCGGATGTCCATCAACACCACGTCGGCGCGGGCCTCCCGGGTGAGCCGCAGCGCCTCCGCTCCGTCGGACGCCTCGCCCACGACCTCCATGTCGGGCTCGGAGTCGACGAGGACACGGAACGCGCTGCGCAGCAGCGCCTGGTCGTCGGCGAGCAGGACACGGATGGTCATGCGGAGTCCCCCAGGGCGGGCGCGGCGCGGTTCTTGACCGGAAGGATCGCATGGACCCGGAAGCCGCCTCCGTAGCGGGGACCGGTCGTGCAGGTGCCGCCGAGCGCGGTGACCCGCTCGCGCATCCCGAGCAGACCGTGCCCGCCGCCCTCCTGCGGACCGTCGTCCTGGCCGGGTCCGTCGTCCTGGCCGGGTCCGTCGTCGAGGACGGTCACTTCCACGTTCGGTCCCACCCGTACGACGCTGATCTCGGCCTTCGCCTCCGCACCCGCGTGTTTCTGCACATTGGTGAGGGCTTCCTGGATGACTCGGTACGCGGCGAGGTCGACGGCGGCGGGAAGGGTGGTGCCGTGGTCGGCGCGGGCGACTTCGACGGGGAGTCCGGCGTTGCGGAAGGTGTCGGCGAGTTCGTCGAGGCGGGCGAGGCCCGGAGCGGGTTCGGTGGGTGCCTCGGGGTCGCCGGACTGGCGCAGCAGGCCGACGGTGGCACGCAGTTCGTTGAGGGCCGAGCGGCTGGCCTCGCGGACGTGCGCAAGGGCTTCCTTGGCCTGGTCGGGGCGCTTGTCCATCACATGAGCCGCGACTCCGGCCTGCACGTTGACGAGGGCGATGTGGTGGGCGACGACATCGTGCAGGTCGCGGGCGATGCGCAGCCGCTCCTCGGCGACCCGGCGGCGGGCCTCCTCCTCGCGGGTGCGCTCGGCGCGGTCGGCGCGTTCGCGGATGGCGTGCACGAAGGCGCGGCGGCTGCGTACGGCGTCGCCCGCGGCGGCGGCCATGCCCGTCCAGGCGAAGATCGCGAGGTTCTCCTGCGCGTACCAGGGCAGGGGGCCGACCAGCATCGCGCAGGCCGTCAGCACCGTCATCGTGACCAGGCCGACGCGCCAGGTGGTGGGGCGGTCCGTGGCCGACGCGACGGTGTAGAGGGCGACGACGGCGGACATCACCACCGGGGCTCTGGGGTCGCTGGCCACCAGTTCCAGGGCGGAGAGGGCGCCGGTCGTGGCGAGGATCGTTCTGGGGGCGCGGCGGCGGAGCACGAGGGCGGCGGCGCTGAGCACCATGAGGGTGAGGCTGAGGACGTTCGGGGTGTGCGCGCCCCAGGTCGCTCCGTCGTCCCCGTGGGGGTCGATGAAGGAGCTGGCCATCATCGTCACGAGTACGCCGCTCGCCAGGGTGGCGTCCAGGGCCATCGGGTGCGCGCGGAGTCTGTACTTCGTGCGCTCTAGGGTGCTCACCCGGTTTACGGTACGGGGCCCTCGCAGGGGGCGGAACGGGGCTACTGGGTACCGTCGGCCGGTTCCTCGAGCGCCGGACGGGCTGGAGCTCTTAGGGGCGCGGGGAACTGCGCGATCAACCCCCACCGGGCCGCGGTCAAGGCGCTTCCGATGGGCTGGGAAGCGGGACGCAGTCCCGACCAGGGGCACGGGAAACCCCGTGAGCTGTGGGCCCGGAGCTGCGGAGGCCCCCCTGCTCAACCCTCGGAGGGAACCGTCAGCCGGGGATCAGGCCCTCGTCCGTCAGCATCTCGCGGACCTCTTCGAGGGTCGCGTCGGGGGACGGGAGGATGAGGTCCGAGGGTTCGAGGGCGTCGTCGGGGAGCGGAGCGCCGAGCCGCCGTACCTGGTCCAGGAGAGTGGTCAGGGTGCGCCGGAAGCCCGCCCCGTCACCGCTCTCCATCTCGGCGAGCAGCTCGTCGTCCAGCTTGTTCAGTTCGGTGAGGTGGGTGTCGTCCAACCTCACCTGCCCCTCCCCCATGATCCGTACGATCATGTCGCCCTCCTCAGGCGCCCTAGGTGTGGGTCACTGCTTGTCGAAGCGCGGAGTGTCCTGCGGCCGGGACTGCGACTGGGACTGTCCGCTACCGCCCTCGATCGCCTGCTGCGGCGAGGAGCCGCCGGCGAGCTCGGCCTTCATGCGCTGCAGTTCCAGCTCTACATCCGTACCACCGGAGAGCCGGTCCAGCTCGCTCTGGATGTCGTCCTTGGCCAGACCGGACTGGTCGTCGAGCGCACCGGAGGCGAGCAGCTCGTCGATCGCGCCGGCGCGGGCCTGCAGCTGCGCGGTCTTGTCCTCGGCACGCTGGATCGCCATGCCGACGTCGCCCATCTCCTCGGAGATGCCGGAGAAGGCCTCTCCGATGCGGGTCTGCGCCTGGGCCGCCGTGTAGGTCGCCTTGATGGTCTCCTTCTTGGTGCGGAAGGCGTCCACCTTGGCCTGGAGCCGCTGCGCCGCCAGGGTGAGCTTCTCCTCCTCGCCCTGGAGGGTCTGGTGCTGCGTCTCCAGGTCCGTCACCTGCTGCTGGAGCGCCGCCCGGCGGGAGAGCGCCTCGCGGGCCAGGTCCTCCCGGCCGAGCGCGAGCGCCTTGCGGCCCTGTTCCTCCAGCTTGGTGGACTGGTTCTGGAGCTGGTTCAGCTGCAGTTCGAGGCGCTTGCGGCTGGTCGCCACGTCCGCGACGCCGCGGCGCACCTTCTGCAGCAGCTCCAGCTGCTTCTGGTACGAGTAATCGAGGGTTTCGCGCGGGTCCTCGGCCCGGTCAAGGGCCTTGTTCGCCTTCGCGCGGAAGATCATCCCCATACGCTTCATGACACCGCTCATGGGCTTCGCGCGCCCCCTTCTGACGGACTCCAGCTCCAGGTACTGCAACAGAACCCACAGTACGGGCCCTGCATCCATTACCGCACTGTTCGGGGACGGATGCGCTCATCCCCAAGGACGACTGCGTACGGCACCGCTCCGGCGTAGGGAGTAGGTGGGACTCGGGGTCCACCCATGCACAACGTCCCCTCTGTCCCACTACAGACGCGCGGTGTTGCCGGATCGTTCCCCACTCGAACGACGTCCATGCCGCCGCACCCCGTACCCTTGGGTTTTGTGTTCCGTAGCCGTGCCAAGGAAGAGAAGGCCCCCGCCGACAAGGCGCCGGTGACCGACTCCAAGCAGACCCGTGACCCGCAGGCCCCTAAGGGCCGCCCCACGCCCAAGCGCAGTGAGGCCCAGACCCAGCGTCGCAGCGTCGCCCAGACGCCGACGACGCGCAAGGACGCGGCCAAGCGCCAGCGCGACGAGCGTCGTGTCCAGATGGAGAAGCAGCGCCAGGCCCTGGCCAGCGGCGACCAGCGCTATCTGCCCGTCCGTGACAAGGGGCCGGTGCGGAAGTTCGCGCGCGACTTCGTGGACTCGCGCTTCTGCGTCGCGGAGTTCTTCCTGCCGATGGCCGTGGTCATCCTCGTACTGAGCATGGTGCGGGTGGGCCCGCTGCAGAACATCGCACTGCTGCTGTGGCTCGTGGTGATCGTGATGATCGTGGTCGACTCGATCGTCATCGTGATCCGGCTGAGGAAGCAGCTGGCCGCCCGCTTCCCCGACGTGCCCACGAAGGGCGCGGTCAGGTACGCGCTGATGCGCACTCTCCAGATGCGTCGCCTCCGGCTGCCCAAGCCGCAGGTCAAGCGCGGAGAGCGGCCCTGAGCACGACATCGTTCTCCGGAGGTGCGGCGGATGCCTGGCTGAGCAAGCTGGGCGGGCTGCGTGATGTCGTACGACAGGAGCTTGTCGCCCGGCAGCTCGACGAGCAGATAGCCGGGCGCTTCCCGGTCGGGCAGCGGTTGCGGGTGCTCGACGTCGGAATGGGCCAGGGCACGCAGGCGCTGCGGCTGGCCCGGGCCGGGCATCAGGTGACCGGCCTGGAGCAGGACGCGAAGATGCTCGCGGTGGCCCGGGAGGCGCTGGCCGCCGAGCCCGAGGGCATCCGGAGTCGGGTGCGGCTCATCGAGGGCGACGGACGCGAGACGGGCGTGCACTTCCTGCCCGGCAGCTTCGACGTGGTGCTGTGCCACGGCGTACTCATGTACGTCGAGGAGCCGGACCCGCTGCTCGCGGGGCTGGCGCGGATGCTGGCCCCGGGCGGGCTGCTCTCGCTGCTGGTACGGAACGCCGACGCGCTGGCCGTGCGGCCGGGCCTGTCCGGGGACTGGCCGGCGACCCTGGCCGCGTTCGACACGGACGCCTACGTCAATCGGCTCGGCCTCGCCGTCCGCGCGGACCGGCTCGCCACGCTCACGTCCACTCTCGCGGGCATCGGGGCGCCGTTGCACGCCTGGTACGGCGTGCGGGTCTTCACGGACACGGTGCCCGACGGGACCCCCGTCCCCGAGGACGTGGAGACTCTCCTGGCCGCGGAGGAGCGGGCCGGGCGGACGGACCCCTATCGCCAGGTCGCGGCCCTGCTGCATCTCTGCGGCGTACGCGGCTGACGCTGCTCCGCAGCGTACGCGGCTGATCGGTTCCTGCGGCGGACGCGGCCGACCGCCGCCGATCCCCCTGTTCGGCCCTGCACCACAAGCCGGAGCGGAGCCGCGAAAGGGACACTCGGGACATGGCTGCCACCTGTGTCCACGTGCCGCGCCCGTTGCTCCCCATAACCGCCCTCGGCTGCGCCGCCGTCCTGCTCTGCGGCTGTTCCGGCTCCGGGTCGCCGGCCGAGAAGGGCGCCACGAAGGAGGGGACGACGCAGGCCGTCGCCCCGCTCGCGGCCGACGATCTGCAGAACGCGTACCTGAAGGTGATCAAAAACGTCCTGCCCTCGGTGGTGCAGATCCAGGCGAGCGACGAACTGGGCTCGGGGGTGGTGTACGACGACCAGGGACACATCGTCACCAACGCGCACGTGGTCGGGAACGAGACGACGTTCAGGGTGACGACGGCCAACAGCCAGAACGTGCTGACGGCCAAGCTCGTGTACACCTACCCGGGCCAGGATCTCGCCGTCATCAAGCTGAACAAGGTGCCGAGCGGGCTGAAGGCGGCCACCATGGGGAACTCGGAGAAGGTCGAGGTCGGCCAGATCGTGCTGGCGATGGGCTCGCCCCTCGGGCTGTCGTCCAGCGTGACCCAGGGCATCGTGTCGGCGACCGGTCGCACCGTCAGCGAGGGCAGCGCCGACGGCGGGACGGGGGCCACCATCGCCAACATGGTGCAGACGTCGGCCGCGATCAACCCGGGCAACAGCGGCGGCGCGCTCGTCGGCCTGAACGGGCAGGTCATCGGCATTCCCACGCTGGCCGCGACGGACCCGAGCCTCGGGGGCGGCACGGCGCCCGGTATCGGATTCGCGATCCCCGCCTCGATGGTGCGGACGATCGCCGACCAGATCATCAGAACCGGCAAGGTCACCGACTCGGGACGGGCCGCGCTCGGCATCACCGGCCGTACGGTGCTCGACGCGACCTACGCTCCCGCGGGTGTCGCCGTGGTCGAGGTGCAGCCCGGCGGCGCGGCCGACACGGCGGGCATCCGGCCCGGCGACATCATCACCCGGATCGGCACGAACGACATCACCACCCTCACCTCGCTCGCCGAGGCGCTCGCGGCCGACAAGCCTGGCCAGCGGACCCGGGTGACGTTCCTGCGGGGCGGGACCGAGCGGACGGTCGGCGTGCGGCTGGGCGAGCAGTAGGCACGGGGTGAAGGCGGCGGCAAGGGGTTGACGCATGGCGAACGGGGTTGCCGGGAGCGGTCCCGGCAACCCCGGCCGGCCTACTCCGGTTCGGCGTGCAGGCTCATCGGCCCGTAGATCTTCGTGCCGTCCTCGAAGAGGAACACCTGGTCCGCGCCGCCCTCCAGGAGGTCCTTCCAGACCTCGCCGATCCAGGACTCCGCATCCCCCTGCGTGGTGAACTCCTCGGGCTGCACCGCGGGTTGGACCTCTGTCCCGTCGGACTTCTCGAACCGCCACGTCCATGCCGCCATGTACGCCTCCCAGGTATGAGCACACTGCACAGCGGAAGCCGCACAAGATCCGGCTCCCGTCCGAAGCCTAGGCGCTGAGCCGGGCGCGGAACAGAAGATCGCGAGTCGCGGCACGGGGCGCGGGTCGTGAACGGCCCCACGCCCCTCCGGGTGCTGTACCCGAACGCGCGCCGCCCACGACGACACGGGAAAATCAGGGCGTGGAACTCACTCTGCTCGGCACCGGCGCCCCCGAGGGCCTGCCCCGTCCCGACTGTCCCTGTGCGGCCTGTGCAAGTGCGCTCGGCGAGGACGCGCGGGCGGCCACCGCGCTGCTCGTGGACGGCACGCTGCTGCTCGACCTCACGCCCGGCGCCGCGTTCGCCGCGGCCCGAGCCGGGCACTCGCTGGGCGGCGTACGGCAGGTACTGCTGTCGCATCCGCACGACGGGCCCGCGGTCGAGGTACCGGCGGGGCTGCCGCAGCCCGTACGCGTTCCGGACGGCGGCGAACTGGCGCTGCTGACCGGGCACCGGGTGCGGGCGGTGCCGATGGACTCGCCCGGCACCGGATACGCCGTCACCGGGCCGGACGGACAACGGCTGCTGTATCTGCCGCCGGGCGCGGCGCCCGCGGGAGTGGAGGAGAACGGCGACTCGTACGCCATGGTGGTCGCCGATGTGGTGGGGCGGCCGGACGCCCTGGCGAAGCTGCGCGCGGTCGGGGCCGTCGGGCCGACGACGGACGTGATCGCGGTCCACCTCGACCACGACGTGCCGCCGGGCCCCGAACTGCGGCGGCGGCTCGCGGCGGCGGGTGCGCGGGCGGTCCCGGACGGAACGACGCTGGACGTGGGCGTCTACGAGGACGTACCCGACGTACCGCGCCGCACCCTCGTGCTCGGCGGGGCGCGCTCGGGCAAGTCCGTGGAGGCGGAACGGCGTCTGGAGTCCTTCCCCGAGGTGCTGTACGTCGCGACGGGCGGATCCCGCAGCGGCGACAACGAGTGGGCGTCGCGCGTGCACGCCCACCGTGAGCGGCGGCCCGGCTCCTGGCGCACGGTGGAGACCTGCGACCTGGTGCCGCTCCTGGAGGACTCCGGCCCTCCCCTCCTGATCGACTGCCTCTCCCTCTGGCTCACGGACGCGATGGACTCCGTGAACGCCTGGGACGACGCGGAGTGGGGCGGCGGCGGTGAACGCGCGCTGCGCTGGCGCGTCGAGGAACTCACCTCCGCCGTCCGCGACACCCGCCGCACCCTCGTCGCCGTCTCCAACGAGGTCGGCTCCGGCATCGTCCCCGCCACCGCCTCCGGCCGCCGCTACCGCGACGAACTCGGCCGCCTGAACGCGGGGTTCGCGGCGGAGTGCGAGCACGTGCTGCTGGTGGTGGCGGGGCAGGCACTGGTGTTGCGGGGCTGACCGGGGCTCACGGTTGCCTGCGGGCGATGATCCGGTACGCGTTCGAGAAGCGGGTGCGGCGGAAGACCGGGGCCATCGCGTGGTCCAGGGCGGAGGCCGAGGCGAGCAGCGGAACGCTGGCCCGGGCCAGGACCGTGTGCAGGGTGCGCTGGAGCGACGTCGGCGGGGTGGGGCGCCAGGGGGCGTCGAGGTCGGGCAGGACGCGGCCGAGGGCCAGCGCGAGGGCGCCCGCGAGGTCGTACGGGATGTGCGGTTCGCGGCGGTCCGTCGCGACGATCTCGCAGCCGAGGGACTCGAGTTCGCCCAGCAGGTTGGGCAGCGGCATCAGGTGCAGATGACGCGGCTGGCCGTACGACACCCACCATCTGCCCAGCAGCGCGCCGAACGCGCAGTCGGGGTCCGGGACTTCGACGAGGAGGTGACCGCCCGGCCGCAGGACCGTCAGCGCGGCGCGCAGCTCTTCGCGCGGGTCGCGGGTGTGCTCCAGATGGTGGAACATGCTCACGACGTCGTAGCGGGCGCGCAGCCGCCCGGTGATCCGCGGGTCGGTGAGCCGGCCGCGGTGGGCCTCCTCGATGTGCCCGGCCGCCCGTGCCTTCTCGACCCGCCGGGTGGGGTCGAGGCCGTCGAAGGACGTGTACGGGTGGACCTCCCGGGCGACGGCCGGGAAGTGCCCGTGCCCGGTGCCGACGTCGAGCCAGCTCTCCGGCTCGGCGTGCGGGAGCAGCGCGCGGGCTGCGGCGCGGTGGCGTCCTCTGCTGCCGCGGGCGCCGAGGAGCCGGTCGGTGAGGCCGTCGAGTCCCTCGTGGAAGTCCCGGTGGTAGAAGGCCAGTCCCTCCGCGCTGAGCCGCGGGTTCTGGAAGGCGTGGGAGCAGTCCGCGCACTCGTCGACGACGAACGTGCCGGGCTTGCGCTGCACCTGGTCCGGCGTCCGCAGCCGGGTGCGCAGCCGGTTCGAGCCGCACCAGGGACAGTCCGCCCGGCGCGGCTCGTGGAACCGGTCGGTGCCTCGGGCGAGTTCGGCCGCGTAGGCGGCGCGGCGCTCGGCGCTCGGGGGTGGCGTGGGGGGCATGGGCGCTCCTGGGGACGGCAGGGTGGGGGGACGGTGGGGTGCGCGAGCGAGCCGTACGACAATCCGACACAAACGGTACGTAGCGGATCGTGATCCGGGGCGCAACGACGTGGCGCGGACGTGTTCGATCGGTGCCGGTACTGTTCGGCGAATGAGCTCGCTTAATCTCGACGACTTCACCGATCTGATCGAGCGCCCCGACGGAGGCGTGCGCCGGGACGCCGAGGCGCGCCGGGAGCGCCAGATCGTGCCGCCCGGGGCACTGGGCCGCCTCGACGACCTGGGTGAGTGGCTGGCGGCGGCGCAGTCCGCGGTGCCGGTGCGGCCGATCGAGCACCCGCGTGTGGTGCTGTTCGCGGGCGACCACGGGGTCGCCGAACTCGGCGTGTCGGCGCGGCCCGCGGGTACCGCCGACCAGTTGGTGCGGGCCGTCCTGGAGGGCGCGAGCCCCGCGGCGGTACTGGCCCGCGGGCTCGGCGTGCCGGTACGGGTCGTCGACATGGCGCTGGACTGCGATCCGGCGCAGCTGCCCGCGGACGTCGTACGGCATCGGGTGCGGCGCGGTTCGGGGCGCATCGACGTCGAGGACGCGCTGACCTCGCAGGAGGTGGAGGCCGCGTTCCTGGCGGGGGTCGCCGTCGCGGACGAGGAGGCGGACTCCGGTACGGATCTGGTGGTGCTCGGCGATGTGAGCGTCGGCGGGACCACCGCGGCGGCCGTACTGGTCGCGGCGCTGTGCGGGACCGACGCGTCCGTGGTCACCGGGCGGGGCGGGCGGCCCATCGACGACCTCGCGTGGATGCGCAAGTGCGCGGCCGTGCGGGACGCCTTGCGGCGGGCCCGGCCAGTGCTCGGGGATCAGCTGCAGCTGCTCGCGGTGGTGGGCGGCGCCGACCTCGCGGCGATGACCGGGTTCCTCCTGCAGAGCGCGGTGCGGAAGATGCCGGTGATCCTCGACGGGGTCGTCTCGGCCGCGTGTGCCCTCGTGGCGCAGCGGGTCGCCTTCCGGGCGCCGGACTGGTGGCTGGCCGGCCAGAACAGCGGCGAGCCGGCCCAGGCGAAGGCCCTGGACCGGATGGCCCTCGAACCTCTCCTCGACCACGGCGTCACCGTCGGCGAGGGCGCGGGAGCCCTCCTCGCCCTCCCCCTCGTCCAGGCCGCCGCCGCCCTCTCCGCCGAACTCCCGGAAGCCCCGAGCCCCGCCCCCGCCCCCGAGGCCGAGGCCGAGGCCGAGGCCGAGGCCTCCGGCGAGGACGAGAAGTAACCCCCGCGGGTCGGGGTGGACGGGGTACGCCCACCCCGGCCTCGCCCACAAACGCCGCCCGCCCCAAGGCTCTTGGGGGCGCGGGGAACCGCGCGATCAGGTCGCTTTCGGCCGCACCCGCAAGATCACCCCCGGCCGCCGAGGAAACCCACTCCACAACACAACCCCGGCCCGCATCACCCGCACCGCCCCTCCCCCGCCCGACGCAGCCCGCCCCATATCATCGCCCTTTATGGGAGATGCCCGAATTGCCGCTGATGAGGAGCGGGTCCCGGCCCGTCAGGGTGAAGGGGACCGCCTGTCCACGGGAGCGTCGCGCAGAGCCGCCGCCTTCGCGGTCTGGTACTTGCGGGCCGTCGCGTTCATCAACTTCCTGAGCGCCGTGTGGGTGTCGCTCGGGCAGGACGTACGGCGACACAACACCGAGAACTTCTTCACCCCGTACCTGCTGACGGCAGGGTTCGCGTCGGGTGTCTTCACCATGTTCCTGGCCATCACGATGCGCCGCCGCAAACGGGCCGCGTGGATCCTCAACTTCGTGCTCAGCGGACTGTTCCTGGTGCTGTTCGCCGTCGCGATGACGTTCCCGGAGATCCGCCAGTACGCCCAGAACTGGGTCTCGCTCGCCCTGACCGCCGCCTTCGTCATCACGCTGGTCGTCGGCCGCCGGGAGTTCTACGCGAAGGGCGACCGCTCGAACCCCAAGCTCGCCGCGGCCGTCGCCGTCGGTGGTCTGCTCGTCGCCTCCCTGCTCGCCGCGCTGCTGGTGACGGTCACCAACAGTGCGCCGGACGCCTACCGTTCGACCTTCTGGGAACGCTGGCGCTACGGCGCCCTGCGCCTGGTGTCGGTCGCCGCCGACGACTCCCGCTTCCACGGCCTGGAGATCGCCAACTGGGTCAACGTCACCATCAACGTGCTCAGCACCCTGCTGGTCCTCGCCGTGTTCTACGCCGCCTTCCGCTCGCGCCGCGCCGTCGACCCGCTCACCGAGGACGACGAGAAGCGGCTGCGCACCCTGCTCGACCGGCACGGCGACCGCGACTCGCTGGGCTACTTCGCGCTGCGCAGGGAGAAGAGCGTGGTCTGGTCGCCGACCGGCAAGGCCGCGGTCGCGTACCGCGTCGTCGGCGGGGTGTCACTGGCCTCCGGCGACCCGATCGGCGACCCGGAGGCGTGGCCCGGCGCCATCGAGCCCTGGCTCGCCGAGGCCCGCGCGCACGGCTGGATCCCGGCGGTCATGGGCGCGAGCGAGGAGGCGGGGACCGTCTACTCGCGGCACGGTCTCGACGCCCTCGAACTCGGTGACGAGGCGATCGTCGAGACCGCCGAGTTCACCCTCGAGGGACGCGCCATGCGCACGGTCCGCCAGGCCTACAACCGGGTGAAGCGGGCCGGGTACGAGGTGCGCATCCGCCGGCACGAGGACATCCCGGCCGCCGAGATGACGTATCTCCTGCGGCGCGCCGACGACTGGCGGGACGGGGCCACCGAGCGCGGGTTCAGCATGGCGCTCGGGCGGCTCGGCGACCCGGACGACGGGCAGTGCGTGATGCTGGAGTGCACGGACGGGCAGGGCGAGTTGCGGGCGCTGCTGTCGTTCGTGCCGTGGGGGCCGCAGGGGCTCTCCCTCGACCTCATGCGGCGTGACCGTGACTCCGAGAACGGGCTGATGGAGTTCATGGTGATCGAACTCCTGCGCCGCGCCCAGGAAATCGGGATCACCCAGGTCTCGCTCAACTTCGCCATGTTCCGTTCCGTCTTCGAACGTGGCGGACGCCTCGGCGCCGGGCCGGTGCTGCGGCTGTGGCATTCCCTGCTCAGCTTCTTCTCGCGCTGGTGGCAGATCGAGTCGCTGTACCGGGCCAACGCCAAGTACCGGCCGATCTGGGAACCCCGGTTCCTGATCTTCGAGAAGAGCGCGGACCTGCTGCGCATCGGCGTCGCGGCCGCGCGCGCCGAGGGGTTCCTCGAGGCACCCGGACTGCCGAAGTGGCTGCACCGCAGGCACCTGGACTCGCACAGGTGAGGACGGCCGGACAGTCGGGGAGAGTCCGGCGGACGGGGACCAGGACGGCAGGACAGAGGACCGGGACGGCAGGACAGATGGGGACCGCTGCATGAACACCGTCGCCCGCCTCGCCCGCGCCGAATGGGGACTGATCTACGTCACCGTGCGCGAGGCACTCGCCAGGAAGGGTTGGCGGGCGATTCCGGTGACGCTCACAGCCGTCTGTCTGACGGCCGTCCTCCAGTTCGTCCAGAACCAGCCCTGGGGCTTCCGGTTCGTCCAGGACATCGGTTCCGTACGGGCCGAGGAGCCGCTGTGGCTCGACCTGCTGCGCACACCGCTCTCCCTGTTCGTGCCGGCCCTCGACCTGCCGGTGTGGGGCGCGCTGCTGCAGGTCCTCGTCGTGTTCGGGATCGCCGAGATCTGTCTGGGCTGGTGGCGGATGCTCGTCATCGCGTACGCCACCACGCTGGCCGGCACGCTCTACGCGCGCGTGGCGATCTCACTGGGCCCGGGCACTCCGCTGGGGCTGCCCGTGACGGACGCGCAGGTCGTGGACACCGGTCCCTCGGCGGCCGTGGTCGGCCTCGCCGTCTTCGTCGCCTGGCGCTATCACGCGTACTGGACGGCGTGGGGGGTGATCGCGGCGATGGTGATCGAGGTGGCGTTCAAGGGGAACCTCGCGGGCAAGGAGCACATCGCCGCGCTCGTCGCGGTCCTCGTGCTCTACGGGATCTCGATCCTGCGTCACCGCCGCCGCCACCGTCATCGGCGGCCGGGCAGCGGCCGGACGGGATCGGGTTTCCCGCCGATCCAGTCCTGAAGCTTGCGGCGTGGGCCCAACCAGCGCCGGTCGTGGTGGTAGGCGCGCAGGACCGACCTGGCCCGGGCGCGCGGCCTGCGGCGGTAGAAGCGCCTGGCCCACGGCGAGACCGGGCGGGCCAGCCGGACGGCGCCGATGAGGGCGACGAACGGGACGATCACGCCGAAGATCGCCATGCGGGCCTTGCCCTTGCTCAGGGCGAGCAGGGCGAAGAGGAAGTTCACGGCGACGCTCAGGATGACCCCGCCGCGGTCCTGGAGTTCCCCCTGGGTCATGTCGTTGACCCCGAACGGCAGGAAACCGCCGAGCACCAGGCCGACGAGGGCCGCCGTGACCAGGACGACCTCGACGCTCTTGCGGCCCTCCTCACTCCAGTACACGTCGTCGAGGTGCAGGATCAGCGCGAACTCGTCGAGCACCAGCCCGGCGCCCATCCCGAACACCACCGCGAACAGGGCGGCGCCGAAGCCGCCGTGCCGGGAGCTGGCCACCGCGCCGAAGCCGCCGATCACGGTCAGGACGACACCGGGCACGACGTGGTGGATGTGCAGACCGCCCGCCTTGACGTTGCCGAACGGACCCTTGCCCGCGCGGATGAGGCGGACGATGACGCGGGTGATCACAAAGGTCAGCACGAAGGAGGCGAGTGCCAGCAGAAGCGGAAGCTTTCCCGGTTCGATGATGTTCCTCTGCAACCAATGACCCATATTGCGCACTTTATCCGCGGCTCTCGTGCCCGGCCGCCGCACCCGTCCTCGGCCGGCCCGCCACCGCCCCGGGTACCCTGCGCCGATGTCCAGGACCCCTCTCCCCCACGGCCTCCGCTTCGCCTTCGGCACCCTGACCGTGCTCCCCGTCACGGTCACCCGCTGGGACCGTGAGGCGGCGCGCGGCGGAATGCTGTGCGCCCCCGTCGCCGGGCTGGTCGTCGGGGCGGGCGCGGCCCTGGTGGGCGTGACGCTGCTCGCGATGGGCGCGGGCCCGCTGCTGGCCGCCGTCGCCACCGCCGCCGTACCGGCCGCGCTCACCCGCGGTCTGCATCTCGACGGGCTCGCCGACACCGCGGACGGCCTCGGCAGCGGCAAGCCCGCCGAGGACGCGCTGCGGATCATGAAGCAGTCCGACATCGGCCCGTTCGGCGTGCTCACCCTGCTCTTCGTGCTGATGGCGCAGGTCGCCGCGCTCTTCCAGGCCTACGAGGCCTCGTGGGGCCGGGGTGTGCTCGCGGCCGTCGTCTCGGCGACCGCGGCCCGTCTCGCCCTCACCCTGGCCGCGCGCACCGGGGTGCCCCCGGCCCGCCCCGAGGGCCTGGGCGCCGCGGTCGCGGGCACGGTGCCCGTGCGCGGCGCGCTGCTGGTGGCCCTCGCCGTCGTCGGCGCGGCGGCGGGCGCCGGCGCGCTCCTCGGCTCGTACGACCTCGTACGCGCCCCGCTGGCCGTTCTCGCCGGCTGCGCGAGCGCCGAACTGCTCCTGCGCCACTGCACACGCCGCTTCGGCGGCATCACCGGCGACGTCTTCGGCGGCCTCGCGGAGACGGCGGCGACCACCGCCCTCGTGGTGCTTTCCCTCGGCTGAACTTCCAGCGAGCGTAGGAATGAGCGAAACCCCGCGGCGCGCGTAGGCTCGTCCCGAATATGTGGCACCCAGGTAAAGACACTCCCTGAGGCCGGATCTAGGGTCATTCGTCAGGGCCCGGTCGACCCATCCCTATTCGGCCGCAGCAAAACAATGGAAGCGAGATCTCACCACAGTGACTGCTCTGACTCTCAGCACCGCCGCGGCGTCCGGCCTGCGGGCCGACGCGATCGTCGTCGGTGTAGCGAAGGGCGCCAAGGGCCCGGTCGTCGCACCGGGTGCCGAGGCCGTGGACAAGGCGTACGACGGCGCACTCGCCGGAATCCTGGAGACCCTCGGCGCATCCGGCGGCGAGGGTGAGGTGACGAAGCTGCCCGCACCGACCGGCTTCAAGGCGCCCGTCGTCGTGGCCGTCGGACTGGGAGCCGTCCCGGAGAACGACGACACGTTCAGCGCCGAGGCGCTGCGCCGCGCGGCCGGTGCCGCGGCCCGCGCGCTCGCCGGTGCCAAGAAGGCCGTCTTCGCCCTGCCGATCACCGACGCCGCCGACGCGGGCGTCCTGGCGGAGGGCGCGGCGCTCGGCGCGTACGCCTTCGACGCCTACAAGGAGAACGGCAAGGACGCGAAGAACGGCAAGGCTCCCCTCGCCGAGGTCACGCTGCTCGGCGGCAAGCCCCGGGACGCGGCGTACAAGGCGGCCCTCGCGCGCGCCACCGCCGTGACCGAGGAGCTCAACCGCGCCCGCGACCTCATCAACACCCCGCCGAACGACCTCTACCCCGAGGCCTTCGCCGCCGTCGCCACCGCCGCCGGCAAGGAGCACGGCATCAAGGTGCAGGTGCTCGACGAGAAGGCCCTCCAGAAGGGCGGCTACGGCGGCATCCTCGGCGTCGGCGCGGGCTCGGCCGCCGCTCCCCGCCTGGTGAAGCTGTCGTACACCTCCCCGAAGGCGACCAAGCACCTCGCGTTCGTCGGCAAGGGCATCACCTACGACTCGGGCGGCATCTCCCTCAAGCCCGCCGGGCACAACGAGACGATGAAGTGCGACATGAGCGGCGCGGCGGCGGTCTTCGCCGCCGTGGTCTCCGCGGCGCGTCTCGGCCTCGAGGTCAACGTCACCGGCTGGCTGGCGCTCGCCGAGAACATGCCCTCCGGTTCCGCCACCCGCCCCGGTGACGTGCTGCGCATGTACAGCGGCAAGACCGTCGAGGTCCTCAACACCGACGCCGAGGGCCGTCTCGTGCTCGCCGACGCGCTGTGGAAGGCGTCGGAGGAGAAGCCGGACGCCATCATCGACGTGGCGACGCTGACCGGAGCGATGGTGCTCGCGCTCGGCAACCGCACCTTCGGTGTGATGGCCAACGACGACGCGTTCCGTACGGCGATCGTCGAGGCCGCCGAGGAGGTCGGCGAGGAGTCCTGGCCGATGCCGCTGCCGGAGCACCTGCGCAAGGGGATGGACTCCCCGACCGCCGACATCGCCAACATGGGTGAGCGGATGGGCGGTGGTCTGGTCGCCGGTCTGTTCCTGAAGGAGTTCGTGGGCGAGGGCATCACGTGGGCGCACCTGGACATCGCCGGGCCCGCGTTCAACGAGTCCGGCCCGTTCGGCTACACGCCGAAGGGTGGTACGGGGTCCGCGGTGCGGACGCTGGTGCGGCTCGCCGAGCTGACCGCCTCGGGCGATCTCGGCTGAGCGAGTCCCGCGGTCGCGGGTGATTCGCGGCCGACGCGCGGTACCCCCGGGCCCCGACAAGGGCGCGGGGGTACCGCCGTATTCGGACAGTGCGACGTCTCACACACGGGCCCGGCGTCTCGAACGCTCCCGACAAGTGCGAAGATGGGTTCTCGGCAGGACAGGGCCCCCACCACAGGGCCGAAGAAGAGCGGCCGGACACCAGCCGCCGACCGGTCACTGGAGACCGGCGTGGCGCACATGCATGGAGGACGTGACGTGGCGAACGACGCCAGCACCGTTTTCGACCTAGTGATCCTCGGCGGTGGCAGTGGCGGTTACGCCGCGGCGCTCCGCGGGGCGCAGCTGGGTCTGGACGTCGCCCTGATCGAGAAGGACAAGGTCGGCGGTACCTGCCTGCACCGGGGATGCATCCCCACCAAGGCCCTGCTGCACGCGGGCGAGATCGCCGACCAGGCCCGCGAGAGCGAGCAGTTCGGCGTCAAGGCCACCTTCGAGGGCATCGACGTCCCGGCCGTCCACAAGTACAAGGACGGGGTCATCTCGGGCCTGTACAAGGGTCTGCAGGGTCTCATCGCGTCCCGCAAGGTGACGTACATCGAGGGCACGGGCCGCCTGTCGTCCCCGACCTCCGTCGACGTGAACGGCCAGCGCATCACGGGCCGCCACGTACTGCTGGCGACCGGCTCCGTGCCGAAGTCGCTGCCGGGCCTGGAGATCGACGGCGACCGGATCATCTCCTCCGACCACGCGCTGGTCCTGGACCGCGTCCCGCAGTCCGCGATCGTGCTCGGCGGCGGCGTCATCGGCGTCGAGTTCGCCTCCGCGTGGAAGTCCTTCGGCACCGACGTGACGGTGATCGAGGGCCTCAAGCACCTCGTCCCGGTCGAGGACGAGAACTCCTCCAAGCTTCTTGAGCGCGCGTTCCGCAAGCGTGGCATCAAGTTCAACCTGGGCACCTTCTTCTCGAAGGCCGAGTACACCCAGACCGGTGTCAAGGTCACCCTCGCCGACGGCAAGGAGTTCGAGGCCGAGGTGCTGCTCGTCGCCGTCGGCCGCGGCCCGGTCTCGGCCGGTCTCGGCTACGAGGAGCAGGGCGTCGCGATGGACCGCGGCTATGTCCTGGTCGACGAGTACATGCGGACGAACGTCCCGACCATCTCCGCCGTCGGTGACCTGGTCCCGACGCTCCAGCTCGCGCACGTCGGCTTCGCCGAGGGCATTCTGGTGGCGGAGCGTCTGGCGGGTCTCAAGTCCGTTCCGATCGACTACGACGGCGTTCCCCGGGTGACGTACTGCCACCCCGAGGTCGCCTCCGTCGGCATCACCGAGGCCAAGGCCAAGGAGATCTACGGTGCGGACAAGGTCGTCGCCCTGAAGTACAACCTGGCGGGCAACGGCAAGAGCAAGATCCTCAACACCGCCGGCGAGATCAAGCTCGTCCAGGTGAAGGACGGTGCCGTGGTCGGCGTCCACATGGTCGGCGACCGCATGGGCGAGCAGGTCGGCGAAGCCCAGCTGATCTACAACTGGGAGGCGCTGCCCGCCGAGGTCGCCCAGCTCATCCACGCCCACCCGACGCAGAGCGAGGCGCTCGGCGAGGCCCACCTGGCCCTCGCGGGCAAGCCGCTGCATTCGCACGACTGATCCAGTCCCCGGCTGATTTCAGTTACCGCGTCGCCCCTGGGCGCGACGACGACCACAGACTTCCGCACCATTCGTAAGGAGCAACAGAAACCATGCCGGTTTCCGTAACCCTTCCGGCGCTCGGTGAGAGCGTCACCGAGGGCACTGTCACTCGCTGGCTGAAGGCCGAGGGCGAGCGCGTCGAGGCCGACGAGCCGCTGCTCGAGGTGTCGACCGACAAGGTCGACACCGAGATCCCCTCCCCCGCCGCCGGTGTGCTCGCGTCCATCAAGGTCGCCGAGGACGAGACGGTCGAGGTCGGCGCCGAGCTGGCCGTCATCGACGACGGCACGGGCGCGCCCGCCGCCGCCCCCGCTCCGGCCGCCGAGCCCGTGGCCGCCCCGGCCCCGGTCGCCCCGGCCCCGGTCGCCGAGGCCCCCGCGGCCCCGGCCGCTCCGGCCCCCGCCGCCGCCCCGGCCGCTCCGGCCCCCGCCGCCGCCCCCGCCGCTCCGGCCGGTGGCGCCTCCGGCACCGACGTCGTGCTGCCCGCGCTGGGCGAGTCGGTCACCGAGGGCACCGTCACCCGCTGGCTCAAGGAGGTCGGCGAGGAGGTCGCGGAGGACGAGCCGCTGCTCGAGGTCTCCACGGACAAGGTCGACACCGAGATTCCCGCGCCGGTCGCCGGCGTGCTGCTGGAGATCGTGGTCGCCGAGGACGAGACCGCCGAGGTCGGCGCGAAGCTCGCCGTCATCGGTGCCCCGGGCGCGGCTCCGGCCGCCGCTCCTGCTCCCGCGGCTCCGGCCCCCGCCGCTGCGGCCCCGGCCCCGGCCGCCCCCGCGGCTACGACGCCCGCCCCGGCTCCGGCCGCCCCGGCCGCCCCGGCCGCTCCCCGGCTCCGGTCCAGGCCGCCGCCCCGGTCGCGCCCGCCGCGCCCGCCCCCGTCACCCCGGCTCCGGCGCCCGCCGCCACCGCCGTTGACGACGGCGCGTACGTGACCCCGCTGGTGCGCAAGCTCGCCGCCGAGAACGGCGTCGACCTGGCCGCCGTCAAGGGCACCGGCGTCGGCGGTCGTATCCGCAAGCAGGACGTCATCGCCGCCGCCGAGGCCGCGAAGGCCGCCGCCGTTGCCCCGGCTCCGGTCGCTGCCGCTGTGACTGCCGGTGGCCATGCGGCCAAGAAGGCGCCGACCCTGGAGGTCTCCCCGCTCCGCGGTCAGACCGTCAAGATGACCCGCATCCGCAAGGTCATCGGCGACAACATGGTGAAGGCCCTGCACGAGCAGGCCCAGCTGTCCTCGGTCGTCGAGGTCGACATCACCCGTCTGATGAAGCTCCGCGCGCAGGCGAAGGACTCCTTCGCGGCCCGCGAGGGCGTCAAGCTCTCCCCGATGCCGTTCTTCGTGAAGGCGGCGGCCCAGGCGCTGAAGGCCCACCCGGCCGTCAACGCCCGGATCAACGTGGACGAGGGCACGATCACCTACTTCGACACCGAGAACATCGGTATCGCGGTGGACTCGGAGAAGGGCCTGATGACTCCGGTCATCAAGCACGCGGGCGACCTGAACATCGCCGGTATCGCCAAGGCCACCGCCGACCTGGCGGGCAAGGTCCGGGCGAACAAGATCACTCCGGACGAGCTGTCCGGCGCGACCTTCACCATCTCCAACACCGGCTCGCGCGGCGCGCTCTTCGACACGATCATCGTGCCGCCGAACCAGGTCGCGATCCTCGGCATCGGTGCCACGGTCAAGCGTCCGGCCGTCATCGAGACGGAGGAGGGTACGGTCATCGGCGTCCGCGACATGACGTACCTGACGCTCTCCTACGACCACCGTCTGGTGGACGGCGCCGACGCGGCCCGTTACCTGACCGCGGTCAAGGCGATCCTGGAGGCGGGCGAGTTCGAGGTCGAGCTCGGCCTGTAACAGCCCCCGCTCGCGCGCTGCCCCCGTCCGGAACCTTCCGGACGGGGGCTTCGCGTTTCCCCTCCGAGTCACCGCGGCCGACGTGCCCGAACTTCTGCGCGCCGTCCGGCTTGACGAAGACACACGCGCCGCCGGAGGCGTCCGAGGTACCGTGGGCCCGCGTCACACCCGGCTGCGCGGCCGCCCCCGTGTCCACGGGCCCGCACGCTGCCACGGCCACGACCGCCCCGGCCGCCGCTGCCCAGCGAAATCCCCGCTTCCGTCCCCATCCGCCCATGCCGACCCCCTGCCGTTCACGCGAGCCCCGGGGGGGAGCCCCCGCGCCGAAACCCCTGTGCCGACCCACACACCGTGCGGGGTCCGCGGGTTCTGTGGGTGACACGGACGTGACGCCTCCGGATCCCACCCGGTACGGGTCTTTACAGCCGTGGCCGCTCTGACAGCGTGTAAGTCTCGTCTCACCTGCAGGAAAGCGCCCCCGTGCGCCTCTCCCCGACAGGGCTGCGGCCTTATTGTCTAAAGGTCAACGCCCTAGGGGCCGGCCCGCCCCGAGTGAAGGAGCCCGTCATGACCGCGCCCGTCGTCCACTCGCTGCGCGAACAGATCCGCCAGCACATCGTGGAGGGGATCGTCAGCGGGCGCTGGAAGCCGGGCGAGCGGATCGTCGAGCGGCGGATCGCGACCGAGCTGGAGGTCAGCCAGACCCCGGTCCGGGAGGCGCTGCGCGAGCTGGAGTCGCTGCGGCTGATCGAGTCGGCGCCCAACAAGGGCGTACGCGTGCGCAACCTGACGGCCGCCGACCTGGAGGAGAGCTACCCCGTACGGGCCGGTCTGGAGGCCATCGCGGCCGAACTGGCGGCCGAGCGGCTCGCCCAGGACTGCTCGGCCCTGGAGCCGCACGTCGCGGCGCTGTACGAGGCCGACCGGCTGTCGGACGGCACCGGCCAGGTCCGCCACACCGTCGCCTTCCACCGCGAACTCGTGCGCGCCGCGGGCAACTCCGTCCTCCTGCACACCTGGGAGGGCCTGGGCATCGAGGTCTTCACCGCCCTGTCCATCCGCTGGCTGGGAACCGTCCAGCAGTCGTACGCGGAGGAGCACGAGGCGCTCGTGGACGCCTTCCGGCGCCGGGATCCACTGATCGCCGACCTGGTGAAGGCACACGTGCTGGGCTGCGCGCCGCGCCCGTGACACAGCCGAGCACACCCACGCTCACCTGGGGAAACCCTGGGAATCCAAGGCACCCGGTGCCTGCCGTCAAGGCACCCCGTGCCGACTTTCGCGATACGAAGAGGTTTTCGGCTTCAACCCTTTGATCGATCATCGATCAGGGAGTTAGAGTCATCGGTGGGCTTTCACCAGAGCCCGCCGCCCTGTCCTGCCAAAGACAAAGGGCACCCGAACAACCCTCGTAGGGAACCCCTTCGACTCCGGAAGGCGGCGCAATGACCGACCCCACCGCTATCCAGCCGAGCGAGCTCGACCAGCTCCCGGACCGCGACCCCGAGGAGACCGCCGAATGGCAGGCCTCCCTGGACGCCGTCACCCAGGCGGCCGGGCCGCACCGTGCCGCGTACCTGATGCGCCGCACCCTGGAGCGCGCCCAGGGCAACGGTCTCGCGCTGCCCAAGCTGCTTGAGACCGACTACGTCAACACCATCCCCACCGCCGCCGAGCCCAGCGTGGACGGCGACGCGGCGATGGAGGCCCGGATCACCGCCTGGAACCGCTGGAACGCGGCGGCGATGGTGACCCGGGGCGCGAAAGCCGGCGTCGGCGGCCACATCGCCACCTTCGCCTCCGCGGCCTGGCTCTACGAGATCGGCTTCAACCACTTCTTCAAGGGCAAGGAAGGGGACGGCTCCGGCGACCAGCTCTACATCCAGGGCCACGCCTCCCCCGGCATCTACGCCCGCGCCTTCCTCGACGGCCGGCTGAACGAGCAGCAGCTCGACAATTTCCGCCAGGAGGCGGGCGGCAACGGCCTCCCGTCGTACCCGCACCCGCGGCGCCTGCCCTGGCTCTGGGAGTTCCCGACCGTCTCGATGGGCCTCGGCCCGCTGTCGGCGATCTACCAGGCGCGCTTCAACCGCTATCTGACCAGCCGCGGCATCAAGGACGTCTCGCAGTCCCACGTGTGGGCGTTCCTCGGCGACGGCGAGATGGACGAGCCGGAGTCGACGGCCGCACTCACGCTCGCCTCCCGCGAGGGCCTGGACAACCTGACCTTCGTCATCAACTGCAACCTGCAGCGCCTCGACGGCCCGGTCCGCGCCAACTTCAAGATCGTGCAGGAGCTGGAGGCCCGGTTCCGCGGCTCCGGCTGGAACGTCGTGAAGTCGCTGTGGGGCTCGGCCTGGGACGAGCTGTTCCAGCTCGACACCACGGGCGCGCTCGTACGCCGTCTGCGCGAGGTACCCGACGCTCAGGTACAGACGTACCAGACCCGCGACGCCGCCTACATCCGCCAGGACTTCTTCGGCTCCGACCCGGCCCTCGTCGAGATGGCGAAGCTGCTCAGCGACGACAAGATCCTTGAGTGCTTCCACATCTCCCGCGGTGGTCACGAGCCGCGCAAGGTGTACGCGGCCTACCGCGCCGCCCTCGCCCACAAGGGCGCGCCGACGGTGATCCTGGCCCAGACGGTCAAGGGCTTCACGCTCGGCAAGGGCTTCGCGTCCAAGAACGCCAACCACCAGATGAAGAAGCTGTCGGTGGACGAGTTCAAGCAGATGCGTGACCTGCTCGAACTCCCCATCTCCGACAGCCAGTTCATCGACGGCGTGGTCCCCTACGGCCACCCGGGCACCGACGCCCCCGAGGTCCGTTACCTCCAGGAGCGCCGCGCGGCCCTCGGCGGCCCGGCCCCGGCCCGCCGTACGCACGCCCTCGCCCCGCTGCCCGCCCCCGCCGACAAGGCGTTCGCGTCCTTCGACAAGGGCTCCGGCTCGCAGAACATCGCGACGACGATGGCCTTCGTACGCCTGGTCAAGGACCTGGTCCGCGACAAGCAGACCGGCAAGCGCTGGGTGCCGATCGTCCCCGACGAGGCGCGCACCTTCGGCATGGAGAGCCTCTTCCCCTCCCTCGGCATCTACTCGCCCAAGGGCCAGACGTACGAGCCGGTCGACCGCGACCAGCTGATGTACTACAAGGAGGCCACAGACGGCCAGATCCTCAACGAGGGGATCACCGAGGCCGGCTCCATGGCGGACTTCATCGCCGCGTCCACCGCGTACGCCACGCACGGCGAAGCGATGATCCCCTTCTACATCTTCTACTCGATGTTCGGCTGGCAGCGCACGGCCGACCAGATGTGGCAGCTCGGCGACCAGCTCGGCCGCGGCTTCCTGGTCGGCGCCACGGCCGGCCGTACGACGCTGACGGGCGAGGGCCTCCAGCACGCCGACGGCCACTCCCCGGTCATCGCCGCGACCAACCCGGCCGCCCTGTCCTACGACCCGGCGTTCGCGTACGAGATCGCGACGATCGTCAAGGACGGTCTGCGCCGGATGTACGGCGAGGCGGCCCCGGGCGAGGACTCGAACGTCTTCTACTACCTGACGGTCTACAACGAGCCGATGCCGCAGCCCGCCAAGCCGGGCGGCCTCGGTGTCGACGAGGGCATCGTCAAGGGCCTGTACCGCTTCAACACGGCCGAGTCGGCGGGCCTGTCCCCCGTCGCCAACGCCCCGCGCATCCAGCTGCTGGGCTCCGGCACGGCGATCCACTGGACCCTCGAGGCGCAGAAGCTGCTCGCCGAGGAGTGGGGCGTGGCCGCCGACGTGTGGTCCGCGACCTCCTGGACGGAGCTGCGGCGCGACGCGCTGGAGGCCGACGCGGCCCTGCTGCGCGGCGAGGAGCGGGTGCCGTTCGTCCGCCGGGCGCTGCAGGGCGCCGAGGGCCCGGTCCTCGCGGTCTCCGACTACATGCGCCAGGTCCCGGACCAGATCGCGCAGTGGGTCGAGCAGGACTACTCCTCGCTCGGTGCCGACGGCTTCGGCATCTCCGACACCCGTGCGGCGGCCCGTCGCCACTTCGGCGTCGACGCGCAGTCGATCGTCGTCGCGGCGCTGGCGCAGCTGGCACGGCGGGGCGAGGTCAAGGCGTCCGCGGTGAAGGAAGCGCGGGAGCGCTACGGGCTCTGACGGTCGGCCTGTTTCATGAGGGGCGCGGTGGCTACGGCCGCCGCGCCCTTCGGCGTTCCGGGGCACCCTCGGCCTTCCGGCGCGCCCCTTCGTTGTCAGTGGGGCCCGGCATCATGGCCGTATGCGCGCTGCCCGCCTGATCAAGATGGTGCTGCTGCTCCAGTCGCGGCCGTCGATGACCGCCGCCGAGCTGGCGCGGGAGCTCGAGGTGTCCGAGCGGACCATCACGCGGGACGCGCAGGCGCTGTCGGAGGCGGGCATTCCGGTGTACGCCGATCGGGGCAGGACCGGGGGCTATCGCCTGATCGGCGGCTACCGCACCAGGCTCACGGGCCTGGCGCGGACGGAGGCGGAGGCGCTGTTCCTGAGCGGCGTGCCGGGGGCCCTGCGGGACATGGGTCTTCAGGACGCCGCCTCGGCCGCCCGTCTGAAGGTGTCCGCCGCCCTCCTCCCCTCCCTGCGGGACGCCTCGCTGGCGGCGGGACAGCGGTTCCATCTGGACGCGCCCGCCTGGTTCAACGAGCCGGAGACGCCCGAGCTGCTGCCCGCGATCGCGGAGGCGGTCTGGGACGACCGTCGGATCATCGCGGGGTACCGACGCGGGACGGCCGAGGTGGAGCGGGTCCTCGAACCGTACGGGCTCGTGCTGAAGGCGGGGATCTGGTACCTGTGCGCGCGGGTGCCCGAACCCGGGCAGGACGGACCCCGGCAGGACGGACCCGGCCCCTTCCGGGTCTACCGCATCGACCGCTTCACCCAGTTGCGGCCCTCCGCGGAGTGCTTCACCCGGGAGGCGGGGTTCGACCTGTCCGGGTTCTGGGCCGAGCGGGCCGGGCAGTTCGCGCGGTCCATCCTGCGGGCGCAGGCCGTCGTGCGGCTGTCTCCGGAGGGCGTGCGGAGACTTCCGTACGCCGTCGACCCCGCGTCCGCGAGACAGGCGCTGGGCGGGTGCGGTGACCCCGACGGGCGGGGCTGGGTGACGGTCACCCTCCCCGTCGAGTCCGAGGAGGTCGCCCATGCGCAACTGACGGGGCTCGGGCCCGAGGTGGAGGTGCTCTCGCCTGCGGCGCTGCGGGACCGTTTCGCGGGGGACGCGGTACGGCTGGCGGCGCTGTACCGGGAAAACGCCTCGTAGCCCGCGGTTTTACCGTCGGCATGTGCACGCATAACAATCTGCGGCACTCCGCGTGCGTCACTCCCGTTCAGGCCCGATGCTGGACCCGTGATGGACGAGACGGAGTTCTGGGAGCTGGTGGACACGACCCGCGAGGCCGTCGAGGGCGACCCCGAGGACCACGCCGACCTGCTCGTGGAGCGGCTCGTCCAGCTGGACCCGGACGCCGTGCTCGACTTCGCCCGTCACTTCGAGGCCCGCTACAACCGCGCCTACCGCTGGGATCTGTGGGGCGCGGCGTGGGTCCTGCTCGACGGGGTGAGCGACGACGCCTTCGACTTCTTCCGCTGCTGGCTGATCGGCCAGGGCCGGGAGGTCTTCGAGGGCGCGATGCACGATCCCGACGCGCTCGCCGACCTCCTGGAGGACTTCGACGAGGATCTCGACGGGGACGGTGAGGAACTCGGTTACGCCGCGGACGAGGCGTACGAGCAGCTGACCGGGGTCGTCTCGCCCGACCTCGGCATTCCGCCGGCGCCGCCCGAGCCGGAGGGTACGCCGCTCGACTTCGAGAACGAGTCCGTGCTCTCCGAGCGCTATCCCAGGCTGTGGGAGCGCTTCAGGGGCTGAGGCAGTGTGGCGTACGGGGTGACGTACGGGAGGTGTGTCCCGTGGTTCTCGTGGGCGTGGTACGGGGGTGCGGCGTTGGCTCGGTCCAGTGCCGAGGCGGTGGCCGCGGCGGGCCCACGAGGACCGCCACCACGGCGCACGCCACGGTCCACGGGGTCCGCAAAGCGGTGTTCCAACCCCCCGCACCGGCCGCCTTGTTCGCCTTGCCCGTCTTCTCAGTACGCCTGCTGCTCATCTTCCCCACCTCCAGTCGGCTGTTACGAGAAGAACGTTAGAGAGCGGCGATCTGAGACACCGTTGACCCGACTGTGGCCTGTCTGTGAACACGTTCGTGGTCAGCGGCCCTGGAGGTGGGCGGCTCGGGCTCGGATGTGGGGGAGTTGGGACGTCAGCGCGGCGCCGGGGCAGTTGGTCATGAAGCCGGCGTCGTGGCCGGCCAGCGTGGGCAGGACCGCACCCGTACCGGCGGAGTACCGGCTGAGGTCGTTGCTGGAGACGAGCCGCACCGTGGCACGGGGGTCCACGTCGGACAGCCCCAGCTTCCACGCCGCCAACGCGGCGATCGCCTCGGTCATCGCCCGCGGCACCGGCGTCCCCGCCCCGAAGGTACCGATGGCCGCGATCCCCGCGGTGCCATGGTTGAACCCCTGCGTATGCGCACCGGTGACGGCCCGCTCGACCCCTCCCGCCCGCCCTTCGTAGATCGTGCCGCAGCGGTCGACGAGGAAGTTGTACCCGATGTCGTCCCACCGCCGGACACCGGTCTGACCGTCGTAGAGGGAGCGGATGATGCGGGGCACGTCGGCGCACTCGTACGCGTTCGGCGAGTCGGTGTGGTGC
Organism: Streptomyces sp. NBC_01549; assembly: GCF_026339955.1. GTDB lineage: Bacteria > Actinomycetota > Actinomycetes > Streptomycetales > Streptomycetaceae > Streptomyces. The sequence goes on along the minus strand of NZ_JAPEPW010000001.1, from coordinate 5,203,776 downwards.
ACGAAGACCGCGACGACGTGGTCGTCGTAGCGGGCGGGCGGCTGCGCGCGTGTGCTCCTGGCGTCCAGCCACCGCGACCGCGGCACGATGACCGGCCGCACCGCGCGGTGCGTGACCGCGGACTGCGGCGCGGCCGCCGGCCGTTCGGGCACGACGACCTTCCGGTCCACCCCGGCCACACACACCACCAGCGCGAGCACGGCGAGCAGACCGGGCACGCACCCGAGCACGACGGCGGCGCGCCGCGCCCGCACCCTCGGCGTGGGCCGCGTCCATGCCCCCCACGCTTTTCGGAAGACACGCATGGAGCCACCCTGGCCCGGTTCCGATCCCTCCGCGATGTGTGCTGTGCCACCTGGTGGAACCATCGTCCTGGTCCGGGACGTTTTTACAGGTCCACGCGCGCTCGGCCGTTTCCCGGCTCCCCGCGCGCGTGCCTGATCACTGGGCCCGCCCCACACGTACTAAGGGGCCCAAGAGAAAGGCGGCTCCGTGGACCTGCTCGACATCCTGCTGTTGCTGGTGATCCTTGCTTACGCGGCGTCCGGCTACCGGCGCGGGCTGGTCGCCGGCTGTGTCTCGCTGGCCGGTTTCGTCGGCGGTGCCGTCATCGGCGTATGGGTGTTGCCGTGGATGATGGACCTGGTCGCGGCGGGGACGTCGGCGGCGACGGTGACGGCCGTGCTGACGGTGCTGGTGCCTGCTGTGGTGGGCCACGAGCTGGCGGGCCGGCTGGCGCTGAAACTGCGCCGCGAGCTGGACCAGGGGCCGCTGCGGGTGGCCGACGGGATCGGCGGCGCGGCGGCGAACACGGTGGCGGTGCTGCTGGTGGCCTGGGTGGCCGCGAGCGTCCTGGGAGCCTCCTCGTCCACCCTCATCACCCAGTCGATCAGCAACTCCGCGCTGCTGGGCGCGGTACAGAACGCGATGCCGGACACCACGCCCACCTGGTTCTCGCGGGCCACCTCGGCGCTGACGGAGGCGGGTTTCCCGCAGGTCTTCAACCCGTTCGAGAACGAGCCGACGACGAGCGTCGCGAAGCCCTCCGGCGACAGCGTCACCGCGGCCGCGACGAGCGCCGCCAAGCTCAGCACGGTGAAGATCGAGGGCGCCGCGGGCAACCAGGGCCGGGAGGGCAGCGGGTTCGCGTACGCGGCACAGCATGTGATGACCAACGCCCATGTGGTCGCGGGCATCGACAACCCGACCGTGCGGGTGGGCGGTGTGGGCCGCGCGTACCCGGCGCGGGTGGTGTTCTTCGACCCTCGCAAGGACGTCGCGGTCCTGTACGTACCGGACCTCAGGGTCCCCCTTCTCCGCTTCGACGACAGCGCCAAGCGCGGCGACTCCGCGGTCGTCGCGGGCTATCCGCAGGACGGCGGTCTGGATCTCCAGGCGGCCACGGTCGCGAACCGGATCAACGCGCGGGGCCAGAACATCTACAGCTCGAGCATGGTCACCCGGGAGATCTACTCGATCCGCTCCACCGTCCGCCCCGGCAACTCCGGCGGCCCGCTCCTCACCACCGACGGCAGGGTGTACGGCGTCGTGTTCGCCCGCTCCACCTCGGACAACGAGACGGGTTACGTCCTGACGGCCGACGAGGTCGCGGGCGACGCCCGGCGCGCGGCGACCGCGACGACCCAGGTGGACACGGGCGACCTGATCACCTCTTGACGTCCTCTCCAGCCCGCGGGCTGGAGATTCCGGTCCCTACCGCTTCGCGGCACCACCTTGGATTCCTGCTTCACGGGTCCGCGCCAGTCCGTGAGGATCGGTCTTACCAGACCTCCACAGGCCTGACTTCCCGCCCGTCCGGCGGTAGGTCCGACAACCGCGTTGTCCGACAAGGCGATAGTGCCATGGCTCTGCGGCCCTCCGGGCCGCGAGGGCGAGGATGCCCTACACCTCCACCCTGAAGGCTGGAGCACTGGGCAAGTGTTCGGTAGCCGTCGGCCCCGGGGCGGTCGACTTCGGGGCGGTCGACTTCGGGGCGGTCGACTTCGGGGCGGTCGACTTCGGGGCGGTCGACTTCGGGGCGGTCGGCTTCGGGGCGGTCGGCTTCGGGGCCGCTCAGAGAAAGCGGCCCATGAACACGTCGTCGACGTACTCGCCGTCGAGCAGGAACTCCTCGGGCAGGACGCCCTCCACCTCGAAGCCCTCGGACTCGTACAGCTTCCGTGCCGGGGTGTTGTGGCCGAGGACGCGCAGGGTGATCCGCCGGGCGCCCTGGCGTCGGGCCTCGTCCTGCACGGCCCGCAGCAGCGCCCGTCCGACGCCCGTGCCGCGCGCCTCCTCGGCGACGGCGAGTCCCTGGATCTGCCGGACGTGGGAGTTGGAGGCGAGGGGCGTGGGATAGCCCAGCTTGATGTAGCCGACGAGGACGCCGTCGAGTTCGGCCACGTGGTGGTCCCGGGGGCCGAACCGCTCGTTGTAGAAGGATTCGTACGGCGGCTGGGGACGCGGCTTGACGGCGTGCAGGGTGGACCAGGTGGCGCGGTCGAGACGGCCGAGCGCGTCCTCGTCGTCGAGGGTGGCGATGCGTATCTGTGGTACCGGCATGCAGGTCACTGTACGGCGGCCCCGTGGAGTCCCGGCCGGTGTTTCCCCGGTGCGCGCGGCAGGATGGGCGCATGAACGACTCACCGCTTGCCCCGGATTCCCCTAGGTCCCGTGTCGCGATCGCCGGCGCGTCCGGCCTGATCGGTTCGGCCCTGACGCGCTCCCTGATCGCGGACGGACACGAGGTGGTCCGCCTCGTACGGCGTGCGCCCCGCGGGACGGACGAGCTGCGGTGGGACCCGGACAGGCAGCGGATGGACACCGGGGGGCTCGCCGGGTGCGCGGCGGTGGTCAACCTCGCGGGGGCGGGGGTCGCTTCACGGCGGTGGACGGACGCGTACAAGCGGAAGATCCGGGACAGCCGGGTGCGGGGGACGGCGACGCTGGCCGAGGCGGTGGCCTCGCTCGACGAGCGGCCGCGGGTGTTCGTCAACGGGAGTGCGATCGGGTTCTACGGCGAGACGGGCGACCGGGTGGTGGACGAGTCGGCGCCGCCCGGGGAGGGTTTCCTTCCCTCCGTCTGCGTGGCGTGGGAGGGGGCCGCGGCGCCGGCCCAGGAGGCGGGTGTCCGTACCGTCTTCGCCCGTACGGGGCTGGTGGTGGCGCGGGAGGGCGGGGCGTGGGGGAAGCTGTTTCCGCTCTTCAAGGCGGGTCTCGGTGGGCGGATGGGAGACGGCCGGCAGTACTGGAGCTACATCTCCCTCCATGACGAGGTGGCCGCGATCCGGCACCTCATCGACACGTCGTCGGTGTCCGGGCCGGTAAATCTCACCGCGCCGACGCCTCTCACCAACCGGGAGATCACCGAGGCGATGGGGCGCGTCCTGCACCGGCCGACCGTCTTCGCCACCCCGGCTCCCCTCCTGCGCCTCGCCCTCGGCGACATGTCCGGCGACATCCTGGGCAGCCAGCGCGTCCACCCCTCCCGCCTGCTGTCCTCGGGCTTCACCTTCGCGTTCCCGTCGATCGAGGGGGCGTTGCGAGCGGCCCTGCGCTGACAAGCGTCTTTCGCCCCCGCCGCCCCTACCCGTCCCATCCTCAACCTGAGGGCTCCGCCCCCAGCCCCCCGATCGGCCCTGAACGGCCTCGTCCTCAAACGCCGGACAGGCTGAAAGATGCGGGGCGCAGCCCCGCCCCAGGGGCGCGGGGAACTGCGCGGTCCACCCCCACGCACCCGCGGACAGGGAACCCGTGCACCCCCATGCGACCGTGCACGCCCGACGCGCGACTGTCCACGGCCCTCCGCGCACCTACCTTCGAACCGAACTCGGGTATCCCCGGAGCCCGTTGGGGGCATGACGTCTCCACCGGCCGCGCAACCTCGAGGAGGGGCACGTGCTAGAGCCCGTAAGCAAGGCGGACGTGGACGTCGTCATCGTCGGGGCCGGAGCCGCGGGACTCGCGGCCGCCCAGCACCTGACCAGGGCGGGCCTCACGACGAAGGTTCTGGAGGCCGCACCCACAGTGGGCGGCCGCATGACGACGGAGAAAGTGGACGGCTTCCGGCTCGACCGCATCGGCCGGCTCCTGTCCACCTCGTATCCCGAACTGCACCACACCCCGGGGCTGAACACCCTGGCCCTGCGCCGGTTCTCCCCGGGCGTGCTGCTGCACAGCGACGGCCGTCACCACCGCGCCGCCGCCCCCGTCATCCCCCGGAGCGCAAGGGGCGCACTCACCGTCGCGCGCGCCCTCGCAAGCGCCCCCCGTCTCCCCCGGAGCCAAGCCTCCCGCCCCGGCCCCCTCGGCGGCCACCTCGACCAGACCCGCCTGGCGACCGCTCTCGCCCGCCTGGCCGTCACTCCACCCGAACGCCTCCTCACCCGCCCGGACCTCCCCACCGCACAGGCGCTGACCACCCGTGGTCTCCCGCCCCGTACGGTCGACGGTTTTCTGCGCCCCTTGCTCGCCGCACTCCTGTGCGACCCCACCCTCGCCACCTCCAGCCGCGCCGCCGATCTGGCGCTGCATTCGTTCGCGTCGGGCCGGCTGTGCCTGCCGGAGGGCGGCGCGGACACCCTGCCGGAACTCCTCGCCGCCTCCCTGCCCCCGGGCACCGTCCACACCGGTGTCGAGGTCACCGCGGTCTCCACGACCACCGTGACGACGAAGGACCACGGCGAACTCACCTGCCGGGCCATCCTGCTGGCGACCGGAGCCCGCGCCGCGGCCCGGCTGCTGCCCGGTCTGCGCGTCCCGGCCTTCCATCCGGTGACGGTCCTGCACCACACCACGGACGAGCCCCCGTTGACCGACCCCGCTCTGCTCCTGGACGCCGACCGCAGCGGCCCGGTGGCGCAGACGGCGGTCATCAGCCAGGTCGACCCCTCCCGCGCCCCCGCCGGACGGGCGCTCGTCTCCTCGACGGTGCTGGGCACTCCCCCGGCCGCCGCCCATCTGGACACCGCGGTCCGCGCCCAACTGGCCCGCCTCTACAGGACGTCGACGACCCGCTGGGAACTCCTCGCGGTCCACCAAACCCGTGACGCGGTCCCCGCGATGCCCCCGCCGCACGACCTGCGCCGCCCTGTACGCCTCCTGGCGGGCCTGTACGTCTGCGGGGACCACCGGGACACCGGAACGGTCCAGGGCGCCCTGCATTCGGGCCGCCGGGCCGCCCACGCCCTTCTCATGGACCTGGGCGCCCGTCCGGCCGCGGCGGAGGAGCGTCTGGAAACGGCGGCGTGAGTCAGCCCAGGGCCGCCACCCGATCCCGGTAGCCCCGTACGGGTGCCGCATCCCGGTACGGTTCGAGCCGCCGCTCGAAGTCCCGTACGTACTCGACGGCCCGGACCGACCGCATCTCCGCCGCCTGCCCCGCGGCCTCCGCGCCCAACTGGCAGGCCTGGTCGAGCTCCCCGAGCCCGAGCCGTGCCGAGGCGAGCACCACCCGGCAGAACAGCCGGCTGCGCGCGAACCCGGGCGCCCGCAACTGCAGCGAGCGCTCGGCGTGCTGCGCCGCGGCCCGGTACTGCTGCAGATCCCGGTGGCAGTGCCCGAACTCGTCGGCGAGCTGCGCCTCGTCGAAGAACCGCGCCCAGGGCGGGGCCTCGTCCCCCGGCCGGGCGGATTCGAGGGCCCGCTCGGCACGCACCAGCGACGCCGTGCAGGCCCGCACCTCCCCGAGGACGCCGTGCCCGCGCGCCTCCACGGAGTGCAGCAGCGCCTGGACGACGGGCGGCACGGACGAGCCGACGCCCTGCTGGGCGACCCGGGCGAGCTGCACGGCCTCCCGCCCGTGGCCGAGGTAGACCGCCTGCCGGCTCATGGTGACCAGGACGTACGAGCCGTACGCCCGGTCCCCGGCCGCCTGCGACAGCCGCAGCGCCTGTACGAAGTAGCGCTGCGCGAGCCCGTGCGCGGCGATGTCGTACGAGGTCCAACCGGCGAGGCGGGTGAGGTCGGCGGCGGCCGCGAACAGGCGCCGTCCGGTCTGCTCGCCGTACACGCCGCGCAGCATCGGCTCGGCCTCGTGCTCCAGGTAGCGGACCAGGGCCTGGCGGGCGTGGCCGCCGCCGTAGGCGTGGTCGAGGGCGCGGAACAGTTCACCGACCGACAGAAGGGCGGCGATGTCCCCGCCGGTGACCTTCTGGCCGGGTCCACGTTCGGTCTGGCCGCGCTGGCGGGGGACCGCGGGGCGCCCCTGGGCAGGGACGCGCGCGGCGGCCTGGTCGCCCCGGCTCACCCGGTCGTCGGCCCGTCCGATGAGCCAGTCGCGGCTGGGGACGACGAGTCCCGCCGGGGTGAAGGCGATCTTGCGGAGTTCGGCGTGGCTGCCGGAGTCCTTGCGCCACAGGCCGCTGACGATGTCGACGGCCTCCTCGGGGGTCGCGGCGAACTCGAGGCCCGCGTAGACGGGTGCGCAGGCGTCGAGCCCGAGGTCCTGCGCGGTGAGGCGGCGGCCGAGGCGCCTGGTGAACACCTCGGCGATGAGGGCGGGCGTGGTGCCGCGGGGCTGCTGCCCGCGCAGCCACCGCGTCACCGATGTCTTGTCATATCTCAGGTCAAGTCCGTGTTCGAGGCCGAGCTGGTCCACGCGACGGGCGAGACCTGCGTTGGAGAACCCCGCTTCTGCGATGAGCGCGGCGAGCTGGCGATTGGGAGTGCGCTGCGCGGGTCGTTCCGTCATCTGCGGTGCGGTCTCCTGCCTTCCGGACATCACTGGGTGCCCGGATTGCCTGTGAGCAGCCCTTATGGCCTCGTGGACGGCGCGAATGTAGCGGAGAGTAAGCACCCGATCGCACATTTCGACATCCATTCATCCGATCGTGTGAGGATTGACCGCTGGGCTGACGCGTGCGGCCCGGACGTACAGTGGCGTGGGCGCGTTACGTACCTGACGAAAGGTTCTTTCGCCTGCCGGACAACGGGCCCGTCGGATGCCGTACCAAAGGTTCTGAAGGTTCTGAGGCTTCTTCTAGGGAGGCGCTTGCCGTGAGTGAGTTGCGGTTCGTCCGCATGGGATTCGGTGCCGAGGCCGTGGAGTACCAAGAGGCCTGGGACGAGCAGCGCCGTGTGCATGCCGCCCGTTTCCTGGACGAGGTCCCCGACACCTGCCTGCTCCTGGAGCACCCGCCGGTCTACACGGCGGGCCGGCGCACGGCGGAGAACGAACGGCCCCTCGACGGCACGCCCGTGGTCGACGTGGACCGCGGCGGCAAGATCACCTGGCACGGGCCCGGACAGCTCGTGGGCTACCCGATCCAGAAGCTGCCGCGCCCGGTGGACGTGGTGGCGCACCTGCGGCGGCTCGAAGAGGTCATGATCCGCGTCTGCGCCGATTTCGGCGTCGAGACCAGCCGGGTGGAGGGCCGGGCGGGCGTCTGGGTCCTGGGCGACCCCGTCGACTCACGCCCCTCGCTCGGCGGGCTCTCCCTCGACTTCGACCCGCGGCTGACGGACGAGGAGTTCGACCCCCGCCTGAACGGGCCCGAGTACGCGCCCTCCAACGCCGGGCAGCGGCGCGAGGACCGGAAGATCTGCGCCATGGGCATCCGGGTCGCCAAGGGCGTCACGATGCACGGCTTCGCCCTGAACGTGAATCCGGACACATCCTCCTTCGACAAGATCATCCCGTGCGGGATCCGGGACGCGGGGGTGACGTCCCTGGCGTACGAGCTGGGGCGCGACGTCACCATCGCGGAGGTGCTGCCGGTCGCCGAGAAGCACCTGCGCGACGTCCTGGAGAACGCGGACCTGCGCCCCCGCGAGGTCGAACGGGCCTCGGCCTGACGGATGCCGCGCAGCCCCGATCCCCCGCCCGTCCGAAGTGGCCCGGCTGCGGGCCGGTGGGGGTTGCTCGCGCAGTTCCCCCCGCATCTCAGCCCGTCCGGCGTTTGAGGACGAGGCCGTCAGGCCGATGCGGGGGCCTGGGGGCGGAGCCCCCGGGGATGGGACCGGTAGGGGCGGCGGGGGCGAGGGAACCCCCGGGAATGCACCCCCGGCCCGCAAGGTTGCCCACCACGGGGACCGAGAACCATACGGGCGTACCCTGGTGTACGCCGAAGAATCGAAGCTACAGGGAGCCGATGTGTCCGCAGTCGCACCCGACGGACGCAAAATGCTGCGCCTGGAGGTCAGGAACGCCCAGACCCCCATCGAGCGCAAGCCCGAGTGGATCAAGACCCGGGCGAAAATGGGCCCCGAGTACACGAAGATGCAGAACCTCGTGAAGAGCGAGGGCCTGCACACGGTCTGCCAGGAGGCGGGCTGTCCCAACATCTACGAGTGCTGGGAAGACCGCGAGGCCACATTCCTCATCGGCGGCGACCAGTGCACCCGGCGCTGTGACTTCTGCCAGATCGACACGGGCAAGCCGGAGGCACTCGACCGCGACGAGCCCCGTCGCGTCGGCGAGTCCGTGGTCACGATGGACCTGAACTACGCCACCATCACCGGCGTCGCCCGCGACGACCTGGAGGACGGCGGGGCGTGGCTGTACGCCGAGACGGTCCGCCAGATCCACCGGCAGACCGCGGAGCGCGAGGCGGGCCGCACCAAGGTCGAGCTCCTCGCCCCCGACTTCAACGCCGAGCCCGCCCAGCTCGCCGAGGTCTTCTCGTCCCGCCCGGAGGTCTTCGCGCACAACGTCGAGACGGTCCCCCGGATCTTCAAGCGCATCCGCCCGGGCTTCCGCTACGAGCGCTCGCTGAAGGTCATCACCGAGGCGCGGGACTACGGTCTGGTCACGAAGTCGAACCTCATCCTCGGCATGGGCGAGACCCGCGAGGAGGTCAGCGAGGCCCTCACGCAGCTGCACGAGGCGGGCTGCGAGCTGGTGACCATCACGCAGTACCTGCGTCCCTCCGTGCGCCACCACCCCGTGGAGCGCTGGGTCAAGCCGCACGAGTTCGTGGAGCTGAAGGAGGAGGCCGAGCAGATCGGCTTCTCCGGTGTCATGTCGGGCCCGCTGGTGCGCTCCTCGTACCGCGCCGGCCGGCTGTACCAGATGGCCGTCGAGAAGCGGGGCGCGTTCGTCGCCTCGCAGGCGGTCTGAACACCCGTACAGACCAGTGCGGGCGACCCAATTGGAAACGCCGTAAGACCCGAGCGGTGGCACTCAGTGCCACCGCTCGCGTGTGAATCGGCACACAAGCAACTCCCCTCACAATGTGGCCAATTCACCGCGCTGCCGACTGTCCGCGCAGATGGGGACAGGAGTCAGGACGGCGTCAGGACGGAGACCCGACGCATCAAGGCTTCATTGGTGTTTGACCGGTCGGTCACGCCCTGGTAACACCAATCAGTGACCCTGGTCTTACGCCACGTACCGCCCCGTCCAGAGCCGCCATCCCGAGGGGGGACCTCCATCATGCAGGCCGCGCCCGTACGCGCCACCGCCATCCCGTCGTTCACCGATGCACTCCGTGCCGTCGAGTCGCTGCTCATGAGCAGTGGCCAGCGCACCGCCCGCCGCAACGCCTGGACCTCCGTCCTGGAGGACCGCCGCCGCGCCAAGGACCGGGTCGAGGCACAGCGCGTGCTGGAGTCCGTGGCGACGCGTTCGTAGCCGTCGCCGGACCCTCCGTGCGGGCACTGCCGCCGCCCGCCCGGACACTGCCGTCGTCGGCACTTGTCGGGCCACGTAGACTTCGTGGCATGGCGAGGAAGGAAACTGCAGCGGACGCTGCGAACCCCGGGCGACTCAAGCAGATCGCCCTGACCTACAAGATGACTCGCAAGGCCGACTCCAAGATCGGTCTTGTACTCGCGGCAGTCGGAATCGTCACCTTCGGTGTCTTCCTCGCGATCGGCCTCTTGATCGACCACCCGTACTACCTGGGCATTCTCGGCCTTCTGCTCGCCTTCCTCGCGACGGCGATCGTCTTCGGGCGCAGGGCCGAGCGAGCCGCCTTCGGACAGATGGAGGGTCAGCCCGGCGCCGCAGCGGCCGTGCTGGACAACATCGGCCGGGGCTGGACCACGACTCCTGCGGTGGCGATGAACCGCAGCCAGGACGTGGTGCACCGTGCGGTCGGCAAGGCCGGCATCGTGCTGGTGGCCGAGGGCAACCCGAACCGGGTGAAGAGCCTGCTGGCGGCCGAGAAGAAGAAGATGGCGCGGATCGTCGCCGATGTGCCCGTGCACGATGTGCTCGTGGGCACCGGTGAGGGTCAGGTGGGGCTCAAGAAGCTCCGCACGACGATGCTGAAGTTCCCCCGCGTCCTGACCGGCCCGCAGGTGACGGCCACCAACGACCGGTTGCGCGCGATGGGCGACCTGATGAGCAACATGCCCCTTCCGAAGGGTCCGATGCCCAAGGGCATGCGGATGCCGCGCGGCGGACCGAAGGCCCGCTGACACTCCTCTGAGCAGAGTTACGACGATGGGGGCGCCCGGATCACTCCGGGCGCCCCCATCGTCGTACGACCTGTTGGAAGGGCGCTAGATCCGGACCTCGATCGTGCGGGCCAGGCGGTCGTGCAGGCCGCGGCCGTCGCGGTCCCAGATCAGGGCGGGGACGGCCACGCACAGCAAGGCGGTGCGCAGCAGGGCGCGCAGCGGGTTGAGGTGGCCGCCGCCCTCCGGGACGACCCGCAGGCCGAAGAGGCGCTTGCCCGGGGTGAAGCCGACCGTGCCGACGGTCAGGACGCCCAGGACGAAGAAGACGAGGAGCGCCCAGTTGCCGGTCGCCCCCGGCTTGTAGCCGTGGGTGAGCAGTCCGTATGCGATCAACAGGCACAGGGCCCAGTCGATCGCGAGGGCGCCGAGACGGCGGCCCGGGCGGGCGATGGAGCCGGGGCCCTGTTCCGGCAGACCGAGCTGCTCGCCCCGGTAACCGAGGTCGGAGCCCGCGTCCTCCATGGCCGCGCGGGGTCCGGAGAGCCACGATCCGATTGCTTGCCTGTTGTCCACCCGTCCACGGTACTGCGCCCGTTTTGGCATACGGACAGGAGGGGCCCGACTGCCCCGGGTCGGTTAACTTGGGCGAAACAAATGGGTCACGCTGGAGAAATCCCCCATCCCTATGGTCGGCTCCAGCGTGTGCCACCGCACTGGCCGCACGAACGAACTACCACCCCGGTCCACTGTGGGCGGGAGTAGGAGGAGCTGGATGTTCCAGAACGCCGACGAGGCCAAGAAGTTCATCGCGGACGAGGACGTCAAGTTCGTCGACGTCCGCTTCTGCGACCTGCCGGGCGTGATGCAGCACTTCACGATCCCGGCCGAGGCCTTCGACCCGGCCGAGGAGCTCGCGTTCGACGGTTCCTCGATCCGCGGCTTCCAGGCCATCCACGAGTCCGACATGGCGCTCCGCGCCGACCTGTCCACCGCGCGCGTCGACCCCTTCCGCCGCGACAAGACGGTCAACATCAACTTCTTCATCCACGACCCGATCACGGGCGAGCAGTACTCCCGTGACCCGCGCAACGTGGCGAAGAAGGCCGAGGCCTACCTCGCGTCGACCGGCATCGCCGACACCGCGTACTTCGGCCCCGAGGCCGAGTTCTACGTCTTCGACAGCGTGCGCTTCGACACCAAGTCGAACGAGGCCTTCTACCACATCGACTCCGAGGCCGGCGCCTGGAACACCGGTGCCCTCGAGGACAACCGTGGTTACAAGGTCCGCTACAAGGGCGGCTACTTCCCGACCCCGCCGGTCGACCACTTCGCCGACCTGCGTGCCGAGATCTCCCTGGAGCTGGCCAAGTCCGGCCTCCAGGTCGAGCGCCAGCACCACGAGGTGGGCACCGCCGGCCAGGCCGAGATCAACTACAAGTTCAACACGCTGCTCGCCGCGGCCGACGACCTCCAGCTCTTCAAGTACATCGTGAAGAACGTCGCCTGGCGCAACGGCAAGACCGCGACCTTCATGCCGAAGCCGATCTTCGGCGACAACGGCTCGGGCATGCACGTCCACCAGTCGCTGTGGGCCAACGGCGACCCGCTGTTCTACGACGAGGCCGGTTACGCGGGCCTCTCGGACACCGCCCGCTACTACATCGGCGGCATCCTCAAGCACGCCCCGTCGCTCCTCGCCTTCACGAACCCGACGGTGAACTCGTACCACCGTCTGGTCCCCGGCTTCGAGGCCCCGGTCAACCTGGTGTACTCGCAGCGCAACCGCTCCGCTGCGATGCGTATCCCGATCACCGGTTCGAACCCGAAGGCCAAGCGCGTCGAGTTCCGGGCGCCCGACTCCTCCGGCAACCCGTACCTCGCCTTCTCGGCGCTGCTGCTCGCGGGCCTCGACGGCATCAAGAACAAGGTCGAGCCGGCCGAGCCGATCGACAAGGACCTCTACGAGCTCGCTCCCGAGGAGCACGCGGGCGTCGCCCAGGTCCCGACCTCCCTGCCGGCCGTCCTCGACCGCCTCGAGGCCGACCACGAGTTCCTCCTCGCGGGCGACGTCTTCACGTCCGACCTGATCGAGACGTGGATCGACTACAAGCGCACGAACGAGATCGCGCCGCTGCAGCTGCGTCCGCACCCGCACGAGTTCGAGCTCTACTACGACGTCTAAAGAGCACGGCGTCTAAAGAGCACGGCAGACGCAACGCCGAGGGCCGCCACCTGTGAGTACAGGTGGCGGCCCTCGCCCGTGGTCCGGCCCGTGGTCCGTCAGGGCACCACAATCACTACGACTCCACCACGGTTGAAGCCGTTGTTGAAGCCGTTGTTGAAGCCGAAGCCGTTGTTGAAGCCGAAGCCGGTGTTGAAGCCGAAGCCGTTGTTGAAGCCGAAGCCGTTGTTGAAGCCGTTGTTGAAGCCGAAGCCACAGTTGCCCCGGCCACCCCAGTTGGAACAGCCATGGGTGATGACTTGCGTCGAGGCTTGAGCCGGGGCGGCTGCTGAGGCCGTGCCTGCTGCGCCGACCGCGGCGCCGCCGGCCATCAGAACGCCGATAGCGGATACAGCGAAGAAGCGCCTGGCGCGTTGTGCCTTCATGGATGAATCCTCCTTCCACCCTCTCGTGCCGTCTTTTCGGAGGCGCGAGACGGATGGCAGATGGCCGCGACCGCAGTGGATTGGTCCGGCGCGGTGCTCGCCCGAGTACGAGGAGTACGTTCAAACCGTCGACGCGTCGAGCGGGCGTACCCCAATCGCGGCTCTCATCATTGAGAGCTGGTCGCGAGTAAAGGCTAGTCCGTGATCGACCACTCAGCATCTTGGACGAGAACGGGTGCCGAAACGTGGGCGGGAACGGGTGCGGACGGGTGCCGGGCGCACCCGGGAACACACGGAAGTCCCACAGGCTGCCTTTGCACCTCCTAGGGCTCTTCGGAACCGCTTCATGGGCATCCGCAGGTGCACACTGGGCAGTGGGACGAGTGCCCTACTGCGGGGGTGATACACATGCAGAGCCGTTTCCGGAGCGATCCGCGGTTGACCATGCGCATGACGGTCACGCTGTTCCTGCTCGGATTGTTGTACGTGGCCTTCGTCGCCGCGTTGATCGTGCTGCTGAAGTCCTGGGTGCTGGTCGTGGTCGTCGCGGCCCTGGTGCTCGGCGCGCAGTACTGGTTCTCGGACCGGATCGCGCTCTACGCGATGCACGGCCGGATCGTGGAGCGGGAGGAGTATCCGCAGCTGCACGGGGTCGTCGACCGGCTGTGTGCCGTCGCCGACATGCCGAAGCCGCTCGTCGCCGTGTCGGACATCGACATGCCGAACGCGTTCGCGACCGGGCGGAACGCCGATCACGCGGTGCTCTGCGTGACCACCGGGCTGCTGCGGCGGCTGGAGCCGGACGAGCTGGAGGGCGTGCTCGCCCACGAGCTGTCGCACGTGGCGCACAAGGACGTCGCCGTGATCACCGTGGCCTCCTTCCTCGGGGTGATCGCCGGGCTGATCGTGCGGTTCGCCTTCTACTCTCAGCTCTTCGGCGGGCGCGGCCGCAAGGACCAGAACACCGTGGCGATCTTCATGGCGGTGATGGCCGTCTCCGCGGCCGTGTACGCGATCAGCTTCCTGCTCATCCGAGCCCTGTCCCGGTACCGCGAGCTGGCCGCCGACCGGTCCGCCGCCCTGCTCACCGGCCGGCCCTCGGCGCTGGCGTCCGCGCTGACGAAGGTCTCCGGGGACATCGCGCGGATTCCGACCGAGGACCTGCGGACGGCACAGGCGTTCAACGCGTTCTACTTCACGCCGGCCCTCGGCGCCGAACCGGGGATCGCGAAGCTCTTCTCGACCCACCCCAGCCTGGAACAGCGGCTCGAACAACTGGGCAGGATCTCGGCGGAGCTGGGTGAGGCGGCGACTCCCGAGAACACGGCCTGACCCGTCCCGATCTCCATCCGGTGCCGCGTCTCTTCGTCCCTTCGTCCCTTCGTCCTTTCCCGAAAGGCAGCCGACTGTATGGGGTTCCTGGACATCCTGCTCGGGCGCACCAAGGCCGTCGCGCCCGATCTCGACCAGCTCTTCGGGCTGCCGTCGGCGGCCGTGACCCTGGAGGCCGCCGCCGGGTTCAAGCCGACCGGGACGGGCGCGGTGTGCTTCGCGAGCGTCGAGGGCGGGGCCTTCGCCCAGGCACACCGGGAGGTGCAGGAGCTGCTCGACGCGGATACCGAACGCACGGGCCCGCCGGTGGAGGTCAGCCGGGACGAGTACGGGTACTCGTGGCTGGTCTCGCGGCGGGAGCCGGACGATCTGCCCGCGCTGGTCAGTGATCTGCACGCGGTCAACAGCGCGCTGGAGGGCAGCGGCTTCGGACCGCAACTGCTCTGCTCCGTGGCCGGCTTCCAGGACGGCGGACAGCGACGGCTCGGGCTCGTCTATCTCTACAAGCGCGGCACCTTCTATCCCTTCGCGCCGCTGGCCGGCGAGACCCAACGACGCGACAACGCGCTGGAACTGCAGGTCAAGGCCGCACTCGCGGACGATCTGCGGATCGAGCAGGACCTCAGCCGCTGGTTCCCCATCTGGGGCGCCCCGGGTCTGTGACCTCGACCGGGGCACTGGGGCCGACGAAAAGCAGACGTGGGAAAAGGCAGACGTACGTAAAGGCAGGCATGGGTAAATGGGCACGGCCCCGGCGTAGTTCTCCCTTGAGTTGTTCTGCCCCGGTTTGATGTGGCTGGTTGCAGGACGAGCGCGACTTCTGATGATCTTTCAGGTCTCTACGCCAAAAGATCGTCACAGGAGTCGCGCTCGTGCCCGCATCTTCGCCGATCCCCCCTGCCGTTGGCCAACTCGCGGACCTCGCCCGGGGGGAGGCCGAGCTCGCCACCGACCCGACGACAGTGGAGTCCGAACTGGTCAGCAGGTTGCGGCAGGTCCCGGACCTGCGCGCGAAACGTGGCCGACGCCACGCCCTGGTGGTGATCCTGACACTGACCGCGTGCGCGACGCTGGTGGTCGGCGGCGACTCGATCGCCGCGATCTGGCAGTGGGCGGCCCGTGCCCCGCAGACGAACCTGGCCAGTATCGGCGCTCGGTACAACCCGCTGACCGGCCGTTACCTCGTACCCAGCGAGCGCACCTTCCGGCGCGTGCTCACCCATCTGGACACCGACGCCCTGGACACGGCAACCTGCGGACACGTCGCGGACCTCGCCCGCGGCACCGTGCCGGCGCCGGAGATCCCCGCCACCCCGGGACCAGCGGAACGCGAACAGCGCCGCACCGCCCAGCGCGCAGCCGAGCACCCGGCGCCAGAGGGGCTGCTGCCCGCCGCGGCCCTGGACGGCAAGGCCCTGACCGGCGCCCGCACCGAGAGCGGGCGGGTCTTCCTGGTCGGCGCGATCGACCACGCCAACGGCGCGGTCCTGGGCCAGAGCCAGGTCCCCGACAAGCGCGGCGAGGGCGAGGCAGCCCGGGCCCTGCTCACCCGACTCGGCCTGGACGGAAGGGTGTTCACCCTGGACGCGCTGCACACCACGAAGAAGACCGCCCGCCTGATCACCGGCCCCCTCGGCAGCCACTACGTCCTGATCCTCAAGGGCAACCAGCCCCTCGCGCACGCCGCCGCCCAGATACTGCTGACCGGCACGGACACCGACTTCACCGAGACCACCGCGACCGAGACCGACCGCGGGCACGGCCGCACCGAACGCCGCACCCTGCGCACCGCACCCGCCGGCCACACCCTGTTCCCCGGCGCATCCCAGGTCTTCCGCCTCCGCCGCGACACCGGCAACCTCGACGGCGAATGGACCAGCAAAGAGATCGTCTTCGGCGTCACCAGCCTGCCGCCCGACGTCGCCGGCCCCGCCCACCTCAACCATTACGAGAGGTCCCACTGGACCGTGGAGAACAAGATCCACTGGGTGCGAGACGTCACCTTCCGGGAAGACAACTCCCAGGTCAGGACCGGTACAGCACCCCGAGCCCTGGCCAGCTTCCGCAACCTGGCGATCAGCACCATCCGCCTCGCCGGACGCGCCAACATCGCCCACGCCCGCCGCGACCTCCTCCGCCACAAGGACGCCTTCGCCGTCTACGGCATCTGATCAACCGGCACGGAACCGGACATCACACAACTACGCCGGGGCCGTGGGTAAATGGGGGCATGCTCGCCTCCTTCGCACACGACCACGACGGTGAACGACTGAGCTGCGTCAGCGGCGGCGGTGACGACAGCCCTGGCCCCGGCCATGACCATGCCGGTGACCGTGACGCCGCGGCCACCGTCGTCCTGCTGCACGGCGCGGGCCTCGGCAACAAGGAGCGCCTGCTCCCGCTGCTGGAGGAATTCGTGGCACGCGGCTGCCGGGGCCTCGCCCTCGACTTCTCCGGACACGGCGAAAGCTCGGGCGAACTCAAGGACTTGAGCCTGCGCAGACGCTTCGAGCAGGCCGTCTCCGTCATCGACGCGTCGGTCCCGGCGGACAGTCCGCTGATCCTCGTCGGATTCAGCATGAGCGGCCAGACGGTGGCCGATCTCGCCGGGCACTACGGGCGGCGCGTGGTGGCGCTGGGCCTGTGCGCGCCCGCGGTGTACGGCGCCGAGGCCTGGCCGGTTCCGTTCGGGGAGGGCGCCGGGCGCTTCAGTGAGATCATCCGGGCGCCGGACAGCTGGCGGCAGGCCCCCGCGCTCGATGTGCTGCGCGGGTACGACGGCCGTGCGGTACTCGCCGTACCCGGCACGGACGCCGTCATCCCGCCCGCCGTCACCGAGGCCGTGACGGACGCGCTCACCGCCCGTGCCCAGTTCACCCGGCTCGAATTCCCCGACGCCGACCACATGCTGGGCCTGTGGCTGCGCGAACACTCCGCCGAGCGGGCGCGGTTCGTGGACTCCGTGCTCGTGGGACTGGGCGAGCGCGGGTGGACCGCGACCCGGAGCTGGGTGGCCAAGCAGCTTCCGGCCGGCAGGAGCGTCCGGGAGTCCACGGCCCTGCGCGGCGGCTGGAGCTCCCAGATGCGCCGGCTCACCCTCGACGACGGTACGGGTCTGGTGCTGCGGTCGTTCGTGAAGCCCTTCTACCGCCGGCACGCGCCCGGCCTGCTGGCCCGCGAGGCGTCCGTCCTCACCCTGCTCGCCCCGTACGAGGACGTGCCCACGCCCGAGCTGCGCGCCGTCGACGCCGCCGCCGAACACTGCGACCATCCCTCCCTGTTGATGTCCTCGCTGCCGGGCGGGGTACGGGTCGACGAGGAGGACCTGGACCGCCGCATCGACCTGCTGGCCCGCCAACTGGCCCGTATCCACGCGGTGGTTCCGGCCGACCGTCCGCGCACCTACCAGGCATGGACCTCACCCGAACGCGTCCGTACGCCCCGGGGCGCGCTGTGGGAGCGGGCCGTGGACGTGATCCGGCGCGAGCCCCCGGCGTACGAAGGGTGTTTCCTGCACCGGGACTTCCATCCCGGCAACGTGCTCTTCGGCGGAGCGGGTGACACGCTGCGGATCAGCGGGGTGGTCGACTGGGTGGAGACCTCGTGGGGGCCCGCCGACCTGGACGTGGCCCACTGCTCCACGGCCCTCGCGCTGCTGCACGGGGAGGAGTACGGCCTGGGGTTCCGCGCGCGGTACGAGGCACACGGCGGACGCCGGCCGGCCGACGCCGAAAGTCACTTGTACTGGCGGCTGCTGGACGCGCTCGCCTACTCCCCCGACGCCGAGAAGCTCGCGGTGCCGTGGCGGGAGCTGGGACGCACGGACCTGACCCCCGAGCTGCTGGGCGAACGGCTGACGGCGTATGTGACCGGGTTGTTCGAGCTGTACGGCTGAGCGGCCGCAGGGCGGCCGCGTTCAGACTCCGGGGGCCGAGGTGCCGTTCCGGTGCACGGCCGTCAGGTCCGCACGGCTCGGGAGACGTCGGCGGTGACGTCCCCGGAGAGGGCCCGGTTGCTGCGGGCGGTGGCGTCCTTGGCGGCGCCCGCCGGGACGTCGTTCAGGGTGACGACGACCGTGTCGCGGAAGTCGACCTGGACCGCGTACTTCCTCGCCGAGGAGGTCGGGTTGGTCGCGGTGACCTTGACGGTGGCCCGCCCCGCGGAGTCGGTGGTCACCTGGTCGCCCACCTTCACCTCGTCCTTGGCGTCCAGGCCGCTCTTGAACTCGTCGAGCTTCCGCCCGGCCTCGGCGGTAGCGGAGGCGAGGGCGTTGCCGGCCTCGGACGCGAGGGACGAGGCCACGTCGGAAGGAGTGGTGCCGTTGGAACAGCCGGTCAGGGACGCGCCGACGGCCACAAGGAGGACGAGAACCACCGCCCCCGGAACGCCGAGCCCTCGCATCCCGCGTATCCGTTGCGTCGCGTGCCTCGCCATGTCGTCTCCCGACCTTCCGCTGTGGATTCCCCTTTCAGTCAAGGCTGTGAGCAGGGCGTACGCATGCCAGGGGTGCCGATCGGGTGAGGCCGACCGACTGCGGGTGGGTGGGGGCTGGCCGCGCAGTTCCCCGCGCCCCTGAAGCGGGGCTTCGCCCCGCATCTTCAGGATGGGACGGGTCAGGATGGGACGGGTAGGGGCGGCGGGGCGAGGAAAGTCGCCCCCGCCGCCCCGGCGCTCAGCGCGCGTAACGCATCAGCGCGCGCACCATGTGGCACGTGGTGTCCGACGGCGGATGAACACCGATCGCTTCCGCGGTGCTGCGGATCTTCTCGTCGCGGGCCTGGTTCGGAACATACACACCGGAATCGAGCAGAGCGATCGCGAGACGCATCGCCTTGAGCCGGCGGTTGTGCGTGACGTACCACTCGCGAGGCCGCCCCGGCGGCAACGGGCGCTTCGTCACGGGCTCGTACGGCAGGTCCATCAGGACCGCCCTCTTGGACGTGGACTGAGTGGGCAGCGGCTTCAGTGCGGCAGCGGGCACAGGCATCCTCCTGTCGCGGTCAGGGCGCCATCCGGACCCCCCGGCGACACCCTCGAACACTGCTTCTATTCTACCGCCCGGCACTGACAAAAGCCCCTGGCCACAGGGCCTTTGGGGGTGGCGTGACACCAGTGGAAAAGGGGGTCTCGCGTAACGTGTACGGCATGGAGATCTGGATCAATCCGGCCTGTTCGAAGTGCCGCAGCGCCATCAGCCTGCTCGACGCGGAAAGTGCGGAGTACACCGTCCGCCGCTATCTGGAGGACGTACCCACGGAGGACGAGATCCGGGACGTACTGGACCGGCTGGGCCTCGAACCGTGGGACATCACCCGGACGCAGGAGGCCGTCGCCAAGGAGCTCGGGCTGAAGTCGTGGGCGCGTGACGACAGCGCGCGCGGGCAGTGGATCAAGGCCCTGGCCGAGCACCCGAAGCTCATCCAGCGCCCGATCATCACGGCGGACGACGGGACGGCCGTCGTGGCACGCACGGAGGAAGCGGTGCGGGAAGCCTTGTCCCGGTAGTCCCGACAGACGCGGTAGTCCCGAGAGGCGTGGTAGTCCCGGTTTTCTCGGCGCACGTCCTCTCCGCCGCCTCCCCGGCCAACTCCCCATGTGGCCCAGGCCACTTCAATGACTCGTGTCGACCATTGAGCAACCCTGTTCGGGATCTCGTACTTAGCGGCATACGGATCACAGCAGGCCGCCGACGGAGGCGGCCACGGACAGGAGGCGCGCATGTCGCGTAGGAGAACTCTCAGCGCCAAGAAGAAGGTCACGCTGCTGGTCGTTGCCGCGGCCGTGGCCGGAGGCGGCGCCTTCGCCATGGCGGCCACCTCGAACGCGGCGCAGAGCTCGAACGCCCGGACCCTGTCCGCCGCGGACTCGATGGTCTGCCAGGGGCTCGCCACCGCCCTCGGCAACAACCAGAAGTTCATCGACGGCCAGCGGGCCAATCCCGACGCGCAGTCGACGGCACGGATCGCCAACCGCGAGGCGGTCATCGCTCAGATCAAGGTGCAGCAGAAGGCGTCCGGTTGCGCGGTTGGGGAGTCGGCTCAGGGCTCCCAGACCACGCAGCCCGCGCAGTCCGCCCAGCCGGCGAAGACCCCGCCCGCGCAGCAGCAGACCACCGCACCCGCGCAGGGGGCGGGTGGTGGTGGCGCCGCCACCGGCCAGCAGGTCTGCAACGGCTCGACCGTCACCCTCTCGGGTGAGGCCGGCGCCCCGGCAGCGTCCAGCAACCAGTTCCCGGCCGGGACCAAGCTCAAGGTCACGAACCTGGACAACAACAAGTCCACGACCGTGCAGGTCACCTCCGTGTCGGGCAGCTGCGTACTGCTCAACAACGCGGCGTTCGAGCAGGTCCGGGAGCCGGGCAAGTTCCTGATCCGCCGGGCCCGGATCGAGAAGGTGGGGTGAGCGCCTCAGACTGACGGCTGAGGGACTGCGCCACTCGGCGCGGCGTGCCGGTCCCGCTGTTCGCGGCCACGAACAGCGGGACCGGCGCGTCGAGGCATGACCGGTACACCGAGGCACGAGCGGCACATAGAGGTGGAGCCGGGTGCGCGCCCGCAAACCCATCGCATACGAGCCGCCGCGACCGGGGCCGGGAGGATCACGATGGGCCGACGCGTATGGTCGCGGGCTTCGCGAACGGCCGCTGATAGCGGTCGCGAATCGCTCTCGGCGACTGAGTCGCAGCACAGAGGCACCCGGTAACACGGCGTTCACATTCGAGCAATGATCGGGAAATCGCCTGTTGACAGGCTGCCGGGCAGTACCGCGGCGCCCCAGTGCCGCAGCACCCGCAGTGCGCCCAAAGACACACCCCGAAGGATGTGGCCCGTGACCTTCAAGGCTGAGTACATCTGGATCGACGGCACCGAGCCGACGGCCAAGCTCCGTTCCAAGACGAAGATACTGGCCGACGACGCCAAGGGTGCCGAGCTGCCGATCTGGGGCTTCGACGGGTCTTCCACGAACCAGGCCGAGGGTCACGCCTCGGACCGCGTACTCAAGCCTGTCGCCATCTTCCCGGACCCGATCCGCGGCGGTGACGACGTCCTCGTCATGTGCGAGGTCCTGAACATCGACATGACGCCGCACGAGTCCAACACACGTGCCGCGCTCGCCGAGGTGGCGGAGAAGTTCGCCGCGCAGGAGCCGATCTTCGGCATCGAGCAGGAGTACACCTTCTTCGACGGGGAGCGCCCGCTCGGCTTCCCCGTCGGCGGCTTCCCGGCCCCGCAGGGCGGCTACTACTGCGGCGTCGGCGCGGACGAGATCTTCGGCCGTGACGTCGTCGAGGCGCACCTCGAGAACTGCCTCAAGGCGGGTCTCGGCATCTCCGGCATCAACGCCGAGGTCATGCCCGGCCAGTGGGAGTTCCAGGTCGGCCCGCTGGCGCCGCTCGAGGTCTCCGACCAGCTGTGGGTGGCCCGCTGGCTGCTCTACCGCACCGCCGAGGACTTCAACATCTCCGCGACCCTCGACCCCAAGCCGGTCAAGGGCGACTGGAACGGCGCCGGCGCGCACACCAACTTCTCCACCAAGGCGATGCGCGAGGGCTACGACGCGATCATCACCGCGTGCGAGTCGCTGGGCGAGGGCTCGAAGCCGCTCGACCACGTCAAGAACTACGGCGCCGGCATCGACGACCGCCTGACCGGCCTGCACGAGACCGCCCCGTGGAACGAGTACTCCTACGGCGTCTCCAACCGTGGCGCCTCGGTCCGCATCCCGTGGCAGGTCGAGAAGGACGGCAAGGGTTACATCGAGGACCGCCGCCCGAACGCCAACGTCGACCCGTACGTCGTGACGCGCCTGCTCGTCGACACCTGCTGCACCGCCCTGGAGAAGGCCGGCCAGGTCTGATCCGCCCCGCACTCGAACGAGGAGGCGCTCACCGTCACGGTGGGCGCCTCCTCGCGTCGCGACGGCGACCTCGTAGAACGACGTCAAGTTCACGCCAAGGACGCGTCCGACCTGTGAGAGGACTCTCCTGCCCGGCCCCGGCGTCTGCTTCAATGGAGACATGGCCAGCTTCCAGAGGTACACCGCGACGGGTCGCCCCGACCTGGAGCCCTTCTGGCCGTCCCGTCAGCATCACGACTTCGACCGGGTGTGTTGCCGCGCGACGAACGCGCGGGCCCTCTAAAGCCGTACACCCCGGCCTTCGGCCAGCGCGCACGACGTACGTCCTCGACGGCCCCGACCACGAACTCGCGGTCGTCGACCTTCCCGACGAACTTCTCGCGCGAAAGAGCTGACCTCTCATGGCGACCACTCGTTCCTTCACATCCGTCGCGGCCACCTCCGCACCCGTGCCCACCCCCGCACGGCACCGACTCCGTGCCGTCCACCGGGACGAGGTGGCCGACGTCGCGGACTTCCTGCCGCCTGGCGCCACCTGGCTGCCCGCTCCCCCGCACACCCTGCCGGTACTGCCGGGCCAGCCGCCGATGATCGGCTACCTGGTCCTCGTACCGGCCGACCAGCAGCCCCCGCTGCCGGTCGCCGTCCCGAACTCGCCGGCCCCCGCCGACGCCGCCGTCGGGGCCGACCCGCTCGTGCGCATCGACCCCGTGCAGCGCACCGCCGAGGTCGACGGGCGGTCGCTCGACCTCACCTACCTGGAGTTCGAGCTGCTCACGCACCTCGTCGCGCATCCGCACCGGGTGCACACTCGTGACCAGTTGGTCACCACGGTGTGGGGCTACGGGCACGTGGGCGACGGGCGGACCGTCGACGTCCACGTCGCGCGGTTGCGGCGCAAGCTGGGGGCGCAGCACCGGCAGGCGATCCAGACGGTACGGCGGGTCGGGTACAAGTACGCGCCTCCGACGGGGCGTTGACCCACCCCGCCGCTCAGCGACTCTTCTGTCAGCAGATTCCCGTTCCGCCCGGCGGACCGTGCGGGCAGAGTCGTCCGTATGAAACCCAAGAAACTACTGATGCTGGGCGGTACGGACTTCGCGGGGCGGGCCGTGGTGGAGGCGGCGCTCGGCCGTGGCTGGGAGGTGACCGTCTTCCACCGGGGGCACCGCGAACCGCCCGCCGGGGTGCGGTCGTTGCTGGGCGACCGCACCGCCCCGGACGGGCTCGCGGCGCTCGCCGACGCCTCCGCCGAGGGTGAGTGGGATGTCGTCGTCGACACCTGGTCGGCGGCGCCGCGGGCCGTCCGCGACACGGCACGGCTGTTGGCCGACCGGGCCGGGCGGTATGTGTACGTGTCGAGCTGCTCGGTCTACGCGTGGGCTCCGCCCGCCGACTACGCCGAGGACGCGCCCCTCGTGGAGGGGGCGTCCGAGGACGCGGAACAGACCGACTATCCGCAGGACAAACTGGGCGGCGAGCTGGCCGCCGTGTCCGCGTTCGGCGCGGAGCGCTCGTTGCTCGTACGGTCCGGGCTGATCCTCGGGCCGTACGAGAACATCGGCCGTCTGCCGTGGTGGCTGACCCGGATCGCCCGGGGCGGCCCCGTGCTCGCGCCCGGGCCCCGGTCGCTTCCCCTCCAGTACGTCGATGTCCGTGACCTGGCGGAGTGGATTCTCGGGGCGGCGGAAGCGGGGGTGAGCGGGGCGTGCAACCTGATGAGTCCGCAGGGGCATACGACGATGGGGGAGCTGCTCGACGCCTGTGTTCGCGTCACGGGGGCGCGGGCGGAACTCCGTTGGACCGAGCCTTCCGTGGTCCTCGACGCCGGGATCCAGCCGTGGACGCAGTTGCCGGTGTGGGTGCCGGTGGGGACCGACATGCATGACGCTCTTCATCGGGCGGATGTCTCCCGTGCGGTGGAGGCGGGTCTGCGGTGTCGGTCCGTCGCGGAGACGGTCGCGGACACGTGGGCCTGGCTCCAGGACATCGGCGGGGTGGCCCCTCAGCGTCCGGGGCGCCCGCCGGTGGGGCTGCCGCCGGACGTGGAGGCCAAGGTGCTCGCCCTGTAACCCCACTCCTTGTCCTCGCCCCCGCCGCCCCTACCCGTCCCATCCCTGGGGGCTCCGCCCCCAGACCCCCTGTCGGCCTGAACGCCTCGTCCTCAAACGCCGGACGGGCTGAGGGATGCGCGCCAGCGCTCCTGAGGGGCGCGGGGAACTGCGCGACCAGCCCCCACCCGCCCGCAGACAAGGAACTGGACCCTGCCCCCGGGGTGAACCTGGCACCACCCCCGCCCGGGGGCTCGGCCCAGTGACCGTGCGGGACGGGTCGGCGAGACTGGCGGTATGGAGATGTGGAGCGGCAGGGGCATACGGGCACGCGGCCCGGAGGTGCTGGTCGCCGGGGGACGAGGGCTGGTGCTGGCCGTCGGGGGGTTCACCGGCGGGGTCCTTCTGTTCGTGCTCTCCGTCGTGTCGATCCTGCTGGTGCCCGTGGGGGTGGGGATCGTCACGACCCCCTGGGTCCTGACCGGCGTACGGGCGTTCGCGGACCGCCGGCGGATCAGCGCCGCCGAGTGGTGCGGGATACGGATTCCGTCCACGTACAGGAGTCTGCCCGCGGGTCTGAGCCCATGGACGCGCTGCTTGCGGATGCTGGGAGACCCGGCGACCTGGCGCGACCTCGGCTGGCTGGTGGTCGACATGACCGCCGGGTTCGTGACCGCTCTGCTGCCCGCCGCCCTCCTCTTCTACCCCCTGGAGGGCTTCGCGCTGGCGGCCGGCCTGTGGCGGGTCTTCACGGACGGGACGCATGTGGGGTGGTGGTACGGCTTCGTGCCGGTGTCGGGGCAGGGTTCCGCCCTCCTCGCGGGGGTACTAGGCGCGGCGCTCCTCGTCACCTCCTACTTCCTCTCCCCCGCCCTCCTGCGGGTCCATTTCCTCCTCGTCCGCTCCGTTCTCGCCTCCGGCGACGGCGAACTCGCCGAGCGGGTCCGCGTCCTCACCGAGACCCGCCGTGCCGCCGTGGACACGTCGGCTGCCGAACTACGCCGTATCGAGAGGGATTTGCACGACGGAGCACAGGCGCGACTGGTCGCCATGGGGATGGACCTGGGGACCGTCGACGCCCTCATCGAGAAGGACCCGGCCAAGGCCCGCCGACTGCTCGCCCAGGCCCGCCGGTCCTCCGCCGAGGCGCTCACCGAGCTGCGCGACCTCGTACGGGGTATCCATCCCCCCGTGCTCGCCGAGCGTGGACTCTGCGACGCCGTAAGGGCGTTGGCGCTGCGGCTGCCGCTCGCGAGTGAGGTGGACGTCGACATGGACGGCCGCGCGGAGGCGCCCGTCGAGTCCGCCGCGTACTTCGCCGTCAGCGAGGTGCCGACCAACGCGGTCAAGCACTCCGGTGCCGAGCGCCTCTGGGTCGACCTCCAGCACAGGGACGGAATGCTCCGTATCACCGTCACCGACGACGGGGAGGGCGGCGCCCGGGTCGGCGCGGGCTCGGGGCTCACCGGGGTCGAGCGACGGCTCGGTACATTCGACGGCGTCCTGGCCGTCAGCAGCCCCGCGGGCGGTCCCACCATGGTCACCATGGAGATCCCTTGCGCGTTGTCCTAGCCGAAGACCTGTTCCTGCTGCGCGACGGACTGGTCCGGATGCTCGAGGCGTACGACTTCGAGATCGTCGCCGCCGTCGAGAGCGGGCCCGAACTCACCCGGGCCCTGGCCGAGTTGGCGCCCGACGTCGCCGTGGTCGACGTACGGCTGCCGCCCTCGCACACGGACGAGGGGCTGCAGTGCGCGCTCCAGGCCCGCCGGGAGCGGCCGGGGCTGCCGGTGCTCGTGCTCTCCCAGCACGTGGAGCAGCTGTACGCACGGGAGTTGCTCGCGGACGGCACCGGCGGGGTCGGCTATCTGCTCAAGGACCGGGTGTTCGACGCGGAGCAGTTCATCGATGCCGTACGGCGGGTGGCGGCGGGCGGGACCGCGATGGACCCGCAGGTCATCCAGCAGCTGCTGGCGCGGCGTTCGCACACCGGCCGGCCGCTCGGGCGGCTCACTCCGCGCGAGCTGGAGGTGCTCGAACTGATGGCGCAGGGGCGCTCGAACGCGGCGATCGCGGCCCAACTCGTGGTCACAGAACGGGCGATCGCCAAACACACCTCCAACATCTTCACCAAACTGGGGCTGGAGGTATCCGACGACGACAACCGGCGCGTACTCGCCGTACTGGCGTATTTGGATCGCGGCGGCCACTGAGGGAACACCGAACGGCAGCGGGTGGATACCGTGAGAGAGAGGCCACCCACACCGTTGAATATCATTCAAACCTGTTTTTCGATATCAACTCCCCGAAAAACATGCGCTTCTGAGCCCATTGCGCCGGAAATGACCTCACGAACTTCTAAGATTTTCCTGGGTTTCTGAACGCCTCAGGAGTCACCTGCGTACTGATGGACGCCGCTTCACTCCTGTCGGGCGCCTCGATGCCCCGCAAGGAAGTCAGAGGAGTTCCATGGGACGCAACACTCGCAAACGACGTTCGCCACTGGCTGTTCGCGCCGTTGCCGCATCCGCGGCGCTCGCGATCGGTGGGGGCGGACTGATCTGGGCGAATTTCTACGCCTCGGCGCACGAGACCAACTCGAGCCCGAACACCGTCAAGGCCGCCGCCGCCCAGGTCGCCACCATCTCCTGCCCCGACATCGGGCAGAAGCTGACCAACGTGCCCGCCAACGCCAAGTCGAATGTCGACGCGGAGCTGGCCACGCTCGACAAGCAGATCACCGAGGCGTACGCCCGGCTGGCCTCGTCACGTCAGGCCCAGGCCAATGACGCGGGCTTCGTCCAGAACGCGATCCTGTCGCCGCTCAAGGACAAGCGGAGCGCGGTCATCGGACGCATCAAGATCGACTTCACGCGGGTGGGCGCCGCCGCCCCCACCACGCTGGACGCTCTCGCCGCCTGCACCGGCACCACCGCCGACCAGGCTCAGACCACCGCCGGTGGCCAGAACAACGGTGGCCAGCAGAACAACGGGCAGAACAACGGCGGCCAGCAGAACAACGGTGGCGCCCAGGCCAGCGCTGCTCCGAGCGCGAGCGCACCGGCCAACATCGGCGGTCAGGCCGGAAACGGTCCCGTCGCCGCCGACTTCGTCGACATCACGAAGGTCGCACCGAACGTCCTGGCGAAGCCCCAGAAGACCGGCCAGGCCTCGAGGGGTACGTTCACCACGCAGTGCGGTGTGAACGCGAACAAGAACCACAACACCGACAACGTCATCGTGGCGCCCGGCGTGACCAACGGCGCGCACCACCTGCACGACTACGTCGGCAACCAGAAGGTCAACGCGTTCTCCAGCAACAACACGTTCCTGCAGGGCGGGACCAGCTGCCAGAACAAGAACGACCTGTCGTCGTACTACTGGCCCGTGGTCCGTCTCCAGAACGGCACTCAGGACTTCGACCGGAACGCGGACGGCGGTGGCAAGGAAGGCAACGTCGGCAAGATCCTGACCCCCGTACAGGCGCAGATCAAGTACGTCGGCAGCCCGGCCAGCAAGGTCGTCGCGATGCCGCAGTTCCTGCGCATCATCACCGGTGACGCCAAGACCACCACCAACGGTCTGGCGAACGCCAACGCGCACTGGAGCTGCACCGGCTTCGAGAACAAGGTCCAGCTGACGTCGCAGTACCCGATCTGCCCGCAGGGCAGCAACGTGGTCCGCACGTTCGCCTTCCAGAGCTGCTGGGACGGCCAGAACATCGACAGCGCCAACCACCGCACTCACGTGGCCTTCGCCGACCCCGCGAGCGGTGTCTGCGGCAACGGCTTCAAGGCGATCCCCCAGCTGACGATGCGCCTGGTCTACAAGATCAACCCGCCGACCCTCCAGAACGGCGTGGTGAAGAACGCGTACGCGGTGGACGGCTTCCCGGAGCAGCTCCACAAGTCGGCGACCGACCACGACGACTTCATCAGCGTCACCACCGGTGGCCTGGCGAACAAGATCGCCAGCTGCGTCAACTCCGGCCAGCAGTGCAGGTAGTAGTCGCTTCACCGAAGGCAGTAGTCGCTTCACCGAAGAACTAGCACGGCACTGAGAAGGCCGGCGGTGGGATCTCCCGCCGCCGGCCTTCGCTTGGAGCTCCGAAAAGAACGAGAGCCCGATCAGCTCACGGCGTCTGGTGCGTACGATCGCAAGGCGCCAAAAGGCCCTCGTAGCGGAGAGCTACGAGGGCCTTTTGGCCACGCCGCGAGCGTGCGTGCCGGGCGTCGCGAGCCGGGCGCTGATTCCGATCGGAGCCCTTACCCCAGATCCTGCGCGGTCAGCCGCTGTGACCGGAGTGCGCGGTCTCGGTTCCCCCACCACCGCTCCAGCCCGAGTGGTGCGAGGCCCCCTCCTCCAAGGTCCCGCCGAGCTGGCCGCGCAGCGCCGTGACCACCTTCTGGTCGGCGACGGCGACCCACTTGGCGCCGACGAGATAGAACCCCCCGTAGTCCTTCGCGTCGTTGATCCACTCACGCTGGCCGCGATCGGTGGCGAAGGTGGCGAGGACGAACTTGCCGTCGGGGTTCTTGCAGATTGCCTGACGGATCTCGTCGGCGTCCGTCTGAATGCTCGGCTTGCACTTCACCTCGGCCGCCAGATCCTCCAGACTGCCGGTCGCGGTGGCCGGGACCTGGTCGGCCGAGTCGCTCTTGGTCCCTCCCCCGCCACCCGACCCGCCGCAGCCGGTCAGCGCCAGCAGGGCCGCGGCCGCGACGACCGCCAGGCCGTGCCCGCTCAGCTTTTCGCGTGTCAACCTCATACGTTCCTCCGGTGCCTGTCGGCGCCCACGCCGTGGGGAGCCCCGGCGAGGGCCCTGGCCTTCGATACGGCTCCGGCACGCCAAGTGCTCAATCGCCCCCGTTACGGACGGAAAGACACCCTGTGGGAATGCCGATGCCGCAACGGGCACGTGTGTGCGAAGGTGTGGCCGTGATCGAAGACTGGGAAGAGCGTACGGCGGCGGCCTGGGCCACGTTCGACGACTACGAAGAAGCGGACGCGGCGGACTTCCGGGCGGTGATCGACACACTGGTCGCCGAACTGCCCGGGGACAGCCCCCTCGGCCCCTTCGAGCGGGCCTGCGCCTGGGACTCCACCGGCCACTCGGACCGGGCCGTACCGCTGTACCGGGAGGCGCTCGCCCGCGGCCTCAGTGGCTACCGTGCCCGCCGCACCAAGATCCAACTCGCCAGTTCCCTGCGGAACACCGGGCAGGCCGAGGAGGGCGTCAAGCTCCTCACTCCCGAACTCGACGCTCCCCCGGACGAGTTGGACGATGCCGTACGCGCCTGCCTCGCGCTCTGCCTCGCCGACCTCGGCCGCGAACGCGAGGGCCTCTCGCTGGTGATCACCGCCCTCGCGCCCCATCTGCCGCGCTACCAGCGGTCGATGGCGAACTACGCGCGGCTGCTCGTACAGCCCGGGGAGTAACTCCCCGGAGCCAGGTGACCATCGACCGATTCGCTCGTTTTGCTGAACGTGCAGTCACAGGATGTAGCCCAGCGCTCCGCAGCCTCCCCAGGACCGGTCGTCGACGTCGAGCAGGCCGAGGCCGCCCTCGTCGAGCACTACCCGCGGCTCGTCCGGCTCGCCTACCTGGTGCTGCCGCCGAGCCTCGGCCGCAACCGGCGGGTACTGACCGCGCACGCCCTCACCCAGCGGGCCCTGCCCCGGGGCCGCAGGACCGCCACCCTGATCCCGGCCCAGGCCACCGGCCGCGACGGCGACCCCGGCTACGCCCTGGTACGCCTCCAGGTCGTGCGTACGGCACTGGAGGCGGGCGTACCGCTGCGGCGCGCGGCCTGGCCCAAGCGGTCCCAGCTGCCGCCGCTGCTGCCCCAGGTGTGGGGCCTCAGGCTCTTCCCGCGTTCGGGCGGCGCCGACGAACTCGCCCTGGACCAGCGGCTGTCGGCCCTGTCCGCGGCCGCCCGCGCGGCGTACGTCCTGCGCGGTCTGGAGAGGCTGCCCGAGTCCGACGTGCGCAAGGTGCTGACGGCGGCGGGCGTCGACGATCCGGGCGCGGCGCTGAAGGAGGCGGGCGGCGTCGAGGCCAAGGACGCCCTGCTCCTGTCCCCCGAGTTCGACCCCTGTTCGCTGCACGCCCGGCCCACCGACCTGATGCGGCGCAGGCAGCACATGAAGGCCGCGCTCGCCGCCGGCGTCGCGGCGGCCGTCTGCGGCGCGCTGCTCGCCCTGCCCAGCGGCGGCTGGGGACCCGACGGCGCCGCCGCCCCGCCGTACGCGCAGAACCCGGCCGCCGAGGCCGCCCTCGACCCCGGGAGGGTGACACGGATCGCCCCGACGGCGTGGCGGTCGTCCGCACGCACCGACTTCTCCGTGTGGCCCGCGCGCGGCAACCTCGCCGGGGACACCGCGCTGCTGCGCCGCGCGCTCGCCGTCTGGGCCCGGCCCGGCGAGTCCGTGCAGGTCTCGGCGACGCCCGGCACCCCCTCGGGCGCCCCGGCCGGACCACCGCAACTGCTGTACGCCGGTGACGTGGACCAGGCGCGCGTGGTGCTGTTCTACGACGGACTGCGCATCGCCCGGTACGCGGAGCCGCGCGACGGCACGGGTGGCGCGGCCCTCGACTTCGCCCGGGTCGACGGCGCGACCGGTGCCGAGGCGGAGGCGCTCGTCCTGGACCGGGCCGACGGCAACGTCCGCTATCTGACCGCCCCCTGGGTGACCAAGGCCGCCGAGCGCGACCTGATGAAGCCGACCGCGGGCCCGACGCCCCTCACCCTCTCGGCCGACGGCGTCAGCACCCCGCTGGCCGGTCCGGCCCCGACCGGCGCCTGCACCTCGTGGAACGTCATGGAGGTGACCGACACCTCGGGCCCGCACCTGCTGACCGACCTCGGCGAGCTGATCCCGGCCCATCTCACCTCGGGACCGCCCGCCGCGCCCCACGAGGTCGCGGGCCCGGCGGCGCTGCGGAACTGGGCGCCGTTCGCCTGCTCGCTGGCCGCCGTGCGTTCCGAGGGCGTGCGGTCCGTGAACGCCTGGCAGTACGCGCAGCAGCCGCTGCCCGACGCGAGCGGGCAGGCCGCGTGGGTGTGCACCCGAGCCGACACCTGGCGGGGCGACGGCACCCGTGTCCTGGCGCAGTTCCACACGCCGGGCGGGCCGTACGGCGCGGTCGCGGCGAAGGCTCAGAACTCGCCCGCGTGCGGCCCCCGTGACCCCCATGTGCTGGCGGGTGTGCTGTGGAAGTCGGGCACGGGCGACTGGTATCTCCTCGCGGCGGGCAGCAAGGACACCGCCTCGATCAGCACGACGGGCGGGGTGAGCGGGTCGGCGCGCGGCGCGCTGCTCGCCGTACGCACGAAGCAGGGGGATCAGGCCGGGCTGAAGGGAACCCTGACGGACGGGCGGACGGTCAGCGGACTGCGCTAGCCGGTCCCCGGGGGCCTGATGGCGAGCAGGGATTCTGCGGAACATTCCAAGGCGCGCGGTGACCGCATCATGTCGGACCTGTGAACGACCATGGCCGGACCGGCCCGTTCGGGGCCGGATTCGATCGGTAAGGTGTTCGCATGACAACCCGGGTACGCCGCAGGATGGGTGTCGAGGAGCGGCGGCAGCAGTTGATCGGCGTCGCCCTCGACCTCTTCAGCCGACGCTCACCCGACGAGGTCTCCATCGACGAGATAGCCTCGGCCGCGGGTATCTCGCGACCGTTGGTCTACCACTACTTCCCCGGCAAACTCAGCCTGTACGAGGCGGCGTTGCAGCGCGCCTCGGACGATCTCGCGAGCCGGTTCGTGGAGCCGCACGAGGGCTCGCTCGGCTCGCGGCTGCTGCGGGTCATGCGCCGGTTCTTCGACTTCGTGGACGACCACGGGCCCGGTTTCGCGGCGCTGATGCGCGGCGGTCCCGCGGTCGGCTCCTCGAAGACCAACGCGCTCGTCGACGCGGTGCGGCAGGCCGCGTACGTCCAGATCCTGTCGCACCTGATGATCGAGGATCCGCCCGCCCGCCTGGAGCTGGTGATCCGCTCGTGGATCTCGCTCGTCGAGTCGACGGCGCTGATCTGGCTGGACGGGCGGCGGATTCCGCGCGGCGAGCTGGAGGTGCAGCTCGTGCAGGACTTCGCGGCGCTGGCGGCGGTGAGCGCCACGCACGACGAGGAACTCGGCGCGCTGCTGCACCAGGCGCTCAAGGGCGAGCCGGGCGACGGGCCGTTCACCGACCTCGCCGTCCGGTTGCTCGCACTGGCCTCACCCCCGGTCGCCTCATAGCGGTTACTGCACGTACTTCCGGTACGACGGGTCGAGGTCGCGCACCTCGGCGGACACGTGCAGCGTGAGCCCGTCGGTGGGATCGATGTGCTTGCGCAGCAGCTCGAGGGTGGCCTCGGTGAGCTTCGCCTTGGTCTCCTCGGTGCGGCCGGCCAGCAGGGCGAGCGTGACGTGCACGATGGCGTGCGCGTCCGGGTCCGCCTCCGCTCCCACCACCTCGTCCTCGGTGCGCAGCGTCCGTGTCTTGCACGCCTCGATCTTCGCGGCGGCGGTCTCGACGACCACCGGGTGCAGCGCGAGGGCGAAGGCGCGCCAGTCGACGTGGTCGAGAGCCGGGGAATGCTCGACGGTGATGTTCGGCATGGGCACTCCTGTTCTAGGGATTCCCGGTCACCCTAGTCGCAGCGCCAGCATCGCGATGTCGTCCTCGCGGTCGTGGCCGAAGCAGGCGAGGAGTGTGTCGCACAGGGCGTCCAGGCCGGGCAGGGAGCCGATGGCGGCCGCGCGGAGGTGCTCCATCGACACCGCCAGGTCGGTGCCCCGGGTCTCGATCAGGCCGTCGGTGACCATGAGGAGCCGGTCGGTGGGTTCGAGGAACAGCTCCGTGGGCGGCGGGTGGGGCAGACCCACTCCGAGCAGTGGACCGGCGGCCTTGGCGTAGTCGGCGCTGCCGCTGTCCCGGACGATCAGCGGCGGGATGTGGCCCGCGTTGGCGATACGGGTGCGTCCGGTGGCGGGGTCGACCAGGACCAGGCAGACGGTGACGGTGACCTCGGCGTGGTAGCGCTGGAGCATCCGGTCGAGGCGCTCGGCGAGCACGGCCGGGTCGCTCTCGTCGACGCTGTAGGCGCGCAGCGCGTGCCTGATCTCGACCATGACGGTGGCCGCCTCCAGCGAGTGCCCGACGACGTCGCCGACCGCGGTGAGCACGCCCTCGTCGGTGCGCAGGGCCGCGTAGAAGTCGCCGCCGATCTCCGTCTCCTGGGACGCGGGCACGTACCGGACCACGACGTCGACGCCCGGCAGCTCGGCCAGCCGGTGCGGCTGGGGCAGGAAGCTGCGCTGGAGGGTGAGGGCGACGTGCCGTTCGACCTGGTACATGAGCAGCGGCTCGGCGGCGAGCGCGGTGGCCTCGGCGAGCCGGGCCAGCAGCGCCTCGTCGTCGGGGTCGACCCGGCGCACACCGCGGGTGGGCGTGGCGAGGCACACCGAGGCACGGCCCTCCTGGATGGGGATCAGTGCCATACGGGCGTCGTGCTGCACTCCCGGCCGGAAGAACCCGGCGGGCCACAGCGGCGCGGGCACCGTGGTGATCTGGACTCCCGACTGCCCGCGGACGAGCCGTCGGAGCAGACCGGCCACGGCCCGGTGAGCGCCCTCGTCGGGCATCGCGAGCGAGGTACGGTCCCGTGAGGTGCCGCGGTACAGCTCGTCGTCCGGGCCGAGCACGAAGACGGCGGCGGGAGAGCCGGTGAGGCGCGCGGCGCCGTCAGCGGCGGCGTTGGCCAGTTCCTGCGGGGAGCGCGCCGTCTGGATGGCGACGACCGTCTCCGCCAGCCGCGTCAGCCGCCGTGCCAGCGCCTGGTCGTCGGCGCGCAGCCGAGCGGAACGCACCGCGGCCCGGACCACCGCGTCGATCTCCTCGGGCTCGGCGGGCACCGTCAGATACGCCTCGCCGCCCACGTCCAGGCCCCGGCACCGGTCGCCCGGAGCCATGGCAGCGGCCGAGAAGTGCACGACGGGCAGGCCGGCCATGTGCGGCCGGGCCTTGAGCCGACGGCACAGTTCGAAGCCGCTCATGTCCGGCAGGTCCACGTCGATGAGCGCCACGTCGGGCAGGGCGCCCTTGCGCAGCCGTACGTCGAGTTCGACGAGCGCCTCGGAGCCGGTGGCGACCGGGACGACCTGGTGACCGGCGCGGCGCAGCACGGCGCTCATGGCGTACCGACTGGCCGCCACATCGTCCACGACCAGCACGGTCGCGTCAGTCCGCTTGCCGTTGACGTCCATCTGCCAGCCCTTGGACACACCGGTGGGGCAGACCGGGGTTCGAGGTCTGCCCCACCAAGGTAATGCCCTTTCAGGAGATCCGGGAGAATACCGCCACAGTGCGCCCCGGAACGGCGAACGTGCCCGATTTCGCCGCGTACGAGGAGGATTTGACGATAGGGTCGGCGCCCGCCGCCTGCACCGGGTGCAGCGCGTACGCCGTCCCGGCCACGGCGCCGACCGTCTGCTCCTGTGCCTTGGGAGTCGCGTTGAAGACGACGACGAGGTCGCCGAGCTCCATCGTGATCACGCCGGGTGTCTCGTCCTTGCCGGACAGCGGGAAGGAGAGCTGCGACTGCGCCTGGCCGGCGGTGGACAGCGAGAAGACGCTCTCGGTCGTCCGGATCCGCTGCAGGTCCTGGTACGCGTCCGAGCTGCCCTGGATCTGCGGGCATCCCACCTTGACGGTGCTCAACAGGGGTGTGGCGTAGGGCCACTTGGACGCGTTGTCGGCCGCCATCGGCAGTCCGCGTCCGAAGCCGTTGCCGTCCCGGCAGTCCCAGTGGATGGCGTTGAACCAGTCGCCGCTGTCGAACGAGTTGCGGTCGAGGGACTTGGAGCGCAGCAGGTCGGAGCCCGCCTGGGAGAGCGACGGACCCTGGGAGAGGGTGGCGGTCGCCATGGCGAGGACCTGCATCCGGGCCCGGTCGCTCGCGCTCGTCGCGGCCGGCAGCTTGTAGGTGAGCGCGTCGTACAGGGACTCGTTGTCGTGCGCGTCGGCGTACGCGAGGGCGTCGCCCGGTGCCGCCGCGTATCCGGCCGCCTGGCCGTTGTAGTCGATCTCGGAGCCCTTGACCTCCTTGCCGTCGGTGTCGGTGAAGCGGTAGGCGGCGAGGTTGCCGCTGAGCCCGACCTTGATGAGGTCCTGGTAGTGCAGCAGCCGGGCCTTCTGCTCGGCCGAAGTGCCATTGGAAGGCGAGGAGTTGGGGTCGGTATACAGCCCCGAGGCGAAGCCCTGGACGCCGGGGTCGGAGTCGAAGGGGCTGCCGCCGCGTACGGCGTCGCGCGCCCGGTCGGAGAAGGTCGCGATGCCCGTCCCGGCCATGTTCTTCTGGGTGGCCTGCACGAATCGGGCGTCGTCGGCGACCTCGCCGAAGTTCCAGCCCTCGCCGTACAGGATGATCTTCTTGCCATCGACCCCGTCCTTCGCCGGGGTCAGCGCGTCGAGGGCCTTGCGGACCGCCAGGATGTTGGCCTTGGGGTGGTGCCCCATGAGGTCGAAGCGGAAGCCGTCGACCTTGTACTCCTTGGCCCAGGTGACGATCGAGTCCACCACCAGCTTGCCCATCATGGCGTTCTCGGTGGCCGTGTTCGCGCAGCAGGTGGAGGTGGCGACGGACCCGTCGGCGAGGAGCCGCTGGTAGTAGCCGGGCACGATCCTGTCGAGCACGGAGGTGTCCGCCTGACCACTGGCGGCGGTGTGGTTGTAGACCACGTCCATGACGACTCGCAGGCCGTCCTCGTTCAGCGACTTGACCATCCGGCGGAACTCGACCGTACGGCCGGTGCCGTCCGGGTCGCTCGCGTACGAGCCCTCCGGGACCGTGTAGTGGTAGGGGTCGTAGCCCCAGTTGTAGGCGTCCTTGGCGGCGATCGCGGCGACGCACTCCTGCTGCTTCTGGGAGTCGGCGGGGTAGGAGGCGAGGTCGCAGCCGGTGGTGGCCTGGTCGGACTTCTTCTCGGGGATGGTGGCGATGTCGAAGGCGGGCAGGAGGTGGACGTACGAGGTGCCCGACCGGGCAAGGGCCCGCAGATGCTTGGACCCGTCGCTGTTCTTGTCGGTGAAGGCGAGGTAGGTGCCCTGGTCCTTCGCGGGGACGGTCTTGTCCGCCACCGAGAAGTCCCGGATGTGCAGCTCCTGGATCTGGGCGTCCCGCAGCGGTACGGCCTTGGGCTTCTTCAGCGAGGACCAGCCGCTCGGGGCGAGGGACCTGTCCGTCAGGTCGACGACGAGGCTGCGCTCGGAGTCGGTGGTGAGGGCGAGCGAGTACGGGTCGGTGACCTTGTTGGTGACGACCTTGCCGACGGTGGGCGCCCACACCTTCACGACGTACCGGTAGGGCTTGTTCCGCCAGGACTTCGCGCCGGTGACGGACCAGACGCCGGTGGTGTCGTTCCTCTTCATGGCGACCGTGGAGCCGTCGAGCTCCAGCGCCACGCTCTGCGCGGTCGGCGCCCATACGGCCAGCGTGGGACGCCCGTCGCGGAACGTCGGACCCAGCTGCGCCTCGGTCGCGTCGTACAGATCGTCGAGTACGCCGGCGATCTGGACGCCCGTGGCCGCCGGCACGGCGCCGTTGGCGGCTCGTTGCGAGGCGACGAGCTGACCCTTCAGGGCCTCCTTCACCCGGCCTCGGTCGCGCGGGTCGACGGACCAGGCGGTGTAGTCCTTGAGGTACGGGAACGCGGCCTTCTGGGCGTCGCTGAGGGTGGTCTTCGACAGCCGGAGCCACCGCTCGTCGTCGCTGGTCAGCGTCCCGTCCTTGACGGCGATCGAGCCGTCGTGGGAGTACAGCAACTGGGTGGAGGCCGCGGCCTCGGAGCCGTTCCAGGCGACGGTGTTCCGGTCGATCCAGACCGCCTTGGAGGTGGTCAGGTCGAGCGCGGCCGCGCTGCCCGCGGGCTGTGGGAGCAGGTACTTCTCCTGGCCGTTCACCAGCCACACCTCGTGGCCGTTCGCGGCGAGGTCGAGCGACTGGTCGGTCGGGAGGTCCTTCTCGTCGCCCTTGTGGAGGATGTAACTCAGGCTGGTGGCACCCTCGGCGAGCTGCACCTCGAAGACAGCGCCATAGGCGTCAGTCTTCACCGGCTCCAGGGGCTTGGA
Organism: Streptomyces sp. NBC_01549; assembly: GCF_026339955.1. Classification (GTDB taxonomy): domain Bacteria; phylum Actinomycetota; class Actinomycetes; order Streptomycetales; family Streptomycetaceae; genus Streptomyces. The sequence continues at coordinate 5,166,463 of NZ_JAPEPW010000001.1, read as the reverse complement.
CCAGTCCGTGGGCGTCGCGGCCCCGGACCAGACGTGCAGTCCCCAGCCGGTGTAGTCGCCGTCGGCGCGGTGGTAGTGCAGGACGGCCTTGGTCGTGTCCTGCGCCGGGTAGTCGGGCCGCTGGGTCTGTACGGCCTCCTTGCCCTGCTCGACCCAGACCTCGCCCGTCTTGGTGACGTCGATCGTGCGGTCGGTGGCGACGTCCTTGTTGCCGTCCTTGTCGATGACGAGGAAGCCCACACTGGACGCGCCCGGCTTCAACTTCACGTAGGCGAAGGCCCCGTAGGCGTCCCGGCCGATGAAGTCGTGGCCCGCAGGCCAGGTCGTCGACTCGCCGTCGGCCAGGTCGCCCCAGGCGTAGAGGCGCCAGTCGGTGTAGTCGCCGTCGGTGCGCTTGTAGTGGACGATCGCGTAGTCGCGCGAGGAGGCGGTGGGGACTTCGGCGGTGGGCGGTGTGCCACTCGTACTCGTGGCCGTCGCGCTCGCCGTGTGCCCGGCCGAGTCGACGACCACCGCCTTGTAGCGCAGGGCGGTCCCGGCGGGTACGTCCTTGCCGAGGGTCTGGGTGACCTTGTACGGGGCGTGGTCGGCGGAGCCGAGCGTCCGCCACCTGCCGTTGCCCACCTGGGCGGCGAAGACGACACGGTCGAGCCGACCGCCGGTGACGTCGGCGCCGAGCTCGACGGTGCCGGACGCGCCCGCGTCCGGTGCCTTCAGGGTGAGTGAGGGCTTCGCGGCGGGGGCGCCGAGCGGGCGGGCCGCCTTGAGGACGACGGCGGAATGGGCCGGGACGGTGACGGTGACGTTCTTGTCGGCGTCGCTCGTCAGCCGGAAGGAGGTCCCGTAGATCCCCCGGAAGGTCATATCGGCGGAGCCGGTCGCGAAGGTCGCCGTCTTCGCCTCGTCCGCGTTGTTGAGGGCGACGAGGTACTCGGTCTTGTCGCCGCCCGTACGGGAGAAGGCGTAGACGCCCGCCCCGTCGGCCGCGTAGCGCTCGGTCTGCACCCCGTCCGCGAGGGCCGGGTTGTCCTTGCGGAGCTTCGAGAGAGCGGCGATCTCCTTGTAGAGCGGTGCGCTCGTGTCGTAGGCGTCGCTCGCGTGGGTGCGGTCGGTGCCGAGTTCGTCGTCGTCGAGGTAGTCGGGGACCTTGGAGGCGAACATCGTCTGACGGGCGTCCTTGTCGCCGCCCGCGCCGGTGAAGCCCTGCTCGTCGCCGTAGTAGACGACCGGGTTGCCGCGGCCGAGGAACATCAGCTCGTTGGCGAGCTCGTCCTTCTTCACCAGCTCGGCGTCGGTGGCCTTCGGGTTGTCCTGGTTCAGGAAGTACCCGATGCGGCCCATGTCGTGGTTGCCGAGGAAGGTGACCTGCTCGTACGCGTTGGCCTTGTCGGTCGTGTACTTGTAGTCGTCACCGAAGACCGAGGCGAGCTTCTTGGCGCTGCCGCCCTGGGAGGCGTACGAGCGTGCCGCGTCCTGGAAGGGGAAGTCGAGGGTGGCGTCGAGCCGGCCCTGGGTGACATACGGGGAGGTGATCGACGTGTCGGCGGAGTAGACCTCGCCGAACATGAAGAAGTTCTTCCGACCCCGCTCGGCCGCGTACGTGTCGAGCGCGGTGGCCCACTGCGTCCAGAACTCCATGTCCACATGCTTCACGGTGTCGATCCGGAAGCCGTCGACGCCGAAGTCCCTGACCCACTTCTCGTAGATCTTCTCCATGCCGCTGACGACCTCGGGACGCTCGGTCCACAGGTCGTCCAGGCCCGAGAAGTCGCCGTAGGTGGTGGACTCGCCGGCATAGGTGGAGTCGCCGCGGTTGTGGTACATCGTCGGGTCGTTGAGCCAGGACGGCACCTTGGCGTTCTTCTTGGCGGCGGGCACGACGGGCGTACGGGGGAAGGAGCCGGCGCCCACGGACGGGAAGCCGGCGCCTCCCGCCGCGTAGTCGGCGTCGTCGAAGGGCTTCCCGTCCTTGGTCAGATACGGGAACGCCCCCTTGGAGAGGTAGTCGTAGGACTTCTGCTCGTAGTCGACGACATCGGCCGTGTGGTTGGTGATGACGTCGAAGAAGACCTTCATGCCCTTGGCGTGCGCCTTGGAGATGAGAGTCGAGAGGTCCTTGTTGGTGCCGAAGTGCGGGTCGACCTGGGTGAAGTCGGTGATCCAGTAACCGTGGTACCCGGCAGAGGCGTTGCTCCCCGTGCCCTGCACGGCCTGGTTCTTGAAGATCGGCGCCATCCAGATGGCGGTGGTCCCGAGCCCCTTGATGTAGTCGAGCTTGCCGGTCAGCCCCTTCAGGTCACCGCCCTGGTAGAAGCCCTTGTCCGTGGGGTCGTACCCGGTGGCAAGGCGCGAACCGGTCAGCCCTCCGCGGTCGTTGGACGTGTCGCCATTGGCGAAACGATCCGGCATAACGAAGTAGAACTGCTCGCGCGTGTCGTCGTGCCGGGCCGGTTCGGCGGCGAGCTTGGCGTCGGAAGGGGGAGCGGGCGGGGTCTCGGCCCGCGCAGCGAGGGGTTGCGCAAGCGATACGGCCAATGCGGCGGCGAGGACGGTTGCGCGCAGCCTGGCGCGGCCGGAGCTTCGCGCCGGCCCTCTCGGTATCAGGTCCACAGGTGTGAACTCCTAGCGATTACGGCGTACTCGGGTCCGACCCCGCGCAGCGTCTCGGCCCCAGTGCCGAACGCCCGCGTGACCGTATCGCTCACGCAAGGTTTACAGCAAGAGTCTTGCAATACCCGGCAAGGGCTTTCAGCAGTTGGACTTGCCCGTGTAGATCGCGAGTGCCGTGTTGGAGCCCAGCGTCGCGGTGAACTGCCCAGAACTGTTGACTGTGATGCTGGTGTTGTTCTGTACGTTGCAGTACGTGCCCGCGGCGAGCGAGGTGGTGTATGTGCGGGACAGCGAGGAGGACTCGTGGTTGATGGCCACGAAGCCCTTGCTGCCGCGACCGAAGGCGATGGCGTCGCCGCCGTTGTCCCACCAGTTGGTGAGGGACTGCCCGCGGGTGGTGTTGCGGAAGGCGACCATCGACTCGATCTCCGGCCAGGCGTGCTGGCACTTCCAGCCGTCCTGCCAACAGCTGTTGACCGTTCCGCCGTTGGGCGGTCCGGCGTCCGCGTCGGACCACTCGTAGCCGGAGTTGATGTCGGGCGCACCGTACGGATACGCGAGCATGAAGACGTTCGCGAGGGTGTAGTTCGCGCCGTCCTTGTAGTTGAGCGTCGAGCCGTTGCGCTCGGTGTCGTGGTTGTCGACGAACACACCCGCGACAGAGCTGCTCATGTAGCCCCAGCCCTCGCCGTAGTTCCTCAGGTAGGCGAGGTTCTCGTTGTTAAAGACCCGCTTGAGGTCGTACGCGTACCGGAACTCCTGCACGTCGCCGTTGCCCGTGTACTCGGTCGGCTGGACGGCCTCGCCCGAGCCGTAGATGACCTCCTGCTTCCAGTACACGGACGGATTGCTCAGCCGGGACTTGATGTCGGCCAGGTCGGTCGCGGGGATGTGCTTGGCCGCGTCGATGCGGAAGCCGTCGACGCCGTATCCGAGCAGGGTGTTCATGTAGCCGGCGATGGTCGACCGGACGTACTCCTCGCCGGTGTCCAGATCGGCGAGACCGACGAGTTCGCAGTTCTGGACGTTGGCGCGGTTGGTGTAGTCGCTGATGGTGGCGGTGCAGTCGTCCATGTCGTAGGACGAGTACAGGCCCGGGTAGTTGTACTTCGTGTACGAAGAGCCGCCGGTGCCGGTGCCGGAACCGGCCGCCATGTGGTTGATCACCGTGTCGGTCACGACCTTCACACCGGCCGCGTGGCAGGTGTTGACCATGTTCTTGAAGGCGGTGGCGTCACCGAGTCGCCCGGCGATCCTGTAGCTCACGGGCTGGTACGAGGTCCACCACTGCGAGCCCTGTATGTGCTCGGCGGGCGGGGAGACCTGGACGTAGCCGTATCCGGCGGGGCCCAGTGTGTTGGTGCATTCCTTGGCGACCGAGTCGAATTTCCACTCGAACAGGACGGCGGTGACGTCCTTGGTGCCGGGTGGGGATGCCACCGCCGTGCTTGGGGGAACGGCCACCGAGACCGCCAGGCCCGCCGCGAGGGCGAACGAGGCGGCAAGCGTTTTCCTTGCCATGTGGGTGCTCCTGCACTTCGTCGTGCGGGTGGGGGGATCGGAACGTATCCCTTGCAATCAAGTTTCAGCAAGATGTCGCAATAAATTTCAACAGCCGTATTGACGCGGCCCCTTCGGCGGTCCCACGCTCCACACGTGTCAACCCCGGCGCATCCCGGTCGAGTCGACCGGATCCGGAGAGGAGCCACACCACGATGGTCTTACCCCGCAGAAGGATCACCAGACTGCTGGTGACCGCGGCGCCGGCGCTCGGCGGTCCGACCGCGCTGTCCGCCCAGCAGGCCGCCGCGGTGGACACCGGTGTCCCCAACGGCGATGTGATCGCCAACCTGTGGGATGGGAATGGAACTGGCAGTCGGTCGCTTCCGAGTGCACGAACGTTCTCGACCCGGCCGGGTACGGAGCGGTGCAAGTGGTCCCGCCCGCCGAGTCCCTGAAGCAGTCCAACTCCTCCTGGTGGGACGTCTACCAGCCGTACTCCTACAACCTGAACAGCCGCTTCGGCACCGCGGCCGGCTTCAAGGTCATGGTCGACAGGTGTCATGCGGCCGGCATCAAGGTCTACACCGACGCGGTGATCAACCACACCGCCACACAGACCGGCACCGGCTACGACGGCACGACCATCACCGACACGTACGACACCCCGGACAACGACCCGGCCGACAGCGACGACTGCACGACCACAATCTCGGACTGGTCCAACCGCTACCAGGTCCAGCACTGCGCACTCCTCGGCCTGACCGACCTGGACACCGCCGAGAACCGCGTCCGCACGAAGATCACCGGCTTCCTGAACAAGCAGATCGACCTGGGAGTCGACAGCTTCCGCATCGACGCGGCCAAACACACAGAGCGGTGCTCCGGTCCTCGTGGACCGGAGCACCGCTCACGTGTACGTCAGGCGGCCCACCAGACGGTGACGTCCGCCGGCAGCTTCGCCTCGCCGCCCTGCGACGGGGTCACCTCACCGCTGGCGAGAAGCACACGGCCGTACGCCGGTACGGTCACCGCCTCGCCCCCGGTGTTCGCGGTGCAGACGAAGTCCCCACGGCGGAAGGCGATGACGCCCTCGGGCGCGTCCAGCCAGGTGACGGCGTCGCCCGCGCCGAGGTCGGGCCGCGCACGCCGGACGGCCAGCGCGCCGCGGTACATCTCCAGGGTCGAGCCCTCGACCCCCGTCTGCGCCTCGACGCTCAGCTCCGCCCACTCGGCAGGCTGCGGAAGCCAGCTGCCGCCGCTGCCGAAGCCGTACGAGGAGCCGGTACGGGTCCACGGGATCGGCACCCGGCAGCCGTCACGGAACCCGTCCTGTCCGGCGCCCCGGAAGAAGGCGGGGTCCTGGCGCACCTCGTCCGGCAGATCCACCACGTCCGGCAGGCCGAGTTCCTCGCCCTGGTACAGGTAGGCGGAGCCGGGCAGCGCCAGCATCAGCAGGGTGGCCGCGCGCGCCCGGCGCAGCCCCAGTTCCCGGTCGCCCGCGGTGCGGATCTGGGTACCCAGCCCGGCCTCGTTGGCGAAGCGCGTGGCGTGCCGGGTCACATCGTGGTTGGACAGCACCCAGGTCGAGGGGGCGCCCACGGGCCGCATCGCGTCCAGCGTGCGGTCGATGACGGAGCGCAGCTCGGCCGCGTCCCAGTAAGTGCCCAGGTATTGGAAGTTGAAGGCCTGGTGCAGCTCGTCGGGGCGCACGTAGTTGGCGGTGCGCTCGACCGTGGGGGTCCACGCCTCGGCGACGAAGATGCGCTCGCCGGCGTACTCGTCGAGGACCGTGCGCCACTGGCGGTAGATGGCGTGCACGCCGTCCTGGTCGAAGAACGGCATGACATCGTTGCCCAGGAGCTTCAGCTGGTCGTGGCCACCCAGATCCGGCAGGCCCTCCGCCTTCACCAGGCCGTGCGCCACGTCGATACGGAAGCCGTCGACGCCCATGTCCAGCCAGAAGCGCAGGACCGAGCGGAACTCGTCGCCCACCGCCGGGTGCTCCCAGTTGAAGTCCGGCTGCTCGGGCGCGAAGAGGTGCAGGTACCAGTCGCCGGGGGTGCCGTCCTGCTCGGTGACCCGGGTCCAGGCGGGGCCGCCGAAGATGGACTCCCAGTCGTTGGGCGGCAGTTCACCGTTCTCGCCCTTGCCGGGCCGGAAGTGGTAGCGCTCCCGCAGCGGCGATCCGGGGCCTTCGTACAGGGCCCGCTTGAACCACTCGTGCTGGTCGGACGAGTGGTTGGGGACCAGGTCGACGATGATCCGCAGACCCAGTTCGTGGGCGTCGCGGATGAGGGCGTCGGCGTCCAGAAGGTTGCCGAACATGGGCTCGACGGCCCGGTAGTCCGCCACGTCGTAGCCGGCGTCGGCCTGGGGCGAGGCGTAGAAGGGGCTCAGCCACACGGCGTCCACGCCGAGGTCGCGCAGGTACGGGAGTCGGGAACGTACGCCCTCCAGGTCGCCCATGCCGTCGCCGTTGCTGTCGGCGAAGCTGCGCGGATAGACCTGGTAGATCACCGCGTCGCGCCACCAGTCGCGGTGGGCGGCGACGGTGGCGAGAGCGGAGGTCGGGGCCTGGTCGGCGGAGTGCTGGCTCATGGCGTCCTTGATGCGGTGGGGGTCCCCCGCTCGAGCGAGGCCGAGAGTGGGGGAGGAGTTCGGGGTGTCCCCCCTCCGCTCGGGCGAGGCCGGGGCTCGGGGAGGAAACGTCGGAGGCGGGGGGGATCAGGCGGCCGCGGTGTCGGCGGGGTCGGATGGACACCGCGGCCGCCACCCGCGCGATGGCCGCGCGGGAGTTTCGGGCGTCGAAGGCGGATCAGCCCTTCGTTCCGCCCGCGGTCAGGCCGGTCACCAGGTTCTTCTGCACGAGGTAGAAGAAGACGGCGACGGGGATCGCGACCAGCACGGCCATGGCGGCCATGAGGTTGCGCTGCGCGTCGTGCTCGCTGACGAAGCTCTGCAGACCGACGGCGAAGGTGTACTTCGTGTCGTCCAGCATGAACGTGGAGGCGAAGGCGACCTCACCGAACGCGGTGATGAAGGTGTAGAACGCGGCGACGGCCAGGCCCGGTTTGGCCAGCGGCAGGATCAGCCGGAAGAAGGTGCCGAAGGGGCTCAGTCCGTCGACGCGTCCCGCCTCGTCGATCTCGAACGGGATGGTGTCGAAGTAGCCCTTGAGCAGCCAGGCGCTGTACGGCACCGCGGTCGAGCAATAGACGAGGATGAGACCGAGGTAGGTGTCGATGAGCTGCAGGTCCGAGAGGATCTGGTACATCGGCACGATGAGCACGGCGATCGGGAACATCTGGGTGACCAGGAGCACCCACATGAACTTCTTGTAGCCGGGGAAGCGCATGCGGGAGACCGCGTAGCCGGTGGTGGCGGCGACCATCACGCCGATGACCGTGGTGCCGAGCGAGACGATGAGCGAACTCTTCATCCACTCGAAGAAGTTCGTGTGCCCGAGCACGAACGAGTAGTTGTCGAACGTCATCTTGTCCCAGATACGTCCGGGGTGCAGATAGTCGTCCTTGTCCGGGCCGAGGGACAGGAAGACCAGCCAGACGATCGGGAAGAGCGCGATCAGGCTCGCGACGATGAGGATGCCATGGGAGGCGAGGGAGGCGGGGAGGCTGCGCTTTCCGCGCTGGCGGGCTGGGCCACGCGACAGAGACGCAAGAACGGTCCACGCGACCGGCCGCTTGGGCTTGGTGTCGGGGGGTGTGGTGGCACTCATGGGGGCTCCTGCCTCAGATCGCGAGCTGCTGGTCATTACGGTTCAGCCAGCGGCGGTAGAAGGAGGTGAAGACGATCAGGATGGCCAGCAGCAGGATGCCGTAGGCCGCCGACTGCGCGAAGTCGCGCGGCTGTTGGCCGAAGCCCAGGTAGTAGGCCCAGGTGACGAGGATCTGCGCGTCCGGGGCGGTGTTGCCGAACAGCAGGAAGATGACGGCGAACTGGTTGAAGGTCCAGATGATGCCGAGGAGGACGACGGTGGAACTGACCGACCTCAGACCCGGCAGGGTGACGTACCGGAACTGCTGCCAGGGGCTCGCGCCGTCCATTTCGGCGGCCTCGTACAACGTGGCGTCGATGGACTGGAGCCCGCCGAGCAGCGAGACCATCATGAACGGCACACCGCACCAGGTGTTGACCATGATCGCGGCGAACCGCTGCCAGAAGGTGTCCTCCAGCCACAGTGGCGAGGGCAGGTGCACCGCGTCGAGCATGGAGTTGATGATGCCGCCGTCGGCGAGCATGAAGCGCCAGCCGAAGACGGTGACGAAGGTGGGCACGGCCCACGGCAGCACCAGGATCAGCCGGTAGAAGGTCCGACCGCGCAGCTTCTGGTTGAGCAGCAGGGCGAGACCGAGGCCGATGCAGTAGTGCAGGGCGACGCAGAGCGCCGTCCACACGATCGTCCAGATGAAGTGCGACCAGAAGCGGTCGTACGAGGTGGGGCCCCACAGGATGTCTTTGTAGTTGTCGAGGCCGATGAACTTGTAGGTGGCGTCGATGTGGTTGACGCCGATCGTGCGGGCCGAGTTGAGGCTGTTGGCGTCCGTGAACGTCAGGTAGAAGCCCCGCACCAGCGGATAGAGCACCAACCCGCCGAGTACGACGACGACCGGGGCGATCATCGCGTACGCGTACCAGTACTTCTGGTACGAGTGCTTCAGACGCTGCAGTCGACCGGGGCGCGGCCCGCGGTCATAGCGGCGCTTGCCGGTCGCTCGATCGATGGCGACTGTCATGGTTCGACACCTTCTGGAAGATCTATGGCACTACGACGTGGCTGGGATCGCGGCTGGGCCCGGTGCTGGCGCACAGGCCGGTGGCCGCCGGATCCGTCCTCCCCGTCACCGGGGTCCCCCTGATCGAGGAGTTCGGGAGAGGATCCGACGGCCACTCGACATCACTTGCTGAAGTCCGGGACCAGCTTGGCGATCGCGAGTTCCACGTTGCTCAGGCCCTTGTCCAGCGACTCCTTGCCACCCGCGATCTTGGGCAGCTCGGTGTCGAGCGGACCCCACAGCGAGCTGTACTCGGGCAGCGCCGGGCGCGGCTGGGCGGCGGCGAGCACACCCTGGTAGCCGGCGATGCCCGGGTCGGCCTTGACCTCGGCGGTGTAGGCGTCGTCACGCGTCGGCAGCGTGGAGTTCTTCAGGGCGATCGTCGCCTGCGACTTCGCCGAGGTCATGAACTTCACGAACTTCAGCGAGGCCTCCTGGTGGGCCTTGTCCGAACCCGCGTACACGGAGAGGTTGTGGCCGCCGGTCGGGGCGCCCGCCTTGCCGGTGGATCCGGCCGGGACGGTGGCGATACCGAGGTTGGCCTTGTCCTTGAAGGCTGAGCCCTTGTAGAAGTTCGTGATCTCCCACGGGCCCTGGATGATCGCGGCGACCTGGCCGTTGACGAACGCGTCCTGGATGTGGGCGTACGCGTCGGCGGTGGTGTCGGCCTTGTGCAGGCCCTTGCCGGAGAACAGGCCCTGCCAGGTCGCGTACGCCTTCTTCGCAGCGGCCGAGTTCACGGTGATCTTCTTGGCGGCAACGTCGACGGTGTCGGTGCCCTCGCCGTAGAGGAAGTTCTGCGCGTAGTAGGCCTGGGTGGAGCCCCAGTAGCCGTCGACGCCCGTCTTCTGCTTGATCGTGGCGGCGGCGGTCTTGAGGTCGGCCCACGTCTTGGGCGCCGCGGTGATGCCGGCCTTCTGGAAGAGCGCCTTGTTGTAGACCAGCGCGAGGGTGTCGGTGACCAACGGCACACCGTACGTCTTGCCGTCGTACTGGGCCTGCTTGATCAGGCTCGGCTGGAACTTGCTCTGGTCCGCGAGGGCCTCGGTGCCGTCGAGCGGCAGGAAGAAGCCCTTCTTCGCGAACGCCGGGGTCCAGCCGACCTCGGAGCGCAGGAGGTCAGGGGCACCCTTGGAACCGGCGGCCGTGTCGAACTTGTTCTGCGCCTGGTCGAAGGGGACGTTGACGTACTTGACCTTGATGGTGGGGTTGGCCTTTTCGAATTCCTGGGCCAGGGCCTTGTACGTCGGCGCCTCATTGGTGGCGTTGGAGGTGTCCCACCAGGTGATGGTGGTGGGGCCGTCCGACTTGTCGCTGCCGCTGTCACTGCCGCCGCAGGCCGTCGCCGCGAGGGCGAGGGACGCCATCAGCGCGGTGGCCGCTATGCCACGCCGCATGAGATCTCCTTGAGGGTGAAAGCCCGAGTGGTTGGGGGCAGCGGTCCCGACCGCCGCCCTTGCCGACTTGCCGACTGCGCCGTTGCGTCCGCCGGGCGACGTGAACGTAACAGCGTTGTAAGCGGAGCGAAAGACTTTGCAGCAAAAAGATGTAAGAGCTGCCGAGAGTTACGTGCCGGTGACCTCTCCTCCATCTCCCCGAAACCCTTCTACGAGGCAGCTCAGCAGACATGGAGGCCTCTATGCAAGACTCTGCAAGCTCTTGCCATGGATGTCACACACGGGGATCATCGGCCCGTCAGCGCCTTGCAGGAGCCACCCCTTTCCGCGGCGCACGCCCGGAACGCCGAGCCGAACAGAACACGAGGGAGCGCGATGACGCAGCAGCCCGGATCGGGCCGACCAACCGCCCATACACGGCGTCTGGTTGGTGGGCAGTCTGAGATGCGACCGGTACAGTCCAATCCTGTGACCACACGGCTTGCCGACATCGCAGCCCAGGCGGGGGTCAGCGAGGCGACTGTCAGCCGCGTCCTGAACGGGAAGCCGGGCGTCGCCGCGACCACCCGCCAGTCCGTCCTGGCCGCGCTCGACGTCCTGGGCTACGAGCGCCCGGTCCGGCTGCGGCAGCGCAGCGAGGGCCTGGTGGGCCTGATCACCCCGGAGCTGGAGAACCCCATATTTCCGGCCCTGGCGCAAGTCATCGGCCAGGCCCTGACCCGCCAGGGCTACACCCCGGTCCTGGCCACCCAGACGCCGGGCGGCTCCACCGAGGACGAGCTGACGGAGATGCTGGTGGACCGGGGCGTCGCCGGGATCATCTTCGTCTCCGGTCTGCATGCCGACACCTCGGCGGACATGCAGCGCTACGAGCAGCTGCGCGCCCAGGGTGTCCCGTTCGTCCTGGTCGACGGTTTCTCGCCGAAGGTCCAGGCGCCCTTCATCTCTCCGGACGACCGCGCGGCGATGGCGCTCGCGGTCACGCACCTCGTCTCGCTCGGGCACACCAACATCGGACTCGCCCTGGGTCCGAAGCGGTTCGTGCCCGTGCAGCGCAAGATCGAGGGCTTCGTGCGCACGATGCAGGAGCAGTTGGGGCTGAGCCCGGCCGACATCGAGGAGCGACTGGTCCAGCACTCGTTGTACACCCTGGAGGGCGGTCAGGCCGCGGCCGCCGCCCTCATGGACCGGGCGTGCACGGCGGTGGTCTGCGCGAGCGACATGATGGCGCTGGGCGCGATAAGGGCGGCGCGCCAGCGGGGCCTGGAGGTCCCGAAGGACATATCGGTCGTCGGCTTCGACGACTCCCCCCTGATCGCGTTCACCGACCCACCTCTGACGACGATCCGCAAGCCGGTCCCGGCCATGGGCCAGGCGGCCGTGCGGACGTTGCTGGAGGAGATCGGTGGCACTCCGGCGCCGCACAGTGAGTTCGTGTTCATGCCGGAACTGGTGGTGCGCGGTTCGACCGCTTCGGCCCCTGGGGACCGAAATCGTCCCTAAGGAGGAGTGACTACGTTCATCGTAGGACTCCTCCCGTCGTAGAACGTGCGGCCGGCACCCAACCAGGGGATGATCGGTCGCGGAACGCTTTTCTGGCAGACTTTGTCCCTATGGGTGAGACGACCGTGACGACACTGGAAGGCCAGGACCGGGCCGCTCCACGCCCCGTCGCGGAGGAGAACGCGGGGAAGGCGTTCCTGCGCCGGCTGCGCACCCCGCGTCGCCCCCGCGTCTGGTTCGAGGTCCTGCTCATCGGCGTGAGTTACTGGACGTACTCACTGATCCGTAACGCCGTGCCCGAGCAGAAGCAGGAAGCGCTGCGCAACGCCGACTGGCTCTGGCGTACGGAGCACCACCTCGGGATCGCCGTCGAGCAGTCGGTCAACCACGCCGTGAACTCGGTGTCATGGCTGATCATCGGGATGAACTACTACTACGCGACGCTGCACTTCGTCGTGACGCTCGCTGTCCTGGTGTGGCTCTATCGCAGCCATCCCGGCCGGTACGCGGCAACACGCCTCACGCTCTTCGCCACCACGGCGGTGGCCCTGCTCGGCTACTACTTCTTCCCGCTCGCCCCGCCCCGCCTGATGAACGGCGGCGACTTCGTCGACACGGTGGTCGTCCACCACACCTGGGGTTCGATGGCCTCCGGGGACCTCAAGCACATGTCGAACCAGTACGCGGCGATGCCGTCGATGCACATCGGCTGGTCGCTGTGGTGCGGTCTGACCATCTTCGCCCTGGCCTCGGTGCCGTGGGTCCGCGTCCTGGGCCTGCTCTACCCGGCGGCCACGCTGCTGGTCATCGTCTCCACCGCCAACCACTTCTGGCTGGACGCGGTGGGCGGCATGCTCTGCCTGACCTTCGGCTTCACGGTCACCCGTCTCTGGTACGGCGCCCTGCCGTACGCCCTGCCCCGCTGGGTTCCCGGGACGCGTGGCGCGCCCCTGGTGCCGCTGGAGGCCTGACATCCGGAGCTGTCGTCGCACGGGCCCGTCGATCAATGGCGGGCCCGCCGCGCTGTTCGCCGCCGTTTCAGTCGCAGCGATACGTCCCGTCTCATGGCTCTCCCCTGCGCCGAGGGCCGCGTGCGTCATACAGCCCTCCAGCGCCTGGAGCCCGCCGAGAGGCTGTCGACGGACCGGGATCATGCCGCCGCCCGCCGGATCGTCTCCCGCGGCCTGCTCGCCCAGACCCACACCGTCACCGACCGCGCCGCCGGGGCCCGGACCATCCGCACCACCATCGACGGCACCGTGGCCCTGGTCCGCCGTCCGAAGAAGACCACCCGCCGCCTGCGCCGACAGCACCGCGCCGAGCAGGCCCCGCCCCGGCCACGCGGGACGAAAACCAACCCGGGCAAGCAGCGCCCCACCCCCAACAGACCCGTCGGTCCTCGTGGCCGAGGCACCCGGGGCGCCACCGCGGCTTTGGGCCAGAAGACTTCCCGCCGTATGCCCGATGTGCGTACGGTCCCCGCCACCACCCCCACCACGGGGGCAGTCCAGCGTCCGGCGGGGCATGACACCACGACACCAGCCGTATCCGGGCCGGTGCCAGGTCATGGAGTACCCACACCCCACCGGCCCGAAGACCTTCTTCCAGCCGGCCGGGTGCGGCTCTCACGCAGAACCTGTCGGCGGCGCACCCGCGCCGCCGAGCGGACCGGCTTCCACCACCTGCACGCCACCGAGGTCCACCCCCTCACCCCGAGGTTCGGACCCCACACCGCCGACCGCACACGGCCACGCCGCGCCCGAAAAGCCCGGAAACCACAGGCACACACAGAGTTCTAGAGACGTTCACGCCCCGTAGAACAGCACCTCCACCACGGCCCGAGCCCGCCGCGTGGTCCGCCGATAGTCCTCGAGCATGTCGCCGACATGACCGGGCCCGTACCCCAAGTACCGCCCGACCGCCGCGAGTTCACGCCCGTCGGAGGGAAACGTGTCCCCGGCCCGCCCCCGCACCAGCATCACCGCGTTGCGCACCCGCGTGGCCAGCACCCACGCCTCGTCCAGGATGGCCGCGTCCTCTCCGGACACCAGCCCCGCCGCACACGCCGCGCCCAGCGCCTCCCGCGTCCGAGTGGTCCGCAACCCCGGCTCCGCCCACCCGTGCTGCAGCTGGAACAACTGCACGGTCCACTCCACGTCGGACAGCCCACCCCGCCCCAGCTTGGTGTGCAGCGTGGGGTCGGCCCCGCGGGGCATCCGTTCCGTTTCCATCCGGGCCTTCAGTCGCCGGATCTCCCGTACGGCATCGTCACCGAGCCCCTCCGCGGGATACCGCAACGGATCGACCAGTTCGATGAACCGCCGCCCCAAGTCCTCTTCCCCGGCTACCACTTCGGCCCGCAGCAGGGCCTGCGACTCCCACACCAGCGACCACCGCCGGTAGTACGCCGCATAGGAGTTCAGCGTCCGCACCAGCGGCCCGGACTTCCCCTCGGGCCGCAGATCGGCGTCGATCAGCAACGGCGGATCCGCGCTGGGCACCTGAAGCAGCCGCCGCATCTCGGAGACCACCGCGTTGGCGGCCCGAGACGCCTCCTGTTCGTCGACACCCTCGCGAGGTTCATGCACGAACAGCACATCCGCGTCGGACCCGTAACCGAGTTCGTGCCCCCCGAACCGCCCCATCCCGATGACGGTGAACCGGGTGGGCAGTGTGTCCCCCCACCCGTCCCGCACCACGGCCCGCAGGGTCCCCGCCAGCGTCGCCGCCGTCAGGTCGGACACCGCACCGCCCACCCGGTCCACCAGCGCGCCCTGATCGGCGACGGCCGGTGTCTCCTCGGTGCCGTACGAGGCGACGATGTCCGCGGCGGCCGTACGGAACAGCTCCCGCCGCCGCACACCACGCGCGGCGGTCACCGCCTGCTCGCCCCCGTCGGCCCGCCGTACCGCGGCGAGGATCTCCTGCTCCAGATGGGCACGGCCGCGCGGTTCGAGTCCGCCCGCGTCCCCGTCACCGAGCAGCGCGACGGCCTCCGGCGCACGCATCAACAGGTCGGGGGCGAGCCGCCCGGCCGACAGCACGCGCGCCAGGTTCTCGGCCGCGGCCCCTTCGTCCCTCAACAGCCGCAGATACCAAGGGGTCTTGCCCAAGGCGTCCGACACCTTGCGGAAGTTCAGCAAGCCGGCATCGGGATCGGCGGAATCCGCGAACCACCCCAACAACACGGGCAGCAAGGTCCGCTGGATCGCCGCCTTCCGCGAAACCCCGGAAGCCAGCGCCTCCAAATGCCGCAACGCCGCCGCCGGATCGGCATAGCCAAGAGCGACCAGCCGCTCCCGGGCCGCTGTCGGACTCAACCGGCTCTCGCCTGGCGCGAGTTGGGCCACGGCGTCCAGCAGCGGCCGGTAGAACAGCTTCTCGTGCAGCCGCCGTACGACAGCCGCGTGCCGCTTCCACTCACGGTTCAGCTCGACGACGGGATCGGCCCGGAGCCCGAGCGACCGCCCGATGCGCCGCAGATCGGCGTCGTTCTCGGGCACCAGATGAGTCCGCCGCAGCCGGTACAGCTGTATGCGGTGCTCCATGGACCGCAGGAACCGATAGGCCTCGTCGAGCTGTACGGCGTCGGCCCGCCCGACATACCCACCGGCCGCGAGCGCCCCCAACGCGTCCAGCGTGGTCCCGCTCCGCAGCGAGGTGTCGGCCCGCCCGTGCACCAACTGGAGCAGCTGCACGGCGAATTCGACATCGCGCAGTCCCCCCGGCCCGAGCTTGAGCTCGCGCTCGATCTCGGCGGCGGGAATGTTCTCCACGACCCGCCGCCGCATCTTCTGCACGTCGGCGACGAAGTTCTCCCGCTCGGCGGCGTGCCACACCAGGGGCGCCAGCGTGGCCACGTACTCCTCGCCGAGCTCAAGGTCCCCGGCCACGGGCCGGGCCTTCAGCAGCGCCTGGAACTCCCAGGTCTTGGCCCACCGCTGGTAGTAGGCGAGATGGCTGCTCAGGGTCCGTACCAGCGGCCCGTTGCGCCCCTCGGGCCGCAGATTCGCGTCGACAGGCCAGATGCTGCCCTCGACGGTGGTCTCGGAGCAGATCCGCATCATGTGGGAGGCGAGCCGGGTGGCGGCCTGCAGCGCCTTGCGCTCGTCAGCCCCTTCCACTGCCTCCCCCACGAAGATGACATCGACGTCGGACACGTAATTCAGCTCGTGTCCCCCGCACTTGCCCATCGCGATCACGGCGAGCCGGCACAGCGCGGCGTCGTCGGGCGCGGCGCTCCTGGCGATGGCGAGCGCGGCGCGCAGGGTGGCCGTGGCGAGGTCGGCGAGTTCGGCGGCGGTCTGGGCGAGGTCGGTGGTGCCGCACACGTCGCGCGCGGCGATGGACAGCAGGCAGCGCCGGTAGGCGACGCGCAGCAGGACGGGATCGGTCGCCTGCGCCAGGCCCCGCTCGAACTCCCGCACCCCGGGGTGGAGGTCCTGCGGCTCGTACGTCACGAGCTCCTGCCAGTCGCTCGGATGCCGGGCGAGGTGGTCGGCGAGGGCGGCGGAGGCACCGAGCACACCGAGCAGCCGGTCGCGCAGCGGCTTGGCCGCGATCAGGGTGTCGAGCAGTTCCCGCTCGGCGATGTGACCGTCCTGCGCCTCGACGAGCCGGACGAGCCCGAGCAGCGCGAGATCGGGGTCGGCGGTGGCGCCGAGTGCGTCGAGGAGTACCGGATCGGACCGTACGGGTGCGAGCTCGGCGCCGTCCAGGAGCCGCTCGGCGGCGGAGGGATCGGTGAAGCCGTGCCGCAGCAGCCGTGTGAAGGTACTGCTCCTGCGCCCCGGCACCATCATCCTGGGCCCTCCCGTCGGATCAGGTCGCACGACCGGTCCGATCAAGGTCGTACGAAGCTGAGCCTAACCCCGGTCCCCTCGGTGGCGCCCCGCGCCGGATTCGGCTTCCGTAGGAGGTGCCCTTGGAAGTGCCCCATGGCCATCAGTTCATCCGGTCTTCATCCCGCGGGTTGGGGCGCTTGGGCCAGGGGAATGTTGGCGTGTGCATGCTCTGTCCGCACCGCCACCGCCACCTTCCCCCCACCGGAGGTCTGAAGTGTCCGGCAGAACCGTGTACCGCCGCAGTCGTACCGTCGTGGCGAGCGCCCTCGCCTTCACCGCGGCCGCCGTGGGCCTGTGGACCGGCCTCGGCGGCTCCACGACCGCCCAGGCCGCGGCCGGGGTACCCACCCCGGACCACGTGGTCGTCGTCGTCTTCGAGAACCACGCGTACAGCCAGGTGATCGGCTCCTCCAGCGCCCCGTACATCAACTCGCTCAAGACCGGCGGCGCCAACCTCACCTCGTCGTACGCCGAGACGCACCCGAGCCAGCCCAACTACTACGCCCTCTTCTCCGGCTCCACCCAGGGCGTCACCGACGACAGCTGTGTCACCCCCGGCTTCTCCTCCGCCGCGAACCTCGCCTCCGAGGTGATCGCGGCGGGCAGGACCTGGGCGAGCTACAACGAGACGCTGCCCAGCCAGGGCTCCACCACGTGCAGCAGCGGCAACTACGCGCAGAAGCACAACCCGTGGTTCGGCTTCAGCAACGTACCCACGTCGACCGCGAAGACCTTCGCCCAGTTCCCGACGGACTACACGACGCTTCCACAGGTCTCCTTCGTGGTCCCCAACCTGTGCAGCGACATGCACGACTGCTCGGTGTCGACCGGTGACACCTGGCTGAAGAACAACCTGGGCGCGTACGCGACCTGGGCCAAGACCCACAACAGCCTGCTCGTCGTCACCTTCGACGAGGACAACCGGCTCAGCGGCAACAAGATCCCGACCGTGTTCTACGGCCAGCGGGTGACCGCGGGATCGACCAGTTCGACCACCTACAACCACTACGACCTGCTGCGCACCCTGGAGGACTCGCAGGGCCTATCGACACACGCGGGCAACGCCGCCTCCGGCAAGGACATCACCGGCATCTGGACGTCCTGAGATGTACGTGGCGGACAGCCGCGCCTCCACCAGTGCGGTGTCCGCGGACAGCGCCGTCCGGCCTCGTGCCGGGCGGCGCCGCGCCGCGGTCGCGCCCACGGTGCTGGCGCTCGGCACGGTCAGTCTCATCACCGACGTCTCGTCGGAGATGGTCACGGCGGTACTGCCCCTGTACCTGGTGACGGGCCTCGGCCTGTCCCCGCTGGGCTTCGGCCTCCTGGACGGCATCTACAACGGCTTCTCGGCACTCGTACGGCTCATCGGGGGCCACCTGGCCGACCGCGGCGGCGGCCGCCACAAGTGGGTGGCGGGCTTCGGCTACGCCCTCTCGGCGGCCTGCAAACCCCTGCTGCTCCTGGCCCACACGCTCACCCCGATCGGCCTGATCCTGGCCGCCGACCGCACCGGCAAGGGCCTGCGCACGGCCCCGCGCGACGCGCTGATCTCGCTGTCGAGCACGCCGGAGACACGGGGGCGCGCGTTCGGCGTACACCGGGCGATGGACACGGCGGGCGCGCTGCTGGGCCCCCTCGCGGCCTTCCTGATCCTCCGGGCCACGGTCGACGGGTACGACGCGGTGTTCACGGTGAGCTTCTGCGTGGCGGTGGTGGGCGTACTGGTCCTGGTGCTGTTCGTTCCGAACGGCGCTCGTACGAAAGCGGAAGCGACGGGGACGCCACCGGAGGCAACCTCCGGGGACACCGCACCTCGCCCCACCCTCCGCGCGGCCCTCGCCCTGCTCACCCGCCCCGACCTGCGCCGCGTCACGCTCTGCGCACTCTTCCTGGGCCTCGCGACGGTCAGCGACTCCTTCGTCTACCTGCTCCTCCAGCGGCGCCTGGGCGTACCGGACCGCTGGTTCGCGCTGCTGCCCCTCGGCACGGCGGCGGCCTTCCTCCTCCTGGCCGTCCCGCTCGGCCGCCTCGCGGACCGGATCGGCCGCTGGCGGGTGTTCCTGGCCGGCCACGGCGCCCTGCTGCTCGCGTACGCGCTCCTGCTCACGTCCTGGCACGGCACGGCACTGCCGTACGCCGTCCTGCTCCTGCACGGCTGCTTCTACGCCGCCACCGACGGCGTACTGATGGCCGTGGCCTCGGAGAGCGTGCCCGAGGAACTGCGCTCGTCCGGTCTCGCACTCGTCCAGACCGGGCAGGCCCTGGCCCGCTTCGTCTGCTCGCTCGGCTTCGGCGCGGCGTGGACGGCCTGGGGCGACCGTACGGCGCTCACGGCGTCGACGGTGGCACTGGCGCTCTGCGCCCTGTTCGCGCTCACGCTCCGCCGTCCCACCCCCGTCGCCCCTTCAGAAGGCCTCGCATGACCCTCCGTACCCGCATCCTGGTCCTGGTCTCGGCGCTGGTCGCCCTCGCGGGCGTGGCCACCGCTTCCGTCCTGCACGCCTCGGCCCGCGCGGACCGCGAGAACGAGCCACAGCCGGGCGGCCCGAGGATCAGCGCGGGCACGGTCGCGCTCACCACCGGGGCCGGAAGCCGCATGATCTTCCGGAACATGGCCTGGGGCCCGCACCGCGACGAACTGACCACGGTCCCGGCGTCGAACCCATCGGGCCCGAGAACAGCGTCCAAGGTCAAGTGCCTCCGCTTCTACACGGCCGCGGGCACCGGCGTCTGCCTCCAGTCGGTTCACGGCCCGGTGCAGGACACCTACCGGGCCGTCATCCTCGACGCGCACCTTCGCGAGACGGCCCGCTACGACGTCCCCGGCATCCCGTCCCGCGCCCGTGTCTCCCCCAGCGGCCGGTACGCCGCGTGGACGGCGTTCGTGGGCGGTGACTCGTACGCGGGGACGAACTTCTCCACACGCGCGGCGATCGTGGACACGCGGACAGGGAAACTGACCCCCTCCTTGGAGGCGCTCCGCGTCGTGAAGGACGGCAGGACGTACCACGCGGCGGACGTCAACTACTGGGGCGTGACGTTCGCGGCCGACGACCGCACGTTCTACGCGACCCTGGCGACGAAGGGCAGGACGTACCTGGTCCGAGGAGACCTCCGGGCCCGCACCCTCACGACCCTCCACACCAACGTCGAATGCCCGTCCCTCTCCCCCGACGGCACACGCGTCGCCTACAAGAAGCGCGTGCCGGGCTTGTCGAAGGACGCCCCCTGGCGCCTGTACGTCCTCGACCTGCGCACGATGCGCGAAACCCCGCTGGCCGAGCCCCGCAGCGTCGACGACCAGGCGGTCTGGCGCGACGACCGCACCCTCGTCTACGCCCTCCCCGGCGACTACGGGGCCGACCTCTACACCGTCCCGTCCGACGGCACGGGAGAGCCGCGCCGTGTCAGCACCGCGGCGGTGTCTCCCGCGTACGTGGACTAGGGCGTGTTTCGAAAGTCCCGTCTGGTCCGCGACGCCTGGCACGGCGCCTCGCCGCGTTGTCGGGATCGTCCGCGTACGCCCAGTACGCGGACGACCCTCCGCCTTGCGATGCACCGCACCAGACGCCGCGGACCCCGCCCTTCGGGCGGACGACGCTACTTTCGAAACACGCCCTAGTAGGGCTTTGTTAGGTCCTGTGGTGGGGTTCGGGTGTGGGGGCGGGGTGGCCGCATATCGAGCAGGCGCCGGTCCAGGTGGCCAGGATCTTCTGTAACGCGCGCAGAACCGCGTAGAGGGTCAGGCCGGCGCAGGGACTTTTGGGTCGAGGCGGAGCATGGTGCAGAAGGCCTGGGCGAGGGCGGCCAGGGTCACGTGCCGGTGCCAGCCGAGGTAGCTGCGGCCTTCGAAGTGGTCCAGGCCGAGGCCGTCCTTGAGCTCACGGTAGTCGTGCTCGACCCGCCAGCGGATCTTGGCGATACGGACGAGTTCGCGTAGCGGGGTGCCGGCGGGCAGGGTGGAGAGCCAGTAGTCGGTGGGCTCGGCGGCGCCGGGTGGCCATTCGGCCAGCAGCCAGCACTCGGGCAGACTGCCGTCCAGGTCACGGGGGATGTCGCGGTTGGCCGGGCGCACGCGCATGGCCACGAAGCGCGAGCGCATGTCGGCCCGTGGGTTGCGCGGACCGCTCTTGGTGCCCTGGCGCCAGGTGACGGTGCGGGCGGCGCCCCGCCCGGCGGCCAGGACGAGGTCACGCAGGGTGCTGTGCGGCATCGGGTAGGCGGGCCGGGGCGGGCGGCCGCGGCCGCTGTAGGGCGGACGCTCGGGCAACGCCTCACCGGGGTAGGCGGTGGTGGTTCCTTTGACGGCGACCGCGTAGGCGAGACCGCGTTCGGTCAGGCCCAGGCGGAAGCCGGTGGCATCGCCGTAACCGGCATCGGCGACCACCGGCAGACCGGGCAGTTCCCACTGGCCGCGGACCTCGTCGAGCATCTCCAGCGCCTGGCGCCACTTCTCCTTGTGGCGGACCTGGTCGGGGATGCCCGCCCGCTGGCGGCGTCGGCGGATCGCCTCGGCCAGCAGCGGGTCGTCCCCGGATGCGGCGTCGTCCCAGCTGTCGGGGATGAACAGCCGCCAGTTGACGGCCGCTGAGGCGTGGTCGCTGACCAAGTTGACACTGACCGCTATCTGGCAGTTTCCGCGCTTGCCCAAGGCGCCGCAGTACATCCGGGCCACCCCAGGGGAGTCGTACCCGTCCTTTGGGAAGCCCGTGTCGTCGATCGCATACGCCTCCGGGGTGATGTGCGCCGCTGCCCACCGCGAGACCCGGCGCCGCACCTCGACGTAGTCCCAGGTGGAGGAGGAGATGAACTGCTGCAGCTGCTGGTGGTCCACGCCCAGACGCTCGGCCATCGGCTGCATCGACTTGCGCTTGCCGTCCAGCATCAGCCCACGCACGTACAGCTCGCCCTTGGCCCGCTGGTCCCGGCGTTTCACCGTGCCGAGCATCTCGGCTGCGAACGCCTCCAAGCGGGGGCGGATCTCGTCCATCTCCTCAGGTGTCACACCTGACAGGACATCACGAGACTACCTCGGAACGATCAACCAGGGTACGTAACAAAGCCCTACTAGGCGCGGGTGCCCGAATCACCCGGAGGGACGATCAGGACGCTGTTGCCGCTGTCGGGGCTGTCGCGCTCGCGGGCCAGTTCCGCAGTAGCGCGTCGAGGGCGTCCAGCATCCGCACCCAGGTCTCCTGTGTATCGGGGGCGCTGTGGCTGAACCCTCCCCCCATCTCCAGACTGACGTAGCCGTGGAAGAAGCTGCCCAGCAGCCGAACGGCGTGCGTCTGGTCCGGCTCCGTCAACGCGTAGCCACGCAGGATCGCCCGCGTCATCTGCGCGTGCCGGCCGCCGGCGCTGGCGGCGGCCGTTTCCGGGTCGAGCCTGAACTGGGCGGCGGCATAGCGGCCGGGATGCTCCCGGGCGTAGTCCCGGTAGACGTTCGCGAGAGCGGCCAGCGCGTCCTTGCCGGCCCGCCCGGCCAGCGCGGCGGCGCCCCGATCCGCGAGTTCCTCCAGAGCGAGCAGGGCGATCCTGGTCTTGAGGTCCTGGGAGTTCTTCACGTGCGAGTACAGGCTCGCGACCTTCACGTCGAACCGTCTGGCGAGCTCAGAGACGGTCACCTGGTCGAAGCCGACCTCGTCGGCCAGCTCCGCCCCGGCAAGGGTCAGACGTTCAGTGGTCAGCCCGACGCGAGCCATACCCTCTCCCTCAGTCTCAGCCTTCATGACGGATTATGCGTTTACCTAATACCTTTAGGCAAATTACCGCACCCCTCATGAAGCCGAGCTCCCGAGAGCAGGAGAGAGTCACCGCTCACCGGATCTATTCTCCTCCGGTGAGCAACCAGCCGCTTGAGGGCACCGTCGTCCGCCTCGTCCGTCTGTCTCCCGACCACGCCGAGGCTCTCTTCCCGTCGGCATCCGACCCCGAGGTCTGGCGGTGGATGCCCCGGGCCCGACCCGAGACCGTGGGCCAACTGCGCGCGTGGCTGGGCGAGATGACCGCCGACCCGACGCGGCGCTGCTTCGCCGTGCAGCGCCGTGACGACGGCACGGTGATCGGTTCGACCAGCATGTACGACCTCGACCTGGCCGAGAGCCGCACCGAGATCGGCGCGACCTGGTTCGACCGTTCCTGCTGGGGCGGCCCCTACAACGTCGAGTCCAAACTGCTGCTGTTCACCCACGCCTTCGAGGACCTGCGCCTGGCCCGGCTGGCCCTGCGCACCGACAACCTCAACGTGCGCTCCCAACGGGCCCTGGCCCGCCTCGGCCTGGTCCACGAAGGAACCCTCCGCGGCCATATGCGCCGCCCGGACGGCACACGCCGCGACTCCCTCTACTACAGCCTGCTCGCCGAAGAATGGCCCACCGTCCGCGACTCCTTGCGCGCCCGGGTCACCGCCAAGTCCGCCGACTGAGCCGACCCTCACAGGCCTCCCTCTCCGGGTACAGCACGCCTCCACGGAAACCGTCCGACGGGGCGAACACCGGGCGAACCAGCAACGGTTGCTCCGCTCGAAGTAACGTCAGGGCGCATGGTGTCTCTGTTCACGCTCTTCGGCCCGCCCGCCATGACACTCCTGCTCTTCGCCGTCGGGACAGTGCCGTACGCGTTGTGGGTGGCCTGGAGGAAGCCCTCCAGGCCGGCCCGCTGGGCCGTGATCGGGATCGCGGCATCAATCGCCGCCTATGGGGCCGGGACCGTCTACGGGCTTGCCTTCACGAACCCGCTCGATGTGTGCGGGGACAAGACCGGCAATGGCGTGTACATGGATGCCGGGCGGGACTACAGCCTGACATCGGTGAGCGTGGACAGCTTCCCTCCGTCCATCACCTGCCACTGGACCAGCGGCTACAGCACCCAAGAGGTGTGGTTCTGGGCCGCGCCCCTGCTGTACGCGGGGCTGGCCTGCTGCGTCGTCTGCTCCGCCCTGCTTCTCATCAACCGCCACAAGTACGGAAAGGCCCCTCGCGACAACGAGCTTGACGCGTAGCCAGGGTCGCGGGCACCGACTCACCACCCGACGGCCCACAGACGGCCCAGGGCCCGTAAGGCGCCGTAGGGCCGACGGTCGGCGACCGTCGGCCCTACGTGCCGTTGTACCGGAATACCCGAACCGGCCTGCGCCTACAGCACCGGCAGGTTCTTGCGGAGCTCGAAGGCCGTCACCTCGGAGCGGTACTCCTCCCACTCCTGCTTCTTGTTGCGGAGGAAGAAGTCGAAGACGTGTTCGCCGAGGGTCTCGGCGACCAGTTCGCTGCGCTGCATGAGGGTGAGGGCCTCGCCGAGGTTCTGGGGCAGGGGCTCGATGCCCATCGCGCGGCGCTCGGCGTCGGAGAGGGCCCAGACGTCGTCGTCGGCGCCGGGCGGGAGCTCGTAGCCCTCCTCGATGCCCTTCAGGCCCGCGGCCAGGAGCAGGGCGTACGCCAGGTACGGGTTCGCGCCCGAGTCGATCGAGCGGACCTCGACCCGCGCGGAGCCGGTCTTGCCGGGCTTGTACATCGGGACGCGGACGAGGGCGGAGCGGTTGTTGTGGCCCCAGCAGATGTACGAGGGTGCCTCGCCGCCGGCCCCCGCGGTGCGCTCCGAGCCGCCCCAGATGCGCTTGTAGGAGTTGACCCACTGGTTGGTCACGGCGGAGATCTCCGCCGCGTGCTTCAGCAGGCCCGCGATGAAGGAGCGGCCGACCTTCGAAAGCTGGTACTCCGAGCCCGACTCGTAGAACGCGTTGCGGTCGCCCTCGAAGAGGGAGAGGTGGGTGTGCATACCGGAGCCGGGGTGCTCCGAGAACGGCTTCGGCATGAAGGTGGCCTGGACGCCCTGCTCCAGCGCGACCTGCTTCATGACCAGGCGGAACGTCATGATGTTGTCGGCCGTGGAGAGCGCGTCGGCGTAGCGCAGGTCGATCTCCTGCTGGCCGGGGGCGCCCTCGTGGTGGGAGAACTCGACCGAGATGCCCATCGACTCCAGCATGGTGATCGCCTGGCGGCGGAAGTCCATGCCGACGTTCTGCGGGGTGTGGTCGAAGTAGCCGGAGTTGTCGGCCGGGGTCGGGCGTGAGCCGTCCAGCGGGCGGTCCTTCAGCAGGAAGAACTCGATCTCCGGGTGGGTGTAGAAGGTGAAGCCCAGGTCGGAGGTCTTCGCGAGGGCGCGCTTGAGGACGTAGCGCGGGTCCGCGAAGGACGGGGAGCCGTCCGGCATCAGGATGTCGCAGAACATGCGGGCCGTGCCGGGAGCCTCCGCGCGCCACGGCAGCACCTGGAACGTCGACGGGTCCGGCTTGGCGATCATGTCGGACTCATACACACGGGCGAAGCCCTCGATGGCCGAGCCGTCGAAGCCGATGCCCTCGTCGAAGGCCTGCTCCAGCTCGGCCGGGGCAACGGCCACCGACTTGAGGAAGCCCAGCACGTCCGTGAACCACAGGCGTACGAAGCGGATGTCCCGCTCCTCCAGTGTCCGGAGCACGAACTCCTGCTGCTTGTCCATCTTCCGCTTCCACCCATCCTTGCTGGTCAGGCCGCCTGCTCCCACGCCTCGGGGACGGTCGGGGCACCTGAGCATCCCACCACAACACCATTTCATGCGCGTTGCGGACCATGATCGCCCGGGCGACCACGGTCTGAACGCCTCGCGTACGCCAGGTGTCCTGCTCTGGTGCCCATACTGCCTGCTCATCCGCCTGTCTGTAATGGCCGACCCCGAGACTCTCTCCACGGAGGCTTTAATTTGCATCTTAGATGCAAGTTTTATTACTCTGCGGGGCAGACACGGGGACCGCAACCCCCGTTCCGTCCTAGGTGCTTGAGGAGCCCCCATGCTGTCCGAGCAGTCCGCCGCCACCGTGCGCGCCACCCTCCCCGCCGTCGGCGCGGCCATCGGAGACATCGCCGACCGCTTCTACGAGCGGCTCTTCGCCGCCCACCCGGAGCTGCTCCGCGACCTCTTCAACCGCGGCAACCAGGCCTCCGGCACCCAGCGCCGGGCGCTCGCGGGATCCATCGCCGCCTTCGCCACCCACCTCGTCGAGCGGCCGGACGAGCGCCCCGACGTGCTGCTGAACCGCATCGCGCACAAACACGCCTCCCTGGGGATCGCCCCCGAGCAGTACGCGATCGTGCGCGAGCACCTCTTCGCGGCGATCGCCGAGGTCCTCGGCGACGCGGTCACGCCCGAGGTCGCGGCCGCCTGGGACGAGGTCTACTGGCTGATGGCGAACGCCCTCATCGACATCGAGCGCCGGCTGTACGCACAGCACGGCGACGGGAGGGGCGGGTGGCGGCCCTGGGAGGTCGTGGAACGCGTCGAGGAGACCGCCGACGTCGCCACCTTCCGGCTGCGCCCGGCCGACGGGGGGCCGCTGCCGGACTTCCGGGCGGGCCAGTACGTGTCCGTACGCGTCGAGCTGCCGGACGGCGCCCACCAGATACGCCAGTACAGCCTCTCCAGCGCCCCCGGCTCCCCCCTACGGCAGATCGGCGTCAAGCGGATACACGGCAGCGTCCCGGAACCCGACGGCGAGGTCTCCAACCACCTCCACGCGCGTGTACACGTCGGCAGCACGCTCGAGCTCTCCGCGCCCTACGGCGATCTGGTGCTCGACGACACGGACGCGCCGGTACTGCTCGCCTCCGCCGGCATCGGTGTCACCCCGATGATCGCCATGCTGGAGCAGCTCGCGCTCACCGGACACCGCGCCCCCGTCACGGTCGTCCACGCCGACCGTTCCCCCGCCGACCACGCCCTGCGCGCCGACCACGAGGCGTACGCGGCGAAGCTCGCGGACGCCGCCGTCCACTTCTGGTACGAGCGGGACGCCGAGGGCGCCGGCCGCCCGGGGCGCGCGAACCTCTCCTCCGTGGCCGTCGCGTCGGGCACGCGCGCGTACCTGTGCGGGCCGCTGCCCTTCATGCGGGCGGTGCGGGGGCAGCTCATCGACAAGGGGGTGGCTCCGGCCGACATCCACTACGAGGTGTTCGGGCCGGATCTCTGGCTCGCGCAGGGCTGAGGCGGTTGACGGATGACGGATGACGGATACCTGACGGCAGGCGGCAGATAGCAGGCGGCGGACTTCAGGTAACAGATATCAGACGTCAGATAACAGATGACAGATGACAGATTTCGTCAGGTGTCAGCTGCCATCCGATGTCAGAGCCGAGGTCGGCCTACCAGAGATCCCCAGCAGCAGCGGCCCCGTAGGCGCGGCGACCACGTCCGCCACCGTCAGCGGGTCCAGCGAGGCGAAGAACGCCTCCTGAGCCTGCCGCAGCGCGCCCCGCAGTCGGCAGCCGGAGCGGAGCGGGCAGGGCGTGGTCCCCTCGCAGTCGACCACGTCACCGTCGCCCTCGAAGGTGCGGACGATGGCGCCGACCGAAGCCGTGCGCCCCGCCTCGGTGAGGCCGAGGCCGCCGCCGCGGCCACGGCGGGCCGCGAGCAGTCCGAGGTGCTGGAGTTCGGCGACGACCTTCGCGGCATGGGTATAGGGGACGTCCATGTCCGCGGCGACCTCGCGGGTGGTGGGGGTCGCCCCGTCGGCGACGGCGAGCCTCATCAGGACGCGCAGGGCCAGGTCGGTGGAGCGCAGCAGCCTCATACCGGCAGCCTACTTAATACGCATCTGCGGCTCAAATTATCCATATGGATCATCCGGACAGGGGCGCGTCCCACCTCCGTGGCGCTCCGCCGCAAGGCGTGTCCTTTGGACATTCTGTCGCCTCCCTTCGTGCTGAGCACCCTCGCCCCATTACGATCAGCGGACCCGACCGTCCCATCCCCATAAGGACTCGCCATGGGTTCCGCCAAGAACACCACCTCCGCGCAGCGCAAGGCGCGCATAGAAGAGATGCGTAAGGCCGAGCGTGCCCGGGAGCGTCGTAACCGGATCCTCACGATCACGGCCAGCACGGTCATAGTCGCCGGTCTCGTCGTCGGCGGTGTCGTCCTGGTCCGGTCGCAGTCCGACGACAGCGGCACCTCGGCCAGCGACTCGAAGGGCGGCTCTGGGCACTTCGTCACGGGCAAGGACGGTGTGGAGACCTGGTCGGGGACGCTGTCCCGCAACCACGTCACCAAGACCGTGAAGTACCCGATGGAGCCCCCGGTCGGCGGCAACCACAACCCGGTGTGGATGAACTGCAACGGCGACGTCTACGGCAAGGCGATCAACAACATGAACGCCGTGCACTCGCTGGAGCACGGCGCCGTGTGGGTGACGTACAACAGCAAGGCCTCCGACGCCGACGTGAAGGCGCTCGAAGCGAAGGTCAAGAAGACGCCGTACACCCTGATGAGCCCGGTCGAAGACCAGAAGGACCCGATCATGCTGAGCGCGTGGGGCAAGCAGCGCACGGTGACGAGTGCGAGCGACCCGAACGTCGACAAGTTCTTCTCGGAGTTCGTGCAGGGCAAGCAGACGCCCGAGCCGGGCGCCGCCTGCACCAACGGTCTCTCGCAGTGATCCAGATGCGACAGATGGGCTGGATCGCGGGGACCACGGCTGCCGCGCTGGTCGCCGCCGGCGCGATCACGTACGCGGTCGCCGAGAGCGACGGCTCGGGGTCCTCCGGAACGAAGGTGCCGTCGGCCGACTCCGCGGACGCGGGTTTCGCGCGGGACATGGCGGTCCATCACCAACAGGCCGTCGAGATGTCGTACATCGTGCGCGACCGTACGAACAACGTGGAGGTACGGCGACTCGCGTACGACATCGCGCAGACGCAGGCCAATCAGCGCGGCATGCTGCTGGGCTGGCTCGACCTGTGGGAGCTGCCGAAGGTGTCGGCGGACGCGCCCATGACCTGGATGGGCATGGGCGACATGGCGTCCGGCAAGGACGGCGCGCTGATGCCCGGCATGGCGACCAACACCGAGATGAAGAAGCTGAACACGCTGAGCGGCAAGCAGGCGGAGGTCTTCTACCTGCAGTTGATGACCGACCACCACAAGGGCGGCATCCACATGGCCGAAGGCTGCGTCGCGAAGTGCACGGTCGGCGTGGAGAAGAAGCTCGCGCAGGGCATGGTTGACGCGCAGCAGTCGGAGATCCAGCTGATGGCGGACATGCTCAAGGAGCGGGGCGCCAAGGCCCGCGACTAGGACCTGTCCGGCGGACCATGCCGGACGGACCCCATGCCGGACAGACCCCAGGAGTATTGACCCGCAGGGTTGTTCACGCGGCCGATCGGTGGTCGGCCACCGATGCCGTCCTCGCCAGGCGTCGACTCGGCCTTCGTGGCGCGGTCGACGCCTGGGGCCTTCGTATGGCCGCACCGGTGGAACTCTTCGTGTCGTATGAGTCCAGCTGCTTCAAAGCCCCCGCACGCTCCGGGCCGGGATGCGCCTACCAGCGCCGGGACCAACCACGAACTCGCCGATGTCGCAATACGCTGACGAATGTGGGGAACCCCTTTACAAGATAACGAGGGATATCCCTACATCGAGGGCGAGGGTGCCGCCATACCGCCCCAAATGCCCTTCAATCACAGCCACTTGGTGTTTCCTTGGCTTTCTCATTCCCCTGGCATGAACGGATCATCGCCAGAGTGACCCCCAGCGTGATCCAGTCCCTGTGCCCTCAATTCCGGCACACGGTCTCGCACATCACGAACGACCGGACATGCGACGAACCGCATCGCAGGGGGTTTTATGAGATCCAATCGCGCCATCGTGCGCGCCGGGGTGAGCATGGCGGCGACACTGCCGCTGCTCGCCGGCGCGCTGGCGCTCGGTATACCCACGGCCAACGCCGCGGACGGCCCCAGCCGGGACACCCTCACGGGCACCAAGCCCGCGTGGGCCACGGCGAAGGCGGACAAGGGAGCCGCGTCCGACAGTTCCCAGGTCTCCGCCCGGGTCTACCTGGCCGGCCGGAACGCCGCCGGTCTGGCCGCATACGCCAAGGCCGTGTCCGACCCGAACTCGGCCTCGTACGGCAAGTACCTCAGCGCCAAGCAGACGCAGGCCCGTTTCGGCGCCACCAAGGCGCAGGTCGCCGCGGTGACCTCGTGGCTGAAGTCGGCCGGTCTGAAGGTCACCGGCACCACGCAGCACTACGTCTCCGTCACCGGCGACGTGGCCGCCGCCGAGAAGGCGTTCGGCACCCAGCTGCACAACTACACCAAGGGCAAGAAGACCTACCGGGCGCCGTCGAAGACGGCCTCCGCACCGGCCGCCCTGAACGGCGCCGTCCTGACCGTCACCGGCCTGGACAACGCCCCGCACAAGGCGACGCACGACGACACGCTGCCGCCCCCGGACGCGGTGTTCAAGAACTCCGGGCCGTTCTCCTCGTACTTCGGCTCGAACATCGCAAGCACCCTGCCGGACGCGTACGGCACGAAGATCCCGTACGCGATCCAGGGCTACACGGGCAAGCAGCTGCGCGCCGCCTACGGCGCGGGCAAGCGCACCGGCAAGGGCGTGCGGGTCGCCATCACCGACGCGTACGCCTCGCCGACCATCGCGTTCGACGCGGCCACGTACGCCAAGAAGCACGGTGACGCGGCGTACAGCAGCAGCCAGCTGCGTCAGGTGCTGCCCGGCACCTACACGCAGACCGAGGCGTGCGGGGCGGCCGGCTGGTACGGCGAGGAGACCCTCGACGTCGAGGCCGTGCACGCCGTCGCGCCGGACGCGAGCATCACGTACGTGGGTGCCGCGTCCTGCTTCGACAACGATCTGCTCGACTCGCTGAACAAGATCGTCGACAACCACCTGGCCGACATCGTCTCCAACTCGTGGGGCGACATCGAGGCCAACCAGACGCCGGACCTCGCGGCCGCCTACGACCAGACCTTCCAGTTCGGCGCGGTCGAGGGCATCGGCTTCTACTTCTCCTCCGGTGACAACGGTGACGAGGTCGCCAACACCGGTACGAAGCAGGTCGACACCCCGGCCAACTCGGCGTGGGTGACGGCGGTCGGCGGTACCTCGCTGGCGGTCGGCAAGGGTGACAAGTACCAGTTCGAGACCGGCTGGGGCACCGAGAAGGCCGCCCTCGCGGCCGACGGCAAGAGCTGGACCGGCTTCCCGGGCGCGTTCACCTCGGGCGCGGGCGGCGGCACCAGCAAGACCGTGGCACAGCCCTTCTACCAGAAGGGTGTCGTGCCCGGCGCGCTCGCCACGGCCAACGGCACCACGGCCATGCGCACCGTGCCGGACATCGCGGCGGTCGCCGACCCCAACACCGGTTTCAAGGTCGGCCAGACGCAGACCTTCCCGGACGGGTCCCAGCAGTACAGCGAGTACCGGATCGGCGGCACCTCGCTCGCCGCGCCGGTGATCGCGGCCGTCCAGGCCCTGGCCCAGGAGGCGCGTGGCGGTAAGGCGATCGGTTTCGCCAACCCGTCGATCTACGCGAAGTACGGCTCCAAGGCCTACCACGACGTGACGGACACCCCCACGGGCTCCGAACTCGCCGTGGCGCGCGTGGACTTCGCCAACTCCTTCGACGCGTCGGCCGGTCTGCTCACCTCCGTCCGCAGCCTCGGCAAGGACAGCTCCCTGAAGGCCGTGCGCGGCTACGACGACGTCACCGGTGTGGGCACGCCCACCTCCGGCTACATCGAGTCGTTCCGCTCGAACCACGGTCACTGACGGTCCCCCGTCACCACTGCGCCCGCCCCTCGTCGAGGGGCGGGCGTCGCTGTCTCCGGGCATGCGGCTGAGCGGTACGGATACCCGGTGGGGGTAAGCTACCGGGTATGACGACGAGGAGCAGAGCACGGTGGGGACAGCTGACGCTGCTCGCCGCGCTGCTCTTCGGGATCGTCACCATGCACACGCTGGGTCACCCGTCCGGACACGGCACGGGCACGGGCATGAGCGCGGCCATGAGAACCGGCGCGGGCACGAGCGCGGACAACACCTCCGACCATTCCGCGTACGCCATGTCGGTCCCGTCGTCCGTCATGTCGGCCCCGTCCGCCGCCCCTGAACCCAAGATGCCGCCCATGAGCGGCATGGACCCGCTCTCCGTCTGTCTCGCCGTGCTCGGGAGCTTCACCCTCGCACTGCTGCTCGCGGTGGCCCCGGGCCGCCCAGGGGCCGACCTCCTCCGCCCACCCGCACGCATCCGCTTGCCGCACACGCTGTGGCCGAACGCTCCCCCACCCCGAACCCTCCTCGCCCGTCTGTCGGTGCTGCGCATCTAGGACCTGTCCGGCCGATCACGGCGGAGACGCGGGGTGGCGGTGACATCAGCCGCTCCGCTACGGGCGCACATCTGCGGCGTTGTCGTCGGTTGCCGACTCCCCCACTCTCGACTTCGCTCGAGCGGGGGGACCCCCATCGCGTCGACGCCCTCCTCCGCCTTGCAGCTGCACGCACCACGCCCCGCTCACCGGTATCGACAAGGCGCCGCTGCTTTCCTCCACCGTGATCGACCGGACAGGTCCTAGGCCGGCGCATCGGCCGCTTCGTACCGGAAGCGGCGGACGCGCCCATCAGCACGCCGCATCATCACGACATCACCACGACGAGGTGTTACTCAGTCATGCGCATACACACGCGCCGCACCGTTCTCGGTGCGTCCATCGCCGTCGCCGGGACGGCCGTCGGCACGGGAGTTCTGTCCGCCTGCTCGGGCTCGGACTCCGGCTCGGGTTCGGGACATTCGGGCCACGAAGGGAACGAGGGGAACGAGGGAAGCGGGAGCGTACCGAAGGGGTACGTCGATCCGGCGGGTCCGGAGGTCGCCGCCGCCGAGAGGAAGCGGGGCTCGGGCCCGGTCCGCAAGGTGCGCCTCACCGCCGCCGCGACCTCCCTCGACCTCGGCGGCCGTACGGTCAGGTCCTGGGCGTACGGCGGCGAGCTGCCCGGCAAGGAGGTCCGCGTGACCGCGGGCGACACCCTGGACCTCACCCTCGCCAACCACCTCCCCCAGTCCACGTCCCTGCACTGGCACGGCATCGCCCTGCGCAACGACATGGACGGCGTGCCCGGCGTCACCCAGCGGGCGGTCAGGCCGGGCGCGGAGTTCGCGTACCGCTTCACGGTGCCGGACCCGGGGACGTACTGGTTCCATCCCCACTCGGGCACCCAGCAGGACCGCGGACTGTACGCCCCGCTGATCGTCGAGGACCCCAAGGAGCCGCTCTCGTACGACAAGGAGTGGGTGGTCGTCCTCGACGACTGGGTCGACGGGGTGGACGGTTCCACGCCGGACGCCGTACTCAAGGAGCTCAGCGGCGGCATGCACGAGGGCATGGACATGGGCACGGGCATGGACATGAGCGGGTCGCACATGCTCATGGGTGCCGAGAGTGAGCTGCTGGGCGGCGACGCGGGCGATGTCGCGTACCCGCACTACCTGGTCAACGGGCGTACGGCGCAGGCCCCTTCCACCTTCGGCGCCCGCCCCGGTGACCGTATCCGCATCCGCATCATCAACGCGGCCGGGGACACCGCCTTCCGGGTCGCCCTCGGCGGGCACGAGATGACGGTGACGCACACGGACGGCTTCCCGGTACGGCACGCGACGACGGACGCGCTGCTGCTCGGCATGGGCGAGCGCTACGACGTCCTGGTCACCGCCGAGGACGGGGTCTTCCCGCTGACCGCGCTGGCCGAGGGCAAGAAGGCGTCCGCGCGGGCGTTGCTGCGTACGGGCGCGGGGACGGCGCCCGCCGCCTCCGTACGGCCGAAGGAGCTCGACGGACGGCTGCTGACGGCCGAGAGGCTGACGGCGGACGAGTCCGTGGCGCTGTCACGAAAGGCGCCGGACCGCACGGTGAGGTTGCGGCTCACGGGAGGTATGGAGAAGTACGACTGGGTCTTCGACAAGAAGCCGTACCGCGCGGATCAGCGGCATCCCGTGCGGTCCGGGGAGCGGGTGCGGCTGGTGTTCGCCAACTCCACGAGCATGTGGCACCCGGTGCATCTGCACGGGCACACCTTCGCCCTCCCCGGCGGGGCCGGTGGTACGGGCGGGGCGCGCAAGGACACGGCGATCGTGCTGCCGAACGCGACGCTGACGGTCGACTTCGACGCCGACAACCCGGGGCTGTGGATGATCCACTGCCACAACGTCTACCACTCGGAGGCGGGGATGATGACCATCCTCGGATACCGGAGCTGAGGACCTGGAGGCCTGAGGGGCCGGGGCGTCTCCACGTGGGGCGCCCCACACCCCATTGTGTCGCTCTGACGATTACACTGGGCCCGTGCCTCAACTACGCCTCGCCCTGAATCAGATCGACTCGACGGTCGGCGATCTCGCCGCCAACGCCGAGGCGATCGTCCGTTGGACCCGGCACTCCGCCGAGCAGGGAGCGCATCTGGTGGCGTTCCCCGAGATGGTGCTGACCGGGTATCCCGTCGAGGACCTGGCCCTGCGGTCGTCCTTCGTCGAGGCCTCCCGCACGGCGCTGCGCGCGCTGGCCGCGCGGCTGGCCGACGAGGGCTTCGGGGAGCTGCCGGTGATCGTCGGCTACCTCGACCGGTCCGAGACCGCCCAGCCGAAGTACGGGCAGCCGGCCGGCGCCCCGCAGAACGCCGCCGCCGTGCTCCACGGGGGCCGGGTGGCGCTGACCTTCGCCAAGCACCACCTCCCGAACTACGGCGTGTTCGACGAGTTCCGCTACTTCGTGCCCGGCGACACCATGCCGGTCGTGCGGGTGCGCGGGATCGACGTGGCCCTCGCCATCTGCGAGGACCTCTGGCAGGACGGCGGGCGCGTACCGGCCGCCCGGTCCGCCGGGGCCGGGCTGCTGCTCTCCATCAACGCCTCCCCCTACGAGCGCGACAAGGACGACACCCGCCTCGAACTGGTGCGCAAGCGGGCCCAGGAGGCCGGCTGCACCACCGCCTACCTCGCCATGATCGGCGGGCAGGACGAGCTGGTCTTCGACGGCGACTCCATCGTGGTCGACCGGGACGGGGAGGTCGTCGCGCGGGCGCCGCAGTTCGCGGAGGGGTGCGTCGTACTGGACCTGGAGCTGCCGGCGGGCGCCGCCGAGCCGGTGACGGGCGTGGTGGA
Source organism: Streptomyces sp. NBC_01549 (assembly GCF_026339955.1). Lineage (GTDB taxonomy): Bacteria > Actinomycetota > Actinomycetes > Streptomycetales > Streptomycetaceae > Streptomyces. Next base: position 5,131,830 of record NZ_JAPEPW010000001.1, on the reverse strand, counting down.
CGACGGGCTGCGCATCGAGCGGCTGGTGCTCTCGGAGGAGCCGCTGCCCGCGTACGAGGCGGAGGTCGCCGGCGGGTACGCGGAGCGGCTCGACGCCGACGAGGAGGTCTACTCGGCGCTGGTCGTCGGGCTGCGGGCGTACGTCGCGAAGAACGGGTTCCGGTCCGTACTGATCGGACTCTCCGGTGGCATCGACTCGGCGCTCGTCGCGGCGATCGCGTGCGACGCGCTCGGCGCGCAGAACGTGTACGGGGTCTCGATGCCGTCGAAGTACTCGTCCGACCACTCCAAGGGGGACGCGGCGGAGCTCGCGCGGCGGACCGGGCTCAACTTCCGGACCGTGGCGATCGAGCCGATGTTCGACGCGTATATGTCGTCGCTGGGGCTGACCGGGCTGGCCGAGGAGAACCTCCAGTCGCGCCTGCGGGGCACCATGCTGATGGCCATCTCCAACCAGGAGGGGCACATCGTGCTGGCGCCGGGGAACAAGTCCGAGCTGGCGGTGGGGTATTCGACGCTGTACGGCGACTCCGTGGGGGCGTACGGGCCCATCAAGGACGTGTACAAGACGTCGATCTTCCGGCTGGCGGAGTGGCGCAACCGGGCGGCGGCCGAGCGGGGGCAGACCCCGCCGATCCCCGAGAACTCGATCACCAAGCCACCGAGCGCCGAGCTCCGTCCCGACCAGGTCGACACGGACTCCCTCCCCGACTATCCCGTGCTGGACGCGATCCTCGAGCGGTATGTGGACCGGGACGAGGGCGCGGACGGGATTGTCGCGGCGGGGTTCGACCGGGAGCTGGTGGTGAAGACGCTGCGGATGGTGGACACGGCGGAGTACAAGCGCCGGCAGTATCCGCCGGGCACCAAGATCTCCGCCAAGGGGTTCGGCAAGGACCGGCGGCTTCCGATCACGAATCGGTGGCGCGAGCACGCGTGACGCCGTAGGGGCGGGGGGTCTTTCGCCCCCGCCCCTACCCGTCCGGTGAGTTTTTTGGCCGCGGGCCGGTGGGGGCTGGTCTCGCAGTTCCTCGCGCCCCTTGGGCGCGGGTCCTTGCGTCAGTGATGGGCGTGTTCCGGGTGTGGGGGGACGTGGGTCGCCACCAGGCGGCCGGGCGTGGGTGCGAGGACCTCGGCGCGGCGGCGGTCCACGGCGTACGCCGTCGCGGCGACCGCGAGGCCGAGGACCGCGAGCAGCGCCCCCGCCAGCGCGGGCGACGTCGCACCGAAGCCGGCGGCCAGCGCGACGCCGCCGATCCACGCACCGCCGGCGTTCGCGAGGTTGAACGCGGCCTGGTTGGCGGAGGACGCCAGGGACGGCGCCGCGGAGGCCTTCTCCATGACCATCAGCTGGAGCGGCGAGCCGGTGATGAAGGCGGCCGTACCGAGGAGGGTGACGGCGACGGCCGCACTCCACTGGGCGCTCATGAGGACGGGGAAGAGGGCGAGGACCGTGACCAGCGAGGCGAGTCCGCCGAAGAGGGTGCCGCGCAGGGAGTGGTCCGCGAGGCGGCCGCCCACGAGGTTGCCGGCCGTCGCGCCGACGCCGAACAGCGCCAGCAGCAGCGTGACGCTGGAGTCGGCGTACCCGGCGGAGTCCGTGAGCATCGGCGTGATGTAGCTGTACGCGGAGAACAGGGCGCCGAAGCCCGCGACCGTCGTACCGAGGGCCAGCCAGACGGGGAGCGAACGCAGGGCGGCCAGTTCGCCGCGCAGGCCGCCCGTGGGGGCGTGCGTGTGGTCGCGCGGGATGAGGAACGCGAGCGAGGCTATCGCCGCCAGGCCGATCGCGCTCACGCCGAGGAAGGTCGCCCGCCAGCCGAAGTGCTGGCCGATGAAGGTGGCGACGGGGACGCCCGCGATGTTCGCGACGGTCAGGCCGAGGAACATCAGCGAGACGGAGCGTGCCTTGCGCTCGGGGGCGACGAGGTTGGTGGCGACGACGGCGCCGACGCCGAAGAACGCGCCGTGCGGCAGGCCGCTGACGAAGCGGGCGGCGAGCAGCCAGTGGTAGTCGGGGGCGAAGGCGGACAGCGCGTTGCCGGCCACGAAGAGCCCCATCAGGGCGATGAGGACCTTGCGGCGGGACATCCGGGCGGTGGCCGCGGCGAGCAGCGGGGCGCCGATCACCACGCCGAGGGCGTAGGCCGAGACGAGGTGTCCGGCGCTCGGGATGGATATGTGGAGGTCGTCCGCGACGTCGGGCAGCAGGCCCATCATCACGAACTCGGTGGTACCGATGCCGAAGGCGCCCACGGCTAGGGCGAGCAGGGCCAGTGGCATGAGGGGCCTTTCAGAAGAGCGGAGTGCAAAAGGGAGAACCGGACGGGCGGGGACGTGCCCGGCTTCGTGGGCGTGCACCACCGTGGCCGGGAGCGCACACACGCACGGATGCGCCCGTGCACACCGGTGTGCACGGGCTCCGTAAGTTCACCTGTGGAACAAAGTCTCGCAGGCCCAGTATTCCAGGAGGTTAAGACCCGGTTGCCGTGACCTTGACGCGGGCGGCGATCGGGAGGTGGTCGCTGCTGGTCTCGGGCAGGGTCCATGAGGTGACCGGCTCGATGTCCCTGACCATGATCTGGTCGATCCGGGCCATCGGGAACGACGCCGGCCAGCTGAACCCGAAGCCGCTGCCCGCCGCGCCCTGGGTGGAGCGCATCTGCGAGGTGACGGCGTTCAGCGCGCGGTCGTTCATCGTGCCGTTGAGGTCGCCGAGCAGGACGACCCTCTTCAGCGGCTCGTCGGCGATCGCCTCGCCGAGCGCGTCGGCGCTCCGGTCGCGCTGGCGGGCGGTGAACCCGGCCTCCATCTTCACCCGGACCGAGGGCAGATGGGCGACGTACACCGCGACCTGGCCGTTCGGGGTCGTCACCGTGGCGCGCATCGCGCGGGTCCAGCCCAGCTTGATGTCGACGGGCTTGATGCCGGTCAGCGGGTACTTGCTCCACAGCCCGACGGTGCCCTGCACGGAGTGGTACCTGTACGTCGGGGCGAGCGCCTTCTCGTACGTGGGGACCGCCCCGGCCTTCAACTCCTCCAGGGCCACCACGTCGGCGCCGGACGCGGCCACGTCACGGGCGGTGCCGGCGGGGTCCGGGTTCTCCGCGTTGACGTTGTGCGTGGCGACGGTCAGGTCGCCGCCGGCACCGGTCCGGTCGATGAGCAGTCCGCCGAACAGGTTCAGCCAGACGATCGCGGGCAACAGGACGGCGATCAGGGCGGTCGCGGACTTCCGTACGAAGCCGAGGACCAGCAGGACGGGGATGAGGATGCCGAACCACGGCAGGAACGTCTCGGTGAGACTGCCCAGGTTGCCGATCCTGTTGGGGATCCGCGCGTGCAGCAGCATCACCAGGGCGAGGATCAGAGCGAGCGCGGCGAGGATCAGTCCGCGGCGCCAGATGCCGCGGTCGCCCCGCCAGGCGGCCAGCCGGCGCCGGAGTTTGTCGAGCAGACGCCGAAGCCGGGGACCTCGGCGCTCGGGCCCTGAGCCGTCGCTGCCTGTCTCCGTCATGTACGCCTGCGCCATACCGTCGCCTCACAACCTGCCGTGCACACCGTCAGCCCCTCGGCTACGACCCTAGGGGATGATCGGCGTCGTTCTCGCCGTACCGGGACGGCCGTACGGGCATCAGGACGAACAACTCGGTGTCCGGGGTTCCGAATACGGGGTCGGAGTGCGGCCTCTGTGACGAAACGCGCACATTTCGCGCCGCCCGCCGAGCGGGTGAACCAGGTCTGTGGCACGATCCGCCGGACAGGCCCTAGGTTCCGGCGGGGCGCAGTCCCGCGAGTACCGTGTCGACGATCTGTTCGGCCAGGTTCTCGGGGAGTTCGGCGTCCGGGCGCATGACGGCGCGGACCAGCATGGGTCCGACGAAGAGGTCGTTGATGACCTCGATGTCCACGTCGTCGCGGAGTTCACCGTCCCGCTGTCCGCGGCGCAGGACCTCGAAGGTGGTCAGGCGCCGCGGTTCGATGACGATCGCCTGGTACGCGGCCCAGATCTTGGGGCTGGACTTGATCTGGGCGTAGACGTTGTGCAGGAGCGCCGAGGAGCGGCTGGCCAGGCCCCGCTGGCGCAGCGGCTCCAGAAGGGCTATCAGGTCGTCGCGCATCGAGGTGCCCGGGAGTTCGGCGTCCGGAGGCTCGGTGGCGCGCATGACGTCGACGAAGAGTTCCTCCTTGCCGCTCCAACGGCGGTAGATGGTCGCCTTGCCGACGCCCGCGGTCCGGGCCAGGCGCTCGATGGAGATCTCCCCGAGGGGGACGCCGTCCTCCAGGAGTTTTATCGCGCCCTCGATGATGGAGCGCTCCACGGCCTCGCTGCGGGGGCGCCCCCGGGGGGAACCCTCCTGCCTGGTTCGGCTGTCCGCGAGGCTCATGTGTCGCTCCCTTCCTTGGTGGTGCTGGCGCAATTCTCCCTGCCGCGCCCTGTCAGTGCTCGGCGGCCACCAACTCCGTCTCCTCCTTGCCCTGTTCCGGGGTCGAACTGCGGCCCGGCAGGAACAGGGCCACGATCACGGCGCCGACCAGCGCGATACCCGCACCGCACAGGGCGGTGACGTGCATGGCGTGCAGGAAGGCGTCGTTGGCCGGGGTGACGAGCGCGTCGCCCCGGGGGCCGAGCTTGGCGGCGACGCCGAGCGTGGCCTCGATGGACTCGCCCGCGGTGTGCCGCAGGCCGGCCGGGAGGACGGTGAGCTTGTCCTCGATGCCGTTGCGGTAGGCCGAGGACAGGACCGAGCCGAGGACCGCGATGCCGAGGGCACCACCGACCTGACGGAAGACGTTGCTCAGGGCGGAGGCGGAGCCCGCCTTCTCGCGCGGCAGGGCCTGCATGATGACGACGCTGGTCGGGGTCATGATGTGCGCCATGCCGGCGCCCATGAGGAAGAAGATGACCTCGAGGAGCCAGATCGGCGTGTGCGCGTCCAGGGTCGCGAAGGCGCCGAGCATCGCGCCGAGGAGCAGCAGGCCCGCCGTGCAGGTGGCCCGGTTGCCGAAGCGGTCGACGACGAGGCGGGCGCGCGGTGCGAAGAAGAGCTGGGCCGCGGCGAGCGGCAGCAGCAGCACACCGGTCTTCAGCGGCGAGTAGCCCCGCACGCTCTGGGTGTAGAAGACGGAGAAGAAGGTCACGCCCATCATCGCGAAGAAGACGAGCGCGATGGCGGCGATGGCGGCCGAGAAGACCTTGTTCTTGAAGTAGGTGATGTCGATGGACGGATGGTCGCTGCGCTTCTCGTAGATGACGAAGCAGGCGAGGACGGCGATTCCGGCGCCGATGGTCGCGAGGACCGCCGCGTCGGTGAAGGAGGCCAGCTGGCCGCCCTTGATGATGCCGTAGACGAGCAGGACGAGCCCTATGACCGAGAGGACCACGCCGACGAGGTCGATGCGGCCGGGGTTCGGGTCGCGGGAGTCCGGGACCAGCCAGAACATCAGGCCGAGCGCCAGCAGCACGATCGGCACGTTGATGAGGAAGACCGAGCCCCACCAGAAGTGGGCGAGGAGCACGCCGCCGGTGATCGGGCCGATGGCGATGGCGATGCCGACGCCGCCGGCCCAGATGCCGATGGCCTTGGGCTGCTCCTCGCGCTCGAAGACGTTCATGAGGACGGCGAGGGTGGCGGGCATCACGAAGGCGGCGCCGAAGCCCATCACCGCGCGGAAGACGATGAGCTGGACGGGCGAGCCGGCCTCCGCGGCCAGCGCCGACCCGGTGCCGAAGACGGCGAGTCCGGCGAGCAGGACCTTCTTGCGGCCGAACCGGTCGCCGAAGAGGCCCGCGGTGAAGAGCAGCCCCGCGAAGACGAGCGTGTAGGCGTTGATGGCCCACTCCAGCTCGCTCTGGGTGGCGCCGAGTCCGGTGGGCGCCGGCGTCGAGATCGTCTTGATCGCGACGTTGAGGATGGAGTTGTCCAGCACCACTATCAACAGGCTGAGCATGAGCACGCCGAGAATGGCCCAGCGGCGCCGATGTACCTCTTCGGGCACGCGCCGTTCGGCGTGAGCTGCGGGAGTTGTCATGGGGCGGAGCCTATCGATTTCCGATACGGGACCGTCTCGTATCGAAAATACTTTACAGAGACCTTACGAAGAGATGGCCTCCGACCGCCCGTGTCCCCGCGGAGCACCGGTGGAGCACCGGCGGACGGGAGACGCGCGTCGCTCGCCCCGGTCTGGCACCCGGTGGCACGAGGTGCCACCATGTAGGGGATCCGGGGACGCCGTCAGGGCGCCTCGAGATGACAGAAGGAGCCGTTGCGATGACGCAGCTTTCGGCTGCCCCGAAGCAGTCCGCGGAGGGTGCGCGGGCGACCACCGACAGCAGCAAGGCGCTGTACGGAGGCAAGAGCACCCGCCGCATCACGGTCCGCGACATCACCACAGCCAAGGAGCGCGGCGAGAAGTGGCCGATGCTCACCGCCTACGACGCGATGACCGCGTCCGTCTTCGACGAGGCCGGCATCCCGGTCATGCTCGTCGGTGACTCGGCGGGCAACTGCCACCTGGGGTACGAGACGACCGTCCCCGTCACCCTCGACGAGATGACCATGCTCTCCGCCGCGGTCGTACGCGGCACCAGCCGCGCCCTGATCGTCGGCGACCTGCCCTTCGGGTCGTACCAGGAGGGCCCCGTCCAGGCGCTGCGCTCCGCCACCCGGCTGGTCAAGGAGGCCGGGGTCGGCGCGGTGAAGCTGGAGGGCGGCGAGCGCTCGCACCGCCAGATCGAGCTGCTCGTGGAGTCCGGCATCCCCGTGATGGCGCACATCGGCCTGACCCCGCAGTCCGTGAACTCCATGGGCTACCGCGTCCAGGGCCGCGGCGAGGAGGCCGCCCAGCAGCTGCTGCGCGACGCCAAGGCGGTCCAGGACGCGGGCGCGTTCGCGGTCGTCCTGGAGCTGGTCCCGGCGGAGCTCGCCGCCGAGGTCACCCGCACCCTGCACATCCCGACCGTCGGCATCGGCGCGGGTCCGGAGACCGACGCGCAGGTCCTGGTGTGGACCGACATGCTCGGTCTCACCGGCGGCAGGATGCCGAAGTTCGTGAAGAAGTACGCCGATCTGCGCGAGGTCATGGGCAACGCGGCGCGCGCGTTCGCGGACGACGTCGTCGGCGGAACGTTCCCTCTCGAGGAGCACTCGGTCCACTGAGCGCCGGACGGTCACTGAACCACTGCGGCACCAAGCAGCCCGCCGATTTCCCCCGTCGGCGGGCTGCGCCCGTTTGTTTTCGCCCCCGCCGCCCCTACCCGTTCCCATCCCCTGGGGGCTCCTCCCCCAGACTCCCCGTAAAGACCCACCACTGTCGGCGATATATCGGCGAGCGTACGGCGCTGTAGGTGAGCTGTAGGTGGTTTGTCGGTGGGGGCTGGCACCTTGATGGGCATGACGCGAATCGACAAGAACCCCGACAGCGGCGCCCGCAGCGCCGTCTCCGTGCGGGGGCTGGTCAAGCACTACGGCGAGACCAAGGCACTGGACGGCGTGGACCTGGACGTTCGCGAGGGAACCGTCCTCGGGGTGCTGGGTCCCAACGGTGCCGGCAAGACCACCCTCGTCCGTATCCTGTCCACCCTCATCACCCCCGACTCCGGCCGGGCCACCGTCGCCGGCTACGACGTGCTCACCCAGCCCCGCCAGCTGCGCCGAGTGATAGGCCTGACCGGTCAGTACGCCTCGGTCGACGAGAAGCTCCCCGGCTGGGAGAACCTGTACATGATCGGGCGGCTGCTCGACCTGCCCCGCAAGGACGCCCGCCGGCGCGCCGACGAGCTCCTTGAGCGCTTCTCGCTCACCGAGGCGGCCAAGCGCCCGACATCGACGTACTCCGGCGGTATGCGCCGCCGTCTCGACCTCGCCGCCTCCATGATCGGCCACCCGTCCGTCCTCTATCTGGACGAACCGACCACCGGGCTCGACCCGCGCACCCGCAACGAGGTGTGGAAGGAGGTCAAGCGGATGGTCGCGGACGGCGCCACCGTGCTGCTCACCACCCAGTACATGGAGGAGGCCGAGCAACTGGCCTCCGAGCTCACGGTCATCGACCGCGGCAAGATCGTCGCCAGCGGCCGGATCGACGAGCTGAAGGCCCGGGTCGGCGGCCGTACGCTGCGCATCCGCCCGGTGGACCCGCTGGAGCTGCGCCCGCTGGCCACGCTCTTCGACGAGCTGGGCCTCACCGGTCTCGCCGCCTCGGTCGTGGACACCGAGACCGGCACCGTGCTGGTCCCGATCCTCAGCGACGAACAGCTCACCGCCGTGGTCGGCGCGGTCACCGCGCGCGGCATCACGATCGGCTCCATCTCCACCGAACTGCCCAGTCTGGACGAGGTGTTCCTGTCCCTCACCGGCCACAAGGCCAGTGCCCCGCAGGACGAGACCCCCGCCCGTGTCTACGAGGAGGTCTCCGCATGAGTGCCCGCCCGTCGCCCACCACCACCCTTCCAAGGGGCGGCTCCGCCGCGCACCTCCCTTCTGTCGCCGAAGCCCCCCTCGCCGCTCAGGGCGACCCCCGTATCTCGCCCCGCGCGCACGCGCGCCACATCGGCGCCCTCGTCCGCCGCAACCTGCTGTGGATCCGCCAGGACCCGGAGTCGATGTTCGACGCCGTCCTGATGCCGGTCATCTTCACCCTGCTGTTCGTGTACGTCTTCGGCGGCTCCATCGGGCAGTCGCTGGGCGGCGGACAGGACGCGTACGTCCAGTACGTGGTGCCCGGTCTGATGGCCATGACGGCCATGAACATCGCGACGGCCGTCGGCACCGGTTTCAACGAGGACTTCCAGAAGGGAGTGATGGACCGCTTCCGCACCCTGCCGATCGGCCAGGGCTCGGTGCTCTTCGCCAAGATCGTGGTGGAGCTGATGCGGATGCTCGTCGCGACGACGATCCTCATGATCGTCGGCGTGCTGGTCGGCTTCGACATCACGAACTGGCCGGGTCTGTTCGCCTCTGTGGGGCTCTCCGTCCTCTTCGGCTCGTCCCTGATGTGGATCTTCCTGGTCCTCGGGGTGACGATGAAGAACGCGCAGTCCGTGCAGGCGATGGGCTTCCTGGTGCTGATGCCCCTGCAGTTCGGCTCGTCCATCTTCTCGCCGACCGGGACCATGCCCGGCTGGCTGCAGGCCTTCACCGACTACAACCCGCTGTCCGCGCTCGCGGACACCACACGCGGCCTGATGGTGGGCGGACCGGTCACGCACAGCCTGTGGGTGACCCTCGCCTGGACGGCAGGACTCACCTTGGTCATGGCGCCGATCGCGATCCACAAGTTCCGCACCAAGAGCTGACGTTCGTCCACAGGACACGGAAACCCCCGGTCCGCGTCATACGAGGGCGGCGGCCTCTTCCAGGGAGAGCCCGCCGCCCTCGGCGTACGCGGCCTCGTACGTCGCGTCGTCCAGCACGGCCCGTACGTCGGCCTCCGCCTGCGCGCGCACCTCGTCCTCCATCGGGCCCACGAAGTGCCCGGGCGGCAGCAGATGGTCGGCGGCCCCGAGCAGCACGGCCGCGTCGCGCACACGGCGGCCGCCGTCCAGGCCGGTGAGGGCGATGGCGGCGGTGGTCAGATGCGCGGAGGACATGTGCGGGGTGAGGATCTGCGACAACGGGTCGCCCGCCCGCGCCAGCGCCTGCCGCACCTTCTCCAGGGCGGACTCATGCAGCCCCTCGAGCGCGTCCAGCCAGGCCTCGACGCCCACCACGAAGCCGTCGAAGACCACGAAGGTGACCGCTTCGAAGTTCGCGCGCAGCAACCGCATCTGTTCGCGCGCCTCGGCGACCCGGCCGCTGCGGCCCAGCCACATCGACAGGAACAGCCGGGAGGCGGGCATGGCCTCGTTGTAGGCCCCCTCGCCGCGCTCCAGGACCTCCCGGAGCAACCGCTCACCGCGTTCGGTGTCGCCGGACTCGATGAGCACGGTGCCGAGCCGGGTGTTCAGGACAGCCGTCTGGGCGTGCGCGCCGAGCCCTTCGGCGTGGGTCATGGCCTCCGTGTAGTCCGCGGCGGCGAGCGCGAACTCGCCCCGGCGCTCGTGGGCCTCGCCGCGTGCGGAGAGGGCCTCAGCGGCGCCCCAGGCGTCCCCGAGCCGGGTGAAGAGTTCCAGTGCCTCGTCGGCGTCCCGGGTCGCGTCGCCCGCCCAGGTGGCCCGGTTGGCGAGGATGTTGGCGCGCATCTGGAGGGAGACGGCGAGTTCCCACCCGTAGCCAAGTTCGCGGCAGGTCTGGACGGTCGCGTCGATGACGGCGCGCATCCGCTCCATGTCGCTGGTCAGGATCAGGGCGTAGAACCAGAGGTTGCCGGGGCTGCGGCAGGTCTGCGGCTGGCCCGGGCGGTAGGTCTCGCTGATGACGCGCAGCTTCCGCTTGGCCTGCGGGGTGCCCCAGGCCGCCATGTCCATGTCCATGCAGGAGAGATGGACGAGGTGGACACCGCGGCGGGCCTCCTCGAGGACCTCGGGGCGCATCGGCGGCGGGGCGTCGGTGCAGCTCTCCACCAACGGGGCGGCCGGCCGTACGGGCCCGTCGAAGGGGTCCGGGCCGAGGGCCATGACCTCGCGGGACCAGTGGCGGGCCATCAGCCGCAGATCGCGCATCTGCCAGTACCAGGCCAGGGAGAGGACCAGGCAGAGCGCCTCCTGCTCGTCGCGGGCGGCGACGGCGTGCTGGAGGGCGGCGCGGATGTTCTCCGACTCGGTCTCCAGCCGTTCGATGGCCGCGCGCTGGCCCCTGCCGCGCAGCTGGGGGTCGGTGGTGCGGGCCAGTTCGCGGTAGTGCGTGAGGTGGGCGCGCTCGGCGGCGGGGCGCTGCCCCGACTCGTCGAGGCGCTCGCCCGCGTACTCGCCGACGGTCTCCAGGAGCCGGTAGCGCATCTCGCCGTCCCCCGAAGGGGCGGCCACGACGAGGGACTTGTCGACGAGCGAGCCGAGCGCTTCCAGGGCGGCCGGTCCGCAGACGGCCTCGGCGGCGGCGAGGTCGCAGCCGCCCGCGAAGACGGACAGCCGCCGCAGCACGTCCCGCTCGTCCTCGTCGAGGAGGTCCCAGGACCAGTCGACGACGGCGCGCAGGGTCTGCTGGCGCGGCAGGACGGTACGGCTGCCGGAGGTCAGCAGACGGAACCGGTCGTCGAGCCGGTCGGCGATCTGACGCGGGGTGAGCATCCGCAGCCGGGCCGCGGCGAGTTCGATGGCGAGCGGCAGCCCGTCGAGGCGGCGGCAGATCTCGGCGGTGGCCGCGGGGTCGTCCTCGACCCGGAAACCCGGACGGGCGGCGGCCCCCCGGTCGGCCAGCAGCCGCAGCGCGAACGGCTCCGGCAGCGGCTCCACGGGACGCAGCAACTCCCCCGGTACGCCGAGGGGTTCACGGCTGGTGGCCAGCACCGTCAGTCCCGGGCACCGCTGCAGCAACGCCTCGACGAGACGCGCGGCGGCGTCCACGACGTGCTCGCAGTTGTCGAGGACGATCAGCATGCGGCGCTTGGCGCAGTGCTCGGCGAGCCGCTGGAGGGGGTCGTCGTGTCGGTCGGCGGCGGCCCGCATCTCCTCGGCACCGGCGCCGCGCAGCACGGTCTCGCGGGCTCCGACGGCGGTGAGCACGGCCTCGGGCACGGCCTTCGGGTCGTCGACGGGCGCGAGTTCGGCCAGCCACACCCCGTCCGGCGCGGTGTCCGCCATGGTCTCCGCGGCCTCCTGCGACAGCCGTGTCTTGCCGGCCCCACCGGGCCCGAGCAAGGTCACGAGGCGTGCCGCCGCCAGATCCCCCCGGATCGTGTCGATGTCCGCCGCCCGCCCGACGAAGGAGGTGAGCCGGGCGCGGAGGTTGCCGGGGGGCGGGGGTGCGGAGCGGCCACGCCCGGCCGGTGGCGGATGGCTCTCGGTCCGGCCCGCGGCGCCGGGTCGCGGGCCCTGGGCGTGCGCCCCGCCGCCACCGTCGGCCGGGCTGAGCAGCTCCCTGTGCAGGGCGCGCAGTTCGGGGCCCGGGTCGGAGCCGAGGCGGTCGGCCAGCAGCTCCCGTACGGACTCGTACGCGGCGAGGGCCTCGGCGGGGCGGCCCGCGTCGCGCAGGGCGCGCAGGCGCAGGACGTGCAGGGGCTCGTCCAGGGGGTGGAGGTCGCACAGGGCGGTGAGCTCGGGCAGGGACTGTTCGGCGTGGCCGAGGGTGAGGGCCGCGGTGAGCCGGGCGCGCCGTACGTCGAGGCGGCGGGTCTCCCAGCGGGCCGACTCGGCGGTGCGGTCCGGGAGGTCCGCGAGGGCCGGCCCGTGCCACAGGGCGAGGGCGCCGTCGAGGGCCTCGGCCGCCTTCGTGGGGTCGCCGTCGGCAAGCGCGCGTACGCCCTCCCCCGCGAGCCGCTCGAAACGGTGCAGATCGATGTCGTCGGCGCCCGCGGCCAGCCGGTAGCCGCCGTCCCCCGAGTCCACCGCGTCCGGCCCGAGCGCCCGGCGCAGCCGTCCCACCAGTGCCTGCAGCGCGCCGGATGCGTCGGCGGGCGGATCGCCGTCCCACACCTCGTCCACCAGAACGGCCGCGGGCACGGTCCGTCCGGGCCGCAGCGCGAGCACGGTCAAAAGGGCGCGCAGCCGCGCCCCGCCGAGCACGACGGGCGTGCCGTCGGGGCGGAGTGCCTGGGTGGTGCCGAGGATGCGGTAGCGCACGGGGTCATTCTCGCTTGCCCGGTGGTCCCGGAGGACCTCCCCTTGCGCAACACCAGGACTCAGGGGGCTAATTTTCACAACTCTCAGCACCTTAGATACAAATAGGCTAGCTTCCGATGCCATGGGAAGATCCCCGAGGGCACTCATCACCGTCCGACTGACCGTCCAGACCGGATCGACGACCAGTCCTGAACGGCAGATCGAAGAATGCAAGTCCTTCTGTGAGCTGCGCGGCTGGGAGATCGTCGGTGTTGCCAGTGATCTTTCCGTCTCCGCCACCTCAGTGCCGCCATGGAAGCGTCCAGAACTGTCCCGATGGCTCGACGACCATGCCCCCGAATTCGACGTCATCGTCTTCTGGCGGCTCGATCGGTTCGTTCGCCGGGTCGGTGACTTGCACCAGATGATCGAGTGGGCCGAGAGCCATGGCGGCAAGGGACTGGTGTCAGCCACCGAACCGTTCGATCTCACGAGTCCGACGGGAAAGGCGACAGCTACCATGATCGCCACCTTCGCCCAGATGGAAGCCCAAGCCGCCGCCGAGCGGGTCGCTTCATCACGTGCACACCTGCTCACATCCACACGGTGGGGCGGCAGTTCACCGCCGTTCGGCTACCGCACGTACGCGAGAGACGGCGCCCGCTACCTGGAGGTCAACCCCGAGACAGCAGATATCGTCCGGGAAGCCGCTCGACGCGTCATCGGCGGCGAACCGATCAACGCCATCTGCCGAGACCTCGAAGAACGGGGGGTACCTTCGCCTGCGGACACGTATCAACGCAACAAGTCAGGCAAGGACTTCATCTGGTATCCCCGCACGCTGAAGGGAATCCTCACCTCCCCCACCCTGCTGGGCTGGAAAACACGCAGCGAAAACGTTCCAGGCAAGAAGTATAAAAAGCGCGTCCTCGTTCGCGATCAGGACGGCCATCCCGTCCACGTGACCGAAAGAGTACTGAGCCAGGAGACCTTCGACCGCCTTCAAGACGCCCTTGCCGATTCCGCCTCCCCGATCAGCCGACGTTCCGCAACACCCAGGACCCCGCTCCTCAATGTGATCAAGTGCGGTGGATGCGGCAAGAACCTTCAGCTGCACACAACCAGGAAACGGCGCAAGGACGGCACATACCGGGTCACCGAAAAGATCCGCTGCCTTTCACGCGTCGGCTCCCCGGCATGCCCCGGATACGTGTTCCAACCCGACGAGGAGATCATCACGCCCGTCATGGGCATGCTGGTCCACGCCATCGGAGATGCACCCGTCACCCGCCGTGAATACGTCCAACGAGCGGAGACCAAGGGCGAGTCGACGCATCCGTCGGACATTGCCGATGAGGATCACTGGCAGTTCGTGCCACTCGGTACAACCTTCGCTGAGCGCTGGGAGAACATGGGGGTCACAGACATCGGCGAGGATCTGATCCACTCCGGCATCACGATCAGATGTCACCCACGAGAATGCGGCGGCCATGTCCTGGAGATTCCCGAAGACTTCCAGGATCGGCTTGCCAAGTTCGTGGCGTAGTCGAGGTCCCACGACGGGTGGGCACGTGCTCCCGCCGAACTTCTCCCGAGGAGACTCACAGCCTCACGAGACGTCGTCCCCACGTTCACCATCACGGTCGAGTTCTTCCCGGATCGGCCGCCACGTACCAGGAGCCCTGTCCATGACCACCACCACTCGCACGACTGATCAGCGGATCAGCCCCGTCTTCGTCGGGATCCTCGCCGTGACGGCGGTGACGGGCTGGGCCACCTGGACCGGCTTCGCCGAGCAGGCCGGTGTGGCCGTCTTCCTGTTCGTGACGGCGGCCTGGATCGTCTCCCTCTGCCTGCACGAATACGCGCACGCGCGCACCGCGCTGCACAGCGGCGACATCACCGTTGGCGCGAAGGGCTACCTGAGCCTCAATCCTCTCGTCTATACACATGCCCTGCTGAGCATCGTGCTTCCCGTACTGTTTGTGATCATGGGCGGCATTGGGCTCCCCGGCGGCGCGGTTTTCATCGAGCGCGGCCGAATCCGGGGGCGGTGGCGTCACAGCCTCATCTCCGCGGCCGGACCGCTGACGAACGTACTCTTCGCGGCGGTCTGTACAGCCCCGTTCTGGCTGCACGCCCTGGACGGCGTCCCGGACACCTTCCGCTACGCGCTGGCGTTCCTCGCGCTGCTCCAGGTCACGGCCGCGATCCTGAACTTCCTGCCGGTCCCGGGCCTGGACGGCTACGGCGTGATCGAGCCCTGGCTGTCGTACAACGTCAAGCGCCAGGTCGAGCCGTTCGCGCCGTTCGGCCTGCTCGCCGTGTTCGCGGTGCTGTGGATCCCCTCGGTGAACACGGCGTTCTTCGACGCGATCTACTCGATCCTGGGCGCCCTGGGCATCGACGACGTACAGCGTTACTGCGGTCAGAACCTGTACCGCTTCTGGGACGGCGTCAACGAGTACTGCACGGTCAGCCGCTGACCGAGGACCCGCTCCGGCCGCGCCGCGCGTAGTACCAGGTCATGTTGGACGACAGTCCGGCCAGCAGCACCCACACGATCCCCAGCCAGCTGCCCTGGACGAAGGAGACGACGGCCGCTGCGACAGAGAGGACACAGACGACCAGGGCGTAGAGGGCAAGGCGGGGCATGGGGGTCGGCTCCTGACAGACGGACGAAGTACGGGTGCTACGGCGTCCAGTGTCCCCCATGCCCGTACGGCCGCTATACGTCCGTCACCCGCAGGCCGGCGTGGGCCTTGTAGCGGCGGTTCACGGAGATCAGGTTCGCGACGAGCGCCTCGACCTGGTGGGCGCCTCGCAGCCGGCCCGCGAAGACGCCGCGCATGCCGGGGATACGGCCGGCCAGCGCCTGCACGATCTCGACGTCCGCGCGCTCCTCGCCGAGGACCATCACGTCGGTGTCGATCTCGTCGATCTCCGGGTCCTCGAGGAGGACGGCGGAGAGGTGGTGGAAGGCGGCCGCGACCCGGGAGTCCGGCAGCAGGAGGGCGGCCTGCTCGGCGGCGCTGCCCTCCTCCGGCTTCAGGGCGTAGGCGCCCTTCTTGTCGAAGCCGAGCGGGTTGACGCAGTCGACGACGAGCTTGCCGGTCAGCTCCTCGCGCAGCGACTCCAGGGTCTTGCCGTGCCCCTCCCACGGTACGGCGACGATCACGATGTCGCTGCGCCGCGCGCACTCGGCGTTGTCGGCGCCCTCGACACCGTGGCCCAGCTCCTCGGCGGCGGCCTGGGCGCGTTCCGCCGCACGCGAACCGATGATCACCTTCTGGCCGGCCCTGGCGAGCCGGTACGCCAGGCCCTTGCCCTGGGGGCCGGTGCCGCCGAGCACGCCGACGACGAGCCCGGACACGTCGGGAAGGTCCCAGGGGTCCTTCGCGGGGGCCTTCTGTGCACTGTCAGTAGAGGTCATGGGCCGACCTTACGTGGCGCGGTTCCCGCCTCGGGGCCTTCGGCGGCTCAGGTGAGGGCCGTCACGGGGATACGGCGGAAGGTGATCGTCTCGTACGGCCCGAAGTCGCCCGTCTCGTAGAGGAGCCCCACGGTCGCCCCGTCGGCACGGACGAGGTCGGAGTACGCGGCGGGCAGCCCGTCGACCGTGTGCGCGGGCCGCCAGGTGCGGCCGCCGTCCGTCGACCGCTTCAAGACGATGCCTATCGGCCCGCGTGGAAGGGGATGCTGGTGACCGCGGTTGTGGCCATGGTGGTTCCGGTTGTTTCCGTCATGCGCCGAGATCTGCCCCACTTGGGCGAATTCATGGTGAACTCCGCCTGATCAGTTGCCGATTGCGGCAGGATGCGTGCCCATGGATGCCGTACGGGTCGCGTTGCTGCGCGAAGTCCTCGCCGGAACCGAGTGGTTGGGGGCCACGCGGCGGTTCGCGGAGGGCCTGAGGGGGTCCGTGGTGTCGTACGGGGGCGGGCTGTTGCTCGTGGGCACGGCGGAGTACGAGCCGTGGCACCTGGCCGCGCACCTGGTGGACGAGGCGGCCTGGTCGGGGACGCCGGAGCTGTCGCCGACGCTGGTACGGCACGGGGCGCGGGCCTCGGACCCGGCCCATCTCGCCGTGGGCCTCGGCCGTATCGAGGCGGCGCGGCGCGGCGAGACGCTGCTCGTGGTGTCGCCCGCCGCACCCGGGGCGCCGCTCCTGGAGCGGATCCACGACGCGCGGCGGGCCGGGGCGACCGTGCTCGCGCTCGACGCCGGTGACCGTGAGCTCGGGGCGATGGCGCACGAGTCGCTGACCGTGCCGCCGGATCAGGAACTCGACCTGGACACCGTGCAGCACCTCGTCAGCGCGGCGGCCGGGGAGAACTCCCTGCCCTCGCCGCGGGGGCGGCGCCGCCTGCGCGACCGGCTCTCCCGCCTCGCGGACCAGCTGACGGCTCCGCCGGCGGCGCGGTGGTAGGCCACGGCGGGCGGTGAGCCGGCGGGACGGTTGGGAGGTGGGATGGTTGGGAGGTGGGATGGTTGGAAGGTGGGACGGCGGGGCGGTCGGGGAGTGGGGCGGTCCCGGGCGGTGGAAAAGCAGTTGCCGCCGAGGAAGGCCGCCGCTCAGCATGAGCCGTCGTGACCGACGACGCCTCCGTATCCCCCGCCGCGCTGCCCGCGCACACTGAACCCGGTGCCGCTGCCGGTGCCGGTGCGCGACTGCGGTCGCTGCTGCCCGATCTCGCACCCTGGCGGGCGTCGGCCGACTTCCGGCGGCTGTGGCTGGCCGGGCTGATCACCAACTTCGGCAGCTTCCTGACCTTCGTCGCGCTGCCGGTGCAGATGAAGGTGCTGACCGGCTCCGCGGTGGCCGTGGGGGCGATCGGGGCCGTGGAACTCGTACCGCTGATCGTGTTCGGGCTGTACGGCGGGGCCCTCGCCGACGCCCTCGACAAACGGAAACTGATCCTCTACACGGAGGCCGGGCAGGGGCTGCTGTGCGGCGGACTGCTGGTCAACGCGCTGATGCCGCGACCGGCGGTGTGGCCGCTGTACGTCGTCGCCGCGCTCTCCTCCGCGCTCGGGTCGGTGCAGCGGCCCGCGCTGGACTCGCTCGTCCCCCGGATCGTGGCGCACGAGCACCTGCCCGCCGCGGCGTCCCTCAACTCCCTGCGCTGGTCGGTCGGCGGGGTCGCGGGGCCGGCCCTCGCGGGCGTCGTGGTCGCGTACGCCGGGCTCGGCTGGGCGTACGCCGTGGACCTGGTGACCTTCGTGGTGTCGGTCGTACTGGGCGTCGGACTCGCCGCGTCACCGGCCGCGCACGAGGCCTCGAAGCCCTCGCTCGCCTCCATCGCGGAGGGCGCGCGGTACGCGTGGAACCGCAAGGAACTCCTCGGCACGTACGTGATCGACCTGGCCGCGATGTTCTTCGCGATGCCGCTCGCGGTGCTGCCCTTCCTCGCCGACGAGCTCCACACGGCGTGGTCGCTCGGGTTGATGTACGCCGCGCTGCCCGCCGGGGCGATGCTGGTGACGCTGACCAGCGGGTGGACCTCGCGCGTGCACCGGCACGGGCGGATGGTGGCGTTCGCGGCGGCGTGCTGGGGGCTGGCCATGGCGGGGGCGGGAGCCGTGCACAACGTGTGGCTGGTGCTGCTCTTCCTCGTCCTCGGCGGCTGTTTCGACATGGTGAGCGGGATCTTCCGGGGCGCCATGTGGGACCAGACCATCCCGGACGAGCTACGGGGACGACTCGCCGGGATCGAACTGCTCTCGTACTCCGTCGGACCCCAGCTGGGGCAGGTACGGGCGGGCGGGATGGCGGCCTGGACGGGGGTACGGGCGTCGATCTGGGCCGGGGGTGTGATCTGCGTGGGAGCGGTGGGGGTGCTGGCGCTGTGCTTGCCGCAGCTGATGAGGTACGACGTGCGGACGAATGAGCACGCCGTCCGGATGCGCTCCGCCCGGGGCCAGGCCACGCTCTCCCACCCGCACCACCCGTGACGGTCACTTGGGTGGTGCGGGTCTCCCGCGGGGACCATGCCACCGTCGGCGCCCGCGGGCCGTCGCGCCCACGCGAGCAGGCGCCCCGCTGCCTCGATGCCCCGCGCCCCGGCACCCCGGCACCCCGGCACCGCAAAGCCCTGCCGCTCGCCCCCGCGTCCCGTTGGCTCAGTCGTCGGTCTCCTGGGCCGGGCCCGTCGCGTCGTGCCACTTGGGGTCCGTCTCCCACTCGAGGTTGCGCTCCTGGGCGGTCTCCATCGCGTGTTCGGCCTCCTCACGGGTGGTGTAGGGGCCGAAGCGGTCCTTCGCGGGGCACTCGGGGCCCTCTTCCACCTTCTGGTGGACGAGGCAGTAGTACCACTCGCCCGGCTTCCCTACGGTCCGCTTCTTGAAGAGGGCCATGACCTGCTCCTTTCGCCAAGGACATAGTGCCCCCATGCCCGCTGGTTAGACTCGCTGGCATGTCTGGCCAGTCGCTGCTCGTACCAGGAGAGCTCTCTCCCACCCGTCCCGTTCCGGGAAACATCAGGCGCCCCGAGTACGTGGGAAAGCCCGCCCCCACGCCGTACACCGGTCCGGAGGTACAGACCCCAGAGACCATCGAGGCGATGCGGATCGCCGGGCGGATCGCCGCGCGGGCGATGGCCGAGGCGGCGAAGCTCATCGCGCCGGGCGTGACGACGGACGAGCTGGACCGGGTCGCGCACGCGTACATGTGCGACCACGGCGCCTATCCGTCCACCCTCGGTTACCGCGGTTTCCCCAAGTCCCTGTGCACCTCCGTCAACGAGGTCATCTGCCACGGCATCCCCGACTCCACGGTGTTGCGGGACGGCGACATCATCAACCTCGACGTGACGGCGTATATCGGTGGCGTCCACGGCGACAACAACGCGACGTACCTGGTCGGGGACGTGGACGACGAGTCGAGGCTCCTCGTCGAGCGGACCCGTGAGTCCCTCGAGCGCGCGATCAAGGCCGTCAAGCCGGGACGCCAGATCAACGTCATCGGCCGTGTGATCGAGTCGTACGCCAAGCGGTTCGGGTACGGGGTCGTGCGGGACTTCACGGGGCACGGGATCAACTCCTCGTTCCACTCAGGACTGATCATCCCGCACTACGACAGCCCGCACGCGACGACCGTCATCCAGCCCGGAATGACCTTCACGATCGAGCCGATGCTCACGCTCGGTACGCACGACTACGACATGTGGGACGACGGGTGGACCGTCGTGACGAAGGACCGCAAGCGGACGGCGCAGTTCGAGCACACGCTGGTCGTCACGGAGAGCGGCGCCGACATCCTGACCCTGCCGTAGCCGCGCTCCCGCCGCGCACGCCCGCCCTCTTTCGCAGGGCGGGCTTTCTCATGCCGAGCGACGTGGCTCGACCTGGGCTCGACGTGGGATTGGCCGACATCCGAGTACGATTTTACCGACAGGGTGTCGGGGACTGGTTGACTTGGGTGAGCCATAGAAAATCTGACCTGGCTCTCGTCCTCGCGGCACCGGAGGTCTCCATGACGGCGTTCTCAACGCTCGTCCGTACCGCGACGCACGAGCAGCACACGGAGACGAAGGCCTCGACCTTCATGAGCGACCTGCTCGGCGGACGGCTCGGCGTCGACGCGTACGCGGGCCCTGGGCCAGCGCGTTCACACCTGCTGAAGGAGACTCACCCAACTGCCACGGCCCCGGCGTAGTTCTCCCTTGAGTTGTTCTGCCCCGGTTTGATGTGGCTGGTTGCAGGACGAGCGCGACTTCTGATGATCTTTCAGGTCTCTACGCCAAAAGATCGTCACAGGAGTCGCGCTCGTGCCCGCATCTTCGCCGATCCCCCCTGCCGTTGGCCAACTCGCGGACCTCGCCCGGGGGGAGGCCGAGCTCGCCACCGACCCGACGACAGTGGAGTCCGAACTGGTCAGCAGGTTGCGGCAGGTCCCGGACCTGCGCGCGAAACGTGGCCGACGCCACGCCCTGGTGGTGATCCTGACACTGACCGCGTGCGCGACGCTGGTGGTCGGCGGCGACTCGATCGCCGCGATCTGGCAGTGGGCGGCCCGTGCCCCGCAGACGAACCTGGCCAGTATCGGCGCTCGGTACAACCCGCTGACCGGCCGTTACCTCGTACCCAGCGAGCGCACCTTCCGGCGCGTGCTCACCCATCTGGACACCGACGCCCTGGACACGGCAACCTGCGGACACGTCGCGGACCTCGCCCGCGGCACCGTGCCGGCGCCGGAGATCCCCGCCACCCCGGGACCAGCGGAACGCGAACAGCGCCGCACCGCCCAGCGCGCAGCCGAGCACCCGGCGCCAGAGGGGCTGCTGCCCGCCGCGGCCCTGGACGGCAAGGCCCTGACCGGCGCCCGCACCGAGAGCGGGCGGGTCTTCCTGGTCGGCGCGATCGACCACGCCAACGGCGCGGTCCTGGGCCAGAGCCAGGTCCCCGACAAGCGCGGCGAGGGCGAGGCAGCCCGGGCCCTGCTCACCCGACTCGGCCTGGACGGAAGGGTGTTCACCCTGGACGCGCTGCACACCACGAAGAAGACCGCCCGCCTGATCACCGGCCCCCTCGGCAGCCACTACGTCCTGATCCTCAAGGGCAACCAGCCCCTCGCGCACGCCGCCGCCCAGATACTGCTGACCGGCACGGACACCGACTTCACCGAGACCACCGCGACCGAGACCGACCGCGGGCACGGCCGCACCGAACGCCGCACCCTGCGCACCGCACCCGCCGGCCACACCCTGTTCCCCGGCGCATCCCAGGTCTTCCGCCTCCGCCGCGACACCGGCAACCTCGACGGCGAATGGACCAGCAAAGAGATCGTCTTCGGCGTCACCAGCCTGCCGCCCGACGTCGCCGGCCCCGCCCACCTCAACCATTACGAGAGGTCCCACTGGACCGTGGAGAACAAGATCCACTGGGTGCGAGACGTCACCTTCCGGGAAGACAACTCCCAGGTCAGGACCGGTACAGCACCCCGAGCCCTGGCCAGCTTCCGCAACCTGGCGATCAGCACCATCCGCCTCGCCGGACGCGCCAACATCGCCCACGCCCGCCGCGACCTCCTCCGCCACAAGGACGCCTTCGCCGTCTACGGCATCTGATCAACCGGCACGGAACCGGACATCACACAACTACGCCGGGGCCGTGACCCAACTGCCGGATGACACCTGACGGCCCGCCCCTGAACAGCACAGGACATCAGGGGCGAACCGCCGGACCGCTCAACAGCCGAATCCCGCTGACGAATCCAGGCCGGAAAGCGGACGGCTTCCCAGATACACCTCAGAACTAGTGGGATCACGTCCCGTGGAAGCCCACCATGAGGTCCTGCTGGCCGATGGTCAGGCTAGTTCGAAATCATGCGTGATGCCCGTTACGCCAGCAGTTCCGTTTCCGGAACAAACGCCACTCGATGTGGCGCCGTACTTGTCCTTGGGGATGGGGGTGACCCATTTACCGTAGACCGTGAACTTGCGCCCTGCGCCGTTAATGCACTCAACGACCGCTCGGTACTTGTGAGAAGTCGGACTGTTAGTGTACCCGCATTTCACATTCCCTGTAGCATTGCCGTTCGAATTCCATTCCTTACACCTAGGAGCGTGTCTGAGTAACGGGCAACTGGCCGGGAGGTCGTGATGGGCGGGATCGGTCGTGGTCGCTCGGTCAGCGCCTGTGGGGCCGATGAGCGGGTCGGTCGGAGGGGGATTTCGGCCCGCTGAGGCCGGTGTGGCCGGATGGTCAGCCGGCCAGGACGGCGAGTCCTGCGGTTCCGGCGTGTCGGAAGATCTTGCGGAGGTTGTGGCAGGCGGCCAGCAGTCGCCACTCGCCGCGGGCTCCGTCCTCGCCGCGGAGGAGGAGTTGGCGGCCGTTCTGGCAGGTCATGATCTGGCCGAAGACGGGTTCGACGATCGCTTTGCGGCGGCTGTAGGCGGCCTTGCCGGGCTTCGTCCGCAGTGTGCGGGCCATGCGCTCCTTGAGGGTGGCGCTGGCGGGGATGCGTCCGCGGGGTGCGGGCGGGACCTGTTCGTCGTGGCCGAGTCGGCCGGTGGCCATGAACGTATCGGTGCCGCAGGCGAGTTGGCGCTCTTTGGAGGCCTGCAGGTTGGTCTCGGAGCAGTAGCCGGCATCGACGAGGGCCTGCCCCGGGTGGACGCCGGTGTTCTGCGCGGACTGGTCGAGCATCGGGGTGTAGTTCAGCGCGTCCGAGGCGTTGGTGGTGATGTCGGCGGCCGTGATGACCTGGTGCTCTTCATCGACGACGGCCTGGGCGTTGTAGGCCTGGATGTAGGCGCCGTCGCTGTTCTTCATGATCCGCGAGTCGGGGTCGGTGAAGTTGGCCTGGGCCTTGGGCTTGGGCCGGGCCTTGGCTGCTGCCTGCTCGCCCGCGTCGGTGACGGCCCGCTCGTCGCTGGTCCCGGCGCGTTCCTGACGGCGGCGTTCCTTGTCTTCGGCGTGAGCGCGGGCCTTGTCGGCGGCCTCGGTCTCGATCTGCGCGCGGGCGGCCTGCAGCCTGGCCAGGCGCTTCTCGCGCCGGTCCAGCTCGGCGGGCAGGTCGGCCTCTTTGCCGTCCACGCCGAACCGGGCATCTTCGGCGGTATCGACTGCTTCGGCGTCGTCCAGCAGGGACCGGGCCGTGGCCTCCAGGGCGGCGATCTCGGCTTCGATCTGCTCTTCCTTGCCGATCAGGCGGCCGTAGCTCATCGCCTTGTGCTTGGATGCGCTGGCCTCCAGCTTGGTGCCGTCCAGCGCGACGCGGCCCATCTTGACCATGTCCAGCTTCCGCGCCAGGTGCAGCGACTGCAGGAACAGGCCGGCGAGCGCGTCCAGGTGGCGGCGGCGGAACCGGGCGATCGAGCGGAAGTCCGGAGCCTGGTCGGCGGCCAGGAACCGGAACGCGACGTCATCGACACACTTACGCGTGATCGCCCGCGAGGAGCGCACCCCGGTGGTGTAGCCGTAGATCAGCAGCCGCACCATCAGCCGCGGATCGTAGGGCGGGTAGCCGCGCTTTTCGGTGTAGTCCGCCAGGATCGGCGACAGGTCGAGCACCTCGTCGACCAGGTCGGCAACGAACCGGGCCAGGTGATCCTCGGGCAGCCAGTCGTCCAGCGACGGCGGCAGCAGCAGGACCTGGTGCGGGTCGAACGCCCGGAACGTCTTGTCCACCGCCGCCGGACGACCCTGCGGCTGCTCCTTCTCACCCGGCTCGATCTCGAACAGACCATCCCGATCACGCATACCGAGATCATCCCGCATGAATGATCACGAACCGCAAGCGGGGTGTCCGTTACTGAGACACGCTCCTAGGGACTCGTCCACCGACGGGTACAGCGTGACCTCACCGTCCGACCAGAGCACGAGCAGGTCGGAACCGTTGTCACCGGTGAAGTCGCCGGCTACGACCTGCTTGGCGTGGTCGGCCCACAGCTTGTTCGCCTTCTGGACCCTGATCTCCTTGTCGAAGTAGTTCAGGCCCTTGTCCGCGCCGCGGTAGATCGTCAGCTCACCGTCCGACCACAGGACGAACATGTCCATGCGGTCATCGGAGACCGCCCCGTTCAGGGCGAAATAGCCGGAGGCGATGTCCTTGGCGTGCTTCCACGTCGACGCGGCCGGCAGTACGACGGGGGCCGGCATCTTCCCCGCCACGGCGGCGTCGTAGATCCGCTTGAGGTCGCTGTCGAAGTACGAGGAGTAGGACGTGTCGTCGCTGTGCCCGCCGGTCTGCCAGCCACCCGTCACGCCGATGACCTGCGGGTGGTCGCCGCCGATGATGAAGGGGCCGCCCGAGGTCCCGCGCACGTAGCCGTCGCAGTCGATCTGGGAGAAGGTGCCGCCCTTCCAGTCGTCCGCACTGGCGGTGGTGAACTTCTTCATCGGCGAGGTGCAGTCGAGCGGATCCTGATGGGGCTCGTACTTGTCGTCGTCCGGCAGCCACGGATAGCCGATGACCCTGGTCTTGGGATGGTCGAAGCCCGTGCCGTAGCCGATCGGGATCGCTCCCACCACGTCCTGGACCTTTTTGCCATCCGAGCGGGGCTCGGTCTTCAGCAGGGCGAAGTCCAGGTCCGTGTAGTCATGGTCACCGCCCTTGCGCAGGTAGCGCGGGTCGGCGTAGATCTGCCCGACCTTGATCGGGAAGAGACCGTACGGCTTGGGGTCGGCCCGGTGGTGCTTGGGCACGAACACGAGCTTCTTCTGCTGGTCGGTGCTGTCGAAGCAGTGCGCAGCGGTGAGTACCAGATCCTCGTCCGGGGAAGGGACGACGGTTCCGGCGCAGAACCGGTACTTCAGGTCGCTGTCCTGCCAGAAGAACGTGCCGACCTCCTTGATGCCCTCGAACGGGTGCGAGGGCGAGGTCCGGGCGACGGCCTTGCCGCGGTTGGAACCGGCCGTTTGCCCCGGCAGCGGCTGGTCCTCGTCGACGGGGACGGCCTGTGCCATGCGCTCCGGGGTCCAGAACTTCTCCAGCTCCGTCGCCGGTGCCGTGCCCTCGGGAGTGCCGCTCGCGCTTGGCGATGCGCTGGGCGTGTCCGGCGGGGCGGACGGAGAGGCCGGCGGCGTGGTCGTCGCCGTGCTCGTGGAGGGCGACGCGGACGGCGTGCCCGGAGCGGTCGGCGTGACCTCCTCCGAAGGGGAGGCGGACCGTGACGGGCCGAGCGGTGAACTGCTCGTAGGCGCTGTCACAGGAGTGGGTGCGGAATCGGCCCACGCGGACGTCGAGATGAAGGTGGCCGCTATCGCGGTGGCGGCGGCCAGGCTGTGTCTCAGCCTCAAGTTTCCCCCTTGCTCAGGTGTGCACGGGCCGTGGTCAGCGGTCCGGTCTGTTGCGATCTCGGACCCTATCCACGCTCATCCTCGAACGTAAAGGCGATTCCATGAAGCAACCAAGGGACCGTGAAACGGCTCTAACAGACGGACCGTCAAGGGCATTGAGAGGAAAAACGGGGCATGCGCACACCCGCACAAGCACGGCCGGTCGGGCTCACTGTCGCGGCGGCTTTGCTCGGCCTGATCACCGTGTCCTGCGGCAGCGGCGGCGGCACCACGCCAAAGTCACCCGCGTCCCGAACTACCGCCGAACACGGCTACGAAGCGGCGTACGACGCCGGATGGCGTGAAGGCAAACGGCTCTTCAAGGACGGTGGCAAGGGCGCTGCGGTCCGCGAGGTGGTGTGGGGAGGCTGCGTCCGGCGGTCACTTACGGCTCAGCCGCACAACGTCGTGGAGAAGGACCGCGGGGCCTGGGTGCTGGGCTGCAAGCAGGCCGTGGGATCGGGAACGGACCGTCATCCGCCGACCATGTGGGTGACACGCCGCGAGTCCGATCCGGACCTCCTGGCCCGGTTCCGGTCCTGGGCCCTTGCGAACGGAGTGAAGCAGCCCGCACGGCATGTCAGTCAGGTGGTCATCGTCCACCTCGGGGACCGGGACTACGACGTCGAACTCGCCACCGCCTACACCGACACGAGTGCGAAAGTCGAAGTGAAGCAGCTGGCCGACGCATTCGCGACCTGGTGGGACGGCGACGACGGCGACAACGCCAGAGCGTGGAACCTCATCGTCTCCGCCCGGGACGGCAAGCACCTCATCACCCGCAACCTCTGACAGCGAAGGAAAACCGATCGCATGACCTGAGCTTGACTCTGTCGGGGACCTTGGTGTTTCCAGGTGCGGCAGCATGATCAGCGGGCATGCTCGGGGCTGTTTCGAAGGCCGATGCAGTTGTCGAGGTGTCACGTTGTCCGTCCGCCCCCGTTCCGGTGAGCAGGTCCTGTCTCTGACTGCGCAGGTCGCGCGGGCGAGCAATCCCGGGCGGTACGACGGCGATGTGGGTGAGAGACCGACTGGACGGGCCGTGGTGCGACAAGGACTTCGCCGACTGGTACCCGCGCGACGGGCGCCCCGGCCTCTCGCCCGCCAAGTTGGCCCGGTCTGTCCCGAACCACCCACTGCGGTCGCGACGCCTGACGTGTCTGCGTCGCGCAGGTGAGGCGAGCGGGGCCGCAACCCGCCGAAGACGCCTCAGCGCTCCAGGAACACCCGTCCCCCGACCTCCACCCATCCCCCCGGCTGCGGTGCCGTGAGGATCTGGGAGCCCTTGCCCTGGATGATGTTGAGCGCGCGGCCCAGCTGGGCCGTGAGCAACAGCGCCGCCGCCCCCGTCGCCTCGTCCTCCTCGATGCCGTCGTCGCGGCCGGGGAAGGCCCGGGCCCGTACCCGGCCCCCGGCTTCGTCCTCCCAGGCCCAGGCGTAGATCCACTCGCCCGGCGATGGGACGGGCAAGGCGTCGACCTCGGTGGCCGAGGCGTACCGTCGAAGCGTGCGCAGCGGTACCCACTCCGGCCTTGCCTCGATCCAGCTGAACTCGCCGTCCAGGCGGGTGCCCACCACCCCGGCGAGCGTGACGAGTTCGGGCACATCGAGAAGCCAGGCCGTACCGACGCACGGGTACCCGGCGAACGGAAGCCGAACGCTGGGCGTGTAAATGTCGATGACACCGCGCTCGGGGTCGTCGACGAACACGGTCTCGCTGAACCCGAGCTTCGCGGCGAACGCCTGCCGCTCCTCCGGATCCGGCATCACCGAACCCTCGCGCACCACACCGAGCTCGTTGCCATGTTCACCACCGGGCCCGCAGAAGACGCGCAGTACGTCGAAATCATTCACCCGCGCATTCAAACATCACCCGCGCCACGAGGTCGTCCCGTGCCCACTCGGTTACGCCGTGCGCCGCCTGCGTACCGCGCCCACCAGGCCCGCGCCCGCCGACCCCCGGACGGGTGCCGTCCTGGTGACTCCCAAACGGGGCGTCGTAACCGCCGAATGAGACATTTGACCCATCGTCGACCATCCCGTGACGTTCAGTTTGAGCCACCGCGATCAAGCCGTGCCTGTGCGTCAACCGTGAGAGCTGAATCACTGTAGGGGTGGGTAGGACTGAGGTAAGCCTCAGGTAAGTTAGGCCAGCCTCACCATGCCAGCGGGGACCTTCCGCCTGGTGTGTCCGTCGTTCTCTTGGAGCCTGAATGCGAGCCGTCCGACTCTCAGTTGTCACCGCCGCCGCGACCGCGGCCGCTCTGGCCGCCGTCACGGGCTGCACCGAGAAGAGCGACGCCGGGGCCGGCGACGCGATTCAGGTGACCGCCGCCGACTCCAAGTGCGACACCTCCACGAAGTCCGTCCCGGCCGGCCAGGTCACCCTGAAGATCGAGAACAAGGGCTCGAAGGCCACCGAGGTCGAGATCCTCTTCCCGGACGACCGGATCGTCTCCGAGAAGGAGAACATCGGCCCGGGCACCAAGTACACGCTGACCGCCGAGGTCAAGGCGGGTTCGTACGAGATAGCCTGCCGCCCCGGCATGAAGGGCCTCGGCATCCGCCAGAAGCTCACCGTGACCGGCGGCAAGGTCGCCAAGCGCGATCCGCGCCTCGACAAGGCCGTCGCCGCCTACCGCGAGTACGCGCAGGAGCAGGCCGACGCGACCATCCCGAAGGTGGAGACGTTCGCCGACGCCATCAAGGCCGGCGACATCGAGGCCGCCAAGCAGGCCTACGCCCCCTCCCGCTTCGGCTGGGAGAGCACCGAGCCGATCGCCGAGTCGTTCGGGGACATCGACCCCAAGACCGACACCCGCGTCAACGACCTGGAGAAGGGCCAGAAGTGGACAGGCTGGCACGCGCTGGAGAAGGCCCTCTGGCAGGACAAGAAGATCGGCGCCGAGCAGAAGACCCTCGCCGATGAGCTGGTCACCGACCTGAAGGACTGGCAGAAGCGAGTCGGCAAGGCCGAGATCACCCCGACCTCCATGGCCAACGGCGCCAAGGAGCTGCTCGACGAGGTCGCCACCGGCAAGGTCACCGGCGAGGAGGACCGCTACTCGCACACCGACCTCAGCGACTTCAAGGGCAACGTCGAGGGCGCGCAGAAGTCGTACGAGTTGCTCAAGCCGGTCGCACAGCAGAACGACAAGGCGCTGACCACCGAGCTCGACAAGCAGTTCGCGGCGCTGAACACGCTGCTCGACAAGTACCGCACGGACAAGAGCTCGGACGGCTTCGTGTCGTACGACAAGGTCACCAAGGACCAGCGCAAGGAGCTCTCGGACGCGGTCAACGCGCTCGCCGAGCCCCTGTCCAAGCTCGCCGCGGCTGTTGTGAAGTAGGCGGGACACATCATGACGACGGACACCACAAAAACCACCGACGGGCCCACGCCCTCCCGACGTTCGCTGATCGGCTGGGGCGGTGCCGGGCTCGCGCTCGGGGCCGCCGCGGCCGGCGGCGCGGTGGCGATGACCCGTACCGGCAACGACGTGGACCCCGCGGGCGCCGAGACCGGCGCCGCGATCGCCTTCCACGGCGCGCACCAGGCGGGCATCGCGACGCCGGTGCAGGACCGGCTGCACTTCGCCTCGTTCGACGTGAAGACGGACGACCGCGCCGAGTTCGTCCAGATGCTGAAGGACTGGACGGCCGCCGCGCGCCGGATGACCGCGGGGCACGCGGTCGGCGAGGGCGCGTACGGCGGACTGGCCGAGGCACCGCCGGACGACACCGGCGAGGCGCTGGGCCTCAAGCCGTCCCGGCTGACGCTCACCATCGGCTTCGGACCGTCGCTGTTCGAGAAGTACGGCGAGAAGTTCGGGCTGACGGGCCTGCGCCCCGAGGCGCTCGTCGACCTGCCGGAGTTCCCGGGCGACAACCTGGAGAAGGCACGCAGCGACGGTGACCTGTGCATCCAGGCCTGCGCGGACGACCCCCAGGTCGCGGTGCACGCGATCCGCAATCTGGCCCGGATCGGCTTCGGCAAGGTCGCCGTCCGCTGGTCGCAGCTCGGCTTCGGCAAGACCTCGTCGACGACCCCCGACGCCCAGACCCCCCGCAACCTCATGGGGTTCAAGGACGGCACCCGCAACATCGCGGGCACCGAGCCGGACCGGCTGAAGAAGTTCGTGTGGGTGGGCGAGGACGAGGGTCCGGCCTGGATGGCCGGTGGCTCGTACCTCGTGGCGCGCCGCATCCGGATGAACATCGAGACCTGGGACCGCACCTCGCTGCAGGAGCAGGAGGACGTCTTCGGCCGGGACAAGGGCGAGGGCGCGCCGGTCGGCAAGGCCAAGGAGCGCGACGAGCCGTTCCTGAAGGCGATGAAGCCCGACGCGCACGTGCGGCTCGCGCATCCCGACTCCAACGGCGGGATCACCCTGCTGCGCCGCGGCTACTCCTTCACCGACGGCACGGACGGCCTCGGCCGGCTGGAGGCCGGGCTGTTCTTCCTCGCCTACCAGCGTGACGTGCGCAAGGGGTTCATCCCGGTGCAGCACAGTCTCGCGCGCTCCGACGCACTCAACGAGTACATCCAGCACGTGAGTTCGGCGGTCTTCGCCGTCCCGCCCGGCGTCCGCGACAAGGACGACTGGTGGGGGCGCGCGCTGTTCTCCAAGGAGGTATAGCCCGTGTTCGGCAACTATCTGATCGGCCTGCGCGAGGGACTGGAAGCCAGTCTCGTCGTCTGCATCCTCATCGCCTACCTGGTGAAGACCGGCCGCAAGGACGCTCTGAAGCCCATCTGGATGGGCATCGGCGTCGCGATCGCCCTCGCCCTCGGCTTCGGCTGCGCGCTTGAATTCGGCTCCCAGGAGCTGACGTTCGAGGCGCAGGAGGCGCTCGGCGGTTCGCTGTCGATCGTCGCGGTCGGCCTGGTGACGTGGATGGTCTTCTGGATGCGGCGCACCGCCCGTCATCTGAAGTCCGAGCTGCACGGCAAGCTGGACGCGGCGCTGGCGATGGGCACGGGCGCGCTGGTCGCGACCGCGTTCCTGGCGGTCGGCCGCGAGGGCCTGGAGACCGCCCTGTTCGTGTGGGCGTCGGTGCACGCGGCGAGCGACGGCACCCCGCGCCCGCTCATCGGCGTCGCCCTGGGCCTGGCCTCCGCGGTCCTCCTCGGCTGGCTCTTCTACCGGGGCGCCCTGAAGATCAACCTCGCGAAGTTCTTCACCTGGACCGGCGGCATGCTGGTCGTGGTCGCGGCGGGTGTGCTCGCGTACGGTGCCCACGACCTGCAGGAGGCAGACTGGATCCCGGGGCTGCGCGACCTCGCCTTCGACATCAGCGGCACGATCCCGCCGGACAGCTGGTACGGCACGCTCCTCAAGGGCGTGTTGAACTTCCAGCCCGATCCGACGGTCCTTCAGGTCACGGTGTGGGCGCTGTACCTGGTCCCGACTCTCGCGATCTTCCTCGCCCCGGTAGGGTTCGCCTCCGGGAAGGGGAAGGTGAAGGTACCTGATGAGCAGGGATCGCGCGGGTCGCAGCCCACGAAGGCTTCTTAGTCTCAACCGGTTCGCCCTGGCGACGGGGTCGGTGACCGTTCTGTCCTTGACGGCGAGCGGCTGCGTGGTGGTGCACGGGGAGCGGGAGGTCGTACCGACGGCTACCCGGACCGAGGCCGCCCGTGCGCTCAAGGACTTCACCGCCGCCTACAACAAGGCGGACAAGGCGAACGACAGCTCCCTGGACGCGGACCGGGTCACCGGCGCCCTCGGCGCCATCGACGGCGCGAAGCTGACGGCCGGGCAGAAGAACAACCCGGGCGGCAACCCGTCCCATTCGCCGCTGTCGCTGTCCGACGCGAAGTTCTCGATCCCGGCGAAGGCGGGCTGGCCGCGCTGGTTCGTGGCCGATGCCGCGGCCAACAAGGGTGTGGCGGGCTACCGTTGGCTGCTCGTCTTCACCCGGGGCAGTGCGAACGAGGTGTGGCAGGCCTCGTATCTGACCGTCCTCGCCGCCGCCGACATTCCGAAGTTCCAGCAGGACAAGGACGGTTGGGCGCAGCCCGTCACCGGGGACGACACGGCCCTCGCCGTCGAGCCGAACAAGCTGAGCCAGTCGTACACCGGCTATCTGAAGAGTGGCGGCGACACCTTCGCGCCGGGCCTGCACACCTCGCAGTGGCGGACCCTGCGCGCCAAGAACGCCACCAAGCCCGGTCTCGCCCGGCAGTACATCGACGAGCCGCTGACCTCCGGCGACTACGCCCCGGTGGGGCTGCGCACCGCGGACGGCGGGGCGCTGGTGTTCTTCACCACGCGGCGCTACGAGAAGCAGACCGCCGCGCGGGGCACCGAGATCCCGGCCCAGAACGCGGACGTCAAGGCCCTGACCACCGGTGACATCAAGCAGTCCCTCACTCTGGAGTTCGTCTCCAACCAGGCGGCCCTGGACCCCGGCAAGAGCGCGCAGAACCCGCGGGTCGCGGTGCTGGGGCGGATCGAGGGGCTGACAGGGGCGAAGGGCGAATAGGCAGGCCCTGTCCCGTAGGTTCCCGCGGGTTTCCCTGGGCTAGTTCCGGTGGGGCCAGGCCGCCAGGTGGTCGTCCGGCTCGTTCTCACCCGCGTAACGGGCGCAGGCGTCCGTCAGGGCCTCGAGCAGGCTCAGGGGGTCGGGGAGGGGGTGTTCCGGGCCCCGTACCCAGTCGACCGTCAGTCCACCGGGGAGCTGGGCCGGCGGCACGAGAACGTACGAGCCGCGGCAGTGCCAGCGCAGACCGGGGTGCTCGTCCGTCGTCTCGGGGTGCGAGTCCAGCTCGCACGGCCACCACTCGTCCTCGTCCTCGGGTGTGCCGCGGGTGAGTGTGAAGAAGAACATGCGGCCGTCGCCGCTCTGCGCGACGGGCCCCACCTCCACACCGGCGGCGAGCAGCCGCTCCAGCGCCTCGCGGCCCGCGTCGACGGGCACGTCGAGGACGTCGTGCACCATGCCGGTCGCGGTGATGAAGTTGGCCTGCGGCTGGTGGCGGACCCATCGCTCGATCTGGGCACGGTCGGTCGTGGACTGGGTCTGCCAGGCGAAGGAGACGGGATGGCGCGCGGGGGTGGGACAACCGACGCGGTCACAGGAACAGCGGTAGCCGGAGGGATACGCGGCCTGCGCGAGCGGCAGCCCCGCGGCGGCAGCGGCGATCAGCAGGGCCTCGCGCCCGCCGTCGGCAGCGATCTCTGTCGCACCCTTCGGACGGCGACCACGCAGCCACTGGGAGATCCTGCCCTGCGCGCCGGAGCGGCGGCCGAACTCTGCGCTCATCAATCCCCTCGCCAAGCGGTTGTGCCGACAGCGGTCGTGTCGCGGCGTCTGCGTCCATCAGGTGGACGTCCATCAGGCTGACGTCCATCACGTTCACGTCGGCCCATCGTGCCGACGAACGCCTTCGACAACGTCTATGGTCCCACCCTCCCGCGCCCCGGATGGACAGAGCCCCCCTATCCGGGGCGCTTTGGCATGATTCATCCCCGCGGGGCGAGGCCGTACAGCGCGTAGTCGACGAGGGTGTCCGTATACGCGTACGAGATGGGGCCGGTGTGCTGGAGCCAGCGCTGCGCGAGCGGGGAGACGAAGAGTTCCAGGGCGATGCGGGGATCGATGTCCGGCCGCAGGTCGCCCTTGTCCTGGGCGGACCGCAGCCGCTTCACATACAGCTGGAGCTGGGGTTCGAGGAGCTTGGACACGAACTCGGCGCCGAGCGCCTCGTTCACGAGGCCCTCCGCGGCCAGGGCCCGCGAGGGGATCTCGAACTTGGGGTTCAGGAGTTCGTCGACGGTGGCGCGCAGGACCTGCTTGAGGTCGGCCGCGAGATCGCCGGTGTCCGGGATGCCGTACTCCGCGTGCTCCCCCAGCACCTCCGGCCGGCCCGCAGCCTGCGCCGCCTGGGCGCTCAGATCGACGAACGCCTCCAGCAGGACGTCCGCCTTCGACGACCACCACCGGTAGATCGTCTGCTTGCCGACACCGGCGCGGGCGGCGATGCCCTCGATCGTGGTCTTGGGGTAGCCGACCTCGCCGACGAGGGCGAGGGCGGCGTCGAAGATCGCACGACGGGACTTCTCGCTGCGGCGGGTGGAGTCGGGGACGGGTTTGGCGGGGGTGGGTACGGCGGAGGGGCGGGACGTGTCGGCCATGAGGCGAACTTAACAGGTTGACAAGACGGGGCGTCTCGTGGCGCCTTCAGCCCGTCCGGCGTTTGAGGACGAGGCCGTGCAGGCCGATCGGGGGTTCGGTGGACTTGCGAAGTCCACCCGTTCGCCAGGCGGCCGACGCGGCCCGCAGACCGCACCATGGGCATCACCTGCCCCTGCGGTACGTGAGGAGCCCTCCTTGCAGCCTCCCCGCCGCGCCACACCCCGGCGCTATCTGATGTGCCCACCCGCACACTTCGCTGTCACCTACGCCATCAACCCGTGGATGAACCCATCCAAACCGGTCGACGTGCCGCTCGCCGTCGCCCAGTGGGAGGACCTGCGCGGCCGGTACCTCGCGCTCGGCCACACGGTCGAGGAACTCACCCCCCGCCCCGGCCTGCCGGACATGGTCTTCGCCGCGAACGGGGCGACCGTCGTCGACGGCCGGGTGCTGGGTGCCCGGTTCGCGCACCGCGAGCGCGAACCGGAGGCGGCGGCCCACCTGGAGTGGTTCCGCGCACACGGCTTCCCGCACGTCCACGAGCCGGTCCACGTCAACGAGGGCGAGGGCGACTTCGCGGTCACCGCCTCCTACGTACTGGCCGGCCGCGGCTTTCGCGCCAGCCCCCTCTCGCACGGCGAGGCCCAGGAGTTCCTCGCGCGACC
Organism: Streptomyces sp. NBC_01549; assembly: GCF_026339955.1. GTDB lineage: Bacteria > Actinomycetota > Actinomycetes > Streptomycetales > Streptomycetaceae > Streptomyces. The sequence goes on along the minus strand of NZ_JAPEPW010000001.1, from coordinate 5,097,603 downwards.
GGTGATCGGACTCGATCTGGTCGACCCCCGCTACTACCACCTCGACACCGCCCTCGCCGTCCTCGACGACACGACGGACGAGGTCATGTACTACCCGCCCGCCTTCTCCCCCGGCAGCCGGGAGGTGCTACGGCGGCTGTTCCCCGACGCGCTGATCGCCGGTGCCGAGGACGCCGCCGCGTTCGGCCTCAACGCGGTCTCGGACGGCCTGCACGTGCTGCTGCCGCAGGCCGCGACGGGGCTCCTCGGTCCGCTGCGGGAGCGTGGCTTCGAGCCCGTCGGCATCGATCTGAGCGAGCTCCTCAAGGGCGGCGGCAGCGTGAAGTGCTGCACACAGGAGCTGAGGTGCTGAAGGGCTGAGGTGTTGAAGAGGTGGGGTGTTGAGGAGCCGGCCCCGGCTACTGGTCCTCCGCGGGCGGCGGTGGCCAGGGGTCGCCCCAGTCCGCGTCACGGGCCGCCCGGTACAGCGGCCCATGACGCTTGGTCACCGTCTCGCGGTGCAGGGCCTCGTCGGGGCCGCACAGGTCCAGGAGTACCTGGCCCTTGCGGATCTGCGGCTTGCGTACGACGCGGGAGGGGGCCGGGGCCGGCGGGAAGCGGGTGGCGGCGACGTAGCTGAACTTCTCGTCCTCGTACGGCAGGGAGCCGCCCTTGACCTGACGGTGCAGGGAGGAACGCGCGACGCGGGCGGAGAAGTGGCACCAGTCCTCGCCGGGGACGATGGGGCAGGCCGCGCTGTGCGGGCAGGGCGCGGCGACGTGGAACCCGGCGGTGATCAGACGGTCCCGCGCCTCGATGACTCGGGCGTAGCCGTCGGGCGTACCGGGCTCGATGATCACGACGGCCTGGGCGGCGGCCGCGGCGGCGGTCACGACAAAGGCGCGGTCGGCGTCGGTGAGCTCGCCGAGGACGTAGGAGACGGTGACGAGATCAGTGCTCTCGATGGTGAGCGCCGATCCGATACGAGAGCGGTGCCATTCGGCGGGCTTCAGCTCCGGGTTGGCCGCGGCGATCTCGCGGCCCAGCGCGAGGGCGGGTTCGGCCCAGTCCAGCACGGTCACGGGGCGGGCGCCCGCCCAGGTCGCGTTCACCGCCCAGGTCGCGGCGCCCGTGCCGCCGCCCACGTCCACGTGGCTCGCCGGCGTCCACTCCGGTACCGCGTCCGTGAACGCCTCCAGCGCCGAACGCACCGCCTCGAACGTCGCCGGCATCCGGTACGCGGCGTACGCGACCACGTCCGAGCGGTCGCGGAGGATCGGGGTGTGGGTGGGGGTCGTTCCCCGGTAGTTCGCGATCAGCCGGTCGACCGCCTGGGTGGCCGCCTTCGGCGGGAGGCCGTCGAGGAGGCCGGCGAGGGCGGTACGCAGGGTCTCGGCGGAGGAAACGGGGACGTTCACCCACCGATTCTACGGTCGCCGCAAGGGTTCCTCGCCCGCGGAACACCTACCGCCCCGTCAAGACGCGCCCCGTACCGCCCGTGCCAGCCTCGTCGCCGCCTCCGCTCGCGGCGCGCTGTCCGGCGGGCGTCGGCGGGGATGCACCGTGTTCGCGAGGAACACCAGGAACGTGTCCGTCGCGGGGTCGAGCACGAGGGACGTACCGGTGAAACCGGTGTGCCCCGCGGCGCCCCGCCCGGCGAGCGCGCCCATGAACCAGGGCTGGTCGACCGCGAAGCCGAGACCCGGCGGGGTGAGCATCAGCTCGACGAAGTCGGGGCCGAGGATGCGGGCGGGGCCGTAGGAGCCGCCCGCGAGGAGGGTACGGCAGAAGACCGCGAGGTCGTGGGCCGTGGAGAAGAGGCCCGCGTGCCCGGCCACCCCACCGAGCGCCCACGCGTTCTCGTCGTGCACGACCCCCCGCAGCATCCCCCGGTCCCCCTTGCCCCACGGCCGCCGCTGGTCCTCGGTCGCCGCCGCCCCCGCGCACGGTCCGAAGGACGTGGCGGTCATCCCGAGCGGCCGGGTGATCCCGTCCCGGACGAGGACGTCGAGCGTGTGGCCGGTGATGCGTTCCAGGATGTGCTGGAGGAGGAGCAGGTTCAGGTCGGAGTACACGTACTCGCCCGGCCGGGACGAAGGGGCCTCGGCCCGCAGCAGGGCGAGGCGCGCCGCGTCGTCCGGGCAGTCGTACAGCGGGAGTTCGGGGCGCAGCCCGGAGGTGTGCGTGAGCAGCTGTCGTACGGTGATGTCGTGGGCCGAGGCCGCGCGGAACTCCGGCAGATACGCCCCCACCCGCGCGTCGATCCCCAGCGTGCCCCGCTCCAGCTGCTGCACCACGGCGACCGCCGTGAACAGCTTGGTGAGGGAGGCCAGGTCGAAGGGGGTGTGGACGGTCATCGGCCGCCGGTCCCCGGGCGGCAGTTCGACCCCGGTGTCGGTCTTCTCGTCGTAGGAGGAGTAGCGCACCGCCCAGCCCGCCGCCTCCTCGACGGCGATGACCGGGCCGCGCCCGGCGACCAGCACGAGGCCCGCCGTCCAGGGGCGCGGTCCGCGGGTGAGGGTGCGGACGTCCCGTACGAGGTGGCGCAGTTCCGTCGGGTCGAGGCCGGCCCGTTCCGGGGTGTCCACGCGCAGTCTCGGTGCGCTCAGCTGTCCGCCGCCTTTCCGTCCACGGTGTGTCCCGTCTGCCAGGGACGGCACAGTCCCACGAAGAAGGCGATGGCCACCAGTACCGCCGCCAGTTGGACGACGGCCATCGGGACGGCGGTGTGCTCCCCGGCGATGCCGACGAGCGGGGAGACGATCGCGCCGATGAGGAAGGAGGTGGTGCCGAGCAGCGCGGACGCGGAGCCGGCCGTGTGCCGTACCCGCATCAGGGCCAGCGCCTGGGTGTTGGGCAGGGCGAGGCCCATGGCGGACATGAGGACGAAGAGCGCCGCGGCCACCGGCAGGAGGCCTGCCTTGCCGAAGACCCCCGTGGTGAGCAGGAGCAGCGCGGTCGCGGCGAGGGTGATGAGGATGAGGCCGGTGGCGAGGACCTTGTCGAGGCCGACCCGGCCCACGAGGATCTTGCCGTTGATCTGGCCGACGATCACCAGGCCGACGGAGTTGATCCCGAAGAGCAGGCTGAAGGTCTGCGGGGACGCGCCGTAGATTTCCTGGATCACGAAGGGGGAGGCGCTGATGTACGCGAACAGTGCCGCGAAGGCGAAGCCGCCCGCCAGGGTGTAGCCGGTGAAGACGCGGTCGGCGACCAGTGCGCGCATGGCACGCAGCGCATCGCCGACCCCGCCGCCGTGGCGCTGTGCGGGTTCGAGGGTCTCGGGGATCTTCGTCCAGACGAGCGCGGTGAGTGCGACGCCGACCGCGGTGAGGAGGACGAACACGCCCCGCCAGTCGGTGGTGCGCAGGATCTGGCCGCCGATGAGGGGCGCGACGACGGGGGCGACGCCGGAGATCAGCATGAGGGTGGAGAAGAAGCGGGCCATCGCCATGCCGTCGTACAGGTCGCGTACGACCGCTCGCGCGATCACGATGCCGGCCGCGCCCGCGAGGCCCTGGGCGAGGCGGAAGGCGACGAGGAGTTCGATGTTCGGGGCGAGGGCGCACAGGGCGGTGGCGACGACGTAGACGACTAGGCCGACGATGAGCGGGCGCCTGCGGCCCCACTTGTCGCTCATCGGTCCGACGACGAGCTGGCCGAGCGCCATCCCCGCGAGGCAGGCGGTCAGCGTGAGCTGGACGGTCGCGGCGGGGGCGTGCAGTGAGCGGGTGACCTCCGGCAGGGCCGGGAGGTACATGTCCATCGACAGCGGGGGCGTGGCGGTGAGTCCGCCGAGGATCAGGGTGACGAGGAGCCCGGTGCGGCGAAGGGCCCCGGGGTCCGGCGCTTCCCGCGGCTCCGGTACGTCGACCACCGCCGTGTGCGGTATGTGGCCCTCCGGGGCCTGGGGGCCTCGCCCCTCCCGCTTGGTGTGCCCGCGCTCGGGCATGAGCCCCTCCCTCTTCGAGTGATCCGCCACCTATGCTCTCAGTTCGAACAGCGTGTTCGGGGTCACAGAACTTCAAGTGGCAGAGCGAAGGGCCGGGAATGACGGGCGTGGGCGAGCGAGTGCGGTGGGGGATTCTGGCGACCGGCGGGATCGCGGCGGCCTTCACGGCGGATCTGGTGGACATGCCGGACGCCGAGGTCGTGGCCGTGGCCTCGCGGACGGACGCCTCGGCGAAGGCGTTCGCCGAGCGGTTCGGGATTCCGAAGGCGTACGGGGACTGGGCCTCGCTCGCGGCGGACGAGGATGTCGACGTCGTGTACGTCGCGACTCCGCACTCGGCGCACCGGGTCGCCGCCGGGATGTGCCTGCAGGCGGGGCGCCATGTGCTGTGCGAGAAGGCGTTCACGCTGAATCTGCGCGAGGCCGAGGAGCTCGTCGCGCTCGCCGAGGAGCACGACCGCTTCCTGATGGAGGCCATGTGGATGTACTGCAATCCGCTGGTCCGGCGGCTCAAGGGGCTCGTCGACGACGGTGTGATCGGTGAGGTCCGTACGATTCACGCCGACTTCGGGATCAATGGCCCGTTCCCGCCGTCACACCGGCTGCGCGACCCCGCGCAGGGCGGTGGCGCTCTGCTCGATCTCGGCGTCTATCCGGTGTCGTTCGCGCACTTGTTGCTCGGGGAGCCTTCGGGCATCACCGCGAGAGCGGTGCTCTCCGACGAGGGCGTCGATCTCCAGACGGGAGCACTGCTCACCTGGGAGAGCGGCGCTCTCGCTTCGGTGCACTGCTCCGTCAACGGTGGTACCCCCGTCTCCGCCTCCGTCACCGGCTCCCAGGGCCGCATCGACATCCCGGGCGGCTTCTTCTTCCCGGACCGTCTCGTACTGCACCGCGACGGCCGCGACCCCGAGGAGTTCACGGCCGACCCGGCGCACGGCCCGCGCACCAGCCTCAAGCACGAGGCCGCCGAGGTGATGAGCGCCCTGCGGGCCGGCGAGAGGGAGTCCCGGCTCGTCCCTCTGGACGGCAGCCTCGCCGTGATGCGGACGCTCGACACGATCCGCGACCAGATCGGCGTCCGCTATCCGGGAGAGACCGACTAGGGCGCCGCCAGGGACACCCTCCTCGGAAACCGTGAACACTTGCGCGTGTAAGTGTTCACGGTTTCCGGTACCAATGGGGTCCGCCCGACATCACCCAACGGATTCGCCGACAGCGTCCGATTACGCTGCGGGCCCATGAATGCCCTCAACGACTCGAACGCCACGCATGCCGCGCATGCCACGCAGACGAAGATCGCGGTGGTGACCGGGGCGGGTTCCGGCATCGGCCGCGCGGTGGCCGTCGAACTGCTGCGCACCGGCTGGTCGGTGGCGCTCGCCGGACGCAAGCCGCAGACGCTGGAGGAGACGGCGGCCCTCGTCCCCGAGGCGCCCTCCCTCGCCGTACGCACCGACGTCTCGCGTCCCGACGACGTGGCGGCCCTGTTCGACGCGGCGCGCGAGCGCTTCGGGCGGCTGGACCTGCTCTTCAACAACGCGGGGACGTTCGGGCCGGGCGGCGTCCCGCTCGAGGAACTGCCGTACGAGGCATGGCTGCACGTCGTGAACACCAACCTCAATGGCGCCTTCCTGTGCGCGCAGGCCGCGTACCGGCAGATGAAGGAGCAGGACCCGCGGGGCGGCCGGATCATCAACAACGGCTCGGTCTCGGCGCACACACCGCGCCCGCTGTCGGTGGCGTACACGGCGACCAAGCACGCGCTGACGGGGCTGACCAAGTCGCTGTCCCTGGACGGGCGTCCGTACCGGATCGCCTGCGGTCAGATCGACATCGGCAACGCGGCGACCGACATGACCGAGCGCATGCGGACCGGAGCGCTGCAGGCGAACGGGGAGACTGCGGTCGAGCCGGTGATGGACGTGGCGGACGTGGCACGCACGGTGCGGCACATGGCGGAGCTGCCGTTGGAGGCGAATGTGCAGTTCGCGACGGTACTGGCCACCGCGATGCCGTATGTCGGGCGCGGCTGAGGCCCTCCCGGACGGCTCGTCAACGGCTCAACCTACACAAACGGAAGATGAACCTCCGTACCGTTCGGGCTGGTGGCGGGCTTATGCTCGTGGCGCCTCCACCAGAACTTCACACTTGGAGTGGAGGACTTCGGTACGACCACGGTCCACACCGAGGGGGGTGGTGGCAGCCGTTCCGCGGCCGGGGTGGGGGCGGACCTCGCGCGGGACCGCGAGGTGAGCTCCGGGCCTCGGAACGGCTGCCCCGATAACGGCCGGCCCCCAACAGCCGCCTCGGTCAGCCCTGGTGACGGCCCCGACGGCTCCGCTGGTCCTGACCGTCCTGACGGTCCTGATGTTCATCCGGGGCCTCGTCCCCCACCACACGCCGCCGCCTGCGCCACATGTACGCCCCGCCCGCGAGCAGCGCGACCGCTCCCCCGGCCCCGCCGACCAGCCCCCACGACGAGGAGCCGCCGCTCGCGGCCGCCGCGGGCGGTCCGGCCGCCGCCTTCGCCGCCGCCTTCCGGGTGGGGGTGGCCAAGGCCCCGCCCTCGCTGAGCGGATCGACGAGGGCGCCCACGGACCGGGCCTTCGCACCCTCCTTGAACCCCCAGTCGAGCAGCGCGGCCGTCTCCTCGTAGACGCCGCTGCCGCCGCTCTTGGGGTGCATCACGGTGACGAGGAGGGTCCGCCCGCCGCGGGTCGCGGCGCCGGTGAAGGTGTTGCCGGCGTTGCTGGTGTAGCCGTTCTTCACGCCGATGAGCCCGTCGTACGTCGGCACGCCCCACGCGCCCGTCAGCAGGCGGTCGGTGTTCTGGATCTGGAAGGTCTTCTTGCCGCCCGCCGGGAAGTTCGCGGTCTTCGTGTGGCAGTAGGCGCGGAAGTCGGCGTCGGCGAGACCGTGGCGGGCGAAGAGCGTCAGGTCGTACGCGGACGACACCTGCCCCTTGTGGTCGAAGCCGTCGGGGCTGACCACGTGGGTGTCCAGAGCCTGTAGGTCCTCGGCCTTGGCCTGCATCTGGGCGACCGTCCTGGCGAGGCCGCCGTTCATGTGGCTGAGCACGTGCACCGCGTCGTTGCCGGACCGCAGGAAGACGCCGAGCCACAACTGCTCGACGGTGTAGGTGATGCCGGGCTTGACGCCGACCAGGCTGGAGCCTGCCGGGATGTCGGAGAGGTCGGAGTCGGTCACCTTGTGGCGCTGGGTCCGCTCGAAGTTCTTCAGCACGGTGTCCGCGAAGAGCATCTTCAGCGTGGAGGCCGGCGCCAGGTGCGTGTGTGCGTGGTACGAGGCGAGCACCTCGCCACTCTCGTGGTCGGCGACGAGCCAGGAGCGGGCGGTGAGCCGCTTGGGCAGTCCCGAGGCGCCACGCACCTGGACGCCGGTGCGGGCGAGCCGCTCACCGCCGATCACGGGCGTGGCGGCGGACGCCGGAGCGGCCGCCGCCAGCGGGACGGCCGCGGCGAGGCCGAGGGCGGCACGACGGGACAGCTGAGCGGCACGCGGGGGGACGGGAGAGGAATCGCGCATCCCGGGACCGTACAAAAAGAGTTCGCGACGCCGCACGGCGGGGTCGCGAAGTCGCCACACGACGAGGCCTCAAAGAATGGGCACCGCGCGCACAAAGGCGTGACAAAGGTACGCCCCACCCCGTACGTGTAGCCTCCTCCTGCCCTCAGCACCCCATCCAACAGGGCTTTCCTGGCAATAGCCCCTCCGGATCTTAGGAATCAGCTGTCTTACGCAATATTGATTCCGGACCCCACTTTCTCAGCTCTCACACATCTCTTACTCAGCCCGGCTCAAAGGTTTCTCCATAGCTTGTGGCCGCGCCCACAGCGGGCGCCAAGAACCTTTGGGGAACGGGATGTTTGGCATCTATCTCAAGCGTGAGCTGAGCCGGCGCAAGAAGGCGGCCCTGGTGATCGCCATGGGTCTGGCGCTCGGTATCGCGCTGGTCATCACCGTCAACTCGGTGTCGGCCGGCATGCAGCAGGCGCAGGACAAGGTCCTGAAGTCGCTGTACGGGCTGGGCACCGACATGACGGTGACCAAGGCCCAGGCGGCGCCTTCGAGCAACTCGTCCGGCAGACCGAAGTTCGACTTCAACGCCAAGTCGAGCAGCTCCACCAAGCAGAGCTCGGACCGCGTGATGACGCAGGGCGGGCAGTCCCTGGCCTCCTCGCTCGTCACCAAGGTCGCCTCGCAGAAGGGCGTGGCGAGCGCGGTGGGCGCGCTGACCCTGAACGTCACCAAGGTCGACGGCTCCTTCACCCAGGGCACCGCGAAGTCCTCGACGTCCTCGGGGTCCGGCGGCTCCTCCCAGCAGGGCGGCCCCGGCGGCAACCAGGGCGGCGGCAACACGGGGGCGCCCCAGGTGCAGGGCGGCGGCGCCTCGTTCGACGTGAACTCGTACTCCGTCGCGGGCGTCGACGTCACCGACCAGGACCTCGGCCCGCTCGCCACCTCGAAGATCACCTCGGGCAAGACCTTCACGACGGCGCAGACCAACGCGAAGGTCGCGGTGGTCAGCAAGTCGTACGCCAAGGAGAACAAGTACACGGTCGGCAAGACCTTCAAGATCTCCGGCACCAAGTACACGATCATCGGGATCGCGACGCCGGACAGCAGTGAGTCGACGACCGACGTCTACCTGCCGCTGAAGCAGGCGCAGACGCTGGGCGACGCGAAGAACAAGGTCACCACGATCTACGTCAAGGCGACCGACTCGAAGCAGATCACCGCGGTCAAGGCGACCATCCAGAAGAACATCTCGGGTACGACGGTCACCACCTCGGCCGACCTCGCCTCCACCGTCTCCGGCTCCCTGTCCACCGCCTCGAACCTGGCGACCAGCGTCGGCAAGTGGCTGTCCATCGCGGTGCTCGTGGCCGCATTCCTGGTGGCGGCGCTGCTGACCTCCTCCGCCGTGTCCCGCCGGGTGCGTGAGTTCGGCACCCTCAAGGCGCTCGGCTGGCCCTCGCGCAAGGTCACCCGGCAGGTCGTCGGCGAGTCCATCGTGAACGGTCTGATCGGCGGCGCGCTCGGCATCGCCATCGGCCTCGGCGCGGCGTACGCGGTGACGGCGATCAGCCCGAAGCTGACGGCCGAGCTCGGCAACACCGGCGGCGGTGGCGGCATGGGCGGCGGCCCCGGCGGTGGCGGTCCCGGCCGGCAGGCGGTCAAGAACACCATGGAGATCGCGCTGTCCGCGCCGGTCTCGGTGACCACCATCGCGCTCGCCGCGGGCCTGGCCATCACGGGCGGTCTGATCGCCGGTGCGATGGGCGGCTGGCGCGCCTCGCGGATGCGCCCGGCGGACGCGCTGCGCAGCGTCTCCTGACCCCTTCCGGGAGTACCTCTTCCGCATCTTCATCTTCTGCATCCTCGGAGAACCTCATGTACAAGCTCACCGGCGTCACCAAGCGCTACACGCGGGGCAAGGAGACGGTGGAGGCGCTGCGTGGCATCGACCTCACCATCGAGGACGGCGACCAGCTCGTCATCCAGGGCCCCACGGGCGGCGGCAAGTCCACCCTGCTCCAGATGATCGGCGGCCTGGACCGTCCCTCCTCCGGCAGCGTCGAGCTGGACGGCGTCGACCTCGCCTCCATCAGCGAGGCCAAGCTGACCCGGCTGCGCGCCGAGAAGATCGGCATCATCTTCCAGTCGTTCAACCTCATCCCGACGCTGACCGCGCAGGAGAACGTCGAGACCGCGCTCGTACCGCTCGGGGTGAAGCCCGCGGAGCGGCGCAGGCGGGCCGCCGAGGCCCTGGGCTCGGTCGGCCTCGGCGACCGCGTCGGCCATGCTCCGAGCGAGCTGTCCGGCGGTCAGCAGCAGCGTGTCGCCATCGCGCGCGCCCTGGTCAAGAAGCCGAAGGTGCTCCTCGCGGACGAGCCGACCGGCAACCTCGACGAGGGCACCCGCGACGACATCATGGGCCTGCTGGAAGGGCTCTGGCACGAGTACGGGCTGACCTTCATCATGGTCACCCACGACTCGTCGATCGCCCGCAGGGCGCCGCGCCTGGCGACCATCAAGGCGGGGCAGATCACGCTCACCGAGCAGGGTGCGCGGAGCGCCGTGTCCCAGCAGTACGCCCCGCGGTAGTCGCGCGGCCCCCGGTCGATCGCGCCCGTGTTCTCCTCGGCCCAGGCGACCGGGGGGAGACGGGGATCGGGACGGTTCGGCTACGCCTGGCCGGTCTCGAAACGGGTGATCCTGCCGTCGTCGACGGTGAAGCTCCACCTCGTCTTCATCTCGCCCCAAGTGTCGTTGCTGTAGCGGGCGATGAGGGCGCGACCGCCGTTCGACTCGTTGTCGACCTCCATGTGGCCGCGGGAGGAGAAGATCTCCCGATCGGTCCAGTCGGCGAGGTCACGGTCGGCACCGTCGTCGGACATGGTCGCGTCGGGTGCGAGGACGGCCTGGAAGGCGTCACGGTCATGGGCGTTCACAGCGGTGACGAAGGCCCGGACGGCCGGGTCGCTGAGTTTCGCTACCTGAATCGTCATGGGAGTCACCCTCACACCGGTCCCGGGGGCCCGCCACCCGAACGCCACCCCGAACACGTCGGGCACGCGCCTTCGGTGCGACGGTGGACACACGGGAGGGGCCGTTGACCATTGCCGCCGTCTGTCTGCTCCGGGAGCCATCGTGACCTGTTACGACCGAAGTGATCTGGGACTGCTGCTGCTCCGTCTGGGCACGGGCGGAGTGTTGGCCGCGCACGGGGCGCAGAAGCTGTTCGGCTGGTTCGGCGGGGCCGGGCTCGAGGGGACCGCGGCCGCCATGGAGGCCATGGGCTACAAACCCGGCAAGGCGAGCGCGGCGGCGGCGGGGCTGGCCGAGGCGGGCGGGGGCACCCTGCTGGCGCTGGGCCTCGGGACCCCCGCGGCGGGTGCGGCGGCGGCCGGAGCGATGGTGGGCGCGGCCGCCGTGAACCTGCCCCAAGGGTTCTTCGCGATGGAAGGTGGCTACGAGTACGCGGCGTCGCTGGGCCTGGCCGCGGCGGGTCTCGCGGTGGCGGGCCCCGGCCGCCTCTCCCTGGACCATGCGCTCCGCCACACCGTGAACCGGGGCTGGATGGTCCCGGTGGCGCTCGGCGTCACGGCGGCGGCCACCCTGGCCGTGGTGGGCGCCCGGAACAAGAGGGTGCGCGAGGCGGCCGAGGGCAAGCAGGAGGCCCTGTTCGAGGAGTAGGCGCGGGAGCGGAAGTACGTGTGGGCGTGGGGCACATGGCCGGTGGGGGAAGCTTGTCCCATGGCTGATGAAGACCTCTGGGAATCCATCGACCGCCTGCGCGCCTGGCTGGACGCCAACCGGGCACAGGGCGGCCAGGAGGGCCTGCTGCTGCGCATCCTGAAGCTGTCGGAGGAGGTCGGTGAGGTCGCCGAAGCGGTGATCGGCGCGACCGGCCAGAACCCGCGCAAGGGCGCGAGCCACACCTGGGACGATGTCCGCTCCGAGCTCTGCGACGTCGTCATCACGGCCCTGGTCGCCCTGCACACCCTGACGCCGGACGCCCGCGAGGTCTTCATGGCCCATCTGGCGGGCGTCACGGAGCGCTCGCTCGGGACGAACCCGACTCCGTGAGCCGCGCCCGCGACCAAGACGCCGCACTACGCCGCGTCGGCCGCCGTCCAACAGGCCGCGGACAGCAGGCACTTCACGCGCGGCGACCGCGCTGTCGTACGGCGGCTCGTACGGGAAGCTCCGTGACGACCTCGTGCCCTGGGCCGCCGCGTCCCTCGTGACGCCGTCTGAGAAGGTGACCCCATGCGCCTGATCCTCATACGCCACGGCCAGACCCCGTCCAACGTGGCGTTCCTCCTGGACACCGCCGTCCCCGGCCCGGGTCTGACCGCTCTCGGCGAGAAGCAGGCCGCCGCGCTGCCCGAGACGCTCGCGGACGTGGACATCGACCTGCTGTACGTCTCCACGCTGACCCGCACACAGCTGACGGCCGCCCCGCTGGCGGCCACTCGCGGACTCGAGATGGTCGTACGGGACGGCATCCGTGAGCTGGAGGCCGGGGATCTGGAGATGATGCCCGGCGACACCGAGGCGGCCAGGGCGTACTTCACGACGGCGTTCGCCTGGGTGGCCGGGGACACCGAGCTGCGGATGCCGGGTGGGGAGAACGGCACCGAGGCGCTGGGCCGGTTCGACGCGGTGGTCGCGGAGGCCGCCGCGACCGGCGCCGGCAGTGTCGCCATGGTCAGCCACGGCGCCGCGATCCGGGTGTGGACGGCGGCCCGGGCGCACAACGTCGACATGTCCTTCGCGGCCGCCCACCGGCTGGACAACACCGACATCGTGATCCTGGAAGGCTCCCCCGAGGAGGGCTGGACGGCGCTGTCCTGGGCGGGCACGGACATCGGAGGCGCGGCGCACGCGCGGGAGAGCGGCCCCGCGGGACAGCCGTTGGGCCCGACCGCGTAACCCTCCGCCCCCGCAGGTGTGATCTCACACCGGCGGCATGTTGTACGGCGTCACCACCTGGATCGCCGACGGCAGGAAGGGGCCCTCGTCCGGCAGCGCCTGCTGGGCCCGCATGATGCTCTGACAGGCGCGCCGCATGTCCTGGCGCAGGTCGTGGTGGAGCACCGCGGACAACTTGCCCTCCGCCAGCAGCCGGGTGTTGTCGTGGTCCAGGTCGTGCGCGACGAAGGCCAGCACCTTCCGGCCGAGCGCCGCGAAGGCGTCGATGGTCGCGGTGTTGCCGCCGCCGATGGAGTAGACGGCGTTGATCTCCGGATCCCGTTCCAGAGCCGCCAGGACCAGGGCCCGCTGGGTGGAGTCCAGCCCGTCGCTGTCCGTGATCTCGACCAGTCGGCGTGCGGGTCCGCCGACCCGCATCTCGCTGCGGAAACCCATCTCGCGCTCCTCCTCGTTGCGGAAGGAGCCCCGGCTGATCGTGACGAGCACATGGCCCGGGCGGTCACCGAGCCACTCCCGTATCAGGTAGGCGGCGGTGGCTCCGGCGGCCCGGTTGTCGATCCCGACGTACGCGAGGCGCGGGCTGCTGGGCAGATCCGTCACCAGGGTGACCACTGGGATGCCGGCCGCCACCAGCCGGCCGACCGCGGCGGTGACCTCGGGGACCTCCGGGGCCTTGAGGATCACCCCCTGCGAACCGCGCGCGGCGATCCTGTCCAGGTCCTTCACCAGCTCCGCCGCGGGGTCCGTCTCGCGGAAGTGGAACCGTGAGCGCACGATGGCCGGGTGCAGGGACGGCAGTTCGGCCTCCAGGGCTTCGCGCACCGCCGAGGAGAACCGCTCGGGGGTCTGCATCACGATGTCGATCATGAAGGTCCGGCCGCCGATGCGGACCTGGGTGCGCTGCCGGTCCAGGTCCTTGATGGCCTGCTGCACTTCCCTCGCGGTGCTCTCGCGCACCCCGCCGCGATGGTTGAGGACCCGGTCGACCGTCGCCTCGCTCAGGCCGGCCTGCCGGGCGATCTCGCGGATCGTATACGGATGTCCCATGGGTTCCCTTGCTGCGTCCCGTGATCGAAGAGATCAATGAGGGCTTTTTGATGGTTCTCTGCGGATTGATTGACGGTCCCAACCTCATGAGACTGGCAGAAATGTCACCGCGCCGGAAGGAGAGGGACTCCACATGTGGTCTACCGAGGACGACGGCCGGCCGGTGCGCTCGGGGCGGAAAAGGACGGCAGCACGCTCATGAACCAACTGCTCGAGGACAAGGTCGTCCTCGTCAACGGCGGCAGCCAGGGCGTCGGCGCGGGCATCGTGCGCGCGGCGCTGCGCGAGGGCGCCACGGTCGCCTTCACCGGGCGCCGCAGCGAGTTCGGCGAGAAGTTCGCCGCGGAGACGGGTGCCACGTTCGTACGGGCCGATCTGAGCGATCCCGCGCAGGCGCGCGGCAGTGTCGAACAGGTCGTGGCCGCCCACGGGCGAATCGACTGCCTGGTGAACGCGGCCGGGCTGACGTCCCGCGGCACACTCCTGGACACCACGCCGGAACTGTTCGACGCGCACCTGGCAATCAATCTGCGCGCGCCGTTCTTCGCGATGCAGGCCGCCGTCCAGCACCTGGTGGACCGCGGGGCGCCGGGCACCGTCGTCAACATCATCACGTCCTCCGCACACGGCGGGCAGCCCTTCCTCGCCCCGTACGTCGCCGCCAAGGCGGGACTCATGGGCCTCACGCGCAACGCCGCCCACGCGCACCGCTGGGACCGGGTCCGGATCAACGGCCTCAACATCGGCTGGACGGACACCGAGGGCGAGGAGGAGATCCAGCGCACGTTCCACGGCGCGGGCGACGACTGGCGCGAGGAGGCGGCGAAGTCCCAGCCGATGGGCAAACTGGGCCAGGTCGACGAGATCGCCGACTTCGTCGTCTTCCTGCTCTCCGACCGCAGTGGGGTGGTCACGGGCTCGGTCATCGACTGGGACCAGATCGTCCTCGGCGGACTCGACTGATCCCCCTCTGCCCCCCATTTCTCCCTTCTTCCCCCCGTCTTCTCCCCTCTCCTCCCTCAGCGGGCCTTCCCGCACCGGCTTTAGGAGCAATCTCATGCGTATCGGCATCCTGGGACTGGGCCGGATCGGCGCCTTCCACGCGGCGACCCTCGCCGGGCTCGACGCGGTGGACACCCTGGTCGTCAGCGACCCGGTGGCGGCGGCCACCGCGTCGGCGGTGGAGCGGTTCGGGGCGACGGCGGTGGACTCCCCCGAAGCCGTACTCGCCGCCGGGGTCGACGGCATCGTCATCGCGGCCGCCACCGACGCGCACCCCGCGCTCATCCTCGCCGCGGTCAAGGCGGGCATCCCGGTGTTCTGCGAGAAGCCGGTGGCACGGACCGTCGAGGACAGCCTCGACGTGCTGGAGGCCGTCCGGGACAGCGGTGTCGAGGTGCAGATCGGCTACAACCGGCGCTTCGACGCGGGCTGTGTGGCCGCCCGCAAGGCCGTGGTGAGCGGCGAACTCGGCAAGCTGCACACCGTACGGTCCACCACGCTGGACCCGGCGCCGCCACCCGCCGCGTACGTGGCGGTCTCCGGTGGCATCTTCCGCGACTGCAGCGTGCACGACTTCGACATCGTGCGCTGGGTGACGGGCCGCGAGGTGGTCGAGGTGTACGCGGTCGGTGGCAACCGGGGTGCCGAGTACATCGCCGAGGCGGGTGACGTCGACACCGCGTCCGCGATCCTCACCCTCGACGACGGCACCATCGCCCTGGTCTCCAACTCCCGTCACAACGCGCGGGGTTACGACGTCCGCCTGGAACTGCACGGCATGCGCGACAGCATCGCCGTGGGCCTGGAGGACAAGCTGCCGCTGCGTTCCGTCGAGCCGGGCGCCACCTTCCCGGCGGGCCCGCCGCACGACTTCTTCATGGACCGGTTCGCCCCCGCCTACCGCGCCGAACTCACCGCCTTCACGGAGGTCGTCGCGGGCCGCGCCACCTCGCCGTGCACGGTCGCCGACGCCATCGAGGCCGGCTGGATCGCCGAGGCCTGCACCCTCTCGCTGGCCGAGCACCGGCCCGTACGCCTGGAGGAGGTACGCCAGGGCTGACCCTCTCCCTGCGCGCAGGCCGGACGGTGCGACCGAAGAAACGGTCGCACCGTCCGGCCCTGTGTGCGGCGGAGTGTCAGGGGCGGGGGCAGATCGAAGACCTTGCCCGGGTCGACCTCGGCAACGACGGCCGCGTACCAGCCACCGGCTTCCTCGACCACACCAACGTCATGACGGCGCACATGATGCTCTGCCTCGCCGTACTCGAGGGCCGCCGCGACCAACACCTGGACGACTTCCTGAGCGCCGCGGCGCACGTGCTGTCCGAAGACCGCTCCTGAAGCCCTTCCCGGACGCCACCCGGGTTCCTGTGAAAGTTGCGAAAATAGGGGCCATGACGCGCAACACATCCACCGAACTGGGCGAGTTCCTCAAGGCCCGGCGTGCGGAGCTCAGCCCCCGTTCCGTGGGGCTGCCCGGCGGTGCCGTGCGGCGGGTGCCGGGTCTGCGCCGGGAGGAGGTCGCCATGCCGGCCGCGATCAGCACCGACTACTACGCCCGCCTGGAACAGGGCCGCATCCAGGCGTCCGAGCCCGTCCTGGACGCCGTCGCCCGCGTCCTGGACCTGGACGAGGACCAGCGCGCGTACGTGTTCGAACTGGCCGGCAAGGAACCCGCGCGCCCGCGCCCGCAAGCCGTACAGACGGTCCAGCCGCAGTTACGGCGACTGCTCGACGACCTCGGCTCCCTCCCCGCCATGGTCCTGGGCCGCCACATGGACGTGCTGGCGTGGAACCCACTGGCCGCCGCCCTGGTGGGCGACTTCGCCCAGATCCCGGCCGAGGAACGCAACTACGCCCGCATGATCTTCTCCCCCGCCATGCGAAAGCTGTACGCGGACTGGGAGAGCACGGCCCGCACAGCGGTCGCCCAACTCCGCATGGAGGCGGCCCACAACGCCGGCTCCCCCCGTCTCACCACCCTCGTGAACGACCTGTCCGAGCAGGATCCCGACTTCCGCCGCTGGTGGGCCGCCCACCACGTGGCCGCCCGCACCATCGCCACCAGGACCCTCAACCATCCGATCGCCGGCGAGCTCGTCCTCGAATGGGACACCCTCACCGCCGCCACCGACCCCGACCAACAACTCGTCATCTGGACCGCGGCCCCCGACACCCCCACCTACGAGGGCCTGCGTTTCCTCGCCTCTTGGGCGGCGGACAACCACGAGGCCGGCCGGGGCGCCTCGGGCTGACCGCACCCCGGGTGCGGTCAGGCCTCAGTAACTGCCGGTTGGAAACTGCCGGTTGGACTACGCGCGGGGTGACGCCCCGACCGGCCGGTCGTGCAGGATGGCGTCGGCCCGGGCCACCGCGCCGAAGTGCAGCAGCACCTGGTGGACCACCGGCTTCCGGCCGACGGACGAGACCACGAGACTGATATATCCCTCGGGCAGACCGGTCACGGCATAGTCGCCCCGCGCGTTCGTCGTGGTGTGCACCAGCTGTCGGCCGTTGGTGTCCATGACGGTCACCGCGGCATGCTGGACGGGCTGTTGCGCACCGTCGCGGACGGTGCCCACCAGCATCGGCACCAGCTCGCCGAAGTGGTGGTGGTGGACCGGAAGCGCGGTGGGCGTGGGCGCCTCGAGGGACGGGTCCTCCACCGGCGGCTCCTCGACGTCCTCCTGCTCATCCTCCGAGACCGGGCGTGCGGCCATACGGTGGTGCCGCCATGTGTCGAGGCCCAGCAGGGCGAGACCCGCCGCGAGCCACGCGCACAGCACGAGGACCGGCTTGAGCACCCCCGCACCGTCGAAGTACAGGACTCCTCGCAGGGCGTCCACCCCGTTGGCCAGCGGCATGACGGCGTGCAGGCCCCGGAAGAACGTCGGCAGCAGCGGGGCGGCGGTCAGACCGCTGACGGGAACGCTCAGCACGATGAACAGAGTCATCCCCACCGCGGGGAGGAACTGCTTGGTGAAAGGCGCCAGGCCGGAGGAGACCGTGGCCACCGCCGTGGTGAGCAAGAAGCCGATCGCCATGGCCGAGGGCTCGTTGGGGAGATAGTCCAGCCCCACGCCGATGAGGAAGCCCACGGCGCTGAAGACGGCAGCCGCGCCCGCGATCGTCAGCAGTCTCTTGCGACGGTTGAAGGTCACCGCCCGCAGCAGGGTCGTCGCGAGTATGTAGCCGGGGACGCTCCAGGCGACGCCGAAGTAGACGACGACCGTGCCGTTCTGGTCCTTGCTCGCGGGGGGCGCCACCTCCGTGACCGTGAGCGTCTGATGGTTGTGCGCCGCGAGCGCGGTGAAGCCCTTGGTCAGAGCCTGCTCGAGGGACATCCCGTTGGCCTTGGACACGTACAGCACACTGTGCCGGGGCCCGGCGACGTAGCCCGCCACGGCGTCCCGGTCCAGCACCGCCTGGCGGGCTCCTCGGGCGTCCGCCACGGCGGTGACATCGAACCCACCGGGATGCTGCTGCCGCAGAGCGGCGTCGACCTTGCGTTCCACCGCGGAGTGCGCGACCACGATCTTCGCGTGGTGCGGCTGAGGCGCGTGCAGGGCCGTGGAGAAGGAGAGCAGAAGCCCGAGGAACAGCACCAGCGGAAACATCACGGCCTCGGCCAGAGTCCTGACCACGCGTATGCCGTCAGGGCGCTCGATCTGGTCGGTCACAGACCCACCCCTCGGCCGCCACGGTGACCCGCACCGTACTGCTCACGGGACACGCCGCGGATCCCGGGCCTTTGCGGGGAGACCGCGGGATCGAGCCCTCCGACCCCACCTCCCGCAACCGTCACTCGCGATGCAACCAGCTCCATGGCGCCCCTCCCCATTGCTCGCACCCGGCCATCCCCATGACGTCGGCGCGAATTCGTTAACGTACCGATCGGCACAACTACGCCTCATGGACCCTATTCGTACCGACCGGTACAGTCAAAACCGTGCCTCGCCCCATCAATGCCGAAAAGCGTGCCGAGCTGCTGCAGCAGGTTGTGCACTCCCTCCAGCAGCACGGCCTCGCCCAGATGTCGCTGAGCCCGCTCGCCGAGTCGATCGGCACCACCAAGCGCATGCTTTTGTACTATTTCGGCAGCCGCGAGAATCTGCTGACCCAGGCGCTGGCCGCCAACCGTCCCGACGCCCACGCGATGTTCGACGACGTCCACGACACCGCCGGCCTGCGCAGGGCCGCCCACACCCTGTGGGAAGCGATGACCGTCGGGGAGCAGTCCGTGGCGATCCGCATGCTGCTGCAGCTGCTCAGCCTGGCCACCACCGATCCGGAGCAGTACGGCAACATCGCCGCCGAGACGGTGGAGGTCATGGTCGCCCCGATAGCCGCCGCCTACGTCCGGCTGGGCCACCCGCCGCAGCGGGCGCGCGCACGGGCCACGCTCCTCGTCTCCGGCCTGCGCGGGTTGTGCCAGGACCGCCTGGTCACCCACGACATCGCCCGCACGGACGCGGCCGCCCGCCTACTCATCGAGGGCGCGGTCGACGCGGGCGACTGACGCGCGCAGGGTCGCGTTGGACCGCGGGTCAGCCATCGGAAAGCGGAAGTCTTCCTATGTGGTCAGCCCCTCGCTATGCGGTCAACCCAGCCAGCCCGAGGGCCAGGGCACCGTGATCTTCGGGGGTCTGGCTCGAAGCCGAAGGCGATACCCGTCAGCTTCTCACCGACCTCATTGACACCGGCCAGGGTCGCCACGCGGTGCTCCACCGCCTGGAAGGCACGCCGGCGAAGCCCCTGCCCGTCACCTGCAACCTGCATCAGCTGATCGCGGAGGTCGCTCACCGGGCTGCGCGGGCCGCCAGGCAGGCTCCATGGCGGCCGTTGTCCGCACCATGTCGAGGAACACGCTGGTGGCCGATCCCGTGCCGGAGCAGTTCGCAGCGCCGGCGACGGTCAGGGACAGTTCCTGCGAGCCTTGCGGCAACTGCGCCATAGCGGGACCAAGTGGCCGTTGTTGTACCGATTACCTGAACGACTGCTGAGGCATTTCCGCCGCTGTCAGTGGGAGGCCCTATGGTCGTTCCCACGTGCCACGACCGCATCAATCGCCAAGGGGGGCCACGATGCAGGCGAAGGAGACGTTGTTCGCCGATCTCGTTCAGGGGAGGGCCCAGCAGTTCCAGGTGCCGCTCTACCAGCGGACGTACTCCTGGACGGAGAAGCAGCTCAAACAGTTGTGGAGCGACATCCTGGAGCAGGCCGAGCTGATCGAGCGCGGGGAGAAGGTGAACACGCACTTCCTGGGGTCCGTCGTCCTCGCGCCGTCTCCGCAGAACGAGGCGACGTTCCCCCGCTGGCTCGTCGTCGACGGCCAGCAGAGGCTGACCACGCTCTCCCTCGCCCTGGCCGCGATCCGCGATCACATCAGGGAAGCCGAGCCCGACGAGGCCGAGCGCATCGACGAGGAATACCTGATCAACAAGCGGAAGAGCGGCAGCGACCACTTCCGGCTGCTGCCGACCCAGGCGGACCGGTCGCAGTTCGCCGCGCATGTCCGCGGCCCACTCACGGGACAGGCCGCTGGCGGCGGTGTCGCCGCGGCCTACACCTTCTTCCGCCGCAAGCTGGTCGAGGCCGCCGATCCCGCCGCCCCGCAGGACGTGTTCCGCATCGAGCAGGCGATCACCTCCCGGCTGACGCTGGTCGCGGTGACCGCCGAGCGCGGCGACAACGTGCACCGCATTTTCGAGTCCCTCAACAACACGGGGCTCAAGCTCAGTCAGGCGGACCTGCTGCGCAACTACCTGTTCATGAAGCTGCACACCCACGGTGAACACGTCTACGAGACCTACTGGCTGCCCCTGCAGGTCAGTCTGAGCAACGAAGAGCTGGAACAGCTCATGTGGCTGCAACTGGTCCTCGACGGCGATGACCGGGTGCGCCGCCAGGACCTGTATGCGGCCCAGCAGCAGCGCTTCGAGCGCGGTGAGGCAAGCGAGGAGCAGATCGAGGCGTACATCAGGGAGTTGCACCGTCGTGCCGCTCTCTTCCGTCGGCTGCTCCACCCTGAGGAAGAGTCGGACGCGACCGTCCGCGCCCATCTACGCCGCCTGGACACCTGGCAGGCCACGGCCACCTACCCCGCGCTGATGCTGCTGCTCGACCGGCGCGAGCGCGGGGAACTCGACTCCGCGGACACCGCGCGTGCGATGTCGTACGTAGAGAGCTTCCTGGTACGCCGGATGATCTGCAGGGAGCCACCGAACAGCCTCAACAGGATCTTCCAGGCCGTCCCCGGGCAGCTACCGCTCGACGTGCCCGTGGCCGACGGGCTGCGCCAAGTGCTCTCCGCCGACAACCGGTTCTGGCCCGACGACGAGAACCTGCGCGAGAAGATCCGCAAAGCGCCCTTCTACCAGTTCGGACGCCCACCGCAGCGGAAGATGGTGTTGCAGCGGCTGGAGGAGAGCTACGAGCATCCCGAGCCGGTGGACTTCGCCGCCGCGCAGCTCACCGTCGAGCACGTCATGCCGCAGTCCCCCGGCGACGAGTGGCTGCGCATGCTGGGCGAGGACGTGGCCGACGGAGAGAGCGCGCAGGACCTGCACTCCCGGTTGCAGCACACCCTCGGGAATCTGACGCTCACTGCGGTCAACTCGGAGCTGTCGAACCACCCCTTCGAGCGCAAGCAGGGCCTGCTGCAGGGCAGTCACCTGGAGATGAACCGCCGCATCGCCGCGACCGAACGCTGGGGCGCGCAGGAGATCCTCGCCCGCGCCGACGAACTCGCCGACCGGGCGGTCGCGTTGTGGCCGGCCCCGCTGAGCGGAGTCGGCCGTGCGGAGCGCAGCCGGGACTGGCACCTGGCGCACCAGGTCCTCGCGGCCCTCCCCCACGGCACCTGGACGTCCTACGGCGACCTCGCCGCGTTCCTCGGCTCCGGCGCCCAGGCCGTGGGCAACCACATGGCGGGCACACCAGGAGTGGTCAACGCGTACCGGGTGCTCACCTCCGAGGGAAAGGTCTCCGAGGGCTTCCGCTGGACATCCGAGGACGAGGAAGGCGACGTCCGTTCCCGACTGAGCGCCGACGGTGTCAGATTCACGGTGACCGGAGCCGCCGATCCGGCGCAACGCCTCTCCTCCGACGACCTCGCCCTGCTGGTCGCCGAGGACGACGCCCAGGCCGAGGGCGAGGGCACAGCACAGCGCACGACGGGCGGCGGCCAGGGGGAGGAGACACGCGCCGACCGGTTCTTCCGCCAGCTCGCGGCGGACGACTCCCCCGAGACGGTGGCGGCGGTCCGCGAACTCCTCTCCCGCTGGGAGGAACTCGGCGGCTGGATCGGACATGGGGCGGGTCAGGTCACGACCAGCGCGTTCCTCATGCTCGGGGAAGCGGGCGCGCCGGGCCGTGGCATCTGGCCGCTGACGCTCTATCCGGGCGGTGGGCGGGGCGGCACGGCGGAGGTGGTGTTCCAGCACCTCGCCGCACGAGAACCGTTCACCGACCGGGCCCTACGCGCCGAACTCCTCAAACGGCTGAACGAACTGGAGGGCGTCGACATCCCGGAGGGCAAGCTGGAGCTGCGCCCCGGCTTCCGTCTGTCACTGCTGGAGAAGGACCGCGATCGAGAGCTGCTCGCCGAGACCCTGGCATGGTTCAGGGACTGCTGGGAGAAGCGGGGCGCGGCCTGAGGGGACCGGCAACAGCCTGCACCCCGGCTGGAGCGGGTCAGAGATCGTCCGGGAGCAGCCGGAACGCGGGGTGGCCGGTCAGCGGTCGCATCATGCGGAAGTGCCGATCCGTCGTGAACATGTCCGCCGTCTCGTAAGCGGCCGCCAGAGCCACGCTCATCGCGTCCGCGAGCCCCACCCCCGCACCGGAGTCCGCGTCCGCATATCCACGCATGACCGCGAGGGCGCCCCGTAGGTGCGGGGCGCTGTCGGGAACCGTGAAGCGGCGGGCCTCCGTCTGACGCGCGATGAAGTCCAGAGCGTTCAGAGAGGCGGCGAGACCGATTCTCTGCGTCAGGAGGTAGTCGAGCTCGGCAAGGACCAGCGGGGAGACCACGAGGTGCCCCACACGGGCGAGCGCTTCCCGGTGGGCCGCGTGACGGGGATCCTTCGCTACGAACATCCGGTACAGCGCGTTGGTGTCGGCGATCGCGACCGGAACGTCACTCATCGTCGCCGTCCGAGATCCCCGCGCTCCCCATGCCCCGCAGCGTCGCCTCGATCTCGTCGTCATCGAGGGCCGGGCCGCCGAGGTCCGGGAAGTCCAGATCACCCATCGGATCCGTGCGGAAGGGATAGGCGGGGCTCGATGGCCGGGCGCCACCGCCGGAGTCGGGCGAGTCCCCCTCCGTCACCGGCGACAGTATGGCGACCGGCCGCCCGTTCTTGGTCACCGTGATCCGCTCGCCACGCTCGGCGGCGGCGAGGATCTTCGAGGCGTTCTGGTTGAACTCGCGAGCGGTCGTCTCCATGTACTACACGGTACTACCATACGAGCGCGCACTCAGCCCAGACGGTCTTGCCCGGCCCGTCCGCACGCGGATGCCAGCCCCAGCGCGCGGCCAGGCGCGATACGAGGAGCAGCCCGCGGCCGGTTTCCTCGACGCCCGGGCCGTCCTGGGCATCCTGAGTTCCGGGGGGACGAGGGAGGCGTTCGGCGCGGGTGTCGGTAACCTCGATGCGTACCGTGCGGCCGTCGCCGGTCGCGTGGACGCGGAGGCGGAAGTCCCGGCCGAGGACGTGGCCGTGCCGGACGGCGTTGGCGGTCAGCTCGGCGACGATCAGGAGGAGGTCGTCGTGCGGGTCGGTGTCGTACGGGATTCCCCATTCCGCCAGTCGGAGGGCTGTCAGTCGCCGGGCCAGGCGGGCTCCACGTGGCGTGGAGGTGAAGCGCATCTCGAAGGTGCGGCCCTGCTCGGCGGGGGCGGTGATCAAGTGCGGGGCGGGAGTGGCGAGTTCAGTGGTGCCGGTGAGGCTGTCAGGCTTGGTCGTCATGCCGATTACGGTCCCGCCGGTGGCGTAGCGTTACCAGTGGTGACGCACTGACGCGGACTGGCTGTACGCGCGGTGTACGTGCCAGTACGAGGTGGGCTGCGTAACGAGGCGGTGGGCGGGATGGCGGAGCGCAGGGATGCGGATGCGGGTGGCCTGCCAGGTGAGGACGGCGGAGCGGTCCTGAGCCTAGGGGGCGTGTGGGAGAGCGACGACGGGGCGGTACGGCGGCCGGAGGACGAGGCCGGGAAGGGCGTGGTCTGCGCGTTCGGCAAGAACATGAAGACCCTGCGGCTGCGGGAGGGGCTGGACCGTGAGGAGTTCGGCAGGCGGCTCGGGTACTCAGCCTCGACGGTCGCGTCGTACGAGCAGGGACGGCGGATCCCGTCGGCCCGGACGATCGACCAGGCGGATGAAGTGCTGGGCGCGGAGGGGTTGTTGAGCGTATGGAAGGACGAGGTGGAGCGGGCTCAGTATCCGGGGTTCTTTCAGGGAATGGCGAAGTTGGAGAAGGAGGCCATTGAGCTGCTGGCGTACGACACGCTCGTGGTCAAGGGGCTGCTTCAGACCGAGGAGTACATGAGGGCGTTGCTGGGAATGCGGCGTCCGCCATTGGACTCGGAGACCATCGAGCAGCGTGTAGCGGCGCGACTGGCCCGCCAGGACATCTTCGACCGGCGTCCCGCACCGCTGCTGAGCTTCGTGATGGAGGAGTCTGTGCTGCGGCGCCCGTACGGCGGAAAGAGCGTTCTGCGGGCGCAGTTGGAGCAGATCCTCCTGATCGGCCAGAAACGGAACGTCGAGATCCAGGTCATGCCGCTCGACCGCGAGGAAAGCGCAGGGGTGGACGGTCCCTTCACGGTTGTCACGCGCGATGACGGCAAGAAGTTCGTGTACGCCGAAGCACAGGGAACCAGCGCCCTTGAGACCGACCCGAAGCAGGCGGCTCTCGCTGCAGCACGCTATGGGATCATCCGATCACAGGCTCTCACCCCGCGGGAGTCACTGGAGTTCATCGAAAGGTTGCTGGGATCGCTATGAACAACGCCGAGTCCTCGACCGTCACCTCTGGCCTCGCCTGGTTCAAGAGCAGCTACAGCGGAGCCGAGGGCGGCGACTGCGTGGAGGTCGCCGCTACGACCGCCGTACACGTCCGGGACTCCAAGGACGTCACCGGCCCCGTACTCACGGTGTCGCGCGCGGCTTGGGCGGGGTTCGTCGAGCTCGCCTCCTCGGAGCGGCTTTCCTGACGTTCGTACGGTCGCGCGAGCCCTGCCGGTTCCAGCCTGACGGCAGGGCTCTCATGTCCGGCTCGGCCTTGCCGCCCAGAGCGTGGGGCTGTGACATATAGGCCCTGCGGCGAGGGAATCAAGGCGTGACATGCGCTCGGTCAGCCTCGGAAGCAAAACAGGGTCGCCCACCCGCACTCCCCCAGTAGGCTCGTACATCGATCAAGGCGCAGGCATCACCGTGCCAACGATGCGGATCACACCGCCCCGGAAAGTGGTGACACAGCATGAGTGCGGTCGGCTCGCCCGGCACCCGGAACGCCAAGCTGGCCCGGCTGGCCCAGCAGTCCAGGAACTTCGGCTTTCTACTGCCGCACACCCCCCTGCTCGTGGCCTACGGGGCAGCAGCCGAGAGTTACGTCTTCAGCGACCCCAACACTTCTTTGATCAAGTCGCGGCAGTTCGCTGAGACGCTCGCCGCGGACCTGGTCCGCAGGGCCAGGATCAGAAACGCGGGCACCACACAGTTCGAGCGGCTGAAGGCCCTCGACAAGGAGGGGTACCTGCACGGAAATGTTGGGGCCGCCTTCCACGAGGTCCGCACCCTCGGCAACGACGCCAATCACGGTGACCACGACAACTCCGACGATGCCTTCCGGGCCCTGCGATCCTGCTTCAGGCTCGGAGTCTGGTACCACCGCCTGCTGACCAGCTCGCGCGAGCAGATCGCATTCGTACCCCCGGACCCGGCCCGTACCCCGGCCGCACACAACCAGCGTCTGCGCGACGAGGTGGCCCAGGCCCGCAAGGCCCTCGAGGAAGCCCGCCTCACTTACCAGGGCCAGGCGTCCAAGGCGGAGGCCGAGCAGGCGGCTCGGGCCGCCGCCGAACGTGAGCTCTCCGCGGCTCGCGCCGAGCAGGGGGATCTCGCCCGTTCGATCGCTGCGCTCCAGGAGCAGCTGAAGCAGGTCGAAGCGGCCCAGGAAGCCGACTACGCACGGCAGCGCAGGGCCGAAGCCACCGACAGCTCTGCGGCCTCCGCCGCCGTCGCAGAGCGCGCCCGCCTCCTCGACAACGCCGAAGCAGCCGCCCGCGAGCCCCTCACCGAGGTGCAGGTCCGCGCCCGCCTCGACCAGATGCTCACCGAGGCCGGCTGGCAAGTCCAGGACGTCGCGGAGCAAAATCTTTGGCACCAGGGCGACCACCGGGGCAACGGTGTCGCGGTCCGCGAGACCACCACCGCACGCGGCCGGGCCGACTACGCGCTGTACGTGGACCGCAAGCTGGTCGGTGTCATCGAAGCCAAGCGCGAGGGGGCCGACCTGTCCGCCGCCGAGGCCCAGGCCGACCGGTACGCCGACCACCTCACCGACGCCCAGCAGCGGATGCGCGCGTGGAGGCGGGAGGAACCCCTGCCGTTCCGTTACGTGAGCGACGGTGGCGAGACCCGCTTCCGCAGCACTCTCGACCCCGACTCCCGTACCCGCCGGATCTTCTCCTTCCACCAGCCACGCACTCTGGCCCGCTGGATCCGCCAGGCCGACGAGGACCCACAGGCCCCGAGCTACCGCGCCCGCCTCCGCTGGCGCATGCCCGAACTGGACGAACGGCCGCTGCGCCCTGCGCAGATCTCCGCGGTCCACGGGGTGGAGGACTCCGTCGCCCTCGGCAGGGGCCAGCAGGGCATGGGCCAGTCCCGCTCGCTGGTACAGATGGCCACCGGCGCCGGCAAGACCTTCACCGCGGTGACCTTCTCGTACCGAATGCTGAAGCACGCGCGTGCCGAGCGAGTCCTCTTCCTCGTCGACCGCAACAACCTGGGCGACCAGGCAGTTGCCGAGTTCGAAAACTTCATCACCCCTGACGGTGCCCGCAAGTTCGCCGACCTCTACCACGTCCAGCGGCTCGGCGCCGAAGGCATGAAGCCGTCCTCCAAGGTGGTCGTGTCCACCATCCAGCGTCTGTATATGGAACTGACCGGCGAACGCCCGCCGGGCGCCCCCACGGAAGACGCCGAGGGAGAACAGCCTTACGACATTCCCGGCCCGGTCGAGGTCGGCTACAACCCGGACATCCCGCCGGAATCCTTCGACCTGATCGTGGTCGACGAGTGCCACCGCTCCATCTACGGCAAGTGGCGCTCGGTCCTGGAGTACTTCGACGCGCCCATCGTGGGCCTCACCGCCACTCCGGTCGCCCAGACCTTCGGCTACTTCAACGGCAACCTGGTCAGCGAATACACCTACCAGGAGGCCGTCGCCGATAGCGTCAACGTCGACTTCTCCGTGTATGAGATCGGCACCCGGATAACGGCCGAGGGCGGTGTCATCGCCCAGGGCACCATCCCGGTCCGCGACCGCCGCACCCGGCGCCAGCGCTACGAGGACCTCGACGAGGACCTCGAGTACGGTGCGAACCAAGTCGGTGTGGGCGTCATTAGCAAGGACCAGCTGCGCACCGTGATCCACACCTTCCGGGAACGGCTCTTCACCGAGATCTTCCCCGAACGCGGCAAGCGTGACGGTTCCACTGGTGAGCTGCTGTGGGACGAGATGTACGTCCCCAAGACCCTGGTCTTCGCGAAGAACGACAACCATGCCGAGGAGATCGTCGAAGTCGTCCGTGACGTCTTCGGCAAGGGCAACGACTTCTGCACCAAGATCACCCACGCGGCGAAGAAGGCTGATGAGCGCCTCGCGGACTTCCGTAACCTGCCTCAGCTGCGGATCGCCGTCACCGTCGACATGATCGCCACCGGCACCGACGTGAAGCCCTTGGAATGCCTGCTCTTCCTGCGTGATGTGAAGAGCTGGGCCTATTTCGAGCAGATGAAGGGCCGCGGCGCCCGCACCCTCTCCCTCACCGAATTCGAGAAGGTGACGCCCGGCGTCGGCCCCAAGACCCGGTTCGTCATCGTCGACGCGGTGGGCGTCACCCGGAAGAAGAAGGTCGACGCAGCCCCTCTGGAGCGCCATACCGAGAAGCAGGTCAGCCTGGAGAAGCTGCTTCGGAAGACCGGGGCCGGCACCATCGAGGAGGAAGAGGTCTCCACCCTCGCCGCCCGCCTTGCCAAGCTCGACATCCAGATGACCCCAGAGGAGCGCGGCGAGATCGAGCAGCTCACCGGCGGCCGCCCCCTCAAGGAGATCATCCACGGCATGGTCCGCGCGGTCTCGGCTGACGACCAGCAGAAAGTACGGGACGCCGCCCACCTGACCGGCCGCGACCCCGAGCGGGAGGTGCGGGCGCTGATCGACCACGCGGTCCAGCCCCTCGCCGCCGCCCCGAAGCTGCGTGCCCGGCTGCTAGAGATGCGTCGCGCCAAGGACATCCTCTACGACGAGACCAGCCGAGACGAGCTGGTCACCGCAGGGGCCGTGCTGGAGGACAAGGCGGCCTCCCGCGACGTCGTCACCAGCTGGCGCCAGTACATCAACGACAACCGCGACGAAATCGCCGCCCTCGCCATCGCCTTCAACGCCGACTCCGACACCCCACCGGCCGACGCCCTGCGCCACTTGCAGAACGTGGCCCGTGCCATCGCCCGCCCCCCACGCGCCTGGACACCGGACCGCCTGTGGACCGCCTACGAGCAGGTCGGCGAAGCCGCCCTCCGCGGCGCCCACGCCCGCCGGACAGCGGCCGACCTCCTCGCCCTGCTCCGCTATGAACTCGCCGGCGGAGCCGAACACTGCGCCCCCCAGCCGATCCCGCACGAGGAACGCGTCCGCGAACGCTACGCGGCCTGGCTCACCCGCCAGCAACAGGTAGGCGTGTATTTCAGCGACCGGCAGCGCTGGTGGCTCGACCACATCGCAGCCGCCACGATCGAACGTGTACGCTTCGACACCGCCGACCTCGACTACGCCCCGTTTGCCGCCCGTAATGGCACGGACGGCTTCCTCGCCGAATTCGGCGAACGACAGGCCGAACACATCATCGATGAACTCGACAGGGAGCTGAGCGCGTGACGGGGACCGCCGTGGAGGCCGGTAACGGAGGCGGAAGCAACAGCGCTTCCGGTGTGGCGGACAGCAACCCAGGATTGCCAGACGGATGGGCCATCGCGGCCATCGGCGAACTGTGCGACGTAAATCCGCGTGGATTCGACGAGGAGCCAAATGACGATGACTTCATCTCACAGGTTCCTATGGCCTCGGTCGAAGCCGAGACCGGACGGATGGACCCATCAGCGCTGGTCCGTTACGGCGACTTCAGGAAAAAGTCCCTGACTCGATTTCAAGAGAACGACGTCCTGTTCGCCAAGATCACGCCATGCATGGAGAACGGGAAGATCGTCCAGGCAAAAGAGCTAGCAGGTGGACGGGCGCTCGGCAGCACGGAGTTTCATGTACTCCGCAGCCGTGGGGCTCTTCTCCCCGAGTACCTGACGCATTACCTATTGCAGCGGCGCGTGCGGAAAACAGCGGAACCATACATGTCCGGCGCCGTGGGGCAGCGGCGAGTCCCCCGCCCCTACCTCGAAGGGCTCCAGATCCCGGTCCCGCCCCTCGCAGAGCAGCGCCGCATCGTTGCACGGCTTGACGAGCAGCTGGCTCACGTCGAGGCTGGCGAGGCCTCCGTTCAGACAGCACTTGGCAAGTGTGAATCCTTCGTGGAGCAGATCCTCGCCTTGGGAACGAGCGGTGGCCTGAGTCACACTGATCGATTCCCTACCGATATTTCACCCGCAGACTCAGATGATGGCGAACTCCCCGATCTCCCTGCAGGATGGAATTGGAGGCGACTTGGTGAGATCGCAGCCGTCGTTGGTGGAATCACCAAGGACAGCAAGAAACAGAGCGATCCCGACTACATCGAAGTCCCCTATCTTCGCGTAGCTAATGTGCAACGCAGTCGACTCACACTGGACAGAGTAGAAACTATCCGGGTACCCCCCGCTAAGGCCAAATCTCTCCGGCTCGCCCCGGGCGACGTACTCCTCAACGAGGGAGGGGACCGCGACAAGCTCGGCCGGGGATGGGTTTGGGAGGGGCAAATCGATGACTGCATTCACCAGAATCATGTCTTCCGAGCCCGTGTAATTGGTGACGTTCTTTCACCTCTGCTCCTTGCATGGCATGCGAACAGTTTCGGGAAGGCCTGGTGCGACCGCAACGGCAAGCAGACGGTGAACCTCGCGTCGATCAGCCTTCGCAAGATAAAGCTGCTTCCTGTCCCTGTTCCTCCACGCGATGAGCAGGACGATCTGGTCAAGCTCATCGAGAACTACGTGGAACAGGCCGAAGCTTTTCGGCAGACAGCGAAAGCGTCCCTTGCACAGGTTGCCGACCTAAGAGCCGCCCTTCTCCACGCCGCCTTCACCGGCGCCCTCGTCCCCCAGGACCCCACCGACGAGCCCGCCTCCGCACTGCTCCACCGCATCCGCGCCCAGCGCTCCGCTGCCACCGACACGAAGAGCACGCGACGCCGCACCCCGCGCACTAGCAAGTCGACCGGCAACCCCGGTCAGGGAGAACTGCCCCTGTGAGCACCATGAGCACCGACAAGCCCGTCACCACCCCAGCGCAGGACTCGCCCCAGGAAACTGTTCCCCTGGGGCCTCAGGCCACGCCGAAGGCGACCGCGGCCGAGTCGACCAGCACTCTCGTCAATCGCCTCTGGTCATACTGCGAACTCCTGCGCCACTCCGGGGTCTCCACTCTCGACTACGTCGAGCAGCTCACGTACCTCCTCTTCCTGAAGATGGCGGACGAGCGGGCCAACCGCCCGGCCAAGTTCCGCCGCAACATGCCGGAAGAGCCTCTCGTTCCTCCGGGCCGGGACTGGGCGAGCCTGACCACCCGCTCCGGTGACGCGCTGCTGGATCACTACGAGTTCGTCCTCAAGGACCTCGGCTCGCGTGGCGGCACCATGCTCGGTGAGGTCTTCGCCAAGTCGAGCAACAAGATCCACGAACCGGCCGTCCTGGAGCGGCTGATCAAGGACCTGATCAACCCGTACCGCTGGACTACTGAGGACCAGGACCTCAAGGGCGACGCGTATGAGGGCCTGCTGCAGCGCGGCGCCGAGGACCGCAAGACCGGCGCCGGCCAGTACTTCACTCCCCGCCCTGTCATCGACGCCATGGTCGACTGTGTCCGGCCCCAGGTCGGCGAGACCATCACCGACCCGGCCTGCGGAACCGGCGGCTTCCTCATCGCCGCCCACGCCCACCTCAATCAGCACTACCAGGAGCAGCTCTACGGTGACGAGGGCCGCAAGCTGCAGACCGGTGCGATCACCGGCTACGAGCTGGTCCGGGAGACCGCCCGTCTGGCGCTGATGAACATGCTGCTGCATAACATCGGCACGTCCGAGGCCAAGCCGCTGATTACCATGCAGGACTCCTTGGCGAAGTCTCCGTCGCGGTTCTACGACATCGTCTTCGCCAACCCGCCCTTCGGCGTCGGGTCGGTGACGGGCGAGGCGTACACCGCCCGTAAGGACTTCTGGACCCAGACCACCAACAAGCAGCTCAACTTCGTCCAGCACATCTACAACCTGCTGAAGACCAACGGCCGGGCAGCCGTCGTCCTCCCCGACAACGTGCTCTTCGAGTCAGGTGCCGGCGAGACGATCCGCCGCAACCTGCTGAACCTGTGCGATGTTCACACGCTGCTGCGCCTGCCGACCGGCATCTTCTACGCCAACGGTGTCAAGGCCAACGTCCTGTTCTTCGACAAGACCGGTCAGCGCACCGGAGGCCGTCCTGGCACCAGACGGCTGTGGGTCTACGACTTCCGCACCGACCAGCGCTTCACCCTCAAGCAGCGACAGTTGCGCCGCGAGCATCTGGACGACTTCGTCGCCGCGTTCCATTCGGGCGGCACCGATTTCTCCGCTCGTAAGCCTACTGATCGCTTCCAGGCTTACGATTACGAAGAACTGATCACTCGTGACAAGGTAAATCTCGACCTGACCGTCCTCCGATCGGAAACGGACTCCGCGCAAAAGGCCCTCGCGTCGCCCGACGTGATCGCCCAGGAGATCGTGGACGAACTGGAGGCCGCTTTGGCCGAGTTCACCACCGTGGCCCGTGCCCTGAAAAAGGAGGCGGCTCCGGAGAGCGTCACGCGAACGGGACCGACCAGCACCACCGACGACGACAGCGACGAAACAGGGGAAACCCGCGCGGGGTAGGCCCGTCCTTCCGTCACCCGAGCCCGGGCCGGGAGGGCAACCGGCCGTGGCCCGGACTCGGGTGACAACGGAGGGAAGCAGAGCGGGATGGGTACGGGGCGGGGCAGTACTGGGCCGGGAAGCACGAGTGGGATGTCGGGGATTCCGCCGCAGAGTGGGCAGCTTGAGCGGCACTGGACCGCCGAATCGATCGTCCGCCGCTGGTGGGCGTTCTACAACGACAAGACCAGCATCCGGGCCCTGACAAAGATCGAGTTCGCTGAGCACATCGCCTATCTGATCTTCCTCAAGCTCGATCACGAACGCGCAAACCGGCCGGGCAAGTTCGCCTCCCGTCCGGTCGCGCCCTCGATCGACACATGGCCACACCTCGTCGAACGCGGCGGCGAAGACCTGCACAGTTACCTGGCCCGCACCATGCGTACGCTCGGCGCGCCGGCCCCGGACAATCAGCGCCGCACCACCGCCAGCGTCCTCTTCCATGACGCCCAGCCGTGGAACATCGACCGGATGAGCGAGCTGCGACAGCTCATCACCGAGGAAATCCACCCCTACCGTTGGGCCCAGGTCCCCGACGGCGAGCTCGGACGGGCCTTCGCCCAGCTTCTCTCCGACTGCTACGACGACATGCTGAAGAAGCGCGAGACCGGGCAGTTCCTGACCCCACCGCCGCTCCTTACCGTGGTCGCCAAGGCCCTCGTACTCACCCCGGACGACCGGGTCATCGACCCGGCCTGCGGCATAGGCAGCACACTGATCGCCGCCCATCGCGAGATGGAGAGCCACGGCACCAAGGTGGACGCCTCCGCCATCGCGGGAGCCGACATCGATCCCCAGATGTGCCGTCTCGCCACCATGAACGTGCTTCTCAACACCCGCCGTCTGTTCGCGGGGATTCCCCCGATACAGCGTTCGGACTCCCTTTCCCGCAGGGCAAGGGCGATTCAGCGGCAGGACCGGGATGTCGCCGCGACCGTGGCTCTGTGCAACCCGCCCTTCAAGAGCACTGACGCGGCCGTCGATACCACCCACCGCGACGACTTCTGGGCGCCCAAGGCAGACCTTCCCACCAACTTCCTCCAACACATCGCCATCACCTTGCCGCAAGGTGCGCGAGCCGCCGTCTTCGCCCCCGACAGCGTGCTGTTCGGTAAGGGCGCCGCGGCCACCGTACGCCGCAATCTGCTCCTCAACTGCGACGTACACACCCTGCTGCGCCTGCCCACCGGCATCTTCCGGGGCACCAACTCCAAGGCGAACATCCTCTTCTTCACCAAGTCCGCCCCGCGCCCCAGCGGCGAGCCCGCCACCCGCACCCTGTGGGTCTACGACGCCCGCACCGACAACCACCGCACGGACACCGGCAACCCTCTCACCGAGGACGACCTCTCCGACTTCCTCGCCGCCTACCGCCCGGACTACCCCGACCACAGCAGCCGTACTCCGTCCCGCCATTTCAAGCCGTACCCCGTGGCCGAACTTCTGGCCCGCCCCAGCACGAGCCTGGAGCTCTGGGCCGACCTCACCGAAAACCGCCAGGACCTCGGTTCCCCACGCGACATCGCGGCCTCCATCGTGGCCGAACTGAACAGCGCGAGCAGCAGCTTCCAGGCCGTCGTGGACTCACTCGCCCCCGGCCAGTGACAAGCACCCACCGCGTTCCCCACGCCCCGCACTCTTGACCGCCCCGCACGGGAGAACCATGAACACCCCTCCGCGCCGCCCCGACGTTCCCACCCAGGTCCGCCAAGTCGCCAACTTCCTCGACGCGACGTACGGCGGCCTCATCGACATGAGCGACTTCGGCAACCGCAGGCCGGATGACCTCGTCATTGCGCGGCGGTCCCGTGCCCTTGCCGCGCATGCCGTGCGCATGGTGACCGACTGGACGCCCGCCCAGGCGGCGGCCTGCGTCATCGACGGCGGCAACGACCAGGGGATCGACGCGATCGCCGTCAACCAGGACACCGCGCACATCTACCTCGTCCAGTCCAAGTGGAGCGAGACAGGCACTGCCAAAGCCGATGAGACCGCAGTCCTCAAACTGTTCTCCGGACTCACCCTGATCGACGCGGGGGAATCCCGCCAGTTCAATCCGCGCGGCCGTGTCCTGGCAGAGCAGGCCAAGTCGCTGCTGGGCTCGGACCTGACCAAGGTGACCCAGGTGATCGTCCTCATGGGGACGAAGGAACTCGCCCCAGGGGTGCGCCAGGCCATCGAGAACGGGGAGAAGGATTTCAACCACGACGGAACCCACATCTTCCACCGTGTGATCCACTCGCCGGAGATCTACGCGCAAGCCCGTACCGACCAGAGGCCCGAGCCGATCACCCTCGAGGTGACGATGTCTCCATGGTTCGCATGCTCGCCTTCCAACCAGCAGGCCTACCAAGGCGTGGTGCAGGCAGAGCAGATCGTGGAATGGGCGGAGTACGGCAACCGACTCTTCGACCACAACATCCGCAACCCGCTCGGGCTGACCCCCATCAACAGCGAGCTGGTGGAGACGCTCACCGAAGAGCCCGCCAACTTCTGGTACTTCAACAACGGCATCACCATTCTGTGCGACTCCCTGGAGATCGAGAAGGGATCCAAGAAGCAGCCGGAACGTCTCCCGCTCCGCCTCACCGCGCACGGCGCAAGCGTGGTGAACGGGGCGCAGACCGTACGTGCCGTCATCGACGCGGCCAAAGAGGACGAGCAGGCGGAGTCGGCCGAGGTCGGGGTCCGCATCATCGTCACCGGCGGTGACACCGACTTCGCCCAGCGCACCACCCAGGCCACCAACCGGCAGAACCACATCACCGACCGCGACCGCATCGCCCTCGACCCGGTACAGGCCGTCCTGATCGAGGAGTTCCGGGCCGAACTCGACCTGGTGTACAGCGTCCGCCGAGGCGAACTGGAGCCCCAGGGGGACGAGGGCTGCTCCGTCGTCGAGGCCGCGTGCGCGCTGGCCTGCGCACACTCCGCCAGCCGCTTCACGGCTCGGCTAGTGGCGGCCGACTCCACCGACGTGATGTGGCAGCGAGGCAGCGGATCCATCTACGACCCGCTGTTCCGTTCCGTACCCGGAGTCTTCGAGGTCTGGAACGCCGTACGTGCCCTCCGCGAGACCCGCAAAGCCCTACGTACCGTGCGCGACCAGTACGAGAAGCGCGGAGCCGCCGTCATCGACGATGGAGCCTTTCTCCTCACCCATCTCGTCTTCCGCCAACTGCTCGCAGAAGACGCGGGCATAGGCGAGCCTGACCCCGCGGACCCCACCGCCGCCTGGTGCGTCAAGGCCTGCAACCGGATCCCCGAACTACTGGAGCGCACGGTGCCCGTAATGCTCGGCGTACTGGACTCCCGGCACGGAACACGCTCGGATCTCAAGCGGGTATGCATCGACGACGCGGAGTGCGCAGCGCTCGTGACCGATGTCCTGGACGTGCTGTCCGCGGGAGGCCAGACGCAGGATGTGTCCCCGTACCTCCGCAAGGAAGAGCGGCCCCGCAAGCCGCGCCGCCCCAACTCGGTCCACGTCATCGTCAACCAGGGAGCGCTCCGCGAAGGCGCACCCCTTCGCCTCAGCCTCTACGTACCGGCCGAGCAAGAAGCGCTAGACACCTGGCTCGCAGCAGACGAGAGCCGCTCGCGTGCCTCGTGGACAGGAAACACCGGCAAGGCACTCATCTGGGAGTACGACCGCCAGCGCTACTCGCCTAGTGGCCTGGTCTCCCGCATGTGGGAACTGGCCGGTTGGGAGGGACGACCGGTCTCCAACCAGGGCACCGCTCGCTGGATCACCCAGGACGGTGAGACCCTCGCCGAACTCGCCGAACGCCTTCTCGGAAACCTAGAAGGGGAAGGCAACGAGTAGGCCGTATGTCAGCAGCCTGCGCGGAACCACCCGAGCCAGAGGCCCTTGGCGGCAGACGAGTCGGGCTATACGCCGGGTTCTGTCGCCCGGCTGCCTCGCGGCGGCCGGGGAGACGGCCATCCATCTAGGACCGGCGTTGCCGCCGGTCTCGTGCGGTCTACCCGCGGACTCGGGCGGGCAGCCCTCGAACGTCCGCGCAGGGCCGCCTGTCACCAAGCGGCCCCTTTTGACCTTGCTCCAGGTGGGGTTTACCTAGCCGCCTGAGTCACCTCAGGCGCTGGTGGTCTCTTACACCACCGTTTCACCCTTACCGAGGACCGAGGTCCCCGGCGGTCTGTTTTCTGTGGCACTGTCCCGCGGGTCACCCCGGGTGGCCGTTAGCCACCACCTTGCCCTGTGGAGCCCGGACGTTCCTCGGGAAGGTCCGCAAGGACCTCCACGCGGCCGTCCGCCCGGCTCGTCTGCCGTGTGGACCATGGTACCGGGCGTGGGGTGCGCCTTGGTCCGGTCGTCGCCGTCGCCGTCGCCAGGACCGAGCCGGCGAGGATGAGGGCGAAGGCCGCGACGGTGCCGGGGGTCAGGCGTTCGTCGAGGAAGAGGGCTCCGGCGGCGACGGCGACGGCCGGGTTGACGTACGTGATCACCGTTGCCCGTGTCGGGCCCGCCTCCTTGATCAGTTCCAGGAAGGCCACGAAGGCGACCGCGGTGCAGATGACGCCGAGGCCGGCGAGGGAGGCGAGGACCTGGGCGGAGGGGGTTGAGGAAGGCCAGGTGGCGGCTGCCGCGGGGGCGTAGACCAGGGCTGCCAGGGTCAGGCAGGGGGCCGTGAGGTGGAGTGACGGGACGTCCTTGAGGTGGCGGGCGGCTATGACCGGGGCGGTCGCGTAGCCGACCACCGTCAGCAGCACCTCGGCGAGCGAGCGGGCGTCGCCGCCGGTCAGGTGCGGGACGGTGAGGACCGCGACGCCGGACAGGCCGAGGGCCAGGCCGGTCATCCTGCGGGCGCCGAGGCGTTCCGTGTCGCCGAAGAGGCGGGCGGCGGCCACGCCGACGATCGGTACGCCCGCGATCAGCAGGCCCGCCGTGGAGCTGGAGAGGTGGCGCTCGGCGTCCGTGAGGGTCCACCACGGGACCATGATCTCGATGCACGCGAAGGCCAGCATGGGGCGCCAGTGGGTTCGCACGGTCCGGGCGAAGCCGGCGAGGCCCCCTTGGCGGATCGCGAAGGGGAGCAGCAGCGCGGCGCCCACCGCGCAGCGTGTGAACACCACCATCGACGGGGACACGCCGTCCACCGCCACTTTGATCATCAGGTAGGGGATGCCCCAGACCACTCCCATCAGGGAGAACAGGAACCAGCCGCGTGCAGTCATGGGGGCAGTCTCGGCGGCGTCAGCGTCCGCCGTCTTGAACGCTGTTGCGGTACGCCGCCGGGGTCACCCCCAGCACTCTGCGGAACCAGCGCGTCAGGTGCGCCTGGTCCGCGAAGCCCACGAGCGGGGCGACCTCGGCGGGGCGCAGGCCGCTCTCCAGCAAGGCGCGAGCCCGGTTCACCCGGTACTGGGCCAGCCAGGCGTACGGCGGTATCCCCATCGTCGTACGGAACGCGCGCAGGAGCTGGTAGCGGGAGAGGCCCAGGTCGATGGCGAGGGAGGCGAGTGACGGGGGTGCCTGGAGTTCGTCGGCGAGGCGGTCACGTACGGCGTGGGCTATGTGGGCCGCTCCCGGGACCGTGTCGCACGCCGGGCGGGCCGTGGAGTGGCGGCGGGCGAGGGCGGCCAGCAGCCAGGGGAGGCGGGACTCGGCCTCCAGGGGGTCGGGGCAGATGCTCAGGTCGGTGGGGGTGATGCGCAGGGCCGCGGCCAGTTCGGGGTCGTCGAGGACGGGGTCCCGGAAATGCGGGGGGCTGCCCAGAACGCCCTCGGTGAGGAGGGAGGGCTCGGCGTACAGGGCCCGGTAGGCGTAACCGTCGGAAGCGGCCGGACCGCCGGTGTGCATCTCGCCCGGAGCCAGGACGACGATCGAGCCGGGGGCGGTGTGGATGCGGCCGCCCCGGTAGTCGATGATCTCGGAGCCGCCCACGCAGACCCCGATGGTGAACTCTTCGTGGGCGTGCGGTGCGTAGCGGTGCCGGTCGAAGCGGGCGGTCAGCAGGTCGACGGGCCGGCCGCCGCGGCCGAGGGTGGCCCGGGTCCAACGGGCCTCTTCACGTCGTGCCCCCATGGCCGCCTCCCCGGTCGTCTCGTCAGAGGTGCAACGCCGGCGGCCCGCGTTTCCATGCCGGCAAGGATCTCGCCGCTTGACCTTGCCGCAACGTCAACGCGAACTGGCTACCTCTGTACCGCACTTCACCTTCCTGGGCCGGGAACGCCGACTGCGTCTCGTACGGCTGCACGCGGATGACTCCGCCGAACTCGTGCGGGCTCTCACGCAGGCGCGAACCGCACCTTCGCCGCACCCGGGTCGGCCTGGGTGAGCCGTACCCGCAACCGCTCCCCCAGCGGCAGCCTGGCCGTGCCGCCCGCGAGCCGGGCCACGACCGCCGGGGACTCCAACTGGACGGTTCCCACGGTGGGTTGGCGCTCCTCCACGTCCACCACACAGCCGTCGAAGATGTCCCCGACCCGGTCCCTCAGCAGTGCGGCCTCGACGATGTCGACGCACTCGCGTTCCACGGTGCTCGCGCGCCGGGAGCCCTCGGCCATCTCCTTGGGGAGGGTGTCGAGGGCGGTGAGGACCCAGTCGGGGGGTGGTTCGTCTGCGGCGGCGGCCAGGCAGAGTTCCGAGGCGTACCGGTCGACGAGTCGCCGCAGGGGGGCGGTGCAGTGGGCGTAGGGCGCGGCCACGGCGGCGTGGGAGGTGACGTCCGGGAGGGCGCCGCCCCGGAACACCGTGTAGCCCGCGCCGCGCAGCAGCGTCGTGCACTCCTGGAGGAAGGCGGCGTGGCGCAGCAGGTGCGGGTCGAGGGAGCGGACGAGCTGCGCGTACGAGACGTGGTGCGGCCAGTCGATGTGCAGTGCCCTGGCCGTGCGGCGGAGGCGGCCGACCGCGCCGTCGGGGGTGGCGGGCAGTGTGCGTAGGACGCCCGTGCCGTGGGCGAGCATCAGGTCGGCCGCCGCCATCCCGGTGAGCAGGGAGATCTGCGCGTTCCAGGCGTCGGCGGGGAGCGGGGCGCGGTAGACGAGTTCGTACGTCCCGTTCGTCTCGATGATCTCCTGCTCGGGGACGTTGAGGGAGATCCCGCCGCGCTCCACCTCCAGGCGTTCGCGCAGCGTCCCGATGTCCTTGAGGAGGGCGATCGGCTCCTCCGCCGTGCCGTCGTCGATCCGCTTCTGTACGTGCGCGTAGTCGAGCTTGGCGCGGCTGCGGACGAGGGCCCGGCGTACGCCGACGGCCTCCGTGCGGCCGTCGGTGTCCAGGTCGATCGTCCAGAGCACGGCCGGGCAGGTCTGGTCGGGGAGGAGGCTGGCGGTGCCTTCGGAGAGCCGGGTCGGGTGGAGCGGGACCTTCTCGTCCGGGAAGTAGAGGGTCGTCACACGGCGGTGCGCCTCGGCGTCCAGGGCGCCGCCGGGGGCGACGAAGGCGGCGACGTCGGCGATCGCGTACCGGACGCGGTAGCCGCCGCCGTTGTCGCGGCGGGACAGGTGCATCGCCTGGTCGAGGTCGGTGGACGTCGGCGGGTCGATGGTGAAGAAGGGGATGTCCGTCGCGTCGTGGGCGGGCAGCCGGGGTGGCCGGGCGGCCTCCTCCAGCACGCCCGGCGGGAAGCTCGCGGGCACACCGAGCTCGGTCCGCAGGGCGCACAGGGCGGCCTGCAGGGGAGCCCCCGGTACACAGGTGGCGCGGATGTGGCGGCACGGCATGCGTCGAGCGTAGGTCGCGGGCCTTCGGGCGGCACCCCGAGCGCGTTCGACGCCCGGGAGGACCCCTTAGGCTGGCGCCGGGCCACACCCACCGTTAGGAGAACACCACCGTGCTCGTGCTGCTGCCGCCCTCCGAGGGCAAGGCGTCCTCCGGCCGGGGAACCGCGCTGAAGCTGGAGTCGCTGTCCCTGGCCGGGCTCACCGAGGCGCGTCAGGCGGTCCTCGACGAGCTGGTCGAGCTGTGTGCGGGCGACGAGGACAAGGCTCGCGAGGTGCTCGGGCTGAGCGAGGGCCTGCGCGGCGAGATCGCCAAGAACACGGAGCTGCGCAGCGCGGGCGCGCGCCCGGCCGGGGAGATCTACACGGGGGTGCTGTACGACGCCCTGGACCTGGGCTCGCTGGACACGGCGGCCAAGCGGCGCGCGGGCCGCTCGCTGCTCGTCTTCTCCGGGTTGTGGGGCGCGGTCCGGGTGACGGACCGGATCCCGTCGTACCGCTGCTCGATGGGAGTGAGGCTGCCGGGGCTCGGGGCGCTGGGCGCGCACTGGCGTACGCCGATGGCCGCCGCGCTCCCCGAGGCGGCCGGCGACGGGCTGGTGCTCGATCTGCGGTCCTCGGCGTACACGGGTGCGTGGAAGCCGAAGGGCGAGGTCGCCGGGCGGACGGCGACGGTCCGGGTGCTGCACGCGCCCACCCGGAAGGTGGTCAGCCACTTCAACAAGGCGACGAAGGGACGGATCGTACGGAGTCTGCTGGCGGCGGGCGCGGCTCCCGCGGATTCGGCGGAGCTGGTGGAGGCGTTGCGGGACCTCGGGTACGAGGTGGAGGTGCAGGCCCCCGCGCGGGCGGGGACGGCCTGGGCGCTGGACGTGCTGGTGGACGAGGTGCACTAGAGCAGCCGAGCAGCCGTACAGGGCAATCCGGCGCAGCTGTTGCAGCATGCGCAACACCCTTTGCGCATGGTGAATGACGAGGGCACGATGAGGCCATGAGCTCACCGCTGCCCTCCGTTCCGGCCGCCTCCGTGCTGGATCTCGCCCCCGTGGTCCCCGTCGTCGTGGTGAACGAGGCCGAGGACGCCGTACCCCTGGCCAGGGCGCTCGTCGCGGGCGGGCTGCCCGCGATAGAGGTGACCCTGCGGACGCCGTGCGCGCTCGACGCCATCCGGGCGATCGCGGACGGGGTGCCGGACGCGGTGGTCGGCGCGGGCACCATCATCACACCGGCGCAGGTGACGGAGTGCGTGGCCGCGGGCGCCCGCTTCCTGGTCAGTCCCGGCTGGACCGACATACTCCTCGACGCCATGAAGGCGTCCGGGGTGCCGTTCCTGCCGGGGGTCTCCACGACGTCGGAGGTGGTGGCGCTGCTGGAGCGCGGGGTGCGGGAGATGAAGTTCTTCCCGGCGCAGGCGGCGGGCGGCACGGCGTACCTCAGGTCGCTCGCCGGACCGCTGCCGCAGGCCCGGTTCTGCCCGACCGGCGGCATCGGCCCCACCTACGCACCGGACTACCTCGCCCTCCCCAACGTCGGGTGCGTGGGCGGGACATGGATGCTTCCCGAGGACGCGATCGCGGCGAAGGACTGGGGGCGCGTGGAGAGCCTGGCCCGCGAGGCGGCCGCGCTCAGGCCGCACGGATGACGGCAGGACTCGCGCGGATGACGGCAGGACCGTCGTACCCTCGCGGACCCGTGCCGCTCAGCGCAGGTGAGAGGTGTCGTTGAAGAGGCGCAGGCTGGCGTTGCCGTCCGCGTAGTACGCCACCGCCGACAGGGAGGCCGCGGACAGCTCCATCCGGTACAGGGACTCCGGCGGGGCGCCGATCGCGAGCCGTACGAGGCTCTTGATCGGGGTGACGTGGCTGACGAGGAGGACGGTGCGGCCCGCGTAGGAGGCGACGAGCTTGTCGCGGGTGGTGGCGATACGGCGGGCGGTCGCCGCGAAGCTCTCGCCGCCGCCGGTCGGTTCGGCCTTCGGGGAGGCGAGCCAGGTCTTCAGGTCGTCGGGGTGGCGCTCTTGCACCTCGGCGAAGGTGAGGCCCTCCCAGGCACCGAAGTCCGTCTCGCGCAGGCCGTCCTCGATGACGACGTCCAGTCCCAGGCGGGTGGCTACGGCGGCGGCGGTCTGGCGGGTACGGGTGAGTGGCGACGCCACGATCGCCTCGACGGTGCCGCGCGCGGCCAGCGCGGCGGCGACGCGCTCGGCCTGCTCCCGGCCCACCTCCGAGAGTGACGGGTCGGTGCCGCCACTGCCGGAGAAGCGCTTCTGGGGGG
This sequence comes from Streptomyces sp. NBC_01549, assembly GCF_026339955.1. Classification (GTDB taxonomy): domain Bacteria; phylum Actinomycetota; class Actinomycetes; order Streptomycetales; family Streptomycetaceae; genus Streptomyces. The sequence continues at coordinate 5,055,817 of NZ_JAPEPW010000001.1, read as the reverse complement.
TGAGCAGGGTCTCGCCGTGGCGCAGCAGGACGAAGGTGGTGGGGGCGCCCATGTCGGGGGCCGCGCCCCAGCCGGTCGACGGTGCCGGCGTGGCCACGTTGTGCGCGGCCCGCGCGTCGTCCTCGGCCTTCGCGGCTTCGCCGCCGGGAGTCGACAGGCTGCGGGGCTGTGGGGGCTGGTCGCGCAGTTCCGCCGTCGATGCCGACGGGGACCACTGTTCGCCGCGCCGTCCGGCGTCCATCGCCTCGTTGGCCAGTCGGTCCGCGTGCTTGTTCTGTTCGCGCGGCATCCACTCGTAGGTGATCCGGTCCGGCGGGAAGACGCGGGCCGCCTCCGCGGCCAGGGGCTTCATGTCCGGGTGCTTGATCTTCCAGCGGCCGGACATCTGCTCGACGACGAGCTTGGAGTCCATACGGACCCGGACGCGCGCGGCCGGGTCCAGTTCGTGGGCGGCGCGCAGGCCCGCCACCAGGCCCCGGTACTCGGCGACGTTGTTGGTGGCGATGCCGATGTATTCGGCACGCTCCGCCAGCGTCTCCCCCGTGGCCGCGTCGATGACCACGGCGCCGTACCCCGCGGGTCCCGGGTTGCCCCGGGAACCGCCGTCGGCCTCGACGATGAACTCCCGCACGCTTCGCGCCCCTTACAGGCCGGACTCGGACGTACGCACCAGGATGCGGCGGCAGTTCTCGCAGCGCAGCACGGTGTCCGGGGAGGCCGCCTTCACGTCGTTGACCTCGGTGATGTTGAGCTCCAGGCGGCAGCCCTCGCAACGGCGCTGGTAGAGCCGCGCGGCGCCGACACCGCCCTGCTGCTCGCGCAGCTTGTCGTAGAGCTTCAGCAGGTCGGCGGGGACGGAGGCCGCGATGACCGCGCGCTCCTTGGTCGCCGTGGCCGCTTCGCCGTCGAGGGACTCGAAGGCTGCGTCCCGGCGGGCGGTCGCGTCGTCGATCTTCGACTGCACGGAGGAGGTTCGCTCGGTCAGCTCGGCGACCCGCTCCTGCGCGGACTCGCGGCGCTCCATGACCTCGAGGACGACGTCCTCCAGGTCGCCCTGCCGCTTGGCGAGGGAGGTGATCTCGCGCTGGAGGTTCTCCAGGTCCTTGGGGGAGGTGACGGCACCGGAGTCCAGGCGCTGCTGGTCGCGGGTGGCGCGCTGGCGCACCTGGTCCACGTCCTGCTCGGCCTTGGTCTGCTCGCGGGCGCAGTCGCTCTCCTCGGTCTGCGCGGCGACGAGCAGGTCGCGCAGCTGCGTGAGGTCCTTGTTCAGCGACTCGATCTCGGCGTGCTCGGGAAGGGACCTCCGCTTGTGCGCGAGCTGCTGCAGGCGTACGTCGAGGGCCTGGACGTCGAGAAGTCGGATCTGGTCGGCAGGCGCGGCGTTCAGTTGGGGGCTCCCATTGCGTTAGGTGTTTCGGTGGACGCCGCGTGGGCGGTCCAGGGGTCGGTGACCGTCTTGGAGACGTGGACCCGCAGGCCCCATCCCTTGCGGTCGGAGATCTCGTCGAGCTGGGCGGCGGCCAGCTCGCACCAGGGCCACTCGGTGGCCCAGTGCGCCGCGTCGAGCAGCGCGAGAGGACTGTGGGCGCGGGCCTCCGAGGCCGGGTGGTGGCGCAGGTCCGCGGTGAGGAAGGCGTCGACGCCGGCGGCACGCACGTCGTCGAAGAGGCTGTCGCCGGAGCCGCCGCTGACCGCGACGGTCCGTACGACCGCCTCGGGGTCACCGGCGACGCGGATGCCCTGCGCGGTGGCGGGCAGTCGCCCGGCGGCGCGCGCGGCGAGCTCACGGACGGTCAGCGGGTGATCCAGCTCACAGACGCGGCCGAGGCCACGGCGGCCCTCGGGGTCGGTGGGGTCCGGCACGAGCGGCCGTACGACCCGCAGGTCGAGCGCCCCGGCGAGGGCGTCACTGACCCCCGGGTCGGCGCGGTCGGCGTTGGTGTGGGCGACGTGCAGCGCGATGTCGTTCTTGATGAGGGTGTGCACGACCCGGCCCTTGAAGGTGTCGGCCGCGACCGTCGTCGTCCCGCGCAGATAGAGCGGATGGTGGGTGACCAGCAGGTTCGCGCCCAGCTTCACCGCTTCGTCGACGATGTCCCGGACGGGGTCGACGGCGAACAGAACGCGGGTGATCTCCTGGTCGGGGTCGCCGCACACGGTGCCGACCGCGTCCCATCCCTCGGCCCTCTCGGGGGGCCAGAGGGTGTCGAGCGCGGCGATGACTTCAGACAGACGGGGCACGAGGAAAGGCTACCTGGATTGTGCCGGTGCCCCACCGGCCGCGGGCCATCCCGGAACGCGCGACCAGCGCTCTCGCCGACGGGCGGCCCTCGGTGACCCGGGCCCCACCCCTCTTCCCCCACCCCGCCAGCACACGCGTCCCCGTTCCCTCAGGCGAATCGCGGCGCGGCCATCCTTATGTGTGAAGCGCCCGCCCGCCGGTCCCACGTCTGTGCGTGCGAAAACTACCTTCGTCGCCGGAGGTGACCGAACGATGACGGCCTGTGCCACCGAGCCTGCGGCGGAACCCGGGGACGAGCGGGTCACTCGCCCCTCAGATGCGACCGCCCGGCCCGCAGACATGATCGCCCGCCCCACCTGCGTGATCGCCGCGGACGGAACCTACGCGGCCCGCCTCGCCCTCGACGGCGAGTGCTGGTTCCCGGAGCGCTGGACCCTGGACGGCCCCGAGCCCTACGCCGTACCGCTGCCGTCCCACCAGCCGGAGGAGCCCGGCACCGAGGTGCTGCCGATGACCGACGGGCGGGTGCTGATCCACCGCGTCGTGGACGGGCGGCACACGTTCTGCCTGCTGTACCCGACCGGGCCCGGCACCGGGGAGCTGCTCCTCGGCGCGGTGGAGTGCCCGGACCAGGACACCCGGCTGTGGCTGCTGCCGCCCGCGCCGGACGGGGAGCACGCGTACGCCCTCGCCGTGGGCCGGGACTCCACGGCGGTGTGGCTCGTGGCGGGCGGCGCCTTCGGGCCCGAGCTCCTGGCCGAGGTGCCGGGCCGCTGTTCGGGCGGCGTCTGGCTGGACGACACGGGGCGCCTGCTGGCCCTGGACCGCCGCCGGTACGGCCGGACCAAGACGGTGGTCGTCGACCTGGGGCGCGGCGGTGAAGTGACGCCACTGCTGCAGATCACCGAGGACAGCGACGACCGGCTGCTGCTCGCGGACGCCGACAGCGGACTGCTGCTGATCCGCTCGGACGCGGCGTCCCCGGGCCAGGACCGTCTCGGCTGGGGCGTCCTCGGCAGCACCCTGCCGATCCGCTTCCCCGACTGTCTGCGCGCGACCGACTGCGCGGTGACGCCGTTCGCGATCCAGCCGGGGCAGGTGCTGACGCCGGAGCGCTGCGCGGTGGCCCTGCGCATCGACGGCCCGGCCGGCAGCTGGGTCGGCGTGTGGCGGCCGGCCGAACGCCAGGTCCACCATCTCCCGGCACCCGAGGGATGGCTGGCGGGTACCGGCCTGTGGACCAGGGAGGGGGTCCTCCAACTGCCGTACACGACGGGGACGGTGCGGTGCGGGGTGACGAAGGTGACGGCGCCCGCCGTTCCGGTGGCGGCGGAGGTGCCCCGTCCACTGGAACTCACGGCGGCCCGCCCTGTTCCCCTGCAACAGGCGCCCTTGAACGGGCCGTCACCCCTGAAGAGACGGCAGCTCTCCATCCGTCCGGCGTTCGAGGACGAGGCCGTCCGGGCCGAAGGGGGGTCCGAGGGCGAGAACTGGTCACCCGCCCCCGTCCCCGCGTGAGCGAACGGTTAGAATCCCCCGGCTGCAAAGAAGGATCTTGTTGACGGGGTGAACACTTCCACATGAGCGAAACCAGCACCATGGAACCGCCGGCCACCGACGCCCACGAGGCGACGACCCTGGCCGATGGCCACGGCAAGCACCGCGGCCCGGTCTCCGGCCAGGACGACGAGGCGACCCCCCACGGCCGCCACCGCAAGCCGTCCGACCAGCAGAACACATCGGCCTGAAGGTAGGTCGGACCAGCGATACGGCCCCGCTCGCGCACAGCGCGAGCGGGGCCGTTCCGTAGGAAGAACCGCGGGCACTAGAGGTGCTTGAGTCCCAGTACCTCCGCCGCCGCGAACGTCTCCCCCCGCGGCCGCTCCGCGTAGTACGGGCCGAGCAGCGCGTCGAGCTCGTCGTAGGTGAAGGCGTCCTGCTTGGCGTCGAACTTGGCGGCCACCCGCGGCCGTTCGACGACCGCGACCATGCCGCCGTGCACGACGAGCAGCTGCCCGTTCACGTGCGCGGCGGCGGGCGAGGCCAAGTAGCCGACGAGGGGCGCCACATGCTCGGGCGCGAGCGGGTCCAGGCCCTGCTCGGGCACCTCGAACCCGTGGAACACGTCCTCGGTCATCCGGGTCCGGGCGCGCGGGCAGATGACGTTCGCCGTCACGCCGTACTTCGCCAGCGCCAGCGCGGTCGAGGTCGTCAGCCCCACGATCCCGCCCTTGGCCGCCGCGTAGTTGGGCTGTCCCGCCGAACCCGCGAGGAACGCCTCCGAGGAGGTGTTCACGATCCGCCCGTACACCGAACCGTCCGCCGCCTTGGCCCTCGCCCGCCAGTGCGCGGACGCGAAGTGGGTCGTGTTGAAATGCCCCTTCAGATGCACACGGATGACGGAGTCCCACTCGTCCTCGGACATCGAGAAGACCATCCGGTCGCGCAGGATGCCCGCGTTGTTGACGACGATGTCCAGCTTCCCGAACTCGCCGATCGCCAGGTCGACCAGCGCGCGGGCCTGTTCGCGGTCGGCGACGTCCCCGGTGTGGGCGAGGGCGCGGCCGCCCGCGGCGCGGATCTCGGCGGCGACCTCCTCGGCGGGGGTGGCCGAGGCCGCGCCGGAGCCGTCCCGCCCGGGCTGCCCGTAGTCGTTGACGACGACGGCGGCACCCAGGCGGGCCAGTTCCAGCGCTTCGGTCCGGCCGAGCCCGCGCCCCGCGCCGGTGACGATCGCGGTCAGCCCTTCAAGTGGCAGTGACATCGAAGTCCTCAGCAATCGTGGCGGCAATCGTGGGGGGAAATCGTGGGGGAAATCGTGGGGGAAATCGTGGTGGGTCAGATCTCGATGCACGTACGCAGCGCGGTACCCGTGCGCATCTGGTCCAGCGCCTCGTTGATCCCGGACAGCGGCACCCGGTGGGTGATCAGGCTCTCCAGGTCGATACGGCCCGCGCGCCACAGGGCGACCGTCCGCTCGTACGACCGCAGGACGTCTCCCCCGCCGTACATGGACGGCAGGATCCGCTTCTCGTCGAAGAACAGCTCGAACATGTTGAGCTGCAGGAAGTCGTCCATGGCGCCCGCGCCGACGATGACGAGGGTGCCGCCGCGGCGGGTGTTCTCGTACGCGGTGCGGGCGGTGGCGGAACGGCCGACGACCTCGAAGACGTAGTCGAAGCCCTCGCCGCCGGTCACCGACTGCTTCGCGCCCGGCAGTTCGTCCGGCGAGACCGCCTTCGTCGCGCCGAACCGCAGCGCGGCCTCCCGGCGCGAGGCGACCGGGTCGACGGCGACGATCTCGGCGGCGCCCTTGAGGCGCGCGCCCTGGATCGCGGAGATGCCAACGCCTCCGCAGCCGATGACGGCGACCGACGAACCGGCCGCCACGTCCGCGGTGTTGAGGGCGGCGCCGAGGCCGGTCGTCACTCCGCAGCCGATGAGGGCCGCGATGTCGAAGGGCACGTCGTCCGGGATCGGCACGGCGGAGCCCGCGTCGACCACGACCTCCTCGGTGAAGGTGCCGGTCCCGGCGAAGCCGAAGACATCTCCGCCCGGGCGCCGGAAGTTGGGCGTGCCGGCGTTCATGAACCCGGCCAGGCACAGCTGACTCTGGCCCCGCTTGCAGGCGGGACAGACGCCACAGGCCGGCAGCCAGCAGACGACGACCCGATCCCCGGGCTTGAGGTGGGTGACGCCCTCGCCGACCTCGACGATCTCCCCGGCACCCTCGTGGCCGGGTACGAACGGCGCGGGCTGCGGCAGTACGCCGCTCATCGCGGACAGGTCGGAGTGGCACAGCCCGGTGGCCCGTACCCGGATCCGCACCCTGCCCGACCCGAAGCCCACCGCCTCGATGTCGTCGAGGACTTCCAGCTTGTCCTGGCCTATCTCGTGCTGTACGGCTGCGCGCATGGTGCGGCTCCCCTCGACAACGGGCTGATCACTGACGGGCTGGGCTCAGGAGTGTGTGACGACGGTGTCGGCGAGGACCGGCACGTCGTCCCTCCCCCACTCTCGGCTTCGCTCGAGCGGGGGGACCCCCATGACGGCGCTCACGGCCACCCGGACGCTGCCTTCCCGCCGCCACATACGGATGCGCAGGGTCTCTCCCGGGTACACGACCCCGGCGAAGCGCGTGGTGTACGAGCGGACGCGCGCCACGTCCCCGCCGAGCAGCGTGTCGACGACCGCCTTGAGTGTCATCCCGTACGTGCACAGCCCGTGCAGGATCGGCCGGTCGAACCCGGCGAGCTTGGCGAACTCGGGGTCGGCGTGCAGCGGGTTCCAGTCGCCGGAGAGCCGGTAGAGTAGCGCCTGCTCCTCGCGGATCGGGCGCTCGACGGTCCGGTCCGGCGGACCGGCAGGCTCCTCGAGGCGGGTCGAGGGGCCACGGTCGCCGCCCCAGCCGCCCTCTCCCCGTACGAAGATCTGGGCGTCGTTCGTCCACAACGGTCCCTCGGCGTCGGCGACCTCGGTGCGCATGACGAGGACGGCCGCCTTGCCCTTGTCGTACACGGCGGCGATCCGTCCGGTGGCCACGGCCTTGCCCTCGACCGGGATCGGGCGGTGCAGCTCGATGGTCTGGCCGCCGTGCAGGACGCGGGCGAGGTCGACGTCGACGCCGGGCATGGACAGGCCGCTGATCACTCCGGGGGAACCGGCGCCCGCGACGGTGGCGAAGCTCGGCAGGACGTGCAGCTTCGATTCGAGGGTGTAGCGCAGCTCGTCGGGATCCGTCGCCGGGACGCCCGCTCCGAGGCCGAGGTGGTAGAGCTGGACGTCCTTGCGGTCCCAGGTGATCTCACCGCTGCGGGGTTCGGCGGCGAGGGCCTTGGCGGCGTCGATGGGCATGGGGCTCCTGATCAGTAGCGCGCGAAAGACCTCGGTGCGGCCGTCCGCACCGTCGGCCGCACCGAGGTCGACCCTGGCCGATCTAGAACGCGTTCCAGTCCGGCGACCCTTGTATAGCCCAGCACTCGGCAGTTGTGAAGGCTCCTGACGCCGTGTCAGGTCAACGGTCCGTCCGCCCGGCCGTGACATTTGTCCCGCCGGAGTCCGTACAAGCGCATCTGCCGGGCAGGGGGCGCGGATTCGTACCGTCTGAGGCATGACACAGACAGGTGGGACAGAGCGTGCCGTGTCCTTCACGGGGGCGGTCAAGGCGTTCGGCGCGGTGCGCGCGGTGGACGGGGTGGATCTGGAGATCGGGCGCGGCGAGACGGTGGCGCTGCTGGGGCGCAACGGTGCGGGGAAGTCGACCACGATCTCCCTGCTGCTCGGTCTGAACGAGCCGGACGAGGGGACGGTCGCGCTCTTCGGCGGCCCCCCGCAGGCGGCGGTGCGTTCCGGGCGGGTCGGCGCGATGCTGCAGGAAACCCGGCCGGTGCCCCGCGTGACCGTCCGCGAGCTGGTCTCCTTCGTCGCGGGCCGCTACCCGGCGCCGCTGCCGGTGGCGGACGCGCTGGAGCTCGCGGGGATCGCGGATCTGGCCGGGCGGCGCGTCGACCGGCTCTCCGGCGGGCAGGCGCAGCGGGTGCGGTTCGCGGTGGCGCTCGCCGGGAACCCCGACCTGATCGTGCTCGACGAGCCGACCGCCGCGCTGGACGTGGAGGCGCGGCGCGCGTTCTGGGACTCGATGCGGGCCTATGCCCGGCGCGGCCACACCGTGCTGTTCTCCACGCACTACCTGGAGGAGGCCGACGCGCACGCCGACCGGATCCTCGTCATCGACCACGGCCGGCTCGTCGCCGACGGCACCGGAGAGCAGCTCAAGCGGTCGGTGGGCGGCAACCTGGTCTCCTTCGACCTGGCGGGGCGGGGCATCGAGGGGCTGATCCTGCTGCCCGGTGTGGTGTCGGTGGAGGTGCGCGGGGACCGGGCCCGGCTGCGCACGGACGACTCGGACGCGACGGTGCTCGCGCTGGCGGAGCTGGGCGCCGTCCGCGGCCTGGAGGTCGTCCCCGCATCCCTGGACGACGCGTTCATGGCGCTCACCTCGCGTGTTGTGGAGGCGGTGTGATGCTGGACTATCTGCGGCTCGAAGTACGCCGGACGCTGCGCGACACCGGCTTCGTCATCGGCGGCATCGCGATGCCCGTGATGATGTACCTGCTGTTCACCAACCTCGGTGACGACGGTGACGGCGGCTGGAAGACCGGTTCGATGATCGGCATGGCCGCGTACGGGGCGGTGGGCTCGGCCCTGAACACCGGCGGCGGGGTCGCCGAGGACAAGGGGATCGGCTGGCTGCGGCAACTGCGGGTGACGCCGATGACACCGCGCGAGGTGGTGCTCGGGCGGGCGCTCACCGGCTCGGTGACGGTGCTGCCCTCGATCGCCGCGGTACTGGCGGCGGGCGGCCTCGTCAACGGCGTGCGGCTGGACGTCTGGCAGTGGGCGGCGATCGCGGTGCTGCTGTGGCTCGGCTCGATACCCTTCACCCTACTCGGCCTCGGCAACGGCTACCGCCTCACCGCCCAGACGACCGGCGTCGCGAACATGGTGTGCAACCTGGGGCTCTCGGTGGTCGGCGGCCTGTGGTTCCCGCTCGCGCTCTTCCCGGGCTGGCTCCAGTCCCTGTCCGTCTGCACACCCACGAACCGCATCGCCCAGCTCGGCACATCCGTCGCCGACGGCAACGCGCCGACGCCCGGTGCGGTGGCGGTTCTCACGGCTTGGCTACTGGTCTTCGGTTCGTACGCTGTGGTCTCGTACCGCAGGGCCGCGCGGACCATCTGAAGCGAACCACCTGAAGCGAACCATCTGAAGCGGACCGTCTGAAGGGGGAGCGGGGACATGTCCTGGACACGAGAGGTCGCCTGCCAGGTGAGGGAGTGGCGGGCGGCGCGGGCACGCTGGCGGGCCGACATGGAACGCTTCAAGGCCGAGCAGCGGGCCGCCCGCAAGAGTGGGAAGTGGCCCGAGAACCCGGGCCCGCCGCCCACCGGCTTCGCGCTGCTGCCGTGGCTGCTGATGGGGATGGGCTCGTTCTCCAACCTCCTCCAGGGCGAGACCCCCAACCCCTGGATCGGCGGCCTGGGTCTGTTCACCTTCAACTCCCTCTACATCTACGTGACGTTCCGCTCCTTCGTGAAGGAGGCCCGCGAGGCCCGCTCCACCAAGGTGGCGCTCGTCCTGATGGGCCTGGTCACCTGTGGGCTGGCGCTGGGGTACGGCGGTAGCTGGCTGTACTTCTTCCCGCTGCTCGGCCTGGCCACCGGCGCGGTGCTGCGGGGCCCGCGGCTCGGTCAGATCGGCCTCGGCCTGACCGCCCTCGCGGCAGTGGTCTCCTTCTTCCGCGCGGGCTGGGACGCGATCAACGTCGCGTACGGCACCTTCCTGTCCACCATGGTGACGGCGGCGATCCTCTCCCTCTCCGAGGCGGTACGGGAACTGCGCGCCGCCCGCGAGGAGCTCGCCCGCCGCGCGGTCGAGAAGGAACGCCTGCGCTTCTCCCGCGACCTGCACGACCTGCTCGGCCACACGCTCTCCGTCATCGTGGTGAAGTCGGAGGCGGCCCGCCGGCTGGCCCCGCGCGACCTGGACGCCGCCCTCACGCAGATCACGGACATCGAGTCCGTGGGCCGGCAGGCGCTGACCGAGATCCGCGAGGCGGTCACCGGCTACCGCGAGGGCAGCCTCACCACGGAACTGGACCGGGCCCGCTCGGCCCTGTCCGCGGCGAGCGTCGACCCCGTGGTCCGCCAGTCCGGCGCCCCGCTGACCTCGCAGAACGAGGCCCTGCTGGGCTGGGTGGTCCGGGAGGCGGTGACGAACGTCGTACGGCACAGCTGCGCGACCCGCTGCGAGATCACCGTCGAGGGCGTACGGGACCACCACGTCCGCCTGACCGTGACGGACGACGGCACCGGCCCGGGCGCCCCCGCGACCGGCCTTGCCGAGGGCATCGGCGGCACCGGTCTGAAGGGTCTGACGGAACGCCTCGCGGCGGCGGGCGGGTCGCTCAGGGCCGGCCCGTCGCCGCGCGGCGGCTTCACGGTCACCGCCGAACTTCCGGTGGAATCGGTGGACTTGACGCCTTCCGCGGTGGCTACGGCGCCCAGGGAGCCGTGACCGCCCAGCTCACGTCGTCCGTCCACGAGGTGGCGCTGTCGAAGGTGTTCGAGCCGCCGTCACTCGCTATGTAGACGTTGTAGTCGTAGTGCCGGAGGTATCTCGTCGGGTAGTTGTACGACGCGAACGAGGTCCCCGTCCCGCTCTTGCCCGTCCCGGCGCAGAACGTGGCGTCCTGTCTGAACTGCGTGGTGCCGACCATGGGTTGTCGGTAGAGCTGGTAGTTGTAGTGCCGCAGGAAGTCGCCCGGGTAGTTCCGTGACTCGAAGGAGTAGCAGGAACTGTCGGCGAGGCCCCTGCGGACGATCCAGGTGGCGTCGCCCCTGTCGAGTGCCGAACTGCTCGACGTGATGGCCGAGATGACCGCCGCGTTGTTCTGGTGGCGGATGTAGTCGGTGGTGCAGCACGAGGTCGTCGCGCGCAGCGAGATCTCCGACCCGGCCGTCAGCGAGCCGGTGCTGCCGGTCGCACCGCCGTAGCCGACGGAGACGATGTTGGCCTGGACGGAGTCGTCGGCGGCGTCCGTCGGGATGCCCGAGGTCATGACGCCCTCGAAGAAGGACCCGATGGAGCCGTTGCTGTTGTCGCCGCCGGTGCCCAGGACGATCGCGCCCTCCTGATGCATGGGCGAGTAACCACTGGTGGTGGGTTCACCCCCGGAATAGGTCGTCGTGAGACCGCCCGATTGGGCGTTGCCGTATTTCAGCGCGAAATGGTTCTGACCGTTGTTCTTCAGCAAAGCGGTCACGAACGGCATCGCCCCGGTGCCCGTGTTCGACGTGTTCTTGCTGTAGCCGGAGTCCGACTGGAACAGGCCGTTCTCCAGGTCGGCCTGCACCCAGGGGCCCTGGCCGTAACAGGGCGAGAACCAGCATTCGGTACCGAAGTTGATCGCGTCCATGTGGCCGTTGCCGGTGTCCTTGTTGTTGGTCTCGGCGTTGCCGTAGTCGAAGCAGCAACTGCCGTTCACATGGGTGCCGGAGGTCACCATGTACATCCCCTCGGCCGCCCCGTTGGTGGCCACGCCCGAGGTGGAGTTGTCCCGGTAGCCCATGCCGGCCGAGATCTCCAGGCCGTAGACCTGGTGGCCGCCGACGGTTACCGGCAGCGCGTCCGCGGGCGCCCCGACGTCGGCCGCGCCCGCCCCGCCCGCGCCCTCGACGGTGAGGTCGTTGTGGCGCGACGACTGGTCGTAGATCTTGGTGATGATGCAGGTGGTACCGGTACAGAAGGAGTCCTGTGCCGCCGCGTTCGCGTACCCGCCGGCCGCCAGGAGACCGATGTTCGCGGTGGCGCTGTCGGAGGCGCGCTGCACCTGGTAGAGCGAGCCGTTGTACGACGAGTAGAGCGCTCTGACGAGGCTGTGCGCGGCGACGCAGGGCGTGCCCGCGGCGGCGTAGACGTCACAGGGAAGCGATCCCGCGGCGGTGGCCGCCGGGGCGCCGACAGCGAGTGCGACGACGGCCGCCAGCACCGACAGCACGGCCAGCACGGCACTTCTCAAGCGCGACGATCTTGGTAACACGGTGCACCTCTTCCACGGCAGCTGTAGTTCGTGAGGCGTGAGGCATCGCCGCTGGCCAGCGTGGTGGGTGGGGTGCCTGCGGCAGGGGTACGGCCACCGGCATCGTGATCTTGTGTGACGAAGAATCAAGAAGCGGTGGCCGCGCAGGCCACGGTAGTACACGCCGGGTGGGACGGGTTGTTCGAGGGGTTGATGGGCCGGTTCGCGAGCTGCTTCCCGCGCCGGGAGACCCGGCTGACCTGCCGGAACATGGTCTCTGGGCTGCTGATGGTCAAGGAATCGGCGAACTGCTGGTCGTTGGCCGAGGCGATCGGCCACAGCGGTCCGCATGTCCTGCAGCACTTCTTGTCGAGGGCCCGCTTCGACACCGAGGCAGTCCGCCGGTCGGTCGCGGCCTGGACGGTGGAGCAACTCGGCGAGAGGGAGGTGATGTTGGTGGTGGACGAGACGGGCGATGAGAAGTCGTCCCTCGACGCGGTCGGCGCGGCCCGGCAGTACTCCGGGGCGCTGGGCGGGATCGGGCTGTGCCAGGTCGCGGTACACCTCTCCTACGTGAGTGCCGAGGGGCACGCGCTGGTCGACCGTCGGCTGTACCTGGGCGAGGCATGGGCGGCGGACGACGAGCGCCGTGAGCTGGTCGGGGTGCCCGACGAGAGGGTGTTCGCCACCAAGCCGCAACTGGCCGGCGACATGCTGGAGGACGCCCACGCCTCGGGGGTGCACACCGCGTGGGTGGCCGCCGACGAGGTCTACGGTGGACGGGAGTTGCGTGCGCGGATCCGTGCGCTGGGCTACGGCTACGCGATCGCGGTACCCACCAGCCACCGGGTCACCACCCCGGGCGCCGGGAAGAAGAAGGTCACCGCGCTGCTGGAGCGGGTGCCGAAGCGGGCCTGGATGCGGCTGAGGACCGGCCATGGCACCAAGGCCGAGCGGCTCTACGACTGGGCGATGATCGACGTGAACCCCGACGATGCGCCGCCCGGACAGGCCGCCGGGCACAGCCAGGTCCTGGTCCGACGCCACCGCCGCACCGGCACCCTTTCCTTCTACCGGACCTGGCACCCCGACCCGCAGCCGATATCGGTGCTGGTCAGCGCGGTCTGCCGCAGGTGGCGGGTCGAGGAGGACTTCCAGGGAGCCAAGGGCCTGGCCCACCTCGACACCGGCCAGGTCACCTGCTGGACGTCCTGGCACCGCTGGAGCCTCATGTCAATGATCGCCTACGCACTTCTGGCCGTCGGCGCCCTCCACGAGCGGCAACGCGCCCACCCCGCCAACTCCGACGACGAGTTGGCCATGGTGCCCGTCAGCCCGCGCGAACTCCTCGCGCTATTGCGGGTCTTCGCCCTGCCAAGGCCCCGCCAGGACACCGATCCGGCACACGCCCTGCGCTGGTCGAACTGGCGTCGCCGACACCAGCATCGCGCGACGGCCTGCCACCGCCGCTGGAACAACGTCACAGCAGTGGCCATCGCATGACAGGAACCTCACGAGTCACGAACTACAGCTGCCGTGTCTTCCGTTCCTGGTAGGACAGTGCGGGTACCCGGTCGAAATACCGGACATCGTTCGATCGAAATACCGAACCCATTCCCGGTCGAAATGTCGAACGTTTGCGAAAATCGGCCCGGCACGGGAATGGCAAAGGCGATCACGGAATGTCGAGGCGATTGTTTGCCCGGAGTCAAGAGCCGTCAAGACGCGCGGAGTCGAACCATGGAGAGTTTTTAATGACCGGCCAGGTGACCACCGCGACGGCTCACGCGCCTTCCCCCGCCTTACGCTTGGCCCCGTGAACGAGATGCCCCGGGACCACCGGCCCACGAAGTCCGTGCGTGTCCTGCTTGCCGAGGATCAGGGAATGATGCGGGGCGCGCTCGCCCTGTTGCTGGGGATGGAGCCGGACATCAAGGTCGTCGCCCAGGTGGCGGCGGGCGACGCCATCGTGGACGCGGCGCTGACGCACCGCCCGGACGTGGCCCTGCTGGACATCGAGCTGCCCGGGATGAGCGGTCTGGACGCCGCCGCCATACTGCGCGAACAGGCGCCCGAATGCCGGGTGTTGATCCTGACCACCTTCGGCCGGCCCGGGTATCTGCGGCGCGCCATGGAGGCGGGTGCCGCCGGGTTCCTGGTCAAGGACGGCCCCGTGGAGGACCTGGCCGAGGCGATCCGGCGGGTGCTGACCGGCGAGACCGTCATCGATCCGGCGCTCGCCGCCGCCGCGTTGAGCGCCGGGCCGAATCCGCTCACCGCCCGTGAGTGCGACGTCCTGAAGGCCTCGACGGACGGCGCCACCGTCGCCGACATCGCCTCGAAGCTCCATCTCTCCGAGTCGACCGTCCGCAACTACCTCTCCTCCGCGATCGGCAAGACGGGCACCCGCAACCGCATGGAGGCGATGCGGGAGGCCCGCCAGCAGGGCTGGCTGTAGCCCCTCCTTTCTCCGGCCGGCCCATCTCTGGACGGCTCACATCAGCCCGTCACCTTCACCGACTTGTAGCTCGTACCCTCCGGGGCCACGCACACGAACCAGTTCGGCTGAGAACCCTTGACAGGGCGGATGTACGGCTTGAAGTCCGGGCCGAAGCCGGCGCCCTCGGGCGCGCGCGGGACCTCGGTCTTCGTGCCGTCGTTCCACGTGCAGGTGACACGCCGGGCGGTCGGGGCGACGTCGCCGATCACGAGCCGGTTGGGCGCGCCGGCTTGGACGGATTCACTGGACGGCATGCGGATCGCACCCGACTCGAACTCCGCGCCCGACAGGGTGTCGCCCTTCTCGAACTGGCCGGTCATCACCATCGACGTGTGGTCGCCCACCCTCGCGTGCACGAAGTACCAGGCCTTGCCGATCAGCTTCTCGGCATCTCGCGCTCCCATCGGCGTCCCGCCGTAATCTTCCATGGCGGTCCACTGGCGCTGTGCCTCCGCCCCGTCCTTCGACGCCCCCCACACGTCGATGGTCACCTCCCAGTCATTGCCGCCGTCGTACCCCTTCCCCAGCGTGGTCCGCTGTGGCTCGTACACATGGCGCTCCTCGCCCGTGGGCGGCTGCGTCGCTACCGGCGCGACCCGCTGCGCGTCGCCGTCCGTCACCCCGGCCAGCGCCAGCGTCCCCGTCGAACCGGCGATCACCAGCGCCGCCGCTGCCGCCAGCGCCCAGCGGCGGGCCTTGCGACGGCGGCCGCCGCGGATCACCGCCTGGTAGGGGGCTATACCGATCTCCGCCTCGTCCGCGGCGTCGGCCAGCAGGACGGCGATGTCCCTGTGCGTCATGTCGTGGTTCGTCTCCCGGTCCGCGCTCATCACTTCCGCCCTCCGTGCGTCACCATGTCCGCCAGGCCCGGTATGGCGCGCAGCTTCGCGAGCCCCTTCGCCGCGTTGCTCTTCACCGCGCCGACCGAACAGCCCATCGCCTCCGCCGCCTGGCTCTCACTCAGGTCCTCCCAGTACCGAAGGACGACGGCCTCGCGCTGGCGCGGCGGCAGTTGGACGAGCGCCGTCAGCAGGGCGCTGCGGTCGTCGGCCTGGGCGATCCGGTCACCGTGGTCGGGCAGCTCGTGCGTGAGCCCCGAGTCGTCCTTCGGCGCCAGGAACTCCTTGAGTCTTCTGCGGTGTTTCCGGGCATGCGCGTTGATCATCACGCGCCGTACGTAGGCCTCCGGGTCGTCGGCCGCGCCGACCCTGCGCCAGGCCACATAGACCTGCTCCAGCGTCGTCTGGACCAGGTCCTCGGCGGCGTGCTGCTCCCCCGTAAGGAGAAATGCCGTACGCATCAACCGTGGCCAGCGGCCGATGACAAAGCGCTGGAACTCCTCGTCCCTGGCCTGCTTCCGATCCCCCATGGGCACCTCCTAGATGTACAAAGGAGTCCACGAGGGCCGGATTTCGTTGCCCCGGCACGCGGAGATCTTTCGTCTCCTCAGCGGGCGGAGATCTTCGAGGGCAGCCACAGCAGCATCAGCACCGCCCCGCCGAGCAGCACGTACCCGCCCGTGCGGAAGGCCAACGCGTATCCCTCCGTCAGCGCCTGGGCCGACGAACCGCTCCCCGTACGCGACGCCGCGATGGTCGACATGACGGCGAGTCCGAGTGAACCGCCCATCGTGCGAGAGGTGTTGACCAGCCCGGAGACAAGACCGGCGTCCCCCGGCGCCGCGCCCGAGGTCGCGAGCGAGGCGAGCGGAGTGGCGGCCAGTCCCGCGCCCGCCATCATCAAAATCCCGGGGAACATGATCGCCGTCAGGTACGAGCCGTCGGCCGTCATCGTCGACTGCCAGCCGAAGCCCGCCGCGGCGACCAGCGACCCGATGACGGCGACGTTGCGCGCCCCGACCACCGGCATGAGCCGCGGTGCGAGCTTCGAGCCGAGGACCACCGCGAGCGAGCTCGGCACCAGCGCGAGCCCGGCGCCCAGCGGCGAGTAGCCGAGCACGTTCTGCGCGTACAGCGTCATGAAGAACCACATGCAGAACATCGCGGCGCCGCACACGAACATGGCCGCGTTCGCCGACGCCACCGCCCGCACGCCGAGCAGCCGCAGCGGCATCAACGGCACCCGCGTCCGCGCCTCGACCAGGAGGAAGCAGCCGATCAGCGTGAGCCCGGCACACAGCGGTACCAGGGTCGCGGCCGCCGCCCACCCCTCCGCCTCGGTCTGCACGATCCCGTACGCGAGGGTCGCGAGCCCCGCCGTCACCAGCAGCGCGCCCGGCAGATCGAGCCGCCGCCCGTCCCCCGCCCGACTCTCCACGAGCCACCGCGCGGCGCCCGCCAGCACCACCGCGCCCACCGGCACGTTGATCAGCAGCACCCACCGCCACGACAGCCCGTCCACCAGCAGCCCGCCGACCAGACCGCCGACCGCCCCGCCGCCGGCGCCGACCGCCGTCCAGGTCGCGATGGCCCGCGCGCGGGCGGCGCCCTCCGGGACCGCCGAGGTGAGGATCGTCAGCGTCGAGGGCGCGAGCACCGCCGCCCCGAGCCCCTGTGCGGCCCGGGCGACCAGCAGTTGCCAGCCCGCCTGGGCGAGCCCGCCGCCCAGCGAGGCCCCCGTGAACAGCGCGAGCCCGACCAGGAACATCCGTTTACGTCCGTACAGGTCACCGGCCCGCCCGCCGAGCAGCATGAACCCGGCGAAGGCGATCGCGTACGCGTTGACGACCCACTGCAGCCCCGGCGCGCTCAGCCCGAGGTCGGTCCGCATGGACGGCAGCGCCACGTTCACGACGGACACGTCGAGCACCACCAGGAACTGTCCGGCGCAGGCCAGCGCCACCACCAGCCAGGTGGGCGGTGCGGCGCGACCTGATATTCGGGTGTCTTCCGCGGCTCGCAGCATGGGTGTCATGCTCTCAACCGCCCTACGGTCCTTGCATCGGGATTTCGCCGCACTCGCTCCTCGGCCACGGGACCTAGGGCGTGTTTCGAAAGTCCCGTCTGGTCCGCGACGCCTGGCACGGCGCCTCGCCGCGTTGTCGGGATCGTCCGCGTACGCCCAGTACGCGGACGACCCTCCGCCTTGCGATGCTCCCCCACTGCCTCAAAGGCGTGGGAGGTGCCCCCAGCACCAGACGCCGCGGACCCCGCCCTTCGGGCGGGCGACGCTACTTTCGAAACACGCCCTAGTGCCGCGGCACTAGGACCGGCCGCGTCGGTCGGGCCGCGGCTCAGCCCGTCGCCCGCAGCAGCGTGACCACCGCCGCCCCGCCCAGCCCGATGTTGTGGGCGAGCCCGACCCGCGCGCCCGCCACCTGCCGGGGCCCCGCCTCACCCCTCAACTGCCACACCAGCTCGGCCACTTGGGCGATCCCGGTCGCCCCCAGCGGATGCCCCTTGGAGATCAGCCCGCCGGACGGGTTCACCACCCACCGCCCGCCGTACGTCGTGGCCCCCGACTCGACGAGCTTGCCGGACTCCCCCTCCTCGCACATCCCGAGCGCCTCGTACGTCAGCAGCTCGTTGATGGAGAAGCAGTCGTGCAGTTCCACCACGTCCACGTCGTCGATGCCGAGTCCCGACCGCTCGTACACCTGATGTGCGGCCTCCCGTGACATCGGCTGTCCGACGACGTCGACGCAGGAGCCGGAGGCGAAGGACTCCTCGGTGTCGGTGGTCATGGCCTGCGCGACGATCTCGACGGCCCGCTCCGCCAGCTCATGGCGCTCCACGAACCGTTCGGACACGACGACCGCGGCGGCGGCCCCGTCCGAGGTGGGCGAGCACTGGAGCTTCGTCAGCGGCCGGTGCACGACCCGGGCGGCGAGGATCTCGTCGACCCCGTACACGTCCTGGAACTGGGCGTACGGATTGTTCGCCGAGTGCCGGTGGTTCTTGGCGCCGACGGCGGCGAGCTGCGCCTCGGTGGTCCCGTACTTCTCCATGTGCTCGCGCGCCGCGTCGCCGAAGATCTGCGCGGTGGGCGGGGACATCTCGAAGCCGTGCCGGGCGGCCATGACGCCGTAGTGGCGGGCCACCGGGGACGTCGAGAAGTCTCCCCCGTCCGCCCCGCCCCCCAGCGCCCCGCGCTTCATCTTCTCGAAGCCCAGTGCCAGTACGCAGTCCGCGACCCCGCCCTCGACGAACTGCCGGGCCAGCATCAACGCGCTCGATCCGGTGGCGCAGTTGTTGTTGACGTTGTAGACGGGAACGCCGGTCAGGCCGAGTTCGTACGCGGCGCGCTGGCCGGCGGTCGAGGGCTGGAAACAGTAGCCGACAGGAACCTGTTCCACCTCGGCGTACGTGATCCCGGCGTCCGCGAGCGCGACACTCCCCGCCTCTCTCGCCATGTCCCAGTACTGCCATTCACGGGTCTCGGGCTTCTCGAACCTGGTCATCCCGACCCCGGCGACGTAGGCCTTCATGGCGCGTAAGACTAGAACACGTTCCATTTACCCGCCAGACCTGACGCCGGATCAGATCCTCACGGGAAGGTCAAGATTTCGTTAGTACGCCGAAGCATCGGAATAGTTGCCTGGGCACACCGGGTTGCTCTTGCACGTATCCCGCACGGATCGACCACCCCCCTCTCCTCCCTCCCTCTCTTCTTTTGGCCTGGAGGCCTCACGTAATGACGCACACGACGACCGACCAGCCCACCCGGAGGCCCGGCGGCGCGATCGTGCCGGTACTGGCCTTCGCGGGCATCGTTGTCGCGGTGATGCAGACCCTGCTCGTTCCGGTCATCAAGGACCTGCCGGAGCTGCTGGGCACCGCACCCAGCAACGCCACCTGGGTGATGACCTCGACGCTGCTCGCGGGAGCCGTGGCGACGCCGATCATGGGCCGGCTCGGTGACCTCTACGGCAAGCGGCGGATGCTGCTCGCGAGCCTGTCCGTGATGGTCGTGGGCTCACTCATAGCCGGTTTCACCAGCCAACTGCTGGTGATGATCGTCGGCCGTGCTCTGCAGGGCTTCGCCATGGGCGCGATCCCCCTCGGCATCGGCCTGATGCGCGACATGCTGCCCCGCGAGAAGCTCGGCTCGGCGATGGCCCTGATGAGCTCCTCGATCGGCGTCGGCGGCGGACTCGCGCTGCCGGTCGCGGCCCTGGTCGCGCAGCACGCCGACTGGCACGCCCTCTTCTTCCTCGCCGCCGGTCTCGGCGCCGTCTCGATCGTCCTGACCCTCGTCGCCGTACCGGAGTCCCCGATGCGCGCCGAGGGCACCTTCGACGTACTGGGCGCGATCGGCCTCTCCGCGGGCCTCGTCCTCTTCCTGCTGCCGATCACCAAGGGCAGCGACTGGGGCTGGACCTCGACCACCACGCTCGGCCTGTTCGCCGCGGCGGCGGTCGTCCTCCTGCTGTGGGGCGTGATGGAGCTGCGCGTGAAGGCGCCGCTCGTCGACCTGCGCACCACCGTCCGCCGCTCGGTGCTCTTCACCAACCTCGCCTCGATCATGGTCGGCGTCTCCTTCTACGTCGTCTCCCTCGTCCTGCCGCAGCTGCTCCAGCTGCCGAAGGCCACCGGCTACGGCCTCGGTCAGTCGATGGTGGTCGC
This sequence comes from Streptomyces sp. NBC_01549, assembly GCF_026339955.1. Classification (GTDB taxonomy): domain Bacteria; phylum Actinomycetota; class Actinomycetes; order Streptomycetales; family Streptomycetaceae; genus Streptomyces. The sequence goes on along the minus strand of NZ_JAPEPW010000001.1, from coordinate 5,035,970 downwards.
GGGTCTGTGCGTGGCGCCGCTCGGTCTGACGATGATGCTCACCGCCCCGGTCTACGCCCGGATCTCCGCCAAGTACGGCCCCAAGGTCACCCTGATCCTCGGCATGCTGATCATCGGGATCGGCTACGGCGCCGGCCTCGGTCTGATGAGCGCCGCTTGGCAGACCATCGTGATCTCGGTGGTCCTGGGCGCGGGCATCGGCCTCGCCTACTCCTCGCTGCCCGCGCTGATCGTCGGCTCCGTCCCGGCCTCGGAGACGGGCGCGGCCAACGGCCTCAACACGCTGATGCGCTCGATCGGTACGTCGGTCTCCAGCGCCGTCATCGGCATGGTGCTCGCCAACACGGCGAACGACGTCGGCGGCCTCGAGGTCCCGACCATGCACGGCTTCCGGGTCTCCTTCCTGATCGCCACCGGCGCGGTCGCCGTCGGTCTGCTCTTCGCCCTGCTGCTACCGGGCCGGCGCCGGGCGACCAAGCCGCAGCTGCGCGCGAGCAGCGAGGAGGACGCGGCTCTGGAGCGCGCCCACCAGGTACTCGGAGGCTTCCGCGGCCGGGTGCTGGACGCCGACGGCAGCACGGTCGCCCGGGCCAAGGTCACCCTGATCGACCGGCGCGGCCGCCAGGCGGGCGCCACACTCTCCGAGGCGGACGGCAGCTACGCGCTCGCCGTGCCTGCCGAGGGCGCGTACGTCCTCGCCGCCAGGGCGCCGGGCCACGGCCCGCTCGCCTCCTCGGCGACACACTCGGGCGACGACCGCCCGGTCGAGCTGGACCTCGCACTGCCGAGCGCGACCGTTTCGGCGTAGGCGCGACCGTTTCGGAGTAGGTACGGGCCCACCCACACCCTCGTCGCCGATGCGGCGGGGGTGTGGTGCACCATGGGGCGCTCACAGTCACGTACACGCGGACTCGCACAGGCAGACGTGCGGTGCTGTCGTTCGTACCCGATGGAGGACCCCATGTCCGCGGCACCCAAGCCGGAGATCCTGGCCGCCTTCGAGGCCGCGAAGGGGTTTATGCCGCTCCGCGAAGGGCTCGCGCTGTACGAGGCCGCGGTCGAGGCGGGCCGGCTCGGCCTGCCCCTCCTGGAGGTCGGCACGTACTGCGGGCGCTCCACGATCCTGCTCGCGGACGCGGCGCGCGCGGCCGGTGTGACCGCGATCACCGTCGACCACCACCGGGGCAGCGAGGAGCAGCAGCCCGGCTGGGACTACCACGACCCGGCCACGGTCGACCCCGAGATCGGCCGAATGGACACCCTGCCCACCTTCCGCCGCACCCTCCACAAGGCGGGCCTGGAGGACCAGGTGGTCGCGATGGTCGGCCGCTCGCCGCAGATCGCCGCCTTCTGGCGCTCGCCCCTCGGTTTCGTCTTCATCGACGGCGGCCACACGGACGAGCACGCCTCCGGCGACTACGAGGGCTGGGCGCCGCATGTCGCCGAGGGCGGCCTCCTCCTGATCCACGACGTGTTCCCCGACCCGGCCGACGAGTTCACCGGCCAGGCCCCCTACCGCGTCTACCTCCGGGCCCTGGAGTCCGGCGCGTTCACCGAGATCTCGGCGACCGACTCACTGCGCGTCCTGCGGCGAACGGGAGCGGGGATCTGAGAGCGCGGTTAGAGTCGCAGACGTGCTGTAAGGATCCGGAAGACTTCCCAGCTCAGGGGCTATTTAGTTGTCGATGTGAGATACGAAATCTCACGGATTCTCACACGGCGCTTTCGGACGGACCGTCGGCGACGCCGAGAAGCTCATTGAGGTGGATCACCGCGGCGCCCATGTCGGCGGCCGTCGGGTGGACGTACTTCTTCTTGGTGAAGCTGGCGTTCGTGTGGCCGGCCCACGCGGCGAGGATGACGTCTGGAATTCCAGACACCGCCAGGAACGTCAGGCAGCTGTGCCGGGCGTCGTACAGGCGAACCCTGCGGAGTCCCAGCCGGGACATCGTCCGGTAAGCGTGCTCTCGCAGATGCCGAGGCGTGAGCGCCTGCCCCAGCTCGTCGACGAACACGTAGCCCGACGGGAGGTAGTACTCCCCCAGTTTGGCCTGCTCGGCTTCCTGTAGGAGCCGGAAGTTCATGAGCGCCAGCTTGACCGGCTCTGGGAGCGGCAAGGTCCGCTCGCCCGCCTCGGACTTGGTGTCCTTCTCGACGACCCGCGCGTTGCGGATCATCGTGCGGGTGTTGGCGATGTCGAGCGAGCCCGCCTCAAAGTCGATGTCTTCGGCCCACCGAAGCCCTGCGACCTCCGCGGGGCGCAGCCCCATGCAGGACAGCAGCAGCGGGGCAAAGAGCCGGTCCTCGCGGATGCCGACGACGAACTCCTTCACCTCGACGACACCCCAGGGCTGTTCCCGCTGGTTGTCCCGGCGGTCCTGCTTACGGGCCTTGCGGGGCACGGTCACGAACTCGGCTACGTTCTGCGCCACGATCTTCTTCCGGAGCGCGTACCGGAGGGCGGCGCGCAGCCGGCCGAGCACTCCATCGACGGTCGACGGCCGTAGCCCCGTCCCCTTCGGCCCGCCACGGCGGCGCGCCTCGGTGAGCAGCCAGGTCACGAACTCCTCGACGTGGGTGTCGGTGAGCTCCTGCACCTGCATCGAGCCGAGCCGAGCCCTGATGTGGGTCAGCCGGTTCTCGTACCCGTCGATGGTCGTCTCTTCGAGGTCGTCTTCCTTGGAGACCATGTAGGCGTCGAGCAGCTGGTCGACCGTCATCTTGCTCGGGACGATCAACTGACCGGTGCGGCGCTGGTTGATGATGCGCGCCCGCTCGGCGACGACCTCGGCGCGGGTGTCACGGGTGATGGTCAGCTGCTTGCGCTTCCCGTCCGCGTCCTTGCCAACGTCGACCATCGTGCGCCAGCGCACGACACCGCTCCGCAGCAGGATCTTCTTGACCGGGTCAGCCATCGCCACCGCCCTCGTCGAATGCGTTGAACCGCTCGTCGAACGCCTTGCGCTGCTGCTCTCTGCCTCGGTTCAGGCCCACGTTCCTCGCAGGACTCCAGCCGGCCGGGCGCAGATTGATCGCATAGTCGAGCCACTTCGTGCCATCGGGGTCATCCTCGGGAGCGATGAGCGGGCAAACGCCGTCCGCCCATCCCCAGGCCAGCCAGCCCGGCACCGTGCCGGCTCCCGTGATCTCAACATCCCCGGCGGTACGGCCAACTACGTCGTGCGGGAGCAGCAGCAGCGAGGGGTTGACGTTCAGTGCGACGGCGATCGCAACGAGGTCATCCGCGTCTACTCGGCGGATGTGCTTGGCCTCGGGGTTGGCGCCGTTCTCGATCTTATTGAGGGCATCTGCGCTGAGTCTGCGGTCCGTCTCTTCGAGCCGCCTCGAGAGGGCGCGGAGGCTGAGCCCCTGTGCCTCTCGTAGCCGCTTGATATTCGCGGCCACGGTCGTTCCTGTGGGTCCCAACTCAATCCGTCCTGTCGCCATGATCGAGACGCTAGCAGTCTGCGTAACGCAGACGATCGTCTTGATCCTTGCGGTATTCGTCGATGAGTCCTACGATCTGCATCATCACGCGTCATCACTCGGTGACGCAAGCCCTTGTCTCGAAAATCCCGACAGGAGTTGTTGATGGAGATCGAATGGCTCACCCCCCGCGAGGTGGCCGCACTGCTACGGGTCCACATGGGCACCCTCGCCAACTGGCGATACCAGGGCACGGGCCCGAAGTTCACGAAACTGTCCGACGCCCCCAACTCGCGGGTCCGGTACAAGAAGGCCCACGTAGACGAGTACATGCAGGGGATGCGGCGGGGTGCGGCCGCATGACCGAGCCCGTGCGCCTCGCAGCGAAGACCGCCCCGCGCCCCACCCTCGCCGAAGTCCGGCAATGGCCCGCCACCTGCAGCGTGCGCCAGGCCGCCCGCGCCATCGGCTGCTCGCCGACCCACCTCGCCAACCTGATCAGGCGTGGCGAATCCCCAGTCAAGTGCGTCCCGCTCGGCAGTAGCCGACGCCAGATCGTCATCACCGCGTCGCTCGTACAGCTGCTGTCCGGAGAGGACCGAGGAGCCGCATGAGCCAGAAAAGCAACGAGCCCCGGCGCGTGCGAGGCGCCGGGGTTCGCGAAGACCAAGCGGCGGGCGGCAGCAGGTCTGTCGCCAGTCTTGCACAAGGCGCAGACGGCACGCAGCAGCGAGGAACAGACCTCCCGCGAGAAGGTCTGTCGGCTCGCCCGCTGGTCCTGATCACCCGGGGCCGCGTCGAGTACACGACCAAGTGTCCGGGTTGCGCGAGCTGGCATAGGCATAGGCACCTCGGCGACGTGAAAGGCCCCTGCGGCACCGCCTACGAGCTGCAGCCACGCCGCGGGAGGTCACGTGGGAAGTAACCTGCGCCGCCAGCTGCGCGAGGCTCTGCCTCCCAGCATCAAGGGCCTACAGCGGGCCGTCGCCCTGGAGATCGCCGACGACGCCCGGTACGACGACGACTGGAACTATGCCCCGGAGAAGGGGCGCCGCAGCAGGGTACGGCTGGCAGAGCTGGTGCGCTGGACGGCCGCCAAGGACGAGCTCAGCATCCGCGAGATGCTGCGCCGTCTGTCGCTGGCCGGCTGGGAGTTCCGTCTGCCGATCGGCAAGGACAAGAACGGCAACCTTCTGTTCGCGGTGCCTGGCAAGGCGATGACGTTCCGGGTGCCCGACTTTGAAGGGCCAACCACGGTTGGCCCTGAGGTTGAGATAGAGACGGAAGGCCCAACCGTGGTTGGCCCTGAAGACTCAGAAGGCCCAACCGTGAGTGGACAAGGGCCAACCGTGGTTGCACAAGGCCCAACGGTGGTTGGTGCAGGGCCAACCGTGGTTGGTGCAGGGCCAACCACGGTTGGGCCCCCATCTCTTGTCTCTTCGTTCTCTACTAAGGAATCTCCCTCCTCCTCCCCCGTGGCCGAGGACTCCGAGGACGAACCCGTCAGCAGCGGTGACGGGTCGGAGGGAGGCGGAGGCGGGAATCCTTCTTCCTTGGAAGAGATCACAAGACAATGCGAGCGGGTCTCCGCGTTCGTCGACAGCCTCGACTACCGGGGCAGGCAGCCAGGCAAGCAGCAGCGGATGCGGCTCGGGCAGCGCGTCATGGTCGCGGTCACGGATGGCTGGTCCGAGGACGGCCTGCGCCGCTACCTCGACATCAGCGACGACCCCACCGTCCGCTCTGCTGCTGCTGTGTACGAGCACCGGCTGTCAGCCGACGAACTGCCCGACGCATCCGTGGGCGTAGACCCACAGTTGCCGCCCGCCTGCTGGGACTGTCTCCGTGACCCCGCGTCGGCCACCGACCCGGCGGCCCGCGTCAACCCGATCACAGGCGACCCGTGCCCCAACTGCCACCCGGCATCTGTGGGGCAGAGCCCCGAGGTTCCGCCCGCCTGCCAGCCCTGCCTGGAAGAGAACCCGGCCGCCCGCACCAACCCCCGCATGCGCTACCGGATCATCGACGACGTCCACCAGGCCTGCCCCGACTGCAACCCGAAGCGGATCGCCATCCTCACCGCCCAAAACGGCCAGCAGCAGGAGACGGACGCCTGGTTCGCCCGGTCCATGGACCGGGCCCGGCAGCGCATGCAGACCGGCGACTGGCGAGGCGCAGGCCCCGACGAGCGGATCGCCGGATGGGGTGCCGTCGCCAATCAGCTCGGCGCCAAGGAGAAGCGGCCGAAGCTCGGCCGCAACTACGACAACAGCGTCTGGCAGCAGCCGGCAGACCCCGCCAAGGCGGCGAAGATCCCGCACTGCGGTGACCCCAACTGCGACCCCGTCACCCGCCTGAAGACCGAACCCGACTGGACCGGCGAGCCACGCACCGCCGTCTGCGGCGACTGCCACCCCGACATGAAGTTCTGAACGGAGACCCATGAGCGCCCTCACCTTCTCTCGCCTCGTGCTGGTATGTGACGGCTGCCAGAAGCGGCACGGCGAGCCGCACGGCCACAACTCAGCCCAAGAGGCCCGCATCGCCGCGTACATCGACGGCTGGCGGTTCCCCGCCACCGTCAGGAAGGACGGCAGCCAGGGCACTGGAGCGTCCGACGTCTGCCCCGACTGCATCCCGACCTGGGTTCCGCAGCGCTGGTTGCAGCGGCCGGCGCGGGCCAACCACTTGCCCATCAACGAGGCGCCGCGGGGGGACGTTGCATGACCGAGTCGCACGTCGAGCAGCAGGTGCAGGCCCGCATCGCCGCGGCCAGGCGGCGGACGGAGGACATGCGGCGCCAGCGTGCCGAGCTCGCCGCCGCACGCAAGCGCGGCCTGGCACAACGCCACGCACAGAAGCTCCGCAACCTGCGTGGTGCAGACAGCAACGCAGGTGTGACCGAGACGGACACAACCGACCTCAGTCGTGGCGATATGACCACGACTGCGACCGTCCACACGACGGACGCAACCTCGGAGCAGCAGTGACCGCACGCATCCGCTGTGCCGTATGCAACCGCCCACTCAAGGCAGGCCGGGGCAAGCCGTGCGTGCGTGGGTGCGGTGCCCGCCTATGCCGTGCCCTCCACCTACCCCAGTGCAGCGACGTACACGGGGGCCAGTGCCCCAACCACGACATCCCGCAGGAGGCAGCAGCATGACCACCAACCAGGTACGCATGCGCGCCCTGCTCGACCAGCAGGCACAGAGGCGCAGCGAGCAGCAGCACAGCAGGCAAGCCAACGCCCTTGCCCGCGGCAAGTGGTGGGGCACGAGGCGCAGCAGCAAGATGAAGAGCATCCGCAGGCGGTCCGCATGAGCCGGCCCCGCACCATCGACGTGCCACTCGGCAACGACGGCGCTCTTGCGGCGATCGTCGCGCACTTCGCCCTCGACCCCACCTGCCCGGACTGCGGAGGACCCGTCAGCCTGACGCCCGGACCGGCGGGAGCCGTCGACGTGCGCATCGACCACCGGGACGGCTGCAAGGGGCCCGAGCCAGCATAACCGCAGGTCAGACGCATGATCACTACCAGATCGGGTTTTTTGAGTGGATCTTGCTTTGACCCCGCACACCCCTGAAAAAAATCTCCCCCCGCAACGGATTTACAGGGGGAGGTGATCATGGGGTGACTCTCGGGGATCTTCGGGGGATTCTCGGGGAAGTTCGCTCACTCCCGGGGGCTTTGCCTCGCCGAGGGGCCGTCTTCTTCCTTGCTGCGTAGCCTCTCACCTGCGGTTATTCCCGTCAAGGGCTTCGCTGGAAGTCGGCCCTGGTTTTCTGGGGATCTCGCGCGTACCGTGATCCGTAGCTCCGTTTGAGCAAGTCCCCTGGCACTGGGGGCTGCTGGCAGGCCTGGCACTGGCCGCACGAACGTTGAGCGAGTCCTGGCACTGGACGACACCACGTCAACCAGCGACGCCGCCCCTGGCACTGGAGCGCATGCGACGCATGCACCCATCAGGGGTTTTCTGTGTCTTCCACCGACCTGCAGGCGAACGAGCACTTCAAGCGGCTCATCAAGAGGCGCGAGCAGGGCGCCAAGGAGCGCGAGCAGCTCGTCGCGCGACGCAAGGGCATCACCGACCTCGCCGAGGAAGAGTGCCGCGACCACCTCCTTCCCGAAGAGGACAAGGAGTTCCGCGAGCTCACCGCGCAGATCAAGTACAAGGACGGCGATCTCGCGCGCATCGACGAGCGCATCCAGGAGCTGTCGGAAGAGGCGGAGCGCTCCCGCACCCTCACCGCGGGCGCCCTCGCGGTGAAGCGGGCCAACGCCCGCGTCGACTCGGTGTCGGAGGCCCGCACTTACGAGCAGGGCAACGGCCGCTCGTACCTGCAGGACATGATGCGGGTCCAGCTGAACATGGACGCCGACGGGCAGTCGGTCGAGCGGCTGCGCCGGCATGCCGTGGACGTGGCCGAGTTCTCCGCGAAGCCGGAGTTCCGCGACCTCAACCGCACCGACGGCTCCGGGGGTTTCGCGGTCCCGCCGCTGTGGCTGATGCAGCAGTACCTCGAGCTGGCCCGTGCAGGCCGCGCCTACGCGAACCTGTGCGACGGCCAGGCGCTGCCGCCCGGAACGGACAGCATCAACATCCCCAAGCTCGCCACTGGCACCGGCACCGCGGTGCAGACCGCGGACAACGCGGCCGTGCAGGAGACCGACCTGACGGACACGTCCGTGACGGCTCCCGTCCGCACGATCGCGGGCCAGCAGGACGTGGCCGTGCAGCTGCTGGACCAGTCGCCGATCAGCTTCGATCAGATCGTGTTCCGTGACCTGGTCGCCGACTATGCGACGAAGCTGGACCTGCAGGTCATCTCGGGCTCGGGCTCGGCCGGCCAGGTGACGGGTGTGCGTGGCACGTCGGGTATCACGACGGTCACCTACACGTCGGCGACTCCGACGGTTGCTCAGCTGTACTCGAAGATCGCGGACGCGGTGCAGCGCATCCACACTCTGCGCTTCATGCCGCCGACGGTCATCGTCATGCACCCCCGTCGGTGGGCCTACCTGCTCGCCGCTTCCGACTCCAACGGGCGTCCGCTCGTGGTTCCGGACGCCGGGAACCCGCAGAACGCGATCGGCACGCTCGGTGTCGTCGGTGCTCAGCAGGTCGTCGGGCAGATGCACGGCCTGCCCGTGGTCACCGACCCGTCGATGCCGACGACGCTCGGCGCCGCAACCAACGAGGACGTCGTCCACGTGCTCCGTGCCTCCGATCTGCTGCTGTTCGAGTCGGGCATCCGCTCCCGCGTCCTGCCGGATGTGGGGTCGGGGAACCTGACGGTCCGCCTGCAGATCTACGGCTACCTCGCCTTCACGGCCGCCCGGTACCCCGCCAGCGTGGTCGAAATTGGCGGTTCCGGCTTGGTCTCCCCATCGTTCTGAGCCTCTGACCTGCGGGTTTTGGGTGTCGGGGTTGACGGCCCTCGAGCTGCTGGAGTGCCACCCGGTCCTGGACCGGGTCCGGTGGCAGCACCCGCCCGCTTGGCCGCGCCGCCTGTCGCGCGGCCCTGCTGGCCGGGGATCCCTGATGGCGGGATTCCCGGCCAGCCCATAACTGAATTTGCGCATGTTGTCGGAGTGACGTTGCGTGTTACCGTCAACTCAGGTAGGCGTTCTCGGTCTTGGACCGCGTAGCCGGACTGTCACGGCGTCGACTAGGGGGCACCCGGTCGACGACCCGCTCTGGGTTCGGTGAAGCACACAACGGACTGTGGCGTAACGCGGAAGTTGATATTGCTCGGCCGCCGGTAGCGAACAAGCGCCGGCCGTAGGCACCTTCGGGTGCGGTGGCGAGCGGGCTCCCGTCGAGACAACAGCGCAGTAGCGCGGTCTTCGATGAGGAGCCTTTCGTATGTCCGATCCATCCCGTACCGCGGCGGCTACGGCCGCTGTGCAGCGTTACGCGGCCGAACGCAACGCCTCCGACCCGGTGAAGCTCGGGCGGGCTGTGCGCGTCGTACAGGCCGCCCTGGAGAGCCGCGCGCTCAACCTGACAGACCTTCTGCCGTGGGACGCCGCGGCCGTCGAGGTGCGCTCCATCGGGGGCGGTGAGCGCCGATGACGTGGACCGAGTTCCTGGAAGCGTGCAAAGCGTGGCAGGCGGCCCGCGCCGAGGCGGTGGCTGAAGCCCACATGGCTATGCGCAGGAAGGCGGGCAACACCTTCCATGTGCTGCAGTACGAGGACTTGGGCCGACAGGCTGGCGTTGCTGCAGGCGAAGAGTTCGAGCGGCGGGTGGTCCGTCCGGCGTGGGACGGCATTCCGGGCTACGGCAACAACTGCCGGCTCCTGTATGTGAGCGAGGCGGATCTTCCGTCTGCTGCACGATCGGATCTCGTCTCGTGAGCCGGGTCGAGTACGCGGCCGGTGACGATCCGCTGTACGGGCCGAACCCGCTCACCGTGCGCGGAGTGTTCCCTCCGCACTGGGGAGAGATGCCCGACAGTCCGCCGGCACTGCCGGGCTGGATTGAGGCGAACGCGCTGCGGGACGGGGCTTCAAAGGGGTGCCTGTCGTCGATTCGGATCGTCTTGGAGCAGCGCCGCGAGGATCCGTCGGCCGCCCGGGAGCGGGCCGCGGTCGAGACGCAGATCCGGCTTCGGCGTGAGCAGCTGGCGGCGATGCTGCTGCCCGCTCCTGACGGCCGGCGGTGATGCGGCATGGCTAGCTCGGCGATCGTCTACAAGCTCATAGCCCACGATGCGGCTTCCAGGACGTTCAACAGCGTGGGCCGTTCGGCGTCGGGTCTGGACCGGACGCTGGGCAAGCTCGGGGCTGCGGCGAAGATGGCTGGCGCGGCCGTGGCTGCAGGGCTTGCGGTGGGGCTCGCCGAAGGCGCCAAGTCTGCCGCGAAGTTCCAAAGCGAGATGACCCGCATCTCGACGCAGGCCGGCGGCACCGCGAAGGACGTCAAAGTCCTGAGCGACCAGGTGTTGAAGCTGGGCACGTCCACCCAGCAGGGCCCGCAGCACCTCGCGGAATCGCTGTACCACCTGAAGAGCGTCGGCATGGACAACGTGTCCGCGATGAAGGCGCTGAAGGAAGCCAGCGACCTCGCCGCGGTCGGTCACGCCAACCTGGAAGAGACCACCAATGCGCTGGCGGGTGCGTGGCGTACTGGCATCAAGGGCGCCACCTCGTTCCATGAGGCTGTCTCCACCGTGAACGCGATCATCGGCGCGGGCAACATGTCGATGGACCAGTTCAATGCCGCGATCGGCACCGGCATCCTGCCGTCGGCGAAGACGTTCGGCCTGTCGATGAAGCAGGTCGGTGCCGCCTTGGCCCTGATGACGGACGAGGGCATCGACTCCGCATCGGCCGCGACCCGGCTGCGGATGTCGTTCTCGCTGCTCGGCGCCCCGTCCAAGGCGGCGGAAAAGCAGCTCGGCAAGATCGGGTTGACCGGTCTCCAGCTCGCCGACGCCATGCGCGGTCCAAAGGGACTGATCGGCGCCATCGGACTCCTGAAGGAGCACCTCGACAAGAGCGGCTTGTCCGCGTCCAAGCAGTCCCAGCTGCTGTCCCGCGCGTTCGGTGGCGGCCGTTCCTCGAGCGGCATCCTGCTGATGCTCAACAATCTCGACGTCCTCGAGAAGAAGCAGGAGCAGATCAACCGCAGCACGGGCAAGTTCGACGACGCGGTCAAGATGCAGCGCAAGACGGCCGAGGCGCAATGGCACCTGCTCACCTCGAACTTGGAGGTCATGGGCATCCGGGTCGGCACGAAGGTGCTGCCGCCGGTGACGTCGTTCATCCACTTCCTGGCCACCGATGCGATGCCGACCGCCGCGCGCTTCGGCCGGGCCATGGCCTCGATCGTTCCCGTGGACCAGATCAAGCAAGGCTTCTCCCAAGCGCAGGGCCTCATCGGGGACTTCCTCAAGGGCTTCTCCGGAACGAAGAAGGCCACCTCGGATCTGCTGGGCGGCCTGTTCGACACCTCCCCACACCTGGGCAGCAGCAAGACAGCCGCGGCCTCCAAGGGGCCCGCACTCGCGCCGATGCCGCACTTCGGCGTGGGCCAAGTGGCGCCCACCACTGGTTCGCTGGGACCCGCCCTGGCCCCCATGCCGCATGGCGGGTCCGGCCTGGTGGCCTCGCTCGTTTCACCGAAGGCGAAGCCCCCCAAGAGTGCCGCTCAGAAGATCGGCGAGACGATCCGCAAGGCCATCAGCGGCGGCTTCAAAGACATCAACTGGGGCAACCTGGGCTCGATCCTCGGCAAGGGCCTCGGGGACGCCATCGGCTGGGTCGGCAAGCACACCGCCGACTTCACCAAGAAGATCGCGAAGATCTTCGCGGGCCTGGACTTCGTCGAGATTGGCAAGGGCTTCGGCGCGTCAGCGATCCCGCTCGCGATCGGCTTCATCACGTCGCTGTTCAACCCGCTGTTCAGCCTCGACTTCTGGAAGAAGCACTGGCTTGACACGATCATCGCGGTCATCTCCGTCATCCCCATCGGACGGCTCGCGGGCGGCTTGGCCAAGGTCTTCGAGCACATCCCGTTCCTCAAGGTCTTCGAGCCGCTACTCAAGGGCGTCGGAAAGCTCGGCGGGTGGATCGAGAAGGGCCTCGGCAAAATTTTCGGTCCGATCGGGCGCGGCATCGCCAAGGGATTCAAGGATGCGTTCCCGGCGGCTGCGGGCATCGCCCGGGATCTCCTGGAACGCTTTGTCATGGGCCCGGCGCGCCGTCTGCGCACCGCGGCCGGACTCATCCCGCGGGCTGTCGGCTCCGGCATCGAGTCCGCCTCCGCTTGGTTGACGAAGAAGATCCTCGACTTCACGAAGGTCATCGTCCGCCCCTTCGCGAGGGCAGGTAGTTGGCTGCTCGGCAAGGGCGCCGACCTGGCGCGTGGCTTCGGCAGCGGTGTCGCCCGGGGCGGCCGAGCCATCGGCAGCTTTGCCAAGACGTGGATCATTGACCCCGTGATCCACGGCTTCTCGCGTGCCGGGACATGGCTGCTGTCCAAGGGCCGCTCTCTCGTCAGCGGCTTCAAGAGCGGCGTGAGCAAGGTGGCCAGCGGCATCGGTGGCTGGGTATTCGACCACATCCTGGCGCCCATTGCCAGGTGGATGGCCAGGTCCGGAAGCTGGCTGATCGGTAAGGGCCGTTCGCTGGTCTCCGGCTTTAAGAGCGGTATCGGCGCGGGCGCGAAGGCGATCGGCACGTGGACGACTTCGCACATCGTCAGCCCGGTCCTCGGCCGTTTCGGCAAGGCAGGGAGCTGGCTGTTCGAGAAGGGCGGCGCGCTCGTGTCCGGCCTGAAGGACGGCGTCGTCGACAAGGTGAAGACAATCGGCGACTGGGTCAAGAAGAGCTTCGTCGACCCGATCGTGGGCTGGGTCAGGAAGCACTTCGGGATCAACTCGCCCTCGAAGGTGTTCATCGGCATCGGCAAGTCGCTGACCAAGGGCCTGGTCATGGGAATGGCCAAGACGCACCCGAAGGAGATCGCCGAGAAGGTGTTCGGCAGCCTGCCCAAGGCCCTTGGCGGCTTCATCAAGCACGGACTCATCTCTGCAAAGCACCTGGGCAGCAAGGCCCTGAAGGCGCTGGGCGGCCTCGGGGGCGACGCCCTCAGCTTCCTCGGTCTGGGCGGTAGCGGCGGCGGCTCGTCAGCGAACCAGCAGATCGGTCAGGTCTTGGCGGCCGCCCGCGGCTGGTCCGGCCCGCAGTGGGCCGCGCTGAAGAACTTGTGGAACGGGGAGAGCGGCTGGAACGAGAAGGCGCTGAACAAGTCCAGCGGGGCGTATGGCATCCCGCAGTCCCTGCCCGCGAGCAAGATGGCGTCGGCGGGCGGCGACTGGAAGACGAACGCAGCCACGCAGATCAAGTGGGGCCTGTCGTATATCGCCGAGCGGTACGACAACCCTCTCAACGCCTACTCGCAATGGCTCTCTCGTTCCCCGCACTGGTACGCCAAGGGCACCGACGGCGCGACCAAGGGCCTGGCCTGGGTCGGCGAGCGCGGGCCGGAGCTGGTGAACTTCAAGGGCGGAGAGGACGTCCTCAGTCACCCGCAGTCGATGGCGTTCGCCAAGGCCAACGGCATCAAATTGCCCGGCTACGCCTCCGGCACCATCACCAACGCCGCCGACCGGGTGCGGCGCGACCACCAGCGCGTCCAGGACGCGAAGGACGATGTGGCGCGCGCCAAGCGGCGACACAAGGGCGTCCAGGCGGCAGAGACCCGCCTCCGGGCGGCACAGAAGGAACTCGCCGCGGCGAACATCGCGCTGAAGAACGCGCAACGGTCGGCGAAGACGTCGATCGCCAACACGATCGCCACCGGGCTCCTGAAGACGCTGAGCACGGGCACGTCGTCGTCTATCGCATCGGCGATCAAGAGCCTGGCCACGAAGTTGCTGAACGCGGGCTATAACCGCACCGCTGCCAGCGTCCAGAAGAAGGGTGGCCAGCTGGAGAAACTGGCCGACCGGCGGGCCAGTGTGCAGAAGACCATCGCCGCGGCGAACGCCTACGCGTCCGACCAGGCCTCGAAGATCACCGATTTCCTGTCCATCTCCGGGACGTCGGCCACCGACATCGGCTCCCTCATCTCGCAGATGAGCGGCCAGCAGAAGACGGCGTCCAGCTTCGTGGGCCTGTCCAAGTCACTGAAGGCGCGCGGCGCCAGCAAGGCCCTGCTCCAGCAGCTGTCGGATGCAGGTCCGGGCAGTCAGCTCGCGACGATCCTCGGCCAGAGGAACGTCACCACCCAGGACATCGGCAAGCTGAACAGTTTGGTGGCGTCCGGCGGGAAGCTGGCCACCAGCTTCGGACGCGACATGGCCGACCTGATGTACGACACCGGGAAGCACGCTGGTGAAGGGTTCTTGGCCGGGCTGAAGGCCACGGAGAAGGACCTCCAGAAGCAGATCGACAAGCTCGCAAAGAGCTTGATCTCGTCGATCAAGAAGGCGCTGAAGATCAAGAGCCCGTCGGTCGTCATGCGCGACGAGATCGGCAAGAACGTCGTCCTCGGCTGGGTCGCCGGAATGGACATGCACAGCCACCTCGTCGGGGGAGCAGCGCAGCGTCTCGCCGACACCGCGTCCGGTGTGTCCGTGCGCCGCCGCTACGTCCCGACCAAGGCTGGTCAGGGCCAGAGCGCCCAGAACGAGATCTGGGAACGCCTCGCCGCGGCACTTGAACAGCAAGTCGGCGAGCAGCACGTCACTGGGCAGCTGGTACTCGACTCCGGCGAGCTCCTCGGCCTCATTCGCGGCACCGTGAAGCCGATCGTCAAGGCGTCTGCGGACACGCAGGCGTACCGGGCCAAGGTGGGGCGCAGGTAGTTCGTGAAGGGAAGCGAAGGCCCCGGCCGGGGATGATCCGGCCGGGGCCTGGCCCCGCTCTGTACGTCAGCTGCCTGGATAGTCCGGGTCGTCTTCGGCTCGCGGAAGAGCGGTGGACCCCTGCGACCAGTGGTTGACCCAGCCGCAGAGCCCGCAGGCGTAGCGCCCGTTCAGGCCGTGCACCTCGGCGCCGCAGTCACGGCATTCCGTCACCGTGATCTCCGAGTCGGCCAGCCTCGCGGCCGGATCAGTGCCTGGTGCGGCTTCCGGTGCCCATTCCTGCGTCATGGGCCGAGACTACCCGCGGGGCAGGCGCGCACCCGCTCTGCCATCCGCAGTTGCCGCACAACCAGCCTCCGCCCGGTCCCTGCGAGGTTGCCGCGCCACAGTTCGGACAGTTCATAGCTGCCTCCTAATCCCGGGACGATCCCGGTCTCCCAGCCGCAATGGTTGGAGCAGATCCATCGGCCCAGGTTGTCTTGATAGGCCCAAGCTCCGCAGTTCGGACAGTTCATCGTTCAGTCCTCCGTCAGTGTCGTTGCGTGGTCCGTCCGGCTTCAGTCGAACGGGGGAATATGGCCCTGATCAGACCCTGCTCAGGGGGTGCTCTGTCATGGTTTGGGGGGTGCTCAGGGCCTGCTCAGAGCAGTCGTTGAGCAGGGCCTGATCAGGCTTCTGAGCAGGCGCGACCTGCGGGTTTGTGGCGCTGAGCAGCACTGAGCAGGGGCGTGATCAGTAGATTTGCCCGGTCTGCACCCCGGTCGGGAGGGTGGTCGTTGATCTTCGAGGGTGGTCGGTCGACCGGGTCCCCTTGATCGTCGACCGGGCGACAGACCGGGCAAAGCGGTCGGTCGACCACCCGGACAGCCGCCTGAAAGATCCTGATACGCCCCGGACAGCCACCCGGTCAATCGATCTTCCGACCCGGACGCTGTCCGGACAGCGTCCACCCACTGTCCGGGTCAAGGAGATCATCTGTCCGGGGGCAAACCGGTACATGTCCGCCCTGACAAACCCCTGTCACGCCCTGGCTCGCCGCAGGACGCACCCCTGACAGACCCCTGACAGCAGGCGCCGGTACGGACGTCGGCCGCCACGCCCTGACAGGGGTTTGTCAGGGGTGCACTCCCGGCATTTCGACCGGACAGGCGTCGGACAGCAACCGGAAACCCGCAGGTCGACCTTGGACAGACGTCGGACAAACGATCACCAAACCATGGCCACCTGTCCGCGACTGTCCGATGTCTGTCCGACCTCGTTCCTGCAGATCCCTTGATCATGTCCAATGTCTGTCTGATAGACAAACCGGGATCAATGGGTTGTGACACTGGTCGTGACGGGGTCGTGATGGGTCGTTACCGTCGTCACGACGACAAGGCCCAAAATCACGACCCGTCACGACCCGGGTCACGGGTCTGACCTGCGTGCCCCCGATGGTCACGGCCGGGGTCACGGGGGGCGTGACCCCGGTGTGACACCCTGCCCGCGACCCGGCAGCCGCCCGGTTTGCACCCGGCGCAGACCCGGCGAGCACCCGGCAACCTTGCATAACATCCAAGATTTCCGCCGGGTCCCGCCGGGTAGTTGCCGGGTCCGCGCCGGGGTCCCGCCGGGTCTCCACGGCATGGAGACCCCCGTCCCGGGGACGGATCAGGGCAGCGCGCGGCCGGCGTACAACTCACGGACGCGAGCCGAGAGAGCCGCGAAAGCCGGGCGCGACGCCTGCCCAGCTGCCCGCAGGGCGCCATGCGCCATCTCTTCGGACAAGACATCCGCTACCGCCTCGTCTACGGCGTCGATGGCAACCTCGACGAGCGCACGCAACCGGTCATCCAAGATGAATCCGACCTGGGCAACTAGTGCTTCCTCGGCGGCAGTCACCGCGGCTTGGCCAGTCGCATAACGCTCGCCTATCTCCTCTTCAGGGAAGGCGTCATACCGCTCCAGTCTGGCCGCTGTCGCCAGTTGCAGCAGGCCGGCCATCAGATCCCGAAGCAGCTGATTGACCTCGACGAGGTGCCGGAGCTCGAACTCCTCGCGCCGCTGCACGACGGCTGCCCGCTCGTCTGCCAGCTTGTCCGCGCGCTGCCTCCGGTACGTCAGCCAGCCGTTCAACTGCGTCGCCAGGCCCCCGAGAAAGAAGGCGCCGATCCCCCACCAGAACTTCCACCCCTCCATGCGCGGAGTCTATGGCCGAGCTGTCCCGTGGCCATCGTTCACTCGTTCATTCACCCGCGGGACAGATGAACGTCCGTACTGCTACGCGCGCACGTGCGCGCACGGGCCGGACGTTCACCTGCCAGAGGGCTCTCCGTACCGGCGAACGACAGGGCCTCCGTACCGTCCCGTGTGGAGTCCGGGGCGGGCCGGGGGCCCTGTCGTGCGGGCGGGGTCAGTCCCAGCCGCGGGTGATCGTGTCGAGCGACCTGCACACTGCGCGCAGGAACTCGGCCGGGTGGCTGGTGCTCCCGGAGTTCAGACCCGGGGCATTCACCGCGGCCTGCAGATGCCGGCGTGCTGCGGCGACGTGGGCGCGGGCTTCGTTGCTGCTGTCGTCGACCAGGGCCAGTTGGTACTGCGCGCAGATAGCGCTGCGGTTGGGGTCGAACAGGGCGAGCGGCGACAGGTGCCGGTCGACGGACCAGGCGCCGGCGAGAACGTCCGTGCCCGGCTTCTCGGTGATGGGTTCGATCTCGTTCACGTTGATTCCTCTCGTGATTCTGGTCAGTCAGGCGCGGGCGGCGGCCAGCTGCTCCCACAGCTGGTCCTCGATGGCGGCGGGGATCTCGCCCGGTCCGGGCTGGCCGAAGTACGCGATGCGCACCTGGCGGCCCGCCGACGTCGGGTAGGCGGCCCACTGTCCGGGTGTTGACGGCAGCTCGCCGCGCGGGCCGATGCAGTCCAGGGCGAACGTGTCGCCGGCGTCGATGTCGTCGGCGAACGCGCGGAGGCCAGCGGCGAACGTGGCGGGGTCGACGGCCTGCGGCTGGGGGTTCGGGGTCTTACGGAAGCGACGGAACACGGTTGTCCTCTCGGGTTGCGGCCGGGCCTCTCCCGACCGGTCTGGGAAGTGCACCCGGATCCGGGTGCTTTGGGTCCGGGCCTACTGGGCGAACTGGGTACCGCGGGCGTACTCGCGCCGGATCGCGGGGGACAGCCGGCCGTCCTCGGCTGCGGCGGCCACCGAGCTCCACGCGTTCGCCAGGTCGGGGTTCGAGGTCTCCCGCGCCATCGTGCGCAGCTTGGTCGCGACGGCCTCGTCGGTGTCGTCGACGGCCGCGTAGGTGACCGTGTCCGCCGTCTGCCGGTTGTTCTTCTTGCGGAGCATTCTGTGATCCTTTCGGGGTGTGTGCGGGACGCACCGGGAGGCGTGCCCCGCCCTTACGGGAAGCGGGTCGCGAGGTTCATGGCGAACCCCGCGGACCCTTGGGGGTAAAGGGCTCGGAGCCCTTGGGCGTAAAGGGTTGTGCGGGTGTCCGCCGGCCCCCGGGAACCGGTCCCCGTGAGAGTTGGGACCGGGCCCCGGACGGGCAGGGGGTAGATGTGGAAGACGCTGCGGGAACACCCGCCGCGGAGGGCCGTTGACTTGGATCGCACGCTGCGAACTTTCCGCCCCGCGAGGGGTGGGTGTTTGGATCGCGACCTGCGGTCGACGCGCTCTCCGCGGGCCCCTGTCGTCGCAGCGTGCTGTCCAAATGCCCACCCCCTCCGCGAGGGTCCGAGCACTTGCGATGCGGCCTGCGAACTTCCCCTCCAGAGAGGGGGGGTAGATCGGTAACGACCTGCGAGTTTCGGAGCCCTCCGCGAGGGGGGTCGTTGGGATTCCACCTGCGGTTGGAGACCCCCGCCAGGGTCCGGACGGGACCAGACCCTTTTGGGATTTGACCTGCCATCGGAGCCCTCCCGAACCCCCCTCGCGGGGAGGGGGGCATTTGAGGAACACGCTGGCAACTCTTCGCCTCCCAGACCCCCTCACGGGGAGGTCTTGATTTGGGATTCGACGTGCGCGTTCAGGCTGCCGCTGGCACTGCCCGGCGGGTCTCCTTGAGGCGGGCGAGGGCGACCGCGTAGGGCTGCCCGTCGGGGACGAAGAACGCCGTCCCGATGGCGTGCTCGCGGATCCATGCGGACCGCTCCGCGTTGATCTCGTCGATGGGGCGCGCCTTCTCGCACGTCTCGCCGTAGCTGCGCCACTTCGGCTCGAGGCACAGCCCGCACGTGTACGGGTCGTCGAGGTCCGATCCTCCGCCGTCGAACATCCACAGATGCCCGTGGGCGTCGAGGGCGTCGGCCGCGAGCGGGGTCGCGGTGACGAGGCTCGAGCCGGTCCCCGGCTGCTGCACCCAGATCTTGTACGTGCCGGGCCGGACGCGGTCGGCGATCACTTCCATGTCCGCGGCGAGCCCTTCGGCGTCCCCACAGCGGCGCCCCGCTTCCGGCGCGTCCGGGGCATGCCCGCAGCCGATGCAGTGGGAGCCCGCCGTGGGGTGCTCGGAGAACAGGTGTCCGTTGCTGTCGATGGCCTTCATGCCTTCACCCACCAGTTCTCGACGAGGTTCGTCGCGTGGTCGCGGACGGCACGATCGGCGGCCGTCTTCATCTTCCGGCCCGCACGGGCCGTCTCCGTCTTGATGGACCGCTCGACAGCCTCCGGGCCGTCGTCGTGCGACAGGGAGCCGGCGAAGACGCCCATCTCCTCGACGTAGGCGCGGATCGCCGCCACGGCCAGGCGCTCGAAGTCGGGGACCGTGGGGTCGCCGCCGAGCCGTTTGGCCTTCAGGTAGGCGGCGACGCGGCTGGAGGCCGTCTCGAGCGCCCCGGGCTGCGGGGTGCCGTAGGGCTCCTCGTCGACATCGATCAGGTCGTACAGGTAGTGCGGGCCCGTCTCCTGGATTTCCCAGACGACCGGCATCCGGTCCCGGTACAGCTCCAGGATCGCGGCGTGCTCCTCCGGAATCTCGGCGAGCTTCCCGTCCTCCTGCGGGTAGAACATCGGCGGCGTCTTCATGCCGTCACCCCCGGGGCGGGGTAGGCGCGGTCGATGGCCCGGTAGAGAGCTTGAACGAGTTCCATCAGGGATCCGTCACCGTCGACGGGCCCGGCGGCCAGGGTCGCCATCGCTTCGCCGCTCTGCTGCAGTTCCAGGCAGTCCATCAACGCGATGCTGCCCTCGGTCCAGTTGCGGATCTGCTCAACCGTCCAGGTGTCGGGGTGCCCCTCCTCGCCGCGGGCGGTGGTGGCGGCGAAGTCGAGGGCTCCCGCCAGCTGGTCGCGGGTGACGGTCACGCGGAGCGTCAGGGTGACGTGCGGCTCGTCGTAGGCGTCGACCATGGTCGTGGTCGCTGCCGGCGGAAGGGCGGCAGACGCCCCGGACTTCTTCAGGGGGATGGTCATGACTGCTGCTCCTTCGCTTCGACCTGCGCCTGCAGTTCGTTAATGCGGGCCTGCATGAGGGTCATCTCCGCGGCCATGACGACCGGGGACGTCACCTCGCGCGGCTGGCCCTGCTTCAGCGCGTACAGGAAGCGGCGCACCTGGATCTCGGTCAGCTGCTCGTACATGGCGTCCAGCGCTTCCTGGACCGGCATGGAGATCCGGCCCCGCTTCACCTCGCGCCAGCGGGCGACGGTGCGGGTGGCGCATCCGAGCTGCTCCGCCATCTGGTCCTGCGTGTACCGCAAGGTCAGGCGCAGGGCGTCGGCCTCGAGGCCATGCCAGGTGAAGATGAACGGCTTCTCTTCGTGCGGGGCGTTCATCACGCTGCCCTTTCGTAGAGGTTCGGGTCGGCGGGCCAGTCGAGGCAGGCGCGGCGCCAGTCGGCGTGCTTGCGGACGCGCTCGAGCAGGAGGTAGGCGATGGTCCACGGGAGCGCGTCAGCCTTGGCGTTGTTGCAGGGCTCGCATGCAAGGACGAGGTTGTGCTGCCAGCCCGTGCGCCACAGCGAGTAGGGGATGAAGTGGTCGAGGGTCGGGCGGAGTTCCTCGGTGAACGGGGCCCGGCAGTACAGGCACTGCCATCCCTGCCGCTTCCGGGAGGCGATCGACTCGATGAGCCGCTGCCGGCCCGCGGCCGTCTTGGCGTTGATGCCGCGAGTCATCGCCCGCCACCTCCCTCGAGGATGCGGTCGAGGAGGGCGGAGAAGTGGCGGGCGCCGTACCGGTCGTCCGTCGCGCGGGCCGCGATCAGGCGGTCGGCAACCAGCTCGGCGGACGGCAGGGGCGTCGGGCGGTAGATCCGCATCGCCGCGTCCTCCGTCGGGCGGGCGATCGTCGAGGCGCTCACGACTGCTCACCCCGCAGGCGGAGCGCCTCGGCCGCGACGAACGTCAGGACCCGCTCGGCCGAGCGCAGGCCCTCCAGCAACTGGGGAATGTCCTCGGCGGTGAAGTCCTCGACGCAGTCCAGCTGTACGGACACGACCGGGTCCGGCTCCGTGTGGAGCTCGAGGTACGGGGCGTGGGAGATGTGGGCCTGCAGCAGCTGCACACGGCCCCGGCTGTCGGTGTGCGCCGCAGCCTTCACGGTCACGCTGTTGTGCGTGATATCCGAGCGGTAGACGGGCGGCTCGCCCTCGTGGCCCCGGCACCACCCCGGCTCCGGGATGGTGACCGGGCCGCGGTCGACGGTCTGCAGCGTGACCGTGCGGGGGGCGCTCACTTGCCCTCACCCCGCTCGGCGTCGAGGGCGGCGAGCAGTCCGCGGACACGGCAGTTGAGTGCCACGGCGGCCTTCAGCATGTCCCTGTCGTCGTGGATGTTGAGGACGGCGGTCTCGTCGAGGATCCGCCGGGTGACGGCGATCTCGACGGCGAGGGACTCGGGAGCCGGGGTCGTGTCATCCGGGCCGTACAGCGGGTCATAGGAGGCGCTCATGCCCGACCCCCGCGGACCCGGCGCAGGGCCTCGTCCATGTTCGGGTCAGAGTCGGGCGTGGGGCGGTTGTGCAGGCGAGCCGTGCGGGCCATGTGCCGAAGCTCGGACGCGAAGCCGATCACGTCGTCGGCGAGCTTCTCCGCCATCTCCGGGGTGAGGCAGGCGAAGTTGGTCTCGTCGTCGAGGACGATGTGCGCCTCCCGCAGCCGCGTGTCCTCGGCGGTCGGGTCGGTCTTCAGCATCGCCATCAGGACGTGCACGATCCCGCGGCTGTCGAGCGAGTGGGTGACGATGCTGGTGTCGTTGGTGCTGTGGGTGATGTCCTCGACGCTCACCTCGGGCTCGCCAACGTGGTCGACGACGCACCAGGTGGGGCACTCGATGTAGACGATCGCCGAGGTCGCGTTCCTGCGGCCAACCTTGGCGGGCACCAGCTGGTAGCCGGGCGTGATCGCGGGGAACGGGGTGACGTTGGTGGTCACAGCGTCACCGCCAGCTCGCTCGCCGGGATGCCGCGGTCGGTGAGGTACTGCGAGAAGGCGGCGCGGGAGACGCGGATCGTGCCGCGACCGGTACCGACGCGGTACGAGGCCAGACGGCCAGCCTTGATCTCCACGTAGACGGTGGACTTGTCCACCCGCAGAGCGGCGGCGATGTCCTTGACTCGGAGCGGCCTCTTGCGCTCCGGAGCCTGCTCAAGGGCAGGCGAGGTAAGCTCAACGTGCATCTGAGACCTCAACTCTCTGGGTGCGTGGCCTCAGCGGGCACGGTGTTACGAGCACCGTGAACATCCCGTTGGGGCCTTCTGCGTGTCTGACTTGCGCCGAACTGCCGAAGCGGCGGGCACAGGACTAGGATGTTCTAGAACACCTAAGGAAGTCAACAAACTTCCAGAACATTCTAGAAGGGAGAAACTCTCAATGGTTCGAGACGCCTCAGGTAAGGCGCCGTACCGCCGCATCGCAGACCAGGTCATCGGGCGCATCGACAGTGGTGAGCTGCAGCCAGGCGACGCTGTGCCGTCCGTGAGTCAGATCATGGAGACTGAGAGCGTCAGCCGAGCCACGGCGGCACGTGTCCTCACTGAGCTCCGCTCCGAGGGGTACGTCGTCGCCACACCAGGCGTCGGCACCGTCGTTGCCGCACGTAAGCCGCTCACGGCAGGCGCAACTCGGCTGACGCTGGTGCGCGCCGGGGGCGATGGCTTCCGCGATGGCGAGCGCGTCGAGATCATCGCGGCAGAGCTGACATCTGCCCCCGAGGACGTCGCCGACTCACTCGGAATTCAGCCGGGGGAGCCGGTCATCCGGCGCCAGCGCCGGTATATCGACGACGAGGGCGTGAGCGCCCTGTCGACGTCTTGGCTCGCGGGATCACTCGCCGAGGCAGCGCCGGAACTGATTCGGGCTGAACCACTGCCCCGAATGACCTTCGCTCTGGTCGAGGAACGAACGGGCCGGCGCGTAGTGCGCCGCCGAGACACCGTGACGACGCGCCCCACGCCCGACGATGCCGCGGAACTCCTCGATGTCGCACCAGGAACCATCGTGCTCGTGATGACCAATCAGTACTCGGATCAGAACGGCGACATCACCGAGTACGCGGTTGACCTCCACCCGCCGGGCCGAACCCTCTCGGCTGAGTACGACGTCGGGGAGGGGGCGTGACCGAACAGCCGTCCGCCTAGTGGAGTCAGGCGGGACACAAAACGACCCCTGCCCGGACTTCACTGGACAGGGGTCGCGTTTTTGCTCCGTGTCTCACGCATATCTCACAAGCTGTGTGCGCGAGAGTCATTCGATGGCGTCTGACCTGGGGAAACGAGTTCTTCCTCTATCCCTGTGTACATGATGGACAGCCGGTATGGTGGCAGACGTGTCGTACGTAGGCCCTGACTTCGATCCTCCCGGCCCCCGCCGCTCCCGGCGCGGGCCGATGACCGTGGCGATCGCCGCGCTGGTGCCGGGGGCGCTGGTGGGGTGGCTGGTGTGGCAGGCGGTGGGGGACTCGGGCGGCGGAGGCAGTACGTCGGCCCGGTCGACCGCCTCGGCCCGCGCACCCGGGTCCTCGTCCGCGGCACCAGGGTCCTCCTCCACGGCGCGGACACCGACCGCGTCCGGGACGGACGACGGCAAGCCGCCGAGCTCGACCCTCTCCGGCCCCGCCACTTCCGCCGCCTCGGACCTGCCCGCCGTCGCGGGCTCCCTCAAGGGCAAGGTCGTCGTCATCGACCCGGGCCACAACCCCGGCAACTTCCAGCACTCGGCCGACATCAACCGCAAGGTGAACATCGGCACGAACTGGAAGGAGTGCGACACGACCGGCACGTCGACCAACGCGGGTTACTCGGAGGCCCGGTTCACGCTCGACGTAGCCCGCCGGCTGCGCACGCTGCTGCAACAGGAGGGCGCCACGGTGAAGTTGACCCAGGACGGCGACCGTTCCTGGGGCCCGTGCGTCGACGAGCGGGCCCGGATCGGCAACAGCGCGCACGCCGACGCGGTCGTCTCCATCCACGCGGACGGCTCCGCGGCCGGCAACCGCGGCTTCCACGTCATCCTTCCCGCGTCCGTCCACTCCGGCGCCGCCGACACCCGCGCGATCGTCGCCCCGTCCCGCGATCTGGGCGAGCGCATCGCGGGCAACTTCGTCCGCGACACCGGCAGCGCGCCCTCCAACTACATCGGCGGCGGTACCGGACTCGACGTCCGCGGTGATCTCGGCGGTCTCAATCTGTCAACGGTTCCGAAGGTGTTCATCGAGTGCGGCAACATGCGCGACAGCAAGGACGCCGCGTTGCTGACCAGCGGCGTATGGCGGCAGAAGGCGGCGCGTGGGATCTCTGAGGGAATCGTGAGTTTCCTGCGCGGGTAGTGATCGGCGCATCGAACCCGACGGACACCCTGATCGGACGGGCGATAGTGTCGTCCCTACGATGAGGGGCCACCCCCCGAACGCTTCACACCAGGGCCTGACGGCGACATGGTGTCAGCGACGCCTCCACCGACGACGAGACGACTGACGAAGGACCTGAAGTGAATATCCGCTCCCTCACTCGAGGCGACGGCGTGGTGATCGGAGCAGCGGTACTGCTGTTCATCGCGTCGTTCCTCGACAATTTTTCGGTCGACGGGGTCTCGAGCAGCGTCGACATCCCCAGCGCCTGGTCGAACGGGCCGCTCCTGCTGAGCGTGGTCCTGGCCGGCATCATCGGGGCCGCACTGGTCGTCGTCTCCCACGGCCTGCCGCAGGTGCCCAAGATCGTCGGACTCGATCTCGGTCAGTTCGGCGTCGCGTTCACGGTATTCGCCGCGTGGAGCGCGCTCGGGAACCTCTTCGACCCGGTGGGCGGCGCCGCCAGCGGGGACAATGTCAGCGCCGGCACCGGCCTCGTCCTCGCCTTCATCGCGACGCTGATCATGGCCGGCGCCGCGATCGCCACTCCCCTCGTCCCGGCCCTGCAGGCCGCGCTCGTCCCCGCTCCCAAGCCGGCCGCGCCCCAGCCCTACGGCGCCCAGCCGCCCGGGGGTTACGGCTACCCCGGTGCCCAGCAGCCGGGTCAGCCCTTCGGTGGTCAGCCACAGCAGGGGCAGGTGTTCGGCGGTCAGCCCAGCCAGCCGCAGCAGGCGCCGACCCCGCAGGCACAGCCGCCCGCCGGTGACTTCTCGCCGTTCTGGTTCGCCGTGCCGGTGCCGCGTCCGCTGTTCTCGGAGGACGGTTCGCAGGCGCCGATCGCCGAACTCGCGCCGGGCACCTGGTACCTGGCCGTGGAGCAGCGCGGTGCGAACCTGGTGGCGCAGACGCAGGACGGCCGTCGCGGTGTGCTGCAGGACACCTCGGGGATCCAGCGCGGCTGACCTGCCGCTTCCGCGCCCATGCGGCCTCCCACGGCCCCTCGTCCTTCCGGGCGGGGGGCCGTTGCCGTACAGTCGGCTGGCGCGTGCACATGACTGACGCATCGTCAGAACCTAACTCCTGGAGGGTTCATGCGGCTCGGCCTCGCACTCGGCTACTGGGGGCGCGGTCCCTCCGCGGACCATCTGCCGCTCGCCCAGGAGGCGGAGCGGCTCGGGTATCACTCCGTGTGGACCGCCGAGTCCTGGGGCTCGGACGTCTTCACCCCGCTGACCTGGATCGCCGCGCACACGACCCGCATCCGGCTCGGCACGGCCGTGGCGCAGATGGCCGCCCGCTCCCCCACCACCACCGCGATGCACGCCCTCACCCTCGACCATCTCTCGGGCGGGCGCGTGATGCTCGGCCTCGGACTGTCGGGACCGCAGGTCGTGGAGGGCTGGTACGGGCGTCCGTTCCCGAAGTCGCCGCTGACCGCGACCCGGGAGTACGTCGATGTCGTACGCCAGGTCCTCAGGCGGGAGGGGCCGGTCGAGCTCGACGGCCGCTTCCACCAGTATCCCTACCGGGGCGACGACGGCACCGGGCTCGGCAAGCCGCTGAAGCCGATCACGCATCCGCTCCGCGCCGACCTGCCGATCCTGCTCGGCGCCGAGGGGCCGAAGAACATCGCGCAGACGACCCGGATCGCGGACGGCTGGCTGCCGCTGTACTGGTCGCCGACCCGCCCGCGGGCCTACGAGGCCGCGCTGAGCGAACTGCCCGCCGACTTCCTCGTCGCGCCCATGGCCCATGTCCGGGTCTGCGACGACGTCGCCGAGGGACTGCTGCCCGTGAAGGCGATGCTCGGCTTCTACATCGGCGGGATGGGCCACGCGGCGCGCAACTTCCACGCCGATCTGATGGCACGGATGGGGTTCGAGGAGGAGGCCCGGCTCATCCAGGAGCTGTTCCTCGCCGGACGCCGCCAGGAAGCGGTGCTCGCCGTCCCGGACGCCTTCGCCGACGAGATCTCCCTCGTCGGACCGCGTGAACGCATCGCCGAGCGGCTGGAGCTGTGGCGCAAGGGCCCGGTGACAGACCTGCTGGCGCTGTCACCGGACCCTCACTCGCTACGGGTTCTCGCCGAGCTCAACTCCTAGGAACGGCAAGGCGATCGGGGCTCAGCCCTTGGCCAGCTGTGAGGAAGACGGCACCTTGTCGGTGACCGGGGCTCCCGCGCTCTTGCCCGCTTCCTTCACCTTGTTGATGATGTCGTCGAAGGAACCCGCGGTCGCGTCCGTCGAGTCGCCCTTGCGGAGCTTGGACGGCAGGTTCTTGAGGGAGTCGATGCCGGCGCTGAGCGGGGCGAGAGCCTTGGAGAGAGTGGGGTCGCCCTCGGCGTTCCTCTTCGCGGCCTTGAGCCGGTTGTACGCGAACGTGCCGGCCAGGGCCGCCTTGACCAGGGCGAGTTTGCGGCCCTTGGCGCCCTTCTTGAACTTGTCGGCCTTCCAGGGCTTCACGATCCACTGGTAGGTGGCTCCGGCGGCGAGGCCCGCGTTCGCCACGAAGCGGGTCTTGGAGAGCTTCTGTTTCTCCACGGTGCTGCTGCTGGACGGGGTGGCGGCCGCCGCGACGGCGGTGTCCTTGGTGGCGCTGCTGCCACTGCCGCAGGCCGTGGCGCCACCGAGCAGGGCGCAGCAGACGGTGAGCGCCACAACGAGGCGCCGCATCGGTACGGGCACGGGGTCCTCCGGGGAAGGGAACGGTTCTCCCGTTTCCGGGAGACACGGCTCTTCCAGCAGGCTCACCCGAACGCGGTCGCCGCGCCACTCGAGCGACGCGTCCGGGTTCCGGTCCCCGCGGGTTTCATCCACGGATACACGGCAACCCGGAGGGCATGTCCCCTCGATATCGCAACGGTTCCAACCAAGCGGGCACGGTCATCGCGATCGTCGCCGACGTGATGGCCGTCATCCTCGGCCTGTGGATCCTGATGTACCTCCTGGACGCGAACCGGGCCAACGACCTGGTCCAGTTCGTCCACGACGCGGCGAGCTGGCTGGCCGGCTGGTCCCGCGACCTGTTCACCTTCGACAGGGCGTGGGCACGTGTGGTCGCGGGTTACGGCCTGGCCGCCGTCGTGTACCTCTTCATCGGCCACGCCATCGCCAACCGAATGCACCGCCACTGAGCCGGCACCGCCCGACTGCCGACCGGGCTCTTCGCCCGACTGCCGACAGGGCTCAGCAGCACTCCGCTTCGAGCCCCGGCGGCAGACGCTCGCCGCCGAAGACCGCGCAGGTCGGCTCGTCGCCGCCGAGCGCGGCGACGGCGAGGAGCAGCGAGCCGGCCGTCCAGCTGGTGAGTTCCTCGGGCCAGATCGTCCGGGCGTCGAAGACATAGCCCGTCCAGTAGAGGCCCGTCTTCGGGTCGCGCAGGTGCTGGATGGACTGGAGGATCTCCAGGGCGCGGTCGGATTCGCCCACGGCCCACAGTGCCAGGGCGAGTTCGGCCGACTCCCCGCCGGTCACCCACGGGTTGGGGACGACACAGCGGACGCCGAGACCGGGGACCACGAAGCGGTCCCAGCCCTCCGCTATCCGGGACCTGGCCTCGGCGCCGGTCAACGCGCCGCCGAGCACCGGGTAGTACCAGTCCATCGAGTAGCGGTCCTTGTCGAGGAACCGCTCGGGGTGCCTGCGGATCGCGTGCCGCAGCGCGCCGACCGCCAACTCCCAGTCGGGCTGCGGCTCTTCGCGTTGCTCGGCGATGGCGAGCGCGCAGCGCAGCGCGTGGTGGATGGACGAACTCCCGGTCAGCAGACCGTCCTCGACCGCCGTGCCGTCGTCCTCGCGCTTCCAGCCGATCTGACCGCCGGGCTGCTGGAGGCGCAGCACGAACTCCACGGCCGCGTAGACCGCGGGCCACATCCGGTCGAGGAAGGTGTCGTCGCCGGTGGCGAGGTAGTGGTGCCAGACGCCGACCGCGATGTAGGCGCAGAAGTTGGTCTCGCGGCCGCGGTCGGTGACGTCGTCCGCGTCCCCGTCGGCGTAGGCCGCGTACCAGGATCCGTCCTGGTTCTGGTGCCGGGCCAGCCAGTCGTACGCCCGCTCGGCCGCCTCGTGCTCCCCCGCCGCGTCCAGTGCCATGGCCGCCTCGGTGTGGTCCCACGGGTCGAGGTGGTGCCCGCGGAACCACGGTATGGCGCCGTCGGGTCGCTGCACCCCGAGGATGGCCCGCACCGTGGCGGCTGCCTCCTCGGCGGTGAGGACCCCGGGCAGGACGAGGTGTTCTGTCCGGGGCGTGGTCACGAAGCGTCCACCGCGGCGGTGTCGAGGGGCAGGTGGGGCTTGGTCGCGTACGCCACGAAGCTCTTGCCGATCAGCGGGTTCAGCGCGTTCTCGGCGACCCGGGTGGCCAGGGGCTTCTTCATGATGTCCCAGACCAGCAGCTTGTGGTAAGCCCGCACGGGCAGCACCTTGTCGTTGTCGACGCCGAAGGCGCACTTCAGCCACCAGTAGGGGCTGTGCAGGGCGTGGGCGTGATGGGTGCCGTACGGCTTGAGCCCGGCCTCCTTCATCTTGCCCAGCAGTTCGTCCGCCTTGTAGATGCGGATGTGGCCGCCCTCGACCTCGTGGTACGCGTCGGACAGCGCCCAGCAGACCTTCTCCGGGCCGTAGCGCGGCACGGTGATCGCTATGCGCCCGCCCGGCTTCAGCACGCGCACCATCTCGGCGAGGACGCCCTTGTCGTCCGGGATGTGCTCCATGACCTCGGAGATGATCACGACGTCGAAGGAGGCGTCGGGGAAGGGCAGTGCGAGCGCGTCGCCCTCCATCGCGGTCGCGGTGGCGCCGACCGGGGCCTCGCCCGCCTCCTTCATCGCCGCGAACCACTTGGCGACCTCGCGGATCTCCTCGCCGTTCTGGTCCAGCGCGACGACCTGGGCGCCGCGCCGGTAGCACTCGAACGCGTGCCGGCCGGCACCGCATCCGAGGTCCAGTACGCGGTCGCCCGGGGCGAGCGGGAACCGGGAGAAGTCGACGGTCAGCACGTGGCCCTGCTTTCACGGTCGGAGGTGGGGGTGACGCCCGTCGCCGGGCCGAAATCTACGGGGCCGTGGGTGGGAACACCGCCCGCGACGGTGCCCGCGGCGACCGTGGCGCCGTCCGACGCGGCGGCGGCGCGAGCGGGGACGGTCGGTACGGCGGGCGCGTGCGTGGCGACCTCCGGTGCGACGTCCGTCCGGTCGGTGGTGGTCTTGGCGGGCGCGGAGCGGACGGGAGTCGGGGCCGCGGCGCGGCCCGGGGTACGGGCCGCCGCGAGGGCCATCGCCTCGCGGTAGTGGGCCACCGTGCCCTCGGCGGCGCGGGCCCAGGTGAATCGGTCCAGCACCCGCGCGCGTCCGGCGGAGCCGAGCCGTACCCGCAGTTCCGGGTCCCCCAGCACCCGGCTCAGCGCGGCGGCCAGCGCCCCCGAGTCGCCGGGCGGAACCGCGAGGCAGGTCTCGCCGTCGGGTCCGGCGACCTCCGGGATCGCCCCGCCGGTGGTGGCCACCAGCGGCGTCCCCGTCGCCATCGCCTCGGCGGCGGGCAGGGAGAACCCCTCGTACAGCGAGGGCACGCAGGCGACCTCGGCGGACCGTACGAGGTCGACGAGTTCCGCGTCCGAGATGCCCTTGACGAACTCGACGGCGCGCTCGAGGCCGTACCGCTCTATGGCCTGGTCGACCGGGCCGTCCTCGGCGCGCTTGCCGACGACCACGAGGTGCGCGCCGGGGTGCTCGGTGCGCACCTTGGCGAGCGCCTCGACGAGGTGGATGAGGCCCTTGAGGGGGACGTCCGCGCTGGACGTGGTGACGATGCGGCCCGGTACCTGCGGCACGGACGGATCGGGCGAGAAGAGGTCGGTGTCCGCGCCGATGTGCACGACGTGGACACGGTCCCGGTCGACGCCCAGGTGGTCGACGATCTCCTGTTGCGAGCTGCCGGAGACGGTGAGCACGGACGGCAGACGGCGCGCGACGCGCTTCTGCATGCGCGTGAAGGCGTACCAGCGGCGTACGGACGCGCGGCGCCGGCGCCCCTCGGCCGCGTCGAGCTCCAACTGGCGGTCGACGGTGATGGGGTGGTGGATGGTGGTGACCAGCGGCGCGCCGACGTCGCCCAGCAGCCCGTACCCGAGCGTCTGGTTGTCGTGCACCACGTCGAAGTCCCCGCGTCGGGCGCGCAGATGGCGGCGGGCGCGCAGGGAGAAGGTCAGCGGTTCGGGGAAGCCGCCGGTCCACATCGTGCCGACCTCGACCGCGTCGATCCAGTCGCGGAACTCCTCGCGCTTGGGGGTGCGGAAGGGGTCCGGCTGGCGGTACAGGTCGAGGCTGGGCAGTTCCGTGAGACTGAGGTGCTGGGTCAGCTCAGGGAGGTTCTCGTCCAGCACGGGGTAGGGCTGGGAGCCGATGACCTCGACCCGGTGGCCGAGGCGGGCCAGTTCGCGTGAGAGGTGCCGTACGTACACGCCCTGACCGCCGCAGAACGGGTTCCCCTTGTACGTGAGGAGCGCGATGCGCAGCGGTCCGTCGCCGTCCGTGGCCGCGCCCACTCCGGGGCCCGCCTCCATGGCCTCAGCGGTCACTTACGGCCCCCTTCTCCCTGCACATTCCCGCGAGATTACGTCGGGACGCTAATCTAGAACAAGTTTCAGACTTGATCGTTCGAGGAGGACTGAATCTACCGGCAGGTAGCGCCTCTGTGAGCAGTGGATCAGGTGATCCGCGCCACGACGGAAGCGTCGGGGCGAATGTGTTCTGACCCACGGAAGTGTCTGCCATGCTGTCTCGTCGCTCCTCCAGCTGAACCACGGAACGGGACCCATGCCTGCGGAAGTCAAGGTGGAAGCCAAGTCCGCGCGACCCGCCGCGCAGCCGGCCTCTCCCCCGCTCACCGAGCGGCAGGAGGCACGCCGCCGCCGGATCCTGCACGCGAGCGCGCAGTTGGCCAGCCGGGGCGGCTTCGACGCGGTGCAGATGCGCGAGGTCGCGGAGTCCTCGCAGGTCGCCCTCGGCACGCTGTACCGCTACTTCCCGTCGAAGGTGCATCTGCTGGTCGCCACGATGCAGGACCAGTTGGAACACATGCACGGCACCCTCCGCAAGAAGCCGCCGGCCGGGGACACGGCGGCGGAGCGGGTGGCGGAGACGCTGATGCGGGCCTTCCGCGCCCTGCAGCGCGAGCCGCACCTCGCCGACGCCATGGTCCGCGCGCTGACCTTCGCGGACCGCAGTGTGAGCCCCGAGGTCGACCAGGTGTCCCGGCAGACCACGGTGATCATCCTGGACGCGATGGGACTGGACGACCCGAACCCCGCCCAGCTCTCCGCGGTCCGGGTCATCGAGCACACCTGGCACTCGGCCCTGATCACCTGGCTCTCGGGCCGCGCCTCGATCGCCCAGGTCAAGATCGACATCGAGACGGTGTGCCGCCTGATCGACCTGACGGAGCCGACCGAGAAGTCCTAGGCGTGCGGTCGACGCACGAAGGCATGCGAAAACCTACGAGACGGGTTCCCTTCGCCGGCATGGTCCGGATCAGGTGATGGAGGTCGCCTTCCGGTCCGACTGCTACCTTCAGGCCTCTCAGCCCGACCGTCGACGTCGGCCCCGGCGGAAGTTGCTGCCTCTCGCCAAAGTCGGCTACTCCGGTTGAACTCCCTCACTCGCCTCGTAGGCCACTACCAGAATAGAACACCCCCAGCCGGATGGAACTACCCAAAGGGAAGTTTTTCTGGACTTTTTTCGCGGCCGCGCCCGGCCTCGGTCCCCGCCTCAGTCCTCCGGTGGAAACACCGGCTCCCCGCTGCCCAGCAGCGTGATCATGATGGCCTCCACCGGACAGCTCTCCGCCGCCTCCAGGATCTTCTCGTTGGCGTCGGTCTCCGGTTCGACGGGGTGGGACTGCATGGCGGTGTCGAGCCGGAAGGCGTCCCCGGCACGGTGGACGCACTGGGCGGAGCCGATGCAGACGGAGCGGTCGACCTCGACCCCCCAGCGGTCGCCCATCCTCACGCCTCCCAGCCGGCCGGCAGGTGGATCATCTTGTGCTCCAGGAACTCGCCGTACCCCTCGGGCCCGAACTCCCGGCCCAGCCCCGAGTTCTTGTAGCCGCCGAAGGGGCCGAGCATGTCGAGGCTGAAGGTGTTCACGGAGTACGTGCCGGTACGGACCTGCCGCGCGACGTCGATGCCGTGTGCGACGTCCGCCGTCCAGACGCTGCCGCTCAGCCCGTAGTCGGAGTCGTTGGCGATCTTCACGGCCTCGTCCTCGTCGCCGTACGGGAGGAGACAGATCACGGGCCCGAAAATCTCCTCCCGGGCGATCCGCATGGAGTTGTCGACGTCTCCGAAGAGGGTCGGCTCGACGTACCAGCCCCGGTCGAGGCCATGCGGACGGCCACCGCCGGTGAGGATCTTGGCGCCTTCCTCCTGGCCGATGCGGATGTAGTCGAGGTTGCGCTGCTGCTGGCGCCTGGCGACCAGCGGGCCGACCTGGGTGGCCGGGTCCAGCGGGTCCCCGACGACCAGCGCGCCCGCCGCGGCGGCGAAGGCGTCCGCGAACTCGTCGTAGCGCGAGCGCGGCAGCAGGATCCTGGTCTGCGCGACGCAGGCCTGCCCGTTGTTCATCCAGGCCGCCGAGACGATCCCGGGGACGGCGGTGGCGAGGTCCGCGTCCGGCAGGACCACCGCCGCCGACTTCCCGCCCAGCTCCAGCGTCACGCGGGTGAGGCCCCGCGAGGCCACCTCCATCACGCGCCGGCCGGCCGCGACCGACCCGGTGAAGGAGACCTTGTCGATGCCGGGGTGTCCGACCAGGTACTCGCTGACCTCGCGGTCGGCGGGAAGGATCGACAGGACACCCTCCGGCAGCCCGGCCTCCTTCGCGATCTCGCCCAGCAGATAGGCGTCCAGGGGCGATTCGGGCGACGGCTTCAGTACGACCGTGCAGCCGGTCAGCAGCGCGGGCGCGAGCTTGGCGGCCGCCACGAACTGCGGCACGTTCCACGGCACCACGGCCGCGACCACGCCCACCGGCTCGCGCCGGACGAGGATCCGCCCGAGGACGCCGTCGCGCGTCTCCTCGTACGTGAAGTTCCGCGCGACCGTGAGCGCCGCGTCCCACACCATCATCGCGCCGAGGGCCTGCGCGAGGACGCTCCAGGAGTACGGGGAGCCGTTCTCCGAGGAGATGACCCGGGCGATCTCCTCGTGCCGTACCGCGATCCCGTCCTTGATCCGGGTGACGACCTCGATCCGCTCGTCGAGGCTCATCCGGGGCCAGGGGCCTTCGTCGAACGCCTTGCGCGCGACGGCGACCGCCCGGTCCACGTCCTCGGCCGACGCGTGCGGGACGCGTCCGATGACCTCTTCGGTGTGCGGCGAGATCACCTCAATGACGTCCTTGCCCAGCGGGTCCGTCAACTCCCCGCCGATGAACAGCTGTCCGTGTTCCACGAGCTCGGCCATGACCGCCGCCTCCCCGAGGGGCTTCCCCGACACCGGAACTGCATCCGACACTTCAACCGACACTTCATCTGACGCTTCATCAGATACGAGAACTGATACCAGCTCCCGTCGGCGGAGTCCACGGGCAGGAGCGGAGGGCGAAGGTTGGTTCGAGCACCCAATGGAATCGGTTCTAGTTATAGTTGCGGCAACACGGCGATTGGTGGGAACCCATGACGCAGGTGACCGATCACGGCGGGGGCGTACGGTCGATCAGCGTCCCCATCCCGGACAACCCACTCGGAACGACGCTGGTCCACCTGGTCGACACCGACCTGGGCCCCGTGCTGATCGACACCGGCTGGGACGACCCGGCCTCCTGGGACGCCCTCGCCGCCGGGCTCACTGCCTGCGGTGTCTCCGTCGCCGAGGTGCACGGCGTGGTCATCACCCACCACCACCCCGACCACCACGGTCTGTCGGGCAAGGTGCGGGAGGCGTCCGGGGCGTGGATCGCGATGCACGCGCTGGACACCGCGATCGTGCGGCGGACCCGGGAGAACCGGCCCGACCGCTGGTTCTCCTACATGGCGGACAAGCTGGCGTCCTCGGGCGCCCCCGAGGAGCATGTGGCCCTGCTGCGCGAGGCCCGCACGGCCCGGCTCTCCACCGGTCTGCCCGCCTTCACCCCCGCGCTCCCCGACCGCGAGATCGTCCCCGGCGAGCTCCTCGACCTGGCGGGCCGCCGCCTGCGCGCGATCTGGACCCCAGGCCACACACCCGGCCACGTCTGCCTCCACCTGGAGGAGACCCACCCGGCCGCTCTCCCCGGCAACGGCCGCCTCTTCTCCGGCGACCACCTTCTCCCTCGGATCACTCCGCACATCGGCCTGTACGAGGATCCCGACGACGCCACCGTCACCGATCCTCTCGGCGACTATCTGGACGCCTTGGAGCGCGTCGGCCGCCTGAACCCGGCCGAGGTGCTCCCAGCCCATCAGCACGCCTTCACCGACGCGCCGGGCCGCGTAAGGGAGTTGCTCGCACACCACGAGGAGCGGCTCACCGGCCTGCTCGCCCTCCTGTCGGCCCCGCTCAACGCCTGGCAGCTCGCCGAGCGCATGGAGTGGAACCGCCCCTGGGACCAGATTCCCTTCGCCTCCCGCAACATCGCGGTGTCGGAGGCCGAGGCCCATGTGCGCCGCCTGGTGAAACTGGGCCGGGCGGGGGCGGTGACGGGGAGCGCTCCGGTGACGTACGTGGCGCTGTAATACGTTGGAGAGGGCAAGCGCGGAGCTGATAGCAACAGCTCATAAACCCTCTCGAACGGCTTCTCGCCGAGCGCGCCCGCGAGCGCCGTCTGCTCGCCCACACCGGCACCGCACTCGCCGACGATCTCGCCCTGGTGCTGTGCCAGCCCACGGAGGCGACGGTTCCGGCGCCCGTGCCGTGACCGTGCACCGCTCAGTGAAGCAGCGCCCGGATCAGCTCCTCGGCGTCACCGAGGAACTGGACCTCACGGGCACTCATGGTCGGATTGGCGGCCCGCCGTGCCCGCGCCTCGGCGAGCCCTTCCTCGGTCACCCGGTCCGCGTTCCCGTCGAGCATCGCGACCAGCGTCTCGCGGGCCACCTCCGCGTAGACCTCGCCGCCGACGGCGACCTGCGCGAGGATCACGGCGGACATGCCCCAGTCCAGACCGGGCGGCCCGTCCTCGGCATTGGACCAGTCGATGACCTTCGGGCCGTCCGGGGTGAGCATCACGTTGTCGGGGTGCAGATCCAGGTGCAGTACGCGGACGCCGGCGTCACCGGAACCCCGGCCGGGCACGGCATGCAGCGCGCTCAGCAGCCCGGCGAGTACGCCACCGCCCTCCCGCGCGCCGATCTCCCCCGTCTCGAACGCCTCCAGCATGGTCGGCCCCGAAAGCCGTTCCATCACCATCTCGGCCCGCGTCGCCGCCCGCACCGCGGGCACCGGATACCCGTGCCCGCGCACGTACTCCATCACCGCCGCCTCGGCCGCCGCGTCCCCCCACCCGTCCCGGTCCCGCCGCACCACCCAGCCCCGCTCCCCCTCCACCTCGAAGACATCCGCCGAACGCCCCGAACCGATCAGTCTCCCCGTCCGCATGGCTCCGAACCTATCCACCGTCACAGCCACTCCTCAGGCGATTCCTACGGGCCGGTACAGTAAGCAGGTCGTCATCACACCCGTACGCGGAGAAGCCGGTGCAATTCCGGCGCTGTCCCGCAACCGTGAGCCACCCGCTGGGTAGTAAGCCGGATCGCCTCGTCCGGGACGTGACCGGCTCGTGCCACCGGCAGCCCGTCGGTGGCCGGCACCGTCGAGGCATACGGGGCCGGAGTCGCTCGGGGCCAAGCCTGCGCCCGGTGCTGCCCGGTTCCCGCAGGGAGAGTCATGATTGTTCGCCGCAGCGCCGCGGTACTGGCCGCCACCGTAGTGATCGGTACGGCCCTGACCCCGGCCGCCCTGGCCGAAGGCGCCTCGCCCTCGCCTTCCCCGGCGATGCCCTCCGGCCTCTACGGCACCACCGACCCCACCTATGACGGCGTCTGGCGGCAGTCCCTCGCGCTGCTCGCCCAGCACACCGTCGGCGTGCGGCCCGCGGCGAAGGGCGTCGACTGGCTGGCCGGGCAGCAGTGCGCGAACGGGGCGTTCGCGGCGTACCGCGCCGACGCGTCGGCGAAGTGCGACGCCAAGACGATGGTCGACACCAACAGCACCTCGGCGGCCGTGCAGGCCCTCGCCGCGCTCGGCGGCCACGACGGCGAGACGGGCAAGGCCGTCGCATGGCTGAAGTCCGTACAGAACAAGGACGGCGGCTGGGGCTACACGCCGGGCGGCGCGAGCGACGCGAACTCCACGTCCGTGGTGATCGGGGCGCTGACCGCGGTGGGCATGAAGCCGAACGATGTCTCCAAGGGCGGCAAGTCGCCGTACGACGCCCTCGCGAAGCTGTCGATCCCGTGCGGCGAGGCCGACGGGGGCGCGTTCGCCTACCAGCCGGACAAGAAGGGCAAGCTCGCGGCCAACGCGGACGCGACGGCGGCGGCCGTGGTCGCAGCCCTGGGCAAGGGCCTCGCCGGTGAGCCCCTGAAGCCCACCGCCGATCCTCTCTCCTGCGAGACCGCCGACAGCGCCGGGCGTGCGGCCCAGAACGGCGCCGCGTACCTCGTCAAGGCGCTCGGCAAGGACCAGCACCTCATGTCGGTGATGCCAGGCGCCAAGGACCAGCCCGACTACGGCAACACGGCGGACGCGGTCGTCGCGCTCGCCACCGCCGGGCACGGCGACAAGGCGGCCGGCGCGATGCGCTGGCTGGAGGCCCACTCCGCGCAGTGGGCCGAGCAGAGCGGACCCGCCGCGTACGCGCAGCTGATCCTCGCCGCCGACGCGCAGACGTCCGACCCGCGCGACTTCGGCGGCCGGGACCTCGTCGAGCAGCTCAACGCCACCGGCCCCGCGCCCGCGTCCCTCCCTGCCGAGCCCACGGCCTCCGCATCCGCCGGGGAACACACGAAGAAGGACGACAAGGGCGGCGTCAGCGTCTGGTGGATCATCGGCGTCGGTCTCGTCGGCGGCATCGGCATCGGCTTCCTGATCAGCGCCCGCAACAAGAAGCAGCAGCCGTGAGCCGTCGCCGGACGTGCGTTCTGGTCCTGTCCCTGCTCCTCCTCGTGCTCGGTACGACGGTGGGGCAGGCCCAGGCCGTCGGCTACCGCTACTGGTCCTTCTGGGAACTGACGGGCGGGAAGTGGACGTACGCGACCCAGGGCCCGTCGACCGCGCGGCCGTCCGACGGCGACGTGCAGGGCTTCCGTTTCGCGGTGAGCGCGGACTCGCAGGACGCCTCCAAGCCGCGCGGCGACGCCGACTTCGCGTCCATCTGCGCGAAGACGCCGGCCCAGGCGGGCCGCAAGCGGGTGGCCCTCGTCATCGACTCCGGCACGACCGCGGACGCCCCCGGCGGCGAGACGCCGCCCGCGCCGCGGACGGTCTGCGCCCGCGTCCCCGCCGACGCGACCACGGCCGAGGCCCTCGCCACGGTGGCCAAACCCCTCCGCTACGACACCAACGCCCTCCTGTGTGCCATCGCGGGCTACCCCGCAACGGGCTGCGGCGACCAGGTCACGACGTCACACACCCCGAGCCCCACCACTGCCAAGCCCAAGACCAAGGCCGATGCGGCCGAGCACGGCCCGTCGCTGGGCCTGCTGGCGGGAATCGCCGCGGTGGCGGCGCTCGGCGGGGCGGCAGTCTGGCAGACCCGCCGCCGTCGGCCCTGAGCACGGGGACCGCCGATGACACGCACGCCGCGGGCCAACCGCTCCAACGCCCTGCCCCCGGGAGCCTGGTGGATCTGGGCCCTGGGCCTGGGAACCGCCGCCTCCCGCACCACCAACCCCCTCCTGCTCGCCCTCCTCATAGCCGTGGCCGGATACGTGGTGGGCGCCCGCCGAACCGACGCCCCCTGGGCCCGCTCCTACACCGCGTTCGTCAGACTCGGCATCACCGTCCTCGGCATCCGGCTGGCGTTCGCCGTCTTCCTCGGCTCCCCCATCCCCGGCACCCACCTCCTCCTCACCCTCCCCGAACTCCCGCTCCCCCACTGGGCCCAGGGCATCCGTGTCGGCGGCCGGGTCACTGTCGAGGGCCTGCTCTTCGCGCTGTACGACGGCCTGAAACTGGCCACGCTCCTCATCTGCGTCGGCGCGGCGAACGCCCTCGCGAACCCGGCACGGCTGCTGAAGTCACTCCCCGGCGCCCTGTACGAGGCGGGCGTCGCGGTGGTCGTCGCGCTGACGTTCGCGCCGAACCTGATCGCGGACGGCCGGCGACTGCGCGCCGCCCGCCGCCTGCGCGGCCGCCCCGACCGTGGACTGCGCGGTCTGCTGCACGTCGGACTCCCCGTCCTGGAGGGCGCGTTGGAGCGTTCGGTCGCCCTCGCGGCGGCGATGGACGCGCGCGGCTACGGCCGCAGCGCCGAAGTTCCACCCGCCGTCCGCCGCACGACCACCGCCTTGACGCTGGGCGGTCTGCTCAGCGTCTGCGCGGGCACCTACGGAGTGCTGACCGCCGAGGGCGGCACCTACGGCCTGCCCGTGCTGCTCGCGGGAGTGGCCGCGGCGCTCGGCGGGCTGTGGCTCGGCGGCCGCCGTTCGGCCCGCACGCGCTACCGCCCGGACGTGTGGGGCGTACGGGCCTGGCTGGTGGCGGGGTCCGGTGTCGCGGTGGCCGCCGGACTGATCGTCTCCGCCACGTACGACCCCGCGGCCCTGAGCCCCGGTGTCCTCCCCTTGACCGCTCCCTCCCTGCCCCTGTGGCCCGCGGCCGCGATCCTGCTCGGCCTGCTGCCCGCCTTCGTGGCCCCGGCCCCCCACGCACCACCCCGCTCACAGGAACCTTCCCCTCCCAAGGACCCCTCATGATCCGCTTCGAGGATGTCTCCGTGACGTACGACGGGGCAGCCGAACCCACCGTCCAGGGCGTGGACTTCGAGGTCCCGGAGGGTGAACTCGTCCTGCTCGTGGGGCCCTCCGGCGTCGGCAAGTCGACCGTGCTCGGCGCGGTGTGCGGCCTCGTCCCGCACTTCACGGGCGGCACCCTGCGCGGCCGGGTCACGGTCGCCGGACGGGACACCCGCACCCACAAGCCGCGCGAGCTCGCGGACGTGGTCGGCACGGTGGGCCAGGACCCGCTGTCCCATTTCGTGACGGACACGGTCGAGGACGAACTCGCCTACGGCATGGAGTCGTTGGGCATCGCACCGGCCGTGATGCGCCGCCGCGTCGAGGAGACCCTGGACCTGCTGGGCCTGGCGGACCTCCGCGACCGCCCGATCGCCACGCTCTCCGGCGGCCAGCAGCAGCGCGTCGCCATCGGCTCGGTCCTGACCCCCCACCCTCAGGTCCTGGTCCTCGACGAGCCCACCTCGGCCCTGGACCCGGCCGCCGCCGAGGAGGTCCTCGCCGTTCTGCAACGCCTCGTCCACGACCTGGGTACGACCGTCCTCATGGCCGAGCACCGCCTCGAACGCGTCATCCAGTACGCCGACCAGGTCGCCCTGCTCCCGTCCCCGGGCGCCGCGCCGCTCCTCGGCACCCCGTCCGAGATCATGGCCGTGTCCCCGGTGTACCCGCCGGTGGTGGACCTGGGCCGGCTGGCCGACTGGTCCCCGCTCCCCCTCACGGTGCGCGACGCACGGCGCAGGGCGGGGTCCCTGCGGGAGCGGCTCACGGAACTCGTACCCACTCCGAGGACCCCACAGCCGAGGACCCCGCAGCCGACAGCCCCGCGGGCGACGGTTCCACGGGCGACGGCCCCGGCCTCGATCGAGGCCCTCGCCGTCCGCCACGGCCGCGTCGAGGCGCTCCGGCGCGTCGACCTCACCACCGCCCCCGGCGAGATCATCGCGCTGATGGGCCGCAACGGGGCCGGGAAGTCCACCCTCCTCGGCACGCTGGTCGGCCTGGTCCGGCCGGCCGCCGGTTCGGTCCTGGTCGGGGGCGCGGTCCCGCACCGGACGGCACCGCGGGACCTCGTACGCCGGGTGGGTCTCGTACCGCAGGAACCGCGCGACCTGCTGTACGCCGACACGGTCGCCGCGGAGTGCGCGGCGGCCGACGAGGACGCGGGGGCCGAGCCCGGTACCTGCCGGGCCCTGGTGTCCGAGCTGCTGCCGGACATCGGGGACGACACCCACCCCCGCGACCTCTCGGAAGGGCAGCGGCTGGCGCTCGCGCTGGCGGTCGTCCTGACGGCCCGCCCCCCGCTCCTGCTCCTCGACGAACCGACCCGCGGCCTGGACTACGCGGCGAAGGCCCGTCTGGTCACGGTCCTGCGCGGCCTGGCCGCCGAGGGTCACACGATCGTCCTGGCCACCCACGACGTGGAACTCGCCGCCGAGCTCGCGCACCGTGTCGTCGTCCTCGCGGACGGCGAGATCGTCGCCGACGGCCCCACGGCCGAGGTGGTCGTGGCCTCCCCCTCCTTCGCCCCCCAGGTCACGAAGGTGCTCGCGCCGCAACCGTGGCTCACGGTCACCCAGGTCAGGGAGGCCCTCGCATGACGACACCGCGAGCCCGTCCCCAGGCCGGAGCCGTCCGCCTCGGGCCCCGCTCCCTCGCCGCCCTCTGCCTCGTGAGCGCCGTCGGGGTCGCCGGGTTCGGCTGGCCGCTCTTCGCCGATCCCACCTCGCAGGTCGCCGCGCACGCGCAGGACGCGCCCTGGCTGTTCGCGGGGCTGCTGGTACTGCTCGTCGCCGTCGTCACGGCGACGATCTCCGAGTCCGGGCTCGGCCCGAAGGCGGTGGCCATGCTCGGAGTGCTGGCCGCGACCGGCGCCGCGCTGCGGCCGATCGGCGCGGGGACGGCCGGGATCGAGCCGATGTTCTTCCTGATGGTGCTGAGCGGCCGGGTGCTCGGACCGGGGTTCGGGTTCGTGCTCGGGTCCGTGACCATGTTCTCCTCCGCGCTGCTCACGGGCGGGGTGGGACCGTGGCTGCCGTTCCAGATGCTCGCGATGGGCTGGTTCACGATGGGCGCCGGGCTGCTGCCGGGCCCCGACCGGCTGCGCGGGCGCGGGGAACTGGCCCTGCTCGCGGCCTACGGATTCTGCGCCGCCTTCGCGTACGGCACGGTCATGAACCTGGCCGGCTGGCCCTTCATGGACGCGCTGGCCTCGAACGTCGCCTTCGACCCGCACGCCGACGTGCCCGCCAACCTGGCCCGTTTCCTCGCCTACTGCCTGGCCACCTCCCTCGGCTGGGACCTGGGCCGGGCCGTCGTCACCGTCGTCCTGACCCTCACGCTCGGCGCGACCCTCCTCAAGGCGCTGCGCCGGGCCACGCGGCGGGCCGCCTTTGAGACCCCGGTCACCTTCGAACCCCGGTGACGTGCGGCCCAGGTCACACCACTCGGACGCGCCCCGTATCCACCCGCACACCCTCTGTCAGTCGCGGGGTGAAGCAGCCCACAGGGCCCACGTCACATACGAAGCGGGTTCGTAGTGCCAAACGTGTGGCATGCACGCGTCGTCAACCCCTCTGACCTGGGGTTTGAGACCCAGGTCACACAAGGGACGTTTCCCCCGGATGCGACCACCACTAGTAAAAGGGGTCATTGCGGACGCCCCCTGAGCCTGTTTCTCTGGAGCAGTCGTCAGGCGCCACGAGCCCACCCGGGCCGCGGCGCCGATGTACGCCCCACCACACGTCGTGTGGTCACGGCGTACCGCGGCAGCCCTGTTCCCGAAGAGAGGTTCTCCGCGTGTCCGTCTCCTTCATCCGCCGCTTCGCCACCTCCCCGAAGAAGGTCCTCACCACCGCCGCCGTGGCTGCCGCCACCACCGGCATGGTCCTGGCCGCGGCCCCCGCCCAGGCCGCCACCAGCCAGGCCTCCTCCGCTCAGGCCGTCGCGCACCGGATGATCCCGGACGCCGCGCAGTTCAGCGCCTTCAGCAAGATCGTCGAGCACGAGAGCGGCTGGAACCCCAGCGCCACGAACTCTGCCTCCGGCGCGTACGGCCTGGTCCAGGCCCTGCCCGGCTCGAAGATGTCGGCCGCCGGTTCCGACTGGAAGACGAACCCGGCCACCCAGATCAAGTGGGGGCTGGACTACATGAACTCCCGCTACGGCAGCCCTGCCGCCGCCTGGAACTTCTGGCAGGCCCACAACTGGTACTGAGCGGCCCCCCGGGTAACCCCCGGCGCCCTCCAGCACCGCATACGCGAAGGCGGCGGCCCCCCGATCCCCGGGGCCGCCGCCTTCGCCATGCCCGTCGCACCGATCGATCCGCACGAACCGATCGATCTGCTGGAATGGATCGATCCGCTCGGTCTAATCGGCTTGCTCGGCCTGCTCGATCTGCTCGATCTGCACAGTCTGCTCGTAGAAGTGCTGCCGCCGGCCGACGAGCCGCTCGTACATCTTCCGTTGCTCGGCGACGTCGTCCTTGTTCTTCTCCAGCTCGTCGAGCCACTCCCGCTTGATCTGGTCCAGGAACGCGCGCCAGTCCCCGCTTCCCTGCGCCTTCCCCAGCTCCCGCAGCTCCACCAAGCGCTCGTTGTGCTTCAGCCCGCCGGTACCGACCTTGTCCCCCTTGTGTCCGTGCAGGACCGACTCGGGGTTGGCCGTGGCCTCGGTGGACCGGGCGTTGTGCACATAACCGACCGGACTCTCGGCATGGGGTTTGATCGTCTCGATGCCGACCAGCAGAGAGCCGTCCTTGCTCGCGGTCGGCGGGGTGAAAATCAGCAGCATGTGGCCGTACGAGCCGTTCGGCAGGACCACGTCGCCGTTCCAGTCCCGCGAGCCGAACCCGCCGCCGGATATGTCCATGCCCATGAGCTGCGGACGCTCGGGCCCGACATGGGGCACGGCCGGCGTCAGATAGTTCGCGACGGACGCGCCGATGCCGCCCTTCTCCTGGAACTTGCCCGGCTCGCCGCCCTCCTTGTTCTTCTCGATGGCGGTGCGGTGCGTGGCGAAATCGCGCTTGTCGACGAACTGCGCGCGTCGGCCCCGGTCCGTGACACCCAGGAAGTCCGTCAGCGACTGGGGCGACTCGCCCCCGCGCAGAGCGGGGATGCGGATGTTGACCCGACCGCCGTGGGCGAGCGCCCGCACGACGTCGCCCTCGCGGTAGTCGACGTGCGCCGCCACGCCCTCCTGCGGGTCGTAGGTCTTCAGCCCGTGCTGCAGCAGGAGCAGGACGGAGGTGAAGACGTCACGGGCCTTGGCGTCCTTCGCGGTGTGCTTCGCCGTCTCGGGCTTGTCCGCGTCGGGGTGCCGGCGTTCGGCCGCGAGTCCGGCCGGGTGCAGGGTGTCGACCGCGGTCTGACGGATCTGCTCGTCCCGTTCGGCGCGCAGAGGCCGCTTCTCCTCCTCCGGGACTCCGGGAGCCTTGGTGGTCATGAAACGGCCGAGGGTGTAGTCCGGGGCGATCGGGGTGGGCGCGCCCGCCGCGCGCGTGCCCGGCGCGTGCTTCTGGAAGGCCAGGGTCGCGGCGAGGATGCGTTTGCCCGGGGCGTTCCTCAGCCAGTCCTTGTGGTCGCCCTCGATGTAGTCCTCGGACTCCTTGAAGGTGCCGATACCCACCTTCGCGAGCCACTGGGGGTTCACCTCGGAGAGCGTCCTGATGTCCTCCAGATCCTGGGCACCGAACAGCTCGCCGCTGATCACCCGGCGCTCCAGGGTGCGCTTCAGGCGCATCGGGCCGTCCGGCATCCAGTGCTCCGGCCACCACGTGCCCGGCGCCAGGGGATTCGTCTTCATCTTCGCCACGACGACATGGCCCTCGATCGACCGGCTCAGCCG
This sequence comes from Streptomyces sp. NBC_01549, assembly GCF_026339955.1. GTDB lineage: Bacteria > Actinomycetota > Actinomycetes > Streptomycetales > Streptomycetaceae > Streptomyces. The sequence goes on along the minus strand of NZ_JAPEPW010000001.1, from coordinate 4,991,684 downwards.
TGTGATCACGGCCGCGCCCCGGCGGTCCTCCTGAGCGGACTCCTCGACAGCGGGAGGCGCGCTCGTGCTCGCCTCCCCCGCCCTCTGCACGGTCACGGACGCCGCCCGGTTGCCCGCCGTGCGCTGGATCGCCGCCATCTCGGCGGGGGTTCTGGGCGCGGCGTCCGACCCGGTCCGGGTCCGGTGGGGGCCCGGGGAGGCAGGGCGTGGCAGGGGCGCGGTACGTGCCGGTGATCCCGCCCTTGAGCGCCCGCCCTCGCCGTACTGCCGCCTGTCCATACGTCCCCTCCACCCACCTCTTCATCCGCCGGGCCCACGCCGTACGTCCGAACACCCGCTTCCGTTGTCCCCCGAGGTGTAGAGAGCCATGGTGACGCCGGGGCGCGCCCGGACGGAAGGACACAGGGGGCAGCGCACAGGACCTCGCGGGCACGGCTGTCCCCGGGGCGCGGCGCACCGGACGAACACGCGGAGTGCCCCCGATGTCCGAGACCCCCCCCGCGGCCGTGGTGGGCTTGAATACACCGGACCCGTCCCGCTGACCGGAGACCGTATGAGCACCGAGACGAAGAAAGCGCACGACCCCGATGCACGCGGGGTGCGTCTGGTGGTGGTGCTGTTGTCGCTGACCGTGGTCAGCGGGCTGATCGACGCGGTGAGCTATCTCGGACTCGGACATGTCTTCACGGCGAACATGACCGGCAACGTGGTGGTATTCGGCTTCGCCGCGGCGGGCGCCCCCGGCTTCTCGATCCCGCACACCTCTACCTCACTGGCCTGCTTCCTGGTGGGCGCCGCGGCCGGGGGCCGGATCGCGGGGCGGTACGGCGGCGGCTCACGCCGGACCTGGGCACGGGTCACGCTCACCGCGGAGGCGGTGTTCGTGGGCGCGTCCGCGGTGGTCGCCTTCGTCGCGCCGGGTGCCACCGGGACCACCTACGCCCTGATCGCCCTCACGGCCTTCGCCATGGGCCTGCGCAACGCGACGGTCCGCAAACTCGGCGTGCCGGACCTCACGACCACCGTCCTGACGATGACCCTGACCGGCCTCGCCTCCGACTCCGCGGCCGGCGACGGCTCGGGCCACCGCTCCCCCCGGCGCACGGCGGCCGTCCTCGCCATGCTGGCGGGCGCGACGCTCGGCGCATGGCTGGTGATCCACCACGGCCTGGGCATCCCCTTGCTGCTCGCGGCACTACTGGCGGGGGTACTGGCGGTCGCGACGTCCGGTCGGGAGTGACGGGGTCCGTATGGGCTCAGCAGTCCGTGGCCCGAGGATGCCCCGTCCCGGCGAAGGTGATCCAGCAGGTGCCGCGGGCGGTGTCCAGGAGGTACCAGATACGTCCACCGCCGGTCACCTCGATCTGCCACTGCTCGCAGGTCTGTCCGCGGTGAGTACCGTGCGCCAGACTGCCCTTCAGCCGGTGATGCCGAGGTGTCTCGGTGGTCGGTCCGGGATCTGTGCGCATGAGGATCCATGCGCGGTAGGTGTTCTCGCGTGCCTGCTGGGCGAGGCTTTCCCAGCCCTTGGCAGAAGCGGCGTCCGCGAAGCGGACCTCCTGGTGGCGGCGGCGCGGCACGGTCTCCGCGGCCTGCGCTCATGCGACGCCCCGCGGATCCGGCACCGGACCGTAGTCCTCGGCGTGGTCGGTGGTCAGCGCGGCCAGCAGTTCAGGATCGGAGTACACCTCGGCGGTGTGCTGCCAGGCGATGAGCATCTGAGCGACGGACGCGTTGTTGCCGACGGAGTCGGCGGCCCTCATGGTGTCGACCAGCTCGACGGCGAAGGCATGGATGTCCGGCTCCGGCAGAAAGCGGACCCAGGGGAAGGCGTCCGGCAGTATGTCCAGGAGTAGTTCCATGCTGCCGGGCTCACGGCGCGCCATCGCGGCCAGCATCCGAGTGGCGGCCGACACCACGGTCTGGTCCTGCTCGGCACGCACCGCCGTGGTGAGGACCAGGTCCTCACCATCTCTGCGGTGCAACAGAAGCCGCGGCGACTCCTTCAGCCGGGCCAGTGTCTGCTTGTTCTTGTTCACCAGCTCGGAGAAGTTCACCGCAGCATTCTCGACAGCCATGACTTTGAAACTACTTCGAAACTCACCGCCCCGCCATCACCCGAAAGACGGACGCGGAGCCCGGGGCCTTCGAGCAGCTCGCCTGGTCGACGGCCCCGGACGGGCCGGGCTACAGCTGGTTGAGGAGCCAGGTGCACAGCTCTTCGGTGATCTTGGTGTGCCCCTCGTTCTGGGAGGCGCACAGGAACGCGTCGAGTTCGCTCTCCTCGGGGTCGAGGGCACTGATGTCGGTGTTCAGCAGCGCGGTGGTGTCCAGGTCGCGGACGGCCACCGCGCTGACCGACGGCACGAAACAGATCTCGGGGACCGGGGCCAGGGCACTGCCGGGGATCAGCTTGTTGAGAGTGTTGGCGGCGATACCGAAGGACTCCAGGGTGCCGCCGGGAGCCCCGTCGATCTCAGGGAACCCGTCGGTGGTGATCGTCTCGTTCTTTCCGAGGGTCGCTTTCAGTTCGGCGACCAAGGCGTCGTCGCCCTCGGACTGGGTGTAGATGGTGGTGCCGGGGAACAGCAACCCGGTGGCGCGGAACGCCTTCACGCCGGGCTCGATCCCCGCGCCCTGGCCATTCCCGGTGCCGTTGGCGACGCCGATCTTCCGCGGTCGCCTCGGCCAGTTGCCGACGCGCTCCAGGGCGGCGAGGAAGTCGGAGCGGGCCTTGTCCTGCCCGGGAGTGCCGTCCACCGTCTCGATGTGCCGCCACATCAGCTCGCGCGAGGCCGGGCTGTTGATCTGGTCCGACAGCGCACTGTTGGCCGGGTTGCCGCGCTTGATGTAGTGCGCGAACGCCTGCAGACCGATCGGCACCCACGCGCCACGGTGGGGGCTGTCGTAGGAGAAGTACACCTCGGTCTGGTGGTCCATCTTCTGGATCTCCATCCGGGCCAGGGCATAGCGGGTGACCAGACCGCCCATGCTGAACCCACCGACCACCAGCCGTTCGTCGCCCGTGCGCTCGTCGATCAGTCTCGTGATCGCCTCGATCACGTACCCGGCGTTGTCGAGGATCGACGCGGAGCGCTCCCCGTAGCCGAAGATGACCGCGTCCCGCCCGCGCTCGCGCAACTGGCTCATCAGCGGGTACTCGCCCCGCTCGAATCCGTCGTAGAGCTCATCCAGACTGCTCGGCCCCACATTGAAGCCGTCGGACATCAGCACCGGCCGCTCCACACCGTGGTGGCCGTCGCCGTAGTACACCCAGGCGGTGCCGTCGTAGACCGGCACGTAGTCTTCCTGGCCCTCCTCATGAGGGTTCAGGTGACGGCCGAAGTGCCACGTCTCGTCCGGTGCCGGGGCCGCTGGCGGCTTCGGCTGGTCCAGCGGGGCCACCAGGCCGATCGAACCGACATACTGCTGCTCGCGGGCCGCCTTCTCTTTGCTCACTGCGGTTGATCCCCTTCCTTCGGGCCGCACGAAGACCCCGGGGACATACGCCCCCGGGGTCGTGCGACTTGGATGTGAGCCTCATCATCAGGGGACAAAAACGGACGTACGGGTTCCCTCGCGCGATCATCATCACCATGAGTGATTGTCAGCCCCATGGGTTTGGCCCTGCGGCCGAGCCGGTCGGCACTCGAACCAGACGGTCTTGCCGCCCCCGGACCCCGGCCCCACGCCCCACTTGTCGACCACCGCGTCGAGCAGCACGAGCCCGCGCCCACCCTCCGCCTCCGGCGACAACTCATCTGGCGTGAGGGGTACTTGTGGGGAGCCGTCCGTCACCTCCACCCTCACTCCGGCCGTCTGTCTCAGCACCAGCAACGCGCAGCGCCGGTCGGGGACATGGCGTACGACATTGGCGACCAGCTCGGTCACGGCCAGCTCCACGGAGTCGGCCAACTCCGCCAGGTCCCACTCGTCCAGCAGCGACCTGACGATCCGCCGGATGTGCCGGGCCGAGTGTGCGCCGACGGTGATCCGCATCGTGTACTGGGCGGGGCGGGAGCCCAGGAGGGTGGGGGGAATGTGTTCGTTCACGCTACGAGACTGACCTCACGCGACTACGCTCGGCTACGGGACGAATACAACGGGTCCCGGAGTGGGCCGAGTTGCGCGCGAGAGGGGCCGTACGTGACCCATATCAACATCCTCGACCCGGGCGCCTCCCCGCTCGACTACTACGGGTTCGAGTTGCGGCGCCATCGTGAGTCCGCCGGGCTGACACAGCGGCAGCTGGGCGACATCGTCAACTACACCGGCTCGCTGGTCGGCCAGATCGAGACGGCGAGGAAGCTGCCGACGCCGGAGTTCAGCGAGCGGGTGGACGCGGCGCTGGGGACGGGTGGGTTACTTTCCCGGCTGGTCGGACTGGTGATGCGCAGTCAGCTTCCGGCCTGGTTCCAACAGGTGGCGGAGTTGGAGGCGCGGGCGGTCGAGATGTGCACCTTTCATACGCACCTGGTGCACGGTCTCCTGCAGACCGAGGCGTACGCGCGTGCCGTGCTCGGCGCACTGGACCAGACCGATCTTGAGGACCGTTCCGCTGTGAGGTTGGCGCGTCAGCGCATCTTCGAGAAGGGTGAGCCGCTGGTTTTTTGGGCGATCATCAGCGAAGCCGCGCTGCACCAGGAGATCGGCGACGCAGAGACCATGCGAGGGCAACTGACTCACCTGTTGTCGTTCGAGGGCAAGCCCCAAATCAACATCCAGATCTTGCCGTTCGCGGCCGGAGCGCATGCGGGGCTGCAAGGCTCGTTCGACCTCTTCCGCTTCGCAAGCGACCCGGCCATCGTCTACACGGAGGGCTATGGAAGCGGGCATCCGACCGCCAACCCGGACACCGTCAAAGACTGCTCGCTCCGTTACGATCACCTTCAGGCCGCCGCGCTGTCCCTCAAGGAATCGGCGGAGCTGATCCGGCGAGTGATGGAGGAACGCCATGGGGAGCAACGCGGTTCCGACCAGGGTCCAGTGGCGTAAGTCCAGTTACAGCGGCGACCAGGGTGGCTCGTGCGTCGAGTGCGCGCCCCTCGGCCCTCTGACCTGGCGCAAGTCCACGTACAGCAGCGACCAGGGCGGCGACTGCCTAGAGATCGCCGAAACCCCGGCCACCACCATCGCCGTACGAGACTCGAAGAACCCGGCGGGACCGATCCTCACGATCGCCCCCGCCGCCTTCGTCGCCTTCGTCTCCTGGACTACAACCGCTGGATGATCGTCCCGGTGGCCAGTCCACCACCCGCGCACATGGTGATCAGCGCGAACTCCTTGTCCCGTCGCTCCAGTTCGTGCAGGGCGGTGGTGATCAGCCGGGCACCCGTCGCTCCGACCGGGTGCCCGAGCGCGATCGCACCGCCGTTCACGTTGACCTTCTCCAGGTCCTGCTCGAAGACCTGCGCCCAGCTCAACACCACTGAGGCGAACGCCTCGTTGATCTCCACGAGGTCGATGTCCTTCAAAGACATCCCGGCCTTGCCCAGCACCGCACGCGTCGCGTCGATCGGGCCGTCCAGATGGAAGTGCGGGTCCGAACCCACCAGCGCCTGGGCCACGATCCGCGCCCTCGGGCGCAGCTTCAGCGCCCGGGCCATCCGCTTGGACGCCCAGAGGATCGCCGCCGCACCGTCCGAGATCTGCGAGGAGTTGCCCGCCGTGTGGACGGCCGTGGGCATCACCGGCTTGAGGCCCGCCAGCGCCTCCATGGACGTGTCGCGGAGCCCCTCGTCACGGTCGACGAGGCGCCACATGCCCTGTCCGGCCCGCTGCTCCTCCTCGGTCGTCGGCACCTGCACGGCGAAGGTCTCCCGCTTGAAGCGTTCCTCCGACCAGGCGTTCGCGGCGCGCTCCTGCGAGACCAGGCCCAGCCTGTCGACGTTCTCGCGCGTCAGCCCACGATTGCGCGCGATGCGCTCGGCGGCCTCGAACTGATTGGGCAGATCCACGTTCCACTCGTCCGGGAACGGCTTCCCGGGGCCGTGCTTGGAGCCGGAGCCCAGCGGCACCCTCGACATCGCCTCGACCCCGCACGAGATACCGACGTCGATGACCCCCGCCGCGACCATGTTGGCCACCATGTGGGAGGCCTGCTGCGAGGAGCCGCACTGGCAGTCGACCGTCGTCGCCGCCGTCTCGTACGGCAGGCCCATGGCGAGCCAGGCCGTGCGCGCGGGGTTCATGGACTGCTCGCCGGCGTGCGTCACCGTGCCGCCGACGATCTGCTCGACGCAGTCGGCGTGGATGCCGGTGCGGCCGAGGAGTTCACGGTAGGTCTCGCCCAAGAGGTAGGCGGGGTGGAGGTTGGCGAGTGCGCCACCTCGCTTGCCGATGGGGGTGCGTACGGCTTCGACGATCACGGGTTCCGCGGCCATGGGGGCTCGTCCTCTCCTCAGGCCTGCCCGGCGGTCAGGCCCTGCTGACCCGCGCAGCGCGGGGCGTCCCGGCCCACCCACCGCGCAGAACTAGAACGCGTACCAGTTCTGTGTGCAGTCTGCGGAGCGGAGCCCCCACGCCGCAAGGGTCGTGCAGCGCCCGAAGTGGTGATCTGCACGAACTCCCCGCGGAATTCAGGGTGCCGTACCCCTTGCGACTTGTAGAACCCGTTATTACCTTCACGGCAATTCCGGATTCCTGATGGACCGTCAGAATGGTGGGTGGTCGCCGATGCCCTGTCCCGCGCTGCCCGACGGGTTCGACTTCACCGACCCCGATCTGCTGCACCACCGCGTGCCCCTGCCGGAGTTCGCCGAACTGCGCCGGGCCGAACCCGTCCGCTGGATCCCCCAGCCCGCCGGCCTGGCCGGCTTCCAGGACGAGGGGTACTGGGCGGTCACCCGGCACGCGGACGTCAAGTACGTCTCCACGCACCCGGAGATCTACTCCTCCTACCTCAACACCGCGATCATCCGCTTCCACGAACACATGCAGCGCGACGCGATCGACGCCCAGCGGCTGATCCTGCTCAACATGGACCCACCCGAGCACACCCGCGTCCGCCAGATAGTGCAACGCGGTTTCACGCCAAGGGCCATCCGGGCGCTGGAGGAGCGGCTCCGCTCCCGTGCCCTCGCGATCGTCGAGGGCGCCCGCGCCCATTCGGGGCCCTTCGACTTCGTCACCGAGGTCGCCTGCGAACTGCCTCTCCAGGCGATAGCCGAGCTGATCGGCGTTCCCCAGGACGACCGCATCAAGATCTTCGAGTGGTCCAACAAGATGATCGCGTACGACGACCCGGAGTACGCCATCACCGAGGAGGTCGGCGCCGAGTCGGCCGCCGAGCTCATCTCGTACGCCATGAACATGGCCGCCGACCGCAAGCAGTGCCCGGCCAAGGACATCGTCAGCACGCTGGTGGCGGCCGAGGACGAGGGCAACCTCGGTTCCGACGAGTTCGGCTTCTTCGTGCTGATGCTGTCGGTCGCCGGCAACGAGACCACCCGCAACGCCATCACCCACGGCATGCACGCCTTCCTCACCCACCCCGAGCAGTGGGAGCTGTACAAGAGGACCCGTCCGGCGACCACGGCCGAGGAGATCGTGCGATGGGCGACCCCCGTCGTCTCCTTCCAGCGCACCGCCACCCAGGACACCGAACTCGGCGGCAAGCAGATCAAGGAGGGCGACCGGGTCGGGATCTTCTACGCCTCCGCCAACCACGACCCCGAGGTCTTCGAGAACCCGGACGCCTTCGACATCACCCGCGACCCCAACCCCCACCTCGGCTTCGGCGGCGGAGGCCCCCACTACTGCCTCGGCAAGTCCCTGGCCGTCCTGGAGATCGACCTCATCTTCAACGCGATCGCCGACGCGATGCCGAACCTCACCCTGGCCGGCGACCCGCGCCGACTGCGCTCCGCCTGGATCAACGGGGTCAAGGAGCTCCAGGTCGACGCCGACTGACCGCACCGCACGCTCGGGCCGACGGACTCCCGGTGCCCGTCGGCCCGTCCCGCGGGAGGCAGGGGCATCCCCCGAGGCCCTGTCGTCAAACTCCCGCCTGCCCCGCGGCGCCATGCACGCTCCCCCACTGCTTCAAGGGCGTGGGAGGTGCCCCCACTCGCCGCACCGGGCGAAAGCCCAAGTACATCCAGTACGAGGCCTTCCGCCCGTGCGCGGTCTCGCTCGCGCGGATTCCGCCGTCTCCGCCCCGAAGGCACCACCTGCTCGCCCGCCGTGCTCAACGTTCACCACGCCCCGCCGACCCTCCCGCCCCGTTCACCCTTTTCATCCCGTACGGCCGTGCTTCGTCCGGCCTCTAAGAGGCTCGCACGTCCCGATCGAGAGACGCAGGCAACCCCCTCTTCACCTGACGGCCTCCCGCCTTTTGCCCGGACGACGATAGTGCGCGCGCACTTCCGGTTCCCCCCTTCGTTGGCGACTTACCTCACAGCGGAGCCTCAGGAAAGCGACACGCGGCGCAGCCGTCACCCCTGCGTACGACGCATTTGCATGCACTGTGCATCGAGACACCTACGGCACGTAATGCGGGCGCGTGCCCCTATGGTCACTTTTCGGCCCACCTCCGGGCGAGCCGCGTCCCCGTCCCCTACGAAGGGCATGCCCTTGCCGTCCGCCACAGCAGTCGCCCCCGCCGTACCCCGACCCCGAACCCCCGCGCCGCCCGAGGCGACGGTCACCGATCCGGCCCTGGTCAAGCGCGCCGTCAAGGCGGCAGCCCTCGGCAACGCGATGGAGTGGTTCGACTTCGGTGTCTACAGCTACATCGCGGTGACGCTGGGCAAGGTCTTCTTCCCGTCCGGCAACCCCACCGCGCAGTTGCTGTCCACCTTCGGCGCCTTCGCCGCGGCCTTCCTCGTCCGCCCGCTCGGCGGCATGGTCTTCGGCCCGCTCGGCGACCGCGTCGGCCGCCAGAAGGTCCTCGCCCTCACCATGATCATGATGGCGGCCGGCACCTTCGCAATCGGCTTGATCCCGTCGTACGCGACGATCGGCGTCGGCGCTCCCCTGCTGCTGCTCGCGGCCCGGCTCGTCCAGGGCTTCTCCACCGGCGGCGAGTACGCGGGCGCCTCCACCTTCATCGCCGAGTACGCACCCGACAAGAAGCGCGGCTTCTTCGGAAGCTGGCTGGAGTTCGGCACGCTCGCCGGATACATCGGCGGCGCCGGCCTGGTCACCCTCATGACCGCCTTCCTGTCCACCGAGGACCTGCTGTCCTGGGGCTGGCGCGTGCCGTTCCTGATCGCGGGCCCCATGGGCGTCATCGGCCTCTATCTGCGGATGCGCCTGGAGGAGACCCCGGCGTTCGCGGCGGAGCTGGCGAAGGCCTCCAAGAAGGAGGCGGACCGCCCCAAGGTGCGGCTGCGCGAGATGGTCGCGGGCCAGTGGCGCGCGCTGCTGCTCTGCGTCGGCCTCGTGCTGGTCTTCAACGTCACCGACTACATGCTGCTGTCGTACATGCCGAGCTATCTGACGAGCGAGCTGAAGTACGACGAGACGCACGGCCTGCTGGTCGTCCTCGGTGTGATGGCGCTGATGATGATCGTCCAGCCCTTCGCGGGCGCGCTGACCGACCGGATCGGCCGCCGTCCGATGATCGCCGCGGGCTGCGCCGGCTTCCTCGCCCTGTCCGTCCCGGCGCTGCTGCTGATCCGCGAGGGCAGTCTGCTCGCGGTCGCGCTCGGCATGGGCGCGCTGGGCCTACTGCTGGTCTGCTTCACCTCCGCGATGCCCGCCGCGCTCCCGGCGCTCTTCCCGACGAAGGTCCGCTACGGCTCGCTGTCCATCGGCTTCAACGTCTCCGTCTCACTGTTCGGCGGTACGACACCGCTGGTGACCACGGCACTCATCGGGGCGACCGGGAACATGATGATGCCCGCCTACTACATGATGGGCGCGGCCGTGATCGGTGGCGTCGCGGTGTGGTTCATGACCGAGTCGGCGGGGCGACCGCTGCCGGGCTCCGCGCCCGCCGTGTAACTTTGCCCGTGGGACTAGTTAGGGCATCTAACTAGGCATACGAAAGGCATGGTTCATGAGCGAGTCGCAGCTCTGGAACGAAGTCGACGACTACTTCGCCACCCTCCTCTCCCCCGCCGACGAGACCCTGACGGCGGCCCTGCGCGACAGCGACGCCGCGGGGCTGCCGCCGATCGCGGTCGCGCCGAACCAGGGCAAGCTGCTCCAGCTGCTCGCCCAGATCCAGGGCGCCCGCCGCATCCTGGAGATCGGCACCCTCGGCGGCTACAGCACCATCTGGCTGGGCCGCGCCCTCCCGGCCGACGGCAGGCTGATCACCTTCGAGTACGACGCCACGCACGCCGAGGTCGCCCGCCGCAACCTCGCCCGTGCGGGCCTCGACAAGATCGCCGAGGTACGGGTGGGCCCCGCCCTGGAGTCGCTGCCGAAACTGGCCGAGGAGAACCCGGAGCCGTTCGACTTCGTGTTCATCGACGCCGACAAGGTGAACAACCCGCACTACGTCGAGTGGGCCCTCAAGCTCACCCGCCCCGGCAGCCTGATCGTCGTCGACAACGTCGTGCGCGACGGGCAGGTGACCGACGCGGGCAGCGCCGAACCGAGCGTGCGGGGCACCCGGGCCGCCCTCGAACTGATCGCCGCCCACCCGAAGTTGACCGGTACGGCGATCCAGACGGTGGGCAGCAAGGGGTACGACGGGTTCGCGCTGGCCCGCGTGCTGGCCTGACGCACCTCTCCCCTCCGGGGCGCTCAGGCCTCGTGGTAGAAACCCACGTTCACGCTGTGCGGTCCTGTGCGGTCGAGGATGACGATCTCCCCCGAGCCGCCCGCGGGGAGCTTCACCGTCCCGCCGTACGGGACGGCCTGGGTCGGCGCTCCGGCCAGCGTCAGCCGTACCTCGGCGGAGGGCTCCGGGCGCGACCCGTGCAACCAGGTGACCTGCCACGTGCCGTCCGGACCGCACAGGAACTCCAGGTGGACCCGGGAGACGAACAGCCAGTCGTCGGGGGTCGCGAGCCGGCACACCGCCCGGTCCCGCCCCACCCGCAGCACGGCTCCCGGGTCGCTCGGCGCGTCGGCCATCAGCATTCCGGCCGTCGCACCCGCGTCCGCCCCGGTGACCGAGGCCATGGTGAGTTCGAGCACGTGCGCTCCTTCGAGTTACAGCGTTCGTCCGGTCGCGGCGCGGTGGTTCAACCGTCCGGATGACGTATGTGGTTGACGCGCCGCCGCCGCATGATAAATCGCCCCATCGTCCGATCGGGTGTCCTCCTGCACAATGGACGTATGACCGAACGGAAGCCACCCGGGGTCAGCTTCGAGACCTGGGTCGACCGACAGATCCGTGAGGCGGAGGCCCGCGGCGAGTTCGCCGACCTGCCCGGCGCGGGCAAGCCCATGCCCGCCGTGACCGACACTCCGTACGACGAACTGTGGTGGATCAAGCGGAAGATGGCCCGCGAGGGGCTGTCGGTCCTGCCACCGACACTGGCCCTGCGCAAGGAGGCCGAGGACGCGCTCGCGGCGGCGTCGGCGGCGCCCTCGGAGCGCATCGTGCGGCGGATCGTCGAGGACATCAACGCCAAGATCCGCGAGGTCATGTTCAAGCCGCCGCCGGGTCCTCCCCTCGGCCTCAAGCCGTACGACGTGGACGAGATCGTCCGGGAGTGGCGCGAGCGCCGGGCCGGATGACCCCGTCGACGGGTGAGGCCGCGCCCCGGAACATGGTCCGGGGCGCGGCCTCATGGTGGTACTCGACGCTACGGCCTCCTACAGGTGCAGGAGCCGCTCCGTGACCTCGCGGTAGTCACGCAGGGCGAGCCGCAGCTTCTCGGTGTCGGCCGTGTCGCCCTCACCGGCCGCCTGCCAGGTCGTCCGCAGGTTGCGGCGACGCCGGGTCATGGCGTCCGTGAACTCGGTGGTCAGCTCCTCCAGGACATGGTCCGCCTCCTCGACGGACGCCCGCGGACCGTCCACGAACCCGCCGACGGCGTGCTGCAACCGCAGCGAGTACTTGTCGCACTCGTCGTGCGACAGCAGCGCCCCGTCGCCGTTGCCCTGCGGACCGGTGTCAACCTGCCCGGCAGCCGACTCCTGCCGCCCGGCACGAGTACGGTCACCCTGCCCGGCGCGGGTGGGCTCCGCCTGCCCGCCACGCATGGATTCCTCCTGCCCGGCACGGATGTCCCGGTCGTCGGCGGGCATGGCCGCCGCGCCGCCCGCCGTCGAGCGGGACGGGTTCGCCGTCTCGCGGAACCGCATGCCGCCGCGGGCCCCCGCCTCGCCGGGTGCCGCCCTGTCGGCGGGACGCCGGGGCGCCTCCCCGGGGTCGTAGGCGGCCGGGTCGGCGGGTGTGCCGGGGCCGGACGGCGGAGCGACCTGGGCATCCTGGGCGTGCCGGTGGACGAGGGGGTCGACGCCCCCGCGGCCCGTCATCGCCTCGCGACGCGGACTGTTCTCATTACCGTTGTTCGATGTCATCTTCTTCACCGGATCCCTCCGAGGGCTCCCCAGCCCTCAGGCCAGGGAGGAATCGAACACCTGTGCAGCAGGGCAGAAAGAGCCGGTTCGCCCCCAGGGCGGACCGGCGTGCTGGTAGCGCGGACGCAGACGATGCGTCGCGAGAGCCAAGCACGCAGCGTGTCCTTGAAGTTGTGTGACCTTGCAGCGGGTGAGCTGCCCGGGCTGGTTTCAACCCGGCTGGTGTTGATCGTGGAAGACCTGACGGACCGCCGGTCCAAGAGGCGGCGTGAGCCAGGAATCACCTCCGTTCGCGGAGGTGAGGATTCAATTCCTCAGCTCCCCTTCGCGTGACGCCTGGTCATGGCCCACGGCACATGGGCCCGGTGGGAACGCTCGCCCGGGGCGGAGTCCTCGGCAGGCGCGGTGTCGGCGGTGTCCTGGCGGGCGTCCTGGCGGACCGGGGCCAGCAGATCCTCGAAGAGGGCGCGGGCCTCCACCATGGACGCGCGGAGCTCCTCCGTACCGCCGTGGGCGTCCGAGGCGGAGGCGTACGTGGCCTGGTGCACACGCCGGTAGCCGTGCACATGGTGTCCGTGGTGGACGGAGAGCGCGTCGAGCCGCTCCTCGTAGCGCTCGCCGTCGGGGAAGCCACGTGCGCCGGCCAGCTCGGCGACCAGCCGGTCCGCCTCGGCCACCGCCTCCTGCGGCGAGTCGACGAAGCGTTCCTGAACGGCTCCCCAGCGGGCGGCGTACTCGTCGCGCGCGGCCGGTTCCAGCGGCCGTTCACGCAGCGCGCCGTGCCGCTTCACCCGCTCGGCGAGGTCGCGCTCGGCGGCCCTGGCGTCGCCGTCGTGCTGGGCGACGGCCCGGTCGTACTCGGGCCCGAAGCGCCGCCGCAGTGTGCGCCCGCCCTGCGGCCTGCGGGCCAGGAGGATCAGCGCGGCCGCGACGACGGCGACCGCCACGATCACGATCAAAGCGATGATGAGGCCTGTGGACATGGGTGCCTTCCGGGGTTCTCGACCCGACGGGCCGGTTCGAGAACCGGGTTGCCCGGAAGCCCGCACTCAAACGAACCCACCACGGTCCCACCGTGGACCCGCCATGAACCCGCCACGGAACCACCGCGGACCCGCGATGGCCCCCGCACGGACGCCCCCGCACCGGCGGCCCGCCGAAATCCGCTTGCGGACCGGGGGCCGCGCCTCCCGACAATGACCGCCATGACCTGGACCATCGCCCCCGAACCCTTCGACTCGTCCGTCGCCGCCACGCTGTGGCGCGCGTACTACACGGAGGTCAGCGACCGCTGGTACCTGCTGCACGAGGGGCACCCGACCGACCCCGAGGAGCTGGAGCGGGAGATCGCGGCGACCACGGGTGCCGAGTTCCAGGCACCCGGCGGAGTGCTGCTGGTCGCACGGTACGGCGGCGAACCCGGCGGCACGGCCGGGGTGCGGATGCTCGACGCCACGACGGGTGAGCTGAAGCGGGTGTTCGTGCGCGAGCGGCTGCGCGGCAGGGGCGGCGCGGCGCTGTTGCTCGCGGCGGCCGAGGAGGCGGCGCGCGGCCTCGGTGCCGAACGGCTGATCCTCGACACCCGCGGCGACCTGGTGGAGGCACGATCCCTGTACGCGCGGCACGGCTACGCGGAGACCGAGCCGCACAACGACGACATCTACGCCGACCACTGGTTCACGAAGAAGCTGACGCCTTGAAGGCCGACGGAGGAGTCACGCCGCTCTCCCGCGCGGATGCGCACGCGGCACCGTCCCGTCGTGCGGCCGCTCCGCGTCGGAGCCGCACAGCTCGCCGTTCAGCTCCTCGACCAGCTTGGTCAGATCGGTCGGCCGGTCCGGTCCCCACCAGTCGCCCAGCAGTTCCGCCAAGGACTCCTCGCGGGCCTTGGCCAGCTTCTCGGCGACCTCGCGGCCTTCGTCCGTGAGGACGAGGTCGAGCCCTCCGCGGGCGGCGAGGCGGCGCTCCTCCAACTGCCGGGCCGCGGCCAGCACGACGGGCAGCGGTACGGCGCTGCCTTCGGCCAGCAGCGCGGGCTCCGCCCACCCGTACTTCTTGATCCGCAGCAGCAGCCAGCTCGCGGCGGGCAGCAGGTCGCAGCCGGCCCGCGCGGTGATCTTCTCGTAGATCTCCCGTCGCCCCTCCCGGGTGCCGAGCACGGACAGCGCGCGGCACACCTCGTCGTGCGACGACCGCTCCACGGGATTGGTGGCGAGCGTCTCGCTGATGTCGGGTGCCGTGACCGAACCCCGCAGCTTGTCCTCGCGCAGGAACCAGGCCAGGGCGAAGCCGAGCAGGGCGACCGGGGCGGCGTACAGGAAGACGTCGGTGATCGACGAGGCGTACGCGTGCAGGACGGGCTGGCGGAGCGCGGACGGCAGGTCGGCGATGCCCTTCAGGTCGGCCTTGAGACTGTTCGGCGTGATGCCCGCGGGGAGTTGCCGTCCGCTCAGCACGGCCACCAGGTTGTCGCCGAGGCGGCTCGCGAAGACGGTGCCGAAGATGGCCACGCCGAACGAGGCGCCGATCGAGCGGAAGAAGGTGGCGCCCGAGGTGGCGACGCCCAGATCCTCGTACGAGACCGCGTTCTGCACGATCAGGACCAGGACCTGCATGACCAGGCCGAGACCCAGGCCGAAGACGAGGAAGTACACGCTCATCACGCCCGTACTGCTGTGCTCGTCGAGCTGGTGGAGCAGCAGCAGACCGAGCGCCGTGACACCGGTGCCCACGATGGGGAAGACCTTCCAGCGGCCGGTACGGCTGACGATCTGCCCGGAGACGGTCGAGGACAGCAGCAGCCCGAACACCATGGGCAGCATGTACACGCCGGACAGGGTGGGGCTCACGCCCCGGACGACCTGGAGGAAGGTCGGCAGATAGGTCATCGCGCCGAACATCGCGAAGCCGACGATGAAGCTGATGACGGCGGAGAGGGAGAAGGTGCGGATGCGGAAGAGCCTGAGGGGCAGGACGGGTTCGGCCGCCCGCCGCTCCACCGCCACCAAGGCCACGGCGAGCAGGACACCCAGCACCGCGAGTCCGATGATCTGCGGCGAGCTCCACGCCCAGGTGGTGCCGCCGAGCGAGGCGACGAGCACGAGACAGGTGGCGACCGCGGCGATGAGAAACGTGCCGAGGTAGTCGATGACGTGCTCGGCGGACTTCCTCGGAATGCGCAGGACCGTCGCGATCACGACGAGCGCGACCACGCCGACCGGCAGGTTGACGTAGAAGACCCAGCGCCAGCTGAGGTGCTCGGTGAACAGCCCGCCGAGCAGCGGCCCGAGCACACTCGTCGCACCGAAGACGGCCCCGAACAGCCCCTGGTACTTCCCCCGTTCGCGCGGCGAGACGATGTCGCCGACGATCGCCATGGACAGCACGATGAGCCCACCGCCACCGAGGCCCTGAAGGGCCCGAAAGCCGATCAACTCGCCCATGTTCTGCGCCATTCCACACAATGCGGACCCGACGAGGAAGATCACGATCGCGGCCTGGAACAGCTTCTTCCGGCCATACTGGTCGCCGAGTTTGCCCCACAGCGGAGTCGCCGCGGTCGACGCGAGCAGATACGCGGTGACCACCCACGACAAGTGCTCGAGGCCGCCCAGGTCGCTGACGATGGTGGGCAGCGCGGTCGACACGATCGTCTGGTCGAGGGCGGCCAGCAGCATGCCGAGCAGCAGCGCGCCGATCGAGACGACGACACCGCCGTGCACCGGCGCCTCCTGGGCGTCGACGGCGGCCGCCGAGCGCCTGCGCACGACCGTCTCGTTCACGGCGTACGGGGGGTCGTGCGGCGACGCGTCCGAGTCGTGCACATCACCGGGTGTCTCGCCCGTCATGCGGACCTCCCATGAACCCCTGGGGTCTCGTCACCCTCCATGGTGGTCGGTATGGCCGGTTATGGCCTGTTGAAGCTTGTAACAGGTGCGGAAGGAGGGATTCCGGGGGCTCCTGGGAGAAGGTGTGGTGGATGTGGATAACCTCGGGAGTTCCGAGGGGGCGAGTCTCAGGGGGAGGGACCCAACGCGTGACTGAACCGAACGGGCATGTCTGCCCCGAGTGCGCCGCGCCCCGGACGCCGGACGGCACCCCGTCCTGCGCCTGCACCCGGCGCGCGTCCGACGCCCTGCGCGACGCGCGCACGGCGGAGGCGGCAGCGGCGGAGGACTTCGATCCCCTACGGATACGCCCGTACGTGGATCTGGTGGCGAACGAGTCCTCGCCCGCCACCATGCGCTTGCGTACGGTGCCGCCGGAGGCCGCCGCCACCGTACGACTCGCCGCCGTACGAGACGCCGACTCCGGAAATGGGACTCCGTACCCGCCCCCGTCCCCCCTCGCCGAGGAACCGCCCCGCTGGCGGCGGCGTACGGCCCTGCTGGTCGTGACCGGGGCCGCGGTGGCGGTCGTGGCGGCGGCGGGGTTCGCGAGCGGCCTGTTCTCGTACGACACCCCCGCGCGGGACGGGGCGCTGCCGGACGACGCACGGGCGAGCGTGCCGGAGGCGTCACCGACGCCGACCTCGGTGCCGCCGTCCCCCTCGTCACGATCAGACTCAGGTTCGATTCCCGAACCCGGCGCATCCCCCACGACGACGGCCACGGCCGCACCGCCCCCGTCGCCCAGCAAAAGTCCGTCACCCTCCACCTCGGCGACCTCGACGCGACCGTCCGACCCCTCCCAGTCACCCACACCCACCACCACACCGACCGTGGCCGCCTCGTTGGCGCCGGACCAGGGCTCCGCGGGCGATGAGCCCGCCCAGACCCTGCGCCGCGGCGACAGAGGCCCCGAAGTCACCGAACTCCAGCTGCGTCTACGCCAGTTGTCCCTCTACACGGGCGACGCCGACGGCAGGTACTCCGGCCGGGTCGAGGACGCGGTACGCCGCTACCAGTGGGCGCGGGGCATCACGGGCGACGAGTCCGGGGTGTACGGGGCGGCGACACGCACGAGCCTGGAGAACGAGACGACGACTCCGTAGGGGTTCGGCGGCTGGGGGGTCCGTCGGCTGCGGGCCGGTGCGGGCTGGTCGCGCAGTTCCCCGCGCCCCTGGGGCGGGGCTGCACCCCGCGTCTTTCAGCCCGTCCGGCGTTCGAGGACGAGGCCGTTCAGGCCGATCGGGGGGCTGGGGGAGCAGCCCCCAGGTTGAGGATGGGACGGGTAGGGGCGGCGGAGGTGAACCTCGCGCGCGTCAGCCGAGGTGCAGGCGTATCGTCCCGCCCCCGACAACCTCCACCCGCACCCGCGTCAGATCGGACACAACGGCATCCGGACGATGAAAGCCGGCCCGGGGCCCTACCCCGACCACCCGCATCCCAGCAGCCCGCCCAGCGGAAATCCCGGCCCCCGAATCCTCGAAGACGACACAGTCCTCAGGCGCCACACCCAACTCGGCGGCGCCCTTCAGAAAACCCTCGGGATCGGGCTTGCTCGCACCGACGGACTCGGCGGTGATCCGCACATCGGGCAGCCCCAGCCCGGCGGCAGCCATCCGCGCGGTGGACAGCCCCACATCCGCGGAGGTGACAAGGGCATGCGGCACCCCGGCCAGCGAGGCGAGAAACTCCCCGGCACCCGGAATCGCGACGACCCCGTCCATGTCGGCGGTCTCCTCGGCGAGCATGCGCGCGTTGTCGGCATAGTTCTGCTCCATGGGCCGGTTCGGCAGCAGCACCGCCATCGACGCGTACCCCTGCCGCCCGTGGACGACCTTCATGACCTCGTCCCCGTCGAGCCCGTGCCGCTCCGCCCAGCGGCGCCAGCAGCGCTCGACCACGGCGTCCGAGTTGACGAGGGTGCCGTCCATGTCGAGCAGGAGGGCGCGGGCGGTCAGAACGGTGGTGGCCGTCATCGGCAAGCTCCAGAGCGCGAGGGAAGGGGCCGGGGGGGCGTCCATTGGATCAGCACCGGGTCCCCCGGGGACAAGGCGGCCCCGCCCGCCGGTCAGGGAGTGCGGACGGGAGCCACTTTGTTTCTCTACGATACAAAACGAGGGGGACCGGCGCCACCGCTTCCGACCAGGCGGAGCCCCGGACCCTTCGACGACCCGCCGACGAGCGGGGCGCCGGCGGCTCAGGCCGCCACCGCCTCATACAGACTCCAGGCCCCCAGCGCCAGCATCAGCATGGCCGCGACCTTGGTGATGAGCTCCAGCGGAACCCGCTTCATCAGGGCCTTCCCGCCGACGATGCCGAGTCCGGCCACCGCCCAGAGCGCGAGCACCGCGCCGAGGCCGACCGAGAGCGGGTCGTCGTACCGGGCCGCGAGGTTCGCCGTCATGATCTGCGTGAGGTCACCGAACTCGGCGACCAGGATGAGCATGAAGCCCGCCCCCGAGACCTTCCAGAAGGTCTGGTTCTCGGGCTTGCGGATCTCCTCCTCGTCCTCGCCCTTCTTCAGGAGCAGCACGGCGGCACCGGCGAGGAACAGCACACCCGTGAGTGCGTGCACGATCTGCTGCGGCAGCAGGGTCAGCACACTGCCGGCCGCGACGGCGAGCGCGACATGCACGGCGAAGGCGGCGGCGACGCCCGCGAAGACGTAGGAGGCGCGATAGCGGGTGCCCAGGACGAGCCCGGCGAGCGCGGTCTTGTCCGGCAGTTCGGCGAGGAAGACGACGCCGAAGACGAGCGCCATCACGGTGATGCTGATCAAAATCCCTCAATCGGTCGGGGCTGCCCCACCGAGAGTGCTGTGACTGCGACGCGACACCTCGGCACGGCAGCACACGTCGGCGCCCGCACGAGGACATACGCGCGGACAGTGCACTGCTCTGCCGAAGGTCTCGCTGGCCGACCGTGAAGGCCTGCCTCCGGGCGCCGGCTCAGACGAGCTGAGCAGTATGTCGACGGTCCGGCGAAGAGCTACTCCCCTTCTGCGTCACTCATCCTACGGGATGCCGAAATGTGCCGGACAGGGCCATAGGTCCCGAGCCCCTCGCACCACACCGGCCGATCCCCTCACACGCCACGCCCCGGAGCCCGCCCCCCGATCCACAGAAAACGGTTGCCCCCGACCCCTTGGCATGTCATGCGCACGTCACTAGCTTCTTACCTGCCCCACACCTTCCAGAAATGCGCCACCGCGAGCATGGGCCCGCTCGCCCCAACGTCCCCCCACCTCAAGGGAGTTCGCATGCCAAAGGTCTACGCGCGTCGACGGCTGAGCATACTCGCAGCCTTCACCGGCCTGATAGCCATGGTCGGGATATTCAACGGCCCGACCGCCTCCGCCGCGCTGCCCACCCCGGTCAGCGCCGCCACCGCGCGCACCTACCTCGCCTCGCTCACCGTGGCGACGGAGAACCGCACCGGCTACGACCGTGATCTCTTCCCCACCTGGATCACCATCAGCGGTACCTGCAACACCCGTGAGTACGTCCTCAAGCGCGACGGTTCGAACGTCGTCACCAACTCCGCGTGCACCGCCACCAGCGGCACCTGGTACTCGGTCTACGACGGCGCCACCTGGACCGCCGCCTCCGACCTGGACATCGACCACCTCGTCCCGCTCGCCGAGGCCTGGGACTCCGGCGCGAGCGCATGGACCACCGCCCAGCGCCAGGCCTTCGCCAACGACGTGACCCGTCCCCAGCTCATCGCCGTCACGGACAACGTGAACCAGCAGAAGAGCGACCAGGACCCGGCCGAGTGGATGCCCCCGCTCAGCTCCTACGCCTGCACCTACGTCCGCGCCTGGGTCCAGGTGAAGTACTACTACAACCTCTCGGTCGACTCGGCGGAGAAGAGCAAGCTCAGCTCGGTCCTCAGCGGCTGCTGATCCCCGCACCGGTTCCCACCGGTCCTCACTGACCTCACAGGTCCTCACAGGTCCTCACCGACCCCACCGGTCCCCACCCCCCACGGATACCGGCGCCGTTCCCGGAACCTCCCCGCTCGTCTCCGTCGTTCCGTACCGTACGGGGCGACGGAGAGGGGTGATCACCTTGGCGGAGCTGCGCCTGGGACCGCTGCTGAGGTACGTCGACGGCTCGTCCGCGACCTTCTGGGTCGAGGCGAGCCGTCCGTGCACCGCCGAGGTGCGCTGCGCCGACGGTGCCGGCGGCTCGGCCCGCACCTTCCAAGTCGCCGGACACCACTACGCGTTGGTGCCGGTGAGCGGTCTGACCCCGGGCACGGACACCACCTACGAGGTGCTGCTGGACGGCGTCGGCGTCTGGCCGCTGTCCGACTCCCCCTTCCCACCCTCGCTCGTGCGCACCCCGGGCGAGGAGGACGCCGTCCGGGTCACCTTCGGCTCCTGCCGCTGGGCCGCGCCGCCCGCGGACGAGAAGGACCCGGTCGGGCCCGACGCCCTGGACACACTGGCGGCCCGCATCGCGACCGAGCCCGAGGGCGAACGGCCGGACGTCCTGCTCCTGTTGGGCGACCAGGTGTACGCCGACGAGACCTCGAAGGCCACCCAGCGCTGGCTCGCCGCCCGGCGCAACCTCGAAGACCCCCCGGGCGACCAGGTCGCGGACTACGAGGAGTACACCCGCCTCTACTACGAATCCTGGCTCGACCCGGAAGTCCGCTGGCTGCTGTCGACCGTGCCCAGCTGCATGATCTTCGACGACCACGACGTCATAGACGACTGGAACACCAGCGCCTCCTGGCTCGCCGACATGCGCGCCACGCTGTGGTGGCGCGAGCGGCTGCTCAGCGGCCTGATGTCGTACTGGGTCCACCAGCACCTCGGCAACCTCTCACCGCGCGAACTCGCCGACGACCCCCTGTACGCCGCCGTCCGCGAGACCCCCGACGGCACCGACGTGCTGCGCGCCTTCGCCGCCCAGTCCGACACCGACCCGGCCTCCGTCCGCTGGAGCTACCGCCGCGACTTCGGCCGCGTACGGCTGCTGATGGTGGACACCCGGGCGGCCCGGGTGCTGGCCGAGAACGAACGGGCGATGCTGGACCCGGGCGAGGAGCGGTGGCTGCGCGAGCAGGCGCTGGACGCGCCGGGCTCCCGCGACCACCTCCTGATCGGCACCTCACTGCCCTGGCTGCTCCCCCACCTCGTGCACGACGCCGAGACATGGGACGCCGCGCTGTGCCGGGGTGAACGGGGCGCGCGCTGGGCCCGGTTCGGGGAGAGGCTGCGCCGCCGGGCCGACCTGGAGCACTGGGCCGCCTTCCCCGCGTCCTTCGCCGCGCTCGCGGAGCTGATCGCCGAAGCCGGTTCCGGGCCGGACGCCCCGGCGACGGTGTCGGTGCTGTCCGGAGACGTCCACCACGCCTACATCGCCGAGCCCGAGTGGCCCTCCGGAGCCGCCGGCTCCCCGCGCTCCCCGGACGCCCGCGTCCTGCAGCTGACCTGCTCCCCCGTCCACAACTCCATCCCCCTCTCCATACGGCTCGGCTTCCGTTTCGGCTGGAGCGCGGTGGGCCGGACGATCGGGCGCCGGTTCGCCCGGCACGGCAAGTGCGCCGAGCCGCCCGTCAACTGGCGCAAAACGGGTGGCCCTTGGTTCGGCAACCAGCTCATGACTCTCACCCTGAGCGGACGTTCGGCCCGGCTGCGGCTGGAGCAGGCCCGGGTGGACAAGGGCGGGCGCACCGTCCGGCTGCGCACGGTCACGGAGTCCGAGATCGCTCCGTGAACGCCCGCGGTCGTCCGCAACGCGTGTGTGGAGCAGGCGTGATGGACCTGCGCGGGGCGCGTGAGGGGTGCGTGAGACACCCGTGACGCATCCCACAGCGGGCGGCGATCCTCCCGCCCGGGGCTCGGTTCGCGTTCTCGCCGACGGCATGATGAGGCGGACCGTCCGCTTCCAAGGGGCCTTCCTGTGGGTCTCCCCGCGAGCGGTCCACCGTCATGCGCCCTCCATGCCCGGGAGTCACACCTTTGTCTGCAGTGAGCGCCGCGCCCTCCGGGACCACCCGTGCCGTCGAGATGTCCCTAGTGCCACGACAGGCAACGTTCGCCCCGTCGCGACGCCCGGCACGCCCTCTCGCCGCACCAGCCGAAAGCCCAAGTACGTCCAGTACGAGGACGTCCGGCCGGCACGCCGAGAGCACGCACCGGACGCCGCTCCTTGACGGGCAAACGTCGCCTGCCGCGGCACTAGCCGTCGTCGGCGCGGGACCGCGGGGCACCAGCGTCCTTGAACGCCTGTGCGCGTCCGCGCCGGAGCTGCTCCCGCCCGGGGCACGGCTGACGGTCCACGTGGTGGATCCGTCGCCGCCCGGCCCTGGCCGGGTCTGGCGGACCGCGCAGTCGCCGCATCTGCTGATGAACACCGTGGCCTCGCAGGTGACCCTCTTCACCGACGACAGCGTGGACTGCGCGGGCCCGATCCGCCCCGGGCCGAGCCTGCACACCTGGGCGGGCGGCGAGCTGGGCCCGGACGACTATCCGACCCGCGCCCACTACGGCCGCTATCTGGAGTGGGTGTTCGCCGAGGTGGTGCGCGGGGCGCCGCCAGGGGTGCGCGTCGTGGTGCACCCGGCGCGCGCGGTACGGCTCGACGACGGCCCCGACGGCCGCCAGAGCCTCACGCTGGACAACGGGCGCACCCTGCCGGCGCTGTCCGCGGTCGTCCTTGCCCAGGGGCATCTGCCGGCGGCCCCGGACCGCGCCCAACGCGATCTCACGGCGTACGCCGAACGGCACGGCCTGCGCCACATCCCGCCCGCCAACCCGGCGGACGTCGACCTCCGCGCCCCCGCTCCCGGCGAACCGGTCCTGCTGCGCGGTCTCGGGCTCAACTTCTTCGACCACATGGCCCTGCTCACGACGGGCCGGGGCGGCCGCTTCACCCGCACCGCCGAGGGCCTTCGCTACCTGCCCTCCGGCCGCGAGCCCCGCCTGTACGCGGGTTCGCGCCGCGGTATCCCCTACCAGGCCCGCGGCGACAACGCGAAGGGCCCCTACGGCCGTCACCTCCCGCTCGTCCTCACCGACGAGGTCGTCGCCGGCTTCCGCAAGCGTGCCGACTCCGGTGAGGCGCCGGACTTCCTGGGCGAGATATGGCCGTTGATCGCGAAGGAGGTGGAGACGGTCTACTACGAAGGTGTGTGCGCCGGGCGGTGGGAGCGTCCGCGGCTGCTGGAGTTCCGGGACCGTTTCCTCGCCGCCGGGCACCGGAGCTCTCAAGAAGCCCGCATCCTCGACGAGTTCGGCATCCCGGAGGGTGAGCGCTGGTGCTGGGACCGCGTTGCGCGCCCGTACGCCGGCCGCCACTTCACCACGCCCGGCGACTGGCGTTCCTGGCTGCTGGCGCATCTGCGCGAGGACGCCGAGCAGGCCGCGCTCGGGAACGTCGACGGTCCTCTGAAGGCCGCCCTGGACGTGCTGCGCGACCTGCGCAACGAGGTGCGGCGGATCGTGGACCACGGGGGCCTGCCGGGCGGCTCGCGGCGTGAACACCTGGACCGCTGGTACACACCGCTCAACGCCTTCCTCTCCATCGGGCCGCCCCGCCGTCGCGTCGAGGAGATGACCGCGCTGATCGAGGCGGGCGTCCTGGACGTCGTGGGCCCCCGGCTGGAGGTGCGGGCCGAGGACGGGGCGTGGGTCGCGCACTCCCCCGACGTGCCGGGTTCGACGGTCCGCGTGACGACGCTGATAGAGGCGCGGCTGCCGGAGCCGGACCTCAGGCGGACGGGCGACGAACTGCTCACCCGGCTGCTGAGGACGGGCGGGTGCCGCCCGCACACGAGCGACGGTTACGAGACCGGAGGGCTGGACGTGACACCGCGTCCCTATCGTCTGATCGACCGTCAAGGGCGCCCGCACGCGAAGCGGTTCGCCTTCGGGGTCCCCACGGAGGGCGTGCACTGGGTGACCGCGGCCGGGGCCCGGCCGGGTGTGGATTCGGTCACACTTTCGGACGCCGACGCGGTGGCGCGGGCCGCTCTACGTGCGGCGACAGCCGAACCAGAGGCCCCGTCGACACCTGACACATGGCTAAATGCTGAACTCGCAAGCATTGATTAGCCGCCCGGCGCCCACCTCCCTCACCCGGAGGTGGGCGCCGTCCCGAACCGCCCTCGCTCAGGCCGTCCCGGCGACCCATCCGAACGGGACGGTGAAGCACGCCACCCGCGCACCTTTCGCGCCCGGCCCGTCGTAGAGCACCACGGAACCGACCCCGCCCGGCCTGAGGCCCCAGTCGTGCCGGGTCCTCGCCTCACCCCTCCCGTTCTCGTCGGCGGTGAAGTCCAGCCACACCTCGTTGTCCGGATCGGTGTGAGCCGGGTCCGCGCGGTGCTGGTAGACCCCGCCCGCCGCGGCCGGATCGGCGGCGCAGGACTTCTGGTGCACCCGCGCCCCGAACGCGTGGCCGGCCTTCACTCCGGTCACCCGCAGCCGCAGGGTCGTGGCGCCCCGCTCGTCCATCAGCTGACTCACCTCGATCCCGCCGGCCGCCGGAACGACCTGCGTGTCGTACGTCAGTGCCGTCGACGGGACGAAGGCGCCGGGCGGCGCGAACCGCGCCTCCGTCGTCATCCAGTAGCCGTCCGTTCCCGCGCCGCCGCCCACCGTCAGTACGGCCGACGCCAGGGCCCCGGCGATCATCCCTGCCACCATCGCTGTCCCGCTCCTTCAACGCTCGTCCCCGCCCTGACTTCGCCCCTCCCTTACTCGCTCCCGCCCTGAAGAGCACATGAACCCCCAGTGACCCTCCTGTCACACCTGCCGCGTACGCTGTATGGCTGTCACAAGCCGCCTGCCGCTCCCCCGCGACGTAGCGGCGAGGTCGTGCCAACGGGGGAGTACAGGGGAGTTTCGGTGTTGGAGAGTGTGGGGCCGCTGACCGGCAGCCCATGGATCTACGCGGCGGTGGCCGTCTCGGTCCTGCTGGACGTCTTCCTGCCGGTACTGCCGAGCGGCGTCCTCGTCATCACGGCGGCCACGGCCGCGGCGGCGGGCTCCGCGGGGGCGGCCGTCGGGCAGGCGGTGCCCAACATCATGGCGCTCACCCTCTCCGCGGCCACCGCCTCCGTCCTCGGCGATCTGGTGGCCTACCGGCTGGCCTGGCGCGGCGGCGAACGTCTGGACCGGGCCATAGCCCGCTCGCGCCGGCTGTCCAGCGCGCAGGAACGTCTCGGCGCGGTCCTCTCGCGCGGCGGCGGTGCCAGGGGTGTCCTGGTCGTCCTCGCCCGTTTCGCGCCCGCCGGGCGCTCGGTCGTCTCGCTCGGCGCGGGCGCCGCCCACCGCCGGGTCCGCGAGTTCCTGCCGTGGTCGATCGTGGCGGGTCTGGCCTGGGCCGTCTACAGCGTCGCCCTCGGATACTTCGGCGGCCAGTGGCTGGGCGCGAGCTGGCTCGCCACCGGGGTGTCGCTCCTGGCGCTGTTCGGCGCGGGGGCGGGCGCGGCGTTCGTGATGCGGCGTCCCGTGCCCGAGGAGTCGGGCACCGGCGCCTGACCGCGTCCGCGCGGACCCGCGGACCCGCGGGCGTGTGAACGCGCGGGGCGCTATCCGGCGCGCTGTGGCTGAGCGGCCCCGCGTACTTCCAGGCCGCCCAGCAGCTCGGCGGTGGCGGCGGCGATCGCCTCGACCGCGTGGTCGAACACCTCACGGTTGTGGGCGGCCGGGGCGCGGAAGCCGGACACCTTGCGGACGTACTGGAGGGCGGCGGCGCGGATCTCCTCTTCGGTGGTTTCTTCGGGGAGCACGGGCGGACGGAGTGTCTTGATGCTGCGGCACATGCGTCCAGTCTCGCGCGTACGCCACGGTCGTGGGACCCCGTCGGGATCACGCGTCCGGCCCAGCGGGATGATCTATGTCGAGGCGGCCACCTCCCGGGGCCGACCGACGAGAGGATCGAACAGCCATGACCAAGGACCACTCGAAGGCACAGGATCAGGACCAGGCCCAGGCTGAGAACCAGGCCGAGAACCAGGCTGGGGAACGGTCGACCGTGGCGGTACTGGGCCCGGGCGGCGTCGGCGGACTGCTGGCGGCGCTGATCGCCCGGGCCGGACACCGGGTGATCTGCCTGGCCGGGGACGAGACGGCGCGGGCGCTGCGCACGGACGGCATTCGCGTCCGCAGCGGCCGGTTCGGGGACTTCACGGCGGCCGTGGAGGCCGACACCGAACTGCGCGAACCGGTCGACGCCTGCCTGATCAGCGTCAAGCACACGGCGCTGCACGCGGCCCTGGAGCGGGTACCGCCGGAGATGCTCGGTGACGGGCTCCTGGTCCCGTTCCTCAACGGTGTCGAACACCCGGCGACCCTGCGCGCCCGCTACGGCGCCGCCCGCGTCGCCCCCGCCGTCATCCGCGTCGAGTCGACCCGGACCGCCCCCGGCGTGATCGAACATGGCAGCCCCTTCGCCGAGATCGACCTGACCGGCGACAGCGTGCCGCGCGAGCGGCTGGACGCGCTCGCCGGGGTGTTGGCGGCGGCCGGCCCCACCGTCCGCGTGCTGGACGACGAGGCGACGACGCTGTGGGCGAAGATGTCGTTCCTCGCGCCGTTCGCGCTGCTGACGACCCGTTACGGGGTGCCGCTGGGCGAGGTCCGTACGCGCCACCGCGAGGAGTTGACGGCCCTGGTGGCGGAGACGGCCGCCGTCAGCCGGGCGTGCGGCGCCCCGGCGGACCCG
The DNA here is from genome assembly GCF_026339955.1 of Streptomyces sp. NBC_01549. Classification (GTDB taxonomy): domain Bacteria; phylum Actinomycetota; class Actinomycetes; order Streptomycetales; family Streptomycetaceae; genus Streptomyces. The sequence continues at coordinate 4,964,683 of NZ_JAPEPW010000001.1, read as the reverse complement.
TCCGTGGCCCTCGCCCGCTACGACGCCTTCCCTCCCGAGGCCAAGTCCTCCATGCAACGCGACGCCGAGGCGGGCCGTCCGCTCGAACTGGACGCGATCGGCGGCGCGTTGCTGCGGGCCGCGGACCGGCACGGGGTGGCCGTGCCGGTGGCGCGGGCGCTGGTGAGGGAGCTGGCGGACAACCACCGCCACTGACCCCGGCTACGGCTCAGCCGTGGGTCTTGGACATGGCTCAGTCGTGGGTCTTGGCCAGCACTTCCAGGATCTCGTCCGTCGTGCCCGTCTCACCGAGACGCGGGAAGATCCGCTCCACGCTGTTGCGGTGGGTCTCGGCCTCGATGTCGGACATCGCGTCGGTGGCCAGGGTGACGTGGTAACCGTGCTCGTGGGCGGCGCGGGCACTGGACTCGACGCCGATGCTGGTCGCGATGCCGACCAGCACGATCTGGGTGACCCCGCGGCGGCGCAGCTGCAGGTCGAGGTCGGTGCCGTAGAACGCGCCCCAGTTCCGCTTGGTGACGACGATGTCCTCCGGGTGACCGGCGAGCTCGTCGACGAGGACGTCCCAGCCCTCCGGCCAGACACGGGGGGCGCGGGCGGGGCCGTCGATGCGCCCGGGCACGCCGTCCGCGCCGTCGGCGGCGGCGGTGACCCGGACGAGGACGACGGGGAGGCTCTGCTCGCGGAACGCGTCCGCGAGCCGGGCCGCCCGCTCCACGACCTCGGCGGCCGGGTACGGGGCGAGGCCCGGGTTTCCGGCGATGCCGTTCTGCAGGTCGATGACGACGAGCGCGGTGTTCGGGTCGAGCGCAGTGACAGCCATGGTCAGGCCTTTCGGGGGGTGCGGGGCGCGGGGGGCGCAGGGATCGGTCGAGCGGGGTCGCGCGAGGGCCGGTCGGAGTGAGCGAGTCCGGAGATCTTGGGCATCACGGCCTGGTGAGCCGTTCCAGCACGGCCATCGCCTCGATGACGGTCTGCCGCTCGGCCTCCGTGCAGCGGTCCTCGAAGGCCTGGGCCAGCCACTCCACGCGGGCCTGCCGGGTGCCCTCGACCCGCTCGCGCCCGGCGTCGGTGAGCGTGACGAGCTGCCGCCGGCCGTCCCCGGGGTCGGGGTTGCGCTCGATCAGCCCGTACTGGTCGAGCGCGGCGAGCGTGGCGGCCATCGACTGCGGGCGCACCCCCTCGGACGCCGCCAGTCCACTGGCCGTCGCGGCCCCGCTCTTGCTCACGAGCGTGAGCGCGGACACCTGCGAGGGTGAGAGATCCTGCGCCTCCCCCTCCGTCTCGGCGACCTCCCGGATCCGCCGCCGCAGCCGACTGAACGCGACCCGCAGATCCCGCGCGGCACGGGCGGCGGATCCGGAGACGCCGTCCACACCTTCGGTGCCGTCCCTGCTGTCGTCCATGTCCTCACGCTAAAACCTTCAGTCCAGACTGTCCAGTCCAGACTGTCCAAACCGAACTGCGCAGTCTGGACTGAGCAATGCACATCGAGCGGTCGGTGCCGCCGTGGACGTCCCACCCGTTCGCGTGAAGTCCCCGAAGGAACTCGCACCCCAAATTCGAACAGGCGTACCATTGTCGTGTGGCTGCGACCTATGACTTCCCGAGTGACCTCCTGGCCGGTCAGGAGGAGCTGCATCAGGTCCGGGCGGAGCTCCTGGCCCTGTTCAAGAAGCTCCCCTGGTCGGTGGAGCCCCTGGACGGCTTCAGCGACGACAAGGGCTGGCGCAAAGTGGAACGCCCCGCTTCGCCCGGCTGGACACCCGACGAACAGGCCGAGGTCGAGAAGCTCCGCCAACGCGAACGAGAACTCGCCGTCTTCGTCACCTGCCACCGCTTCTGGTCGCAGGTCGCCCCACCGGACACCGTGGACGCCCGCGCGAAGCTGAAGCACGCCTACGAAGACCCGACGCAAACGCCGTAAAGCCGGGTCACTCCGGGTACGAAAGAGCCCTCGCGCGGCAGCTGGCTCGGTTCCACCACCGTCCAGCACGCCGGCGAGAAGGTCACCGCCAGCACCCCGGAGAGCGTGCCCGGTTTCATCCTGGCGAGCGCCATCGACGTACACAGCCGCTGCGTCGCGCTGGCCGGGCGCGGCGCGCCACCCGCGGGCAAGAAGAGCGGCGACTGGATCACCGTCGACGTACCGCTGCTCCGCACCACCGCCAACCACCATCTGCTCGCGCTCGGCCTGGTCTTCCCGACCTTCTACTCGAACCTCTTCCCCGACCTGCGCACCGAACTCACCACGGTGGCCCAGCAGGCGAGGTCGGCGGGTCTCGGCGTATGGGCCAAGGACACGACGACCGCCGGGGCGGCGATCACCGACCTGTCCTCCCTCACGGACGACCTGGTGCTGCTGCCGAAGCTCTTCCGCCGCCTGGCGGACCACCTGCGCTTCGCACCCGACTCCTCGCTGGACTGCTTCCCCAGCTACCCCTTCGGCGGCGCCGACCGATTCCGCGTCCTCTCCCAGCGCCCCACCGCCAAGACCCTCACCGGCCTGCACCACGTGATCGAGGTCAACGGCGGAACCGTACGCATGACCCACCCGATCGAGGACCTCGTCTTCGCCGAGGAATGACGAGCCCGGCAGAGCCTTCGGTTCGGCTGACCCTTTACTTCTCCGCGCTGTCCGGCCGAGAATGTCCTGCCCCCCATCTGAACCAGACGGAACAGCGCACCTCTCCCCCCACTCCCCTGACCGATCAGTCACCGGAGCCTCGGAGAAAGGTGCGCCATGCGACGTACCACGATCCTTACCCGCTTGTGCGGCGGTGCCGCGATCGTCGCGGTGGCCGCCGCGGTCGGTCTCGCCCTCGTACGGCATGACGCGCGCACTCCCAGGTGGGACGTCATCGAGCTCCTCGGGGTCGCCGCCCTGGCCGCCGGCGGATGGATACTCGCGTGCCGGGCGGCGCCCACCGTGCGGGTCGAGTCGTCTGTGCCGGCGCAGGCCTCGATCCCGCGCCCGCTGCGCCGACCGCCCCACGACTGGGGTCTGGCGGCGGGCGTGGTGCTGACGATCACCACTCCGCTCGCCGTGCTGTGGTTCGGGTTCACTCTGTACGAGGGGGCGCTGACAGTCTTCGCCGCCGTCGCAGGGACAGCCTTCGGCTTCTGGCTGCTCGTCTACGTCGCGACCGACCTGTTGGGGCGCCGACTGGGCCCTCCAGAGCCAACCCGTCGGGCCGTACGATGCGCAACCCGCCCAGCGGCGAACGCACGCAAGCGGTCACCTCTACCCGCCCGGTCGCCATCAGCCCGGCGGCCACAACGCCGCCCACCGCCCCCACACCCACTACCGCAACCCGTGTCATGTCCACCGAACCTACCCCCGTACCAAGACCGCACCATCGCCGCGCCTTGGTAGGTCATCGCCATGAGTTCGTGGGCCTGCTCACGATCCCGGCCCTCGGTACGGCGCTCGACCCGGCCACATACGACTACGCGGGCGCCGTCACCTCGTCAACGGCCGCGACCACGAGATCGCCGACTACGTGGACGGGCAGATCAAGAAGGTGAAGCGGACTCCACGTGGACTTTCTGGCACGTAAGCGGCACGGCGCCACCTAGCCGCCGAGAAAGATCAAGGCCCAGATCCCCGGGTACCCACCCGCTGATCTGGGCCTTTCTCGTGTCCTAGGACTGGTGGGCGCGGACGGTTTCGAACCGCCGACATCCGCCTTGTAAGGGCGGCGCTCTACCGCTGAGCTACGCGCCCAGGACGAGTCGACAGCCTACATTGCCCACGGGGGTGCCCCGCAAACCCGTATCCGGGGGTCTGGGGCCGCTGCCGCTGGAGTGCGCTCAAGCGTGTTCTGGTGAGCGAGAGCGAGTGCCGGTGAGAGGTGTCCTACCACGCACCTGGAGGGAACTGACGTTCACGTGTCGAATGCGTGACCTTTACGGGTGGTGTTCGTTGGAGGCCAACCGGGCCGTCGCCTACCGCATCCACCTGGACGCGGGCCGGGACCGCTGGTACCTGACCGCCTCCTGGCAGATCCCACCCACCCCGACCATCCCCCTGCGTGCCGCGCTTGTCGACGGCGTGATCGGCGTGGACATGAGCGCCGACCACCTCGCCGCCTGGCGCCTGGACGTCCACGGCAATCCGACCGGCACCCCTCGCCGTTTCGTCTACGACCTGTCCGGTAGCACAGAGCACCGCGACGCCCAGGTCCGCCACGCCCTCACCCAGCTGCTGCACTGGGCCCGCGCCTGCGGGGTGAAGGCGATCGCCATCGAGGACCTGGACTTCACCGCGGACAAGACCCGCGAGAAACACGGCCGCAAGAAGCGGTTCCGGCAGGTCATTTCCGGCATGCCCACCGGCAGGCTCCGTGCTCGGCTCACCTCGATGGCCGACGCCACCGGCATCGCGATCATCGCCGTAGACCCCGCCTACACCTCCCGCTGGGGCGCCCAGCACTGGCAAAAACCTCTCACCGGCAGCAACCGTAAGACGACTCGCCACGACGCGGCAGCCGTGGCGATCGGAAGGCGCGCCCAGGGACACCCGATCCGGCTGGGGGTACCTCCCAGGCCCTTGAGGCACTGGGGGAGGACGGCACCGCCCCCGCACGACCGGAGTGATCGTGCGGGGCATCGGACCGTCCAGGCCAGACCGGAGGTCTCTGGGTGTGAGGGAACCCGCCCCCGCATTCCCGGACCACGGACACGATCCGTGCCGCCCGGACGCGGAGCGAACGCGGGAGACCAGAACGCCCAGCACCGTTCGGAGCGTTCGGCTGAGCCTGTGGCCTGGCAACAGGACTCACTCCCGCTCAGTCCATAGGAACGGTTAACCCCACCTCCGGCCCGTCCCCCGCAACCGTACGGTCGATAGGCGTCGAAGGGCATCTGAGCGCGTCGGAGGAACGGAACGTGTCTCGGAGGGTGCCGGTTCGCGGCGCGCGTTGGTGTTCCTCTCAGAGGGAGATCTTCATGGCTCGGACTCAGTCACCGGTACGGGCCTCGGGCGGGTCCGTACGGCTCGAACTCGACGTCGTGCCCGACCTGGTCGAGGCCCGCAGCCAGGACGGTTCGCTCACCATCGGGCTGCCCCACGACACCTACCGGGTGACGGCCGAGAGCGGCGACGGCTCCGTGCGGGTGTCCGTGCCCCGGGACCCGGCCAGTTCCCACGTGGTGTCCGCTCACGCGAACGACGGAAGCATCACAGTACGAACAGCGAACTAACCGGCCCGTGTGTTCGTCCTTAACCGGTGGGAGAATGACACCGGGCAAGGCGGATGACAGCACGGGAGAGGGATGTGACGGCGACACTTTCAGAGCCGTACACGCCGTTCGCGCCACGCGCGCAGTCGGTACGCCGTCAGCCTCATCCGTACCGTGACGTACTGACCCTCGTCGCCCTCCCCCTCCTCGCCGCCCTCGCCCTGCCCGCCGCCTTCGCCGGTGGCGGCACCCGGCGCTGGTTCGGCGGGCGCGCCGAGAGTCAGCGGGCCGAGGCGCAGGCCGCGAAGGACGCCGCCGCGGCCGCCTTCTACGAACTGGACACCGCCCAGCGCGATCTGCGGATCTCGATCGAGACCATCACCGCCGTCGACGACACCCCCGCGGCCCGCCGCGCCGTCTCCGACTTCGAGGCGCTGGGCCGGCGCATCGACGAGGCCAGTCAGAAGTACATCGAGGCCGTCGACGCCCACGACCTCGACCGGGACGAGCTGGAGGCGTCGGTCGCCGCGCGCGCCCGTGCCGAGCTGACCGCCGCCAAGGACCATCTGGGGCGCGTCAAGCAGGACCTGGACCGGTTCGGTCAGGGGCTCGGGCCGCTGCTCGGGAAGGCCGAGACGCAGCTCGCCCGGCTCGCGCCCGCCGTCGAGCGCGCCCGGCAGGCCCTGCTCGCCGCCTCGAACGCCCTCGACGGTGTGCGGGAGACAGGGCTCAGAGCCGATGATCTCGCCGCTCGGCTCGCCGCGCTCGGGCCCGAGCTGACCAAGCTCAACCAGGGGGCCGGACAGCACGGCGTACCGGAGACGCTGGAGCGCGCCGAGCGGGTCTCGCGGGAGGCCGGGGCGGTGCGCGCGGAGGCCGAGCGGCTGCCGGAGCGGGCCGCGGAGATCGACCACCGGCTGGTGTCGCTGCGCACCCGCGCCCAGGCGCTGACGACCCGCGCCGGGCAGGTGGAGCCGGTGCTGAGCGAGCTGCGGCGCCGGTTCTCGGCCGCGTGCTGGCAGGACCTGCAGCATGTGCCGGAGCAGGCCGCCGAGAACGTACGGCAGGCCGAGCTGAAGCTGAAGGAGGCGCAGGCCGCGCGCGACGCGCAGCGCTGGCCGGACGCGACCTCGCTGCTGTCCACCGTGCGCGCGCTGCTGAACGGCACCGACGAGGCCGTGTCCGCGGCCGGTGACCGGCTGCGGCGGCTGAACGCCGTGTCCAAGGACCCCCAGCAGGAGATCGACCGCACCCGCTTCGCCATCCGGGACGCCCAGCGTCTGGCCATGTCGGGCCGCAACACTCCGGATCCGCGCCATGCCCGCCCGCTCGACGACTCCGTCGCCCGGCTCGAGCGTGCCATCGCCACGCTGGAGGGGCGCCACCCCGACTACTGGCACTTCCTGACCGAGACGGAGGCGGTGCGGGCGACGGCGGCCCGCGTGGTCTCCCAGATCCGCGAGGAGCGCGGCGGCCCGGCCTGAGCTTCTCCGGCGCCGGTCTTCCCTGTCTCCGGCGTCCGGTGCCGGCGGTCACCGGTCTCCGGTGTTGGCGGTCCCCGGTCTCCTGGCGGATGCTGGGATGTACGTACGGCCTCCGCTAGCTGGAGAGGGAGGCGGATATGGCCACGCACGTAATTCGTCCCGGATCCCGACGACGCATCGCCTTCGACGACCATCTGCCGGTCGATCACCGGCTGAACACGTTCTACCGGATCGGCGCGGGCCTGATGGGCCTCTTCCTGCTCGCCTTCGGCATCCTCGGCCTGGCCAACAGGGTCGGCTACTTCACCACCCACGGGGACACGGTCATAGGGCTGAACACCAACGGTTCGCTCAGCGTGCTGTCCATCTGTGTCGGGCTGCTGCTGTTCGTGGGCATGGTGATCGGCGGGAACTTCGCCTCGACGCTCAACATGGTCTTCGGCGTCCTGTTCATCCTCAACGGCTTCCTGAACCTGGCGCTGCTGGACGGCCGCTACAACTTCCTCGCCTTCCGCATCCAGAACGTGCTGTTCAGCTTTGTGGTCGGCGTCCTGCTGATGTTCTTCGGGATGTACGGGAGGGTCGGTTCGGCCCTGCCGCACGACAACCCGTACTACAAAGCCCGCCACCCCGAGGAGGCCGAGCGGGCGGAGCGGATGCGGGCGCTGCGGGAGTCGGCCTCGGCAACGGCCCTGCAGCAGTCGCACAGGGCCGCGCCGACGCCCGGGGCCGTGGGCGGCACGGGGACCAAGGCCGTGGAGACGGAGACCAGGTCGTCCGAGACCAAGTCGTCCGAGACCAAGCCCACCGAGCCGCCCAGGACCACGGATCCCTAGTACTGCAACCGCATCTGGAGAATGTGGCCTCGGCGTTTATAGTGGGAGCGGCGGGCTCGGGCTTGGCTGCGTCGTCGGAAGCGTGACCAGTGCAGATGGTGCTCGTTGCTGTGACAGTGGCGCGTGACGACGACGTGGCCCATCAACCGGCGGATCTCCGGGACGCTGAGGGGTATGAGGTCTTGCTCGTCGTCGAGAGTGCCCCTTTTGTGGCTTCTGCGGCGCGGACGGCGGTCAGGTAGGCAAGGGCGGCCATGGCCAGGGTGATGTGGCGGTACCAGGCCCGGTAGAGCCGCACCTGGTAGTGGTCCAGACCGCACTCTCCCTTCGCGGTCTGGAAGCACTCCTCGACCGCCCACCTCGCGGCAGCTACTTTGACCAGGTCTTTCAGTCGGGAGGCGACCGGGCCGTAGCAGACGTAGTAGGCGATCTCGCTCGGGTCGCTGACGCTGCGTCGGGCCAGCACCCAGTGCCCGAAGCCGTTTTCCCAGGACGGGCGGATCGCGACACGCGCCCAGTCGTAGATCCGCTCACCGTGCGCGCCGGCCCCGCCGGAGATTCGTTTCCACCGCTGGCGGGGCAGCGCGGCGACCAACTGGTCCACCCGCGTGTCCGCCCCGTGCGTGGTGATCACAGTGTCGTTGACCTTCGTAGCCAGCACGTGCGCGACCCGACGTTCCTCCAGCCACACTCGCAGGTGCTTGACCTGCCCGTATGCCTCGTCAGCGGTGACCCACGCGAACGGGACACCCGCGTCGATGGCGCGTTGCAGCATCCACTTGAAGTGCTCGTTCTTGGTCGCGAAGGGGACCTCGTCGTCGATCCCGGCCGCGCGGCAGCGGTCACGGTCATCCGTCCAGGAGACGGGGATGTAGAGCTCGCGGTCGATCAACGCCCGCCCCTGGCGGAGGCGTAGGCCAGGAATGTTCCGATCTGGCTGTTCTCCGTGCGGCCGGCTGTGCCGGTGTACTGCCGCTGGACGCCGGCGGACTTGGTGCCCTTCTTCAGGAAGCCGGTGTCGTCGCCGATCAGCACCGCGTCCTTGGCGCCGATGGTCTCCACGACGAAGTCCCGGACATCGTCGCGGACCGCGTTCTCGTCCCAGTCGGAGTGGTTGAGCAGGCGCTGGACGCCGTCGGGGCGCAACTGCCCGACCTGCTCCGACAGCGTCCACCCGTTCTTCTTCTCAAGCGGCGCGAGCAACCCGTTCAGGTAGTCCGACGCCCGCTCGCGGGGCTCCGACCTGCCGAAACGGTGGGCGAACCGGGCATGGAACCCGGCTATCCCCTCGGACCACGACTCGACCTGCTCAACCGTCAACGATTCATCGCACAGTCGGAACAACGAGCCAACCCAGCACCTGTCACGGCAGATGCGGTTGCAGTACTAGGTCACCTCAGGCGCTGAGGTGACCCGGTGATCAGGTGCGGTACGCGTAGTACGCCGAGGTCGGGTACGACGCGATGAGGCTCGACAGCGACCGGCGGTAGGTGTCGGCGTCGTGGTACGTCAGGTACGGGATGCCGCTGGGGCTGCGGTAGGACGTGATCATGGTGTGGTCCTTGGACCCGTCCTTGTCGAAGTCCATCTGCAGGACGTCACCGACGTCCATCTGGTAGACGTTCGCCAGCGGTGTGGTGCGATTGGCGGTCTGGGTGAACCAGGACCACTCGTTCACGCCCGCCCACGAGTCGGACTGGCCGTTGGCGACGTAGTACCAGGTGTCGTACTCCTCCGGAGTCACGGTGCTGATCGGCTGCCAGCCGCCCGCCAGCAGGCTCTGGCTCACGAAGTTGGTGCAGTCACCGCCGACCCCGTTGAACTTCCGGTAGGCCGTGTTGTAGTTCTTCCAGTACTTCTCGGCGTAGGTAGCCATCGCCGCGTAGTCGTACGTGCCGCCGGTGAGCTTCTTGGGGTTGGCGGGCGCAGGATACGAGGTCGCTGCCGGGGGGGCGTCGACAACGGCCATCGGACGCATGCGCGCGGGCGCGGCGGTGACGGGCTGGTTGACCTGGGGAAGGCCCTTGTCCGTCGTGCGCAGGTCCGAGAGCTTCCAGGTGCCGTCCGACTGGGCGGCGAAGGTCAGGACGTGGTGCGCGTCGAAGCCCGTGGTGTCGGGCTCGCCGCCGTGGATCTTCTTGTACGTGAGGACGGTGGTCTCGGTGACCCAGGCGGTGGCCACCTTCCCCAGGACCCGCGTCCTGTCGACGGTGACCTTGGTGTCGGCGGCGGTGTAGGCCTCACCCAGCGCCGCGAGGCGGGAACGGGTGCCGCGCAGGGAGGTCACCGCGGTGTCCTCCGTCTTGGTCAGCGCGGCGGTCAGCTTGACGCCTCCCTTCGACGCGAGGGCCGTGCGGGGTGCCGTCTGGCTCTTGTCGAGGAGGGCGGCCGTGCGGTCGGTGAGCACGGCGTCCGCCATCCGGCCGAAGGCGTCGCTCGTCGCCCGGTTCACGGTGCCGGGCGCGGTCGCCGCATGGGCGGCGGACAGCGGCAGCAGGACAGCGGAGACGGCGATCGCCGTCAGGGTCGAGCATCGGCTCAACGTCTTTGATCTCACTGATGATTCTCCTTATCCCCGATCAGGCACCGGGGAGGGAATCTTTACACGTTCTCCTCAACTGTGGTGAACCCGGGTGGATTTCATGCACGGCGAGGTCAACTCTCTTACGCGAACGGTAAGTTGACGCACCGACAGCCAGGACGCCCTTCACGGCTACTTCACCACCGTCGACCAGTCCGGGGACTGCGCGGGATCCAGACCGCGCAGGCGCTCCAGGGTCCCGGGCTTCTGCACGTCGAGCCAGTCGGACAGTTCACGGAAGGACACACAGCGAACGCCCTTCTTCGTGCACACGTTCTTGACGACCTGGTCGACGGACTTCATGTAGATGCCACCGTTCCAGTCCTCGAAGTGGTTGCCGATGAACAGCGGTGCGCGGCTGCCGTAGTACACCCGGTTGAAACCGTTCATGTACGACGCGACGGTCTCTTGCTCCCACTCGGGGTACCTGGCCGGATCGCCCTGGGTCGAGTCGCCGGACTGGTTGGCGAGGAAGTTGAAGTCCATGGACAGGCCCTGGAACTTGCCGCCCTCGTAGGGGAGCTGCTGCAGCGGGAAGTCCCAGACGCCCTCCTTCTTGGTGGGCCATATCTGGAGGCCGCCCGGGGAGCTCGCGTCGTAGCGCCAGTCGTAGTCCTTGGCGGTCGCCTTCATGGCCTTGAGCAGGTTCTCCTGGCCCTCCAGACAGGGCGCGCGCCCGCCGCTGACCTCACGTACGGGGTCGAACGGCAGGGCCGGCAGGTCGCTGTCGCCGGTGTTGGTCTTCCACTTCTCGACGAACGAGAAGAACTGCTTGATCTCGCTCTCCCACTCCGCCACGCTCCAGTCCCCGCCGCCCTTGTCACCGCAGAAGTGGCCGTTGAAGTGGGTGCCGATCTCGTTGCCGTCCTTCCACGCCTTGCCGAGCTCCTCCACCGTGTCACGGATGTGCTCGTTGGTGGCGTAGTCGATCGCGGCGGAGCCTGGCGAGTGCATCGGCGGTTCGTAGAGCGTCTTCTTGTCCTTGGGCAGCAGATAGATGCCGGTCAGGAAGAACGTCATATGCGCGTTGTATTCCTTGGCCAGCTCCTGGTAGTGCGAGAAGAGGTTGTCGTCGCCCTGGAGGGCGCCGTCCCAGGAGAAGACGACGAACTGGGGCGGCTTCTCACCGGGTTTGAGCGGAACAGGCTTCAACTGGCCCTTCTGCGGCCCGGTGTAGGACGTGGAGCCGTCCCCGAGCACCTTCGTCTTGCCGTCCCACGGGGGTTCTTTGGTCGTCTTGGTGGTGCTGGTCCCGGAGCGGGGCCCGCCGGCCGAGGCGGCCGGTGTGGTGTTGTCCGAGTGGTTCAGCGCCAGGAAGGTGGCGGTCGTCGACGTCACGACGAGGAAGGCCGCCATGGCCACGAAACCCTGGCGGGCGGAACCAGGAGCGGGTGCGGGGTCGCGGCGGCGGCGACCGCTGTGCTTCGAGTTCATACGGGGCACATTCTGCGAGGGGGGTGGAAGGAGCGGGCGGGGGCCTCTCGGCCGTCGGGGTGCACGGTGGCCTCACGGCCGTCGGGGTGGGCGGCCTCGTGGCCGTCGCGGTCAGCCGAGCGGACTCATGGCGCCGGCCCAGATGCCGTACGGGACGTCGTCGGCGGACGCGCCCGCGAGCCCCTTGAGCGGCAGTGGTTCGAGGCTCTTGGTCAGGTCGATGCGGTAGAGGACGACCGCGGTCGACACGGAGGCGTTCGTGCCGACGTACCAGGCGGCCGTGTCGTCCGCCGTGGTGCCGGCCTTCCCGGCCGCGTCCGGTGCGCTGCCGGCCGCGGTGGGATGCGCTCTGCCGAAGGCGTCCGTGAGCGCCTCGGTGACCTCACGGGCCACCTCGGCGCTCACCGCGCGCTCGGGGCGGGGCGTGGCCAGCGCGACCTGGGAGCCGTTGCGGGTGAGGCGTCGCACGGAGTACGGCTCGATGTGCGACCCGCCCGCGGCGAAGGTGGCATAGGCGTTGGCCATCCGGATCGCGCTGGGCGTGGAGTTGCCCAGGGACAGCGCGGGCACCTGGGGTCCCATGCTCGACGAGAGCAGCCCGGCCGCTTCGGCGGTCTGCCGCACCTTGTCCAGGCCCGTGTCCATACCGAGCTGCATGAACGGCACGTTCACGGACTCGGCGAGCGCCCGGCGCAGGCTGATGCGCCCCCAGGACTTGTTGCCGTCGTTGTGGGCGGCGACCTTCTTGTTGGCGCGGTCCCAGTAAGGCCCTTCGGGTGTGGTGACAGGGACGTTGTCGTTGCCGTCGTAGACCGTCTCCGGCGTGACCGGTGTCGCCGTGCTGTCGCGGGTCTTGTGGATGCCGTGTTCAAGACCGGCCGCGTAGACGAACGGCAGGAACGCCGAACCGGCGGGGACGGTGGTCGCGTTGGACTCGTTGTAGCCCTGCGTACGGTGGTCGGGGCCGCCGTAGACGGCGAGGATCTTGCCGTCGGCGGCCACCGAGGAGGCCCCGTAGTGGGCGGCCTTCGCCGTCGTGGGGTCGTCCTTCAGGGCCTTCTTGCGGGCCTTGGCGACGGCGTCGGTGAGCGCCGTCTCCCGCTTGCGGTCGAAGGTCGTGTAGATCTGGTAGCCGCCCAGGTCGAACTGCTGGTCCGAGATGTGTCCGGCCTTCTTGGCGTACTGGGTCGCGAGCTCCACCAGGTAGTCGCTCCGCTTGCCGGTGTCGAAGGTCTGGGACTGCGTGGTCGGCTCGGGGAACTTCCTGTACTTGGCCCGCTCGGCCGGCGACAGTTTGCCGATCTTGACCATGCGGTCGAGGATCCAGGACCAGCGTTCCACGGCGCGCTTGTGGTTCGCCTGGCTCAGCGTGGGGTCGTACAGGCCCGCGCCCTTCAGCAGGGACGCGAGCATCGCGGCCTCGCTGGCGTCGAGTTGGCCGACGTCCTTGCCGTAGTACGCCTGGGCGGCGCGCTGGATGCCGTACGTGCCGCGGCCGAACCAGCTGGTGTTGAGGTAGCCCTCGAGGATCTTGTCCTTGCTCATCTTCTGGTCGAGCTTGAGGGAGATCATCGCCTCGATAAACTTGCGGCTCACCGAGCGGTTCTGGTTCAGGTAGACGTTCTTGACGTACTGCTGGGTGATCGTCGAGCCGCCCTCGGTGTTCCCCTCGCCGACCGTGCGCACCAGGGCGCGGCTGATGCCCTTGAAGGAGATGCCCGGGTCGGAGTAGAAGCTCTCGTTCTCCGCGGCGAGCACCGCCCAGCGCACGTCCTGGGGTATGTCCTTCAGCGGCATCGCCTGCCGCCGCACCCACCCGGTACGGGCCATGGGCGTCCCGTCGGACCAGAAGTAGACGTTGTCCTGCTGGGTGGCGTACGTGTTGAGGTTCTGGGGTATGTCTGTCGCGGCGTAGGCAATCACCAGAAACGTTCCGCTCAGCCCGATGGCCAGGCCCCAGGCGCCCAGCCACTGGCGCCAGGAGGGCACCCAGCGCCGCCAGCCGGTGCGGCCGGGACGCGGGTACGCCGGTCTCAGACGGCGGGCGACGCGCGCCCAGCGTCCGGCGAGCGCGGAGGGCACGGCCGGTTTGCGGCGAGCGCCACGATGGCGTGAACTCGTCGCTCCATCGGCTCGTTGTGTACTTTCCTCCGCTCCGGGGTGCGTCTCATCGGCATCCTCGGAGGGAGACGGGATGCGTAGCCGGGTGGTCAGCTCGGCGGGGGACGGGACACGGAGCTGGGTGGTCAGCTCGGCGGGGCTTTCGGGCTGGGGCGGTACGCGCAGCTGGGTGGTCAGCTCGGCGGGGCTTTCGGGCCGGGGCGGCACGCGCAGCTGAGTGGTCAGCTCAGCCGGGCTCTCGGCCTGAGGGGCCTGCGGCGGCACGCGCAGCTGAGTGGTCTCCTCAGCGGGGCTTTCCTTACGCGTACGGCGGCTCGCGGGCTGTTCGGGTTCGCCCCCGCGGCGACTGTTCGAGCGGTCGTCGCGCTCCCCGCTAGCCACGGCGGGCTCCGGCGCGTGGACGGCCCAGGGGATACGGGGCATCTGTTCGATGCCATGCCTCGGTCACGACTGCGTCTCCCTCCGCACTTCGGAATTGCGCGCGCGGGTAGATGCAGCGGCCGCACATGCGGCTGCGAGCCCCCCATCCCCGGCCTTGCGGCTCGTCGCGGCCCCCTTAAATTATCAGCGACTAATACGATCTCCTCGCTCAGGAACCAGACAGAAATGTTCGGCAGGTCAAGTCGGCCCTCTGAAGGCACCGGGCGGGAATCGAGGAGGAATCGAGGAGGTCCGCCTCCGGGACCGCGGCGCCGATCGGTACACGACGGGGCCGCGGAAGGCTTCGGTCGTCGGCTCCCGGCCGCTAACCTGTGCGTATGCCTCGTTACGAGTACCGCTGCCGGACCTGCGGCGACACCTTCGAACTGAGCCGTCCGATGGCGGAATCCGCCGCTCCGGCGGACTGTCCCGCCGGGCACGACGACACCGTGAAACTCCTGTCGACCGTCGCGGTCGCCACCGGCGTGTCGGCGTCCGCGCCCGCCCCACGCCCCTCCGCCGGCGGCGGAGGCGGGTGCTGCGGCGGCGGGTGCTGCGGCTGACCGACCAGGATTTTTCAGGAAGTCTTCAGCTTTTCTTCGCCCGAATCCCCCGTTCGGCCCGGGCGTGTCGCGCTCTCAGACCGTACGTGGCCGCCGCACAGGCCGGGCACGGCCCGCGCTCAGGCCGCGCCTGGTCTCGCGCTCAGGCCGCGCCCGGGCGACCGCAGGCGTGCACGAACTCCCGCAGGATCCGCTCCCCCGCCGCGACCCCCCGCTCCGGGAGGGCGGTGATCGCCGGTGCCGTCCAGTCGGCCTCGGCGAGTTCCCCGTGGCCCGGCCGCCAGCCGCGGTCGGCGGCGAGCAGCAGGTCGGCGTCGAGGAGTGAGTCACCGGCGGCGAGCGTGAGGAGGGCGCCGGTGCGGCGGGCCACCTCGCGCACGGCCGCGCTCTTGGTGAGCGGCTTCGGCACGGCGTAGATCTTGCGGCCCTGCAGCGACACCGTCCAGCCCCGGCTCTCCGCCCAGACGGCGAGCTCCTTCACCCACTCCTCGGGCAGCAGCTCGCGCTCCACCACCAGATACGCGAACAGGTCCTCGGCGACCCGGTGCTTGCGGACCCAGACCGGGTCGGCGGTGGCCGCCAGATGGTCCCGCACCTCGGCCAGCGGCGCGCACTCGTCGGCGAGCCGCGCGGTCACGGCCGCGTGCCAGTCGGGGTCGGAGACACCGTCGACGAGCAGATGCCCGCCGTTGGCGCAGATCGCGTACTCGGGCGCGGGGCCCGGCAGGTTGATGCGCTGGTACTGCTTGCGGGTGCGGGTCGTGGTGGGCACGAAGTGGGCGGTGTCACCGAGCTCGGTGAGCAGCGCGGCGGCCGTCTCGGTCATGTACGACAGCGGCTTGGCCTCGTGCACCTCGACGCAGAGCAGCCGGGGTGCCCGCGCGTCCGGCATGGTCAGCGCGAGGGCGGCGGAGGAGTAGATCAGCGTACGGTCGAGATCGCTGGCGACGAGCACCTTGGGCGCGGACATCAGACCGTCACCGCCTTGCCGTCGGCGCCGGTCGCGCCGCGCGTGTACTTCGGGTGGATCAACCCCACACAGGTGTACGGGAGTTCGTCGACCTCCTCGACGGGCACCCCGCGCTGCTGGGCGAGCAGGCGTACGTGGTCGAGGTCGGCGCCCGCTCCGGCGCGCGCGAGGATCTTCCAGGGGACGCGGCGCAGCAGCACGCGGGTGGTCTCGCCGACGCCCGGCTTGACGAGGTTCACGTCGTGGATCTCGTACTCCTCGCTGATCCGCTCGACGGCCGCCCAGCCCTCCCAGGTCGGGGTGCGGTCGGCGGCGAGGAGCTCCTTGGCCTGGGCGCAGGCCGCGTCCGTGACGTCGGGGAAGTGGGCGGCGACGGCGTCCAGGAAGTCGACCGAGACGTCGGAGCCGGCGAGCTCGCGGTAGAACTTCGCGCCGTGGAAGTCGTACTCGCCTACCAGGTCCGAGCGCAGCACGGTACGCGAAATCAGGCCGGAGACCGTCGAGTTGAGGCAGGCGGAGGGGATGAGGAAGTCCTCGCGGGTGCCGTACGTCCGTACGCACGAGCCCGGGTCGGCGAGGACCGCGATCTCCGGGTCGAAGCCGGTGACGCCCTCGGCGGACTCGAACTCCCTGATGGCGTCGGTGAGTTCACGGGTGATGGCGCCCTTGCCGGTCCAGCCGTCGACGAACACGACGTCGGCCGGGTCGTGGTGGGCGACCAGCCAGCGCAGCGCGTTGGCGTCGATGCCGCGGCCGCGGACGATGGAGACGGCGTAGTGCGGCAGGTCGAGACCGTGCCGGTGCTGGGCCCAGCGGCGCATCAGGACGCCGACGGGGGTGCCCGCGCGGGCCAGCGAGACGAGGACCGGACGCGGGGTGGGGGTCCCCCCGCTCGAGCGAAGCCGAGAGTGGGGGAGCTCGGCCAGCACCAGCTCGGTCACCGCGCCGACGGCCTGGGCGATCCGGGCGGCCGAGGTGCCCAGGGCCGCCTGGAACAGCTCCTGGTACTGGGGGCTGGGCTGGTACTCGACCGGCAGCGACTCCGCGTAGTGGGCGCCGCCGCTCTGGATCGCCTCCTCGCGCTCCTCGGTCGGCGCCTCCAGCGTCACGTCCGAGAGATCCTGCAGCAGCCAGCCGACCTCGTCGGGCGCGTACGAGGAGAAGGCGGGGCCGCGGAGGGGCTCGGGGAGCATGGAGGGCCTTTCAGTGGACGGCCGTGCGGGGACGTACGACGGGACGACGGCGAGCAGGACGCTCGGGGTGTGCTCCGCGAGCCGGGCCAGCAGGCCGTCGGGGGCGTGCAGGTCGGGGGTGTCGCCGGTGGAGTCCACCACGGCCACGACCGCGTCGAAACCGGCCTCCGCGACGTTGTAGGCGTACCGCTCGCCCGGTCCGTCGTCGGGGTCGTCGTGGGCGGGGAACACCAGGCGCGTCCGTATGGCGTAACCCGGGTCGTCGAGGGCGAGCACCGGGGAGCGGGTGGTCGTGGAGTACCGCACCTCGGCGGACACCGTCTGCTCCAGCTCCGTGGCCAGCCTGAGCGGCGCGTACATCAGCTCCTCGAAGCCGAGCACGAGGACGCGCCGCGCCCCGTCCGGCAGCGCGTCGGCGATCCGCGCGGCCATGGCGGGCAGCGCCGCCTCCAGCCGTATTCGGTGCCCGGGCGTGAACCCGTGCCGTCCCCCGTCGGGCAGGTCCTTGGGCCAGTCGAGCTCGACGCGGACGGCACCGGTACGGCGCGCGGTGGGCGCGGCGGGCTCCCCCGGGCCGTCGGCCGCGGCCTTCTCGTACCGCGCGACCAGGGCCTGGCCCTTCTCCAGGACACCTTCCGGGAGCTTCACGGTGCCCGTTGCCGCGGCGACCAGGTCCACCCGTGCGCCGATCTCCGTCGCGAACTCCTCCAGACGGCCCAGGTCCGCGGCCGAGCGCATGTCGACCAGGGCCACGATCACGTAGTGGTCGCGCGGATGGCGGGCGTGGAGGTCGCGGATGGTGTTGAGGACCGTGTTGCCGGTGGAGAACTCGTCGTCGACGAGGACCAGGGGGCCCGGGCCCGCCAGCAGATCGGGGTCCTCCGGCAGCAGGAGGTGGGAGGTGGCGTGGGAGTGGGACTCCTCGAAGCCGCCCGCCGTGTCGACGCCGGGGACGGGGCGGCGGGTCGAGTGGAGGTAGGGCGCGAGGCCCACGCCGTCGGCGACGGAGTGGCCGAGGCCGGTGGCCGTCTCGGCGTACCCGAGGACGACGGCCGCGCGGGCGTCCTCGGTGCCGAGCAGCTCCCGTACCCGCCGACCGAGCGCGAACCCGTGTCCGTACACCACGGACGGCGACTGCGGGACGTGCTTGCCGAGCACGTTCGACACGAGCAGATGCGCCCGGCGGGGGTTGCGCCGCAGCGCGAGCCCCAGCAGGTCGGTCAGCCTCTCGTCACCGACGAGCTCGACTCCCAGCCGCTCGGCGACCCAGGTCCCCGTCCACACCACGTTCTTCATCGATTCCTTGTCGGTCGGTCGAGGCCGTCGGTCGAGGCCGGTCGGTCGAGCCGGCGCGGTTCACGCAGGCAGGGCGGCCGCGAGCAGTTCCACGAAGCCGATGTCCTCGTTCGCCACACCGAACACCTCGGCTCGCTGGAGGGTCCGCTCGGCCCAGGCGCGGTGCGGCTTCACTTCGTTCATTTTGTTCGTGTACGCCGACCGAAGCACACCCCCGCCGCCCCGCTCGGGCCTGAGGATGTCCTGGGCGTCGCTGTACTCCTCGTGGCTGACCACGGACAGCGCGTGCACCGCCGGGACGTGCGAGGGGTGGATGCAGGTCTTGCCGAGCAGACCGTTGGCCCGGTCGAGGGCGATCTCGCGCAGCAGCCCGTCCAGGTCGTGCTCGATCAGCGCCTGACGCAGCTCCTCGACCTCACCCTCCTGGAAGGGGCTGCGGCGCAGCTGCGGCTTGAACATGCGTTCCTGGACCCGGAAGTACTCCCACACGGGCCCGGTCACCGTGAACCCGGTGCCGTCCGAGCGCCCCAGCATGTTCACCACGTCCGCGATCACGGAGGCGACGATCTGGACGTCGTACGCGGTCATGTCGGGCGCCCTGCGCAGCCCGTACGCCGAGCAGAAGTCGGTGACGCCCAGGCGCAGCGCGAGGACGCGGTCGCGGTACTTGTCGACGACCCGGGAGATGCCCTCCAGGGTCTCCCGGCGGCTCTCCAGGTACAGCAGCCCGGGCGACTCCAGGACCGGCATCGCGAACAGCCGCCGGCCGCTCGCGGACTCGGCCGCGGTGAGCGCCTCCAGGAACGGAACGCCCCGCTCCTCGGTGAACTTCGGCAGGACGAATCCGGACAGCAGCCGTACGGACGCGCCGAGCCGCTGGACGAGGTCCGGGATCTGCCCGGGCTCGCGGACCCGTACGAACAGCAACGGGAGCAGCCCGTCGCTCTCCGGCCGTCCGGCGAGGTCGGCGAACTGCCGGACCAGGTTCTCCTCGGCACCCACGACCTCGGCGTCGTCGATCGAGTCCTCCAGGCACAGCACCATGGAGACCACGCCGCGCCCGGCCTGCTTGATGACGTCGTCGGCGAGGTGGGGTCTGGTCGCGGGGCTGTACAGGGTGGCGCCGAGGGCCGCCGCGAGCACGCGGGCGGGCGAGTCGGCGGTGAAGACGCACGGCTCCCGGTGGAAGAGACGCTGCCGCTCTTCAGGGGCGATATGCCCGAAATGACGCATGAAACTCCCCCGTGGCGGCTAGATGGACCTATGTGAGGTGGCCGGTAATAGTACGTACAAATCCATGTCAGTCGTTCCCACCAGGCGTGAAGTTCAGGTAACTCGGCCGTGTCGGTCGCCTGCACATCCCGACCGGCAATCCTTACCCCCGCGTTGTCGTGACCAGGACCGAGAGGGCAGGATGACCGCATGACGCACGCGATGCTGAAGGGGTCGAACGTCCCGCTGGACGCCACAGCGGTACGTGCCGTGCTGCGCTGGACGCCCGGACAGGGTGTTCCCGATGTCGATGTCTCGGCGCTTCTCCTCGGTCCCGACGGTCGTGTGCGATCCGACGAGGACTTCGTCTTCTACAACCAGCCACGCCATCCTTCCGGCAAGGTGTGGCGCCTCGGCAAGAAACGTGTCGCCGAGGGCCTCACCGACACCATCCAGACGGATCTGGCGGGTGTCGAGTCCGGCGTAGGACAGATTCTGCTGGTCGCATCGGCGGACGGCGTCACCTTCGACCAGGTAAGCGCCCTACGCATCCTGCTGTACGACGCCTCCGGCACGACCAGCGCGATCGGCTCGGACGGCGAACCGCTGGCCCACTTCGACATCAAGCCGGAGACCGGTACGGAGACGGCGCTGATCTGCGGCGAACTGTACCGGCGCGGTCAGGGCTGGAAGTTCCGCGCACTCGGCGAGGGCTACCCGAACGGTCTGGAGGGGCTCGCCTCCGACTTCGGGATCACGGTGGACGAGTCGGATCCCGAGGCCGCCGCACCCGTACCCGACGCGACCGCCTGGGCGGACCCCGCGGCCTCCCCGGAGACCTCGGTGCCACTTCCGCCCGAGCAGGCCCCTCCGGTGCCCCAGCAGCCCGCCTACGGCTATCCGGGGCCCGCGCAGACGGCTCCCGTCCAGCCCGCGTACGGCTACCCCCAGCCGACCAGCCAGCCCGCCTACGGCTACCCGCAGCCCCAGACGGCCCCGGCCGTCCAGCCGGCCTACGGATTCCCTCAGGCGGTCGGCTCCCTGCCCGACCCGGATTTCAGGCTGCCGCCACAAGGGCCACAGTTCATCGGACGCTAGGGCGTGTCCGGCGGATCAAGTCGGAGGGAAGCGACGGTGCCTTATAAGCACAGGTGAGCGGGGCTTGGTGCGTCCAGCTGCAAGGCGGAGGAGGGCGTCGACGCGGAGCGTCGGCAACCGACGACAACGCCGCAGATGGGCGTGCCAAGCCCCGCGTCTCCGGCATGATCCGCCGGACAGGCCCTAGCTAGGGCCCACTGCCGCGACAGGCGACGTCAACGGTCCGCCTTGGACTTGTACCCGCGCCCCCACTGCAGCCCCCACCCGTACAACCGGTCCAGCTCCGCCTGGAACCCGTACACGAACTTCACCTCACGCCGCACGGTGATCTCGCCCTTGTTGTTCTCGATCATCACCACCGCGCAGGAGCGGGCCTGCGGATGCCGCTCCTCGAGGCCGATCTCGATCCGGGGCCCGTTGCTCGGGTAGAGCGTGATGATGGCGTGCGTGCGGTCGAAGGCGGGCGTCTGGTCGTAGATGTAGACGAAGACCAGGAGCCGTTTGATGTCGTCGCGGTGGTCGAGGTTGACGTAGGCCGTCTCCCCGGACGCCGAGCCGAACCGGTCGTCACCGCTGAGCTTCACGTACGGCGGGTCGTTGATGTCGCCGAGGAAGTTGCCCAGCGGCTGCACCACACCCTTGGAGCCGTCCGCGAGCTCGTACATGACGCCCAGGTCGAGGTCGACGTTCACCATGCTCTGGGTGTGCGCCTGGACCACGTCCGGCTTGAAGGTCTTGAAGGGGTGCCGCAGCAGGCTGCCGCCCTGCTGGCCGCCGCCGATGTCCGACGTACGCATGCGCCAGGACAGGTTGATGCGCAGGTTGCCGGTGGCCGCGCCCTGTCTGGTGAGCGAGACCGTGTGGTTCCGCTTGGTCAGTTCTATGGAGTTGGTGGCGGCACTGCCGGAGTCGAAGTCCGTCGAGCGTCCGCGCCACAGGTCGTCCCAGAAGCCCATTGCCTTGTCCCGCCCCCTGTTGTCCGGATGTGCGGCGGGGCGGCCACGAGGACTCGTCCTCGACGGCCGCCCCGCTCAGAGCGTTCCTCAACCGGAGGGGTGCCAATCCCCGTGCACCGAGGGTGCGCCGCCTCTCCCCGGTCCGGAGGGCGTCTCACACCCCGGACGAGATCTCAGTCTTCTCGTCCGAGGCCGTCGCTTTTCCCTCGGCCTCCGCGAGCGCCTTGTTGCGGCGCACCGAGGACCAGAAGGACCAGACGATCAGGATGACACCGACGAGACCGGTGATGACCTCGTGGATCTGGTACTGGATGGTGACCAGGAGGATCACGGCGAGGGCGCCGATCGCGTAGTGCGCGCCGTGCTCCAGGTAGACGTAGTCGTCGAGGGTGCCCTGGCGGACCAGGTAGACCGTGAGCGAGCGGACGTACATGGCACCGATGCCGAGGCCGAGCGCCATCAGCACGATGTCGTTGGTGATGGCGAAGGCGCCGATGACACCGTCGAAGGAGAAGGACGCGTCCAGGACCTCGAGGTAGAGGAACATGAAGAACGCGGCCTGGCCGGCGAGGACGACGGCCGGCTTCTTCTTGCCGGTCCGCGCCGCCTCCTCCTCTGCCTCGTGCTCCCGCTCCTCGTCCTCCTCGAGTTTGTCCTCGAAGTAGCCGGAGAGTCCGCCGACGACCATGTACGTGATCAGGCCGGCGATGCCGGAGATCAGCACCGTCTGCGCCTTGTCGATGTGCGCGCCGCCGTGCTGGTGGGCGTGGACCGCGAACGTCATGGAGGAGACCAGCAGCACGACCAGCGCGATGCAGACCGACAGCATGTCGACCTTGCCGAGCTTGGCGAGCGGGCGCTCGATCCAGCGCAGCCACTGGATGTCGCGCTCCTCGAAGATGAAGTCGAGGAAGATCATCAGCAGGAACATGCCACCGAAGGCGGCGATCGCCGGGTGGGCGTCCGTGACCAGTTGCTGGTACTGGTCCTTGTCGGTCAGCGCGAGGTTGACCGCCTCGATCGGGCCCTTCTTGGCCGTGATCGCCACGATCACGACGGGGAAGACCAGTCGCATACCGAAGACGGCGATCAGCACACCGACCGTGAGGAAGATCTTCTGCCAGAAGGCATTCATCTTCTTCAGGATTCCGGCGTTGACCACCGCGTTGTCGAAGGACAGCGAGATCTCCAGGACGGCCAGGATCGCCACGATGCCAAAGGCGGTCCACCCCCCGTAGATCACCGCTGCGACCAAGCCGAGCGCGGTGACCGCAAACGACCAGCCGAAGGTTTTCAGAAGCACTGGCTACCCAATCATCGTGTGTGTACGGGTCTCCCCCGCGCCGCACTCGGCTTTACCTACTGTTGACCACGAAGTCTAGAGGGCCGCCCCTTCGGCTGACTCGGGCGGGCCCTAGGAGACATTGACTCCGAAGTCGAGCGCGATGCCACGCAGACCGGACGCGTACCCCTGACCGACCGCTCGGAACTTCCACTCCTGGTTGTAGCGGTAGACCTCGCCGAAGATCATCGCCGTCTCCGTCGAGGCGTCCTCGGAGAGGTCGTAGCGGGCGAGCTCCTGGCCGTCGGCCTGGTTGACCACACGGATGAACGCGTTGCTGACCTGGCCGAAGGTCTGGCCACGGTTGTCGGCATCGTGGATGGAGACCGGGAAGACGATCTTGTCGACGTTGGCCGGCACCTTGGAGAGGTCGATCAGGATCGACTCGTCGTCGCCCTCGCCCTCACCCGTGAGGTTGTCGCCGGTGTGCTCCACGGAGCCGTCCGGGCTCTTGAGCTGGTTGTAGAAGATGAACCACTCGTCGCCGAGCACCCGGCCGGAATTGCACAGCAGGGCGCTGGCGTCGAGGTCGAAGTCGGCTCCGGTGGTGGAGCGCGCGTCCCAGCCGAGCCCGATCATCACGTGCGTGAGGTTGGGTGCGGCCTTGGAGAGGGAGACATTGCCTCCCTTGGCGAGCGTGACGCCCATGATGCTGGTCCTCCCCGAGGTCAGACTTTCAGTTGTGCCGCGCGGCCTGCGCGCGGTGGTCCAGCGGGTCCGGCGCCGCCCATGAAGGGTGCGGCGCCGGACCTGGAGCCGAAGGCCGTACGGCTCAGACGTTGACGCCGAAGTCCTGCGCGATGCCGCGCAGGCCCGAGGCGTAGCCCTGGCCGATGGCACGGAACTTCCACTCCGGGCCGTTGCGGTACAGCTCTCCGAAGACCATCGCGGTCTCCGTCGAGGCGTCCTCGGAGAGGTCGTAACGCGCGATCTCCGCCTCGCCGGCCTGGTTCACCACGCGGATGAAGGCGTTGCGGACCTGGCCGAAGGACTGCTGGCGGTTCTCGGCGTCGTAGATGGAAACCGGGAACACGATCTTCTGGACGTCGGCGGGAACGGCGGCGAGGTTGACCTTGATCTGCTCGTCGTCGCCCTCGCCTTCACCGGTGATGTTGTCCCCGGTGTGCTCGACCGAACCGTCCGGGCTCTTCAGATTGTTGAAGAACACGAAGTTCTGGTCGGTGCTCACCTTGCCTTCGGCGTTCGTGAGGATGGCGCTGGCGTCGAGGTCGAAGTCGACGCCGGTGGTCGTTCGGGCGTCCCATCCCAGACCGACGATGACCGCGGTCAGTCCCGGGGCCTCCTTGGTCAGCGATACGTTGCCGCCCTTGCTGAGGCTGACTCCCACGAGTCCTCCCAATGGTGTCCAGGGGCGGGGAGCCCCGTCGTGCGTTGGTATCGGATCAACGTGTCGATCCTAGTGACGGGTTCCCGCACCCTGCAGGCCCTGCGACCGAACAATCACAGGGTGTCGGGCTCACAGAGTGTCGAGCGCCTTCACGTACTCGTTCAGGTCACGCGCGTCCGGCAGACCGTTGACGACGGTCCAGCGAACGACGCCCGCCTTGTCGATGATGAAGGTGCCGCGCACGGCACAACCCTTGCCCTCGTCGAAGACGCCGTACGCGCGTGAAGTGTTGCCATGCGGCCAGAAATCGGAGAGCAGCGGGTATTCCAGGCCCTCCTGCTCGCCGAAGACGCGCAGGGTGTGGATGGAGTCGTTGGAGACGGCCAGCAGCTGGACGTCGTCGTTGACGAACTTCGGCAGTTCGTCGCGCAGGGCGCACAGCTCTCCGGTGCACACGCCGGTGAAGGCGAACGGGTAGAAGAGCAGCACCACGTTCTTCTCACCGCGGAAGTCGGACAGCTTCACGGTGGCGCCGTGGTTGTCCTTGAGCTCGAAGTCCGGTGCCTCGGTGCCGACCTCGATCGCCATAGTCACACGCTTCCCTTCCAAGGGCCTGTTCGGGTGAACCCCACCCTACGCAGCACCCCCCGGCCCCACCGGCCACGCCCCGACGCACGCCGCGCGGGATGCCCCGGGGCATGGGGGAGGCCCCCGACGGCGGGACGCCGACAGGGGCCTCTTGGGTGGTTTGGTGCGGCAGACGGAGCGAGAGCTCAGCGCTTCGACTTGGGTGTGGCCAGACGCGTGCCCGACCACTCCTTCCCGACCGAGATGCTCTTCGTCTGGGAGAGGCCGGCAGTCTGGGCGGCGTCACTGATGTCGCTGGGCTCGACGTAGCCGTCCCGGCCGGTCTTCGGGGTCAGCAGCCAGATCATGCCGCCGTCCTCAAGGAGACCGATGGCGTCCACCAGAGCGTCCGTAAGGTCGCCGTCCTCGTCGCGGAACCACAGCAACACGACGTCAGCGACGTCGTCGTAGTCCTCATCGACCAGATCCTGGCCGATCAACGATTCGATACCTTCACGGAGCTCGTGGTCGACGTCGTCGTCGAAGCCGATCTCCTGGACCACCTGTCCGGGCTCGAACCCCAGCCTGCCGGCCGGGTTGGTCCGCTCCTCCGCGTGGTCCGCGGTCGCGCTCACGGCTTGCCTCCTGATCATGTTTCGGTAGATGTCTCAGCCACGCGCGTACGCGAAGCATTGGCCGTAGTCCACACGGGCGGGACGGATCGCGCAAGTACCCGGCCGTCGAGACCGCCGAAACGGTGACGATCCCGGCGGTGTCGGCGCAACCTCAGGCGAGGATTCAAGGCCATAAGTGACACACACCACACCCTTCTGCCCCATTTGTGGATTTCGGAACCCTTGGAGCGTACGAGACCCGAACGGCTTTGCGGAACGCGTCACGGAGTGAGCGTATCGTTGCGTTTTGGTCGGGCACGTCCCAACCAACTGCAGGAATGTGTTGGTTACCTCTCGGTAGAGATGACGATTCCGTTCCCGAGGTACACGATGGGCAACGGTGCGGACAGACCGAAAACCCGCCCCGGACAGCCTCCCAGACAACCCCTCGGGCAGCCCTCACACGGCCCTCTGACAGTGAAGGAACAGCGTGGTTTCCGGATCCGATCGCAATCCGATCATCATTGGCGGCCTTCCCAGTCAGGTCCCGGACTTCGACCCCGAAGAGACCCGGGAGTGGCTCGACTCCCTCGACGCCGCCGTCGACGAGCGCGGCCGTGAGCGCGCCCGCTATCTGATGCTGCGGCTGATCGAGAGGGCCCGCGAGAAGCGCGTGGCCGTGCCCGAGATGCGCAGCACGGACTACGTCAACACGATCGCCACCAAGGACGAGCCGTTCTTCCCCGGCAACGAGGAGATCGAGCGCAAGGTCCTCAACGCCACCCGGTGGAACGCCGCCGTGATGGTCTCGCGCGCCCAGCGTCCCGGCATCGGCGTCGGCGGTCACATCGCCACCTTCGCCTCCTCCGCCTCGCTCTACGACGTCGGCTTCAACCACTTCTTCCGTGGCAAGGACGAGGGCGACGGCGGCGACCAGATCTTCTTCCAGGGGCACGCCTCCCCTGGTATCTACGCCCGCGCGTTCCTCCTCGACCGGCTCTCCGAGCAGCAGCTCGACGCGTTCCGGCAGGAGAAGTCGAAGGCTCCGTACGGCCTGTCCTCGTACCCGCACCCGCGGCTGATGCCGGGCTTCTGGGAGTTCCCGACCGTCTCCATGGGCCTCGGCCCGCTCGGCGCGATCTTCCAGGCGCGGATGAACCGCTACATGGAGGCGCGCGGCATCGCGGACACCTCCAAGTCACACGTCTGGGCGTTCCTCGGGGACGGCGAGATGGATGAGCCGGAATCGCTCGGACAGCTGTCCATCGCCGCTCGGGAGGGCCTGGACAACCTGACCTTCGTCGTCAACTGCAACCTCCAGCGCCTCGACGGCCCGGTGCGCGGCAACGGCAAGATCATCCAGGAGCTGGAGTCACAGTTCCGGGGCGCCGGGTGGAACGTCATCAAGCTGGTCTGGGACCGCACCTGGGACCCGCTGCTCGCGCAGGACCGCGACGGCGTACTGGTCAACAAGCTGAACACCACTCCGGACGGCCAGTTCCAGACGTACGCCACCGAGACGGGCGACTACATCCGCCGGCACTTCTTCGGTGACGACCACCGGCTGCGGGCGATGGTCGAGAACATGACCGACGACCAGATCCTGCACCTGGGACGCGGCGGTCACGACCACAAGAAGATCTTCGCGGCGTTCTCGGCGGCCAAGGCGCACAAGGGCCAGCCGACGGTGATCCTGGCGCAGACGGTCAAGGGCTGGACGCTCGGCCCGAACTTCGAGGGCCGCAACGCCACGCACCAGATGAAGAAGCTGACGGTCGCCGACCTCAAGGGCTTCCGGGACCGTCTGCACCTGCCGATCTCCGACAAGGAGCTGGAGTCCGGCGCGCCGCCGTACTACCACCCGGGCCGGAACTCGGAAGAGATCCAGTACATGCACGACCGCCGCAAGGGGCTCGGCGGATACGTCCCCACGCGCGTCGTACGGTCGAAGCCGCTGGCCCTGCCGGACGACAAGGCCTACGCGGGTGTGAAGAAGGGCTCCGGCCAGCAGTCGATCGCCACGACCATGGCGTTCGTGCGACTGCTGAAGGACCTCATGCGGGACAAGGAGATCGGCAGGCGTTTCGTGCTGATCGCGCCCGACGAGTACCGCACCTTCGGCATGGACTCGTTCTTCCCGAGCGCGAAGATCTACAACCCGCTCGGCCAGCAGTACGAGTCCGTGGACCGCGATCTGCTCCTGGCCTACAAGGAGTCGCCGACCGGCCAGATGCTGCACGACGGCATCTCCGAGGCGGGCTGCACGGCCTCGCTGATCGCCGCGGGTTCGGCGTACGCCACGCACGGCGAGCCGCTGATCCCGGTCTACGTCTTCTACTCGATGTTCGGTTTCCAGCGCACCGGCGACCAGTTCTGGCAGATGGCCGACCAGTTGGCGCGTGGTTTCGTACTGGGCGCGACCGCCGGTCGTACGACTCTGACCGGTGAGGGTCTTCAGCACGCGGACGGCCACTCGCAGCTGCTCGCCTCGACCAACCCGGGCTGTGTCGCGTACGACCCGGCGTTCGGGTTCGAGATCGCGCACATCGTCAAGGACGGTCTGCGCCGGATGTACGGCTCGTCCGACGAACACCCGCACGGCGAGGACGTCTTCTACTACCTCACCGTCTACAACGAGCCGATCCAGCACCCGGTCGAGCCCGCGAACGTCGACGTGGACGGCATCCTCAAGGGCATCTACCGCTACTCGGAGGGGACTTCGGGTTCCGTCCCGGCGCAGATCCTGGCCTCCGGTGTCGCCGTGCCGTGGGCGGTCGAGGCGCAGCGGATCCTCGCCGAGGAGTGGAACGTGCGCGCCGACATCTGGTCGGCGACCTCCTGGAACGAGCTGCGGCGCGAGGCCGTCGACGTGGAGCGGCACAATCTGCTGCACCCCGAGGAGGAGCAGCGCGTCCCGTATGTGACGCAGAAGCTGAGCAGCGCCGAGGGTCCGTTCGTGGCCGTCTCCGACTGGATGCGATCGGTTCCGGACCAGATCTCGCGGTGGGTGCCGGGTACGTACCAGTCGCTGGGCGCGGACGGCTTCGGCTTCGCGGACACGCGCGGCGCGGCGCGGCGCTTCTTCCACATCGACGCGCAGTCGATCGTGGTCGCGGTGCTGACCGAGCTGGCCCGCGAGGGCAAGGTCGACCGTTCGGTGCTGAAGCAGGCGATCGACCGCTATCAGCTGCTCGACGTGGCGTCGGCCGACCCGGGCGCCGCGGGCGGCGACGCGTAGGCGCTCCGCACGAGCGCCGGTGGGCGCGCGGGGAGCCGGTCGCCCGGATTCCCGCGCCCCTTACGGGGTGCTGTGTGCACCTACGATGCGGACATGAACGAGCAATCGGTGCAGGTCCGTTGGGAGCGGCGCACGCAACGGCCCCTGTTGGGACTCGCGGTGGCCTTCACCCTCGCCTATGCCGTGCCGATCGTGGACAGCGACGCGAGCCGTGGCCTGACGGGCGTGTGCACGGCCGTGGAGTGGACGGTGTGGGGCGCGTTCGCCGCCGACTATCTCGTGCGCCTCATACTCGTGCGGGACCGCAAGGACTTCGTCCGTACGCACTGGATGGACCTGTGCGCGGTGATCCTGCCGATCCTCCAGCCACTGCGGCTGCTGCGGCTCGTCGCGACACTCACGCTGGTCGGGCGGCGGGCTCGGATGGACCAGCAGATCCGGCTGACGACCTACGTCGGGGGCGCGGTCGTCGGGCTGCTGATGTTCGGCTCGCTCGCGGTGCTGTCGGTGGAGCGGGAGTCGCCGAACGGGAACATCAAGACGCTGGGTGACGCCGTGTGGTGGTCGTTCACGACGATGACGACGGTGGGGTACGGCGATCACGCGCCGACCACCGGTCTCGGGCGCATGATCGCGGTCGGGTTGATGCTCTCCGGGATCGCGCTGCTCGGTGTCGTGACCGCGAACATCGCCGCGTGGTTCATCTCACGGTTCGAGAAGGACGACGTGGAGGAGCGGCGGCAGACGGCGGCGATCGAGTCGCTCACGGAGGAGGTGCGGGCGCTCCGGGCCGAAGTGGCTGCGCTGGCTGGTGGGGTTCGGCACCCGGTGCCGGAGGGCGCGGAGGAGCATGCGCGCTAGCGGGGGGCTCGTTGTCGGGTGCGGGTCCGTTGTGGCTGGTCGCGCAGTTCCCCGCGCCCCTGACGGGGCGGCCCCTCCCCTCTTCGGACTGCGGGCGCGCCGCCCCCCTCCGGCAGCGCGCCGCAGTTCCGGTGGTCCTCCCATGTCGTGCGGAGGACTTGACCCACTGTGACGTGCGACGGCTGCCGGGCGGGAGGGATCTTCGGCGGCGTCACCCAGATAGGTGAAACCTGCACGAAAAGGTGCTGGTCATACGGACCGGCTCAGATATGGCCGGCGCCCGCGCCCGCCGCGTCCGCGTTCTCGCCCCGCTTGGTGAGGAGCGCGACGAAGACCGCCACGACGGCGACCACGGCGGCGACCAGGCAGGCCAGGCTCATGCCGGAGATGAAGGTGTCGTGGGCGACGGTCGTGATCTTCTCGGCGAGTGCGGCCGGGGTGCCCGGGGCGACCGGCGCGGCGCCGACCTGGACGGCTTCCGAGGCCTGATCGAGCTGGGCCGGGGTGAGCGGCGGCAGCTTGGCGTCGGCCCAGTTGCCGGCGAGGTCGCCGTCGACCTTGGAGGCCATCACGGCGCCCAGCACGGCCGTACCGAGGCTGCCACCGATCTGCATCGCGGCCTGCTGGAGACCGCCGGCCACGCCGGAGAGCTCCATCGGCGCGTTGCCCACGATGACCTCGGTGGCGCCGACCATGACCGGCGCGAGGCCGAGGCCGAGACCGGCGAACCAGAGCGACATGACGGCGCCGCTGGTGCCTGTGTCCAGCGTGGACATGCCGTACATGGAGATCGCGGTGAGGGCCATACCGCCCGCCAGCGGGATGCGCGGGCCCGTCTTGGTGATCAGGGCGCCGGCGAGCGGTGAACCCACGATCATCATTCCGGTGAGCGGGAGCAGGTGCAGACCGGCGTCGACCGGGCTCATACCATGCACGTTCTGCAAGTAGAACGTGACGAAGAAGAGGCCGCCCAGGAAGGCGATGGCCATCAGCACCATGAGGACCACACCGGCCGACAGCGGTACGGAGCGGAACAGCGCCAGCGGGATCAGCGGCTCCTTGACACGCTTCTCCCAGAGGGCGAAGACCACGAAGCCGAGCACCGAGGCGGCCAGGAACGTCCAGGTCAGGCCGTCACCCCAGCCCCAGGCCGGGGCCTTGATGAGCGCCCAGACCAGGCAGAACATGGCGCCGGAGAGCAGCGCGATGCCCAGGACGTCGAAGGAGCGGGGCGCGTTCTGCGCGCGGTGATCGGTCAGGATCAGCAGGCCGAGGACGAGGGCGATGACGCCGACCGGCACGTTGATGAAGAACACCGACTGCCAGCTGACGTGCTGGACCAGCAGACCGCCGAGGATCGGGCCGCCCGCGGTGGAGGCGCCGATGACCATGCCCCAGATGCCGATCGCCATGTTCAGCTTCTCGGCCGGGAAGGTGGCCCGCAGCAGGCCGAGGGCGGCCGGCATCAGCAGCGCGCCGAACAGGCCCTGGAAGACACGGAAGGTGACGACCAGGGCGATGCTGCTGGAGAAGCCGATCGCGCCGGAGGCCGTGGCGAAGCCGACCACGCCTATGAGGAAGGTCTGGCGGTGGCCGAAGCGGTCACCGAGCTTGCCCGCGGTGATCAGGGTGACCGCGAGTGCGAGGAAGTACCCGTTGGTGATCCACTGGACGTCGGCGAAGCTCGCGCCCAGGTCCTTCTGGATGGCCGGGTTGGCGATGGCCACGATGGTGCCGTCCAGGGCGACCATCATGACGCCGACGGCAACGGTGAACAGGGTGAACCACGGATGGCCGCGCAGCCCGTCGGACGGCGCCTTGTCCGACGGAGTGACCGGAGCCTTGTCCCCCGAACCCGTCGTGTCGATGGTGGTCTGACTAGTCATACCTTCGAGGCTAGTGACAGCCACTGACAATTGACAAACCAATTCACAAGTCGGTAACTGTCACGTCACCCACCGGTACGCTGAGCTGGGCTGAAAGGACAGAAGAGGACCTCATGGAGACGACAGCGTCCCAGACGTCGCCCCGGCCGAGCCTGCGCGAACGCAAGAAGCAGCGCACCCGGGACGCGCTGCTGCGGGCCGCCCTCGAACTGTTCACCACCCAGGGGTACGACCGGACGACCGTCGACGAGATCGCGGAGGCGGTCGACGTCTCGCAGCGCACCTTCTTCCGTTACTTCGCGGGCAAGGAGGAGGTCGCCCTGTTCACCCAGGGGGTCGCGGAGGCGCGCTTCCTCACCGCCGTGCGCGAACGCCCGCCCCAGGAAGCCCCGTTGGAGGCGCTGCGACGCGCCGTCCTCGAGGGCTGGGACACCATCGGCGAGTCGATCGAGTCCCCCGTACCGCTCGAACTGCACATGCGCGCCTACCGGTTGATCGAGTCGACACCCGCCCTCCTCGCCGCCTATCTGCGCCGCTCCGCGGAACTGGAGGAGGAGATCGCGCGAGTGATCGCCGAGCGCGAGGGACTCGACGTGGACGCGGACCCGAGACCGCGCGTCGCGGTGGCCGCGTTCGGCGGAGTGATGCGCATCACGGGCCGCCTGTGGAGCGAGGGCGCGGATCACAGCGTCCCGGCGATCCGCGAGTTGACCACCCTTTACCTCGACCAGGTGGGCCCGGCGTTGGCGGAGAAGTGGCGCACGGAGTGAGGCACGGAACGATCAACTCCGGGCACACACCGTCACTATTTATCTGAAACTGAACCCGGTTCGCCCCAATTACCCCGTGAGAAACGTGATACCAGTCACTCATTTAACGGGAGGCGCCAACCTTCTCCTAGGGTGTCCTCTCAGTGACTTCCTTCGACACATCCCCCCAACTGAACGTCTGGCGCGCACTGCTCGCGCTGGCCGTGGTGTTCGTGATGCTGGCCACCAGTGGCTGGACCGCACTCCAGGGCCACCGGGGGGCAACCCCTCTCCAGGCGTCCCGCTCCGCGTGGGAGCACGGCAGCGTCGCCGGACAGCGACTGCCCACCCCTGACTCCACGCCGAGCCGCCTCGCCCGCTTCTTCGCGTCCCTCGACGCCCACGAGCGCACCCGTCTCGCCCACCGCTATCCGCTCGCGGTCGGCAACATGAACGGCGCGCCCGTGGCGCTGCGCTACGCGGCCAACCGCGTCGCCATCGACCAGCAGCGCAAGGTCGAGAAGAAGCGCATGCACGACAACCGGCTCTCGTCCCTGGGACAGCAGCAGGCCGGACGCCGCATGCACCGCTACGAGGCGATGCTGCAGAAGGGCCGCAATTTCCTCGCCTTCGACCCCATGGGCTCGGGCCGGGTCGCCGAGGTCTTCGGAAATCTCGACCGGGCCGAGCGGGTCTCCATCGTGGTGCCCGGTGTCGACACCGACCTGCTCACGTTCCAGCGCACCAACAAGAAGTACTCGGCGCCGGTCGGCATGGCGCAGGCCCTGTACGGGGCGGAGAAGGCCGCCGCCCCCCCGGCACGTACGGCCGTGATCGCCTGGGCCGACTACACCACACCCAGCGGACTGGGCGTGGACGCGGCCACCGGCAGCCGCGCCGAGGAGGGCGCGGTCCGGCTGAACGCGCTGCTGCGCGCCCTGCCCGGCCGTGCGCCCATCGCGCTCTACTGCCACAGCTACGGCTCCGTGCTGTGTGGCCTCGCCGCCCGCGACCTGCCCTCCCGGGTCTCCGACATAGCGGTCGCCGGCAGCCCCGGCATGCGGGCCCAGAAGGCGTCCTCGCTGCACACCACCGCCCGGGTCTGGGCGATGCGGGACTCCGGCGACTGGATCCAGGACGTGCCGTACCTCGAATTCGGCGGGCTCGGACACGGCGCCGACCCGGTGTCGAAGGCGTTCGGAGCACGAGTGCTGTCCGCTCGGGGCGCGAACGGCCACGGCGGCTATTTCGAGCCGGGCACCGAGAGCCTGCGCAACTTCGCCGAGATCGGCGTTGGCGCGTACGAGGCGGTGCGGTGCGCACACGACGATGACGCGTGCCGACAGGGTTTGTCCGACGCCCCGGCGGCAGGACGCGCGTAGAGGACGAAAAACTGCGGTCCGCCCGGGGAGGCGACGCAGACGTGCGGGCCGCTTACGATGGCCCGCATGGGTGACGTACTGGCCGGATTTCATGCCGCCTGGGAGTTCGAGTCCGACTCCGTGCTCATCCGCTTCGAACGGGGGATCCGTACGCCGAAGCTGTTCCAGGCGCTCGGCGAACGCCGCATCCCCCTGGAAGCGATAGCGGGGGTCACACTGACGCCGGGCAAGCGCGGCACGGTCGTCCTGCACGCCGTGCCGAGAGCGGGCGCCGATCCGCTGATGGAAGCGGCCGCGGGGCAGCTGAAGGAAGGGGGCGACCCCTATCGGCTGGTGCTGCCCGCCGACCGGGAGACCCTCGCCGAGTACTACGCGGACGAACTGCGCGCCGCGCTCACCGAGGACGCCGAACCGCCCGAGCGCTACCTCGTCGCGCCCCCCGAAGCGCCGCTCCACTTCAAGGCGTACGACGCGAAGGCCTCCTTCGACGGCAAGGCCGTGTCCTTCCGCTGGTTCTGGACGGGCGCGTCCTCCACCAAGTGGAAGGCCGGCGACCAGAGCTTCCCGGTCACCGGCCTCAGCGGGGTCGAGTGGCGCTCCCCCGAGGTCTTCGAGGGCCATCTGCGGCTGCTGCGGCGCGAGCCCGCCGCCGCACAGCCCGCGCAGGCCGACCAGGACCCGGCGGCGGTCGTCTTCGGCCTCGGTTACGGCCCCGTCCACGAGTCCCTCCCGTTCGCCGCCTCGGTCCTCGCGGCCGTACGGGCCTCGGGCCCGGCCCCGGTGACCGCGGCCGCGGCCCCCCGCCGCGACCCGGCCGACATCGCCGACCGCATCCGCCACCTCGGCGAACTCCACCAGGCGGGTCTGGTCACGGACGAGGAGTTCACGACGAAGAAGGCGGAGCTGCTGGCCGAGCTGTAGGGCGAGAGCCTCTACTCCCGCCCCGCCGACGAGAACGACATGTCCGCGTACCGGTCCCCGGCCACCTTCGAGGCGATCGGCTCCAGCACCCCCAGCTCGTCCTGCGTCAGCACGATCCGCGTGGCCGCGGTGTTCTCCTCGACCCGGCTGCGCCTCTGCGTGCCCGGGATCGAGACCACCGGCAACCCGTGCACCGCCGCCTGCTGCTGCACCCAGGCCAGCGCGATCTGCCCCGGCGACGCCCCGTGCGCCTCGGCGACCGCACGCACCGGCTCCAGCAGCGCGGCGTTGGCGGCCGCGTTGTCGCCGGTGAAACGCGGCATCGTACGGCGGAAGTCGTCCGAGGTCAGATCCTCGGCGTTGACGAACGAACCGGTGAGGAAACCGCGTCCGAGCGGCGAGTACGGCACCAGAGCGACGCCCAGCTCACGGACCGCCGGCACCACGCCCGCCTCGATGTCCCGGCTGAACAGCGACCACTCCGACTGCACCGCCGCAATCGGGTGCACGGCGTGCGCGGCGCGCAGCTCCCCGCCGGTGACCTCGCTCAGCCCGAGGTGCTTGACCTTGCCCTCGCGCACCAGCTCGGCCATCGCGGCGACAGTCTCCTCGATGGGGATGTTCACGTCACGGCGGTGCATGTAGTAGAGGTCGATCACCTCGACGTCCAGCCGCTTCAGGCTCCCCTCGACGGACTGGCGGATGTAGGCGGTGTCGTTGCGGATGGCCCGCTTCGTCGGCTCGGCGGGATCACGGAAGATGCCGAACTTCGTGGCGAGGACGACTTCGTCGCGGTGGGCCTTGACGAAGGGCGAGATGAACTTCTCGTTCTCCCCCAGGCCGTACACGTCGGCCGTGTCGAAGAGCGTGACGCCGAGTTCCAGCGCCCGTTCCAGGGTGGCCCGGGCCTCGTCGGCGTCCGTGGGCCCGTACGCGGCGCTCATGCCCATGCAGCCGAGGCCCTGCACGCCGACCTCGGGGCCGGCCGTGCCCAGTTCCACCTTCGCGATCCTGCTGTCCGTCATCGGGACCTCTCCGACGCCAGGGCGCGCCCTGCGTCCGCGTAGAAGCTGATCTTGTGGTCGAGAACC
This sequence comes from Streptomyces sp. NBC_01549, assembly GCF_026339955.1. GTDB lineage: Bacteria > Actinomycetota > Actinomycetes > Streptomycetales > Streptomycetaceae > Streptomyces. The sequence continues at coordinate 4,929,336 of NZ_JAPEPW010000001.1, read as the reverse complement.
GCCAGGGTGTCCTGGAGCTCGGCGATCCGCGCCTTCACGTCCCGGCGGGTCGCCTCCAGGAGCTCGAAGCGCTCGATGTAGGTGTCGTCCCCCTCGCGCACCAGCTCCGCGTACCTGACCATGTCGGCGACCGGCATACCGGTGAGCCGGAGCTTGCCGACCAGGTCGAGCCAGTTCAGGTCGCGGTTGCTGTAGCGGCGCTGGCCGGTGTGCGAGCGGTCGATGTGCGGCATCAGCCCGATCCGCTCGTACCAGCGCAGGGTGTGCGCGGTGAGGCCGGTGAAGGCGACGACCTCGCTGATCGTGTAGCTGTCCTCGCCGTCCGGACGCCGGTGCCGCTGGGGCGGGGCGGCGCAGTCCCGGGTACGCGTACTGGTGCCGGTCTCGGCAGCCTCGGCCGTGGTCTCCATCACCGTCATGGCCCCACGCTAAAACCTTGGAGTGCACTCGAAGCAAGCGGGTTCGGGTGAGAACCCGTCCGGCGACGTCCGACGGACGCCCGCCGAAAATACGGAGACGTACGCGGGGCACTCTGACTACCGTGCGGATCATGAGTCTCGTACGCCGTGCCGTGCCCGAGGACGCCGAGGAAGTACTGCGCCTGCGCCAGGTGATGATCGACTCGCTCTTCGCCTCCGCCGGCCCCCCGTCCATCGAGTGGCACGCCCAGTCCCTCCCGACCATACGCGGCAAGCTCGCCGACCCCGACGGGGACTTCGCGGCCTTCGTCGTGGACCACCCGGACCACTCCGGCCGGCCCGACGCTCTCGCGGCGCTCGTCGCGGGGACGATCGAGTACCGGATCGGGCGCGCGGGCAATCCGCACGGCGCGGTCGGGCACGTCTTCAGCGTCGCGACCGATCCGGACGCGCGGCGGCGGGGGTACGCGCGGGCGTGCATGGAAACGCTCCTCGACTGGTTCCGCGAACGGAACGTCCCCCAGGTCGACCTCAACGCGTCCGCCGCCGCCGAGCCGCTGTACGTCTCGCTCGGATTCGTCCGCAAGCCCGACCCGTCGATGCGGCTGCAGCTTTGAGCCGCTTAGGCTCGTAGTCATGTCTTTGCAGAGCAGTCTGGCGTCGATCGAGAATTGGCCCGTTCCCACGGCGGCGGCGGCCGTCGTCCGCGCGGACGGGGCGGTGCTCGGGTCGCACGGCCTTGTCGATCACCGTTTCGCCCTCGCGTCGGTCACCAAGCCGCTTGCCGCGTACGCCGCGCTCGTCGCGTACGAGGAGGGGGCGATCGAGCTCGACGAGCCTGCCGGGCCGGCCGGGTCGACGGTCCGTCATCTCCTCGCGCACACCTCCGGGCTCGCGTTCGACGAGCACCGGGTGACGGCCGCGCCCGGGGAGCGGCGGCTGTACTCCAACGCCGGGTTCGAGGTGCTCGGGGACCATGTCGCCAAGGCGACCGACATCCCCTTCGGGGAGTATCTGCGGCAGGCGGTGCTGGAGCCGCTGGGGATGACGAGGACGTCGCTGGACGGCTCGCCCGCGAAGGACGGGGTGTCGACGGTGGCGGACCTGGTTCGCTTCGTGGCCGAGGTGCAGGCGCCGCGGCTGCTCGACCCTCGTACGGTCGCGGAGGCAATGACCGTGCAGTACCCCGGTACGAAGGGAGTGCTGCCCGGGTTCGGGCACCAGAGCCCCAACGACTGGGGGCTCGGCTTCGAGATCCGCGACTCCAAGTCCCCGCACTGGACGGGGGGTTCCTCCTCGCCTCGGACCTTCGGTCACTTCGGGCAGTCCGGTACGTTCCTGTGGGTCGACCCGGTGGCGGGCGCGGCGTGCGTCGCCCTCACGGACCGGGCGTTCGGGCCCTGGGCGGTGGAGGCGTGGACCCCGTTCACGGACGCGGTACTGGCGGAGCTGCGCCGCTGAGATATTCCTGGTCGGCGGGCGGCCTCACCCTCCGCCGGGCATCTTGGCCAGGCACTCGAACCACACCGTCTTCCCCCTCCCGTCGGGGCGCAGCTCCACCCCCCACCGGTCGGTGACCGCCTCAACGAGGAGCAGGCCCCGCCCACCCTCGGCGAGTACGTCACCGGTTGCCAAAACGGGCAGTCGCGAGCAACGGTCGGCGATCTCCACCCGCACGCCGCCGCGCCGGATCAGAAAACAGGTGCGGCAGCGGCGGCCGGGTACGTGCCGGACCACGTTGGCGACGAGCTCCGTCAGCGCAAGTTCGGCCGCGTCGGCCACCTCAAGCAGGCCCGTGCCGGTGAGGTAGAGCCGCAGAATGCGGCGCAGATGCCGGGCCGAGTGCTCGCCTACCGCGAACTCGGCGCGGTACCCGTTCTCGATGTCCGTGGTCAGCGGACCGGTTACGTGATTCACATCATCAGAATGCGACGTTTTGATTACGCTCGGCTATGTAACGAACCGAACGCCGCGAGGCGTTGCAGGCCGGAGGCACCGCAATGGCCAACATCCAATCACTCGACCCCAGCGCTTCCCCGCTCGACTACTACGGCTGGGAGCTGCGCCGACAGCGCGAGGCGCACAGCCTCAAGCAGGGCCAGCTCGGCGAAATCATCTTCTGCACGGGCTCGTTGGTCGGCCAGATCGAGACCACGAAGAAGATCCCGACCCGCGACTTCTCCGAGCGGGTGGACGCGGCACTCGGCACGGACGGGGTCTTCTCCCGACTGATCGGCCTCGTGCTGCGCAGTCAACTACCCACCTGGTTCCAGCCGTACGCCGAGATGGAGGCGAAGGCGGCGTACATCTCCACGTACCAGGCGCAGTTGGTGTACGGGCTGCTGCAGACGGAGGAGTACGCGCGGGCGGTGCTGGCCACCGGCATGCCGGACGACCTCGACAGCCTGGTCGCGGCGCGGATGGAGCGCCAGCGCATCCTGGAGAGGGGCCGGCCGCCGCTGGCCTGGGCGATCCTCGACGAGGCCGTGCTGCACCGGCCCATCGGCAGCCGCGAGGTCATGCGGAGGCAACTGGCCCGCTTGTTGGAGTTCACCGACCACCGGTGGATGCGGATCCAAGTGCTGCCGTTCAGCGCCGGTGAACACGCAAGCCTGGCTGGGTCGTTCAACCTCCTCCGATTCGAAGACGACCCCGATGTCGTCTACACGGAAGACGTCATTGCCGGTCATATGACCGCCAACCCTGGAATCATCAGGGAAGCCGCACGCCGTTACGCTCATCTCCAGGCCGCCGCCCTCTCCATTGAAGCTTCGGCGGCGTTGATCAGCTGTGTCATGGAGGAGCGTTATGGAGAACGACCCCGGCCTGAAGAGCGCACGGTGGCATAAGTCCAGCTACAGCGGAAACACCGGCGGCGACTGCGTCGAGGTAGCCGACGGCTTCCCCGGCGCCGTCCCCGTCCGCGACAGCAAGAACCCCGCCGGACCCGCGCTGTTCATCCGCCGGGACGCCTGGCGGGCCTTCGTGGACGGGCTCCGCTAGAACGCGGGCTCGGTCGATTGTCAGTGATGCCCCCTAGGATCGTTCTCATAGCTGTTCCAGCTGTCGAGTCCGGCGATCAGGGGGTACGTGATGGGGACGTCACCAGCGAGGTTGCGCGCGCCCGAGCCGACGATTGCGCCGATCACCTCACTCGCCTCGAGGGTCTTGAGCGGCGACATCGTTTTACCGAAGTTCCAGCGGGCGTTCGTCTGGACCCCGCAGCAGATCCTGTATCTGCTCGACTCGGTGCGCCGCAACTACCCCATCGGCAGCCTTCTCATGTGGCGCACAACGGCCAAGCTGGCCAGCGGACATGAGATCGCGGGCCTGGACACCGTGCCGCAGCACGAGGGCGCCCCGGTGCATTACGTCCTCGACGGGCAGCAGCGGCTGGCCAGCCTGGTCGGCGCGCTGCACGGCTCCGGCGCGATATGGGAGATCGCGTACGACCTGGAGCGCGAGGAATTCCTGCACCTCACGGAGGACGCCCCGACGGGGCCGCACATCATCCCGGTCCGGGATCTCACCTCGGTCGGCGCGATCCTGTCATGGATCCAGCGGGACAAACCGAGCGACGAGCTTCAGCGCCGCGCCCAAGCACTGAGTGAGCAGTTCGCGCACTATCAGGTGCCGTTGGTGACGCTGCTCGATGTCTCCGAGGAGGACTCGGCCCGGATTTTCGAGCGGATCAACAGCACGGGCACGTCCATGGACATCGTCGATCTCATCCGGGCCGGCACCTGGTCGAAGGACTTCGACCTCAAGGACGAGATCGAGCAGCTTCTCCAGGTACTCGATGCCAAGAAGTACGGCCGGGTCGATGCCAAGACCATGTTGAGGACGATCTCGGCGGCGGCGGGCTTCGGGTTCTCCACCAAGTCCATCCACGAGCTGCGTGGTTTGGACCGTCAGCAGCTCCAGACGGCCGTCGCCGACGCAGGCAAGGCGGCCGCGCGGGCGGTGGACTTCCTCTCCACCCAGATCCACACCCCGCAGGCCGAAGCGCTGCCCTACTACAACCAGTTCGCGGTCCTGGTCGAGCTGTTCAGGCAACTACCCAAGCCGACAGCGGCCCAATACGACGCCGTGACGCGCTGGTTCTGGCTGACAGCGAGCGGCGAGTACTTCAAGGGCTGGCGGGAGTCTCAGATGGGGCCGGATCTGACAGCGGTCACGGAATTCGCAGCGGACCGCTCGAAGGAGATCGAGACGGCGGCAGCTCTCCCTCGCAGCGTTCTGTGGCAGCGCGCACAGTTCTCACGACAGAACGCGCCCAGCAAGCTTCTGGTGCTGCTGATGTCGTACGAGAAGCCCGTCGACCTCAACACCGGCCGCATCATCGACGTGGCCGACGCACTGTCCTGGCAGAACGGGAAGCAGTTCCACCACTTCTTCCCGCGTGCGTACCTGAGGAAGGAAGGGGTGAAAGCAGGAAAGGACAACGTCTGCGGCAACCTGATCACGCTCAGCGCGATCACCAACAACTGGATCTCCGACCGCCGCCCCTCTGCCTACCTCAAAGACCTGGTCGGCTGGCACGGCGAGGACGTCCTGCGGGAGCGACTGCGCACCTGCCTGATCGAAGAGGACGCCTACCAGGCCGCGTTGCGCAACGACTACGACGCCTTCTTGCGGGCCCGTTCGGAGACGCTGCACCGGCGGCTCCTGGAGCTCATCGGCTCGGCGGCGGGAAGCAGCGGGGACGCAAACGCGTTCACCCCTTCGCCCGACCCGGAACCCGACGCCCCGGTAGCCGATGGTTCGGAGCCTCTCGACCGCGACTCGGTGGACTGAGGGGATGTGGGGCAGTGGGGCGCATGCGGGACGTGCCGGCCCGGGATCGGCCGCGCGAGCGGCTGCTGGCGCGGGGCGCGGAAGCACTGTCCGACCGTGAACTGCTGGGGCTGTTGCTGGGCGCGGGAGTCCCGGGCCAGGATGCGGTGGAACTGGCCGGGCACCTGATCACCCGACATGGCGGCCTGTACGAACTGTCCCGGCTCCCCGCGCATGAGCTGGCGGTGGGCCTGGCTGGGATCGGCCCGTCGAAGGCGGCACGGGTCGCGGCGGCGTTCCAGCTGGGCCGCCGGGCCGCACCGCCGTCGCCCTCTGCTCGTCCACAGGTGCACGGATCGGCCGACTTGGCGACGATCGCGGCTCCCCTCCTCCACGGCCTGCGGCACGAACGCGTCGTCGTGGTCGTCTGCGACGGAGCGGGCTCGGTCCTCCGCACCTCTGTCCTCACGGAGGGCGCGACGGACCGGAGCCTGCTCCCGGTACGGGATGTCCTGGCCCTGGTCCTCGCGGCAGGCGGCACGTCCTTCGGTGTGGCCCACAACCACCCCACGGGTCGCACCGACCCCAGCGAGGCCGACCGCCTGGCTACAACCCGTCTGGCGGCGGGGGCTACGGCGGTCGGTCTACGGTTCCTGGACCATGCGGTGGTCACGGACAGGGGGTGGCGGAGAGTGCCGGAAGTTTGAGCAGGGCTACAGCTGACCGGAGAAGGCCGCGTCGAGCAGGGCGCGGCGGAGAACGGCAAGCTCCTCCACCTGCGCTGCGCCGCCGTCGACCGCCTTGCGGGCGAGAGTGAGTTGTTTTGCGATGCGTCGCTGGTCGGAAAGGCTCGGAAGCGGAACCTCAGTTGCCAGCAACGTGGCGGGGGTGGTCCGCTTACGCCGAACCATGGATCCACGTGGCGTCAACTTGGCCCACAGTTCGGGCCAGGCCAACAGGTGCTCGATGTACGCACCATCGGCTGCGCCCTCGATCAGGCTGAAGACGGGATACTCAGGCGAGACATACGTGTCGGCAAAGTCATCACCGACCACAGCGAGCGCGCCCTCCCAAGCGTTCAGCTTGCTCATGACGATCTGGCCCGCCCGAATCCGCGCAAAGCGCGTGTATGCCGTGTCGCTGCCCTGAATGACAGGGCGTTTGATCAGGCCGCGCCCGAAGCTGTAGATCCCAGTGATTGGGTAAGTGGAATCAGATTGAACATCAGCGAATTCGCTGTCCATGAACAGGGCTTCAACCAACGGCGCAGTCTGCTCGATGGAGCGGAATAGGGCGTCGGCGTGCTGGAGGGTCAGACTGTTCGACTTTTCCTTAAGATGAGCCGTCTGCGCAATTTGATCCATGGCAGCGTCGAGTTTGTTGGCGACGCGACGCTGCTCAGCTACGTCAGGCAGTAGGACCGTCGCATTTTCAAAGTTCTTTGGCGATACAGTTTGGTTCCGCGTGACGGTTCCCGTGGAAACCGACTTAACGAGAACCTTTCCAGCCTCACTTTGGAAAAAGTAATTCAGATACCGAAGGTCAACTTCCCCGATCGGCTGATAACTGAGAAATCGAGCCGACCCTACAAGTCCTTTTTCATTCTCACCCGAAACGGCGATTGCACCTTCCCAGGCCATGATGTTACTCACGACGAGTCGATCAGGGTGAATTTCGAAATACTTCAGCTTACTCAAATCGCGACCCAAGCACGGGTCTCGATGGAAGATTCCATTCCCAAACGACCTGATGCCGATCTGCCTGTACTCCACATCAGGATCCACTTGGACGGCAATCCGGTCCAGCTGAATCACATCACCAAGTCGAAATTCATTCAGCACCGTTGTTCGCCCCCAACCCCTTGCGCAGCTCCTTCAGCAGCTCCAGGATCTCCGTCTCCGTCTTCACCAGCCCGTCAACCAACTCCTCAGGTGTCCGACGCGCCAGGTCGACCCCCACATGCGGGTTGACAATGTCCAGGTTGAAGCCGGAGGTGATGATGTCCGACGCAGGCACGACCCACGCCTGCTCGCCCACCTCGCGACCCTCGCGCTGCTTGCCGCCCCACCAGTCGACGCAGGGCTCGAACTCCTCGATCCGCATCGGCTTCGTCTTGGTGTAGCCCCGGCGTCCCTCCGGAAGCGGGACCTCGTAGAACCAGACGTCCTGCGTCGGACCGGTCTTCTCGAAGAAGAGGATGTTGGACGGGATCTGCGTGTAGGGCGCGAAGACGCCCTGTGGGAGGCGGACGATGGTGTGAAGATTGCAGTCCTTCATCAGCTTCTTCTTGATCTTCGCGCCGATGGAGTTCTCTCCCGTCGCGAAGAGACTGCCGTTAGGCAGAACGATCGCACACCGACCGCCCAGCTTGAGCTGGTCAAGGATCGAGTAGAGGAAGAGCCAAGCCGTCTCCTGGGTCCGGAAGCCGTCCGGGAATGCCTTGACGACCGTCGCTTCCTCCTCTCCGCCGAAGGGCGGGTTGGTGAGGACCACGTCCACCTTGTCGTCGGCGTTGGAGTTCCGCATCTCCAGCAGCGAGTTGGCCCGTGTGACGTGCGGTGCATCGATGCCGTGCAGCAGCAGGTTCATGGAGCCCAGCAGATACGGCAGGGGCTTCTTCTCGATGCCCCGAATGTTCTTGTGCAGCCGCCTGCGCTGGGTGTCCGTCTTGACCTGGCCCTTCAGTTCCTCGTACGCCTGGACAAGGAAACCGCCCGTACCGCTCGCTGGGTCGAGGATCGAGTCGTCCAGTTTGAGGAAGGACTGCTGAACCATGAAGCGGTTGACCGGACGAGGAGTGTAGAACTCGCCCGAGTCCCCAGCCGCGTCCCGCATTTCCTTGAGAATCGACTCGTAGACGAACGCCATGGTGTGGATGTCGTCGGTCGAGACGAAGTGGATCTGGTTGACGATGTTGACCAAGTCCCGCAGCAGCGTGCCCGACTGCATGCGGTTGACGACGTCCTTGAAGATGGTCGAGATGACGTTGCGCGGGTCGTCCGCGTTGTCGCCGACGAGCCCCGCCAGGTGCGGAATGAGGCTCTCGTTGACGAACGACTTCAGCTCGTCACCGCTGAAGTCCGGGTTGGTCGCCCAGCCCTCCCAGTGGTACGGCTCCTCGATCGCCCGCCGGTAGCCGTCCGGGTCCAGTGCCGCGTTCTCCTGCTCAACGCGCTCATCGAACGCCTTGAGGAAGAGCAGCCAGGACAGCTGGGGCAGCCGGTCTAGGTCGCCGTTCATCCCGGCGTCCTTGCGCATCGTGTCGCGCGCGGACTTGATCAGGGACGCGAGGCGCGCCTAAGCAGAACGGAAACTCAAAGACGACTTTAGTTACACGAAGAATACTGCGCAAAACTAAAGTTTTCTTGTCGTTTGGTGAGCCTATCGCCTACACAACCGACAGAAGCCGGACGGCCAGCTGGTCTATGGCCTCGTGCGCCTCCCGGGGACCGCCGAACCTTTGGGTCAGGTCCACCACGCGGCCCATCGAGTCGAACGGCGGCACCTTCAGCGTGTCCACCTTCAGCTGCGGGGACCCCGCCTCGGCGAACTTCACCAGCATCGCCTCCAGTACCTCACGGGCCTGCTCGCCAAAGGAGTCGAGGAACTCTCCGTGCTCCCGGCGGAACCAGATCAGCCGCTCGTCCCGGCTCACCACGGCGAGCCCCTCCCAGGCCGCGCTGACCAGCAGGTCCACCGGGTCCACGTCGGGCTTGCCCAGTTCCTCGGGCAGTTCCTCCACGTCGATGTCGGCCACTCGAAGGGCCTCCATCAGGACGGCACGGCTCTTGGCCCGCGCCCACCGCGTACGCAACTGTGCCGGGTCCAGGTCCAGTTCGAGCACCTGGTTGTGCACCCACTGCTCGACGCTCACCAGCCGCATGGTCACACCGTCGTCAGCGAGCTGATAACGCCGCTCGCCCAACTTGTAGACGTCCACACCACGCACCCGGTAGCGCTTGCCACGCGCCTGGATGCGATCGACCTCGTCCTGGTCAGTGACCGTGTCGCCGTCGTCCCCGCCCAGGTCGAACGAGCCGCCGTCCTGCTGCTCGTACTCCGACTGCGGCTCGGCGACCGACTCCCCGTCACCGTCACCCGTCTCCTCGGCCAGCGGAGTGAGGTCCTCGACATCCACCAGTTCGCCCTGCTCGTCGGCCGTCTCTTGGAGCAGCTTCAGGGGTGGGCCGTCGAACGCCTTGTCCTCGAAGAGGAGGGTCGCCTCCACGAAGTCGATGATGTCGAAGGACTCCTTGCCGATCTCCGGACACAGCCGGGTGCCGCGCCCGATGACCTGCTTGAACTCGGGCATGGAGGCCATACGCCTGAACAGCACCACGTTCCGCACCGCAGGCAGATCCACACCCGTGGACAGCAACCTGGACGTCACAGCGATGACCGGCTGACTGGAGTCCGCCTTCCGGAACTCCTCCAGGGACTCCCCGGCATCGGACACGTCAGCGCTGGTGATCCGCTTGACGAAGTCCGGCAGAACGGCGACCTCCTCGGAGGCGATGTTGTGCAACGCGGTGCGCATCCGGCCGGCGTGTTCGTTGTTCTCGCAGAAGACGAGGGTCTTGCCCAGCCGCCCGTCCTCGGCGTTCTTGCGGAGGTAGTCGATGAGATAGTGCGCCGCCGTCTCCGTCCGTTCCAGGATCACCATGACCCGCTCAAACTCCTTGGGTCCGTAAAGATCATTGGGGATCTCCCGGCCGTAGATGTCCTTCTTGCCCGGCTCGGGTCGGTAGCCCTCCACGTCTACGTTGAGCCGGACCCTGCGCACCCGGTAGGGAGAGAGGAAACCGTCCTCAATGCCGTCTCGGAGCGAGTACGTGTAGACGGGGTTGCCGAAGTAGTCGAACGTGTCCGTCTTCTTGCCGCTGTCCCTGATGGGCGTGGCGGTCAGTCCGATCTGCACGGCGGGCTCGAAGTGCTCCAGCACCTTGCGCCACCGCGAGTCGCTGCTCGCGCTGCCCCGGTGGCACTCGTCGACGATGACGAGGTCGAAGTAGTCCGGCGGGTACTCCCGGAACAGCTCGGCCTGCGTCTCCCCCTGTTCCAGGGACTGATAGAGCGCGAAGTAGATCTTCCGGCCGCGCTTGGCCTCGCCGCCCCCGATCTTGTGGACGTCGTCCTCACCAAAGACCGGCAGGAAGTAGCGGTCCTTGGGGTCGTCGACCAGCATGTTGCGGTCGGCGAGGTAGAGCACCCGGGGCTTACGCCCGCCGAACGCCCCCGGTGCCTTGGAGAGCCGGGCTACCAACTGGAGGGCGAGCATGGTCTTGCCCGTACCGGTGGCCAGCACCAGCAGGATGCGGCGCTCGTCACGGGCAAGCGCCGCGAGTGCCCGGGTGATGGCGACCCGCTGGTAGTAGCGCGGGCGCTTCACGGAGTTGTCGGTGTTGCGGAGGGTGTAGTCGTACGGCGCCGACATCAGCTCCTCACCCGCCTCGGTACCACGGACCCCCTGATCTCGCAGGAAGCGCGCCCACAGGTCCTCGGGCGACGGGAACCGATCGACAGACCGGATGGCCGGCTTGTCTCCGCTGAAGTCGATCTCCACGATGTTGCGACCGTTGGTGGCGTAGGCGAAGGACAGTCCCAACTTGCGCGCGTAACGACGCGCCTGTTCCACCCCGTTCTCCTCGCTCAGCCGGTAGCGCTTGGCCTCCACCACAGCGATCGGCACATCGGGGATGTACTCGAGCACATAGTCGGCGGCGAGCGCCGCCCCCCGCTTGTGGCGCCTACGCGTCGGCACCAATCGGCCATCGTTGATCCGGTACTGCGGGCGGATCTGCTTCTCGCTCCACCCCGCTGCCCGCAGAGCAGGAAGGACGAACCGCTTGCAAGTTTCGTCCTCGTTCAACTTGTATGCATCAATCCCCATGAAGACAGGTGTACTTCATGCCTCTGACAACGGTGCGCGAACAACGGAATCAACCACTGGATCAGGTCGGCCCTGCGGCCCCACCGCCCTGCCGTTCACCCCGTTGACATCTCCCACAGCAACAGCTCCGCCGGGGTGCCCGCCACCGCTTCCAGGTCCTTGGTCCCGGTGATGCGGGCCGCGTCACCGGGGCCCAACTCCTCGCCGTCCAGCAGCACTTCGCCCCGTACGACATGGACGTACACGAGCCCGGCATCCGGCACCGCCGTCCGCTCCCCCGCCGCCAGCCTCCGCACATGGAGCATCGCCCCGGCCTCGGGGACGGCGTACGGCGTGGAGTCGGCGATGCCGTGGACGACTTCGTAGGACGGTTCGCCGCCGGGTGACAGCGGGGCCAGCCACATTTGGACGAAGACGAGGGGGACCGAGCCGTCGTTGCGTTCCACGTGGCGGACGCCGCCCGCGGAACTGAGGCGCTGGACGTCTCCGGGGCGGACCACCGACTCATGGCCCGCCGAGTCGCGATGGGTCAGCTCCCCCTCCACTACCCACGTGACGATCTCGGTGTGACTGTGTGGGTGTTCGTCGAAGCCGGCGCCGGGCGCGAGCCACTCCTCGTTGCAGGCGATCACCGCACCGAAGCGGAGGTTGTCGGGGTCGTAGTGCGGTCCGAAGGAGAAGGCGTGGAAGGAGGTGATCCCGGCGTCCGGGTCACCTCCGTGGTAGCGCTCGTCCGCGCGCCGTACGTCCATCAGATCCGCTCGTTCCGCCGTCGTCGCCGTACGTCCGTCACAACGAACACCTTGACTTGTACCTCGGGCTGAAGCCCGAGGATTCTGGCCGTCCCGCTCGTTGCTGTGCCGCTACGCGGCACTTGTTTCAGGCGGGATTCCATGACTTCCTGTTTCTTCGCGCTGTGCCAGAACGGGTTCTGGTCCTACCGGCGCTCCGCAGGCCGATGCCGCCAGTCCGGCGGCCTGTTTGACGTTCTTGGCGGCATTGACATCCCGGTCATGGACCGTACCGCAGGCTGGACAGGTCCACTCCCGCACATCCAGGGGCTTGGGCCCGTCGCAGTGGCCGCAGGCGGAGCACACCTGGCTGGTGGGCTCGAACCGGCCGATCTTCACGAAGGTCCGCCCGTACCGTTCCGCCTTGTAGGCGAGCATGGCCACGAACTGGGACCAGCCCGCATCGTGCACGCTCTTGGAGAGCCTTGTGCGCGCGAGCCCCGCGACCGCCAGGTCCTCCACCGCGACCGATTGGTTCTCTCGGATCAGCTTCGTGGACAACTGGTGGTGGAACTCTGTTCGCGCGTCCGTCACTCTCGCGTGGACGCGGGCGACCTTGACCCGGGCTTTTTCCCGGTTCCTGGACCCCTTCTGTTTGCGGGACAACTCCCGCTGGGCTTTCCTGAGTTTCTTCTCCGCACGGCGCAGAAACCGCGGCGAGTCGATCTTCGTGCCATCCGAGAGGACGGCGAAGTGCGTCAGGCCCAGGTCGATACCGATAGCGCGGTCGGGGTCCGGCTCACGCCAGCGGGCCCGGTCGGCTGCCGGATCAGTGTCGATGACAAAGCTGGCGAAGTACCGTCCGGCCGCGTCCTTGATCACCGTCACACTCGACGGGGTTGCAGGCAACTCCCGTGACCACTTGACCTTGATGTCGCCGATCTTCGGCAGGGACAGACGCCCGTTGCCAGTGATCTTCCAGCGGGCGTTCGCGGTGAACCGGATCGCCTGCCGCCGGTCCTTGCGGGACTTAAACCGGGGCCGGCCCAGCCTCGGGCCCTTCCGCTCGTCGTTGACGGAGGCGTAGAAGTTCCGGTAGGCCGCCTCCACATCGCGCAGTGCCTGCTGCAGGACCACCGCCGAGACATCGGCGAGCCAGGCGCGTTCCGGGGTGTGCTTGGCCCTGGTGATCAGCGTCTGGGACAGGGTGGCCAATGCCGGGAACGGCTCCCCGGCCGTTCGGGCGTCCTCACGGGCGCGCACCGCGTCGTTGAACACGACACGGGCGCACCCGAACGCCCGGGCCAGCGCACCACGCTGACCAGGCTCCGGGTACAACCTGAAGGCGTACCGAAGCTGCATTCGGCGATCGTACGAACAGGCCACACCCGACGTCGCCGGGAACAAATGTTCCCCACCTCACCCGTGCCACCAGCACGGCCCGGCTCCGCCGGAACAACATCACAGCGCACCCCGCCAAATGCTGGAACGACGTGGCCCCGCACGCATCCCACTCCATGGACAGGCCGCCGTGACGCTCCGCGTCACCACGCAGATTCGCTTCACGACCGACCGGGCTGAGGCGTGATGCACTGCAAATGAATCCCAGTGATCCCGCCCCAGCCCCTCCCCCCGCCTACTTGTGACCCGCCGCCGCACGCCTCCGTCCTGATAAGGCAGTCTTGTCCCGTGCCCGAACCCGAATCCAGCAACACCGAGCGCCCAGCGCACGACATCCATACACACTCCGCGACCCTGAAGCGGCTGGAGAAGTCCTCCGGCACTCTCGCCGCACAGGCCATCGCGCGGATGGACGAGACGCTGCCGTGGTACCGGGCCATGCCACCGGAGAACCGTTCCTGGATCGGGCTCGTCGCCCAGGCCGGTATCGCGGCCTTCACCGAGTGGTTCCGGCACCCGGACGCCCCGCAGGCCATCTCCACCGATGTGTTCGGGACCGCCCCGCGCGAGCTGACCAGGGCGATCACCCTCCGGCAGACGGTGGAGATGGTGCGCACGACCATCGAGGTCATGGAGAGCGCGATCGACGAGGTCGCCGCCCCGGGCGACGAGTCCGTACTGCGCGAGGCACTGCTCGTGTACGCGCGGGAGATCGCCTTCGCCACCGCCCAGGTGTACGCGCAGGCGGCCGAGGCGCGGGGCGCCTGGGACGCCCGCCTCGAATCGCTCGTCGTGAACGCCGTGCTGTCCGGCGAGGCCGACGAGGGTGCCGTCAGCCGGGCCGCGGCCCTCGGGTGGAACTCGCCCGAACATGTCTGCGTGGTGCTGGGTACGGCGCCCGACGGTGACAGCGAACTGACGGTCGAGGCGATCCGGCGGGCGGCCCGGCACGCCAAACTGCAGGTGCTCACCGGTGTGCTCGGGGACCGGCTCGTGGTCATCGCGGGGGGTAACAACAATCCGCTCGGGGTCGCGAAGTCGTTGATCGGGCCGTATGCCGCCGGGCCCGTCGTCGCGGGGCCGATCGTGTCCGATCTGCTCGCCGCGACCCGCTCCGCGCAGGCCGCCGCCGCCGGGCTGAAAGCGTGTTTCGCCTGGCAGGACGCCCCGCGCCCGGTTCTGGCGGACGATCTGCTGCCGGAGCGCGCTATCGCAGGAGACCCCTCGGCCCGCGAGCAACTGGTGGAGGAGATCTACAGACCGCTCGAGGAGGCCGGCTCCGCGCTGCTGGAAACGCTCAGTGTCTATCTGGAACAGGCGAGCAGTCTCGAAGGCGCGGCCCGGATGCTCTTCGTTCACCCCAACACCGTTCGCTACCGGCTGCGACGTGTGACTGACGTCACCGGTTGGTCGCCTTCGGATGTACGATCCGCGTTCACACTGCGGATCGCGCTGATCCTGGGGCGTCTGGCTGATGGGGATCCTCAAGCCTAGCCTTTTGTCGGGGCCCTACAATTCCCCTTCGTGTTCTTCGTCCCTGTCCCCACGGGCGGCCGTGGCCGTCCACAAGAGAGAGTGTGAGAGTGCTCGTACTCGTCGCTCCCGGCCAGGGCGCTCAGACGCCTGGCTTCCTGACCCCTTGGCTCGATCTCCCCGGTGCCGCCGACCGTCTCGCCGCGTGGTCGGACGCCATCGAGCTCGACCTTGCCCGCTACGGCACCCAGGCAGACGCGGACGAGATCCGGGACACGGCTGTCGCGCAGCCGCTCCTGGTCGCCGCCGGTCTCCTGTCCGCCGCGGCGCTCGGTGATGTCTCCGAGCTCGGCCCCGGCGCCGTCGCCGGTCACAGCGTCGGTGAGATCACCGCGGCCGCGTTCGCGGGCGTGCTCGACGCCACGGCCGCGCTGAAGCTCGTGCGCACCCGGGGCCTGGCGATGGCCGAGGCCGCCGCGATCACCAAGACCGGCATGTCGGCGCTGCTCGGCGGGGACCCCGAGATCACGGTCCCGCACCTGGAGAAGCTCGGTCTGACGCCGGCGAACGTGAACGGCGCAGGCCAGGTAGTGGCCGCCGGCACGCTGGAGCAGCTGGCCGCCCTGGAGGCGGACAAGCCCGAGGGCGTCCGCCGGGTGGTGGCCCTGAAGGTCGCCGGCGCGTTCCACACGCATCACATGGCGCCCGCGGTCGCGACGTTGGCGCAGGCCGCCGAGGCCCTGAACCCCGCGGACCCGAAGGTCGCGTACGTCTCGAACAAGGACGGCAAGACCGTCACGACCGGCGCCGAGGTCGTACAGCGACTGGTCGGCCAGGTCGCGAACCCGGTCCGCTGGGACCTGTGCATGGAGACCTTCCAGGAGCTCGGCGCGACCGCCCTGATCGAGGTCTGCCCGGGCGGCACCCTCACCGGGCTGGCCAAGCGTGCGCTGCCGGGTGTGAAGACCCTGGCGCTGAAGACCCCCGACGACCTCGACGCGGCTCGCGAGCTCATCGCAGAGCACGCCTCCGCATAAGGAGCCGACAGAGCATGTCGAAGATCAGGCCCAGCAAGGGCGCCCCGTACGCGCGGATCCTGGGCGTGGGCGGCTACCGTCCTGTCCGGGTCGTGCCGAACGAGGTGATCCTCGAGACGATCGACTCCTCGGACGAGTGGATCCGCTCGCGCTCCGGCATCGAGACCCGGCACTGGGCCTCCGACGAGGAGACCGTCGCCGCGATGTCGATCGAGGCGTCCGGCAAGGCCATCGCCGACGCCGGGATCAACGCCGAGCAGATCGGCGCCGTGGTCGTCTCGACCGTCTCGCACTTCAGCCAGACCCCGGCCGTCGCGACGGAGATCGCCGACAAGCTCGGCACGCAGAAGGCCGCCGCCTTCGACATCTCGGCCGGCTGCGCGGGCTTCGGCTACGGCCTCACGCTCGCCAAGGGCATGATCGTCGAGGGTTCGGCGGAGTACGTCCTCGTCATCGGCGTGGAGCGGCTGTCCGACCTGACCGACCTGGAGGACCGTGCGACGGCCTTCCTGTTCGGTGACGGCGCGGGCGCGGTCGTCGTGGGCCCCTCCCAGGAGCCGCACATCGGCCCGACCGTGTGGGGCAGCGAGGGCGACAAGTCCGGCACGATCAAGCAGACCGTGCCGTGGGACGAGTTCCGCGCCTCGGACCTGTCCCAGCTGCCCCGCGACTCCAAGGGCGAGATCAAGTTCCCTGCGATCACGCAGGAGGGCCAGGCGGTCTTCCGCTGGGCCGTGTTCGAGATGGCGAAGGTCGCCCAGCAAGCGCTGGACGCGGCCGGAATCACCGCGGACGACCTGGACGTCTTCATTCCCCACCAGGCCAACGAGCGGATCATCGACTCGATGGTGAAGACGTTGAAACTGCCGGAGCACGTCACGGTCGCGCGTGACGTACGCACCACCGGCAACACCTCGGCCGCCTCGATCCCGCTCGCGATGGAGCGGCTTCTGGCGACCGGCGAGGCGAAGAGCGGCGACACCGCGCTCGTCATCGGCTTCGGGGCGGGTCTCGTGTACGCCGCGACGGTCGTTACTCTCCCCTAGGCACTCCGTGCCGGATCATCCGGTCCGTACGGAATACCGCCATCCCTCTCTGGATACACACCGAAGGAGCGCCTGACATGGCCGCCACTCAGGAAGAGATCGTCGAAGGTCTCGCCGAGATCGTGAACGAGATCGCCGGGATCCCCACCGAGGACGTCCAGCTGGACAAGTCCTTCACCGACGACCTGGACGTCGACTCGCTGTCCATGGTCGAGGTCGTCGTCGCCGCCGAAGAGCGCTTCGACGTCAAGATCCCGGACGACGACGTCAAGAACCTCAAGACCGTCGGCGACGCGACCGACTACATCCTCAAGCACCAGGCCTGATCCTGCGATCGGGCCCGGTTCGCCCGGCCCGGTCCATCGATCAGTCCGTTGCCCCGCCACCCGGCGGTGGCGCCGCTGAATCCTCGTATTTGGAGAAAGAATTCCCGTGAGCTCGACCAATCGCACCGTGGTCGTCACCGGTATCGGCGCAACCACACCGCTGGGTGGCGACGCAGCCTCTACCTGGGAGGGCCTGATCGCCGGCAAGTCCGGTGTCCGCCCCCTGGAGCAGGACTGGGCCGCCGACCAGGCGGTCCGTATCGCGGCGCAGATCGCCGTGGAGCCGGGCGAGGTCATTCCCCGCCCGCAGGCCCGCCGTCTCGACCGCTCGGCGCAGTTCGCCCTCATCGCCGCCAAGGAAGCCTGGGCCGACGCCGGGTTCACCGACAGGGCCGGCGACGACCCCTCCGTCGACCCGGACCGGCTCGGCACCGTCATCGCCTCCGGCATCGGTGGCGTGACGACCCTGCTCGACCAGTACGACGTGCTGAAGGAGAAGGGCGTCCGCCGCGTCTCCCCGCACACCGTCCCCATGCTCATGCCGAACGGCCCGTCCGCCAACGTGGGCCTGCTCGTCGGCGCCCGCGCCGGCGTGCACACCCCGGTCTCCGCCTGCGCCTCGGGCGCCGAGGCCATCGGCTACGCCATCGAGATGATCCGCACCGGGCGCGCCGACGTCGTCGTCGCCGGTGGTACGGAGGCGGCGATCCACCCGCTGCCCATCGCCGCGTTCGGCAACATGATGGCGATGTCCAAGAACAACGACGACCCGCAGGGCGCCTCGCGCCCCTACGACGTCGCCCGTGACGGCTTCGTCCTCGGTGAGGGCGCCGGTGTCCTCGTCCTGGAGTCCGCCGAGCACGCCGCGGCGCGCGGGGCCCGGGTGTACGCGGAGGCGGTCGGCCAGGGCATCTCCGCCGACGGCCACGACATCGTGCAGCCGGAGCCGGAGGGGCGTGGCATCTCCCACGCCCTGCAGAACCTGCTCGACAACACCGACCTGGACCCGGCCGAGATCGTGCACGTGAACGCGCACGCGACGTCGACGCCCGCCGGTGACGTGGCCGAGCTGAAGGCGCTGCGCAAGGTCTTCGGTGACGACGCGGACCACATGGCGGTCTCGGCGACGAAGTCGATGACCGGTCATCTCCTCGGTGGCGCGGGTGGTGTGGAGTCGGTGGCGTCGGTGCTGGCGCTGTACAACCGGATCGCTCCGCCGACCATCAACGTCGAAAACCTCGACCCCGAGGCCGAGGCGAACGCCGACATCGTGCGCGGGGAGGCTCGCAAGCTGCCTGTCGAGGGCCGCATCGCCGCCCTGAACGACTCGTTCGGGTTCGGTGGGCACAACGTGGTGCTGGCGTTCCGTACGATCTGAGATTTGCGGTAGCTGTGCTGAACGGGTGTGGCCCGGACTCCCTGGTGGAGTTCGGGCCACATTTGCTTGTTCGTCGGGTGCGGGTGTGTGGGGGCTGGTCGCGCCCACGCGGCGGAGCCGCATATGTCACAGCCCCGCGCCCCTAAAAACAGGGCGCTGCCCCTGAAGGCGACTAAGAGTCAGACCACCTGGTGGAGCCAGCGGACCGGGGCTCCCTCGCCTGCGTAGCGGAAGGGTTCCAGCTCGTCGTCCCAGGGCTTGCCCAGGAGTTTGGCGAGGTCGGACTCCAGGTCGCTCTCGCCGCGCTGGGAGCGCAGGAGGGCGGCGCGCAGACGGTCCTCGGGGATCAGGATGTCGCCGTGGATTCCGGTGACGGCGTGGAAGATGCCCAGTTCGGGGGTGCAGCTGTAGCGCTCGCCCTCGGCGGTGGGGCAGGGCTCGGCGGTGACCTCGAAGCGCAGCATCTGCCAGCCGCGCAGCGCGGAGGCCAGCTTGGAGGCGGTGCCCACCTCGCCCTTCCAGGAGAACTCGGATCTCCAGGTGCCCGGCGCGGCGGGCTGCCGGATCCAGTCGAGGTTGACGCGGGTACCGAGCACGCCCGCGACCGCCCACTCGACGTGCGGGCACAGCGCACGGGGCGCGGAGTGCACGTAGAGAACTCCACGTGTCGTCACTGGGGCCTCCGGACAGAGCGAGACATCTTGTAACTTAGCGGCACGGCAGTGGCAGGGCGGCCACGTGGCGAGGCTACCGTGCGGCGGCGCAAGGAGTGTGACGTACCGTCGGTCCCAGCGCCCAGAAACATTGAGGTTTCACCCAAGGGGACGCGGTGCGACCGGTTGTGTACCGCGGGGTGTCGGCCGACCGGGGCGGACGGATGCCGAGCGATCGTGCTCAACTAACGAGGGGACCAGGGGATGCGTCACAGGAGTCACCGTTCGCGGTTCGTCCTCTCCGTCGCGTCTGCGGCTCTCCTGGCCGTCGCCGTCGCCGGCTGCGACGCCGTCGGTGACAACTCCCCGGCCCCCCAGGACACGACGGCCAAGGCGCTCCCGAAACCGACGCCCAACTGGAACCGCAGCCCGAAGTCGGTGGCCGCCGTCGGGGACTCCATCACGCGCGGCTTCGACGCGTGCACCGTGCTGTCCGACTGTCCGGAGGTGTCCTGGGCGACCGGCAGCGACACGAAGGTCAAGAGCCTCGCCGTACGGCTGCTCGGGCGGGCCGGGGCCGCCGAGCGCAGCTGGAACTACGCGGTGACCGGCGCCCGGATGGCGGATCTCCCCGATCAGATGGCACAGGCCGTCACGAACAAACCGGAGCTGGTGACCGTGATGGCGGGCGCGAACGACGCCTGCCGCTCGTCGGTGTCGGCGATGACCTCCGTCGCCGACTTCCGCGCGGAGCTCGAGGACGCCATGGACACGCTGCGCGGTGCGCTGCCCAAGACCCAGGTGTATGTGTCGAGCGTGCCGGATCTGAAGCGGCTGTGGTCCGAGGGGCGGAGCAACCCGCTGGGCAAGCAGATCTGGAAGCTGGGCATCTGCCCCTCGATGCTGAGCGACGCGGACTCCCTGACCACGGCGGCGATGCGGCGGCGCACGGCGGTGCAGGACCGGGTGGAGGCGTACAACCAGGTCCTGAAGGACGTGTGCGCCAAGGACCTGCACTGCCGCTTCGACGGGGGCGCGGTCTTCGACTACCGCTTCGGCACGGACCAGCTGAGCCACTGGGACTGGTTCCACCCGAGCAAGGACGGGCAGGCACGGCTCGCGGAGATGGCCTATCGGGTGGTGACGGCGACGAAGCCGGTGAGCTAGGGCTTGCCCGGCGGATCCTTGGCCTAGGCTTTCGATCATGCACAGCGAATTCTTCGGCACTCTTCCCGACCGCAGCTCGGTCCACCGCTGGACGCTGGAGCGCGCCGGGGTGCGGGTGCGGATCCTGCCCTACGGCGGGATCGTCCAGTCCGTCGAGGTCCCCGACCGGGACGGGGTGCGCGCGGACGTGGTGCTGGGATTCTCCGACCTCGATGGCTATCTGACACACACGGGGCCGTACCTCGGGGCGCTGGTCGGGCGGTACGCGAACCGGATCGCCGGCGGCCGCTTCGTCCTCGACGGACTCACCTACCATCTGGCGCAGAACAACCCGCCCAACTCCCTGCACGGCGGGGAGCGCGGCTTCGACAAGCGGGTGTGGGACGTGGAGCCGGTCGATCACGGGCTGCGCCTCACCCGGGTCTCCCCGCACGGCGAGGAGGGCTTCCCGGGCCGTCTGGAGGTCTCGGCGACGTACACGCTGGACGAGTCCGGTGCGCTGCGGATCGCGTACGAGGCGGTCGCGGACGCGCCGACCGTGGTGAACCTGACGAACCACACATACTGGAACCTGGCCGGTACGGGCAACGCGGGCGGGCACGAACTCCGGCTGGACGCCTCGCGGTTGACGCCGGTGGACACCGGTCTGATCCCCACCGGGGCGCTGGACCCCGTGGACGGGACGCGGTTCGACTTCCGTACGGCGCGGAAGGCCGGCGCCGGCTACGACCACAACTTCGTGCTCGACAAGGGGCTCACCCAGAGCCCGGTCGAGGTCGCCGAGCTGCACGACCCGTCCTCCGGGCGGACGCTGACCGTCGCGACCACCGAGCCCGGGCTCCAGCTGTACACCGCGGACCACCTGAGCGACCCCTTCGCTCCCGGCGATGGCATCGCGCTGGAGACCCAGCACTTCCCCGACTCCCCCAACCGGCCGGAGTTCCCGAGCACGGAACTGCGGCCGGGCGAGGTGTACCGGTCACAGACCGTGTACGGGTTCGGCGTACGGGGTTAGGGGCTGTCCGGCGGATCAAGTCGCAGGAAAGCAGCGGTGACTGATCAGCCGAGGTGAGCGGGGTCTGGTGCGTCCAACTGCAAGGCGGAGAAGGGAGTCGACGCGATGGGGGTCCCCCCGCTCGAGCGAAGTCGAGAGTGGGGGAGTCGGCGACCGACGACAACGCCGCAGGTGGGCGTGCCAGACCCCGCGTCTGCGGCATGATCCTGATCCGCCGGACAGCCCCCTGGGGCCCCTCCGCAGGCCGGGAGACGACGAACCCCGATCCGGATGTCAGGTTCCGGACCGGGGCTGTCTGGGGTGGTGGACTCGTCCCACGTCAGACGTTAACCGTCGCCGCGACCCGACGGTCGATGATCGAGCGACTGGCCGCAACCTCGTACGAACCCTTCACAAACACCCAGGTGCCGGTGGTCTCGTCCCAGATCTCGAAGGCCCGGCGCGGGATCTCGAGGACGACGTCGACGCTGTCGCCGGGGCCCGCCTCGACGCCCGAGAAGGCGGCGAGCCATCGGGCCGGGCGCCCGGGGTCGGCCTCGAGGGGCGCCAGATAGACCTGGACGACCTCGCGCCCGGCACGCGCACCGGAATTGCGGACACGGACCGTGGCCGTGGTGACGCCACCGCCGGCGCCGCGTCCGAGCTCGATCGACTCGTACGTCCAGTCGGTGTAGCCGAGGCCGTGTCCGAAGGCGTACGAGGGGGTCCTGCCCTCCTTCTCCCAGGCGCGGTAGCCGATGAACACGTCCTCGGTGTAGGGGAGCTCGCCGTCGGCCGGGACCACCTGGGTGACCGGGGCGGCCGTGAGGGATCCCCAGGTGGTGGGCAGGCGGCCGCCGGGCTCGTGGGCGCCCGTGAGGACGTCGGCGAGGGCGGCGCCGCCCTCCTGGCCGGGGAACCAGCTGAGCAGGACGGCCGCGACCTCCTCGCGCCACGGCAGCTCCACCGGGGAGCCGGCGTTGACGACCACGACGGTGTTCGGGTTGGCGGCGGCGACGGCGCGCACCAGCTCGTCCTGGCGGCCCGGCAGTCGCAGGTCCCTCCGGTCGAAGCCCTCGGACTCGACGCGCTCGGTGGTGGCGACCACGACGACGGCGGTGTCGGCGGCGCGGGCGGCTTCGACGGCCTCGGCGATGAGTTCGTCGGGGTCGCGGCGCGGGTCCTGGTGGGCGAGCGTGAAGCCGATCGTCTTCAGTGGCGCGCCCTCGGGGACCACGATGACGTGGCGCAGCGACACCTCGTACGTCTCACCGGCGACGAGGTCGACCCGGGCGCGCTCGACGGGGGCGCCGAAGAAGGTCATGAAGGGGTCGTCCTTCGTGCTGCGCTGGATGTCGTCGAAGTGGACCGTGCCGTCGACGGTGAGCGTGAACGGGCCCAGGCCTTTGATGCCGAGGGTGTGGGTGCCGCTCTCGCGCGGGGTGAAGGTGCCGGTCAGTTCGACGCTGTGGAGGGTGGCGTGGGTGACGCCCTCGGGGAGGTCGTTGCCCATCCACTGGATCTGCCCGTTGGGTGCCGAGCCGGTGCCGATGACCGTGCCGGACCGGTCGCGGCAGACGGCGCGCAGGGTGAACCCCTTGTCGGCGACGGGGAGTTCCTCGTTCGGGTCGGCGCCGACGGCGTACGTCAGGCTGCCCTCGGGGAGGGCGGCGGTGAGACCGTCGAGGGGCGTGACGACCCGGGACGGGAAGACGGTGGCGGAGCCGCCGCCGAGGACGCGGGCGTCGCGGGCGGCGGCTCCCATCAGAGCGACCTTGTGCCCCTCTCCGAGCGGCAGAGCCCCCTGGTTGCGCACGAGGACGAAGGAACGGCGGGCGATCTCACGGGCCAGGGCCTCGCCGTCCACGGTCGCGGGCGGCTCGGTGACGACCGGCTCGGCGCCCTCCAGGATGCCGACGCGGGCGGCGAGCCGCAGGACGTTGCGGACGGCCCGGTCGACCTTCGCCTGCTCGACCTCGCCCCCGCGGACGGCGGCGGCGAGCGCCTCCCCGTACACGGTCCGGGGGCCGGGCATGGCGACGTCGAGGCCGCCCTCGATGGCGCCGGCCGTGGCGCGGGCGGCGGTCCAGTCGGAGACGTTGAAGCCGTCGAAGCCCCATTCGCCGCGCAGGATCTCGTTCACGAGGCGGTGGTGCTCGGTCATCGTGGTGCCGTTGACCGTGTTGTAGGCGGTCATGATGCCCCAGGGGTGGGCATGGGCGACGATGGCCTCGAAGGGGGCCAGGTAGAGCTCGCGCAGGGCGCGTTCGGAGAGCAGGTTGTTCACCGTGAAGCGGTCGGTCTCGGCGTCGTTGGCGACGAAGTGCTTGACGGTGGTGCCGACGCCGCCCGCCTGGACGCCCTGGACATAGCCGGAGCCGATCTCGCCGGTCAGATACGGGTCCTCGCTGTACGCCTCGAAGTGGCGGCCGCCGAGCGGGGAGCGGTGCAGGTTGACGGTGGGCGCCAGGAGGACGTGCACGTGCTTGCGGCGGGCTTCCTGGGCGAGCAGGATCCCGGCCCGACGGGCGAGGGCCGGGTCCCAGGTGGCGGCGAGCGCGGTCGGTGAGGGGAGCGCGATGGACGGGTCGTCGGCGCTCCAGTGGACACCGCGTACGCCGATCGGGCCGTCGGACATGACGAGGGACTCGAGGCCGATCTCGGGCAGCGCGGGCAGCGACCACATGTCCTGCCCGGCGAGCAGCCTCGTCTTCACGTCCAGGTCCAGCTTGCCGAGGGCCGCCTCGACGACCGCCTCGCGGGCCTCGTCGGCCGGTGTGCGCGTTCCCGCCATCTCGGTGCCTCCTCGCTGAAGTCCGTGGACGCCTCCATCCTGCCTCGGTCTCCGGCAAAGGAATCGGAACCGCAACCATCAATTGAGCGCTTCCGGCCAGCCGTTGGCGGGCCCCGGCGCCGAGGGCGGGTTGTCGAGCGTGATCGGCATGGGAAGCCCTCTCAGGCGGAGCGGCGGATGTGCTCGACGGCCTTCGCGATGTCGGCGTTGGCGACGGCCGGATCGGCGGCGGCACGCTTGAAGTGGTCCAACACCGCGTCCAGTACGGGAAGTTCGGCGACCTTCGTAGCGAGGGCGACGTCCTTGGCGGCGAGCGCGGTCGCGAAGTGCACGTCCTCGGCGAAGGCGCGGCCGACGGCGCCACCGAGCGGGCCGTTCGCGAGCGCGGCGCGCGCGACGCTCTCCTCGATGCCGAGCTTGTCCGCGAGGGCCATGGACTCCGCGACGAGGGCGACCCCGCCGAGCACGGCCGTGTTGACGACGAGCTTGAGCGCGGCGCCGGAGCCCACCGGGCCGGTGCGGGTGACGGTGCCGAGATGGACGAGCACGTGCCCGACGCCCGTCACCTCGCCGCCCGCGAGGATGCCGAGCTGCCCGGCGGCCGCCTTGTCCGTGCTGCCCGCCACGGGCGCGTCGACGAACGTCACGCCCTGCCCGAGCCGGGCGGCCAGTTCCTTGACCACGTCGGGGCCGACGGTCGACATCTCCACCCAGGTGGTGCCCCGGCGCAGCTCCGGCGCGATGGCGCCCGCGACCGCGTCGAGCGCGGCCGGGTTGGCGAGCATCGTGATCACCACGTCCGCGTCCCGTACGGCCTCGGCCGGGGACGCGGCGAGGGTGGCGCCCTCCGCGACGAGCGGCTCGGCCTTCTCTGCGGTGCGGTTCCAGACGGTCAGCGGGAATCCCGCGGCGAGGAGTCGGCGCGCCATCGCGGCGCCCATGTGCCCGAGGCCGAGGAATGCGATCTTTTCCATACCTGCGACGCTAGGGCCTGTCCGGCCGATCATGCCGCATACGCGAGGTCTGACACGCACATCTGCCGCGTTGTCGTCACTCGCCGACGCCGACTGGATATCCGGCTCCGCCCGCCCCGAGGGCACCCTGCTGGACGCGGCCCTGCGGCCGGCGACCCACCTGCCCACCTGAGCCACACCTCATGGCGTAGGTCCCCTCCGTCGCGCGATACTGCCGCCGTCCGGCAGCTCCCCACGGCAACGGAAGGCATGAACTCCCTTGACATACATACGCGTTCGGCTCGGTGCAGGCGTACTCGGACTGGCTCTGGTGGGCGGCCTGGCCGCGGCGCCCACCGTGTCGGCGGCAGCGGCGGCTCCCGCCACCGTCGAGGAACAGCGCCTCGATCAGGCCGCTCCCCAGGAGATCCTGCGGCGCTCCGGATTCGACACGGTGGCCCCCGGGTTCGCGCGGGCGCTGGAGCGGGCGGGCTCGTTCGGACAGGCCGAGCGTGTCGTCGTACGACAGGGGGCGCGGCTGTGGCAGCGGGCCGTCGACCGGGCGCAGGGGCGGGGCCCGGCGGGCGGCGACCTGAGCCGCGACGACGACCGGCCGCTGTACTGGGCGCGGCTGGGCATGACGCGCGAGGTGCGGCAGTGGCAGCCGGAGTTCGGCCTCACGGACGTACAACGCACCCGGTTGCTGGCCGAGTTGGAGGAGAACTCGCGCGGCGAGAACACCATCCGCTATCCACGTGCCAAGGGCGTGAAGCGGATCCTGCTCACCGGGTTCGACCCGTTCACGCTGGACCGGGATGTCCGGATTTCCAACCCGTCCGGAGCCACCGCCCTCGCCCTCGACGGCACGACGATCCAGACCGCGGACGGCCCGGCGCGCATCGAGACCGCCGTGTTCCCGGTCCGCTGGCAGGACTTCGCCGAGGGCACGGTGGAGCGCACGCTGCGACGCCAGCTCCCGCGCGTGGACCTGTTCACCACGGTCAGCCAGGGCCGCGTCGGCCGCTTCGACGTGGAGCGGACCAACGGGGCCTGGCGGGGCGGCTTCCCGGACAACGAGAACGTCTCCCGCACCGAGACGATCCCCGTGACCGACCCGGCCTCGCAGCCGCAATGGACGTCGACGACGCTCCCGTACGCGCCGATCGTGGCCGCGGCCACGGGCCGCTTCCCCGTGTACGACCACACGTCGGTGACCGAGATCCCGGCGGGAGGCACCGACGCGGTCGTACGCCCGGACGGCCCGACCCCGGGCTCGACGGCCCGCGCCGGGGGCGGCGGGGACTACCTCTCCAACGAGATCGCCTACCGCGCCACACTGCTGCGCGACCGCCTCGGCCTGCACGACAGCCTGCCCGGCGGGCATGTCCACACGCCCGTACTGCAGTTCGGCACCGGCAACACGGACCCGGCGACGGGGACGGTCACCGACCCCGAGTTCGTTCGGAACCGGCTGGACATCATCGCCCAGGTGCGGGCGATCGTGACGGTGGCCGCGGACGCGAGCGCGTCGGTCGTCAGCGGGACGGGGCGAACGCGGGGGTGACGCCGATCACGCGGTGGCGCGTTGTTCGTGGTTGCCGTGGTTGTCGTGATCGTCATGGTTGTCGTCCGGCTCGCCCGTTTCCTCGTCCAGCAGGTCGCGGGCCATCAGCGTGGCGCCCGCCACGGCGCCCGGCATCAGGAAGACGGCGACGAACGGGACCAGGAAGGCGAGGCCCAGCGGGGTGCCGAAGCCCCAGACCAGCATCTTGCGGGAGCGGAGCAGGGCGAGGCGGTCGCGGAGCTCGACGCCCCGGCGCTGGAGGGCGACCGCGGCCAGTTCCTCCGTGAGGAAGAAGCCGGTGACGAAGAAGCCGATCACGGGGACGACGGTCTGGCCGATGAACGGGACGAAGCCGAGGGCGAAGAGGAGGACGCCCCAGACCGCGGCCCGCACGAGGATACGGAGGCTGTCTCGCGCGGAGATCCACAGCTCGCGCCAGAGCGGGAGGCCCGACTCCGGGGCCGTGCCGTCCGGGGAGACGTCCCTGTCGACCTTCTCCGAGAGGGACTCGTAGAAGGGCTGGCCGATGAGGAGGGTGACCGCGGTGAAGGTGAGGACGGCGAGGAGGAGGGCGAGGGCGAACAGTACGGCGGTGAGGAAGCCGCGGAAGAGGCCCAGCCAGGGGCTGGACCAGTCGTCGGCGAAGGGGGTGGACCAGGTGACGAAGTCCTCGCCGTAGAGGGCGAGGGAGACGAGTGCTGCCGCGTACAGAACGAGGGTGATCAGGCCTGGCAACAGTCCGAAACCGTACTGTTTTCCGTGCCGTGCCACCCATCGCTGGCCCTGTATGAGGTAGTTGAACCCCGCCCCCAGATCACGCATGCGCCGAACTTTACCTGGGCTTTGGCTCGCCCCCGCCGCCCCTACCCGTCCCATCCTCAACCTGGGGGCTCCGCCCCCCCCAGCCCCCCGATCGGCCTGAACGGCCTCGTCCTCAAACGCCGGACAGGCTGGAAACGCGGGCCGGAGCGAAGCCCCGCCCCAGGGGCGCGGGGCCGTCACATATGCGGCTCCGCCGCGTGGGCGCGACCAACCCCCACCGGCCGTCACGCTGGAGTCACCGCCACCACAACGCCCCGTTCCGCCGCAGGCACCGGCCGGACCGCGTTCGTCGTGGCCGCCGCCTCCGTCAGGTCGGCGAGCGGCGGCAGCGCGGCCCGCACCACCCCCACCCCCGCCGCGGCCGCCCGCTCGGCCAGCGCCACCTGAAGCGGCAGCAACGGGGCCAGCGCCGAGGTCAACGCATCGGCGATACGGCGGAGTTCGGGGGACGAGTCGCGCAGCACGTCCGCCGCCGCCCGTATCACCGGCGTGACCGCGAGCAGCGCCCCCGCCGTCACCCCGGCCACCGCGGGCAGCAACGGCGACTCCGCCTCCATCAGGTCCCCCAACGCGTCCGCCGCCTCCTGCACCGCCGGCTCCACCGCGTCGAGGATCGGCAGCAGACTGTCGCCCAGCGCGGCCAGCAACGCCTGCGCCGGGCGGCTCACGGGATGCACCGCGAGCGGCGCCCCGGTCGTCCCGAGCCTGGTCAGCGCGTCCACGATCCGGTAGAACGCCTCCTGCGCCTGTGGAGACGCGCTCGCCTCGGCGAGCTCCGCCGTGGTCTCGCGGAGCACACGCAGTGCCTCCGCCCCCGATCCGTCCCGTGGGTCGAAGGTGTTGAGGGCGATTCTGGTGATGTTCCTGGCCGTGTCGAGGAGTTGGCCGGTGATGTCGGTCGTGCTGCGCGCCATGCGCAGCACGTCATCCCTGCTGGGGAGCGACGGAATCGGGGACACGAGCCCTCCTCGCCACGCTCGGCACGTCGCCACATGGACTCGCCCGTCGGCTTCTTGTGGCGTCCTACGGCCTCAGCATGCCCCCTTCGGCCCGTCGGCGATGCCCCATCCGTGGCATCCATGGCGCCCGGGGGAGCCACTGTGGCTCCAAGGCCCTCTTGTTGCGGAAGAGTCGAACAGGTACACCTCGCCCTACCGACGTGTGCCCTACCGACCTGTACCGATCTCAGGCCCCCCACCGGAGGTACGACGCGTGCGCCTACCGAGACCTGTCCTGATCGCCACTGTCATCGCCACCGCGACCGGATCGCTTCTCCTCGCCCCGCACAGCGCCACAGCGGACCGCGAACCCCCGGTCCGTGAAGGAGCGGGCCGTGCAGGGGCGGACCAGCCGCAGGGCGCTGCCAAGGGCCCGGCGAACGCCGCCCGCAACGCCCTCACCAGCCCCGTCATCGACCTGTCCGGCTCCCACCTCGCCTCCGCCCGCCGGGGGTACCCGCGTGAGCAGGTCCTCTCCCCCGACCCGGAGAACTCGGCGGACAAGTCCATCAAGCTGGGGCTCACCCCGTACCACGCCATCGCTCCGAAGCTGAACGCCCTCCAGCGGCTCGGCGACCGCGTCAGCGTGGAGGTCGCGGGCCGCTCGGCCGGCGGTCACCGGCTCTACCTGGTCACCGTGACCGCTCCGGAGTCCGCCGGCCAGACCCTCGCCCAGGAGCGGATGCGCGAGCTCATCGAGAACGCGCCGGGGGCCGCGGCGAAGGACCCGGCCGTCAAGGCGACGTACAAGACGCCGGTCTCCTTCAACAACAACATCCACGGCGACGAGTGGGAGGGCACCGACGCCGCCCTCGATCTCATCGAGCGGCTCGCGAACGCGAAGGACGCCCCGACGGCCGACCTCCTCGCCCACAACCGTCTCTACTTCAACATCACGGCGAACCCGGACGGCCGTATCGCGGGCACCCGCGCCAACGCCAACGGCTTCGATCTGAACCGGGACTTCATCACCGCCTCGCAGCCAGAGGCGCGCGCGATCCGCCAGATCGCCATCGCCAAGCAGCCGGCCGTGATGCTAGATCTGCACGGGTACGTCAACGGCACCCTGATCGAGCCGACGACCCCGCCGCACGGCGAGAACTACGAGTACGACCTCTTCCTCAAGAACTCCTACGCCAACGCCCTCGGCATGGAGGCCGCCGTCAACGGCCTCGGTTATACCCCCGCGAAGGACGGTGTCGAGCCCGCCCAGATCCCCTTCCGCGACCAGCAGGAGGGCTGGGACGACTGGCCGCCGGTCTTCACACCCCAGTACCAGGCGTTCCACGGCGCGGTCGCCGCGCACACCGTGGAGATCCCGCTGACGGTGAACAACTCGGCGTACGACACCCTGCCCGTGGCCGAACTCCGCCGTCGCTCCGCCATCAACGTGGACGTGGCCGGCGCGGCCATGCGCGCGACGCTCGCCTACGCGCAGACCCACCGCGCCTCGATCATCGCCGACCAGATCGAGGTCTTCCGGCGGGGCGCGACGGGCGCGGCCCAGGTACCGGTCTCCGCGGACACGGTGCCGGGGGTGCCGGGCATCGGTCCCGAGGACGTCTACACGACCGACTTCCCGCGTGCCTACGTGATCCCGGCGGGCGGCGCCCAGCGTTCGGCCACGGCCGCCGCCCGTCTCGTCGACCACCTGCTGGCGGGCGACGTCCGCGTCACGCGCGCGACGCGCGACTTCCGGCTGGCCGGACGGTCGTACGCGAAGGGGTCGTACGTCGTCGACCTGCACCAGCCCAAACGCGGTCTGGCCAATGTGATGCTGGCCGACGGGCGGGACATCAGCGACAAGGTGTCGGTGATGTACGACATCTCGGGCTGGAGTCTGGGGCGGTTGTGGGGGGCGACGGTCGTGCCCGTGCGCGGCGGGGAGTTGTCGGCCGCGGCCGCCCTTCGGGTCGAGGCCGCCGCGCACGTCGGGTACGTCGCCCCGCGCGGCGATCTGCGGCTGCGTCTCGACACTCCGCAGGAGATCGCCTCCCTCAACTCCCTTCTGGAGCAGGGGGTTTCGGTGCGGCAGCTCGCGGACGGCAGTGTCTTCGTGCCGGGGTCGGCGCGGGCGCGGGCCGCCGCTCTCGCCCGTACGTACGACGTGGCCTTCGACGCGACGGAGGCGACCGGGGGCGGCCGGGAGACACCCTTGCACCGCGTCCGCGTCGCCGCGGCCGTCACCTCGGGTGAGCTCTTCGCGCTGCGGGAGATGAACTTCGACGTCGTGCCGGTGTCGACGGCCGTCCTGAACGCGGGCTTCGACTGGTCGGCGGTGGACGTGCTGTTCGTGTCGTCGGGGCTCGACCACGCCCGTTTGAACGAGGGCGCGCGGGCGGCGCTGGACGCCTTCCTCCACACCCACGGTCTCGTCGGTCGCGGGGCCGTCGGAGCGGCGCTCAACTCGGCGGCCGGGCTGCTGGTGGTGCGGCCGGTGGAGGGCAACGGTGACGCCAACGGCGTGGTGCGGGTGGTGAATTCGGGCGGCCCGCTCACCGCGAACGCGCCCGATCACGGCTTCGTCTACGCGCCGGTCTGGTTCACCGATCTCGGCCCCGGGGTGCGCGTCGAGCAGGCGTACGCACCGGGCGATCCGCTTGTTTCCGGCCATTGGCGCCCGCTGGCCGACGGGACCGGCGGGCCGACGGCCGCGGGCGGGCAGGCCGCTGTCGTCAGCGGTCCGCATGCCGTGCTCTTCGGTACGGAGCCGCTCTTCCGTGACCATCCGAAGGGGGAGTTCCCGCAGGTGGGAAGGGCACTGCTGACCGTGTCGTAAGACACCCCCGGCCGTCTCACGAGACAGGGCGGAGGCCGCACCCCACGTCCTAGGGTGCGGCCTCCGTCACGTACAACTACAACGAGCGTCTTCAGACGAGCGTCACGGTGCTGTCGGTCAGAGCTTGACGATCATCTTGCCGACGTTGTCGCCGCGCAGGACGCCGAAGAACGCCTCCAGGTTGTTCTCGATGCCCTCGACGACCGTCTCGCTGTACTTGAGCTCGCCGGAGCGGACCCAGGCGCCGACCTCCTCCACGAACTGCGACTGCAGGTCGTAGTGGTCGCCGACCAGGAAGCCCTCGATGCGGCCGCGGGTCTGGATGAGGCGGGCGAGGTTCTTCGGGCCGGGGACGGGCTCGGTGCTGTTGTAGACGGAGATCGCGCCGCAGATGGCGATACGGCCGTCCCGGTTGAGCTGGCCGATGGCCGCCTCCAGGTGGTCACCGCCGACGTTGTCGAAGTAGACGTCGACGCCGTCGGGGGCGGCGGCGCGCAGCTGCTCGCTGACCGGGCCGTTCTTGTAGTTGAAGGCGGCGTCGAAGCCGTACTCCTCGACGAGCAGCTTGACCTTCTCGTCGGAGCCGGCGGAGCCGATGACGCGCGAGGCGCCCTTGAGCTTGGCGATCTGGCCGACCTGGCTGCCGACGGCACCGGCGGCGCCGGAGACGAAGACGGAGTCGCCCTCCTTGAAGGAGGCGGTGCGCAGGAGGCCCGCGTAGGCGGTGAGGCCGGTCATACCGAGGACGCCGAGGTACGTCGACAGCGGCGCGGCCTGCGGGTCCACCTTGACGGCCTGCTTGGCGTCCACGACGGCGTACTCGCGCCAGCCGAAGAAGTGCAGGAGGTGGTCGCCCGCCTCGATGCCCTCGGCGTTGGAGGCGACGACCTCACCGACCGCGCCGCCCTGCATGACCTTGCCCAGCTCGAAGGGGGCGACGTAGGACTTGGCGGCGCTCATGCGGCCGCGCATGTACGGGTCGACGGACACGTACGCGTTCCGGACGAGGACCTGGCCCTCCCCCGGCTGCGGGACCTCGGCCTCGACCAGGGCGAAGTCCTCGGGCTTCGGCCAGCCGACCGGGCGGCTGACCAGGTGCCATTCGCGGTTGACGGCGGGAAGCTGGGTCTCGGTCA
This sequence comes from Streptomyces sp. NBC_01549, assembly GCF_026339955.1. Classification (GTDB taxonomy): domain Bacteria; phylum Actinomycetota; class Actinomycetes; order Streptomycetales; family Streptomycetaceae; genus Streptomyces. Next base: position 4,896,999 of record NZ_JAPEPW010000001.1, on the reverse strand, counting down.
TGAGGAGGTGCCTTTCCTACGTGCATGCACGGGTACGTGCGACTACGGCTCTAATACTTCAGTACCTGAAACAACCATGCTCCTCAATATTTCATGATGTCAAGTAACGGAGTAGCCTGGAACCCATGGCCACGCGAAGAACACCCCGTATCGACCCACTGACCCTTGAGGTCGTGAACCTCATCGGCACGGTCGTGGCCCGCTACCACGAGGAGTACGAGGACGCTGCCGCCGAGCATGCCCTGACCGGCGCGCAGGCGCGACTTCTGGGCCTGCTCTCGCTGGAGCCGCTGCCGATGCGACGGCTCGCCCAGCAGCTGAAGTGTGAGCCGTCGAACGTGACCGGGATCGTGGACCGGCTGGAGGCGCGGGGCCTGGTCGAGCGGCGCCCCGACCCGTCCGACCGCCGGGTGAAGCTGGCCGCGGCGACGGAGGAGGGCCGCCGTGTCGCGCGCTCCCTGCGCGACGCCCTCAACTTCGCCCGCGAGCCCCTGGCAGGCCTCTCCCACGAGGAGCGCCTGTCCCTCCGGGACCTCCTGCAGAGAATGCTCACGTCGTAGTTTTCGGGCGCGGCTGGGTGGGGGCTGGCCGCGCAGTTCCCCGCGCCCCTAAAGCTCGGGGCGAAGCCCCGTCTTAGGGGCGCGGGGAACTGCGCGAGCAACCCCCACCGGCCCGCAGCCGACAAACCCGCCCGCGGGTCTGGGGGCGGAGCCCCCAGTTTGAGAATCTCCCTACGTGCACCACCACAGGAAACGGTTGCACGTCTTCGAAGGCGAGGGCGCCGGCGTCGGCGCGGTCGAGGTCGGCGCGGCCGTCGGCCTGGGGGACGACTTCGGAGGAGTCGAGGACGCCGGGTCGGACGTCGCGGACGGCACCGTACCCGAACCCGTCGTCGCCGACGGCCCCTTCGTACCCTTGTCCTCGTCGTCCTTGGACTTGTCCCCCTTGGCGGACTTGGAGGCGGACGGCGAAGCCGACGCGTCCGGAGAGGCCGTCGCGGTCGACGTACCTCCGGACGAATCCCCCTTGCCGGAGATCGGCCGCGCCGTCCCGGCGTCCGAGGTCGCCGACCCGTCCGCCGACTCACCCCCGGCCGCGGCCGGCCTCGGCAGCAGCCCCGGCCCGTCTATGCCGAGCTCCGCGAGGCTCAGCCCACCCGCCGCCAGCACGAACCCCGCGGCGATGAACAGCACCCGACGCCGCCGCCGACGGTGCGCCGCGGCCTTCCGGTCACGCCGACTCGCCGCACCGGGACCCTCCGAGTCACGGCCCCGGCCACGTCCACGTCCACGGTTCCGCCGCCGGGCGGCGGCCCGCCCGGACCGCTCCCCCTCACCGTCCCCGTCTTCGTCGTCCCCGTCCTCGTCGTCGTAGTCCTCGTCACCGTCATCGCCGGCGCGGTTGTCGCTCTCATACAACGAGCCGACGCCGGCATCGACCGCCCCCGCGCCCGTTCCGCTACGCATGTCGGTCTTCTCCGCATGCGTGCGGAGCTGTTCGGCTGAGGTGCCGCACCCCGGGCAGGCAAGGGCGCCATTGAGGTGCCGTCGGCACGGGTCGCAGTAGTCCATGACGCCGGAAGACTAAGTTCCTCATAGGTAACGTGCATAGTCACAGCTGTGAAAGTTATGTAGGGAACTGCCTGTTCCGGCGCGCCGCGCCCCCCGTTCACAGCATCGCGCGCGCGACGGGCCGAGGCATACCGGCAAAATCCGTCGCCGATCGATGCGTTCGACCCATTGACACTCCAGGGGCCGCGTCTTTACTGTCACGCCAGCATTTCGAACGTGTGACGAAATTTCGAACAGAGCCGCAAGAGCACAGGGGGCAACTGCCGTGCGCATCACGGGAATCAGCACACACGTGGTCGGGACGCCCTGGCGCAACCTGACGTACGTCCAGGTGCACACCGACGAGGGCCTGACCGGAGTCGGCGAGACCCGCATGCTGGGCCACACCGACGCGCTGATCGGCTATCTGCGAGAGGCGGAGGCCAATCACATTCTCGGTTCCGACCCGTTCGCTGTCGAGGACCTCGTCCGACGGATGAAGTACGGCGACTACGGGCGCGCCGGCGAGATCGTGATGTCCGGCATCGCGGTCATCGAGATGGCCTGCTGGGACATCAAGGGCAAGGCCCTCGGCGTCCCCGTGTGGCAGCTGCTCGGTGGCAAGGTCACCGACAAGGTCAAGGCCTACGCCAATGGGTGGTACACGACGGAGCGGACTCCGGAGGCCTATCACAAGGCCGCCCAGGAGGTCGTGGCGCGCGGGTACAAGGCCCTGAAGATCGACCCCTTCGGGACCGGGCACTTCGAGCTCGACCACGAAGCCACCCTCTACTCCGTCTCGCTGATCGAGGCCGTGCGCGACGCGATCGGCCCCGAGGCCGAGCTGATGCTGGAGATGCACGGCCGCTTCTCCCCCTCCACCGCCGTCCGGCTCGCCCGCGAACTCGCGCCCTTCAAGCCCGCGTGGCTGGAGGAGCCGGTCCCGCCGGAGAACCTGAAGGCCCTGGAGAAGGTCGCCGCCAAGGTGGACATCCCGGTCGCCACCGGTGAGCGCATCCACGACCGCATCGAGTTCCGCGAGCTCTTCGAGAGCCAGGCCGTGGACATCATCCAGCCCGACGTCGGTCACATCGGCGGCATCTGGGAGACGCGGAAGCTGGCCGCCACGGCCGAGGCGCACTACGTCCTCGTCGCGCCGCACAACGTGGGCGGTCCCGTCCTCACCGCCGCCTCCCTCCAGGTCGGCTTCACCTCCCCCAACTTCAAGATCCTCGAGCACTTCAACGACTTCGCGGACGCGGAGATCAAGAAGGTCGTGAAGGGCGCCCCGCAGGTCGTCGACGGCTACTTCGAGCTGTCCCACGAGCCGGGTCTCGGCGTGGAGCTGGACGTCGACGCGGCGGCCGAGTTCCCGCAGCAGCAGGCCCGCTTCGACCTGTGGGCCGACGGCTGGGAACAGCGCAAGCCCAAGGGGACCCAGTGAGCACCGCGGTCGTCATCGAGGCGCCGGGCGAGCACCGGCTGATCGAGCACGAGCCGGTGCGGCCGGGTGCCGGTGAGGCCCTGGTCCGGGTCCACGCCGTGGGTATTTGCGGCAGCGACCGCGAGGTCTATCAGGGCAACCGTCCTGACGGGTACGTCCGTTATCCGCTCACGCCCGGCCACGAGTGGTCCGGGACCGTCGAGGCGGTCGGGGCCGGGGTACCGGAGTCGATCGTCGGCCGCAAGGTCGTCGGTGAGGGCTTCCGCAACTGCCAGGTCTGCGACCGCTGCCACGCGGGCGAGACAACGCTGTGCACCGCGGGGTACGAGGAGACCGGGTTCACCCAGCCGGGTGCGATGGCCTCCACGCTGACCCTCCCGGCCCGGCTGCTGCACGTCCTGCCGGACGACGCCGACCTCACGGCGGCGGCCCTTCTGGAGCCCGCCGCCTGCATCGCGGCCGCCGCGCTGAAGGCGAACGCCCGGCCCGGTGAACGGGTCGCCGTGGTCGGGACCGGCACGCTCGGGATGTTCGCGATCCAGTTCCTGAAGGCGAATTCCCCGGCCGAACTGCTGGTGGTCGGGACCCGGCCGGACCGGGCGGCGCTGTCGAAGGACTTCGGCGCCACCGACTTCCGTACGAAGGACCAGGAGCTGCCCGACGACTTCGATGTCGTCATCGAGACCGCCGGGTCCGCGTCCGCCGCGCGCACCGCTGCCTCCCTGCTGAGGCGCGGCGGACGCCTGGTCCTCACGGGGATCCCGGCGCCGGGTGCGGAGGGGCTCGACCCCACCGATCTCGTCGTACGACAGCTGGAGGTGCACACCGTGTTCGGGGCGCCGCCGGCGGCCTGGGCGCACACCGTGCGGGTCTTCGGGGCCGGGCTGCTCAGCCCGTTGCCGCTGGTCACGCACGAGCTGCCGCTCGCCGAGTTCCCCCAGGCGATCGAGTTGGTGGGGTCCGGCGACCCCAAGGTCGGAAAGGTCCTGCTGAAGCCGTAGTTCCGCGCCCCCCGAGCCGTACGCCGGTACGGAGTCACCTGACGGCTCCGTACCGGCGTACCACCCGGGCCCCGCACTCCCAAGGTCGCGAACCTCGTTCGAAATATCGAACGCATCTGCACGCGCACCACACCCGTACGCGCACCACATCTGTACGCGCCACCCTCGAACGCGAAGGACAGCCAGTGACCGACGCCGCCCCTACGGCAGCCCGTCGACCCGGCGAGCAGGCGCTCGCCGCGCTCGGCCTGGGCGCGCCCGCCCTCTCTCCCGCCGACGCCTCGCCGCACACCTTCCCGGGGGGAGGCCGCTGGCGTACCGAGGTTCCCTCCGTGGAGGGGCCCGAGGCCCTGGCCGTGGTCCTCAAGGAGTCCTCACGGCTCGACGTACCGATCCACCGGATCAGCCAGGGCAGCGGTGTCTGGATGCTGACCGACGCCGAGATCACCGAGATGGTCGAGGCCACCGGTGAGCGCGACATCGAGCTGTGTCTGTTCACCGGGCCGCGCGGCACCTGGGACACCGGCGCCTCCGTGCGGACCGACTCGCGCGGCGCGGGCCTGCGGGCCCGTGGCCATGACGCGGTGGCCGGCTGCGTCGAAGACGCCGTCCGGGCAACGGAGTTGGGCGTAAAGTGTCTCCTCGTCGCCGACGAGGGCGTGTTGTGGACCCTGCACCGGGCGCGCACCGCCGGGATCATCCCGGCCGACACGACCCTCAAGCTCTCGGCACTGGTAGGGCCGGTCAACCCGGCCTCGTACGCGGTGTACGAGAACCTCGGCGCGGACTCCATCAACGTTCCGAGCGATCTGACGCTTGCTCACCTCACAGAAATACGGCGAGTTTCGGCCGCTCCCATGGACATGTACATCGAGGCTCCCGACGATCTCGGCGGCTACGTGCGCATGTACGAGGTCGCCGAGCTGATCCGGCGCGGCGCGCCTCTGTACCTCAAGTTCGGCCTGTCCAAAGCCCCCGGAATCTACCCGTACGGGCACCACTTGCGGGACCTGACGCTGAACACCGCGAAGGAGCGGGTGCGGCGTGGTCGACTCGCCCTGGACCTGCTCGCACGGCATGGAGCGGACGGCGACATGGCTCCGCTCGGTTCACGAATGCCCGGATCTCTCACCCGCTTTGACACTCCCTCATAACGTTCGCACAAACCCTCTTCACACAAGCCGACACAGCCGCGCACAATCCCACACAACTCCTCTGGGTTTTTCCCTCGCAACGCTCTCGGAGCATCCCCGTAACGCGAGACCGAGCCCGGCCCAAGACATCAAGGATGATGATCATGCGCAACCGCAGAGCCGCCCTCACCGCCATCGCCGGCGCGGCCTCTCTCGCCCTCACCCTGACCGCCTGCGGCCAGAACAGCGACGGCGGCAGCAAGGACTCCGACAGCAAGGACGCCAAGGGCGGCACGATCGGCATCTCCATGCCGACCAAGTCCTCCGAGCGCTGGATCGCCGACGGCAAGAATGTGGTCACGGACCTTGAGGCGAAGGGGTACAAGACCAAGCTGGCCTACGGCGAGGACGACCCGGACACGCAGGTCTCGCAGATCGAGAACATGATCACGCAGGGCGTGAAGGCCTTGATCATCGCGGCCATCGACAACAAGTCGATGAACAACGTGCTCCAGCAGGCCGCCGACGCCAAGATCCCGGTCATCTCCTACGACCGCCTGATCCTCGGCTCCAAGAACGTCGACTACTACGCGTCCTTCGACAACGAGAAGGTCGGCACGCTCCAGGGCAACTACATCCTGCAGAAGCTCGGTCTCGCGGACGGTTCCAAGAAGGGCCCGTTCAACATCGAGCTCTTCGCCGGCTCGAACGACGACAACAACACGAAGTACTTCTTCGGCGGCGCGATGAAGGCTCTGCAGCCCTACATCGACAAGAAGCAGCTCGTCGTCAAGTCCGGCCAGACCGCGCTGAACCAGGTCACCACCTTGCGCTGGGACGGCGGCACCGCCCAGAAGCGCATGGACGACATCCTGACCTCGTCGTACAAGAGCGCCAAGGTCGACGCGGTGCTCTCGCCCTACGACGGCATCTCCATCGGCATCCTCTCCTCGCTGAAGTCGGACGACTACGGCTCCAAGAACAAGCCGCTGCCGGTCGTCACCGGTCAGGACGCCGAGCTGGCCTCGGTGAAGTCGATCATCTCGGGTGAGCAGACGCAGACCGTCTACAAGGACATCCGCAAGCTGGCCAAGGTGGCCACGGACATGGTCGACGCGGCCCTCAACAACAAGAAGCCCGAGATCAACGACGACAAGACGTACGACAACGGCACCAAGGTCGTCCCCGCCTACCTGCTGCAGCCGGTCAGCGTCGACAAGACCAACTACGAGAAGGAACTCGTCGCCACCGGCTACTACAAGGACAGCGACCTCAAGTAACCGCCACCTCCTAGTGATTGGAAGGCACGACCATGGCGGGACCCGTCCTGGAAATGCGCTCGATCGTCAAGACCTTTCCCGGCGTCAAGGCGCTGTCGGACGTCACTCTGACCGTCCAGCAGGGCGAGGTCCATGCCATCTGCGGGGAGAACGGCGCCGGCAAGTCGACCTTGATGAAGGTCCTCTCCGGCGTCCACCCGCACGGATCGTACGAGGGGGACATCCTCTTCGAGGGAGAGGTCTGCTCGTTCAAGGACATCAGGGCCAGTGAGCACCACGGCATCGTGATCATCCACCAGGAGCTGGCCCTGGTGCCCTATCTCTCCATCGCGGAGAACATCTTCCTCGGCAACGAGCACGCCACGCGCGGACTCATCAGCTGGACCGAGACGCTGCGCCACGCCGCCGAACTGCTGCGGCGGGTCGGACTCGACGAGAACCCGCAGACCCGTGTCGCCGACATCGGCGTGGGCAAGCAGCAGCTCGTCGAGATCGCCAAGGCGCTGTCGAAGCAGGTGAAGCTGCTCATCCTGGATGAGCCGACGGCCGCCCTGAACGACGAGGACAGCGGCAAACTCCTGGATCTCATCCTGGAGTTGAAGAAGCAGGGCATCACCTCGATCATCATCTCCCACAAGCTGAACGAGATCGAGCGGGTCGCGGACTCGGTGACCATCCTGCGCGACGGCCGGACCATCGAGACACTCGACGTGAAGGCCGCGGAGACCACCGAGGACCGGATCATCAGTGGCATGGTGGGCCGCGACCTCGAACACCGCTTCCCGGAGCGGACGCCGCACACGCCGGAGGAGGGCGCCGCGCCCGCCCTGGAGATCCGTGACTGGACCGTGTTCCACCCGATCGACCAGCAGCGCAAGGTGGTCGACGACGTGTCGATCTCCGTGCGGCGCGGTGAGATCGTCGGCATCGCGGGGCTCATGGGCGCCGGACGCACCGAACTGGCGATGAACGTCTTCGGACGCACCTACGGCCGGTACGCGGGCGGCACGGTGCTCAAGGACGGCAAGGAGATCCGTACGAAGACCGTGTCCGAAGCGGTCGGACACGGGATCGCGTACGTCACCGAGGACCGCAAGCACTACGGCCTCAACCTCATCGACACCATCAACCGCAACATCACGCTCAGTGCCCTGGGCAAGGTGGCCAAGCGCGGGATCGTCGACGAGCACGAGGAGCGGCAGGTCTCCGAGGGCTTCCGCAAGTCCATGAACATCAAGGCGCCGACCGTCTTCGAGCCGGTGGGCAAGCTGTCGGGCGGCAACCAACAGAAGGTCGTCCTCAGCAAGTGGATCTTCGCGGGCCCCGAGGTGCTGATCCTCGACGAGCCGACCCGCGGGATCGACGTGGGCGCCAAGTTCGAGATCTACACGGTCATCGACAAGCTGGCGGCCGAGGGCAAGGCGGTCGTCTTCATCTCCTCCGAGCTCCCGGAGCTGCTCGGAATGTGCGACCGCATCTACACCATGGCCGCAGGACGGCTGACGGGTGAGTTCTCGCGGGCGGAGGCCTCGCAGGAATCGCTGATGCGCCAGATGACGAAGGACAAAGAGGTAACCCGATGAGCACGGATGTGACCGCCAAGACGCCGGCCCCGGCGCCGCCCGGCAAGAGCGGCTCGGCCACGGGCGAGGGCCTGCTTCAGCTGATGCTGGACGGCATGCGCCGCAACATGCGGCAGTACGGCATGCTGTTCGCCCTCGGTCTGATCGTGGTGCTGTTCGCCGTATGGACCGACGGAGACCTGCTGCTGCCGCGCAACGTCTCCAACCTGGTGCTGCAGAACAGCTACATCCTGATCCTCGCGATCGGCATGATGCTCGTCATCATCGCGGGCCACATCGACCTGTCGGTCGGCTCGCTGACGGCGTTCGTGGGCGCGATGGGCGCCGTACTGATGGTCAATCACGACATCTCCTGGCCAATCGCCCTGGTGCTGTGCCTGGCCATAGGCGCGGCCGCGGGCGCCGCGCAGGGGTTCTTCATCGCGTATCTCGGCATGCCGTCGTTCATCGTGACCCTGGCGGGCATGCTGACCTTCCGCGGTCTGACCGAGATCTTCCTCAAGGGCCAGACGATCGGCCCGTTCCCGGACGGTCTGCAGAAGGTCGCCAACGGCTTCCTGCCCGAGGTCGGCCCCAACACCAACTACCACAACCTCACCCTGCTGCTCGGCATCGGTCTGATCGTGTTCGTGGTGTTCCAGGAGGTCCGCGACCGCAAGCGGCAGCAGGAGTTCTCGCTCGACGTACTGCCGACGAACCTCTTCTACCTCAAGCTCGTCGCGCTGGTCGCCGCCGTGCTCACCGTCACCATGCTGCTCGCCAGCTACAAGGGCGCTCCGGTGGTCCTGCTGATCCTCGGCGTCCTGGTCGTCGGCTTCGGCTACCTGATGCGCAACTCGGTCATCGGCCGGCACGTCTACGCGATCGGCGGCAACCTCCCGGCGGCCAAGCTGTCGGGTGTGAAGGACAAGAAGGTCGTCTTCCTGCTCTTCCTGAACATGGGCATGCTCGCGGCCCTGGCGGGTCTGGTCTTCGCCGCCCGCTTCAACGCGGCCTCGCCCAAGGCCGGTCTGAACTTCGAACTCGAGGCGATCGCGGCCTCGTTCATCGGCGGCGCGTCGATGAGCGGCGGCGTGGGCACGGTCCTCGGCGCGATCATCGGTGGTCTCGTCCTGGGCGTGCTGAACAACGGTATGAACCTCGTCGGCATCGGCTCCGACTGGCAGCAGGTCATCAAGGGACTGGTACTGCTGGCCGCGGTCGGCTTCGACGTGTGGAACAAGCGCAAGGTCGGTTCGTAAACGACAGGGGCCCCGCCGACCGGCGGGGCCCCATGTCCTTGCAGGACTCGGCTTCCTTCACTGCAGGAGCCGCACGTGACTCCGCCTGCCAGCCCGAAGGCAGCGGGCTTCCAGCCCGAAGGCTGCGGTCCAGCCCGAACCTGTCCCCGAAGGAACAACAGAAAGATACCGCACAACTACGCACCGCACAGGCCGGGGAAGCGATTCCCCCATTTACCAGGAGCCGCAATGGAAACGAGCAGACGTACGGTCATCGCCGCGGCCGCGGCCACGGGTCTCACCGCCGCCACGGTCGGCACCGCCCACGCGAGCACGGGAGGCAGGAAGCCGGTGAAGGAGCTCTTCGGCAAGCTCGCCGACGGCACCAAGGTCTACCGCTGGTCGCTGGAGAACGGCGGTACGCGGCTGAAGGTCATCTCCTACGGCGGCATCGTCCAGTCCCTGGAGATCCCCGACCGGCACGGGCGCTACGCCAACGTCTCCCTCGGGTACGACAACCTCGCCTCGTACGTCGCCGGGACGACGTTCTTCGGGGCGACGATCGGCCGCTACGGCAACCGTATCGCCAAGGGACAGTTCACCCTGGACGGCAAGGCCTACCAGCTCTCCGTCAACGACGGCGTGAACAGCCTGCACGGCGGTGCCAAGGGCTTCAACACCAAGGTGTGGGACATCGAGGGCTTCACCTCGGGCTCCGACGTCGGCCTGCACCTCCACTACACCAGCGTCGACGGTGAGATGGGCTACCCGGGCACGCTCAAGGTGAAGGTGACCTACACCCTCACCAAGCACGGCGACTGGCGCATCGACTACCAGGCCACCACCGACAAGGCCACGGTCGTCAACCTCACCAACCACACGTACTACAACCTCGCCGGTGAGGGCAGCGGCGGCATCTACGACCACGAGCTCCACCTGGCCGCGGGCCGCTTCACGCCCACCGACTCGGGGCTGATCCCCACCGGTGAGCTGGCCAAGGTCGCGGGCACCCCCTTCGACTTCCGCAAGGCCAAGCCGATCGGCCGGGACATCCGCGTCGGCCACCCCCAACTGGTCACCGCCAAGGGCTTCGACCACAACTGGGTCCTCGACAAGGGCGTCACCGCCCGGCCCGAGCACATCGCGACCCTGCGCGACCCGAAGTCCGGCCGCACCCTGAAGATCGCGACGGACCAGCCGGGCGTGCAGTTCTACTCGGGCAACTTCCTGGACGGCACTCTGGTCGGCCCCTCCGGTCACACCTACCGGCAGGGCGACGGCATGTGCCTGGAGACCCAGCACTTCCCGGACTCGCCGAACCACCCGTCGTTCCCCTCGACGGTGCTGCGACCTGGGCAGACGTACCGCACGACGACGGTCCATTCGTTCAGCGCGTGACGTCCGCCTGACATTCGCGTGACATCGGGGCCTCGGTGGGTGACGCCACCGGGGCCCTTTTGGTTGCCGGGAAAAGTCGACCCTTACTCAATCCTCACGAGTTGAACGGCGCCCCCTCCGCATCCGTATGAGAGGGCGGCCCGTGCTCCCCCGCGCGGGCCACCCAGAGACCGGAGGTTCCATGGCCGACAACGTCGCCTCGCTGTTCCGCGGTACTGCGGCGCACAGCCCCTCGATGGCTGCGCTGGCCCGCGAGAGCGATGGAGTCGGCCCGATCGACTTCTGCATCCCGTGCAACCCGTACTTCCCCACCCCCGGCATGTTCGACGAACTGGCCGGGCGGCTGCGCGAGATCATCACGTACTACCCGAGCAGCGCCGACACGATCACGGCCGAGCTGTGCGCGCTGCTCCAACTCCCGCCGAGCTGCGTCGCGATGGGCAACGGCTCCACCGAGCTGATCACCTGGATCGACCACCTGCTCGTGCGCGAGTCCCTCGCCATCCCCGTCCCCACCTTCGGCCGCTGGACCGACCAGCCCATGGAGACCGGCAAGCGGGTCGACATGTTCCCGCTCATGGAGTCCAACGGCTTCGCTCTGGACCCGGCCCAGTACATCGAGTTCATCCGCGCCCGCGGCACCCGTGTCGCCGTCATCTGCAACCCCAACAACCCCGACGGCGGCTTCCTCACCCGCCGCGCGCTGGTCAACTTCATGGATCAGCTCCAGGACCTGGACCTGATCGTCATCGACGAGTCGTTCCTGGAGTTCGCCGACGCCGAGAGCGATCCGAGCGTCGTGGAAGAGGCCGTCCTGCGGCCCAACGTCATCGTCCTGCGCAGCCTCGGCAAGAACTTCGGCCTGCACGGCATCCGCTTCGGCTACCTCGTGGCCAACCCCGCGCTCGCCGGCAAGGTCCGCTCCATGCTGCCCAAGTGGAACCTCAACTCCTTCGCCGAGACCGTGGTGTTCATGCTCAAGGAGCACGGGCAGGAGTACATGGAGAGCCTGCACATGGTGCGCCGCGACCGCCTCGACATGGCCCGCCAGCTCTCGGCGCTCCCCGGCCTGACGGTCTACCCCTCGCAGGGCAACTTCCTCTTCGTACGGCTTCCCGTGGGCGCCGAGGGCACCGTCGTCCGCGACCGGCTGCTGAGCGAGCACCGGATCCTGGTCCGTGAGTGCGGCAACAAGATCGGCTCGTCCAGTCGCTTCCTGAGACTCGTGGTGCGCCCCGAGACGGACGTGCGTCGCCTGGTGTCCGGAATGGAACAGGTGCTCTACGGGTCCAGGAGGGGAGCCGCCGTACCCGAGCTGGGCACAGGGACCAGCTACAGCTCGGGTACGGCGGCGGTGGACCGTCTGATCAGCGAGACGAACGGGGTCGGCATGCCGCTGGCCGCGCAGGCCGCCGCGATGCCGAGCCTGCCGCCCGCCCAGACCTGGCCGGGCCCGGCCCCGGCGCAGGCCCCCACCGGTATGCCGGGCCTGGCCCCCGCCCCGGCCGCCGCGATGATGCCGCCCCAGCAGCAGCCCGCGGCACGGATGCCCGCGCCTGCCCCGCAGCAGCAGCCCATGCCGGCGGTCGCGCAGATGCCCGGCGTCGCCCAGATGCCAGGGGTGGCCCAGATGCAGCCGGCCGCCCAGATGATGCCGCAGGCGCCGCAGATGTCCCCGGTCGCTCAGATGGCGCAGATGGCCCAGACCGCACAGGCTCAGGCCCAGGCACAGCGACAGCAGGCGCCGATCCCCGCCGTCGCCCAGGCCCCGTCACCGGCGGCCCAGGCGCAGGCGCGGTCGATGCAGCCGCCGCCCCAGCCGCCGGCGATGCCCGCCATGTCCCCCGCCCCGGCCGCGGGGCTGGGCCAGACCGGCATGCCGGGTCTGCGCAACCGGGGCCTGACCGCCGCCCAGGTACGAGGCCGCACCGAGCCGGAACCGGCACCCGCACCCCAGCCCACGGGCTGGCCGGCGGCGGGCGCGATGTACAACCAGGTCAGCTAGGGCCTGTCGTTCGGATCAGGTCTGGGCCGCGGGATCCGGCACAGGCGGCCCGCTCGTCCCCCTGACCAGGGACAGCCACCCCGGGCAGATCGACCTCGGCGCGGACGGTCTTGCCGGGCGGCTCCCGGTCCAGCACCTCCCAACGGTCGGCGACCGCCTCGACGAGCACGAGCCCCCGCCCGCCTTCGTCGAGGGGACGCACAGGCGGTACGACACCCGGTCCCGGCGGGCGCGGCCCACTGCGTGTGTCGGTGACCTCGACGCGGACGCTGCCCGTGACGAGGGACAGCCGCAGCTCGAAGTCCCGCCCCGGCACCCGCCCGTGGGTGACCGCGTTGGCGGCGAGCTCGGCGACGATCAGGGCGACGGCGTCGGAGGCGTCCGTGCCGTGCGGGATGCCCCAGGCGTGCAGCTGGTTCAGGGCGAGGTGACGTGCGAGGCGGGCGCCGCGCGGGGTGGCGCTGAGCTGCTGGATGAACACACGTACGGTAACCGGGTGTTGCTGGGTGGATGGTGCGGTCATGCGCCCAATCTGGCGGTGATCACGCCCGCTTCACCAGGTCCGCGCCGCGTACGCTGCGCGAGCGTACGCGGTTACGGACTGGACAGTACTGGTCACTGGGCGTAACCATGGGGTGCGGGAGGTGACCCATGGTGGTCGATGGCGCGGTGGGGACGGGTGGAGAACCCGAGTCGTCGGACAGTCTGCGGACGTTCGGGGCGGTCGTACAGGCCCTGCGGGAGCATGCGGGGCTGAGCCGGGAGGAGTTCGGGGAACGGGTGCGGTTCTCCAAACACACGGTGGCGTCCGTGGAGTTGGGGCGGAGGATGCCGGATCCGACGTTCGTGGAACGGGCGGAGGAGGTGCTGGGCAACACGGGGGCGTTACGGAAGGCGGCGGGGCATCTGGCGAGGCAGCCGGGGTTGGCGGCGTGGTTTCGGCAGTGGGCGAGGCTGGAGACGACCGCGATCACCCTCTACACCTATGAGTGCCGGTTGATCCCGGGGTTGTTGCAGACGGAGGCGTACTCGCGGACGTTGTTCACGAACCAGCTGCCGCCACTGGACGACGAGCAGATCGAAGCGCAGTGGGTGGCGCGGGCGGCACGGCAACGATTGCTGCGCGAGAGGCCCAATACGGCGTTCGGCTTCATCCTGGAGGAGGGGGTCTTCCTACGGCACACGGGCGGGGTGGAGGTCACGCGAGAACTCACCGATCATGTACTGGCGATTGCCAAGCTGCGTAACGTCGAGATCCAGGTCATGCCGCAGGTACGGCAGACGCACGCGGGGCTCGACGGCCCCATGCAGTTGCTGGAGACGCCTGACAACCGGCGGTTCGCCTACTGCGAAGGGCAAGAGAGCGGCCAGCTCATCGCTGATCCAAAAGTCGTCAGCATGCTCCAGATGCGGTATGCCAGGATGCGTTCACAGGCTCTCACCCTTGAAGACTCCGTGAGCCTGTTGCAGCGGATGCGAGGAGCATTATGAGCACCAGCGAACTGGCGTGGTTCAAGTCGAGCTACAGCAGCGGCGGTTCCGGCGACTGCGTCGAGGTCGCCACCTGCCCCTCCACCATCCACGTCCGCGACTCCAAGAACACGCACGGCCCCCACCTCACCCTCTCCCCCACCACCTGGACCGACTTCCTCACGTACGCCGCAGGCGCGCGTCACTAACCGTGAGCAGGACGCCGGCGGTGCCAGCCGCCGCCTCCCGGCTGTCCCACAAAGAACTTGACGGGCCGTCACTTTGCCGTACTGACAGCTGACCGACAGCAACCGTTTCTACGGTGCCGTGTTCATGACAGACACTTCAGAAACCCCACTCGGGCGTCGCACCGTACTGATCGCCACGGGAGCCACGGCCGCAGCGCTGGTCGTGGGCGCCGCAGCACCTGAAGCCCCCACAACCGACACGGCGGACGCGACCCCCGTCGCCGCGGCGGCCGTCTGCACCCTCACGAAGAAGCTGACCGAAGGCCCCTACTACCTGGACGGCGCCCTGGTCCGCGCCGATGTCACCGAAGGCAAGGCCGGAATCCCGCTCAAACTCGCGCTCACCGTCGTCGACGACGACACCTGCGCCCCGCTCTCCGGCGCCCTCGTGGAGATCTGGCACAGCGACGCGCTGGGCGAGTACTCCGGCTTCGTCGGCAACAACGGCCACAGCGAACCGGACGACGGCACGTTCCTGCGGGGCGGCGTGCTGTCCGGCACCGACGGGGTGGCGCACCTGACGACCATCTACCCCGGCTGGTACCGGGGTCGCTGCGTCCACATCCACGTCAAGGTGCACACAGGAGTCACGCTCACCTCGGACGGCAGCTTCACCGGCGGCCGTGAGATCCACACCGGCCAGCTCTTCATCAACGAAACGATCACGGTGGCGGTGGCCAAGCTCTCCCCGTACTCCACGAACACGGTCACCCGCACCACCCTCGCCCAGGACTCGATCTACGACGACGGAGGCGCCGCGTCAGGCCTCCTCACGCTGACGCCCCTGGGCAGCACGACGGCATCGGGCTACACGGGCACGCTGACGCTCGGCGTGGAAACCAGCTGACACCGCACGAGGGCCCCGCCGGAAGCCCGGCGGGGCCCTCACCGATAACACCACGATCATCTCAATTGATCTGTGGATCTATGGACGCACATTCCCCTGAATGCCCGAATGCCTTACACCCTATGGTGCTCGTTATTCAGACGTGACTCCAAAAGATATGCACGCAAACGACTGGCTCGACACCGTCGACGGGAGGACACGCCTGGAGCACTGCGCGGACCTGCTCGAGGAGTTCCTCAAGGCCATGAACCGCATGGAGACCGAATACCTCCGGGCCGCGTGGGACGGACACACCGCAGACGGATCCCTCTGAGCCGGGGCGCGAAGGAGCCGCAGACAGATGGACTGGACTCAGGACGATCCCACCCTCCGCGACATTCAGCTCGATCCGCGAGCCACCCCCTACGATCCACTGAACCCGCACCTCAACGGTGTTGACCAGCTCGGCACGCAACACTTCTGGCACGTCTCCGAGCCCACGATCGCGCCGGACGCGTGGGATCCGGACGAAGAGCTGGCGCAGATGCTGTACACGACGTCGAGCGCGGCGCCCACCGCTGCGGGGCCGCCGCACAGCCATGCGCTGCCGCGCCGCCCGATCAACCGGCGCAGGCCCAGGCCAGGCTTTCAGGCCATTGCCGCAAAGCACAGGATCATCACGGTTGTTTTCCTGGTCGTAATGATCATTGTATCCGCGGTGATGATGTTGGGATGGTCCGTCTCTTATTCATACAACCAACTGCGCGGTATTTCTTTGCTGGTGGTTTCGGCGAAGTTGGCACGATGGTGGCCGCTGATGGTGTACGGACCGTGGCTCGTGGCGGGTCTGTCCATCCTGCGGGCGACCGTTCAGCACCGGAGCGCGCGGCGGTCCTGGGCCGTGATGCTGATCGCCTCCGCCACTGCGGTGGCCCTCTGCGTCGGTCAGTCTCCGCGTTCCCTGCTGGCGATGGTGGTCGTCGGAATCCCGCCCATCACCGCCCTGATCTGCTTCCGGGAACTCGTCGGCCAGATCTCACCCCAGCACGGCCCCCGACACGCCTGCCACACTGTGAAGCGGTCCAAGCACCCAAGAACGTAGCCCGTGGGCCCCGACCGGCTGCACGGAAGTATCCGGAAGGGCCCGCCATGACACTCTCCACCGAAGACCGCCTGGCCATCGCGGAGTTGATCTCCCTGCACGGCCACCTCTTCGACGACGGACGCCTCGACGAACTGACGGAACTGTTCACCGAGGACGTCGTCTACGACGTGTCCGCCTTCGGGCAGGGCGAGTTGGTCGGGATAGAGGCGATCCAGGACGCGGCCCTCGCGCTCGGCGCCGCGAACGCCGTCGCCCATCACGTCACCAACATCGTCATCACCGACGACCTTGGTGACGGCCGCGCGCAGGTGCGGTCCAAAGGGCTGGCGGTCATGGCGGACGGCCGGTGCGGATCGGTGTCGTACGAGGACGTCGTGGTGCGGCGTGCCGAGGGGTGGCGCATCGCGCGGCGGGCGGTGGAGGCGCGGCGGGTGCCGTTGAACGGGGTGACGCACGCGCGGCGCTGAGCGTCGGCTAGCCCAACTCGCCGCGCTCCACGCAGAATTCGTTCCCCTCGGGGTCGGCGAGGGTGACCCAGCCGCCGCCGTCCGGACGGGTGTGGTCGGCGATCTGGCGAGCGCCCAGGGAGAGGGCGCGGGCGACCTCCTGGGCGCGGGTCCGGCCGTGCGGCTGGAGGTCGAAGTGGATGCGGTTCTTGGCCGACTTGCCCTCGGGGACGCGCACGAAGAGCAGCGTCGGGCCACCCGACGGGTCGCGCAGCAGCGCCTCCGGGTCGCCCGGCTTGTCGTCCTCGGCCAGCGGGCGGCCGAGCAGCTCGCTCCAGAACAGCCCGAGATCGTACGGGTCACCCGTGCAGTCGAAGGTGAGGGTTCGGATGGTGGGGTTCAGCCCACTTGTTTCGCTCATGAGCTCAGAACCCCGTCACGCCGTCGACAAGTTCCCGGACGATGTCCACGTGCCCGTTGTGACGGGAGGTCTCCTCGATCAGGTGGAGGAGAATCCAGCGCAGGTCGACGTGGCGGCCGTCGCGGATCGGGCGCTTGGCCGTGGTGTCCAGGTCGTGGCCGGCGACCAGGAGACGGTGGCGGACACTCTGCTCCTCGTACTCGTCCAGGAGTTGGGGCAGCAGAACGTCGACGGCGATCCGCATCTCGGGATCGGGATCCTCCTCGGTCGCGGCCGCGATCGGCCCCGAGTCCTCCTCGCCGAGGAACACCACCTCGAACCAGTAGTGCTCGACCCAGCGCAGATGGCTGATCAGCCCGCACAGCGTCATCAGGGGGGATCCGGGCAGTGGGGCCTCGCGCGCGTGCTCCGGGGAGACGCCCTCGCACTTGGCGCGGGCGGTGGCGCGGGCGTAGTCGAGGAAGGTGGTCAGCTGTGTGCGCTCGTCCCAGGCGGGAGGCGTGTCGGTTCGCGTCATAAGGGTGCAGCATCACCGCCCCACCCGTACGGTGTCGAGCGAATTAGACCGCCGAGGCGGCTGCCTGGGGCACCCTTGCTTCGTCGTACCGTACGACGAAGGGATGTCAGGTGACAGACATCGGTCGCTGGATGGACGGTCTCCAGGAGCGAGCCGCCGAGGTGCTGCCGGAGGACGTCTACGCGCACTTCCGGCGCGGCTCCGGTCGCGGCATGAGCGTCGCGGAGGCGACCTCGGCCTGGGACCAGTTCCGTTACCGGGCGAGACTGTTGCGGGACGTCTCGACCTGCGACGCCTCGACGACCGTACTGGGCACCCCCGTTCGGACGCCCGTACTCGTCGCGCCCAGCACCCTGCAGCGCAAGGCCCACCCCGACGGGGAGGCCGCCACCGCGCGGGGCGTCGCGGCGGCGGGATCGCTGCTGGCGGTGACCTCGAACACCGCGGTGCCGTTCGCCGACCTGGTGCCGAGCCGGGCGCCGTGGTGGGTTCAGGTGTACGTGGCCCGGGACCCCGTCCTGACCATCGAAACACTGGAACGGGCCCTCGCCGCCGGGGCGCGGGCGGTCGTACTGACCGCCGACACGCCGGTCATCGGGTCACGGGGCAAGCATGGCGCGCACGTCGGTGACTTCGTGGGGCCGGAGGACCTGTACGGCAACGTCACCGGCGTCCCCTCGCCCGAGGCCGCCGAGCACGCGCCCGATCTGACCCCCGACGTCATCGGCTGGCTGCGCGAGCGGTCCGGCGGTCTCCCCATCGTCGTCAAAGGTGTGCTGCGCGGCGACGACGCGCGGGAACTGGTGGCGGCGGGGGCGTCGGGCCTCATCGTCTCGAACCACGGCGGGCGGCACCTGGACGGTCTGGTGCCCACCGCCTGGGCCCTGCCGGAGGTCGTCGACGCGGTGGCGGGCACCGGTGCCGAGGTCTACGTGGACGGCGGACTGCGCCGCGGCACCCACATCCTCGCCGCCCTCGCCCTCGGCGCCCGCGCCGTGTTCGTGGGCCGGCCCGTCCTGTGGGCGCTGACCGTCCGCGGCGCCGCCGGCGTGACCCGCCTGATCGACGACCTCACCGACGAACTCATCGAGGCGATGAGCCTGACGGGCACACCGAGCGTGCTCGAACTGACCCGCGACCTCCTGTGGGCGGCTGCCCAGCCATCTCCGAACGGGTGGGCGGCTCCCCACGCGCCGCTCATTTGATCGTCCCGAAATGCGCGGTAAGACCCGCTGTGTCACCGTCATGTCACAGACAGCCCAGCAGGTGAACCCCGGAAACCGATGACGCGCTCTGAAGCGACGAGTGTCGGTGAGAGACCGGCGCCGCCTGAACCGCTTCGGGGGACTTCATGTACGGAATCGGTATCCGCAGGGTCGCGACCGCGCTGGTGACCGCGTCGGCGGCCACCCTGCTCATGACCGCGTGTCAGCCGGGCGGGAGCCCGGCGGGCGCGGGCTCATCGCCGCCCGGCGCTCCGGTCAAGCCGGCCGCGTCCACCGGGGCGAAGGCCTGCGGAGTGTCGGATCTCAACGCCTCCATGCGCCAGGCCGCGGTGCGGCCGGACGGTACCGGGACCGGCGCGACGGTCGTCGAGTTCACCAACGTGTCCGGCAAGGCGTGCACCGTCCGGGGGTATCCGACCGTGGCGGGGGCGGGCAACGGTTCCCCTCAGAAGAACCGTCCCCTCAAGGTGACCACGACCGGGGCCGCGTCCACGGTGAAGATCGCGCCGGGCGGGAAGGCGTGGACCAAGCTGACGTTCGTCCAGGTCCAGGGTGAGGCCGACGGCTACTGCAAGTCCGGAGCCACACCCGCCGGCTATCCGACCCTGGTGGTGGGTGTCCCGGGTGCCGGAGCGCACCAGGTCGCGCTGACGGACGGTGTCATCGCCGAGTGCGACGACAAGGTGACGGTCACCGCCCTGTCCTCGGCCAAGCCCTCCTGACCCACCTGCCCGGCCGTTCTTCAGGCCGCCGCAGAGCTGCGAGGATCCCCTCCGGGAATGTGTGGGATGTCCTGTGCGCAGGTGATCGTCTCCCTGTGGACAATGGCCGCACCCGCGCCGCTGTCCTCGAAAGGCCCCGCATGGTGTTGAGCAGACGTACCTTCAGCGCACTCGCCGGCACCACCGCGCTCGGCCTCTCGCTCGGCGGGTGCGACGGCGCCTTCGCCCACACGACCGCCCCCACCGGCCCCGCACCGGGGCCGCCCGCCGCCGACGGCACCCGCCACACGGTGGGCTTCGACAAGTACTCGATGCTGGTCGACGGACGCCGGGCCGTCCTGTGGTCCGGCGAGGTCCACCCCTTCCGGCTGCCGAGCCCCTCCCTCTGGCGGGACGTCCTGGAGAAGCTGCGCGCCCACGGGTACAACACCATCAGCGTCTACGTCTCCTGGAACTACCACTCCCCCGCGCCCGGACACTACGACTTCACCGGCGTCCGCGACCTGGACCTGTTCCTGCGCACGGCCGCCGAGACCGGCCTGTTCGTGATCCTGCGGCCCGGCCCGTACATCAACGCCGAGGTCGACGCGGGCGGCTTCCCCGGCTGGCTGACCGCCACCCGGGGCACCGCCCGCACCTCCGACCCGACCTATCTGTCGTACGTCGACGAGTGGCTGACCGCCGTGAACCGGATCGCGGCCCGGCACCTCTACACCCACGGCGGCGGCACGATCGTCCTCTACCAGCTGGAGAACGAGTACGCGAACAACGTCACCAGCCCCCGTGGGCGCGACTACATGGCCCACCTCTACGCCAAGGTCCGCGCCGACGGCATCGACGTGCCGCTCTTCCACAACGACAAGGGGCGCAACGGGTACTGGGCGCCGGGAACGTTCGACACGGGTGGGGAGACAGGCCGCTACCTGTACGGCTTCGACGGGTATCCCTCCCCCTTCGCGCCGCCGCCCGACTGGGGCTACTACGGCATCGGCGGTACGAAGGGCGGCTCGACGGCGAGTCCCGACACCCCGGGGCTGCTGGCCGAGTTCGGGGGCGGCTGGTTCGACCCGTGGGGCGGGGTGGAGTTCGACGGCAAGGGGTACGCGGAGTCGGCGCGGACGCGTGACGCGGCGTACGAGCGGCGCTTCTACCTCACCAACCTCGCCAACGGCATCAAGGTCCACAACGTCTACATGACGTTCGGGGGGACCTCCTGGGGCTGGCTGCCCGCGCCGGTCGTCTACACCTCGTACGACTACGGGGCCGCCCTCGACGAGGCCCGCAGGCCCACCCCGAAGCTGGTCCCGATGCACCAGCTCGGGCAGCTCCTGCACTCCGTGCCCGAACTCGCCAAGCTGGACCGGGCGGCCGACATCGAGGTCGGCGCGAGCGGCGGCGCGGCGGGGGCGGACGCCGGGATCACGGCGTACCACCTGGTCAACCCGGACACCAAGGCGCACTTCCACATCCTGCGCAACGACCGGACCGACGACGTCCTCGCCGCCGTCCCCCTCGCCGGGGTGAGCGTTCCGGTACCCGTCCCCGGCCTCGACGCCCGACTGCTCGCCACCGGTCTCCCGCTCGGGCGGCGGACGTTGCGGTACTCCAGCGCCCAGCCGATGCTGTGGCTCACCGCCGGGCGGCAGGACATCGCCGTGTTCACGGGGCGGAGGGGCGAGTCGACGCGGACGGCCGTCGACTGCGCGAGCGAGCCCACGGTCACCGTGCTGGAGGGGAAGGCCGACCACACGTACGCGTCCGGTGCGCTGCGGGTCGACGCCGAACTCGGCGGCCTGACAAAGGTTTTGGTGGAGGGCGGCGGCACCGGGGCTCCCCTCCTCCTCCTGCTGGCCGACGACGAGACCTCCATGCGACTGTGGCGCCACGACACCCCGTCGGGGCCCGTGCTCGTACACGGCCCGGCGCTCCTGCGCACCGCGGCCCTGCGCGGTACGACCGTCCATCTCACCGGTGACACGGTCGAGGCGGCCGATCTGGAGGTGTGGGGGCCGCGTGGGATGAGTGAAGTGGTCTGGAACCAGCGCATGTTGAAGGCCCGGGTGACCACCTCCGGGAGTCTGCGGGCCGAGCAGCGGTTGCCGGGGGTCGCCGCCGTCCACCTTCCCGAGCTGGGCGACTGGCGCTTCCACGTCGAGAACCCCGAGTCGGCCGCCGGGTTCGACGACTCGGCGTGGAAGGTCGCGAACAGGACCTCCTCGTACAGCACCACCCCCGTACCGGCCGGGCAGCCCGTCCTCTTCGCCGACGACTACGGCTTCCACTACGGAGACGTCTGGTACCGGGGGCACTTCGAGGACACCCGGGCCGCGGGCGGCGCCGCCGGGTCGGTGTCCCTCTCGTACGTCACGGGCACGCAGGGGATGCTGATGGCGTGGCTGGACGGGCAACCGCTGGGCACGCACCGGATGCCGGTTCCGGACAAGTCGACCGTGCGGCAGGGGACTTGGGCGGCCACGGCCACCTTCCCCGTGCGGTACGCGAACGGACCGCACGTCCTCTCCGTCCTCGTACGCCGGATGCAGCACGACGAGGACGGCGCGGCGAAGGACACGCACAAAGCGGCACGAGGCCTTACGGCGGTGACGTTTTCCGGGGCGAGCCCGGCCGTCACCTGGCGGATCCAGGGCGAGGCGGCGCCCGACCCGGTGCGGGGGCCGCTCAACCACGGCGGGCTGTACGGGGAACGGCAGGGCTGGCATCTGCCGGAGTTCGCCGACAGCGGCTGGCAGGTCGTGGACTTCCCGCGGGCGGCGCGCGGGCAGGGAGTCGTCTGGTACCGCACCGGGTTCCGGCTGGCGGTCGACCAGGGCGTGGACGCCTCGATCGGGCTCACCCTCACCGACGACCCGGCCCGCGCCTACCGCGTCCAGATCTTCCTGAACGGCTGGAACATGGGCCAGTACATCAACGACGTCGGCCCCCAGCACACCTTCGTCCTGCCCAACGGCGTCCTGCGCACCCGGGGCGCCAACACCCTGGCCCTCGCCGTACTGTCCGACGGCACCACCCCGGCCGGTCCGGGCGAGGCGAAGCTGACGCTGCTGGGCAGCGCGGCCGGCGGAGTACCGGTGACACCGGTGGACTCCCCCGGCCGCGCACACGTCCGCTAGCTGAGCCGGATCATGTTCCAGGAGAGGGGTTCCAGGACGGTGGTCAGGGTGCCGTCGTCCTGGAGGGTGGTGTCCTGGACGGGGTGGGGGGTGACCCGTTCCTGGTCGTCCAGGGTGTTGCGGGCGTCGGGGTCGGCGTCGGCGATCGCGGTGTGCTCGACGACCGTCGTCAGTCCCAGGCGGTTCAGGGCGACTTCGAGGGGCAGGGGTTCGGTCTGGCTGCGGTTGACCGCGAAGACGGTGACCGAGCCGTCGTCGGCGCGTACGGCGGTGGCGTGCAGCAGGTCGACCTCGCCGTACTTCTTCGTCTCGTAGGTCGGCGACACCGCGCGGACGTCGAGGACCTCTCCGCGCCCGTACCTGGCCGCCTGTGAGAAGGGGTAGAACGTGGTCTGGCGCCAGGCGGGGCCGCCGGGTTCCGTCATGATCGGGGCGATGACGTTGACGAGCTGGGCGAGGCAGGCGACGGTCACCCGGTCCGCGTGCCGCAGCAGCGCGATGAGCAGGGAGCCGAAGACGACCGCGTCGGTGACGGTGTAGACGTCCTCCAGGATGCGGGGGGCCTCCTGCCAGTCCTCGACCGGATGCGGGTTCGGACGGCTCTGGTACCAGACGTTCCACTCGTCGAAGGAGAGGTTGATCTTCTTCTTCGACTTCAGCCGGGCGCCCACGTGGTCGCAGGTCGCCACCACGTTCTCGATGAAGGACTCGGTGTCGACGGCGGAGGCGAGGAAGGAGTCGCGGTCGCCGTCGGTCTCCTCGTAGTAGGCGTGCAGGGAGATGTAGTCGACGAGGTCGTACGTCTCGGCCAGCACGGTCGCCTCCCACGCGGCGAACGTCTCCATGTCCTGTCCCGAGGATCCGCACGCGACGAGTTCGAGGTCGGGCTCGATCTGGCGCATCGCGCGGGCGGTCTCGGCGGCCAGCCGGCCGTACTCCTCGGCCGTCTTGTGGCCGGTCTGCCAGGGCCCGTCCATCTCGTTGCCCAGACACCACAGACCGATACCGAACGGCTCCTTGTCGCCGTGCGCCACCCGCAGGTCCGAACGGGCCGTCCCGCCGGGGTGGTTGGCGTACTCCTGGAGCTCCAGGGCCTCGGCGACCCCACGCGTGCCGAGGTTGACCGCCATCATCGGCTCGGCCTGCGGGCCGAGCTTCCGCAGGAACGCGATGTACTCCGACAGGCCGAAACGGTTCGACTCGGTCGAACGCCAGGCCAGGTCGAGACGGCGGGGCCGCTCCTCGACCGGGCCCACCGAGTCCTCCCAGTTGTAGGCGGAGACGAAGTTCCCGCCGGGGTAGCGGATCGTGGTGACGCCCAGTTCGCGGACCAGTTCCAGGACGTCCGTGCGCAGGCCTTCGGCGTCCGCGGAGGGGTGGCCGGGTTCGTGGATGCCGGTGTAGACGCAGCGGCCGAGGTGTTCGACGAAGGAGCCGAAGAGGCGGGGGTTGACCTCACCGACGGTGAAGGCGGGGTCCAGGGCGAAACGGGCGGTACGCATGCTTTCCTTTCGAGTGTGCCATTGGTGTGGGGTGGCTTGTGTTTTGTGGGCGCGTGCGGGTCTGTTGTGGCTGGTCGCGCCCACGCGGCGGAGCCGCACATGTCACGGCCCCGCGCCCCTAAAGGACGTCTGGCCAGCCGTCTTTCGTCCAGCTGAGCCTGTTCAGCCCCAGCTTTGGCGTGCCGTTGTCGTCCGCGTCGTAGTAGTGGTACGCCAGCCAGTCCTGGCCTCGGTCGTGGAAGACCGACTCGCCTCCGGTGCCGATGTACCTGCCGTGGCCGGCGAGCAACAGGTCGCCGCCGCCCTCCAGCAGCGGCTTGCCCGTGCTGTCCGCGTACGGGCCCGTCACCGACGTCGACCTGCCCACCCGGATCTTGTAGGTGGAGTTCACGCCCGCGCAGCACGCGTCGTAGGAGGCGAAGAGGTAGTAGTAGCGGCCGTGTTGGAGATGTACGGGCCCTCTACCGCGTACGGGGCGTCCGGGCGGGTCGCGAGATGGTGGACCGTGGCTTCGGGCAGCGCCTTGCCGGTGCTCGGGTCCAGTTCGACCATGCGGGTGCCCGTCCAGTACGAGCCGAACGCCATCCACAGCTTGCCGTCGGCCCGGATCACCGCGGGGTCGATGGCGTTCCAGGCGTCGGTGGTCGCCGAGGTGAAGGCGGTTCCGTGGTCGGTCCAGGTGCCGGGCATGCCCGTCTTCGACGTGGCCACGCCGATCGCCGAGTGGTTGGTGCCCCAGGAGGAGACCGCGTAGTAGAGCCAGTAGCGGCCGTCGCGGTAGGAGAGGTCGGGGGCCCAGGGGTCGGCGGTGGAGTTGTAGTCGTACCACCAGGCCGGGGGCGTGGTGAAGGCGTTGCCCGCGTCGTCCCAGTGGTGGAGGTCGGTGGAGAGGCGGGCTCCGATGACGCCGCCGGTGGAGTAGGCGACGTAGCGGCCGTTCCTGAGGTGGGTGACCGTGGGGTCGTGGATGATCTGCTGGCCGGTGAGGGGGAGGGGGTCGGGGTAGGTTACGTCGGCCGACGCGGTGGCCGGGAGCAGGGCGATGGTGGCCGCGGCGAGCAGCGCGGCGAGTCTGAAGCGCTTCAACTCACACTCTCCTCATGGCTGTTACTGGCCCGCCAGACCCGTGTGGGCCACACCGCGCACGATCTGGCTCTGGAAGAAGACGAACACGACGATCAGCGGGAGTCCCGCGATCAGACCACCCGCCATGAGCTGCGGCCAGACGATGCCGAAGGCGTTCTGCACGGTGGCGATGCCGTTCGGCATGGTCATCAGGTCGGGGTTGTTGGTCACCATGTACGGCCAGAGGAAGTTGTTCCACGAGGCGATGAAGGTGAAGATCCCGACGGCCGACAGCGAGGGCTTCGAGAGCGGCAGGACGAGGGTGAAGAAGATCCGCCAGCGGCCCGCGCCGTCGATGAACGCGGCTTCCTCCAGTTCGCGGGGCAGCGACTGGAAGAACTTGTAGAGGATGTAGACCATCGCGGCGGGGGCGCACTGCGGCAGGATCATGCCCCAGTAGGTGTCGACCATGCCGAGCGACTGCACGGTGGTGAAGAGCGGGACACCGAGGATCGCCGGGGAAAACATCAGGCCCGCCATGGTCACGGCCATCAGGACGGACTTGCCGCGGAACTCGGTGCGGGCGAAACCGTATCCGGCGAGGGAGGCGACCAGCAACACGATGAAGGTGACGCAGACCGACACGACCAGCGAGTTCACGAACCAGTTGGGGATGTTGCCGGCCGCGAAGACCTTCTGCCAGGAGTCGAGGGTGAAGTGCTCGGGGATCCAGTGCGGCGAGGCCACCGATTCGGCCGGGGTCTTGAGCGACGTGGACAGGGCCCACGCCAGTGGCGCCATCCAGATCACCGACAGGGCGAGGGCGACGACCGTCAGGGCGATCTGCGCGGGCGTCCAGGTGCTGCGGGGTTTACGGAGGGTGGGAGACGGCGTGGTCATCGGGAGATGCCCTCCTCTCGGCTGCGGAGCAGCCACATCCGCCCGAGGGCGACGGCCGCGATGATGAGGAACAGGACGAAGGAGATCGCGGAGGCATAGCCCACGCGGTAGCTGGTGAAGCCCTGTTCGAGGGTGTACTGCACGAAGGTGCGGGTCGATTCCTCCGGTCCCGGGCCGAACTGGTACATGACCACCGCCTGGTCGAAGACCTGCAGCGAGGCGAGGATCTGCAGCGCGATGACGAGGCCGGTGATGTTGCGCAGGTTCGGCACGGTGATGTGGAGCATGCGCTGGAAGGCGTTCGCGCCGTCCAGCTCGGCCGCCTCGTAGAGGTGCTGGGGGATGTTCTGCAGGGCGGCGAGGAACAGCAGGAAGGAGAACCCGACCGTCCACCACAGCGTCGCGACGACGACGGCGAGCAGGGCCGTGGACTTCTGTGTGAGCCAGGGCGTGGTGAGGCCGAGGACGTGGTTGACCATGCCGTTGGTGGGCTGGAACAGCCACCACCACAGGTTGCCGATGACGGCCGAGGGCAGCAGGAACGGCGCGAAGAAGCACAGCCGCCACAGCCACTTGAAGTGCACGGTGTGGTGGGCGATCAGCGCCATCAGCAGGGCCACGACGACGATGCACGGGACGACGTACAGGGTGAACTGGACGCTGTGCCACAGCGAGTTCCACACCAGGTCGTCCTTGAGGGCCTCGCGGTAGTTGGCGAGGCCGACGAAGTTGGTGTGGTCGCCGGAGATGTTGGCGTCGGTGAAGCTGAGGTAGAGGCCGCGGACGACCGGCAGCAGCACGAAGAGCCCGTACAGGACGAAGAACGGGGCGACGAACCAGCCGCCGTGCTGGAAGCGGCGGCCCCAGCGCAGACGGGCGGAGTCGGCGGCGGTGGTCGCACGGGGGCGCAGGGTGGTGGCGGCGACCGTGCTCGTGGCGCTGCTCATGCGCCGGCTCCCTTCAGCTCCTGGGCGGCCGTCCTGCCGTCCATGGGGTTCTTCATGGCGAGCAGTTGCTCCAGGACGGACTTCATACGGCGGGCCGCCGCGGCAGGCTTCGTGGAGCCGAGGTTGGAGGAGGCGACGACCGGGCCGATGCGCTGCGCGAGGACACCGGTGGAACCGGCGAACCAGATGTGCGGTTCGGTGGCCGGGTGCTCCATGGCGGGCCTGGAGTACTCGTTCTGCGGGCTGAGCTTGAGGTAGGCGGGGTCCTTGAAGGTGGGCAGATAGGCGGGGACATGGCCTCCGATGGCCCAGGTGGTGGCGTGGGTGACCATGTAGGCGGCGAGCTGGTAGGCGCCCTCGTCGGCGGCGCCGCCACGGCCGGACTGGTGGGGCAGGATGAAGGAGTGCGACTCGGCGTGGGTGGCCGGTCTCCCGAACACCGGGGGCAGCGGCTGGGCGCCGAAGTCGAGCTTCTCGCCGTTGAAGTACGGCACCGACCAGTTGCCCTCCCAGGTGAACGGCGACCCGGCGAGGAAGGCCTCGCCGTCGGCCTCTCCGACGGTGACGTAGCCGTCGGTCACGTGCTTGCGGAAGAACTCCAGGACCTCGGTGGCCTTGTCGGTGTCGAAGGTGACGTCGGTCTGGTCGTCGTTGAAGTAGCCGCCGCCGAGTTGCTGGTAGAAGGCGACGAAGAACCACCAGGCGAAGTTCTGGTCGTTGGCGTGCAGGCCGAGGGTCTGCTGCCCGTTCTTCAGTTGCTTCTTGGCCGCCTTGAGGAGGGCGAACCACTCGTCGGTGGAGCCGGCGGACGGCAGCCGCCCGTCGGCGTCGAGCAGGCCGGCCTTCTTGCACACGTCCTTGCGGTAGAAGCAGAGCTGGACGTGGATGTCGAGGGGCAGGGCGTAGAGCTTGCCGCCGACGATGCCGCGCTTCCACAGCACGGGGTTGAAGTCGGCCTCTCGCACGCCGTACTTGGCCAGGAGGTCGATGTCCCAGGGGTCCAGGAGGCGGCCCGGCGCGAACCCGGGGACGCGGCCCTGGTGCATGACGGCGAGGTCCGGTGCGCGGTTGCCGGCCGCGGCCATGGCGAGCTTGGTGTAGTAGGGGCCGCCCCACGTCAGGGTGGAGTCCTTGACCGCGATGTCCTGATGCTCCTTGCGGAAGGCATCCACCATCGCGACCTGGTTGGTGCCGTCGCCGCCCTGGAAGAGGTTCCAGTAGCGGACCCGGGTGCGCGCGCTGGAGGCGAGCGCGTCCGCGCCGGTGCCGAGGGCGGCGAAGCCCAGGCTGCCGGCGACGGTCAGGCCGCCGAGCGCAGCCAAAACGTTCCTGCGGTTCAGGTTCCCATGGTTCGGATACCCGTCGTTCAGGTCAGGTCGTCCCATGCCCTGCCCTCACTGTTCGAGATTCGTTGTTCGAAATTTCGGTGATCGCTCGTAACTTCGAACGGGACCGTAGATAGGAAGCGCTTTCTCGTCAATGGTTTGCGCAAAAATCGAAGGCCCCCGCCCGGTGGTCGATGACCGGACGGGGACCTGCGAGGGGCAAGACGGGGACCTGTGGGGGGGGAGAACTGTCAGCCGGCGAACGGCGGCTGCGGCAGGCCCTTCCCCGCGCCGGGGACGACGAGCACCGAGCCGGAGAGCGGATGCGGCGCCTCCAGGCCCGTACGTGCCGTGGTGATGTACAGGTCGGTCAGGTCCGCGCCGCCGAAGCCACAGGCGGTGGGGCGCGGAACGGGGAGTTCCACGACCCGGTCCAGCTCGCCGTCCGGCGTGTAGCGGCGCACCGCTCCACCGTCCCAGAGGGCCACCCAGACGCAACCGTCGGCGTCGACGGTGAGCCCGTCGGGCCACCCCGCGCCTTCCTCGATCACCGTCAACGGACGCCTGTTGACAGGCAGTTGACCGTCACCCATGTCGAAGACGTCGACGCGGCGGGTCGGTGAGTCGATGTAGTACATCAGCCGGCCGTCCGGGCTCCAGCCCGTGCCGTTGCTGACGGCGACGTCGTCGAGGACCGCGGTGACCGTGCCGTCGGCGGTGATCCTGGACAGGGTGCCGCCGCCCGGGGCCTCGTCGTAGCGCATGGTGCCGAAGAGCAGCGAGCCGTCGGGGGCGACCGCGGCGTCGTTCGCGCGGCGGCCGGGGACGGGGTCGCGGTACAACCATCGGAAGCCCTCGGGGCCGTACGTCGCCACGCCGTCCCGGAGGTTGACGACCACGCCGCCGCCCGCGCGGGGCTTGGCGGCGCCCACGTGCTGCTCGGTGACCATGACCGTGCGGCGCCCGGAGACGGGGTCGTACGTGTGGACCCGGGAGCCGAGGATGTCCACCCAGATCAGCCGCCGCGCGTCCGGATCCCAGGTCGGACCCTCCCCGAGGGCCGCCTCGGCGCGCACCGCGACATCGAAGGCCGTGTTCCCCGTCGCCCCTGTCGCCCTCGTCATCCCACCACGCTCCGGTGGCCGAGCCGCTCGGACAGATCGGCGGCGCCCTTCGCGGCGAGCTGCTCCAGCTCGACACGGCGCTCGTCGCTCCAGCGGATCATCGGTACGGAGATGGAGAGCGCGGCGACGACCTGGCCCGTGCGGTCGCGCACCGGGGCGGCGACACAGCTGACGTCCGGGTTCGACTCACGGTTCTCCACGGCGACGCCGCGGTGGCGGATCTCGGCGAGGGCCTCGCGCAGGGCGCCCGGCTCGGTGATGCTGTTCGGCGTCATCGCGATCAGGTCCGCGTTGTCCGGGATGCGGGAGGTCAGCTCGGCGTCGGGGAGCGAGGCGAGCAGCATCTTGCCGACGGAGGTGCAGTGGGCGGGCAGGCGCCGGCCCGCCGCGGACACCATGCGCACGGCGTGCGTGGAGTCGACCTTCGCGATGTAGATGACGTCGGTGCCCTCCAGGATCGCCACGTGGACGGTCTCGTCGCAGGTCTCGGCGACGGAACGGGCGACCTGCTGGCCCTCGGCGGCGAGGTCCAGCTGCTCGGCGTACCGGCTCCCGAGCTGGTACGGGCGCACCCCGAGGCGGTAGCGTCCCGGCTGGCCGGGCACCTGCACGATGTACGCACGGGCGGCAAGCGTGGTGACCAGCTCGTGCACCGTCGTCCGCGGCAGCTGGAGCTTGCGCACGATGTCGGGGGCGGAGAGCGTCCCGTCCCCGTCGAGAAAGAGCTCGAGTATGTCGAGAGCTCGGGTCACGGCAGGCACCAGGCGTCCCACAACCGGCCCCCTCTCCTGTGTTCGAAATTTCAACAGCCGATCGGCATGACGAACGTAGGCTACTCATAGTGCTCTTGGGCGGGCAATGGGTGGGCAACGGTGAGGTGTCGGGGGTGGGGTGTCGGGGGTGAGGTGTCGGGGGTGAGGTGTCGGGGGTGAGGTGTCGGGGGTGAGGTGTCGGGGGTGAGGTGTCGAGGGTGCGGTGTCGAGGGTGCGGTGTCGAGGGTGCGGTGGGTGACGGGGGTGCGGTGGGTGACGGGGGTGGGGAAGGGGTGGGGAAGGGGCGCGGGAGGTCAGCGGCGGGGGCGCGGGTCCCCGAGTTCACCCCTGAGGCGTTGCGCCCGGAGTACCAGCTCCAGCTCGAACCGCCGGTCCGGGTCGTCGATCTCGTCACCCCACAGCTCCCTGATCTGACGGAGGCGGTAACGGACGGTCTGGGGGTGGACACCGAGCCGCGCGGCGACCTCCGGCGCACCCCCGCGCGTCTCCAGCCACGCCAGCAACGTCTCCGCGAGACGCCGTCCGTGCGTCGGCCCGCAGTGCCCGAGCGGCGCGAGGCAGCGCAGGGCGAGATCGTCGATCAGCTCCTCGGGCTGGAGGAGCACCAGGGCCTCGGTGTGCTCGGTGCAGTGGAGCACCTCCCCGCCGGGCAGCAGCCGCCGCTCCATCAGCCGTACCGCCGCATCCGCCCAGCGCAGCGACTTCGCCGCGTCGGCGAGCGGCACCGGCGGCCCGATCGCCCCGGACCACCCGGTCAGCGCCCGGTGCAGCAGTTCCGGGCGCCCGGCGGCGTCCGGCTCGGGCACGACCATCCGCGGCTGCTCGTACTCCATGTCGAGCAGCACCCCCTGCCCCACGGCGGGCGCCACGGCCTCCCGGGCCGGCCGCAGCAACACCCCGACGGCGACTTTGTCCGGCAGTGGCCAGCCGATCCGCGCGGCCCGCTCGACGAGCGCCTCGGCGGGGTCGCTCCGGTGGTGCTCGGCGAGCAGCAGCTCCATCAGACGGCGCTGGAGGCGCAGGCGCTCCCCCGCCTGCCGGGCGGCGGCCTCGGCGTAACCCCGTACGGATTGATCCACCAGACCGTCCAGGTACTCGTATCCCGCGTCGACGAGCTCGTACATCGCCGGCGGCGGGATCTCGACCCGCTGCCCGATCTCCGCGAACCGGCGCCAGGCGAGGCGGACGCCCAGCCGGTAGATCGCCTGAAGCGAGTCGAGGCTGCGCCCGTGCAGTCCCTCGCCGCGGCCGAACTCCTGGAAGACCTCGGGGTGGACGCGGGGCCGGCCCTCCGCCGTCTCCAGGTGCTGCACGAAGACCTCGATGGCCCGGCGGATGCCGACGAGGGCCATCGGCTCACCGGAGTCGTCGACGACGAGGGGCAGGTTCGGGTACTCGCGGCGGATCTCCCGGAGGATCTCCTCGGCGAGATCCGGCGCCTCGGCCAGGGCGATCGCCGCGAACCGCCGCACCTGAGGGCGGGGAACGTCGTGCCAGGCCGAGCGCACGCCGACGGCTCCGTGTCCGGCCTGCGCTTCCGCGTCCGCCTCCGCCTCCGGGGCGCTACCGCCGGTGCGGGGAGGGTGGCCGTGCTCAGCGGGTCCTTCGCCGGGTCGGTCGGGTTCGTCGGGGCCCGCGCGCTCCCCCACGCTCTCGGCCTCGTCCAAGCAGGGGAGACTCGCGTCCCCTCTCGACACCGGCGCGCCCCTGCGGCTGGGCACGGTCAGTGCTCCTGGTCGGCATGTTCGTATGTGATCAGTGGGGTGTTCGGCTGGTCGGGGGTCGCGTCGAGCAGCGCGACGATGCCGAGCGCGGCACCCACGGCGAGCGCGGCGGCGGCCGCGACGGTGAGTACGGCGGCGAGCAGTCTGGACATCGCAGGGTGAGCCTCTCTGTCGGAGGTCGTCCCCACCCGTTCCCGTGATCCGCGCAGCCCGTTTCGCCGGTCCCGTCCGGCAAGTCCTCAGTCTCGACAATGCATTGACACTCCGTCAAGGGTGCCCGTACGGTTCCCGGCCCATACCGCACGTGCACTTTCCCTCCTGGTGTCGACGCACCCGTATCGCCGCGTTCCACCTGCATCACCCGTATCACCCGTGGTCACTCGTGGTCACCCGTGCGTCGAGCCTCCTCACGCCCCTGGAGTGCCCGGATGCGCCGGAAACCCTCACCCTTCGCACTGGTCCTGCTCGGTCTCGGCACCTTTCTGCTCGTGCTGGCCCCGATGCTCGCGTGGTACGTGGAACCGCGGGCCGCCGTGAACCCCGTCGACATCGACACGACCGCCGTCTACACCGGCACGGGCGCCTACTTCGACACCGCGCAGGTCCAGACCCTGTTCGACAAGCGGATCACCGTCACCCAGCAGGTCAGAGGCGATGTCGCCGACAGCGAGCACAGCGGGCGCGCCGTCTGGGACGTGACGACGACGGTCGACACGGACAAGTCGCTGCCCGCGGCCGACCCGTACGACGCGCTGGAGTTCTTCCCGAACCGCTGGGTCACCGACCGGAAGACCAACCAGCCGGTGCACTGCTGCCAGGAGAACCCGCGCTTCGCGGGCGACGCCTACCTCAAGTTCCCCTTCGACGTGCAGAAACACGCGTACCGCTGGTGGGACAACTCCCTCGGCGCACCCGTCACCCTGGCCTACCGGGGCACCAAGAAGGTCCAGGGCTACACGGGTTACCGCTTCACCGGCACGGTCCCCCCGACGAAGATCGGCACCCGGCTGGTGCCGGGCAGCATCGTCGACCTGCCGGGTCGCCCCCAGGTACTGGCCGAGGAGTGGTACTCCAACCACGGCATCGAGCTGGTCGTCGACCAGCGCACCGGCCGGGTGCTCTACGCCCAGGTCGGCCCGCGCAGGACGCTGCGCGCACCTGGTTCCACGTACGACTCGACGCTGCTCCTGGACGCCGACAAGCTGGCCTTCACCACGGCCACCCAGAAGGACCAGGTGAAGCAGGCGAAGAAGGAGAGCGGTCAACTGCGCCTGCTGGGCGAGACGTTGCCCATTGGTGCCGGTGTGATCGGGTTCGTTCTCGCCGCCGTGGGAGGCGTTTTGGTGGTACGAGGGCGACGGGATCCCGGTTCGCCCGGTAACTCCCCTTCAGCACTCACGATGTGATGCCCTGTCAGCTCCACAAAGCACGGAATTTGTCACCTCGGTGAGTAGCAGCTTCCCAGCGCCGGGCGAAAACTATCCACCCCCACCCGAGCACAGCCCGCCCACATTCCCGTTACAGCCGGTACCCGCATCCCCCACACTGAGTTCCGCACCCTGAGACGAGTTGGAGCACCCATGCCCCAGCACGTGCCCTCCCCGCTGCGCGCCGCGGTCCCGCGCGACACGCAGTCCCTCCCGGCGCTCCCCCCACAGCCGCGCCGTATCGTCTTCCTCGCCCATCGAGACCTCGGTAACCGGTCCGCGGGCGGTTCCGAGATCCTCGTCGACCGGCTCGCCGAGGGACTGACCTCGCTCGGCCACCAGGTCACCCTGGTGTGCGGCGGGCCCGCGGCCTACCACGACTACCGGGTCGTCTCGGCGGGCGGCGACCTGGGCCACTTCCTGCGCGCCCGCTCCGCCTTCCACCGTCAGGTCGGCGACTGCGATCTGCTGGTCGAGGTCTGCAACGGCATGCCCTACCTGGCCCCGCTCTGGCATCACGGCCCCACCCTGTGCCTGGTCAACCACGTCCACACGGACCTGTGGCGGATGCGGTTCGGCGGACCGCTGGCGCCGGCCGCGCGGATCGGCCGAAGACTCGAACACTGGGCACTGGCGGGCGCACAGCGCCGCAATCTGCTGGTCGCCGTCTCGCCGTCGACGGCCCACGCGCTGCGTGCGATCGGGGTGGAGCGGGAGCGCATCCGGGTCGTGCACAACGGGGTCGAGGAGCCGGGGCCGCTCGCCGAGCGCTCGCCGGAACCGCTGTTCCTGGCGATGGGACGGCTGGTCGAGTACAAGCGGATCGATCTGCTGCTGCGGCTGTGGGAGCGGGTCCGTCCGGTCACCGGGGGCCGCCTGGTGATCGTCGGCGACGGTCCCGAGCGGGAGAGACTCCAGCAACTCGCGGGCCCCGGTGTGGAGTTCGCCGGCCATGTCACGGAGGCCGAGAAACACCGGCTGCTGTGCGCCGCGTGGCTGCTGCTGCACCCCTCCGCCGTGGAGGGCTGGGGCCTGGTGGTCACGGAGGCGGCCGTGCGCGAGACCCCGGCGATCGCCTTCGACGTGCCCGGTCTGCGCGACTCCGTGGTCGACGGCGAGACGGGTGTACTGGCCCGCGGTGAGTCCTCCTTCGCGGCGGCCTGGTGCACCCTCGCCCTGTCCACCCACCGCCGCACCCTCATGGGCAAGTCCGCCCGCGACCGGGCGGCCCAGTTCCGCTGGAACAACACGGTCCGCCAGTTCAGGGCGGTGGCCACGGAGGCGGCCACCACCTGGCGGAGGTGACGTCCATGGACGGCGACCCCGAGATACCCCGGCGAGCCCCCGCCGAAGACGCGCCCCCCGTATGGAAGGACCCCTCCTTCCGGCGTTCGTTCGCACTCTTCCGGGCCTTTCTGCGCGAGCAGGAAGACCCCGAGGGCTGCTACTCGTTGCTGGCCCGGGACGCCGCCGACCAGGTCGAGGCGTACGGCGGCGTCGAGGGACGTACCGTCGTGGACGTCGGGGGCGGCGGCGGGTACTTCACCGCGGAGTTCCGGCGGCGCGGCGCGCACGCGTATCTCTTCGAGCCGGACGTAAGGGAGTTGGGGGCGAAGCCCCCCGACTCGGCAGTCGTCGCGGACGGTTATCTGCTGCCGCTCGCGGACGGCGTCGCCGACGTCACCTTCTCCTCCAACGTCCTCGAGCACGTGGCCGATCCGCAGACGTTCCTGAGCGAACTGGTGCGCGTCACCCGGCCCGACGGGCTGATCTACGTCTCGTTCACCAACTGGCTCTCCCCATGGGGCGGTCACGAGTGGGCGCCCTGGCACTACCTCGGCGCGGAGCGGGCCCGGGCCCGCTATCACCGCCGTACCGGAAAGCCCGCCAAGCACACCCTCGGCGAGAACCTGTTCGCCGTGCACATCGGCCCCACCCTGCGGCAGGTGCGCGCCCGCGACGACGTCACGGTCGTCTCGGCACGCTCCCGCTACTGGCCCCTCCTCGCCTCCGCCGTCACCAGAGCGCCGGGGCTGCGGGAGTTCGCCACCTGGAACCTCCTCCTCATCCTCCGGCGGTGTCCACCATGACGACCACGGTCCAGGCTCCTCCCCCGGCAGCCGTCCGCCCCGTGACGACCACGTCCGGCCCCCCGCACGGGCCGCGGTCCAGGCGCTGGCTGCTGGGGTTCTGGGCCGTGGTGTTCGTGCTGTTGCTGGCCGTGCACCCCGGACGCATGACGTTCGACACCAAACTCGGTGTCGTACTCGACCCGTGGCAGTTCCTGTCCGACCTGGGCCAGCTGTGGCACGACCGGGGCGGCTTCGGCGGCATCCAGGACCAGTACGCGGGTTACCTCTGGCCGATGCTGCCGTTCTACGGCATGTGCAAGCTGATCCACCTCCCGGTGTGGCTGGCGGAACGGCTGTGGCTGTCGATCGTCGTGTCCGTCGCCTTCTGGGGCGCCCTGCGACTGGCCGAACGGCTGCGGATCGGGAACGGTTCCTCCCGGCTGCTCGCCGCCGTCACCTACGCGCTCTGGCCGGTCTTCACGACCGTCGTCGGCTCGACCTCGGCCGCCGCGCTCCCCGGCGCCTTCCTCCCCTGGGTCCTGCTTCCCCTCACCGACGAGCGCTACAGCGCCCGCGTCGCCGCCCTCCGCTCGGCGCTGGTCATCCCCTTCATGGGCGGTGTGAACGCGGCGGCGACCCTGGCCTCGCTGCTCCCCGCCGGGCTGTACCTCCTCTCCCGTCCACGCGGACCCCGGCAGCGGAGACTGATCACCTGGTGGGTGCCGGGCGTGATCCTGGCGACGGCCTGGTGGGTGATCCCGCTGCTGTTGCTCGGCGTCTACGGCGAGAACTTCCTCCCGTACGTGGAGACCTCCGCGACCACGACCACCACCATGTCCGCCACCGAGTCCCTGCGCGGCGCCGGGAACTGGGTCGCCTACCTCCACTTCGGCGAGGCCTGGCTGCCGGCCGGCTGGACCGTCGCCGCCTCGGTGATCGTGATCGTCTGCTCGGCGCTCGCGGCGGGGCTGGGTCTCGCCGGGCTCGCCAGACGGGACATGCCCGAGCGCCGCTGGCTAGTCCTGACCGTGCTGTCGGTCGCGCTCCTCACCCTCGCCGGGTACGGCGGCGCGTTCGGCGCGCCCTTCCACGGCGTGGTCCAGGACTGGCTGAACGGCTGGCTGGTTCCCTTCCGCAACATCTACAAGTTCCAGACGGGCCTCGCCCTGGCCCTCGTGTTCGGCCTCGCGCATCTCGTCGGGATCGCGGCACAGCCACGCGGCGCCCGTCCCGTACGCGGCCGCCGCTACGCACCCCTCGTCGCCGCCGTACTGGTCCTGCCGGGCCTCGCCTGGCCGTACCTGAACGGATCGATCCTCAACCCGGGTTCCTTCCAGCAGCTCCCCAAGTACTGGCAGACCACCGCCGACTGGCTGAAGAAGTACTCGCCCGACTCCCGTGCCCTCGTCGTCCCCGCCACCGCGCACGGCCTCTACACCTGGGGCTCCCCCATCGACGAGCCCCTCGACGTGCTCGCCGACTCCCGCTGGGCCGAGCGGGACTACGTCCCCTTCGGCACCCCCGGCAACCGGCGCGCCATGGACGCCGTCGAGCAGGCGCTCATGACCGGCAGTGACGTCCCCGGCCTGGGGGACTACCTGAGCCGCGCCGGGCTCTACTACGTCGTCGTCCGCAACGACCTCGACCCCGACCAGGTCGGCTACGTCCCGACACAGACCGTGAAGCGGACCCTGGAACAGTCCGGCTACCAACGGGTCACCGGCTTCGGACCGGTCGTGACCGGCGGCCGGATCGCCCACCACACCCCGCTCCAGGTCGAGGGCCTCTACCCGCGCGAGCGCGCCGTCGAGATCTACGAACCGGCGGGCAACGGCGCGCCGCGCCCCGGGCAGGCAGGGCTGAGCGCCATCGCGGACACCGCCGTCGTCTCCGGCGGCCCCGAGGCGCTGCTGCCGCTGGCCGCCGACCCCTCGATGCGCGGCCGCCCCGCCGTCCTGACCGGCGACAACCACCCCGGCCTCGGCACCGCCGCGGTCCAGGTGGTCGGCGACGGGCTGCGGCGCGCCGACACCCGCTTCGGCCTGGTCAACTCCAACACCTCGTACACGTACACACCCGACCAGCGCAACGACAGCGACAGCGCCCAGGACGCCGGCAAGAAACCGCACCAGATCCTGCCGACCAAGGGCATCCAGCACCAGACGGTGGCCGAGCTGCGCGGCGCCCGCTCGGTGACCGCCTCCTCCACCGGCAACTGGCTCTTCCACCTCCCCCAGTACGACCCCGTGAACGCCTTCGACGGGAACCCCGACACCGCGTGGGCGGAGGGCGCGCCCGGTTCCGCGAACGGGCAGTGGCTGCGGATCCGCTTCGAGGGGTCCCTGAACATGCCGAAGTCCTTCAAGGTCACCCCACTCCCGCAGGACGGCATGCGGTCCGCTGCGACCCGGGTCCGGGTGGAGACGGAGAAGGGCTCCGCCACCAGCTATCTCGAACCCGACGGCACGACCCAGTCCATCAAGGCGCCCGCCGGGTCCACGAGCTGGCTGAAACTGACGATCACCGACTCCACCGCGCGGCACGCCGGACTCACCGGCGCGGGCTTCTCCGAGATCGCTCTCCCGGACGTCCAGGTCACCCGCCTGCTGAAGCTCCCGACCGACGCCGCGGGGTCGGACGCCTCCGCCGAGATCGTCTCCCTGCACCGCACCGCCGACCCCACCGGCCTCGCCCCCACGGGCACGGAGGCGGGTCTGCACCGTACCTTCTCCACCTCGACGGCGGGATCGTACGAGGTGAAGGCGAGCGCCGTCGCGATCAGCGGCGACGCACTCGACAAGCTGCTGTACGACGTCTCGCCCCAACAGCCGAACCGGATCGTCGCGACGGCCGACTCCACCACGGACCTCGGCCCCGGCCTCGACGCGCGCAACCTCACGGACGGCAACCTGACCACGGCCTGGATCGCCGGGGACAGGCCGACGATCCATCTGAGCTGGCCCGACAAGAAGCCCGTCTCGTCCATGGTCCTGGCCGCGGCGGGCGGCCTCTCCACCCGCCCGACGAAGATCGAGATCCGCTCCCCGGACGGGGACACCGTGGCCGGGGTCGACGAGAACGGCTGGGCCCGCTTCGACCCGATCACCACGAACCACCTCGACATCACCGTCACCGAGACCGCACCGCTGACCCTCCACAACCCGGTCGCGGGAGCCGACCTGCAACTGCCGGTCGGGCTGACGGAGGTGTACCTCCCGGCCCTCGCCGAGTACCGCACCGCGCAGGCCGTGGAGACACAGGAGTTCTCGCTCGCCTGCGGAAAGGGGCCGACGCTCGCGGTCGACGGGAAGCTGTACGCGACGAGCGCGAAGGGGACGGTGGGGGATCTCGTCGAGCGGCGGCCGGTTCAGCTGACGCTGTGTCAAGACGACTCCTCGGAAACCGCGTTGGATCTCGGTTCCGGCTCGCACCGGGTCGAGGCGGGCGACGCCGGACCCCTCGCGGTCACGGACGTCACCCTCACCCGTGGCACCGTCGAGGCCGTCGCCGGGGCCGGACGCACCCTGCGGATCGTGGACTGGCTGGGCGACCGCCGCGAGGTGCAGGTCGGCTCCGGCGCCGCCTCGTACCTCACGACGTACGAGAACTACAACGACGGCTGGCAGGCCACGCTGGGCGGCAAGAAGCTGACGCCCCTGCGGCTCGACGGCTGGCAGCAGGGCTGGCGGATCCCGGCCGGCGCGGGCGGCACGGTCAAGTTGTCCTACGAGCCCTCGACGACGTACGAGGCCGGGCTGATCGGCGGCGGGGTCGGCGTGGCGGCGCTCGCGGGCCTCGTGCTGTGGCGCCGCCGCGAGGCGGGCCCCGACGAGCCGCAGCCGGCGGCGCCGGACGCCGGGCTCTGGCTCGGCACGGTGGCGCTCACGCTGGTGGGCGTGGTCATCGCGGGACCGTTCGCGCTGCTGGTCCCCGCGCTGGCGCTGCTCGCGTGGAAACGGCACGCACTGCTCGTTCCGATCGCGTTCCTCGCGCTCGCCGGGGCGGGGATCGCGGCCGCCACGGGCGCCGGATCACCGCCGGGCGCGAGCGAGGGCGCGTTCGGGCCCGCGGCGCAGTTGCTGGCGCTGATCGGGTTGTTCGCGGGCCTGGTGAGCGTCCAGGAGCCCGGGACCCGGCCGGCGCCCCGGGCCTCCGGCCCGGTCCCGGGCTCCGAGGCCCCGACGTCACCCCTGCCGCGACGCCGCCGCGGCGAGAACGGCGGCCCCGGGGCCGCACTGGGTACGGGGACCAGATCGGTCGGGGAGGCACCGAGCGGCGAACCCAGCTCGTCCGAGCCGACCGGAGCCGAGCCCCCCGCACCGGCCCCCGGGCCCGACCGTGCCTCCAGCCCGACCATCTCCGCACGCGGCCCGGGTTCCGCCCCGCGCGAGGCGGGTGCGGGTGACGCGGGTGCGGGCGCGGGTGACTCGGGCGCGGGCGAGGTCGCTCCGCCCACCGCACGGATCGCCTTCCGCAAGGCGGGGAACCCGGCGGACGACGACACGGGAAGGGGCGAGCCTCGATGACCGCGCTCGAGCATCCGGCACGGGACGGTACCGACGGGCCGTCCCGGCCCCCCGCCCGCGTGCCGTTCCCCGTCGTGGACGAGGTCTCCCGGCACTGTCTCCAGGAGGAGGAACCCGAGACCGTCCACATCGAGGTCCACCTCCCCGGCCGTCTGGACCCCGCCCGACTCACCGCCGCGTTCACCCAGGCCCTGCACCGTCACCCCCGCATCCTGATGCGCGAGGCCGCGGGCCCCTGGTACCGCCGCCGCTACGAGTGGGAACTCACCCCCGATCCGGACGTGGAGGTCGTCTCCTTCCCGCCGCCGGGCCCGGGCGCCCTCCAGCACGCACGGACCCGCGCCCTGCTGACCGCCCCGCCGCTGTCCGCCTCGCCGCCCATCCGCCTGGAGGTGGTCGACGGCGCGGGCCCGCCGGTGGGCAGCGAGGCGACGGACGCGGTGGGTACGGCGCCGCCTCGAAGCGCCGCGCCACGTCCCCACACCGGCCCCCGCCCCAAGGGCACCGTCCTCTTCCTCACCGTCAACCACACCGCCCTCGACGGCCCCGCC
This sequence comes from Streptomyces sp. NBC_01549, assembly GCF_026339955.1. Classification (GTDB taxonomy): domain Bacteria; phylum Actinomycetota; class Actinomycetes; order Streptomycetales; family Streptomycetaceae; genus Streptomyces. The sequence goes on along the minus strand of NZ_JAPEPW010000001.1, from coordinate 4,856,337 downwards.
TGCCTCCGCGTCCTCGCCACCGCCGCGCAGTTGTACGGCGGCAAGGACAACTCCCCGGCCGCACCCCCGGTACGACCGCCCGAGGCGGCGGCGAAGGCCGGGCAGGTCGACACCCCGTCCACCTGGACCCCGCCCGCCCGCGTGGCCCACGGCACCCCGGAGCCCTCACCCGGAAACGGCCTCCTCGTCACCGAACTCGGCGTCCCGCACCGCCCCAAGGGCTCCCCGTACACCGTGAACGACCAGCTCATGGCGGCCACGGCCCTGATGATCGCGCACTGGAACAGGGAACACGGCGCCCGCCCGCGCCCCCTGCGCATCACGATGCCGGTCGACGACCGCCCCCGCGGCACGGACATGCCCATCGGCAACGGGACACGACTCGTCGAAGTGCCCTTCACGGTGGAGGAGCTGGACGCCGGACGGATGGGCGAGCTGCTGCACCGCACGGCGGAACGCACCCGCGCCCTCAAGTCGCTGCCCCGGCCCCAGCTCGGCCACGGCGCGGCCCTCCTGACCGCCCCCGTGGTCCCGGTCGCCTGGCGCGCCGCCCTCACCAGGGGCCTGCGCCGCGCTGCCGGCCCCTGGACGTCGACCACGCTGCTGAGCAACATCGGCCGCATCCCGTACGCCCTGGACTTCGGCACGGAGGCGGGCCGCGCGCACGCCGTGTGGTTCTCGGCGCCCGCCCGGACGCCCCGCGGCCTGACCGTCACCACGGCGTCCACCGCGGGCCGTCTGCACGTCGCCCTGCGCTGGTCGCGCACCCTGCTCAGCCACGGCGACGGCGCCCACCTCCGCGACCTCTTCGAGCACTATCTGCACGCGACGCAGGAGGACGGCAGCCGATGACACCCGCGACCTCGACCCCGACCACTGCCTCGGTGACGGCAGCGGCCCCCGCCCGCCGGGGACTGCGCGACTTCTACGAGGATCCGAGCGTCCCCGTCGCCTCCGGCACCCCCCGCAGCCTGCGCCAGGCCCGGATGCTGGCCGCCGCGCTCGGCCCCGCCACGGCAGGCGCGCGGACCGTGCTGGACATCGGCTGCGGCGACGGCACCGCGGCCGCCACCGCGGCGCCCCTGCTCGCCGGACACCGTCTCGTCGGCGTCGACTGGTCGCAGGACGCCCTCAGACGCGCCCACGCCCGGCTGCCGTACGCGATCCGCGGCGAACTCACCGACGGCGGGCTGCCGTTCGCCGACGCCTCGGCCGACGCCGTCCTCTTCAGCGAGGTGATCGAGCACCTCGTGGACCCGGACAGCGCCCTGGACGAACTCCGCAGAGTCCTGCGGCCCGGCGGCCACCTGATGCTCTCCACCCCGAACCTCGCCGCCTGGTACAACCGCGCCCTGCTGCTCGCCGGTGTCCAGCCCGTCTTCTCGGAGGTGAGCCTGCGCGCGATCCACGGCCGCCCGGGGCGCGAGGTCGTAGGCCATCTGCGGCTCTACACGGCCCGCGCGCTGCGGGAGTTCGTCACCGCGGCGGGCTTCGAGGTCGTACGACTGAGCGGGGCGCCCTTCCACGGCGTACCGCGTCCACTGCGCCCCCTGGACCGGCTGGCCTGCGCGGCACCGGCCCTCTCCTCCATCCTGCTCCTGCACGCCCGAAGGACGTAGCCCATGTGGTGGGGAGTGGCCGCGGCCCTGCTGGCGAACGTCCTGTACAGCACCGGATTCGTCCTGGAGAAGCGCGCGCTCGCCGCACTGCCCGAGGTCGACATCCGCCACCCCGCCCGGCTGCTGCGGCTGGTGCTCGGCAGCCCGCTGTGGATCGGCGGTTCACTGGCGCTGGCCTCCGGCTTCGGCGCCCAGCTCGCCGTCTACCGCACCCTGCCGATCGCCGCCGCCCAGGGCATCTTCGTCTCCGGGCTCGTGCTGCTGGTGCTGCTCTCCGCCTGGCTGCTCGGCGAGGAGACGTCGGGCCGCGAGCGGTACGCGCTCGGCGCGATCCTGCTGGCCCTGCTGATGGTGGTCCTCTCCCTGCGCGAGGGCTCCGACCGGGTCAGCCGCGGCGCTCCCGCGCCGCTGATCCTGACCGTCTGCCTGCCGTCGCTGGCGGCGGGCCTGTGGCTGTACGGCGCCGCCGAGCGCCGGGCGCGGCACCGGCACCGGATGCCGACGACGGGCGTCGAGTACGGCGTGGCGGTGGGTCTGCTGTACGGGGTGAGCTCGCTGGCCATCAAGGGCGTGTCGAGCTATCTGACGACCAGTGACCTGGCGGGGGCGGTGATCGACGTGCTCCGCTCCCCGTACCCCTATCTCCTGCTCTTCACCGGCGCGTTCGGCCTGGTCATGTCCCAGGCGGCGCTGCAGCGCTGCCGGGCCTCGCTGATCGTGCCGGTCTGTACGACGGTGACCAGCCTGTTCACGGCGGTGCTCGGCACGCTCGCGTTCGGCGAGGCGCTGCCGCACGACCCGGTGCGGCTGACGCTGCGCCTGGCGGGCACCGCCCTCGCGGTGTCCGTGCTGCTGGTCATGCCCAAGCATGACGCGGCACCCCCATCCTCCACCGTGGCCAAGGAGTTGACGCCACCATGAACCCCGACGACCCCCTGCTGAAGATCCTGGCCTGCCCGCTGGACAAGGGCCCACTGCACCTGCTCGCGGCGGACGAGGCGCAGAGCACTGGGGAGGCGCTGTACAACCCGCGTCTGCGCCGCCGCTATCCGATCGTGGACGGCATCCCGCAGCTGCTGCCGTCCTCCGGGGAGCAGGTCACGGAGGACGAGCACGAGGAACTCCTCAAGCGGATGGCCCCGTGACGAGGGCGACGAGGACCTGGACCGCCCGGCTCGCTCCCCACCTCCCCACCCGCCTAGGACCTGTCCCTCCCGGACGGCCGCCGACCGGGCTCCCGCCCGATGCGCGACCATGGACCCCATGCCCGCCAAGCGACCCGCCAGCCCCTTCACCCCACTCGACTTCCAACTGGTCCTGCTGCGCCGCATGGCCGACCACAACCCCGGCCTCGTCGAGGACGCCCGCCATGAGCTGGGTGTCTCGATCGCGGACATGCGCGAGGCGAACCGCCGCTGGCAGGCGATGCTGCACGCCCCCCGCTCGCGGTCGGCGACCTCCCGCTACCGCTCGATCCTCGGCGCCCCCGAGTCCGTCACCCCCCGCCGGATCGGCGACCTGTCCTGCGAGGCCCTGCTCTGGCCCGTCCCCCTCTGGCCCGACCTCCGCTTCGAGGTCCTCGTCGCCCCGAACGGCGTCGCCTGGAACGAGTGGCTGGTCCGCGCCCCGGGTGCCGCGGGTGCCGAGCCGCGCACTCTGGACGACCTCCGCCCCTGGTCCTGCACGGTCGACGAGGTCGCCCGCGCCTTCGCCCCCGCCCGCCCCCTGGAGGGCACGGCCCCGACCCGCTGGGGCCTGGCGTTCACGGCCCCGGACGCGTCGGGGGTGCCACGGGAGTGCGCGGCGGAGTTCACGTGGGGGTTGCTGCAGCGGGTGGGCGTCAGCGCAGAGCGGCCCTGACGACGGCCTCCGCGACGACCGGCACGGACTTCGGGTGCAGCCACAGAAACAGGTTCGGTTCGACGAGCTCCAGTTCCATGACACACGGGTTGCCGTCGTCGCCGTCGACCAGGTCCACGCGGGCGTAGAGCAGCTCAGCGCCGCCCGTCCGCTCCGGTACGGCCGCCAACGCGCGCTCCGCGACGGCGAGTTCGGCCGAGGTCGGCTGCCAGGGCTCCAGGCGGGGGTGCGCCACCTTGTCCGCGTCGTAGGCCGTGCCGGGTGCCAGGACGGCGCCCTTGCGGCTGGCGTGCAGGAGGCGGCCGCCGTAGAACTGGAGGGCGCGTTCACCGGCGGTGTCGATGCTGGTCAGGTAGGGCTGGACCATGGCGGTCAGCCCCCGGTCGTGCATCCGCTCCAGCTGTCGTAGGGCCGTCTCCCGCTCCTCGGGCCGGTACCGGGCGGCGAGCCGCGCCCCCGCGCCGGAGGTGGGTTTCACGACGTACTCGCGGTCGTCGGGGAACTCGGCGGGCTCGCCCGGCGCGAGATACCGGGTCGGCACGGTCGGCACCCCCGCCTCCGCGAGGTCCCCGATGTACCGCTTGTCGGTGTTCCACCGCACCACGGCAGCCGGGTTCGCGAGCCGCGTCAGCTTCGCGCACCGCTCGGCCCACGCCACGAACTCCGCCACCCGCCAGCTGTAGTCCCAGGTGGACCGGATCACCACGAGGTCGAAGGCCGCCCAGTCGACGTCCGGATCGTCCCAGTACGCGACGACGGCCTCCGCGTCGGCATCCTCCAGGGCCACCCTCAGCACGGGCAGATCCCGGTCCGCGCTCTCCTCGCCTTCCTCGGGCCGGTAGGTGGCGAGCGCGATACGTGCGCGGGCGGCGGCGGTGCGGGCCACGGCGGACTCCATCCTCGTAACGGCTGATCCCCGGGGAGGCTAACAATCGCCGAGGGAACTCCGGCAACCCCTTTGACCTTCCCCCTCGGTGAAGCCGCAGCATCGGTGGCGGAACGAGGAACGACGTACGAGGTACGCATGACGGGGCACGACGTGACCACGGGTGGGCGCATGGAGATGCTGACGATCGGGGCGTTCGCGAAGGCGTGCCGGCTGTCGCCGAAGGCGCTGCGGCTCTACGACGAACTGGAGCTGCTGCGGCCCGCCCGGGTCGACCCGGAGACCGGGTACCGGTACTACGCCGTCGAGCAACTGGAGCAGGCACGGCTGGTGGCGTGGCTGCGCCGGATCGGGATGCCGCTGGCCCGGATCCGGCGGGTGTGCGCACTGGACGACGCGTCCGCCGCCCAGGAGATCCGCTCCTACTGGGCACGGGTCGAGGCCGAGACCGCCGGTCGACGCGAACTCGTGACGTTCCTCGTGGACCACCTCTCGTACACGCCGAGGAAGGACACCACCATGCTCGAACTCCGCTACTCCGCACTCTCCGACACCGGTCTGGTCCGCCCCGCCAACCAGGACGCGGCCCACGCGGGCGCCCGCGTCCTCGCCGTGGCCGACGGCTTCGGACCGAGCGGCGCGCCCGCCAGTACGGCGGCCGTGGAGGCCCTGAAGTTCCTGGACGGCGAGCCCCTTGCGGGCGGGAGCGTCCTGAACCTTCTGGAGGACGCGGCACGGGGAGCCGCGCGGGCCGTCCAGGACGCCGTCGGCGAGGACGACGGCACCACACTCACCGCCATGGTCTGGACCGGATCCCAGCTCGGACTCGTCCACATCGGTGACTCCCGCGCCTATCTGCTGCGCGACGGCGAGCTGTTCCGGATCACGCACGACCACACCATGGTCCAGTCGTTGATCGACGAGGGCCGGCTCACGCCGGAGGAGGCCACCGTCCATCCCCAACGCGCCCTGCTGCTGAAGGCGCTCACCGGCGCCGCCGACACCGTCGTACCCGATCTGCGGCTGTGCGACGCCCTGCCCGGGGACCGCTACCTGCTCTGCTCGGACGGGCTCTGCACCGTCGTGCCGGACGAGGAGGTCCGCCGGCTGCTGGACTCGGCCCCGGCTCCCGACGCGGCGGTACGCTCCCTCGTCGAAGCCGCGATCGACGCCGGCGGCCCCGACAACGTGAGCTGCGTGGTCGCGGACGTGGCGGAGGCCACCGGGGGTCATCGGCTCGGCTGAGTCAGGGTGGGGCCCGGCACGCTCTGCGCCGCGGCGGCCGCGGCCTCCCGTACCGCCCTGATGTCGGCCGGGTGGCGCAGGGCCCGGGACACGGCATCGATCTCCGCCAGCAGATCAAGCGTGTCCGGGGTGTTGAGGGGCGCGGCGGCATCGTCCTGGCGGGTCCGCTTCCTCGTCTCGATGGCGTCCTGGACGGTGACGGCGTGGGCGAGGGCCCCCGCCCGCTCGGCCTTGAAGCCGAGGCCGAGGGCGGCGTCGTACGCCTTTTGCCGGAGGTCCTCGTCGATGAACCGGGACAGGTGCAGCAGCGCGTCCCGGATGAACGTCTCGCGGCGCGTCAGGCGCAATTCGGGGGTGGCGCGGAGTCTGAAGGGGACGCGTCCGCCGCCCGTGACGGTCCCCATCAGGCGGTACAGGGGGCGCAGGTGCCAGTACCCGAGCCGGGTGCGAGCCCGGCGGTGCAGATACTGGCCGGTGTGCGGAAGGATGAAACCGACCGCGATGAGGATGGCGGAGAGGCTTGCGACCGGCGGGGCGACCCCGGTGCTGAGCCAGTCGAGGTCGTGGCCGGTCCAGCGGGCGACGACGGCGCAGAACTTGCAACTGTCGTAGACCAGGTTCAGCACATAGCCGACACCGAGGAACTTGAGACCGCCCCGCAGCCAGAGGTCGAGTCCGTCGGTACGGATCCAGTTCCAGATCACCTTGGACGTGATCAGGGCGGCCGCGGTGTGCGCGAGCAGGTACAGCACGATCTCTTCGCGCATGAAGGGGGTGTTGGCGTAGTACGTGTCGAGGTCCCGTATCCGCTCGACGGGGGCGTCGGCGAGCGCGAACAGCACCCACAGCGCGACGATGACGCCCGCGTAGACGGTGACCACCCAGCGGATCGTGCGGCGGGTCGCGCGACGGGTGGCGCCGGAACGGTCGGAGATGCCGTTGCGCCACGTGGTGATCAGCAGCAGGCAGGAGCCGCAGAACGCGGTGATCAGGCTGTAGACCAGGGGGGCCGAGATGTTCGGTACGCCGGTGACGTGGTTGGTCCGGGCGATGGTCGCCGGGGCCGCGAAGACGAAGACGCCGCAGGCGAGCACGAGCAGGCCGCCGACGGCACGCAGCAGCGGATCCTTCCACAGCTTGAGGATGCTGGGCAGTTTGATCGCCAGCGCTGCGGTGAGGACCGCCGTCGGGATCCAGAAGGAGATGTAGAGCCCGGCGAAGAAGCGGGAAGGATTCATCGCCGGTCAGTCCCGGGGTCCGCGGTAGCCCAGGGAGGCCTGGATGGCCCGTCCGACCGGGTCGGCGGGGCCCTTCGTCCGCGGGCCGCTCACCCAGGAGCGGAAGACGCTGGCGAGGTGCAGGCCGAAGTCCTCCGCCTCGGCCTCGTCGGCCTCGTGCGAGCCGTTGCGGGCGGCGACGGTGAGCGCGATCTCCTGCCAGCGGGGGTCGTCCGACAGCGCGCCGGCGGCGGCCGCCGCACCCGCGTAGTGGTGGTGGGAGTGGGAGTGCCCCGCCATCATGTGCCACAACTCGTGGCCGAGGATGACGAGCTGCTGCACCGTTTCGGCGCGTTCCTCGACGATGACGAGGTCGAAGTCGTGGAACTCCATCCACAGCCCGGTGACTTCGATCTCGTCCGGGAAGCGCTCGAAGCGGAGCTGGATGGGGCGGTCGTCGCGGCGCCGGCTCATCTCCTGGCAGAGAGCCTCGGCCAACTCCCGTACGTCCACGGGCGCGTCGAGTCGTTTCTTCAGCGCGCGGGTGAGCTCGACGGCGAGGCCGCGCATCTCGGAGTCGGCCCGGCGGGAGAGCAGTGCCGAGGCGCGCTTCCACACGGTGTGCAAAGGCCTCATCGTTCCACCTCCTCGCTCTCGCCGCTCAGCAGACTCTCGAGCATGAGCGCGAGCGCCTCCTGCTTGCGGGGTGTCAGCCGATGGCCCCGCAGGGCGAGGGTGACGACTCCGTGCTCGAGCGTGAACCTGAGCAGCGGCCCGTCCTCGACGTCGCCCTCCAGTTCACCGACGACACGCTGAAGTGCGCCGTTCAGGACGACGGGGGCCGGATCGGTGAAGAACTTCGTGCCCTCCTCGATCCGGAAGAACTCCGCGAGCCGGGTGAGGTCGGGCACGTTCGGCATCTTGTCGCCGTTGAGCAGACCGCGGGCCCATTTGTCACTGATCCCGAGCTGCCCGGCGACCTCCCGGCACACATCGGCGCGCCGCTTCCCGCTCTCGTCGAGATACGCCTCGTACAGCGCGCGGACGCGTCCGCGGATGCGGTCGTCGACCTTGTCGTCGAGCACCCCCGCGCCATCGAGGAGCGCCCGGACCTCCCCTTCGGCCAGCGCCGTTCTTCTCGACAACTCCCTTACGTCGAGGAACTCCCCGCGATCGAGGCCCTTCTCGGCGAGGTGCGCGTCGAGACGCGCGAGTGTCTCGTGAAGAGGAGGCAGCGACGCACTCACCCATGCACTCCCGGCAGTTGACCCGTCAAATTGTCACGCTGTGGGCCGAGACTACGGTCCCCGGCGGGGCCCGCGCCATGCTTTCCGAACGATCGTTCCCGATTCAAGAACGATCGCTCCCGCGCGGCGGAAGAACCGGAATCGCCCCGATCAACGGGACATGGAGCGACCCAATTCTCGTGACCTCTCCCGGAGTCGTGACTCCCAGGCACCGCCTTCCGGCGGGGCGGACATCCCAGTACAAGCCGAGATCTGCACATTCTCCGGCGGGCCGTCCGGAGCCGCACCGAGCCGTGCCCAGTCCACCGCGACCCCGCCACGCTCCGCGAGGACCAGCACCGTCGCGGCAAAGCCTTCGGAGAGGGCCAGCATCACGGCGTGACTCGTTCTTCGATGCCGTGCCAGCAGCGCGTCGACGAAGACCGCGAAGGTCTCCCGGTCGATCCGGCTCTCGTCGTTCACCATCGGCCCGATGCCCGACGGGAGTTCCAGCTCCGCTTCGAAGAGGGCCACTTGACGCAGAAACATCCGGGACGCCCCGTTGGAGGGATTCCAGAGGGTCTCGTCGTCCATGTCGTAGTCCTGGCTCATGCCGGCTCCTCGTTCCGTCGCGGCGGGCCAGCGTAATCAGCCCCGGGCGATGCGGTCGCGGCAATATCGGCCGTCGGCGCAGGTGGCTGTGGTCGTCCCTGGCGACCGCACGCAGACGGAGCGTCGTGATGTGACCTTCTCCCCACCACCCGGGCCCCACGACAGGGCACGATCTCCCTCATGTCGATCTCAGGAACGGACGCCCACGCCGCCGCCGACCCCGCCACCCTCCCCCCGCTCGTCCGACACGCCCTCGCCGCCGCGCGTCGTCACGCCTTCGCGTACGCGTGCCGTCCGGAGCAGGGCCGTCTGCTGCACGCGTTGGCGGGCGGTGCCCGGGAGCGGATCGGTGAGACGGGTACGGGGTGCGGGGTCGGGCTCGCGTGGCTGGCGTCCGGGGCGCGGGAGGGCGTACGGCTGTTCACCGTGGAGCGCGACGCCGAGCGGGCCCGGCTCGCCGCCGAGGTCTTCGCCGACCGGCCCGAGGTCGAGGTGATCCACGGCGACTGGCGGCGGATCGAGGAGCACGGCCCGTACGACCTGCTGGTCCTGGACGGCGGCGGCACGGGCAAGACGCCGGGCGACGACGCGGCCGACCCGGCCGGGCTGCTGACGCCGGGCGGCACGGTGGTGGTCGACGACTTCACCCCGGCTGCCGGTTGGCCGCCTCTGCACGAGGGAGCTCCCGACCGGGCCCGGCTGCACTGGCTGGAGCATGTCGCCCTGGACACGGTCGAACTCCGCCTCGCCGAGGACCTCGCCACGCTCGTGGGCACGCGGCGGCGGCTCACCTCGACGGGGTCGAGCGCGTCATCGGAGTGAGCCCGTCGGCGGGAATCCCTCGCGCTGGTGTAGGAACGCTGGTGACTGTCACCGCCAGCACGTCCTCCAGCAGGCCCCTACGGCAAGGAGTACCCCGCGTGTCCTCCCTCTTCCCCGCCCTGGTCAGCGGCTCGACCGCACGGCGGCCCGCCCTGCGTTTCGGCGACCGGTCCCTGACGTACGCGGAGCTCGCCGCCTCGGCGGGTGAACTGGCCGCGCGGCTCGACGGCCGGGGGAGGGTCGCCGTGTGGGCGACGCCGTCCCTGGAGACCGCCGTCGGGGTCGTCGCCGCGCTGCTCGCCGGGGTGCCCGCCGTGCCGCTCAACCCCAAGTCGGGGGAGGGTGAACTGGGGCACATTCTGGGCGACAGCGCGCCGTCGCTGGTACTGGCCGAGCCCGGCGTCGAACTTCCCTCGCCCGTGAGCGATGTGGAGCGCGTCGACGTCCAGGTGGGCGTCGCCGGTCAGGTCGCCCAGGCAAGCCCTGGCGCCGCCGCGCGCCCCGGTACGGAACCGGACGACCCCTCCGCCCCCGCCCTCATCGTCTACACCTCCGGCACCACCGGCCCGCCCAAGGGCGCCGTCATCCCGCGGCGCGCCATCGCCTCGACCCTCGACGCGCTGGCCGACGCCTGGCAGTGGACCGGCGACGACGTCCTCGTGCAGGGGCTGCCGCTCTTCCATGTGCACGGGCTGATCCTCGGCATCCTCGGCCCGCTGCGGCGCGGCGCGGCGGTGCGGCATCTGGGCAGGTTCAGCGCGGAGGGCGTGGCGCGGGAGCTGGGCGAGGGCGCGACGATGCTGTTCGGGGTGCCGACGATGTACCACCGGCTCGCCGAGGCGCTGGCCGAGGACACCGAGCTGGCCAAGGCGCTCGGCGGGGCGCGGCTGCTCGTGTCCGGTTCCGCCGCGCTGCCGGTGCACGACCACGAGCGGATCACGGCCGCGACCGGACGCCGGGTCGTCGAGCGGTACGGCATGACCGAGACCCTCATGAACACCAGCGTGCGGGTGGACGGGGTACCCCGGCCCGGCACCGTGGGCGTCCCGCTGCCGGGCGTCGACGTGCGGCTCGTCGAGGAGGACGGGACGACGATCGCCTCGTACGACGCCGACGGCACTCCCACGGGTACGCACGACGGCGAGACCGTCGGTGAGATCCAGGTTCGGGGGCCGAACCTCTTCACGGAGTATCTGAACCGGCCCGACGCGACCGCCGCCGCGTTCACCGAGGACGGCTGGTTCCGCACCGGCGACATGGCGGTCGTCGACCCCGACGGCTCCGTACGCATCGTCGGCCGCAAGGCCACCGACCTGATCAAGAGCGGCGGCTACAAGATCGGCGCCGGGGAGATCGAGAACGCGCTGCTTGAGCTTCCGGCGGTGCGCGAGGCCGCCGTCACCGGTGAGCCCGACGAGGATCTGGGCGAGCGGATCGTGGCCTGGATCGTGCCCGTCGATCCCGAGGACCCGCCCGCCGCCGGGGAGCTGGCCGACCACGTGGCCCGCCGCCTCGCCCCGCACAAACGTCCGCGGACCGTGCGCTTCCTCACGTCGCTGCCCCGCAACGACATGGGCAAGATTCTCAAGCGAGCCCTCCCTGATGCCGTCGCGAAGGCCCCCCAGCATGACTGAGCGTTTCTCCGCCCGCGAGGCCATCGCCCTGGCCGGCGATGACTTCCGTGAACTGCCCGTACCCATGCGGGTGTTCAAGCCGGATGGTCCGTTGTCCTGGCAGGGGTACGACGACTCGCGCCGCCGCGCCCTCACTCGCACCGGCGAGGACGAGTCCGTCGTCTGCGGCACCGCGGTCATCGGCTCCACCCGCGCCGTACTGATCGCGTTCGAGTTCGGCTTCCTCGGCGGCTCGCTCGGCGAACGCACCGGCGACCGCGTCGAAGCGGCCTACACTCACGCCCGTGAGCACCGCCTGCCCGTCGTCTCGCTCGTCGCGACGGGCGGCAGCCGGATGCAGGAGGGCATGCTCGCGCTCACCCAACTCCAGCGCGTGGCACGGCAGTCGGCGCTCGCCCGGGAGGCGGGGCTGCCCCAGATCGCGGTGCTGCGGGATCCGACCACGGGCGGCGGCTGGGCGACGCTGGGCGCGGGCGCGGACGTGATCCTGGCGCTGCCCGGCGCCCAGGTCGGCTTCGCCGGTTCCCGGGTCCGCCCGCCCGACGCGGACCCGGCGGCGTACACGGCCGAGGCCCAGCTGGCGGCGGGCGCGGTGGACGCCGTCGTACGGGAGGAGGAGCTGCGGGAGACGCTGGCGCTGTGGCTGGACCTGCTGACCACTCCCTCCACCGGGCCCGTCGCTCCCCCGCCCGCTCTCAGCGCCCCCGGCCTCCCCACCACCGGCTGGGACGCCGTCCGCCGCGCCCGCTCCCCCGAACGCCCTCGGGCCGCCGCGTACTTGGACGCCGGCTTCTCGCGGCGCGCCCCCATCAGCGGCGACCGCTGCGGCGGCAGCGACGACGGCATGCTGTGCGGGTTCGGTTCCGGACCCGGGGGGCGGACCGTGGCGTACGCGGCCCAGTGCGGGACCGCGACCCGACCGGCCGGGTACCGCTTGGCCGCCCGGCTGATCCGGCTCGCCGGCCGACTCGGCATCCCCGTACTGACGCTGGTGGACACCCCGGGCGCCGCCAACGACGCCCAGGCCGAGCGGCAGGGCGCGGGCTCGGCGATCGCGGATCTGTTCGCCGCGGTGGCCACCGCCCGCACGCCGGTCACCACCCTGGTTATCGGCGAGGGCGGTTCGGGCGGCGCGCTCGCGCTGGCCGCGCCCGGCAACACCTGGGCCACGCCGGACAGTTACTTCTCCGTCATCGCGCCGGAGCTCGCGGCCGCGATCCTCAAGCGCCCGGCGAACGAGGTGCGCGCCACGGCGGACCAACTCCGCATCCGGCCGCAGGACCTGGTGGAGCTGGGCGTGATCCGGGGCATCGTGTAGTCGTCTGGCGCTCAGGCGGCGCCGTCCCCCGTCCCCGCGGAACCGCGCCCTGGCGGTGACCCACCGGCGGGGCCGGGACGAGTCAGGAAAACCGGGACAGACTCCTGCACCGTCCGTAACAATGAGGAGGAACGGGCCGCGACACAACGGGGGTTGGCCACTGCATGGACAGCGTGATGGAGTTCAAGACCGGCGACGGCGCCGTGATCCTGATCGAGGAGGGCGAGGACGAGTACGGCTCCGGTTCCCGTCTCGTCTCGCGCGGCGAGAACGGCGTGGTCCAGGCGACCCGCACCTTCGAGGGCGCCCTGGAGGGCGTACGGTCCGCGGCGGAGTCCGCGCTGCGGGTGTTCCGCGACGGAAGCCTGCGCCCCGGCTCCGTGGAGATCGAGTTCGGCGTCAAACTCACCGCGGAGGCGGGCGCGTTGATCGCCAAGAGCGCGGTCGAGGGCCATCTGGTGGTCAAGCTCTCCTGGTCCCCGGGGCAGTCCGACGGTCCCGCGGATGCCGCCCCGCGGTCATGAGCAGTACGTTCTGGCACGCCCGGATCGTCTGCGGGGGTGAGGGCGGAGCGGGGTTCCTGGTCTCCGACCGCAAGGTGCTGACCTGCGCGCACGTGGTCCGCCGCAGCGAGGCGTCGGGGGTGCGAGTGTCCTTCCCGCAGGACCGGGGCCTCGGGGAGCTGGCCGCCACCGTGGTCGTACGCGGAGGCTGGGCGGGCGGCGTGACGGACCCGGGCGACCTCGCGGTCCTCGAACTGGACCGTGCGGTGTCGCTCGCCCCGGCCGTGTTCGCCCCGCCCGGCGAGGCATACACCGAGCCGTATCCCAAGCTCCTCGCGTACGGCTTCCCGAAGGGCTACGACGAGGGCACGCTCGCCGAATACCGGGCCACCTCGGACCAGTTGATCGCGGACGAATGGGTGCAGCTGGAGGCCTGGAGCGGACACGGCCAGCCGCTGGCAGCCGGGTTCAGCGGGGCGGCGGTGACCCTCGCGGACGGCAGGGTGGTCGGCATGGTCTCGGCGGCCTCGGGCGCCAAGGACATTCGCAACGGCCGGATGCTGCCCAGCCCCGTCATGGCCCGCTACTGGCCGGCGCTCAGTGCGCTGATCCCCACACCGGAGCACCGGCCGGCCGCGAAGGACCGATTACGCGTCCTGGTGCAGCGCGCGGAGCGGGCGGGGCTCGCCCACGATCCGAACCGGTTGTATGTCGACGCCGTGGGCCCGTTCGGCCCGCAGCTGCCGGCGGAGGGGTTCGGCTCGCTGTGGGCGGCGGCCTGGTACGTACTGTGGGAGGTGGCGGACGCGCAGGCCGTGGCCCGGTTCGCCGGCCGTTTGGAGGAACTGCTGAGCGCGCCGTCCGACGAGGCTTCGCACAAGGCGTCCGGCCGGTCGCCGGGCAAGGCTTCGGACGAGCTGATGCCGGGCGGGAGATCGGGCGTGTCGATGCCGAGTGGGAGATCGGACGAGCTGTCGGACACACCTCGTGGCCGCTCCCGCTCCCGCACCCGTACCTCCCCTTCCTGGTCCCCGATCCTCGTCGAGATCGACCACAGCGGCGCGGGCGGCGACCAGGTCAACGTCGAGGTCTCCGCCTACCGCGACGGACTGCGCCGCCCGGTGGGCGCCCGCCGACTGCCGCGGTCCGGCGTACGGGCCTTCATTCAGGAGCACATAGACGAGGCGTTCAGCCAACTGGCCCCCGGCGCCGAAGAGTTGATCGCCTTCGTACTGCCCCGTGAGTGGCTGAACGAGCCGGTGGCGCACTGGGCACGCGGCGCCGACGACGAGACGCCGCTCGGCTGCGCGTACCCGCTCGTCGTCACCGACCGGACCCGGCGCCGGGGCGGCGTCCGGCACCAACTGACCCGCAAGTGGGAGGAAATGGAGAGAAAGGCGAGCACGTCCCTGCACCGGATCGGCTGCTGGAGCGACGAGAAGCCGACCAAGCTCCGGTTCCGACTGCGGCAGGAGGACACCCAGCTGGCCGCCTTCTCGCTCCCGCCCGCCCGCACCGGTGCGCTCTTCGACGTGACCCTCAACGCCCCGGTCCCGGTCCTGCTGTGGACACGCACGGGCTGCGCGGGCGGCCCCGAGCACGAGGGCGGCTGTGTCTTCCTCGACGAGCTCGCCGGGTATGTCGAGGGGCTGGCACCCGCCGAACTCCCCCGCCACGTACTGGCGTTGCGGGAGCGGGTGTACGCCTCGGACGAACCGGAGCGGCACTGGGCCAAGGACGTCCAGCTCCTGTGGGACGACCCCCGCCGTTTCCCGGAACCCGCCGCCCCTGTGCGCTCGCCCGTCGCCTGAAGCCGCCTGTCGCCAGAACCCGTCCGTCACCCGAACCCGACCGTGCTCGTCCGCACTCGTCCATACTCGTCCATACTCGCCCGAACTCGCCCGAACTCGCCCGAAGCCCGCACGCCCTCGATCCCACGGAGATCCGCCTCATGCCCCTGTGGCCCGTCTACACCGGCGCGAACGAGCCGCACGACGGCATCACCCAGCTGCCGCCGCCCCCGCCGTGGCGGGCCTTCGACGGCGGACCGGCCCTGAAGACCCCGGCCGACGGCGACGACAGCTCGGCGACCTCCCCCGACCGCAGACATCGTGCCCGCACCTACCAGGCCACCGAGCGCAGCGTGCAACTCGTCAACGCGGCCCTGTACTTGCGCCGCCCGCTGCTGGTGACCGGCCCGCCCGGCACCGGGAAGTCGTCGCTGGCGTACGCGGTCGCCCGCGAGCTGCGCCTCGGCCCGGTACTGCGCTGGAACATCACGAGCAGAAGCACACTGCACGACGGGCTGTATCAGTACGACCCGTTGTCGCGGCTGTACGCGGCGCGGCGAACCGGGAAGCCGCAGGAGGAGTCCGAGGGGAAGTCGCAGGCGGATTCCCAGGCCGAGACGGGGTCGAAGTCGGTGGCGGGCCCGAGACCGGATTCGGGCCTCGAGGACCATCTACGGCTCGGCCCGCTCGGCACCGCCCTCCTCCCCTACGGCCGCCCTCGCGCCCTCCTCATCGACGAGATCGACAAGAGCGACCTCGATCTGCCCAACGACCTGCTGAACATCCTGGAGGAAGGCCAGTACGAGATCCCCGAACTGGTGCGCGCGGCCCGGCACACCCCCGAGGCCCGGGTGATGGTCGACGGCACCGACGAACGCGTCCCGGTGGCCCGGGGCCGCGTGCGCTGCCGGGCCTTCCCCTTCGTCGTGCTCACCAGCAACGGCGAGCGCGAGTTCCCGCCCGCCTTCCTGCGCCGCTGTGTCACCCTGCGGCTGCGCCAGCCCGACGACGGCCATCTCGCCGGGATCGTCCGCGCCCACCTGGGCGAGCCCGACGACTACGCGCAGACCCTCATCACCCGCTTCCTGTCCCGGTCGTCCGGCGGCGACCTGGCCACCGACCAGCTCCTCAACGCGATCTACCTGGCGGGCGCGTCGGGCCTGGCCCCGGAGTCGCTCGACGAACTCGCGGAGGAGCTGATGCCGTACCTGAGCGAGGCGCCGGGGACCGATGCGTTCTGAACCGGCCGGACCGCTCGGCGCGCGACCGCTGAGCCGCCTCGCCGAGATCCTCGCCGAGGCGGGCGACGGCGCCTACCCGACGCCGGTCGAACTGGCCGAACTCCTGTGGCTGGCCCGGCAGATGGCGGACTCGGCCCCCGCGCCTGCCCCTGATGCCGCACAGGAGGCAGGGACGGCACCCGCGCCCACGCCCTCGGCGGAGGAGTTGCCGCCCGAGAACGTCCGCCAGGAGGAGCCCCGCCAGGAGACGGAACCCCACCCACCGAGCGACGACACCCGGGTCCCGCTCCACCTGCCGGCCTCCGCCCCCTCCCCTGCCGGCGATACGCGACCCCACGCGTCCCTGCTGGCCCCCGTTCCCCCGATGCTGCGCGGCCCGCTCGCGCTGCAACGCGCCCTGCGCCCGCTCAAGCGCCGCAGCGACGCCCCGGTCCGCCGTGAACTCGACGAGCGGGCGACCGCACACCGCATCGCCCATCTGGGCGGCCGGCCCGAGTGGTGGCTGCCGGTCATGCGCCCCGCGCGAGAACGCTGGCTGAGCCTGCGCCTGGTCCGCGACGCGGGTCCCACGATGCCCGTCTGGCGCCCCCTGATCCGTGAACTGCACACCGCGCTGGCCCAGTCGGGCGTCTTCCGCACGGTGACGACGCATCGCGCCCGCCCCGACGGCACGGTCACCGGCGACGCGGGCGCCCATGTGCCCACCGACGGACGCACCGTCACCCTGCTGGTCAGCGACTGCATGGGCCCGCAGTGGTGGGCGGGCCCGGCGGGCGACCGCTGGTTCGCGACGCTGCGCCGCTGGTCCCAGCGGATGCCGCTGGCCCTCGTCCAGCCCCTCCCGGAACGCCTGTGGCGCGACACCGCGCTGCCCACGACCCCCGGGCTCCTGTCGGCACCCTTCCCGGCGGCCCCTCCGGTGTCCCTCGCCTTCACGCCGTACGACACCTCGGAGGACGCACGTCCGAGGACCGGTACGGTCACCCTCCCCGTACTGGAGCCGGACGCGCTCTGGCTCGCGCACTGGTCGGCCCTGGTGGCGAGCCAGGGCGGCAGCCAACTCCCCGGGTCGGTGGCTTACTTGACGCCCCGGCCGCCGCTCCTGGACGAGGCGTCCGGGAACCGGAGCGACCTCACCCGGCTGCCCGCCGAGGAACTCGTCCTCCGCTTTCGCGCCGGCGCGTCCCCCGAGGCCTTCCGCCTGGCCGGCCACTTGGCCGTCGGTCCCCCGCACCTGCCCGTCATGCGCCTGGTGCAGGCGGCGGTCGAGCCGCACCCGCGCCCCCAGCACCTCGCCGAGATCATCCTCAGCGGCATGCTCACCACAGCCCCGGGCCCACCGGGTTCGTACGCCTTCCGTCCAGGTGTGCGAGACCTCCTGCTCCGGGGCCTGCCCCGCACCGCTCACGGCCGGACGACCCGCCTGCTGGCCCGGGTGGGGGCGTCGATCGACGAACGGGCGGGGCGGGCGGCCGGGGAGTTCCGGGCGAGCACACCGATGGCGTCCGGCACGGAGGCGGCGGCCGCGAGCGAACCGATCGCGACGGTCAGTCCCGACAGTGCGCGGCGGCTGCTGGGGACGGCGGCGACGGACCGCACCCGGGCGCTGCGTGAGCGCTACCGCTTCGTCGAACAGCTCGGGTCCAGCCGGTCGCTGTGGCGGGCCGAGGACACGGAGTCGGGGCGGACGGTGGTGGTGCGGCTGTATCCGTCGGGGGCCGACGACCAGGTCTTCCTGCGGGACGCCCGTACGCTGGCGGGCGTCGATCACCCCAACGTGGTGAAGGTCCACGACTACGGAGTCGACGCCGGGACGCCGTACGCCGTCATGGAGTACGTGGACGGCATTTCCCTCAACTCTTTCACCGTGGAGGGCATTTATCGAATCCCGGCGCCTTTGTTGGTGTCGCTGGGCCGACAGCTCTCCGACGCCCTCAGGGCTGTCCACGAGGCCGACGTCACACACGGCGGACTCCTCGACATGGCCGAGGTCCTGATCCTGCCGGACGGGACGGCCAAGATCACGCTGTTCCACCTCCAGCAGACGGGGGGACAGCGGGAGTTCGGGGTCGATCTGCGAGCACTGGGCCGACTGCTCTTCCATCTGTCGTCGGGCGGGCCGTGGCGCCCCCTTACCGACGTCACCGCCGGACAGCTCACCGCCCTCCCGGCCCGGCTGCGCCGCCCGTACGCCTCGGCCCTCCACCTGCTGCTGACCGGCGAACTCACCGCACAGCGACAGGGCGCGGCCCAGCTGTGGAGCCGCGACCTCGCCCTCGTCGCCAAAACGGCCCACACCCCGCTGCACTACTCTCTCCTCGGCCCGCCGACGGTCACACGCGGCACCGCCCCCGTCGCCACGGGCTCCCCCCAGGAGCAGGCGATGCTCTGCATGCTCCTCCTCCGGCACGGCCGCGCGGTGACCCACGCCGAACTCGCCGAGGGCATCTGGGGCGGCACACCGCCCGAGCGCGCCCAGGCCGTCCTGGGCACCTACGCGTCCCGGCTGCGCAACGCCCTGGGACCGGGAGTGCTGGCCACCCTGCCCGACGGGTACGCCCTGCACACCAGCGCGGACGTCGTGGACGTGGTCGACTGCCGGCGCTCCGTGGCGAGCGCCGAGGCCGAACGCGACGCCGGACGCCCCGAGACCGCCCTCGCCCACGTGAACAACGCGCTGTCCCTCTGGTACGGGACCGCCCTCGACGGCGTCCGCGGCCCCGCCGCCGGCACCGCGCGCACCCGCTTCGACCAACTCCGTCTCTCCCTCTGCGCCACACGCGCCGAACTCAACCTGGATCTCGGTGAGTTCGACAACGCCGCCACCGACCTCGCCGCTCTCGTGCGCGCCCACCCCGCCCGCGAGGACTTCCGCCGGCTGCACCGGATCGCGCTCCGGCGCCTGGGCCGTACCGAAGAGGCGGGGGAACCGGACGAACAGCCCCGCGAGGAGGCGTACGACGAGACGGCGGGCACCGGTACGCCCGACAGCTCCATGGCCACGCCGGTCCGGCAACCGCCCGGGCCCCGGACCGGACACCAGCCCGACTCCGCGTACCGCACCTGCGTCTTCTTCGACTTCGCGGACGGCCCACAGGAACCGGACACGCTGGCCGCACTGGGCCGGGCGGTCACCCGGCTGGTGACGGCGAGTGGCATGGCGGGGCAGGAGTACCAGCTGCTGCGGCGGACCGAGGGGTACACCGTACTGACCGAGGAGGGCGTCTCCGCGTTCCCGCTACTCTCCCTGACACTGCTCCAACTGCACGACCAGCTGGTCGAGTTGGGGGGCGTCCGGTTGTGCGTGACCTTCTGGCGGGCCGACGCGCGGGGGAATGCCGAGCGGCCCGATCCGGGGGCCGTACGGGCGGCGCTGGACGCGTCCGAGGAGGCGCGGGGCATCGTCGCCGTGCCCCGCCACTTCCGGGACGGACTGCGCGAGGAGTCGGACTCCGCCCCGTTGCTGCGGCCCCTCGACCCGGGTCCGGACGGCGGTCCGCCCACCGGCTGGCACCGCCTCTACCTCCTTCCCCGCATGACGTACGACGGCACCCTCCCGCCACCCGCCGTACTCGGCCCCTACCCCCTGCCCACCACCCGGACCGGACTCCCCCAGCCCCAGGGCAGAACCAGAACCGTCGTCTACGCGAGCCCCGACGGTGAACTCGGCACCACCCCGAGCCACACCACGGGCAGCTACTACGAGGTGAGTCTCCGCGAACAACGCACCGCGCTCGACGTCCCCGGGCCGGACACGGACGAGGTACCCGTCTTCACCGCGCGGGGAGAGGTGACCTGGCGCGTCACGGACCCGGTCGAGGCGGTGCGGCTGCGCCCGGCCCATGTCGCCGACGAACTGCGCCACCAGCTGCTGACCCGCATCCGCCGGCTCGCCCTCGACTTCCCGCCCTCGCACGCCTCCCAGGCGGCCGCCGCTCTCCACAAGCGGCTGAACGTGCGCATGTACGGGTGCACCTTCCGCTGGAACGTCACCCTGAGCGCGACCACACCCCCTCCCGCGCCGGCCCCGGCCCGCGCGGACAATACGGCCCGCGCGGACAACGCGGTCAGCGCGGCGCTCCGGACGGCTCAGGCCGTGATCCTCGGCTTCGACGGACCCCTGGCCGAGCTGTACACGCCGGACGAGCCGGCCGCCGTACTGCGCGAGCTCGCCCAGTTCCTCACGGAGGCCCGCGACCCCGAGGACGCGCTGTCGGGGCAGCCCCTGCCGCACGGCGACCCCGTGGAGGGGTACGCCAACCCGCTCGACCTGCTGCGCACCTTCGCACGGCACGAGCTCGCCGACGAGCTGCGGCTGCGGCTCGACACCATCGAGACGCGGGCCGCCCGCACCGCGCGGCCCCGGACCGGCGCCGACCTGCTGGTACGCACCCTGGAGGCCCGGGGCACGGGCCTGGCCGTGGTGACCGACCACGCCACGCTCGCGGTCCGGACCTATCTGCAACGGCGCGGGCTGGACGACGCCATGAACGGCGGCGTCCACGGCCGTCCCACCGACCTCGGCCGCCTCATGCCGCACCCCCATGGCCCGCGCCAGGCCCTCGACCGGCTGGGCGTGCCCCCGGCGCGCTGCCTCATGATCGGCTCCACCGTCGCGGAGCAATCGGTGGCGCGCTTTCTCGGCGTACCGTTCCTCGCCTTCGCGCCCGACGAGCGGACCAGGACACGGCTGCTGGCGGCTGGAGGCGAGCAGATCCTGGTAGGGGATCACACACCTCTCCTGAACTCACTGCGCGCCTTCAGCTCCCCCTGACAGCTCACTCCCCTCAAGTCACTCCCCTCAAGACCACCCGGCCAGCACCCCTCCCACGACCACCCGTCCAGCGGCACCCGCCCGGCCCCCCACAAAAGGCGCCCGGTGCGGCTCCCGCCGACGATGCGAGTAAGGACCGCCGCCCGGCGGAGCCCCGACGGTCTGCTCTCGGGAGGACCTGCCATGACCGCCAGTCTCGAGCAGTTGCGCCGCTGCCACTTCGCCGTCGACCTGGGGGCGGCCCGGACCCGGGTGTACGTGAAGGGCGCGGGCCTGGTCGTCGACCAGCCGAGCGTCGCCGCGATCAACACCAGGACCGGCGCCCTGATCGCGGTCGGCGAGTTCGCGGAGCGGATGACGGGCCGTACCCCCGACTACATCCGCGTCATGCGCCCGGTGTCCGGCGGCACGGTCGTCGACATCGAGATGGCCCAGCGCATGCTGCGCCAGCTGCTCGGCGACAAGGTCCGCCGCGCCCTGCGCCGCAAGCCCCGGCTACGCGCCGCGGCCTGCACCCCGCACGACGCGGACCCGCTGGCGCAGCGCGCCGCGATCGAGACGCTGGTCGGGCTGGGGGCACGAAGGGTCGAGCTGGTCGACACACTGATCGCCGCTGCCGTCGGGTGCGGTCTGCCCGTCGAACAGCCGGAAGCGACCATGATCATGGTGTGCGGGGCGGCCGCCACCCAGGTCGCCGTGCTGTCCCTGGGGTCCATCGTGACCGCCGAGCGCGTTCCGGTGGGCGGCGAGGCCGTCGACCGCGCGATCGTGCAGCATCTGCGCCACCAGCACGAGCTGATGCTTCCCTCGCAGTCGGTACGGCCCCTGCAGCTGGCCCTCTCCGGCAACGGGCTCACCCCGCACGGCCCGGCGTCCACGGAGATCCACGGCCGGGATGTGGCGACCGGCCTGGCCCGTTCCGTGCAGGTCGACACCGCCGCCGTACGGGACGCCATCCAGACCCCGCTGACCGCCGTACTGGACGGGATCGGAAAGGTGCTGCGGGCCTGCCCGCCCGACCTGGTGGCCGACCTCGCCGACCGCGGCATCATGATGGTCGGCGGCAGCGCGCTGCTGCCGGGCCTGGACCAGATGCTGCGGCAGGCGACGGGCATGCCGGTGCACATCGCCGAGCGTCCCGACGTGTGCGCGGTGCAGGGCCTGGGCTACATGCTGGAGGGCAAGATCGAGCCGCTGCTGCTGGACCCGCTGGCGTTCTGACGACCGGGCCCCGGAAAGTCCCTGGTATGCACGATCCGCGCCCCCGCCTGCCGGCGCTCCTGGAAGCCGTCCTCAGCGTCGGCACCGATCTCGAACTGCGGGCCACGCTCCAGCACATCGTGGACGCCGCCGCCGAACTCACGGAGGCCCGGTACGCGGCGCTGGACATGACCGATCCCGGACGGGACGGACTCGCGGAGATCCGCACGGCGAGACGGCCCGATCTTCCCGATTCCGCGGGGCTGCCCAAAAGCCCGGAGCCGCCAGAGCCGCCGGAGCTCGCCGTGCCGATCCAGGTCGACGACGAGGTGTTCGGCGACCTGTGCCTCGCGGGGAAGCGCGACGGCCCGTTCACGGACGAGGACGAGCAGCTGGTACGGGTCCTGGCGACCCACGCGGGCATCGCGATCGGCAACGCCCGGCTGTACGAGACGGCGCGGCAGCGCGAGCGCTGGATCGAGGGCGCGGCGGCCGTCACCACCGCGCTGCTCTCCGGGGAGAGCGCCGCCGACGCGCTGATGACCGTCGCCGAACGGGCCCGGCGCCTCGCCAAGGCCGAGGCCGGCATCATCCTGCGGCCCACCGAGGACGGCGGGATGGAGATCGTGACCGCCTCCACGCTCGACGACTCCGACGACATCCTCGGCACCACGATCGAGCCGGGCAGCCCGGTTCTCGATCAACTCCTCGGCGGTGAACCGGTGTTCATCGACGACTCGGCGACCGACCCGCGGATGACCACGCATGTGCGGCACCGGTTCGGGCCGAACATGATGCTGCCGCTCCAGGAGGGCGGCCGCTTCATCGGCACGCTCGCCCTCCCCCGCCGGCGCGGCGGCCGTCCGTACACCGCGGTGGAGCGCCTGCTCGCCACCCAGTTCGCCTCACAGGCCGCGCTGGCGCTGGTCCACGCCGCGGCCCAGCACAGCAGGGAGCGGCTCGCGGTCTACGAGGACCGCGACCGGATCGCCCGCGACCTGCACGACCTCGTCGTACAGCGGCTGTTCGCGACCGGCATGATGCTGGAGTCCACGCAGCGCACAAGCGCCGGAGCGGGCGAGGTGGACGACGACGTGCACGCGACCCTCGGCCGTGCCGTCGACGAACTCCAGTCCACCATCCAGGAGGTCCGCACGGCGATCTTCGCACTCCAGCAGCCGCCGTCCGACGCCCCCACCACCTTCCGCGGCAAGGTACTGCGCGAGACGGCGGGCGCGGCCGCGGTCCTCGGCTTCCAGCCGTCCACCCGGTTCACCGGCGCGGTGGAGAGCCGTATCGCAAAGCCCGTCGCCGGCCGGCTGCTCACCGCACTGCGCCGCGCCCTGACCGCCGCCTCCCGCCGCGCCGGTGTCTCCCGCGTCGAGATCACGGTCGACGCGACGGCGGCCCTCCCCGACGGACGCCCCGGGGTCCGCCTGACGGTCTTCGACGACGGCGATACGGAGGGGGACTTGAAGGACGGCGATTCGGAGGGCGGCGATTCGGAGGGCGGCTCGGGCACGACGGTGACCTGGCAGTCGCCCATGTGAGCCGCTCCCACAAGCTACTTGACGTCCCCTCAGGGCCTCCGTAGCGTCACAGCCCGTACGCCCACATGACCGATATTCACATCCAAGGACGGGATGGCCATGGCTCAGCGACGTGTGGTGGTGTCCGGCGGCGGTACCGGGATCGGCCTGGCGACGGCGGAGGCGTTCGCCGCGGACGGGGACCGGGTGGTGCTCCTCGGTCGCCGCGAGGACGTGCTGCGCAAGGCGGCCGACGCCCTGAACGGCCAGTACGGCCAGTCCACCGCGAGCTGGTACGCGGCGGACCTCGCCGACCCCGAACAGGTCGGCGCAGTACTGGAGTTCATCACGGCGAACGAGACCCCGGTGGACGTGCTGGTGGCCAACGCGGGCGGCAACGTGGCCCGCGAGCACGACGGCACGCTCGCCTCCATCGCGGACAGCTATCGCGACAACTTCGACGCCAACGTGCTGACCGCGGTCCTGCTCACCGAGGCCCTGCTCCCCCACATGCGCCGCCCCGGCGGCCGTATCGTGCAGCTCTCCTCCATCGCCTCGCTGCGCGGGCCCGGCTCCTACGGCGGCTCCAAGGCCTGGGTCAACACGTACACCTACGCCCTCGCGCAGCGCGTCGGTCCCGAGGGCATCACCGTGAACGCGATCGCCCCCGGCTTCGTCGGCGACACGGAGTTCTTCGGCGCCCGCGCGACACCGGAGTTCATCGCCTCCCGGGTCGGCCAGACCCTGACCGGCAAGCCGGGTCACCCCTCCGAGATCGCCGCCGCCGTCCGATACGTGGCGTCACCGGAGGCGGCGTACCTGACGGGGCAGCTGCTGCACATCAACGGGGGCGCGGCGCTGGGCCGTTAGGGCCCGTCTTCTGAATCAGGCCCGGGACGCCTGGGCCCGGGGCGGGCGGGCGCGGCGTCACCGTCACCTCCGGGACGGTGCCGCCGCAGCGCAGTACGACGTCGAGCACACGGAGGAACTCGTCCACGTCCAGCAGGGCGCCCGTCAGATAGCCGCGCTGCCGCCAGACCGGGTGGACCTGGGCCGCGTACTCCCCGGTCCCAGCCGTCGGTGAACCCGGTCCTGGAGTCCCCTTCACCGCCCGCGCAGTCCCCGACCACGAACCGGGTGAAGCCCACGCTCGGATGCTCGACACGGAAGGCCTCGACGAGCTTCTCCAGAGCCGCCTTGCTCACGTGGTAGGCCGCGAACCCGGGCCAGGACGGCGTGAGCGAGCCGCCGATGGAGGACAGGTAGGCGGCGACCCCGCCCGACTTCGTCAGATGCGGCAGCGCGGCGCTCGTGACCAGCGCCGCGCCGATCACATTGGTGTCCATGGCGCGGCGCCAGGCGTCGGCGTCGAGTTTCTCGACCGGGGCGAGGGGGCCGATGCCGGTGGCGTAGACGAGGGCGTCGATGCCGCCCAGCCCGGCGGCGGCCTCCTCGATCGCCGCCCGGCAGGACGACTCGTCGGTCACGTCACAGGCGACGGCGAGCGCGTCCGGGCCCGCCTCCTTCGCCGCGTCGACCAGCCGGTCGTGCCGGCGGGCCAGCAGGGCGACCTGGTCGCCGCGGCGCCCCAGGTCGACCCCTATGCACCGGCCCAGTCCACTCGACGCCCCGACCACGACAGCCTTCATGCCAGAACCCCATTCTCAGTATCCGACAATCCCCTTCCGCCGCTTGTATCACGAGTCGGGGTCAATGGGCAGACCGTTCCTATGGACTGAGCAGGAGTGAGCCTGCTCAGCCGCACGCACCGAACGGTCTTGGGCGCTCCCCCACTGCCTTAAGGGCGTGGGAGGTACCCCCAGGTCCCCGGCGTACTCGACCCCGGGGCAGCGACACGCATCCTGTACGTGGTCCGATCCCGGGAGGCCAGTTCCCTATGCGACCTGGCCACATGGGTACGGCCAGAGGCGACGGGGAGGCCCTGAACCATCACTCTGGTGGAGCAGGGGCCCCGCACGCTGGCACCGCACCGGCGTCCCAGATCGCACTGCCACGCTAACCCGATCGGCCCAGGGCGCCGCAAGCCGACCATCACACGATCGAGCTAAAACGACCTCACGCATGTTCCCCGACCAGCAGTTGCGAACCCCCCGCGCCGCAACGCCTCTCTACGCACTCGCGCGCAGATACCCCGAGTTCGCCACCTGCCCGAGGAACGTCAGCCGGGTGTCGGTCGCCATGTGCTTGTCGAAGGCCTCCTTGATACCGGGCCACTTGGGGTGCCCGAAGTCGTCGAGTACGACGATCCCGCCGGGCGCGACGATCTGCTCGGCCCACTCCAGGTCCGCGGCGACACCGGAGGCGGAGTGGTCGCCGTCGACGATGATCACCCCGTAGGAACGGTCGGCGACCAGGGCGCGCACCTCGGGATCCTCGGAGAAGCCCTGCTGGACACGGGCCGCGGCGCCGGCCGCGCCGACCAGAGCCAGATTGGCGCGCACCGCGGCCCCGCGCACGGGAGTGCCCGTCGGGTCCGCCCCCTCGGTGGTGCCGGGCTGCAGCTGCAGGCCCGCGAGCGGGTCGACGATCGTCAGACGCGGGTCGCGTCCCGCGCGCTCCATCATCCGGATCAGGGCCGCGCCGAACATCCCGTACAGGGTGCCGATCTCGAGGATCTCGTCGTTCGGCGGGTCGAGCAGCGGTACGGCGGAGAGCTTGCCGCAGATGTTCATGGTGCCGCCGGCGATCCGGCCGACCCCGAGCGCCTCCAGGGCGATGAGCAGCCGGAACGCCTGGGCGATGTTCCGCTCCGCACCGCCCCTGTCCCCACTCACCCGCGCCAGCTCCTCGATGGCGCGGTCGAGATGGACCTGGGCCGGCATGCGCGACACGCCTCGCCCCGTCCCGTCGAGCAGCAGCTCGAGCGGGCGCTGACGATGGCGCAGCGCCGTCAGCTCGCGCTGCAGTCCGCCTTCGGATCCGCCCCCGATGGAGCGGCGGATCTGACGCTCGATGCGCTGATCGATGAGATCGGCGATCGGACGCAGGGCGCGCCTGGCGGCCTTGGTGGTGAGAAACGTTCGCATGGTTCTTGGACCCTCGCAGGTAGGGGAGAAGTGCTGCGTACGCGGGGGGACGGAAGGTGCGCACACCCTGATGACGACCGGCTGCGCAGTGGGGACCCAACGCCCAAAGGACGGTAAAGCGTAGACGTCCCACAGCTAAAACACAGCGAACACCGGCCCCCCAAAGGGAAACGCCTGAATGATGCTTGGGCCACGAGCGGGTTACGTACGTCGCGATGTGCCGCGCCGTCAGCTGAATCGCGGGTCAGGAGGGAGCGAGGGCCACGAAGCGGGGTCGCGCCGCGACACCCCGCGCCCGGCGGATCTTCGTCGTAACGTGAAGCCCTCTCCCGTCGCCCGCCTCGACCTGATCCATCTTCCCGACTCCACGAGGACCGTTCATGACGACCGTGACACTCCTGCACCCCGGCGCCATGGGCGCGGAGGTCGGCGCCCAGGCACGCCGCGCCGGGGCCCGGGTGCTCCACGTCCCCACCGGCCGTGGTTCCGCCAGCGTCGAGCGGGCCCGGAAGGCCGGACTGGAGGCGGCCGAGTCACTCGGGGCCGCCTTGGCCGTCAGCGACTTGGTCCTGTCGGTCTGTCCACCGCACGCGGCGGAGGACGTCGCTTACGAGGCCCTCGGGCACGCCTTCCGTGGTGTCTACGTGGAGGCGAACGCCATCAGTCCCGAGCGGGCCCTCCGTATCGACGGAGCCTGCCGCGACCGCGGCATCGTCATGGTCGACGGCTCGATCATCGGCGCTCCTCCCGGAGCGGACAGTGCCCCGCGGCTCTACCTGAGCGGCGACCCGGAGGCTGTCGGCCGGGTGGCCGCGGTGTTCAAGGGCACCGCCGTACTGGCCAGACCCCTCGACGCCGGGGTCGGTGCCGCATCGGCACTGAAGATGGCCTTCGCCTCCTTCCAGAAGTCCGCCCGCGCCCTGGCCGCCGTCTCGCACGCGCTCGCCACGCGTCACGGCGTAGGTGACGAACTGGCCCTGGAGGCCGAGTCGATCACCTCCAGGATTCTCGCGGAAGTGGACTACTTGCCGAGCCTCGCGGCCCGCGCCTGGCGCTGGGCTCCCGAGATGGAGGAGATCGCCGCCACCCTCCGCTCCGCCGGCCTTCCGCCCGCCCTGGCCGAGGCCAGCGCCACGGTTCTGCGCCACTGGACCGCCGACAAGGACCGCTTCGACCTCCCCTTGG
Organism: Streptomyces sp. NBC_01549; assembly: GCF_026339955.1. Lineage (GTDB taxonomy): Bacteria > Actinomycetota > Actinomycetes > Streptomycetales > Streptomycetaceae > Streptomyces. Next base: position 4,828,629 of record NZ_JAPEPW010000001.1, on the reverse strand, counting down.
GGGAGGTCCTGGCTCACCTCCACGCACCCGACGACCTGGACTGACGTCCAGTTCCGTCACTTCACCACCTCTCACCCCTTTCGGCCCGGTGCCGCGAATCCACGCCAGGAGCCCAACGGCGTTACGTGCGGGAAACCTTGACGATCACTGCCCCGGGTGCCACGATTCCGGCGCCGCCATGTTTACGTAAACATCGCCACCGACCCAGCCCCGGCCATGAGATCAGGCCTCGCCGTGCCGGCCGATGTTTACGTAAACACAGCGTTCCGGTCGAACCGACAAGAACCGCGCCCCGCACCTGTCTTGAGTAGGCCAAGCCCCACCCGCACCACCGATACAGCACCACCGATCGTCACCGGACCCACGACGGCGAGCCGACGCACCACGCGTCCCGTCCGGCCCGGCGAACCTTCCGACGGCCGCTCAGCCCCGCGCAGGCTCCGCCGGGCACCGAGTCGCAGTCACCTGAAAGGGCAAGTCGATGCGCAACACCCCCGCCAGAACCCGCCTCACGCCCCGTCTGCGCGCCGCCTTCGTGGCGCTCCTGATCGCCGGCACCAGCGGCACCGCCGTCGCCGCGACCAGCGGCACGGCCGTCGCCGGCAGCCCCGCGCACGCCGCGCCGGGCTTGGACACGACCCAGTTCAAGGGCGTGAACTGGGCCGACCCGCGCGACAACTTCGCCGACGACCCCGTCGTCCTGTCCGGCCTGTCGACCTCCGACAGCTACGCCCAGACCTACGCCAAGGCGAGCCGGATCATCTCGGCGTTCCGCGCGAACCTCGGCGCCAACACCGTTCGGCTGCCCATCAACCCGTACACCGTCAACGGCTCGTACTGGAAGTCGTACCGCGGGGTCATCGACGCCGCGTCGGACAGGGGCTTCAAGGTCATCGTCTCCTACTGGGAGGGCACGGGCGCCCGCAAGGACGGCTTCATCGACGACCCCGCCACCTTCTGGCCCATGTGGAACACCGTGGTCAAGACCTACAAGAACGACAAGCGGGTCTACTTCGAGCCGATGAACGAGCCCCACGGCTACACCGACACCCAGTGGGCCGACATCGCCGCGCAGTGGCTGGCCACCTACCCGTCCGTCCCGCGCGACCGGGTGTTCGTCAGCGGCGCCGGCTACAACGACCACGTCACCTCCGTCTGCGCCGACCCCCGTCTGAAGGGCACCTACCTCTCCCTGCACCACTACGGGTTCTGGAAGGACTACGCCACCTACGACCAGTGGGTGTCCGACCTCAAGGAGCGCATCGGCGACTGCGCGGGCCGTACCGTCGCCGACGAGTTCGGCGCCCCGATGACCACCGGCCTCGACTACGACAAGCCGGACGCCTCCAACAACTTCGTCAACTACGTCCAGGCCGTCACCGACACCTTCCGCGAGCTGAAGATGGGCTCCGTCTACTGGCCCGGCCTGCGCACCGACGACACGTACTCGCTGCAGACCCTGACCGGCACCTCCGCCCGCCCCTGGCTCGCCACCACCAACCAGTCCGGCGCCGACCGCCTCGCCTGGGCCTGGGGCCGCGGAAAGCCCGTCCAGCCCTGACGCGGCCTCAGGGCCCGTCCGCCCCGCACGGGGCTGATCGAGCCGCTCTTCGGTCGAACTGATTTCGCGCCGAGGAACGGCCGTCCCTCGGCGATTACCCCGGACGAGTGCAAAGCGAGCGAAACGCACGACTGCGGCCCCCGGATCAGCTCCGGGGGCCGCAACCTTGTTGCTGGCGAACCACGAACGCGCAGGCGGCATCGTTTCTTCACGCGTAGCGCGGGGTGGGGCGGGTGGGACTCGAACCCACGGCCGACGGATTATGAGTCCGCTGCTCTAACCGGCTGAGCTACCGCCCCTTACGGCGCGTCGCGCACATTTGTGCGCGCCGTCTGCCGCAGCATAGCCGCTCATACGATCTCCTGCTTCGGATGGTCGGCAACGCATGACCATGAGGACTTCGGCATGGACTGCGCGGTTCCCCCGGACATGAAAAAGGACCCCGGAGGGGTCCTCTTCCGTTGCTCTCCCGACTGGACTCGAACCAGTAACCTGCCGGTTAACAGCCGGCTGCTCTGCCAATTGAGCTACAGGAGACTGCGCTCCCCCGACTGGACTCGAACCAGTAACCTGCCGGTTAACAGCCGGCTGCTCTGCCAATTGAGCTACGGAGGATTGCCTCGTTGCATCGAACGCACCTACCCGGGTATTCGCCAGGGGGCGTGCGCTCGCTGCGACACATACATTAGCGCAAGCAGGGGGGTGCTCCGCCAATCGGTTCCCCCCGCACCGATGCCGACGCAAGGGAAGGGTGGCCGTCATGCGCTACCGGCTCACATTCGTCGCCGGACTGGCTCTGGGTTACGTGCTCGGCACACGCGCCGGGCGCGAGCGCTACGAGCAGCTGAAGAAGTCCGCGCGCCAGGTCGCGCAGAACCCCGCGGTGCGCAACACCGCCGAGACCGCCGCCCAGCAGGGGCGCGAGATCGCGGGCAAGGCGTTCCACACGGTCGGCGAGAAGGTGGGCGACCACGTCCCCGACTCGGTCACCGCCCGCGTCCGCTCGCTGCGCGAACGCAACACCAACGGCACCCGTGAGGACGACTGGGGCACCAGCAACACGTAGCGACCCCGACCCCGCGAGGAGCTCGGGGAACCGCGCACCCGCCCCCCCGGCCGAAAACCGAACGACTCCCGGCGGGCAGGGCGAGGGATCCCGGACGGGGTCCGGCGGGCGCGCCACCCGGTCCGACCTGCGCCCCCGGCCCGGCGCGCACCCCGCGGCCCGCTCGGCACCGCCCCGCCCGGCGCGCCCATCCCCCGCCGTACGGCAGAATTTCCGCCATGGGGATAGTCGCCGGGTTGGACAGTTCGCCCGATTTCACTCGTATCGTCGTCTGCGACACGGACACGGGGGCCGTGCTCAGGCAGGGGTATGCGCCGCATCCGGTGGAGAACACCGAAGGCGGCGGCCGTCCTTCCGATGTCGATCCGCAGGCCTGGCTGCTGTCCCTGGGCGAGGCGGCCGGCGGTGGGCTGCTCGAAGGTGTGCAGGCCATCGGCGTCTCCGCGCAGCAGAACGCGCTCGTTCCGCTGGACACGCAGGGCAACACGGTGCGGCCGGCCATGGTCGGCGGTGACAAGCGGGCACAGGTCGCCGCCGCCGATCTCATCGACGCGCTCGGCGGGCGCGAGGCGTGGGCTCAGGCCGTGGGCTGTGTACCGCAGGCCGCCCAGCCGGTGACCAAGCTGCGCTGGCTGAACAGGACCGAGCCCGACGCCGCGCTGCGCACCGCCATGCTGCTGCAGGCGCACGACTGGTTGGTGTGGCAGCTGCTCGGGCGGCCGCTGCGGCGGACCACCGACCGGGGCGGGGCCTCCGGGACCGGCTACTGGTCGGCGGCGACCGGCGCCTACCGGCCGGATCTCGTCGAGCTCGCGCTCGGCCACCAGGCCGCGCTGCCCGATGTGCTGGGCCCGTCCGAGGCGGCGGGGACGACACCCGAGGGGCTGCTGATCTCCGCGGGTACCGGAGAGACCATGGCGGCGGCCTTCGGGCTCGGCATCGGGCTGGGGGACGCGGTCGTGTCCCTCGGTGCCTCCGGGTCCGTGATGGCCGTACACCCCGAGGCGCTGGTCGACTCCTCCGGCATGATCACCTCACTGGCGGACGCGACCGGCATGCATCTGCCGGTGGTGACCACCCTCAACGCCGTACGGACCCTGCGCGGCGCCGTCGAACTGCTCGGCCTGCCCGACCTCGAGAGCCTGTCCGAGCTGGCGATGAAGTCCACGCCCGGCTCCCACGGGCTGGTCCTGCTGCCCTACCTGGAGGGCGAGCGGACCCCGAACCTGCCGCACACCGCCGGGACCCTCGCCGGGCTGCGGCGCGAGTCGATGCGGCCCGAGCACTTTGCGCGGGCCGCCTTCGAGGGCATGCTCTGCGGGCTCGCGGACGCGCTCGACGTGCTGCGCGGGCGCGGCGTGGACGTGCGGCGGGTGTTCCTGCTCGGAGCGGCCGCCGAGCTGCCGGCCGTGCAGGCCGCGGCGCCCGCGCTGTTCGGCACGCAGGTCATCGTCCCCCAGCCGGCGGACTACGCGGCACTGGGCGCGGCCCGCCAGGCGGCCTGGGCGCTCGGCGTCTCGCAGGGCACGCTCGACCCCCAGCTGCCACCCGTCTGGCAGGGTGCGGTCGCCCAGATTCTGGAGCCCGGCGAGGAACTGGCCGTGGGTCAGGCCGTACGGCAGCAGTACGTGGCCGTACGGGAACAGACGCATCCGGGGGCGTTCCGGTCATAGGGGGCGTAGAGGGAGCGTGGAGGGAATGCGGGGAGACGTGCCGGTGGGCGTACAGGCCGGCATGGGTCCTATGACGTACGTCTCAAGGTCCTGTTCCGGTCCGCTCTTGGTCCGCTCTTGGATTAATCGGTTGAGGTAACGCGGGTGGAGTATCCGACGATAGGGGGTGGTGCACCACCGACCGCACTGCCGTCGACGACTCCGAGAGAAGCCGCGTGCTCATACGACTCCTTCGGACCTACCTCAGTCCGTACAAGAAACCCATCGCTCTCCTCGTTCTGCTGCAGTTCCTGCAGACCTGCGCCACCCTGTACCTGCCGACTCTGAACGCGCACATCATCGACAACGGTGTCGTCAAGGGAGACACGGGCTACATCCTGTCCTTCGGCGCCCTGATGATCGGGATCTCGCTGGTCCAGGTCTTCTGCAACATCGGCGCCGTCTACTACGGCGCCCGTACGGCGTCCTCCGTCGGCCGGGACATCCGGGCCGCCGTGTTCGACCGGGTGCAGTCCTTCTCCGCACGCGAAGTGGGCCACTTCGGGGCGCCGTCCCTGATCACCCGCACCACCAATGACGTCCAGCAGGTGCAGATGCTCGCCCTGATGACGTTCACCCTGCTGGTGTCCGCGCCGATCATGTGTGTGGGCGGCATCGTACTCGCCCTCGGCCTGGACGTACCGCTCTCCGCGGTCCTGGTCGCTGTGGTGCCGGTACTCGGCATCGGAGTGACCCTGATCGTGCGCCGGCTGCGCCCGCTGTTCAGGACCATGCAGGTGCGTCTGGACACCGTGAACCGGGTGCTGCGCGAGCAGATCACCGGCAACCGCGTCATCCGCGCCTTCGTCCGGGACGACTACGAGAAGGACCGCTTCGAGTCCGCCAACTCCCAGCTGACCGAGGTGTCCCTCGGTACCGGCCGGATGCTCGCCCTGATGTTCCCGATGGTCATGACCGTCGTGAACCTCTCGTCGATCGCCGTGGTCTGGTTCGGCGCCCACCGCATCGCCAGCGGCGGCATGCAGATCGGCGACCTGACCGCCTTCCTCGCCTACCTCATGCAGATCGTGATGTCCGTGATGATGGCCACCTTCATGTTCATGATGGTGCCGCGCGCGGAGGTCTGCGCCGAGCGGATCCAGGAGGTCCTGAACACCTCGTCCAGCGTCGTGCCGCCGAGCTCGCCCGTCGTGGAACTGCGGCGCCACGGCCACCTGGAGATCCGCGGCGCCGGGTTCCGCTACCCGGGCGCCGAGGAGCCCGTCCTGAAGTCCATCGAACTGGTGGCGCGGCCGGGTGAGACGACCGCCGTGATCGGGTCGACGGGCAGCGGCAAGTCGACGCTGCTCGGGCTCGTGCCCCGGCTCTTCGACGCCACCGACGGAGAAGTCCTCGTCGACGGCGTGGACGTGGCGACCGTCGAGCCGAAGCTGCTCGCGAAGACGGTCGGACTCGTCCCCCAGAAGCCGTACCTCTTCGCGGGGACGGTCGCCACCAACCTCCGCTACGGCAATCCGGACGCGACCGACGAGGAACTGTGGCACGCGCTGGAGGTGGCGCAGGCCAAGGGCTTCGTGGAGCGGCTGGAGAACGGCCTGGACTCGCCGATCGCACAGGGCGGCACCAATGTCTCCGGCGGTCAGCGCCAGCGCCTCGCGATCGCCCGTACGCTCGTCCAGCGGCCCGAGATCTACCTCTTCGACGACTCCTTCTCCGCGCTCGACTACGCCACCGACGCGGCGCTGCGCGCGGCGCTCTCCCAGGAGACGGCCGAGGCGACCGTGGTGATCGTCGCCCAGCGGGTGTCGACCATTCGGGACGCCGACCGGATCGTGGTCCTCGACGAGGGCCGGGTGGTGGGCACCGGGCGCCACCACGAGCTCATGGCCGACAACGAGACCTATCGGGAGATCGTGCTCTCCCAGCTGACGGAAGCGGAGGCCGCCTGATGGCCGGGCCCATGGGACGCATGATGGCCGGGGGCGGCCCCGATCAGCGCTCAATGGATTTCAAGGTGTCCGGGAAGAGGCTCCTGGCCCAGTTCAAACCCGAACGCGCCACGATGTACGGGATGCTGGTCGCCGTCGTCCTGAGCGTGGGGCTCTCGGTGGTCGGGCCGAAGATCCTCGGCAGGGCGACCGACCTGGTCTTCGCGGGCATCATCGGGCGGCAGATGCCGGCCGGCGCCACCAAGGCCGAGGTCCTCGCGGGTATGCGGCGGCGCGGCGAGGGCGGCATGGCCGACATGCTCGCGGGCACGGACTTCACCCCCGGCAAGGGCATCGACTTCGACGCCGTCGGCAACGTACTGCTGCTCGCGCTCTGTACGTTCCTGCTGGCCGGTCTGCTGATGGCGGTGGCGACGCGCCTGGTGAACCGGGCCGTCAACAAGACCGTCTACCACATGCGTGAGGACCTGCAGGCGAAGCTCTCCCGGCTGCCGCTGTCGTACTTCGACAAGCGCCAGCGCGGTGAGGTGCTCAGCCGTGCCACGAACGACATCGACAACATCCAGCAGACCCTGCAGCAGTCGATGGGCCAGCTGGTGAACTCCCTGCTGACCATCATCGGTGTGCTCACGGTGATGTTCTGGGTGTCGTGGCTGCTCGCGCTGGTCGCGCTCGTCACGGTCCCGCTGTCCTTCGTCGTCGCCACCCGCATCGGCAAGCGGTCGCAGCCGCACTTCGTGCAGCAGTGGCGCACCACCGGCAAGCTCAACGCCCACATCGAGGAGATGTACACCGGGCACACGCTGGTGAAGGTGTTCGGGCGGCAGGAGGAGTCGGCGGCTCAGTTCGCCGAGCAGAACGAGAAGTTGTACGAGGCCGGGTTCAAGGCGCAGTTCAACAGCGGGGTCATGCAGCCGCTGATGATGTTCGTGTCGAACCTGAACTACGTGCTGGTGGCGGTGGTCGGCGGACTGCGTGTCGCGTCCGGCTCACTGTCGATCGGCGATGTCCAGGCCTTCATCCAGTACTCCCGCCAGTTCTCGATGCCGCTGACGCAGGTCGCCTCGATGGCGAACCTCGTGCAGTCCGGTGTCGCGTCGGCGGAGCGGATATTCGAACTCCTCGACGCGGAGGAGCAGCAGGCCGACCCGGTGCCGGCGGCGCGCCCCGACGAGCTGCGCGGGCGGGTGGCGCTGGAGAACGTGTCCTTCCGCTACGACCCCGAGAAGCCGCTCATCGAGGACCTGTCCCTGAAGGTCGAGCCGGGCCACACGGTGGCGATCGTCGGCCCGACCGGCGCCGGCAAGACCACGCTGGTGAACCTTCTGATGCGCTTCTACGACGTCACCGGCGGCCGGATCACCCTCGACGGCGTCGACATCGCGTCCATGTCCCGGGACGAACTCCGGGCCGGGATCGGGATGGTGCTCCAGGACACCTGGCTGTTCGGCGGCACGATCGCGGAGAACATCGCGTACGGGGCCTCGCGTGAGGTCACGCGCGGGGAGATCGAGGAGGCGGCGCGGGCCGCGCACGCGGACCGTTTCATCCGTACGCTCCCCGAGGGCTACGACACCGTCATCGACGACGAGGGGACGGGGGTCAGCGCGGGTGAGAAGCAGCTGATCACCATCGCGCGGGCGTTCCTGTCCGACCCGGTGATCCTTGTCCTCGACGAGGCGACCAGTTCCGTCGACACCCGTACGGAGGTGCTGATCCAGAAGGCGATGGCGAAGCTCGCGCACGGGCGGACGTCGTTCGTGATCGCCCACCGGCTCTCCACGATCCGGGACGCGGACACCATCCTGGTGATGGAGAACGGGTCGATCGTCGAGCAGGGCGCGCATGCGGAGCTGTTGGCGGCGGACGGTGCGTACGCGCGCCTCTACAAGGCCCAGTTCGCCCAGGCGGTGGCGGAGGTCGACTAGCGGGTGGGTAGGGGTGCGGGGAGGTGCGTTTCCTCGCCCCCGCCGCCCCTACCCGTCCCATCCTCAACCTGGGGGCTCCGCCCCCAGACCCCCGGGTGGGTTCTTCGACTGCGGGCGGGCGGGGGCTGGTCGCGCAGTTCCCCGCGCCCCTAAAAGCCTTCAGCCCGTCCGGCGTTTGAGGACGAGGCCGTTCACGCCGATCGGGGGTCTGGGGGCGTAGCCCCCAGGGATGGGACGGGTAGGGGCGGCGGGGGCGAGAGACGTCGGGTCAGTCCAGGTAGCCGCGGAGTTGGTCTGCGAAGGCATGGTCCCTCAGTTTGTTGAGGGTCTTGGACTCGATCTGGCGGATACGTTCACGGGTGACGCCGAAGATGCGGCCAATCTCCTCGAGCGTGCGGGGGCGCCCGTCCGCGAGCCCGTACCGGAGCTGCACGACCTTGCGTTCACGCTCGCCGAGCGTGGACAGCACCGCTTCCAGGTGTTCCCGCAGGAGCAGAAAGGCCGCGGACTCCACCGGCGAGGTGGCATCCCCGTCCTCGATCAGGTCGCCGAGCGCGACGTCGTCCTCCTCCCCCACCGGCGCGTGCAACGACACCGGCTCCTGGGCGAGGCGCAGCACCTCACTCACCCGCTCACCGGGAAGGTCGAGGTGCGTGGCGACCTCGTCCGGCGTCGGTTCGTAGCCGCGCTCCTGCAGCATCCGCCGCTGGACACGCACGACCCGGTTGATCAACTCGACCACGTGGACGGGGACTCGGATCGTACGGGCCTGATCCGCGAGCGCCCGTGACATGGCCTGCCGGATCCACCAGGTCGCGTACGTCGAGAACTTGTACCCACGGGCGTAGTCGAACTTCTCCACCGCCCTGATCAGACCGAGGTTGCCCTCCTGGACCAGGTCGAGCATGGTGAGCCCGCGGCCCACATAGCGTTTCGCGACCGAGACGACCAGGCGCAGGTTCGCCTCGATGAGGCGGCGCTTGGCCATGCGGCCCATGACGACGAGTTTGTCGAGGTCGAGGGCGAGCTGACTGTCCAAGTCGGGGGTGAGGCGGAGCTTCTCCTCGGCGAAGAGCCCGGCCTCGACGCGGCGGGCGAGTTCGACCTCCTCCACCGCGGTGAGCAGCGGAATGCGGCCGATCTCGCGCAGGTACTGGCGGAACAGGTCCGAGGAGGGGCCTCCGGTGTCCGTACCGCGTCCTCGGGGCAGTTCGACGGGCTCCGGGACCTCGGCCTCGGTTTCGACCTCGACGGGCTCGGCCTCGACCGCGGCCGCCGGCGGCCCGTCCGGCTCCGTCTCGGGGTGGTGCGCCACACGGCTCTGCGGGGGCACCGCCGCGACGACGTCGGGCTCGGCGTCCGTATCCGTGTCCGTGAGGTTCTCGGTCTGTGTGAGGGTCTGGGTCTGCACGGGGGCGACCTCCAGGAATGTCGCTGCTGAGGCGTGCGGCAGCGGTACGTCGGGGATGGGGTCGACGGCCTCGCCGCTGTCCATCCCGTAGTCGTTTGGCGGAACCGCGGGAATCGGAAACCCGTCGCGTGCGGGTCGGCCGCGCTCCGAGGACTCAGGCACCGCAACCCAGTGTGGAGTACGACACATCGCCGCCACGAGGGGCGTGCGGTGACTTTTTGCTTCCATTCGGTGACCCGGTGGTTACCGTGCCGTCCGAGTGCGCAGCTCAGCGCGCGCGAAACCGATTGAACGGCGTACGGGATTGGCATGTGCGCCGGGCCCATCCGGGCAGCCCGGGCCCAGGACCGGGCAGGGCGGCCTCAGAGCGCCTCCGCGCCCCGCTCGCGCAGTGCCTGACCGTACTGCTGGAGCACCCACAACTCGTTCTGCACGGCTGCCAGCTGGGCCGGGTCGCCGTGGGCGCTGGCGCGGGCCAGGGCGCCCTGGACGTCCACGATGCGGCGCTCGACGGCGCGGCGGCGGACCATGACGAGCTGGTCGCCCGCGTAGGTCTCGTCGACGGTCTTGCGCATGATCGCCTCGACGGCCAGCTCGGTGACCATGGAGCGGACCACGTCGTCCGGGGCGGCCTCGCGGACCCGGACCAGATACTCCTGGGGGTCCTGCGTGCCGTAGTCGGCGCCGCCCGCCTCCATGATCGCCAGGCGTACGGCGGCGTAGGGGGAGGCGGTGAACTCGTCGATCCCGTAGGCGTCGAAGGCCGGGGAGACCAGCTCGGGTCGCTGGAGGGCGAGCTTGAGCAGCTCACGCTCGGTGGCGAACACGGGGTTGCGGAGGTTGAGCGCCGGGCCGCCGGCGGGGGTCTGGACGGCGCCGTACATTGGCTGAGGGCGCTGCCCGTTCGGTGCCGGGGCCGGGCCCTTGCCGCCGCGGTCGCGGGCCCAACGGGCCAGCTGGGCCACCCGCTTGACCACGAACTGGGTGTCGAGGATGCCGAGCATGCCGGCGAGCTGCACGGCGACCTCGTGCTGGGCGCCGCTGTTCTTGATGCGGGCGACGATGGGGGCCGCCTCGTCGAGCGCGGCGGCGCGGCCCGCCGGGGTCTCCAGGTCGTAGCGCAGGATGATCTGGCGCAGGGCGAACTCGAAGAGGGGCGTGCGGGGTTCGACGAGGTCGGCGACCGCCTCGTCGCCCTTGGCGAGGCGCAGGTCGCAGGGGTCCATGCCGTCCGGCGCGATGGCGATGTACGTCTCGGCGGCGAACTTCTGGTCGTCCTCGAAGGCGCGCAGGGCGGCCTTCTGGCCCGCCGCGTCGCCGTCGAAGGTGAAGATCACCCGGGCCGAGCCGTTGTCCATCAGGAGGCGCCTGAGGATCTTGATGTGGTCGCTGCCGAACGCCGTGCCGCAGGTCGCGATCGCGGTGGTGATGCCGGCCAGGTGGCAGGCCATGACGTCGGTGTAGCCCTCGACGACGACCGCGCGGCTGGCCTTGGCGATGTCCTTCTTGGCCAGGTCGATGCCGTAGAGGACCTGGGACTTCTTGTAGATCGCGGTGTCGGGTGTGTTCAGGTACTTCGGGCCGTTGTCCGCCTCGTACAGCTTGCGCGCGCCGAAGCCGACGACCTCGCCGCCGATGTCGCGGATCGGCCACATCAGGCGGCCCCGGAAGCGGTCGATGGGGCCCCGGCGGCCCTCCTGGGAGAGGCCGGAGAGGAGCAGCTCCTTGTCGCTGAAGCCCTTGCCGCGCAGATGGCGGGTGAGGTGGTCCCAGCCCTGGGGGCTGTAGCCGACGCCGAAGTGCGCGGCGGCGGCCTGGTCGAAACCGCGCTCGGCGAGGAACTTGCGGCCCGCGTCGGCCTCGGGGCTGGTGTCGAGCTGCTCGACGTAGAACTGGGCGGCGATCTTGTGCGCCTCGACCAGACGGATCCGTTCGCCGCGCTGGTGGGAGGGGTTGTACCCGCCCTCCTCGTAACGCAGGGTGATGCCGGCCTGCCCGGCGAGGCGCTCGACGGACTCCGAGAAGGTGAGGTGGTCGACCTTCATCACGAACGTGATGGTGTCGCCGCCCTCCTGGCAGCCGAAGCAGTGGAAGAGGCCCTTGCTGGGGCTGACCTGGAAGGACGGGGACTTCTCGTCGTGGAAGGGGCACAGCCCCTTGAGGTTTCCGCCGCCCGCGTTGCGCAGCTGGAGGTACTCGGACACGACGGCGTCGATCGGGACCGCGTCCCGAACCGCCTTCACGTCCTCGTCGTTGATCCTTCCAGCCACGAGGTGATTCTACGGGGCCGGACTGACACTCCTGGGGGCTCGGTCAGGGAACGAGGCTCTCCAGCGGTACGTGCGGGTTCGCCAGTGCCTCGGTGTCCACCCGGGCCCGGGACCGGATCAGCCGCTGGACGGGTTCCGTGACGTCCCACACATTCACGTTCATCCCGGCCAGCACCCGTCCGTCCTTCATCCAGAAGGCGATGAACTGCCGCTTGCCCGCGTCGCCCCTGATCACCACTTCGTCGTACGTCCCCGGGGGCGCCCAGCCCGAGTACTCGAGCCCGACGTCGTACTGGTCGGAGAAGAAGTAGGGCACGCGGTCGTACACCGTCCCGCGGTCCAGCATCGAGCGGGCCGCCGCGGGTCCGCCGTTGAGGGCGTTGGCCCAGTGCTCGACGCGCAGCCGGGTGTCGAAGAGGGGGTGAGGGAAGGCGGCGACGTCACCGGCGGCGTAGATGTCGGGGTCGGAGGTACGCAGCCCCTCGTCGACCGCGACACCCCCACCGTGCGCCCGGTCGGCGATCTTCAGGCCCGCGGCCTCGGCGAGGCCCGTGCGCGGCGCCGCTCCGATGGCCGCCAGGACGTCGTGGGCGAGGTGCTCCTCGCCGTCGTCCGTGCGGGCGGCCAGCACCATGCCGTCCTGGCCGACGATCTCGGTGAGCCGGGCCCCGAAGTGGAAGCGGACGCCGTGCTCGCGGTGCAGTTCGGCGAAGAGCTGGCCGAGCTCGGGGCCGAGGACCGCGTGCAGCGGGGTCGGCCCGTGTTCGACGACGGTGACCTCGGCGCCGTACTCGCGGGCCGCCGCCGCGACCTCCAGACCGATCCAGCCCGCGCCCGCGATCACGATGTGCCCGTTGTCACGGCCGAGCGCGGCCAGGACGCCCTTGAGGCGCTCGGCGTGGGCGAGGCGGCGCAGGTGATGGACGCCCGCGAGGTCCGTCCCCGGGATGTCGAGGCGGCGCGGCTCGGCGCCGGTCGCGAGGAGCAGCTTGTCGTAGTGGACGAGGGTGCCGTCGTCGCCGAAGCGGACGGTCTTCGCCGTGCGGTCGATGGCGTCGACGGTCTGGCCGAGGTGCAGCTCCACGTCGTTCTGCGCGTACCAGGCGGGTTCGTGCACGAAGACGCTGTCCCGCTCCTCCTTGCCCAGCAGATAGCCCTTCGAGAGCGGCGGGCGCTCGTAGGGGTGGTCACGTTCGTCGCAGATCAGTATCACGCGGCCGGTGAAACCCTCCGCTCGGAGCGTCTCGGCCGCCTTGGCGCCGGCCAGGCCTCCTCCGACGATGACGAATGTCTGATCCGCGTCGACCACTTGATGCCTCCTCGTAACGTTGTCGCCAAGCGAGCGTCCCGCACGCAGCGTGATGCGGGAAGAGGGTGTGGCCCGATCAGGCCACGCAGGGTCACACTCCGCCGCCGCCTGTGGGGCGGGTGGTGAGCCCGTGGTGCAGTGAGCGTGCCGAGGCGTCGGTGAGCGAGGCGATCTGGTCGACGATCACCCGCTTGCGTGCGCGGTCGTCTCCGGCGGCGTCGAACAGCGCCCGGAACTGCGGGTCAAGACCGTCGGGGGCGCGGGCGGTGAGCGCCTCGGCCAGCTCGGCGACGACGATCCGCTGATCGGCGCGGAGCCGCTCCTGCTCGGCGCGTTGCATGACGTACCGGTCGGCGACGGCCTTGAGGACGGCGCACTCGTGGCGGGCGGCGCGCGGGACGACCAGTTCCGCCGCGTACCGGGTGAGTCGGCCGGCGCCGTACCGTGCGCGGGTGGCGCCCTCGGCGGCCAGGCAGAAGCGGCCGATGAGCTGGCTGGTGGCGTCCTTCAACCGGGCCTGTGCGACGGCCGATCCGTCGTACCCGTGTGGCCACCACTCCTGCTCCAGGAGCCGGTCGAGGGCCTCGGAGAGTTCGGCCGGGTCGGTGTCGGCGGGCACGTACCGGCCGATGGCGACCTTGAAGATCTCCTCGCGTTCCGGTTCCGCGTGCAGGCAGTTGGGGTCGATGTGGCCGGCGTGCAGTCCGTCCTCGACGTCGTGCACCGAGTACGCCACGTCGTCGGACCAGTCCATGACCTGGGCCTCGAAGCACGTACGGGTGCCGGGGGCGCCCTTGCGGACCCAGTCGAAGACCGGCCGGTCGTCCTCGTAGGTCCCGAACTTCGGCGAGGCGGGGTCGGTGGGGTGGGCGCCGCGCGGCCAGGGGTACTTGGTGGAAGCGTCGAGGGCGGCGCGGGTGAGGTTCAGTCCCACGCTGACGAGTTCGTCCCCCGCCGCGGCAGCGGCTGATGCAACGGCGTCGGAGCGGACGAAGCGCTTGGGCTCGATCCTGGTCAGCAGGCGCAGCGACTGCGCGTTGCCCTCGAAGCCGCCGCAGTCCTCCGCGAACTCGTTCAGCGCCTGTTCGCCGTTGTGCCCGAAGGGCGGGTGGCCGAGGTCGTGGGAGAGACAGGCCGCCTCGACGAGGTCGGGGTCGCAGCCGAGGGCGTCGCCGAGTTCGCGGCCCACCTGCGCGCATTCCAGGGAGTGCGTGAGGCGGGTGCGGGCACTGGCGTCCCAGGCCTGACTGCGGGTGCCGGGGGTGACGACCTGGGTCTTGCCCGCGAGACGGCGCAGCGCGGAGGAGTGCAGCACGCGGGCGCGGTCGCGCTGGAAGGCGGTGCGGCCGGGACGTTTGTCGGGTTCTACGGCCCAGCGCTCGACTGACGTCGGGTCGTACTCGTCGGAGAGGGGTGCGGTGCCGTCCATGTACCCGACAGTAAACGCAGGCAGTGACAAACGGGGCGCGGCCTACCGCCGGCAGTCGTGGATCAGGCCGAGGCCAGCTCGCGTTCGGGGGCCGGTTCGGGGGTCGCCGCGGCCTGGTCGTAGCGGTGCAGGACCAGTCGGGCCATCGCGGCGTGGGTGCCCAGGGGGTCGGCGGCGATCCAGGGGGCCGCCGCGGCGCACTCGGTGGCGAAGCGGCCGGGGGCCGTGAAGTAGGAGGCGACGGCGATGCGGTGGCGGCCGCGGACGGCCAGGGCGCGTACGGCGGCGGCGACGGTGGGCGCGGCGGCGGAGGCGTAGGCGGGGACGACGGGCACGCCGAGGCGTTCGGCCAGCAGCTGGGCGGTGCGGCGGGTGTCGACGATCGACTCCGGGTCGCGCGAGCCCGCGGCGGCGAGCACGACCCCGCCGGCACGCCGGGCCGCGTCGCTCATCCCGGCCCGCCAGCCGGCCTCGACGAGCCGGGCGTACAGCGTCTCGACGAGCAGGGGGTGCGGGCCGAGCGGGGCGGCGATACGGGCCCGCAGTTCCGGTACGGCAGCCGCGGCCTCGGGGATGTCCCGCTTGACGTGGTAGCCGCGGCTGAGCAGCAGCGGCACGAGAACGGCACCGTCCTTGGGGTCGAGGGAGGCGAGCGTGTCGGCCAGCAGCGGTTCGTTGAGCTCGATGTGGCCGAGGTGCACGGGCAGGTGCGGGCGCAGCTCGCGGACGCGCTCCATCAGGGTGCGTACGGTGTTCAGCGCGCGCGGGTCGCGGCTGCCGTGTGCGACGAGGACGAGCGGCGGGGGCGCGGGACGGCGGGCTCCGTTGAGCGAGACGAGACTGAGCTGACTGCCGAGCTGGCTGGTGATCGCGTTCATGAGTTGCGCCGTACTGTCGAGGTGGGCGCCACCGAGCGGCTGTCCGCCGATGGCGGTCCCCCCGCTCGGGCGAAGCCGAGGGCGGGAGAGGTTCCTGGACTCGTCGTGCTCGTCGTGAGAGGGGTTCGACGCCGTCATGGACCGATGGTGACGGTACGAGGTTGCCGCGCGGTTGCACGGGCGTGTCAGGTGTTTTCCGGGGGTTCACGGCGTGGTGCGGTGGCGGTGTGAGCGTCTCCCACCTGGGGTTCCGTGGCCCCGAGTGAGCCCGGTCACGGTAACGGTGCGAACCGAACAGGCTTACGCTGCGTCCCCATCTGTCGAATACCGACGCGATCGGACGCCACCGGGGGGACGAACGACCATGCCGCGCCTGCCGCACCCGAGGATTCTCAGACCGCGGCTGCCCCGCCTGCCGCGCACCCGCGCCGGGCAGCGACGGGCCGTGCAGACGATCATGCTGCTGTGCGTGCTGGCGCTGCTTCCGGTGACCTGGCTGTACGTGAGCACGGCCGACGGGCTGCGTACGACGGCCGACGCGCCGCGCACCGAGGTCGCGGTGGTGTTCGGGGCCGGGCTGTGGAACGGCGAGCCGTCCCCGTACCTCGCGCACCGGCTGGACGCGGCGGCGAAGCTGTACCGGGCCGGGCGGATCGAGGCCGTGCTCGTCACCGGGGACAACAGCCGCAAGGACTACGACGAACCGGACGCGATGCGGGCCTATCTGACGAAGCGTGGGGTGCCTGACCGGCGAATCGTCAGCGACTATGCCGGGTTCGACACCTGGGACTCCTGCGTACGGGCCCGGAAGATCTTCGGCGTCCACGAGGCCGTGCTGATCAGCCAGACCTTCCACATCCGGCGGGCCGTCGCGCTGTGCCGGGCGGCGGGTGTGCGGTCGTACGGCGTCGGGGTCGACGCCACCCACGACGTCACCTGGTACTACGGGGGCACGCGCGAGGTGTTCGCGGCGGGCAAGGCCCTGCTGGACGCGGTGTTCAAGCCCGATCCGCAGTTCCTGGGGCCGAAGGAGCCGGGGGTGGCGCGGGCCCTCGCGGCGGCGCGGAAGTGAGCGCGTTCATCGATCCCGCCGGTCTGACACCCGCGGAGCGCCGTGTCTGGGAGGCCTTTCCGCTCGGCGAGGGCGTCGACTTCCGCGAGGAACCCGCCTCCGGGGGGAACCCCGCCGACGACCCCGCGGGCGGCGCCTCCTGGGGTCCCGAGCGGACCGTGCGCGCCGAGGTGCTGCGGGCGTTGCTGATCGACGGACCGGCGCACGACGGTGAGATAGCCGGCCTGAAGCTGACCGGCGCGCGCATCACCGGACAGCTGGATCTCGTGTATGGGACGGTCGAGCAGGCCGTGCAGCTGCGGTTCTGCCACTTCGAGCGGCCTTTGAAGCTGTACGGGGCGCAGTTGCGCGCGCTGGTGCTGAGCGACTCGGTGCTCCCCGGCCTCAGGGCGGGGAACCTGCGGGTCGACGGGATGCTGCGGCTCAGCTGCTGCCGGGTCACCGGCCCGGTGCGGCTCCAGGGCGCGAAGATCTCGGGCGCCGTCTTCGTCAACGGGGCGCGGCTCGGCTCCCCGGCGGCACCGGACGCCGCCGCGGGGGACGCGGCCGCGGAACCGGTTCTCCAGCTCAACCACGCGGCCATCGGCACCGACGTATGGGCCGTCGGTCTCGTCGCGCACGGCCAGGTACGGCTGAACGGGGCCACGGTCGGCGGCCAGGTGAACCTCGACGACGCCGACCTGCGCGTGCCACCGGGCGAGACCGCCCTGCACGCCGAGACCCTGTCGGTCGGTACCGACCTGCGGGCCACGCGGCTGCGTGCGCGGGGCCGGGTCAACCTGAGCGGGGCGAGGATTCCCCACCAGCTCAATCTGTCCTACGCCCGGCTGTCCAACCCCGGGGGCCCGGCCCTGCGCGCCAGCAGTTGCGTCATCGGCGAGTTGTGGCTGCGCGAGGCCGCGCCGATCGTGGGCATCGTGAACCTGCGCCGCTCCCAACTGGACCTCCTGCACATCCCTCCACACGTGTGGCCCGACCGCGTCCGGATCGACGGCCTCAGCTACCGCACCCTCGCCCCGCATCTGCCCGCCGAGCAGCGGCTGCCGCTGCTGGAACGCGAGGAGGGCGGCTATCTCCCGTACGTCTACGAGCAGTTGGCCGCCGCGTACCGCACCGCGGGCGACGACGCCGCCGCGCGCACGGTCCAGCTGGCGAAACTCCGCCGGCACCGGCGCGCCCTCCCCCGCTACGCCAGATTCTGGGGCCGGCTGCAGGACGTGGCCGTCGGTTACGGCTACCGCCCGATGCGCGCGGCCGGCTGGCTGCTGTTGCTGCTGTGCACCGGCGCGACCGCCTTCGCGCTGCACCGTCCGCCCGCCCTGAAACCCGCCGAGGCGCCCGGCTTCAACCCGGTCTTCTACGCCCTCGATCTCCTGCTGCCCCTCGTCGACTTCGGTCAGGAGACGGCCTTCGCGCCGCGCGGCTGGTACCAGTGGCTCTCGTATCTGCTGATCGCCACCGGCTGGATCCTGGCCACGACGATCGCGGCGGGCGTCACCCGCTCCCTGAACCGCCAGTAGTGCCTCCGGCCCGGCATCCACGCGATGAACGGCTCCTGGGAATGTGCCCGTTGGCAGGTGCCTCCGGCACTAACATGAACCCCTGCCAACCACCGCGCCGTGGCTTTGGGCCGGTGCGGGAACGACTCGGCGGCGGGGGATCGCGTGACGCAGGAGTTCAGCTACCGCTGGGGCCATTCCGCACTCACGGCCGACTTCGATCTGGACTGCCGCACACCCCGTCTGGTCCGGCTGACCGTGCCCGGTGAACCGCGGCCCGAGAACGCCACCGAGAGCGCCGGCGCCGCGCTGCCGCTCGTCGACGTGACCCTCCTCGGGCAGGGCACCGGCTGGTCCGGGCCGCGCTTCACCGGTACGGCGCTCGGGCAGCGCCTGACCCATCGCGCCCACCATGCGGCGTACGGCGACGGCTGGCATCACCTCACCGTCCAGCTCCAGGACCGGCGGGGCGGCCTGACCGTCTTCGTCGAGTACTCCTCGCCGGACGCGGTGCCCGTGCTGCGCGCCCGCGTCCGGCTCCGCAACGACGGTGACACGCCCGTCACCGTGCGCTCCGTGAGCAGTCTGCTGCTGGGCGCGCTGCCCTCACCGGACGTACTCGACGTGCACCGGGCGCGCAACGACTGGCTCGCCGAATGCCGTTGGTACGCCGAGGAGTTGCGGGAGTCCGTGCCCGACGTCGGCCGGGCGTTCCACGGGCACGACGGGCGGGCCGGGGTGCGGCTCGCCGGGCACGGGAGCTGGCCCACCGACGGGCATCTGGCGATGGGCGCGCTCACCGACCGCACGGACGGGCGCTGCTGGCTCTGGCAGATCGAGTCCGCCGCGAGCTGGCTGTGGGAGGCGGGCGAGGTGGACCACCACACGTATCTCTCCCTGAGCGGCCCGACCGCGGACGACCACCAGTGGCGTCAAGTCCTTGATCCCGGTGTGGAGTTCACCTCCGAGTACGCGGCCCTCGCGCTCGGCGACGGCTTCGACGGGGCGTTGAGCGCGCTGACCGCGTACCGCCGCCGGATCCGCCGCCCGCACCCCGACCACGACCGGCTCCCCGTCGTCTTCAACGACTACATGAACACCCTCATGGGCGACCCGACCACCGAGAAGCTGCTGCCGCTGATCGACGCGGCGGCCGAGGCGGGCGCGGAGTACTTCTGCGTCGACGCCGGGTGGTACGACGACGAGCACGACGATGGGGATGGAGACGCGGGCGGGGATGGGGACGCGGGCGGGGGCTGGTGGGACAGTGTCGGCGCCTGGCTGCCCGCGACGCGGCGCTTCCCCGGCCCCGGCGGCCTCCAAGCCGTGCTCGGCCGGATCCGGGAGCGCGGGATGGTGCCGGGGCTGTGGCTGGAGCCCGAGGTGGTCGGCGTCCGCAGTCCGCTCGCCGCTGAGCTGCCGAACGAGGCCTTCCTGCGTCACGAGGGCGGGGTGCGCGTCACCGAACAGGGCCGCCACCAGCTGGACCTGACGCATCCGGCCGCCCGCACGCACCTCGACCGGACGGTCGACCGGATCGTCGGTGAGTGGGGCGTGGGCTATCTCAAGCTCGACTACAACATCACCACCTCCGCGCCGGGGCTCCTCGACCACACGCGCGCCTGGCTGTCCTGGCTGTCGGCCGTCCTGGACCGCCACCCGGGCCTGGTCGTCGAGAACTGCGGGTCGGGCGGCCTGCGCATGGACGGCGCGTCGCTGGCCGTGGCCCAGCTCCAGTCCACCTCCGACCAGCAGGACCCCCTGCGCTACCCGCCCATCGCGGCCTCCGCACCGACCGCGGTGCCGCCCGAGCAGGGGGCCGTGTGGGCGTACCCGCAACCGGAGTTCACGGACGAGGAGATCGCCTTCACCCTCGGCTCGGCGCTGCTGGGGCGGGTTCATCTCTCGGGCCATCTGGATCGCATGACATCACGTCAACTCGGTCTGGTGCAGGATGCATTGGTGACGTACAAGGCCGTCCGGGATGATCTGTGCCAGTCGGTGCCGTTCTGGCCGCTGGGGCTGCCGGGGTGGCAGGACGCCCGGGTGGCGCTGGGGATGCGGGTGCCCTTCCTCGACACCACGTATGTGCTGGTGTGGCGCAGGGCGGGCGACGATGCCGAAGTCACCCTGCCCATCGCCCACTTGGCGGGGCGCGAGGTGCGGGTCGACGTGCTGCACGGGGCGGTGGGGCCGGCGGCCTGGGACGGGGCGGCGCTGCGGGTGACGTTGCCGCGGGCTCCGGCGGTGCTGCTGACACGGCTCACCGCGTAGCGGTCACCTGGGCGGGGGCGCTCCTCTTGCCCACCCGCACGAGTGCGCTCCTCGATGACAGGCGCGCCGACGCCCTCGGTGACGGACGTGCCCGTGCCCTCAACGCCGGACGTGCCAGTCCCCGCCCTCGATGAACGTGCCGCCGGCCCGCAGTCGTGCGGCGACCGCGGGGGCGGCCACGTACACCCAGGCCCGTACGGCGGTGCCGTCCGCGCGGGTCACCTCCCGCGCCACCCGCTCGTACAGGTTGCGGGGGTCGCCCGGCACGTACTCCTCCAGCCGGTCGAGCGCGCCGAGCAACTGCCCGTACGCCTCCGGGAGCGCGGTGACCAACTCCCCGTGCACAACACCTCCGGGCGCCTCGACGGCGTACGGATACCCGGGCCCTTCGTACAGCACGGCTCCCCGCATCCGCCCGGGCTCCTCCGACTCCGTACGGCCACGGAGGAACAGGTCGTGGTTGTGCCCGCCGGGGCGCAGGGTGCCGTAGACGAAGAAGGGGACGGTCATTCGGCGGTCTCCTCATCCACGGCCCCCTGAACGACGGGCGTCTCCATGATCGTCTCTCATTCGTGAGGGTGCGGAAACGATTCTCTCCACACCTGGTGGAATCGCGCATGCGCTATGGACATGACATGTCGTGGACCTTTAAACCTGAGTCGACATCAGCGCCCCCACGCGTCTGAGCGCCCCTCCCCGAGGAGACCGATGAGTCGGATCCGGATACGGCAGACCCGAGATACCCGCCGGCACACCCGAAGCTCCCGCCTGGCCACGGCCGGTATGGCCGCGGCCGCCACCGCCCTGCTGGCCGCCGCCCTGACCCCCACCGCCGGCGCCGCCGACCGGCCCAGCCGAACCGCCGCGATCGACAACGCCGCCGCGGCCCTCGTCAAGGAAGCCGCCCGGCTGGGCCTGACCTCCACAGAGGGCACCCGTGTCCGTGACGTCGTCGTCGACGCGGACGGCGGCCAGCATGTGCGCTACGACCGCACCTACCGAGAACTACCGGTGCTGGGCGGCGACTTCGTGGTCCACCTCGCCCCCGACGGCTCCTACCGCGGCGCGAACCGCGCCACCACCCGCGACCTCTCCGTCCCCACCACCACACCCGCGCTCGCCGCCCCGAAGGCCGCCGACCTGGCCACCGCCGCGCTGCGCGCCGCGCACCTCGGCGAGACGCTGAAGAAGGTGACGGCCAAGCCCCAGCTCGTCGTGGACGCCCTGCACGGCGCGCCCCGGCTGGCCTGGCGCACCGACGTGGCGGGCCAGGACTCACTGGGCAACCCGGTCGCCCGCACCGTGCTGACCGACGCCCGCACCGGACGGCAGATCGACGCGTGGGACAGCATCGAGACGGCGACGGGTGACGGCCGGTCCCTCTACAGCGGCACGGTCGCGCTGGAGTCGACCCAGTCAGGATCGACGTACCAGCTCAAGGACCCGACGCGCGGGAACACGTACACGGGCGACGCGGCGAACAAGACGGACCTGTGCATCCTCGGGATCTGCGTCAGCCGGGCCCCGGCGACCCTCTTCACGGACACCGACAACCACTGGGGAACCGGGGCGGCTTCGGACCGTTCCTCGGCCGCGGTCGACGCCCAGTACGGCACGAACGAGACCTGGGACTACTACAGATACGTCCACGGCCGCACCGGCATCGCGGGCGACGGCAAGGGCTCGTACAACCGCGTGCACTACGGCAGCAACTACAACAACGCCTTCTGGGACGACACCTGCTTCTGCATGACGTACGGAGACGGTGACGGGACGACGCTAGGGCCGCTGGTCGCGCTCGACGTGGCCGGTCACGAGATGTCCCACGGTGTCACGTCGAAGACGGCGGCGCTGACGTACTCGGGCGAGTCCGGCGGGCTGAACGAGGCGACCTCCGACATCTTCGGCACGCTGGTGGAGTTCTACGCGAACAACTCCACCGACGCCGGGGACTATCTGATCGGCGAGAAGATCGTCCGCTCCGGCTTCGGCAAGCCAGCCCTGCGCTTCATGGACCAGCCCTCCAAGGACGGCAACTCGGCGAACTGCTGGAGCTCCTCGGTCGGCAATCTCGACGTCCACTACTCGTCCGGCGTCGCGAACCACTTCGCGTACCTGCTCGCCGAGGGCAGCGGCGCGAAGACGATCAACGGGGTCAGCTACAACTCCCCGACGTGCAACAACTCGACGGTCACCGGCATCGGCCGGGACAAGCTCGGCGCGATCTGGTACCGGGCCCTGACGGTCTACATGACGTCCTCGACGAACTACGCGGGCGCGCGGACGGCGACGCTGAACGCGGCGAAGGACCTGTACGGGGCGGGGAGCACGGAGTACAACGCGGTGGCGGCGGCCTGGTCCGCGGTGTCCGTGAGCTGAACCGACGGTGGTAGGGGGTCGGCCCCGGCCTGTTGTCCCGCATCGGGTCCCGCATCGGGTCCCGGGTCGGCCCCACCGCCCCCCGCCCCATACGTCAGGCGCCCGGCCGGGCCTCGACCGGCCGGCGCGCCTGCGGCACACGCTCGCGCCGGGGCAGCAGGAGCGGGGTGGCCAGGAGGAGCAGCCCGGCGAGCGCGATCGCGGCGCGGAGGCCGACGAGAGTGCCCAGCAGGCCCCACAGCGCGGTCATCGCCGCGGTGGCGAGCTTGCTGGTCACCGACCAGGCGGACAGGGTACGCGCGACCCGGTCCGCCTCGGTCCGTTCGAGGCGACAGGTGGCGATCACCGGGTTGAACACCGCACAGCAGGTGATCAGACCGAACTCGACGGCCATGACGAGCAAAAGTCCGGGGGCGCCGGGGCGGACGAAGGCCGGCCCGAGCGACCAGCACGCGCGCAGCGTCCCGGCGGTGCGCAGGACCCAGTGCTGCCCGAACCGTGCGACGAGGCGGCGGGCGAGCCGTGAGCCGATCAGACCGCCGGCGCACGGCACCGCGAAGGCGAGGGCGTACTGCCAGGGCGCGAACCCGAACCGGCCGAGCATGAGGACGGCGAGCAGCGGCGGGGTCGGCATGATCAGGCCGTTGACCAGGAGCGCGTTGTGGAACAGCGGGCGCAGCACCGGGTCGGCCAGGATGAAGCGCCAGCCCTCCAGCACCTGGCCTCCGCCCGGCGACCCGGCCACGACGACGCCGGAACCTGGACGCCCGGCTGGGCGCGGTGACCGCCTGACGCCCAGCTCGGCGCGGTGATCGACGGCCGGCCGCTCACTCCCCGTACGGCCGCCGCTCCCCGGCCTCCCGCAACGCCCGCCCCCGTCACCCGTTCGCACCCCCTCCCCCCGCTCTTCGGGCTCTTTACCACGAGACACCAGCGGTACGCCGATGACCTGCTGGAACGCCGTCGATACGACCCCTCCGGCACCCTCGCCCGACGCCCTTTCCCCACATTTATGACGCTCCGTCAGGAAGCGGACCCGGCCGACTGCCACTTACCTCGGAAAGGCAGGGGCACGACCGACACAGCGGCACTTGGGGGTGCCGCCGGCCGCGCCCCCTCGGAGGAGCACTGCCATGCGACGCACAGCCCGTCTGCTGACCGGTACCGCGCTCGCCGTCGCCGCGGCGAGCCTCGCCACCGCGCCCGCGTACGGCGGGTCCACCGAGAGCCTGGAGGTATTCCCCTCCACCGTCGTCCCGGGGGCCGACGTCACCGTCAACACGGCGGCGTGCGGCACGGACGGCACCGCGACGGGTGACGCCAGCGCGGTCGGCGCGGGCATCTTCATACTCGCCGCCAGCACCCACGAACAGGACGCGATCGGCCAGTTCAAGGTGCCACCGAGCGCCCAGCCGGGGACGTACGAGATCGTCGCGAAGTGCTCCCGCGGCCGACAGGTCACCGGCGACCTGATCGTGAACCTGACCGCCACACGCGAACAGATCCATCTGCCGCGTGGGCATGTGAACACGGGGGTCGGCGGCGCACTCGGCTCCGACCCCGTACAGACCGCGGCGGGAGTGGCGGCCCTGGCCGTCGCCGCCGCGGGCGGTACCTGGCTCCTGCATCGCCGGGCGAGAGGCGACGGGATCTGACGGACACCCTCCGCTGTCCGTCTGCCGGTACCGCCGTCCCCTCCCCCTCCGTGGCCCGACGCCCCTCGCGGCCCGGAGGGAGAAGGGGACCCACGACCACCACCACGGTTGCGACCACGGCGACCGTCACGACCACAACCGAACAAACCCTGACCCCGAGAGGAGGCTCACATGCGCCGGGTCAGCAACACCGCGATAGCTTCCGTCACCGTGGTCGCCCTCTGCTCAGGCATCTGGCTGCTGCACAACGGCACCCAGGTCCACCCGCCACCCCAGCCCTCCGCCGCTCAGGCGGGCACCGACGACGCCCGCCGGCAGGGCGCCCCCGCGCTCCGCCACTCCCCGCCCGAGCGCATCCGCATACCCGCCATCGGAGTGAACGCCCCTCTGATGGGCCTGGGCCTCACCCCGCAGGGCAGCCTGGACGTCCCGCCCGCCGAGCAGAAGAACCTCGCGGGCTGGTACCAGGCCGGCATCACCCCCGGCGAACGGGGCACCGCGATCGTCGCGGGCCACGTCGACAACGCCAAGGGCCCCGCCGTCTTCTACAACCTCGGCGCCCTCAAGAAGGGCAGCGCCATCGAGGTGTCACGCCGCGACGGCGGCACCGCGCTGTTCACCGTCGACGCCGTCGAGGTGTACGCCGCCCGCGACTTCCCGGACGAGAAGGTGTACGGCGCCGCGTCCCGCCCCGAACTGCGCGTCATCACCTGCGGCGGCGACTACTCGAAGGCCACCGGCTACCAGGGGAACGTGGTCGTCTTCGCCCATCTCACCGGCAGCCGCTGACCGGCGCGGCTCGGCGCCTACGCGATCCACTGCTGGTACGCCAGATTCGCCACCAGCGCGAAGACCACCGTCAGCAGCACCACCCGGACGAACCCGCTGCCCTTCTTGAGCGCGGTGTGCGCCCCCACAGTGCCGCCCACCAGGTTGAACACGGCCATCAGCGCGGCCAGTTGCCAGTACACCGTGCCCTTCCAGGCGAAGGTCGCGAGGGCGCCCGCGTTGGTGCAGCAGTTGACGATCTTCGCTGTGGCGGAGGCGGTCACCAGGTCGAAGTGGAGCAGCGCGGTCAGCGCCAGCACCAGGAACGTACCTGTGCCGGGGCCGATGAGCCCGTCGTAGAAGCCGATCCCGAGCCCCGCGAGCCCGATCGCGGCCAGCACGCGCCGCGGGGAGACCGGCTCGGTCGAGGGCGCCGTACCGAAGGCGGGCCGCAGCATGACGAAGGTCCCGACGCCGAGCAGCACCACCATGACCACCGGCTTCAGCACGTCCGTGCTCATCCCGGCGGCCACGAAGGCGCCCGCCGTGGAGCCGGTCAGCGCCGCGAGCCCGATCCGTACGGCCAGCCGCACATCCACCGGCGCCTTGCGCGCGTACGTCACCGCCGCACCCGTCGTCCCGACGATCGCGACCGCCTTGTTCGTCCCGAGCGCGTACGCCGCCGGTGTGCCGCCCGGCAGCCCGAGCAGCATCGCGGGGAGCAGCAGGAGCCCGCCACCGCCCACCACGGCGTCGATCCAGCCCGCCGCGAGGGAGGCGAGGCAGAGCACAACGACGGTGGTCAGCGATATGTCGGGCATGATCGCGACCCTATGTGACGGGGTAGATGTGCCGTCCATGGATGGTGTGAAGCCTGAGCGTCTTCTGAGGTTCGGCGTCTTCCGCGGTTCGGCCCAGGGCCCGGGGTCCCGGGGTTCGGATCACCCCACCAAACCCTCACAACCGGGCGCCGCTCCCGCTGAGGGCAGCGTTCCCCCCGAGAAACAGCCGTGATGCGACCGGGTAACACCGGCGTCGCAGGCTGCGGTGCATGACCTCGAACGCGCCCGCTCCCTGACCCGGCTCGCCCTCGCCCTCGGCCCGGGAGGGAACCGCACCGCTCCCCCGCGGACAGCGCCCCGCTGCTCCACCTGCTCACCAACGACGGAGGCTCCTAAATGTCCACGGACACGACGATGACGGCGGCGGCGAACGCCACCGACGGCAGCGCGCACACCATCGTGCTCGTCGGCCATGGCATGGTCGGCCAGCGCTTCCTCGAAGCGCTGGCCGAGCGCGGCCTGACCGCCACGCACCGGGTGGTCGTGCTGTGCGAGGAGCCGCGCCCGGCGTACGACCGCGTCCAGCTCACCTCGTACTTCTCGGGCCGCACTCCGGAGGAGCTCTCCCTCACCGACGCCGCGTTCATCGCCGAGCACGGCATCGAACTGCGCCTCGGCGACCCGGCCGAGACGATCGACCGGGACGCCAGGCAGGTCACGGCTCGCTCAGGTCTGGTCATCACGTACGACACCCTGGTCCTGGCCACCGGCTCGTACCCCTTCGTGCCGCCGGTTCCCGGCAAGGACGCCGAGGGCTGCTTCGTCTACCGCACGATCGAGGACCTGCTCGCCATCGAGGAGTACGCGAAGGCGCGGGCGACGACCGGTGCGGTGGTCGGCGGCGGCCTGCTCGGGCTCGAGGCGGCGGGCGCGCTGAAGGGGCTCGGACTGGCCACGCACATCGTGGAGTTCGCGCCGCGTCTGATGCCGGTCCAGGTCGACGAGGGCGGTGGCGCGGCACTCCTGCGCACCATCCAGGACATGGGCCTGAGCGTGCACACCGGCACGGGCACCCAGGAGATCGTCACGGGCGACGACGGCGCCGTGACCGGGATGAAGCTCTCCGACGGCTCCGAACTCCTCACGGACCTGGTGGTGTTCTCGGCCGGCGTCCGCCCGCGCGACCAGCTCGCCCGCGACACCGGGCTCACGGTCGGCGAGCGCGGCGGCATCACGGTCGACGACCAGTGCCGCACCTCGGACCCGCGCGTGTTCGCGATCGGCGAGTGCGCCCTCGCCTCGGACGGCCGGGTGTACGGCCTGGTCGCGCCCGGCTACGAGATGGCCGAGACGGCCGCCGCGACGATCGCCGCGGACGAGGCCAGCTTCACGGGCGCCGACCTGTCCACGAAGCTGAAGTTGCTCGGCGTCGACGTCGCCTCCTTCGGCGACGCGCACGGCACCGGCGCCGACTGCCTCGACGTCGTCTACTCCGACTCGCGCTCGGGCACGTACAAGAAGCTGGTCATCGGCCGCGACGGCGAACTGCTCGGCGGCATCCTGGTCGGCGACGCGGAGGCGTACGGCACCCTGCGGGCCTTCACCGGCTCCGTGCCTCCGATCGCCCCCGAGCAGCTGGTGCTCCCGGCGGGCGCGGGCGCCCCGGTCGCCCTCGGCCCCTCCGCGCTCCCCGACTCCGCGGTCATCTGCTCATGCCACAACGTCACCAAGGGCACCATCCGCGGCGCGGTCACCGAGCACTCCTGCGCCACCGTGCCCGAGGTCAAGAAGTGCACCAAGGCAGGCACAGGCTGCGGGAGTTGCGTCAAGGTCCTCGGCCAGCTCGTCAACGAGGAACTGGAGGCGAGCGGCGTAGAGGTCGACCACGGCCTGTGCGGCTGCTTCTCCCAGACCCGCGAGGAGCTGTACGAGATCGCCCTCGCGCTGCGCATCCCCTCGTACCGCGTCCTGCTGGACCGCTACGGCCGTGAGGGCGCCCGGGGCGGCGAGGGCTGCGAGACCTGCAAGCCGACCGTAGCCTCGATCATCGCCTCCCTCGCCCCGGCCATCGGCGCCAGCGGCTATGTCCTGGACGGCGAGCAGGCCGCCCTCCAGGACACCAACGACCATTTCCTCGCCAACCTCCAGAAGAACGGCTCGTACTCGATCGTGCCGCGCATCCCCGGCGGCGAGATCACCCCCGAGAAGCTGATCGTGATCGGCGAGGTGGCCCGGGACTTCGGCCTCTACACGAAGATCACGGGCGGCCAGCGCATCGACCTCTTCGGCGCACGCGTGGAACAACTCCCTCTCATCTGGGCGAGGTTGGTGGACGCGGGATTCGAGTCCGGGCACGCGTACGGAAAGGCCCTGCGGACCGTCAAATCCTGTGTCGGCCAGACCTGGTGCCGCTACGGCGTCCAGGACTCCGTCCGCATGGCGATCGACCTGGAGCTGCGCTACCGGGGTCTGCGCTCCCCGCACAAGCTCAAGTCGGCGGTCTCCGGGTGCGCCCGCGAGTGCGCCGAGGCCCAGTCCAAGGACTTCGGCGTGATCGCCACCGCGAGCGGCTGGAACCTGTACGTCGGCGGCAACGGCGGCGCCACCCCGCGCCACGCGGACCTGCTCGCACAGGACCTCTCCGACGCCGAACTCGTCCGCCTGATCGACCGGTTCCTGATGTTCTACATCCGCACGGCGGACCGCCTGGAGCGCACATCGACCTGGCTGGAGCGGATTCCCGGCGGCCTGGACCACGTACGCGACGTGGTCGTGGAGGACTCGCTCGGTATCTGCGAGGAACTGGAGTCACTGATGACCGCGCATGTCGCCGCCTACCGCGACGAGTGGGCCGAGACCATCAACGACCCCGAGAAGCTGTCCCGGTTCGTGTCGTTCGTCAACGCCCCGGACACCCCCGACCCGGTCGTCGGCTTCGTCCCCGAGCGCGACCAGATCAAGCCGGACCTGCCGCTGCTGAGCATCGGCCGCCGCCCCCTGGAAGCCCTGGACACCATGGAAGCCCTGGAAGGAAGTGCCCAGCGATGACCCTGGCACCCGAGACGATCGCCCTCAAGGTCCAACTCCGGCTGGGCGACACCTGGTTGGCCCTCTGTGACCTGTCCGCACTGACACCGGGCCGCGGAGTCGCCGCCCTGCTCCCGGACGGCGGCCAGGCGGCCGTCTTCCTCGACCGCGTGGGCCGGATGTACGCCATCGACAACCGCGACCCGTTCAGCGGCGCGGCGGTCCTCTCCCGCGGCCTGATCGGCTCCCACCAGGGCCGCCCGTTCGTGGCCTCGCCCCTGCTGAAGCAGCGGTTCGACCTGGAGTCGGGCCGATGCCTGGACGACGAGACGGTACGGGTGACGACGTACGAGGTCCGGACTTCCTGACGCCCGGGGTGACCGGAACCTCCTCGCGCCCACCGGTCAATAGAACCGACCGGTCAAGAAGGGGAGTTCCCGCGGGGCGGGGCAGGGGAAGCCGGATCGCCGCCGGGCGGTCCGGCGTCCGTCCGGGGAGCGGCGAGGGCGACCTCCAGGAGGTGGAGGATCTCCGAGTTGAGGGACCGCCGGTCCGCGGTGGCGCGGGCGGTCACCCGTTCGTGTAGGTCTGCCGGGATCCGGAGTGAGAAACGAATCATGACGCTACGGTGGCATCATGACGACGCTAAGTGAAGCCGACGGGGCCGGGCGCGCCCGGTACACGTACCGGCTTCGCGCGTCGTCGAGCGCCCGTACGGCGCTGGAGGCGGAGTGGGCACGGTGCCGGTGGATCTGGAACGAGTGCGTCGCCAAGTCCAAGGCAGTCCACCTGCACAACAAGGCCACGGGACAGAAGCGGACCTGTGGCCCGGCGCAGCTCGACAGGATGCTGACCCAGGCGCGGGAGCGTACGCCGTGGCTGCGGGAGGGCTCGTCGGTTCCGCAGCAGCAGATCATCCGGGACTTCGGCAAGGCGCGTGCGAAGGCGCAGAAGGACATCAAGGACCGGCTGCCGCAGCGGCAGAGGGCCGGTATGCCGGGGTGGAAGAAGAAGCGTGAGGCGGAGCCGACGCTGAACTACACCCGGCGCGGGTTCCGGCTGAAAGACGGTCGCCTGCATTTGGCGGGTGGGATCGTGCGATCAGCCGCGAGGTGGGGCGTCACGGCGGGCGTGAGAAGTACCGGGCCGCTCGCGCGGACGAGAGGGCCTGGGGCAATGCCCGGCGCCCGAAGTCCTGTCTGCTGCAACAGAGTCCGGCCCTGCGGGACACGGTCGCGGGCAAGCTGAAGGAGGACTGGTCGCCGCGTCAGATCGCAGGCTGGCTCGCCCGCACGTTCGCGCCCAAGGACGGTATGTACGTGTCTCACGAGACGATCTACAAGAGCCTGTTCATCCAGGCTCGAGGCGTACTGAAGAAGGAGCTCGTCTCCCATCTGCGCCGCCGACGCACGATGCGCCGCTCGAAGAACGCCTCCACCGCAGGTCAGCAGCGCGGCTGCATCCGTGACGCGGTCTCCATCCGCGAGCGTCCGGCCGAGGCCGAGGACCGGGCTGTTCCCGGCCACTGGGAAGGCGACCGTGCGACACGAAGTTGCACGAATTTGAGTGGACTGACCGATTGGAGAGGCAGTTGATGAAGCTGTAGGTGCAGTCACGGGTCCGTGTCCGTATGACCCGTCCCCACCCTTGACGTGCGATGCCGGTAACGGCGTGGTGCGAAGCTCAGGGGAAAGCCCAAGGACTTCCGTTCCATCCGGGAGTTACCGGCAAGGGGAAGACCGGACGGGTGAAGTACATGAACTCCCGATGATGCCTCGTGATCCCAAGCCCTGCCGATGGAATGTGTGAGTGGGGTGTATGGCTAGCCGTTGAGAAGCGGCAGGCGCTGGCCGGTAGAGGTCACTCCGGCCAGGTAGACACCGTCGCCTCGGGGTAAAGGGAGCACCCACCCCGGTCGTATCTCATTCGTGTGGAACGTGGAAACCCCGTTGGGGTCCGGGCCTTTTTTTGGCTTGGTCAGCCGACCGTAAGGAAGGCTCAACTCCCCAGCGGGAACAGGA
The DNA here is from genome assembly GCF_026339955.1 of Streptomyces sp. NBC_01549. Taxonomy (GTDB): domain Bacteria; phylum Actinomycetota; class Actinomycetes; order Streptomycetales; family Streptomycetaceae; genus Streptomyces. Next base: position 4,797,678 of record NZ_JAPEPW010000001.1, on the reverse strand, counting down.
CGGCCCAAGAAGCCAATGCCGGAAGCCGAAAGGAATCGGGAACCCGGGGCGGACGATCGGACTCTCCGCCGGTCGCCCCGCACAACCGTCCGGATACGGGTGAACTGCCCGGACCCGAAAGGGTGCTGACGTGGGCCGGGTGAGCCTGTGGAGAATCACTGAACGACGACGACGGAACCGAGGGGCAAGTTGGACACAATGCAGATAGCGGACGAACCGGCCTCGGCCCTTCCGACTGCTTCTGTGCCGGTGAACGGACCCGAGGGCGAAGACTTGGACTGGGCGTCGATTGACTGGCGGCGGGTCGAGGAGGACGTACGGCGTCTGCGGCAGAGAATCTTCACGGCATCGCAGGCAGGGGACCTGAAGAAGGTCCGCAATTTGCAGAAGCTGATGCTCCGGTCCCGCTCGAACACGCTCCTGAGCGTGCGACGGGTCACGGAGATCAATGCTGGACGCGCGACGGCGGGAGTCGACGGAAAAGTCGTGTTGCTTTCCCAGTCCAAGGCCGCATTGGTCAAATGGGTCCAGCATCGCGCCCGACCGTGGATTCCCAAGCCCGTCAAGCGGGTGTTTATCCCCAAACCGGGGACCATGAAGAAGCGCGGACTCGGAATTCCCGTGATTGTTGACCGGTGTCTGCAAACTGTGGCATTGGGAGCATTGGAGCCCGAGTGGGAAGCGCGGTTCGAGCCGAAGTCGTACGGCTTTCGGCCCGGCCGCGGCTGTCACGACGCGATCGGGGCCATCTACTCCACGCTCAACGGGAAGAACCCGCAGCGTGCGTGGGTACTCGACGCAGACCTGACGGCGGCGTTCGACCGCATCGACCATGATCGGCTCATGGCCGCTCTCGGCACCTTCCCCGCCCGGGGACTGGTCCGTCAGTGGCTGAAGGCCGGGGTTGTGAATCGCGGTCGGTTCGCCCCGACCGAGGAGGGAACTCCGCAGGGTGGGGTGATCAGCCCGTTGCTCTTCAACGTGGCCCTGCACGGGATGGAGGAAGCCGCAGGGGTCCGCTATTACACCACCGGCAGAGATGTCGGGAGTGCACAGAGCGGCAGCCCCGTGCTGGTGCGGTACGCAGATGATTTTGTCGCGATGTGCACCAGTCGTGAACAGGCCGAACAGGTCAAGGAACGGCTGGCTGCATGGCTGACGCCCAGGGGACTCGCCTTCCACGAGGACAAGACACGAATCGTCCACGCGGAGAGCGGGTTCGACTTCCTGGGGTTCAACGTCCGCCGCTATCACGGCAAACTGCTGATCAAGCCGAGCAGAGCGGCTCAGAGACGGATCCGGGAACGGCTCAGCACCGAAATGGTGGCCCTGCGAGGGGCCAACGCCGGTGCGGTACTCAAGAAGATCAACCCGATCGTGCGGGGTTGGTCAGCCTATTACCGGACGGTGGTGTCCAGCGAGATCTTCACGGCGCTGGACAATCACATGTGGAAGCTCGCCTACAAGTGGGCCAAACACAGCCATCCGAACAAGCCGAAGCACTGGATATCCGACAAGTACTTCGGCCGGTTCAACAAGTCCAGGAACGACCGGTGGGTGTTCGGTGACCGCGACAGCGGCGCCTACCTGCTCAAGTTCTCCTGGACGAAGATAGTCCGGCACCAGTTAGTCAAGGGGAAGGCGTCCCCGGACGACCCTGCTCTGGAATCCTATTGGGCTCAGCGTCGCCGCAAAGGAACCCCTTTACCAGTCGATGCTATGACCGTGCGTCTACTACAGGCACAGCACGGCCGTTGCTCGATCTGCGGAGGGCTCCTGCTGCACGCCGACCACCCGCCGCAAAGCCCAGGAGAATGGGAAGCGTGGCGGGTTGTCATCCGGAAGGCGATCTCCAAGCAATACATCGCCTTCCGGAACTGGAGCACGCCGGACGGTCAACGACTCCGTCTCCTCCACACCCATTGTCAACGGCGGAATGGAGCCGCTGCGATGACGAGACCAGCACTTTTGCCTGCCAGCGAGCCTCCGGGACTTGCTTGAGCCGTGTGCGGTGAATAGCTGCTTGCACGGTTCTGAGGGGGCGGGGACGCAGTAATGCGTCCCCGCTACCCGACTGATCACCGGTGCGAAGAACAGTCATATCGCGACACTGGTCGAACGGCACTCCCGCTACGTCATGCTCGTCCGGGTCGCAGGCAAGGACACCACCAGTGTGATCTCCGCACTGAGTCATCAAGTCCGTTATCTGCCCGATGGGTTGATGACTTCACTGACCTGGCACCGGGGTACTGAGCTGGCCGACCACAAGCGGTTCACGATGGCCACCGACGTCAAGGTCTACTGCGCCGATCCGAAAAGCCCCTGGCAGCGGGGATCGAATGAGAACACCAATAGACTCCTCCGCCAGTACTTTCCCAAGGGAACCGACCTGTCCGGATACTCCCAGGCCGAGTTGGATGCCGTCGCCCTCAAGCTGAACACCCGCCCCCGGCAGACCCTCGGGTTCGAAACTCCCGCTGATAGGCTCGCGGCAGGTGTTGCATCAACCGGTTGACTCCGCCACCCCCTCCTTCTCCTTTCAGGGAGGGGAGCAGTCAATTCAGAGCCTCGTAAGTCACACCGGTGAGCTGCTCGGAGGCGCTCCAGAGGCGTTCGCCGGCGGTGTCGTTGCGCGTCCACCCGGCCCGCCAGGAGCTCGCGGGCGCGCCGCGCCACATCGCGAACGAAGGCCCGGTGAACGAGTCGGGCCGTACGCCGGGCGCGGTGGCGGCGTACAGCGTGGGCAGCGCCCCGGCGTCCGGGCTCTGCGCGAGGAGCCGGTTCCCGATCTCCATGACCCGCTCGGCACCCTTGCGCCCCGCGAGCTTCGGCCCGGCGGTCTGGAGGTTGGTGGAGGCGTACCCGGGATGAGCGGCGGCAGCGACGACATCGGACCCGACACCGGTCAGCCGCCGCGCCAACTCATGGGTGAACAGAAGATTGGCGCTCTTGGACCGCCCGTAGGCGACCCAGCGCCGATACCCGCCGCGCTCGCTGTTGAGGTCACGGATGTCGATATTGGCGAGCACGTGGAACATGCTCGACACGGTCACGACGCGTGCGCCCGGGGTGGCGAGCAGCGCGGGAAGCAGCAGCCCTGTGAGCGCGAAGTGCCCCAGATGATTGACCCCGAACTGGGTCTCGAACCCATCGGAGGTACGCGCGAACGGCAGAGCCATGACGCCGGCGTTGTTGACCAGCACATCAAGCCGCTCGCCATACACAAGGTCGAACATCGCCGCGAACTCCGCCACGGAGTCGAGATCCCCGAGGTCCAGCCGTACGAACTCCACGTCCGCACCCGGAACTTCGGAGACGATCCGGTCCCCCGCCTCACTCCCCCGCACCTCGCTCCGACAGGCGAGCACGACCCGCGCCCCCCGCCGCGCCAGCTCACGCGCCGTGACGAACCCGATCCCACTATTGGCCCCGGTGACGACGGCCGTGCGGCCACGCTGATCAGGAATATCACTCACATTCCACGCAGTCATACCCAGACCCCTCTCAACCACTGTCCGTCACTCACCGTACGCTCACCGTACGCTCAGTCTCACCTGATCAACTCGGGATCAACCCTCCGCCCCACAAGCGGCAACGCGCCCACGGCGGCGACGACCAGCACCCCGAGTGCATACGCGAGCAGCAACGGAGGACGAGGCCGAGTCGGTGTCCGCGTACGCCTCGCTGTCCATGGACGCGGGCCGTGCCGATCAGGACCTGCCGGGTCGCGCCGCCCACTGCGCCCGGCGCATCGGCGGCGAGGTGGTGATCGTCGACACCTCCGGCGGGCTGCTCGCCTCCTCGCACCCTGTCCGAGGAGAAGTCCCGCGAGCCGGCCTCCCACCCGGGGATCGCGGACGCGCTGCGGGGCGCGGCAACCGTGGACGTGCGCACCTGCACGAACGGCGGCGTGCAGTATCTGTCGGTCGCCGCCCCGGTGCGGCACGGCGCGGTCCAACAGGGCGCCGTACGACTCACGGTGCCGACGCGGACGGTGCACGAGCGCGTCCACCACGTGTGGCTGCTGCTCGCGCTCGGGGGCCTCGTCGCCCTGACGGCCCCGTCGTCGGCTTCGCCATCGCCCGCTGGACCGGCCGTCCCATCCGCGAACTGGAGTGCGCCGCACATGAGTTGACCCACATGGGTCTGGCCGCTCCGGTCGCCTTCGCCAAGGGTCCGCCCGAAATTCGCAGCCTCGCCGGGACGTGCAACCGCGCCGTTGCTGAAGACCCCCAGTCGGTGATGTGGCCCAGTCCGCTCCCCAGAGGTAAGCGCCATAGAGGTTGGTCCTTTCAAGCACCGCCTCTCTGAGGCACGCCTCTGAAGCGAACGCTAAGGGCTGTCCCGTAATCCCCGGCGGGCGCATGACGACAGCTACGGCACCTCGCCGCGTTGTCGGATCGCCCGAATACGCCCAGTATGAGGACGACCCTCCGCCTTGCGATGCACCGCATCTGACGCCGCGCGCTGATCCACCGGGGATTACGGGACAGCCCTTAGCGCAAGATCCGCCATAAACAGTCTCGCCTTTGTGGCCTCTGCCTTGTCGAGGTATGCTCCGTTGAGATTCGTCTTCAACAGATATGCCTCTGCAAGTTCCACTTCTGAAAGTCTCGCGTCCCGCAGGTCCGCGAACTGCGGTGATGCGATGTGTCACACAGTATTTGTGACAGGTGCCGGCGACGACCGCCTACACGGCGGCACAAGCGGCTGCGCGCGAGATCCTGGAACTGCGGTGATGCGATGTGTCACACACGATGGTCGTACCCGGTCTACCCTGTAAGGGGTGGCCTGCACACGCCCCCCCTCAATGCATCGTTGCGTCAAGCATACGTAGGGAATGGTGTACATGTCGTACCCGAAGCAGGTGCATTTCGGAAATGGCGGCGAGATCAGCGCGAATTTCCGTCCGGAGAGCACCGGACCCAATCTCGGCGAGGCCGGCAAGGAGGGTCTTCGAATTTAGTGGGGGTGTGCCTCCCGTCGGCTTCGCCGGGTGGTTGCGCAGCGTGAGCGGAGGCGTTGGTTCGCTCGGTTGCGGAAGCCGAAGGCGTTACGCGCTTCGAGCTTGATGAGGCGGTTGTTGCCCTCCGAGGCGGCGTTGGTGATCCCGGTGGTCAGGTAGGTCTCGATGCCGTCCCACCACTGCTCGATGGTCTCGGCGAGGGTGACGAGTTCGGGCAGGTGAGCGTGGTCGGCGACGTGGGCGAAGAAGCGGTGGCGGGCGGTGGAGATCGCGGAGTGGTCGGGGGTGACGTGCCTGCGGGTGACGGTCAGGCCCAGGAGGTCGCGCAGGAGTTCCTTGCCCTGCCAGGCCGCATAGATCTGTCGGCCGTAGGTCCCCATGTACTCCAACTCGGTCTTGAGGAGCTCGCGTTGTTCGTCGGTGAGGTCTTCCTTGTTGCGGCGCAGGAGCTTGCGGACGCTGTAGATGCTGTCGCCCTTGCGGGCCCGGCGGCCGTGCTGTTTCCAGGTGAGGCGTCGGCGCAGGTCGGCGAGGTGGCGCTGGGCGAGTTGCACGATGTGGAAGCAGTCCACGACCACCGCCGCGTGCGGCAGGGCACGGTGGACGGCGGCGCGGAAGGTGGAGCACAGGTCGATGGCGACGTAGCGGACCTGCTCGCGCCAGGCGGCGGGCCGGGCCGTCAGCCAGTCGGCGACGGAGGCGGAGTTGCGGCCCTCGACCTGGCCGAACAGGCCGCGCCCGCCGATCGCGTCGACGAAGCCGATGTGCCAGGCGTCCGCGACCAGCTCCCACTTCTCCGTGTCCGGGTTCTGCTCCCACACCGGCTTACCCCGCCGGGTCTCGTCGATCCCGATCGCCTCGGTCACCGGCGGCTCCTCGGGCAGGACCTTCGCGGCGTAGTCCTCGAAGCAGTGCTGCACGATCGGCCAGGACAGGCCCAGATCCCGGCCGGCCTGCACCACCGATCGCCCGCCGTCACACACCGCGGCCCCGGCCGCCCGCCGAAGCGCCCCGGTCGTACGCATCCGCGCGGGTACCTGGCCTATGGACTCGGTGAACGAGCGGCGGTCGCAGTCGAGTTCGGTGCAGTGCCAGCGTGCCTTGCGCCACCGGATACTCACCGGGCGCCCGCCGCAGGACAGGTGTCTGGGGGCGGTGGTGCGGTAGTCCTTCAGCCGGGTGGAGAAAACCCCGCACGAGGGGCAGGCCCTCGCGGACTCCTCGTTCGTCACGACGTATACCGTCGATCCGCCTGCCTTGTCGTCCTTGACCTGCGTCACACTCACCCCCTCCAGCCCAAGCAGTCGCGTCGCAGCCTCGTTGGTCCCGGTATCGTCGATGCTCAAGCCCGTGGGTTCTTCATGATCGGTTGCCTAGACAACAACCATGATCACGAAGACCCGCGGGCTCCTTGCGTCCAGGCCACCCACACCCCAGGCCCATCACGCTCGGTGACTGAACGTCAGGCCGTCACCGCCGCACCCCCACTAAATTCGAAGACCCGGCAAGGACGCCATCCATTATCTGGCGACCACGGCCACCACACGAGGCGAGTTCGGACTCTACCGAGTCGAGATGAGTCCGAAGGCAGGCGGCCCCAAGACGCATTTCCATCGGTCCATCTCGGAGTCGTTCTTCATCCTCGACGGAACCGTTCGCCTTTTCAACGGCGAGGAGTGGGTCGACGCGCAGAAGGGCGACTTCTTGCACGTGCCGCAGGGTGGACTTCACGCCTACCGCAACGACTCCGACGCGCCGGCTCAAATGCTGCTGCTCTTCGCACCGGGCGCACCGCGTGAGAAGTACTTCGAGGGACTGTCACAGCTGGCCCATGCCACGGATGAGGAGCGAGCCAGCTTCCTCGACGAGCACGACTCGTACTTCGTGGAGTAGCCCGTCCCTCCGGGTGCCACCCCGGCCCGGTCCCACCTGGCGGCTCCTCGTGAGACCGCCGGGGCTGGCGTTCGCAACCGCGCGGCGTGCGGTGGCCAAGTCCCGAAAATTAGGTATGAGTTGGTCTGCCCCCTTTCAGCACACTGAAGCATGGACGGACTGTACGTGGTCAGGCATGAGCCGACCTGGCGCGAGGAGCCGGAGCCGGACGACCAGTACGACAACGGCACGGGCGAGAAGACCCTGTACGCCCTCTTCGGGCTGGCCATCTACAAGGCCAACCGCCTCGAACACTCTCTCGTCAACACCCTCGCGCTCACGAAGCTCATCACGGCGAGAGAGAAGGGGGAACGGCTCATTCGCGCCCCCTGGACTCAGGGCTTCAAGGACAATGATGGGCAAGCTCATCAAGCGCGCCCAGCCCCACACCAACGCCCACCCGGAGGTTGTTGACGACCTGACCAGGAGCCTGGAACGGCGTAACCACCTGGTGCACAACTTCTGGCGGCGCCGGGGTACCAGAGAACGGAGTGGTGCACAAAGCGGACAGGGGGCTGCCCAGGGTGGGGTGGTCTCGCCGTTGCTCTGCAACGTCTATCTGCATCGGATCGATCGGGCTTGGGACGTGCGCAAGCACGGAGTCCTGGTCCGTTACGCCGACGATGCCGTGGTGATGTGTCGTTCCCGCAATCAGGCCCGGGCCGCTCTTGAACGGCTGACGGATCTGCTGGCCGGCCTCGGCCTCTAGCCTCTTGGACCGTCTGAGAGCAGCCAGAGACGACCGCAGCGTTCAACACGGCGGGGCTCCAGGCAAGTGATGCGCGACATCAGTTCCTGCACAACGAAGCGAGGACTCTTGCCAGCCCGTGAAGTCTCCGCCGCGCGCACGGCGAATGACGCTGCCGTCAATCGCCTGGGTCTGCTCCGTCTCAGTTTCCGTCTCGTTCGACTTAGTTCAGCTCCGTTCCTGCCAGTTCACAATGGCCGAGGTCGGCGCGCAGCCGCCCCAAGGCGTACCGAGGTGAACCACTCCGAACGGAGCGGTGACCAGCACAGACAAACCTGCAGAGCGGGTTACGCGGGCTCGGCAGCCGCCACGACGCGTGACGGGACCCAGCCGCACCCGGAGGGCACAACGAGGGCACAACAGCTTCGCGCGGGTTCAACGGCAACCAACGCCAGCAAACGCCAACTTGCCTGGTCAGCAGCGTAGCTTGACAGTCTTCGCAGAAGACGCACGACGGGGCGGCACCTCGCACAAGGTGCCGCCCCGTTTCTTTCTTACGCCGGAGCCGTCGGCCGTCGGTGAGGGTCGGGGTGACCGTCGGCGGCTCCGGAGTTCCGGCGAGCTATCGGTGGTCGCTGCCCTTCGCCGTCGACGCCGCGCGGCCCGCCTCCAGGCGTGCCACCGGGATCCGGAAGGGGGAACAGGACACGTAGTCCAGTCCCACTTCGTGGAAGAAGTGGACCGACTCGGGATCGCCGCCGTGTTCGCCGCAGACTCCGAGCTTCAGGTCGGGGCGGGTGGCGCGGCCGGCCTGCACGGCCGACTTCACCAGGGAACCCACACCGTCCCTGTCGATGGTCTCGAAGGGGGAGACACCGAAGATCCCCTTCTCCAGGTACGCGGTGAAGAAGCTCGCCTCCACGTCGTCCCGGGAGAAGCCCCAGACGGTCTGCGTGAGGTCGTTCGTGCCGAAGGAGAAGAACTCGGCGGCCTCGGCGATCTGACCGGCGGTCAGGGCGGCCCGCGGGAGTTCGATCATCGTGCCGATGGCGAGCCTGAGGTTCGTGCCGGCGGCCGCCTGCACCTCCGCGATGACCTGGTCGGCCTCCTCGCGGACGATCTCCAGCTCCTGGACCGTACCGACGAGGGGGATCATGATCTCGGCCCGCGGATCGCCCTTGGCGTTCTTGCGTTCCGCCGCCGCCTCGGCGATCGCCCGTACCTGCATGGTGAACAGACCGGGGATGACCAGGCCGAGACGTACGCCGCGCAGACCCAGCATCGGGTTCTGCTCGTGCAGGCGGTGCACGGCCTGGAGCAGGCGCAGGTCGTTCTCGTTGGCGTCGCCGCGCGACTCGGCCAGCGCCACCCGCACGGACAGTTCGGTCACGTCGGGCAAGAACTCGTGCAGCGGCGGGTCCAGGAGACGGATCGTCACCGGGAGGCCGTCCATCGCCTCGAAGAGTTCGACGAAGTCCCGCTTCTGGAGGGGGAGGAGTTCCTTGAGGGAGTCCTCGCGTTCCGCCTCCGTGTCGGCCAGGATCAGGCGCTCGACCAGTTCGCGCCGGTCGCCGAGGAACATGTGCTCGGTGCGGCACAGGCCGATGCCCTGCGCCCCGAAGCGGCGGGCGCGGAGGGCGTCCTCCGCGTTGTCCGCGTTGGCGCGGACACGCAGTCGGCGGACCCGGTCCGCGTACGCCATGATCCGGTGCACGGCCGCGACCAGCTCGTCCGCGTCGTCGGCGCCCGCGTGCATCCGGCCCTCGAAGTACTCGACGACCGGGGAGGGCACGACCGGGACCTCGCCCAGGTAGACCTTGCCCGTGGAGCCGTCGATGGAGACGACGTCGCCTTCTTCGATGACCACTCCGCCCGGGGCGGTCATACGGCGGCGCTTGGTGTCGACCTCGAGTTCCTCGGCGCCGCACACACACGTCTTGCCCATGCCGCGCGCCACGACGGCGGCGTGCGAGGTCTTGCCGCCGCGCGAGGTCAGGATGCCCTCGGCCGCGATCATGCCGTCCAGGTCGTCGGGGTTCGTCTCGCGGCGGATCAGGATGACCTTCTCGCCCGAACGCGACCACTTGATCGCGGTGTACGAGTCGAAGACCGCCTTGCCGACCGCCGCACCCGGCGACGCCGCGATGCCCCGGCCGATCTGGTCGACCTTCGCCTGGTCGTCGAAGCGCGGGAACATCAGCTGCGCGAGCTGGGCGCCCGTCACACGCTGGAGGGCCTCCGCCTCGTCGATCAGGCCCTGGTCCACCAGCTGGGTGGCGATACGGAAGGCCGCGCCCGCCGTGCGCTTGCCGACGCGGGTCTGGAGCATCCACAGCTGGCCGCGCTCGATGGTGAACTCGATGTCGCAGAGATCCTTGTAGTGGTTCTCCAAGGTCTCCATGATCTGCATCAGCTGGTCGTACGACTTCTTGTCGATCGACTCCAGCTCGGCGAGCGGGACCGTGTTGCGGATGCCCGCGACCACGTCCTCGCCCTGGGCGTTCTGGAGGTAGTCGCCGTACACGCCCTGGTGGCCGGAGGCGGGGTCGCGCGTGAACGCCACGCCCGTGCCCGAGTCGGGGCCGAGGTTGCCGAAGACCATCGAACAGACGTTGACCGCGGTGCCGAGGTCGTGCGGGATGCGCTCCTGGCGGCGGTAGAGCTTGGCGCGGTCGGTGTTCCAGGAGTCGAAGACCGCGTGGATCGCGAGGTCCATCTGCTCGCGCGGGTCCTGCGGGAAGTCCCGGCCGGCCTCGGCCTTGACGATCCTCTTGAACTTGGTGACCAGCTTCTTGAGGTCCGCGGCCTCCAGCTCCGTGTCGACCGTGACCTTCTTGGCCGTCTTCGCCGCGTCCAGCGCGTCCTCGAAGAGCTCGCCGTCGACGCCGAGGACCGTCTTGCCGAACATCTGGATGAGACGGCGGTACGAGTCCCACGCGAAGCGGTCGTCGCCGGCCTGCTGGGCGAGGCCCTGGACCGACTTGTCGGAGAGGCCGATGTTCAGGACGGTGTCCATCATGCCCGGCATGGAGAACTTCGCCCCGGAACGAACCGATACGAGCAAGGGGTTATCGGCCTGGCCGAGCTTCTTGCCCATCGTCGCCTCGAGGGCCTCGAGGTGCGCACTCACCTCGTCACGCAGTGCCGCGGGCTCCTCGCCGCTGTCGAGGTAGGTCTTACACGCCTCAGTGGTGATCGTGAAGCCCGGAGGGACGGGAAGGCCCAGGTTGGTCATCTCGGCGAGGTTCGCACCCTTGCCGCCGAGGAGGCCCTTGAGGTCCTTGTTGCCTTCGGTGAAGTCGTAAACGAACTTCGCCCCCTCGGCGCCGCTGTCGCCGCTCTCAGCTACGTGGGGATCTTTGTTTTCCGACACGAGTCTCGACTCCTCGACGTCGCGGTGGCTGCCCTGACGGCGAGGAACATACCCAGATCGAAGGCGTCTGGGTACGTCTACTTGCACGTCATGCGCCTGTAACCACCCGTCCGCCACTCGATTGAAAGTCAAGCCTTGGCAAGCGGTGACGGAGAGATGTTTTCACTTCTTGAACGGATCGACGTCCCCAAAGGGAAGTATCCGCTCAGATGAGCGGCAGTCGACACGTCTGAGTTTAATCGATGAACGATCAAGGGGTGGCACTGAGTGCCACCCCTTAGGGAAGTGCAGTCGCTCAAGATCCGCTCATCTGAGCACCACCCCTATCAAGGGTGGCGAGAATCACGCAGTAAAGACGGCCGGAATTTCATCATGCGGACCACGGTGTGGACGCGACGTGGATGCGACACATGGATGTCATACGCCCCGCCGTCCAGGGGCGCCACACAGGCGTCACACACCCAGCGCCGCCAGCCGTTCCTCCACCCGCTCCGGCGCGTACAGGTACTCCACGACCAGCGCCCCAGCCCCCACCAGCCCCGCCCGCTCCCCGAGCCGCGAGGTCACCACGTCCAGATGAGCGGTCGAACGCGGCAGCGCCCGCTGGTACAGCAGCTCGCGCACACCCGTGAGGAACGGAGTTCCGGCCAGATCCCCGGCGATCATCAGCACGCCCGGGTTCAGCAGGGTCACCACGGTCGCGAGGACGTCCCCGACCTGCCGCCCCGCCTCCCGCGCGAGCGCCATCGCCTCCGGGTGTCCGGCCGTCAGCAGGTCACGCACATCCGATCCGGAGGTGGCCGGGACACCGGATTCGGCGAGCCTGCGCGCCACCGCGCCACCGCTCGCGACGGCGGCCAGACAGCCGTACGAACCGCACCGGCACAGCGCGTCCGCGCCCACCCGGATGTGCCCGATGTCGCCGGCGCCCCCGTCGACGCCCCGGTAGACGGAACCGCCGACGACCATGCCCGCACCGATACCGGTGGAGACCTTGACCAGGGCGAACGCCGAACAGTCCGGATACCCGGTGCGCTGTTCGCCGTACGCCATGAGGTTGGCGTCGTTGTCGACGAGCACGGGGATCCGGGTGCCGCCCCTGGCGATCCCGGCGCTCCCGGTGATCCCCGCACCCTCCGCGCCCTCGACGCCGGCGTGCTCGGCGAACGCGCGTCCCAGGCGCCCGCGTATGTCGTAGCCGTCCCAGCCCGGCATGATCGGCGGCTGCACCACCTTGCCGGTCTCGGTGTCGACCGGTCCCGGCACGGCGAGTCCGATCCCGCACACCGCGTCCGCGCGCTGCCCGGCCTTCTCCAGCAGCTCGGCGAACCAGCGGCCGAGTTCGCCCAGCACGGCGTCCGGGCCGTCCTCGATGCGCAGGCTTCCGTGGTGCTCGGCCTGGATCTCGCCGCTCAGCGAGACGACGGCGGCCCTGCCGTGCCGGGTGTCGAGGTCGGCGGCGAGGACGACGGCGTGTTCGTCGTCGAACTCCAGGGTGATCGAGGGCCGGCCGCCCTGGGGGGAGTCCACCGGGCCGCCCGCGCCCTCACGCAGCCAGCCCGCACGGAAGAGCCGGTCGAGACGCTGGCCGACCGTGGCCCGCGACAGACCGCTGGCCTGCTGCAGCGCGCCGCGCGTCGTGGCACGCCCGCTGCGTACCAGTTCGAGCAGATCTCCGGCGCTCGCCTGATGCCCGGCCCTCATGGCCTTCGCCGCCCTTCCTGCCGTCCCCGCCATGCCTGTCATGCCCAACCCCTTGCGCTCACCAACTCTGCATTACATATTGAGTTTTGCGTGTTAAATAGACGTAACCCTACGGTAGCTAGTGCCGAACCGATCGGCCGGACGTCTTCGGGGAGACCTGAGTGGACAGCACAACCCAACTCACCATCCGCCGCACGGGGATCACCACCCCCGTGCGCACCTCGGGTTCCCCCGCTCCGCCCGGTTCCCCCGAGATCACCCACTCCGGCGCACACGTATACGATCCCGACCGGTCCACCGGGTCGCTGCACCTCAGGGCCGCCCGGGTACTCGAAGGCAACTGGACGGGAACGTCCACGGTTCCCTCGCACGGTCTGTATCCCCACCAGTGGTCCTGGGACTCCGCTTTCATCGCGATCGGGCTGCGCCACCTGTCCCCCTTGCGGGCACAGACGGAACTGGAGACGCTGCTCGGCGCCCAATGGGGTGACGGCCGGATCCCGCACATTGTGTTCAACCCCTCCGTTCCGCTCGACGCCTACTTCCCGAGCCCCGACTTCTGGCGCTCCTCGACCGCGGGGCGCGCTGCGGGCGCCCCGCGCACCGTACAGACGTCGGGCATCGTGCAGCCACCGGTGCACGCGCTCGCCGCCTGGCTGGTGCACCAGGCCGACCCGGGTCTGTCCCGGTCGCGTTCGTTCCTCTCCCGGATGTATCCCCGGCTGGCCGCTTGGCACCGCTATCTGCTGCACCGCCGGGACCTGGGCGGCGGCGGGCTCGCCTCCGTGGTCCACCCGTGGGAACAGGGCATGGACAACAGCCCGTGCTGGGACGCCCCGCTGAGCCGCGTCACCCCGGCCGCGCCGCGCTCCTTCCGCCGCGCCGACCTCGACCACGGGTCCGCCGAGGACCGGCCGACGGACCTCGACTACGGGCGGTACGTGCGACTGGCGACGGACTACCGGGACGGCGGGTACGCCGACGGCGCCGGCGAGTTCGCCGTCGAGGACCCGGCGTTCAACGCGCTGCTGATCGCCTCCGAGCACGCGCTCGCGGCGATCGCGCAGGAACTGGGCGCGGCGGGGACGGCGCGGCACGCCCGCGCGGAACGGTTGACGGCGGCCCTGGTGGAGCGGCTGTGGGACCCGGCGGAGGGGATGTTCTTCTGCCGGGATGTGTACGGCGGGGATGCGGGCGGTGGGGATGCGCGCGGCGGGGGCGAGAGCGGCGCTCTCGGTTCGGAGCGACGCTCTTCCGAGAGCAGTGCTCACTCCTCAGGCCGGCGCTCCGCCGAGAGCAGTGCTCACCCTTCGGAGCGGCGCTCCCGTCAGAGCGGTGATCTCGTTTCAGAGCAGCGCTCTCGCACTGGCGCGCTCATCCCCGAGCGCAGCGTGGCCGGGCTGCTCCCGCTCATCCTCCCCGCGCTCCCCCGCGACATCGCGGCCACCCTGGTCCGCACGGCGGGCGGGCCGCACTTCGGGCTCGGCGGGGTCGCCCGACTGGCGCCGAGTTACGACCTGACCGGCCACGCCTTCGACCCGCACCGCTACTGGCGCGGCCCGGCGTGGTTCAACACGAACTGGCTGCTGGAGCGTGGCCTGCGGCTGCACGGGGAGCACGGGCGCGCGGAGGAGTTGCGCGCCGCGCTGCTGGAGACGGCCGACTCGTCCGGGTTCGCGGAGTACGTGGATCCGTACACCGGCGAGGCCTGCGGCGCGCTCGGCTTCAGCTGGACGGCCGCGCTGACGCTGGACCTGCTGCACGAGCCCGCGCGGGCCGACCAGACACACGGCACAGCGCCGCACACGTCACACACATCGCACGCATCAGGCACGCCGCATACGCCACACACACCACATACGCCACACAGTTCATTCGAGACGGGCGCCAAGGGAGGGGACCGGGGATGACGGACCGGCATCATCTGCTCGTGCACGGTGGGACGTTCGCCGCCGTGGGCGACGGCGGGGACATCAGCGGGGTGCGCAGCGGCAGTTCCCCGGACGGGTTATTCGTACGGGACGCCCGGCACCTCAGCCGCTGGCAGCTGACCGTCGACGGCGCGGTGCCCGAGGCGCTGACGCCGGTCGCGGACGGCGACACGGCGCGCTGTGTGCTCGTCCCGCGCGGCGGGCGCAACGAACCGCCCGCGTACACGCTCTTCCGTGAACAGGCCGTCACCGACGGCGCTTTCGTGGAGGCGCTGCGCGTCACCAGCAACCGCCCGTCACCCACGACCGTGCGCATCGCGCTCACCGTGGACGCCGACTTCACGGACCAGTTCGAGCTGCGCTCCGACTACCGCACGTACGCGAAGATCGGCGCCGTACGAGGGCGTCAGGTCCTCGACGACGGGGTGGAGTTCAGTTACCAGCGCGGGGAATGGCGCTCCTGTACGACGGTCACCTCCGAGCCACCGCCGGACGGGGTCGAGGAGACCGGTACCGGCGCCCGGCGCCTCGTATGGACCCTGGACC
Source organism: Streptomyces sp. NBC_01549 (assembly GCF_026339955.1). GTDB lineage: Bacteria > Actinomycetota > Actinomycetes > Streptomycetales > Streptomycetaceae > Streptomyces. The sequence continues at coordinate 4,782,538 of NZ_JAPEPW010000001.1, read as the reverse complement.
TCGAACCGCACGCCTCGGCGGAGCTGGCCCTGCGCGTGGCGGCCCGCCCGCACGGGGCGCTGAAGGAGCCGGAGGTGCCCGCCTCGCCCTCCGCGGCGAACGCACGACTCCTCGCGCTGGAAGGCGAGTTCGCGGACGGCGTGCCCTTCCCGACCGGCTGGCCGGAGCTGGCCGCGGCCTGTGCGCGCGGGCTGTCGGACCTCGCGGTGCTCCAGGTTCCGGCGACGGGCCCGGACGGCGAGGAGCTGCGGGTGCCGGCGGCCGGAGTGCCGTGGTTCCTCACGCTCCTGGGCCGCGACGCCCTGCTGACCTCGCTGTTCGCGCTCCCCTACCGTCCCGAGCTCGCGGCCGCCACGCTGCCCGCGCTCGCCGCGACGCAGGCGGTGGAGGTGGGAGCGGGTGCGGTGGCCCAGCCCGGCAAGATCGTGCACGAGGTGCGGCACGGCGAGCTGGCGCACTTCGGGCAGGTGCCGTACGGGCGGTACTACGGTTCGGTGGACGCCACGCCGCTGTTCCTGGTGCTGCTCGGCGCGTACACCGAGCAGACAGGTGACCCGACCCTGGCCCGGCGTCTGGAGGCCAACGCCCGGGCGGCGATCGGCTGGATGCTGGACCACGGCGGCCTGACCTCCGTCGGCTATCTCGTCTACCGCGCGGACGGCGGCGGCCTCGCCAACCAGAACTGGAAGGACTCCCCCGGCGCCATCTGCTCGGCCGACGGGAGCCGTCCCAGTGGGCCGGTGATGGCGGCGGGCGCGCAGGGGTACGCGTACGACGCGCTGCGCCGCACCGCCCACCTGTCCCGTACGGTCTGGGGCGACGAGGTCTACGCGGCGCTGCTCGAACAGGCGGCGGGCGACCTCCGTGACCGTTTCCAGCGGGACTTCTGGATGAGTGAACGCGCCTTCCCCGCACTGGCGTTGGACGGTGACGGCCGCCAGGTCGACGCCCTCGCCTCGGACGCCGGGCACCTGCTGTGGTCAGGGCTGCTCGACAAGGAGTACGGCGAACTGGTCGGCCACCGCCTCCTGGAGCCGGACTTCTTCTCCGGCTGGGGTGTGCGCACGCTGGCCGCCGACCAGCCGGCGTACCACCCGTTGTCGTACCACCGCGGTTCGGTCTGGCCGCACGACAACGCGCTGATCACGCTGGGGCTCGCCCGCTACGGCCTGCACGACGAGGCCCGGACGGTCGCCCACGCGCTGGTCGACGCGGCCACCGCGGCGGGCCACCGGCTCCCCGAGGTTCTCGCGGGGTACGGCCGCGACACCCACACGGAGCCGGTGCCCTACCCGCACGCGTGCGTACGGGAGTCGCGGTCGGCGGCGGCACCACTGGCGCTGCTCACGGCGGTCGGGGGCGCTTGAGGGCCCCCGACAGAAAAGTCAGCCGCCGGACGTGTCCAGTTCCGCGTCCTCGCTGATGCCCGCGCAGTCGTACGGGTCCTTGAGCCAGCCGTCCGGCAGGACGACCCGGTTGTTGCCGGACGTGCGGCCGCGCGGCCCGTCCGCGCCCGTCGGCCAGGGCTGGTCGAGGTCCAACTCGGCGAGGCCGTCGGAGAGTTCGGCGAGGGACGAGGTGATCGCGAGCCGCTTGCGCATTTCGGAGCCGACCGCGAATCCCTTCAGGTACCAGGCCACGTGCTTGCGGAAGTCGATGACGCCACGTGCCTCATCGCCGATCCACTCGCCGAGCAGGGTGGCGTGGCGGACCATGACGGCCGCGACCTCGCGCAGGGTCGGGCGGGCGTAGGTGTCCGGGCGCCCCTCGAAGGCGGCCACCAGGTCGCCGAACAGCCACGGCCGGCCGAGGCAGCCGCGCCCGACCACGACCCCGTCGCAGCCGGTCTCGCGCACCATCCGCAGGGCGTCCTCCGCCGACCAGATGTCGCCGTTGCCGAGGACGGGGATCTCCGGCACGTGCTCCTTGAGGCGCGCGATGGCGTCCCAGTCGGCCGTGCCGCCGTAGTGCTGGGCGGCGGTGCGGCCGTGCAGGGCGATGGCGGTGACGCCCTCCTCGACGGCGATCCGTCCGGCGTCGAGGAACGTCATGTGGTCGTCGTCGATGCCCTTGCGCATCTTCATCGTCACGGGCAGATCGCCCGCCCCGCTGACGGCCTCGCGCAGGATCGCCCGCAGGAGGTTGCGCTTGTACGGGAGGGCGGAGCCGCCGCCCTTGCGGGTGACCTTCGGGACCGGGCAGCCGAAGTTCAGGTCGATGTGGTCGGCGAGGTTCTCCTCCGCGATCATGCGGACGGCCTTGCCGACGGTCGCCGGGTCCACGCCGTACAGCTGGATCGAACGCGGCTTCTCGGTCGCGTCGAAGTGGATCAGCTGCATGGTCTTCTCGTTGCGCTCGACCAGCGCCCGTGTGGTGATCATCTCGCTGACGAACAGGCCCTTGCCGCCACTGAACTCGCGGCACAGCGTGCGGAACGGCGCGTTCGTGATCCCGGCCATGGGGGCGAGGACGACGGGCGGCTGGACGGTGTGGGGGCCGATCGACAGCGGGACGGCGGGGGCGAGGGCGATCGTGGACATTCCCCCATTGTCGCGTACCGGAACAAGTGCTCGTCGCGCACCGGAACAGTGCTTGCGTACGGGAAAGGGTGCGGTGACAGTCATGGACGGGTGGTGATTGTCAGAGGCCGGTGCGGAGAGGGTCATTAGTTAGACGCACTATCGATACGGGCGTAGGCTGGAGGAATGCCCGAGCTCAGTCCCCGCCACCGTCTACTCGTCCTCGCGATCTGCTGCATGAGCCTGCTGATCGTGAGCCTCGACAACACGGTCCTGAACGTCGCCCTGCCCTCGATGCAGAAGGAACTGCACGCGAGCGTGGCAGGCATGCAATGGACCATCGACGCGTACACGCTGGTCCTCGCGTCGCTGCTGATGCTCTCGGGCTCGACCGCCGACCGCATCGGCCGCCGCCGGGTCTTCCAGGCGGGCCTGGTGATCTTCACGATCGGCTCGGCCCTGTGCTCCCTCGCCCCGAACCTGGACTCGCTCGTCGCCTTCCGCATGGTGCAGGCGGTCGGCGGCTCGATGCTCAACCCGGTCGCGATGTCGATCATCACCAACACCTTCACGGACCCGCGCGAGCGCGCCCGCGCGATCGGCGTCTGGGGTGGCGTGATCGGCATATCGATGGCCGGGGGCCCGATCGTCGGCGGCCTCCTCGTGGACTCGGTCGGCTGGCGGTCGATCTTCTGGATCAACCTCCCGGTCGGCCTCGCCGCGCTCCTGCTCACCTGGCGCTACGTCCCCGAGTCCCGCGCCCCCAAGGCCCGCCGCCCCGACCCGGTCGGGCAGCTCCTCGTCATCGCGCTGCTCGGCTCCGTGACGTACGCGATCATCGAGGCGCCCAGCTCCGGCGCCCCCAAGACCCTCGCCTTCGGCGCGATCGCCGTCGCCGCGCTGGCCGGCCTGCTGTGGTACGAGCCCCGGCGCGCCGAACCGCTCATCGACCTGCGCTTCTTCCGGTCGGCGCCGTTCAGCGGGGCCACGGTCGTCGCCGTCAGCGCGTTCGCCTCGCTCAGCGGGTTCCTGTTCCTCTCCACGCTCTATCTGCAGAACGTGCGCGGCCTGGACGCACTGCACGCGGGCCTGTGGATGCTGCCCATGGCGTTCATGTGCTTCGTGTGCGCGCCGCTGTCGGGGCGGCTGGTCGGCAGCCGGGGTCCACGGCTGCCGCTGCTGATCGCGGGGGTCTCGATGACCGTGAGCGGGATCCTGTTCGCCGCGTTCGAGGCCGAGACGTCGAATGTCACTCTCGTCATCGGTTACGTCCTCTTCGGCCTCGGCTTCGGCTTCGTGAACGCCCCCATCACCAACACCGCCGTCTCCGGCATGCCCCGCACCCAGGCCGGGGTCGCGGCCGCCGTCGCCTCGACCAGCCGCCAGATCGGCGGCACCCTCGGTGTCGCCGTGGTCGGCGCGGTCCTCGCCTCCGGCATCCACGCCTCGGCGTACCGGGAGACGTTCGTGTCGGCCGCCCGCCCCGGCTGGTGGATCCTCACCGGCTGCGGTCTCGCGGTCCTCGTCCTGGGCGCGCTGACCAGCGGACGCTGGGCACGCGGGACGGCCGAGCGGACGGCACGGCAGCTGGAGTCGGCGGAGGTCCGGGACTCGGTGAGCGTCCGGGCCTAGACCTGCCCTAGGCGGCTTCCGTCTCCGCCGTCAGCGCGATCTCGTGCAGCGCCCTCAGACGTTCGCGGCTCTGCTCGTCCGTCGGGGCGTACGTCACCATGCGGGCGCCCATGTCGGGGGCGAGCCACAGGTCGGTGTGGTCGACGGTGAGCAGCCCGACGTACGGGTTCAGGAACTGCTTGGTCTTGCTGCGCGAGCCGCCGTACACCTCGTACCGCTCCCAGATCTCACGGAACTCCGCCGACTCCGTACGCAGCCGTTTGACCAGCAGCTTCCAGGCGGGCTCGCCGAGGTGGCCGGCCATCGAGCCGCGCAGCTTGGCGGCCATCACGCGCATGGTCTCGTCGAGGAGCACGATCGACTCGCGCCACTCCGGGTGGGTGTAGGCGAGGATCATGCAGTTGCGGTCCTCGGGCGGTACGGCGTCGAGGTCGCGCATCATCAGGCGGGCGTATGTGCGGTTGTACGCCAGGATGTCGTAGCGGCTGTTCTGGATGCAGGCCGGGACCGGCTCCAGCTGGGACAGCACCTCGAGCAGGGCCGGGGTGAGGGTCGGGCACGGCGCGGCGGGCGTGGGGTCGACGGCTCCGGCCAGCCGGAAGAGGTGGGCGCGCTCGCTGGGGTCGAGCCGCAGGGTGCGGGCCAGGGCGTCGAGGACCTGTTCGGAGACCTGGATGTCACGGGCCTGTTCGAGCCAGGTGTACCAGGTGACGCCCACGGCGGAGAGCTGCGCGACCTCCTCGCGGCGCAGGCCGGGCGTGCGCCGGCGGCGACCACGGGGCAGTCCGACCTGCTCCGGAGTGATGCGCTCGCGGCGGTTGCGCAGGAAGGTGGCGAGCTCGTGCCGCCGGATCTCGCTGCCGCGCGGGGCGGCGGTGCCGTGCGGCTCGGGGTCGACCGGCCGAGGAGAGGTCACGGACACCGCCTGCGGAGCAGGGGCCATGTCCTCCACCGGCCGGGGAGCGGTGCTCTCCTGCGCCATCGTCGTCATGCCTCCAGCCTGCCGTTCACCGGAACCTGTTGCCAGGTACTGCTTCTACCAGGATAAGGACACTCTGGTACCAGTCTGAGGTCAGGAGAAGTCTGGAGAACGTGACCGAAACCGGAACCGTCAGGACTCCCGTCCACTTGCCCTCCGCAGTCCCCGTGCTCGGGGGCCTCGGCCTCTTCACCGTGCTGCTCGGGGCAGCGCTGCCCCTCATCGACTTCTTCATCGTCAACGTAGCCCTCCCGACCATCGGCCGGGACCTGAACGCGAGCGAAGCCGTCCTCGAACTCGTCGTCGCCGGGTACGGAGTCGCGTACGCCGTCCTGCTCGTCCTGGGCGGCCGGCTCGGCGACCTGTTCGGGCGACGTCAGTTCTTCCTCGGCGGCATGGCGGCCTTCGGTCTGACCTCCCTGGCGTGCGGGATCGCGCCCAGTGCCTGGACGCTGGTGGCGGCGCGCGTCGCGCAGGGCGCGGCGTCCGCGGCGATGTTGCCTCAGGTGCTCGCCACCATCCAGGCGGCGACGGCGGGCCCGCGCCGCGCCAAGGCCATGGGCCTGTACGGGGCCACCGCCGGCCTGTCCATGGTCGCCGGGCAGATACTCGGCGGCCTCCTGGTCGCGGCGGACATCGCCGGCACCGGCTGGCGCGCGGTGTTCCTCGTGAACGTGCCTGTCGTGATCCTCGGCCTGATCCTGGCCACGCGTGCCGTCCCCGAGACACGCTCGCAGCGCCCGGAGCCGATCGACGCCCCCGGCACGGTACTGCTCGCCGTGTCCCTCCTCGCGCTCCTCGCCCCGCTCACCGAGGGCAGGGCGGCGGGCTGGCCCCTGTGGACCTGGCTGTCGCTGGCGCTGTTCCCCCTCGCAGCGGCGGCGTTCTACTTCGTCGAACGCCGCGAGGACCGCGAGGGCCGTACGCCCCTGGTGCCGCCGAGCCTGTTCGCGCTGACCCCGCTCCGTCGGGGCCTGATCATGATCGTGCCGTTCTCGATCGGCTTCAGCGGCTTCATGTTCGTGATCGCGGTGGCGCTGCAGCGGGGTGCGGGCCTCGGCCCGGTCCCGGCGGGCCTGGCCCTGGCCCCGATGGCCCTGGTCTTCTTCGTCGTCTCCCTCTGCGGCCCCCGGCTGATCGTCCGCTACGGCACCCGGATCGTCACCGCGGGCGGGCTCATCCAGGCGGTGGGCGTGGCCCTCATCGCGCTGGCCGCGTGGCGGTCCTGGCCGGACCTGGGCGTGTGGCAACTGCTGCCGGGCGCGGCGGTCGCGGGCGCGGGCCAGGCGCTCCAGCTCCCCGTCCTCATCCGGATCATCCTCTCCGAGGTCCCGGCCGCCCGGGCAGGCGTCGGCAGTGGCGTCATGGCCACCACCCAGCAGTCGGCCCTCGCCATCGGCGTCGCCACCCTGGGCACCCTCTTCCTGTCCCTCAGCTCGAGCCACGGCATGCGGGACGCCCTCGTCACCACCCTTCTCGTCCAACTGGCGGGCGTGGCCCTGACGACGGCCCTGAGCCTGCGCCTGCCGCGCACGATCAGCTGAGCGGTCGGAGCAGTCGGAGCATCCGCTCCATGACGGGGACGGGCAGGGCGGGGTGCCGGGTCGCGGACTCCGCGGTGCCGGGGTCGCGCAGCAGCCGGACGACGACCCGAGCGGGAAACCGCGGGTGCCAGAAGGCCGCTCGGCGTATGTGCTCGTGCGGGTCGTCGAGCAGTCGTACCGCGGACACCGTCGACAGCCGCGGGTCCTTCGCGGCCCGGTATCTGACCTCCTCGTCCGGGTCGCGACTGAACCGCTCCACCAGTTCGGACGTCGACTCAGGGTCGTCCAGGGCCAGTTGGCGCATCCGCGGGTTCGGGTCGTCGGCATGGCGGAGGAGGTCGTGGCGGGGGAAGTTCGGGTGGCCGTGGGGGCGGTCGGGGGTGCTGAGGCTGCCGGTCCACCACTGCCACACCCGTAGCAGCATGTCGGCGGGCGCGTCGTCGCAGGACTCGGCGAGGAAGAGCTGGACGACACGGTCCTCGTCCCGGGCGAGGAGTTCGACCACGTCCGGCGGAAGGCTCTTGGCACGGGCGACGCCACGGCGTACGAGGGGGTGGGCGGAGGCGGCCAGGCGGCGCAGGGCTGCGGGGTCGTCATGCAGGTCCAGGACCCAGTCGAGCGGGTAGTGGCGCAGGCGCGGATCGAAGTCGATGTCGATGCCGGCTCGTTGTTCCTCGGTGAGGTCGGGGCGCGTGGAGATCGCGAAGCGGACGGACTCGTCCTGGTCCCGGCCGAGGAGGGCCACCAGGGCCGGGTCCAGGCCCGGGTTCTCCGCGAGGGAACGGCGCAGGGCCGGATCACTGTCATGGGCGCAGTGTTCGGCGAGGTCGCGCTCCAGGCGGCAGGACTTCACCGCGCGGTCCCGGTACCCCCCGTAGGCGGTGTCGGAGGCGAAGTCGGCGCCGGCGAACACGGACCGGGGCATCGGATGATCCTGGTGGTGCCGGAGCAGGGCCTCCGCACGGACCTTGCCGCTGGGGTCCCCGAGCAGCTTGTGCCGGGTCCCACTCGGGAGGTGGGGCCAGGCCCGTCGGCAGGCCGCGGCCCGTACCACCCACTCGGGGTCGACGGCCAGCACGGTCAGCAGGTGTGCGGGCAACCCGGACAGGCGGGCGGTCTCCGCACGGACCCGGGCGGACGGATCCACGGTGAGCCGCTCATACGCGGGTTCGGTGAGCTCGGCACGCCGGTCCGCCGCGAGCATGGTGAGGATCCACCGGTGCCGCTCGTTCCGCTCGGCGAGGATCAGGCGGGTCCACTGGTCGGCCGTGATGTTCTGCTGGACCTCGGCCAGCCGCGCCCGTATCCGCCAGTCCGGGTCAACCATGGCGGCCTCCACGACCGCCGTCGGCATCGCGCCGTACATGAAGTAGGTGGACAGGCCCAGCAGTCCGGTGCGCAGATCATCGGGGACGGCCGGGTTGAGCGCCAGCCCGTTCGCCCATGACGTGCGCAGTCGCTCCGAAAGGTCCAGCCCCTCGAACAGCGACTCCCAGGCGGCCGCCCGCTCCTCAGGAGTCTCCCGGGCCGTCTCCCGCCCGACCGCCTCCCACCGCACCTTCACCCGGTCCACGGCGACGAGCCGGATCCCGTCGTCCTCGGGCGTCGTCGCCAGCAGGCTGTCGCCGTCCGTGGAAAGCGCGACGAACTTCGGCTCGCCGGGCCGCTCGCCCAGTACTCCGGCGGGGTCCCACCGGTCGGTGAGCCGGACCGGCGTCCAGTCCCAGGGCCCGCTGCCCGTGCGGTGGCCGCCGACGTCGATGAGGAAGACACCGTCCTCGCCGAGGATCCCGCCCTCGGCCGCCAGCCGGTGCCACCGCGCGTTGAACTCGCCGATCGGGTCCGGCCGGTACCGGCCACGCACAGCACCCGCTCGGCGTCACCCGGGACGGCCGCGCGCCACACGAACCGGGGGGACGGCACGTACTCGACCCGCCGCTCCCCGACGACTTCCAGCCCCGCCCGCCGCAACAGCTCCCCGAGCTCGGCTGTCCCCCGCGTCATGAATACGACTCCTCAGTGACGGACCAGACAGAAGGGATGTCCTGCCGGATCGGCGTAGATGTGCCAGGTCCGCCCGTCGGAGACGTCCAGCAACGTCGCGCCCAGAGCCAGGACCTGTTCCCGCGCCCGGTCCAGGTCGGGGACGCCGAAGTCCAGGTGGAACTGCTGGGGGCGGGCGGGATCGGGCCACTGCGGAGGGCGGTACTCCGTGGCCGGCACGCGCTGGAAGGCGAGCACGAGACCGGACGGCGTGTGCAGCGTCGACCAGGTCTCGCCGAGCGCCCAGCGCCGGTCCGGCCGGTTGACACTCCCGCCGAGCAAGGCCTCGTAGAACTCGGCGAGTCGGAGCGGCTCGGGGCAGTCCAGCACCACGCACTGCAGTTCGGCGATCACGCGCCGATCCTAGGTCAGCTCCCCGGGCGGGCGAGGGGGGGCGGCCAGGGCCTGCGACTGCCGGGCGCGCCCGATCCCGGGAGGCCAGTTCCCTGTGTGACCTGGCCATGTGGATACGGCCAGAGGCGACGGGGAGGCCCTGAACCATCACTCCGGTGGAGCAGGGGCCCCGCACGCTGGCGCCGTACCCGGCGTCCCAGATCACACGATCACGTTAACCCGATCAGCCCAGGACGCCGCAAGCCCGGAAGCCGACCATCACACGATCGAGCTAAAACGACCGCCTGCAGGGTGCCGTGCGGTGCGAGGTCCTTGGCGATGGCGGGAGTTCCGGTCGTCATGGGCGGAGTGTAGATCGGGGCGGCGCGGCACCGCGGAGGATGGACGGGCGGCGACGGATCGTGATCGCGTACGGCCACGCGGTGAACTCGCGGCCGAAGAACCCCCATTGATCTTCCCGATGCTGCACACTCCTTGCTGCGTAAGCCTTGCCGCGCGAGCGGAGCGGTAACACCTGGAGGTGTCATGCTGCAGATCAACACGAGCAAGGTAAGCCGCTGGGACCAGCACGGTCGCGAGCATGTCGTCCATGTCCAGCGCGCCGGTGTACAGCGCACGATCAGATGCGACACCTGCGGCTGGCGCAAGGGCGCGCAGTTCCTGCCGTGGCTGAAGGCGGAGGAACACCTCGCCGAGGCGCATCAGGCGACGGTGGACCCGGCGGAGGGTTAGGGCCTGTCCGGCGGATCCATTGGTTCGCCGGTTCGCCGAGGCGTGGACTCAGTCGATTCGGCGGCGCAGTCCGCGCAGGACGAGGGTGACGAGCGTCGAGAACTCGGCCTCGATGCCCGGCTGTTCCCACTCGTGGGCGTAGGCGGGGTCGTGGAAACGGTTCGTGGCGTGGAAGACGGCGCGGGCCGTCGCGACGGAGTCGCCGTCCACAGCCATGAAGTCGCCCTCCATCACGCCGCGATGAATGATGTCCGAGAGCTGCTCGACCAGCTCGGCGATGTGCTCCTCGACCACCGCGCTGGCCTCAGCGAGCAGCACCGAGTAGGTGGCGAACAGCTCGGGATCGTCGCCGGCCTTGTGCCGCTTGGCGGTGAACAGCGTCCCCAGCCAGTGCTGGAGCGCCTCCGGGGGTGTCGCGGGCGACGGACCGGCGATCTCCGCGAGTATCCGCGACGTACGGTCCAGCCAGCGCTTCGTGACCGCCTCCCGCAGCGCCGCCTTCGTACGGAAGTGACGGTAGACGCTGCCGTGGCTGACGCCCAGCGCGCGGGCCACGTCCACCACGGTGGCCTTCGCGGGGCCGTGGCGGCGCAGCACCTCCTCGGTCGCCTCGAGGATGCGCTCGGCGGTCAGTGCTTCGGTGGTCGGTGCCATGTCGAAAACCGTACCTGTCGGCACTGTCAGCGGTCGGTGCCGAGATGTGCCATCTGCGCCGCCGGGTAGCGGTCGCCCGCGGCGGCGTCCGCCGGCACGGCCTGCTCGATCGCGGCGAGGTCGGCGTCGTCGAGCGTGACGTCCAGCGCGCCGAGCGCCTCCGTCAGCCGCTCCCGGGTCCGCGCACCGACCAGCGGCACGATGTCCTCGCCCCTCGAGAGGACCCACGCGATCGCGATCTGCGCCACGCTGACGCCCTTCTGCTCGGCGATCTTCCGCAGCGCCTCGACGAGCGAGAGGTTGTGCTGGAGGTTCTCGCCCTGAAAGCGGGGGCTCATGGAGCGGAAGTCGGTCGGGGCCAGCTGCCGGTCGGCCGTGAAGTGACCGGAGATCAGCCCGCGGGACAGCACGCCGTACGCGGTGATCCCGATGCCCAGCTCGCGGGTGGTCGGCAGGACCTCGTCCTCGATGCCGCGCGAGATCAGCGAGTACTCGATCTGCAGGTCGGAGATGGGGGCGGTGGCGGCGGCCCGGCGGATGATGTCGGCGCCGACCTCGCTCAGGCCGATGTGCCTGACGTGCCCCTTCTCGACGAGCTCGGCGATCGCGCCGACCGTCTCCTCGATCGGGACGTTCGGGTCGAGCCGCGCGATCCGGTACACGTCGATGTGGTCGACGCCGAGGCGCTGCAGCGAGTACGCGGCGAAGTTCCGCACCGCGGCGGGGCGACCGTCGTATCCGGCCCAGCCGCCGTCCGGGTCCCGCAGGGCGCCGAACTTGACGCTGGTCAGCGCCTGCTCACGCAGGTCCGACGGAGCCGCGCGCAGGGCCTCGCCGATCAGCATCTCGTTGTGGCCCATGGCGTAGAAGTCGCCGGTGTCGAGGAGCGTCACGCCCGCCTCCAGGGCGGCGTGGATGGTCGCGATGGACTCGGCCCGGTCCGCCTCGCCGTACAGCGCGGACATGCCCATGCAGCCGAGGCCCAGGGCGGAGACCTGGGGGCCGGTGGTTCCGAGGGGGCGGGTTCGCATGAGGACTCCCTGGTGTTGCTTGGAGGGGTGGTGTCCGTTCACGATGGCATCACAGATGACAGATTTCAATATCTGTCATCTGTTATCTGTCATCTGATACCTGTCACCTGATACCTGTCACCTGTCAGCTGTCAGCTGTCAGCCGACACCCACTCTGGTCCAGACCTATTGACGACAGGTCTGGACCGCAGGCACTGTCATGCCTACGACACCTCGCCGCACCCCCCCACCGGGAGGCCTCGCATGATCCGTCGGAAGCTGCGCCTGCTCGCCCTCGCACTGACCGCAGCCGTCCTCACCCCACTGTCGGTCGCCACCGCCCCCACCGCATCCGCCGCCGACACCTGCGCCGTGAAGTCCCGCCCGTCCGGGAAGGTTCTCCAGGGCTACTGGGAGAACTGGGACGGCTCCTCCAACGGCGTCCACCCGCCCTTCGGCTGGACCCCGATCACCGACTCCCGTATCGCCACCCACGGTTACAACGTGATCAACGCGGCCTTCCCGGTCATCCGCTCCGACGGAACGGCCCTTTGGGAGGACGGCATGGACGCGGGCGTGAAGGTCGCGACGCCGGCGCAGATGTGCGCGGCCAAGGCGTCCGGGCAGACGATCCTGCTGTCGATCGGCGGGGCGGCGGCGGGCATCGACCTCAGTTCCTCCGCCGTCGCCGACAAGTTCGTCGCGACGATCGTGCCCATCCTGAAGAAGTACAACTTCGACGGCATCGACATCGACATCGAGACGGGTCTCGTCGGTAGTGGCAGCATCGGCCAGCTCTCCACGTCCCAGGCCAACCTGACCCGGATCATCGACGGTGTGCTGTCGCAGATGCCGGCCAACTTCGGGCTGACCATGGCGCCGGAGACCGCGTACGTCACGGGCGGCAGCATCACGTACGGCTCGATCTGGGGCGCGTATCTGCCGATCATCAAGAAGTACGCGGACAACGGCCGCCTGTGGTGGCTGAACATGCAGTACTACAACGGCAGCATGTACGGATGCTCCGGCGACTCCTACTCCGCGGGCACCGTTCAGGGCTTCACCGCGCAGACCGACTGCCTGAACAAGGGACTGGTCGTGCAGGGCACCACCATCAAGGTGCCTTATGACAAGCAGGTCCCGGGGCTGCCCGCCCAGTCGGGCGCCGGCGGCGGCTACATGGCACCGAGCCTGGTCTCCCAGGCCTGGCGCCACTACGGCACCGGCCTCAAGGGGCTGATGACCTGGTCGATCAACTGGGACGGTTCGAAGAACTGGACGTTCGGCGACAACGTCAAGGCGCTGCAGGGTCGTTGAGCGAGGGTCGTTGAGCGGCTCCAGCAGCACTCACCGGAACGCGTCCCGGACGCACCCGGAACGCGCCAGGAACGCGCAGAGCCCCCGGCTCCCACATCGGGGAACCGGGGGCTCGAGAAGGCAGGTCAGCAGCCGATGAGGCGGGCCGCCAGGTAGCCCTCGATCTGGTCGAGGGAGACACGCTCCTGCTTCATCGAGTCGCGCTCGCGCACCGTGACTGCGTTGTCGTCGAGGGTGTCGAAGTCGACCGTGACGCAGAACGGGGTGCCGATCTCGTCCTGACGACGGTAGCGGCGGCCGATGGCGCCCGCGTCGTCGAACTCGATGTTCCAGTGCTGACGCAGGGCCGTGGCGAGGCCCTTGGCCTTCGGGGACAGCTCGGGGTTGCGGGAGAGCGGAAGGACCGCGACCTTGACCGGCGCAAGCCGCGGGTCGAGGCGCAGCACCGTGCGCTTCTCCATCTTGCCCTTGGCGTTGGGAGCCTCGTCCTCGACATAGGCGTCCAGCAGGAACGCCAGCATCGCGCGGCCGACACCGGCGGCGGGCTCGATGACGTACGGAGTCCAGCGCTCGCCGGCCTCCTGGTCGAAGTAGGAGAGGTCCTGGCCGGAGGCCTTGGAGTGCGCGCCGAGGTCGTAGTCGGTGCGGTTGGCGACACCCTCCAGCTCGCCCCACTCGTTACCGCCGAAGCTGAAGCGGTACTCGATGTCGGCGGTGCGCTTGGAGTAGTGGGAGAGCTTCTCCTGCGGGTGCTCGAACCAGCGCATGTTCTCTTCGCGCAGACCGAGGCCGGTGTACCAGTTCCAGCGCTCCTGCATCCAGTACTCCTGCCACTTCTCGTCCTCGCCCGGCTTGACGAAGAACTCCATCTCCATCTGCTCGAACTCGCGGGTGCGGAAGATGAAGTTGCCGGGCGTGATCTCGTTGCGGAAGGACTTGCCCATCTGCGCGATGCCGAAGGGCGGCTTGCGGCGCGAGGTCTGCTGGACCTGGGCGAAGTTGGTGAAGATGCCCTGGGCCGTCTCGGGGCGCAGGTAGGCGACGGAGCCGCTGTCCTGCGTGGGGCCGAGGTGGGTGGAGAGCAGACCCGAGAACTGCTTGGGCTCGGTGAAGGTGCCCTTGTTGCCACAGTTGGGGCAGTTGAGGTCGACGAGGCCGTTCTCCGGGGCGCGGCCGTGCTTCGCCTCGTAGGCCTCCTCCAGGTGGTCGGCGCGGTAGCGCTTGTGACAGGAGGTGCATTCGGTGAGCGGGTCGGTGAAGGTGGCGACGTGCCCCGACGCGACCCAGACCTCGGTCGCCAGGATCACCGACGAGTCGATACCGACGACGTCCTCACGGGAGGTGACCATGTAGCGCCACCACTGGCGCTTGATGTTCTCCTTGAGCTCGACGCCGAGCGGACCGTAGTCCCAGGCGGCACGCTGTCCACCGTAGATCTCGCTACAGGGGAAAACGAAGCCACGGCGCTTGCTCAGGCTGACGATGGTGTCGATCTTGTCGGCGGCCACGGTGCTCTCTTCATTACGAACGGACGGCAGCGAATGATTCAGGTTACCGGCGCCGCCCACCCTCGTATCAAATCGGTTCGGGGACACCTCGCCTCATCGTGCCCCTTACCGGCTCATACGCCGCCTCGTTTACCCAGGGCATACCCAAGGCTTGTTGACAATCGTTTCCAGGTTTGTTGAAAATGACTGTCATGAACGTACGACGGCGCCTCGCCGCTTCTCGAATAGGCACAGCCGGATCCGCGGCCCTGGCGGCCACGGTCGGCCTCGGCGCCCTCACCGGCTGCTCGGTCTCCACGGCGGCCGGCGGCACGAGCGACGGGAAGCTCGACGTCGTGGCGTCGTTCTACCCCATGCAGTACCTCGCCGAGCAGATCGGCGGGACGCACGTGCACGTCACGACCCTGACCCAGCCCGGTCAGGAGCCGCACGACCTGGAGATCAGCGCCCGGCAGACCGCGCAGCTCCAGTCGGCGGACGCCGTCGTCTACCTCAAGAACCTGCAGCCGGCCGTCGACGACGCCGTGGCGCAGTCTGAGGTCAAGACCAAGATCGACGCCGCTTCGCTGACCACGCTGGAGAAGCACGGCAACGAGGTCGGCGGGCACGCGGCCGCCCATGACAGCTCCAAGGGCGAGGAGAGCGGCGCCACCGACCCGCACATCTGGCTCGACCCGGTGAAGTACGCCGAGGTGGCGAGCGGCGTCGGCAAGGCCCTGGAGAAGGCCGACCCGAAGCACGCCGCCCAGTACGAGAAGAACACCGCGACCCTGCTGAAGAAGCTCTCCGCCCTCGGCACCCAGTACAAGACCGGGCTGGCGAACACCAGGTCCAAGGTCTTCATCACCACCCACGCCGCCTTCGGCTACCTCGCCGAGCGCTACGGCCTCACCGAGGAGGCCATCAACGGTCTCGACCCGGAGTCGGAGCCCAGCGCGAACCGTGTGAAGGACCTTGAGAAGATGGCGAAGGCCGACGGCGTCTCGACGGTCTTCTACGAGACGCTCGTCAGCGACAAGACCGCCAAGACAGTCGCCGGCGACGCGCACCTGAAGACGGACGTCCTCGACCCGATCGAGGGCATCACCGGCAAGTCCAAGGGCAGCGACTACCTGCAGGTCATGGAATCCAATCTGAAGGCGCTGCAGACGGCGCTGGGCGCCAAGTGACCCCCCGGTTCCAGGTCGGGCGCCAAGTGACCCCCAGTTCCAGGAGGACAGCGTGAGCGAGCCCGTCATATCTCTGCGCGGCGTGACCGCCGAGCTCGGCTCTCGCCCCGTCCTGCGCGGCATCGATCTCACCGTGCACCGCGGTGAGGTCGTCGCACTGCTCGGCGCCAACGGCTCCGGCAAGTCGACGGCCATCCGCAGCGTCATCGGCCAGGTCCCGGTCAGCGGCGGCGAGATAGAGATCTTCGGCACCCCGCGGCGCCGCTTCCGCGACTGGAGGCGGGTGGGGTACGTGCCGCAGCGCACGACCGCCGCGGGCGGCGTGCCCGCCACGGTGACGGAGATCGTCGCCTCCGGCCGGCTCTCCCGCGCCCGTTTCGGCGTGCTGCGCAAGGCCGACCACGAGGCCGTACGGCACGCCCTGGAGCTCGTCGGCATGGCCGACCGCGCCAAGGACTCGGTGAACGCCTTGTCGGGCGGCCAGCACCAGCGCGTACTGATCGCCCGCGCCCTCGCCTCCGAGCCCGAGCTGCTGATCATGGACGAGCCGATGGCGGGCGTCGACCTCGCAAGCCAGGAGGTGCTGGCCCAGACCCTGCGCGAGCAGGTCGCGGCGGGCACCACCGTGCTGCTCGTCCTGCACGAGCTGGGACCCCTGGAGCCGCTGATCGACCGCGCGGTCGTCCTGCGTGACGGCTGCGTCCTGCACGACGGCCCGCCCCCGCGGGCGGTCGGCCAACACGCCCTGCCCGGCCACGACCACGTACACCCGCACGCGGCTCACGACGCCGAACCGATCCGGACGGGACTGCTGAGCTGATGGACTTCCTGAACTACGACTTCATGCAGCGGGCCCTGCTCGCCGCCGTCCTGGTGGGCATCACCGCGCCCGCCGTCGGCATCTACCTCGTCCAGCGCCGCCAGGCCCTGATGGGCGACGGCATCGGCCATGTGGCGATGACCGGTGTCGGCCTCGGCTTCCTGCTCTCCACCAACCCGGTGTGGATGGCGACGGCCGTCTCCGTCCTGGGCGCCGTGATCATGGAGCTGATCCGCTGGTACGGCAAGACGCGCGGCGATATCGCGCTCGCCATGCTCTTCTACGGCGGTATGGCGGGCGGCGTGATGTTCATCAACCTCGCGCCGGGCGGCTCCAACGCCAACCTCACCTCGTACCTCTTCGGCTCGCTGTCCACCGTCTCCGAGTCCGACGTGACGGCGATCTGCGTCCTCGCCGCCTTCGTCGTCCTGGTCACGCTCGGCCTGCGCCGACAGCTCTTCGCGGTCAGCCAGGACGAGGAGTTCGCGCGGGTGACGGGCCTGCCGGTGCGCGCCCTGAACCTGCTCACCGCCGTCACCGCGGCCGTCACCGTGACGGTCGCGATGCGGGTGGTCGGCCTGCTTCTGGTCAGCGCGCTGATGGTGGTCCCGGTGGCCGCGGCCCAGCAGCTCAGCCGCAGCTTCGCCGCCACCTTCGCGATCGCGGTGGCGATCGGGGTGAGCGTGACGATCGGCGGCACCGTGACGTCGTACTACCAGGACGTGCCGCCCGGTGCGACGATCGTGTTGCTGACCATCGGCGCGTTCATCGCGCTCACCGTGCTGGCGACCCCGCTGGCCCGGCGCCGGGCCCGGGCCCTGGCCGCCGCGCAGGGGGCCGGAGACCCCGCGGAGTGTGCGATTCCGGCCACCCGCGGCCCGGAACGCAAGGTCGGCGTCTGACCACGCACAGTCCGGGCTGGCACAATGGCCGGGCAAGGGCAGACGCGAGGAGGCAACGGTGACAACCGCTGGATCGCCCGTTCGGGGCCGTTCCACCCGGCAGCGTGCCGCCGTGGCGGCGGCACTCGACGAGGTGGACGAGTTCCGCAGTGCGCAGGAGCTCCACGACATGCTCAAGCACAAGGGTGACTCGGTCGGACTCACCACCGTGTACCGCACGCTGCAGTCCCTCGCCGACGCCGGCGAGGTCGACGTGCTGCGCACCTCCGACGGCGAGTCCGTCTACCGCCGCTGCTCCAGCGGCGAGCACCACCACCACCTCGTCTGCCGCGTCTGCGGCAAGGCGGTCGAGGTCGAGGGCCCGGCCGTCGAGAAGTGGGCGGAGGCGATCGCGGTCGAGCACGGCTATGTGAACGTCGCCCACACCGTTGAGATCTTCGGTACGTGTGCGGAGTGCGCTGCCGCTAAGGGGTAGCCGGGGTTCGTTGTGATCTGCGGGCTCGTGGGGGCTGGGCGCGCGCACGCGGCGGAGCCGCACATGTGACAGCCCCGCGCCCCTGAAGGGGCGCCTCCTGACGGAGCGCCCCCTCACGCATCAGGCCCTCCGCTCAGGCCCTATTCCGCGCGGCCCCGCATGCCCTGCTCCATCGCGAGCAGTTGCTCGTTCGGGACAGCCCCGCCGAAGCGACGGTCGCGTTGGGCGAACTCGACGCACGCCCGCCACAGGTCGCGCCGGTCGAAGTCCGGCCACAGCACGTTCTGGAAGACCATCTCGGCGTAGGCGCTCTGCCAGAGCAGGTAGTTGGAGGTGCGCTGCTCGCCGCTCGGCCGCAGGAACAGGTCCACGTCCGGCATGTCCGGGTAGTAGAGGTACTTCGCGAAGGTCTTCTCGTTGACCTTCGACGGGTCGAGCCGGCCGGCCTTGATGTCCTGAGCCAAAGCCTGCGCGGCGTCGGTGATCTCGGCGCGACCGCCGTAGTTCATGCAGAAGTACAGCGTCAGCCGGTCGTTGCCCTTGGTCTGCTCCTGGGCGATCTGGAGCTCCTTGGCCACCGACTTCCACAACTTGGGCATCCGGCCCACCCAGCGGACCCGGATGCCGAGTTCGTCGAGCTGGTCGCGGGTCTTGCGGATGAAGTCGCGGTTGAAGTTCATCAGGAAGCGCACCTCGTCGGGCGAGCGCTTCCAGTTCTCGGTGGAGAAGGCGTACAGCGAGATGGCGCCGACCCCCATCTCGATCCCGCCCTGCAGCACGTCGAGGACGCGCTCGGCGCCGACCTTGTGCCCCTCGGTGCGCGGCAGCCCGCGCTCCTTGGCCCAGCGGCCGTTCCCGTCCATGACGATCGCCACGTGGTTCGGGATCAGCTCACCGGGGAGCTTGGGCGCGACGGCACCGGACGGGTGCGGCTGCGGCGTCTTGTACTCGCGGCGCTGGCGTCCCAGGATCCCGCGTACGACCATGTGCTTCTCGTCTCCCTCAGTCTTACTTTTCCACGTACCGGAGTGAACGCAGCCCGCGCTCCAGATGCCAGTGCAGATAGGCCGACACCAGCCCGCTGCCCTCCCGGACGTACCGCGGCTCGCACGCGTCCGCGGTCTCCCAGTCTCCCGTCAGCAGCGCGCCGAGCAGTTCGAGGGCCCCCGCCGAGGGTACGACGCTGCCGGGCACCCGGCAGTCCACGCAGACGGAACCTCCCGCCGCGACCGAGAAGAACCGATTCGGTCCCGGCATCCCGCACTTCGCGCAGGCGCTGAAGCTGGGCGCGTAGCCGTTCACGGCGAGGGAGCGCAGCAGGAAGGCGTCGAGGACGAGGTGCGGCTCGTGCTCGCCCCGGGCGAGGGTGCGCAGCCCGCCGACGAGCAGCAGATACTGCTGCACGGCGGGCTCGCCCTCGTGATCGGTGAACCGCTCGGCGGTTTCGAGCATGGCCGTACCGGCGGTGTAGCGCGCGTAGTCCGTCACGATCCCGCTGCCGTACGGAGCGATCGTCTCGCTCTGCGTGCACAGCGGCAGGCCGCGTCCGATCAGCTCGCTCCCCCGCGCGAAGAACTGCAGGTCCACGTGCGAGAAGGGTTCGAGCCGCGCCCCGAACTTCGACTTGGTCCGCCGCACGCCACGGGCCACGGCCCGTACCCGGCCGTGACCGCGGGTGAGCAGCGTGATGATCCGGTCCGCCTCACCCAGCTTCTGGGTGCGCAGCACGATGCCGTCGTCGCGGAACAGACTCATGGGCCCATTCTCGCGTACGCGAGGGCATGCGCCGGAGGGTGCCGTATTTCTTGCTCCTCACCGCGGGCGGCCTGCCCCTGGCACCCGCACCGGTCGTGGCGGGACGGCGCCCGCTCATGGGACGTCACCGTGGCCGCGTGCGTTCGCATACGCCGTGGCCGCGCCGAGCCGCTCCGCCGCGGTGGCCCGCCGGACGGCGTCGGGGGCGACGTCCCACTCCTTGCCCCCGCCCAGCGCTCTCAGTTGTACGTACGGTCCCTCGTGTCCCATCACCATGCCCACCTTCCCTGTGTGCGTGTCGACGACGTACGAGCCGATCGGCGGCTTCGTCGGTGGCCTCATCGCAGCGCCGCCCGCAATTCCTTCACCGTTACCTCCGCCTCTTCGACGCAGAGCGCCGAGTGTTGTGCCTTCACCCTGTTCCCCCGACTTCCCGGGTTTCACTCTTCGTGTCTCCAAGGTGACTCTCCACATCTACACTCGGCAATCCGCTCCCTCGTCTGGACGGCGTTCCCCCGTACCGTCGCGAAGTGAGCCTGACGCGCGGCCCCCTGTGGCGTAGGTACTAATGTGATGCCGCGGAACAGGCGTGCGACACAGGGGATTTGGGAAGGGCAACCGGCCATGCCGCTGAGCACCGGGGAATCGGAGTCCATCGGGTCCATAGGCGGCTACACGCTCGTCGACCGGCTCGGCAGCGGCGGCATGGGCGTCGTATACCTGGGACATTCGGCCTCGGGACGGCAGGTCGCGGTCAAGGTCGTGCACGCCCAGTACGCGCAGGACGAGGAGTTCCGGGTCCGCTTCCGGCAGGAGATCGCGGCGGCCCGCCGGGTGAGCAGGGCGTTCACCGCCCCCGTGGTGGATGCCGATCCGGACGCCGAAGCGCCCTGGATGGCGACGTTGTACGTGCCGGGCCGGACGCTGGCCGAAATCGTGGCGGAGGAAGGCCCGTTGGGCGGGCCCGCGCTGCGTACGCTGGCGCTGGGGCTCGCCGAGGCGCTGCGGGACATCCACCAGGCGGGCGTGGTGCACCGGGACCTGAAGCCGAGCAACGTCCTGCTGGCGCAGGACGGTCCGCGCGTCATCGACTTCGGCATCTCGCGCGCCGCCGACAACCAGACCCTCACCGTGACGGGGCGGCTGATCGGCACCCCGCCCTTCATGTCCCCGGAGCAGTTCGCCTCGCCCCGGGACGTCACCGCCGCCTCGGACGTGTTCTCGCTGGGCTCGCTGCTGGTGTACGCGGCCACCGGCAACCGTCCCTTCGACGGCGGCAGCCCGTACATGACGGGCTATCAGGTAGTGCATGAACAGCCGGTCCTGGACGGCGTACCGGAGCCCCTCAGGAGCATCGCCGAGCGCTGCCTGGACAAGGACGCGACCGCCCGGCCCGACCTCACCGAGCTGCACCGGCTGTTCAGGGACCTGCCGGACGTGCCGACCGCCCCGGCCGCGTCGGGACCGTCGACCGTCGCAAGAGGGCGCGGGCCCGCCCGCGAGCGCGGTGACACGACGGCCCCGGCCGGTGCCGGCCGCCGCGGTCGCCGGGTGCGTCTCCTCGTCGCCCTCGGCGCGGCCCTGGCCGTCACCATGGTGTCCGCGTCGGTGTACTACATGGTGGCGCGCCCGAAGAGCACCGAGGGCACGCCCGGCGGGCGCACGGCCGCGTCCCGCGCCGCCGCCTCTCCCGCCGCGGCGCTCCCCGTCGGCTGGAAGCCCTGGCGCGCGAACCTCACCCAGGCCCCGGACAAGGCGTACGCGGACATCTCCATCAGCGGCTCGGAGTCCGGCTGTGTGTCCGGCGGCTCCTCCCTGTACTGCGCGGGGTCCGGCTTCACGGTCGCCAAGCTCGACGCCGCCTCCGGCCGTGTCCAGTGGCGGGTCGGCCACACCCCGCAGACCACGCTGCCGGTCGGCGTCCGGGACGGGATCGTGTACACCTACGAGAAGCCGGGCCTGAACGTGCGCGAGACCTGGCGGCTTGTCGCCCTCGACGCCGGCACCGGAAGACGGGTCTGGTACCGCCCGATCAACGAAGTCCGGCCCGCCGTCCTGTTCGACGGCGGCGTCCTGGCCAAGTCGGACGACGGGGACGACGGGACGGAGTTCGTCGCCTTCGACGCCAGAACGGGCAAGGACCTGTGGCGGACACCGGCGAAGTCGTCGGCGGGCAACTCCTGCACCCCGCTGGCCCTGGACGGCGTCCCCTACGGCCTGTGCACGCCGGAGAACACCGACACGGGCTCGACCGGCCTGGTGCGCCTCGACCCGGCCGACGGCACGGCGCACGACCTCGCCACACTCCCCCGCGGGGTGGTGCCGCTCGGCACCGTCGCCGGGCAGCCGCTGTTCGCGGTGCCGAGGAACGCGGCGGAGGACGAGTTCGCCGACGACACGGACACACCGTTCTCAAGCCTGCTGAGGGTGAACCCGGCCGGCGGCGCCCTCGTCCGGATCCCCCTGGCGAGCCCCCCGCGCGGCTCGGTCACCCTCCTCGACGGCGTCGTGTACTTCGTGCGGCCCGACGGGACCGTCACCGCGATCAGGGTCACCGACGGCGCCCGGCTCTGGCAGCGGGAGACGCAGATCGAGAACCTGTCGAAGCCGACGCTGTCGACGACCTACCACGACCTCTTCTTCGCCAACCGCTACGGCCGGCTGCTCGCGCTCGACCGCGCGACCGGCGCCGCGCGGTGGAGCACGGACAAGCTGGACGACCCCGGGAACTCGCCGGAGACCACGGTCCCGAGCCTGCTGCTCGTGAAGGACGCGATCGTCGCCGTGGCGGGCGACACCGCCTTCTCCGTACGCCCGGACCGCCCCAAGATCGGACCGAAGCCGTCCGCCACCAAGAAGTGACGCACGTCGTCCGCCGACCGCTTCACCGGCGGTTCACCGGCGCGCCGAGACCAGGCCCGCCTCATACGCGATGATCACCAACTGCACCCGGTCCCGTGCGTCCAGCTTGGACAGCAGGCGGGTCAGGTACGTCTTCGCCGTGGCGACGCTGATGAAGAGCCGTTCGGCTATCTCGGTGTTGGACAGGCCCGTGCCGACCAGGGTGAGCACCTCGCGTTCGCGGTCCGTGATCGCGGTCAGGTCGCGGCGTGGCCGCGGTGGTTCGGCGGAGCGGGCGGAGGTGAAGTCCTGGATCAGGCGGCGGGTGACGCTGGGGGCGATGAGCGCGTCGCCGGCCGCCACGACCCGTATGGCACCGATGATGTCGTCCAGAGCCATGTCCTTGACCAGGAACCCCGACGCGCCCGCGCGCAGCGCCCCGTACACGTAGTCGTCGTCGTCGAAGGTGGTCAGGACGACGATCCTCGACTCACCCTGTCCCGTCGTGATGCGGCGCGTCGCCTCTATGCCGTCCACGCCCGGCATGCGGATGTCCATCACCACGACGTCGGGCCGGAGTTCCTCGGTACGGGTCACCGCCTCCTCGCCGTCCGCGGCCTCCCCCACCACCTCCACGTCCTCGATGTCGGCGATGACCATTCGCAGGGCCGTGCGGATCAGCTGCTGGTCGTCGGCGAGGACGACACGGACCGGCATCAGGCGGCCACCCTGGTCGCCGCCGCCGTCGCCGGGACCGGAAGGCGGGCCGTCACCCGGAAGCCGCCCTCGGGACGGGGGCCCGCCGTGAACTCGCCGTGCAGCAGGGCCACCCGCTCGCGCATCCCGGCCAGTCCGAAGCCGGTGTCGGTGGTGCTGCCCCGGCCCCGGCCGTCGTCGGTGACCTCGACGGCCACGTACTCCTCCAGGTGGTCGACCGTCACCCGGCAGGCCTTCGTCTCCGCGTGGCGTACGACGTTCGTGATCGACTCCTGGACGATCCGGAAGGCGGAGAGGTCGATGTCCGGGGGGAGTTGACGGCGCGCGCCCTTCCAGTGGACGTCGACCCGGACGCCCGCCGCCGTTGTCGCGGCGGCCAACCGGTCGAGGTCGGCGAGGCCCTCGGCCGGGTGCAGCTGAGGATCCCCCAAGGCGGAGGTCCGGTCCTGGTCCGCCTGCCTCAGCGCGACCAGCATCCGGCGCAGCCCCGCCAGGGTCTCCCGCCCGGCCGTCTCCACCGCCGTCATCGCCTCACCCGCGGCGTCCGGCTGGGTGTGCACGACGCGGGCCGCCGCGCCCGCCTGGAGGGCGATGATGCCGATGCTGTGGGCGACCATGTCGTGCATCTCGCGGGCGATACGCAGCCGTTCGTCGGTGACGGCCTGGGTGGCGGCCTGGGCGCGGAGCGTCTCGCCGTACGCGCGGGTGCGGTGGGAGGCGTCACCGAGGAGCCAGGCGACGACGGCCGTCAGCGCCACGGTCAGCTCTTCCAGCGTGCCGATGCCCCACCCGCGCAGCAGCCGTAGGGACTCCCAGGCCACCAGGACGGCGAGCGCCACGCAGAGGGCGGCGACTCCGGTGCGGCGGGGGCGGCCGGCCGCGATGAAGTAGAGGGCGAGGTCGACGGCGAGGAACTGGGCCAGTTGGATCGCTCCCACGGCCAGGTTGGTGGTGAGGAAGGCGGCGGCCGTCAGAAGCAGGCCCAGGGCGGTCAGCGGCCGTCGGTGCAACCGCATGCTGCCGAACAGCGCCAGGGCGCAGGCGACGGTCAGGATCAGCAGGCCGTCCCAGCGGTAGAACTGGACAGCGGCAAGCACGTTGGCCGTCTCCTCACCGGGGAGCCGTACGCGGGCGAGGAAGGTGAACGCCGTGCTCGCGCACCAGGCCAGGGCCACCCAGGCACCGGGCGGCACGCGCTTGAGGCGGGGCGGGAGCGGCATGGCATGCATGCGGCGATCGTAGGCAGGGGAGCCGTGGACGGGCATCGGTCCTGGGACGTACACCCCTGGTCGACACCGGCCGGGGAGATTGTCGGCCACGGGGCGATACCGCGCACTGCGCGCCGACGAGACGGTGGTCGGCGTGATCGAAGTCAACGAACTGACCAAACGCTACGGCGACACCACCGCCGTCCGGAATCTGACGTTCCAGGTGCGCCCGGGGCACGTCACCGGGTTCCTCGGCCCGAACGGCGCGGGCAAGACGACGACGCTGCGCATGCTGCTCGGCCTGATCGGGCCGACCGGCGGGAGCGCGACGATCGACGGGCAGCCGTTCCGGCGTCATCCGCGCGGGCTGCGGCACGTCGGCGCGCTGCTCGACGCAGGCGACGTCCACGGCGGGCGCAGCGCGCGGGCCCATCTGGAGGCGCTGGCGCGCGGCAATCGCATCCCCCGGAGCCGGGTGGACGCGGTGCTGGAGGAGGTGGGGCTCGCGGGGGCGGCGGCGCGGCGCCGGGTCGAGGGATTCTCGCTGGGGATGCGCCAGCGCCTGGGAATCGCCGCCGCCCTGCTCGGCGAACCTCCGGTGCTGCTCTTCGACGAGCCCCTCAACGGGCTCGATCCGGAGGGGGTGTTGTGGGTGCGGGAGCTCTTTCGCGGGCTCGCGGCCGAGGGGCGCACCGTGTTCGTCTCCAGTCATCTGATGTCCGAGATGGAGCACACCGCGGACGAGCTGGTCGTCATCGGGCGGGGTGAGCTGATCGCCGCGGAGAGCGTGAGCGAGTTCGCGGCGCGCGGCACCCGGCCGACGGTGACCGTGCGGACGCCGGACCTCGCGAAGCTCACGGCCGTGCTGTCCGAGGAGGGGGCGGCCGTGGCGCCGTACGACGACCGGACCCTCAAGGTGACCGCCCTGAGCGCGGCGCGCATCGGTGAACTCGCCTTCCAGCACCGGATCCTGCTCGAGGAACTGACCCCGCAGGCCGCGTCCCTGGAGGCCGCCTTCATGGAACTGACCGCCGAAAGCACCGAGTTCCTCGCGGGAGACGCCCGATGACCACCCTCGCCCTCACACCGGCCCCCGCGCGGTTCACCGATCTCCTCGCCGCCGAGTGGATCAAACTCCGTTCCCTGCGCTCGACCTACTGGGCACTCGGCGCGGGCGCCCCCGCCGTCATCGGCTTCAACGCCAACGCGGCACGGGTGCACGCGCACGACTATCCACGCTTCAATCCCCAAATGCGTTCCTTCGCGTGGGAGTTGGCCTTGCGCGACGCCTTCACCGACGGATCGGCACTGATCCTGATCCTCGCGGCGGCGAGCATCGGCGCGATCACGGTCGTCGGGGAGTACTCGACGGGCCTGATCCGTACGACCCTCGCGGCCGTCCCGGACCGGCGCGCCCTGATGGCGGCGAAGGTCGTGGTGGTGACGGCGGTCATGACGCTGTACGGCGCGTTCGTCGCGAGCGCCTCCTTCGCCTCGACGCAGGCGATCCTCACCAGCCGTCACGCCGCTGTGTCGATCGCCCACTCCGGTGCCCTGCGCGTGGTCGTCGCCTCCGCGCTGCTCGCCCCGGTCTGCGCGCTGGCGGGCATGGCGTTGGGGGCCCTGATCCGGCACAGCGCGAGCACGATGGTCGCCGTCACCGCCGTCCTGCTCCTCGTCCCCAGCTTCATCACCGACCGTTACCGCTGGACGGCCGCCGTGCGGCACGCCATGCCCGTCAACGCCTGGACGCGGCTGACCGACATCGCCTACGGCCGCGATCCCTTCACTCGGCTCCCGCGCTACGGGGCGACGGTGACCGGCAGTTGGGTGGTGCTCGCGGCGTGGGCGGCGGTGTCGGCGGTGATCGCCGTGGTGGCGGTGGACCGCCGGGACGTGTGAGAGGTCGTACGGGACGGGCGCGTACGGCGTTGTCAGTGGGCGGCCGTACTGTGCATCCGACGCACACAACGCCGTACGGCATCACGCGCACTGGAGGAACCATGTCCGCGAGCGCCCGTCTCGTCACCACGCTCGCCGGCCCGCTGGACTCGGCCACGGCCGGCTTGCCAGGAGAGCGGTGCCTGCCGGGCCGGACGCTGATCCTGCAGGGCGACGACACCCAGCTGGCCGCGTACGACCTGGCCGCGGCGCTCGCGGGTGAGGCTTCGGTGGCCCGCTTCCCGAGGCCGTGGCCGCGCCGCTTCGGGACGTGCACCGTGGCGCCGGGGCTGGACGTCGCGGTCTTCGCGGGCGTGCACGCGGTGCGGGCGGTGGACCGGCGTGGCACCACCCTGTGGGAAGTGCGGCACGGCTGCTGGGAGGGGAGCTGCCGGGAGCTGCACGCCTCGTTCGAAGAATACGGCGAGAAGGGTGAAAGCACAGTCGGCCGTGGGCACTTGTACGCCGACAGCGGCTCGGTGGTCTTCTCCGCGGACGGCAAGCTCGTGTGGGCCCATGTGCGCGGGCCGCTCGCGGCGGGGAACGAGGACCCGGACGTGATCGACGAGTGGCTGGTGCTGGACGCCACGGACGGGAGGGTGCTCGGGCAGGCGGACATCCAGACCGCGGCCGCCGGTTCGGGGCACGTGGCGCACCCGGACCCCGGACAGATGGGGCTGAGCGTCGGCGAGGGACAGGACGGGGTGCCGCTGCTGTGGGGACGCTGGGACGGCGAGCGGCTCACGGTCGACCGGATCGGCGACGACGACCGCTGCCTGATGACGGTGAGCCCGTCCGGCGAGCACTTCCTGACGGTGACCCATTACCAGGAGGCCCTGGCCCTGCACCGGGTCGAGGACGGCTCGGTGGTCTCGGAGCTGGACGCGGAGGAGGTCATTCCGGATCACCCCGCACTGCACCCGGACAACGACGAGCCCGAGGTGCGCTGGGACTACTACGGCGGCTTCCTCGACGAGCACACCGTCATCGCGGGCACGAGCGAGGCCGACGAGGAGTACGGGGCGGGGCGGCACTGGCTGGTCGACGTGCGGGACATGCGGCTGCTCGGCGAGGTCACCTACCCCTTCCCGACATCCGGCGTACCCAACACCCTGGGCGACGGCAGCTGGTACACGATCGCCGAGGACACGAAGGAACTCCAGGTGTGGCGCCTGGCCACCGCCTAGGGGCCGGACAGGACCCAGTAGTCAGCCCACTCCCCTGGACCCCTGGGCCGCCCTCGCCTCGATGCCGCGGAAGTGGTCGGCCATCGCGCGTTGGGCGGCCTCCACGTCGCGGGCGCGCAGGGCGGTGACGATGTCCCGTGGCGGCGGACGGTCAGTTCGGGGGCCGGGTCGTCGGTCCAGCCGCGTATGCCGGCGACCCGGCTGATGACGGTCCAGAAGGCGCCCAGAAGCTGTGGCACGAGTGCGTTGCCGAGCGAGGCGTACAGCAACTCGTGGAATTCGCGGTCGAGTTCGGGGAAGGGGCGGCCTGAGCGGCCCGCCTCCTCCATCTCCGCCACGACCGCTTCGAGGCGGTCGAGTTCCGGCTCGGTGAGCACGGCCGCGACCCGGCGTATCAGCCCCTCCTCCAGTGCGCTTCCGTGACCGTGACCTGTGGTCGATGAAGCCCGCCGAGCGACGAGCGTCCGTCGGCGCCGGCACGGGCATGGTCTTCCAGGACCCGTCGACGGCCCTGAACCGGCGCCTGCCCGTACGCCGGATCCTGCCGGACCCCCTGGACGTGCACCGGCGCGGCACGGCACGGGAACGGGAGGACCGGGTGCGGGAGCTGATGTCCCTGGTGGGCCTCCCCGCGCCCTGGCGGACGTGCTGCCCGGTCAGCTGTCCGGCGGTCAGCGCCAGCGGGTGGCCATCGCGCGCGCTGGCCCTGGACCCGGACCTGGTGGTGGCGGACGAGCCGACGAGCGCGCTGGACGTCTCGGTCCGCGCCCAGATCCTCAACCTCCTGCTGGACCTGAGGAAGCGCCTGAACCTGGCTCTGGTCTTCATCTCGCACGACATCCAGACGGTACGCAGGATGAGCGACCGGGTGATCACGATGTACCTGGGCCGGATCGTGGAGGAGTCCCCGGCCACCGAGGTCACCGACCGCGCCCGGCACCCGTACACGCGGGCCCTCTTCTCCGCCACGCCCGGTCTCCTGGACCCGATCGATCCGATCCCGCTGGTGGGCCCGGTGCCCTCGGCCACGCACCCGCCCACCGGCTGTCCGTTCCGCACCCGCTGCTGGAAGGCCGACGAGGAGTGCGTGCGCGTGATGTCGGACTTCACGGCCGCGTCGACGTCGGACCACCGCTTCCGGTGCCACCATCCTGTGACGGAGGACCAGTCGACGCGCGACCTGGTGGCCCAGGCCGGGTCCGCCGCGCCCGCCGTGGCCGACATCCCCGCCCAGCAGCAGCCTTGATCGTCCCGAGGGAGCCTTCATGCCGATCCCCACCCCGCTGACCGGTGTCGTTCCGCCCGTCTGCACGCCCCTGACACCGGACCGCGAGGTGGACGTCCCTTCGCTCGTCAGGCTCGTGGACCATCTGGTGGAGGGGGGCGTCGACGGCCTGTTCGTCCTCGGTTCGTCCTCGGAGGCGGCGTTCCTGACGGACGCCCAGCGGCGGCTGGTGGTGGAGACGGTGGTCGCCCATGTGAGCGGCGCACTCCCCGTGCTGGCCGGGGTGATCGACATGACCACGCCGAGGGTGCTGGACCATGTGGCGTATGTGACGGCGGCGGGCGCGGACGCGATCGTGGCGACCGCCCCCTTCTACGCCCGCACCCATCCGGCGGAGATCGCGCGCCACTTCCGCCTGGTCGCCGCCCGTTCGGCCGTGCCCGTCTTCGCCTACGACATCCCGGTGTCCGTCCACACCAAGCTGGACCCGGAGCTGGTCCTGTCCCTCGCCGCGGAGGGCGTGCTGACCGGTCTGAAGGACTCCAGCGGCGACCTCGCCGCCTTCCGCGCGGTCGTCACGGGCGCCCGCGCCCGCCCCGACATCACCGGTTTCACCGCTCTCACCGGGTCCGAACTCGTCGTCGACTCCGCGCTCGCCCTCGGGGCGGACGGGGCCGTGCCCGGTCTCGCCAACGTCGACCCGCACGGGTACGTGCGGCTCGACCGGCTCTGCCGAGGGGGCGTCTGGGAGCGGGCGCGGGCCGAACAGGAGCGGCTGTGCGGGCTGTTCGGAATGGTCGGGGTGGGGGACCCCGCCCGGATGGGCGGCGGTTCGTCGGCGCTCGGGGCGTTCAAGGCGGCGCTGCACCTGCGGGGCGTCATCGCCTGTCCGGCCACGGCGGAGCCGCAGGTGCCGCTGTCGGAGGCGGAGGTGGAACGGGTGGGGAAATACCTGGCGGGAGCGGGCCTGCTCTGACGAGAGCGGGTTCGAGGACATGGCCGCGTTCACCTGACGGGCGAAGCCGTCCAGCGCGGACGGCGGAACTCGATCCTGTCGTACGGCCGTGTCGAGCCCGTCTCGTACAGGATGCCGACCCGGTCGTGCCCGAGGTCCACCAGGTCCGAGTAGGCGGCCCATGCGGAGGAGAGCGTCATCGCCTTGGTGAAGGTGGCGCCGCCGTCCGTGCTTCGCCACAGCGCCATCGAGCGCCGGGCGTTGGCCACGGAAGGGGCCGAGAAGAGCAAGGGGGCGTGGGCGCCGGACAGTTGGAGGACGCTGCCCTGGACGACGGGGACGGCGTCCAGGGTGGGCTGGATCGCGTAGGGGCGGTCCAGGGTCTCGCCACCGTCGCTGGAGTAGGTGTCCAGGCGGTTGCCGGGGGTGGTGCCGCCCTGGTCGCGGGCGCTGAAGTACAGCCGCCCGTCGGGGAGTTCGGCCACGCCGCTCTCGTTGGCGTCCACGCGGCCGTCATAGGTGCGGTCGGTGAAGCCCAGGTGCCAGGTGCGGCCGCCGTCGTCGGAGTAGATCGCGTGCGCCCCGTAGTACTTGGCCTCCCGGCCCGTGTCGGTCGAGCCCTTGGGCGGGGCGGCGGAGTGGTTCGCGGGGACGATCAGACGGCCGGCGTGCGGGCCATGGCGCAGGGCGATCGCATGGCCCGGGCCCGTCGCGTACCAGCGCCAGCCCGGCGGCTTCACCTCGGCCGTGATGTCCCGGGGAGCGGAGAACCGCACGCCGTCGTCGTGGCTCGTCTGCACGAACACGCGGCGGCTCTGGCGCGCCGCGACCTCGCCCCGCATGATCCGCGCCTCGGTCGCCGCACCGCTGTTGTAGGACGTCACCAGCACGATCCGGCCGGTGCGCGGGTCCACGACCGGCGCCGGGTTGCCCCGGGTGTCGCCGCCCCCGGCCGTGACGACCCGCGGCGAACCCCACGTACAGCCGCCGTCGGTGGAGCGTCTGAGGACGACGTCGATGTGGCCGCTGTCGCCCGCGCCGTCGTACCGCCCCTCGGCGAAAGCGAGCACCGTGCCCACACGGGTGATGAGGACCGCCGGGATGCGGTAGGTGTCGTAGCCGCCCTCGCCCGCGGTGTACGGCACGGAGGAGGCGCAGTCGGTACGGGGACCGGGGGCGGCGGCGAACGCGACGCCGGCCCCGGAGGCGAGGAGGCCGATGGCCAGTGCGGCGACGAGGCAGCGTCTCAGGGGATCCTCGCTCTCCCCCGCGCGACACGAGAGACTCGTTACACTGTGTCGCTCACACCGTACCCTGAGTCACCGCTCGCCGCTCCCGCCCCGTCACTACGACGGCGTACGCGCCGCCGCCAGCAGTCGCGTCACGTCGTCCGCACAGATCGTCAGCGCCGCGCCCACGGTGGCGAGGACGTCCCGCTCGGCGGTCGTGTACGGGCCGTCCGCCAGGGCGATCCGGGCCCCCTGGAGCAGGATCGACTCGCGTCCCGTCGCGGCGAGGTGCGGCGCCAGCGGGTCCAGGGCCTCGTGCAGCTCTATGGCGAGCCCCGCCCCGCACGGTTCCCCGAAGATCCGGCCCGTGTCCGCGGCGAGCGCCTCGACGAGGGCGCCGAGCTGGTCCTGCGTGCAGTCGTCGAAGCCGGCCGAGCGCACCGCGGTCGCCGCGGTCTCCAGGGACGTACGGGAGCAGGTGCCGCCGGCGGCGAGCACGGCGAGCGCGACGGTGTGGACGGCGTCGCGGAGCATCGCCGAGAAGCGGGTGGTGGTCGGATGGTCGAGGACGTCCGCGCCGTAGTGGTGACCGCAGGCGGCGCACTCGACGACGGGACCCGTGTCGCCGCGCGGCAGGACGGGGACGCCGAGGAGGGTGAAGCGGCGGCGGCCGGTGAGCCGCTGGTAGTTGCGGTCGCCCCCGCAGCCCGGGCAGAAGAACTCGCCGTCCCCCATGGTGGTCCACGCGGTACGGGTGCCTAGGATGCGGGAAATCTGCACTGCACGACCGTTTCGTCCCCATCCTGGCAGCACGCTCGCACACCTCCGTAACCCCGCGGCAACATCGCCGCGCTGGCGTGATGTTAGCCACATTGTTGATGCGGAGTCAGTACCTTGGACGAGACCTTTCCGTGATCTCCACGGCTATTGGCCGGTATACGACGGGGCCCCGCCCGCCTCGAAAGGCGGACGGGGCCCCGAAAGTGCCGGTCAAAGTCCTCAGCGGGCCGCGCGGTTGACCGCCGAGACCACGGCCTTCAGCGACGCGCGTGTCGTATTCGCGTCGATGCCGATTCCCCACAGGACCTTGTCGCCGATCGCGCACTCGATGTACGAGGCCGCCTGCGCGGAGGCGCCCTCGCTCATCGTGTGCTCCTGGTAGTCCAGGAGGCGTACGTCGATGCCGACGGACTGCAGGGCGTCGAAGAACGCGGAGATCGGACCGTTGCCAGTACCGGTCAGGACGGTGCCGGTGCCGTCCACCGAGGCCTCGACGGTCAGCGAGTCGACGCCGTCGCGGTCGGTCGTGGTCTGGCCGGCCTTGACCTGGATACGGCCCCACGCGTTGCCGGGGTTCGGCAGGTACTCGTCCTGGAAGACCGCCCAGATGTCCTTCGGGGTGACCTCGCCGCCCTCGGCGTCCGTCTTCGCCTGGATGATCTTCGAGAACTCGATCTGCATCCGGCGCGGCAGGTCCAGCTTGTGGTCGTTCTTCAGGACGTACGCGATGCCGCCCTTGCCGGACTGCGAGTTGACGCGGATCACGGCCTCGTACGAACGGCCGACGTCCTTCGGGTCGATCGGCAGGTACGGGACGGCCCACTCGATGTCGTCGACGGTGACGCCCTTCGCGGCGGCGTCCGCCTCCATGGCGTCGAAGCCCTTCTTGATGGCGTCCTGGTGGGAGCCGGAGAAGGAGGTGTAGACGAGGTCGCCGACGTACGGGTGGCGGGCGTGGACCTCCATCTGGTTGCAGTACTCGGCGGTGCGGCGGACCTCGTCGATGTTCGAGAAGTCGATCTGCGGGTCGACGCCCTGCGAGAACAGGTTCATGCCCAGCGTGACCAGGTCGACGTTGCCGGTGCGCTCGCCCTGGCCGAACAGACAGCCCTCGATGCGGTCGGCGCCGGCCATCAGGGCCAGCTCGGCGGCGGCGACGGCCGTACCCCGGTCGTTGTGCGGGTGGACGGACAGGCAGACGTACTCGCGGCGGGACAGGTTGCGCGACATCCACTCGAAGCGGTCCGCGTGCGTGGACGGCGTCGAACGCTCCACCGTGGCGGGCAGGTTGAGGATGATCTCGCGGTCCGGACCCGGCTGCCAGACGTCCATGACGGCCTCGCAGACCTCCAGGGCGAAGTCCAGCTCGGTGTCGGTGAAGATCTCGGGGCTGTACTGGTAGCCGAACGTCGTCCGCTCGTCGAGCAGCTTCTCGGCGTACTCCATGACCAGTCGCGTGCCGTCGACGGCGATCTGCTTGATCTGGTCCTTGGAGCCGCGGAAGACGACCCGGCGGAAGACCGGGGCCGTCGCGTTGTACAGGTGGACCGTGGCGCGCTTGGCGCCGATCAGGGACTCCACCGTGCGCTCGATCAGGTCCTCGCGGGCCTGGGTCAGCACGGAGATCGTGACGTCGTCCGGGATCGCGGTCTCGTCCTCGATGATCGAACGGACGAAGTCGAAGTCGGTCTGTCCGGAGGCCGGGAAGCCGACCTCGATCTCCTTGTAACCCATCTTCACGAGCAGGTCGAACATCTCGCGCTTGCGGGCCGGGGACATCGGGTCGATGAGCGCCTGGTTGCCGTCCCGCAGGTCCGTCGACAGCCAGCGGGGGGCGACGGTGACACGGTTGTCCGGCCAGGTGCGGTCCGGGATGTCCACCTGCTCGTACTTGCCGTACTTGTGAACCGGCATAGAGGTGGACTGCTGGAAGTTCGGCATGATGCGTGGGCTCCTCAGAGGGTGTCCGGAAGGACGGCCGACGGCGCAACGCCGAACTCCGCGGGGAGGGGGTCGGCCTCGACTACAGGCCCTCGCCGCGGCAGCTAAGGAGAAGCAGCCCGATACGCATGATGCTCCGCAGCCTAGCCGAGCCTCACTCTCTCCGGAGGGCTGTATCAGTATGCGGGATCCCGGCCACATAAGGAAGAAACCAGACAAAACGTGCGGCACGCCACTCAGAGTGAAGCCTCATACCACTGACGAGCGGACTCCGAGGATCCTTATCGCCGCATTTCACACGATCTTGGTCGCCAGTAGTGACAGTGGCGTCACTCAGTGCAATTGTGCCGGGCATGACCGCGAACCCGGCAGGCTTCGAGCCTGTCTTCTGCACCATCGTGCCGCCCCACGTCCTCGACACGCTGGCCCAGCACGAGGACCCCGCGCTCTCCGGGCCCGCGCGCCGCACCCTGGAGCGCGACGCCTTCGAGCGCACCCACCGCCGGCTGACCACGGTCATCGGCGCGCCCGCCCTGGCCCCGCCCCAGGGCGCGCCCGCGGACAAGCCGCAGCGCACCATCTACGACGCCAAGCACCACCAGGACCTGCCGGGCAAGAAGGTCCGCGGCGAGGCCGACAAGCCCGGCAAGGACGCCACCGTCAACCGCGCCTACGCCGGGCTGGGCGCCACCTTCGAGCTCTACCTGAACGCCTACGCCCGCAACTCCATCAACGGCGAGGGCCTGCCCCTCGACGCGAGCGTGCACTTCGACGTCGACTACAACAACGCCTTCTGGAACGGCGAGCAGATGGTGTTCGGCGACGGCGACGGCGAGATCTTCCTCGACTTCACCATCCCCGTCGACGTCATCGGCCACGAGCTGACCCACGGCGTCACCCAGTACACGGCGAACCTCACCTACTTCGGCCAGCCGGGCGCCCTGAACGAGTCCATGTCGGACGTCTTCGGCTCGCTGATCAAGCAGTACACACTCGGCCAGACCGCCGCCGACGCCGACTGGCTGATCGGCGCGGGCCTGCTCGCCCCGCGCGTCACCGGCAAGGCGCTGCGCTCCATGAAGGAGCCCGGCACGGCGTACGACGACGACGCGCTCGGCAAGGACCCGCAGCCCGCGACGATGGACGGCTATGTGAAGACCGGCCGCGACAACGGCGGTGTCCACATCAACTCCGGCATCCCCAACCACGCCTTCTACCTGGTCGCCCAGGCCCTCGGCGGCCACGCCTGGGAGCGCGCCGGGCAGATCTGGTACGACGTCCTCACCGGCGGCGAGCTCCAGTCCCAGGCGAGCTTCTCCGACTTCGCCAAGCTGACGGTCGCCCAGGCCAGGAGCCGGTACGGCGAGGGCGAGGAGCTCCAGTCCGTCACGAAGGCCTGGGAACAGGTCGGGGTGCCGACGTCGTAGCTTCGGCGTCCGACTCGTACTAGACAGGACCCATGCGTATTCAGGTGAGGCGCACGGGCGGATTCGCGGGCATCGAGCGCCATGCCGAGGTGGACACCTCGGGGCGCCCCGACGCCCCCCAGTGGCATGCCCTGGCCGAGCAGGCGATCGCCTCCGGCCAGGGCACGCGCCCCGCCGGAGTCCCCGACGGCTTCAGCTACGAGATCACGGTGGACGGGAAGACGGTCTACGCCGCCGACCCGAGACTTACGGAGGAACAGCGCCGACTGATCGTGCGGGTCCTGAAGGAGGGCGCGTAGCGCCCTTCAGGGGCGCGGGGCCGTGACATATGCGGCTCCGCCGCGTGGGCGCGACCAGCCCCCACTGCCCCGCAGTCGCGAAGCACTCCGCACCACCCCTCCCCTGGCGCTCCCAAAAGCCGTAACTCCCGGTTCACACCAACCCGTTGACTTCCCTTACTGCCGGTAAGGATGATCGCGCGCATGGCGACGAACCCCCTATCGCAGTTCCCGCCCGGCTTCCTCTGGGGCGTGTCCACCTCGGCCCACCAGATCGAGGGAGCCGCGGACGAACGCGACCCGTCGGTGTGGGACGCCTTCACCGCCGAGCCCGGCCACATCAAGGACGGCTCCACGGCGGACGTGGCCTGCGACCACTACCACCGCTACCCCGAGGACGTGGCCCTCCTCGCCGACCTCGGCGTGGACGCGTACCGTTTCTCGATCTCCTGGCCCCGCGTGAACTCCCCCGGCGGCCTCGACTTCTACGACCGCCTGGTGGACGCGCTCGTCATGGCGGGCATCCGCCCCGTGCCGACCCTCTTCCACTGGGACCTCCCACTGAAGTCGCAGGAGGCGGGGGGCTGGCTGAACCGCGACACCGCCGAACGCTTCGCCGAGTACGCCGGCACGGTCGCCGCGCGCCTGGGCGACCGCGTCAAGAAGTGGATCACCCTCAACGAGCCCGCCGAACACACCCTCCTGGGCCACGCGCTCGGCGCCCACGCCCCCGGCAAGCAGCTCCTGTTCGACTCGCTGCCGGTCGCCCACCACCAACTCCTCGCCCACGGCCTCGCCGTCCGGTCCCTGCGCGCGGCCGGCGTCACGGACATCGGCATCGCCAACTCGCACGGCCCGACCTGGGCGGTTTCGCGGCAACCCGAGGACGTGCAGGCCGCCGACTTCTACGACCTCCTCCTCAACCGCCTCTTCGCGGACCCGCTGCTTCTTGGCCAATACCCCGCGGGCATCGGCGAGTTGATGCCGGGCGACGTCGATGCGGACCTGAAGGTCATCGCGGAGCCGATCGACTGGTACGGGATCAACTACTACCAGCCGACCAAGGTGGGCGCCCCCGAGGGCGCGGAGATCGAGTTCAGTGGACTGACCCTGCCCGCTGAACTCCCCTTCTCCGTAAGGGAACTGGAGGGCTACCCGGTCACCGACTTCGGCTGGCCGGTGGTCCCCGAGGCGCTGACCGAGCTGCTCGTGGGCTTCCGCGAGCGCTACGGGGACCGCCTTCCGCCGGTCGTCATCACCGAGAACGGCTGCAGCTACGAGGGCATCGACGACCAGGAACGGATCACGTTCCTGGACGGCCATGTCCGGGCGCTGCACCGGGCGTTGGAACAGGGAGTGGACGTTCGCGGGTACTTCGTGTGGTCGCTGCTGGACAACTTCGAGTGGGCGGAGGGGTACGCGCGGCGCTTCGGTCTGGTCCACGTCGACTACGACACGCTGAAGCGGACCCCGAAGGCGTCGTACGGCTGGCTGCGCGACGCGCTGCGGGCGCGGTGATGACGGCGGCGGACCCCGTCACGAACGTGGGGGCGCTGGCCGAGCCCGTGGAGCGGGTCGGCCGGGGCTGGACCTCGGCGCTCTCGCTCGCCAACGGGGCGATCTGGGTGGGCTGGTACGGCCCGCTGCAGATCCTGCTGGCCTCCCAGGCGGAGGACTTCGCGCCCGGCACCGGCATGTCGAAGGAGACGATGCTGGCGTGGGTCACGGGTGCGGGCGCGGTGGTGTCGCTGTTCGCCAACCCGTTCTTCGGCGCGCTGTCCGACCGGACGACGGCGCGCTGGGGCCGCCGTACGCCGTGGACCGTGGCGGGCGCGGCGGGCGGCGCCCTCTCCCTGCTGCTCCTGGCGGGCGCGGGCGGGGTCTGGACGATGGCGGCCGGCTGGTGCCTGGTCCAGCTGACCCTGAACGCCGCCTTCGCCGCGATCACCGCGGCCGTCCCCGACCGCGTGCCGCGGCTCCAGCGGGGTTCCGTGGGCGGCTGGCTGGGCGCCGCGCAGATCCTGGGCGTGGTGGGCGGAACGGGCCTCGCGACGGCGGCGGGGGGTGTGGGCGGCGGCTACGCGGCGTGCGCGGTGTTCACGCTGGTGGGCGTACTGCCGTACGTACTGCGCTACGAGGATCTGCGGCTGCCGGCCGCGGCCCGGCCCGCCTGGTCCTGGCGCTCGTTCGCGGCCTCCTTCTGGCTGAGTCCGCGCCGCCATCCGGACCTGGCCTGGGCCTGGCTGACCCGCTTCCTGATCAACCTGAGCAACGCCCTGGTCCTGCTCTACCTCCTCTACTACCTCCGTGACCGGCTCCACTACGACGACCCCGAGAACGGCGTACTGATCCTGACGGCGGTCAACGGCGTCACCCTCCTCGCCACGGTCGTGGTCGGCGGGGTGTGGTCGGACCGGGTGGGCCGCCGCAAGCCGTTCGTGATCTGGTCGGGCGTGCTCATGGCGGTGGCGACGGCGGTCCTCTCCGGGTGGCAGACCTGGCCGGGCGCGATCGTCGCGGCGGCGGTCCTCGGCGTCGGCTTCGGTGTCTTCACCTCCGTCGACTTCGCCCTGATGACGGACGTCCTGCCCAAGGCCCTGAACCGCGGCAAGGACCTCGGCGTCATCAACGTCGCCAACGCCCTCCCCCAGGTCGCCGCCCCCGCCCTGGCGGCGCCGATCGTGACGTATCTCGGCGGTTACCGGGTGCTGTACCTGGTGGCGGCGGTGATCGGGCTGGCGGGGGCGCTGCTGGTGGGGCGGATCAGGGGGGTCGACTGAATTCGGGTGCGACCGGCATCGGTGTTCCTCTTGGATGGCGCCATGACGACCGCGAACGCGCCCCTCGACCGCCTTGAGCGCTACTACGACTCGGTACCGCGCACCGCCGCGCGGGCCGAGGACTTCGGCCCGCTCACCCTTTTCGTCCGGGAGGCCACGGGCTGGCCGTACTACGCGCGCCCCACCCTGGGCTGGACGGGCCCGGCGGCCACCGCCGAGGACGTCGAACGGGTGCGGGCACGGCAGCGGGAGCTGTGTGTGCCGGAGGCCTTCGAGTGGGTGGCGGAGGTGACGCCGGGCCTGCGGGAGGCGGTAGAGGCGACGGGGCTACGGGTCCACGCGCATCCCCTGATGATCCGCGACGCGGACACACCGCTGCCCGAGCCGCATCCCCTCGTCCGCGTCCTGAACCCCGAAGACGCCTCCCTGGCAGGCGCGCTGGCGGTGCCGCACGTGGCGTTCGCGGCGCCGGGCACGGCGGTGGGCGAGGCCGGGCCCGCCGAACTGGCCGCCGAGATCACCGCCCGCGCCGGTGAGCTGCCCGCCGCCGCGGACCGCGTCCGCGCGGGCCGCACCGTACTGGCCGCGGCGGTCGACGACGGGGTCGTGGTCTGCTCCGGGATGCACCTGCCCGTCGGCCCCGTGAGCGAGATCGCGGGCGTCGGCACCCTGCCCACCGCGCGCCGCCGCGGGCTGGCGTACGGCGTCACGGCCGCCCTCGTGGCCGACGCACGGGAGCGGGGCGTCGACACGGTGTTCCTGTCGGCCGGGGACGAGGACGTGGCGCGGATGTACGGCCGCCTGGGGTTCCGGCCGGTGGCGACGGCGCTGATCGCGGAACTCGCGGAGTAGCGGGCCGGCCAGGGAAGGGGACGAACTTCGGCCACTTTCGACAACCCTTGAAGAAGCCGCCCGGCATGCCTTGCAATCCCAAGCCGCTCGCGCATCAATGGAACCGCAAGTTCCGACGGACCGTCAGATACGCCTCCGCTGGCGTCCCGCACCCCGCTCGCGGACGGTCCGTGTACACATCTCTCCGCACCCGCACCGGCGTTCACCGGTGACGCGTCCGTGTGCCCGGCCCGGCCCCGGCCTCTGAGCAGACGGTTCCGTCCCTCCATCCCCACATGGCAATTCCCGTACAAGGGAAGGGAACCCGATGAGACGCAAGCAACTCGGAATCGCCGCGGCGTTAGCCGCCGGCACCCTGGCCGCGACCGGACTGGCCCTCGCGCCGACCGCCGCGGCCGTCACCCCGCTCACCGCCACCATCAACGCGACCTGCACGATCGGCGGCGGTGGCGCGGCCACTCTCACCGCCACCCAGACCGGCACGGCCGCGACCATCACCCTCAGCTCCACCTCGATCACCGCCCCGATCGCGCTGGCGCAGGACTCCATCGCCTCCACCCTGACGATGGCGAAGACCGGCGGCGGCACCGTCGCGTTCACCGGCACGAAGAATCCCGCCATCCCGCTGGGCGGCGGGGTCACGGTGGGCCCGCTCAGCGGCACCGTCGCCTCCGGCGACAGCCTCGACGCGTACGGGGGTTCGCTGAAGATGGTCGTCTTCGGCATCACCATCACGTGCACCGCGAGCGCGGCGCAGTCACCGGGCCCGTTCGTCTTCAGCTGAGCCCCGGCACGGCACATACGTGAAGACCGGTGTCGCCAGCGCGCGGCGGCACCGGTCCTCGTACTGCCCGAACACAACCAACTGACCTACAGGGGAGACCAGTTGTTGATATTGACATGACCTGATGGCCCATCAGTTACCGTCCGGGCCCTCCATTGACTTCTCACACAACCCGCACATCAATGGCCCCCTGTCGGCGCAGACGAGCCGCTGCGCCCGCATCCCTCAGGAGGGGGCACATGGCAACGCACAGGGGAACCAGGGGTTCGCACGCCCGAAGACGCCGCTGGGCGGCACTGCTCGGGGTGACCGCGCTGGCGGTCACCGCGGGAGGCGCGCTGGCGGCCCCGGCGGGCGCCGCGGCCGCGGACTCCCAGAACGTGGACTTCGCCACGCACTGCATCCCGCCGGCGATCGCGGGCATCCCGCCGATCGACGGCACCACCACCGCGATCATCACGGTG
This sequence comes from Streptomyces sp. NBC_01549, assembly GCF_026339955.1. Lineage (GTDB taxonomy): Bacteria > Actinomycetota > Actinomycetes > Streptomycetales > Streptomycetaceae > Streptomyces. The sequence goes on along the minus strand of NZ_JAPEPW010000001.1, from coordinate 4,742,516 downwards.
GACAACCCCAGTCCCAAGGTCGGTGACACCGTCACCGTGACGTACAAGGTGGTCACGCCCGCCGCGAACAACCCGACCGCCCTCGCGCTGCCCGCCGACATCATGACGCCCACCGGCAAGGTCGCCCTCGGCGGCGCACAGACGGGGGACGTCACGGTCGCGGGCCCCAGGAAGAACGACCCGGTGGCGGGCAACGCGCCCTTCCCGGGGTTCAGCATGACGGGCACCTTCACCGTCACCAGCCCGGGCGCCATCACCCTCGCGCCCGGCGACTACAACATCCACACCAGCTACATCCTGGAGCTGGACACCCCCTGCACGGTCACCAACCCGCCCGCCCCGGTCTCCGGGACGATCACCGCGACGGACGGAACCCAGACCAACAACCGTGCCATCTCGCTCGGTTCGGCCTCCGGGAAGCCCGGTGACAGCGTGACCGTCACCGGCAGCAACTTCACCCCAGGCGCGAGCGTGACCCTCGCCGGACGGTCGGGGGCCACCCAGACCGCCGACACGGCCACCACGACCGCGGACGCGCAGGGCTCCATCAACGGCACACTGGCCGTCAACGACAAGACGACGACCGGTGTGGTGGCGTACGAGGGCGCGAGCTGGAGCGACACCAAGGGAGCGGGGCCGGCGGCGTACGTGGTCGTCGACGACACTCCGATCCCCGCGGGCTCCCAGAAACTCACCACCACGGTGAAGGCGGGATCCCTGTCGATGTCCCAGGCCGGGGACGCCGTCCAGCTTTCGGCGGTGGACTTCGGCAAGGGCGGGGCCTCGACCGGGGCCCTGCAGACGGTGACCGTCAAGGACTTCCGCGGCGGACCCGCGGGCTGGTCCCTGACCGGCAAGGTCACCGACTTCACCGGTCCCGGCGCCAAGATCGATGCCGGGAAACTGAGCTGGACCCCCGCCTGCGCGACCAAGGCGGGGAGCCCGAGCACCTGCCAGGCCGGTTCGTCCGGCACGGTGGGCGGTGCGGGAGCGACACTGGCGTCCACCCCCAACGGGGCGCTCACCGGTGGTGAGTTCACCGTCGACGCCGGGCTGTCGCTGGACGTACCGACGTTCACCCCGCCGGGTTCCTACTCCGGCGTGCTCACGCTCACGCTCACCTGACATACCCCTCCGCACCCCGGTGGCCGGGCGCGCACCCGCCCGTCCACCCAGGGCCTGTCCGGCGGATCAGGCCGGAGACGCGGGGCTTGGCCCTGTCCACCACGTCAGCGGGGGTCCGCACCCATGCGCAAGCTGTACGCCCTCATCCTGTCCGTGTTCCTCTCCGTATTCCTCCTCGCGCTCGCCTCGCCCGCCTCGTACGCGGCCGACAACGGCAGCTGGTCCGTCTACCCCGTCTCCTCGAAGATCGCGGCCCGCCCGTACTTCTACCTCTCCGCCGACCCCGGACAGACCCTCCGGGACAAGGTCACCGTCGCCAACAAGACCGGCGCTCCGCTGACCTTCCGGCTGTACGCCGCCGACGCGTACAACACCGCGCGTGACGGCGGGTTCGCGGTGCGGACGGTGAAGGAGAAGCAGCGCGGGGTCGGCGCCTGGGCGCACCCCGCCCGCTCCCGGGTGACGGTGCCCGCGCATGGTTCGGTGACCGTGCCGTTCACCCTCCGGGTGCCCGAGAAGGCCGAACCCGGCGACCATCCGGGCGCGCTGGTCGCACTCGACGAGCGCCTCGACCGCGGGGACGCGGCGACGTCCGCGGTGGCGGTGCAACGCGCGGTCGGCGCCCGGATCTACCTCCGGGTCGGCGGCCCCACCGTCCCCGCCCTCGCCGTCGAGAAGGTCCGCATCAGCCACCACCAGCCCCTGGTCCCAAGCCTCGGCGCAAGCGGCGCGACCATCTCGTACACCCTCCACAACACCGGGAACGTGACTCTGAACCCGAAGGTGCGGCTGCGGGCCGAGGGCCTGTTCGGTCGTACGTTGCTGTCCCGGGAGCTCACGAAGATCCCCTCCGAGCTGCTGCCGGGGCAACGGGTCCGGCTGACCGAGCCGTGGCACGGGGCGCCCCAACTCGACTGGGGCGACGTGACGTTGACGGCCACCGCGCCCGGCACCCGTGAGTCCGCGAGCACGTCGTTCCTCGCGCTGCCGTGGCTGATGGCGGTGCTGGTGGGCGTGGGGCTCGTCGCCGCCGTGGTGGTGATCAGGGCGCGCAGGGGCGGGACCGGCCCGTGGCCGCTCACCGCCCGCAGGGGCGGTACCCGCCCGCGGTGGCTCAGAGTGCGTCGGGGCCGCGCTCGCCCGTCCGTACGCGTACGACCGTCTCGACCGGCACGGCCCACACCTTCCCGTCGCCGATCTTCCCCGTCTGCGCGGCGTTGACGATCGCGTCGATGGCGGCCTCCGAGTCCGCGTCCTCGACGACGACCTCGATACGGACCTTGGGGACGAGGTCGACCTGGTACTCGGCGCCGCGGTAGACCTCCGTGTGGCCGCGCTGGCGCCCGTACCCACTGGCCTCGCTGACGGTCAGCCCGTGCACGCCGAGCTCCTGCAGAGCGGTCTTGACCTCGTCGAGACGGTACGGCTTGACGATGGCGGTGATGAGCTTCATGCCTGGGCCTTGGCCTTCTGAGCGGTGGGGAGGGATGACGAGACCGGGGCGCCGTGGCCCAGGACCCCGTGATCGTAAGCGGTCTCGGCGTGCACCGTAAGGTCCAGGCCGGTGTGCTCCTCCTCGTCCACGCGGAAGCCCATGACCTTGTCAAGCAGCCTTCACTCGACCCGGTGATCGGTCCCGAACGCGCGGTGGTGTCTCGCACGGGTGCGTACGATCGGTGATCGTGAAGCTGGTGGTGCAGGTCAGACTCCTGCCGACGCCCGGGCAGGCAGCGGCGCTTGAAGCAACCCTTGCCGCCTGCAACGAGGCCGCCACGTGGGTAAGCGAGGTCGCCTTCACACGGGGCGAGTTCAAAAACTTCGCGCTGCGCAAGGTCGCCTACGACCAGGCCAAGGAACGGTGGGGGCTCGGGGCGCAGGCCGCCCAGCACGTCATCAAGAAGACGTGCGATGCGTACGCAGCCCTGAAGGCGAACCTGCGGGCCGGGAACCTGGGCAGGCCGGGCTCGAAACGGTACCGCCGAGCGGCCGAGAAGCCGGTCTCCTTCCGACCCGAGGGCGCGCAGCCCTACGACGACCGCATGCTCTCATGGCAGATTCCCCACCGCACGGTGTCGGTCTGGACGGTGCGCGGGCGGGTGAAGGAGGTGGCGTTCACTGCCTCCCCACAGCAGCTGGCCACCCTGGCCCTGCACCGCAGGGGCGAGTCCGATTTGCTGTACCGGGACGGCATGTGGTTCCTGAACGCCACCTGCGAGGTCCCCGAGGCGCCGCTGAACACCGAGCCGGTGGACTTCCTCGGCATCGACCTGGGCATCGTGAACATTGCCACCACCTCGGACGGTGAGATCCTGGCCGGGCGTGAACTCAACCGCGTCCGGACACGGGAACGCGGTCTGCGGCAGAAACTCCAGAAGAAGAACACTCCGTCCGCCAAACGCCGACTGAAGAAGCGGCGGCGCAAGGAGGCGCGGCGGGCCAAAGACATCAACCACAAGATCGCGAAACATGTGGTGGCCGAAGCAGAACGCACCTCGCGCGGCATCGCCCTGGAGGACCTGGGCGGGATCCGTGAGAGGGTACGGCTTCGCAAGCCCCAACGGGCCACCCACTCCAGCTGGGCCTTCGCCCAGCTGGGGCAGTTCATCGTGTACAAGGCCCGCAAGGCGGGAGTACCGGTGGTGCACGTCGATCCGGCGTACACCTCCCGCACCTGCGCCGAATGCGGGCACATCGACAAGGCGAACCGGGTGAGTCAGGCCTGGTTCGCGTGCCGGTCGTGCGGATTCGTTGATCACGCAGACCGGAACGGCTCCCGCAACATCCGCGCCCGTGCGTGGGAGGTGTGGCGACGCGGGGCCCAGCCAACGGCCCCTGCTCCACCGCGACAACAGCCGGGTGGAGCTGGACGCAAACGGCGCATCACCGCCAGTGATGCCCGTTGTGTAAGCCCGGCGCTTTAGCGCCGGGTAGTTGACCTTGAACTTCCAGCTCACGACGTACGAGGGAGGGCTTGGCGTGCAGCGGGGCTCCGACGATCAGGGACAATGGGCGCCATGAGCGTTCGTACCCAGTCATCCGAGCCGCCGGAATCCTCAGGGGCTCCCCACCGCGCCGGCTTCGCCTGCTTCGTGGGCCGCCCCAACGCGGGCAAGTCCACCCTCACGAATGCTCTGGTCGGCCAGAAGGTGGCGATCACCGCGAACCAGCCGCAGACCACGCGGCACACGGTACGGGGCATCGTGCACCGCCCCGACGCCCAGCTGATCCTGGTCGACACCCCTGGTCTGCACAAGCCGCGCACGCTGCTGGGCCAGCGTCTGAACGACATCGTGCGCACGACGTGGGCCGAGGTCGACGTCATCGGCTTCTGCCTCCCCGCGAACGAGAAGCTCGGTCCGGGTGACCGTTTCATCGCGAAGGAACTGGCGTCCATCAAGAAGACGCCGAAGATCGCGATCGTCACGAAGACCGACCTCGTCGACAGCAAGACGCTCGCCGAGCAGCTCATCGCGATCGATCAGCTCGGTCGGGAGCTGGGGTTCGAGTGGGCGGAGATCGTGCCGGTGTCGGCGGTCGGCGACAAGCAGGTGGACCTGCTGGCCGACCTGATCGTCCCGCTCCTTCCCGAGGGCCCGGCGCTCTACCCGGAGGGTGACCTCACCGACGAGCCCGAGCAGGTCATGATCGCGGAGCTCATCCGCGAGGCAGCGCTGGAGGGCGTGCGAGACGAGCTCCCCCACTCCATCGCCGTGGTGGTGGAGGAGATGCTCCCCCGCGAGGACCGCCCCGCCGACAAGCCCCTCCTCGACATCCACGCCTTCGTCTACATCGAGCGCCCCAGCCAGAAGGGCATCATCATCGGCCCCAAGGGCAAGCGCCTGAAGGAGGTCGGCATCAAGTCCCGCAAGCAGATCGAGGCGCTGCTGGGTACGCCGGTCTTCCTCGACCTCCATGTGAAGGTCGCGAAGGACTGGCAACGAGACCCTCGCCAACTCCGCAAGCTCGGCTTCTAAGAGGTTTCCGCCCCCGAACCCCCGATCGGCCTGAACGGCCTCGTCCTCAAACGCCGGACAGGCTGAAGGCTTTTAGGGGCGCGGGGAACTGCGCGACCAGCCCCCCAGCCGCAGCCGAAGAACCCGGCCGGGGGGGGCTGGGGGCGGAGCCCCCAGATCGAGGATGGGACGGGTAGGGGCGGCGGGGGCGAGGAAAAGGGGCTCAGCCTGCGGGCGTCGTCAGGTGGACCGTGCCGTCGGGGCCCGCCAGCAATACCGGCGTCGCCGGACCGCCGAGGTCCCGGACCGCCGCCCGGTCCTCCGAAGAGACCTCCCCCGCCTCGGACACCACCGCCGCCGCCTCAAGAGACTTCGCCCCGGACGCCACCGCCATCGCCACCGCGGTGCGCAACGCGCTCAACCGCAGGGACGGAAGATCCACGGTCCCCGCGACATACGTACGGCCGGTCTCATCACGTACGGCCGCCCCCTCCGGCACCCCGTTGCGCGCCCGCGCGGAACGGGCCAGGGTGACGATCTTGCGGTCCTCGGGGTCAAGCGCGCTGCTGTCGGTCATGTTCAGAGCATACGAAGGGATCGGGAGCCGCACGCACACACCCGCCCACCGGTGCCTACCCGGCCACGGGGTACATCGAGCCCCGTCGGCCCTCCGGCGAGGCCAGCCACTCCAGCTTCGCCGCCGTGTTCGCCTCCGGCAGCGGCGTGTGCAGCACGATCGTGAGGTCGGGCCGCGCCGGCACCTTCATCGCGGTGGACTCGACGGCGAGCAGCCCGACGAGCGGATGGTCGAGCTCCTTGCGGATCTGCCCCGCGTCCTCGATGTCCCGCTCCTCCCACAGCGCGGCGAACTCCGCTGAGGCGGCGCGAAGTTGATCCAGTACCTCCTGATACCCGTCGTCGTCCGGTGCCGCCGCGCACGAGGCACGGAACTGGGCGACGACCGTACGCGCGTTCTTCTCCCAGGTCCGTGACTGCCCCCGGTACAGCGGGTCGGTGAAGAAGTCGATGACGCAGTTCTGCGTGTTGTCGGGCCGCATGCCGAGGACCATCCCGGCGGCCTCGTTGTACATGACGCAGTTGTAGTAGGGGTCCATGATGTGCGCCGGATACGGCATCCACGTGTCGATCAGCCGCCGCAGCCCGTCGCACATGTCGCGGACCTCGGGCGCGACCTCCGGCGCGGGCGGGTTCAGCCCGGCGAGCAGGTAGAGGTGGCGTCGTTCGGCGTTGCTGAGCCGCAGGACGCGGGCGACCGCGTCGAGCACCTGGGGCGAGACGGAGATGTCCCGGCCCTGCTCCAGCCACTGGTACCAGGACGCGCCGACGCCCGCGAGTACGGCGACCTCCTCGCGGCGCAGCCCGGGCGTGCGGCGGCGGGCCCCGCCGTCCGGCAGTCCGGCCTGCGCCGGTGACACCCTCGCCCGACGGCTCATCAGGAAGTCCCGCAGCTCACGCCGTCGGTGGGTCCTGAGCGCGTCCTCCGTCACGTGTGAATCCCCCTGTTGGTGACTGGTGGTGCGACCACCAGCATAAGTTGCCGCTCCCCACGGATATTCCGACGGCCGCACGCTCTTGCCATGGCGATCGACACCACCGAAACCACATCCGCTTCCCCAACTCCCCACTCCCCGCTCGGCACCCGGCTGTCGACCCGCGACAAACTCGTCCTCTTCGTGCTGTGCGCCGCGCAGTTCATGGTCGCGCTCGACTTCTCCGTGCTGAACGTGGCGCTGCCCGTGCTGGGCCGGGACCTGGGCATGAGCCAGTCCGCACTGCAGTGGGCGGTCACCGCCTTCGCGCTGCCGTCCGGCGGCTTCCTGCTCCTCTTCGGCCGCATCGGCGACCTGTACGGCCGTCGCAGGCTCTTCCTGACCGGCCTCGCCCTCTTCGGTACGGCCTCGCTGCTGGCGACCTTCGCCTGGGACCCGGCGTCGTTCCTGACGGGGCGGGCGTTGCAGGGCCTCGGCGCGGCGGCGATCGTGCCGACAGGCATGTCGCTGCTGACGACGACGTTCCCGGAGGGCCCGGCGCGTGACCGTGCGCTCGGCATCTCCGGGACGCTCCTGTCCCTCGGCTTCACGGTCGGCATGGTGGCCGGTGGCGTCCTGACCGACGTACTGAGCTGGCGCTCGACGATGGGCCTGCTGTCGGTGTTCGCGCTGATCGTGCTGCCGCTGGCGCCGGGCCTGCTGCCGGAGTCCCGCACCCCGGAGCGTCCACGCCTGGACGTCCCCGGCGCGATCACCGTGACCGGCGCCCTGCTGGCCCTGATCTACGCCCTGTCGACGGCCGCCGAGCGCGGTTTCGGCGGCGCGGACGTCATCGCGACGCTCGCCGCGGGTGTGCTCCTGCTCGCCGCCTTCGTGTACGTCGAGTCCCGTGCCCACGCCCCCCTCGTCAGCCTTCCCATGCTGCGCCGCCGCACGGTGGCGTGGGGCAACCTGGGCGGTCTGGTCACCTTCTCGATGATGTCGACGGTCGTCTTCGTGCTGACGCTGTACCTGCAGGAGACGCTCGGCCTGTCCGCCTTCGAGACGGGGCTGGTCTTCGGCGTCCAGGGCGTGATGTCGGCCGTCGCCGGGGTGTACGCCCCGAAGGCCATCGGCCGCTTCGGCGCCCGCCGTACGCTGGTCGGCTCCCTGGCCGGCCAGGGCCTGTTCGTGGCGGGGCTGGTGCTGCTGAACGCCCACACCTGGTCGGTCTGGCTCGCCACCGCCGCGATCTCGCTGGCCAGCATGTGCCACCTCGGCGCGATCATCTCGTACGGGCTGACCGTGACCTCGGGCGTCCCCGACGAGGAGCAGGGTCTGGCCACCGGCCTGGTGACCTCCACCCAGCAGGTCGGCATCACCATCGGTATCCCGCTGCTGGGTGTCCTGGCGACGACGTCCAGCGACCTGCTGGCCGGTGTCCACACGGTTCTCGCCCTGGACGCGGTGATCGTCCTGGCGGCGGCGGTGCTGGTCGCGACCGGACTGGGCCGCGACCGCTCACGCCCGGTCGAGGCGGAGGCGCTCGGCCTTCGGTAGACCGGCGACGACGAGATCGTACGAGTCCTCGACGAGCTCCCGGACCAGCCGGTCCGGGAGCTCGCCGTCCACCGTCACCGTGTTCCAGTGCCGCTTGTTCATGTGATAGCCCGGGACGATCAGCCCCGGGTGCTCGCCGCGCAGCCGGACCGCGTCCTCCGGGTCGCACTTGAGGTTGACCGTGAGCGGGCGCGCGTCCAGTCGGGTCAGCGCGAAGAGCTTGCCCAGCACCTTGAAGACGGAGATGTCCGGGGCGAAGGGGAAGTCCTCGACGGTCGCGTTGAAGGACAGACAGAACGCGCGCAGCTGCTGCGGTTTCACTCCGGCTTCTTCTCCTCCTCGGACGGCTCCGGGTCCACCGGGCCGACCGGCTCGACGAGCACCGTGACGATCTTGTTCCGGCGTCCGGCCGCGGCCTCGGCGGTCAGCCGCAGCTCGCGCCCGTCGGGCAGCTCGACCACCGAGGAGGCCCCGGCGATCGGGACCCGCCCGAGCGCCTTCGCCAGCAGCCCGCCGACCGTCTCCACGTCCTCGTCGTCGTACGCCTCGAAGCCGTACAGCTCCCCGAGGTCGCCGATGTCGAGACGGGCGGTCACCCGGTAGCGGTCCTCGCCGAGGTCCTGGACGGGCGGCAGCTCACGGTCGTACTCGTCGGTGATCTCGCCGACGATCTCCTCGAGGATGTCCTCGATGGTGACGATGCCGGCCGTGCCGCCGTACTCGTCGATGACGACGGCGACGTGGTTGCGCTCCTGCTGCATCTCGCGCAGCAGATCGCCCGCGTTCTTGGTGTCGGGCACGAAGGTGGCGGGCCGCATGGCCGTCGAGACCAGCTCGGACTCGGCGTCGCGGCTGATGTGCGTCTTGCGGGCCAGGTCCTTCAGGTACACGATCCCGACGATGTCGTCCTCGTTCTCCCCGGTGACCGGGATGCGCGAGAAGCCGGACCGCAGCGCCAGGGTGAGGGCCTGGCGGATGGTCTTGTACCGCTCGATGACGACGAGGTCGGTCCTCGGTACCATCACCTCCCGTACGAGGGTGTCGCCCAGCTCGAAGACGGAGTGCACCATGCGGCGCTCCTCGTCCTCGATCAGGGACTCCTTCTCGGCGAGGTCGACCAGCGCGCGCAGCTCGGCCTCGGAGGCGAACGGACCGCGCCTGAAGCCCTTGCCGGGGGTCAGCGCGTTGCCGATGAGGATGAGGAGGGGCGGGATCGGGCCCATGATCCTGGCCAGCGGCAGCAGGACGTACGAGGCCGCCGTCGCCGTGTTCAGCGGGTGCTGGCGGCCGATGGTGCGCGGCGAGACGCCCACGGCGACGTACGAGACGAGGACCATGACCCCGATGGCGACGACGAGCGCCTCCCAGGTCTGCTCGAACTCCTTCAGGCAGGCGTAGGTGACGAGCGCGGCGGCGGCCATCTCGCAGGCCACGCGCACCAGCAGCGCCACGTTCAGATAGCGGGTCGGGTCGGCGGCGACCTGGGCGAGCTTGGCGCTGCCGCGCCGCCCGGACCGTACGGCCTCCTCGGCGCGGAAGCTGGAGACGCGCGCGAGGCCCGCCTCCGCGCAGGCGGCGAGCCAGGCGACCACGACCAGGGCGATGGCGCCGATGACGAGCTGAGGACTCATGACACGGTCGGGGCTGGAGACGGACCCGTCATGCCCTTCTCCGCGCGCCAGCCGTCCACGATGGCGGCCTGGAGGCCGAACATCTCGGCCTTCTCGTCCGCCTCCTCGTGGTCGTAGCCGAGCAGGTGCAGCACTCCATGGACGGTGAGGAGGTGCAGTTCCTCGTCCATGGAGTGCTGCGTGGGAGCTTCCTTGCCCTGCCGCTCGGCGACCTCCGGGCAGAGCACGATGTCGCCGAGGAGTCCCTGCGGGGGCTCGTCGTCGTCCTTGGACGGCGGCCGCAGCTCGTCCATCGGGAACGACATGACGTCGGTGGGCCCCGGCAGGTCCATCCACTGGATGTGGAGCTGCTCCATGGCGTCGGCGTCCACGACGATCACCGAGAGTTCGGAGAGCGGGTGGATGCGCATCCGCGCGAGTGCGTAGCGGGCGATGTCGAGGATCGCCTGCTCGTCGACCTCGGTTCCGGACTCGTTGTTGACGTCGATCGACATGGTGCTCGCTTGTCTACTTCCCCTTGTGGCCGGCTTTGCCGCGGCTCTTGTGGGAGCCGTTCTCGGTGCCGTTCTCGCTGTCGTACTTCTCGTACGCGTCGACGATACGGCCGACCAGCTTGTGCCGTACGACATCGTGGGACGTGAGCCGCGAGAAGTGGACGTCGTCGAGGCCCTCCAGGATGTCCTGGACCTGGCGCAGACCCGACTTCGTCCCGGTGGGCAGGTCGACCTGCGTCACGTCGCCCGTGACCACGATCTTCGAGTCGAAGCCGAGACGGGTGAGGAACATCTTCATCTGCTCGGCGCTGGTGTTCTGGGCCTCGTCCAGGATGATGAAGGCGTCGTTCAGAGTGCGGCCACGCATGTAGGCGAGCGGCGCGACCTCGATGGTCCCCGCCGCCATGAGCCGCGGGATGGAATCCGGGTCGAGCATGTCGTGCAGCGCGTCGTAGAGGGGCCGCAGGTAGGGGTCGATCTTCTCGTAGAGCGTGCCGGGCAGGAAGCCGAGCCGCTCGCCCGCCTCCACCGCGGGGCGGGTGAGGATGATCCGGTTGACCTGCTTGGACTGGAGCGCCTGTACGGCCTTCGCCATGGCGAGATACGTCTTGCCGGTGCCGGCGGGGCCGATGCCGAAGACGATGGTGTGCTTGTCGATGGCGTCGACGTACCGCTTCTGGTTGAGCGTCTTGGGTCGGATGGTGCGGCCGCGCGAGGACAGGATGTTCTGCGTGAGCACTTCGGCAGGGGTTTCCTGACCGTCGCCCTCCCCGTTCTCGCTCGCCCTGAGCATGGCGATCGAGCGTTCCACTGCGTCCTCCGTCATCGGCTGCCCGGTGCGGAGCACCAGCATCATCTCGTCGAACAGGCGCTGGACGAGAGCCACTTCACCGGCGTCGCCGACCGCACTGATCTCATTGCCCCGGACGTGGATGTCGGCCGCCGGGAAGGCCTTCTCGATCACGCGTAGCAGCGCGTCCCCGGAACCCAGCACGGTCACCATGGGGTGCTTGGCCGGGACGGTGAAATGCGCTCGTGCCTGCCCCTGAGCGGGGCTGTGAGCTGTGGGTGTCTGAGTCATGGGCCGGCTCTGTAGGCCTGCTTTTCCTCCTTGATCGGCACGCTTGCCACGGGGGCAGCCTTGCGTCTCCAAGAGTACGACGGTGGGGTGACAGTGCCGTAGGGCTTTTCGGCGCGGGTCCCTGTCCCCGGGGCGGGGCCCCGCCCCGGGGAGGACAGGACGGGCAGGGGCGGCGGGCGAGGGGCGTCAGGCCGAGCGGCGGAAGCCGATGGTCGGGACCGCCCGCCGCAGCGGCCACGGGCGGGTCACCTCCGGGAGCAGGCTCTCCAGGAAGGCGTACCGGCGCAAGGCCGTCGGATCCTGGTCGTCGACGGACTGGACCCGGCGCCACCAGGCCGCGATCTCGGCCCAGCCGGGCGCCGACAGGGAACCGCCGAACTCCTGGACGGAGAGCGCGGCCGTCAACCCGGCGAAGGCGAGCCGGTCGGCGAGCGGCCAGTCGGCGAGGGTGCCCATCACGAACCCGGCGACGAAGACGTCACCGGCGCCGGTGGGATCGAGGGCCTCCACGGCGATCGCGGGAACCTCGGCGGTCTCCCCGGTACGGCCGTCCACGGCATACGCGCCCTCGGCGCCCAGGGTGACGACGGCCAGCGGAACGTACTCGGTCAGCGCGTGCGCGGCGGCCCGCGGAGAGTCCGCCCCGGTGTACCGCATCGCCTCGTCCGCGTTCGGCAGGAACGCCTCGCAGTGCTCCAGGTCGGCGAGCCCGGCCAGGTCCCAGCGCCCGGTGTCGTCCCAGCCGACGTCCGCGAAGATCCGGGTGCCCGCACGCGCGGACTCGGCGATCCACTGCGCGCGCGTGCCGGGCGTCAGCGAGGCGACGGCGGCACGCGCGCGGGGGGCGTGTTCCGGCGCCGGCTCCTCCGGCGGCGGCTCGTGTCCATGGCTGACCATCGTCCGCTCACCCTCGTACGCCATCGACACGGTGACCGGCGAGTGCCAGCCCGGCACGGTGCGCGACGGGGCGAGGTCGATGCCCTCGCCCTGCTCCAGGGCGTCCCAGCAGTACTCCCCGTAGTGGTCGTCCCCGAAGGCCGCCGCCAGGGAGGTCTTGAGGCCGAGGCGGGCGAGCGCGGTCGCCATGTTGGCGACGCCGCCGGGGCTCGACCCCATCCCGCGCGCCCAGGACTCGGTCCCGCGCACCGGGGCGCTGTCGAGCCCGGTGAAGATGATGTCGAGGAAGACGGTGCCGGTGAGGTAGACGTCCCAGGGCGGGTCGTGAGGGGTGCGCAGCCCGGCGAGCGGGTCGACGTGAGCCTGGCAGTACGGTCGCTCTCCGTTGGTTTCGATCACGGTGCGCTCCCTGACGTGGTGCGGATTCAGGCCAGTGTGCACCAAACGGCACGCGGCACAGCGCCGGTCACGGCCGGAACGGGCTGACAAAACTGCCTGGGCGGACCGGAAAAACAGCCTGGACGGACTGGCAAAAGACCCCGGGCGGACCGTCGGAGGGCCGGGCAGAACTCGGGCGCCTACCCCACCCCTCCCACCACAAACAGAACGTGGCTCAGATCACACCTCCCCGCCTACGTCGCGCCCCCACCCACTTGATACAAATTGCCCGCGCGTTCCTGTCCGTCGACAGCCGCCCAACCCCCCTTATCGAGCCGCTCTTTCGCATGCCCTGGGAACGCCCGTGTCCGCCCGCACCACCACGCCCTGGCCCCTCGTCGCCCTTTTCACGGCCGGGTACCTCGCCCCGTACCTGCTCCCGACCACCGTCGGACGGCTGAGCGCGGGCCTCCCCCTCTCCGCCACCGAGGCCGGTTCCATCGGTAGCGCCCTGCTGCTGAGTTCGGCGACGGCGGGCTTCCTGCTCGCCTCCCGGGTCGACCGCTTCGGCCCCCGTCGGCTCGCCCGCACGGGCCTGCTCCTGGCCGCCGCCGGCTACGGCACCGCCGCCTTCACGACGACCATCCCCCTGGTCGTTCTCGGCGCGATCGTCGGCGGCCTCGGCTCCGGCACGATCACCACCGTCGCCGCGACCGGGATCGCCGGCCAGCGCGATCCCCACCGCACCACCACCCTGGGCCTGCTGGGTGTCTCCGCCCTCGCGGGCGCGCTGTATCTGACGATCCCCCACCTGGGCCCGGGCCACGGCCACCCCCTCACCGCGATCGCCGTCACCGCGCTGCTCCTCCTGCCCGCGACCCGCCACCTCCCGGCCTCAGAAGCCCCCCACACCCCCGCCGCCCGCACCCTCCGCACCACCACCGCCACAGCTCTCCCCCACCGCCGCGCCGGTCTCGTCCTGGCCGCCGCGATGCTCTGCTGGTCCCTCGCCCAGAATTCACTCTGGGGTGTCAGCGGCCGGATCGGGCTGCGGCAGGCGGGGTTGACGGAGGTGACGGTCGGCGCGGTCTTCGCGGTGGCGCTCGGCGCCGGGCTGCTCGGGGTGATCGGCGCGGGCGCACTCGGCCAGCGCCTGGGCCGGGCACTGCCCATCGGCGCGGGCACGGCCCTGATCGCCGGGTGCATCGCGCTGAGCTCGGCGGCCACCGACCTGGCGTCCTTCGCGACGGGCGAGATCACCTGGAACACGCTCTACCCGGTCGTGCTCTCCTACGTCATCGGCCTCGCCGCGTCCCTGGACCAGCGCGGCCGGTGGGCGGTCCTCGTCGGCTCCGCCTCCTCGCTCGGCACGGCGTGCGGCCCGCTCGCGGGCAGTCTGCTCTCCGCGCGGGCGGGCTACCCGGGGATGGGCGTGATCCTGGCCCTCGGCCTGCTCCTGATCACCGTCCCGATGACGGCCGTGGCCCTGCGCACCCGGCGCCGTACCCCGCTCCCTCAGGAGCACCCGGTCGTGGAGATCGTGCTGGACGCCGTCCCGGCGCCCGGACTGCGTACGACATGGCGGGACCCCGGCAGGCGACCGCGGGAGCGGCGGCCACACCGGGGTCCGCGACCAGGTGAGCCGGTCGGGTTCTACCCGAACTCGTACGCGTCGACCTCGGCGAGGTAGCGCGCCCGCCGCTCCTCGTCGTGGTCGAGGAAGGACGCCACGAACGAGTTGCGCGCCAGCTCCCGCATCCGCTCCCGGTCCAGCCCGAGCGCCTCGTGCACCGCGTGGAAGTTGTCGGCGACGTACCCGCCGAAGTACGCGGGATCGTCGGAGTTGACCGTGCACAGCAGCCCTGCGTCCAGCATCGCGGGCAGCGGGTGGTCCTCCAGGACGTCCACGGCGCGCAGCCGTACGTTCGACAGCGGGCAGAGCGTCAGCGGCACCCGGTCCCGTACGAGCCGCTCGACCAGCTCGGGGTCCTCCATGCAGCGCAGCCCGTGGTCGATGCGCTCGACGCCGAGGACGTCCAGTGCCTCGGTGATGTATGCCGGCGGCCCCTCCTCGCCCGCGTGGGCGACGCGCCGCAGGCCGAGCGCGGCGGCGGCCTCGTACACCTCGCGGAACTTGACCGGCGGGTGCCCGACCTCGGCGGAGTCGAGGCCGACTCCGACGATCCGGTCGAGGTAGGGCCTCGCGGCCTCCAGGGTCGCCATCGCCGACTCGGCGGACTCGTCGCGCAGGAAGCACATGATCAGCTGGGTGGAGACGCCATGTGTCTCCTCGCTGCGGGACAGCGCGCGGTGCAGTCCCTCGACGACCGTCCCCATGCCGACCCCCCGGGCGATGTGGGCCTGCGGGTCGAAGAAGATCTCCGCGTGCCGCACGCCCTGCGCGGCGGCCCGTGCGAGGTAGGCGTCGGCGAGGTCGGCGAAGTCCTGCTCGGTCCGCAGGACGGCCATGAGCTCGTAGTACAGGTTCAGGAACGACTGGAGGTCGTCGAAGAGATACGCCTTGCGCAGTTCCTCGGTGTCCGCGTACGGGAGCGTGACGCCGTTGCGCGCGGCGAGCTCGAAGGCCAGCTCGGGTTCGAGGGTGCCTTCGATGTGGAGGTGCAGTTCTGCTTTGGGGAGGGGCATCGAAATATCGTACGGGTGTATACCGACGATCTCGTGCGTCGACGGCTCATCGGCGCTTCGGCACCGGCACCCGCACCAGGTCGCGCGCCACGGTCAGCTCGCCCTCGAACCCGGCGGCCCGGGCCTGTCGCTCGAACTCTCCCCCAGACTCCGTCCGGGAGGTGCCCCCAGGATCCGAGTACCGCTGGCTGAAGTGCGTGAGCACGAGATGCCGTACGCCCGCGTCCCGCGCCACCCGTCCTGCCTGACCAGCCGTCAGGTGGCCGTGGTCGACGGCGAGTTGGTGATCCCCGTCCAGGAACGTCGACTCGATGACGAGGAGGTCGCAGCTCTCGGCGAGGGCGTCCACGCCCTCGCACAGCCGCGTGTCCATGACGAACGCGAACCGCTGTCCGCGCCGCACCTCGCTCACCTCGTCGAGCGAGATCCCGCCGAGTGCGCCGTCGCGCTGGATCCGACCGACGTCCGGCCCCTTGATCCCGTGCTCCGCGAGCCGTTCGGGCAGCATCCGCCGGCCGTCCGGCTCGACCAACCGGTAGCCGAAGGACTCCACGGGGTGGGAGAGCCTGCGGGCCTCAAGCGTGTACGAGGGGGTGGTCGCGAGCACCCCGTCGGCCTCGACCGGCGCCTCGGTGAGCTCGACGGTCTCACGGTAGGCCGTCGCGTACCGCAGCCGGTCGAAGAAGCGCTGCCCGGAGCGCGGGTAGTGCGCGGTCACCTCGTGCGGGACGCGGTCGAGGTTGATGCGCTGGATCACCCCGGCGAGACCGAGGGAGTGGTCGCCGTGGAAGTGGGTGACGCAGATCCGGTGCAGGTCGTGCGCGGCGACCCCGGCCCGCAGCATCTGCCGCTGGGTGCCCTCGCCGGGATCGAAGAGCAGCCCCTCCCCGTCCCAGCGCAGCAGATAGCCGTTGTGGTTGCGGTGCCGCGTGGGGACCTGGCTGGCGGTGCCGAGGACCACCAGTTCACGTACGGACAAGGCCGGTTACCCCGGCGGCCAGTGCATGCCACGGCCGCCCAGGAGGTGGGCGTGCGCGTGGAAGACGGTCTGGCCCGCGCCGCTGCCCGTGTTGAACACGATGCGGTAGCTCTCCAGCTTCTCCTCGGACGCCACCTCGCCGGCCTCGCGCAGTATGTCCGCGGCGATGGCGGGCTCGGCGGCCGCGAGGGACGCCGCGTCCGGGTGGTGCACCTTGGGGATGACCAGGATGTGGGTGGGCGCCTGGGGGTTTATGTCGCGGAAGGCGACGGTCGTGTCGGTCTCCCGGACGACGTTCGCGGGAACGTGCCCCGCGACGATCTTGCAGAACAAGCAGTCGTCCTGCGGCTCTCCCGACATGCGTGTGCCTCCTCACGCCGTTTGATCATTACGCCGTGCATGCTATCGGCCCCAGGCAGGGCGGGTGGTTGGGGGACATGCGCCGCCCGCGGATCGGCCGCGTCACGACGGCGCCGCACAAGCCCGGTCAAAGCTCCGGCAGGACAGGGGCCGTCTTCGCCGGGTTCTCCGCGAGCGCGGCCAGCGCGATCCGGATCGCCTCGTCGAGCTGCGCGTCGCGCCCGGCCGCGTGGTCCTGCGGCCGCTGGACGACCTCGACGTCCGGGTCGACACCGTGGTTCTCCACGCCCCACTCGTAACCGTCCAGCCAGAACGCGTACTTGGGCTGGGTGACGAGGGTGCCGTCGACGAGCCGGTAGCGGCTGTCGATGCCGACGACGCCGCCCCATGTCCGCGTCCCGACGACCGGCCCGATACCCAGCGCCTTGATCGCCGCGTTGACGATGTCGCCGTCCGAGCCGGAGAACTCGTTGGCGACGGCGACGACCGGTCCGCGCGGCGCGTCCTCCGGATAGCTGTACGGCCGCATCCCGCGCGGCAGGTCCCAGCCCACGATCCGCCGCGCGAGCTTCTCGACGACCAGTTGCGAGGTGTGGCCGCCGCGGTTCTCCCGGACGTCCACGACCAGCCCCTCCCTGGCCACCTCGATCCGCAGGTCACGGTGGATCTGGGCCCAGCCGGGCGCCTGCATGTCGGGCACGTGGAGATAGCCGAGTCTGCCGCCCGACCGTTCATGGACGTAGGCGCGCCGGTCCGCGACCCAGGCGTGATAGCGCAGCGGCTCCTCGTCGGCGAGCGGGACGACGACGGCGTGCCGCGGATCGCCGCCGCCCGCCGGGGAGACGGTCAGCTCGACCGGCTTGCCCGCGGTGCCGACGAGCAGCGGTCCGGGTCCGGCCACCGGGTCCACCGGCTGCCCGGCGACCGCGACGATCGCGTCCCCCGCGCGCACCGCGACGCCGGGCGCGGCGAGCGGCGCCCGCGCGTGCGGGTCGGAGGTCTCCGAGGGGAGGATCCGGTCGATGCGCCAACTGCCGTCCTCGTGGCGGGAGATGTCCGCCCCGAGCAGTCCCTGCGCCCGGTCGCCGGCGCCCCAGCCGCCGCGCGGGGTCACGTACGCGTGGGAGGTGCCGAGCTCGCCCTGCACCTCCCACAGCAGGTCGACGAGGTCGTCGTGGGTGGCGACCCGTTCGAGCACCTGCCGGTACCGGTCCAGTACGCCGTCCCAGTCGACCCCGCCCAGGTCGGGCCGCCAGAAGTTGTCGCGCATGAGGCGGCCGGTCTCGTCGTACATCTGCCGCCACTCGGCGGCCGGGTCGACGGTCTGGCGGACCCGGGAGAGGTCGACGGTGATGTTCGTGTCGCTGTCGTCGTCGTTCGAGGCGCGACGGTCGCTGGGGACGACCTTGAGCGTGCCGTCGGTCCACAGCAGGACGCGTTTGCCGTCGCCGCTGACGGCGAAGTGGTCGGCGTCCGCGGCGAGGTGCTCGACGCGCTGCTGGGCGAGGTCGTACCGCTCCAGTTCGGTCTTCGGGTCCGGGTCGTCCGGGGTGGCGCGGGAGGCGCCGAGGACTCCGACGACCGGGTGGCGCAGCCACAGCAGCCCGTCCTTGGCGGCGCTCAGGGTCGAGTACCGGGCCGCCTCGACGGGGAACGGGACGATCCGGTCGGCGAGTCCGTCGAGGTCGATCCGGGTGGTGGGGGCGCCCTCGCTGTCGGGCGTCTCGTCCTTGTCGGGTGCCTCGAAGGGGCGGCCGTGGCGCTGCGGTCCGAAGGGGGACGGGGTGGTCGCGGCCAGGGTGATCAGATGCGGCCGGGCGCCTCCGACGAACGCGAGGTCGAAGACGTGTTCGTCATAGACGGGGTCGAAGGAGCGGGCCGAGAGGAAGGCCAGGTGCTTGCCGTCGAGGGTGAACGCGGGCGCGTAGTCACGGAAGCGCAGCGGGGTCGCCTCGGTCACCGACAGGTCGGCGGTGTTGGCCAGCTTGAGCTGGCGCAGCGGGCGCGGGCCGGGGTGCGACCACGCGAGCCAGGCGGAGTCCGGTGAGAAGACGAGCCCGGAGACCTCGCCGTCCGCGCTCCGGTCGACCTCCCGCACCTCTCCGGTCTCCCGCTCGACGAGCAGTACCCGTCCGTCGTGCGAGGCGACGGCGGCGCGGCTGCCGTCGGGTGCCATGGCGAGCCCGAGGACCCGTCCGAGCTGCCCGACCGCGAGCCGGCGCGGGGTCGCTCCGGGCGCGAGACCGGTCGCCGGGGCGAACTCCAGCGCGTCGTCGCCCGCCGCGTCCGTCACCCACACCACGTACTCCTCGCCCTCCACCCGGAAGGCGCGGGGCAGCCGGGCGCGGACACCGGGCCGGGCGGCGAGCGCGCGGGCCGGTCCTGAGCGGTGGGTGACCCAGTGGACGGCGCCGCGCACGGAGACGGCGCTGCCGCGTCCGGTGTGGTCGGGGGCGGCGGCCGAGAACCAGCGGGAGGCGCTCACGGGGTGCGGCTGCTGGTCGACGCGCTGTCCGCCGAGCCGCAGGTCGAGCCGGCGCGGCTCGGCGCCGTCCAGGTCGTCGAGGAGCCACAGTTCACCGGCGGACGCGTACACGACCCGGGCGCCGTCGGTCGCCGCGTGCCGGGCGTAAAAACCGTCGATGGGGGTGTGCCGACGCAGATCGGACCCGTCGGCGAGGGAGGAGTAGAGGGCCCCGACCCCCTCGTGGTCGGACAGGAAGGCGACACGCTCGCCCACCCACAAGGGGTATTCGAGGTTCCCGTCCAACTCCTCGTGCAGCCGTACGAACTCGCCGGCCGCCACCCCGTCGCCGCCGTCCCGGTCGATCCACAACTTGCCCGCCGTACCGCCCCGGTACCGCTTCCACCAGGCGGCCTCGCGCCCCATGGAAGCGGACAGCAGCAGCACACCCCCGTCGCCGTGCACGACGTCGCCGACCGGCCCGTACGGGAGGGTGGTCGCGGGGCCCCCGTCGAGCGGGACCGCCCGGGCCCAGCTGCGGCGCAGGCTGGCCTGGCCCTGGGTGCTGAGCACGAGCACCTGGCCGTCCGGGGTCCAGCCGCGCACCTGGGTCTTCGAACTCCCCCAGTACGTCAGCCGGGTGGACGGTCCGCCCTCCAGCGGCGCGGCATGCACCTCGGGCGCCCCGTCGCGCGTCGACGTCCAGGCGACGGTGGCGCCGTCCGGGGAGATCCGGGGGTGGTTCACCGGGACGTTGTCGGCGCTGACCCGCCAGGCGCGGCCGCCGCCGTCGAGGGGGGCGATCCAGACGTCGTCCTCGGCGGTGAAGGCGACCAGATCGCCGTGCAGATGCGGATACCGGAGGTACGCAGGCAATACCGATGATGCGGACGATGCAGACTGAGTCACCCGATCACCCTATGCAGCGACGGCTCCGCCCGACAGGGGTTCGGATCACTTGCCCTGCGAGGGCCAGCAGGTGGGATCGCCCTTGCACCACATGGTCTTCGTGACGGTGACGGTGGCGGTGGGGCCCGGCCGGCGGTAGGTGGGCGCGTTGTAGGTCGGGGGCGTGTACGAGGGCGTGCTCGGGGCGTTGCAGTTGCCCAGCACGTTCACGTGGAACCACTTCTTGCCGCCGACCTTGGCCGTCAGGTCCCCGCGGACGCACTTGCCCTCGACCTCGCGGGTGACCTTCCCGGTGATGGTGATCTCCCGCCGGTCCTTGGTCTGGCCCCGGCAGTCCACCTCCACCACGGAGGGCGTGGAGCTGGAGGCCGACGGCGTGTGCCCCGGGGTATAGGCCTTGTTCCCGCCGCTGTACGACCCGGTGCAGCTCAGGTACTGCACGTCGACGTGCCGGCGCTGCAGCTCCGCGGTCCCGGCCCGGTCGGTCGTGTAGGCCACCGCTGAGGCGCTCAGCCCGCCGACCGGTTCGCACGCGGCCACCCCGAAGGCGCTCACCACGGCCAGCCCGGCGACCATCGGTCCCCGACGGCCCGTCACCAGTCGCCTCACCAATCGTCGAATACGCATCAATGCCCCCATAGACGGCAGAGTGCCACTGTCCCGCGCGTCGCGGTAGACCCCATACGGCCACTACACACCCGCGTGCGCTCCCGTCGAACGCGTATGCGTGAAACTGCGTCAATTCCGCGACAGGAGCCACTCGTCAACTAGACGACAGGGCCTAGTGCCAGCGGCCGGAGCGTGCCATCAGCACCGCGGTCGCCACCGTCCCGGCGGTCGATGTGCGCAGCACGGTACGTCCCAGGTGGTACGTCTTCGCGCCCGCCCCGGTGAACACCTCGATCTCCTCGGGGGAGATCCCGCCCTCGGGGCCGACCACCAGCACGATCTCGCCCGAGGTGGGGAGTTCGGCCGTCACGAACGGCTCGGTGCCGACCTCGGTGTCCTCGTGCAGCACCGCCGCGAAGTCGGCATTGGCCAGAAGCGCGGCAACCTGTTTGGTCGTCGCCGCGTCCCCGATCTCCGGGAAGCGCACCCTGCGCGACTGCTTACCGGCTTCCCGGGCCGTGGCCCGCCACTTGGCGAGCGCCTTCAGACCCCGGTCGCCCTTCCACTGGGTGATGCAACGGGAGGCGGCCCAGGGGACGATCGCGTCGACGCCGGTCTCGGTCATCGTCTCCACGGCCACCTCGCCCCGGTCGCCCTTGGGCAGGGCCTGGACCACGGTGATACGGGGCTCCTCCGCGGGCTCCTCGCTGTACGAGTCCATCTGGACGATCAGCCGGTCCTTGCCCTCGGTGCCCAGCACCACGCAGTCCGCCCAACGCCCGGCCCCGTCGGTGAGGATGACGTCCTCGCCGGCCCGCAGCCGCTTCACGGAGACGGCGTGGCGCCCTTCGGGGCCGTCGAGGACGTACCGTCCGCCGCTGCCCGCCTCGAAGTGCTCGACCACGAACACCGGTGCCGTCATCGGATCTCGCCCTCCGCTTCCCCGGCGGCCGACAACGCTGTCCTGGCCGCCGCGAGCTCCGTGTTCAGGACCTCCACCAGCTGCCCGGCGGGCAGGTCGCGCGCCATGCGGTGCCCCTGCCCCGCCCACAGCGCCATGCCCTGCGCGTCGCCCGCCTTGGCGGCCGCCTTGCGCAGCGGAGAGGTGAGGTGGTGGACCTCGGGGTACGCGGCGGGCGCGTACGGGCCGTGCTCACGCATGAAGCGGTTCACCAGACCGCGTGCCGGACGCCCGGAGAACGCGCGCGTCAGCTCCGTCCGCACGAACAGGGGGTTGGTCAGCGCCTGCTTGTGCACGACGTGGGCGCCGGACTCCGGGGTGGGGAGGAACGCGGTGCCGAGCTGCGCCGCGCTCGCGCCCGCGGCGAGCACCGCGGCGATCTGGCTGCCGCGCATGATGCCGCCGGCGGCGATGATCGGAAGGTCCACGGTCTCGCGGACCTGCGCGATCAGCGACAGCAGCCCGATACCCGTACCGTCCGTCTCCGGGTTGTCGCGGTGGGTGCCCTGGTGGCCGCCCGCCTCCACGCCCTGCACGATGACCGCGTCGGCGCCGGCCCGCTGCACGGCGAGCGCCTCCTCGGCCGTGGTCGCGGTGACCACGGTGAGGGTGCCGGCGCGGCGCAGGGAGTCCAGGACGTCGCGGCTCGGGACGCCGAAGTGGAACGAGACCACCGGGACCGGGTTGTCGTGGAGGACGGCGAGCTTGGCGTCGTAGCCGTCGTCACGGCCGCTGTCCGGGTCACCGAGGCCGGTCTCGTACCAGGAGGACTCGCCCGCGAGCTGGTGGGCGTAGACCTCGACCGCGGCGGGGTCCGCGTACTCGGGCTGCGGCATGAACAGATTGACCCCGAAGGGGCGGCCTGTGAGCCCGCGCAACTGCTTGATCTCCTGGTACATACCGTCGGCGGTCTTGTACCCGGCGGCGAGGAACCCGAGCCCGCCGGCCTCGGACACGGCGGCCGCGAGTTGCGGGACGGAGACGCCGCCCGCCATGGGGGCCTGCACGATCGGGTGAGGGAAGAGATCGGTCAGTGCGGTGGACATGACGGCATGTTGTCACGTCCTTTGAACAAGTCCGAATCGGGCCTTCCGTCTGGCATAGACCATGGGGATGGACTGTCGAGCGACCGTCGAGCGCCTGGGGGCGGAGCCCCCAGGAACACCCGTCAGCGACCGTTGAACGCGTCCTTCAGGCGCGAGAACAGGCCCTGCTGCCCGGGCTGGAACTGCCCCGTGGGCCGCTCCTCCCCCCGCAGCTGCGCCAGCTCCCGCAGCAACCGCTCCTGCTCGGGATCGAGCTTTGTGGGCGTGGTCACCTCGACATGCACGATGAGGTCACCCCGGCCACCGCCCCGCAGATGCGTGACACCCCGCCCGTGCAGCGGGATCGACTGCCCGGACTGCGTACCCGGACGGATGTCGACCTCCTCAAGACCGTCGAGCGTCTCCAGCGGCACCTTGGTGCCGAGCGACGCCGCGGTCATCGGAATGGTCACCGTGCAGTGCAGATCGTCTCCGCGCCGCTGGAAGGTCGAGTGCGGCAGCTCGTGGATCTCGACGTACAGGTCACCGGCGGGACCGCCGCCGGGGCCGACCTCGCCCTCGCCCGCGAGCTGGATCCGCGTGCCGTTGTCGACACCGGCGGGGATCTTGACGGTCAGCGTGCGACGCGACCGGACTCGCCCGTCACCGGCGCACTCGGGGCAGGGAGTCGGGACGACGGTCCCGAAGCCCTGACACTGCGGACACGGCCGGGAGGTCATGACCTGCCCGAGGAAGGACCGCGTGACCTGGGACACCTCACCCCGCCCGCGACACATGTCACAGGTCTGGGCCGAGGTACCCGGCGCCGCGCCCTCACCGTTGCAGGTGGCGCAGACGACGGCCGTGTCGACCTGGATGTCCTTCGTCGTGCCGAAGGCCGCCTCGTCCAGCTCGATCTCGAGCCGGATCATGGCGTCCTGGCCACGCCGCGTCCGCGACCGCGGACCGCGCTGTGACGCCGTACCGAAGAAGGCGTCCATGATGTCCGAGAAGTTCCCGAACCCACCGGCTCCGAAGCCGCCCGCACCGCCGCCGCCCGACTGGGACAGCGGGTCGCCGCCGAGGTCGTAGACCTGCTTCTTCTGCGGGTCCGACAACACCTCGTACGCGGCGTTGATCTCCTTGAACCGCTCCTGCGTCTTCGGATCGGGATTGACGTCCGGGTGCAGCTCGCGTGCGAGCCGCCGGAAAGCCTTCTTGATCTCGTCCTGGGACGCGTCGCGGCGCACGCCGAGTACGGCGTAGTAGTCCGTGGCCACTTACGACTCCGCCAGGATCTGTCCGACGTACCGTGCCACCGCTCGTACCGCTCCCATCGTTCCCGGGTAATCCATGCGGGTCGGGCCGACCACGCCGAGTTTGGCTACTGCCTCGCCGCCCGAACCGTAGCCGACCGAGACCACGGACGTGGAGTTGAGTCCCTCATACGCGTTCTCGTGACCGATTCGCACGGTCATGCTCGAATCCCCGGCCTCACCAAGCAACTTGAGGAGCACAACCTGCTCCTCCAGCGCTTCGAGCACCGGCCGGATGGTGAGAGGGAAGTCATGTCCGAAACGCGTCAGATTGGCGGTCCCGCCGATCATCAGCCGCTCCTCGGTCTCCTCGACGAGCGTCTCCAGAAGGATGGAGAGCACCGTCGCGACCGTACCTCGGTCCTCCGCCTCGAACGCGTCCGGGAGGTCCTGCACGAGCTGCGGGACGTCCGCGAAGCGACGGCCCGCGACCCTGCTGTTCAGCCGGGCCCGCAGATCCGCGAGAGACGTTTCTCCGAACGGCGCCGGGCAGTCGATCATGCGCTGTTCGACCCGCCCGGTGTCCGTGATCAGCACGAGCATCACACGGGCGGGGGCGAGGGACAGCAGTTCCACGTGCCGCACGGTCGATCTCGTCAGCGACGGATACTGCACGACGGCGACCTGCCGCGTCAGCTGCGCGAGCAGCCGCACCGTCCGCGCGACGACGTCGTCGAGGTCGACGGCGCCGTCCAGGAAGTTCTGAATGGCCCGCCGCTCGGGCGCGGTCATCGGCTTGACGCCGGCGAGCTTGTCGACGAAGAGCCGGTAGCCCTTGTCGGTGGGGATCCGCCCGGCACTGGTGTGCGGCTGGGCGATGTACCCCTCGTCCTCCAGGGCCGCCATGTCGTTACGGACGGTGGCCGGGGAGACCCCCAGCCGGTGCCGCTCGGTCAGCGCCTTGGACCCGACCGCGACCGGCTCGTCGGTGCCGACATAGTCCTGGACGATGGCGCGCAGCACTTCGAGCCTGCGTTCACTGAGCATCGCGCACACCTCCAGCTGTCGACCCCTCGGCGCCTCGCTTGGCACTCATCGCATGCGAGTGCCAGCATTCCCCGGCCCAGTGTACGGCCGGTGGGTACGGCCCAGGCAAGGGCGGCCCCGCGATCTTGTGCAAGGTGCACCGACGTACACGGACGTGTCCCGCGATGTCACACCGTCCAAGCCCTCGATGTCGTACCGTCCCTGCCCGCGATGTCGTACCGTCCACGCCCTCACCGCTAGCGTCGGCGTATGAAGGTGACTTGGAAAGAGGCAGGGTGGGAGCCGCTGACACGGCGGGTGGGGCGGCAGCGGCTTCCGGTCTGGGACTGCACGGTCGGGCTGGTCGTGAGCGAGGGTGGGGCGCTGATCGTCGACCCGGGGTCGAGCCTCGCGGAGGGCGCCCGGTTGCGCAGGGAGGCGCAGACGCTCGCCGGCCGCCGTGTGACCTTCCTCGCGCTCACCCACCCCCACTTCGACCATGTCCTGGGCGCGGCGGCGTTCGCGGGCGCGGAGGTCCTCGTCGCGGGCGGCTCGGCCGAGGTGTACGAGCACGGGCGCGAGGAGCTGTACACGGACGCGGTACGGGGCGGGCTGGACGCGCGGGCGGCGGAGGACGCGGCGGACACCCTGGTGCGTCCCCGGAACTACGTGTGGGGCACCTGGCATCTCGAACTCGCCGGCGGCGTCGAGGTCCTGCTGGTGCGGACGGGCGAGGGCCACACCGCCCACGACCTCGTGGTCGTGGTGCCGGGCGACCCGACGGTGGTGTTCTGCGGCGACCTGGTCGAGGAGTCCGGCGAGCCCCAGGCGGGCCCCGACGCCGTGCCGTCGCGCTGGCCAGGTGCCCTCGACCGGTTGCTCGACCTCGGCGGGGAGGACGCGCTGTACGTGCCCGGTCACGGAGCGGTCGTGGACGCCGGGTTCGTACGGTCCCAGCGGGACGCCCTGGCCGCGCGTTTCGGCGTGTCGCGTTTCGGCGTGTCGCCGTGAGCGCCGCCGGGCTTCTCCTATCGTCATCCGAATGCGCCAGTACTCTCCGGACCTGACCCCGCCGTGGAAGAAGCCCAAGCCCGTGCCGGAGGTTCCGGCGGAGCCGGGCCTGGTGGTCGAGGAGCCGGGTACCGGCTTCTGCGGTGCGGTGATCCGCTGCGAGGCGGGCACGGTGACACTGGAGGACCGCTTCGGCAAGCACCGCGTGTTCCCTCTGGAACCCCGTGGCTTCCTCCTGGAGGGCCGGGTCGTCACGCTCACCCGCCCCGCTCCCTCCCCGAACGCCGCTCCCCTCCGTCCCACCCGCACGGCCTCCGGTTCGGTGGCCGTGCCCGGCGCGCGGGCCCGGGTCGCCCGGGCCGGCCGGATCTACGTGGAGGGCCGCCACGACGCCGAGCTGGTCGAACGGGTCTGGGGCGACGATCTGCGCATCGAGGGCGTCGTGGTCGAGTACCTGGAGGGCATCGACGACCTGCCCGCGATCGTGACGGAATTCTCACCCGGGCCGGACGCCCGCCTCGGCGTCCTCGTCGACCACCTGGTCCCCGGCAGCAAGGAGTCCCGCATCGCGGCGTCGGTCACGAGCGATCACGCCCTGGTCCTCGGCCACCCCTACATCGACATCTGGGAAGCCGTGAAGCCGTCCTCCGTGGGCATCCCGGCCTGGCCCCGGGTCCCCCACGGCCAGGACTGGAAAACGGGCGTCTGCCGCGCCCTCGGGTGGCCCGAGAACACCGGCGCCGCCTGGCAGTACATCCTGTCCCGCGTCCACTCCTACAAGGACCTCCAGCCGGAGCTCCTGGGCCGAGTGGAAGAACTCATCGACTTCGTCACAACGCCGCACTGACAAAACCGATCTTCGCCCCCGCCGCCCCGACCCGTCCCATCCCTACTCGGGGGCTCCGCCCCCGAACCCCCGACCGGCCCGAACGGCCTCGTCCTCGAACGCCGGACAGGCTGAAGGCTTTTAGGGGCGCGGGGTACTGCGTGACCAGCCCCCACCCGCCCGCAGCCGAGGAACACAGCCGGAGGTGGGGGCGCAGCCCCCCTCAGTCCACCAGGTCCCTGACCACCGCATCCGCCAGCAACCGCCCACGCAACGTGAGAACCGCCCGTCCCTCGCCGTACGGCCCGGACTCGAGCAACCCTTCAGACAGCGCACGCCCCGCCGCCGCAAGCCCCGCGGGCCGGAGCAGAGACAACGGACACCCCTCCCGGAGTCGCAGCTCCAGCAGGATTCGCTCCACCCTCCGGTCCTCCTCGGAGAGGAGCTCACGCCCCGCCCCCGGAGACCGCCCCGCGGCCAACGCCCCCGCATACGCCCCGGGATGCTTCACGTTCCACCACCGCACCCCGCCCACGTGGCTGTGGGCCCCGGGACCGGCCCCCCACCAGTCGGCACCCCGCCAGTACAGCTCGTTGTGCAGGCACCGGCCGGCGTCCGAAGTCGCCCAGTTGGACACCTCGTACCAGTCGAATCCCGCCTCGGAGAGCACCTCGTCGGCGATCAGATACCGGTCCGCGTGCACATCGTCGTCCGTCATCGCGACCTCGCCCCGCCGGATACGACGGGCGAGCTGCGTCCCTTCCTCGACGATCAGCGCGTACGCGGACACATGGTCGGGCCCGGCACCGAGCGCGGCGTCCAGCGAGGCCCGCCAGTCGTCGTCGGACTCACCGGGCGTGCCATAGATCAGGTCGAGGTTCACATGCTCGAACCCGGCCGCACGCGCCTCCGCGACACACGCCTCGGGCCGGCCGGGGGTGTGCGTACGGTCGAGCACCTTGAGGACGTGCTGCCGTGCGCTCTGCATGCCGAAGGAGATCCGGTTGAACCCTCCGGTCCGTAGCGTCCGCAGATACTCCGGGTCCACCGACTCCGGGTTCGCCTCGGTCGTGATCTCCGCGTCGTCCGCGAGCCCGAACTCGTCCCGGATCGCCCCCAGCATCCGTACGAGATCGTCGGCGGCCAGCAGCGTGGGCGTACCGCCTCCGACGAACACCGTACGGACGGGTCGAGGGTCGTCGCCGAGGACCTTGCGGGCGAGCCGCACCTCGTCGATCAGCGTCTCCGCGTAGTTGTCGCGGGAGGCGAGCACGCCTCCGGTGCCGCGCAGCTCGGTCGCCGTGTAGGTGTTGAAGTCGCAGTAGCCGCAGCGGGTCGCGCAGTACGGCACATGGAGGTAGAACCCGAGGGGGCGCTCGGCGGCTCCGGCCAGGGCGTGCGCGGGCAGCGCCCCGTCGGCGGGGACGGGCTCACCGTCGGGAAGTGCGGAAGGCATGCCTTCCATTGTCCCGTACCCGGCCGCATACCCCTTTCCAGCCGCTCACCTGCCGTTTCTCCCCTGCGCCCCCTGCTCCGCC
Source organism: Streptomyces sp. NBC_01549 (assembly GCF_026339955.1). Taxonomy (GTDB): domain Bacteria; phylum Actinomycetota; class Actinomycetes; order Streptomycetales; family Streptomycetaceae; genus Streptomyces. The sequence continues at coordinate 4,714,297 of NZ_JAPEPW010000001.1, read as the reverse complement.
CACTCCCCCCACTTCGCCCGCTCTCCCTACTCCGCCTGCAGCACCAACAGCGCCAGGTCGTCCTCCGGCGGCTTGCTGCCGAACTCGTGCACGAGTCGCCGGATGCGTTCCGCGACGAGCTCGGCGCTCAGCCCCGTACAGCCCGCGAGGGCCTCCGCGAGCCCTTCGTCGTCATCGAACTGGCGGGGCCCGCTGCGGCGCTCCGTCACCCCGTCGGTGACGCACAGGACGGTGTCGCCGGGGTACAGGTCGAAGGTCTCGGAGACGTAGGTCGCGTCCTCGAAGACACCGAGGAGGGTCTGCGGCTCGGCCACTTCCCGTACGTCGCCGTCGGGGCCGAGGATCAGCGGCAGCGGATGCCCGGCGGAGGCGAGGGTGCAGCGTACGCCGCCCTCGAAGGGCACCAGCTCGCCGTACAGCATGGACAGGAAACGGGTCTGCGGGCCCTCGTCGGGGCCGAGACCGGGCCCGCCCGCGGCCACCAGCGCGCGGGCAGCCGCGTCCGCCGCCTCCGTCGCGTCGTCGAGGAGGAGCTGGTTGAGACGGTCGAGGACGTCCGCGACGTGGTAGCCCTCACGGGCCAGCAGCCGCACCCAGGGCCGGGCGAGGCCGATCACGACGGCGGCCTCGGGCCCTTTGCCCTGGACATCGCCGAGGACGAAGCACCAGCGCCCGTCGCCCGCGGGGAACAGATCGTAGAAGTCGCCGCTGGGTCCGCCCTTGTCGAGCGGCTCGTACACGAGGGCGCTGCGCACCCCGGGGATCTCGGCGACCGCGCCGGGCAGCAGGCCGCGCTGGAGGACCCGGCTGATGGTGGCCTGGCGGGCGTACTGGCGGGCCGCGCCGATGGCGAGGGCGATCCGGCGGCTGAGGTCCTCGACGAGCCCGGTGATCTCGTCGGGGAAGGCGGTCAGTCCGGCCCGACCGATGACGAGGGTGCCGAGCGGCCGGCCGCCCGCGATCAGCCGGTACGCGAGCGCCGCCCCGCCCGCGCCCTCCATCTCCCCCGACACCTGTCCTGTGCCCAACGCCTCGTCCGTGCCCAACGCCTCCCCCGGCCAAGGCACCGGCACCGCCCGGGACCGCACCGAGTCCGGCAACCGCGGCGGATCCTTCTCCAGGTCCCGTCGCAACTCCTCGATCCGGTTCTCACTGCCGTGCCAGACCCGGGCGAGGCGTGGCCCCAGGGCCAGTCCGAGCCCACCCGCCCGGTCGGTGGCCTCGTCCTCCAGCCATACGGCGCACCAGTCGGCGAGCCGCGGTACGAGGAGCTGCCCGGCGAGCGCGGCCACGAGGTCCTCGTCGAGCTGCCCGGCGAGCAGGTCGGAGGCCTCGGCGAGGAAGGAGAGGGCGCCCCGGTTGAGCCAGTCGCCGTCCTGTCGCGGCCTTCGCCGCGGTCCGGGAGCGACCGTCTCGCCGGCCGGTCCCGGCCCGATGCCCGTCCCCCTGTCGGCACCGAGCCCATCACCCATACTCAACCCACGCTCAACGCCGAACCCGCCTTCAACACCCACCCCGTCTTCAACACCTAACCCACCTCCCACACCTAACCCACCCTCAACACTCGCCCCACCTTCAAGCCCCAACCCACCCTGGACCCCCAGCCCCTCGTCGCCGCCCAGCCCCCCGTCCACGGGCAGCCGCGCCCACACGGTCTTGATTCCGGTCCGATACGTGATCCCCCACGCCTCCGACAGAGTGGCGACCAACCGCAGCCCCCGCCCGTACTCCGGTGTGCCGTAAGCCCGTTCGGCCGCCTCCTCGCGTACCGCCCGCGAGGGATGGTGGTCGGAGACCTCGACGACCACCGCGCCCACCGCACCGCCGTCAGTGATCTCCAGCCGGCACAGCAGCTCGACGTCGGTGCCCGCGTGCACGACGGCGTTGGTGACGAGTTCGCTGACGACCAGGACGGCGTCCTCGGCCAGGCGCTCGCGGACGATCTCGGCGCCGGGCAGGGCGAGTTCCCCCCAGTCGGCGAGCGCCTCGCGCACCATACGGCGGGCGGCGCCGGGCGCGAGCGGAGTACCCGGCAGCGCGGCGCGCGCTATGGCTTCCTGGCCCACGCGGTAGTGCGCAGGCATACCAGGGGCAAGCGCCATGGAGTCCGGTTGCGACTCCCGTTGCGTCGGAATGGCCCCCACTGTGCGGCTCCCTGAGCAGTTCGGACGAATACGCCTCAGGCGACACGGACAGAGTGACAGACTGGCCACGCCCATAAGCACCGAGTTACCGAAGTGGGCCGCCATGAGTGAGAACAGTGCTACGCGTGTGCTCGAAGACGGACAGATTCGGGCATTCGAAGACGGCCGGATCGCCGCGTCCGATCTGCGTCCGCTGCTCGCCGCGATGACCGCCGCACGGGACGGCGACTTCACCAAGGTTCCGGAGACGGGGCACGGCCTGGTGGCCGACCTGAGCGCGGCGTTCAACCAGATCATCGACCGCAGCACCCACTTCAACACGGAAGTGCAGCGGGTCCGGCGGGAGCTGGTCCGGCACGGACGGCTCGACGAGCGGCTGTCGGCGAGCCCGGGACAGGGCGGTTGGACGACCCGCGTGAACGACGTGAACCAGCTGCTCGACGCCCTGGTGGCGCCCGCCGCGAACGCGACACGCGTCCTGGACGCGGTGGCCGGCGGCGACCTCACCCAGCGGGTCGACCTGCACGACGGCAACCGCCAGCTCAGAGGCGATCTGAGGAGGTTGGGGCGAGCCGTCAACAAGATGGTCGATCAGCTCTCCCTCTTCACGGGCGAGGTGACCCGGGTCGCGCGCGAGGTCGGTACCGAGGGCCGTCTCGGCGGGCGCGCCAAAGTGCAGGGGCTGTCGGGCAGTTGGCGCGATGTGACCGAGGCGGTCAACACGATGGCGTCCCGGCTGACGGCCCAGGTCCGTGACATCGCCCTGGTGACCACGGCGGTGGCGCGCGGCGACCTGACCCGTACGGTGACCGTCGAGGCGACCGGTGAGCTGCTCGAACTGAAGCTCACCGTGAACACAATGGTCGACCAGCTGTCCGCCTTCGCCGACGAAGTCACCCGCGTCGCCCGCGAGGTCGGCACCGAAGGGCAACTGGGTGGCCGCGCCCAGGTCAGGGGCGTCTCCGGGGTCTGGAAGGACCTCACCGACAACGTCAACTTCATGGCCTCGAACCTGACCTCCCAGGTCCGCAACATCGCCCAGGTCACCACGGCCGTGGCCAACGGCGACCTCAGCCAGAAGATCACGGTGGACGCGAAGGGCGAGATCCTCGAACTCAAGTCGACCATCAACACCATGGTCGACCAGCTCTCCGCCTTCGCCGACGAAGTCACCCGCGTCGCCCGCGAAGTCGGCACCGAGGGAAACCTCGGCGGTCGCGCCCAGGTCAGAGGCGTCTCAGGCGTCTGGAAGGACCTCACCGACAACGTCAACTTCATGGCGGACAACCTGACCTCGCAGGTCCGCAACATCGCCCTCGTCTCCACGGCCGTCGCACAGGGCGACCTCGGCAAGAAGATCACGGTCGAGGCGAAGGGCGAGATCCTCGAACTCAAGTCGACCATCAACACCATGGTCGACCAGCTCTCCGCCTTCGCCGACGAAGTCACCCGCGTCGCCCGCGAAGTCGGCACCGAGGGAAACCTCGGCGGTCAGGCCCAGGTCAGGGGCGTCTCGGGCGTCTGGAAGGATCTGACGGACAACGTCAACTTCATGGCCCTGAACCTGACCTCCCAGGTCCGCAACATCGCCCAGGTGACGACGGCCGTCGCGAACGGCGACCTGTCGAAGAAGATCACCGTCGACGCCCGTGGCGAGATCCTGGAGCTGAAGGACACCGTCAACACGATGGTGGAGCAGCTGCGCGCCTTCGCCGACGAGGTGACCCGGGTGGCCCGCGAGGTCGGCACCGACGGGCGGCTCGGCGGCCGAGCCCAGGTCCTCGGTGTCTCCGGCGTCTGGCGGGACCTGACCGACAACGTCAACTACATGGCCGACAACCTGACTTCACAAGTACGGAACATCGCCCAGGTCGCCACCGCCGTGGCGCAGGGAGACCTCTCCAAGAAGATCGACGTGGACGCCCGCGGTGAGATCCTCGAGCTGAAGACGACCATCAACACGATGGTCGACACGCTCTCCTCCTTCTCCTCCGAGGTCACCCGGGTGGCCCGCGAGGTGGGTTCGGAGGGCCAGCTCGGCGGTCAGGCGCGGGTCGAGGGCGTGTACGGCACCTGGAAGCGCCTCACGACCAACGTCAACGAGCTCGCCTCCAACCTCACCACCCAGGTCCGCGCGATCGCCGAGGTGGCCTCCGCCGTGGCCCAGGGCGACATGTCCCGCTCCATCACCGTGGAGACGCAGGGCGAGGTCGCCGAGCTGAAGGACAACATCAACCTGATGGTGGCCAACCTCCGCGAGACGACCCGCGCGAAGGACTGGCTGGAGTCGAACCTCGCCCGCCTCGCCGCGCTGATGCAGGGCCACCGCGACCTGATGGAGGTCGCCGACCTGATCCTGCGCGAGCTGACCCCGCTGGTGAACGCGCAGTACGGCGCCTTCTTCCTGGCCGACCCGGAGGAGGACGGGACCTCCCTGCACACCGCCGTCCCCGCCAAGGGGCTCGCCTTCATCGCCGGATACGGCTCGGCGCAGGGCGCCACGGTCGACACGGGCGGCATGCCGGTGCACGGCCTGGTCCGACAGGCGGCCCGCGAGAAGAAGCGGATCCTCGTGGAGGAGGCCCCACCGGACTACATCAAGATCAACAGCGGTCTGGGGGAGGCCGCCCCCGCCAGCGTCGTCATCATCCCGATCCTCTTCGAGGACAAACTCCTCGGCGTGATCGAGCTCGCCTCCTTCTCCCGCTTCTCCGACGTCCATCTGGCCTTCTTCGACCAGTTCGTGAACACCATCGGCGTGGCCATCAACACGATCATCGCCAACTCCCGTACGGAGTCCCTGCTCGGCGAGTCCCAGCGCCTCGCCATCCAGCTCCAGGACCGCTCGGACGAACTCCAGTCGCAGCAGGCGGAACTGCAACGCTCGAACGCCGAACTGGAGGAGAAGGCGGCGCTCCTGGCGACGAGCTCGCAGTACAAGTCGGAGTTCCTGGCGAACATGTCGCACGAGCTGCGCACCCCGCTGAACTCGCTGCTGATCCTGGCCCGGCTGCTGTCGGACAACCCGGACGGCCATCTCTCCGACCAGGAGGTGCAGTTCGCGGCGACCATACACCGCTCGGGATCGGACCTCCTCCAGCTCATCAACGACATCCTCGACCTGTCGAAGATCGAGGCGGGCCGCATGGACGTACGCCCGAAGAAGCTCCCCCTGATCAAACTCCTCGACTACGTCCACGCCACGTTCCGCCCGCTCACCCTCGACCGGGGTCTCGCCTTCGAGGTGACGGTCGGGGAGGACGTACCGCGGGAGATGTACTCGGACGAGCAGCGGCTCCAGCAGATCCTGCGCAATCTGCTGTCCAACGCGATCAAGTTCACCGCGACCGGCCGGGTCGAACTGCGCGTCAACCGCCTCAAGGACCCCGACCACGCCTTCACCCGGGAGAACAGCGACGACGTGATCGCCTTCGCCGTCTCCGACACCGGCATCGGGATCGCCGCCGAGAAACTCCCGGTGATCTTCGAGGCGTTCCAGCAGGCCGACGGCACCACCAACCGCAAGTACGGCGGCACCGGCCTCGGCCTCTCCATCAGCCGGGAGATCGCCGGGCTGCTCGGCGGCCGCATCATCGCGGAGAGCGCCCCCGGCAAGGGCTCCACCTTCACGCTGTACGTCCCTGTCATCAGCCCCGGACACACGGCGACCGGCCCCGCCCCCGAGGACCACCGGCCGCTCGTGCCCGAGCAACTGTCCACCGAGCCGTACACCTCGCACGACACCGACGACTCCTGGCCCACCCCCACCAAGCTGGAGGCGTGGAAGGCCGGCCGGGCCGGTCAGGTCCTGCCGGGGCGGCGGGTGCTGATCGTGGACGACGACATCCGCAACGTCTTCGCGCTCACCCATGTCCTGGGCCGCGTCGGCATGCCCGTCCTGTACGCGGAGAACGGCCGCGAGGGCATCGAGACCCTGGAGCGTAACCCCGACGTGGAACTCGTCCTGATGGACATCATGATGCCGGAGATGGACGGCTACGAGACGATCTCCGCCATCCGCCGCACCCCCCGCTGGACGGGCCTGCCGATCGTCGCGCTCACCGCGAAGGCGATGCCGGGAGACCGCGAGAAGTCCATCGCGCGCGGTGCCAACGACTACGTACCCAAGCCGGTGGACGTCGACCAGCTGCTCACGGTCGTCTGCGCCCTCCTCGACCCGGAGAGCGCGCACGACGCGGAGCGGGGCGACTCCGAAGGATCCGTTGTTCCGGGGCCGAGCACATCGTCCGAGGAGGCCGCGGCCCCGCCGACGACCGAATGAGGACAGTCACCATGAGCGCTGAGGAAACGACCTACGAGCGCGCCAGCATCCTCCTGGTCGACGACATGGAGGACAACCTGATCGCGCTGGAGGCCGTCCTGGGGTCCCTCAACGAGCCGCTCGTACGTGCGCGTTCGGGCGAGGAGGCGATGAAGGCACTGCTCAGGCAACGCTTCGCCGTCGTCCTCCTGGACATCCGCATGCCGGGCATGGACGGCTTCGAGACCGCCGCCAACATCAAGCGGCTCGACCAGACCAAGGACGTCCCGATCATCTTCCTGACCGGCACCGACGCCGACGCGGGCTACGCCTTCCGCGGCTACGCCACCGGCGCCGCCGACTACCTGACCAAGCCGTTCGACCCCTGGGTCCTGCGCGCCAAGGTCACGGTCTTCCTGGACCTCCACCGCAAGAACCAGCAACTGGAACGCCTGCTGACCCAGGAACACACTCATGCGGCCCAGATCAGCACGCGGCTTGCGGCCTTGGAGAAGCGCTTGTCGTCCGAGGACCCCCCGGACGTTTCCGACCTACGGAGGCAGGTCCGAGAACTGCAGAGCCTGGTGGCAGGGCTGGGCCGCAACCGCGCCCTTTAGGGGCGCGGGGCCGCGACATATGCGGCTCCGCCGCGTGGGCGCGACCAGCCCCCACTCACCCGCAGCCGACAACGAACAGCCTCACGCTTCCCGAGAACCCGCGTACATCTCCTCAATCAACGCCTTGTACTCCCGCTCCACCACCGGCCGCTTCAACTTCAGACTCGGCGTGATCTCCCCGTGCTCCACATCGAGATCCCGCGGCAGCAACCGGAACTTCTTGATGGTCTGCCACCGCTGGAGCCCCTCGTTGAGTTCCTTGACGTACCCCTCGACGAGGGCGACCGTGGCGGGGGCCGCGACGACCTCGGCGTACGACTTGCCCTCCAGCCCGTTCTCCTTCGCCCACTCCAGGATGGACGGTTCGTCCAGGGCGATGAGGGCGGTGCAGAAGTTCCGGTCGGCGCCGTGCACGAGGATGTTGGAGACGTAGGGACAGACGGCCTTGAACTGGCCCTCGACCTCGGCGGGCGCGATGTACTTGCCGCCCGAGGTCTTGATGAGGTCCTTCTTGCGGTCGGTGATGCGCAGGTACCCGTCGGGCGACAGCTCGCCGATGTCGCCGGTGTGGAACCAGCCGTCGGATTCGAGGACCTCGGCGGTCTTCTCGGGCAACCCGTGGTAGCCCTCCATGATGCCGGGGCCGCGCAGCAGGATCTCGCCGTCGTCCGCGATGCGCACCTCCGTGCCGGGCAGCGGCTTGCCGACCGTGCCGGTGCGGTACGCCTCTCCGGGGTTCACGAAGGAGGCCGCGGAGGACTCCGTGAGGCCGTACCCCTCCAGGATGTGGATGCCGGCGCCCGCGAAGAAGTAGCCGATCTCGGGGGCGAGCGCGGCGGAGCCGGAGACGCAGGCACGCAGCCGGCCGCCGAACGCCTCGCGGATCTTGGCGAAGACGAGCGCGTCCGCGACCTTGTGCTTGGCGCCCAGCCCGAAGGGGACGGAGGCCGTGCCGGTACGGCGGAAGTTGTCCTGGCTGGCCTTCGCGTACTCGCGGGAGACCTCGGCGGCCCACTGGAAGATCTTGTACTTGGCACCGCCGCCGGCCCGCGCCTTGGCCGCGACCCCGTTGTAGACCTTCTCGAAGATGCGCGGGACGGCCGCCATGTACGTCGGCTGCACGACCGGCAGATTCAGGATGATCTTGTCGACACGGCCGTCGACGGCGGTGACGTGCCCGATGTCGATCTGGCCGGAGGTGAGCACCTTGCCGAAGACGTGGGCGAGCGGCAGCCACAGGTACTGCACGTCGTCAGGGCCGAGCAGCCCGGTCGCGGCGATGGCCTTCGCCATGTACGACCAGTTGTCGTGCGGGAGGCGGACGCCCTTGGGGCGGCCGGTGGTGCCGGAGGTGTAGATGAGGGTGGCGAGCTGGTCGGCGGTGATCGCGCCGACGCGCTCCTTGATCAGCTCGGGGTTCTTCTCCACATACGCGGCACCGCGCGTCTCCAGTTCGGCGAGGGTGAGCACCCCGTCACCGGTCTCGACGCCGGCCGGGTCGATGACGACGATGTGGGTGAGTGCGGGCAGCTCGGCGCGCTTCTCCCGCGCCTTGGCGAGCTGAGCCGCGTCCTCCGCGATCAGGACCTTGCTGTCGGAGTCGGAGAGGATGAACGCGGACTCCCCGGCGTTCGTCTGCGGGTAGATCGTCGTCGTGGCCGCGCCCGCGCACATGATGCCGAGGTCGGCGAGGATCCACTCGACCCGGGTGGAGGAGGCGAGCGCGACGCGCTGCTCCGGCTGGACGCCCAGTTCGATCAGTCCGGCCGAGATGGCGTAGACCCGCTCGGCGGCCTGCGCCCAGCTCAGTGACTTCCACTCGTCCGGGCCCTCGCCCGAGGCAGGCGGGACCGGGTAGCGGTAGGCCTCGGCGTCCGGCGTGGCTGCCACGCGCTCCAGGAAGAGGGCCGCCACGGACGGCGGACGGTTCTCGATCAGGGTCTGTGTGTCGCTCACGACATCCTCCGGGGCCCGCGACAGTACGTGCGTCTGGCTCGACCGACTGTTGACTGTTGCTGTGCGGCTGGCTGGTTCGGCTGTTGTTTAACTCGCGAGTAACCATCGAGCAGGGATCAGAGTAAAGCGCGACCGGCCCCTACGTAAGAGGCCACGGTCCGCGATCTTGCGAATCCCCCGGATTCTTCATCTGCGGACCGCGTACGCTGCGCCCAGTGCGTCGCGAGAGCCAAGCGCGCGCTAATCCTTGACATTTGATGTCAACCGGGCTGGTTCCAACCCGGCTGGTGTTGATCGCGTGAGACTGGACCGTTCGCTGAGCGGCCGAGCAGCGTGAACCAGGAATCCCCTGCTTCGGCTGGGGCGGGTTCAATTGCTACAGAGAGCGACCGTTCGCATACTGAGGGCCCGCCGCGCATTCGCGCGACGGGCCCCTGTTGCGCCCGGCTTTCCGAGGCGAGCGCCGTTACTTCTTGCCCTTGGCCGAACCACCGCTGTCGTCGCTGGACAGCACGGCGATGAAGGCCTCTTGCGGAACCTCCACAGAGCCCACCATCTTCATCCGCTTCTTGCCCTCCTTCTGCTTCTCCAGCAGCTTCCGCTTACGGGAGATGTCACCGCCGTAACACTTGGCGAGGACGTCCTTGCGGATGGCGCGGATGGTCTCGCGCGCGATGACGCGCGACCCGATGGCGGCCTGGATGGGCACCTCGAAGGCCTGCCGCGGGATCAGCTCGCGCAGCTTGGCGACGAGCCGCACACCGTACGCGTACGCAGCGTCCTTGTGGGTGATCGCCGAGAAGGCGTCCACCTTGTCGCCGTGCAGCAGGATGTCGACCTTGACCAGGCTGGAGGTCTGCTCACCGGTGGGCTCGTAGTCGAGCGAGGCGTAACCCCGGGTCTTCGACTTCAACTGGTCGAAGAAGTCGAAGACGATCTCGGCGAGCGGCAGCGTGTACCGGATCTCGACCCGGTCCTCGGACAGGTAGTCCATGCCGAGCAGGGTGCCGCGCCGGGTCTGGCACAGCTCCATGATCGAGCCGATGAACTCGGAGGGCGCGAGGATCGTGGCGCGCACGACGGGCTCGTACACCTCACTGATCTTCCCCTCGGGGAACTCGCTCGGGTTGGTGACCACGTGCTCCGCCCCGTCCTCCATGAGGACGCGGTAGACCACGTTGGGCGCGGTGGCGATGAGATCGAGCCCGAACTCGCGCTCGAGCCGCTCCCGGATCACGTCGAGGTGCAGCAGCCCGAGGAAACCGACGCGGAAACCGAAGCCGAGCGCGGCGGAGGTCTCCGGCTCGTAGACGAGCGCGGCGTCGTTGAGCTGCAGCTTGTCGAGGGCGTCGCGCAGCTCGGGGTAGTCGGACCCGTCCAGCGGATAGAGCCCGGAGAAGACCATGGGCTTGGGGTCCTTGTACCCACCGAGCGCCTCGGTCGCCCCCTTGTTGAGGGTGGTGATGGTGTCACCGACCTTCGACTGCCGGACGTCCTTCACACCGGTGATGATGTAGCCCACCTCACCGACGCCCAGCCCGTCGGCCGGCGTCATCTCGGGGGACGAGACGCCGATCTCCAACAGCTCATGGGTCGCTCCGGTGGACATCATCCGGATCCGCTCACGCTTGTTGAGCTGCCCGTCGATGACACGCACATACGTCACGACACCGCGGTAGGAGTCGTAGACGGAGTCGAAGATCATCGCACGAGCGGGGGCATCCTGGACGCCGATCGGGGCGGGGATCTCGGCGACCACCTTGTCGAGCAGGGCCTCGACACCCAGCCCCGTCTTGGCGGAGACCTTCAGCACGTCATCGGGGTCACAGCCGATGAGGTTGGCGAGCTCCTCCGAGAACTTCTCCGGCTGCGCGGCCGGCAGGTCGATCTTGTTGAGTACGGGGATGATCTTGAGGTCGTTCTCCATCGCCAGGTAGAGGTTGGCGAGGGTCTGCGCCTCGATGCCCTGGGCGGCGTCGACGAGGAGAACGGTCCCCTCGCAGGCGGCCAGCGACCGGGACACCTCGTACGTGAAGTCCACGTGCCCGGGGGTGTCGATCATGTTGAGGATGTGGGTGTTGCCCGGATCCTCCGTCGGGGCCCAGGGCAGCCGGACCGCCTGGGACTTGATCGTGATGCCGCGCTCGCGCTCGATGTCCATGCGGTCGAGGTACTGAGCACGCATCTGCCGCTGCTCGACCACCCCGGTCAGCTGGAGCATGCGGTCGGCGAGCGTGGACTTGCCGTGGTCGATGTGCGCGATGATGCAGAAATTGCGGATCAGAGCCGGGGCGGTACGGCTCGGCTCGGGCACATTGTTAGGGGTCGCGGGCACGCAGGGTCCTGTCTCTTGAGGCGCCTGTCGCCTCGGGTCGGATCGATACGTAGGCTCCATGGTCCCACGGGTGGGGAGCTGCGACCGGTTTGGGCCGGTCGTGCGGCTACTGGTAGCCTGGGTGGCTGTGTCTCGTGCCCTCTCTGCAGGAGGCACAGCCCAAGGAAATCAAACGGCGAGCGAGACGTGCTGTCTCGCGCGCCTGAACCTGTAAAGGCTCATTCGTGGCGAACATCAAGTCCCAGATCAAGCGGATCAAGACCAACGAGAAGGCTCGGCTGCGCAACAAGTCGGTCAAGTCCTCCCTGAAGACCGCGATCCGCAAGGCCCGCGAGGCCGCTGCCGCGGGTGACGTCGAGAAGGCCACCGAGTACACGCGCGCTGCGTCGCGCCAGCTCGACAAGGCCGTCTCGAAGGGCGTCATCCACAAGAACCAGGCCGCCAACAAGAAGTCGGCGCTTGCTTCGAAGGTCTCTTCCCTCAAGGGCTGAGTCGGCTGGGCCCTATCGGGCTCAACCCCTGACTTGACCGCCGGAAAGGACCCAGCGGGCCCTCTCTTCCGCTCCTGCCCGGCACCCCCGGACCCACGCGCGGCCTGCGTTCGCCACGCGGGCGTGGATCCACCATCGTGAACCGAAGGCCCCGTTCCCCTCCTTCCCCAGGAGGACGGACGGGGCCTTCGGCGTGGGCGAAGCCCCGTCCGGGGGCGGACAAACGGGAATCGGGGCGAGGCCCCGCCCGAGGGGCGCGGGGAACTGCGCGACCAGCCCCCACCGGCCCGCGGCCGAAGATCGCACCCCAGGGGCCTGGGGGCGGAGCCCCCAGGTCGGGGATGGGACCGGGTAGGGGCGGCGGGGGCGAGAGAACCCGGGCTCAGCCCACTCTGGCTCAGCCCACCCAGACTCAGTCCAGCCGGGCGCTAGCCCCGACGAGACCGAGCCGCCCGAGCGATCGCCACGACCGCCTTCTCCAGCGCGTACTCAGGATCATCTCCCCCACCCTTGACCCCCGCATCGGCATCGGCGACCGCCCGCAGGGCGACCGCGACCCCGTCCGGCGTCCACCCCCGCATCTGCTGCCGCACCCGATCGATCTTCCACGGCGGCATCCCCAGCTCACGGGCAAGATCGGCCGGCCGACCGCCCCGCGCGGAGGACAGCTTCCCGATCGCCCGCACCCCCTGAGCCAACGCACTGGTGATCAGGACGGGCGCGACGCCGGTCGACAGAGACCACCGCAACGCCTCCAACGCCTCCGCGGCCCGCCCCTCCACGGCCCGGTCGGCCACGGTGAAGCTCGACGCCTCGGCCCGCCCGGTGTAGTACCGCCCGACGATGGCCTCGTCGATCGTCCCCTCGACATCCGCGGTCAGCTGCGACACCGCGGACGCCAGCTCCCGCAGATCACTCCCGATCGAGTCGACCAGCGCCTGGCAGGCCTCGGGCGTCGCCGATCTCCCGAGCGCCCGGAACTCCCCGCGCACGAACGCCAGCCGGTCCGCCGGCTTCGTCATCTTGGGGCACGCCACCTCCCGCGCCCCCACCTTGCGCGCCGCGTCGAGCAGCCCCTTGCCCTTGGCCCCACCGGCGTGCAGCAGCACCAGGGTGATCTCCTCGGCCGGCGCGTCCAGGTACGCCTTCACGTCCTTGACGGTGTCGGCCGACAGATCCTGCGCATTGCGTACGACCACGACCTTGCGCTCGGAGAAGAGCGAGGGACTCGTGAGTTCGGCCAGCGTGCCGGGCTGCAACTGGTCCGGAGTGAGGTCTCGTACGTCCGTGTCGGCGTCGGCGGCCCTGGCGGCGGCCACCACCTCCTGCACGGCACGGTCGAGCAGGAGGTCCTCCTGGCCCACGGCAAGCGTGACGGGGGCGAGAGGGTCGTCTTGAGCGGTCTTCTTGGCCATCACCGAAAGCATCCCACGCGCCACTGACATTGATACTCGTAGGCGGTTTTGACGGTCGTGGCTCCGCCGCTGAGTGACAAGGCGTCCCGCACGATGACCCGCGCGACCAGCCCCGCCCCACCTCCAGACCCCCGAGCCGGCGAACCACCCGCGGCTCCCCGCCTCGGCAAGCCACCCGCACTCCCCGCCCCCCGGCGGAGCGCTACGGCTCCTCGCGCCAGCCGTCCCACTCCCGCGCGAACTCGTCCAGCTCCTTCGGATCGAGCCGCTCCCCGGGATCCGTCAGGACCACCAGCCACTGCGCGTCCTCGGCATCGTCCTCACCGGCCAGCGCGTCCCTGACGAGCTGCGGCTCCTCGTCGAGCCCGAACCGGTCCCCGATCGCCTCCACCGCCTCTTCCGCGGCATCACGGTCGGGCAGTACCAGCACATGTCTCACATCGCTCACGAGGACATTTTCCGCCACGCCGGACAGCGCCGACGCCGGGGTCAGCTCTTCTGGACGATCTGCACGTCCAGCTCGATCCTGATGCTCGGCCCGACCACCGCGATGCCGCGCGCGAGCATCGTCTGCCAGCTCACCGTGAAGTCGTCCCGGTGCAGCTCGGTCGTGGCCCGGCAGGCCGCCCGCACCTCGCTCTCCATCCCGTGGCCGAGCCCGAGGTACTGCGTGTCGAGCGTCACCGTACGCGTCACCCCGTGCAGCGACAGCGCCCCCGTCACCGCCCAGCGGTTGCCGCCCCGGTGCACGAACCGCTCGCTGTAGAACTCCAGCGTCGGAAAGCGCGCCACGTCCAGGAAGTCCGCGGACCGCAGATGGTCGTCGCGCATCTTGACGTTGGTGTCGATGGACGCAGCGTCGATCACCACATGCATCGCCGACCGCTCCACGCCCTCGTCGATCCGTATCGCCCCCGCGAACGTGTTGAACCGCCCGTGGATCCTGGCCAGTCCGATGTGCCGCGCGGTGAAGCCGATCGACGAGTGCATCGGCTCGATCTCCCAGTCGCCCGGCTGCGGCAACACCGGTGGCTGGGCCACCTGCAACGTCACATCACCGAGCGAGGCCAGCGCGTTCTCCCCGACCACCGCGTTCGCACGGTAGGGCGTGTACCCCTCCGCCGACACCGCGAGCCGGTACTCACCCGCCGGCACCGTCGCCACGAAGGACCCGAACGGGTCCGTTCCCCCGCCCATCACCTTGCGCCCCATGGCGTCACTGACCGCGAACTCCGCGTGCGGCACCGGCTCGTTGACCGGGTCGAGCACCCGGCAGCTCAGCACCCCGGCACTGGGCGGCGTCTGCACCGCGGCGAGAGGACCCGTCCGCTGCGTCCGATCCGTTCGGTTTCCCCACCAGCGGCCGATCATCCACGACACCCCGCACGACTTGAAAGCACCTGTTGTCGAAGATGCATTCGACCACTGGTGCGGCTTTCGGGGCAACTCGGGGCCACATCACGGGAATCCAGCACATGTGCTGGGACTACGCACGAGTAACCCTATTTGACCCCTCCGACCGACCACTCTCCCAAAGAGCCGGAATCAGTCCTTCCGCACCTCCGGCACCCGGCCCAACTCGAGCCCGAAGCGCTCCCGGTAGAACGCCAGCACCTCCTCGTCCGTGGCGAGTTCGGACACCTCCTTCGTCCCGTCCGGCGCCGTCGCCGTCAGGTTCCGACCGCTGAGCGTGATCCGCCCTCCGTCGTCCGTCACCCGCGAACAGACCAGCGATCGCGTGAAATGCGACTTGGGCGAGGTGCTGTGCCACCAGGCCCCGGTGACGAAGTCCCCCAGCACCCGCGGCCGCACCTCCAGGCGGTACTGCGGACCACCGTCCCTGATGACGTCCAGATCCTCGGCCTCCCGCCGCCCGCCGACGCCCCGCACCCCCGCCGAGTCCGGCCCGGCCTCGACCACCCTGAACGTGCCGCCCGGATCCACCTGTTCGGCCCGCACCCCGAAGGCCAGCGGATAGTGGCTGTGCGCCCCGAACCCGACGTCCGCCAGCCAGTCGCCCCCGTCCACCGTCCGCACCCGCAGCGCGAGATGGTCGTACGGGACCCCGAGCTGCCCCTCCTCCCCGTACGCCCGTCCCGCGAGCAGCGTGACGTCGAAGCCCAGCGCCCCGAGCAACGCCCCGAACGCGCCGTTCAGTTCGTAGCAGAAGCCACCCCTGCGCGCGCCCACCACCTTGTCCAGCAGCCGCTTCTCCTCCAGCACGATCTCCTCACCCAGATGGATCGACAGGTTCTCGAACGGCACCGCCTTCAGATGACGCAGGTGCAACTCGCGCAGCACACCCGAGGTGGGCCACGCGGGGTGATGGGCCCCGATCCGACGGAGGTAGGCATCGGCCTGTGCGGAATTCATGACCTCAGTCTCTCGCCACACTCAGCCCGCCGCCCGCGCCGACGACGGCCAGCGCCCCGTCCCTGTCCGTCCGCAGCACCACGGCTCCCCCGGCGCGCAGCGCCGCGACCGTGCCGGGCGCGGGATGCCCGTACGGGTTGTCCCGGCCGCACGAGATCAGGGCGAGCCGCGGGGCCGCCCTCCGTATGAGCTCCGGATCCTGATAGGCCGAGCCGTGATGGGCGACCTTGAGCACGTCCACGGCCGCCAGCTCCCCGGCCGCGGGCGATCTCAGCAGCGCCTGCTGCGCCGGTGGTTCGAGGTCGCCGAGCAACAGCAGCCGCAGCCCCGCCGACCGTACGAGGAGGGCGACGCTGGCGTCGTTCGGCCCGTCCGGTGTGGGTGCCGGGCTCGATGGCGGCCACAGCACCTGCCAGTCGAGACCTCCGACGCGCTGCCGTTCACCCGCCACGGCCGACGTCACCGAGATATGCCGTTCGGCCGCCTCCCTCCGTACGAACTCGGCCTGGTCCGGCGGCTCCGCGAACCCCGTCGTCTCGATCGCCCCCACCGCACGCCCGCGCAGCACCCCCGGCAGCCCCGCAACATGGTCGGCATGGAAGTGCGTCAGTACGACGAGCGGGATCCGGGTGATGCCGAGCGTGGTCAGACAGTGGTCGACCAGCGCCGGATCGGGTCCCGCGTCCACCACCACCGCGGTCCCCTCACCCGCCGCGAGCACCGTCGCATCACCCTGTCCCACGTCGCACATCGCGAACCGCCAGCCGGGCGGCGGCCATCCCGTGATCACCCTGGTGAGCGGGGCCGGCTGAACCACGACCAGCAAGAACACCACGACACAGGCCCCGCTCAACCAAGGGTGCCTCAGGAGCCGTCGGCCGACGAGCACGACGACCGCCGTGACCAGGGCGAGCAGCAGCGCCCCCGGCCAGCTCGCAGGCCAGTCCACTCCCCCACCGGGCAGCGCGGCGCCGGTCCGGGCGATGTCGGCGATCCAGTCGGCCGGCCAACTCGCGCACCACGCCAGCCCCTTGGCCACGGGCGGCGCCAGCGGCGCCGTCGCCAGCGTCGCGAACCCCAGTACCGTGGCCGGCGCGACGGCGAACTCCGCGAGGAGATTGCACGGCACCGCCACCAGACTCACCCGGGCCGACAGAACCGCGACGACCGGCGCGCACAGGGCCTGTGCGGCACCCGCGGCGGCGAGAGCCTCGGCCAGGCGCGGCGGCATCCGGCGTCTCTGGAGCGCCGCGCTCCACCGCGGGGCGAGCGTGAGCAGGGCGCCGGTCGCCAGCACGGAAAGCAGGAAGCCGTAACTCCGGGACAGCCAGGGGTCGTACAGCACCAGCAGCAGTACGGCCGTGGCCAGGGCGGGGACCAGCGATCTGCGGCGGCCGGTCGCGAGGGCGAGCAGCGCGATCGATCCGCAGGCCGCGGCCCGCAGCACGCTCGGGTCCGGCCGGCACACGATCACGAAGCCGAGCGTGACCGCGCCACCGAGCAGGGCGGTGGCCCGCAGCGGGATGCCGAGCCTCGGTGCCAGGCCACGCCGCTCGGCGCGCTGAGCGAGACCCGGCGGTCCGACGAACAGGGCGAGCAGGATCGTGAAATTGCCTCCGCTGACAGCCAGCAGATGCGTGAGATCCGTCGCCTTGAACGCGTCGTCCAGCTCGGGTGTGACCCGTGAGGTGTCCCCCACGACCAGGCCCGGCAGCAGCGCCCGCGGGTCCACCTCCAGCCCGTCGGTTGCCTGCCGCAGGCCCTCGCGCAACCGGCCGGCGAACCGCTGCAGCCCGGACGGGGGGCCCACCACCTCCGGCGGCGCGCTCCCCCGCACTCTCAGCACGGCCGCGATCCGGTCCCCGTCCGACAGCGCGGGAGCCAGCCTCGCGGCCACCCGCAACCGTGTGGACGGCAGCAGCGACAGCCAGGGCGAGCGCCCGCCGGGCAGCCGGGGCGAGCCCCTCGGCGAACGCGCGTCGACGATCACCAGCACCGGCGTACGCGTCGTCACCACGGCCCCGTCTCCGCCCGCCCGGGTCACACGCCGGACCTCCGCATCGAGCAGTACCGCCATGGGAGACGCGTGATCCCCCTTGATCCGGGGCCGGGTCAGCCATGGGTCGGAGGTGACCTCCACTTCGGCGGTCACCTGGGCGTACTGCCGTGCCAGGGCGGGGATCGGGCCGCGGCGCACATCCGCCCCGTGCAGCCCCGCGGAGGCGGCGGCCGCCGCGACACAGAGCAGCGAGGCGGCGACGGAGACCCGCGGCCACGCGCCGGACCGTAGTGCGCCGTACGCCGTCGCGCCGCGCACCCTGATCCGACCCACCACCAACAACGCACCGGCCACGACCAGGCAGCCCACCACCACGGCTGTGACCGGTCCGGGCGGGGCGCCCACTGTCACCGCCGCCGTCACCCAAGCCGCGAGCGCGGGTGGCACGAGCCGCAGATCCGTCGGCCCTTCCTCCCGGGGGTGCGCGCTGCCGAGCCGCTTTCCCGAGGCGGCGTGCACGGCTCGGCGGCTCCGGGAGTGCCGGATGCTCCGCGTGGCATCCGTCGGCGCGGAGGCCGCGTCGGCCGAAGAGAGCGATGAGGGCGAAGAGGGTGAAGAGGTCACGGAAGTCGGCGAGGACCTGGTGGGCCCGCTCATGGCCGTACGAGTTTCTGCAGATCGGAGAACCGGCGGTCGCCGATTCCGTTGACCTCGCGGAGCTCGTCGACCGAGCGGAAGCCGCCGTGCTGGGTTCGGTAGTCGATGATGTGCCGGGCCAGGACGGGACCGACGCCCGGCAGGGTGTCGAGCTGGTCCACGGTGGCCGTGTTGAGGGAGACCGGAGCCGAAGGAGCCGCTCCTGAGGCGGATCCGCCGGTCCCGGTGGCGCTGGAGCCGCCACCCGTGACCGGTCCGGCCACGGAGGCGGAGGCACCCACCACGATCTGTTCGCCGTCCACCAGGAGGCGGGCCCGGTTGAGCCCCTCGGTGTTCACCCCCGGCCGCACCCCGCCCGCGGCCCGCAGCGCGTCCTCGACCCGGGAGCCGGCCGGTAGTCGTTGCAGCCCAGGACTGCGCACCTTGCCGCTGACGTCCACCACGATCGCGGTCCCGGTCGAGCCGGTCGAGCCGGTCGGGGTCGGCGCCCCGGCCGATTCTCCCGGCTCCGTGGACTTCCGCTCCACCGAGCCGCTCTGCCCGCCGTACGGCGCCACTGCCCGCACCACCTCGGGAGCCCGCACCGACTGCGTCCTACCGCCCCAGAACT
This sequence comes from Streptomyces sp. NBC_01549, assembly GCF_026339955.1. Lineage (GTDB taxonomy): Bacteria > Actinomycetota > Actinomycetes > Streptomycetales > Streptomycetaceae > Streptomyces. Next base: position 4,695,439 of record NZ_JAPEPW010000001.1, on the reverse strand, counting down.
GCTGCACGGCGAAGACGACGGCGACAACGAGCAGTACACCGAGTGCGGTCACACTCCTGCGCTCCAGACCGCACCTCGACTGAAGCCACAGCGGCATCCGCTCCCGCACCGCAAGCCCGGCCCGCTCCCGCCATGCCGCCGATACCCCGGGCGCGGAAGCGCCGCGCTCCGCACGGTGACCCGCACTCACACTTGGATTCGCACTCGGGCTCCGGCTCGGTTCGGCACGGTCCAGGACGCTGGTGTGCGAAGAGCCGCCGCTTCCCCGAACCTCGGCGAACCCGACCCCTGCCGCGGTGCTCCCCCTTGGGCCTCCCACATCCCGGTCCACGCCCGGTGGCCCGTTCCCCAACTCCCCTCGTGTGCCGGACCTTTCTGAGAAGAGCGCCTGCGCGCGCAGCCGGAGCGCCTCGGCCGAGGCATCGCGGCGTCGGACGCGGGCGCCAGTGCCGGCACCTGTACCTGTACCTGCGCGGCTTGGCGAGTGGTGGCGGCGGTGGCGGGTGCGGCCGTCGGAGACGGGACCGCGGCCCGGACCGCTGGTCGGTGTGGCGGTGCGTGAGCGTGATCGAAGTGCCATGCGTCGAGGATCGGGCAACTCCCCACCCTCGCGATGATCTTGCTCAAATCTCGGGGAAAACTACCCACTTGTGGATAACTCCGTCACCCACACGAGTCACCCCAGGCACAACAGACGCAGCAGACACAGTGGTCCCGGCAGACGCGGCCGCCCGCGCTCCGCCACCACCGAATTCCTCCGCCTCACCGAGGCGAGACGACCGCCCCCAGCAGTCCGGGGCCCGTGTGCGCCCCGATCACCGCGCCGACCTCACTCACATGCAGATCGACCACGCCCGGCACCCGCGCCCGCAAACGGTCCGCGAGGGCGGACGCCCGCTCGGGGGCGGCGAGGTGGTGCACGGCGATGTCGACCTGGGCGCTGCCCGCGCGTTCGGCCACGATCTCCTCGAGCCGGGCGATCGCCTTGGACGCCGTCCGTACCTTCTCCAGGAGTTCGATCCGCCCTCCGTCGAGCTGCAGCAGCGGCTTCACCGCGAGCGCGGAGCCCAACAGCGCCTGCGCGGCGCCGATCCGGCCACCGCGGCGCAGATAGTCGAGGGTGTCGACGTAGAAGTACGTGGAGGTGCCGGCGGCCCGCTTCTCCGCGGCCGTGACCGCCTCGTCAACGGTGCCCCCCGCCTCCGCGGACTCGGCCGCGGCCAGCGCGCAGAACCCGAGGGCCATCGCGACCATCCCGGTGTCCACCACCCGCACGGGGACCGGGGCCTCACGGGACGCGAGGACGGCGGCGTCGTACGTGCCGGAGATCTCGGCGGACAGATGGAGCGAGACGATGTCGGTCGCGCCGGACTCGGCGACCCTGCGGTAGACCGAGGCGAAGACCTCGGGGCTGGGCCGGGATGTGGTGACGGGGCGCCGCTTCTGGAGTGCCTGCGCCAGGGAGCGGGCCGAGATCTCGGTGCCCTCTTCGAGCGCCTGGTCGCCGAGAACCACGGTCAGGGGCACCGCGGTGATGCCGTGGCGCTCCATCGTCCGGGGCGGCAAGTAGGCCGTTGAATCGGTGACGATCGCGACATGGCGGGACATGAGCTGGAGGTTACCTGCCGGGGGGCGCGGACGGCAGCCCGCCCCCTTTCACCTGCGGTCTAGGTCAGGTCAAGTCGTGCCCTCGGGACGGGGTTTCTTCTGCCAGGGGTAGGCGGGCCGCTGTCCCGGCGGGGCGATGGCGGAGCGCGGCGGCTCGCTTGCCGGGCGGGACTGCGGGGGCTCCGGCCAGGTCTGGCCGCTGGACGTGTCCGGGGTCGGCGCCTCGGGCCAGGAGGCCGTGGGCCTCGGCTCGGTCGTCCAGTGCCGCAGGGCGCCCGCCTCGACGTCGATCTGGTCACTCAGCGAGTCCAGGTCGTCGGCGGCGAACCGGCGGGCCCGGTCGCGTGCGGCCCAGCGCAGTGAGTCGGCGGACTGCGTGATCCGTTCGGTGCGCTCGCGCAGCTCGGGCAGCCGGGTGGAGAGCGTCCTCTTGTCCGGTTCGCTCTCCAGGCGCCTCAGCTCGTCGTCCAGCTCGCGCCCGTGCACACTGAGCCGCTCGAACAGTCCCAGGGATTCCTTCAGGGACTCGTCCTCGGTCACGCCCGAGTGCAGCGCGTCCTGCGTGGCCCGCATCGAGGTGCGCAGCGTCAGCCTCAGCTGGGCGATCTCGCCCGCCGGGCCCGGCTGGGCGAGGGTCCTGGCGCGCAGGGTGGTGTCCTCGACCGCGCGGCGGGCCTGGGAGACCGTGCGGTCCACACCGCGCTTGGCGGCGCCGATCACCTTCACAGTGGCGTATGCGCCCAGCACCACGAACAGCAGGAAGAGCAGGGCGATTACTGTGATCACGGCTTCCACCACGCTCCTCCTCCGGACGGTCGCGGCAGCCGCCGCGTCGCTCTTCAACGGTAAACGCAACGGGCAGGTCCGGAGTTCCGGAAGAACCCCGAACCTGCCCGTAGGGGACTACCCCTAGCCAAGCCACCCATCCGTGCCGGACCGGGACAAACGGCTACGCCGTGACGATGTTCACGAGCTTCGGCGCCCGCACGATCACCTTGCGGATGCCCGCGCCGTCCAGCGCGGCGACGACCTTCTCGTCGGCCAGCGCGATCTTCTCCAGCTCCGCGTCCGAGATCGACGGGGAGACCTCCAGGCGCGCCTTGACCTTGCCCTTGATCTGCACGACGCAGGTCACGGCCTCGTCCACGACGTACGCCGGGTCGGCCACCGGGAAGTCCTGGTGGACGACCGAGTCGGTGTGGCCCAGTTTGCGCCACAGCTCCTCGGCGATGTGCGGGGCCAGCGGCGCGACCAGCAGCACCAGGGCCTCGGCGACCGTGCGCGACACGGGGCCGCCGGCCTTGGTCAGGTGATTGTTCAGCTCGGTGACCTTGGCGATGGCGGTGTTGAAGCGCAGGCCCTCCAGGTCCTGGCGCACGCCGTCGATCGCCTTGTGCAGCGCCCTCAGGGTGTCCTCGTCGGCCGGGGTGTCGACGACCGTGACCTCGCCCGTGGTCTCGTCGACGATGTTGCGCCACAACCGCTGCAGCAGGCGGTACTGGCCCACCACCGCGCGCGTGTCCCATGGCCGCGACACGTCCAGGGGGCCCATCGCCATCTCGTACAGGCGCAGGGTGTCCGCGCCGTACTCGGCGCAGATCTCGTCCGGAGTGACCGCGTTCTTCAGGGACTTGCCCATCTTGCCCAGCAGCCGGGAGACCTTCTCGCCCTGGTAGTAGTAGGCGCCGTCGCGCTCCTCCACCTCGGCGGCGGGCACCGCGATGCCACGGCTGTCGCGGTACACGAAGGCCTGGATCATGCCCTGGTTGAACAGCTTGTGGAACGGCTCGGCCGAGGAGACATACCCCAGGTCGTACAGCACCTTCGACCAGAAGCGCGCGTACAGCAGGTGCAGCACGGCGTGCTCGGCGCCGCCGACGTACAGGTCGACGCCACCGTGCGGCTGGCCCTCGCGCGGGCCCATCCAGTACTGCTCGATGGCCGGATCGACCAGCTTCTGGTCGTTGTGCGGGTCCAGGTAGCGCAGCTCGTACCAGCAGGAACCGGCCCAGTTGGGCATGGTGTTGGTCTCGCGGCGGTACTTCCGCGGGCCGCGGCCGTCACCCAGGTCCAGGGTGACGTTCACCCAGTCCTCGTTGCGGGACAGGGGCGTCTCCGGGGACGTGTTCGCGTCGTCCGGGTCGAAGGTGCGCGGCGAGTAGTCCTCGACCTCCGGCAGCTCCAGGGGCAGCATCGACTCGGGCAGCGAGTGCGCGACGCCGTCCTCGTCGTAGACGATCGGGAAGGGCTCGCCCCAGTAGCGCTGGCGGCTGAACAGCCAGTCGCGCAGACGGAAGTTGACGGTGCCCTCGCCGATGCCCTTGCGCGCCAGCCACTCGGTGATGCGCGCCTTGGCGTCGACGACGCCCAGGCCGTCCAGGGAAACCTCGTCACCGGCGGAGTTGACGATCTTCGCGTCGTACGAGGCGAAGGCGTCGTCCCAGGTCGAGGCGTCCGTACCGCGGTCGTCGGAGGGCTCGACGACGCAGCGCATCGGCAGCTCGAAGGCGCGCGCGAACGCGAAGTCGCGGGTGTCGTGCGCGGGGACGGCCATGATCGCGCCGGTGCCGTAGCCCATCAGCACGTAGTCGGCGATGAAGACGGGGATCCGCTCGCCGCTGACCGGGTTGGTCGCGTACGCGCCGGTGAAGACGCCGGTCTTGTCCTTGGCCTCGGCCTGGCGCTCGACGTCGGACTTCGAGGCGGCCTGGGCGCGGTACACGGCGACGGCCTCGGCCGGCGTCGCGTGACCGCCGGTCCACACCTCGTGGGTGCCCTCGGGCCAGGTTTCGGGGACGAACTTGTCGACCAGCGGATGCTCGGGCGCCAGCACCATGTAGGTGGCGCCGAACAGCGTGTCCTGGCGGGTGGTGAAGATCGTGATGACTTCGCCGTCGATCGGGAAGTCGACACGGGCGCCCTCGGAGCGGCCGATCCAGTTGCGCTGTTGCAGCTTGATGGCCTCGGGCCAGTCCAGCGCCTCCAGGTCGTCCAGCAGCCGGTCGGCGTACGCGGTGATGCGCATGTTCCACTGGCGCAGCTTGGCCTTGAAGACGGGGAAGTTCCCGCGCTCGGAGCGGCCGTCGGCGGTGACCTCCTCGTTGGCCAGCACCGTGCCCAGCCCGGGGCACCAGTTGACGGGCGCGTCGGAGGCGTACGCCAGTCGGTACTCGCTCAGGACGTCGGCACGTTCGGCGGCGGTCAGCTCGTTCCACGCGCGCGTGGCGCCGTCAACGCCCGGTACGGCGCGCTCGCCGCTCTCGAACTGGGCGATCAGCGCGGAGATCGGGCGGGCCTTGTCCGCCTCGTCGTCGTACCAGGAGTTGAAGATCTGCAGGAAGATCCACTGGGTCCACTTGTAGTACCCCGGGTCGATCGTGGCGAACGACCGGCGCTTGTCGTGACCCAGGCCCAGCGCGCGCAGCTGAGCCTTCATGTTCTCGATGTTGGCCTCGGTGGACACGCGCGGGTGGGTGCCCGTCTGCACGGCGTACTGCTCGGCGGGCAGACCGAAGGCGTCGAAGCCCAGGGTGTGCAGGACGTTGTGGCCCGTCATGCGCTGGAACCGGGCGAATACATCGGTGGCGATGTAGCCCAGGGGGTGGCCGACGTGCAGACCCGCACCCGAGGGGTACGGGAACATGTCCATGACGAACTTCTTGGGCTTGGCGGCCAGCTCCGGGTCGCCCGCCAGGTCACCGCTGGGGTTCGGCGCCTCGTACGTACCCTCGGCGTCCCAGAAGTCCTGCCAGCGTGCCTCGATCTCAGCGGCCATCACAGCCGTGTAGCGGTGCGGCGCTGCCACCTCGGAGGCGGCAGCGGGGTTCGTCTCGCTCATGATCCTCAAAGCTCCATCGATCGTCTCTGCCAGCGGCTTAGAAATGAAAAATCCCCTCGCACAGGAGGGGACGCCGCGCCGATTCCGACCACGAGTCGTCAGTGGCCGGGACTGATCAGCGCGGCTCGCTAAGCAGAAGGCGTACGGCACGCATGGCGTCAGGGTACCGCAGCCCCCGCGCGCGCCGCGACGAGCTTCCGGCGGCGCTCGACACGCCGTGCCCCTCGTCACAATCACGCCAAAAAAACTGAACAATATTCAAATATTACTTCGCGTAACGGCCACTAAGGGGACAACGCAAAGACCTGGAAGCTCTTTGGTAACAACGCAATAACTCAAACCTCGTACCCATCGGTATGGCTCGACTTAGAGTTCGGCTTCGGGACCGCTTCCCCGAACCGTTGGGAGTAACCCCCTATGAACCCTCGTCGCAGTGGCAGCACGCTTCCCCGACCGGGCCGCTCGGCCTACGGGGTGGCGACGGCTGCCGTCCTGCTACTCATACCCGTGGTCGTGCTGACTGGAGGCAACCGACTCCAGGACTTCCTCAACTTCGGTGCGGGCGTCCTGTCGCTCGTCTCCCTCACGTGTTCGGTCATCTGGGGCCTCATCGCCCAGGACCGGCTCATCCTCAACACGCGTCAGCGGATCGTGGCACAGGGCATCCACCGCGTGACGGCCGTCGGCTCGATCGCGTTCCTCTTGGTGCACATCACCATCAAACTGGCGCTGGACCACACCGTCCTGATCGCCGCGCTGATCCCCTTCAGCCTGGGCGTCAAGGGCAGCGCCGGACTCATCGGCCTCGGCTCTCTGGCCGGGCTGCTCATGATCTTCGTGGGTATCACCGGCGCACTGCGCAACCAGTTCGCCGCCCCGGCACCGGTCGCAGCGCGCTGGCGCGCGATGCACATGCTGGCCTACCCGGCCCTGTGCGCGGCGCTGATCCATGGTCTCTTCGCGGGACGGGCGGCGAAGCCGTTCTTCATGGTGTCGTACGAGCTGTGCCTGGTCGGGGTCGGCGCGGCCCTCGCCCTGCGTGCGGCTCCCCACCCCTTCAAGCGCAAGGTCGCCGACCGGATCCTGGCGATCCTCGGCGAGGGCGGCGGTGCCGGTGGCCGCGCCGCCCGTGAGGACCTGACGGCCTCCCGTGCCGCCCTGGCGGAGAACTCTCTGCCGGGCTTCGCCCCGCGCCCCGCACAGCAGTCCTCTGGCGACTCCTTCGTACCCCCGCAGCGCACGCCGTCCCCCGAGCAGACGCTGTACCAGACCCCGGCCGACCCCGCCGCCGCGGACACGACGTCCGGCTTCGCGGCCGCCTACCGGGCCGTCTCGGGCACGCCCGGCGCGAACCCCCCCGGCGCCTCCCCGACCGAGCGCATCCAGATGCCCATGAACATGCAGCCGACGGAGACGTTCCCCCGCGCCGACAGCGGTGGCAGCACGTCGGGCAGCTGGCCCGTCCCCTCGCCGCCGCCGGTCGGCGAGGCGCCCCGCTCCGCGTACGACCCGCTCGCCGACACGGGATACAACATCCCCGTCTACGACAATTCAGCCACCGGCGGGTACGGCACGAGTGATGTGTACAACAACAGTGAGTCGAACCCCGCCTTCGGTACGTACAACACCAACGACACGTACGACAGCGGTCCCACGACTGACGTACTGCCGGGCGCCTTCGACGCTCCTGGCTCCGGTGAACCATGGAACGCCCCTTCCGGAGGCTTTAAGTGAACGAGGCCCTGCCCGACGTCCCGGAGGTCCGCGTCGTCGGACTTCCGCAGCTCACGTCGGGCTTCGACCTGGTTGAACGGCTCGATCTGCCCATGCACCTCAAGGTGCACGGGCCGCTCGAGCCGATGGGCGGTGAACAGCTCGCGGGCCTCGCCGAGGCCATCGGCCTGAAGGGCCGCGGCGGCGCGGGCTTCCCCTTCGCCAAGAAACTGCGCTCGGTCGCCGAGTCGGCCATCAGCAAGGGCATCCGACCCGTCGTGGTCGTCAACGGAAGTGAGGACGAACCCGCCTGCCGCAAGGACACGGTGCTCATCAACCGTGCCCCTCACCTCATCCTGGACGGCGCCCTGCTGGCCGCGGAGGCCATGGGCGCCCGCACCCTGGTCATCGGGGTGACCCGTGAGTCGACCCAGCGGTCCATGGAGGCCGCGCTGGCCGAGCGCGGCCTGAGCGACCGGCGCGGATCGCCGCTGCGCGCGCGCGTGCAGCGCAATCCGGTGCGCATGGTGACCGGAGCGGCCGCTTCGCTCATCCGTTCCATCGACGGCGGCCCGGCCGTCCCGCCGGGCCGCAAGATCAGCGCGTCACAGAGCGGCGTCGGCGGCGCGCCCACCCTGCTGTCGAACGCCGAGACGTACGCGCAGCTGGCCATCGCCGCCCGTATCGGCCCCGACCGCTACCGCAACACCGGTCTGTACGACGAGCCCGGCACCGTCATGCTCACCATCTCCGGCGCGGTCGCCCGCCCCATGGTGATCGAGGTCCCCACCGGCGTGCCGCTGCGCTATGTGCTCCAACTGGCCGGCGCCCCGCCGATGCCCCAGGGTGTACTGACCGGCGGCTACCACGGCAAGTGGCTGGACGCCGCGACGGTCAACGAGGCGATCGTCTCGCGCAACTCCCTGGACGCGGTGGGCGGCGCGCTCGGCGCCGGCGCGATCCTCCCGATCACCCAGGAGACGTGCCCGCTGGGCGAGTCGCTCCGGGTGGCCCAGTGGCTGGCCGAGGAGAGCGCGGGACAGTGCGGTCCCTGCTACCTCGGCCTGCCCGCCGCGGCGCGCGGCCTGGAGGACATCCTCAACGGCGGTGGGCCGGCCGCCCTGGAGGCCGTGAAGCAGGTCGCCAAGGCCGTGAAGCGACGCGGCGCCTGCTCGCACCCGGACGGCTCGGCGATGTTCATCGAGTCGACCATCAAAGCGTTCACGGACGACCTGGCCGCCCATGTCCTCGGCAATGGCTGCGGAAGGCCCGTGGAGGGCGTTCTGCCGCTCTTCGAGGGCGGTCAGCTCCCCACCGGCATCCCGGGCGGCCAGGCGGTCGAGGAGGCGGGCCCCAGCCGCCAGAAGATCTACGTCGACTGGACCCTGTGCCGCGGGCACGGCCTGTGCGCGGACATCCTCCCCGAGGTCTTCGAACTGGGCGCCGACGGCTTCCCCACCGTCGCGCAGGCCCAGGTGCCCCGGTACGCGGAGGCGAAGGCACTGCGGGCCGTACGGCGCTGCCCGGCGCTCGCGCTGCGCATCGAGGAGGACACCCGGTCCTCCGCCCCGGCACGCAACAACCTGCCGGTCCTCTCGCAGCGGCGTGGCCGTCGGGCCCTCGGCAGCGGCCGCTGAACAACGACGAAGGCGGGTCACCCTGATCGGGTGACCCGCCTTCAATCTTTGTGGAGCTAAGGAGAATTGAACTCCTGACCTCCTGCATGCCATGCAGGCGCTCTACCAACTGAGCTATAGCCCCTCGCGGCCATGCGGCGAAACCGCATATCCACCGTGTCGCCCGGTTTCCCCGGCGGCGACGCCAACATTACACGGTCCTCCCCGTGGACCACCAAATCGATTAGGCGCCGTGCGGACAATACGGACATGAGGGATAGTGTCGGCCTTCGTGACCGTGATCGCGCTCCCCCGTGTCCGCCGCCGTGCGCCCGTCGCCCTGGGGGCGTGCCTGTTGTCCTTCGCCGTCTTCTGGTGGGCGCAGCGGGCCGCGCACGTGTCGATGATCGATCTGATGGTGTACCGGGCGGAGGGCGAGACCGTCCGCGCGGGCGGCGACCTCTACGCGCTGCGTACGACCGAGGCCCATCTGCCGACCACCTACCCGCCGTTCGCCGCGCTGCTGTTCACACCGCTGACGCTGCTGGACACGTCGACCATGCGGACCCTGGCGACGGCAGGAAACCTGGCCCTTCTTGTGGTGTTCGTGGCCTTCTCGCTGCGGCTCGTCGACCACGCGCGCGTAGAGGGCGTCTGGTGGGCGTCCGCGATGGCCGTCTGGTGCGAGCCGGTGTGGACGACCGTGCGGTACGGGCAGATCAATCTGCTGCTCGGTGCGCTGGTGCTGTGGGACCTGACACGGCGGCCCTGGCACCGCTGGGCCGGGGTGGGCATCGGACTCGCGGCGGCGATCAAGCTGACACCGGCACTCTTCGCGGTGTTCCTGCTGGCCACCGGCGTCGTGGCCCGCGCGCGCCAGGGCCCCGGAGGTCCCTGGCTGCGGCACGCGCGCGGGGCGGCGGTCGCGTTCGCCGGGGCGACACTGCTGGCGGCCTCCGTGCTGCCGTACGACTCATGGCACTTCTGGGGGCGCATGGTCTTCGAGACGGGCCGGGTCGGGCTCGTGGAGGACACCGCGAACCAGTCGCTGCGGGGCGTGCTGGCCCGGCTGCTGCACACCGCGCGACCGGGCCTCTGGTGGATCGCCTCTGCGGCCGTGGCCGGCTCCCTGGGCATCGCGTTCGCCGTGGCGGCGGAGCTGCGCGGACGGCGCGCCTGGGCGGTGGCCGCCTGCGCGGTCACGGCGCTGTTGATCAGCCCGGTGTCCTGGTCGCACCACTGGGTGTGGTGCGTGCCGATGGTGCTGATCCTCGGCACGCGCGGCCGAGCGGCCGCCGTCGGTACGGCGCTGGTCTTCTGCTCGTACGCGCTGTGGTGGGTGCCACACGGCCCGGGACGGCTCGAACTGCACCAGACGAGCGCCCAGTTGACGTTGTCGGCCCTCTACGAAGGAGCCGGTCTCGTCTTCCTGACCCTGATCGGGGTCAGGCTGTGGCGAACGAATAGAACCGTTTGAGCGTGCAGTGCTCGTCGAGGAGCCGGCCGTAGATCGGCTCGCCCTCCAGCTCGCGGTACGTCTCGATCGGGTCGCCTTTTATGATCAGCGCCCGAGCGCACTCCTCGCACCAGTACTGGTAGTCGTGGTTGACCGGCTCCATGTCGCGGACGATCGGCGTACCACTGCCGCACCAATCGCACTTCCGCCTGTGTGCACCCATCGATCAGCTCCAGCTGTGGCCGCAGGCCGTGCACACGTAGGAGATCCCGCCGTTGTCGCCGAGGACCTGGGCGACGTGGACCGATCCGCAGGAAGGGCAGTCGAGGAGAGTGGCTCTTCTACGTGTCTGTGCCACATCGAGGAGATCGTCGACCTCCTCGAGGATGCTCGCAGGCATCGCTTCTCCCTCCCGTCGGGCCGCGCCCCCTTCCGGCCGTTTGATTCTGCCACGGCCGGAGCAATACGGTCAGCGACGCCTTCGTACCAGTCCGGACACGGCACCCGACGTGGCCGTCGCGGCCAGCGCATACGTGCACACGAGGAGCGCGTCCGCAGAGGTATACGCCCCGGGAGCCCCAAGTGACTCAAGCCGGTTCAAGAAGAGTGTGCCGAAGGCCGCGACACCGATCAGCTGACCGAGCTGGGTGACCGTCGCGAGCAGTCCGCTGGCGTCCGCCGCGTCCTCGGGCCGCACCGTGGCCAGAGCCCTGGTCAGCGTGGGGCTGAAGCCCAGCGCGAGACCGGTCCCCACGCCCGTGAACGCCACATACAGCCAGGGACCGCCGTCGCCCCCGCCCTTCAGCACGGCTCCGACGCCGGCCACGGAAGCAGACGCGATCGCGAAGCCGACCGGGATCAGGACACGTTGCAGGGCGGCCGGCCAGTTGCGCCAGGTCAGACCGACCAGGCCGAAGACCACCGCGGTCGGCGCGAAGGTGAGACCGGCGCGCAGCGCGCTGTACCCGAGGCCGCCCTGAACGTGCAGAGTGAGCACGAACAGGAAGCCCGCATTGACCGCCATCACCGCGAGCAGGCGGAAGACCGCGAGGCTCATGCCGGGGTGGCGCAGCACCTGGGGCGCGATCAGTGGCGCCCCACCGCGCCGGGAGAGCCGGGACTCGTACAGGCAGAAAAGGGTGAAGGAGGCCGCGGCCGCGCCGAGCGACAGCCAGGACCACAGCGGCCAGCCCTCCTGCTGGCCGAGCACGAGCGGCACGGCGAACAGCGACACGGCGGCGGCGAGCAGGACGAGGCCCGGCAGGTCGAGGCCGCGTGAGCGCTCGACGGCTCCCTCCTCGTCCCGGGGCAGGACGCGGCGGCCGACGGCCACGAGCACGAGGCCCACGGGCACGTTGACCAGGAAAACCGGCCGCCAGCCGGTGCCGAACAGGTCGGCGCTGACCAGTACACCGCCCAGCACCTGTCCGGCCGCGGCGCCGGTCGCGAGGACGGCGGAGTACGCGCCGAGGGCACGGGCCCGGGCCTCGCCGGTGAAGTGTCGCTGGATCAGGCTGAGCACCTGCGGGATCATCACGGCCGCACCGGCGCCCTGCACCAGCCGGAAGGCGATCAACTCCCCGGTTCCCCGCGCCAGTCCGCAGGCCAGCGAGGCGGCCGTGAACAGCCCGAGCCCGGCGAGGTGGACGCGGCGGTGGCCGAGCAGGTCGCCGAGGCGCGCGCCGGTGATCAGCAGTACGGCGTACGCGATGGAGTATCCGGCGACCACCAACTGCAGTCCCGCGCCGGACGCGTGGAGTTCGGAACCGATCGTGGGCACGGCGACGTTCACGATGAAGACGTCGAGCAGTGCCATGAACTGGGCTGTGAGCACGACCGCGAGCAGCCGTCCGGGGCGATTGTCAGTGCCGGGGGCTTTACTGGTTGCAGGACGTGAATCCGCTGCGGGACCTGTGCCCGCGGGGGTCGTCGTCGTCATGGCTCCGAGCCTGGCGGCGGCCGGATACGGGTGACGAGAGCCCGCCGATGCTGGTACTGACAGCACCTGGCAGCGGGCGGGTTCGGCACGGACGATGAAAGACGGGGGAAGTGAAGCCGATGAACACGACACAGCGTCGCAGGCCGGAGCTGGCCGCCTTCTTGCGCGGCCGGCGGGCGCGGGTGACACCCGCCGACGTGGGAATGCCCCCGGGCTTCCGGCGCCGTACGCCGGGGCTGCGCCGCGAGGAGGTCGCACAGCTCTCCGGAGTCGGTGTGACCTGGTACACATGGCTGGAGCAGGGCCGCCCCATCAACGCCTCTCCTCAGGTCTTGGACGCGGTGGCGCGCACCCTGCGCCTGGACCAGACCGAGCGGGAGCATCTGTATCACTTGGCCGAAGTGCCCTACGAGGCAGAGCCGGAGCTCCCCGCGCACACCGTGGGCGCGGAGATCCAGGGCATCATCGACGCCCTCGAGCCGCGCCCCGCGGCGGTCTACAACTCGCGGTACGACATCCTCGCCGCCAACCCCCCTTACCGCGACCTGTTCTTCGTGCCGCAGACGCTCGACATCGGCGTTCCCAACGTGTTGTGGACCCTGTTCACCGTGCCCGAGCCCGGCTGTCCCGTGGTGTTCCGGGACAGCGAACTGCCGTTGATGGTGGCGACGCTGCGCTCCGCGTACGGCAGACATGTCGGCGAGCCCGCCTGGGAGGACTACATACGCAGGCTGTCGGCCGCCAGCCCGCGCTTCGCCGAGCTGTGGGCGGGCGGGGACGTCCTCCCGCCGGGACCGCGTGTGAAGACGTTCCGCCATGAGGCGGTGGGCGAGCTGCGGATGACCTCGGTGTCGTTGTCCATCGACGGGATGCCGGAGTGCCGGATCGTCGCCTACACCCCGAACGACGAGAAGGCGCGCAAGGCGCTGGCGATTCTGCGGGAGCGGCGGGAGCGGTTGTGGCCACCGTCACTCGCGGCGGCCACGGAGTCCCTGGGACCGACGTCGTCCATGTCGCCGACATCTTGGGGGACAGGAAGAAATCCCGCTCCTCGAAAGGAACGGGATTCTCATCACTGATCTGTGCTGATCTTTGACAACTCAAGAGAGTTGATCTGTGGAGCTAAGGAGAATTGAACTCCTGACCTCCTGCATGCCATGCAGGCGCTCTACCAACTGAGCTATAGCCCCTTGCGTTCTTCCCGCCCGGCGGGGCGAACAAGAAGAACTTTAGCCTGCGACCTGCCAGAAAGTGAAATCAGGTCCCGCTCGGCCCCCGGGACCGGACAGAGGGCCGCTCAGTCGTCGTCGCCGAGCACCGGCTCCGGCAGTGTGCCGGCGTTGTGCTCGAGCAGTCGCCAGCCCCTCGCGCCCTCTCCGAGGACGGACCAGCAGCAGTTGGAGAGGCCACCGAGACTCTCCCAGTGCCGGGACTCCAGGCCGAGCAGGCGCCCGATGGTGGTCCGGATCGTGCCGCCGTGGCTGACCACCACGAGGGTGCCGTCCTCGGGGAGCTTGTCGGCGTGACTCAGCACCACGGGGGCGGCGCGGTCGGCGACCTCGGTCTCCAGTTCGCCACCGCCGCGGCGCACCGGCTCACCGCGCTTCCAGGCGGCGTACTCGTCGCCGTACCGGGCGATGATCTCCTCGTGCGTCAGCCCCTGCCAGACGCCCGCGTAGGTCTCGCGCAGGCCCTCGTCGTGGACGACGTCGATGTCGGTGAGAGCGGACAGCTCGGCGGCCGTGTTCGCGGCGCGCTGAAGGTCCGAGGCGACGATCGCGTCGGGCTTCAGCGAGGCGAGCAGCCGGGCGGCGCGGCGGGCCTGCCCGATGCCCGTCTCGGTGAGCTCGACGTCCGTGGTGCCCTGGAAGCGGCGATCCACGTTCCAGGAGGTCTGGCCGTGCCGCCACAGGATGATGCGGCGGCCCCGGCCGGGCTTCTCCCCGGCCTCGACACCGGCGACGGTCGGCTGCCGCCCCGCCTGGGCGCCGCCCGTGGCCGGCGCCCTCCCCGGCTCGGCACCCGGCTCTGCGCCCGCCGCGGTCACCGCAGCTCCCCGAGTTCGGCGGAGTCCTCCTCGGCCTGCAGCTTGGCATGCTCGGCGGCCTTGCCGCGGGTGGCCTTGGCGTCGGCGGGCAGGTCCAGCTCCGGACAGTCCTTCCACAGCCGCTCCAGGGCGTAGAAGACACGCTCCTCGCTGTGCTGCACGTGCACCACGATGTCGACGTAGTCGAGCAGGACCCAGCGGGCCTCGCGGTCGCCCTCGCGGCGCACCGGCTTGGCGCCGAGCTCCTTGTTCAGCCGCTCCTCGATCTCGTCGACGATCGACTTGACCTGGCGGTCGTTGGGGGCGGACGCCAGCAGGAAGGCGTCGGTGATCGAGAGAACGTCGCTGACGTCGTAGGCGATGATGTCGTGCGCGAGCTTGTCTGCGGCCGCCTGTGCGGCGGTGGTGATGAGCTCGATGGAGCGGTCCGTGGCGGTCACTACGCGGCTTTCCGTCGGCGGTCAGTAATGACTCAAGGGTCTCACGGACCGCCGACGGCACCCCACGCGTTTCCGGGGCCACGTCCCGGGAGCCTCGGAACGTGGCGCCTACCGCTTCGGAGTGTTCACGAGTGACCACTCTTCGTGATCGCCCGGTGAAGTGGTCACCGCGATCACCCGGTGGAGGTGGTCACCTTGTAGTCCTGGCCGAGGACCACCGAGACGTCGGCGCTGGACGAGCCGCTGCCCTTCTTCACGGTGCTGGTGGGCAGGCCGAGGGTCTTCGCGACCTCGATGGCGTCGTTCTTCTTGGCGGCGTCGGTGTACGTGATCTGGGACACGCTCTGGGCGGTGGCGGCGGTGCCGGAGTCCAGGAAGGTGTAGCCGCCGTTGACCAGGACGACGCGGACCTTCTCGGTGGCGTCCTTGTTCCCGGTGGCGTTCTTGATGCCGACGCGGACGGCGGCGTCGGCGTCGGGGCTCTTGGCGGTGCCTCCGAGCACGTTCTTGACCACGCTGTTGGTGTCGCTCTCGCTCAGGGTGCCGTCCTGCTGCACGGGCAGCAGTGCCGTCTTGTAGTCGCCGCCCTTGGCGAGGTCGGCGAGCTTGGCGAGGAAGGCGCCGAGGTCCTGGTCGGTCAGGGAGGGGTCGAGGATCTGCGCCAGGGTCTGCACGGTGGTGGTCGCGGCCTGCTTGTCCGAGGACAACTTGCGCAGCACGCCCTGCATGACCTGCCCGAACCGCTCCAACTGCGCGTTCTGGGCTTCGCCGGAGGCTCGGTAGGTGGCGTAGGCGACGGCCATCTTGCCGCTGAGGGTCTGGTTCTCGCCCTTCTTCACGAGGGGCGCCTCGCCCTTCTTCTTCGCAGCGGGGTCCGGCACATCGGCGTTGGTGGTGAGGTCGATGTTGCCGACGAGGTCGACAAGGTTGTTGAGATAGGGGGTGTCGAGGCGCCAGGTGCCCTGGATGTCGGTCCCGAGGACCGTGTCGATCGCGTCCCGGGTCCCGGAGGAGCCGTCGTCGCCGACGGACTTGGCGAGCGTGGTCGTCGAGCCGCTGTCGTCCGTCAGGGCAAGAGAGTTGGGCAGCAGGACGGTGGTGCCCTGCTTGGTGGTGGTGTTGTCGACGAGCAGCGCCGTGGAGGTGCCGCCGCCCTTCGTGTTGTGCAGGTGGACGACGATCACATCGCGGTTCTGGGCGCCCGTGGCCGTCGTCGCGGCGGACTTGCCGCCGGAGGAGGTACCGGGCAGCTTCCCCGCGTACCAGAGGTAGCCGACGCCGCCGACCACGACCAGGGCGAGCACCACGGCCAGGGCGACGATCCTGCTGCGGGCGCGGCGCTTGGCCTCCTCACGGCGCTCGGTGCGGTTCTCTGTGAAGTTCAGCCAGTCGATGACGTCTTCGGACTCGGCTTCCTGCTCCTCGACGAAGGCGAACTGCTCGGTGCGGTAGTCCCGGTCGGCCCGGGGCTCGTTCTCCTCCGCGGGGCGCGCCTGCTGCGGGATGTAGGCGGTCTGCTCGGCGACCCGAGGCTGCTGCCCGGTGCTCGTGCCCGCGGCGCCGGCCCCGGTCCGGGACTGGCCGACCTGCCCGCCCCGCCCCGGCTGCCTGCCCCGGCCTGTCTGCCCGGTCTGCCCCACCTGCCCGGTGTGCGCCGACTGCGCCGTCTGCCCGTAGGGGTCGTACGACGTCGTCCCGGCGGCACCGGACGCGCCGGCTCCGTACGGGTCGTAGGGGTCGTAGGCGGGGACCGCGGTCTGCTGACCGGTGTCGTACGAGGACACGGGCTGCTGCTGACCGGTGTCGTAGCTCCCCGTGCCGGTCGCGTAGGGGTCGTAGCCGTAACCCTGGTGCTGCTGGGGCTGCTGCGGCTGCGCATAGGGGTCATAGCCCTGCTGCGGCGGCTGGGGCTGCACCTGCCGGTACACAGGCTGCCCGAACTCGTCGTAGCCGACGAGCTCGTACTGGTCGCCGCCCGCGTATCCGTCGTATCGGTCGTTCACCGGTGCCCCTCTCGGCTTACTCGCCTCACTCGCCGCGGTACAGCTCACGCTTGTCGATGTAGCGCACCACACCGTCCGGCACCAGATACCAGACGGGGTCGCCCTTGGCGACTCTCGCACGGCAGTCTGTGGAGGAGATGGCCAGCGCGGGAACCTCGACCAGCGAAACGCCGCCCTCGGGCAGGCCCGGGTCGGTCAGGGTGTGACCGGGCCGGGTGACGCCGATGAAGTGCGCGAGGGAGAACAGCTCCTCCGCGTACCGCCAGGTGAGGATCTGACCGAGCGCGTCGGCACCGGTGATGAAGAAGAGGTCGGTGTCGGGGTTGAGAGCGCGCAGGTCGCGCAAGGTGTCCGTGGTGTAGGTCGGGCCGCCGCGGTCGATGTCGATGCGGCTCACCGAGAACTGCGGGTTCTCGGCGGTGGCGATGACCGTCATCAGATAGCGGTCCTCGGCCGGGGAGACCTTGCGGTCGGACTTCTGCCACGGCTGCCCGGTCGGCACGAACACCACCTCGTCGAGGTGGAACTGCGCGGCGACCTCGCTGGCCGCCACGAGGTGCCCGTGGTGGATCGGGTCGAAGGTTCCGCCCATGACGCCGAGGCGGCGCTTGCCCGGATTCGAGGGGCTGTTCCCTGGACCGGTCGTCAGCCGGCTCACCCCGCCTGTGACCGGGCCGCCGAGCGCGTCACCCGCGGCGCCGCCGACGGCGCCGCTCTCCGTGTCACTCGCCGGACCGGTAGGCATGTCCTGCTCTCCCATGCGTGCAGACCCTACCGGCCCGGTCGACGGGCTCCGCCCGACAGGGGTCCCCGGGACGGCTCCGAACTGCTCCGAACGGCTGAAAAGGCTCAGCGGTCGCGGTTGAAGCGTGTGGTGATCCACAGCAGCAGGAGCAGCACGAGCAGCGCGCCACCGCCGGTCAGGAACGGATTGAGGCTCTCGTGGTTACCACCCTGCTCGCCCTCGGCGGCAACGGTGACCAACTGTGCAGCGGTGCTGTGGAAGCTCATCTCGGCAGGACCTATCCGGTGTGGGCGGGATAAAGACGTCGGCCCATCGTATGCGGGGGTCTCGGTCGCGATCACGCCGACTCCGCCGTCGGGGACGCCGGTTGCTCCGGCCTCCCCGGCCGGAGCACGCCTCAGTCGTCCCGCTTGTACCCGCCTCAGTCGTCCCGCTTGTACCCGCGCAGCAGGAACCAGGCGGTGAGGGCCACCCCGATGATCATCACAATCAGCACGACACGGAGCAGATTGCCCGGGCCCTGCTTGTCTGCCGCGCTCGCGGCCTCGGTGAGCCAGGCGGCTGCGGGGATGTGCTCCATGGCGTTGGACTCCTTCTCTGTACTGCCCGTCCACGGTATATCCGCCTAGGCTGGGCCGTGCCTTGGGGGCGCATAGGGCACTCAGACGCACATGGGGGAACACATGTCCGACAACGGCCACCAGCAGAACGGGCACGAGAACGTGCACGAGAACGTGCCGAGCAGGCAGCGCAGGCGTTTCGAGGGGATCTCCTCGCGCACCTACGAACACCCGGCGGACCGCTCGGCCCTGGTGGCCCTGCGCAAGCTCAGCGGCTTCGACACGGTCTTCAAGGCCCTGAGCGGCCTGCTTCCCGAGCGCAGCCTGCGGCTGCTGTTCCTGTCCGACTCGGTGCGCGTCTCGGACGCCCAGTTCGCGCACCTCAACGTCATGCTGCGGGACGCCTGCCACATCCTGGACCTGGAGAAGGTCCCGCCGATGTACGTCACCCAGGACCCGCAGCCGAACGCGATGTGCATCGGCCTGGACGAGCCGATCATCGTCGTCACGACCGGGCTCGTCGAGCTGCTGGACGAGGAGGAGATGCGGGCCGTCGTCGGGCACGAGGTCGGCCACGCGCTGTCCGGTCACGCCGTCTACCGCACGATCCTGCTCTTCCTGACCAATCTGGCGCTGAGGGTGGCCTGGATCCCGCTGGGCAACATCGCGATCATGGCGATCGTGACCGCGCTGCGCGAGTGGTTCCGCAAGTCGGAGCTGTCGGCCGACCGGGCGGGCCTGCTCGTCGGGCAGGACCTGAAGGCCTCGATGCGCGGCCTGATGAAGCTCGCGGGAGGCAATCACCTGCACGAGATGAACGTGGACGCGTTCCTCGAGCAGGCCGAGGAGTACGAGGCCGGGGGCGACCTGCGCGACTCCGTGCTCAAGATCCTCAACACCCTCCCCCGCACGCACCCCTTCACCACCGTGCGCGCCGCCGAGCTGAAGAAGTGGGCAGAGACCCGCGACTACCAGCGGATCATGGACGGTCACTATCCGCGGCGCACCGAGGACAAGGAAACCTCGGTCTCGGACTCCTTCCGGCAGTCGGCGGCGAGCTACGCCACCGACGTCAAGAACTCCAAGGACCCTCTGATGAAGCTGGTCAGCGACATCGCTGGGGGCGCGGGTGACCTCGGCGGGCGGGTGCGGCGCGGGTTCGGTGGCTTCGCAAGCGGCGCCCCGAAGGACCAGACCACCCCGAACGACCAGACCGCGCCGAAGGACCAGCCGCCCCACGACAGCACCCCCGAGGACGACGACTGACACGCACGGAAGCGCACGGAAGCCGGGGACGCGACGGTCACGGTCGGACGACTCAGACCTTCGGCTGCGCGCTCGTCGCCAGTGAACCGCACAGCGCCGTCGCACTGCCCGTCGCGTACGGGTCGGTGCCGGCCGGGCCGCCCGCCTTCGCCGTCTGTCCCGCGAGCAGCGGGTTCAGACGGTTCACCGAGTCCTCGGAGCAGGCGAGCGGTCCGGCCTGGACGTAGGAGACGACCAGCTCGGCCTGGTGCATGCGCAGGTCGTCGCGGTCGAAGCGGAACTGCAGCTCGCGCCGGACGGTGAACAGCGAGGCCTTCGCCTTGGCGTCCGAACCGGTCGGCTTCAGGGCGTACACGAAAGTGTGGTCGGCGACGACCTCAAGGGTGCTGGAGTCGAACTCGGCGGCCTGAAGGGTGCCCTGCACCCTGATCCTGGAGTCGGCGAGCTGGGCGCGGGTGGGGTCGACGCGGACCAGCCAGCCCGTGGGCGCGTGCCGTCCGTCGGCGGCCGGGTGGTCGAAGCTCTGGTCGAACTGGTCGAGCTGCTGTGGGGCGAGCAGGATCCGTACGGGCCGGTTGGTGGCGCCCCTGAGCACCTCCGGATCGAGCGAGGACTTCACCAGGTAGTCCTTGGCGGTGGTCAGGGCGGCCACGACCTGGCTGTCGGAGAAGTGCGCGGTGCGCCGGTAGGCGGGCAGCGCGATGCCGTCGGCGCCGACGCCGAACTGGGCGGCCGGGCTGTGCGCGTACAGTTCCTCGGCGCTCGTGGCCCCGGGCACGGCGGCCTGGGGCGCGAGGGGTATGACGGTCATCCGCAGAGGTTCGGGGGGTTGGGCGACCGGGGTCTGGTACGGGTGCCGTACGCCCATGTAGATCGCGGTGCCGAAGGCGACGGCGATCAGCAGGACCAGGATGAGTGCCTGCCGGGGCAGACCGCGCTGGAGGGTGGGGCGGCGGCGTACGGCCGGGGCGTGGTCGGCCATCCGCTCCTGCGCCGAGAACTCCTGGAGGCGGGCAGCACGGACGAACGACTCGTCGAAGACGACGGATCGGTATTCGTCCTCTCCACCAGCGGGAGCGCCCTCGGGTGTCCCCTCAGGTGGGTCTCCAGGCCCGCCCATACCTTCAGAGTAGGTCTCCGGGAGCTCAGGTAAACGCCGTGGTACACGACAACTTCTGACAGGTTCTCACCAGGATCGCCAGGGACCGTCGGGATCGCCAGGATGTTCGAAAGGCCGTCGGAGGCGGCGCGAGTGCCGCCCCCGGGTCAGGGCGTTCGGGGAACCGCCGACACGGCGGGCTGGGAGTAGTCGGCCGAGGCGGAGGGGCCGGTGACGGTGCCGGTGATCTTGTCCTGGCCTTGTTCCAGGCCGGTCGAGGCGGGTGGCGGGACTTGGTCCTGGCGGCCCGATGAGGCGCCCCGGTAGACCGCCGTGAAGGCCAGGGCGACCATGCCCACGCCCATCACGAGGGCGAGCACCCAGGCGACGGGGCGGTGCCAGCGGGCCTGCTTCCCGTAGGCCCTGCCGTATCTGCCGTACGGGCCCGGCACTCCGTAGCGGCCTTCGAGGACCTCGGTGTCATCGAGGTCGTCCAGGTCCGGATCATGGCCGTAGTGGCCAGGGCCGTCGGGCCCGAATCCGTCGTCGTAGCGCTCGTCGTCGCCGCGGGCACCCCGGGAGTGCGCCCGGCGCGCCTCGGCCTCTGAGGCCTCCGCGCGGGCCTGCGCGGCTGCTAGGAGGCGTTCGACGGCGGTCGGCTCATGGATCACCGCCGCACGTACGAAGTCCTCGTCGAAGACCACGGAGGCGAACTCTTCGTCCGCACCCCCGCGGTCGCGGTCGTCGTCGGGCTCCCAGCCGTCAGGGAACGGCGTGCCCCCCACGTCCTCCGGCACGGATCCAGAGTAGACCTGGGGGGTCATTTTGGGCAGACGGTATGGAAATTCATCCGCCTGACGAGACGCGCCTCACGCGGAACGCGGGCCGCGCACCGCACGCGGCGCGCCCCCTGACCGGCCCCGGCGCCTCCCTGACACCCCGGCGCCGGATGTGTCCGGCACTTCTCCCGGCGCCTCAGCGCCGGATGTGTCCGTCGCCCGTGACGATGTACTTGGTGCTCGTCAGCTCCGGCAGCCCCATCGGCCCCCGCGCGTGCAGCTTCTGCGTGGAGATGCCGATCTCGGCGCCGAAGCCGAACTGGCCGCCGTCGGTGAAGCGGGTCGAGGCGTTCACGGCGACCGTGGTGGAGTCCACCAACTGGGTGAAACGGCGGGCGGCCTGCTGCGAGGTGGTGACGATGGCCTCGGTGTGGCCGGAGGTCCACAGCCGGATGTGCTCGACGGCCCGGTCGAGCGAGTCGACGACGGCGGCGGCGATGTCGTACGAGAGGTACTCGGTCTCCCAGTCCTCGGGCGTGGCCTCGACGACGGTGGCCTTGGAGTCCTTGGCGTAGGCGAGAACGCGCTCGTCGGCGTGCACGGTGACCCCGGCGTCCGCGAGGGCGTCCAGCGCGCGCGGCAGGAACACGGGCGCGATGTCCTGGTGCACGAGGAGCGTCTCGGCGGAGTTGCAGACACTGGGCCGCTGCGCCTTGGAGTTGATCAGGATGTCGATCGCCATGTCGAGGTCGGCGTTCGCGTCGACGTACACGTGGCAGTTGCCGGTGCCGGTCTCGATGACGGGGACGGTGGACTCCTGGACGACCGTGCGGATCAGCGAGGCACCGCCACGCGGGATGAGGACGTCGACCAGACCGCGGGCGCGCATCAGCTCGCGCACCGACTCACGGCTGTCGCCGGGCACCAGCTGGATGGCGTCGGCGGGCAGTCCGGCGCCGCCCACGGCGTCGCGCAGGACCCGGACCAGGGCGGTGTTCGACTCGAAGGCCGAGGAGGAGCCGCGCAGCAGGACGGCGTTGCCGGACTTCAGGCAGAGGGCGGCGGCGTCGACCGTGACGTTCGGGCGGGCCTCGTAGATGATCCCGACGACGCCGAGCGGGACGCGCACCTGGCGCAGGTCGATGCCGTTGGGGAGGGTCGAGCCGCGCACGACCTCGCCGACCGGGTCGGGCAGCGAGACGACGTCCCGTACGTCCGAGGCGATGGCACGCACGCGCTCGGGCGTGAGCGTCAGCCGGTCGATGACGGTCTCGCTGGTGCCGGCCTCACGGGCGCGCGCGATGTCCTTGGCGTTGGCCGCGACGATCTCGCTCGTACGGACCTCCAGCGCGTCCGCGATCGCGAGCAGCGCGTCGTCCTTCTCGGCCCGCGGCAGGGGCGCGAGGTCGGCGGCGGCGGCCTTGGCACGGTAGGCGGCCTGGGTGACCGGGGACATCGAGTCGTACGGCGAGAGCGTGGTCATATCGGAAGCGTAGTGCGCCGGACGGACCCGTTCAGCGGTTGTCCCACACCCCGAGACAGGGTCAAAAGGGATGGACTCCGACCGGAGTGGCCGGAAGGGTTCCATACCCCTCCGCGATGCGCTGGTGGTACGTCTCGCGGTCGATGACCTCCAGGCCGACGATCTCCCAGGGCGGAAGCTTGGCGGTCTGGCGGTGCTCGCCCCACAGACGCAGGGCGACGGCCGCCGCGTCGTGCAGGTCGCGGGCCTCTTCCCAGTAGCGGATCTCCGCGTGGTCGTTGGCGTACCGGCTGGTCAGCAGGAAGGGGTGGTCGTGAGCAAGCTGTTCGAGGGCACGCCTGACCTCCTTCAGTGGGGCCTCGCCACCCGAGACGCTCAGCGTGACGTGCCACAGCCGGGGCTGGTCGGCGGGCTTCTCGCCCTCGTAGGTGTCACCGGCCGCGACGCTCGTCAGGGCCCGCTCCTCGCCCGCCGTGCGGGAAGCCGGACCACCCACTCGGGAGGCGGCACCGCCGCGGGACGCCGCCGCCCCAGGGCGTACTCGTCTCACGACGGCCTCCTTTTCACAATGGTCCGTAATGACCCGTAATGGTCAGCAACCGTCATACCGCAACGGGGTCTCCCCGCAACAAAGTTGAGCAGGTGGGGAGCCGTCGTGTGGCGCTTTTACACAACGTCCTCCGGCGGGGGCCTCGGAATCGGCCTTTTACGGGTGTACTGGACAGCTGTTTCGTAGGTGGTGCGGAACAGGCGTCTTACGGATGCAGGAGCACGAGGTCGTCCCTGTGTACGACCTCGCGTTCGTACGCCGGGCCCAGCTCACGGGCCAGCTCGCGGGTCGAGCGCCCGATGAGCTGGGGGATCTCCTTGGCGTCGAAATTCACCAGGCCCCGTGCGACCGCCCGCCCCGTACCGTCGCGCAGTTCGACGGGGTCGCCCGCGGTGAAGTCGCCCTCGACGGCCGCGATGCCCGCCGGCAGCAGCGAGGTGCGCCGGTCGACGACGGCGCGCACGGCCCCGTCGTCCAGGACGAGCGCGCCCTGCGGGGTCGAGGCATGCTGCAGCCACAGCAGCCGGTCGGCGGAGCGTTTGCCGGTGGGGTGGAAGTACGTGCCGGTGTCCCCGCCCGCGAGGGCCTCGGCGGCGTGCACGGCGGAGGTGAGTACGACGGGGATGCCCGCGGCCGCCGCGATCCGGGCCGCCTCGACCTTGGTGACCATGCCGCCGGTGCCGACCCCCGCCTTGCCCGCGCTGCCGATGTCGACGTGCGCGAGGTCCTGCGGCGCGCGGACCTCCGCTATCCGCGAGGTGCCCGGCTTGCTGGGGTCGCCGTCGTACACGCCGTCCACGTCGGAGAGCAGGACCAGCAGGTCGGCGCGTACCAGGTGGGCGACGAGCGCGGCGAGCCGGTCGTTGTCGCCGAAACGGATCTCGTCCGTGGCGACGGTGTCGTTCTCGTTGACGACCGGCAGGGCGCCCATCGCGAGGAGCTTGTCCAGGGTGCGGGCGGCGTTGCGGTGGTGGGCGCGGCGGCTGGTGTCGTCGGAGGTGAGGAGCACCTGCCCGACACGGACGGCGTGGCGGGCGCAGGAGGCGGTGTAGCGGGCGACCAGGAGGCCCTGGCCGACGCTCGCGGCGGCCTGCTGCCGGGCCAGGTCCTTGGGGCGGCGGCGCAGCCCGAGCGGGGCGAGGCCGGCCGCGATGGCGCCGGACGAAACGAGGACGATCTCCTTCTCGCCACCGCTGCGGTGCTTGGCGAGGACATCGACGAGCGCGTCCACGCGGTCCGCGTCGAGACCGCCCGCGGCCGTGGTCAGCGACGAGGAACCCACCTTGACGACGATCCTGTGGGCCTCGGCCACGGCCTGCCTCGCCCCTGCCACCTGGCCTGCCATGTGCCCAGTCACCTGCCCTGCCACCTGCGGTGTGTCCCCTCGCGTCGGTTCCGCCCGGCAATCTACGCGAAAGGGCGGGGGTGGCGCCCGTCGGTCCAGTACGCGGACGGCGCCCGGCCCTCATTGATCATCGGCGTGTAGCCACTCGCTCACGTCCCGCGTATGCAAAAAAGGTTGTGCGGGTTCCTCATAGAACTTAAATATGGCGCAAAGATAAATTGACCAACGTGGCATCTAATGTTCATCCGGTGAAGCGCATACTCCTGAGATCAGGGAAAAGCCCGTACGACGTCGTCCCTGTGGAGCAGGCTCTCCATCAGGACGTCATCGCCACCAACGCGGGAAACCTGATCTTCAGTGACGCCGCGCACAAAATCCTCGAGACGCCCCGCGCCGAGGTCGTGTCGAACGGCATCCGTACCAACGTCGCCGCCGCGGGCCGCATCAACGAGGAGTACGACGCCTTCGTCGTTCCGCTGGCCAACGCGTTCCGGCCCTCGTTCGAGCCCCAGCTCAGGCGGCTGACGCAGCTCATCAGCAAGTTGAAGATCCCGGTGGTCGTGCCGGGCATCGGCGCGCAGACCGGTCTGGACTACAACCCGGCCAGGCTCAAGCCCATGGAACCGGCCGTCCGGGAGTTCGTCGGCGCGGTGCTCGAGCGCAGCGCGTCCATCGGGGTGCGCGGCGAGTTCACCGAGCGATACCTGAAGGACATGGGCTTCCGTGACGTCGAGGTCATCGGCTGCCCGTCCATGTTCATGTACGGCAGGGATCTCGACGTACGCAAGAACGCGCCCGCGCTCGGTCCCGAGTCCCGGATCGCGATCAACGGCTCGCACAGTGCGGTGAAGTCCCAGGGCCTGGACCGGATCATCCGCCGGGCGCACGCCCGCTACCCCCATCTGCGGTTCATCGGACAGAACCTCAGCGACGCCCGCCAGCTGCACTGGCGCGACCTGTCGGATCCGAACGGTTCCGTCACCGCGATGCCCACGCACCCGGATCACCCGATGTACCGCGAGGACAAGGTCCGTGTGTACATCGACCCCGTGACCTGGATCGACGACCTGCGGGACTTCGACTTCTCGTTCGGCTCCCGCATCCACGGCAATATCGCGGCGCTGCTGGCGGGTACGCCCGCCACCGTGCTGTGCGCCGACTCGCGCACTCTGGAGCTGTGCCGCTACTTCGGCATCCCGCACCGCAGGATCAACGCGCTGCCGGAGGACCTCGATCCGGCCGAGCTGTACGCGGAGGCGGACTTCGGCGCGCTGACGGGCGGCCACCGGGAGCGCTTCGACCGCTTCATGGGCTTCCTCGAGCACAACGGCCTGGAGAACACGTTCACGCACGGCGACGGGGGCGCGGCCCACGAGAAGCGGCTGCGCTCGCTCGCCTTCCCGGCCGGCGTCCGCCCCTGGAACGACGCCGACGTCGCCTCGCTGACCAGCCGGTTCGGCTGGCTCCAGACCCGTATCGGCGAACTGTCCACGGACAACGCGAAGCTCAAGCGTGAACTCGACAAGGCCCGCAAGACCGCCGTGAAGCCGGCGGCCGCGGCGGTGCCGCAGCGCTCCGTCTACCGCATGGCCCGGCGGGCGGTGGGGCGCCCGCTGCGGAAGGCTCTGCAGTCGGGGCGCCAGTAGCCCTCAGCGGCCCTGAGCGGCCCTCATCGCCGGCCTTGGACGGCCTTCATCGGCGGCCTTGAGGCCAGGCGGTTCATCGAACGCCCGTTCCGTAACCCTCCGGGTCGCGGAACGGGCGTCTTCGTCAGCCCGCGCGGCGCGGTCCGAGGACCTTGCGCGCCATCTTCCGGGCGGTGCGCATGCCCGGGAAGTGGGCGGCGGGGGGGAACTTGAAGCTCTCGATGGTGACCGTCTCGCGGGAGGTCGGGATGAACCAGCTGTCCGGCAACGGCGCCGCCTTGTCCCGGAAGTGCGGGTAGGCGAGGTAGGCCTTGCGGCTGCGCGGGTCCACGTGGAGGGTGGGCGCCTTCTTCTTCTTGATGAAGTCCAGGACGTCCACCAGCAGGTCGCCGCGGCCCTGACCGGCGAGGTTCACCCGGAGCCGCTCGTTGACCTTGAGGCGGTTCGCGACCCCCTCGGTCCAGTGCGCGTCGATCAGCGGCTTGGCCAGCGCGAGCTTGTTCTGTCTGACCTCCTCGTCATCTCTGAGGAAGACGGGGCCGAACTGCGGCAGCAGCGTGACGAGGAAGGGGCGGACCATCAGGCCGTCGCGGCGCTTGCCCGCGGGCACGTGCTCGGCGATCAGGCCCATCAGGGCGCGGGCGGAGTCGAAGCGCAGGGTGTAGCTGCCGCTCTTGGTGACGTGCTTCCCGTCGTCGCGGCCGACCAGGTAGTAGCAGTCGTAGTCGGCGACCACCGAGACCCCGTCGGCGCGGAGGTAGGCCTCCATGGTGAAGAGGGCGTCCTCGCCGGTCTTCAGCGACTCGTCGAAGTGCATGTCGTGCCGGGTGAGCAGTTCGCGCCGGAAGAGCTTCTGCGCGCTGAGCGTGAACTTGATCTGCGAGGAGAAGACGTCCGTGCGGGGCTGGTTCTTGCCCCACATTGACTTGGGGGCGTTGCGGTTGACGCCGATGACCTTGCCGAGGACGACGTCCGTGCCGTGCTCGTCGGCCATGGCGACCATGCGCTCCAGGGCCTCGGGGCCGAAGTAGTCGTCGGCGTCGAGGAAGAAGACGTACCGGCCGCGGGCCTTGTCGAGGCCGACGTTGCGCGGACCGCTGGGGCCGCCCGAGTTGGCCTGCCGGATCACCGTGACGGCCATGGCCGCACGCTCCGCGAATTCTTCGAGGTACTCGCCGGTGCCGTCCTTCGACCCGTCGTCGACGGCGATGACCTCGATACGAGCGGGGTCGAGGGTCTGGGCCTCGACCGACTCCAGGCACTTGACCAGGTAGGGCATGGCCTCGTACGCCCCGATGATCACGCTCACATCAGGCTGCGTCACGGTCACGTTTCTCCATTGTCATCCGAACATTTCCCCCGTATCAGCTCAAGGGCTACCTCAAAGACGGTTGAAAGCACGAGGAGGTTGCCTGACAGGGCCTCACATGTGACGCGGTTCACAGGTCTACCGGGAACGGGACAGGGCCCGGTCCCGAGGACGTTCCTCGGGACCGGGCCCTGTCACTGGTACGGCGATGTGGTTCAGCCCTTGACGCCCGCGCCGCCCGTCTCGTCCGCCGAGGCCTTCCGCTGACCGGGAACTCCGTTCGCGAGCTCCACGGCGGCGGCCGACGCACCGGTCTCCTGGCCGAGGTTGCGCGCCAGGGACTTCTTCGCGAGGTCGCGCACCGCGGTGTTGAACTGGTCGATCGACGCCGGCTCGTCGGGACCGAGCAGGTACTCCTTCAGCTCCCGGCGGTCGGTGGCCAGCGCGTCCGAGGACGGGTCGGTGACCTCGGCGAGCAGCTCGCCCAGCTCGCTCGCCGAGTTCGACAGGATCACGGCGGCACGCACCGCGGTGTTCTGCCGCTTGAACTCCTCGACGCCCAGCTCCGCGGAGTCCGTGACCGCGTACGGCTTGCCGCTCGCGATGAAGTCGGAGACCACGGACGAGATGTCGGAGACCATCGCGTCGGAGACGTTGAAGCAGTCGTACAGGCGCGGCTCGGCGCCCGTGATGACCCGGTGCTCCCAGCTGCCGAAGGAGCGCCAGTAGGCGTCGTTCCACTCGGCGCGCAGCCGGGCGACCTCGGCGTGCGCCGCCGTGTCGACCAGTCCGTCACGGGTGGCCTCGGCCTCGTCGCCGCTCTCGGTGACGCCGGTCAGCTTCTCGATGCGGGCCCCGAGACGGGCCAGCTCGGCCTTGGCCGCGGCCTGGGCCGCCGCGTCGACGGTGAAGCGCGGGTCGGAGGCGCGCTCGGCGGCCGCCTTCTCGACCAGCGCGACGATCTTCTCGTGCGCGGTCTTGGCCTGCGGGCTGCGGGTGCCGGTGAACGGGTGCGGCTTGTAGAGGACGCGGACGGGCTGCTCGGCCTTCAGCAGCGCGCGCACGATGTTGGCGCCCGCCAGCAGGATCGAGGTGTTGCCCGGGTTGTCGTCCCAGCCCTCCCAGGTGGGGGCGTACAGGACCGTGGGGATACGTCCCTCGGGCACGCCCTGCCAGGTCTGGATCGGGGCGAGCTGCGGGCGGCCGACCTCCGCTATGTCGTCGTCGCGGACACCGACGTCGGCGATGGCGTAGCGGTCGCGGCCCGCGCGGCCGGCGGTCCACACCTCGTCGTACGCCTTGCTGAACGGGTTGACGCTGGCCAGCTTGTCGCTGTCGCCGTGGCCGATGAAGACGTGCTTCATGGTCGGCACGCGCAGCATGTGGATGTTCTTGCCGACGTTCGCCGCGTACAGCGCGACGCGCACCGTGGACAGGTCCATGTTCATCAGGTGCACCCCTCCGGGCACGCAGATGACCGGCACGGTGGTGGGCGCCATGCGCTCCAGGATGGCGCGCTCGCGCAGGATGATGAGCGGCCGGGTGTCCAGCTGCTCCATCGTCTCCAGCCACATGTTGACCTGGTACGCCGAGTCCTTGGAGCCGGAGAAGTACAGCACCGTCTCCGGGCGGTACTCGCGCAGCCAGCCGTCGACCGCCGCCAGGACCGTGTCCGCGTTCGGCGGGGTCTTCTTGCCGCGGATGTACGGGACGAGCACGACGACGTAGACGAACGCCAGCACCAGCGTGGCCGCGATGCCCACGAAGCCGTACACGTCGGAGTCGGTGGCGCCGGTGACTAGGACGCCGACGACCGCCACCAGGTCGAGGTGGAGCATCTTCTCGGCGGCCCGGTTCACCAGGCCGCGCGGCGGCGCGTCCGGGATACGGATGCGCGAGGCCAGGTCGACGTTGCGGGTGGCGACGGGCATCTTGCGGCGCGACCGGATCAGGGTGATCAGCGCGCTGTGCGGGGCCTGGAAGCCGTAGAAGGCGAGGAAGCACGCGATCGCCGCGTAGAAGACCATGCTGTCGGTCAGGTCGAGACGCGCCAGCAGCAGGACCAGCAGCAGCTGTCGGATCAGGAACCTGATGGACAGACCGGCGCGCACCTTGCTGAGGCGGTTGACCAGATAGCTGCCGCGTCGGTGCAGATAGTGGTCCGCCAGGTACGTCACGGCGGCCGCGGCGGCGAAGGCACCGACGCTCGGGAGGAGCGCGGCCAGCATCAGGCAGGGGAAGCCCAGCATCATGAGGGCCGCCGCGGCCAACTCGGCCGCACTGCCCACCCGGGCAACGCGTATAGCGGTGGATATCACGGAGAAACCTGCTCTTGAGGGGTATGTGCCGGTTTTGTTACTGCTTGATCGACGAAAAGGGCCTTGCGGGCGATCGCGGACAATGCGGGAATTTTACGGACTCAGGCCTCTGTGAATACGCGGCAAACGCGCAGACTCAGAGGCCTGAATTCCAAGAAAACTAATTGGCGTTAATTATGCCACGCCGTCCTGACGGTCCAGCACGCTGGCCAGCGCCGCTTCGAATCCGGAGGCCCGCCCGGCGCCGGCGGTCGGGTCCTGCTGGCGTACGTCGATGACGTGACCGGTCATCTCGGAGAGGAGGACGTCGAGCGAGGTACGCGCGACCGCCTCGGAGGAGAGCAGCGAGCCCGCGGGCTCCTGGCCGAAGGCCTTGGTGCGCATCGGCGTCGCGGTGCGCTCGGGGTTGATGCAGTTCACGCGGATGCCGTCGCCGGCCCACTCGTCGGACAGCGCCTGGGTGAGGTTCACCATGGCGGCCTTGGTGGAGGAGTAGAGGCTGTACTCGGCGCGGCCGCGGGTGTAGCTGCTGGAGGTGTAGAGCAGCAGCTGGCCGTTGGTCTCGGCGAGGTACTTGTAGGCGGAGCGGGCGATCTGCACCGGGGCCAGGTAGTTGACCTTCAGCGCTTCCTCGATCGTCGCGTTGTCCGTCTCCGCGAGCTTGCCTATGCGCAGCACCCCGGCGGTGTTGATGACGTAGTCGATGCGCCCGGTCTCGGCGTACGCCGTGGACAGCGCGTCGTCGACCTCCTCCGGGTTCTCGACGTGGGTGCCGGTGGTCGAGCGGCCGAGCGCGTAGGTCTTCGCGCCGTAGCCCTCGGCGAGTTCGGCTATGTCCTTGCCGATGCCGTACGAACCGCCGAAGACCACCACCGTCTTGCCGGTGAGCAGCTCGCGGTAGGCGGCCTCGTCGGCCTGCTCGGGGGCGGCGGTGGAGGCCAGCTGGAAGAGCTTGTCGGCGATGAAGACGTCGACGGGCTGGGTGACCTTCATGTTGTACTCGTCGCCCGCGACGACGTGGATCGGCACGTCCGGCAGGTACTTGAGGACGACCGAGCAGTCGTCGGTGGCCTGGAAGTTGGGGTCGCCGGCCGCGACCTCGTAGGCGCGGCGGATCGTGGACAGCTTGAACGCCTGGGGCGTCTGGCCGCGGCGCAGCCGGGAGCGGTCCGGGATCTCGGTGATGAACTCGCCGTCCTCGCCGTGGGTGCGGGTCACGATGATCGTGTCCGCGGAGGGGATGGCGACGTCGACGGCCTGGTAACGCTCCAGGGCCGTGACGCAGTCGTCTATGACGCGCTCGGACAGCAGCGGGCGCACGGCGTCGTGGAAGAGGACGTTGGCGTCCTCGCCCTCGGCCAGACCCTCGCCGAGGGCGGCGATCGCGCGCTCGGTGGTCTCGTTCCGCGTCGAGCCGCCCTCGATCACCTTGGTGACCTTCTTCAGCCCCGCCTTCGCGACGATCTTCTCGACGTCCGGCACATAGCCGGGAGCCATCAGCACGATGATGTCGTCGATCGAGTCGGCCTGTTCGAAGGTGGTCAGCGTGTGCTCGATGACCGCCTTGCCTGCGATCTTCAGCAGCTGCTTCGGAATCGACAGACCCACGCGCTGACCGGTGCCGCCGGCCAGGATCACTGCGGTGGTACGGGGTTTGGCAAAGTGCTCAGACACAGGTGACCTACCTTGGGGCGACAGGGAACCTCGGAATGCTCCCACTTTCTGTTACTGCCATGCAAGGTGAGCGCCCTCTGCTGCATATGTGCGCGCAACCGGTTATTCACCTTGCATGCAGGCGACTTCCGAGATCCCGAACCGTATTGTCCGGATTTGCTGTGAGTAACTGCACACGTTTTACGTACGCTCTTCACGCCCGCTTCAGACGCTTGATGACCCGGTGACCGAGGACCCGGACGAGTTCCTTCGACGAGGTCTGGTGAACCAAGCGCACAGAGACGGGATGCGTGGGCGTCGCGGCCGCCACGGCGAGCGCCCCGTACAGCGCGTGGGCCGCCACCTCCGGGTCGATCCGCGGCGGCTCCGCCTCCCCGGCACTTCCAACGCTGGGTACAGCGGACAGCGACACCGGGTCACCGGGTCACCGAGTACCCGTACGCCCATGACGGCTATCCGCTCGGCCATCTCCGCGCCGATACCGGCGGCCGCCTCCAGCGCCCAGCGGGGTGTGGTGATCCGCGCGTCGTCCGGAGCGGGGCGGCAGGTGTTCTTCATATGCATGACGGCGCCGTTGCGCACCATCTTGGAATAGACCTCGTCGGGCAGACCATTGCCGCGGAACTCCATATTGAGTTTCCGCAGCATTTCGGTCTCGGCGAGCGTGAGTGAGCGATTGGCCGCGTCCGGCACCGGCTCCAGGAGACCGTCGGGCAGACCGAGGAGGGATTCGAAGGTGCGCATCAGACCATCACGGTCGCGGTCGTCGACCACCACGACGGTGACGTTCTCGGCGCCGGCGACCCGCACCCAGCGTTCGACGAGCCGGTCGTGGCGGTGGCGGCGCCAGAAACTCGGATTGGGCTTCTCGTACGGAGCCTTGCGCAGCATGTGCTCGAGCCAGTCCTCGTAGCCCATGCGCAGACCGTTCTGCACGTACTGCTGCCACTGCGAGGGCATGATCTTCGCCAACGGCCGCAGGGTGACCAGGACATGAACCTGATCCCGGCCGAGGCCGTCGACGATCCGGGCGATGGACTCGTCGTCGGGCGCGTCGGCGAAGAACTCGCTGCTGACCACCGAGGTGCGCCTGCCGGTGGCGTGCACCGCGTCGACGAGCCGCTTCCAGTGGCCCTCGGTGGGCTTGGTGTCACCCATCATCCCCGGCCGGGCGCAGACCGCGAGGGCGGCTTCCATCGGGTGCCTGCTGTGGGCCGGGAAGTCGACGCCGTGGCCGGCCATCGCGTCCTTCGCGGCGAACAGGGCGCCCTGGATCGACGTGGTCCCGGTCTTGTGCGGGCCGATGTGCAGCAGCCGGGTGCCGGGGGGCAGCGGCGCGGGGGCGCCCTTCGGCGCGGTGTCGCCGGCCTCCGCCTCAGGGGCCGCCGAGTCGTGATGCGTACAGTCGCTCTCCATGGTCAAAGGACGTTAAATCTCTTACCTGAGCCTTACCTGAGAATGTCCTGGGACCCACATGAGTCCCAGGAGTCCCAGAACAGCTCTGCTCAGATCAGGCGTACGCCCGGCTTCCCCGCCTCGACCCGCAGCCGGGCCAGCGTGCCGGACGCGGCGTCCGGCCGCAGCACGGTCTCCGGGGCGCGCACGGTGGCGTCGATACCGTCGCGCCGGATGTCGAAGAGATGGTAGCCGCGGTGGGCGTCGATGAACTTCCAGTGCGGGTTGTCCGGCATCCGCGGATCCCACTCGTCATGGAAGGCCACCTGGTCCTGGTCGCCGCCGCTGGAGATGGAGGTCCCGACGAACTCGGCGCCGACGACGTCGGACTCCGGGTCGGCGAAGTCCTTCTTGAGGTCGCTGACCATGGTGAGGTGACGGTCGCCGGTCAGCACGACGGGGTTGCGTACGGCGGCCAACTCCCCCATGAGCGCGTTGCGTTCGGCCTGGTAGCCGTCCCAGACGTCGTAGAACCAGAGCTTGCCCGGGCCGATCTGCAGATCGGTCTCGGCCATCATGATCTGCGAGGCGATCAGGTTCCAGCGGGTCGGTGAGTGGCGCAGCCCGCGCAGCAGCCAGGCCTTCTGCTCGACGCCGAGCATGGTCATCGAGGGGTCCTCGGCGCCCGCCCGGGTGGTCGCCTGGTCACTGCGGAACTGCCGGGTGTCCAGGACGTTCAGCCGGGCCAGCCGGCCGAAGTCGAGCCGCCGGTACATCCGGATGTGCGGACCGTTCGGCACCGCGGTCGCCCGGACCGGCATGTGCTCGTAGTACGCCTGGTAGGCGGCGGTCAGCCGGGCCACGAACGCGTCGTGCGACTGCTTGGCCGGGTCCTGCGGGATCTCCCCGGCGAAGTCGTTGTCGACCTCGTGGTCGTCGAAGGTGACCACCCAGGGCGCGGCGGCGTGCATCGCCATGAGGTGCGGGTCGGTGCGGTACTGCGCGTAGCGGTTGCGGTACTGGACCAGGGTGTACGGCTCCCCGCCGCCCTCGTGCCGGCGGACGGCCGTCGCCGCCGGCGCGGACTCGTAGATGTAGTCACCGACGAAGAGCACGAAGTCGGGGGTCCTGGGCGAGCATGTCGGCGTACGGGGTGAAGTAGCCGTTCTGCCAGTTCTGGCAGGAGGCGAGCGCGACGCGCAGCGGGCCGCCCGAGCTGCGGGGGTGCGGGGCGGTGCGGGTGCGGCCGGTCGGTGAGAGCTGGCCGTCGACGCGGAAGCGGTACCAGTACGCGCGGCCCGGGCGCAGTCCGCGGACGTCGACGTGGACGCTGTGCCCGTACTCGGGCAGCGCCTGCGCGAGGCCCCTGCGCACCGGCTTCCTGAAACGGGAGTCCTCGGCGATCTCCCACTGCACCGGTACCGCGCGGTCGGGCATGCCGCCGCCGTTCAGCGGGTCGGGGGCGAGCCTGGTCCACAGCACGACGGCGTCGGGCAGCGGGTCGCCGGAGGCGACGCCGAGAGTGAACACCCCGTCGGGGAGCTGGGGTTCGGCGGCGCGAGCGGTGCCCGGCAGCCACAACTGGCTGGTCGCGGCGGCGCCCAAGGCCGCCGCGCCGGCGGTGAGAAAGCAGCGTCGATCGCGCGAGACGGTTCCGGTCATCGGTGAACTCCCCTGCGTCGGTGGCCCCTTGGACATCGGGAGGCTCACATGGCGCAGTGGCCCGCTCGCTGAACGGAGTTCATCAAGGGCATGACAAACAAACGAAGGGCGACCCTCCCCGCTTGGGGGCCGCCCCCCAGACCCTCAAAAGATCGCGCAGTTCCCCGCGCCCCCAAGACGCGCAGTTCCCCGCGCCCCCAAGAAGGGGCGCGGGGAACTGTGCGAGCAACTCGCGGCCGAGCGTCGGCCTAGAACGGCTCGAAGTCGTCGTACTCCTTGTCCGCCTCGTCCCGCTCCGCCTGCTTGTCGCGGCGGCGCTGTGCGGCGGGCCGCGGGACGTCGAGGCGGTGGTCCTCGCCACGGCGGCCGAGCATCTCCGCACCGGCCATGACGGTGGGCTCCCAGTCGAAGACGACCGCGTTCTCCTCGGGACCGATGGCGACGCCGTCGCCCGAGCGGGCACCCGCCTTCATCAGCTCCGCCTCGACGCCGAGGCGGTTGAGGCGGTCGGCGAGGTAGCCGACGGCCTCGTCGTTGTTGAAGTCGGTCTGACGGACCCAGCGTTCGGGCTTCTCGCCGCGCACGCGGTAGAGGCCGTCCTCCTCCTGGACCACGGTGAAGCCGGCGTCGTCGACCGCCTTCGGGCGGATGACGATCCGGGTCGCCTCCTCCTTGGGCCTCGCGGCACGCGCCGTGCCGACCAGCTCGGCGAGGGCGAAGGACAGCTCCTTCAGGCCCATGTGGGCGACCGCCGACACCTCGAAGACGCGGTAGCCGCGACCCTCCAGGTCGGGGCGGACCATCTCGGCGAGGTCCTTGCCGTCGGGCACGTCGATCTTGTTGAGGACGACGATGCGCGGACGGTTGCCGAGGCCGCCGTACTGCTTCAGCTCTTCCTCGATGATGTCGAGGTCGGTGACCGGGTCACGCTCGGACTCCAGGGTCGCCGTGTCCAGCACGTGGACCAGCACGCTGCAGCGCTCGACGTGGCGGAGGAACTCGAGGCCGAGGCCCTTGCCCTGGCTGGCGCCGGGGATGAGACCGGGCACGTCCGCGATCGTGTAGACCGTCTCGCCCGCCGTCACCACGCCCAGGTTGGGCACGAGGGTCGTGAAGGGGTAGTCCGCGATCTTCGGCTTGGCGGCCGACAGGACGGAGATGAGGGACGACTTGCCGGCGCTCGGGTAGCCCACGAGCGCCACGTCCGCGACGGTCTTCAGCTCCAGGACGATGTCCTGGAAGTCGCCGGGGACGCCGAGCAGCGCGAAGCCGGGCGCCTTGCGGCGGGCCGAGGCCAGCGCCGCGTTGCCGAGGCCACCGCGACCGCCCTGCGCGGCGACGTACGACGTGCCGTGGCCGACGAGGTCCGCGAGGACGTTGCCCGCCCCGTCGAGCACGACCGTGCCGTCCGGCACCGGCAGGATCAGGTCCTGCCCGTCCTTGCCGGAGCGGTTGCCGCCCTCGCCGGGCTTGCCGTTGGTGGCGCTGCGGTGCGGCTTGTGGTGGTAGTCGAGCAGCGTGGTGACGGACTGGTCGACGACCAGCATCACGTCACCGCCCCGGCCGCCGTTGCCACCGTCCGGGCCGCCGAGCGGCTTGAACTTCTCCCGGTGTACGGAGGCACAGCCGTGGCCTCCGCTACCCGCGGCGACGTGCAGCTCGACGCGGTCCACGAAGGTGGTCATGGGATGTGCCTCCAGTTACGTACGAAAGTCCTGCACAGCCCTGTATGCCACAGAGCCGCTTCTCTACAAAACACGCGAAAGGCGGACCCGCTTCCCGTACGGGAAGTGAGGTCCGCCTCGCGAAAGAACCGGTCAGGCGACCGGAACGATGTTCACGACCTTGCGGCCACGGTGGGTACCGAACTCCACCGCACCGGCGTCAAGGGCGAACAGCGTGTCGTCCTTGCCACGGCCGACGCCGTTGCCCGGGTGGAAGTGGGTACCGCGCTGGCGGACCAGGATCTCACCGGCGTTGACGACCTGACCGCCGAAGCGCTTCACGCCGAGCCGCTGAGCATTGGAGTCGCGACCGTTCCGAGTGGACGATGCGCCCTTCTTGTGTGCCATCTCTCCTCAGTCCCTTACTTCGCAGCCGCGGGGATCTCAGTGACCTTGATCGCCGTGTACTGCTGGCGGTGGCCCTGACGACGGCGGTAACCGGTCTTGTTCTTGTAGCGAAGGATGTCGATCTTGACGCCCTTGTGGTGGTCCACGATCTCGGCCTGGACCTTGATGCCGGCAAGGACCCACGGGTCGCTGGTCACGGCGTCGCCGTCGACAACGAGCAGGGTCGAGAGCTCGACCGTGTCGCCAACCTTGGCAGTGGGAATCTTGTCAACCTCAACGATGTCGCCGACAGCAACCTTGTGCTGGCGACCACCGCTGCGCACGATGGCGTACACGCGGATCTCTCTCTCGCTCGGAACGGAACCCCGCAGTCCAGCCACGCGCTGCGCGAGCGGCCTCTCCCGAAGCGCACGGCATGCGAACACGCATGACACGCGGAATTCCGGGAGGAAGAGGTTTACGGGGGTGCGGCGCGTCAGGGGACACGCCGACGGTCTAGGTTACGGGGCCCGGCTTGAGGGGTCAAACCGGGCCTCGCGGGGGCGGAGGGGACCGACTTCCGTCGCTCCCCTCCGCCCGTTGCGCGTCAGTCCTCGGTGGTCGCCGAGACCGTGGGACGGTCCTGCTGCTCGGCCGCCGCGGTCTTCTTCGCGGTCGTCTTCGCGGCCGTCTTCTTCGCGGCGGTCGCCTTCTTGGCCGTGGCCTTCTTGGCGACCGTCTTCTTGGCCGCCGTCTTCTTGGTGGCGGCCTTCTTCGCCGTCGCCTTCTTGGCCGTCTTGCGGGCGGCCGTCTTCTTGGCCGGAGCCGCGGCCTCGGTGTCGGCCTCCGCCTCGGCCTCGGGCGCCGTCTCGGGCGCTTCAGGGGCCTCGACCGGCTCAGCCGCGGCCGACGGGACGACCACGACGGCCGCCTCCTCGGACGCGGTGGGCGCGGTGGCCTTGCGGACGGCGCGGCGACGCGGGCGGGCCGGCGCGGCGGGCGCCTCGACGACCGTCTCGGGCTCTGCTTCGACGACCTCGGCGGCGGCCTCGGACACGGGCGCCGCGACCGGCTCCGTGACCGTCACCACGGTCTCTTCCGCCGCCTTCGGGGAACCGGCCGGAGCCGACACCTTGCGCGTCGCACGACGGCGCGTACGGCCCTTGGGAGCGGCCTCGTCCTCGGTTACGGCGGCCGGGGCGGCCTCGGGCGCCGACGTGACCTCGGGAGCCTCGACGACCGGGTCCTCGACCGCGACCGGCTCGGACTCGGCGGCCTCGCGGGACGTCAGAGCCCGCTCGGTCCGCTCGGCCCGCTCCTCACGGCGGCTCCGGGGAGCACGCTCCTCGGCCCTCGGCGCACCCGCGGGAGCCGACACGCGCCGGGTCGCCCGGCGCCGCGAACGGCCGCCACGGGAAGCCGCGGCCTCCGCCTCGGCGGCGCTGCTGTACAGCTCCTCGTCCGGCTGGAACTCGGCCTCGACCAGCGCGACGGGCGCGGCGACCTCGGCGGCCACCTCGGCCTCGCTCTCGACCGTCTCCGGCTCCTCCGCGATCTCGTGCGTGTGCTCGAGCTCGTGGTCGTGCTCGGCACCACCACGGCCGCGCTTCTTGCGCTTGCCGCCGCCTCCGACGGAGGTCGGCTGCTCCATGTGCACGATCACGCCACGGCCGTTGCAGTGGACGCAGGTCTCCGAGAAGGACTCCAGCAGGCCTTGTCCGACACGCTTGCGCGTCATCTGGACGAGACCCAGTGAGGTCACCTCGGCCACCTGGTGCTTCGTACGGTCGCGTCCCAGGCACTCCAGGAGGCGCCGCAGCACCAGGTCCCGGTTGGACTCCAGGACCATGTCGATGAAGTCGATGACGACGATGCCGCCCAGGTCGCGCAGCCGCAGCTGGCGCACGATCTCCTCGGCCGCCTCCAGGTTGTTCCTGGTCACGGTCTCTTCGAGGTTGCCGCCCTGACCGGTGAACTTGCCGGTGTTGACGTCGACCACGACCATGGCCTCGGTCTTGTCGATCACCAGCGAACCGCCGCTGGGCAGCCAGACCTTGCGGTCCAGGGCCTTCATCAGCTGCTCGTCGATGCGGTACGTCGCGAAGACGTCGACCTCGGAGGTCCACTTCGAGAGGCGGTCGGACAGGTCGGGCGCGACGTGGGACACGTACCCGTGGATGGTCTCCCACGCCTCGTCGCCGCTGACGATGACCTTGGTGAAGTCCTCGTTGAAGATGTCGCGGACGACCCGGACGGTCATGTCCGGCTCGCCGTACAGCAGGGTCGGAGCGTTGCCGCTCTTCGCCTTCTTCTGGATGTCCTCCCACTGCGCCTGCAGTCGCTCGACGTCGCGGCTCAGCTCGTCCTCGCTCGCGCCCTCGGCGGCGGTGCGCACGATGACGCCCGCGTCCTCGGGGACGATCTTCTTGAGGATGGTCTTCAGGCGCGCGCGCTCGGTGTCGGGCAGCTTGCGGCTGATGCCGGTCATCGAGCCCTCGGGCACGTAGACCAGGTAGCGGCCGGGCAGGGAGACCTGGCTGGTGAGGCGGGCGCCCTTGTGGCCGATCGGGTCCTTGGTGACCTGCACGAGGACCGACTGGCCGGACTTCAGGGCGCTCTCGATGCGGCGCGGCCCGTTGGCCATGCCGAGCGCCTCGAAGTTGACCTCACCGGCGTAGAGCACGGCGTTGCGGCCCTTGCCGATGTCGATGAAGGCGGCCTCCATCGACGGCAGCACGTTCTGGACCTTGCCCAGGTAGACGTTGCCGACGTACGAGGTCGACTGCTCCTTGTTGACGTAGTGCTCGACGAGCACGTTGTCCTCGAGGACGCCGATCTGGGTGCGCTCGCCGCTCTGTCGGACGACCATCACGCGCTCGACGGCCTCACGACGGGCCAGGAACTCGGCCTCGGTGATGATCGGAACGCGACGGCGGCCCTGCTCACGCCCTTCACGACGGCGCTGCTTCTTGGCCTCGAGGCGGGTCGAGCCCTTGATGGACTGCACCTCGTCCGTGCCATCGCCGGGCCGCTCGTCCTTCTTGCCGCGCGGCTCGCGGACCTTGACGACGGTGCGCTCGGGGTCGTTCTCGCCGGGCTCGGCCTCGGGGCCGGAGTCACCGGCACGACGGCGACGGCGACGACGGCGACGGCTGCTGCTGGAGCCGGAACCGCCCGGCTCGTCGCGCTCGTCCGCCTCCTCGGCGTCCTCCTCGGCCTGCTCGGCGGTGTCCTCGGCGTCCTGCGCGGCCTGCTCGGCGGCGTACTCGTCGTCACCGGCCTCACCGTCCGCCTCGGCGGACTCGCCACGGCGACGGCGACGGCCACCACGACGGCGACGGCGGCGCGAGCCCGCGGACTCCTCCTCGGACTCGTCACCCTCGATGCCGTCCTCGACGTCCTCGGCGGACTCGGCCGACTCCTCGGGTTCCTCCACCTCGTCGACGGGCTCCGCGGCCACGGGCGCCTCCTCGACGACCCGGCGACGACGGCGACGGCGTCCGCCGGTCTCCTCCTCGACGGCCACGGGTGCCTCGACGACCTCTTCGGCCTCGGGCGCCTCGGTGGTCTCGGCGGCCACTTCCGCCGCCTCGGCGGCGGCCGCGGCGGCGGCCCGCTCCGGCGTCTGGAACATCGGCTCGGTGAACACGGGCGCCTGGAACACGGCGACGGCGGGACGCGCGGGACGCCGTGCGGACTCGGCCTCCTTCGGCGCGGGAGCGGAGAAACCGACGGCGGCCTTGCGCGTGGCACGGCGGCGGGTACGGCGCGGGGCGCCGTCCTCGGCGGTCTCGGCCTCGGCGGCGGGCTGGGTCTCGGCGGCGGGCTCGGCGGGCTTGCTCTCGCTGGGGCTGGTCTCGCTGGTCACGGGCGCCTCCACACGCTCGTCGGCGGCGTCGCCCTCGGGCGCACCGGCGGGCGCGGAGGCGCGCCGGGTGGCGCGACGACGGGTGGTGCGACGAGGTGCGGCGTCCTCGGCGGCGGGGGTCTCTTCGACCTGCGCCTCGACGGGCTCCGTGACGACCTCAGGGGTCTCGGTGGCCGCGGGGGCCTGAGCGGTCTCGGCGGCCTGAGCGGTCTCGGCCGCCTTGGGCGCACCGGTCGGCGCGGAGGCGCGACGGGTCGCACGACGGCGCGGACGGGCGGCGGGGGCCGCTTCCTCGACGGCGGGGGCCGTCTCGGTGGCAGGGGCCGCTTCGGCCGCGGGGGCCGCTTCGACCCGGGCCTCGGTCGCGGACTGGGCGGGCGCGGCCGCGGCCACCACGGTCTCCGCGGCCTGGGCCGCTTCGCCCGTCACCGGCGCACCGGCGGGCGCGGACACCCGGCGGGTGGCGCGACGACGCGTACGGCGCGGAGCGGCGTCCTCGGCGGGTTCGACCGGCTCGGCGGCAGCGGGCTGCGCCACCGCCTCCTCCACCGTCTCTTCGGCCACCGCAGTCTCTTCGGTCTCTTCGGTCTCTTCGGCCTCGATGACCTCGGGCGCCTCGACGACCTCGGCGGTGGCGATGGCCTCCGCCGATGCCACCGGCGGTATGGCCGGAGCCGTGGTCTCGGCCACGGCCTGGGACTCGGCCGCGCCCGTGGGCGGGCCGGCCGGGCGCGACGCCGCACGGCGGCGGCGCCGCGGCGGCAGGGTGTCGCTCGGAGTGTTGTTGTTGTCGGAACCCTCAGTGGGTTCGGTCGGCTCGAGCATGCGGGTGGATCTCCCGTCAGGCTCCCGGGCGCCGCGCCTGGTCCGGCAGTGCCGGTGACGTCCGCGGCTCGCGCGATGCGCGGTGCCGCCGTCCGGGGCGCGGGCGCCGCACGGGAGCTCTCTGTGTCCTGTCTCGCCGGTTCCGTACGCCATGTGTGCGTACGGCCTGGCGAAAGTCTTCTGGTCGGTACGCTGCCCGACCCAGGTGGCTCCCGGATCCGAGGGCGGCGCTACGACATCCGTCCTTACGCGGGACCTTCCTTACGCCGACGCCTTCGCGGCGGCAGCTTCGGCGGCCCCTGTGCGATCGGCTGGGGCGGCCATGACTGCCTCGCGGTCGGGCGCGAGCGGGTCGGTCACCGTGCCGGTCTCTTCATCGAACAGCCCCTGCGCCAGCCTGGTCACCGCTGCGGGGACCGGCGGCGCCAGGTCGGCCACGGCGCGAAGACCGGACAGGACGTCGTCGGGTCGTACGGCAGGCGTCACGTGCCGAACAACCAGCCGCAGTATCGCACAGGGCTGGTCGGTCGGCCTATCGGCCTGCGGACTGTGCGCCTCGAGGTCCGCCACGGCACTGCGGGCGTCGAAGGTGCGCATCCCGTTCTTGGTCCTGCGCTGGACTTCCACCGCGTCGGCCGACTTGAAGGCGTCGACCGCGCGCTCCGCGTCCTCGAGGGCCACGCCGTCGAGGCGCAGCTCCCAGACGGATGCGGTAAGCCGGTCGGCGAGACCCGAGGTGCGGGCCTCGACCGCGTCGATGACGTCGAGCCCGTCGGGCAGCGACTCGTCGAGGAGCTCGCGCAGCTTCTGAGGGTCACGCGTCTGGGTGAGCGCGATCTCCAGGTACTCCGCCTCGCTGCCCGTGCCGGTGGGTGCGGCATTGGCGTACGACACCTTCGGATGCGGCGTGAACCCCGCCGAGTACGCCATCGGCACCTCGGCACGGCGCAGCGCACGCTCGAAAGCGCGCTGGAAGTCACGGTGGCTGGTGAACCGGAGGCGGCCGCGCTTGGTGTAGCGCAGTCGGATGCGCTGCACCGCGGGTGCGGGCGGCGGGCCTTCGGGCTGTCGCTTGCCCAGTGTCGTTCAGTCCTTCGTGAGAGCCGTCGTACTGCTACCTAGAGTACGTGTCTCGGCGGCTCCCGGTTCCCGCGGAACCTTCGCCAGGGGCACCCGCCCGGTCTCCCGGGGCGTGCCGAAGAGCATGCGGCGGATATCGGCGCGGGTCTGCCGCGCCGCCTCGCGGGCGGTGGCCAGGGCCTGCCGGGTCACGCGGCCCACACTGCGCGCGGCCTCGGCGGCGGGCCGCAGGACGGTGTCCCGGACGACGTGTCCGACCGGCGTCAGCACACTGCGGTACACCCACCGCACGGGCTCGACGAAGATCCACCGGAAGAGTCGTCCGAGGAACCGGCCGACGGCGAGCGAGAGGTGTCCGGCCACCCGCCAGGCGTGCCCGAGCGCGTCCCCGACCTCCCGCGCGACGACGGCGAGGACGCGCCCGACCGGTACGAGCACCCAGCGCCACAGGGCGAGGGCGGGCAGCACGAGCAGAACGCGCAGGGTCCAATAGAGCGCGGCGCCGATCCCGGTGAAGATCATCCGTACGAGCCACCCGAGTCCGCGCGCCGCCCACGCGATCGCCCGTCCGACGGGGGCGAGGATCCACTCGTACAGCCACAGCGCCGGTACGACGATCAGATGGCGGACCAGCCAGGCCACCGCCCGGTACACCCCGAGCCCGACCGCCCCGAACCCGATCCCGAGGCCCCTGAGCAGCCAGGCGACGGCCCGTCCGACGGGGGCCAGCACCCGGGCGTACACCCAGGCGAGTACGGCCCCGATGCCACGAAACACCCACGCGAACCCGGCGCCGACACCGCGGAGGACCCACATGAGCCCGGCGCCGACGCCCCGCGCCGCCCAGGCGATCGCGTGTCCGACGGGCGTGAGCACCGTCTCGTACATCCACACGGCGGGCACGACGAGCAGCACGTACCCGAGCCACGCCAGCGCCTTTCCGGCCGGCACCACGGCATGGCGCCACAGCGTCAGCCACGGCCAGACGAACACCGCCCACGCCACCCGCCGGAGCACCCGCCCCAGCGGGCGCAGCACGGTGTCCAGCAGAAACCTTCCGCCGACCACCAGGGCGTCCCACAGCATGCGTACCGGCACGACGAGCACAAGGACGACGATCCGCACGGGCAGGCGGATCGCGACCGTGAGGCACCCCTCGGCCGGTACTGCGGGTCGCTCAGCAGGCGACTTTTCCAGATCCATACCGTTGTAGACGCGTCAGCGCGGCATCTGGATGCACGCCAGGAGGCCGGTTGCACTCCCGGTGGAACATCCGGTGGTCGTACTGTTCCGCCCGGCCAAGAGCAGCTCCCAACCCCCGCCAGGGAAGCGCCAGGAACTCCGGGCACACTTTGCGTGTCGCAGTCCCGTCTCCAAGAGGATGATCCACGCATGATTACGCTCACTAAAGAAGACGGCCCGGCGGATCTGGACGGAGTCACCCATCTGTCCATCGGAGTGTCCTGG
This sequence comes from Streptomyces sp. NBC_01549, assembly GCF_026339955.1. Taxonomy (GTDB): domain Bacteria; phylum Actinomycetota; class Actinomycetes; order Streptomycetales; family Streptomycetaceae; genus Streptomyces. The sequence goes on along the minus strand of NZ_JAPEPW010000001.1, from coordinate 4,651,657 downwards.
GATCCCACCGCGGGCAGCAGCGGTGGAGTGATGGGCGTACTCCGCCGCAAGACCGGCACCGACCTGGACCTGATCGCCATCGCGATGCAGGGCGCGGACCCGGTGCGTCTGGCAGGGCTCGACTCCCTCGACCCCATGGGCAACGGTTCCCTGGTCCACAGCGGTGACAACCAGACCGGGCACGGGGAGGGCGACGACGAGACAGTGACGGTCGAGTTCGCCCGGATACCGCCCAACATCACGTCGATCGTGTTCGTCGCCGCCGCCTTCAAGAAGAGCAGTTCCTTCCAGAAGGCACGCAACATCAGCTTCAAGGTGTACGACGCGACCGGCGGCACCACTCAGCAGGTCGCCGACATCTGGCCGAGCCTGCTCACCCAGGACAACGGGTGTGCCGTGGCCAAGGCCGTTCGGGTCGGCGGCAGCTGGAAGCTCGAGGTCATCAATGTGACGGGGAAGATCAAGCAGGGTGACGAGCACGCCCTGATGCGCTTCGCCGTCAGCAAGTAGTCCGACCTCAGTAGGTAGAACGAGGCTCCCGCACCGCACCGCGCTGGGCCTGGGCCGAGGCCCGGGCCCAGGCGCAGGCCGGACAGCGAAGGTGTCGAGGAGCCGGGCGAAGTCGAGGCGCTGGGCGAAGAGTCAGGTGCGCCATCACGCCACCGATCACGCGTCCGCCGGTGACAGGTCCTGCTCGGTCCAGATCGTCTTGCCGGTGGGTGTGTAGCGCGTGCCCCAGTGGTGGGTCATCTGGGCGATGATGAACAGACCCCGGCCTCCCTCGTCGTCGCTCGCGGCGTGCCGCAGATTGGGCGTGGTGTGGCCGGTGTCGGAGACCTCGCAGATCAGGGTCCGGTCGCGGATCAGGCGTACCTGGATCGGGCCGCCGACGTAGCGGATGGCGTTGGTGACCAGTTCGCTGACGATGAGCTCGCTCGCGAACGCCAGGTCGTCCAGCCCCCAGTCGCGGAGCTGCTTGCTGACGGCGGTGCGGATGGTGGCCACCGCCGCCGGGTCCGGGGACAGCTCCCACTGGGTGAACTGGTTCCGGTCGAGCAGCCGTGTGCGGGCGACGAGCAGCGTCGCGTCCTCGTCCACCGCCCCGGGCAGCAGGCTGGTCACCGCCCGGTCGCACAACTCCTCCAGGGACGCTCGGTCGTCGGCGAGGACCTGGGACAGCTGCGCGAGCCCGGCGTCACGGCCGTCGGCCGCCTGGAGCAGGCCGCCCGTGAAGAGGGCGACGAGACTGCCCGGCGGGAGCTCCAGATCCGTGCTCTGGTAGGGCACGCCGCCGATTCCCAGCGGCGGTCCGGGGGGCAGCTCCGGGTGGTCGACGACACCCGTGTGCGGTTCGACGACCAGCAGCACCGACTCCCCGGCCCGCGCCAGACTGCACTTCCCCGAGACGGGGTCGTACACCGCGTACAGGCAGGTCACGCCCAGGGCCGCGTCGGCGTGCGGCCTCAGGTGACCCGGGCCGTGGCCGACGCCGCCGTCGTACGCGGTCTGCTCGACCAGGTCGTCGAGGCGGGACAGGAGCTCGTCCGGGCTCAGGTCCAGCCGGGCCAGGACGCGCACACCCGTGCGCAGGCGCCCCATGGTGGCCGCTGCGCGCAGGCCGTGACCGAGCACGTCCCCGACGACCAGGGCGACCCGGGTGCCCGACAGGGGGATGACGTCGTACCAGTCGCCGCCCACCCCGGATCCGCTGTCGGCGGGCAGGTAGCGGCTCGCCGAGTCGACGGCGGCGTGCCGTGGCAGGTGGCGCGGAAGCAGGCTCCGCTGGAGTTTGAGGGCCACGGCGTGGCCGCGGGTGACCATCGGCATCAGCAGGAGACCGAGCAGCAGGGCGCCCAGACCCAGGACGGTGACCCCACCCGTCCTGCCGATCAGCGGCAGGTCGACGCTGGTCGTGCCGTATCTGGGGTCCGCGTAGACGACGAAGGCGGCGTAGAGGAACAACAGGAGCATGATCAGCCCGCCGAGCCCTGGCAACACGCCCTTGAAGACCAGGTCTTTGGTACTGCGGGTGAGGACCTTGCGGTGGTACCAGACGCAGGCGAAGCCGGTCAGTCCGTACTGGAACGCGATCGCGAGACCGACCGAGTCGATCGAGTCCGCCAGGACGTTCCGGCTGAACGCCGTCAGCAGGACCAGCAAGACGATCGACGCCGCACCCATGCCGACGGTTCCCCACGTCGGGGTGAGGAACCTGCGGTGGACCCGGGCGAACCGGGAGGGGACGGCCTTGTGGACCGCCATGGAGAAGACGGTCCTGGCCAGGGGCAGGATGGTGGTCTCGGCGGAGGCCAACGCGGAGGTCAGCACCATCAGGATCAGCAGTCTCGACAGGATCAGCCCCGCCTCGTCGCTCCCGAACACGGCCTCGCCCACTGCCGAGAACACGTCGCCCGCGTTCTGCGTGTTGCCGAGCCCGATACCCGAGGTGCCGACTCCCGCGAACGCCTGCGTCGAAGTGGACACCAGCCCGTACATGATCAGGAGCAGCACGGTGGACAGGACCGCGGCACGCCCGGGGACGCGCCTGCTGTCGACGGTTTCCTCGTTGACCGAGAACGCGGTGTCCCAGCCCCAGTAGAGGAAGACCCCCGCGAGGACACCGGAGGTCAGGGCTGTTGCCGAGGGCACCTCGAAGGGGTTGAACCAGGAGACGGAGACGTGGATCGCCGTCGGGGGAGGGCTGGTGTAGACCCTGACCAGCGCGGCGACGGCGAACAGGATCAGCATCACCACTTCCAGGAACAACAGCCAGCGCTGGACAGCCGCGGAGAACTCGATGCCGACGTAGCAGACCACCGTCAGCACGGCGATCCAGGCGATACCCGCCACGGTGGTCCACAGCCGGTTCTCCGCCAGTCCGTTCAGGCCCACCAACCGGAAGCCGTAGGTGGCGGCGATCTCGGCGAGGCTCGCCATGACGATGATGTTGGCGACGATGAGGCCCCAGCCGCCCATCCAGCCGGTGCGCGGTCCGAAGGTTCGGGTGGCCCAGGTGAAGGTGGTCCCGCAGTCGGCGTTGCTCGCGTTGAGCTCCCGGAAGGCGTACGCGACCATCAGCATCGGGATGAACGCCAGCATGGTGACGATCGGGGCCTGCAGTCCGACCCCGGCGACGATGATGCCCAGCGTGGCGGCCAGGCTGTACGCCGGGCCGGTGGAGGCCAGGCCCATGGCCAACGAGGAGAACATGCCCAGGGCGTCGTTCTTGAGCCCTTTCCGGCCGGCCCCCGTCCCCGGAGCGGGGCGGCTGGAAGACTCGGCGCCGCCAAAGTGCCTCACACTTGATTCCAACGCCGGGCCACTGCCCTCCGCAACAGCGCGGGGCCGACGGGAAAGCCGCCGGTAGCCGCACTGAGGCCCGTATCGGCCTCAGACCCACTCCGCCACCGAGTGGACGTCCGAGGAGCCTCTGGGCCCCGGCAGGGGTGTTCGAGGGCCGCAGCCCGACGCCGACTTCCGACAAACACAAGCGCCGTCGGCAGCCAAGGCGCCAGCCACCTCGCCCTCACCCACCCCCGCCAGGGCCTCGATCACCCGATCGAGCGCCCCGCGCACCTCAGTGCGCGTGACCGCTCCCAGCGGGGGCCGGGGCGGCGTTCTTGACGGTCAGCGGCAGCAGCTTCTTGCCCGTCGGGCCGATCTGGATGCTCGTGTCCATCTGAGGGCAGACGCCGCAGTCGAAGCACGGGGTCCAGCGGCAGTCCTCGACCTCCGTCTCGTCGAGGGCGTCCTGCCAGTCCTCCCAGAGCCAGTCCTTGTCGAGGCCGGAGTCGAGATGGTCCCAGGGGAGGACCTCCTCGTAGGTGCGCTCGCGGGTGGTGTACCAGTCGACGTCCACGCCGAAGGCGGGGAGGGTCTTCTCGGCGCAGGCCATCCAGCGGTCGTACGAGAAGTGCTCGCGCCAGCCGTCGAAGCGGCCGCCGTCCTCGTAGACCGCGCGGATGACGGCGCCGATGCGGCGGTCACCGCGGGAGAGCAGGCCCTCGACGATGCCGGGCTTGCCGTCGTGGTACCGGAAGCCGATGGAGCGGCCGTACTTCTTGTCGCCGCGGATCTTGTCGCGGAGCTTCTCCAGGCGGGCGTCCGTCTCCTCGGCGGAGAGCTGGGGCGCCCACTGGAAGGGGGTGTGGGGCTTGGGGACGAAACCGCCGATCGACACCGTGCAGCGGATGTCGTTCTGGCCGGAGACCTTGCGTCCCTCGGCGATCACGCTCATCGCCATGTCGGCGATCTGCAGGACGTCGTCGTCCGTCTCCGTCGGCAGACCGCACATGAAGTACAGCTTCACCTGACGCCAGCCGTTGCCGTACGCCGTGGAGACGGTCCGGATGAGGTCCTCCTCCGAGACCATCTTGTTGATGACCTTGCGCATGCGCTCGGAGCCGCCCTCCGGCGCGAAGGTCAGACCGGAGCGACGGCCGTTCCTCGTCAGCTCGTTCGCCAGGTCGACGTTGAAGGCGTCCACGCGAGTGGAGGGGAGGGAGAGGCCGATCTTGTCTTCCTCGTAACGGTCGGCCAGGCCCTTGGCGATGTCGCCGATCTCCGAGTGGTCGGCGGAGGAGAGGGACAGCAGGCCGACCTCCTCGAAGCCCGTCGCCTTCAGGCCCTTCTCCACCATCTCGCCGATGCCCGTGATCGAGCGCTCGCGCACCGGGCGGGTGATCATGCCCGCCTGGCAGAAGCGGCAGCCGCGCGTACAGCCGCGGAAGATCTCCACCGACATCCGCTCGTGGACCGTCTCGGCCAGCGGGACCAGCGGCTGCTTGGGGTACGGCCACTCGTCGAGGTCCATGACCGTGTGTTTGGACACACGCCACGGGACGCCCGACTTGTTGGGCACGACACGGGCGATACGGCCGTCGGAGAGGTACTCGACGTCATAGAACGCCGGAATGTAGACGTTGCCCGTCTTCGCCAGGCGGAAGAGGACCTCCTCGCGGCCGCCCGGGCGGCCCTCCGCCTTCCAGGCCCGGATGATCTCCGTCATGTCGAGCACGGCCTGCTCGCCATCACCGATGATCGCCGCGTCGATGAAGTCGGCGATCGGCTCGGGGTTGAACGCCGCGTGGCCGCCGGCCAGGACGATCGGGTCGTCGAGCGTACGGTCCCTGGACTCCAGCGGGATCCCGGCCAGGTCCAGGGCCGTCAGCATGTTCGTGTAGCCCAGCTCCGTGGAGAAAGACAGGCCGAAGACGTCGAAGGCCTTCACCGGGCGGTGGCTGTCCACCGTGAACTGGGGGACCCGGTGCTCACGCATCAGCTCCTCCAGGTCCGGCCAGACGCTGTACGTGCGCTCGGCGAGGACGCCCTCGCGCTCGTTCAGCACCTCGTAGAGGATCATGACGCCCTGGTTGGGCAGTCCGACCTCGTAGGCGTCCGGGTACATCAGCGCCCAGCGGACGTCACAGGCGTCCCAGGGCTTGACCGTGGAGTTGAGCTCTCCGCCGACGTACTGGATCGGCTTCTGCACATGCGGGAGCAGAGCTTCGAGCTGTGGAAACACCGATACAGCGGCTTCGGCAGGCATCTCGCGAACCTTCGTGAGCTGGGAGGTACTGACAGGGGTGACCATCCAGACTAACGCGGCCGGAGCCTGCCCCCGTACGCCTCAGACGGCACCCTTGTCCTCGATCGCCTCCCACTCCCCCGGCAGCGCCGCTTCCGCCGCCGCCGCCCGCTGCTCCTCACGGCCGTACAGCACCCCGTACGTGAACGCGTTCTCGTCCGCCCCCTGCGCCTCGGTCGCCAGCTCCCGCAGGGTCTCGCGGACCATCACGCTGTCCTGGTGGTCGCCCAGCAGGGTCTGCAGGGACTTCATCGACTTGACCAGCTCGGCGGCGGGTTCACCGAGCGCGGGGGTGGCCGTCTCGGCCGCGTAGCGCGTGCGCTTGGCCTTCTTGCGGGCGTCGTGCATCGCGAGGTCGCGCTCGGAGCCGGGCGACAGCTCCAGGGCCTGCCCTACCAGGTCGGCGACCTTCTTGAAGTCCTTCCGTACGGCCTTGGCGATCACCTTCTCGGGCTCCTTCGAGGCCGCCTCCAGCAGGGGCGGCCCGGCCACCAGGGTGTCCAGTGTCGTCAGCAGGTCCAGGTAGCGCCTGCCGTCCAGTACGGCGATCAGGCGTTGCCGGGAGCCGGAGCGGCGGGCCCCCGACCAGGTGTCCAGGCGGTCCTGGACGGGGCCCATGATCAGGTCGGACGGGAGGCCGTCGAGCGCCGCCGTCAGGTGCTCGGTGAGAACCTCCTGGTCGCGGTCGACGCCCAGCTCGGCGGCGAGCCACTTCAGCTCGTCGCCGACCGGGCCGGTGACGGTGCGGTCGAGGACCTTGCCGTACGAGCGGAAGGTGCTGCGGAGGCGGCGGGTGGCGACGCGCATGCGGTGCACGGAGTCGGGCACGTCGCGGCGGACGGCGGGGTCCAGCTCGACGATCGCGTCCCGCTGGGCGCGGACGTAGGCGAGGACGTGGTCGCCGGCGGTACGCGGGGCCGACTCGCGGGGTCCGGACTTCGCGTCCGTCGCCGCCTTTGTTGCCTTCGTCGCCTTCTCGCCCTTTTCCGCCTTCCCCGATCTCTCTGATTTCTCCGACTTCTCCGGCTTCCCCGGCTTCGTGGACCTCCGGGGAGCCGTGTCCTCGAGCGCCTTGGCCAGTTTGGACGCCGAGGCGGAGCGCCTGAGGCCCGCCTTCCGGAGCTTCTTCTCGACCTTGTCGAGGAAGGCCGGGTCGCCGTCGTCGGCGAGTTCCACCTCGATCTCGGTCCATTCGGCGCTGCCCGCGCCGCCGCTGAGGCGCTCCGCGCGGACGCGGTCGACGCTGACCTCGGCGAGGAGGGTGCCGGAGGCGTCGACCAGGTGGCGGACGTCACGGGCCGACAGGAGACGTACGACAGGGACCAGTTCGGCCTCCCGGACGCGGGAGCGGACGAGGGCGGTCAGGTCGTCGGGGACGGAGTCGGAGAGGGGGGCGCGGATTTCGTCGCGGACGCCCTCGGAGACGGGGAGTTTGAGGTGCCAGCCCGCGTCGTCGCCGCCGGTGCGGCGGCGGAGGGTGAGGGAGGCGGTGGCGAGCCGCTGGTCGGCCGTGTCGTAGTAGGTGGCGTCCAGTTCGGCGACGCCCTTGTCGATGACGCGCGAGACTCCTGGGACGTCGGTCAGGTCCGGGAGTGGCGTGTCGCCGCCGGCCGGGGGACCCTCGTACTTTCGCTCGATTTCGCGCTTGGTGTCCACCATGAACTGAATCTAGTGGCTGTCGGGCCGGGATGGCAGGGGCAGCCTCTGCCGGGACTCCCGGGAACGACCGGATCTCGCCCCCGCCGCCCCTACCCGTCCCATCCCCAGGGGCTCCGCCCCTTCAACCCCACCAGGGGCGCTGCGCCCCCTGGACCCCCGCATCGGCCTGAACGGCCTCGTCCTCACACGCCGGACGGACTGAAGACCCGGGCCAGGCGGAGGCTTTTAGGGGCGCGGGGAACTGCGCGACCAGCCCCCACCCGCCCGCGGCCAAAGAACCTCCCGACCGACGGGGATCCGGGGCGCAGCCGCGACCCCTCAGGGGCGCGGGGAATTGCGCGACCAGCCCCCACCGGCCCGCGGACAAAGAACCTCCCAGCCGGCGGGGATCCGGGCCGCAGCCCCGACCCACCCGCGGACAAGGAACCCCCACCCACCAACGCACCCCCTCCCGCCCAACCGCCGGAGGCCTACGCCGACATGGGGCGCTGGACTCTGATCGACTGCAACAACCCCACCGCCACCCACACCGCGAACATCGACGAACCGCCGTAGGAGACGAAGGGGAGGGGTAGGCCCGCGACCGGCATGATGCCGAGGGTCATGCCGATGTTCTCGAAGGCCTGGAAGGCGAACCAGGCGATGATGCCGGCGGCGACGATCGTGCCGTACAGCTCGGTGGTCTCGCGGGCGATGCGGCAGGCCCGCCACAGGACGACGCCCAGCAGGAGCAGGATCAGGCCCGCGCCCACGAAGCCCAGTTCCTCGCCCGCGACCGTGAAGACGAAGTCTGTCTGTTGTTCGGGGACGAACTGGCCGGTGGTCTGGGAGCCGTGGCCGAGGCCCGTGCCGAAGAGGCCGCCGGAGCCGATGGCGATACGGGCCTGGTTGGTGTTGTAGCCCACGCCCGCGGGGTCGAGGTCGGGGTTGGCGAAGGCGGCGAAGCGGTTGATCTGGTACTCGTCGAGGATCTTGAGCTGCCAGATGGCCACCGCGCCCAGCGCACCGGCACCGAGCAGACCGAACACCCAGCGGTTGGAGGCGCCGGAGGCGAGCAGCACCCCGAGCACGATGATGACCGCGACCATGATCGTGCCCAGGTCGGGCATGAGCAGCACGACCGTCATCGGGACGGCCGCGAGGCCCAGGGCCTGCAGCACCGTGCGGTGGTCGGGGTACTGCTTGTCGCCCGCGTCCACTCGGGTCGCCAGCAGCATCGCCATGCCCAGGATGATCGTGATCTTGATGAACTCGGCGGGCTGGAGCGACAGACCGCCCGCGACGAGCCAGTTGCGCTGGCCGTTGATCGTCGCGCCCAGCGGGGTGAGCACCAGCAGGATCATGAAGACCGAGAGGCCGTACAGGATCGGGACCGCCGTGCGCAGGGTGCGGTGGCCGAGCCAGATCGTGCCGACCATCAGGCCGAAGCCGATGCCGGTGTTCATGAGGTGGCGGATGAGGAAGTAGTACGGGTCGCCCTGGTTGATCTCGGTGCGGTTGCGGGTCGCCGAGTAGACGAGGGCCGAGCCGATCAGGGAGAGCGCCATGGCCGAGAGCAGTATCGGCCAGTCGAGGCGGCGGGCCAGTGAGTCGCGGGCCAGGAGCCGCGACATCCCGCCCCGGGCGGGGCCGTAGCCGGAGACGGAGAAGTTGTTCGCTCCGGTCATGTCAGGATCCTCGTCCCCCGCCGCTTCTTCGGACGGTCCGTACGCCTTCGGGTGTTGCGGTTACTGGCCGTCGGGGACGGCGTGGTGCCCGCGGGCAGCTGCTGGTCGGTGGCCCCGGGTGAGGGCGACTCGCTGGCCTGGAGGTCCTTGACGGGGTCCTTGGAGATCTCCGGGGTGTCGATCGAACCGTCCGTCTGGATCTTCGGCAGGCCCTTCTGCGGGGTGGGGAGGAGGGCCTTCGAGTTGTCGATGGAGCCGTCGGCCTGGACGCCGTACAGCGCGTTGTAGATGTTGCGCACAGCCTCACCGGAGGCGCCGGAACCCGTACCGGCCTGGGCGATGGTCATGACGACCGTGTAGTCCTTGGTGTACGTGGCGAACCAGGACGTGGTCTGCTTGCCGTAGACCTCGGCGGTACCGGTCTTGGCGTGCAGCGTGATCTTGTCCTGCGGCCAGCCGCCGAACTTCCAGGCGGCGGTACCGCGGGTGACGACGCCTTCGAGGGCCGAGTTCATGCCCTTGAGCGTGTCCTTGCTGATCGGGAGCTTGCCCTTGACCTTGGGCTTGATCTCCTGGACGGTCTTGCCGTCGGCGCTGACGATCGCCTTGCCGATGGTCGGCGCGTGGACGGTGCCGCCGTTGGCGAGCGCCCCGTAGATCATGGCCTCCTGGATCGGCGTGACGAGGGTGTCGCCCTGGCCGATGGAGTAGTTGATCTCGTCACCCTCGCGCATCTTGTTGCCCTCGAGGCAGTTCTCGTACGCGATCTTCTGGACGTAGTCGCCGTCCTTCTTGCCGGTCTTGCACCAGACGTCCTTGTTGGCCTTCCAGTAGCTCTGCTTCCACTGGCGGTCCGGCACGCGGCCCGTGACCTCGTTGGGCAGGTCGACGCCGGTCTCCTTGCCGAGGCCGAACTGGTGGGCGGCCTTGAAGAAGTAGTCCTTCGGCTCCCCCTTCTTGGGGTTGATGCCGCCGTCCTTCTTCCACTCGTTGTCCGCGAGGCCGTAGAAGACGGTGTCGCAGGAGACCTCGAGGGCCCGGCCGAGCGAGATGGGGCCGAAGTTCTCGCCCTCGAAGTTCTTGAAGACCTGGCCGCCCACCGAGTACGAGCTGGTGCAGGGGTAGCCGCCGTCCCACTCGTAGCCGGCCTCGACCGCGGCGGCCGTGGAGACCACCTTGAAGGTCGAACCGGGCGCGGACTGACCCTGTATGGCCCTGTTGAGCAGCGGGTAGTCGGAGTTCTTTCCGGTGAGGGCCTTGTAGTCCTTGGCCGAGATGCCGCCGACCCAGGCGTTCGGGTCGTAAGTCGGGGCGGACGCCATGGCGACGATCCGGCCGGTCTTGGCCTCCATCACGACGACGGCGCCCGAGTCGGCCTTGTAGTTCTCGCTGGTGATCTTGTCGTACTGCTTGCGGGCGGCCTTCATCGCCGTGTCCAGCTCGTACTCGGCGACCCGCTGGACGCGGGAGTCGATGCTGGTGACGAGGTTGGAACCGGACTGCGCCGCGTCGCTCTTGGCCTTGCCGATCACCCGGCCGAGGTTGTCGACCTCGTAGCGGGTGACGCCGGCCTTGCCGCGCAGCTCCTTGTCGTACTGGCGCTCGAGGCCGGAGCGGCCGACCTGGTCCGAGCGGAGGTAGGGCGAGCTGCTGTCCTTGGCCTGGGTGATCTCGGCGTCCGTGACGGGCGAGAGATAACCGAGGACCTGGGCGGTGTTGGCCTTGCCGGGGGCGGCGTAGCGGCGTACGGCCTCGGGCTCGGCGCTGATGCCGGGGAAGTCCTCGGAGCGCTCACGGATCTGCAGGGCCTGCTTGGCGGTGGCCTCGTCGGTGATGGGGATGGGCTGGTACGGGGAGCCGTTCCAGCAGGGCTGCGGCGTCTTCGCGTCGCACAGCCGGACCTTCTGGATGACGTCCTCGGGCTTCATGCCGAGCACGCCGGCCAGCTTGGTCAGCACCGCCTTGCCGTCGTCCTGCATCTTCATCAGGTCGGTGCGGGAGGCGGAGACCACGAGCCGGGTCTCGTTGTCGGCGATCGGCACACCGCGCGCGTCGAGGATCGAACCGCGCACCGCGGGCTGGACGACCTGCTGGACGTGGTTGCCGGAGGCTTCCTTGGCGTACTCCTGGCCGTTGCGGATCTGGAGGTACCAGAGGCGGCCGCCGAGGGTGCCGAGGAGGGAGAGGACGAGGATCTGGATGGCGACGAGTCGGATCTGGACCCGTGGGGTCCTGCCGGTCTCGGGAATGTTGGTCACTGGTGCTGCCTCCCCCTCTCAGAGTGGGCACGGGACATGGGCGCGCGAGCCGTCTGCGTACGGGGCACCACATGCGTACGAGCCATACAAGTCATACGAGTACACGGCGAACCTTGGAGGCTTGACCCCGGGGTCGGTCAACTGACGTGTCCTCACAGGCGCTTGACCCCCTTGATACGCCCCGCGCGGGCGACGCGCGCCCGGGCGGCCTTGACTCGGTGGCCGCGCTGACTGCCGATGCGCAGGCCGGTGCCCGAGGCCAGCCAGCCCGAGGAGACGTCCGAGGCCTTGGCGCTGTTGGAGTCGCCGAGCGGATTGCCCTCCGAGCGCCGGGCCAGGGCCATCAGCCCCGGAACCACGAACGGCGCGAGGAGCAGGTCGTACAGGGCGGCCGTGAACAGCAGGCTGCCGAGGCCGACATGGCGGGCGGCGGTGTCGCCGACGAGGGCGCCGACACCGGCGTACAGCAGGGTGGAGCCGATCGCGGCGGCGACGACCACGGCCATCGGGCCGGTCGCCGACTTGAGCTGACCGTTCTCCGGTCTCGCCAGCCCCGCGAGATAGCCGATGACGCACAGCACGAGGGCGTAGCGCCCGGCGGCATGGTCGGCGGGCGGGGCGAGGTCGGCGAGCAGGCCGGCGGCGAAGCCGATGAGGGCGCCGCCGACATGGCCGTACACCATGGCGAGGGCCAGCACCGTGAGGAGGACGAGGTCGGGGACGGCGCCCGGAAGGTGGAGACGGGCGAGGACGCTCACCTGGATCACCAGGGCGACCACCACCAGGGTGGCGGAGAGCAGCAGCCGATTGAAACGCATGGGGATTCAGCTCCTACGGCGTCTGGCCGGTGACGGGCTCGGACGCCGAGGGGGTGACCGTCACGGTCACGGTCGGCGTGGGCGTCGGTTTGGGCTTGGCCGGCAGCACCGTGTCACGTGGGTCCTTGCGGGGGGCCTCGACGACGACACCGACGATGTCGAGCTTCGAGAACGAGACGTACGGCGTGACGTAGATCGTGCGGGTCAGGTCGCCGCCTGACGGGTCGACACGGGAGACCACACCGACCGGAACGCCGGGCACGAAGGGCTTGTCGGCCTGCGAGCCGAAGGTGACCAGCCGGTCGCCCTTCTTGATCTTCGCCTTGCCGTTCAGCATCTCCACCCGCAGCGGGCGGTCGCCCTGCCCGGAGGCGAAGCCGAGCTCGTCGTTGGACTCCATCCGCGTACCGACCGTGAAATCGGGGTCGTTGGCGAGCAGCACCGTGGCGGTGTCCGGACCGACGGTGGTGACGCGGCCGACGAGCCCGTCGCCGTTCAGGACCGTCATGTCGCGCTGGACGCCGTCGTTGCTGCCGACGTCGATGGTCACGGTCCAGGAGAAGCCCTGGGCGGCTCCTATGGCGATGACCTCGGCGCCCTTGATGCCGTATTGCCCGGCGCCGGCCATCTTCAGCATCTTGTCGAGCTGGCTCAGACGGCTGCGATTGCGGTCGTCACTGCCGAGCTTGGCCTTCAGCGCCGTGTTGTCGTGCTCGAGTTGGGCGATGCGATCGTGTCGGCTGTCCGAGTCGCGGACCGCGGCGATCGCGTTGCCGACGGGGTCGACCGCGGAGGACACCCCGTTCTCGATCGGGCCGAAGACCGCCGCGGCGGCCTGGCGGGCACCCTGGACCGGTGAGTCCTGTCCACCACGGATGTCCACCGTGATCAGAGCGAACGCGATGGCGATCAGCAGCACCAGGAGCAGCCGGCTCTCTCGTGTGTCCCTCACGTGCGGCGGCCGTGCCTTCCTCGTCGGAATGGGTCGGAGTCGGAGTCGGAATGGATCGGAGTCGGATCCGAACAGGTCAACAGGAACGCACCCCGAGCGAGTGCTGACGCCCAAGGGTGTTATGGGGGAGCTTATGCCTCAATATCAACGATCCGCCGTACGAGAAGCGATCATCCCGTACGGCGGAATCGAAGAGTTACCTCATCTGCGCGGCTGGGCGTCCAGAACCTGCTGGAGCGCCTCGAATTCCTCGACGCACTTGCCGGAGCCGAGCGCCACGCTGTCCAGCGGGTCCTCGGCGATGTGGATCGGCATACCGGTCTCGCGGCGCAGTCGCTCGTCGAGCCCGCGCAGCAGCGCCCCGCCACCGGTCAGCACGATTCCGCGGTCCATCACGTCACCCGACAGCTCCGGCGGGCACTTGTCGAGCGTCGTCTTCACCGCGTCGACGATCGCGTTGACCGGTTCCTCGATCGCCTTGCGGACTTCGGCCGCGGAGATGACGACGGTCTTCGGCAGTCCGGAGACCAGGTCCCGGCCGCGGATCTCGGTGTGCTCGTCATTGTCGAGGTCGTACGCCGAACCGATCGTGATCTTGATCTGTTCGGCGGTGCGCTCACCGAGGAGGAGGCTGTACTCCTTCTTGATGTGCTGGATGATCGCGTTGTCCAACTCGTCGCCCGCGACGCGGATGGACTGGGCGGTGACGATGCCGCCGAGCGAGATGACCGCGACCTCCGTGGTGCCGCCGCCGATGTCCACCACCATGTTGCCGGTGGCCTCGTGGACCGGCAGGCCGGAGCCGATGGCCGCGGCCATGGGCTCCTCGATGATGTGCACCTGGCGGGCGCCGGCCTGGGACGACGCCTCGATGACGGCACGGCGCTCGACGCCCGTGATGCCCGAGGGCACACACACGACGACACGGGGGCGGGCGAGATAGCGCCGCTTGTGGATCTTCAGGATGAAGTAGCGGAGCATACGCTCGGTGATCTCGAAGTCGGCGATGACACCGTCCTTCAGCGGGCGCACGGCAACGATGTTGCCGGGGGTCCGGCCGATCATCTTCTTCGCCTCCGCGCCGACCGCGAGGATGCCACCGGTGTTGGTGTTGATCGCGACGACGGACGGTTCGTTGAGTACGATCCCGCGACCCCTGACGTACACCAGCGTGTTGGCGGTCCCGAGGTCGACAGCCATGTCACGGCCGATGAACGACATTGAGTTCCCCATCAGGATTCGTCTGGCCTTCCCAAGCGTAGCTTTGACGGCTTTTTAGGAACGGCGAGGTGGGTGCAGTGACGTGAAGGTCTCCATCGTAGACGCGCCTGCACGAACACTGCGCGAGGGTCTTCGCCATTGTCAGCATGCGTGGCGCCGCCTCGCTTCTGGAGACGGGCCAACGGGGGCACGCGTTCCCCCGATCGGCACGCATATGCCGCGGGACGGCCGGAATTCCCACGGCCTTCCCTGATCAGGCATCGAGCCGGGAGCGCAAGTCCTATTCAAGCCTTTACAAGCCGTTACAAGAACATCTTGTAATCGTGATGTACCCGCGGCTCGGACGCGACTTGGAAGCGACTCGAACGCGACTCGGACGCGACCTGGAAGCGGCTCGGACGCGACTACGAGGAGGCGTCAGACGCGGCCGGGGAAGAAGATCTTCAGCTCGCGCTCGGCGGACTCCTCGGAGTCGGAGGCGTGGATCAGGTTCTCGCGGACGATCACGCCGTAGTCGCCGCGGATGGAGCCGGGGGCGGCGGCGATGGGGTCGGTGGGACCGGCGAGCGCGCGCACGCCCTCGATGACCCGCTCGCCCTCGACGACCAGCGCCACGACCGGGCCGGACGCCATGAACTCCACCAGCGGCTCGTAGAACGGCTTGCCCTTGTGCTCGCCGTAGTGCTGCTCCAGCGTGTCCTGGTCCAGCGTGCGCAGCTCCAGCGCGGTGATCTGCCAGCCGGCCTTGCGCTCGATACGGCTGATGATCTCGCCGGTCAGGCCGCGACGGACGGCGTCGGGCTTGAGGAGGACGAGGGTGCGCTGGCTCACGGTGGTGGCTCCTTCGGGTCACAAGTGTGCGGGTGACCGAGGCTACAGGGCGTGTCCTGGTGGGTGTCACGCAGAGTCAGGTGGGCGGGGGTGCGTGGGGGCGGGCAGGTGGACTTTCGCCGCGGGTCGGTGGGGGCTGGGCGCGCGGTTCCCCGCGCCCCCGGGGCGGGGCCGCGCCCCGCATCTCCCGTCCGCCCGGAGTCAATTGGCCGCGGGCCGACCCGGGGCGCGAAGCGCCTACGCCGCGTTCCCCTCGGCCTCCGCCTGCGCGGCGAACCTCGCCTTGGCCTCGTCGATCTTCCGTCCGTAGTGCACCGAGGCCCACCACAGCGCGGCGAAGATCGCCCCGAGGAAGAACATCGACCCCACCACGAACCCACTGGCGATCAGCGCGATCTGCAGGGCCCAGCCGAGCTGGACACCCCCGGGCCGGGTGATCATCCCGCAGAGCAGCACACTCACCGCCATGAAGATCCCGCTGACCGTCCACACCGTGGCCATGGACAGGTCGGGGTCCTTCATCGCGACGAGCCCGGCGAAGCCGATGACGAAGAACTCGCCGATCAGAGTGGAAGCACAGAGCGTACGCACAGCGGTCAGCCCCTCCTCAGGAGCAGTCGGGCCTCGCCGACAGTGATGACGGAGCCGGTCACGAGGACGCCACCACCCGCATACTCGCCCTCCTCCTCGGCCAGCGTGATCGCCGCCTCGATCGCGTCGTCGAGCCGCGGCTCCACCTGCACCCGATCGTCGCCGAAGATCTCGACCGCGATCCCGGCGAGTTCGTCGGCGCCCATCGCGCGATGGCTGGAGTTCTGGGTGATCACGACCTCGGCGAAGATCGGCTCGAAGGCCTCGAGCAGCCCCCGTACGTTCTTGTCGCCGCTCGCGCCGACGACTCCGATCAGCCGGCTGAAGTCGAAGGCCTCGCCCACAGCTTCGGCGGTGGCACGGGCGCCCGCCGGGTTGTGCGCGGCGTCCAGCACGACGGTCGGCGAGCGCCGTACGACCTCGAGGCGGCCCGGCGAGGTGACGGAGGCGAACGCCTTGCGCACGGTGTCGATGTCGAGCCGCTGGGCGTGCGCCGCGCCGACGCCGAAGAACGCCTCGACCGCGGCGAGCGCCACGGCGGCGTTGTGCGCCTGGTAGGCGCCGTGCAGCGGCAGGAAGATCTCCTCGTACTCCCCGCCGAGCCCGCGCAGGGTGATGAGCTGCCCACCGACGGCGACATGTCGTGCGACGACCCCGAACTCCAGGCCCTCCCGGGCCACGGTCGCGTCGACTTCCACGGCCTTCTTCAGCAGCACCTGAGCCGCGTCCACTGGCTGCTGAGCCAGGATCACGGTCGCGTCCTGCTTGATGATGCCGGCCTTCTCGGTGGCGATCTCGCCGGGCGTCTCGCCGAGCCGGTCGGTGTGGTCGAGGTCGATGGGGGTGACGACCGCGACGTCCCCGTCGATCACGTTGGTGGCGTCCCAGCTGCCGCCCATGCCGACCTCGACGACGGCCACGTCGACGGGGGCGTCCGCGAAGGCGGCGTACGCCATGCCGGTGAGCACCTCGAAGAACGACAGCCGGTACTCCTGCTGACCGTCGACCATCTCGACATAGGGCTTGATGTCGTTGTACGTCTCGATGAACCGCTCGGCGGAGATCGGGGCGCCGTCGAGGCTGATCCGCTCGGTGACCGACTGGACGTGGGGGCTGGTGTACCGGCCGGTGCGCAGCTCGAAGGCACCGAGGAGGGCCTCGATCATGCGGGCGGTGGAGGTCTTGCCGTTCGTGCCCGTGATGTGGATCGAGGGGTACGCGCGCTGGGGCTCGCCCAGGACGTCCATCAGCGCGGCGATCCGGCTGACGGAAGGCTCCAGCTTGGTCTCGCCCCAGCGGGTGGCGAGCTCGGCCTCCACCTCGCGCAGCGCCTTGTCGACCTCGGGGTCGGCCGGGCGCGCGGGCACGTCGGCCTGCCGGTCCGCGTCGGCGCCCTGGGCGCGGAGGGTACGGCTGCCGGCCTCGATCACCGCGAGGTCGGGGTCGCGGTCGGTCTCGGCCGCGACGATCTCGTCGAAGAGACCGTGCGGGTCGCGGCGTTCCGGCTCGTCCGGCTCGTTGCTGTCGTGCGGGGGGAGCTCACTCACGCTTCCAGTCTACGGAGCCGAACCGTCCCCGGGTCTCTCGCCCCCGCCGCCCCTACCCGTCCCGTCCCCGGGGGCTCCGCCCCCAGCCCCCCGGGTGGGTTCTTCGGCCACGGGCCGAGTGGGGGCCGGTCGCGCAGTTCCCCGTGCCCCTGGGGCACGGGGCTGCGCCCCGGCGCCCCAGCGCGCCAAGCCCCCCACCCACCCCCAGACGACGGACGTCGAAGGCCCCCGGGACCAATGAGGTCCCGGGGGCCTTCGTTCACCTACGGCGGAGCCGTCACGCCTCCGGGAGGCGTTCCAGCTGGGCCTGGATACGGGCGATGTCCTCGTCCGCCTTGGCGAGCCGCGTACGGATCTTGTCGACGACCTGGTCCGGCGCCTTGGCGAGGAACGCCTCGTTGCCGAGCTTTGCGTTCGCCTGGGCCTTCTCCTTCTCGGCGGCGGCGAGGTCCTTGGCGAGCCGCTTGCGCTCGGCCGCGACGTCGATCGTGCCGGAGAGGTCGAGCGCCACCGTGGCCCCCGCGACGGGAAGCGTCGCCGTGGCCGCGAAGGCCTCACCCTCCGGCTGCAGCCGGAGCAGCTGCCGGATCGCCGCCTCGTGCGGAGCGAGCGCCGTGCCGTCGAGCGTCAGCCGGGCGGGGACGCGCTGCCCGGGCTGCAGGCCCTGGTCGGCGCGGAAGCGGCGGACCTCCGTGATGACCTGCTGAAGCGTCTCGATCTCGCGCTCGGCGGCCGCGTCGCGGAAGCCGGAGTCGGTCGGCCACTCGGCGATGACGACCGACTCGCCGCCGGTCAGCGTCGTCCACAGCGTCTCGGTGACGAAGGGGACGATCGGGTGCAGGAGGCGGAGGGTGACGTCGAGGACCTCACCCAGGACACGCCCGGAGACCTTCGCCGGTTCGCCGCCCGCCATGAACGTCGTCTTGGACAGCTCGACGTACCAGTCGAAGACCTCGTCCCACGCGAAGTGGTAGAGGGCGTCGGACAGCTTGGCGAACTGGAAGTCGTCGTAGAACGCGTCGACTTCGGCCACCGTCTTGTTCAGGCGGGAGAGGATCCAGCGGTCGGTCGCCGTCATCTCGGACGGGTCCGGCAGCGGGCCCTCCACCGTCGCGCCGTTCATCAGCGCGAAGCGGGTGGCGTTCCAGATCTTGTTGGCGAAGTTCCGGGACGCCTGGACCCAGTCCTCACCGATCGGCACGTCCGTACCGGGGTTGGCACCGCGAGCGAGGGTGAAACGGACGGCGTCGGAGCCGTACGCGTTCATCCAGTCGAGCGGGTCGACGGCCGTGCCCGAGGACTTCGACATCTTCTTGCCGAACTGGTCACGGACGAGTCCGGTGAGGGCGATGGTCTTGAAGGGCGCCTCACCGTCCATCGCGTACAGGCCGAACATCATCATCCGGGCGACCCAGAAGAAGATGATGTCGTGACCCGTGAGGAGGACGTCGGTCGAGTAGAACTTCTCGAGGTCCGGGGTCCGTTCGGGCCAGCCGAGGGTCGAGAAGGGCCACAGGCCGGAGGAGAACCAGGTGTCCAGGACGTCGGGGTCCTGCTTCCAGCCTTCGGCTTCGGTGCCCGGGGGCTCCTCGTCGGGCCCGACGCAGACGACCTCTCCCTCGGGGCCGTACCAGACGGGGATGCGGTGGCCCCACCACAACTGGCGCGAGATGCACCAGTCGTGCATGTTGTCGACCCAGTCGAAGTAGCGCTTCGACATGTCGGCCGGGTGGATGCTGACCCGGCCGTCCCGGACGGCGTCGCCGGCGGCCTCGGCCAGCGGGCCGACCTTGACCCACCACTGCATGGACAGACGCGGCTCCAGCGTCGTCTTGCAGCGTGAGCAGTGGCCCACCGAGTGGACGTACGGGCGCTTCTCGGCGACGATCCGGCCCTCCGCGCGCAGCGCGGCGACGATCGCGGAGCGGGCCTCGAAGCGGTCGAGGCCCTGGAACGGGCCGTGCACGGTGATGACGCCGCGCTCGTCCATGACGGTCAGCGACTCGAGGCCGTGGCGCTGGCCGATGGCGAAGTCGTTCGGGTCGTGGGCCGGGGTCACCTTGACCGCGCCGGTGCCGAACTCCGGGTCGACGTGGGTGTCCGCGACGACGGGGATGGTGCGGTCGGTCAGCGGCAGCTTGATGCGTCGGCCGACGAGGTGCCGGTAGCGCTCGTCGTCGGGGTGAACGGCGACGGCCGTGTCACCGAGCATCGTCTCGGCACGGGTGGTGGCGACGACGATCGTGTCGTCCCCCTCCCCGTACTTCATCGACACCAGTTCGCCGTCGTCGTCCTGGTACTCGACCTCGATGTCCGAGATGGCGGTGAGGCAGCGCGGGCACCAGTTGATGATGCGCTCGGCGCGGTAGATCAGCTCGTCGTCGTAGAGCTTCTTGAAGATGGTCTGGACAGCCTGCGACAGCCCCTCGTCCATGGTGAAGCGCTCGCGGGACCAGTCCACGCCGTCCCCGAGCCGGCGCATCTGGCCGAGGATCTTGCCGCCGTACTCTTCCTTCCACTGCCACACGCGCTCGACGAAGGCATCACGGCCCAGGTCGTGGCGGGACTTGCCCTCCTTGCCGAGTTCGCGCTCGACGACGTTCTGCGTCGCGATACCGGCGTGGTCCATACCCGGCAGCCACAGCGACTCGTACCCCTGCATGCGCTTACGGCGTGTCAGGGCATCCATGAGCGTGTGCTGGAAGGCGTGGCCCAGGTGCAGCGACCCGGTGACGTTCGGCGGCGGGATGACAATGGTGTACGCGGGCTTGTCGCTCTTCGCGTCGGCCGCGAAGTAACCCCGTTCTACCCAGCGCTCGTACAGCTTCCCCTCTACCTCGGCCGGCGCGTACTGGGTCGGCAGTTCGGAAGTGGGCGCTGATTGCGGCTGCTGAGAGTTCTCGGTCACGGGGTCAGTTTAGAGGCGTCACCGCCCTGTCCCGAAACTCAGTTCTTTCGTAACGGTCCGCCCCCCACTGCCGTGGCACCCCAGGCGTTACGCCAGGATGTCAGGAACACATAAGCATCTGGAGGGGAACCCAGAGATGAGCTACAACCAGCCGGGCCCGTACGGCGGGCCGCCCCAGCAGCCCGGACCGTATGGTCAGCCGGGGCAGCAGGGCCCTTACGGCCAGCCGCCGCAGGCCCCTCAGCCCGGTTACGGCTATCCGCCGCAGGCTCCTCCGCAGCCCGGCTACGGCTACCCCCAGCAGGCTCCCCAGGGCGCCCCGCCCCAGCAGCCCGGACCGTACGGTCAGCAGCCCGGGTACGGCCAGCAGCCCCCTTACGGGCAGCAGCCTCCCTACGGCCAGCAGCCCTACGGCGCCCCGCAGCCGCCCGCGCCCGGCGGCGGCAAGAAGAAGACGGCGCTCATCATCGGCTCGGTCGCGGTCGTCGCCGCGATCGCCGTGGCGGCGTACCTCGTCATCGGTGGTGGCGGCAGCAGCGCTTCGGTCGCGGACGACGGCCCGCACAAGCTGACGGCGCCCACGACGGTCGTCAACGGCACCTACAAGAAGTCCAACAGCTCCAGCGACACCCCCTCGATGTCCGACAGCGACATCAAGGACTTCCAGAAGTGGGGCGTCAAGAACGCCAAGGACGCCGGCGCGGGCTACGTGAACGGCACCGGCATGACCGCGAAGAACCTGTCCTACAGCGGGGTGTACGGCACCATCGACGACCCGGCGGCCGTCGTGGACGCCATGTTCGCCAAGGTGAAGACGGAGTCCGAGAAGGACCAGAGCAAGGACAGCAGCAAGGGCAAGCTGCTCGGCAGCCCGCAGGAGTTCAAGCCCTCGGGGTTCAGCAACGGCATCCTGAAGTGCCAGGAGGCCGAGATCACGAACACCGACTCGTCGACCTCCGCGGCCGGCGCCCCCAAGACCGTGAAGGTGCCCCTGTGCATCTGGGGCGACCACAGCACGGTCGCCTCTGTCACCTCGGTCGACATCGCCGCCTTCCTCACCGGCAAGAGCGCCACCATGGAGGACACGGCGGCCCTCGTCGCCAAGCTCCGCAACGACGTCCGCGTCAAGATCTGACCGTCCACGTCAAGATCTGACCGCACACGTCAACCGCGAGCACAGCAACGGCGAAGGGGCCCCGGTCGGTTGACCGGGGCCCCTTCGCCGTACGTCCGTGCGGTGGCGGTTACGCCGTCTTCTGCTCACCCGGGCCACGCCCGCGGGCGTCACGCGGGATCAGCGTCGGGTTGACGTTGGACAGGACCACGTCCGCCGTGATGACGACCCTCGCCACGTCCTTGCGCGAGGGAACCTCGTACATCACCGCCTGGAGGACCTCCTCCATGATGGCGCGCAGGCCGCGCGCGCCGGTCTGGCGGAGGATCGCCTGGTCGGCGATGGCTTCCAGGGCCTCGCGCTCGAAGTCCAGCTCCACGCCGTCGAGTTCGAACAGGCGCTGGTACTGCTTCACGAGCGCGTTGCGCGGCTCCACGAGGATCTGGAGGAGCGCCGGCCGGTCGAGGTTGTGGACCGAGGTGATGACGGGCAGTCGGCCGATGAACTCGGGGATCATGCCGAACTTCACCAGGTCCTCGGGCATGACGGCCTCGAACTGGTCCTTGGACTCGAGCTCGCGCTTGGAGCGGATCGTCGCGCCGAAGCCGATGCCCTTGGCACCCGCCCTCGACTCGATGAGCTTCTCCAGGCCCGCGAAGGCGCCGCCCACGATGAACAGGACGTTCGTCGTGTCGATCTGGATGAACTCCTGGTGGGGGTGCTTGCGTCCGCCCTGGGGCGGAACGGAGGCCGTCGTGCCCTCCAGGATCTTGAGCAGGGCCTGCTGGACGCCCTCGCCGGACACGTCTCGCGTGATCGACGGGTTTTCGCTCTTACGGGCCACCTTGTCGATCTCGTCGATGTAGATGATGCCCGTCTCGGCCTTCTTGACGTCGTAGTCGGCCGCCTGGATGAGCTTCAGCAGGATGTTCTCGACGTCCTCGCCGACGTACCCCGCCTCCGTGAGCGCCGTCGCGTCGGCGATGGCGAACGGGACGTTGAGCATGCGCGCGAGCGTCTGGGCGAGCAGAGTCTTGCCGGAGCCCGTGGGGCCCAGCAGGAGGATGTTGGACTTCGCCAACTCGATGGCGTCGTCCCGGTTCTGACCGCCGCCGTTCTCACCGGCCTGGACCCGCTTGTAGTGGTTGTACACCGCGACTGAGAGGGCCTTCTTGGCCGACTCCTGGCCGACCACGTACCCCTCGAGGAACTCGTAGATCTCGCGGGGTTTCGGGAGTTCCTCCCAGCGGACCTCGCTCGTTTCCGCGAGTTCTTCCTCGATGATCTCGTTGCAGAGATCGATGCACTCGTCGCAGATGTATACACCGGGGCCTGCGATGAGCTTCTTGACCTGCTTCTGGCTCTTGCCACAGAACGAGCACTTGAGCAGATCGCCGCCGTCACCGATGCGTGCCACGGTGTGCTTCCCCTTCGCCTGGGAGACGCCTAGGTCCAGCGGCTCCTGGTGCTGCCTTATGTCCGACGGTACCTTGCCGAGCCCCCCGTTCGGGCCCCCCTTGGCGCGGTTCACTTTGTCGTGAACCACGCCAACGGGCGACAGACGAGCGGCAGACGATACAGCGATACGTCAGACGATCGCGGAACTGTTCATCTTGCGGGTGGAGATGATCTGGTCGATCAGGCCGTACGCCAGCGCGTCCTCAGCGGTGAGGATCTTGTCGCGCTCGATGTCCTCGCGGATCTTCTCGATCGGCGTGGTCGAGTGCTTGGCCAGCATCTCTTCCAGCTGCGCACGCATCCGGAGGATCTCGTTCGCAGCGATTTCGAGGTCCGAGACCTGGCCGCGGCCGGTCTCGCTGTAGGGCTGGTGGATCAGCACGCGGGCGTTCGGAAGCGCCATGCGCTTGCCCGGCGTACCGGCGGCCAGCAGGATCGCGGCGGCCGAGGCGGCCTGGCCCATGCAGACCGTCTGAATGTCGGGTTTCACGAACTGCATCGTGTCGTAAATGGCCGTGAGGGCCGTAAACGAGCCACCGGGGCTGTTGATGTAGACCGAGATGTCACGGTCGGGGTCCATCGACTCCAGGCACAGCAGCTGCGCCATGACGTCGTTGGCGGAGGCGTCGTCGATCTGCACGCCGAGGAAGATCACGCGCTCCTCGAAGAGCTTCGCGTACGGGTCGTACTCACGCACGCCCTGCGAGGTGCGCTCGACGAAGCGCGGGATGACGTAGCGGGACTCCGCACGAGGACCGGTGTACTCGGCCTGCGTGCGGGCGTAGAGGCCGCTGCCGGGGAAGTCGTTCACTGTGTCTCCTGAAGAGCCTGTAAGAGCCTGAGGCGGTCAGCTGGGGCACTGGAGGGCCTTCTGGGCCACTCCGGGGCACTGGGAGTGCCGGGGAGTGGCCGAGGGGCCCAACGCCGCCCTGGGGGGCGCTGAGGGGCTTACGCCGCCCCGGTGCCGCCACCGCCCGGCATACCGGCAGCGGTGGGCATGATGTCGTCGATGAGGCCGTACTCCTTGGCCTCGATCGGGTCGAACCAACGGTCGCGGTCCGAGTCACGAGTGATCTGCTCGACCGTCTGACCGGTGTGGAAGGAGGTCAGCTCGGCCATCCGCTTCTTGGTGTGCAGCAGCCGCTCGGCGTGGATCTTGATGTCCGACGCGGAGCCCGCGAGGCCGGCCGAGGGCTGGTGGATCAGGATCTCGGCGTTCGGCAGGGCGAAGCGCTTGCCGGGGGTGCCCGCGCTGAGCAGGAACTGACCCATCGAGGCCGCCATGCCCATGGCGATCGTCACCACGTCGTTCTTGATGTACTGCATGGTGTCGTAGATCGCCATGCCGGCCGTGATCGATCCGCCGGGGCTGTTGATGTAGAGGTAGATGTCCTTGTCCGGGTCGGAGGCAAGGAGCAGCAGCTGCGCCGTGATCTTGTTGGCGATGTCGTCGTCGACCGCCTGGCCGAGGAAGATGATCCGCTCGCCGAGCAGCCGGTTGTAGACCTGGTCGCCGAGGCCACCACCGAAGGGTTCACCGGCAGCTGTGGGCATCAGATTCGTCACGTATCCACCTGCTCGTCTTACGACGGCGCCGGGCCGTCTCACGTCTTCTGCTGGGGGCGTGGGACCCCGGTGCGACAACCGCCCGGGGCGGCTTCGGGGACTCCCCTGCCCTCGTATTCATGGACCCTAACGCGCGGGTCCCTCCGGGGAATCCCGCAGAAGGAACTGTTCGCTGTGAGCGCATGCGCTCCGCTGGGTTGGACAGGGGGTTCGGCGGGGCTGTGCCCCGTCGGGGGCGCGGGGAACTGTGCGATCCGCCCCCGCAAAGCCGCGGTCGCGTCTGCCACGGGTGGTCCAACGGCGGGTGCGGCTTGTCGTGGGTTGCTCGCGCAGTTCCTCGCGCCCCCAAAGGCCGACGGGCCCCCGGGGACAAGAAGTCCCCGGGGGCCCGTCGTACAGCTGCTGAAGCGCCGCCGGCTTACGCCTCGGGCTTCTCCTCGGAAGCCTCGGCGGAGGCCTCGTCACCGTCGGTGACCTCGGCGACGACCTCGGTGGCCGACTCGGTCTCGTCCTCCTCGTCGTCGAGGTCGACGACCTCGCCGTTCGTGTCCTTGACCGTGGCGGCCTCGACGACGACCGCGAGGGCCTTGCCGCGGGCGACCTCGCCGACCAGCATCGGGACCTGGCCGCCTTCGACGACCGCCTGGGCGAACTGGTCGGGGGACATGCCGGAGGAGGCCGCACGCCGCATGAGGTGCTCGGTGAGCTCCTCCTGGTTGACGTTCAGCTTCTCCTTGTTGACGAGCTCGTCAAGGACGAACTGGGTCTTGATGCCCTTGATCGCCGCTTCCTTGGTCTCGGCGTCGAACTCCTCCTCGGTCTTGCCCTGGATCTCCAGGTACTTCTCGAGGTCGAGACCCATCTGGCCGAGCTGGTGGTGCTCGAGGTTGTGCTTACGGGTGTTGATCTCGTCCTCGAGCAGCTTCTCGGGGACGGGGACCTCGACCAGCTCGAGCAGCTTCTCCAGGACACGCTCCTGGGCCTGCGTGGCCTGGTCGTACTGCTTCATGTTCTCGAGGCGCTTACGGCTGTCCGCCTTGAGCTCTTCGAGGGTGTCGAACTCCGAGGCGAGCTGCGCGAAGTCGTCATCCAGCTCGGGCAGTTCGCGCGCGGCGACCTGGGTGACCTTGACGGTGACCTCGGCCTCCTTGCCGGCTGCCGAGCCGCCCTTGAGCTCGGAGGCGAAGGTGGCCTCGCCACCGGCCTCCAGGCCCTTCACGGCCTCGTCGATGCCGTCCAGCAGCTCGCCGGAGCCGATGGTGTAGGAGACGTCGGCTGCGACGCCGTCCTCCAGCACCTCTCCGTCGACCTTGGCCTCCAGGTCGATCGTGACGACGTCGCCGTCCTGGGCGGCGCGCTCGACGGGCGAGGTGGACGCGAAGCGCTCACGGAGCTCCTCGACGGCCTTCTCGACGTCCTCGTCGCCGACCTCGACAGCGTCGACCTCGACCTCGATGCCGGAGTAGTCCGGGATCTCGATGGTCGGGCGGACGTCGACCTCGGCGGTGAAGTTCAGCGTTTCGCCGTCCTTCAGCTCCGTGATGTCGACCTCGGGCTGGCCGAGGACGTTCAGCTCAGCCTCGTTGACCGCTTCGGTGTAGAACTTCGGGAGCGCGTCGTTGACGGCCTCTTCGAGCACGGCACCGCGACCGAACCGCTGGTCGATGATGCGCGCCGGGATCTTGCCCTTCCGGAAGCCCTTCACCGTGACCTGCTGGTTGATCTTCTTGTACGCCGCGTCGAGGCTGTCCTTGAGCTCCTCGAAGGGCACCTCAACAGTGAGCCGAACCCGAGTCGGGTTCAGGTTCTCCACGGCGCTCTTCACGGTTCGGTCTCCTTGTGGCTGACTTCTTGGGGGTACTGCTGCGGGGTTCTGCTGCTTGTTTCTGCCGAGATCGGGCAGAGCCTCAGCGGATTCGCGGCCCTTGAGAGACGTAACAGTGCAGACATACGGGCGCGCAACCTGCATAGTAACCGCAGGCGGTACACGCCCCAAAAGGCGATCTTGCGATCCCGGCCATCGACCGTCGGACGCCTGTTCTCTCGCCTGATCCGTCGCCTGACGTGTCGCCGGAACCGGCTGGTGGTCGGGGTGGCGGGATTTGAACCCACGGCCTTCCGCTCCCAAAGCGGACGCGCTACCAAGCTGCGCCACACCCCGTCGGTGCGACACGTAGGGTACATGCCCGGAGACGGTGCGGTTGCCGCATTTCACGACCGT
Organism: Streptomyces sp. NBC_01549; assembly: GCF_026339955.1. Lineage (GTDB taxonomy): Bacteria > Actinomycetota > Actinomycetes > Streptomycetales > Streptomycetaceae > Streptomyces. Next base: position 4,625,259 of record NZ_JAPEPW010000001.1, on the reverse strand, counting down.
CCGCGGGGTCGCGGAACGGGGTGTGCGGGCATGGGGTGCGAACCGCTACGATGCCTCCTGTGCCGGGGTCAGTGACCTGCGGCGCTCCCTGTGCGGGCGTAGCTCAATGGTAGAGCCCTAGTCTTCCAAACTAGCTACGCGGGTTCGATTCCCGTCGCCCGCTCCATACGGCTCAGGGCCAGGTCAGAGGTTCATTCCTCTGCCTGGCCCTGATCGCTTTGCGGGACTCCGACCCGACCGTCATGTGGCACTCCGGGTCGACTTCGCCCGGCCTGAGGCATGACCAGCGGGGAATACCGACGGAGGCCCGCAGACGCGCGGGTCACCGTCTCACCACGCCGGTGCCCGCGTGCGTACGCGATCTTCCGGGCGCGGTCGGCCCGGGGCGCGACCGTCGGGGCCGCGTCCATGAATGGGGCGACGGTGAAGCGCCGGCCCGTCCCGCTCGGAGATCAGAAGCTGATCGAGTTGATCGTCTGCGCTATCGAGTCGAGGAACCGTTGGATGGACGGAGCCATTCCGGTCGACGCGAGGAAGAAGCCGAAGAGCACCGCGACGATGGCGGGCCCCGCCTTGATCGATCCCCCTCGGATCAGCACCACGAGGATGATCGCCAACAGCAGTACCACTGACAGCGAGATGGCCACAACTGATCACACCCTACGGTCGGTCCGCTCTCCCGGCCCGGGGGTGCAGCCCCGCACACCCCCGCCAGAACCATCGTGCCACCAACCCGGCCCGCGTATGCCGCAGGTGACGCATCGTCGGTTGGCAGCGCCTGGAATCCGGACTCCCCCACCCTCCCGGGACAGGCCAACTTCACGGCGCCGCAAGACAATTCGACCGCACACTCGCCCGGGAAATTCAGAACGATCGTTGCCGTGTCCACACACCCTGTTCGCAGGTATTTCCAATTGTTGTCACAGGCTCGGCGAAGAAACCCCGGAAGACGCCAGGAACATGCCGCCGAAGACACCGAAGACCGGACATTTCACCAGAGTCGCCCGCGAGTGTTATGCACCAATTAGTCATGACGAATGCGGACAGACCGGCGCCACAACTGCCAAACACGGTAAGGGGATATCCTCAAATCCGGGGTACTCGAAGAGCAACTCACGGACGAACTCACAGGCGATAAGCAGGAATGACGCCAGGAGATTTACGAAAACGCACAGACAACGCTAGGGTGCCTCAGATGTTCCACGCCGCCTCGTCCCCCGCAAGCGCAGCAAGGTCCTGGATCGTCTCCCCCGCTCCCCGCCGTTCATGGTCGGAGGGCCTGTGACGAACTCGCTCCGGCCGAACGGTCCCCGTCGAGCGCCGCTCCCCCCGGCAGAGCCGTCGACGGAGGGAGTGGCGACTCCGCGCTCAGCCCCGAGTCAGTCGTCCGGCCTGCCTTCACAGTTGGCCGGTGCCACCGCCGCCGCGGCCGCCCAACCCGGCAGACCGCGTGACGCCTTCTTCGACAACGCCAAGTACCTGGCGATCGTGCTCGTGGCCATGGGCCACGCCTGGGAGCCCCTGAAGGGCCAAAGCCGCGTCCTCGAAGCCGCGTACATGGTCGTCTACGCCTTCCACATGCCGGCCTTCATCATCATCTCCGGCTATTTCTCACGCAGTTTCGACATGCGCGCCGACCGGCTGAAGCGGCTGGTCACCGGTGTCGCCGTGCCGTACGTCGTCTTCGAAGTGGCGTACGTCCTCTTCAAGCGCTGGGCCGACGACGATCCGTCGCTGCCGGTCAGCCTGCTCGACCCCTGGTTCCTCACCTGGTTCCTGTGCGCGCTGTTCATCTGGCGGCTGACGACGCCGCTGTGGAAGCTGGTCCGCTGGCCGCTTCCGCTCGCCATCGCGGTGGCCATGCTCGCGACCACCTCACCGTCCATCGGTGACGACCTGGATCTGCAGCGGACGCTCCAGTTCCTGCCGTTCTTCGTGCTGGGCCTGTGCATGAAGCCCGAGCACTTCCAGCTGGTGCGCCGCCGCGAGGTGCGCATCCTGTCGGTGCCGGTGTTCGCCGCCGCGCTGGTCGTGAGCTGGTGGGCGGTGCCGCGGATGAACCCCGGCTGGTTCTACCACCGCGACAGCGCCCAGGAACTGGGTGTCCCCTGGTGGGTCGGCCCCGTGATGGTGCTCGCCCTTCTCGGCTGCTCGCTGCTGCTCACCGCGTGCTTCTTCGCCTGGGTGCCGCGCCGCAAGATGTGGTTCACGGCCCTCGGCGCGGGCACACTGTACGGCTATCTGCTGCACGGCTTCCTGGTCAAGGGCGGCGACTACTGGGGCTGGTTCGACCACAAGTGGCTGCACCGGCCGCTCGGCGAGATCTTCGTGACCCTCGTCGCGGGCGCGGCCGTCACCCTGCTGTGCACGGCGCCGGTCCGGCGGGTCTTCCGCTTCGCGATGGAGCCCAGCATGGAGTGGGCGTTCAAACGGGACGCCACGGAGCTGGCCCGCGAACGGGCCAAGGCCCCGGCGTAGCCACCGTCAGCCCGGCGGCAGTCCGAGCAGTGACCGCATCGCGGCGTACTTCTTGGTCAGCCGCGCGCGGGTGTGCTCGTCGAGGACCGCGAGCCGGGCCGGATCGCCGTTGTGCGCCAGGTCCGACGCCTTGACCACGAGAGCCCCCGGAGTCGTACGAATGCGCTTCGCGTACGACTCCGGGGGCTCTCCTTCGCGTTTGGTCAGCGCCAGCACGATGTCCTTCGTCCGCCGGGTCAGCGCGGCCTCGCGCAGCCAGTCCTCGGAGAGCACGTCGTCCTCGACGGCGTCGTGCAGCCAGGCCGCCGCGATCTGCTCGTCGTCGCCCCCGCGCTCACGAACCCCGTCCGCGACGGCCTGGAGGTGCTCGGTGTACGGCCGCCCCGCCTTGTCGGTCTGGGCGGCGTGCGCCGTACGGGCGAGGGCCTCTATTTCGGCCAGGGTCAGGAGAGTCTGCGTCACGCCCCCAGTGTCTCCCGCCGCAGCGCCGCACGGGCCGGGACCGTGACCGCCGTCAGACCGAGCATGACAACCGCCCGACGATGGATCCATACAAAAGGGGCGCAACATACGGTCCCTGTCCGGTCAGCCCCTTCGACCATCAAGAAGGCCGTCGTCAGCGGGTTGCCGTGGGGCCCTCTCGGCAGATCAGGAGGAGGGCCCGGTCGTCGTTGACGTCCTTGGCGACGGCCTCGATGAGGTGCCACGCGGCGCCGTGGAAACCGCCGGCGACATAACGGTCGGCCTCACCGGTGAGGCGGTCGATGCCCTCGACGATGTCACGGTCGGAGGTTTCCACCAGACCGTCCGTGAAGAGCATCAGGACGTCCCCGGGCCGCAGGGAACCCTTGACGGGGTCGAACTGGGCACCGTCGTACACCCCGAGGAGTGGACCTTCGGCAGCCTTCTCCTCCCAGCGCCCGCTGCCCGCGCTGAGCTGAAGGCCCGGTGGGTGCCCGGCGGAGAAGAGTTCGTAGTCGCCGGAGTCCAGGTCCAGGACCAGGTGGATCGAGGTGGCGAAGCCCTCGTCCCAGTCCTGGCGCAGGAGGTAGCCGTTCGCCGCGGGGAGGAAGGCGTGGGGTGGGAGCGATCCCAGGAGACCGCCGAAGGCTCCGGAGAGGAGCAGGGCGCGCGAACCCGCGTCCATGCCCTTGCCGGACACGTCGGTCAGGACGACTTCGAGGCTTCGGCCGCTGTTCGTACGTGCGGCCACGACGAAGTCCCCCGAGAACGACTGACCGCCCGCCGGGCGCAACGCCATCTCCCGGTGCCAGCCCAGCGGCAGACCCGGCAGCTTGCTCTGTACGCGGATGCGTTCGCGCAGGTCGAAGAGCATGGTGCCGCCGCGCCGCCAGGGCACACCGACACGGCTGCGGAACTGGGCGATCAGCAGCCCGAAGAAGCCGCAGGCGGCGACCACCAGGACCACGCCCGGGGTGACCCGGGAGGGGCCCTCCGTGTACGGGCCCAGCTTCACGGACTCCACTATCAGCGCGGTGGCGGCGGCCGCGTACAGGCCGAGCAGGCTGGCGGGGCGCAGCAGAAGGCCGCCCGCGACGATCGGGAGGACCAGCGCGGCCGGGGAGCACCAGACCGAGTTCATCAGCGTCGTGGCCGCGATCACGGGGATGGTCAGCAGCAGACCGGCCAGTGCGATCCAGTCCGAACCGTCACCGCGGAAGTAGTCGACGGCGGATCTGCGCACGCCGGTGCGAGCCCGGTGCCACTGCTTCTTCAACCGGGCCGTGAACGTCTCGGCTTCCGCGCGCCGCTCTCGTCCTGCTGCCATTAGTTCGGGACCCTATCCATCGGACCAGGTGCTTGGCACGGGAGGTCCCACTTGTCCCCCGTCCGAGCGCTCAACATCACAGTGAACGGCACCTCCGGGGATGGGGGAAATTCCCTCGCTCGTACCGCATTGCCCTGGTAGGCATGGCGTATGACGACTGACTTGCGGGTTCTGCGGCAGCCCGAGTGGGACACGTGGTACGACAGCCTGGTCCGCGCGTTCGGGGGCGTACCGGAGTCGTCCGAGGAGCGCGAGGTGTGGAACGCGCTGACAGAGTACGACCGTTTCCTGGGTATCTGGGACGGCGACCAGTGTGTGGGCACCTCGGGGGCGTTCTCCTTCCGGGTCACGGTCCCCGGCGGCACCTCCGTACCGGCCGCGGGCATCACGATGGTGACGGTCGCGGCCACGCACCGGCGGCGCGGGCTGCTCAGGTCGATGATGCGGCGGCAGTTGGACGACATCCGCTCATGGGGCGAGCCGCTGGCCGTGCTGACCGCGTCGGAACCGGTGATCTACGGCCGGTTCGGCTACGGCATCGCGACCCATCAGTACAACGTCGAGATCGACACGACCCGGGTACGACTGTCCGTACCGCCCGGCACCGATGACGTACGTCTGCGGTACGCCGCGCCGGCGGACGTACTGGACGCCTGCGAGGCGGTGTACGCGCGGCTGGTTCCGGGCCGGCCGGGGAGGCTGGCGCGGCGGCCCGGCTGGGAGCGGGTGGCGCTGCTCGACCCGCAGGGCGACCGGGACGGCGCCTCGCCGTTGCAGTGCGTGGTCGCCGAGCGGGACCACGAGGTCGTGGGTTACGCCCGGTACCGGATCAAGCGGGGCGGCGACCACCGCGGGGCCGCGTTCACCGTCGTCCTCGACGAACTGGAGGCGCTCGACCCGGCGACGCACGCGGCGCTGTGGCGGTTCCTCCTCGAGATCGACCTGACGTCCACGCTCGTGGCGCGCGGTCGCCCCGTGGACGAGGCGTGGCAGTACATGGTGTCCGACATCCGGCGCTGCGCGGTGCGGATGCGGGACGCGCTGCACGTGCGGCTCGTGGACGTCGGTGCCGCGCTGGAGGCACGGACGTATCAGGCGCCGGTGGACGTGGTGTTCGAGGTGGAGGACGCGTTCTGCCCCTGGAACGAGGGGCGCTGGCGGCTCACCGGGGACACCAAGGGCGCCATCTGCGTGCGTACCTCGGACGCCGCCGATCTCGCCCTGTCCGTCAGGGAGTTGGGGGCGGCGTATCTCGGTGGGGTGTCCCTGGCCTCGCTCGCGGCGGCGGGGCGGGTGCGGGAGTTGCGGCAGGGCGCGCTCGCGGAGGCGTCGGTGGGCTTCTCGTCGGCGGTCGCGCCCTGGTTGCCGCACGGGTTCTAGCCCCCGGGCGTCCGAACCCGGTTCAGCCGTTCTGGCAGGTCGGGCACCAGAAGAGGTTGCGGGCGGCGAGATCAGCGGTGCGGATCTCGCCGCCACAGATGTGGCAGGGCAGATTGGCCCTGCGGTACACGTACACCTCGCCGCCGTGGTCGTCCACGCGCGGTGGGCGGCCCATGGCCTCCGGGGTGTGTTCCGGGCGGACGGTGTCGATGCGGTTGTTGCGGACGCCCTCGCGCATGAGTGCCACCAGGTCCGTCCAGACCGCGTCCCACTGCGCCGGGGTGATGTCCTTCCCCGCGCGGTACGGATCGATGCCGTGCCGGAAGAGGACTTCCGCGCGGTAGACGTTCCCGACGCCCGCGATGATCTTCTGGTCCATGAGGAGGGCGGCGATCGTCGTACGGCTGCGGGAGACGCGGTGGTACGCCGCCGACGGGTCCGCGTCCGCACGGAGGGGGTCCGGGCCGAGGCGGGCGTGTATCGCCCGCTTCTCGTCGTCCGTGATCAGGGCGCAGGTGGTGGGGCCGCGGAGGTCGACGTACGACGTGGCGTTCGCGAGGCGGAGACGGACCGTGTCGGTGGGGGGCGGGGCGGGGGCGTCGCCGAAGTTCACCTTACCGAAGAGGCCGAGGTGGATGTGGATCCAGTCGGCGGCACGGAAGGCGAGGAAGAGGTGTTTGCCGTGGGCGTCGGCGCGTTCGAGGGGGGTGCCGTCGAGGAGGGCGGCGGCGTCGGTGAACTTGCCCTGGGGGCTGGTGACGCGGGTGGGGTCGCCGGTGAATCTGGCCGCGTAGTCCTCGGCCAGCCGGTGAATCGTGTGCCCCTCGGGCACGGGGTCCTCCTCGTGCGGCAGTCTCTCGTACGGCGCCGACGGCCTGGGGGGTTGTTCCGCCCCCGCCGCCCCTACCCGTCCCATCCCCAGGGGCTACGCCCCTTCAACCCCACCAGGGCCTACGCCCCCGCATCGGCGTGAACGGCCTCGTCCTCAAACGCCGGACGGGCTGAACGATGCGCGCCAGCGCTCTTAAGGGGCGCCGGGAACTGCGCGACCAGCCCGCACCGGCCTGCGGCCGGAGAACAAGTCGGCGGGGTCCGGGGCGCAGCCCCGGGAGTCAGGCCTGCTGGGGGTGGTGGGGTGGGATGGGCGGGAGGTCGCCCGTCTCTTCGTAGGCCGACAGCATGTCGATACGGCGGACGTGCCGCTCGTCACCGGAGAAGGGCGTGGAGAGGAAGACCTCCACGAACTTCGTCGCCTCCTCCTGGGTGTGCATACGCGCCCCCACGGCCACCACGTTGGCGTTGTTGTGCTGGCGGCCGAGCGACGCCGTCTCCTCGCTCCAGGCGAGCGCGGCACGCACACCGTCCACCTTGTTCGCGGCGATCTGCTCCCCGTTGCCGGAGCCGCCGATCACGATGCCGAGGGCCTCGGGGTCGGCCGCCGCACGCTCCGCGGCGCGGAGGCAGAACGGCGGGTAGTCGTCCTGGGCGTCGTAGATGAGGGGCCCGCAGTCGACGGGCTCGTGCCCGGCGGCCTTGAGCCACTCGACGAGGTGGTTCTTGAGTTCGAAACCGGCATGATCGGAGCCGAGATACACGCGCATGGTCCGAGTGTGACACGGCTGTTTCGGATCGGACTCGCCGGGTGCCGCCGGTGAAAAGTGCGAGTAAGTCTACAAACCTCAAGGAAACCTCAAGTAACGATCTGGATTCAAAGGTTCACGAATCCCTTTGCCTCCGATTCACTGGACCGGCTCGTTACAGGGTCCCTACAAGGACCCGCGCGGGCCCGTACACCGCTCGTACGGGAATCTGCTCACCCGGCGCAAAGGAATCCCCCCTATGACCTCGCAGCCGACCCCCACAAAGGCCGCAAGCGGCCACGGAGGCCCCGGAGAACCCGGTTCGGGCCTCCAGGCCGGACTCAAGAACCGTCATCTGACCATGATCGCCATCGGTGGCGTCATCGGCGCCGGCCTCTTCGTGGGCTCCAGCTCCGGTATCGCCACCGCAGGGCCCGGCATCCTCCTCTCCTACGCCCTCGTCGGCACGCTCGTGGTGCTGGTGATGCGGATGCTGGGCGAGATGTCCGCCGCGAACCCGACCTCCGGTTCGTTCTCCGCACACGCGGACCGCGCCCTCGGGCGCTGGGCCGGTTTCTCGATCGGCTGGCTCTACTGGTTCTTCTGGGTGGTCGTGCTCGCCGTCGAGGCGACCGCGGGGGCCAAGATCCTCGAAGGATGGGTGCCCGCCGTACCGCAGTGGGGCTGGGCGCTCATCGTGATGATCGTGCTCACCGCGACCAACCTGGTCTCCGTCGGCTCGTACGGAGAGTTCGAGTTCTGGTTCGCAGGGATCAAGGTCGTGGCGATCGGCGCGTTCATCGTCGTCGGCGCGCTCGCGATCTTCGGCGTGCTGCCGGGTGTCGACGCCCCGAAGGCCGGCCTGGGGAATCTGAGCGACCACGGCGGCTTCCTGCCGCACGGGCCCGGCGCGATCCTCACCGGTGTGCTCCTGGTCGTCTTCTCCTTCATGGGCAGCGAGATCGCCACCCTCGCCGCCGGTGAGTCCGAGGACCCGCAGCGAGCCGTCACCAAGTCCACCAACAGCATCATCTGGCGCATCGCCGTCTTCTACCTCGGCTCGATCCTCATCGTCGTGTCCCTGCTGCCGTGGAACGACCCCTCCATCAAGGACAAGGGCTCGTACGTCGCCGCCCTCGACTCCCTCGGCATCGCGCACGCCGGTCAGATCATGAACTTCATCGTGCTGACCTCCGTGCTCTCCTGCCTCAACTCCGGGCTCTACACGGCCTCCCGGATGGCGTTCTCGCTCGGCGAGCGCGGTGACGCGCCCAAGGCGTTCGCGAAGACCACCTCGCGCGGTGTGCCGATGGCCGCGATCGTCGTCTCGGTCGTCTTCGGCTTCGTCGCCGTCTTCTTCAACTACAAGTTCCCGGACTCGGTCTTCCTCTTCCTCGTCAACTCCTCCGGCGCGGTCGCCCTGTTCGTCTGGCTGGTCATCTGCTTCTCGCAACTGCGGATGCGGAAGATCATCCAGCGCGAGGCGCCGGAGAAGCTGGTCGTGAAGATGTGGCTGTACCCCTACCTGACCTGGGCGACGGCCGCGCTGATCGTCTTCGTCCTCGGCTACATGCTGACCGACACGGAACACGACGGACGCGAGACCGTCCTGCTGTCGCTGCTCGTCGCCGCGATCGTGCTCGTGATCGCCTTCGTGAAGCAGAAGCTCGGCGGCTCCGCGGCGACCGAGCCGGTGGGCGCCGGGGAGCCGGTCGACGCCACGTCGGAGGCCTGAGCACCCGGACGCGGTGTTCGGCGGATTCGGTGAGGGGGAGGGGCCCGGCGGCAGCTGCCGCCGGGCCCCTCCCCTATCTGTTCACAGGGGCGTGAAGCTCTTCTTGACCTCGTCGTAGACGGGGAGCGCGGTCGCCTCGATGTCGGGGTGGTACCAGGTGCTGATCTCGTACGACGTGCCACCGGAGCGGAAGCCGAGCAGTCGGACGTGCCAGAGCCGGCCCTTGGCCGTGACGGTGTACTCCCAGACGACCGCGGGCGCGCCACGGAACGTGGTGCGCTCCAGGCGGATCCGGCGGTAGTTCAGGCCCTTGCTGGTGTCCACCTCCGCCTGCTGCCACTGCGCCAACAGGTCACCCCGGGCCGGGGTCGCGTTGGCCACGATCTCCTGCGCGCGGTCGGGCGAGGTGTAGTGCACCTCGGAACCGCTCTGCGCCACCCGCTGCCAGCCCTGCGGCGGCGTCCACGCGTACAGCCCGGCCTCCTTCCGGGCGCCCGCCGGCAGGCTCGGCGGGCGTGACGTGCCGTCGACGGTGGGGGGTGGGGAGGAGGGGGTGGCGGACGGGTTCTGTGCGGAGTTCGGTGACTTCGACAAGGACGATGGCGCGGTCGAGGTCGAGGTCGGAGTGAGCGCGCCGGTCGTGTCGTGGGAGGAGCCGCCGGTCTGCGTCAAGACGAGCCCTACGACGGCTCCCACGACCACCACACCCCCGGCGGCGGCCAGGCCCATCCGGCGCCGGCTCCGCCGTGGGGCGGAGGGCACGGCGGGGCGGGGGAGTTCGCCCGGCGGCGTGATCATCACGCGGGAGACCGTGGTGTGTGTGGCGAGGGAGGGGGGTTCGGGAAGCCGCGGGGGTGCGCTGGGTTCGGGTGTGGGGGTGGGGGTGGGGTCGGGTGCAGGCGCGGGTGTGGGGTCGGGCTCCGGGATGGCGTCCTGTACGAGGTCCGGCTCGGGGGTCGGTACGGGGGTCGGTTCGGGGTCCCGCTGGGGCGGGGGGTGTTGCGCGGCGCGTATGAGGCTCACGTCCAGGAGTGCGCGCGTGGGCGACTCCTGGTGGAACGGAGGGACGGGGGGTGGCGCGGATTCCGGCGTCTCCGTCTTCTCCGGTGCGTCGGGAGGCTCAGCCGTCCCTCCCACCTCTGGCGTCTCGGATGCCTCCGGTGTCTCCGATGTATCTGATGTATCTGATGTATCTGACGCTTCCGGTGATGCCCGTGTCTCTGGCGCTTCCGGTGATTCCGGTGATTCCGGTGATTTCGGCGCTGGTTCGGGTACGAGTCCCGTTTCCGGGGACGGGGATTCGGTCTCCTCCGGTCGGGGGAACGCGATCGGGCGCAACGCCGTCTCCAGTTCCTCCAGGCCCGGTCGGGTCGACGGCTCCTTCTCCAGCAGGGCGGCCAGGATCTCCCCCAAGTCACCAGCCGTGGAAGGAAGTTCGGGCTCCTCGTACAGGACCGCGTGCAACGTCGCCAGGGTGGTCGAACGGGAGAACGGCGAGCGGCCACCGAGGGCCGCGCTGAGCGTCGCGCCCAGGGACCAGATGTCGGACGGCGGGCCCTGGGGGCGGCCGGAGACGCGCTCGGGTGCCATGTAGTCGGGGGAACCGACCAGCATCCCGACCATGGTGAGCGCCTCCGCGTCCTGCAGCGCGGCGATGCCGAAGTCGGTGAGGACGACACGGTGGCCGCGCCGCTCGACCAGGACGTTGCCCGGCTTGATGTCCCGGTGCAGTACTCCCCCGGCGTGCACCTGGCGCAGCGCCGCGACCAGTTCGAGCCCGAGACGAGCCGCGGTGGGCGGGTCGAGCGGGCCGTCCTCGACCACGAGTTGTTCGAGGGAGCGGCCCGCGACGAGTTCCATGACGATCCACAGCCGCTCGCCCTGGTCCACGACGTCGTAGATGCGCACGACATTGGGATGGTCGATCCGGGCCGTGGCCCTGGCTTCGCGCAGAGTGCGTTCGCGGCGGGTTCGGGTGTCCTCCGGGTCGAGTCCGTCGATCCGCATTTCCTTGACGGCGACCTGCCGGTCGAGCATTTCGTCGGTGGCTCGCCACACCCGCCCCATTCCCCCCTGGCCGATACTCTCGGCCAGCCGATATCGACCCGTCACCAATAATCCCGGAACACCGCCACTCGCATTCCCCGTCAATCCCCTGCACCCCCTCAACACCCGCCACAATCGTCCGCCACAGCAGAAACACAATGGTCACACTTCATGCCGTACCAGCATAGTGCGGAGAAATCTTGTGGTACCTCTTCAAGTACTGCGAATTCAGGCGCAGCCAAGGGGGACGAACATGAGTTCTCGTCACACGACGACCATCGCGGGATCGCTGCTCACGGCATCTTTCTCGGCCGTGATGATCCTTTCCTTCACTGCCGTCGCGGACGACCAGGGACCGGGTACCAGCAAGGGGGGAAAGGTCGTGGACCCGGCGCCGGCGGGCGTGAAGCTGACCACGTTGTTGCCCGAGAAGATCTCGGTGGACAACAGCTCGCACGAAACGGCGCTGACCGCCACGGTGAAGAACGAGGGGACCAAGGACAGCGGAAAGATCCGGCTTTTGGTGGTCGGCTTCGACGGTCTGAAGGTCAAGAGCGTCAAGGGTTGTTCCGCCATGGCGGACAAGGATCTGCCCAAGGGTTCGAACAGTGGATTCGTGTGCGAAGTCGGTAATCTCGCGGCCGGAAAGTCGCGGTCGTACGCCGTCGCCGCGACCTTCGATCTGAGCAAGACCGGAAAGATCTGCCTGCCGGTTCAGGACAGCGACGGGAAGAAGACGTTCTGGCAGCAGGGACCGGTGCCGTTCGGTACGACGAACCCGTCGCCGAACGCCCCGGCCACTCCGCTGTTGCTCGACACCGAGAACAAGCCGGTGACACCCGGCGGCGACCAGTTGCCCAAGACCGGCGCCGGGAGTGACCTTCTGCCGCTCGGCGCGGCGGGGGCGGCGCTCGTCTCCGTCGGGGCGGCGGGGATGTGGTGGGCCCAACGGCGGCCTCGCCGGCAGCCGCAGGCGTGACGGCGTGGGCCGGGACGCCGTGTGCGCGGCGTCCCGGCCCGCCTTCTCCGACATCCCGGGCCCGAAACGCGCGAGAGGCTCGCCGGGTCGACGTCGGAGTACGACCCGGCGAGCCTCTCGCGAGGGAACTACGGCCTCAGCGGTTGAGGAACTTCCAGGCGGTCGGCAGGACGCCCATCGCCAGCGCCGCCTTCAGGGCGTCGCCGATCAGGAACGGGGTGAACCCCGCCGCGAGGGTCGCGCTCAGCGACATGCCGGTGGCGGCGGCCAGGTACGGAAGGCCGACAGCGTAGATGATCGCCTCGCCCAGCAGCATCGTGCCCGCCATGCGCAGGAACGAGCGGTCGGCGCCGCGCCGGGCGAGGGCGCCCACGGCGGCGGAGGCGAACATCATGCCAAGGATGTAGCCGAGGGACGGGGCGGCGGTGCCGGAGCCGCCGTCGGCGAACCACGGCATGCCGGCCATGCCGACGAGGGCGTAGAGCGCGAGCGAGAGGAAGCCGCGGCCCGTGCCGAGGGCCGTGCCGACGAGGAGGGCGGCGAAGGTCTGGCCGGTCACCGGGACCGGGGAGCCCGGTACGGGCAGAGAGATCTGGGCGGCGAGGCCGGTGAGGGCGGCGCCGCCGAGCACGAGGGCGGTGTCCCTGACGCGGGAGGCCGGGAGCAGGTCGGCGAGGACCTCGCCGGGGCGGATGCCTGGGCGGGGGGTGACGGCAGCGGTGCTCATGGGGACTCCGGCGGGTGACGGGGGGGGTCGGGACACGGTGACGCTATCCCAGGGGGACGGGTGGATCACCGTGTGCGGTCGACAAAGCGGGGATCCAGGGCTTGGTGGAGCCCTTACAAAGGAGGCCGTGTACACCTATCGGGGCGTGATGCTGGTCACTGAGGTGGGATGGTTTTGTCCCGGGGGAGAGGTTGGGCGCATGCTGTAGGGTCCCACCAAATCGGCCTCACTCGGGTGCCAGCCGGATTGCCGCCCCTGCCGCCCCACTCATTCCCCTCCCCGTACCACCGTGACAGTCGGGCGGTTGCACGGTCCGGTTCCCCGGATTGCGCGTCGGCCGTGGGGTGCGGTCCACACAGCTCCTGATGTGCACTATCGGAACTTACCGGGCATCTCCATCGAGCAGAGTAATTCATCATGCAATCTGCAAATTAACTCAATACGGTGATAGGTATCGAATATGCGATTGCAGATCGCACAGACATGTAGGTTCGGTGATCGTGAAGTTAATGATGCAGGTCAGGCTCCTACCGACGCCCGACCAGGCGACGGCGCTCGAGGCGACGCTGCTCGCTTGCAATGAGGCCGCCACCTGGGTCAGCAAGGTCGCGTTCGAGCGCAAGGAATTCAAGAACTTCGCGCTGCGCAAGGTCACCTACGAACTGGCCAAGGAGCGTTGGCAGCTGGGAGCACAGGCCGCCCAACACGTGATCAAGAAGACGTGCGACGCATACGTGACTCTCAAACACGGCAGCTGTAGTTCGTGACTCGTGAGGTTCCTGTCATGCGATGGCCACTGCTGTGACGTTGTTCCAGCGGCGGTGGCAGGCCGTCGCGCGATGCTGGTGTCGGCGACGCCAGTTCGACCAGCGCAGGGCGTGTGCCGGATCGGTGTCCTGGCGGGGCCTTGGCAGGGCGAAGACCCGCAATAGCGCGAGGAGTTCGCGCGGGCTGACGGGCACCATGGCCAACTCGTCGTCGGAGTTGGCGGGGTGGGCGCGTTGCCGCTCGTGGAGGGCGCCGACGGCCAGAAGTGCGTAGGCGATCATTGACATGAGGCTCCAGCGGTGCCAGGACGTCCAGCAGGTGACCTGGCCGGTGTCGAGGTGGGCCAGGCCCTTGGCTCCCTGGAAGTCCTCCTCGACCCGCCACCTGCGGCAGACCGCGCTGACCAGCACCGATATCGGCTGCGGGTCGGGGTGCCAGGTCCGGTAGAAGGAAAGGGTGCCGGTGCGGCGGTGGCGTCGGACCAGGACCTGGCTGTGCCCGGCGGCCTGTCCGGGCGGCGCATCGTCGGGGTTCACGTCGATCATCGCCCAGTCGTAGAGCCGCTCGGCCTTGGTGCCATGGCCGGTCCTCAGCCGCATCCAGGCCCGCTTCGGCACCCGCTCCAGCAGCGCGGTGACCTTCTTCTTCCCGGCGCCCGGGGTGGTGACCCGGTGGCTGGTGGGTACCGCGATCGCGTAGCCGTAGCCCAGCGCACGGATCCGCGCACGCAACTCCCGTCCACCGTAGACCTCGTCGGCGGCCACCCACGCGGTGTGCACCCCCGAGGCGTGGGCGTCCTCCAGCATGTCGCCGGCCAGTTGCGGCTTGGTGGCGAACACCCTCTCGTCGGGCACCCCGACCAGCTCACGGCGCTCGTCGTCCGCCGCCCATGCCTCGCCCAGGTACAGCCGACGGTCGACCAGCGCGTGCCCCTCGGCACTCACGTAGGAGAGGTGTACCGCGACCTGGCACAGCCCGATCCCGCCCAGCGCCCCGGAGTACTGCCGGGCCGCGCCGACCGCGTCGAGGGACGACTTCTCATCGCCCGTCTCGTCCACCACCAACATCACCTCCCTCTCGCCGAGTTGCTCCACCGTCCAGGCCGCGACCGACCGGCGGACTGCCTCGGTGTCGAAGCGGGCCCTCGACAAGAAGTGCTGCAGGACATGCGGACCGCTGTGGCCGATCGCCTCGGCCAACGACCAGCAGTTCGCCGATTCCTTGACCATCAGCAGCCCAGAGACCATGTTCCGGCAGGTCAGCCGGGTCTCCCGGCGCGGGAAGCAGCTCGCGAACCGGCCCATCAACCCCTCGAACAACCCGTCCCACCCGGCGTGTACTACCGTGGCCTGCGCGGCCACCGCTTCTTGATTCTTCGTCACACAAGATCACGATGCCGGTGGCCGTACCCCTGCCGCAGGCACCCCACCCACCACGCTGGCCAGCGGCGATGCCTCACGCCTCACGAACTACAGCTGCCGTGTCAAAGCGAACCTCAAGGCCGGAAATCTCGGCAGGCCCGGCTCGAAGCGCTACCGCAAGGCCACCGGAAAGCCGATCGCGTTCCGGCCGCGCGGCGCGCAACCTTACGACGACCGGATGCTGTCCTGGCAGATCGCCGAGCGCACGGTCTCGATCTGGACCACTGGTGGGCGGGTCAAGAACGTGGCCTTCACCGCCTCGGCGGAGCAGCTCGCCACTCTCGCCCAGTACCGCAAGGGCGAATCCGACCTGCTGGAACGCGACGGCATGTGGTTTCTGAACGCCACCTGCGAGGTCCCCGAAGCCGAGCCGCATATCGATCCAGTGGACTTCCTCGGCATTGATCTGGGCGTCGTGAACATCGCCACCACCTCGGACGGCGAGATCATGGCCGGTCGCGAGCTGAACCGCTTCCGCGCGCGTGAGCGCGGCCTGCGGACCAAGTTGCAGAAGAAGGACACACCGTCCGCCAACCGCCGCGCCAAGAAGCGGCGTCGCAAGGAGGCCCGGCGGGCGAAAGACATCAACCACAAGATCGCGAAACACGTGGTGGCCGAGGCAGAACGCACCGGTCGCGGAATCGCCCTGGAAGACTTGACGGGCATCCGTGAGCGGGTACGGCTTCGCAAGCCCCAACGGGCCACCCATTCCAGCTGGTCGTTCGCCCAACTGGGTGCTTTCATCGCGTACAAGGCCCGCCGGGCGGGAGTGCCAGTGGTGTACGTCGATCCGGCGTACACCTCGCGTACGTGCGCCGAATGCGGGCACATCGACAAGGCGAACCGGGTCTCCCAGGCCTGGTTCGCGTGCCGGAACTGCGGATTCGTTGATCATGCAGACCGGAACGGCTCCCGCAACATCCGCGCGAGAGCGCGGGAGTTGCGGAGACGCGGGGCCGAGTCAACGCCCCCTGCTCACCCCCAACAACCACAGGGTAGGGCTGGACGCAAGCGCCGTATCACCGCCAGTGATGCTCGCTGTGCAAGCCCGACGCTCTAGCGTCGGGCAGCTGACAAACTCGGAATGTTGACACGCATGGTGCGCAACGTCCTGATCACGAACAGCGCGTGGGCCTGGTTGCCGATGTTTCAGGCTCCGCAAGAGCGCACCCGAAACAGCTACCGCCACGAGGCACAATCTGTCAGCGCGGGCTGTTCATCGGCGGGTTCGCGCAGCGGATCGTCGGGCTGTCGGTGGGCGAGTCCCGCAAGCTGCTCGACCTGTTCCAGTCGTACATCACCCGCCCGGAGAACATCCTGCGCTGGCGCTGGTCCCCTAACCAGCTCGTCCTGTTCGACAACCGCACCACCCAGCACTACGCCATAGACAACTACGACGGACAGCCGCGCCGCCTCAACCGCGTCACCGTCGCCGGTGACATCCCGGTCGGCGTCGAGGGCAAGGAGAGCTACTCGATCGAGGGCGACGCCTCGCACTACACCCCCGTGGCCGAGTAAAAGGAATCTCACGCTCCGCACCGCGGGTGTCCGCGTAATGGGCAGCCTCTCCCTCCGAGCGGAGAGGCTGCCCAGACTGTGGGCGTTTTTGCTCACTCGCACGTAAGGGACCACCCGCTCTCATGTCCCGCACCACCCTCGACACCCCACTTACCGATCCCGGCACACACGCCCCGCTGTCCCACGGCCTCAAGCAGCGCCATCTGTCGATGATCGCCCTCGGCGGCGTGATCGGCGCCGGTCTGTTCGTCGGGTCCGGCGCGGGGATCGCCGCCGCCGGACCGTCGATCGTGATCGCGTACGCGGTCTCCGGTCTGCTCGTCATGCTGGTGATGCGGATGCTCGGCGAGATGTCGGCCGCGTATCCGTCCTCGGGCTCGTTCTCGGCGCACGCCGAGCGGGCGATCGGACCGTGGACGGGCTTCACCGCGGGGTGGTCCTTCTGGGTACTGCTCTGCACGGCCGTGGGGCTGGAAGGGATCGGGGCGGCGAAGATCGTCACCGGCTGGCTGCCGGGCACGCCCGAGTGGGCCTGGGTGGCCCTGTTCATGGCGGTCTTCTGCGTCGCCAACCTCGCCGCCGTGAAGAACTTCGGCGAGTTCGAGTTCTGGTTCGCCGCGCTGAAGGTCGGCGCGATCAGCCTGTTCCTGGTGCTGGGCGTGCTGGCCGTCGCGGGCGTACTGCCCGGCACGGACTCCCCCGGCACCTCGAACCTCACCGGCCAGGGCGGCTTCCTCCCGCACGGCGGCGAGGGGCTGGTCGTCGGCCTGCTCGCGTCGGTCTTCGCGTACGGCGGTATGGAGACGGTCACCATCGCGGCGGCCGAGTCGCAGAACCCGGTCCAGGGCGTCGCACGCGCCGTCCGTACGGCGATGTGGCGCATCGCGCTCTTCTACATCGGTTCCATGGCGGTCATCGTCACGCTGGTCCCGTGGGACTCGAAGGAGGTCGTCGAGAAGGGCCCCTACGTCGCCGCCCTCGACCACCTGGGCATCCCCGGCGCCGGTCAGCTGATGAACGTGGTCGTGTTCGTCGCGCTGCTGTCGGCGATGAACGCCAACATCTACGGCTCCTCGCGCATCGCCTACTCGCTGGTGGAGCGCGGCCAGGGCCCGAAGGCCCTCGGCAGGGTCTCGGCCGGGGTCCCGCGCGTCGCGGTACTCGCCTCCTGCGTCTTCGGCTTCGTGTGCGTGCTGCTGAGCTACTGGCGGCCCGACGACGTCTTCCCGTGGCTGCTGAACATGATCGGCGCGGTGATCCTGGTCGTGTGGATCTTCATCGCGGTCTCCCAGCTGCTGCTGCGCCGCAGGGTGGAGCGCGAGGCACCGGAGAAGCTGGTCGTGCGGATGTGGGCGTTCCCCGTGCTGACCTGGGTGGCGCTGGCCGGCATGGTCGCGATCTTCATCCTGATGGCCCGGCAGCCGGACACCCGGGGGCAGCTGTACTCGACCGGCGGCATGACGCTGTTCCTGGCGGCCGTCGGATACGTATGGCAGCGGGCCCGCGCGGCCCGCTGATCCTTCCCGCTCCCCCGAAAAGCCCTCGCGCGACCCGCACGAGGGAGAAACAAAGGGCCCCCGCGAGGACGTGACTCGCGGGGGCCCTCCTCCCGCGTACACCGCCCGCGTCAGGCGCAGGGCACGTTGAGCGACAGCAGCGCGGCGGCCCCGTCCGTCATACGGAGTTCGGTGATCGCCGCGTTGCGCAGGCGCGGGAGGACCCGGCGGTACTCGCCCAGCGGGATGGACAGCACAGAGCAGAGCACCAGACGGAGCAGGGTGTTGTGGGCGACGACCAGGACACGTTCGCCGTGGTGCGCGGCCGCGATGCGGCGCAGGACGGCCGCCCCGCGGGCCGCCGCGGTGCGCGGGTCCTCCGCCTCCGGGAAGGGGTACGACACCGGGTCGGCCCGGTACGCCTTCGCCCTGGCCGGGTTCTCGGCCTCGAACTCGGCGAGCGTACGGCCCTCCACCACCCCGAAGTCGCATTCACGCAGTGCCGGTTCGCGGTGCGCGGTGAGACCGAGGGCACGGCAGGCGGGTTCGGCCGTGGCGGCGGCGCGAGAGAGCGTCGACGTCCAGACGGCGTCCACGGGGTGCCCGGCGGCCCAGCGGCCCAGCGCCTCGGCCTGGGCACGGCCCTCGTCGGCGAGGGGGACGTCACTCACTCCGGCGTAGCGGTTCTCGGCATGCCAGACGGTCCGGCCGTGCCGGGCGAGCAACAGGGTCGTGCTCACCGGAGCTGCGGGACTCACGGCGCTGTGGGTCATGTTCGTCGTACTCATGACCCGCCAGTATCCCGGTCGCGGCGCACTCGCGTGTGCGCTCCGGCGCGAGCCCACCGTCCGGGCCTGTTCGGAGGTGGAGCGAAGGCCCCGTGAAGAACGAAAAGGAGCCTCACGGGGCCTTACGCTACGAACGCTTCCGGGGCATCGTTGCGGGATGCCGAGGGAAAAGACGTATCCCTGCTACACATGCGGGTCCGACCAGCCCCACCGCCAGCCCCGGGACGACCGGGAGCGGGCGGTCATCCGGGAACTGGCGAACCTCCAGAAGCCGAACGCGTATGTGGACGACTACTGGATCTGCGGCCGCACCGACTTCGACTGCCGCAACATCCGGCACGCGTGGCGGGTCAAGCCGTTCGACCCGCCCGAGAAGATGCCCGAGCCGGAATGAACCTGGTCGCCCTTACAGGTTGCTGAAGTCCGGGCCCTGCGTGCGGGTCCGCTTGATCTCGTAGAAGCCGGGGGTCGAGGCGACCAGCAGCGTGCCGTCCCACAGCCTGGCCGCGGCCTCGCCCTTCGGGGCGGGCGTGACGACCGGGCCGAAGAAGGCGACCTGCTCGCCGTCGGCGCCGGGGACCGCGATCACCGGGGTGCCGACCTCCTGGCCGACCTTCTCGATGCCCTCCTTGT
This sequence comes from Streptomyces sp. NBC_01549, assembly GCF_026339955.1. Taxonomy (GTDB): domain Bacteria; phylum Actinomycetota; class Actinomycetes; order Streptomycetales; family Streptomycetaceae; genus Streptomyces. Next base: position 4,605,921 of record NZ_JAPEPW010000001.1, on the reverse strand, counting down.
GGGAGGCGCGCAGCTCGGCGTCGAACTCGAAGTCCTCCTGCTCGGCGTAGTCGAGCAGGGAGGCCGGGAGGCCGACCTCCTCGAGGGCGCCCGCGATCGCCTCGAGGGTCGCGCCCTCGCCCTGGTTGTGGATACGGGTGCCGAGCGCGGTGTAGAGCGGGCCGAGGACGTCCTCGCCGTGCTTCTGCCAGGCGGCCGTGACCACGCGGATGGGCTTCCAGGCCTGGGTGGCGAGCATGTCCCGGTACTCCTCGGGCAGCTGGTCCAGCCGGTCCTCGTTGAGGACCGCGAGGCTCATGATGTGCCAGTGGACTTCGATGTCCCGGACCTTCTCCACTTCCAGCACCCAGCGCGAGGTCATCCAGGCCCAGGGGCACAGCGGGTCGAACCAGAAGTCGACGGGGGTCTTGGGAGCAGCGGTCTCGGGCATGGTTCTCCTCGGAAAACGGTGTTTCCCCGAGCAACACCGGAGGTCACTCGCCTCATTCCCGGGTGTCCAGCGTCAGGGGCACATGGCAGGATCGCTCCTGTCCAACCGTATCCGACACCGGATGCCGGACATCCGTTCCGCAGTATCCGTCCGTGACGCCGCCCCGAGGGAGTGCCGCCCGTGCCCGGTGAGAATCTGACCCGCGACGAGGCCCAGGAGCGGGCAGCCCTGCTGTCCGTGGACGGGTACGAGGTCTCCCTCGATCTGTGCTCCGCCCTGGGCGACACCGCGACTGAACCGCGTACGTTCCGCTCGATGACCACGATCCGCTTCCGCTGCGCGGAGCCCGGCGCCGCGAGCTTCGCCGACCTGGTCGCACCGAGCGTCACCGCGGTCTCGCTCAACGGCAAGGCTCTGGACCCCGACGAGGTCTTCGACGGCTCCCGCATCCGGCTGGAGAACCTCCAGGCCCACAACGAGCTGATCGTCGACGCGCTGTGCGCCTACTCCCGTACCGGCGAGGGCATGCACCGCTTCGTCGACCCCGAGGACGGCGAGGTCTACCTCTACACCCAGTACGAGCCCGCCGACTCCCGGCGCGTCTTCGCGAACTTCGAGCAGCCGGACCTCAAGGCCCCCTTCCGCTTCGAGGTGCGGGCCCCCGAGGGGTGGACGGTCTGGAGCAACGGCCTCGGTGAACTCGTCCACGGTGTGTGGAAGTTCGCCGAGACCAAGCCGATCTCGACATACATCACCGCGTTCGTGGCGGGCCCGTACCACTACGTCACGGACAGCTACACGCGCACGCTCGACGACGGTACGACGCTGGAGATCCCGCTCGGCGCGATGTGCCGCAAGGGCCTGGCCCCCTACTTCGACTCCGACGACGTCTTCCTCGTCACCAAGCAGGGCCTGGACTTCTTCCACGACCACTTCGACTTCCCCTACCCCTTCGGGAAGTACGATCAGGCGTTCGTGCCCGAGTACAACCTCGGCGCGATGGAGAACCCGGGGCTCGTCACGTTCCGCGAGGAGTACATCTTCCGCGGGAAGGTGACCGCGGCGTCGTACGAGGGCCGGGCGAACGTCATCCTGCACGAGATGGCGCACATGTGGTTCGGCGACCTCGTCACCATGGAGTGGTGGGACGACCTGTGGCTCAAGGAGTCCTTCGCCGACTTCATGGGCGCGTTCGCGCTGGTCGGGGCGACCCGATTCGAGAACGGCTGGATCACCTTCGCCAACCGCCGCAAGTCCTGGGCGTACCGCGCCGACCAGCTGCCCTCCACCCACCCCGTCACGGCCAACATCCACGACCTGCAGGACGCCAAGCTCAACTTCGACGGGATCACGTACGCGAAGGGGGCGAGCGTGCTCAAGCAGCTCGTCGCGTACGCCGGGCAGGACGCGTTCCTGGAGGGCGCGCGCCGCTACTTCAAGCGCAACGCGTACGGCAACACACGCCTCGGCGATCTGCTGTCGGCCCTGGAGGAGACCAGCGGACGTGATCTGGCGACCTGGTCGCGCGCGTGGCTCCAGACGGCCGGGGTGAACTCCCTCACCCCGCAGGTGATCCTGAGCGCCGAGGGCCGCGTCACCGAGCTGGCCGTGCTCCAGGAGGCCCCCGAGTCGCACCCCGAACTGCGTCCGCACCGTGTCGCGGTGGGCCTGTACCGGCATGACGGCCTGCGGCAAGGAGGGGCCGGCTCCCTGGTGCGGTACGCCCGCGCCGAGGTGGACGTCGACGGCCCCCGCACGGTGGTCGGGGAGCTGGTCGGCGTGGACGCCCCCGAGCTGGTCCTCGTCAACGACGACGACCTCACGTACTGCAAGATCCGCTTCGACGAGAACTCGCTGGACACGCTGCGCGAGAGGCTCGGCGACATCACCGACCCCCTCGCCCGCGCGCTGTGCTGGTCGGCGCTGTGGAACCTCACCCGGGACGCGCTGATGCCGGCGCGGGACTTCGTGAGCCTGGTGCTGCGCTTCGCGGGCCGCGAGTCCGACATCGGCGTCCTGCAGATGCTGCACGCCTGGGCGAACTCGGCGCTCGTCCAGTACGCGACCCCCGAGTGGCGGGCCGAGGGCGGCCGGCTGCTCGCCCAGGGCGCCCTGAAGGAACTGCGGCTCGCCGAGCCCGGCAGCCAGCACCAGCTGACCTGGGCCCGTTTCTTCGCGACGGTCGCCTCCGACAAGGCCGATCTGCACCTGCTGCTGCATCTGCTGGAGGGCACCGCCAAGGTCGACGGCCTGGACGTCGACCAGGAGCTGCGCTGGGCGTTCCTGGAACCGCTGGCCGCGCACGGCGTCGCCGACGAGGCCCTCCTCGCGGCCGAACTGGCCCGCGACGACACGGCCTCCGGCAAGCGCCACCAGGTCCGCTGTCTCGCCGCCCGGCCCTCGGCGGCGGTCAAGGCGCAGGCCTGGGCCCAGGTCGTCGAGTCGGACGCGCTGTCGAACGCGCTGGTCGAGGCGACCATCGCGGGCTTCTCGCAGCCCTCCCATCGGGAACTGCTGGCCCCGTACGCCGCGAAGTACTTCGCGGCCATCGAGCGCGTCTGGGCCGAGCGGTCCATCCAGATCGGCATGGACGTGGTCAAGGGACTGTTCCCGTCCCTCCAGGACTCCCAGGAGACCCTGGACGCGACGGACGCCTGGCTCACCGCCCACGAGGACGCGCCCCCCGCCCTGCGCCGTCTGGTCCTGGAAGCGCGGGACGACCTGGCGCGCGCCCTGCGGGGGCAGGCGTGCGACGCGGCGGCGGGCTCGTAGAGACGACGGGCCCGGCAGTGACGGGGCCCGGGTCGCCGACGCGGCGCCTTGGGCCCCGTTACCGAACCCGCGCACAGGGCCCCGTAACCCCGATCGGGACCAGCGCCTTTCGGCAGTCGAACGCCCGTACTTTAGGGCGAGCTTGTCCGGATTTGTCGACGGGCGTGTAACAGCGGTTAGGGGACGGACCGGACGCGGGAAACCCCCGTTCATGAACCACAACACCCCGCTCTCCCCCCGCCCCCTGCGCCACCTGTCCCGCACACAGCGGCGGGTCCTGACCACCGCTCAGCTGCGCGCCCACGGCGTCACGGCCGCCGACACGAACGAGCGGTGCCGGCCGGGCGGCCCCTGGCAGCAGATCCTCCCCGGCGTCTTCCTCCTCCACCCGGGGCCGCCCACCTCCGAGGAACGCCTGCACGCGGTCCTGCTGTTCGCGGGCCGCACCCCCGCGCAATCGCCGACGCCGGGCATCCCCCTCCAGCCCGGCGCCGAGGAACCGCACGCCCCACGGCCGTACACGGACGCGCTGATCACGGGCCTGGCCGCGCTCACCCTGCACGGCTTCACCTCGGCGCCCCCGCTGACCTCCCTGGACAAGATCGACGTCCTGGTCCCCCGGCTGCGCCGGCTGCGCTCGCACGGCTGCGCCCACATCGTCCGTACGCCCTCGCTGCCCACCCCTGCGTACCTCACGGGTCTCCCGGTCGCCCCGGTGCCGCGCGCCCTGGCCGACGCGGTGGCGGAGTTGTCGGACGCGGGCGCGGTACGGCGGCTGCTGACGGAAGCGGTGCGCGCCGGGCACTGTGAACCGCCGGCGGTGGTGCGGGAGTTGACGCAGGCGCGGCTGCTGAACCGCCCGCACGTGGTGGACGCGGTGGACTCGCTGCTGGCGGAGGGCCGGGCGATCGCGGAGGACCGCCTCTACCGGATGGTGCGGGAGTACGGCCTGCCCGACCCGGTCTGGAACGTCGACCTGCGCCTGCCGGGCGGCCCGCACCTGGGCGGCCTCGACGCGTACTGGCCCGAGCAGGCGGTGGCCGTCGAGCTGGACACCCGGGCGCCCCGGCCGGGCGATCGACAGGACGACGCCCTCTGGTCCGAGTACGCCCGTAAGCGCGAGCACCTGGAGCGGCTGGGCATCACGGTCGTCCACATCACTCCGAGGAAGCTGCGGGACGCGAGGGAGCAGCAGGCGACGGTGGTCCGTACCGCGCTGATGGCGGCGAACGACCGGGATCCGGCGGCGTATGTCGTGGTCCTGCCCCGGTAGTGACGGACCGGGGCGGTATCAGGAGGGGAGAGGAGGGGCCGCCGGTGCCTCGGCGGCCCCTCCTCCTGGGTTCTCGGTGTCCGAGGGTCAGCGGGCGACCCTGAAGTCGACGGACCGGAAGTCGCTCCAGCCCTCGCCCCGCGCCCCCGCCTGGGCCTGCACGCTGGAGACGCTCCTGTCCCAGTGCCGGGGCAGGGACACCCGCACCGTGTAGGTGACCGTGGCGCCGCGCTTCAGTGTCTGACCCGAGGCGAACGCCGCGAACGAGGGGACGCCGGCGTTGCGCTGGTGCGTGCGCCCCCACGGCACGGTCTTCCACATGCCGTGGGTGTACTCCTTGAGGACCGGTCGTTCGGCGGCGTACGTGCTGTAGCCGACGTCGACTCCCTTGAGGGTGTGGTCGGTCCGGTTGCGCACGGTGATCGTGAACGTCCTGGACGCGCCACCCGGCTTCAGTTCGACGTGCTTGGACCAGCCGCCGATCTTCGCCGTCGGGCCGGTCGGGGCGGCGGCGTACGCGGCTCCCGCGCCGAGGACAGAGCCGGCGAGCAGCGCCGAACCCAGTACGAGCGCGCCGGTGCGGCGGACCGCGCCGCCATCGAGAAGTGCCACTTTGGATCTCTTTCTGATCGTTCCAGTCCTTCGGGTCTTTCATTTGCCCCGAAGAGCACTTCATCGGAATGTCCGGCACATTGACTTCACCCCTTCCGGGGCTTTTCTGATCGTTGAGGAGCACTTTGCACCTTCGCGTAGAACTCCTCTTCGACGAGGAGAGAATGTGGTCAAAGTGTGTTTGAATTGCGAACAAGTCAGCCAGGTGGCTTGATCCGACCCCTGACGGTTCCTCAGAGGCCTCCCGACCGGAGGGCTGTTCATCGACTCCGCGCCACGGCGCGGTACCGCCCCCCGTCACGCAGGAAAAGGGACGCCCCGTCATGACCGCCAACGTTTCCGATTTCTACTACGGGGCCGCGACCCCGGTCGCGGCCTATCTGATGGCCTGCCTGGGAGCGGCCCTGGGACTGCGCTGCACGACACGGTCGCTGCAGCGCAGACGTCAGGACCGCAAGGCCGGCTGGCTGACGCTGGGCGCGGTGTCCATCGGCTGCGGCATATGGACCATGCACTTCATCGCCATGATCGGCTTCAGCGTCGGGGGCGCGCTGGTGAGCTACGACTCGGCGATGACCGTGCTCAGTCTGGTTGTCGCGATCGCCGTGGTCGCTGTCGGGGTCTTCCTCGTCGGCTATCGGGGCGCCGCGCCGCTGAATCTCGGCGTGGCGGGTGTCATCACCGGTCTGGGCGTGGCCGCCATGCACTACATCGGCATGGCCGCCATCCGTATGCCCGGGACCCTGCGGTACGACGTGCCGACCGTGGCGCTGTCCGTGCTGATCGCGGTGGCCGCCGCCACCGCGGCCCTGTGGGCGGCGGTCTCCATCCACACGCTGTGGTCGAGCCTGGGGGCGAGCCTCGTCATGGGCGTGGCGGTGACCGGGATGCACTACACCGGTATGGCCGCCGTCTCGGTGCACGTCACCCAGCAGGTCACGGCCTCCCAGTCGCCCGCCGGTCTGCTGTCGTTCCTGCTCTTCATGCTCGCCGGGCCCCTCGCCGTCCTCCTGATCGCCGCCGTGATCGTCATGTTCGATCCCGACATGGTGCTGGGGGACGGCGAGTGGAGCCCGCGCTGACCTCCGCCAAGGAGGGCGTTCAGAGGCCTACTCGGCGCAGAACTCCCCCTCGATCACCGCATCGCTGTCCCCGGACCAGTCCCCGTTGAAGTTGAAGGCCAGGGAGTGGCGGCCGTCCGCCGTCGTCACGGCGGAGGACGTCGAGCCGTGGATCCCGCCGTCATGGCCCCATACATGGACCCCGCAGCCGAGCTCGCGGTCGATGAGACCCAGGCCGTAGCGGGCGCCCGGGATCTCGTCGGCCTTCACCGTGGTCTTCATCTCCTTCAGCTGCTTCGGCGGAAGGAGCCGGCCGCCCAGCAGGGCCGTGTAGAAGCGGTTCAGATCGGCGGAGTCGGAGATCATCTCCCCGGCCGAGGAGGCCAGGGAGGGGTTGAGCCGCGTGACGTCGTACATCGGACCCGTCGTCGCCCGGGACAGTTTCGAGTACGCGTGGCCGCTGGGCCGCGGGAGCGTCGTCCGCGTGCCGGGGACGGACGTGGCGCGCAGGCCGAGCGGTTCGATAATGCGGCGGCGGATCTCCGAGGCGTACGAGTGGCCGGTGACCTTCTCGATCACCATGCCGGCCAGCACGTAGTTCGTGTTGGAGTAACTCCAGGACGCGCCCGGCGCGAAGAGCGGCTTGTGGGTCATCGCGATCGCCACGAGCTGCTCAGGGGTCTTCGTGTCGTAGCGGTGATCGAAGAAGCCGTCCTTCAGGAAGTACGTGCGGGCGAAGTCCTCGTCCGCCGTGTAGTTGAAGATGCCGCTGGTGTGGTTGAGCAGCCGGCGGACGGTGATCCGGCGTCCGTCGTGGCCGTGGCCCCGGACCACGCCCGGGAGCCACTTCTCCACCGTGTCGTCCAGCGACAGCCGCCCCTCCGCCTCCAACTGCAACAGCACCGTCGACACGAACGTCTTCGTGATGCTGCCCACGCGGTAGTGGTCGGCCGTGCCGCGGGGTGCGTGCGTGCGCACATCGTCCACGCCCGCCGTGGCCGACCATGTGCCGCCGGCGTCCCGCGCCGTCGCCGTCACACCCGGCACTCCGGCCTTCACCGCGGCGTCCATGGCGGCGCGGGTCGCACCGTGCCGGCCGGTCCCGGCGGGAGCCGCCACCGCGGGCCCCGCCAGAGCGGCCGCCACCGCCACCGCCGTCGCCGCCACCAGTCCCCTACGCACTGACATGTCGTTCCCCCTTCACCGGTGAACCTGGTCGGGGGGAGGGACTCGGCGGGCCGGTGTGAAGGTTGCCCGCCTGTACGCCAGTTGAGTGGGTTTCGGCCGTTCTTCGCGCTTCCTCAGGCCTTCTTCAGCACGAGTTCCGTGTTGCGGTCCCGCGAGGCGCCGGCCAGCTCGGTGCTGCGGCCCGGGGAGTTGAAGGCGAGCTCGCGGTAGAGGGCCGCGAGCCCGGTCTGGCTGAGGTCGGAGAAGTCCGTGCGGTGCGGGGCCGCCGACTCGATGAGGGTGGTGAAGAGGGAGAGCGTGCCGTCCTTGTTGTCGACGACCTCGATGATGCGGGCGAGGTGCGGGAAGTCGACGTGGGAGGCGGTGTTGATCTCCCAGAAGGAGCCGTGGTTCGGCGCGGAGTGCGCGATGATCTCGTTCTTGTGGGTGTGGCCGTTCACCCAGGCCAGCACGTTGCGGTGCTTGGCGAGCGTGGCGACCACGTCCTCACCGCCGTGGCGCTTGTCGCTCGGGTGCGCGGGGTCGGTGCGGCGGTTGGTCATCGACTTGCTGGTGTGGTGGCTGAAGACGATGGCGTACGAGTCCTTGTTGTCGCTCAGCGTCTTGTCCAGCCAGCGCAGCTGGGTCGTCCCGATGGAGCCCATGTAGTGGCCGCCCGGGTCGGTGGTGTCGATGCTGATGCCGATGATGTCGTCGGAGATGCGGAAGGCGTAGTACTGGGTGCCCGCGGCGAGGTTGGCCGCCGAGTAGCCGTGGCCGACCGGGCCGGGGCCGGTGTGCGCGGGGTCGAGGTGCGCCTTGAGGTACTCGGCGGGCGTGAAGGGGGCGCGCGACTCGTCCGGGGTGACCGCGCGCAGCTGCCGCGCCGGAGGTCCCTGAGCTGGGTGCCCTTGGGGTCCTTGTCGTTCTTGATGGCGGCCCGCAGGGCGACGCTCGCCGAGGCGGGCAGCGTCATCAGCTTCTTGCCGCCGACGGCGAACTCGGCGAGGAAGGAGTCGCCGTGCCGGTAGCAGCCCAGCGGCAGCGCGTCGTGGTTGCCGACCGTGGAGTACCACGGCAGGCCGAGGCCGGGGCTGCGCAGCTCGCGGATGGCGGCCGCGAGGAAGCCGTGCAGATGCGGGAAGCCACGCTGCTTGTCGGCGTCGCGCAGGGCCGCGTCAGGCTGCCAGTACAGCTTGAGGCCGCTGTTCTGGACACCCTCGTAGTGGCGCGGGTCGCCGCTGTTGGGGCTGATCCGGCCGCCGCTCATGACCTTCAGGAACCAGTCCAGCTCCGTCTTGGAGTTGTTGTCCGTGTTGTCCCCGGTGGTCATGACGAAGTGCAGTGGGGAGCCGGTGACGGGGGCTCCGCGCAGCGCGTTGACCCGCTCGACGAGCGAGACGGCGCCCGCCACGGTCAGCGACTCGTGCGGACGCCAGGCGTTCGCGGCGCCGGAGCGCAGGTATTCGAGCCGCAGCGGGTGCTGGACGTCGATCAGGTGCAGGTCGGTGAACTGCACGAACGCGGCGAGCGCGGTACGCCGGTCGGCCCGCCCGGACTTGGCCGCGGCCAGGTCGCTACGTACGACCCGCTTCCAGGCGGGGCCGTCGCCGAGCCGCCGGTAGCCGTCCGTGCCGGAGCGCGCCGCGGCCACGCTCTCCAGGGTGGTACCGCGCACGTAGGGGGCGAGGGGTGCGGCGGGTGCCATGGGGGTCCCCCCGCTCGAGCGAAGCCGAGAGTGGGGGAGGGACACGGCGATGGGCGCCTCACCCGCGTCCGTGGTGGCGGCGTGCGCCTCGGAGTCGGGCCGCAGGGCGCAGCCGATGCCCGCGGAGAGGGTCACCGCCCCGGTGGCGGCGAGCAGGGTACGGCGGTTCATGGCGGCGGAAGTGGCGACAGAGCGTATGCGCGACATGGCGCGATCTCCCCGAGTGCGAACGCGTCGGCAGTGGTCGCGGGGGGTTCGTTGCGGTAACTCCCCGCTCACTCTGGATCGTTGGCACCGGGGGTGACCTGGACGTTAACGAGGCGGCAACGGCCGACACCGATCACCGTACGTGGATCTTGGAGCACCCTGCGCGTCCACGGCCCCTCTCCGAACGGCCTAGAGGCGGTCACTCCGTGTTCATTTTCCGGGGTATGGGACCAGTTCCCGGCCGCCCCACCCCGGCCGCTACTCACTCGCCGCTACTCCCCCGCCGTTTCGGAGCCGACGCGCCCGACGGGCGGCCGCTCGCGCCACAGCCGCAGTCCCACGTCGACCAGTGCGACCCGGTCGAGGGCGGGTACCTCGTCGAGGGGGTGCCAGGCCGCCATGTCGGTGGAGCCGTTCGTCTCGTGGCGGAGTTCGCCGCCGGTGACGCGGGCCTCGTAGACGATCCGCAGGGCGTGGAAGTCGCCGGGCGGGCCGAGTCGGCGCGGATGGGAGCGCAGCATGGAGTCGACGCCGAGCAGCACGACGGGCTCGACGGCGTAACCCGTCTCCTCCTCGGCCTCGCGGATGACGGTGTCGTAGGGATCCTCGCCGTGGTCCATGCCGCCGCCGGGCAGGGTCCACCGCCTGCTTCCGTCACCCGCGACCCAGCGGGCCAGCAGCATCCGCCCGTCCCGCACGCATACGGCGTAGGCCGCCACCCTCAACTGCTTCGGCATGCCCAGACGTTACGGCACGGTGGCCCGGCAAGTCGCCTACGGCAGCGCCGGATTGGCCGGTGAGTACTCCGGCGGCGACCAGCACAGCGGGCTGGCGGCGGGCGTCTGAACGGCCTCGGTGACGGTGAAGCGGACCGTGCGCCGCCCGTCGTCCGCGTACTGCGTGCGGGCCCTGCCCGTCAGCTGCAGCACCGACCCCGACACCCAGTCCAGGAAGAGCAGCCCCGCCCGCGGGTCGACCTCCAGGTTGCCGAGGGTCAGGAACATGGAGTTGCCCGGGTAGTCGCGCCAGTGCAGCTCGTGCGGTGAGGGGGCGTGGACGAAGCCGGGGTTGCCGCCCCGGTGGCTGGCGTCGGCGCCGTGCGCGTGGACGGTGGCCAGGAAGAAGGTGTCGGCGGACTCGACGAACCGCCGCTGCCCCAGGGAGAGCTCGGCGGACCGACGGGGCGTGGCGGGCGAACGCTCGGCCTTCTCGTACGTCTCTCTCTTCTGGAGGTACTTCGGGCAGTTGGAGAAGACCTGGTCGGCCTCGACCGCGAAGCCGCGGGGGGTCGGGCGGATCCGGCCGTTGACGCGCATACGCCGGCGGGTGCGCGGGTCGAGCGCGATCGTGCCGACGGAGGTGCCTGGGGTGGCGAGCGCCGGCGCCAGGGGGTCGCCCTCGCGCGGGCCGCCGCCCGTGACCGAGATCTGCCGGACGCCCGTCGCCCGTACGAACCCGGGCTCGCCGGTGAGCAGCGAGGCCCACACCGCTCCGCTCACCGGGTCGGCCGCGCCCACCACCAGCATCGGCTGGAGTTCGAGGAACGCGGCGGCCACGGGACGAATGCCCTGTCCGACGGACCGCCCCACGTGATCGGCGAGCTCGCGCACACCCACCCGGTCCTGTACGGCCCGTGAACCGGAGTGGTAGGTCATGGCGCGCCTCTCTCTCGCGAGATCCTAGAAGAAACCGCAGGTGGGAGCGGTGGCGGACGGCACCGGGGCGTTTTCCGCCCCGCTCGGCGCGTAGATCTCCAGCCGGGTGCCGTCGGGGTCGTGGAAGAAGATGCCGCCGGACGCCGAGCCCTCGCGGTGAGCGACCACGCCCTCGTGCGCGAAGTCGACGCCGTAGTCGCGCAGGGCCGTCTCGTACTCCCTGACCTGGTCGACCGAGTCCACCTCGAAGGAGAGGTGGTGCAGACCGGCGCGGGCCTTGTCGTACGGCTCCCGCGCCTGCTGCCAGAGGGTGAGCACCGGGCGGCCGTCACCGGCGAGGGAGCCGAGGAACGCGTACCGCCGCTCCTCCTCCTTGCCCTCGGAGAGCACGCCGAAGCCCAGGACGTCGCGGTAGAAGGCGAGCGAGCGGTCGAGGTCGGTGACGTTCAGGCCGATGTGGCCGGTGCGCAAGGTCATGACGGTCCCGTCTGTCGTTGGCCGCCCCACGGAAGGACTAACCCTCGTCATCGAGGTTAAAGGTTAGAGTGGAGGGCGTCAACCAGTGACCTACTCTTGAGTGGTTAGCACCGAAGGGAGCTCCTCATGTCCACCACCGCCGACCCCCGTCCACTCACCGGGGAGCCGGTCTCGCTCGACCTGCTCAACACCCGCTGGAACCGCGAGGGAGTGACGCAGGACCTGCTGACGGACACCGAGGGCCTGGCGGTGTGGCTGGCGGCGAACGGGCTGGACTTCCCGGCCGACGACGCCGTGCTGCTGCATGTGCGGGAAGCCCGCGACGCCCTGCGTTCGGCCGTCGACGGGACCCTGGAGGAATCCGCCGCCCGGATCGACGCCGTCCTCGCGCACGGCCGCGTCCGCGTGACACTCACCGCCCAAGGACCCGGCGAGGAAGCGGAGTTCGGCGACCCGTCCTGGGGGCCCGCCTGGCTCGCCGCCCGCGACTACCTCGAACTGCTCGCCACCGCCCCCGACCGCATCCGCCACTGCGCCCACGACGCCTGCGTCCTGCATTTCTTCGACACCTCACGGAACGGCACCCGCCGCTGGTGCTCGATGGCGGCCTGCGGTAACCGCGCGAAGGCGTCCCGCCACTACGCGCGCACACGGGAGGCCTGAGCGGCCGGAGGATGATCGGCGAGCGGTCGCCGATTGGTTGACCATGTCCCGTCATATCATGCTTTGACCGGCGTGGCGTATGGCGGAAGTACGCCATGGTTCCATCCCGCCACGGTCAACTCTCCCCAAACAACTGCCCCTTAGGTAAAGCTGAGCGGTCATCCGGGTCCACATACCGGACTGATGTGATCGTGTCCCGGGGAACGTCGGGACCGGTCACTCCACGCTCGTTCCTTTACCTACAAGGGATGCTGATGACCGATCCTCAGCGCGCACCGATATCGGGCGCGAGACGCGTGGCCCGCATCGCCGTGGCCGCGGGCCTGGTGGCCGCGCTCTCCTCGGCCGGGCCGATACCCATGGCCTTCTCCGCGGACCACGCATCCGCCACGCCCGGCCCGGGCACCAAGTCCGCGAGCGTCAAGCTCGGTTCGGACGACGCGGACCTCCTCGCCGAGGCCAAGGCCGACGGCGCCAAGAACGTCACGATGATGATCGCCACCGCTCCCGGGCAGACCGAACAGGTCGCCAAGGAGATGGACGCGGTCAAGGGCGGCTCCGTCGGCCAGACGTACGACAAGGTCGGTTACGTCCGGGCCACGGTCCCGACCGCCAAGGCCGACGCGGCCATCGCCGCCGCCACCAAGCTGACCTCGGTGCACGGCATCGACCTGCGCCAGGACATCGCGCTCGACGACCCGACGCCGAGCGCCGACACGGCCAAGGGCGCCTCTTCGAAGGCCACGAAGACCTACGCCGCGCCCGACAAGAACACCCCCGCCGAGAACCCGTACAACCCGTCCTTCGAGACGGGCGCCGTCGACTTCGTGAAGAAGAACCCGAAGGCGGACGGCCGGGGCATCACCATCGGCATCCTCGACTCCGGTGTGGACCTGAGCCACCCGGCGCTGCAGAAGACCACCACCGGCGAGCGCAAGATCGTCGACTGGGTCACCTCGACCGACCCGATCCTCGACAACGACCTGAGCTGGCGGCCCATGGTCAGCGCGGTCTCCGGGCCCGCCTTCACCTACGGCGGCCAGAGATGGACGGCCCCGGCGGGCTCGTACGAGATCAGCACGTTCCGGGAGTCCGCGACCGCGGGCGGCGACGCCGCGGGCGACGTGAACCGTGACGGCGACACCACCGACGCGTGGGGCGTCCTGTACGACCCGGCGGCCGGCACCGTCACCGTCGACGTGAACAACAACCACGACTTCACCGACGACACCGCGATGAAGCCGTACAAGGACGGCTACCAGATCGGTCACTTCGGGACCGACAACCCGGCCACCGACGTCGTCGAGAGCCAGCCGTTCGTCGTGCAGATCCGCAAGGACGTGCCGATGGACCCCTACGGGGGCGACTGGGTCGGCAAGAAGGCCGACTTCGTCAACATCGGTCTGATCGCGAGCGAGCACGGCACGCACGTCGCCGGCATCACCTCCGCGAACGGCCTGTTCGGCGGCAAGATGAACGGCGCCGCCCCCGGCGCGAAGATCGTCTCGTCGCGCGCCTGCGTGTTCGGCCCGAGCTGCACCAACGTCGCGCTCACCGAGGGCATGCTCGACCTCGTCGTCAACCACGGCGTCGACATCGTGAACATGTCCATCGGCGGCCTGCCCGCGCTGAACGACGGCAACAACGCGCGCTCCGAGCTCTACACGCGTCTCATCGACACCTACGGTGTCCAGCTGGTGATCTCCGCGGGCAACTCCGGCCCCGGCGCCAACACCATCGGCGACCCCGGCCTGGCCGACAAGGTCATCTCGGTCGGCGCGTCCATCTCCAAGGACACCTGGGCCGCCAACTACGGCTCCGTCGTGGAGAAGAAGTACGCGATGATGCCGTTCTCCTCGCGCGGTCCGCGTGAGGACGGCGGCTTCACACCGACGCTGACCGCGCCCGGCGCCGCGATCAACACCACGCAGACCTGGCTGCCGGGCTCCCCGGTCGCCCAGGCCGGCTACTCCCTGCCGGCCGGCTACTCGATGCTCCAGGGCACCTCGATGGCCTCCCCGCAGGCCGCCGGCGCGTCCGCGCTGCTGCTGAGCGCCGCCAAGCAGAAGGGCATCGCCCTGACGCCCGCCGAGCTGCGCACGGCCCTCACCTCGACCGCCGACCACATCAAGGGTGTGCAGGCGTACGAGGAGGGCGCGGGCCTCATCAACATCGTGGACGCCTGGAAGTCGATCAAGGACGACGCGACCGCCCACGACTACACCGTCAAGGCCCCCGTCGACACCGCGATCGACTACGCGCTGAAGACCCCGGGCTTCGGCACCGGCCTCTACGACCGCGAGGGCGGCCTCAAGGTCGGCGTGAAGAAGTCGTACGAGATCACCATCACGCGTACGTCCGGCCCGGACAAGGCGATCCGCCACGAGCTGCACTTCGAGAACAACGCCGGTGACACCTTCAGCATCGCCGGCTCCGACGAAGTCAAGCTCGAACTGAACAAGCCGGTCACCGTCAAGGTCACCGCGAAGGCCTCCTCGGCCGGCATCAAGAGCGCGATCCTCGAGGTCGACGACCCGCGGACCGAGGGCGTCGACAAGCAGATCCTGACGACGGTCGTGGTCTCCACGCCGCTCAAGTACACGTTCTCCAAGTCGAGTTCGGTGCAGCGCAACAGCACGCAGTCGTACTTCCTGACCGTGCCCGAGGGCGCGAAGGCGCTGGAGGTCGCGATCGGCGGACTGAAGGACCTGAGCCAGACCCGGTTCATCTCCATCCACCCGTACGGTGTCCCGGTCGAGGACACCGGCACGCCGTACTGCTACAGCAACTACCCGAACACCAACGGCTGCAAGCCCGACGTGCGTGCGTACGCGGACCCGCAGCCCGGTGTCTGGGAGGTCGAGGTCGAGGCGCGCCGTACGTCGCCGCTGCTCGACAACCCGTACACGCTGGACGCCACCGTGCTCGGCGCGGCCTTCGACCCGGAGACCGTGACCGTGTCCGAGGCCAAGGTCGGCACCCCGGTCACCGCCTCCTGGAAGGTGACGAACAACTTCGCGGCGCTCGACGGCACCCTGAAGGGCGGCCCGCTCGGCTCCTCGAAGACGGCCCGGCCGACCATCGCCGACGGCGTCACGCAGACCAGCACGGTCGACGTGCCCGCGGGCGCCGCGTCGCTCGACGTCGCGATCGGCAACGTCTCGGACACGGCCGCCGACCTGGACCTGACGGTGTACGACTCCGCCGGCAACCAGGTCGCGCAGTCCGCGGACGGCGACGCGGAGGAGGCGGTCTCCATCCCCAACCCCGCCGCCGGTACGTACACCATCGAGGTCGTGGGCTACTCGGTCCCGTCGGGCTCGACCGCGTACGACTACCGTGACGTGTTCTTCTCCGCCGCGCTCGGCTCGGTCAAGGTCGACGAGTCCACGCCGGTCAAGCTCGCCACGGGCGGCACCGCGACGGTCTCCGGCGAGGTCACCGCGGCCGCGCCGGCTCCCGAGGGACGTGAGTTCTTCGGCCGGGTCCAGCTGGTGAACGCCCGCGGGACGGCCGCCGGCCTCGGCAGCGTGAAGATCGAGAAGGTCACGCCGTAACACCTACGGCGGTGAAGGGGCGGGCGTCCGGGAACGGGCGCCCGCCCTTTTTCACGGGCACGGGAAAGTACGGGTTTTCACGGGCACGTCAGACTGCCGGTTTTCACGGGCACGGGAGAGTGCGGGACTCGGGCAGCGCCTTGACGATCCACGCGCGTTCGTCCGCGATGGCCTTGCGCCCCGTGGTCCAGCCGGTGGGTGTCGCCGGGTCGTCGTGGAGGGCGACGAGCACCTGCTCGCCCTCGCGCGGCCGGGGAGCCACCTCCTCGTCCAGGACCAGGACGACCTCGGCCTTCCCCTTCTCCGGCTTGTAATAGCGGCCCACACGGAGCGTGATCCGGTTCTCCGTGGTGCCGGGGAGGGGCTCGACGTGGGCGACCGTGCCCTCGGCGACCAGCCGGGAGCAGGCGAGGTAACCCGGGCCGCTGAGCGAGTCCCCTGCCCCCGCGCTCCCGTTGTCGTCCGCCTTGGCGTCGCTGCTGTCCGACGTGCTCATCGCCCCGCCGCCCCCGTTGTGCGCGAGGAGCCAGCCCATGCCGACGACCATCGCGGCCACGGTGGCCACGACGAGCGTGCCCAGGGCGAAGGCTAGGGGACGCCGGCCGCGGTTCCTCGGGGCGCCTTCGGGGCGGCGGGTGCGCTTTCTGGGGGCCCGTACCGGGACCGGCTTCGCTTCCTCCGCACGGTCCGCCAGCGCGTCCCCGATGACCGCCAGCTGCTCCCGCAGCAGCGCCACATCGGCCACCGCCGACCGGTGCTCGGCCATGAACTCCGGGTCGTCGCCGACCCCTTCGGGCAGAGGCTCGTCAGTGATCGCGGCCAACAGCGCGTCCACTCCCTCATACTCGGCCACGTCACACCACCTCGTCCTCGTGCAGGCGGGCGCGCAGGGCGCGGACCGCCGAGTGCAGCCTGCTCTTGACCGTGCCCTCCGGGATGCCCAGCTCCTCGGCGATCCCGCGCACGGACAGATCGGCGTAGAAACGCAGGACGAGCACCTGGCGCTGGGCGTCGGGCAGCTCGTCCAGGCCCTGCGCCACGGCGAGCGAGAGCACGCTGGAGTCCTCGTCACGGGCGTCCGCGGGCTGCCGCAGCGAGGCCAGCCGCTCGCCGAGCCGCTCCTGACGCCGCTTGGCCCGGTGCCAGTCCATCGCCAGGTTCGAGGCGACGACCGCCGCCCACGCGGACACGTCACGCGGCGCCTCGTCCCCCTTCGCCGCGCGTTCCAGCAACCGCAGGCGGACCTGCTGCACCCCGTCCGGCAGGTCCGCCTGCGGTACGCCACCGAGCGCGAGCACGGCCCGCACCCGGCGTTCCTGGGCCGCGTCCAGGGGATCGTCCGCCCCCTGGGCACGGCGTGCCTTTCTGCGCAGCACTCCGCCCCTCCCCTCCCGCCGTTTCCTCTACGACGCCGGCGCGGGCCAAAACGTTCGGCCGTACCCCGACGAGTCGTACGTCACACCGGGCCGGGGCCCATGAGGACGTCGACGCCGCACGGCTTGCGGTCCCCGGCGGCCGACGGAAGGGTTTCTTTCGGATGCCGAACGGACACCGGACGGCGGACGCGTCCCATTCCTCGGGCGGTACGGGCAAAGGATTGGACACGCGGGCACAGGTCAGACGCATGATGGAAGCGCTGGACCATGGAAAACGCACGCTAAGGGAGTCGCCGTGAGGGTCGGAATCGTCGGAGCCACCGGTCAGGTCGGCACGGTCATGCGCAGGATCCTCGTCGAGCGGGAGTTCCCCGTCGAGGAGCTGCGGCTGTTCGCCTCGGCGCGTTCGGCCGGGACGGTGCTCGACGGTGTGACGGTGGAGGACGCGGCGACGGCGGACTACTCCGGCCTGGACATCGTCCTGTTCTCCGCGGGCGGCGCGACCTCCAGGGCGCTGGCCGAGAAGGTCGCCTCGCAGGGCGCGGTCGTCATCGACAACTCCTCCGCGTGGCGCAAGGACCCGCAGGTGCCCCTGGTGGTCTCCGAGGTGAACCCGCACGCGATCGCCGACCGCCCCAAGGGCATCATCGCCAACCCGAACTGCACGACGATGGCCGCGATGCCCGTCCTGAAGCCGCTGCACGAGGAGGCGGGGCTCGAGGCGCTGGTCGTCGCGACCTACCAGGCGGTGTCCGGCTCCGGCCTCGCGGGCGTGGCCGAGCTGCACGGCCAGGTACTGAAGGTCGCCGCGGACGCCGACAAGCTGACCCATGACGGCGGCGCGGTCGACTTCCCCGAGCCGGGTGTCTACAAGCGCCCCATCGCCTTCAACGTGCTCCCGCTCGCGGGGTCGATCGTCGACGACGGTCTGCACGAGACGGACGAGGAGCAGAAGCTCCGCAACGAGTCCCGCAAGATCCTGGAGATCCCCGCGCTCAAGGTCTCCGGCACCTGTGTCCGCGTCCCGGTGTTCACCGGCCACTCCCTCCAGGTGAACGCCCGCTTCGCGCGTCCGCTGAGCGTGGAGCGCGCGACCGAGCTGCTGGCCGGCGCCCCGGGCGTCGCCCTCTCCGAGATCCCGAACCCACTCGAGGCCGCCGGCCGGGACGCGTCGTACGTGGGCCGCATCCGCACCGACGAGACGGTCGAGCACGGCCTCGCCCTCTTCGTCTCCAACGACAACCTCCGCAAGGGCGCCGCGCTGAACGCGATCCAGATCGCGGAACTGGTGGCGGCGGAGCTCAAGGGCTGACGCCCGCACCACGTGCCCCAGGGGCGGTCACCGCACGGTGACCGCCCCTTCTCACGCCCGCCGCACCTCGTAGAGGAAGCACCCGTACTCCACGGCCCGCACATGGACCAGCGCCACCTCCGGATCGGCGAAGGCCTCCGCGAAGGCCTCGTCGAAGGCGTCGGAGCTCTCGGCGTTCTCAGCGCTCTCGACGTTCTCGACGTTCTCGACCAGACGACCGCCCAGGATGCGGCCCTCGGCGGAGTAGCGGCGGACCGTGCGGTGGGCGCCCTGGAAGGGGTGGCCGTGCGGGTCGGGGCCCGGGCAGTCGTCGGCGTGGATGAAGACCGGGCCCTGCTCGTCGTACGCGCCCGGGTCGGCGCCCGTGGCGGCGGCCCAGCGGCGCAGCGGCGCGTAGGAGACGAGGGCGATCCGCTCGCCCGGCTCACTGCGCCGAAGGCAGCAGCGCAGCGGTGCGCCGCCCTCCTCGTCCGGGAAGGGAACCATCGGGCGGTCCGCGTCGTCAGCTGTGCGGAGATCCTTCAGGGCCGCCGGGTCGATGGGACGTGCCGTGTACGTCGTCATGTCCGTCGTCGTGTACGTCGTCGTGTCCGTCGTCATGTCTCCAGGCTCGCGCCCGCGCCTGCCTGGCACCGGCGGGAAACGGACATCGCATCCGTGCAGGTCCCATGGAAGGATGGCGCAACCGTCACATAACGAGGAGATGACCGCGTGCCTGGCACAAACCTGACCCGCGAAGAGGCGCAGCAGCGTGCGAAGCTGCTCACCGTTGACTCGTACGAGATCGATCTCGACCTCTCGGGCGCGCAGGAGGGCGGCACCTACCGGTCCGTGACCACGGTGCGCTTCGACGTCGAGGAGACCGGCTCGGAGACCTTCATCGACCTGGTCGCTCCCGCCGTTCACGAGGTGACCCTGAACGGGGACCCTCTCGACCCCGCCGAGGTCTTCGATGACGCGCGGATCGCGCTTCCGGGGCTGCTGGAGGGCCGCAACGTCCTGCGTGTCGTGGCCGACTGCGCGTACACCAACACCGGTGAGGGCCTGCACCGCTTCGTCGACCCCGTCGACCAGCAGGCCTACCTCTACACCCAGTTCGAGGTCCCGGACGCGCGCCGGGTGTTCGCGAGCTTCGAGCAGCCCGACCTGAAGGCCACCTTCCAGTTCACCGTGAAGGCGCCCTCCGGCTGGACCGTGATCTCCAACTCCCCGACGCCCGAGCCCAAGGACGACACCTGGGTCTTCGAGCCGACGCCGCGGATCTCCACGTACATCACCGCGCTGATCGTCGGGCCGTACCACTCCGTCCACAGCGTGTACGAGAAGGACGGGCAGAGCGTTCCGCTCGGCATCTACTGTCGGCCCTCGCTCGCCGAGTTCCTCGACTCGGACGCGATCTTCGAGGTCACCCGGCAGGGCTTCGACTGGTTCCAGGAGAAGTTCGACTACGCGTACCCGTTCAAGAAGTACGACCAGCTCTTCGTGCCGGAGTTCAACGCCGGCGCGATGGAGAACGCGGGCGCGGTGACGATCCGGGACCAGTACGTGTTCCGGTCCAAGGTGACCGACGCCTCGTACGAGGTGCGCGCCGAGACCATCCTGCACGAGCTCGCCCACATGTGGTTCGGCGACCTCGTGACCATGGAGTGGTGGAACGACCTCTGGCTGAACGAGTCGTTCGCGACGTACACCTCCATCGCCTGCCAGGCGTACGCCCCCGACTCCCGCTGGCCGCACTCCTGGACCACGTTCGCCAACTCCATGAAGACGTGGGCGTACCGGCAGGACCAGCTGCCCTCCACCCACCCGATCATGGCCGAGATCAACGATCTGGACGACGTCCTGGTCAACTTCGACGGCATCACGTACGCGAAGGGGGCGAGCGTGTTGAAGCAGCTCGTCGCCTACGTCGGCATGGACGAGTTCTTCAAGGGCGTGCAGGCGTACTTCAAGCGGCACGCGTACGGCAACACGCGCCTCAGCGATCTGCTGGGCGCCCTGGAGGAGACCTCCGGGCGTGATCTGAAGACCTGGTCGGAGAAGTGGCTCCAGACCGCCGGCATCAACATCCTGCGCCCGGAGGTGGAGACCGACGCGAACGGCGTCATCACCTCCTTCGCGATCCGCCAGGAGGCTCCGGCGCTCCCGGCGGGTGCCAAGGGTGAGCCGACCCTGCGCCCGCACCGCATCGCGATCGGCCTCTACGACCTCGACGACGACAGCGGCAAGCTGGTGCGCGGCGAGCGCGTCGAGCTGGACGTCGACGGCGAGCTGACGGCCGTGGCACAGCTGGTCGGCAAGCGTCGCCCGGCGGTCTTCCTGCTCAACGACGACGACCTGTCGTACGCCAAGGTCCGCCTCGACGAGGACTCGCTCGCCTTCGTCACCGAGCACCTCGGCGACTTCGAGTCCTCCCTCCCCCGTGCCCTGTGCTGGGCCTCGGCCTGGGACATGACCCGCGACGGGGAGCTCGCCACCCGCGACTACCTGTCCCTGGTCCTGTCGGGCATCGGCAAGGAGTCCGACATCGGTGTCGTGCAGTCGCTGCAGCGCCAGGTGAAGCTGGCGATCGAGCTGTACGCCGACCCGACGGCCCGTGAGGCGCTGCTGACCCGCTGGACGGACGCGACGCTCGCGCATCTGCGCGCCGCCCAGCCCGGTGGCGACCACCAGCTCGCCTGGGCGCGCGCCTTCGCGGCGACCGCCCGTACGCCGGAGCAGCTGGACCTCCTGGAGGGCCTGCTGGAGGGCCGGGAGACCATCGAAGGCCTCGCCGTCGACACCGAGCTGCGCTGGGCGTTCGTCCAGCGGCTCGCGGCCGTCGGGCGCTACGACGAGGCGGAGATCGCCGGCGAGGCGGAGCGCGACAAGACGGCGGCGGGTGAGCGGCACGCGGAGACGGCCCGGGCCTCGCGCCCCACCGAGGAGGCGAAGGCGGAGGCGTGGACCGCGGTCGTCGAGTCCGACAAGCTCCCGAACGCCGTGCAGGAAGCGGTGATCGGCGGCTTCGTGCAGACCGACCAGCGCGAACTGCTCGCCCCGTACACGGACAAGTACTTCTCCGTGGTGAAGGACATCTGGGACGCCCGTTCGCACGAGATCGCCCAGCAGATCGTGGTCGGTCTCTACCCGTCCATCCAGGTCTCCGAGGAGACCCTCGCCAAGACGGACGCGTGGCTGGCCTCGGCCGAGCCCACCCCGGCCCTGCGGCGCCTGATCTCGGAGTCCCGCTCCGGGGTCGAACGCGCGCTGAAGGCCCAGGCGGCGGACGCGGCGGCGGCGTCCGCGTAGTCGGTCGTACGTGAGTGGGGGCGTCCGGCGTCGTGCCGGGCGCCCCCACTCGTACGCGGACGCGTGAGGTCACACCAGGGCGAGTACGAGCATCGTGCGGATCTGCAGCGCGGTCTGGTCGGCCACCGGGACCCAGCGGGCGTCGAAGGTGCTCGCCAGTTCACGGGACCAGCTCTCCACGAGGGTGTCCAGCGCGGGTGCGCCGCCCAGGCCCTGTCGCATCATGGCCGCCGCGCGCAGCGGGATGCGCCGGGCGGCGACACCGAGGGAGACGGAGTTGCCCACGGTGGTGGCGAGTTCGGCGGAGTTCCAGGTGTCCACGACTCCGGGGCCGATGTCCATGAGCTCGCGGGCGGCGGTGAAGTGGGCGATCTGGTCGGGGGTTCGCGGTGACCTGGGCCCCAGCTCCCCCACCACCGCCTCCAGTTGTTTGGCGCGGCCGAGCAGGATCTCACTCGCCTCCGCGATCTCGCGCCGGGGCTCGGCCACGGGCTGCGGATCGCTGACGCCCGCCACGCTCCAGAAGGGCGCCTCGACGACCGCCGACACGGTGCCGTGCCGCATCGCGTACAGCCAGGTCGCCTGCGAGGTGAAGCCGGACGGGTCCCGTTCCTCGGTGGGGCTCCCGTCCGGCAGGACCAGCACCCCCGGGCTCTCGGCCAGCCATCCCATGCCGTCGAACGGCCGGTGTTCCAGGGGAATGCCGAGGTCAGCCGCGATCCGGCGGTAGGCGGCCGCCGCCCCCGGCAGCGCACGAGTCAACTGCAGAAAGGATCCGCCCACTTCGACACCGTGCAGCGAGAACTGCACGACCGGCCGGAGTTCGTCGAGGAGCCGCACCAGCGCCTCGGACTCCGGCATCGCCGGACGCGGATCACTCGCGACGGGCGGAAACTCGGGCTGAGCGGCGAAGGCGGGCCGGTAGAAGCGCCGGTAGTAACCCCGGAGGGTCGGCGACGCCCCGGTCGCCCGCCCCTCGCCGGACCACCCCGTCATCCATCGCCCGGCGAGACTCGCGCCGTCGGGATCGAGACAGAGCAGGAAGTGCCAGGTGCAGCCGAGCTCCTGGAGCAGCGCCGGCTCCCGCGCGAACCTGTCGACCAGGGAGAGCGAGGTGACCCCGCCCACCGGTTCGTTCGCGTGCGCGCCGGCGACCGTGAGGATGTGCCGGGGGCCGTGTCCGGCCGACAGCAGCCACAGCGGCCGGCCGGCCCGCGAGGTCCCGACGACACGCAACCGCAGTACACCGGGCCGCGCCGCCACCGTCGCGCGAGCACGTCGCAGCAGCTCGCCGAGGGTGGGATACGGGGTTCCCCGCATGCCGGGCTCCGGTCAGGTGCCGTTCGTGTCGCTGTCGCCGGTGGTCTCCTTCTTGTCCAGCGGACGGATCACGATCTTGGCGCGCACACCGGCTCCTCTTCCAGTAGGGACGTTGAGCGCTGCGGCACGATCGCCGACCGCGTCTCGTCAAGACTCGACTTGCGGTATCAGAGTGTCAAGGCATGTCCCTGTAAAGGGGAGGGGTATTCGACCGGGGCTGTTCTTCTCACGGCGAGGGCGTTGGGCTGCTCGTCGGCGACTGCCACATGGGGGAGTCGGCCGCCCGCCACGCGGCCCGAGCTGCCCGAACACCGTCGCCCCGAACGCCAGCACTATCCCTGCCACCTGCACCGGCGTCAGTGTCTGCCCCAGCGCCGCCCAGCCGATGACGGCCGCGGTCAACGGTGACAGCGGGCCGAGGAAGGTGACCTGTGTGGCGCCGAGCCGGCCGATGCCCCTGAACCAGAGCCAGTACGCCACCGCCGTGTTCGCCAGCGCGAGGTACAGGTATCCGCCGACCGCCCGGCCGTCCAGCGCGGGCGGCGCGCCCTCGACGAGGAGGGCCACCGGGACGATCAGCAGCCCGCCCGCCGTCAGCTGCCAGGCGGTCAGCGCCAGCGGACCGACCCCGTCCGGCCGTCCCCACCGCTTGGTGAGCACCGTGCCGGTGGACATCGACGCGGTCGCGCCGAGCGCCGCGAGCACCCCCACCGCGTCCAGCGCACCCGCCGCTTTCAGCACGACGAGGCTGACCCCGAGGGCCGCGGCGATACCGGTGAGGAGCGTCCGCGAGGTCGGCCGGTCACCGAGCAGCGGCGCCGCGAGGCCCGCGACGAACAGCGGCCCGACCGAGCCGACGACCGCCGCCATGCCGCCGGGCAGCCGGTACGCGGAGAGGAACAGCAGCGGGAAGAAGGCGCCGATGTTCAGCGCGCCCAGCACCGCCGCCTTCCCCCACCAGGCGCCGCGCGGCAGCACCCGGGCCGACGCGAGGAGCAGCAGCCCGGCGGGCAGGGCTCGCGTCACCCCGGTGAACAGGGGCCGGTCGGCGGGGAGGAACTCCGTGGTGACGGCGTAGGTACTCCCCCACGAGATGGGGGCCAGCGCGGTCAGGGCTATGAGGGTGGGACGGTTCGTGTTCGCGGCCATGAGGGCACCCGATTCAAAAGTAGGTCAGCGGAAAGTAGCTTAGTTGCAAGTTACTTTCCGTCAAGTCACTTTCTTCCAAGCAACTCCCTCGTCAGCTACTTTCTTGCGGGCGATCGACCCCTCGACGGATACTCGCCCCCATGAAGACGCCCCAGGACCCCGTCGACGCGATCATCGAGCAGTGGGCCACCGTCCGGCCGGACCTCGACACCGCCGCGATGGAGGTCTTCGGCCGCGTCTTCCGGCTCGCGCGCACGATGGGCGACCGGATGGAGAAGGCGTACGCGCCCCACGGGATCTCACGCGGGGAGTTCGACGTACTCGCCACCCTGCGCCGCTCCGACGCCCCGTACACCCTCTCGCCCCGGCAGCTCTCGGCGACGCTCATGCTCACCACCGGCGGCATGACCGGGCGCCTGGACAAGCTCGAACGCGCCGGACTGCTGCGGCGCTCCCCCGACCCGCACGACCGGCGCGGACTCCAGGTGACGCTCACGGACAAGGGACTGCGGCTCATCGACGAGGCCGTCACCGCGGGACTCGCCGTCCAGACGGAGGCCCTGGCCCACCTCGACGAGGAACGCGCCGGTCAACTGGCCGACCTGTTGCGCGAGTTGCTGATGGGTACCGGAGCCTAGTCAGTCGCCCAGCGCCGCCGCCAGGGCCGACGCCACGGCCGGCGCATCGGGGGACTCCGCGGCCCAGGCCGCGTACCCGTCGGGCCGCACCAGCAGCGTCGTACGCCGGTCGCTCGCCCAGCTCTCCACGGTGAGGCGGTCCTCGCGGCCCTTGAGGTCGTCCAGGCCGTACGCCCGGACCACCGCCGCCGGTGCGACGAGGACGAACCGGCCGCCGCGCAGGGCCTCGTAGAGGCGGCCGCCCTTCAGAGCGACATCGGGGACGCGGGTGCCGACGAGGGCGTGGGAGCCGCGCGGGGCCGGGTAGGCGAAGCCGATGCCGGTGATCTGGCCCGCCGCCTTCCGGCCCATGGGACCGACGCCGTTGAGGACCGTGGTGAGCGCGGAGCGCAGCGCCAGCGTCCAGGGGTGCTTGGCCATCGCGAGTCGGACGATCCCGCCACTGCTGCGCAGCACCGCCTTTCCGACGGGGTGGCGCTCGGCCTGGTAGGTGTCCAGCAGGTCCGCACCCGCGTGGCCGTTGACGACCAGCGCGAGCTTCCAGCCGAGGTTCGCCGCGTCCTGAAGGCCGGTGTTCATGCCCTGGCCGCCGGCCGGGGTGTGGACGTGGGCGGCGTCCCCGGCGAGGAAGACCCGGCCCACTCGGTACGAGGGCGCCTGGCGCTCGTCACTGTGGAAGCGGGACATCCAGCGGGCGTCGTGCATGCCGTAGTCGCGGCCGAGGGAGAGCCGGACGATCTCCTTGACCTCGTCGAGTCCGAGCGGCTCGCTGTCGGGGACGTCGCGGCCGCGGTGCCAGCCGATCACGCGGTAGTAGCCGTCCCCGAAGGGCGCGATGAAGGCGAAGGCGTCACCGACGGCGTTGGCGGTGAGGATCGACTCCGGCTCCTCGGCGAGCAGGACGTCGGCGAGGACGACGGACCGGATGACCGACTTCCCGGGGAACGGCAGCCCCACCGCCTCACGCACCGCACTGCGCATCCCGTCCGCCCCGACCACGTACGCGGCCGCCAGCTCCCCCACCTCCCCGTCCGCACCCCGGACTTCGAGCGTGACGCCTGCCGCGTCCTGGCGCAGTCCGGTCACCTCGGTCTCGTACACGAACCGCACCCCGGCCTCGACCGCCCGCCGCTCCAACACCTTCTCCACCTCGTACTGCGGGATCACGAGCAGGTGGTTGAAGCGGGAGGGGAGAGCGTCGAGGGCGACGGAGAGCCGGCCGAAGAGACGGATGCGGTCGAGGGTCCGGCCGTGGCTCTCCAGTTCGTCGGCGAGACCGCGGGCGTCGAGCTGCTCCAGGGTGCGGGCGTGCAGGACGAAGGCGCGGGAGAGGTTGCTGATCTTGTGCGGGCGCTTCTCGACGAGGGTGACGGGGACACCGGCGGTGGCGAGGTCTCCGGCCAGCAGGAGGCCGGTGGGGCCGCAGCCGACGACGATCACGTTCCGGGGCGCGGTGGTGCCGGTGATGCCGGTCGTGTCGTTCGCCTTGCCGTTCATTGCGGCCTCCCTGTGCCAACACTTGTGGACCAACACCCGTGGGCCAACGCTTGTGGGCCAACGCTTGTGGGCCAACGCTTGTGGGCCAACGCTTGTGGGCCAACGCTTGTTCACCAACATAAGGTGACCCCTCTGGACTGTCAACAACTGTTGGCCTACGGTTGTTGGCATGCCGGACAAGGAACTCCCCGCACCCGCCCCGTCCCCCGCGGCCCGCCGCTCGGACACCACCCGCACCACCATCCTCACCGCCGCGCGCGAACGCTTCGCCGCCGACGGCTATGAGCGCGCCACGATCCGCGCCATCGCCAAGGACGCGCGGATCGATCCGTCGATGGTCATGCGGTACTACGGCTCGAAGGAAGGACTGTTCGCCGCGGTCCTCGACGTCGACCTGCGGCTGCCGGGCCCGGACGGGCTGAATCCGCACGAGGTGGGCCGCGTCCTGGTGAGCCACTTCCTCGACCTCTGGGAGGAGAACGAGGTGCTCACCGCGCTGCTCCGGGTCGGCGTGACCAATCCGGCGGGCGCCGAGCGCATGCAGGGCATCTTCCGGGACCAGCTCATGCCGGTCGCGCTGCGGGTGTGCCCCGACCCGGAGCAGGCGCCCGCACGGGCCGCGCTGACCGCCTCACAGGTGCTGGGCATGGCGATGGCCCGCTACGTCCTGCGTTTCCCGCCCGCCGTCGCGCTGCCGCGCGAGGAGGTCGTGGCGTGGCTGGCACCGACGGTGCAGCGGTACCTCACAGCGCCGCATCCGTAACGGGCCCCCGGTCGGCCATGCCGGCTCCTCACCATGTGTGCCGGAAGTCGTGAACACTAAACCGGTTTAGTGTTCACGACTTCCGAGGAGGATGCCCCGCCGGCGGAGCCGCCAACAGGTTCACAACACGTCGGGGTGCTCCGAAAACGCGTCGAGGGAGTCCGCGCACCCGGTGGGTGTGCGGACTCCCTCGATCGAGAAGGATTCCAGAGACCCCGGCGAGAGGCCGGGGCTGCGGGAAGCGGGCCGGAATCAGGTCCGCTTCGGCTGCTTGTCGGACTTGTCCAGGACCACCACGAGGCCCGCGATGATCAGGAACAGGACGATCGGCGTCGCGACGTAGAGGCCGAGCGTTTCGATCACGCTCAGGCCCTTGCCGGGGTCGTCACCGTCGTCTCGGGTCAGCGCGAGCGCGGGGGACGACATGAGCAGCATCATCAGCGTCGTACCGGAAGCCAGGGCGCCGGCGCGCAGGGCGTTCTTCTTGTCCACGGTGCAAACGTAGCGAACACCTGAATGAGTCGCGCGCCCGGGGTGCCGTACGGAGGCCTCACCCCCGCCCGCACCGCCCACCGAGGTCCCCGGACCGTCCTCGCAGCACATCGATCAGCGCGTGCAGCCGGGGCGAGGCCGCCAGCTCCTCCAGGGTCACCGGGCGGCCGTCGGCGTCGGCGATGGGCAGCCGCCAGTTCGGGTACTGGTCCCAGGTGCCCGGCAGGTTCTGCGGGCGCCGGTCCCCGACCGTGTCCGGGAGCCACACGCCGATCATGCGGGCCGGGGTGCGCAGCAGGAAGCGGTGCACGGCCTGGATCTCGGCCTCCTCCGACACCGCCGAACCCGCGTCGCTCGCCCCGTGCAGCAGCCCGAGGCGGGCGAGCAGCGCCAGCCACTCCCCCGTGTCCGCGGTGGCCGCGGTCCGTTCGTCCTCCAGGGAGCCGGTGAGCAGGCCGAGCCGGTCGCGGAGTTCGACGTGGTCGCCGGTGAGGCGGGAGGCGGTGGGCGGCAGGTCGTGGGTGGTGGCGGTGGCGAGGCAGTCGGGGCGCCAGCGCTCGGGCGGCAGGGGCTTCCCGTCGCCGTCCCAGTCGCGTTCGAACCACAGCACCGAGGTGCCGAGCACCCCGCGCTCGTGCAGCGTCTCGCGCACCCCGGGCTCGACGGTGCCCAGGTCCTCGCCGATCACCAGGGCCCCAGCCCGTGAGGCCTCCAGGGTCAGGATCGCGAGCATCGCTTCGGCGTCGTAACGGACGTACGTGCCCTCCGTGGGCGGCTGTCCCTGCGGCACCCACCAGAGCCGGAACAGGCCCATGACGTGGTCGATGCGCAGGGCGCCCGCGTGCCGGAAGAGGGCGCGCAGGAGGTGGCGGTACGGGGCGTAGCCCGAGGCGGCCAGCCGGTCCGGGCGCCAGGGCGGCAGGCCCCAGTCCTGGCCGCGCGCGTTGAACGCGTCCGGGGGCGCGCCCACCGACATGCCCGCCGCGAAGTACTCCTGTTGCGCCCACGCGTCGGCCCCGCCCGGATGCACGCCGACCGCGAGGTCGTGCACAAGTCCCACCGCCATCCCGGCGTCACGCGCGGACCGCTGGGCGGTGGCGAGCTGGGCGTCGGTGAGCCAGGCGAGACGGCTGTGGAAGTCGACGCGGTCCATCAACTCGCCGCGGGCACGGGCGGTCGCGGGTGAGCGCGGGTCACGCAGTCCCACGGGCCACCGCTGCCACTCGGGGCCGTACACCTCGGCGAGCGCGCACCAGGTGGCGTGGTCCTCCAGCGCCTCGCCCTCCTCGGCGAGGAAGTCGACGTAGGCGGCACGTCGGCCGGGCCCCAGCGGCACCTCGCGCACCAGTTCCAGCGCCTCGCGCTTGAGCTCCCACACGGCGTCGCGGTCGATCAACGCCCCCTTGTGCAGCACGGATGCGCGCAGTCGCTCGGCACGCTCCAACAGCGCCCGTACCCGGTCCGGGTCGTCGACATGGGCGAACTCGGGGATGTCCTCGACCCGCAGGTGGACCGGGTCGGGGAAGCGACGGGAGGAGGGCCGGTACGGGGAGGGGTCGGTGGGGGTGCCGGGTACGGCCGCGTGCAGGGGGTTGACCTGCACGAATCCGGCGCCGAGCGCCCGGCCGGACCAGGCGGTCAGTTCGGCGAGGTCGCCGAGGTCGCCCATGCCCCAGGAGCGCCGGGACAGGAGGGAGTACAGCTGGACGAGGAGTCCGTACGTGCGTCCGGGCGGTGCGGGCAGCCGGGCGGGGGCGGCGACAAGGTGAGCCTCGGCGGTGCGGCCGTCGGGGGCTGTGGCGTGCAGGGTGTGGACGCCGGGCGGGAGTTGCTCGGCCGCGGCGTGGGTCTCGCCCTGCTCGGTGGTGATGCGCAGCCGGGTGCCGGCGGGCAGTCCGGCGAGTGCGGCGGGCGGGCTGCCGCCCCAGCACACCACCGTCGGCGGCAGCAGCCGCTCCCGTGTCTCGGCCTCCTGGGCGGCGAGTGCCGCGCGGACGGCGTCCGGGGTGTTCGCGTCGACGCCGAGCGCCGCCAGGGCCGCGACGATCGCGGTGTCCGTGGCCGCGACCGTACGGTCCGGGGAGGGGCTGTAGGAGGTGGCGACGCCGTGCAGTGCGGCGAGCCGCGCCAGTGGTGCGTGCGGGTCCGAAGGCTCGGCCGGCGCGGAACCGGCGGGTGAGTGGTCCGCGGGCGGGCGAGGCGCCATCTATACCCCCGAGGCGTCCGTGGCGGCGCCGGTGGAGACGGGCTCGCTGGTCAGGTGCGCGGCTTCGGCCAGCGGCGGTTCGCTGGTCAGCGGCTCGGCGTCGGGGAGGGGAGGTTCGCTGGTCAGCGGCGGTTCGGTGCTGGCGCCCTCGGCGCTGAAGACGCACACGTGAGGCTCGACGGACGGCTCCGTCGGGCGTTTGGAGAGGGCCGAGAGCAGAAGGTGTGCCGACGCGGCCACGGGGGCCTCCTTGTCGTCGTACGGCGGGAAGTGGGTTATCGCAGCTCTACCCAGTAGGCGCCGGGGCAGACGTATGCGGACGTACAACGTGTGTCTGGTCACATCCTGTTCGGGCGGAGCCGCGACTCCCCCGAGCTTCCTGAGTTCCCGAGAACTTTTCGACGATCACTATTCACTGAGTACATATATCGAGTGCATACTGATCTCCATGAGCACCCGCCACATCCTGTTGGGGCTGCTCGCCGGGGGCCCCAGCCATGGCTACGACCTCAAGCGACGGCACGACGAACGCTTCCCGCAGGCCCGCCCACTGGCCTACGGGCAGGTCTACACGACCCTGCAACGCCTGGTCCGCGACGGACTGGCCGAGATCGACGGGACCGACTCGGACGGCGGCCCGGAGCGCACCATGTACCGCTCCACCGAGGACGGAACCCGTGAACTGGCCCACTGGGCCGGGGAGATCACCCCGCCCGCGCCCTTCGTGACGAACGAGATCTTCGCCAAGGTCGTCGTCGGGATCCTCGCCTCGACGGACGCCGCCGGCTATCTGCGGGCGCAGCGTGCCGCGCACATGGCGCGGATGCGCGAGCTGACCGGGGTGAAGACGAGCCCGGGCGCCGATCTCGCGACCGTGCTCTCCGCCGACTACGCCCTCACCCACCTCGACGCCGATCTCCGCTGGATGGACACCACCGCGGCCCGGCTCACCACTCTGACCGCGGAGGTCGACGCAGCATGAGCAGCAGTACGAGCAGCAGCGGTAGCGGGAGCACGGACAGTAGCTCGGGCACTCCACTGTTGGCGGCCCGAAGCCTGGTCAAGACGCACGGCTCCACCCCGGCCCTGCGCGGCGCCACGCTGGAACTGTGGACCGGCGAGATCCTGGCCGTCACCGGGGCCAGCGGCAGCGGGAAGTCCACGCTGCTGCACTGCCTGGCGGGAATCGTCCGCCCCGACGAGGGCACCGTGGAGTACGCCGGTGAACGCCTCGACCGGCTCCCCGAGAACCGGCTCAGCGAGCTGCGCCGTACCGACTTCGGAGTGGTGTTCCAGTTCGGGCAGCTGATCCCGGAGCTGACCGCCCTCGACAACGTGGCACTGCCCCTGCTGCTCGCGGGCACCGCGCGTACGGCGGCGCGGGAGCAGGCCGGTGAGTGGTTGGAGCGGTTCGGCGTACGGGGGCAGGAGGCGTTGCGGCCCGGCGAGATGAGCGGCGGCCAGGCCCAGCGAGTGTCGCTGGCCCGGGCGCTCGTCACCGGTCCGCGGATCGTCTTCGCGGACGAGCCGACCGGCGCGCTCGACTCGCTCGCGGGCGAGCAGGTCATGACCGCCCTCGCCCACACCGCCCGCGAGTCCGGCACCGCCGTCCTGCTGATCACCCATGACGCCCGGACCGCCGCGTACGCGGACCGCGAGGTGGCGCTGCGCGACGGGCTCGTGGTCGACGACGCGGCGCGGGCCTTCGCAGCCGGGACCTCCGTGGAGGTGTCCCGGTGAGGACCGAACTGCGGCTCGCGCTGCTGCTGACCCGCGGTTCCGACCGGCGGGAGTGGTGGCGGGTCACGCTCACGGCTGTGGGCGCGGGGCTCGCCACGGGCTTCGCCCTGGCCGCCGCCGCGGTCGCCTCGCTCGACGGGCAGAACAGTGTGTCCCTCGGCAACGGCCTGCTGGACCAGCCCGGCGAACGCTCGGGCATCGTCCTCGGGCTGCTGCTCCTGCTGGTCCCGGTGCTGGGCTTCCTCGGGCAGTGCGCCCGCATCGGTGCCCTGCACCGCGACCGACGGCTGGCCGGGCTGCGGCTGGCGGGGGCCTCCGCGGCCCAGGTGCGGCGGATAGCCGCGCTGGAGGCGGGGCTCGCCTGTCTCGTGGGCTCGGCGGTCGCCACGCTCTTGTCCACGCTGCTTCTGCTGAGCCAGTGGCAGCGTCCGCCGGCCGTCGTGTGGGCCGGGTTCGCGCTGATCTCGGTCGCCGTACCCGTGCTGGGCGCGCTGGTGAGCACGCTCGCGCTGCGCCATGTGGTCGCCTCGCCGCTGGGCTGGGTGCGCCGGGTGCATCCACGGACGGGCCGGGGCCCGGGGGGCGCGTTCCTGGTGGCGTCGCTGTTCCTGCTGACCCTGGGAATCGTGATGGCCCCAAGGACCTTCGGCGGGTTCAGTACGGCCCCGCTGCTGGCCTTCGCCCTGGTGATCGTCACCGGTATGGGGGCCGTCTGGCTGACCGGCGCCACGGCCCGACGCATCGGACGTCGGCTCCCGGCCCGTACCGGGAACCCGGCGGTACTGATCGCCGCCGAACGCCTGCGCAGCGACCCGTGGGCCGCCGCCCGCACCCACGCCGCCGTCCTCCTGGTGACCGTCGTCGGAACCGGCTTCCTCGGCATCCGCCAGGTGCTGCTCCAGGAGCTCGAAGGACGCGGGCCCGGCTCCCTCGCCGCGAGCATGTCCTTCTACACCACCGGCATCAACCTGACCGGCGCCGCCGTCCTGATCGCCCTCGCGATCACCCTCTCCGGCCTCGCCGTGGGCACCGCCGAGTCCCTGGCCACCCGCCGCCGGGGCCTGGCCGCGCAGGCCGCCGCCGGGGTGCCGGGGGCCGTACTGGGCCGGGCCCTGCTCCTGGAGACCGCCCTGCCGCTGGCCCCGGCGGTCGCGCTGGCGGGCCTCGGCGGCCTGGGCATCGGCGCCGGGTACGCGTCGGTCGCCGCGGGCGTGGAATCCGTACCGCTGCTCATGCCGCTGCTGGTGCCCATAGCCGTCTACGCGGCGTGTCTGCTCGCCGCGGCCACGTCACTGCCGCTACTGCGCCGCTCCGTGCACCCGGCGGAGCTGCGTTACACCTGACCTGCGGACATGGCCGGCTCCCCGGGAGGCACGGGGGTCCTCCTGGGGAGCCGGAACGGCACGACAGCGACGCGGCGGGAGAGCCGCAGGGAACACAAAGGCCCGGATCGTCAGGCGGAAATGCCGTCGATCCGGGCCATCGCATCCTCCGCGCCGTACGGCTGCAGGTACGGCAGCCAGCGCGGGTCCCTATGCCCCGTTCCGATGATGCGCCAGGCCAGCCCCGTCGGCGGGGCGGGTTTATGGCGCAGGCGCCAGCCGATCTCGACCAGGTGACGGTCGGCCTTGGTGTGATTGCAGCGGCGGCATGACGCCACCACGTTGTCCCAGGCGTGCTGACCCCCGCGGGAGCGCGGGATGACGTGGTCGACGCTGGTTGCGACGCCACCGCAGTACATGCACCGGCCGCCGTCGCGGGCGAACAGAGCTCGCCTGGTCAGCGGAACGGGCCCCCGGTAAGGGACCCGCACGAACCTCTTCAGCCGGACCACGCTGGGTGCGGGGACAGTAACGGTTGCACTGTGCATAAAGGCGCCGGATTCCTCGAGGCAGATGGCCTTGTTCTCGAGGACGAGGACGAGCGCGCGGCGGAGCGGTACGACGCCGAGTGGCTCGTACGACGCGTTGAGGACCAGGACATGCGGCACGGATGCCTCCTTGTACGCCGGCGGCGCGTGGCTCGCGCCGGGACGATCTGCAGTCAGTCTCCCCTCTTGCCTGGTGGAAGCGCCACCATGTCCCGGTAACGGGCTGGGAGTGTTTTCGACCACACCCTCTTTCATCCCCAGGTGAGTACGGTCTCTCCCCCGAACATTGCAACGAGCCTCGCGCGTTGCCCCGTTAGTGTGGTGGTTCTGCCCGCCGCTGCCCTCACTTGTCCCCGAGCCGCGGGCAGACCGCTACGCCTGGAGGTACCTACCGTGTTCTTGACCGCCCTGTCGGCCTTGGGGTCCACCCCGTCGCCGTCCCCCTCGGCGACGACGGACCCGACGACCGCCACGCTTCAGGACGCCCAGCAGAGCGCGACCAACGCCGCCGGCTGGGTCGAGCAGAACTGGTCCACGTGGCTGGCGATCGGTCTGCGCGTCCTGTTGATCCTGGTGGTCGCGGGGGTGCTCAGAGTGGTGGTGCGGCGGGCGATCACCAAGCTCATCGACCGCATGACCCGCACGGTCCAGGCGGTCGACGGCACGGCCCTGGTCGGCCTGCTGGTGAACGTCGAGCGCCGCCGGCAGCGCTCGCAGGCCATCGGCTCGGTGCTCCGCTCGGTGGCGTCCTTCCTGATCATGGGCACCGCCGCGCTGATGATCCTGGGCACGTTCCAGATCAACCTGGCCCCGCTGCTGGCCTCCGCCGGTGTCGCGGGTGTGGCGATCGGTTTCGGCGCCCGCAACCTGGTCACGGACTTCCTCTCGGGCGTCTTCATGATCCTGGAGGACCAGTACGGCGTCGGCGACACGATCGACGCGGGCGTCGCCTCCGGTGAGGTCATAGAGGTGGGCCTGCGCGTCACCAAGCTGCGCGGCGACAACGGCGAGATCTGGTACGTCCGCAACGGCGAGGTCAAGCGCATCGGCAACCTCTCCCAGGGCTGGGCCACGGCCGGCGTCGACGTCACGGTCCGCGCGAACGAGGACCTGGACAAGGTGAAACGCACCCTCGACGAGGTCGCCGAGGCGATGACCAAGGAAGAGCCCTGGAACGAGCGCCTCTGGGGTCCGATCGAGGTCCTCGGCCTCGACAGCGTCCTGCTCGACTCGATGGTCGTCCGCGTCTCGGCCAAGACGATGCCCGGCAAGGCGATGAGCGTCGAACGTGAACTGCGCTGGCGCATCAAGCGCGCCTTCGACGCCGCGGACATCCGTATCGTCGGCGGCCCCACGGCACTGCCCGAGGAGGAGCCCGTCGACCCGACGTCCGCGGTGGCGGCCCCGTCGGCCCTGGGGAACCCGGCCTCCCCTCAGTCGGAGGCGACCGCCCCCATCCCGGCCCCCGCCTCGATCCCGGCCCCGTCGAGCGCCCCGAAGTAGGCCCCGACCGTACGAGAAGGCGAAAGGGGGCGGCACCCGGGTGTTCCGGGCGCCGCCTCCTCGCCTGTACGACACCTTGGCCGCCGTAACGGTTCAGCACGCTCGTTCGAGTGAACGCTCACGCCGTTCCCAGGTCGGACGGCGTATCGGTGCTCCATGGTTCTGCCGCGGCACCCGGAGCGGGCGTAGCCTGGCATCGACGTGGCGAGGAGAACAGCGATGAGCGCCGAACCCATCACGGAGCCGGTCATGACGCAGCAGGACCCCATCGATCTGCTGATCGCGATCGAGGAGGCGTCACAGACGCCGATTCGACCCGAGTACGTCGAGGGGATGGCCATCGTGCCACCGGCACCGAACGACAACCACAACGACGGTACAGGCGAGCTCTTCTTCCAGTTCCGCGTCGCCGGACACCGTCTGGTGGGCATGGGCAACGGCTACCGAGCAGCCCACAGGGACGGCACCACCATGTCCTTGCTCATCCCTGACTTCTACGTCCGCCGCCGCAAGCCGAGCGAGCTCGACGAGTCGTACCTCAGAGCCCACAGGGGCTGGTACCCCATCGACATGATCGCGCTGGTCGGCGAGGTCACCTCCACCAACCACGAGACGGACACCGGCCCCAAGCTGCGCACCTACGCCGCCGCGGGCGTCCCCGTCTACGTCCTGATCAACCGCAACGCCAAGACGGCCCACTGCTACACCGACCCGGTCCTGCCCGGCGACGACCCCACGGAGGCGTACTACGACTCCGAGATCAAGGTCGCCCTGGGCGATCCGCTCCCGCTCCCCGCCCCGTACCCGATCCTCGAGACGGCTCCGTTCCTGGAGGGTTGAGGCGGCTCACGACGGCGTAGGACACACCGGACGCCGCACCACGACGGCTCATCCACGGGCGGTCGCGGACTCCAGCCCGGTGGCCTCGGCTATCTGACACACCGCGGCGAACGAGGACCCATTGCCCAGTCCGGCCACCCCCAGGAGTCCCTCACCGTCCCGGACGTCGAGGACGGCCTCTCCCGAGGGCGCGTCGAAGGACATCGATCCACAGACGGACTGCTTCCCCCGCCCGGGACGCCACCGGAAGTGGATCTCCTCGTGGCCCTTCCCGGCGACGAGGAACGCCCGCTCCGATGCCGCCAGTTCCTCGCGGACCCGCTCCTGCCAGCCGTCCGAGACCGGCGCCGGGCGCAGTACGTGCGTCTGCCGGTCGTCCAGCGCCTCGACGGAGAGCGCGATGCCGGCCGCACCGGCCCGCCGCCGCAGCGACCACACCCCGACGAGCGCCACCGCGAGCGTGAGGATCCCCCACACCAGAGGGGCGAAGACCACTTCCCCGCTCACGGAATCCCATGTGAAACCGTCGTTCACAAGGTCGATGAGCATCATGGTGAGCGCCAGCGACACGCACTTGGCCACGGCCGCGCGCCAGCACGCCATGAGCAGCTTCACGGGCCTCATGATGCCGCCGCCTCGCTCCAAACGGTTCACTCTCATGCGGCCGGATCCTATGAACAAGAACCTGTGAAGGTGACCGGATATCGACCCCGTCACCATCCCCCTCCGGCGTCGCATTACCGCCCTTGGCTGCATAGATCAACCCAAAGCTTCGCACCCCCTCCCACCTGTACATCTGTCGATCGTGACGAAGCCGTGACGCGCCTGCGGAGGCACCCTCGACAGGCCCCCCGCATTTCGGCCACATCCGGCGGCCGTCTGCTGTCGCCCCAACAGCGGGCCCTTGTTCTGGAGCTCCACGCCCAGGGGCCCGCTTCGAATGTGGGGAATCCATGCGCAAGTTCGCCATCGGCGCCGCCGTTTCCGGTGTCCTGGCGCTGTCCGCCCTGGCCGTGCCGTCCGCATCGGCCGCCACGCCGGACCTCACCTTCTCCAACGTGGTGGTCAACAACGGCAAGGCGATCGTTGTCGGCACCACCAGCACGGTGAAGGCCCCGATCACGTACACCCTGACCCACCCGGCCGACCTCGTCATCGACAACAAGACGAACATCGCGGGCATCGCGCTCTACCGCGGATCGTCGCTCTCGAAGATGCAGAACGAGATGGAGTCGGACGACATACCGAGTTGCACCACGGCCTCCACGACCGCCACCACGGTCACGAACTCCTGCACCGAGGTCATCGCCATCGAGCCGCAGGACTACCTCTACAGCGCGTCGGACGCCCGTACCTGGAAGGTGGCCGGCTTCTACGGCCGCGGCACCTCGACCACCGACGACTCCGGCGACCACCTCAGTTTCGAGTACGGCTACGGCATGTGGGGCGGCCTCGGCACCACACAGGTCAAGCGCGCCGCCAAGCTCACCACCGACGCGACCCCCGGGCCGGTGAAGAAGGGCCAGACCCTCACCGTCAAGGGCGCGCTGACCCGCGCCGACTGGGAGACCACCAAGTACTCCGGCTACACGGGCCAGCCGGTCGTCCTCCAGTTCAAGGCCAAGAACGCCACCGCCTACAAGACGGTCAAGCCCGTGACCTCCGCCGCCAAGGGCGCCCTGACCACCACGGTCAAGGCCTCGGCGGACGGCTCCTTCCGCTACCGGTTCGCGGGTACGGCCACCACGGGCGCCGCGACGGCCACGGGCGACTACGTCGACGTGAGGTAACCGAGGACGGGCCCTCACCCGGCTCACCCCAAGTCGCCCCCGCCGCAGACGGATTCGTCCGCGGCGGGGGCGACTTCGTGCGTCCGGGGCAGGCCCGGGGCGAGGTGCGGACCTCCGGCCCAGGTAACGACTCTGTTGCCTCGGGGGTGGTTTCTCTTGACGCCCCCGAGGCCCGCGGCCTACCGTCCTCCCACCAATAGGAAACCTTCCTAACAATGATCTTGCAGTGGACTTCCCCGCGGCCACCCTGGGAAGCTGAGCGACTGGGCAGTTGAAAGGCAGGTGTCGACAAACATGGCAGGATCCGCCGGTACGCCGGGCACCCCGCGCGTCCTGCGCGCCATGAACGACCGCGCCGCCCTCGATCTGCTGCTCGCGCACGGACCGCTCTCGCGGACCAGGATCGGGAAGCTGACCGGGCTGTCCAAGCCCACCGCCTCCCAGCTCCTCGCCCGGCTGGAGGCCGCCGGACTCGTGCTGGCCACCGGCACGAGCGAGGGCCGGCCGGGTCCCAACGCCCAGCTGTACGCCGTCAATCCGAGGGCCGCCCACGCGGCGGGCCTGGACGTCACCCCTGCGCGCATCCTCGCCGCCGTCGCCGATGTCACCGGCCGCACCGTGGGCGAGTACGAGCTGCCCACCCCGGGCCGGCACCCCGCGCACCCTGTCGTACGCCAGGTCACCGACGCCCTCGACGGCGCGGTGAAGGCGGCGGGGCTGGCCCGCGGCGACGTCCACCGGCTCGTCATCGGCACACCCGGCGCCTTCGACCCCAACACCGGCCGCCTGCGGTACGCCTCCCACCTGCCCGGCTGGCACTCCCCCAGCATCCTCGACGAGCTCGCGGCCACGCTGCCGATGCCCGTCGAGTACGAGAACGACGTCAACCTGGTGGCCATCGCCGAGCAGCGGCTCGGGGCGGCGCGGGGACACGAGGACTTCGTGCTGCTGTGGAACGAGGGCGGCCTCGGCGCCGCCCTCGTCCTCGGCGGGCGACTGCACCGCGGCTGGACCGGCGGCGCGGGCGAGGTCGGCTTCCTGCCCGTGCCCGGCGCACCCCTCGTACGCCAGGTGACCAAGGCCAACAGCGGTGGCTACCAGGAGCTGGCGGGCTCCCAGGCCATCCCCAAGCTCGCCCGCGAGCTGGGCATCCAGCCGGTGCCGGCCGGGCCCTACGCCGAGGTCGCCGCCGCCCTCGTCGAACAGGCCGCCCGTATCAACGAGGGGCCGCACCTGCGGCTCCTGGAGACGTACGCGACCGGTCTCGCCACCGGTCTCGCCTCACTCGTCTCCGTGCTCGACCCCGAACTCGTCGTGCTCAGCGGCGCCTCGCTCACCGCCGGCGGCGAACCGCTGCGCGTCCTGGTGCAGGCCGAGCTGGAGGAGCTGGCCGCCTCGCGACCGCGCCTCGTGGTCGGCGACGTACACGAACACCCCGTGCTGCGCGGCGCGTTGGAGAGCGCGCTGGCGGCCACCCGCGACGAGGTCTTCGACACCTCCCGCTGAGTCCCGCCCGCCACCGAGTCCGACCTGCCACCGAGCCCCACCCCTCGACCGACTCCCCCGCTCCGCGAACCGTCCCGCGAACACCACCGCCCCCGCCCTGCCCTAGGGAGATCCCGCCATGCCCGGAATATCCAGGAAAGTCGCCACTGCTCTCGCCGCTTCCGCCTCGCTCGCCCTCCTCACCACCGCCTGTACCGGCCAGTCGTCCTCGGGCGCGAGCGACGACGCCTCCAAGGACACGACAATCAACTTCTGGCACGCCTGGAGCGCGCCCGGCGAGATCGCGGGCGTGAAGGCCCTGGTCGCGGGCTTCGAGAAGACGCACCCCAACATCCACGTCAACATCGTCGCCAACATGACCGACGACAAGATCAACCAGGCCCTGCGCTCCGGCGGCGACAAGGCTCCCGACGTGATCTCCTCCTTCACCACCAACAACGTGGGCAAGTTCTGCTCCTCCGGCGCGCTCGTCGATCTCAACCCCTTCTTCAAGAAGGCGAAGATCGACCCGGCGACGACCTTCCCGAAGGCGATGAACGAGTACACCCAGTTCGACGGCAACCGCTGCACGGTGCCGCTGCTCGGTGACGCGTACGGGCTCTACTACAACAAGAACGCGTTCGAGAAGGCCGGGATCTCCAGCCCCCCGAAGACCTGGTCCGAATTCGAGGCGGACGCCAAGAAGCTCACCGTCTCCAAGGGCGACTCCTACTCCCAGCTTGGCTTCATGCCGACCTACCACGGCTGGGAGACCACCACCGAGCACTACTTCGGCCAGTTCTCCCCGACGTACTTCGACAGCAGCGGCAAGTCGACCCTCGCCAAGGACCCCGCTTTCACCGCCGGATTCACCCTCCAGAAGAAGCTCGTCGACGAACTCGGCGGCTACCAGAAGCTGGAGAAGTACCGCTCCAAGCTCGGTGACGAATGGGGCCCCAAACACCCCTTCCACACCGGCCAGGTCGCCATGCAGCTGGACGGCGAATGGCGGCTCGGCATGGCCGAGGACGCCAAGCCGGACTTCAAGATCGGCGTCGCCCCGCTGCCCGTTCCCGACGACCAGGCAGACCAGTACGGCAAGGGGTACATCACCGGCACCATCGCGGGCATCGCGGCCACCAGCAAGAAGCAGAACGCGGCCTGGGAACTGGTCAAATACATGACCACGGACACGGACGCGGTGGTCGGTTTCGCCAACGCCATTCACAATGTGCCCTCGACGCTGGCCGCGCTCAAGTCGCCGAAGCTGAAGTACGACCCGCGCTTCAAGACGTTCCTGGACATCGCGTCGAACCCGAACTCGACGACGACTCCCGCGTCCATCAACGGCGGTACGTACCTCGTGACGATCCAGCAGTTCGGATACGACTACGAGAGCGGCAAGGCGAAGGATCTGAAGGCGGGTCTGCGGACGACCGCCGCGCAGATCGACACGGACATCGCGCAGGCGAAGTAGCCCACGACCATGAGCACCGTCACTCTGGCTTCGAAGCGGCGCCGATCGGCACTGCGCACCCTCGCCTTCATGTCGCCGTGGCTGATCGGCTTCGCGGTCTTCTTCGCCTATCCGCTGATCTCGACCGTCTATTTCTCGTTCATGCACTACGACGGCTTCAAACCGCCGACGTGGAGCGGGACGAAGAACTGGACCTACGTCTTCGAG
This sequence comes from Streptomyces sp. NBC_01549, assembly GCF_026339955.1. GTDB lineage: Bacteria > Actinomycetota > Actinomycetes > Streptomycetales > Streptomycetaceae > Streptomyces. The sequence goes on along the minus strand of NZ_JAPEPW010000001.1, from coordinate 4,565,383 downwards.
CACTACCCGCTGTTCTGGCCCGCGCTGCGCAACACCCTGTGGCTGGTGCTGGTCATGGTCAGCCTGCGGGTCGTCTTCGGACTCGGCGTGGGCCTGCTGATCACGAAGATAAGGACGGGCACGGGCGTCTTCCGCACCCTCTTCTATCTCCCCTACCTCGCCCCGCCCGTCGCCGCGACGATGGCCTTCGCCTTTCTCCTCAACCCCGGTACGGGACCGGTCAACTCGATCCTGGAGAAGGTCGGCATCCCGGCCCCCGGCTGGTTCAACGACCCCACCTGGTCCAAGCCGGCCCTCACCCTGCTCGCTCTGTGGGGCATCGGCGACCTGATGGTCATCTTCATGGCCGCGCTGCTCGACGTACCGACGGAGCAGTACGAGGCGGCGGAGCTGGACGGCGCCTCGGCGTGGCAGCGGTTCCGGTTCGTCACGCTGCCGAACATCTCGCCGATCGTGATGTTCGCCGTGGTCACCGGCGTGATCCAGACCATGCAGTACTACACCCAGCCGCTCATCGCCGGGAAGGTCGCGTCGGGCGTCATCCAGGGCGCCGGCACGCAGTTCGAGCCCGGCTACCCCGACAAGTCGACGCTCACCCTGCCGCAGCTCGTCTACAACCTCGGCTTCCAGCGCTTCGACTACGGCTCCGCCTGTGTGGTCGCGCTCGTGCTGTTCGCCCTGTCCATGGTGTTCACCGCGTTCCTGATGCGGCGCCGGGGCGGTCTCATCCAGGCAGGTGACTGACACCCATGACACAAGTACTCGACAAGCCCGTGGAGTTGCGCGCCCCGGTCTCGCCCGCCGAGCGCACCGCCCGCCGCAAGGCCCTCCTGGAGTGGGTCGCGATCCACGCCCTCGGCGTCGCCGCCGCCCTCTTCTTCGTCCTGCCCTTCGTCTTCGTCCTCCTGACCTCCCTGATGAGCGACTCGCAGGCACTCAGCCGCGATCTGATCCCGCACACCTGGGAGTGGGGCAACTACAAGAAGGTCTTCGACACCCCCGGCTTCCTCACCTGGTGGAAGAACACCCTGCTGTACGCCGGTGCCGGCACCGCCCTGACGGTCGTGTCGTCGATCCCGGTCGCCTACGCCCTCGCCAAGTTCCGCTTCCGGGGCCGGAACCTGTCCCTGATGCTGGTCATCTCGATGATGATGCTGCCGCCGCAGGTCGTCATCATCCCGATGTACCTCTTCTGGGCGAAACAGCTGGACCTGTCCGGCACGCTGTGGCCGCTGATCATCCCCATGGCCTTCGGCGACGCGTTCTCCATCTTCCTGCTCCGCCAGTTCCTGATGACCATCCCGAACGAGTACCTCGACGCGGCGAAGGTCGACGGCTGCGGGGACCTGAGGACCCTGCTGAAGGTCGTCCTGCCGATGGCGAAGCCCGGCATCGCCGCCGTGGCCCTCTTCCAGTTCTTCTACGCCTGGAACGACTACTTCGGCCCGCAGATCTACGCCTCCGAGAACCCCGGCGCCTGGACCCTCTCCTACGGCCTGGAGTCGTTCAAGGGCGCGCACCACACCGACTGGAACCTCACCATGGCCGCGACCGTGCTGGTCATGACCCCCGTGATCCTCGTGTTCTTCTTCGCACAGAAGGCATTCGTCGAGGGCGTCACGCTCACCGGAGTGAAGGGTTGACACACACATGAAACTCACCGTGGTCGGCGGAGGGTCGACCTACACCCCCGAACTCATCGACGGCTTCGCCCGGCTGCGGGACACCCTGCCCATCGAGGAGCTGGTCCTCGTCGACCCCGCCGCCGACCGCCTCGAGCTGGTGGGCGGCCTGGCGCGACGTATCTTCGCCAAGCAGGAGCACCCCGGCCGGATCGTCACGACCTCCGACCTGGACGCGGGCGTCGAAGGCGCCGACGCGGTCCTGCTCCAGCTGCGCGTCGGCGGCCAGGCGGCCCGCCGGCAGGACGAGACCTGGCCGCTGGAGTGCGGCTGCATCGGCCAGGAGACGACGGGCGCGGGCGGCCTGGCGAAGGCCCTTCGTACGGTCCCGGTCGTCCTGGACATCGCCGAGCGCGTCCGCCGCGCCAACCCCGACGCCTGGATCATCGACTTCACCAACCCGGTCGGGATCGTGACGCGCGCGCTGCTCCAGGCGGGCCACAGGGCGGTCGGGCTGTGCAACGTGGCGATCGGCTTCCAGCGGAAGTTCGCCGGAATGCTCGGGGTCGCCCCCGTGGACATCCATCTGGACCACGTGGGCCTCAACCACCTCAGCTGGGAGACCGGGGTGCGCCTCGGCGGCCCCGAGGGCGAGAACGTCCTGCCGAAGCTGCTGGCCGAGCACGGCGACACGATCGCCGACGACCTGCGCCTGCCGCGCACCCTCGTGGACCGCCTGGGCGTGGTCCCCTCCTACTACCTGCGCTACTTCTACGCGCACGACGAGGTCGTACGAGAGCTGCGGACGAAACCGTCACGGGCGGCGGAGGTCGCCGCGATGGAGCGGGAGTTGCTGAAGATGTACGGCGATCCGGCGCTCGACGAGAAGCCGGAGCTGCTCGCCAAGCGGGGCGGCGCCTACTACTCCGAGGCGGCCGTCGACCTCGCCGCCGCGTTGCTCGGCGGGGGAGGCAGCCCCTACCAGGTGGTCAACACCTACAACAAGGGCACCTTGCCCTTCCTCCCGGACGACGCCGTGATCGAGGTGCAGGCGGCCGTCGGTCCGCACGGCCCGACACCACTGCCGGTCCCACCGGTCGACCCCCTGTACGCGGGGCTGACGGCCGCCGTGACGTCCTACGAGGACCTGGCCCTGGAAGCCGCCCTGCGCGGCGGTCGCGACCGGGTCTTCCGGGCCCTCCTCGCCCACCCCCTCATCGGCCAGTACGAGTACGCCGACGCCCTCACCGACCAACTGATCGCGCACAACCGGGAGCACCTCGCGTGGGCATGACGCCATCCGGACCCGGCGCCAAGGCGGCCGCCGGGTCCGCCCCCGCGGGCATGGTCCTGGCCATCGACGCGGGGAACAGCAAGAGCGACGTCGCGGTCGTGTCCGTGGACGGGCGGGTGCTCGGGTCCGCGCGCGGCGGAGGGTTCCGGCCGCCGGTGGTCGGGGTCGCCGTGGCCGTGGACGCCGTGGGCGAGGCCGTCGCCCGGGCCTTCGCCGAGGCGGGCGTCGACTCCGTGGCCCATGTCTCGGCCTGCCTCGCCAACGCCGATCTCCCCGTGGAGGAGGAGCAGTTGGCGGCCGCGCTGCACGCGCGCGCGTGGGGCACGAGCGTGGCGGTGCGCAACGACACGTTCGCGATCCTGCGCGCCGGGGTGGCGGAGCCGCGCGGGGTCGCCGTCGTGTGCGGCGCCGGCATCAACTGCGTCGGCATGCGGCCCGACGGCCGCACCGCCCGCTTCCCGGCGCTCGGGCGGATCTCCGGGGACTGGGGCGGGGGTTGGGGCCTGGCGGAGGAGGCCCTGTGGCACGCGGCCCGTGCGGAGGACGGCCGGGGCGGCCCCACGGCCCTCTCCCACTCCCTCCCCGCGCACTTCGGTCTGCCGTCCATGTACGCCCTGATCGAGGCGCTGCACCTGGAGCACCTGGAGCACGACCGCCGGCATGAACTGACTCCGGTGCTGTTCGCCACGGCGGCGGAGGGTGACGAGGTCGCTCGCGCTCTCGTGGACCGGCTCGCGGACGAGGTCGTCGCGATGGCCACGGTCGCCTTGACCCGCCTCGACCTCCTCGCCGAGGAGACCCCCGTCCTGCTGGGCGGCGGGGTCCTTGCCGCCCGCCATCCCCAGCTCGACGACCGGATCCGCGAACTCCTGTCGGCCCAGGCCCCCAAGGCGGTCCCCCAGGTGATCTCGTCCCGCCCCGTACTGGGCGCCGCCCTCCTGGGCCTGGACCACCTCCACGCCCCCGCCGAGGTCCACACACGCGTACGGGCCTTCTACGAGGGGGGTTGAGAGGCTCCGCCCCAGGCTTTCAGGGGCGCGGGGCTGTGACATATGCGGCTCCGCCGCGTGGGCGCGACCGGCCCCCACCCACCCGCACCCGAAATGACCACCCCTCGCACATACCCCGCGTACCGGCGCATTCGAAAGGGAACCGAACACACACCGGCGGCGTATTCATGGCCAGGGGGGTGGCGCGAAGCGCCGCGATCGCGCTGCCGTCCGAACGGGCCACCACTGTACGAAGGGTGGGCTGCAATCCGAACAAGATCCAGTCAAGGCCTGTGCGGATGTCAGCCCCGGCGGCGATACTTGCGGCCGTGCACCTCTCTTCGTGCTCCCGCGTACGCGGGGGAGGTGACCGACGGATGACCATGGGGGAGGTCAAGTGACACAACCGCCGAAGGGCACCCCGGCGCCACCGGGGCAGCCGGCCACGCCCACGATGCCGGCTGTCCCGCCGCAGTCCGGCGCGACAGCGGCACAGTACGGCGCGACGGCGACAGCGACGGCGCCGCGGTCCGGGCCTTCCTCGCCGCCGGGCAGACCCGCCACGCCCGACGCCACCCCCGCACGCCGCACCGCCTGGGCGGAGGGCGTGGACCGTCTGCACGCCGCGGCGACCACGGAACCGGGTCGGCTGCGCCTCATCGGCGCCGTGCTCGCCCTCCTGGTCGTCGCGTTCGGCACGGTCACCGTCTGGCAGATGACGGAGCGTTCGAGCGCGGCGGACGACGTGCTGCACAGCAGCCAGCCGCTGAGCGCCGGCGCGGCGGACATCTACCGTTCGCTCGCGGACGCCAACACCGCGGCCTCCAGCGGCTTTCTCGCGGGCGGCCAGGAGAGCGCGGACACCCGCGACCGGTACGAGAAGGACATCCGGACGGCCGCGCAGGGGCTGATCACAGCCGCCGCCAACTCCGACCCGGGTTCCCCCTCCGCGGACACCATCGCCAAGCTCAACAAGCTGCTGCCGGAGTACAAGGGCCTGATCGAGCGGGCCCGCGCCAACAACCGGCAGGGCTATCCGCTCGGCGGCGCGTATCTGCGGTACGCGAACGAGAAGATGCAGGGCGGGATGCTCCCCGAGGCCCAAGAGCTCTACACGCGGGAGAACGCCCGGCTGAGCGCCGACTACGCCGACGCGAAGCCCTACCCGTGGGCCGCGATCGGTCTCGGGGTCCTCGCGCTCGGCGGGCTCTTCTGGGCCCAGCGGCGCCATTACCACCGTACGAACCGGGTGTTGAACCAGGGACTGGTCGCCGCCACGGCCGCCTCCGCGGTCGTGCTGCTCTGGCTGGTGGTCGGGCACAGCGTGGCCCGGGCCGGACTGAACTCCTCGTACAACCACGGGGTTCGCTCGCTGAACGCGCTGCACGACGCCCGGATCGCCTCCCTGAAGGCGCGGGGCAACGAGAACCTGACGCTGGTCAGCCGGGGCGCGGAGACCAAGCAGGTGTCCGCGACCGAGTCCGTGGACCTCTACGACTACGACTTCCAGCAGGACATGAAGACCCTCACCAAGGGGCTGGCACTGGCCGAGGGCCTCGCCGACGACACCGCGGGCCAGAAGCCCGTCGAGGCCGCGACGGCCAACATGAAGGTCTGGAAGGTCCGTCACCATGACGCCCGCGTGGCCGACGACGGGGGTAACTACCAGGGCGCCTTGAACAAGGTGATCGGCTCCAAGGCCGACAAGCCGACCGGCGAGTGCTTCGACGGCGTGGACAGGAATCTCGCGGCGGCGCTGACGCACGAGGAGAGTGAGTTCAAGCAGGCGGCCGGCGACGGCCGGGACGCGATGAGCGGGCTCCCGGCGGGCGCGGCCGTCCTCGCGGTGCTGGCCGCGTCGGGCGCGCTGCTGGGCATCGGGCGCAGGCTTTCGGAGTACCGGTGAGAGGGGGAGTGGTGAAAGGGGGCATGGCGATGACCGCACGACGTCTGAGGGCGAGCCTGAAGGGCTGGGGCGGCGTGGGTGCGATGGCCCTCGCCCTGGTCGTCACCGCGGTCTTCGCCCTCCTGTCGCTGCCGCTGAACAGCGCCCACGGGGACGGCAGTACGGGCACCGGCGGCCAGGGCGTGGCCCTGGGCATCCAGGCGAAGGCCACCGCCTGCACCGACCCGCAGGACCGCAGCCCCGCCCCGTCCGCCGACGAAGGCGGCAAGACGATCGCGGCCATCAAGCAGCGCGGCTATCTGTCTGTCGGCGTCGACCAGAACAGCTACCGCTGGGGTTACCGCGATCCGAACAACACGGCGAAGAGCAGCGACCTGGAGGGCTTCGACATCGATCTCGCGCACGAGATCGCGAAGGAGATCCTCGACGACCCGAGCGCCGTCCGCTTCCACGCCATCCCCACCAACCAGCGCATCCCCGCGATCAAGTCCGGCCAGGTCGACTTGGTGGTGCGCACCATGACGATCACCTGCACGCGCCTCAAGGAGGTGGCCTTCTCGGCCCCGTACTTCCTGACCGGACAGCAGGTATTGGCCCCCAAGACCTCGGACATCACAGGGTACGACAAGTCGCTGGCGGGCAAGCGGATCTGCTCGGCGGCGGGCTCGACGGCGCACGACAGGCTGTCGGCCGACAAGAAGGCGGGCACGCTCGCCTCCTCCACGGACATCACCACCACGGTGCCCAACCAACTCGACTGCCTGGTACGGCTGCAGCTCGGTCAGGTCGACGCCGTGGTGACCGACGGCGCGCTCGCCGCCAGCCAGGCGGCGCAGGACCCGACGGTCGAGCTGAAGGGCAAGACGTTCACCGACGACTACTACGGCGTGGCGATGAAGTTGGGCACCGAGGATCTGGTACGCCGGGTCAACCAGGTGCTCGTGGACTACCGCAAGAGCGGCGGCTGGCAGGCCTCTTACACCAAGTGGCTGTCCGCGACCCTGAAGGCGGACTCCCCGTCGGCGACGCCGCCCACGGCGCATTACAAGTAACGGAAACCGAGTAGCGGCAGCGGGGACAACGCTGCCGGCGGGAACGCGGACAACGGGCACGACCGAGAGCGAGAGGTGATCGATGGGCGTCACGGGACCCCCCGGGCCGGTGATGGACCGGGACGAGGTGGACCGTGCGCTGGCGCGGCTCGGCGCGGAGCACGAGGCCATCGAGACCTCGCTCCTCGCCCTGCAGGACCACGCGGGCCGCAGACTCCTCGAGGGCGCCGAGCTCACGGGTACGACCAAGGAGCGCTGGTCGACCGCGGACGCGTCGATCACGCTGCTGTGGGCGTACTTCGACGCGTACACGGACGCGCTGCGCTCCGCCCGTGACATCCGTTCCCGGCGGCGCTGGTCGAGCCGTGAGGACCTGGTCGACCTGACCGAGCTGCTGCGCGGCGCGAGTATCACGGTCGCCGGCTCGGCCACCGCCGCGGCGAACGCGCCGACGCTCGCCGGCACCGGGAAACTCAGCGAGCGGTTCTCGCTGGTGGCGCTGGTGGACCGGATGAACGAGCTGTACGCGTCGTCCCTCGACACGGTCGTCGCCGCGGACGCCGTCTGGTCCGCGCTGCCCGCCCGGATCGATTTACTGGCCGCGGAGCTCCAGCGCACCCGCCAGCTCGCGCACTCCGTGGGCGTACGCCCCGGTGAGCACCCGGCCGGCGACGACCTGGAGCGGATCACCCGAACCCTGAGCACCCTGCGTCAACAGGTCGTCTCCGACCCGCTGGCCTTCTGGACGCCCGCGAAGGGCAGTTCGGCGCCCGGCGGCGGACGTCCCGACACGACGACGTACGACCGCGAGGCGCGCGCCCTGGAGGACGTGCGCCGGGAGATCGACGCGGTGCTCACCGTCCGCCAGGACGCGGAGGCCCGGCTCGTGCGGCTGCGGGACGTGCTCAGCCGCGCCGACCGCACGCTCGCGGAGGCCAGGAGCGCCCGCGGCGAGGTGCTGGCGAAGATCGCCGCGTCCGAGGTGCCGGCCGTCAGCGGGCCGCCGACGGCGCTGCAGGAGCAGTTGGCGATGGCCGCGGAGTACCGCAGACACGCCCAGTGGCACCGTCTCTCGCCGCTCCTGGAGGCGCTGGAGGAGAAGGCCGAGGACGAACTGCTGCGCGCCCGCGATTCGTTGACCGCGGTCACCGCGCCGCTGGCGGTCCGCGCGGAGCTGCGCGGCCGCCTCGACGCGTACAAGGCGAAGGTGGCGCGGCACGGCCTCGCAGAGGACCCGTTCCTCATCGAGCGCTACGACGCGGCCCGGCGCATGTTGTGGAGCGCGCCCTGCGATCTGCGGGTGGCGGGGGAGGCGGTGCTGCGCTATCAGCGGGCCGCCGCCGATCTGCTCAGCCCGCGGGTGCCCGAGCAGGGCGGCCCCACCGACCGTAGGGGGCCCCACGCGTGAGCGTTGAAGGTGATGCAGTGTGAGTGAGCAGCAGAAGTGCCAGCGGCCCGGTTGCCCGGGGTCGTACGAGGACGTGGGCGGCGGCGAGCTGTACTGCGACACGTGCGGTCTGGCACCCGTCGTCTCGGCTGGGGGTCCCCCCTCTGGGGGACAGATGGTGGGCTCGCCCCCGACCGGACTCACCGCGGGCGGCGAGAGCTCGCGCGGCTCCAGCAGCAGTTCGCGGGCGAGTTCCCGCGGCTCCAGTTCCCGTACCTCCTCGCGTTCCTCCCAGTCGCGGCGCTCGGTCTCCGGACGTCTGTCGCGCTCGCTGTCCGGCAACGCGACCGGCCGCTCGGTGTCGGTGCGCAGTTCGGGCTCGACCGCCGCCTCCAGTGGCCGCGGCCGGCTCGGTGCCGGCCTGGTGCAGGTGCCGGACGTGCCGCGGCCCGACCCGCGCGCGATGGTGCTGGAGAACCCGGAGGTGCCCGAGCGGAAGCGGTTCTGCTCGCGCTCCGACTGCGGGGCGCCGGTGGGCCGTGCGCGTGGTGAGCGGGCGGGGCGCACCGAGGGATTCTGCACCAAGTGCGGGCACCCGTACTCGTTCGTGCCGAAGCTGCACGCGGGCGACATCGTGCACGGCCAGTACGAGGTGGTGGGCTGCCTCGCGCACGGCGGGCTCGGCTGGGTCTACCTCGCCGTCGACCGGGCGGTCTCCGACCGCTGGGTGGTTCTCAAGGGTCTGCTCGACACCGGCGACCAGGACGCGATGGAGGCGGCGATCTCCGAGCGGCGCTTCCTCGCGGAGATCGAGCACGCCAACATCGTGCGGATCTACAACTTCGTGGAGCACCTGGACCAGCGGACGGGTTCGCTGGACGGGTACATCGTCATGGAGTACGTGGGCGGCAAGTCGCTGAAGGAGATCGCCAACGGGCGCCGAACGGCGGACGGGAAGCGCGATCCGCTGCCGGTGGAGCAGGCCTGCGCGTATGGCATCGAGGCCCTGGAGGCGCTCGGCCATCTGCACAGCCGCAATCTGCTCTACTGCGACTTCAAGGTCGACAACGCGATCCAGACCGAGGACCAGCTCAAGCTGATCGACATGGGCGCGGTGCGCAGGATGGACGACGACGAGTCGGCCATCTACGGCACGGTGGGCTACCAGGCGCCGGAGGTGGCCGAGGTCGGTCCCTCGGTGGCGAGTGACCTCTACACGGTCGCCCGCACCCTGGCCGTACTGACCTTCGACTTCCAGGGGTACACGAACGTCTTCGTGGACTCGCTGCCGGACCCCGACAACATCGAGGTCTTCCGGACGTACGAGTCCTTCTACCGGCTCCTGGTGCGCGCCACCGATCCCGATCCGGCGCGCCGGTTCGCGTCCGCGCAGGAGATGGCGGAGCAGCTGACGGGTGTCCTCAGGGAGGTCGTGTCCCTCCAGACGGGGCGGGCACGCCCGGCCCTGTCCACCCTGTTCGGGCCGGAACTGAAGGTCACGGACACCGAGTTGTTCGGGAAGCTGGACGGAGACGTGTCGCGACTGGGGGCGCGGGTGGTGCCCCTACGGGGGAGAAAGCGCGCGCCCGCGCCGCCCCCCGGCAGCAACGGAGCGGGGGCGAACGGCACCCCGCCGCTCCCCCCGGCGCCCGCTCCGGCCCCGGCCCCGGCCGCTCTGGTCAAGCCGTTGAACGCCGCGGCCACCGCGCTCGCGCTGCCGGTCCCCCGCGTCGACCCGGGCGACCCCAACGCCGGTTTCCTCGCGGGCCTGATGGCCTCGGCGCCCGCGGAGCTGATCACCGCGCTGCACGCGGCGCCCACCGGCTCCCTGGAGCTGCGCCTGCGCGAGCTGCGGGCCCGGCTGGAGATGGGTGAACTGGCCAGCGCGAGCAGGGCACTGGAGGCGCTGGAGGCGGACCACCCCGACGACTGGCGGGTGGTCTGGTACCGGGGCGTCGCGGCGCTGGCGACCGGGGAGCACGAGACCGCGGCGCTGTCCTTCGACGCGATCTACGACGCCTTCCCGGGCGAGCCCGCACCGAAGCTGGCGCTCGGCCTGTGCGCAGAGGTGCTCGGGCAGCTGGACAACGCGGCCGAGTACTACCGCCTGGTGTGGACGACCGACCCCAGCTATGTCAGCTCGGCGTTCGGCCTGGCCCGCGTCCAGCTCGCGGCGGGCGACCGCCGCGGCTGCGTGCGCACTCTGGAGTCCGTACCGGAGTCGTCGATCCACTACACGGCGGCGCGGGTCGCCGCGGTGCGGGCGCGGCTGCGGCAGCGGCTGGCCGAGGAGGCGGCGGCAGCGGCGTTCCTGGACGATCTGACAGCGGCGGCCGGACAGGTCGAGGCCCTTGACGGATACGGTCTGGACGCGGTGCGACGCGAGCAGTTGTCGACGGAGGTCCTAGGCTGCGCCCTGGACTGGGTACTCTCCGGTAGCCAGAGTTCCGCCCCGCACTCCGGCGGCGGACGGGTGTTGCTCGGCAGTGAGGTGGACGAGCGCGGTCTGCGCTTCGCGCTGGAGCGCTCGTACCGCACGCTGGCCCGCCTCGCGCAGGGCGGCGAGGAAAGGATCGACCTGGTGGAACGTGCCAACCGTTACCGCCCCCGGACGTGGGTGTGATTGATGTCCCAGATGCCCCAGCCCACGGCCCTTTCGCGGTGCCCCAGTTGCGAGGAGCCCCTGGAGGCGGGTGACCGTTTCTGCGGTGCGTGCGGGTACGACCTGTCGGCGGTGCCCGCACCGCCCCAGGACCACCCCACGATCACCATGAACGGCTCGTCGCCACGCCCCTCCGAGGCCGCCGCGGGCCTGGACTGGCCCCTCGCACCGGAGCCCGCGAGCTCCGACACGCCCGCGCCGGTGCACCGGGCCGCCGACATCCGGGGCCTGGACTCGGGCGGCTCCGAACTCCCCCACCCGGATACGGAGTCCGCGGGGGTCCAACAGCCGGGCGGGCACCCTTCGGGCGCACAGCCTTCAGGCGTGCGGTTCGACCGGCGCCCGGAGGCCGACGAGTACCCACTCGCCCCGCCGGCCGGAGCCCCCGCCGGTCCGGTCGTCGATCCGCGGACCGCGGACCTCGGCGCGTCCGTCACGCCCCCCGCGGGCACCAAACTGTGCGTCGCCTGCCGCTCCGGCCATGTGGACAGCGACGGCTACTGCGAGAACTGCGGGCACGCCCAGCCGCGCGAACGGGACCACATGGAGCAGGAGTTGGGTGCGGTGTCCGCGGTCAGCGACCGAGGTCTGCGCCACCATCGCAACGAGGACGCGTTCGCGATCTCCTCGACCGCGCTGCCGGACGGCTCCCCCGCGGTCGTCGCGATCGTCTGCGACGGGGTCTCCTCGGCGACCCGCCCCGACGAGGCCTCGCTCGCCGCGTCCCGCGCGGCGAACGAGGCGCTGCTGGCGGCGCTGCCGCTCGGCACCCACCCGCAGCAGGCCATGCACGAGGCGATCCTCACGGCCGCCGAGGCCGTCAACGCGCTGGCGGAGGCGCCCCCCGCACACGAGGAGCACGCCCCGCACCAGAACGCGCCCGCCTGCACGCTCGTCGGCGCGGTCGTCACCCCCACCCTGCTGATCGTCGGCTGGGTCGGCGACAGCCGCGCCTACTGGGTTCCGGTGGACCGCGCCACACCGCCCGCCCGGCTCACCGAGGACGACTCCTGGGCCGCGCAGATGGTCGCCGCGGGCCTGATGAGCGAGGCGCAGGCGTACGCCGACGAGCGCGCCCACGCCATCACGGGCTGGCTCGGCGCGGACGCGTACGAACTGGAGCCGCACACCGCTTCCTTCAAGCCGGACCGGCCGGGTGTAGTGGTGGTGTGCACCGACGGACTGTGGAACTACGCGGAGGCGGCCGAGGAGATGGCCGAGGTCGTGCCGCTGGACGCCGCCGAGCGGCCGCTGCACAGCGCCCAGGTCCTGGTGGGTCACGCCCTGGACGGCGGGGGCCACGACAACGTAACAGTGGCCGTCGTCCCGTTCCCGGCCCCGCCACAGGGGGCAGGATCGGCCTGAGGCCGCGAAAGGGCGCAATCCGTACCCACGGGGACGGCCTCGGACCGGAGGGGACCGGTCCGCATACAGTCATCACCTCCGCCAACCACCGGAGGTCTTGAGGGGGACGAAGAAGGCATGGCCAATTTCTCGAAGTCGAACGTGCCGCAGTTCTCGGTCGACGTCTACCAGAACGAGTACCTGCCCGAGAGCGGCCGCGAGGTCAACGCGATCGTCACGGTGAGCGCCACCGGCGGCGGCACCATCGGGAGCGCGGTCGGCGCGCCCCACCTGTACGGGGCGGGCCGGGGCCCGGACGCCGCCGTGGCGATCATGGTCGACTGTTCCGGCTCGATGGACTACCCGCCGACCAAGATGCGGGGCGGCCGCGACGCCACGGCCGCCGCGATCGACACCCTGCGCGACGGCGTGCACTTCGCGGTGATCGGCGGCACGCACGTCGCCAAGGAGGTCTACCCCGGCAACGGGCGCCTCGCGGTGGCCGACGCGGCGACCCGCGGTCAGGCCAAGGAGGCACTGCGCAGGCTGAGCGCGGGCGGCGGTACGGCGATCGGCACCTGGCTGCGCCTCGCCGACCGGCTGCTGTCCTCGGCCGAGGTGTCGATCCGGCACGGGATCCTGCTCACCGACGGCCGCAACGAACACGAGTCGCCCGAGGACCTCAAGGCCGCCCTCGACTCCTGTGCCGGACGTTTCACCTGTGACGCGCGTGGAGTGGGTACGGACTGGGAGGTCAAGGAGGTCACCGGGATCGCCTCGGCGCTGCTCGGCACCGCCGACATCGTCGCGGACCCGGCCGCCCTGTCCGCCGACTTCACACAGATGATGGAGACGGCCATGGGCAAGGAGGTCGCGGACGTCGCGCTGCGCCTGTGGACGCCCGTGGGGACCGAGATCAAGTTCGTCAAGCAAGTGGCCCCCACGGTCGAGGAGCTGACCGACCGTCGCACCGAGGCGGGCCCACGCGCCGGCGACTACCCCACCGGGTCCTGGGGCGACGAGTCACGCGACTACCACGTGTGCGTCGAGGTCCCCTCGGCCGGAGTGGGCCAGGAGATGCTGGCCGCCCGGGTGTCGCTCGTCATACCGCAGGGCGACGGAGGCGTGCACAACCTCGGCGGGCAGGGGCTCGTCAAGGCGGTGTGGACCGACGACATGGTGGCCTCGACGAGGATCAACGCCCAGGTCGCGCACTACACAGGTCAGGCGGAACTGGCGCAAGTCATCCAACAAGGACTGGATCTGCGCAAATCGGGGGATGTCGACGGAGCGACGGCCAAGCTGGGCCGGGCCGTTCAGCTCGCGAGCGTGTCGGGCAACGCCGATACTGCGAAACTGCTTGCGAAGGTGGTGGACGTGGTCGACGCCGCGGCAGGTACTGTGCGATTGAAGGCAAGGGTCGAAGAGGCCGACGAAATGACCCTTGAGACGCGGTCCACAAAGACTGTTCGTGTAAAGAAGTAGCGAGCCCGGTTCCCGCTGGGAACTGGAGAAACCCGGTCACAACGGCCGGAAAAGGAGAGGGGGAAGCGCCGACATGCCGACCTGCCCGAACGGACACCAGTCGGGTTCCGACGACTGGTGCGAGGTCTGCGGTCACCGCATGGCCGGTGCCGTGCCTCCGCCCCCTCCACCGCCGCCCCCCGCCGGTTACGGCTATCCGCCGCCCGGCTCGCCCCCGCCCTCCGGCCCCGGTGGCCCCGGGGCCGGAGGCGGGCGCCCGCACCTGTCCGCCGTGCCCCCACACGAGCCGGAGCTCTGCCCGCAGTGCCGTACGCCCCGTGAGGGCGGTGCGCCGTTCTGCGAGGAGTGCCGGTGGAACTTCCTGACGAACACGGCGACCTCGTACACCCCGGCGGCGCCGCGTCCGCAGTCGCCCGCACCCGGGCTGCCCAATCCGGCGCTGCGCTTCCAGCAGCCCCCGCAGGGGCAGCCGGGCGGGACCGGCGCCGGTCCCGGTCCCGGTCCTGGTCACGATCCCTTCGAGTACCAGAGCTCGCGGCCCTCGCAGATGAACCGCCCCGCGGAACCGATTCCGCCCTACGGGCAGGATCCCTCGGGCTTCCGCGGTGATCCGTCCCGTCCGGGCGGCCCGGGTGGCCCCGGCGGTCCTGGTCGTCCTGGTGGTGGTCCCGGCGGCTTCGGCGCGGATCCGTCCCGTCCGGTTCCGCCGCCGCCCGGGCCCACGCCCGGTGGACCCGGTGGACCCGGTGGACCTGGCGCCCCGCAGGCGTTCACCCAGCAGCCGGCCGCGCCCGCGTTCCCGCAGCAGGGCCAGCCCGGGCCCGGCGGTCCGCAGTCCTCGGGCCCGTCCTTCGGCGGCGGTGACGACGACTGGGTGATCTCCCCGCCGGGCGGTTCGCCCGGCGGTCCTGGTGGTCCCGGTGGTCCTGGCGGCCGTCCCGGTGGTCCCGGTGGTCCCGGTGGTCCCGGTATGGGTCAGGGCGGCGGCTACGGCTATCCGCAGCCCGGCTCGACCCAGGCCCCGCCCGGCCCCGGTCCCGCCTACCAGCAACAGCGGCAGTCGCTGTCCTGGAGCGCGACGATCGGTCCCGACCGCGAGTACTTCATGGCGATGATGCAGCGCTCCGGCCCCGAGGCCGCGGGCCTGAACCTGCCCGCGTACTCCCCGGAGCAGCAGCGCCCCCTCACCGGCAACCAGTTGACGATCGGCCGCCGTCGGCACTCAACCGGCGACACCCCGGACATCGACCTCTCGGTGCCCCCCGAGGACCCCGGCGTCTCGCACCAGCACGCGGTTCTGGTCCAGCAGCCCGACGGCAGCTGGGCGGTCGTCGACCAGAACTCGACCAACGGCACCACGGTCAACGGCGGCGAGGAGCCCATCCAGCCCTTCGTGCCGGTCCCGCTCCAGGACGGCGACCGGGTGCACGTCGGCGCCTGGACGACGATCACCATCAGGCGAGGCTGACGGCGAAGCCTGCGGCAGGGGTCACGGCAGCGGCCAGGCGTACGGCCCCTCGGGGTCGTCCAGCCACGCCCAGGCGTCCGCGCCGTCGACCGTGACCCCGTACCGCTCGCGCACGGGCCGGTTCTCGCGCTCCCAGAGCTCGTACGCCTCGTACGGGGCGAGGCTGCGCGCCGCGAGGGTCAGCAGGAACCGGAGCAGCTCGTCGCCGCGGACCCGGCGCGGCAGCTCGCCCAGGTGCTGCGGCTCCAGTTCCTCGGGCCGGCTCGCGCCGCGCAGGGGCACGAAATAGGCGGGCGTGTGCAGGAAGCGCCCCTCGGCGTGCCCGGCGTCCCGGACGCGCAGCGCGATCAGGCCGGTGGCCAGCGGTGCCAGGATGCGGGCGCCGGGGCGGCACTGGGCGAGCCACGGTCGCGGGATCGAGGTCAGCGTGCAGGTCGCGATGATCCGGTCGAAGGGGGCGCGCTCGGGGACCCCGCGAGCGCCGTCTCCGGTGACGACGGTCGGGTGGTACCCGGCGGTGGCCAGGTGCCGGCGCGCGGACTCCGTGATCTCCGGGTCGAGGTCGATCGTGGTCACCAGACGGTCGCCGAGACGGTGGGCGAGCAGCGCCGCGTTGTACCCGGTGCCGGCGCCGATCTCCAGGACGGCGTCCCCCTCCCGTACCTCCAGCGCGGTCAGCATCATCGCCATCAGCGACGGCTGACTGCTGGAGGAGATCAGCTCGCCGTCGCGCACCCGGGTGGCCAGCGGGGCGTCCGCGTAGGCGCCGCGCACCCAGTGCTCCCGGCTGCGCGGGTCGGGGTCCTCGCCCCACACGCGCTCGAAGCCGCCCACGGCACCCACGTAGTAGTACGGCACGAAGAGGTGGCGCGGGACCTCCTCGAACGCCGCCCGCCACACCGGGTCGGCGGCCCAGGCGCCGCTCCGGTCGATCTCGCGCACCAGGGCGGCCCGCGCCAGCGTGGCGAGGTTGTCGAGGTCGTGGTCGTGGTCGTGGTCGAGAGCGTGGGCGCTCATACCTCCACTGTGCGGCGGGACGGGCCGCGAGGCGAATGCCTCACCCGCCGGGTCGCCGGGGCCGCTGGGGCCGCTGGGTCGCTGGTCCTAAGCCTTGCGTCCTCGGCCACCCGGTCTGAGACCATGGTGAGGTGAAAGAGATCCGGCGCGGCACGCTTCAGGAGCAGACCTTCTACGAGCAGGTCGGCGGCGAGGAGACCTTCCGGCGCCTCGTGCATCGTTTCTACGAGGGAGTGGCCGAGGACCCGCTGCTCAAGGCCATGTACCCCGAGGAGGACCTGGGCCCGGCCGAGGAGCGCTTCACCCTGTTCCTGATCCAGTACTGGGGCGGCCCGACGACGTACAGCGACAACCGCGGTCACCCCCGGCTGCGGATGCGTCACGCCCCGTTCGCCGTCGACCAGGCGGCGCACGACGCCTGGCTCGCGCACATGCGGGTGGCCGTCGACGAGCTCGGCCTCTCCGAAGAGCACGAGCACACGCTGTGGAACTACCTGACGTACGCGGCCGCATCGATGATCAACACAGCTGGCTGAGATCAGCGGACGCTGACGTCCAGCGCCCCGAGACCCGCCCTGCGCACGGCGATCGATCCATAGGGCGTACGAAGCCGCAGCCACGCCCCGGACGAGTACAGCCCCAACGGGCTCTCGCCTGGGTCGGCCTGCCGCACCGGGCGCAGGAACCCGAGCGACTGCGCCGCATGGGCGGCCCGTACCGGAAGTCCGGTGTCTCCGACCGGCCGGGACCAGATCTCCCGTCCGATGCGGTCGAGTTCGGCGCGGGTACGGGCCTCGGGCGCCAATTCCTGCGTACGGGACCGGAATTCGGCGACCGCGGTGGCGACCATCGCGCGTACGGCGTCCGGTCCGGGCAGTCCCGGCTCCGGCCGCCAGCCTCCGCGGGGCGGGAGGACCCCGGCCCACGGCGGCCCGGTGACAGCCTCCGGAACACCGACGGTGGCCGCCGACTCGTCGATGGACTCAAGGAGTTCACCGGCGGAGACGGTCACGTCGAGCGTGACGTCGAGCCCGTTCTCGTACGGCTTGGCGAGCCGCGCCGTACGGATCGCGAGGACCTCGAACGACGGCGGCCGGCCGAAGACCGCGAGCGCGGTGCCGTACGCCTGGAGGCGTACGGCGGCGGCGCGGTCGTAGTGGATCAGCCGGGCCAGGAAGGCGGCGAGGTCCGCCGCCTCCCCGTCGTCGGCGAGGTGCAGGGCGGTCACGGTCATGCCGCGACGGCCTCGTCAGGCTGGTCGTCCCGGTACTCCTCCAGGAACTCCCGCTCCTCGGCGGTGAGGCGTCGCGGGCGCTGGGCCTCGAAGTCGAACGGCACGACCACGGTCGCGGCCCGGACGTAGAGCTGGTCCGCGTCCTTGACCTCGTACGTGATCGTGAACGCCGCGGCCCTTATCTGGGTGATCCACAGCTCGATGTCCACCGGCTCGCGCCGGTGGACGAGCTGCCGCTTGTAGTCGATCTCGTGGCGGGCCACCACGGACCCCTGCTTGAACTGCTTGTCCGGGCGGGTCAGGAAGTCGATACGTGCTTCCTCCAGGTAGCGGAGGAAGACCGCGTTGTTGACGTGGCCGTACGCGTCCATGTCCGCCCAGCGCAGCGGGCAGCGGTAGATGTGCCGCAAGATCGATCAGCCCCGGGTCAGCTTCTTGTAGGTGGCGCGGTGGGGGCGCGCGGCGTCCGCACCGAGGCGCTCGATCTTGTTCTTCTCGTAGGACTCGAAGTTGCCCTCGAACCAGAACCACTTCGAGTCACCCTCGTAGGCGAGGATGTGCGTCGCGACCCGGTCCAGGAACCAGCGGTCGTGGGAGACGACCACGGCCGCACCCGGGAACTCCAGCAGCGCGTTCTCGAGCGAGGACAGCGTCTCGACGTCGAGGTCGTTGGTCGGCTCGTCGAGGAGCAGCAGGTTGCCGCCCTGCTTGAGGGTGAGGGCGAGGTTGAGACGGTTGCGCTCACCACCGGAGAGGACACCGGCCGGCTTCTGCTGGTCGGGACCCTTGAAGCCGAAGGCGGAGACGTACGCGCGCGACGGCATCTCGACCTGGCCCACGTTGATGTAGTCCAGCTCGTCCGAGACCACGGCCCACAGCGACTTCTTCGGGTCGATGTTCTCGCGGCTCTGGTCGACGTAACTGATCTTGACGGTCTCGCCGACCTTGATCGTGCCGGAGTCCGGCGTCTCCAGACCCTGGATCATCTTGAAGAGCGTGGTCTTGCCGGCGCCGTTCGGGCCGATGACACCGACGATCCCGTTACGCGGCAGCGTGAAGGAGAGGTCGTCGATCAGGACCTTCTCGCCGAAGGCCTTGGAGAGGTTGTTGACCTCGACCACGATGGAGCCCAGACGCGGGCCCGGCGGGATCTGGATCTCCTCGAAGTCCAGCTTCCGCATCTTGTCGGCCTCGGCGGCCATCTCCTCGTAGCGCGCCAGACGCGCCTTGGACTTGGCCTGCCGCCCCTTGGCGTTGGACCGCACCCACTCCAGCTCTTCCTTGAGCCGCTTGGCGCGCTTGGCGTCCTTCTGGCCCTCGACCTTGAGGCGGGAGGCCTTGCTCTCCAGGTACGTCGAGTAGTTGCCCTCGTAGCCGATGGCGCGGCCGCGGTCGAGCTCGAGGATCCAGCCGGCGACGTTGTCGAGGAAGTAGCGGTCGTGGGTGACGGCGACGACGGTGCCGGGGTACTTCGCGAGGTGCTGCTCCAGCCACTGCACGGACTCGGCGTCCAGGTGGTTGGTGGGCTCGTCGAGGAGCAGCAGGTCGGGCGCCTCGATCAGCAGCTTGCACAGCGCGACGCGGCGCTTCTCACCACCGGAGAGGTTGGTGACCGGCCAGTCGCCGGGCGGGCAGCCCAGGGCGTCCATGGCCTGCTCCAGCTGGGCGTCCAGGTCCCACGCGTTGGCGTGGTCCAGGTCCTCCTGGAGCTTGCCCATCTCGTCCAGCAGCGCGTCCGAGTAGTCGGTCGCCATGAGCTCGGCGACCTCGTTGAAGCGCTTGAGCTTGCCCATGATCTCGGCGGCGCCGTCCTGGACGTTCTCCAGGACCGTCTTGGACTCGTCGAGGGGCGGCTCCTGGAGCAGCATCCCGACGCTGTAGCCGGGCGACAGGAACGCGTCACCGTTGGAGGGCTGCTCGAGCCCCGCCATGATCTTGAGAACGGTGGACTTACCGGCACCGTTCGGACCGACCACACCGATCTTCGCACCCGGCAGGAAACTCAGGGTGACGTCGTCGAGAATCACCTTGTCGCCGTGCGCCTTGCGCGTCTTGCGCATGGTGTAAATGAACTCAGCCAAGAGAAACCGTCCGGACGCTTGAAATCGGCAGTGGGCAGATACACCCCATCTTGCCTGACGGCTACCCCTCGGGGGAAACCCGTTCGGTCAGGGGGCCGTGACCTGGCCGTTCGTCGACCGCCCTGGTAGCTGACCTGTCACTGGTTGTCGCCGCCGGTCACTGTCGAGCGGCCTCGCACGGCCCAGGGACGGCCCAGGAGACCGCCCACGGTCGCCGACGTGACGCAGGTCGCGCCCGCCCAGGGCCGTCACTCGAGCGGCTGGGGAGCGACGGGGAGCTGTTCGCTGTAGAGCCAGGTGAAGGTGCGGTCCGGTTCGAGATGGGCGTCTCCCCAGTGGATGGCGTGGATGCCGTTCTCCGGGTCGGCTGTGAAGAACAGACAGACGAGCCTCGTGGAGACGCCGAGCGCCTCGAACGTCTCGTGCAGCTCCTCGTACTCCTCTGTCGTCAGGTCGTCGTCGAGAGGGAACAGCCCTTCTTGAGGCTGCGGCCCGTGCCCCAGGAGCATCCGGCGGCGCGTAGGGGAAGCGTTGGAAGCCAACCGGGCACGATCAAGCGGCTTCGGACGGTCGGCGTACTTGAAGGGGAAGAGCGCGTGGTCGTTGATGACGGCGTACTCGTACCCACGTACGTCCCGCACGGCTTCCTCCAGCTCCCGCGCCGTATCTGCCAGGTTCTCCCGCACCGCCTCCGCCAGGGTGGCGCCATAGGGACTGCGCTTCTTCAACCGGGCCGTCAGATGCACGGCGTGGGCTCGCGCGTGTGCCCTGGCCAGTTGCACCGGAACCGCGGCAGCGAGCCCGCCGGCACACTGCCCGAACCGCTCTACCGCCCAATCCGACGGTACAACCCGATCCTCACCTGACACAGACACGCAGCGTCCCCCTCCCCCGGTCACCCCGCCTCTCAACTATTTGACACGTACACGAAGTGCCCACAAGGGAGCGATCCGGCCACATGAGACAGAAGGCTTTGCTGCTCACGAGGCAGCAGGCAGTCAGCATGGCCAGCCGTAGATCGAGACCTGGAGGCCTGGTTCGCCATATTGACGTGCGGCAAAGCCGGTGGCGGTGCACACTTTTTCGCCGTGGAGATCATCAAGGGCGAGCTGCGGCGTCTTCAATCCGGTCTCGGGGCCGATGACGGTCGACAGCGGCCGTTTCTCGTGCGGGTCCGGTTCCTTGCCGAGGATCCGGCGCGGGTCATCGCGAATGCCCGTGCCGCGCTGGCGTGTGTGGTCCAGCGGACGGGTGACTGGCCAGCCTTCGGGCGATGGTCCGAGCTGCTGCCGGCGGAGTTCATGCAGCGGTGCGCGCCGGAGCCGGAGCCGGACCCGTCATTCGATGTTCAGGCCTGGCTGCAGACGTGGCAGGCGATGACGCCCGAGCAGAAATCAGCCTTCAACCAAGAGCCTTGGACGCTGTCGGACTGGCTCTACTACTTCGACCCGACCGAGGACGGCATGGGCGACGATCGCAGCTGGTGGTGGTGGGACGCGGGGTCCGATGAGCCAGGCAACGGCTGGGTTGAGGTGGCCACCACCGGCTGGCCGTTCGGCAGCGGCTCACTGTCCTGGATGATCAAGGCCAGCGGTGGCAGGGATCTCGATTATCGAGACTGATCTACAGCTGGAGCATTCGGTGACATCCGCCTTGTAAGTTCGATCCACCAGCCGCCCTGGAGCTCTTAGGCCCTCGTTCGTCGGGCGCGTTCGGTTGCTCAAGGCTGCCTGTGTACGCCGTCGTTGATGTCAGCTGGTGATGTCAGGTTGGATGGTGCGATGGAACGTGTTGAGGCAGAGCTGTTCACGGACGGTGGGAACAACGCTGTGGTGCGCCTGCCACCCCGTCGGTTCCCCGGCGTCTTGATCCAGGGTGACTCTCTCTCCGTCATCCGCAGCGAAGTTGCCGAAGTCATTGAAGCGTGCGACCAGGGCGACCTCGCCGGGGCACAGGAAACCGCCAGCCTTCTACTGGCCGACCTCGATGAGCTGCTGGCGCGGTACACCGTCGCGCTGGATGCCCACAAGGTCCCGCGGCCGTACTGATCGCAAGGCTCTGGTCTTTGAAAGCTGGATCGCTGCTTTGTAAGGGGGGACGTGATCGGCGGCGGAGTTCCCCAGGTCACTCCAGCCGTAGCCGCAGCCCAGTGAACGACGAATCACGACTGCAGCGAGCCGTCGTTGACCGTGGCTGACCGCACGATGTGGCACGACTGTGGCACGTTCCGAACGACAGAGCGCTTAGAAGGGAGCTGTGCGCTCTTAATTGATGATTCGTCTGACCGGAAAACTCAACGGTCAGATGGGGATGGCGAGATAGCCCCTCGATGGTGACGGTCGGGGGCTGGTGTGGGGCGGTGGGGTCGTGGGATGTCAGGCGGCTGCCGGGGTGAGGGTGACGTCGTGGCCGAGGGCCTTGAGCTGGCGGACGAGGTCGCGGCTCTTGCGGGCCGGGTCGAGGTTGCGGGTGTGGAAGTCGGGGCCGAGGTCTCGGTAGCGGGCGGTCGGGTCGTTCATGAGGTGCCAGACGGCGACCAGGATGGAGCGGGCGACGGCGACCAGGGCTTTCATGTGGCCGCGGCGTTTGACGATGCGGCGGTAGCGGGCGCCGAGGAAGGTGTCGGTGCGGGCGGCGGAGATTGCTGCTTCGCCGAGGGCGCCGCGGAGCCAGGGGTTGCCTTTGCCGGTGGGGCCGGAGGTGTTCTTGTTTCCGGACTGGAGGGTGCGTGGGGAGAGTTTCGCCCAGGACACGAGATGGCCGGCGGTGGGGAAGACCGTCATGTCCAGGCCGGTCTCGGCGAGGATGACCTGCGCGGTGCTGGGGCCGACGCCGGGGATCTCGTCGAGGCGTTCGGTGTCGGTGATCGGTATGAGGGTGCCCTGTCCGGGGCCTTCGTCGTCCTCGGTGGTGGACAGCTCGGCCAGACGCAGGGTGATCCGGGCGGTGAGCTTGTCGATCTGCACGGTGAGGTAGTCGACGGTGTCCAGCAGCATCCGGCACATGAAGGCGTGGTGTTCTTCGAACCGGCCGGTCAGGGCCTCGGCCAGGGTGCTGTGGCTGGCCTTGATGGTGCCGTGGGCCAGGTCCGCCAACGCCTTGGGGCTGCGTTCGCCCGCGATCAGTGCCTCCAGCATGGCCCGGCCGGAGACGCCGAAGATGTCGGCGATCACGGTGGACAGCTTGATCTGGGCGTCCTCGAGGAGTTTCTCGGTGCGCTGCTTGTGGCGGGTGCGCTCGTGGGTCATGACGGCCCGGGCCCGGGTCAGATCGCGCAGTTCACGGACCGGCTTCGGGGGTACGAACGAGGGCCGGAGCATGCCGCGTTCGGTGAGCTTGGCCAGCCAGACCGCGTCCAGGCGGTCGGTTTTGGGCCGGCCCGGGACGTTCTTGACGTCACGGGCGTTGACCAGCCAGCACTCCAGACCACGCGATTCCAGCAGAAAGAAGTACGGCTTCCAGTAGGTCGACGTCGCCTCCATCACCACCCGGGTGACGCCCTGGCAGACCAGGTGGTCGGCCAGGTCCAGGATCGCGCCGCTGGTCGCGACGGTGTTGAAGACCCGCTGCACGCGCTTGCCGGGCTTGTCCTCGTGCGGCACCCGCACACAGACCATGCCCGACGCCTTGGCGATATCGATCGCCGCGACACGGGCCACGAGCTCCTCGGCCTGCTCGATCTCCTCGACGCCACCGTCGTCGGTGTCCGCCATGCACAACTCCCTGGTATCGATCCGTACGGGCCGACGCCTGCCCAGGGGGCCGCGGGGGAGCGAAAATCTGACCGGCGTGCTCGATGGCAACAGTGCGTGGCCCCTCTGCGGCCCCGGCACCAGACTGACCTACGGGCTCAACGTCCCAACGAGCTACCGGCGTCGGCGGGCAGGCGCCGCAGCCATGTTTTCACGCCGGCAAGGCGCACCCGAAGGGAACAGGGGGACTGACCTGCGACTTCTTCGGTGACGTCCTGGCCAGACGCCCCACTTCACCGTGCATTCACCGGACGCCTAGATTCCGCGCCCGCCCTCCGGATGCTCGTGCGCACCGGCTGGCCCCTTCCCCCTCCCCGCACACGACACCCCCGTACTCCTCCGTCGGACGAGTACGGGGGGATCCGCCATGCCCAGCAGACGTCAGCCTCGGAAGGTCCTACGGCGTCGCAGCACCAGGTAACCGCCCGCGGTCACCAGCGCCGCCGCGGCGCCCGGCAGCAGGCCCACCGGGGCGCTGCTACCGGTCTCGGCCAGGCCACCGCCGCCCTGCGCGGACGGGGAGGCGGCGGCGGACGGGGCTGCCCCGCCCTCGCTTGAGGAGACACTCGGCGCGGCGGTAGCACCCGCCGAACCTGAAGGCGAGGACGACGCCGGTGAAGAGGGCGACGCTGAGCCGGACGGCGTCGTACCGCCACCACCGCCCCCAGAGCCCTTGCAGTCTGTCCAGAACACCTTGTGCTTGGCGGCTCCCTTCTCGCCGTCGAAGTTCCAGAACAGCTTGTAGTGCCCGTCAGGCAGCGACAGGTCTGCCGTACGGCCGTGACCCTCGGCATCCAGGGTGATCGCCCCGGACTTCATGGTCTCGCCTTTGGCGGCGGCTGTCGGAGCCCAGGCCTCGATGTGCCAGTCGACCTGCTGTATCGCGTCGAAACCGAAGGCGTCGAGGTAGAACGTGCAGACATGCGGCTCGTTGCGGCGCAACTCCTCGCCTGTCCTGGCGTCGTGGATCTTCACTGTCCCGTTGTCACCGGGAGGGGTGGCGTACGCGGTCGGTGCGAGGAGCAGCAGGGATGAAACACCGGCGGTCAGCGCGCCGGCGCGTATGAGAGTACGCATGGGCAGGTCCATCTTCGAGATTCAAACGGGAAGATGTGGAGGGGGCGCCTCAGCGTCCAGCCCGACCTGAGGACAGATAAAGCACGAACAGGCAACGAAAAGAACGTGCCGCCAAAGTGGCGGCCATCCTCAAGACCTCGCGGGCGTCCCCGCTGTGCGGGCCGTCACTCGGGCGGACGGCCACTCGGTGCGTGTCCTCAGCAGGATTCCTGCGCACATGGTTCCGGAGTGATTGTGTCGATCGCACCTCGTAACTCTCTGACCTGCGGCGGAATGCGTGAGGTGGCGCCCGCGACACAGGCTGTGTCGGAGGTGTGTCGGGCGCTCCCCGGGCGGTTCGCCCTGCCGGTCCCTGATGCGCGTGCGGCCCACGCCGGTTGAAACCTGCCGCGTCAACTCTCGCGGCAGAGAGGCTCGGCCGTCATCTACTGGTAGTACCGAACCGCCCCCGGCCACCAGGGCCGGGGGCGGACGGC
This sequence comes from Streptomyces sp. NBC_01549, assembly GCF_026339955.1. Classification (GTDB taxonomy): domain Bacteria; phylum Actinomycetota; class Actinomycetes; order Streptomycetales; family Streptomycetaceae; genus Streptomyces. The sequence continues at coordinate 4,540,537 of NZ_JAPEPW010000001.1, read as the reverse complement.
TTCGCGGGCACACGACCCAGCGCGAGGCTGTGGCGTGAGACGCCGGTTTGGGTGTGGGACAGCCAGGCCCCGGGCTAGTGACGTGCGAGCCCGGAGAACTCTGCTGAGGCCCCGGCCCAGCCGCACACGAGTGGGCGGCCCGATCGTTGCGGAAACAGGGGGCTTCCGTTTCGACTGGCGGAGGCGTAGGTTCCGTTTACCCCGCGGCGGCGTCTTTCGAGGCGTTGGCCCGCCAGTTCCGGGATGGCGGGCCGCGCGGGGGCCAACTGCCCTGTCGTGGCCGTGCCTTGGCAGACGCGGCGAGTGCTCCCGACAGGATTCAACCTGCGCACACAGCTCCGGAGGGCGCTTCGGTCCTAGGAAACTTCGCTGGTCAGGGCAGCGTCCGGGACTGGTCGAGCGAGGCCTGTCCACGGATAGTCCACGACGTCCTGACCATCGCATGCAGGTCGTGGACACGTTGGTCCCCTTGGGCGGCTCAAGACCGCTGGTGCCCTCGGTCGTTGATGTCAGGCCTGGATGTCAGCCGCCCATCAGCTTGGGCCTCTCGATCCCTCTCAGGCGGTCACATGACATTCGATGGCTAGGAGTCATCACGCCAGGCGAGGAAGGCCACGGTTCGCGTTGGCAGGGGCTCTCCGCGGAGTCGAGCTGCGAGGAGGTTGATGCCCTCCTGGGAGATACCCACCATCCTTGCCACCTTTGCCAGTTCTTCTTGCGCGGAGCTATCGGCATATATCGCTGCAGTTACCTCTTGTAGTCGGCTCCGCAACTCCGCGCCAGGAATCAAATGCGACATCATCTCGATTTCACGCAGATGCTCGGACTGACGCGCCCGCCACCCTGAGTTATCAGGGGGGTAGGAACCTGGCGCGATGCGGTCGCGCCGACCGGGCAAGCGGGATGGGTCAGGCGGTGGCGGGGGCTGTCTTGGACAGCGGCACCCGGTCCGAGGGCAGCGCGGCAGTGGCGGGCCGGAAGGCTGCGAGGGCGGGCAGGTCCGGGGTGCGGTCGGCGTGCTTGTTGAAGGCGAGATCTTCGGTCTGGCGGTCGACAACCTCGGTGATCTCGGCTGGCTCTACGTGCGGCAGCAGGTCAAGAAGGTCCGCGGCTCGCTGGTCTTCGCGCCGCCCAAGCGCGGCAAGCTCCGTGACGTGCCGCTGGACCCTGAGGTGTCGGCGGCCTTGGCCGAGCACATGAAGCGCTTCCCGCCGGTTGAGATCACCTTGCCCTGGCTGACGCCGACCGGGCCGAAGGTCACGCATCGGCTCGTTTTCACGAGCGGTGTGGGCGCCGCCCTGTGGAGCAACGGGTTCAACGATCAATCGTGGAAACCCGCGCTGGCGTCCGCCGGAATCATCCCGGTTCCCGAGAAGGGGCAGCGCTACACAGCCGCACGCGAGCACGGCATGCACGCCCTGCGGCACTTCTACGCGTCGGTCCTCCTGGACGCCGGGGAGAACATCAAGGCGCTGAGCCTGTACCTCGGTCACAGCGACCCCGGATTCACGCTCCGCGTGTACACCCACCTGGTGCCGAGCAGCGAGACCCGGACCCGGAAAGCCATCAGTGCGATGTACCGGGCCGCCGGTCACACCCATGACGGCCCAGAGACGGCCCAAGCCGCCTGACACGGCCCCTCATCGACGGGAAACCCGCTGGTGAGGGGCTGTTTCATGCCCTCGTTCGGCAAGTAACACCCCATCTTGCCTGACGGCTACCCCTCGAAGGGAACCCGTTCGGCCGGGGGCCCGTGACCTGGCCGTTCACCGACCACGCTGGTAGCCGCCCCGTCACTGGCCGTCGCCACCGATCGCCACCGGTCACTACCGAGCGACCTCGCGCTCAGCTCTGTCATGCGGCCGTGAGTCTCCGCTCGTGAGCGGTCGGGTCCGCCTGGAAGGATCGCTGTCATGGGCACGGACATACATGGGTTCATCGAGGTCAGAAGCAGCCACATCGACACCTCCGAACCCGACGACGACGAGCCTTTTCTCCGCTGGCACGCGGCCATGGCGCTGGCCCATGTCTACAACGACCGGTCGTACGAGGCATTCGGCTGCCTCTTCGGAGTCCGGAACGGATCCTTCGAGCCCCTTGCGGCGCGGCGGGGTTTCCCGCAGGACGCCTCCCGAGCGGCCGCACGGGCCTACCAGTGGGAACTCGAGGACGCCCACAGTCCCTCTTGGATCGATTGGGCCGAGCTGGAGGCGGCGGAGTGGGACGAACCGGCAGCACCACTCGCGCAGCGGCCGGCGCGTGACGATCGGCTCACCCGGCGACAGGCGGTGCGGGACGAGGACTGGGGCGACGTGTGGACGGTAATGCGCACCCTCGCCGAGCGCCGCGGAGCCGAGAACGTCCGCCTCGTCGTCTGGTTCGACAACTGAGACCACGTGACACCCGCCCCGGTCAGCTCTGGTCAGCTCTGGTCGAAAAAAGACGTGGCCCCGTACGGCCCCACGGTGGGACCATGATCGAATGCTTTTCCGCGCTGCCACCGCAGACCCCGTAGACCTCGACCGCGCCGCCGCCTACCCGGCCGACGGTCCCGTCCCCGCCCTGACCGCGGAAAAGATCCGGGAGGAGCTCGCTAGCGACCAGTTCCGCCCCGAGTGGATCTGGTTCGCCGAGGACGAGAACGGGGAGATCCTGGCTCGCGCCCTGTGGTGGGGCCGTGCCGACAGCGCGCGGCCGATCGCGCTCGACTGCCTCCAGGTACGCTCCGGCGTCGTCGACCCGGTCGCCATCGCCTCCGGGCTGCTGGCCGCCGGCCATGCCGCCTTCGGGGCTCTTCCCGTTTACAACATCTCGCTGCCCCGCGACTGGCGGAGCGACCCCGTGCTGGTCGACGCGGTGGCCTGGCGCAGGGAGGCGGCGCGCAGGTCCGGACTGAGCAGCGAGATCGAGCGTCTGCGGTACGAGTGGACACCGGCCGCCGAGGTCCCCGCGCCCGCGGGGAAGCTGATCTTCCGGGAGGGCACGGACGAGGAGTTCCTCGACGCGTTCATCCGGCTGTCGGCCGGGAGCCTGGATCAGCACACGCGGAACGAGCTCCGCTCGATGGACGCCGAGCAACTGGCCCGCGAGGACATCGAGTTCTACCTCGACTGTCCCGGTGAGCGCTCCTGGTGGCGCCTCGGCGAACTCCCGGACGGCACTCTGGCGGGCCTGGCCATCCCTTCCGCGACCCCCTACCACCGAAACGTCGGCTACCTGGGTGTCGTCCCGGAACAGCGCGGACAGGGCCTGATCGACGAAGTCCTCGCCGAGATCACCAGGTTCCACGCGAGCGAGGGCGCCGACCGCGTCACCGCTACGACGGACACCGTCAACGTTCCGATGGCCGCCGCCTTCGACCGCGCGGGCTATGAGGTGACCGAGATCCGCCTCATCCTGGAAGCCCCACCGCGGTGAGCCGACAAGCTCGTTTCCGACGCGGTTCGTGGTCGTTCCGTCACTTCTTGTCGATATCGGCCGTCATCCCGTGCGGAGTCGGGCGAAGAAGCACACTCTGGTAGTAGGGGCCGAGGCCCGTACCAGGGGCTGGGGCCCGCCTCGGAGGTGATCGCAATGACACAGACGACACAGTCGCAACCGGCCGCGGTGCACGGAATGACCGCCGTCGGCTGGCACGTCGAGATCGAGTTCGAGGAGGACGACCACCGCACCCGCGCCGCCGCTCTCCTTCGGCTCCCCGACGGGAACGAGGTACGCGCCCACGGGTACGCCAGCCGCCACCCCTCCGACGCCAACCAGCCGAGAGTCGGCGAGGAGGTCGCGGGCGCGCGGGCGCTCAACGAACTGGCGATGAAGCTGTTGACCAAGGCGCACGACGAGATCGACGAGGCATCGGGGAGGACCTCGCATCCGCTGAGGTGACCCTGCGCGAATGAGGTGAGCCTGCGCGAAAGGGGCGGGGTGGGGCCGACAGGGGTGGCGTGTGGCCGACAAGGGCAGGGTGGGCCTGGCGCACGCTGTTTCCAGTGATCCGGTCCGCATCCCGTCCCACCCCGAAGGACGCCCATGCGCAAGAAGATCATCATCGACTGCGACCCCGGGCTCGACGACGCCATCGCCATCCTGCTCGCCGCGGGGAACCCCGACGTCGAGATCGTCGCCGTCACGACCGTCGCCGGCAACCAGACCATCGAGAAGGTCACCCTGAACGCCCGCCAGGTGTGCACCCTGGCCGGCCTGCACGGCATACCGGTCGCGGCCGGTGCCGCCCGTCCCCTCGTCCGTGACCAGACCCTCGCCGCCGAGATCCACGGCGACACCGGGATGGACGGCCCCGCCTTCATCCCTCCGGCCATGGAGGCCGACCCCCGGCACGCCGTCGATCTGATCATCGAGACGGTCCTCGCCCACCCCGGTGAGATCACCCTCGTCCCCACCGCACCCCTGACCAACATCGCGCTGGCGCTGCGCCGGGAACCCCGTATCGCCGCACTGGTCAAGGAGGTTGTCCTGATGGGCGGGTCGTACACCCGCGGCAACGTCACACCGGCGGCCGAGTTCAACATCCACGCCGACCCCGAGGCCGCCGCGATCGTCTTCTCGGCGGGCTGGCCCCTGACCATGGTCGGCCTCGACCTGACCGCCCAGGCCGCCGCCACACCGCAACTGCTGGCCCGCATCGGGGCGTTGGGCACAACCGTGTCCCGGTTCGTCGTCGACCTCCTCGACCACTACAACGCCACCGTCGGCAAGGTGCACGGCGCGACGGCCACGATCCACGACGCGTGCGCGGTCGGCCGTGCCATCGACCCGAGCCTGATGGAGGTCACACCGGCCCATGTCGAGGTCGAGCTACGGGGTACGGCGACCTACGGCATGACGGTCACCGACTTCCGCGGCGGCTCCGGCCCGGCGAACACCTCCGTGGCGACCAAGCTGCACACCGAGCGTCTGTGGGACCTGCTCATCAACTCGCTGGAAACCATCGCCGCGACCACCGCACGGACGACCACCTAGCTGCACTGGGGTTCACTCCCGGACGCCCGCCAGTTCCACCGCCCGGCGCCTCAGGGCGAGTGCGGCGGGGATGACGGACGAGACGAAGGCCAGCGCCGCGCAGGCGCCGACGACCGCACCGATGGCCGTCCACGGGACCTCGATCGCGGTCGGGGCCGACAGCAGACCCAGGGCGCTCCACATGCCCAACAGGTTGACCCCTGCGACGAGGAGTCCCAGTACTCCACCGACCGTGACGACCGTCAGCGCCTCCGCACCCACCAGCCGGAGCACCTGCCACCGGGGGGCTCCGGCCAGGCGCAGCACGGCCAGGTCGCGCACCCGGTCGGAGGTCGCCATGACCATGGTGTTGGCCAGGGAGATACCGGTGTAGAGGAGGGCGATGCCCAGGACCAGCAGGAGGCCGAGCCGGGTCGTCCGGTTCGTCTCGGGGTAACTCGCCTGCACCCACTGGTCCTTGGTGAGGACCTGTCCGCCCGAGGTACGCACCGCCGTACGCAGCCCCGCGGCCACGGCGCGCGCGTCGGCACCGGCGGCGAGGGCGACGTCGACCCGGTCGACGGTGGCGCCTGGGGCGTTGCGCGGAGTGACGTACACGCCGTTGTTTCCGGTGCCCGTGGTCATCACCGCGGCGATCCGCAGCGACTTCCTCGTGCCGTCGCCGAGCCACACCAGCACCCGCTGCCCCACGGTGTGACGCTGCCATTCCCGGTTGACGATGATCGAGTCGTCGTCGAGGTCGCTCGTCCTCCCGGCCTCGAGCGGCAGCCGGGTGGTTGCGGCGATCGGTCCGGGATCCGCCGCGCGCGCCTCGGACTTGACCAGTGACACGCCGTCCTCCAGAACGTGGACGGCGCTCGACGAGGTCGCGGACACCTCCGCGCCGGACACCTGGCGCAGCCCGCGCAGTGTCACCGCGTCGAAGCCCGCGCCGTTCGCCGGGGTGACGACGAAGTCGGCGGACGTCTGCCGGCGCGTCTCGTCGGCCTTCGCCTCGTTCAGGGTCGCGGTCGCGCCCAGCAGCGAGCCGGTGAGGGCGACGGTGACCAGGACCGGCGCCGCGATCGCGGCGGTGCGGCGCACACCGGCGGCGGCGTTCTCCCGGACCAGCATGCCGCCGGCGCCGGGGAGTTGGGCCGGGAGCCAGGCGATCAGCCGGGTCAGCGGGCGCACCACTGCCGGCGCGAGCAGGGCGACCGCGGTGATCATCAGCATCGGTCGGCTCACATAGGTCTTCCGGTGCAGCAGTTCACCCGGGGCGCCGACGAGGGCGAGGACGAGCGTCACGGCGGCGGTCGCCAGCAGGGCCAGGCCGGACAGCCTGCGGCCCGTGGTCATCGTCCGGGTGTCCACGGAGGCCTCGCCCAGCGCCTGGACGGGGGCTGTGCGGCCCGCCCGCCAGGAGGCGGCCGCCACGCCGCACAGCGCGACGAGCAGGCCTGTCCAGAACGCCAAGTGGTAGGGCCAGGTGGCGTCGCCGATGGTGAACCAGCTCGGTGCGAGTCCGCCGTCGACCATCCGTGCGGCCAGCCGTGGCGCACCGTACGCGCCGAGCCCGCATCCGGTGGCCGAGGCGAGCGCGCCCACCACCAGGGCTTCGGCGAAGACCATTCGGCGGATCTGTCCCGGGGTCGCCCCGGCCGTGCGCAGCAGCCCGAACTCCCGGCGCCGCTGGGCGACCGCGAAGGCGAAGGTGGACGCCACCACGAAGACCGAGACGAAGCCGGTGACACCGCCGGCCGTGCCGAACAGGGCGTTCATCGCGGTCAGCGCCGCGCTGTCCCGGTCCGGGTCGGCGTCGGCGTAACGGCGCGCGTCACCGGTGAGGACCTGGACGCCCGTACTGGCGCGTACCGCCTCGCGCACGGCCGCCGCGTCGGCCTCCACGACGAGCTGGACGCTGCCGGGCGACAGTGCGGCGGCGCGCTCGTCGACGTAGAAGACCGCGTTCTCGAAGCCACGTCCGGCGGCGGGGCCACCGACCCGTTCTGTGCGGACCACCCGTACGACGCCGACCACCCGTACCGTGCCGCGATCGGTCCGTACGCGCTCCCCCGGCTTCGCCCAGTCGCCGCTGACGACGACCTCGTCGGCCGCCCGGGGCGCGCGTCCCGCGTCGATCTCGTACGGGGCGAAGGCCGCGGTGGACCAGGGGTGGCCCACCAGTTCGCCGCGGCCGCCCCGGGCCCGTACGGCGAACGACCGGTCCTCGACGACCGTGCCGAGCTTCCTCAGTTTCGCGACGGTCCCGGCGGGCATGGCACGCGGCTGGGCGAGCTTGTCGACCCGGACGCCGATCGAGGTGGGCACGCGCAGGGTGTCCGCTCCCCTGACCACGACCGGCGCGGCGGCGAACCGTTCGGGTTTCCCGGCGGGCGCGTTCAGCGACGAGGCGAGGGCCAGGACCGTCACCGCGATCAGCGCGACACCCAGCGAGAGCGCGACGAACGTGCCGGCGAAGGTGACCCAGCGAGTGCGCAGGGTGCGCAGGGCGACGCTCAACACGGCAGTGCCTCCAGTTTGGTCATGCGCGCGGCGATGTCCTCGGCACCGGCCCCGACCACCTCACCGTCGACCCGCCCGTCGACGAGGAAGACCACGCGGTCGGCGTACGCGGCGGCCACCGGATCGTGCGTGACCATGATGATCGTCTGGCGCCCGCCGTCGGCCATGCCGCGCAGCAGGCTCAGTACCTCACGGCCGGTCCGCGAGTCGAGGGCTCCGGTCGGCTCGTCGCCGAAGAGCACCTCGGGGCGGGTGTTCAGGGCGCGGGCCAGGGCGACGCGTTGCTGCTGGCCGCCGGACAGCTCTGTCGGCCGGTGCCCCGCCCGGTCGCCCAGGCCGACCTGTTCGAGGACCTCACGCACCCGGGCCCGGGCGGGGCGGCGGCCCGCGAGCCTCAGGGGCAGCGCCACGTTCTGCTCGGCGGTAAGGGACGGCAGCAGGTTGAACGCCTGGAAGACGAAGCCGATGCGTTCTCGTCGCAAGAGGGTCAGCCTGGTCTCGCTCAGCTTCGTCAGATCGGTCCCGCCCACGGTGACCGACCCCGACGTGGGGCGGTCCAGCCCGGCCGCGCACTGCAGCAGGGTCGACTTGCCCGAGCCGGAGGGGCCCATGACGGCGGTGAACGTTCCCTCGGCGAAGCCGAGCGAGACCTCGTCGAGTGCCGTCACCACGCCGCCGCCCGACCCGTAGCGCCTGCTGACGGAGTGCAACTGGATCGCGTCGATGTTCATGGCTTCACGAAACCGTGTGGAGGTACCGCGGCGCGGTACGGCGGAAGCGAGACTTGAGGTAGGGCCAGGCCTACCTCCGATCCACCCCCTGCCCCGATGGCACCGCCCGGGGCGGCCCTTCTACGGTGACGCCCATGCATCCCCGGCAACGGCCCATGAACCCTCCGCCCGCGCACCCCCGGAATGTCTGGCAGGCCCTGCCCAGGCCGGACTTCCTGCTGTCGTCGTGGCCGTGGCGTTCGGCCGGGTACCTGCTCACCGGCGTCCTGACCGGCGTCGTCGCCCTGGTGGGCATCGTGATCACGGTGGCCGCGGGCGGCATCCTCGCCCTCGTGCTCGTGGGGCTCCCGCTGCTGGTCCTCGCGGCCCTCTCCGGCATCCCGGTGACCTGGGTGGAGCGGCACAGGCTCCGCCTGATCGACCGGGACCCCGCCCCCGTCCGGCATCGGGCGCCCGAAGCGGGAGGTCTGTGGCCCTGGCTGACGACGCGGCTGAGGGAGCGGATGACATGGCGGGAGTTGGGGTACGCCCTGCTGTTCGCGGGGCTGCTGTGGCCGGTCGACGCGCTCGCGATCACCGTCGCCCTGCTCGCCCCGCTGTCCATGGCCGCGACCCCGCTGCTGATGGCCACGGCCGGCGACGGCCGGGAGACCAAGGTGCTCAAGCAGTGGACGGTCACCACCTGGCCGACGGCCTTCGGCACCGCTGTGCTGGGGCTCGTCCTCCTCGCGCTGGGCGCCTATGTCCTGGGGGTCGCGGCCGGTGCCCGGGCGGAACTGACGCGTGTGCTGATCGCGCCGCGCGAGGGCGATTGGGGGGCGAAGGTCGCGGAACTGGCACGCTCACGCGTCCGGTTGGTGGACGCCTTCGAGGCGGAGCGGCGGCGCATCGAGCGCGATCTGCACGACGGGGCCCAGCAGCGCCTGGTGGCCCTGACGATGACGCTGGGACTGGCCCGTCTGGACGCGCCGCCCGGACCACTGGCCGACCAACTCGCCACGGCCCACGAGGAGGCGGGCAGGGCACTCGCGGAGCTGCGCGAACTCATCCACGGCATCCACCCCAAGGTCCTCACGGACTACGGTCTCCAGGCCGCGGTCGCGGACGCCGCGGACCGTTCGACGGTCCCGGTCGACACCGACGGCCTTGAGCTGCCCGGACGGCTGCCCCAGGCGGTCGAGGCCGCCGCGTACTTCGTGGTCTGCGAAGCCCTCGCCAACGTCGCCAGGCACAGTGGGGCGAGCCGCGCGGTGGTGAGCGGGGAGCACCGTGACGGGCGTCTGTTCCTTCAAGTGCGCGACGACGGCCACGGGGGCGCGGACGCCGCAGCCGGCAGCGGGCTGACCGGACTCGCGGACCGGGTGTCGGTGCTCGATGGCAGACTCTCCTTGTCCAGTCCGCGGGGCGGACCGACCCTGTTGCGTGTGGAGTTTCCTTGCGAACGGACCGATCGCTCCGCGTAGTTCTGGCCGAGGACAGCGTGCTGCTGCGGGAGGGCCTCGTCGGCCTGCTCACCCGCTGCGGCCACGAGGTGGTCGCGGCCGTCGGGGACGCCCCGGCTCTGGTCGCCGCGGTCGAGGAGCACGCACCCGACATCGTCGTGACAGACGTCCGTATGCCCCCGGCGTTCCAGGACGAGGGGCTGCACGCGGCGGTGCGGCTGCGCGAGAAGCGGCCCACGCTGCCGGTCCTGGTGCTCAGCCAGTACGTGCAGCGGACGTACGCCTCGGAACTGCTGGACACCGGCGACGGATCGGGGATCGGCTATCTGTTGAAGGACCGGGTGGGGCAGGTCGAGGAGTTCATGGACGCCCTGTGCGAGGTCGCGGACGGCGGCACGGTCGTCGACCCCGAAGTCGTACGCCAACTGCTGCGCCGGCGCCGCGATCCGCTGGAGCGGCTCACCCCACGTGAACGTGAGGTCCTGGCGCTGATCGCGGAGGGCAGGTCGAACGGCGCGATCGCCCGCGAACTGGTGGTGTCCGAGGCGGCCGTGGGCAAGCACATCGGCAGCATCCTCGCCAAGTTGGACCTGCCTCCGGCCGACGCGACCCATCGCAGGGTGCTGGCGGTCCTGGCCTATCTGCGCGCGTGACGCGGGCGGAGCGCATCCTCGGAGTCCTTCCGTCGCAGCCCGGCTGCTGACACTGCGTCATCCCGAGAGAACCCGACCCCGACGTGATCCACCGTCAATCCGCCGGGTTCCGCCCCCCACTCGAGCCGCTCACCTGGCGCACGGACTTTCGGCTCAGCGGCTCGCTCCGCCGTCCAGCAACCGGGCGAGCGCGCTCACCGCCCCGTCGATCTCGCTCGCGCACCCGTGCAGCACGGCGTGGGGCCTCCCCCACGGGTCCGGGATCTCGTCCTCGGCCGGCGGGACCGGGGGGACGGCACCCCGACGGCCGGCCGTGGCCGCGACCACGAGGTCGAAACCGTCCACGGCCCGCGGGACCTGGCCATCCGGTACGCCGCCGTGCGTGGTCGCCGTACCTTCCCCGCCCGCTTCCCCTCCCCGCACCGCGTCGACTCCCCCCACAGCGAGACGTACGAACTCCTTCAGGGTGAAGCAACGCCGCAGCGCCGTCGGCGCGAGCCGTACGGCCGCCTCCCGGTGTTCGTGCGCGAGCCCGAGAACCAGCGCCGCTCCCGCGACGAGCCGCGCGGTGAGCGGGCGGGCCGCGAAGCCGGAGCCGTCACCGCCCATGTCCTCCAGCACCGCCCTGGTGGAGGCCTCCATGCCGGACCAGGGCCGCGCGTGCGTTCCGGCGCTCTCCGGCCGTACGGCCGAGCCAGGCGGAAGCCTCGCGGCCAGCAGCCGCTCGGCGAGCACCGAGCGGTGCACGTTGCCCGTGCAGACGAACAGGACCCGGGTCATTTCCCGCCCGCGAGACGTGTCGCCGCGGCGGTCTCCTTCCGGGGGTCCGACACACGAGGGGCGGGCAGCTCGCCGTACGACCCGTAGGTGCCGTAGCGATCGCCCCGGGGCACCGGAGCCATGTTGAAGACGGTGCCGAGGACGCGGACACTCACGCGGTCCAGCGATTCCGCGGCGGTGCGGACCTGTTCCCGGCTGGTCTTCGAGGCTCGGACGACGAGCAGCGCGCCCTGGGCGAAGGAGGCGAGTCCGAGGGTGTCGGCGACCGGCAGCAGCGGCGCGGTGTCGACGATCACGACCTCGTAGGTGTCCGCCAGTTCGCGCAGTACCTCTTCCATGCGCGCCGAGGCGAGCAGCTCCGTGGGGTTCGGCGGTACGGCGCCGCTGGTGAGAACCGAGAGCCGGCCGTCGGCCTGCTGCATCACGTCCTCGATGCGGGCCTGTCCGATGAGCACGGTGGTCAGACCTGCGTCCTGGACGAGACCGAAGGTCGAGGCCACGCACGGTCGGCGGAGGTCGCCGTCCACGAGGCAGGTGGAGAGACCTGCTTCGGCGAGCGAGAGGGCGAGGTTCACCGCGGTGTTGGTCTTGCCCTCACCAGGCACCGAACTTGTCACCGCGATGATCCGGGGCGGCTCGTCGACCTGCGAGAACTGCAGGTTGGTGCGCAGCTTGCGGAAGGCCTCGGCACGGGGGGAGTGCCCGTCGGCGCTGACGAGCGGTTGCCTGGGGACGTTCCTGTCGTACGGGATGGTGCCGAGACCCGGCAGCGTGGTGAACTCGCCCAGCGCCTCGCTGGTCTTGAGAGTGGTGTCGAGGGTCTCACGCAGGACGACGAGTCCGGCACCGAGCAGCAGGCCGCCGAGCACTCCTGCGGCCAGGTTCAGCAGTGGGCGGGGTGAGACCGGGCCGGCGGGGGCGACTGCTTCCTGGGTGACGCCCAGGGAGACGGGCGAGGTGCCGTCGCCCGTACGGAGGCTCTTACCTGACCGCTCCGAGCCGGGCGCGCGCTTGGGCGCCTCCAGTCGCTCGACGACCGCGCTGAACCGCTGCGCCACGGCGTTGGCGATGCGCGCCGCACGCTTGGGCTCGGTGTCCCGGACGGTGATGTCGATGAGCACGGTGTTGAGCGGGGCGACGGCGGTGATCCGCGATGCCAGTTCCTCCGGAGTGGTGCGCAGTCGCAGTTCCTTCACCACGGGCCGGGTCACCTGACGGGTGGTCACGATCGCGGCGTACGACTGAACGCGCGCCTGCGAGAAGCTCTGCCCCTGGTTCATCTGGGCGGTGTCGTCGCCGGTGCGGGTGGCGACGAAGAGCTGGGTCCTGGCCTCGTAGACGGGTGTGCTCAAGCTCGTCGCGGCGAGCGCCGCCCCGGTCGCGAGAACGAGACAGACCACGACGGTCGGCCAGCGTCTGACAAGAGCCTTCAGGAATCCGTGGAGATCCAAGCTGCACCCCTCATGGGACCGAGGGAACCACCCGAAATGGAATGTTCTGTTCCCTATGTATGCAGCCGACGATAGGGACTCGCGCGCGCCAACCCGGGGAGCCACCCGTGTGTCGGCCCGCCGAACGTGGGCCATTGGGAAGCGGGCACTCCACCATCCGGTGGCTTCTGGCCGCCGTCACGCCAGTCGATGCCTATATATCCCATTTATTCCATGTATCTAGATGTTGGTACCCAGATTTTGCTCACGGCCGACGCTGCGGCTTGGCCCGGACTGAAGTCGAGGAGAGTGAAGAAGATGACGACATCGCCCAGATGGCGGGTTGCTCTGGCATCGGCAGCATCGGCTGCCGTGCTCATCGCGGCACCGCTGGTGGGGGCGCAGACCGCCCAAGCGCAGTACCCGCCACCGCCCCCACGCCTCACCCTAAGCCGCACCACGCTGCCTGCCGGAGGTGCACTGACCTTCGTCGGCACCGGCTTCGCCGCCAGGCAGCTGGTCACCGCGTCGCTGTTCTCGAATGAAGTCGTCCTGGGCAGGTACAGGGCGACCAGGACAGGAGTCGTCACAGGCAAGGTGACCATCCCCAGGCACGCCGTGCTGGGCGGCCACACGTTCAAACTGACCGCCCGCCACCCCGACCTGACGCTTTCCGTCGGCATCAACGTGCAGGGCAGGCTCGGTCGGCCAGGCAGCCAACCTGGCGGCTCGGGGAACCCCCATCACCAGCCGCACCTGGCGGAAACAGGCAATGAAAAGGCCCTGGCGCTGGGCGGCACCGCGGCGGGGCTGGTCGCGGCGGGCGGGGGCACGATGCTGGCCGTGCGCCGTCGCCGCAGTTCATGACGGAGCAAGACACCGGCACGGCGGAACCACGGTATCCCGGCCCCGGCCGAGACGCCTTCCGCATGCGCGGGCCCGGCCGCTCCCGCGAGGGGGCACCGGGCCGCCGTCGTCTGCTCAGGAACACCCTGCTGGCCGCCGCAGCGCTTCCCCTGGCCGGCGCCGTCTGGATCGGCGTCACCGGGCTGCTCGCCCGTTCGGAGCTGATCGCGGCCGGGCGGGACCTCGACGCGCTGCGGCAGTCGGTGGCGCCCGCGCCCGGCGGCGCCTCCGGTGCCGTGCCCGCCTCCGCCCGGGAGCGGGAACGGGAGGTGCGTTCCGCCGCCGCCCACGCCGCTCGGGCGCATCGCCTCACCACCGGCCCTGCCTGGTACCCCGCGGCCGCGCTGCCCTTCCTCGGCGGCCCGCTCAGGATCGCGCGCGGGGCCGCGTACGCGGCCGACCGGCTGGCCGGCGATGTGCTGTCCCCACTGGTGCGAGCCCTGCCGACGCCCACGCCGGACAGCCGCGGTGACGGCATGTCCGAGGCCCTCATGACCTTGCAGAAGCACGCGCCGGAAGTCGTCCGGGCCGCCCGCGCCGCGGCCGAGGTGCGGGCCGATGTGCACGGGCTGCCCCGGTCCACCTGGTTGCCGGCGGCCGACCGGGCCCGGGCCGGGCTCGCGCGGCAGATCGACCGCCTCGGCCCGGTGATGACCGACGCCTCCCTGGCGGCCCGCGTCCTGCCGCCCATGCTTGGCGCCCAAGGGGAACGGCGCTATTTCCTCGCGTTCCAGAACATCGCGGAGGCGCGTGGTACCGGGGGTGTTCCGGGGGCTTTCGCCGTACTGTCGGCCGACCGGGGTCATCTGTCCTTCGAGCGGTTCGGCAACAACACCGAGATGGCCACGGCGAAGACGGACCTCGACCTGGGAGCCGACTTCGCGGCCCGCTACCAGGGCAGCGAGCCCACCCGCGTCTGGGCCAACTCCAACATGAGCCCGCACTTCCCCTACGCGGCCCGCATCTGGGCCGCGGCGTGGCGCGAACACACCGGCGAGCGCGTGGACGGTGTGTTCGCCGTCGACCCCACCACGTTGAGCCGTTTCCTGCGCGTCACCGGCCCGGCCCGCATGGCGGGCGGCACCGAGCTCACCGCCGACAACGTCGTGGACCTCACCGAACGGGCCAGCTACGCGATGTACGACGACGTCGCCCGGCGCAAGGCGTTCTTCGTCGAGGCGGCCCGCGCCGCCGCCGGACCCCTGATCACCGCGACCGGCGACATGCGCCGGCTGCCCGCCCTGCTCGTCGCCCTGAACGACGCCCAGCGGGACGGACGGCTGAAGGTGTGGAGCGCGCACGCGGCGGAGCAACGTCTCATCGAGTCGCGCCCCTACTCGGGCGCGCTCCCGGAGACTCCCGGCCCCTTCGCGGGGCTGGTGGTGAACAACGCGGCCGGCGGCAAGCTGGACTACTACCTCGACCGGAGCCTGGTCTGGGAAGCGAACGGCTGCTCCAGCGGCGACCGTCCGGTCACCGTCACCGTGACCCTGACCAACCGGGCCCCGGTCTCCGGGCTGCCCGGTTACGTCACGCTGCGGGGGGACTCCCCGCCCTACCGCACCCGGCCGGGTGACAACCGGCTCCTGGTGTCGTACTACGCGGGCGTCGGCGCCACCCTGACCGGCGCCACCCTGGACGGCCGCCTGGCGCAGCTCGCGCCCGGCGTCGAACGCGGCCATTCCGTGTACACGCTGGACCTGGAGCTGCCCGCCCGCTCCCGCCGCACGCTGGTGCTGCACCTGCTGGAGCCGCACGCGGACCGCGCCCCGGTCCTTCTGCGGCAGTCCCTGGTGACGCCCCTGCGAGCCACACTGAAACCGGGGGGTTCCTGCCGTGTCTGAGCGCTTGCGCCGTACCGGGGCAGCCGTGCTCCTGGGTGTGCTGCTGCTCGCGTCGTGCGCGACGGGAGAGCGCGCCGCGGACGATCCTGCAGGCGGGGCCGCGGAGGGGCGGCGGGTAGCCGCGCACCGGGTCGAGCACCTGCGGGTCAAGGTGCTGAAGACCTTTCCGCACGACCCGCAGGCGTTCACCGAGGGACTCGAGATGGCCGGCGACACACTCTACGAAGGCACCGGCATCTCCGGCCGGTCCTCGGTACGAGCGGGGCCTTTGGGCAAGAAGCCCACGGTCCGCACGGCCCTCCCCGCACCCTTGTTCGGCGAGGGCATCACCGTGCTCGGCCGAACCCTGTGGCAACTCACCTGGCGGAACCGGACCGCCATCGAGCGCGACGTCAAGACGCTCAAGGAGGTGCGTCGCGTCCCGTACCAGGACGACGGCTGGGGCGTGTGCTTCGATCGGGCCCGGCACCGGCTGGTGACCAGCGACGGCTCGTCACTGCTGACGTTCCGTGACCCCAGGACGCTCGCGAAGAAGGGCGAGGTCGCCGTGACCGAAGGGGGCCGGCCGGTGACGGAGCTGAACGAGCTGGAGTGCGTCGGCGCCGCCGTGTATGCGAACGTGCTCTTCACCGACCGGATCGTGCGCATCGATCCCGCCACCGGAGCGGTGACGGCGAGCATCGACGCCTCGGGCCTGCTGCGCGACGACGAACTCGTCCCGGGGTCCACGCTGAACGGTATCGCTGCGGTCCCCGGCACCCGTCAGTTCCTGATCACCGGGAAGTTCTGGCCCAGAATCTTCCGTGTCGCGCTGACCCCGGCCTGACTCCCCGGCCTGACGGACGCGCGGCCCCGCACACCTTTCCGTGCCCTCCCGACTCCCTTTTCCGTACCCTCCCGGGACCTCTCACCCCCGGCCCGGGCGTCCGCATATGCACGAGGCAAGGCGCTCTGCTCATCGGGTGAGAATTGCCCACAGCCCAGCGTCGCGCCCCACTGTTCACCGGGCAGCCCTTCACACTCGAATAGTCCTTTTTTGATGCGCTTGGAGGGCGAATGTGGCTGTTCGGGGAGACGATGCCCCACGTACCAGTGGCAAGACCTGCGCAGGCACAGGTCATCCGGGAGCAGCCGCCGACCGGCCGCCGCACCGGCAAGCCCGTCTGGTACGCCCCGGCCGCCGTCATCGGCGACGTGACCTGCGCCGCCGTGCCGGTGTATCTGGCCTTCGCGCTGGCCGGCGGCACGCATGCCGCGGCCTACGCGATGGTGGCGGCCGCGGCATGGCTTCTCGTGCGCGGCACACGGGACCGCTACAGCGGGCACCGTCTCGGTGAGCGCGACAACATCGGCTCCGTGCTGCAGGACTGGCCGGTGCTGATCGGACTGCTCGCGGTGGTGCGGGCGGCGACAGGCGAGGAGTCCCCGTTCCTCCTCGCGCTGACGGCCCTGGTGCCCTGCGCCCCGATGAGCGCCGCCGTGCAGAATCTGATCCACCGTCATCTGGTCGCGCGACGCCGCGACGGCCGGGCCGTCCGTAGGGCCCTGGTGATCGGGGAGGCGAACGCTGTCGACGGTCTGGTGAGCCACCTCGCGAAGCGGACCGACCACGAGTTCGTCGTCGTCGGGGTGTGCCCGATCGGCGACGAGGACCCGCACGCACTGGCCCCGGTCGCCACCCGTATCGGCCGGCAGGCACCGCCACGCCCTTCGGCCGACTCCGCCCCGGTGCTGGAGGCGGCCCGGCGGCTCTACGCGGACGTGGTCCTCGTCGTGCCGGGACCGTACATGCACGGAACGCGCCTGCGGCGGCTGTCGTGGGCCCTGCACGGCGAGGAGTGCCCGCTCGTGGTCGTACCGGGTCTGGCCGAGGTCGCCGGGCGTCGGGTGGGCGTCCTCTCCGTGGCCGGGCTCACCATGCTGGCCGTGGCCCCGCCCCTGCGGCGGGGGCTCGCGACGCTGTTCAAGTCGGTGACGGACCGGCTGGGCGCGGCGCTGCTGATCGCGCTGCTCGCCCCGGTGTTCGTGGCGCTGGCCCTCGCCGTACGGATGGACTCCCCGGGCCCCGCCGTGCACCGGCAGACGCGCATCGGACGCGGCGGAAAACCGTTCACCATGGCCAAGTTCCGCACCATGGTCGCCGACGCGGAGCGGCTGAGGTATCAGCTGACCGGGACCAACGAGCAGGACGGCCGCATGTTCAAGATCCGCCGTGACCCGCGGATCACCCGCGTCGGACGGGTGCTGCGCCGCTGCTCCCTGGACGAACTGCCCCAGCTGTTCAACGTGGTGCAGGGACACATGTCCCTGGTCGGTCCGCGACCGCCGCTGCCCGACGAGGCCGCCGGTTACGACGAGGTGGAGCGGCGCCGGCTGGCCGTCAAGCCGGGGCTCACCGGCCTGTGGCAGGTCAGCGGCCGCTCCGACCTCTCCTGGGACGAGACGGTCGCCCTGGACCTCAGGTACGTGGACAACTGGTCCCCGTCGGGGGACCTCGGGGTGCTGTGCCGGACGGTGGGAGCCGTCGTGGCGGGCAGGGGCGCCTACTGAGCGGCTGCCCGCCCCGCCATCACACCCGACAGCACCGACGACATCCGCTGACGTCCACGGACATCCACCAGCACCGGCGATCCTCCTGGAGGGCCCATGCCGACCGGAACCCCCACCGACCACTCACCCCGGGACCGTTTCGGCCCGGACCGCCGCGCCCCGGGCCGCCTCGGCTCGCCCAACGAGGCCACGGACGTGCTCGCCCTGACCGACCGGCTCTTCCGGTGGGCCGACGCCCGCGACTGGGCGGGCCCGGACCCGTACGACGGGCTGACCGGCCCGCTGGGACGGCTGGCCGTGCACCGTGTGCTTCGCCAGGTGCTCCTGCAGACCGTCAAACGCAGCCGGATCGACCTGCGTCCGGTCCTGGGCATTCACCCGCTGCGCACCGCGACGGCCGTCGGCACCGCGGCCGGCGCCTGCGCCAGGCTCTCGGCCTCCCCCGTGTGGCGGGAGCGCGCCCTGCGACTGGGCCGGTCGGCGGCCGCCGAGCAGCTCTCCGGGCGCCACGCCGGGCTGTGGCGCTACGAGTTCGACGTGCAGACCCGCTGGGCGTACTACCCCGCCTCCGTCCCGAACCTCGTGGCCACCACCTTCTGCGCGGACGGCTGTCTGGACACCGGGACGCTCGACGACGAGGCGGTACGGTCCCTTGCGCGCGGGCTCCTGGAACACCTGTACAACGGCGAGTTCTTCACCTACACACCGGCCAGTGACGTCCTCGTCCACAACGCCAACCTCATGGGTGCCGCGCTCGCCGCCCGCCTGGCCCGCACCGGGACGCTGCCCGCCGAACTGGCGAACCGCCTGACCGATGCCGCCCACGGTGCCGTCGAGGTGAGCCTGGACGGGCAGCGCCCCGAGGGCTCGTGGCCCTACGGACGGGACCCGCGGCTGGGCTGGGTGGACGGCTTCCACACGGGGTACGTGCTGCTGCGCCTCGAACAGGCGGGAACGCTGCTCGGCGTCGACGTCCGACGCCCCCTCGAACGGGGAGCGGCCCACTACCTGCGGCACCTGTTCGACGGCCCCCTGCCCCGCTACTTCGCGGACGGCCGGAGCAGACGGGACCCGAACAACGACGCGACAGCGGTACGGATGGCGGCGTGGGCGGCCGAACGCGGCTTCGCCGCTACCGACTTCGCGTACGCCGTGCTAGCGGCCGTGGTGGACCGCTACCCGGGCCTCAACACGGACACGCGGGCGGGCGGCTCCCATGGGAACAGGGCCCTCTGGGAATCACCCAGGTGGAGCACCGCTCCCCTTCTGGACGCGCTGACCGCTCTTCACACCGCCCTGCCAAGGCGGCCACAGCCCGCCGCCGTGGCCGTTCAGCCGACGGCGGCCGCCTCGTAGCCCGCCAGCACGTCGCCGGTCAGCTGAGCGCAGGCATCGTCCAACCGCAGAAGACACTGCGTCGTCGGCCGGGCTCACGCTGCTGGGTATCTCCCGGCCCGCGTCCGAGTGCCCGCGCACTGCTGACAGCAACACCGGCGCCTACCGGTCCTTCGTCGCGGGACCGCACCATTCCGCGGTTGTCTCGGAGGTGCTCGTCGCCGCCGACTCATCAGTCCGCCACTTCGGCCTCATGTGGACCCACAGGTGCCAGCCCGCGACGCGGCCACCGGGAAGAGCGTGGACTGGCAGCGGCGGTGCGTGCATGAAGTGCTTGTGCACCCGAACGAGAGAGAAGTCCGGGAAGTGCTGACGCGCCGTGCGCACGTCGTAGACACGTGAGTGCGGGTTGTCCGGCCCGTCGGTGTTGTGGTGGATGAACTGCCGCATCCTCAGATAGCTGCACAGCCCCGCCCGGCGCGCGTTCCTCACATGTGCACCGACGACGCCGGAGGGCTTGAACAGACCGGCGCGGGCCAGAGGGTAGATCACCGCCAGCGCGGCCCGCCGGAGCAGGCCGATGGACAGCAGATAGTTCAGCGACCATCGCGCATAGAGCATTGCCACCAGTTCGCCTCCGGGGCGGAGCACCCGGTGGATCTCTCGCTGGGCCGCCAGGATGTCTGGAACATGGTGGAGCACGCCGTGGCTGAAGACCAGATCGAAAGAATCCGCCGGGAATGGAAGATCCAGGACATTCGCGCGATGCAATCCCTCCCACGGAAGGTTGCGCTGGGTCAGCCGTGTTCTGACCCTCTCCACAGAAGTCTCGGTGAGGTCGACACCCGTCCACAGCGCACCGCGGCGAATGAGCTGTTCCGACTCCGCTCCTTGGCCGAGGCCGATTTCGAGCACCCGCCGACCGGCGACATCGAGACCATCGAGGCACCCCGGAATGTGCGGCTCCAATCGGTACTTGAATGTGTCATACCGTGTGAAAAATTCTTCGTACTCACATCGGCCACCTCTGGACGCCCCGCCCACAAGATGATCACCGCACGGATGCGCCGACCAGAATTCGGCGATTTCTTTCTCTCGCATGTCGCCCTCTCACTCCGGTGATACAGCAGACGCCGGGACACGAAACAACGGCAATGAATTCCGGCTCACGACGCCACGCCACGTCAGGATGGTCACACAGCCGACAATCTCAAGCAGGTGGACGCAAGGCAGCGCGCCCGAACGAACGGCTTCTTACACGAGCAGCTCATTCGGCGTGGCAATTCAACCGGGAAGGTGCGTCGCCCAGCATCGTAGAGGAGCTTGTGAGACTAGCGTGTCTCTCCGTGACTCGGCACGGAAGTACGACGTGGCCGGACGGATATTTGGAGATCCCGTGAGTGTTTGGAATAGCAGCGATGTGACGGCACGTGAATCCGTATCCCCCCTGGGGCCCCCCGAAGAACTCGAAAAATGTGCTGATCGATTTTTCCGTTTCCGGGACAACGGCGACTGGACCGGACCGGACCTCGCGCCCCATGTGACGGACTCGGCGCGCTCAGCGGTGTCCGTCACCTGGGGCGCAGAGGCAGGACAGCGGTCAGGCGGCTCCTGGCCGTGCGCCGCGTTCGTGAACTGCGTGTCGGCCGCTGTGACTCACGGATCTCCCGACGGGGCGAGTGGGCCACGTTACGCCGCCGTCCCGAGGTCGCCCATGTGGACATCGCCGCGACGGAGTCCGGCCCCGTTTCTCAACGCGCCGACCGGGTTGTGCGTGGCCCGGAGCAACAGGTGAACGCCCCGATGGCGGCGAGGCAGGCCCGGAAAGTCGACCTCTCGACCATCTGCACCGTCCTCTTGGCAGGAGCCGGCACGGCGACACTGGGCGCTTTCCTCCTCTCGCCGAGCGTGCCCTCGACAGCCCTTCTCTCCGTTGTGATGGTGACGGCGTTCGCCCTGGTGGCCAGCCGGTGGCC
Source organism: Streptomyces sp. NBC_01549 (assembly GCF_026339955.1). Taxonomy (GTDB): domain Bacteria; phylum Actinomycetota; class Actinomycetes; order Streptomycetales; family Streptomycetaceae; genus Streptomyces. Next base: position 4,519,408 of record NZ_JAPEPW010000001.1, on the reverse strand, counting down.
GCTCGCCGCCGGCCTTGTCTGGCTGGTTCTCTCTCCCGTCCTCTACCCCTTCGCCCGCTATCCGCAGTCGGGGGCGCTGCTGACGTTCGACCGTGCGTACCTGAGTGCCCTGGCTCTCATGCTCCTGTTGACCAGGGGAGTCGGCAGGCCGGGTGCAACCGGTGTGCGAGCCTTCGTCAAAGCGGTCACGGTGTTCGCGGTTGTCTTCCTCTTCCGTGCCCTGACCACTCACCCGGGCACCCTGGGCGCGCTGCAAATCTTCATCGACGCGATCCTGCTCCCCTGTATCGCCTTCGCAGTCTGCCGCCGTACGGCGGACAGCCCCAGGCGACTGCGGGCGTGGGCGGCGGGACTGATGGTCTGCGGCACCTGCGTGGCCCTCCTCGGCATCACGGAGCACTTCTTCGGATACGAGCTGGCGACCCTCAGCGGCGGAGTCGTGCGAACCGACACCGAGGTCGCCGGGTTCGTCCGCGTCTCCGGGCCTTACGCAAACCCGGAGGTCTATTCGCTCACCCTGGCCCTGACGCTCGCCGCGACGCTGTTCTGGTGGACGAGCGCGGGCACCGACGGCTCGCGCCGGAAGGGAGCTCCGGCCCTCGTGGGCCCGCTGCTGGCCGCCGTACAGATCACGGGCATGGCGTTCTCGCTGTTCCGGGTGGCCTGGGCCTGCGCCCTGCTGGTCGTCTTCCTCGGACTCGGCCTACGGGTCGGGAAAAGGCTGAGGCTCGCCGCCATGGCCGTCGCCGTGGCCCTGGGGGCACTGATCCTCTTCGTACCGCTGCAGGACAGCGACATGTTTCGTGCCCGCATGGGCAACACCGCCAACGTGGCCGGCAGGTTCGCGACCTATCAGGTAGGTCTGGACATCTGGCGTTCGGCCCCGATCACCGGAGTGGGGATCAACCAGTTCGTCGAGGCACAAAGAGGGGTCGGCGCCAAGGTGGTGTGGGGTGTGAGGTCGGTGCAGTCTCCTCACAGCTCGTTCGTCGGGACCCTGGCGGAACAGGGTGTACTGGGATTCACGGCCCTCCTCGCCGTATGCGGATATGGCACCAGGATGCTCCGTCGGCTCGGCCGGGCGGCACGTAAGGATGCGACGTGCCAAGTGCTGCACGCCGCCGTGGTCGCCGGGGCCCTGGCCTACCTGGCCTTCTCCGTCGAGCTGACGATGCTGCCGCTGGGGCCGAGCAATGTCGTGCTGGCGGTGCTCCTGGGACTCGCCGCGTCGGCCGTCGACACGGCCCAGCGGCGCCCAGCTCGGCAACAGGCCACGCGGGCGGGCGCGGAACGTGCGGTTCGAGCGCGGCTCGTGGAGTCGGCCTCATGACCGGCGGCGTCGGTGCCGCCGTGCGGACCCGCGCCAAGGTGAGGACCGCCTGTTCCTCCCCGACGATTCGTCAGGCCGCCGGCTTCGCCTGCTCGAGTGCGTTGCTTGGCGGACTCGGCATGCTCACATCGGCGCTGCTCGCCAGGACCCTGAGCGTCGATGCCTACACGAACTACGCCTTCGGCAAACAACTGCTGCTGTTCAGCTCGATGTTCTTCGAGTTCGGGCTGTTTCTGCCCGCGGCGCGGATGCTGGCGTGCTCGGATCGGGCGGAACGGCGTCGCATCACCGGCGCGGTCGTGACGTTCCTCGTGCCGGTGTCGGTCCTGTTCGGCTTCACCGTCTTCGCTCTGTCCTGGATCGTCGACGCCCGCTTCAACGTTCACGCGGGCCCGGCTCTGAGACTGATGGCCCTTGTCTCCGTGGGTTACCCCCTCGACTTCGTGTGCCTGCAAACAGCACAGGGGCTCGGGCGGCTCCACACCTACTCCATCGCCTCCGTACTCTCGCGGACGGGCTTCCTCTGCGTGCTCACGACCATGCCGGCGTTGGGGGTACGGCTGACGCCGTCAGGGGCTCTTCTCACGGACGCCCTGTTCCTGCTCGCCGGGTGGGCTTCGCTCCTGGCGTACCTCCGGCCCTTGTTCCGCGGCCTTCGCGAAACCATGGCGCGGATGGTCCGGGGTGCCCGTGACTTCGGCTTCTCGGCCTACATCGGTCGGGTACTGAGTATGGGTACGTACCACATGGACACACTGATGCTCGGTGCCGGCAGCGATCCGCGTTCGTTCGCCTGCTACATGTGCGCCGCGTCGCTCGCGTTCCCCATCGGGCTTCCGGGTGCGGGGCTGGCGACGGCGCTCTTCGGGCGGTTCACCCGACAACCTCGTGTGGAGCTGCACTGGGTCGCGGCGGTGACGGCGATGAGCGCCGTACCGGCCGTCGCATTGAGCGTGCTGGCCGAGCCATTGGTTCGGCTGGTCTATTCCGAGAAGTTCTTGATGGCGGCGTGCCTGGTACCGGTCCTCGCCGGGGCGCAGGTGATCGGCGCCGTGACCCGACTGTTCAACACCTTCCTGACGGCGCATGGTCTCGGATCCGGCCTGCGCACCGCGGCGATCACCCTGACGGTGTCCAACCTCGTCCTCAATCTCCTGCTGATTCCGGCATTCGGAGCCGCGGGAGCGGCGTGGGCGAGCCTTCTGGCCCTTGCCGTCAACCTGCTCGTCCACCTCATCGGATACCGGCGTGCCGTGAACGCAGCAGAGATCGTCCTCCCAGTCGGCAAGGCAGGCGCGGGGACGAACCCCGGAAACCGTCCGGCGACAGGTCAGGGCGCGGCCGCTCGGTAGCCCTGGAGGGCCTCCTCGACCCCCCCGTCACCGTCGACGTTCCGTTCCCACCACATCGCCGCGCAGAACAGGCCGAAAACGGCGAGTCCGCGCTCGCGTTCCCCCGACACGTGCTCGGATACGAAGCGGTCGGCGGTCCGCCGGTCGAGGAGCTCGTCGAAGATGCCTGCCTGCCGCACCCGCGACCAGAGGTGCCGCCCGTGCTGCCTCAGCAGGGAGCGGACCGGGGCTCCGAAACCCGTCTTCGAACGCCGCGTGACGAAGTCGGGAACCCCCGCGGCCGACGCGGCGGCTCGAAACCGTGCCTTGCCGTTCCCGGGTCGGAGCTGATCCTCTGCCCGCACGGCGAGCGCCGAGGCGATGACCGGTTCGCCGAGGAACGGCACCCGCAGCTCCACGCTGGCCCGCATGGACGCACGGTCCGCGTACAGAAGGTTGAGGCCCGGCAGGAACAGCCGCCGGTCACACTCCGCGACCGCGGTCAGTGGGCTCGCTCCCGCCGCCAGCAGAGGGTCCACGATGTCACGATGGGCTGCCGTGACCTCGTCCAGTTCGACCTTCAAAGACAGTTGTGCCCATTCCTCGGGGCTGAAGTAGGCCTGGCTCCCCCACGCCCAGTCGCGAGGACCGAGGACGCACATGCGGCCGAGCTTGTCCACGCGTTCGCGGAATCTCCCAGGGACCGGACCCGCCGACGCCCGCCCGAGAAGGAGCCGACCGGACGCCGGAATCCGCTGCAGCATCCGCACCGCCTGATACCGCTCGTATCCCAGGAAGATCTCTTCCACTCCGACCCCGGAAAGCAGCACCGTCGCTTCGTCGCGGGCGGCCCGCGCCAGGCGCATGAGCGCGATGGCCGCCGGGTCGCCGAAGGGTAGTTCCATCACCCTTACCATCTCGGGGATCTGTCGCAGTACGTCGACATCGAGATCCACCCAGTGCGGCGGTACGCCGAGGCGACGGGCCACCCTCTCGGCGTACGGGGCGTCACCCTCGAAGGGCTCCGCCGAGCCTTCCCGCGGCAACGCGTCACGCGCCGAGAAGACGGGGCCCGAGAATCCCGCCCGGCGCAGTTCCACGCCCAGCCACGTGCTGTCGACTCCCCCGCTCAGCAGGAGCCCCACCGGGACATCCGCCCTGACCTGACGTCGCACCGACTCGCGCACCGCCTCACCGATGTCCTGCGCCGGCGCGGTGTCTTCCGCCTGCCAGACCAGCCGAGGGCGTGCGTACCTGGGTGGCCGCAGGCAGTGCACGGAGCCGATCGGTGCCGCACGCACGCCGAGCCAGCCCGTGCGAGGGGGAGGCGTCCACAGGAACATCGCCCCCTGCGCGACGGCCACGGGATCGACATGGTCGGCGAGGCCGATCGCGCGTAGCGGAGCGACCTCACTCGCCAGGGCGACGACGCCGCCCGACGTGTCCGAGGCGACGTAGAGAGGCTTGATTCCGAACCGGTCGCGCCCATATCGCACCTGTCCGTCGGGCAGGACCTGAACGAAAGCGAACATTCCGTCGACCTGACCGAGCAGACCTGCGGCATCGGGCTGGAGCAGCAGTTCATAGAGGACTTCGGTATCCCCTTCGGTGGTGAACCGGACGCCCCGGGACCGTAGCGTGCTCCGCATCTGGGGAACGTTGTAGATCTCCCCGTTGTACACGAGGAACCCTCGCTCGGCGTCGCCGAAGGGCTGGTCGCTGCGGGGGCCGACGTCGACGATCGCGAGTCGGCGGAAGTGCAGTGACGCGTGCCAGTCCGGGCCGTGGAGGTCCTGATGCCCGGATGAGTCCGGGCCGCGGTGCTCGATCGTCGTGCAGGGGTCGCACCCGGCCGCACCTCGGTTGAGAACCACCACGAAGCCGCACATCAGGCCTCCGTCTTCGCGCTCGGCGCCGGAACCACTGGCAGGACGGCCGTTCCTCGGGGACTCATGCGCCGGAGCCTCCCGTCGTACCCACGGCATCCGGACGTGTGATGCCGGTTTGCTCCGGAACCCCGCCCTCGGACCTCCCGGCTCCACCGGCGCGGGGTGTGCGCCCGAGGGCCTCCGCGAGCGCCGGGGTGGTGGGCGCGACCTCGACCTGGCCGCCTCCCGCGAGGGCGGTGGCCGCCCGGCATGCGACGAGCGAGCTCCACAACGCCAGCCGGAAGTCCGCCTCAGCGACCTTCTGGCCCCGCAGCAGCCGCGTCAGGGCCCGCATCTCCTCGGCATGTCCCTTCGAGGCTCCCCGATAGACCGACTCCGACTTCTTCCCGCGCTTCCACAGCGTCAAGGAGGCGAAGTCCTCGATCCTGGCGGCGACACCGTCGCCGGCCACCTCGATGAACTCCTTGGGGGCCCCGGGCGGCGTGGTGCCGCCATACACGATGGAAGCGGTCGAGGAGTCCGCGTAGACGACCTGCACAGTCACGCTCTGGGCCGACACCGGGTCCCTGCTGTCCACGCCCGTGGTGGTTACGCTCACCGGCCTGCTTTGGACGAGGAAGTTCGCCGTGTCGATGAAATGGCAGACCTCGCCGAGCAGCCGGCCGCCCTGCCGCTGATCGAAGTACCAGTGATCCTCGGGCAGCCGGCCGGCGAAGACCCGATAGGCGACTTGGAGCGGCGCCCCTTCGGGCAGGGCGGCACGCAAGTCCCGGACGGCCGGCGCGAACCGCCGGTTGAAGCCGGCGAGCGCCGGGACGCCGGACCCGGACCAGGCGGCCGCCACCGCCTCCAGCTCCTGCTCCGAGAGACCCACGGGCTTCTCGCAGTACAACGCGATGCCGCGACGCAGAACTTCTGCCGCATAGCGTCCATGGCTGTCATGACGGGACAGCACCATGACGCAGTCGGCCTCGCCCGACGCGAGTCCGTGCTCGGCGCTCTCTGCGACGCTGCTGAACCCCCACCGCCTGCTCTGCTGGACGGCCGTGAGACCTCGCGCGCTCGCCACCCATGAGAACCTGACATTCCCGTCCCGGCGCAGATGCGGGAACAGCATCTTGGTGGCGAAGTTCCCGGCCCCGATGGCGGCGATCCTCGCTTCCCCGGCAGGTGGTGACCACGTGGCGGGCCTGCCCTGGTACCGCGGGGGCTCGGTCCCCTCGGCGGTACCGGGATAGCGCAACAGCAGTGCGGCGCGCCGTCGTGGCCGTTCCGTGTTCAGGACGCGGTACGCCTCGGCGGCGTCCTCGACGGCGAAGACCCGGGGGTCGAGGCTCTCCAGGTCCAGCCTCGGCACGAGCCTGAGGACTTCGGCCAGGTTGCGGCGTTCGGTCCACGGCACGTAACCCTCGGGGTACTCGTCGCCTGCCTCCTCGAAGCGGGGGTCGTACCGTCCCGGTCCGTACGAGCGGGAGTAACGGACCGACAGTTCCTTGTGGTAGTACGACGACCGGGGCGGGGACACCTTGACGTCTCCCACGATGACGACGGTGGCCCGGTCACGCGCCAGAGTCCCGGCCAGCTCGACCGGGTCGGTGCTCGAGGTCGCCGCGGTCACCAGCACCGCGTCGGCCCGCGCCCCGCCCCAATGACGCGCGACGGTCCCCGCCAGGTCCTCCGTCTGACGGGGGTGGGCGACGAATCCGCCGGTCCGGGCCGCGTCGATGGCCGCGGGATCCTGGTCGACGCCGACCGTGTCGTACCCGTAGGCCCGCAGGATCCGCAGGGTGAGCTGTCCCACCAGCCCGAGGCCGATCACCACGACACGGGATCCCGGAACCGCCTCGGCCTGATGGATTCCCTGGAGTGCGATGGCACCCACGGTGGCGAAGGCGGCCCAGCGGTCCTCCACGCCTTCCGGTACGGGCACGACGAGGTTACGGGGCACGGCCACGATCTCCGCGTGGGAGGCGTAACCGGCTCCGCCCGCGGCCACACGCATGCCGGGGGCGATGTCGTCGACTCCCTCCCCGACCGCGATCACCTCACCGGCGCAGGAGTATCCGAGCGTCATGGGCCGGTCGAGCCGGTCCTGGACCATCCGATATGTCTCGACGACGCCCAGTTGCCGCGCCGTGTTGAGAACCTGCCGGACCTGGTCGGGACGCTGGCGCGCCTTTCCCATGAGGCTGCTGGCGCCCGTCTCGAGGGTCGCCCGCTCGGTGCCGGCGCTGATCAGCGAGTAGGTGTTGCGGATCAGCACGGCGCCACACTGCACCACCGGGGGCGGGATCTCCGCCACGCTGATCGAACCGTCTCGGGCCGACAGCAGTACTGCCTTCACGTCAAGCGCCTTTCGGAAGACTGGACGGCTCAGCCAGCCGCCCCTGTTCGGTATCGGGCCGCACGTCCCCCGCAGTGGCGAGCGCACGGTACAGACGCGTCAGCGTTCTGCTCTCGGTCTCCCAGGAGTAGGTGCCGCGCACCTTCTCGGCATTGCGCCGGAAGATTTCCAGGTCATGGGCGACCTCGCGCAGCGCGCGAGCCACCGACGCGGAACTCGACGGATCGAAGAGCGCGCCCACCGGGCCGACCCCATTGCCGAGCACGGCCCTGCGGACCTCGGGAAAGTCACTGCCCACCACGGGCAGACCGGCCATCAGGTATTCGAAGAGTTTGTTGGTGTCACCCAGGTAACAGTTGAGATGGGCGTTGGTGAGGGCGACGACGCCGACGTCCGCTGCCGCGGTGTAGGAGAGGAGCTGGTCCACCGGTACCGCGGGGAGGATGCTGGTGCGGTACTCGATGCCGCACTCCGCGACGATCTCGTGCAGCTTCCGCACGCTGTCGTCGCGGCCGAACCCGATGATCACCCAGTGCCACTCCGGAAGATCCCGCAGCGCGGCCGCGACGGTGTCGAAGCAGCGGGAGTCGAGGTAGAAGCCTCCTTGGAAGATCAGCACGAACCGGTCGCGCGGAATGCCCAGTCGGCAGCGGAGGTCCTTCGGTTCGACCCCAGCGTCCGGTGTACGGGGGTAGTTGCCGACGACCACGGGCCGGCTTCCGTGCAGTTTCTCCAGGTAGGCCGCCCGCGAGGGATTGGTGGTGATTCTGGCCCGCGAGCGTCGCCAGACCGTCCGCTCCCACCGCTCGATCACCTGTCGCACCGGCCATCGGTGCATGCAGGCCTCCAGCTCGTGTGCGTCGTAGACCAGTGCGGCTCGGTGGCGGCGCGCGCACAGGAGGGCAGGCAGGCTGAGATGGAGGTTGTGACAGTGCACGACGTCCGGTTTTCCGCGGATGATGAGCAGTGAGGCGCGCAGGAGCCCGACGCCCGCAAGAGCCAGCCGCAGCAGCCTGGGAAGGTTCCTCCGTGGAAACGGCAAGACGTCGTAGAGGACGCCTTCCTCGACCAGGCGGTCCCGCCGCGCGACACCGGAATCGAAACCCACGACCCGTACCTGGTGCCCGTCCGCGGCCAGGGAAGCGGCTTCCCGTCGCACACGCGCGTCGCTGCGGAGATCGGAGACCACAGCCATGACGATCTTCATCCCTGTACTCCGTCCGCCAGACGGAACCGCAGTTCCCAGGTGACCGGGCCGTCGATCTGGAGGGTGGCGCGGAGGACCTGTGCGGTGACGACCTGGCCGTAGGCGGGCGACCATGGCATCTCTTCGACGCGGAAGGAGAGCTCGGGTCCGGTGGTCTGACTCATACTGACCAGCTTGTCGTCGGCGATCAGCAGGATGTGGCCGCCATGCGGCTCCGCACGCACGCCCGGTGCCAGAGGAATGTTGACCACGAGTGTGTGCCGGGCACGGCAATCGATGTCGTCCGCGACGGTCAGCCCTTGCCGGTCGAGGGTGAAGCGGCGCCGGTGCACAACCGGGTCACCGAGCCTGCGGTATCCGTCGTGGACCGCCTCCAGGACCTGCCGACCGCTGCCGTCTTCGTGACGATCCACCACCCGGGCCCGATCGTCGTCCCGCATGGTGAACAGTAGGTCGGGGTCGAACCGGTTCTGTTCCTCGCCGTCCACTTCGACCGTGGAGTGCGAACGCGTCGAGCGCAGGAGATTCCGCAGATCCGGATCGGGGGTGTATGCGCCGGTTCCGGGATCCGTGACGATCTCCCGACCGTCCACGCACAGCACGAACGACAGCGTGTCGTTGTGCCCGTGGCCGCCGTTGCCGCGCTGTCCCACGCCGCCGCACTCCGCGAGGCACCAGTACGACCCGGCGGTGAGCACGTACCAGCCGGCCGCCGGAAAGAACGTGGCCGGTGTACAGGCAACGCCGGTACCACCCCGCGCCCCGCACCACTGTGCCAGTTCGGGCCCCGCCGGCTCCTGGGAAGTGCCCGTATCACCCAGAACAGTTGCGGCGGCGAGGATCGAGGACGGGTCACGGGGGTCCCGGCCGGACTGCAGGCCCACCACGAGACCGCTGTCATCATCGCCCAGGGCGGGAAGCAACCCGTCGGGTTTGGTGAGTGCGGACAGCACCCCGACAGCCGACAGCAGACGTTCCCGGACCTCGGGACGAACGGGGATGCCGAGGCGCTGCAGCGCGAGAAGACCCATGAAAGCCAGTTCCGTCGAGAGACGGTGATATCCGGTGGACGCCTCGAAGTTGGAGCCGTCGTCGTGGAACTGCTTGAGGACTTCCCGCTGCAACTGCCGACTGCCCACACGAAGCCACAGCCGGCCGGCGGTGCTGTGGCGCAGGGCTCCGCCCGTGTGGACCAGGCCGACGAGATCGGCAAGGTAGTGGTTGCTGGTCAGTCGTTCGCTGTATTCGAGGTTTTCCAGGATGTAACGCCCGTGATCACGCAGCATTCCGCCGACTAGAGCCGTGAATTCGGAATCACGGAGTACCTCGGCCGACCAGACCAGGTTGGTAGCGCGAATGCCGGCTTCCATCGCATTGGTCCAGTTCGGCCCCCGGCCGGCCGGATTGGCCGCTGTCCACGAGCGCAGCAACCTCTTCGCGCCGTCGCGGTACCGGCGGTCCCCCGTGTACCTGTACGCACGCGCGAGGGCCACCAGCCATTGGAGGCGGCTTACTTCCCATGGAATCTTGATGTCCGCCCGACCCACAACCGGACCGAGGAACCGATGACCGCGGACCGGCCACGTGAAGCCGTGGACCGGGTCGCGATGCCAATCCCGACCGTCCGTGCCCAACGTCACGGTTCCGTATCCGAGTACCGTGAACGTGCTCTCGAGCGCCGCGTCCGCCTCGCGCAGACAGCTCTGGAGCTCCGCGGGAGTCGGTCTCGGTAGGGCGGCCGTGCCCGGACCCAGTACGAACGGCCGCCAACTCTGCGCAGGCGCGGGACGGGGTTGCGCCGTCCGTTCCCGTCTGTCCGCGAGAGTGCGACATCCAGCGCGATAGAGGCGCGAGCCCACAGCGGCGACGAGTACGCGCGGCGGAAGCGCCGAAGCGGTCGCGATCCGTTGCCGCACCTTCGCCAGGCGTGGGACTGGAGGTCGGTAGCGAGCGTCGTCAACCTGCGTCAACGGTGCACCTGCCGAGCATCTTTTCCGTCAACTCATCCGGTGAATCTCCTTCGATCCAAATCCGGTGCCACACAGCGAAGTTGAGGATGGGCCACAAGACCCACTCGTTGCGTGCACGGCCGGCACGGTGGTCGGCGACCATGCCGGCGAGGGTTTCGATACAGAAGTAACGCCTCATCGACGAGCCGGTCAGAAGATCGATGAGCACCTGCCCCATGGTCCCTCGCAGCCAGTGAGCAGTCGGAGCGCCGAAGCCCTGTTTGGGGCGGTTCATCACCCGCTCGGGCATGATGTCGGCGAGGGCGCGGCGCAGGACCACCTTGGTCCGCCCTTCATCCAGCTTGTGGTGGACGGGCAGCCGGTAGGCGAACGCCACGAGATCGGGGTCGAGGAACGGTACCCGCGCCTCCACGGAGTGGGCCATCGAGAAGCGGTCGATCCGCATGAGCAGCAGCTCCGGCAGACGCAGGGCAAACTCGTAGTGCTGGGTGTCGAACGCAAGAGTCTCCATGTGTGTCTCGTCGATCGCCGGCTCGGCCGGTGTCCACGGCGGGTCGTACGGACGAGGCACAAGCACCGCCGAGCGCAGCGACCTGGACAGACCAAGCGGGTAGTGCATCGGGAGCTGTCTGCCGTGCGCGGCTGCAATAAGGGTGTCGAAGGTCCAGCCACGACGTGATGCGGGCACCAGATGCGGTACGACCCGGCGGGCGGCCGCGGGCAGTGCCCGGACGGCTCGGAGCGCACGCTGTAGGCGCATCACACGGGCATAGGCGGGATAGCCCCAGAAGAGCTCGTCGGCCCCCTCGCCCGCCAACACCACGGGGACACCGCGCTGGCGACTCAGCTCGCACACGAACCCCAACGGCATGCAGACTGGATCCGCCAGCGGCTCGTCCTGGTGGTGCACCATCGCCGCCAACGCCTTGATGGCATCACGTGGCGACACTGACACTTCGTGGTGATCAGTGCCGAAGTGTCGTGCCACCCAGCGCGCTTCGTGTCTCTCGTCAAGCGCGGGCGCGTCGGTGAAGCCGACCGAGAAGGTGGACGTGCGAGTGGCCCTCTCTCGGAGCAAGGCGACCAGCGCTGTGGAGTCGAAGCCTCCGCTCAGCAGGACACCGATGGGTACATCACTCATCAGCCGTGCCTGCACCGACTGTTGCAGCAGGTGCCGCACCTGCGACGCCGCCTCCGGGAGGGACACGTCGAGAAAGGTGCGGTCCGCGGTGACGTCCCGGAACCGCCAGGTGCGAACCCCGCTTGCGTCACACGACCCGGCCGTTCCAGGGGCCAGTTTGTTGATGTCCCGGTAGAGGGTCCCCGGCGAGGGCGTGACGAGATTGGCGAGGTAGCTGTCCAGCAGGCTGGTGTTGACCTCTGCCGTGATCCGCGGGTGCGCCAGGATTGCCTTCGTCTCGGAGGCGAACAGGAAGGTGCCGTCCTTGACGGTCCAGTAGAAGGGCTTCTCACCCAGCGGGTCCCTGGCGAACAGCAGGCGCCCCCGGGCCGGATCCCAGAGGGCGAAGGCGAACATCCCTGTCAGATGTTCAACGCACTCGTCGCCGTAGTGCCGGTATGCGTGAAGGATTACTTCGGTGTCGCAGTTGGTGCGGAAGCGTGCTCCTCGGCTTTCGAGACGTCGACGCAGAACCGCATAGTTGTAGATCTCCCCGTTGAAGACCAGGCACTCACCGCGCTCGCCGAACATGGGCTGTGCGCCGTGCGCAAGGTCGACGATCGCAAGTCGCCGGTGCCCCAGGCCCACTCGGCCGTTCTGCGTCACGTGAACCCCCGCGCCGTCCGGGCCGCGGTGTCCCAGCGTGTCACGCATCCGTACGACCGTGTCAGGCGTGACACTGCCCACCGCTCGCCCGTACTCGTAAACCCCTGTAATCCCACACACGGTCAGCCTCTTTCCATTGCCGGACGGGGGACGGACAGCGGTAACCGAGCGAGGATCTGTTCTGCCCGCCGGTCCCACGTGTGTTCTTCGAGAGCCTCACGGCGCGCGTTGGCGCCCCAAGCCGCCCCGCGGTCCGGCATGGCCAGCACCCGGGTGATTCCCCGCGCGATGTCCGCCGGATCGCCCGGCTCCGCAAGTACCGCGGTCACGCCGTCCTGGAGGATCTCGCCGATCTGGCCCAGTCGGCTGGCAACGATCGGCCTGCCCAGCGCCATGTATTCGAAGAGTTTGATGGGTGAGCCGAAGAACGGGCCATTTCCCGCCCATTGGTGTGGAGACACCAGGACATCACATCGGGACAGCACCTGAAGTGCTTCCGTGCGGGGCAAGCGGCCGGTCCAGGTAATGCGGTCGTGGACACCGAGCCGACGGCCCAGTTCCTCGTACCCAGGGCGCTGTTGTCCGTCGCCGATCAGAACAAGCTCAACATCCGCTGGGAGATTCCGAAGGCTCTCGATCGCCACCTCGACGCCGTGCCATGGGTCGAAGCTCCCGCTCCACCCCACCAGCGCGCCCTCGCGGACCGGCATCGACGAAGGTGCCGGAATGGAATCGGCGTCGACTGCGTTGGCGACCACCGCCACGGTTGCCGGGTCGGCTCCCGCGTGCCTGGCCATCTGTGCCGAGGCCTGGGACACCGCCGCCACAACGGTTGCACTGCCAACCGAGTACCGTTCGACCTGGGCCCCTGCCCTCTGGAGCAGCCGGTTCAGCGGGCCTTGCCGGCACAAGTTCCGATTGGCCCAGACGGCCGAGTTGTTCCACTCCAGCACCAGCGGGACGCCAAGCTCCCGGCTCACATCGGCGCCAACGCGGCAGAAGTAGGCGTGGCGCTCGTAGACGAAGGCGGGCGGTGTACGGCGGGCAAGGGCGAGGGCGGCACGACGCATCGAGCTGTTGGCGGCCACCCGGGCGGACCCTCTGGTGAACCGAGCACTGCGTGGCAACGGCGCAGCGACCTCCACCACATCCACCGCGGATCGCAACTGCTCGGGCGGTTCGCCGTTGGTGACCAGGGCAACCTGACAGCCAAGTTGCCGGAACCCGGCGAGGATGCCCGACACATGGCTGACCGCCCCGCCTACCCGGGTCTCGCCCGCGTCCCGCCACAGCGCGAGCACCCACGGCGCCTCGTGCTGTTCGGCCGGGCGTGCGCCCTTTCGGTGGTCGGCCCTGTGGGCGGTCAGGCCCCGCAGGACATGGCTGGGGGCGGTGACGGCGTCCAACGCGCAGCGGAACATCAGCGGCGCCGCACCGCCGACGGGCAACTCCTCACCGGGGCGGCTCGCGTCGATGATTCTCCGCTCACTCACAGGCGACAACGCGACAAGTAGTTCGTAAGGGGTCGCATAGGGTCGGCGGGCCGCGTCGTTGCAGAACAGTGCGACGCCCGAGATGCCATTGCGCCGGAGATTGGCGCAATAGCCGGGGAAGTTCCGGACAGCGTCGGACGCGGCCATGACCAGTACGGGTTCCAGGCCGAAGATGGTGGCGGCCGCAGCGCTGACCCCGACGACGTGGTAGCGCGACTCGGCCAACACCGCCCACCGCCGACGTCCGCTCGAGTCAGCTTGTCGAACATGATGCGCAGTCAGCGGAACCTCCAGGGCGATGTGTGCGCTCCAGCGATGCGAGCGTATGGGCCAAAACTGCGCCAGTTACACCGATACGCACCTTTTAGGTGCATCCTCTCCTAAAGAGTGACGGTGATACTCCGTGTGGATGGCTCCGCATCACAGCCGTCAGACCCTTTCGTTCGGCGCCTCCAGCCGCCGGAACCGCAATGCCCAAGCGGTCGAACCGTCGACAGACAACGTGGCGCGCAGAACTCGACTGCGGGTGACCTGGCCGTAAGCAGCCGACCGCGGCATCTCCTCCACGCGAAAGGACAGCGGAGGGCCGTCGGTCTGGCTCAGACGGACAGCTGTGCCCTGGACGGACAGCAAGACACCGTCCCCGCCCAGTTCGGCCACCACCCCCGGCCCCAGCGGAAGGCTGAGCACGAGAGTATGCGCCGCATGGCAGCTGATCTCGTCGCGGACGATCAGACCGTACTGGGACAGGTCGAACCGACGCCGGTGCAGCACCGGATCGTCCAGCCGGCAGTACCCCTCGTGGACAGCGTCGAGGAAGTGCCTCCCGGAGTCGTCCTCGTGGCAGGCAACCACCCGAGCACGGTCCTCGTTCTGCAGGGCGCACAGGGCCTCTGGGTCGAAGCGGTTCTGCTCGGCTCCGTCCACCTCGACCGTGGAGTGTGAGCGCGTGGCGCGGAGCTCGTTCCGAAGACGGGGATCCGGGGTGTACACGCCTGTGCCAGGGTCCGTGACGACCTCCCTGCCGTCGACGCACAGGACGAATGACAACGTGTCGTTGTGTCCGTGGCCGCCGTTGCCACGCTGTCCGACACCACCGCACTCCGCCAGACACCAGTAGGGCCCGGCGCTCAGCACGTACCAACCGCTGGCGGGGAACGCCGCGGACCGCGGCGCAGCACGCGGCCGGCTCGGGCCCGCACCGCACCACTGTGCCAGTTCGGGCCCGGTCAATTCTGTGGGCACCCGAGCGTTGTGCACTGCCGAGGCGGCCGCGATGACCGGCGAAGTGTCCCGTGCTTCCCGCTCGGACTGCAGACCGACTACGAGACCGCTGTCCTCGTCTCCCACCGCAGGGAGCAGGCCATGGGGTCCGGTCAGGTCGGCCAGCGCCCCAACCGCCGACTCGAAACGCGTCATCACTTCGTGCCGTACGGGGACGCCGAGGCGCCGGAGTGCGAGCAGGCCCATCAGCGCCAGTTCCGTCGAGAGACGGTGATAGCCCAGTGACGCTTCGAAGTTGGAACCGTCCGGGTGGAACTGCTTGAGAATTTCGCGCTGCAACTGCCAGCCGCCGAACCGGAGCCAGAACCGGCCGACCCTGCTGTGGCGCAGAGCCCCGCCCGCATGGACCAGCCCGACAATGTCGGCGAGATAGTGGTTCATCGCCAGCCGCGGAGTGTATTCGAGATGAGCCATGATGTACCGGCCGTGATCACGCAACATCCCGCCGGTCAACGCGGTGAAGGCCGGATCATCGAGGATCTCCGCAGCCCAGACGAGATTGGCGGCGCGGATTCCAGCCTCCATCGCATTGACCCAGTTCGGGCCCCAGCCTGGGGGATTGGCCTCGGCCCAGGAGCGCAGCAGCTCCGTCGCCCCCTTGTGGTACCGGGAATCGGAGGTGTACGCGTGAGCACGGGCGAGTGCGACCAGCCACTGCAGGCGGCTCACTTCCCAGGGGACCTTGATGTCCCCCTGTCCCGGGGCAGAGCCGATGCCCCGGTGGTGGTGAAGGGGCCAGGTGAACCCGTGGACAGGGTCGTGATGCCAGCTTCTGCCTTCGGTGCCCATCGCCAGGGTCCCATAGCCCAGCACCGGGAACCTCCCGTCGAGCGCGGCGTCCGCCTCGCGCAGACAGCGTTCCACCTCCATCGTCGCCGGCCTTGGCCGGGCGCCTGTGTTGGGGCCCAGCAGATAGTGCCGCCAGGGCTCGGCCGACGCACGATGCGCCAGGACAGCCCGCTCCCTGGCGTCGGCGAGAGCCTGGCACCCGGTGCGGAGAAGATGCCAGCCCACTTCGGCGGCGAGCAGTCCCGGACTGAGCCCCGAGGCGATAGCGACGCGCCGCCTCAGCCGCTCCAGCCGGAGCTGGTGCCGTCCCGTGTCGTCAGACGCCGCCAACGGTGCACCTGCCCAGCATGCGATCGGTCAGCTCGTTCGGCACAGGGACGCCGTATTGCCGGGCCGACGCGCAGGCGCCGTACATCCGGGTGATCTCACACATGGTCAGTTCCCGCCCCCGCCAGGTGTGCTGCTTGCATGGGCAGCCGAGCAAGGATCTGCTCCGCTCGCCGTTCCCAGGTGTGAAGCTCCAGTGCTTCCTGCCGCGCGCTTGCGCCGAGCGCCATTCCGCGGTCCGAACGTGCCAGAACGCGAGTGACGCCTCGCGCAAGGTCGACAGGATCACCCGGCTCGGTGAGCACCGCGGTGACACCGTCCTGGAGGATCTCGCTGATCTGTTCCAGGCGACTGGCCACGATCGGGCGTCCCAGCGCCATGTACTCGAACAGCTTGACTGGCGAGCCGAAGAAGGAGCCCTTCGCCGTCCAGCAGTGCGGAGATACGAGGATGTCGCAGCAGGAGAGCATCCGGAGCGCTTCCGAGCGGGGGAGCGCGCCCGTCCAGGTGATGCGGTCGTGGACGCTCAGCCGCCTTGCCAGTTTCTCGCAGGTCCCACGTTCCGGCCCGTCACCGATGAGGAGAAGTTCCACATCGTCGGGCAGGTCGCGCAGGCTCTCGATGGCGACCTCAACGCCGTGATACCGCCCGAAGCCGCCGACCCACCCGAGCAACACCTCCTGTCGGGCTGGAATCGGGGGAGGCGCCGGGACTGACTCGGCGTCCACAGCGTTGGTGACCACGGCGACCGCCGCGGGATCGGCCCCCTGCTCCGTGGCCATTTCTGCCGCCTTGCGTGACACCGCCGCCACGAGTGTGGCGCTGCGCGCCGAATACCGCTCGATCCGGTCTCCGATCATCTGGAACAGCCGGCTCTGGGGTCCCTGCTGGTACCAGTTCCGGTTCGCCCATACGACGGAGTTGTTCCACTCCAGCACCATCGGGACAGCCAACTGTCGGCTCAGGTCGGCACCGACCCGGCACAGGAAGGCGTTGCGCTGATACACGAACGCCGGGGGCATCCGACGAGCGAGTGAGAGCGCGACTTCGTGCATCGCGTTGTTGGACGCGACCCAGGCCGACTCCTTGGTGAACCGGGCGCCGCGCGGCAGCGGCGCGGTGACCTCGAGCACGTCGACCGCGGATCTCAGCTGCTCGGGCGGCTCACCGTTGGTCACCAGGGCTACCTGCCAGCCCAGACGGCGAAATCCGGCGAGGATTCCGGACACGTGATTGACCGCCCCGCCGACGCTCGACTCGGCAGCGTCCCGCCATAGCGCAAGAATCCACCGCGACGTGGAGGGGCTGACCGGTCCGGGGAGCTCGGGGCTGGTGCCGCGGGCCAGCTCCCCCACGACGAGCCCCGTGGCGGTTGCGGCGTCCAGCGCACACCGCGCTCCCAACAACCACGCGTTGCCGACAGCCAGCGGCTTCCCGGGGTGACGGGCATCGATGATCCGCCGTTCCTGAACCGGTGCCAGGGCAAGGAGTAGTTCGTAGACGGTCGTGTAGGCACGGCGGGACGCGTCGCTGCTGAACAGCGCGACTGCCGATACACCGCGTCGCTGGATCTCGGCACGGTATCCGAGGATGTCCCGAAGAGCGTCGGACGCGGCGATCACGAGTTCGGGTTCCCGCCCCAGCGTCGCCACGGCAGCGGCCCGGGCTTCGACGATCTGTGTTCTCGACTCAGCCACTACCGCCCAGCGCCGATGCTTATCCGTCTCGCTTTGCCGGACTTGATGCGTAGTCAGCGGAACCTCCTGTGGCGACCGTGCGGTGCTCGAACACAGGAGAAGATATGAGGCAGATCCCGGGTAATACCCGTTGAATGGCTCGACATAGCAAAGTTGCGCCCATGAGGGCTATTTCATTCCTCTGAACGGGTGACCAGCGCAACCTGTTGGCATGAGGCCGTATCCCGATGCGATCTTCAGCGGGGTCTATTCCTTCGGCGTCCTGCATCACACTGATCACCCGGAGCAGGCCGTATCAGAAATGTGGCGGGTCATACGTCCAGGGGCTACGTTCATGGTGCCGCTCTACCACAAACACAGCATGTTCGCTGCGGAGAAAGCCATCACTTACCTCGTCGGCAAGCGCTGGCGCACGCAGAGCTGGCGCGATTACCTGCCGGAGCTCGAGTTCGGCGCGGCGCAGCTCAAGAACCGTCCACTGGTGCGCCTGTACAGCCGTCGGTCGGCCAAGCAGCTCTTCTCCAGATTCCATGACGTCCGGGTGACCGTCGAACACCCGTCGCTGCACGGCCACCTGCTGCCGCGTTGGCTGCGTCCTTTCGGCTGGTACGTCATCATCACCGGCCGCCGCTGACCGGGCCGGGCCGGGTCCCCCTGTGGTACCCGGCCCCCCGGATGTGCTGTCAGGCACGAGAAACGTCAGTGCCACAGACCGCGGGTGTCGAAGACGACCTTGCCCCGCACCATGGTGCGCTTCACACCGTGGAAGGCGTCGTGGTCGACGAGCAGCACGATCAGGTCCGACTCGTTGAGGGCCGCCTCGAGATCCACGAGCTTCGCCTGACCCGTGTCCGCGAGCACGGAGGGCAGTTCGGTGATGTGCGGCTCGACCACCAGCAGACGACCCACCTCCTGCCGGGCGAGTTCGGCGGCGATGTGCAGAGCGGGACTCTCCCGCAGGTCGTCCACGTTGGCCTTGAACGCCAGTCCAAGGCAGGCGATGACGGGGTCCTTGAAACGCGCCGCGGTCCTCGACACCTCCGCGATCACATGGGTCGGCTTGGCATCGTTGACCTGCCGGGCGGTTCTGATCAGCCGGGCCTGCTCG
Organism: Streptomyces sp. NBC_01549; assembly: GCF_026339955.1. Taxonomy (GTDB): domain Bacteria; phylum Actinomycetota; class Actinomycetes; order Streptomycetales; family Streptomycetaceae; genus Streptomyces. The sequence goes on along the minus strand of NZ_JAPEPW010000001.1, from coordinate 4,500,853 downwards.
CCGGCCGCACTGACGATGAACCACGGATCGACGGCGATGCAGTGGCCGCCCACCCCTGGGCCCGGCTGCAGGATGTTCACCCGTGGGTGCCGGTTGGCCAGTGAGATCACGTCAGCTGTGTCGATGCCGAGGTGGTCGCAGATCATCGACAGCTCATTGGCGAACGCGATGTTGACATCGCGGAACGCATTCTCGGTCAACTTGGCCATCTCGGCGGTGGTGGCGTCCGTGACATGGCACTTCCCCTGGGTGAACAGCTCGTACAGGCCCTTCGCCCGAGCGCCGCAGCATTCGCTCACCCCGCCGATCAAACGGTCGTTGGTGACGATCTCGATCATGATCCTGCCCGGCAGGACGCGCTCCGGGCAGTGTGCGACGTGCACGTCCGCGGCACTGCCGGCGCTGTGCGGGAAGGTGAGGTCCGGTCGTCGCTCGGCCAGCCACTCGGAGAGCCGCAGCGTCGTTCCCGGCGGCGACGTCGACTCCAGCACCACGAGAGCGCCCGGTTGCAGCACGTCGGCCACCGATGCCGCCGCGTCCCGGACGTACGACAGATCCGGTTCCCGGTCCTCGCCCACGGGAGTGGGGACGGCGATGATGAAGGCGTCGGCAGGCTCGGTCTGCGAGGAGGCGCGCAGGCGTCCCATCGCAACCGCGCCGCTCACCGCGACGGCGAGGTCCGGTTCCACGAAGGGCGCCTGTCCGGCGTTGATCAGGTCGACTGTGACCTGGTTGACGTCCACGCCGACGACGTCCACTCCCTTGGTGGCGAGTGCGGCAGCGGTCGGCAGCCCGATGTAACCGAGCCCTACAACGGAGACAGTGCTGAACACACGAGTTCCTTTCTGAACTTCGTAAAGGAGCACAGGGGCTGCGGCGGTTCGCCGCTGAAGTGCGGGGAGGGCGGAACAGCCACGGCGCTACCTGTGCGTTTTCCGCTGCATCACGGCGTCGCGCAGGACCAGCAGGACGAACGCGGTATTGCCGATGAGGTAGCGGACGAACAGACGCCGTGGCTCCTGCATGAGCCGGAAGGACCACTCCAGGCCGACATTGCGCATCCATCGGGGCGCACGAGCCCTGATCCCGGCCACCACGTCGAAAGACCCGCCGACGCCCACTGCCAGTCCGCAGTTCAGATCGGCCAGGTGCCGGGCGAGGAAGTACTCCTTCCGCGGCGTCGGCACCGCGAGGAAGAGGAGGTCGGGACGGGCCGCGCGGACGGCGGCCACCACCTTGGGCTCCTGTTCGTCCGACCAGTAGCCGTCGCGGTATCCGACGACGTCCACGCCCCGGCTCGTCGCGATGGCCGCCACCCGGCGCACCACGGCAGGCTCGGCACCCAGCAGGAAGACCCGATAGCGCTCGCACGCCGCTCGCTCCCACAGCGCCAGCATGAAGTCGATGCCGGTGACTCGTTCCGGAAGAGGACGTCCGAGCATCCGGCCGGCCCACACCACAGCTTGCCCGTCGGCATTGACCAGCTCGCAGGAACGGATAATGCGTGCCAGCTCGGAATCCCGTTGGGCCCTGACGATTTTCGCCGCGTTCACCGAGACGTGTTGGTGAGGTCGCCCATCGGCGATCAACTCATCGGCCGCGGCGATACTTTCCGCCAGGGTGAGCGCGTGCACTGGCAACCCGCAGACGGAAACCGGAACTGTGTCACTCAAGCGGTGAGACCGGTCCATCGGTGCGGGAACATTGTCTGGCCCCATAGCCTCCGCCTGGACAGTGGACGTGTCCGCCACGCTAAGTCCAATTGACGCCCACAGGGTCCCAAAGTGCGCCACGGGCCGGAAATGCAACTCGAACGGACCACCGCACGGCGCCGGTTCCTCCTTTCCGACAGTCGACGCCGGACTGCCACGGACGCTTGACGGGCCGTCACGGTGAACCTTCCCCTGTCGAAAGGGAGAGGCAAACAGCGGTATGGCCGATCAAGGACGACCTGAAAGAGCGATTTCTCTCATCCTGCCAGCCGACCGGCGCGCTCGCCTCCGTCCCGGACGCCGTCCGGCGGGATAGCTAGCTGCATACACACCAGTACGCCCACCCCCACAGTCAGAGGCGAACCTTGAAGCGAATCATGGCCGTTTACGGAACCCGTCCCGAAGCGATCAAAATGGCCCCCGCTATCGAGGCACTACGCGAATCGGCCGACTTCGAGCCACTGGTCGCGGTCACCGGGCAGCACCGGTCGATGCTCGACCAGGTGAACCGGCTGTTCGGCATCGCGCCCGACTACGACCTGGACATCCTCACCGCCGGACAGACTCTGACGGACATCACCAACCGCACGCTGCACCGGCTCCGGCCGGTTCTCGAGAAGGAGCAGCCGGACGCGGTGCTCGTCCAGGGCGACACCACCACCACGCTCGCCGGTGCGCTGGCCGCCTTCTACCAGAAGATCCCCGTCATCCATCTCGAAGCGGGGCTGCGAACGCGAAGCAAGTACTCGCCCTACCCCGAGGAGATGAACCGCCGGCTCACCACCCGGCTGGCGGACCTGCATCTGGCACCGACTTCGAGCGCACGGCAGAATCTCCTGCGCGAAGGAGTCGAAGAGAAGTCGGTCGTCGTCACCGGCAACACGGTCATCGACGCCCTGCTGAGGACCCTGGCCCGCACTGCCGGCCAGGTGTCCGACCCCACCGTTGGGCTCCTGGAGACGGACTCCCGGCGAGTCCTCCTGGTCACAGCACACCGCCGTGAGTCCTGGGGCGAGGGCATGGAGTCCATCGGTGGCGCCCTCGCCTCACTGGCCGCGCTCCATCCCGACCTGCTGGTGGTCTTCCCCATCCACCGCAACCCGGCGGTACGGGCCGCCATCCTGCCCAAGGTCGCGGGACTGGAAAATGTGAGGGTCGTCGAGCCGCTGGACTACGAGGGCTTCGCTCATCTGATGAACCGTGCGCACCTGATCCTCACGGACAGCGGTGGTGTCCAGGAGGAGGGACCGAGTCTCGGCAAGCCGGTACTGGTGATGCGCGAGGCCACCGAGCGTCCCGAGGGGGTGACCGCCGGCACCGTGGCGCTCGTCGGCACGGACGCTGCGCGCATCGTGGCGGAGGTGACACGGTTGCTCCGAGACCCCGGGGCACACGCGAAGATGGCGCAGGCGGTGAATCCCTATGGTGACGGGCTCGCGGCGGAACGCACGGTTCAGGCCCTGGGGCACTGGTTCGGACTGTGCGAGGCGCCGGCGGACTTCACCGGTACGGCGGTCACGGCCGCCGCCGCGACGACCGCGGACGACCTCCCGGCGCAGTCCCGTCGGCCCGATGCAGCCGCCACCGACCTCGAAGCGGACGGGCTCCGGTTCTCCCTCTCGGGCAGTGGCAGCAACCTGTAGGGAGGTCGCCTGAAAAGCGCCGAGCGCGTCCGGAGAGCGGGGCAGCTGTCGTCGCCGTGGGGCCGGGCAGCTCGCGGAGCCGTCACGACGGTGTGGCCGCCGCACGCCACCGCCTGGTGAGCGGTCGCGGCCCGAGCGCCCCGAAGCTGCCCGTGCCCCGCGGTACGGGCAGCGAGGTACTTCTCGTACACGATGCCGTCGTTGTGCGTGAAGACGTGGCGGGCAGCCCAGGTTTCCAGTCGGCGGCCCAGGCGCGGCGACAACAGCGTCCCCGTCCTGCTCCCGACCTGCGCCCGCCGCATCCTAAGCCGGCTCGCCGAGCTCCAGCATCGCGTCGAAGCGCCTCAGCGGTTGCCGACGACGCTCCCGACCCAGAGTGACCGCTTCCCGAATTTCGGGACGTTTTCGGGAAGGCCACCCGTCAGATGCCGGACAAAAGCAACTCCAGCCACACTGTCGCCGACTCGGCCAGAGGGTCCAGCAGCTCCCGCGCAACCACTCTGCCAGGCTCATCAAACCGCCCCTAGCGAGTAGCCGGGAGGGATCTCACCTCCCGGCTCTCTCAGAACCGTGCGTGAACCTCTCGATTCACACGGCTCCCATCACCCGGTCGTTCGAGGCCGGAGGAGTTTCCAGTGGGCGAAGAGCCCCGGGTAGAGCTTGGCGGTCTTCTCCAAGCCCTGCCATGCCCGGCTCCGGCGACGCCGGAGCCGCTTGTACTTCTGCACGGCCCATCGCATCAGATACTGATCGATGCCCTTCAGGCTCGGGACCAACGCGGACGGATAGAACCGCCCGTAGTAGCTGATCCATCCCCGCACGACGGGATTGATCTCCCGTGCAAGGTCTGCCAGGGACGACCCACTGCGCAAGTGCAGCCGCCATCGGCGGATCTGCGCCCGGATGCGCTTGGCCGCCTCGTCGCTGATCGCCGGGTTGAAGCCGAAGAAGTAACTCCCCGTCCTCGACCGGACTTTCCGCGAGCGGAACGTGTACCCGAGGAAGGTGAACGAGACGTGCTCGTACGAACCACGCCTCTTGCCATCCTTGCAGTACACGATGCGGGTCTTGTCGGGATGCAGCCGCAAGCCCCCGCACTCGGCCAGCCGCTGGCCGATCGCCTGACGCACCTGGTGCGCCTCGGCCTCGGTGCGGCAGTGAACCACCATGTCGTCGCAGTAGCGCTCGAACCGGACACCCGGGAAGACCCGATCCATCCAGGTGTCGAACGCGTAGTGCATGAACAGGTTCGCCAACAGGGGCGAGATCGCCGAGCCCTGGGGACTCCCACGATCCCGCGCGACCAGTTCGCCACTCTTGTGCCGCAGCGGAGCCTTCAGCCAGCGCTCCACATACAGCAGAATCCACCGCTGGTCGGTGTGGTGGGCCACCGCCTTGAGGACCAGGTCGTGGTCGAGGTTGTCGAAGAACCCCTGGATGTCGATATCGACCGTCCAGTTCGTCCTCCAGCACCGCTCCCGACAGGCCGCGACCGCGTCCAGCGCGCTTCTGCGCGGCCGGTATCCATAAGAATCGGGGTGGAACATCGGTTCCACCTCCGGCTCCAGGACCATGGCCGCCGCAGTCTGCGCGATTCTGTCCGCGACCGTCGGCACCCCGAGAACCCTGACCTTGCCCGATCCCCCAGACTTGGGGATCTCCACCATCCGCACCGGCGGCGGGAAGTAGCTGCCCGACGACAGGCGATTCCACAGTTTGTAGAGGTTGCCCCGCAGGTCAGCCTCAAACCGCTCGATCGACTCGCCATCAACCCCGGCCGCTCCCCCGTTCGCCTTGACCCTGAGATACGCCTCCCAGACCACATGCTTCGAAATCTCGAACGACTTCAGCCCACTCATCCGGCTCCTCCCGGGAACTCCGGTTGACCGCCAAGCAGACCTGGATGATCCGTCCCCTTCGCTCCACCCGCATTACCGGGCTTCCTCACTACTACGAGACGGTCTGCCCCCGTGCCCCGCGTCAGTACTCCGCCCCTTGCGGTGTTGGCCGCTTGGGGATCTCCCTCTCGGCGCCGGCCCCACGGACCAGCAGCAGTATCGGGGCGACAGGTTCTCACGTTCCATGCAAGAGCCCAGGTCAGGCTCGCGCCGCCTACATGCCGGACGCCATCCGGGCAGTCAGCAGGCTCCCCCCGGACTTGTCCCAGAGCCCTGGTCTCGCCCTGGTTTCGACGCCACTGGAATTTGTTACGACACGTCATCAGCGGTTCGCTCCCGCTCGCCTTCCTGACCCACACCTGACGCGATCAGGTCGCGCCTTTTCCCGCAGCGCTCACCACGAACGGCACTTAACCGACGCAGCCTGCGGTGGTTTGAAGCCTCCCCCTGCAGGGCGACCCCGGAGGACCTACCTCCATCTCCTGCACAGCACCGCTTCCAGAAGCTCCTACATCGACGCCTCCTTCAGCGTTCGTGACACACGACCAGCAGAAACGCTCTCCCGATGGATGGGAGGGCGTGGTGTAGGCGCCCCCGGCAGGACTCGAACCTGCGGCCAAGCGCTGAGAAGGCGCCTGCCGTGTTCGCCAGGGATGGGTCACTGACCTGGGCGGCTACCCCTTCCGCCGGCGGCTCGTCACCTGCCGTCGACACACATTCGACACGGGCCGGAGCCGGTCTACGGCGCTTACGGCTCTACGGCCGCCGGTAGGCCGACGGGTCGACACCTGTTTCCGGCTTCCTGCTGAAGGACACGTAGGCGGGGTGCTCAGGGTCTCCCACCTGCATGAGGGCGAAGAGATCAAGGTCATGATTCGCGAACCTGTGGAGGTACTGGAGGAACAGCTCCAACTCCTCGTCCGACAGCCGCTCATCGTGCCTCTCGTTTCGCATGACGTCACGATACGAGCCGAGGGACTACGACCTTGACCCGGAGCTGTCCTGCTAGCGGTTGACGGGGATCTCGTAGACGATCTCGCAGTGAGCGGCGGGCACCACGAAGAACAACAGCCGACGACGTTCCACCACGGTGCTAGGCGCGCGGACAGATCATGCGCGCATGTGCCTCGCCCCCCCAGCCTCAGCCACGCCATTGGGCTTGTCATTGCCCGCCGTAAGCCGCGACGAATGTACGACAATCGCCGCAAAGCCAAGAAGAGACATAGGTAAACGTGCTACGGTTATTTCATCGAACTCGCTGGGGCCGCCCACAGGAGGAGATTCCCTCCTGAAACGGCTGGAAAATGACTGACAAGGCGACATCGAGCGCGACTAAAGGAGAGATCTCATGCCCATGCCACAATCCATGCGCGCGCTCGTAGCCGGAAAGGTCGGCGAGCCGGCCGATGTCCTGCGGCTGGAATCCCGGCCCATCCCCACGCCAGAGGCCGGTCAGGCGTTGATCCGCGTGAAGGCGACTCCGATTCACGCCAGTGATCTGCACGTGCTGCGTGGCCGCTACGGTTTCTCCCCCGAGTTTCCCACTGTCGGGGGTCACATGGAATGCGTGGGCCGTATTGAGGCCCTGGGCCCGGATACCGAGGGACTGAAGATCGGCGAGCGCGTGGTGGCCGTTGCTGTCCCGGCGGTACCCGGGCCGCATGTGGCCGGCACTTGGCAGGAATACCTTGTTGCCGATACACGAAGGCTTCTGCCGGTCCCCGACCATCTGAGCGACTCCAGCGCCTGTCAACTCGCCGTCAACCCGTTGACCGCGCTGCTCCTCGTGTCTCGCGAACTCGACGTACAGCCGGGTGAATGGTTGTTGCAGACGGCCGCGGGCTCCACCGTCGGCCGGCTCGTCATTCAGCTGGCCAGACATCTGGGTATTCGCACGATCAATGTCGTGCGGCGGCGCGATGCCGTCGAGGAGATCAAGGCGCTTGGTGGTGACGAGGTCATTTGCACTGAGGACGAGGACCTGCTGCAGCGTGTGGCCGAGATTGCAGGATCGACTGGCGTGCGCAAGGCCATCGACTGTGTCGCGGGCCACGTGGGTGCCCAGGTATCCCAGACATTGGCTCCGGGAGGAGAGGTCGTGGTCTACGGCGCGCTCTCTACCCATCGGCAGACTGACCCGGCAGCACTGACGATCCCGCTGCTGGCGCGCTCGGTTATCTACGAGACCAAAGCAGTCCGTGGCTTCTGGCTGAACCGCTGGTTCGGCACTGCTTCACCTGCGGATGCACTGCGCGCGCTGTCCGAGGTTCGCAGTCTCGTCGCTGATGAAGTGCTGAGCATCCCCCAAGGCGAGCCGTTCCCGCTCGAACGCTTCACTGAAGCCATCTCGTTCGCCGAAGCACCCGCACATGGCGCAAAACCGCTCTTCGTCTTCGAGGATGGCCAAGACCAAGACGAAAGGTAGGACGCGGTGGGTGTGTCAATTTAACGGCTGATCTTGGTTGTTGAGGTGCCAGTTGTCGCTCGGCGGGGTCAGGCGCCCCGCGAAGGCGATCTGGAAGGCATCGAGTGGGGCCTTCCAGCGCATGGTCCATCGCTTGCGGCCCTTCCCCGTCGGGTCCAGGGACGCCGGTCAGGCGGCGCTGCCGCTTCTTGACGATCTGCGGCTCGAAGGTGCCGGCGGTGTCGCGGGGCACCTTCATCTCGACCGGGCCGACGTCGGTCAGCACGGTCTTGGACCGGGTGCCGTTGCGGCTGTTGCCGTTGTTCTTCCCGGCCGGATCATGTTTCTCGTAGCCGACGTGGTCGGTGATCTCGCCCTCCAGGGCAGGCTCCAGCACCCGCCTAGTCAGCTGCTGCAACAGCCCACCCTCGCCCGGTCAGTTGCAGCCCCTCGTTCCGGGCCCGGTCAACCAGCATCGCAACGAGCTGCTCGTCCGACACCGCACTCGACGGCGCCTGAACCACCTGCTCCGCCTGTTCGTTCTCCACGGCGGTCTCCGTCATCAGACGCATCTCTCACCTACAAGGGCGCCCGGAAGACCACGTACACCGTGCGTTGGGTGGTCGCGGACAAGCGCTGGCGTGAGCCCTTCGGGACTGCCACCCTCGCCGAGGGCTTCCGCTCCGAACTCATCCGGGCAACGGGGAAGGGCGAGGCCTTCGTCATCGCCACCGGGCTGCCGGTGTCCCACCACTCCAAGTCGGCTTCGATGACCTGGTACACGTTGGCCGTCGAGTACGTGAATGCCCGTTGGCCGGAGCTCGGCGGCAACAGCCGTAAGAACACAGCCAAGACCCTGACGGCGGCCACCATCGCACTGCTGCGCGTCCAGCCGACCCAGTTCGCCCCGGTGCCCGTGCGGACCGCGCTGCGCGAATGGGCGTTCGACTCGACCCGCCATGCGGACGCCCCGCGAGAGACGTGGTGACCATTCTCAGGTGGGTGGAGCGCAACTCTCTGCCGGTCTCGGCCTGGGAGGAGGCAGAGAGAGTCGATGGGGCCCTGCGAGCCGTCGACACGCGCCTCGACGGTAAGCAGGCGGCGGCCTGGTCCAGGAAGCGCCACCGCCGGATCCTCAACGTCGTCATGAAGCATGCGATCCGGCAGCGCGTCCTGCGGAGCAACCCCCTCCCCAAGGGGAAGGAGTCAGCGGCTGTCACCAAGATTAGCAACGCCGTGGACAAGCGGTCCTTGCTGAACGCGGACCAGGCGGCGGCGCTCTTCGACTGGATCCGGCGCCGGCCCCGTGGAGGACAGCGGCCGCACGCGTTCTTCGCCCCGTTGTACTACTGCGCTCTGCGACCCGAGGAAGCCGTAGCCATGCGCGTGCAAGACGTGACGCTTCCCAGCCTCGACGCCGGGGACCAGTGGTGTGAGCTGCTGATCCACACGGCTACCCCGGAGATCGGCAAGCAGTGGACAGACACCGGAGAGATTCACGAGGAACGTGACCTGAAGGGCCGCGCCGAGGGCGAGACACGCAGCGCGCCGGGGCATCCCGCGCTGACGCGCATCCTGCGACAGCACATCGAGGACGAGCAGCTCAAGCCCGGTGATCTGCTGTTCCGAGGGGAGACGGGCGGCCCTCTCGCGGGTTCGGTCATCCGCCGGGCATGGCGCAGCGCACGCAAGGCCGTCCTGCCCCCCGCACGTCTTCGAGTCGCCCACAGGGCGGGCGTATGTACGACAACCGGCACACGCGCCTCACGAAGTGGCTCAACGACGGGATCCCGCCCGCCCAGGTGGCGGAATGGGCCGGGATCAGCGTCCCCGTGCTGCTGGCCACCTGCGCCCGGTGCGTCGACGGGCAGCTTCCCGATCTGAAGAAGCGGCTCGAAACCGCCGGGGATCTTCCCGAGCCGCCCGGCGCCGGCTGAGCGCTTCCCAGCCGAGAATTTCGACACGTATTCGACACGGCCACCCGCGAAAACCCGGTGACAGCCGGACAGCCCCGGAGCTTTTCCTTGATCCTCGAGGGGGCGCCCGGGGCTTCTCCGTGTCGAGTGGCACCCGCCCTGACCAGCAAAAAGCCCTCCCGATGGGAGGGCTCTCAGTGGCGCCCCCGGCAGGACTCGAACCTGCGGCCAAGCGCTTAGAAGGCGCCTGCTCTATCCACTGAGCTACGGGGGCCGGGTGTGGTGGCCGGTGTCGTGGTGCCCGGGTGTGGGCTGATCCGTGGCCTTGCCGGGGACAAGGATAGGGCTCCCAGGTCCTCGTCCCTGGCGCTTCGCCTCCGTGGCTCAATGTGGAGGTTCGGTGAAGCGGTCCTGATAATCGCAGGCAGGTACGAATCGTGCACCGCTTTTGGCGTCTCGCGCATCGGGTGTTGTGCACTCGTTATGCCTGCGCCCCAGTCGTCCCTTCCGCCCCGTGTGTCCTGTCGGCGCGCAGACATAGTCATATGCTTCAGAAAGCCTCCAAAGTTGGGCATTCTTCACATGTGGTGACCTTGGACGTACGGCCTCAGCTGCTCGACGCACTCTCCGCCCTGCGCGACCGTGTCGCCGCCGCGCGCTTCCCGCTGCCCCTGGCGGGGGCTCCACGCGCGCGTGCCAACCGCGACGAACTGCTCGCACAACTAGACGACTATTTGGTGCCCCGGTTGAGGGAACCCGAAGCACCGCTTCTCGCCGTGATCGGCGGGTCGACGGGGGCGGGGAAGTCCACTCTCGTCAACTCCCTCGTGGGACGCCGGGTCAGCGAGGCCGGCGTGTTGCGGCCGACGACCCGCACACCGGTACTGGTGTGCCATCCGGAGGACCATCACTGGTTCAGCGGAATGCGGGTGCTGCCCGACCTCACGCGCGCGTGGGTGCCCCATCAGGAACCCGGCGACGACCTGCAGGCCCTCATGGAACGCGGGGAACAGGTGCTGCGCATCGAAACCGTCGACACCCTCCCCCGGGGTCTCGCCCTCCTCGACGCGCCCGACATCGACTCCCTGGTCGCCGACAACCGCGTACTCGCCGCCGAACTGATCTGCGCCGCCGACATCTGGGTCATGGTGACCACGGCCGCGCGGTACGCCGACGCCGTGCAGTGGCATCTGCTGCGTACCGCCAAGGAGCACAAGGCGACCCTGGTCACCGTTCTCGACCGGGTGCCGCACCAGGTCGTGTCCGAGGTCTCACGGCAGTACGGCGCCCTGCTCACCAAGGCCGGGCTCGGCGAGGTGCCCCGCTTCACGGTGCCGGAGCTGCCCGAGTCCGCGTGGGGCGGCGGACTGCTGCCGGCGACCGCCGTCGCACCACTGCGCACGTGGCTCGTCCACCAGACGCAGGACCCCGGGGCCCGGCACGAGGCGATGGCCCGTACGGCCCAAGGAGTCCTCGACTCGCTGAAGTCCCGGATGCCGGAGCTGGCCAGTGCGTCCGCCGCGCAGTACGCGGCCGCGCTGCGGCTCACCGCCGCCGTCGACGGGGCGTACGACAGCGAGCACGCGCGCGTGAAGGGGCGTCTGCAAACCGGCGCCGTGCTCTCCGGCGACGCGCTCAAACGGTGGCGCGCCTACCCGCTCGACTGCACGGCGGATGAACTGCTCGACTCGCTCGTCGAGAGCCTGGCCGCTCTTCTGCTGTGCGCCGTCACGGCCGCCGACGAACGCGTGGACGACGCCTGGCGGCGCGAACCGGCCTCGGGGGCGCCGGGGCTGACGGACCGCGATCCGACGCTGGAGAGCGCCGAGCATCGGATCGGGGTGACCGTAAGGCGTTGGCGGCGGGTCCTCGAGGAGTACGCCGAGGACGAGGTCGGCCGCCTCGACAAGAGCATGGCGCCGGACGCCCAGGTCGCGGCCGCACTGGTGGCCACCACGCTTCTGGGCGGCCACAGGGCACGGAACGCGGGCGAGGGGCTCGCCGAGCGGCTCGGCGCGCACGGCGCCCTGCGGCTGCGCGAGCGGGGCGGGCGCCTCCTCACCGAGTACCTCGACAGGGCCCTGCACACCGAGCGCGAGCGCCGTCTCGCCCCGCTCGACGCCCTCGACGTACATCCAGAGCACCAGGCCGAACTCATCGCCGCGCTGTCCGTACTGCAGAAGGAGAGGTGACCACGGTGACTGCCGTCACAGACCACACGGATCACGCCGACCACACCGGAGACGAGTCACCCGAAGACGGCACGTCCGATCCCGGAAAGTCCGATCAGGACGTGCCCGGTCACAGCGCGTCCAGTCACAGCGCGTCCGACCAGGGCACGTCCGACCAGGGAAGTCCCGAAAACGGCCGCCCTGAAGGCTCACGTTCCGAGGCCGACCCCCCAGAGGCCTTCGCCACGAAAGCCGCGGACGGCGAGCCCACCGCCGGGGAAGCTCCCCTGGAGTACGTGACGAAGGCGGAGCCGGAGGTGGAAGCCGAGGCAGACCCGGAGGCGGAGGCGAAGACGGCGGCGGAGGCAGAACCTGGGGCGGGGACGGAGGCGGAGTCGGATGCGGAGGGCGCAGAGACGGCCCAGGAGGTCACCTTTGACGCCCCGCTCGGCGGCGTGCGCGCGCACGTGAAGGACGACACCGGGCACGCACGCGTGAAGGCCGACGACGCCTCCGCCCGTACCGAGCCGGAGACCGCCTGGGACGACGGGCTGATCGCCCGGCGCGTGTCCGAGTCGACCATCGGCCATGAGGCACCGGCCCCGTCCCTGGTCATCGAGACCAAAGCCGTCGTACAGGCCCCGCCGCCACCGCTCGCGTACGACGGGCCCCTGAGGTCACGGCTGGACGCGCTCCGCGAGCTGGTGGGGCTGTCGCGCGCCCGGCTGGACAGCGGGACGCTCGCCGAAGCCAGCCGGGTCCTCGACGAGGCGGCGGTGCGCCGCAAGCTGTCCGGTGAGCACACCGTCGTCGCCATCGCCGGAGCCACCGGCAGCGGCAAGTCGCAGCTCTTCAACGCCCTCGCCGGGGTGGCCATTTCGGAGACGGGCGTGCGCAGGCCCACCACCGCGGCCCCCATCGCGTGCAGCTGGAGCGACGGCGCGGCGCCCCTCATCGACCGGCTCGGCATCCCGGGGCGGCTGCGCAGGCGTCCGCTGCAGAGCCCCGAGGCGGAGGCGCAACTGCGCGGCCTCGTCCTGGTGGACCTGCCCGACCACGACTCCGCGGCCGTCCAGCACCGCGAACAGGTGGACCGCGTCCTGGCGCTCGTCGACGCGGTCATCTGGGTCGTCGACCCCGAGAAGTACGCGGACGCCATGCTCCACGAGCGCTATCTGCGACCCATGGCGGGCCACGCGGAGATCACCTTCGTGGTCCTCAACCAGGTCGACCGGTTGCCCGGCGAAGCCGCCGAGCAGGTCCTCGACGATCTGCGGCGGCTGCTCGACGAGGACGGGATCGCGCTGGGCGAGTACGGCGAACCGGGCGCAACCGTGCTCGCGCTGTCCGCGCTCACCGGGGACGGCATCGGCGAACTGCGCGAATCGCTCAGCCAGTTCCTGGCCGAGCGGGGCGCCGCCGCCCGACGAATTTCGGCCGATCTCGACGCGGCCGCCATGCGGCTGCGGCCCGTCTACTCGACCGGGCTGCGCACGGGGCTCAGCGAGGAGGCACGCGACGAGTTCGCGGACCGGCTCGCGGACGCGGTGGGCGCCACCGCGGCCGGCCAGGCGGCGGAGCGCGCGTGGCGCCGCAACGCCAACCGCGCGTGCGGCACCCCCTGGCTGCGGCTGTGGCGCTGGGTCCAGGACCGGGGGGACTCGACGACTGGCCGGCTGCCGGTGCGGGCACCCGCGGACGAGGAGGCCACGGCCCGGCAGCGCGTCGAGCAGGCCGTGCGTACGGTGGCGGACCGGGCGGCCCGCGATCTGCCCACGCCCTGGGCGCAGGCGGTGCGCGAGGCGGCCGTGCGCGGTGCGCAGGGGCTGCCGGAGGCGCTGGACGAGATGGCGACGCGCGCCACGACGCCGGCGGGGCGGCCGCCGCGCCCGGGCTGGTGGCCGGCCGCCGTGCTCGCCCAGGCCTCGATGACGATTCTTCAGATCATCGGCGGGCTGTGGCTGCTGGGGCAGATCATCGGGTTCATGGCGCCGAACCTCGGGGTGCCGGTGCTGTTGATGTTGGCGGGCATCATCGGAGGCCCGGGCGTCGAGTGGGGCAGCAGGATGGCGGCGCGCGGACCAGCCAGACGGTACGGGCTCGAAGCGGAACGGCGGCTGCGCGAGGCCGCCGCCGGGTGCGGGAGGGCGCGGGTACTCGATCCGGTGGCGGCGGAGCTGCTGCGGTATCGGGAGGTACGGGAGCAGTACGGGCGGGTCACAGGGGCGTCGGCGCCGGTCGCATGACGCGGAACCACTCCATGGGCTGATGTGTCTCCACCCCATCGGGTGACGCGGTTGTCCACAACCGGCCGGTACCCCACAGGGCTCAGCGGGCTCGGCCCGACGAAGGCAGTCTGAACTCGCGGCGATCGCAGCGCATGCGAGCGCAGAGCGTGTGAACGCAGCGCATGCGAACGCGGAACACGTGCTCGTAGAGCACGTGACGCAGAGCACGTGACGCAGAGCGTGCGCTCGCCGCGGCAGACGCATTCGTACGAGAGAGGGGTCGGACATGAACGAGACGATGGTGTGCGCGGTGGGGAACGTCGCGACGCAGCCGGTGTACCGGGAGTTGGCGAACGGCGCGTCGGTGAGGTTCCGCCTGGCGGTGACCGCGCGGTACTGGGACCGCGAGAAGAGTGCCTGGACGGACGGGCACACCAACTTCTTCACCGTGTGGGCGAACCGTGCGCTCGCCACCAACGTGGGGGCATCGCTGTCGGTGGGCGATCCGGTCGTCGTCCAGGGCAGGTTGAAGGTGCGTACCGAGGTGCGCGAAGGGCAGAGTTGGACGTCGGCGGACATCGACGCGGTGGCCATCGGCCACGACCTCGCGCGCGGCACCTCGGCCTTCCGGCGCCCGAGCAAGGAGGGGGACACGACTGCGGTCTCCCGGCCCGAGCCCAACTGGGAGACGGAGCCGGAAAGTCGGACCCCGGATGCCTCCCAACAGCTCCCGGAGCGCGCCGGAGTGACCTGATGTCAGGTACGGAATCGCCCTGACCTGGCGAGCTGACCGAACTGCGGCTTATCGACAAATGCGGTCCGGACAGTCCCCATTGATTTGTCGATAAGCGCAGCTCATGGGCTCGCCGACCGATAACGATTCCGATTCGGATCGGTTGTCCGACGGCAGGACCGGGAAGCGCGGTGCGCCCGCGTCCTTAGGATGCCGGGCATAGCTCACGGGGCTTCTGATTCTGCTGGCGGGACCGTCCCCCCATGTCAACGGGTCCTGCTCGAAGGGGAATTCTGTGTTTTCTTCGTTCTCTGCGTGGTCCGCGCGCAGGCGAGGGGCCGCTCGCCTCGCCGCCGCGGCGTTGGTGTCGGGGCTGGTCGCCGCGGGGACGCTGGCCGGCGCCGGTGCGGCCGTCGCCGACGAGGCCCCGCAGAGTCAGGGCGGCGCGACCGCGACCATCGGCGGTCTGAAGACCTACGGATCCGCGGTGGTCCACGACAACGGCGTGGACCAGCAGGTGTCCGCCGGTCTGTTCGAGATGTCCGTCGACGGCGGCGGCATGCTGCAGACGTACTGCATCGACCTCCACAACCCGACCCAGCGCGACGCCCAGTACCAGGAGGCCTCCTGGAGCGGCACCTCGCTGAACGGCAACAAGGACGCCGGCAAGATCCGCTGGATCCTGCGGCACTCCTACCCACAGGTGAACGACCTCGCGGCGCTGTCCGACATGGCCGGTGCACACGGCCTCACCGAGCAGGACGCGGCGGCCGGCACCCAGGTGGCCATCTGGCGGTACTCGGACGGCGCCGACGTGGACGCGGTGGACCCGCAGGCGGAGAAGCTCGCCGACTACCTGCAGAAGAACGCACGGAACATGGCGGAGCCCAAGGCCTCGCTGACCCTCGACCCGCCCGCGGTCTCCGGTCACGCCGGCGAGCGGCTCGGCCCGATCACGGTGCACACCGACGCGGACAGCGTGACGGTGACGCCGCCCGCGGACGCGGCCGCCAGCGGGGTGAAGGTCGTCGGCAAGGACGGCAAGGCGATCACCTCGGCGACCAACGGCAGCCGGCTCTACTTCGACGTGCCGAAGGACGCCACGGACGGCTCGGCGGCGCTGACCGTGCAGGCGTCGACGACCGTGCCGGTCGGCCGGGCCTTCGTCTCGGGGACCCGCAGCCAGACGCAGATCCTCGCGGGCTCCAGCGAGTCGACGGTCTCGGCGACGGCGACCGCGAACTGGGCCAAGCAGGGTGCGATACCGGCGCTGTCCGCCACGACGAACTGCGCCAAGGGCGGCGTGGACGTCACGGCGGCCGTCTCGGGCGACGCGCCGTTCACCTTCTTGCTGATGGGGGCCGAGCACACCGTCGCGGCGGGCAAGTCCCTGACGGTGACGGTCCCGCTGAAGGAGGACCAGGCGTACGACTTCACGCTCACGGGTCCGAACGGTTTCGAGAAGCACTTCACCGGCATGCTCGACTGCAAGACACAGGGCAGCGCTGGCGACATCACGACCCAGACGGTCGGTGAGCCGAGCCCGGCCCTGACGAGCGCCGCCTCCACCGGGGACACCAACCTCGCCGAGACCGGTGGCTCCGGGGCGACCCCGGTCATCGCGGGCATCGCCGTCGGCCTGGTCGTGATCGGCGGCGTGGTGATGCTCCTCCTCCGCAAGAAGAAGGCACCGGCGCAGAACTGAGCACAGCAGTACCGCACCTTGGCAACTCAACAGTGAGTGACCGCAAGCACCGGTGGCTCCGTGAGCCGCGGCCCCGGCCCGCCCTCCCAGGCGACCGGGGCCGCGGTCCTTTCCGGGCGCGCCCGTCAGACCATCGCGTCGGACAGCGAGGCGATCAGAGCGGTACGGGCACGGGCCACGCGTGAGCGGACCGTACCTATGGGGCAGTCGCTGACCAGGGCCGCCTCCGCGTACGGCAGTCCGAGCAGCTGGGTCAGTACGAAGGCCTCGCGGCGCTCCTCGGGCAGTTCGGCCAGCAGTTCGTCGAGAGCGATGCCGTCGTCGAAGCCCGGCAGGCCCCGCGGCTGTGCGCGTTCGGCGGCGAGCTGCCAGTCGGCGGAGTCGGCCAGCCGGGGCCGGGCCGCCGCGGTGCGGAAGCTGTCGATGACGGCCCGGCGCGCGATGGCCAGCAGCCAGGTACGGGCCGAGGAGCGGCCCTCGAAGCGGTGCAGGCTGCCGAGGGCGCGCAGGAAGGTGTCCTGGGCCAGGTCGTCGGCGCTCTGCGGGTCCGCGCCGAGATAGGTGACGTAACGGCGTACGTCACGGTGGAGGGCGCGCACGAACCGGTCGACGGCGTCGCGGTCACCGGCGCGGGCGGCCAGCGCCCAGGCCGTCAGCGACGCGTCACGTGAGGTGGGCGGGGCAGGAGTGGTCACCTGGTGTCCTTCTCGGGTCATCCGGGATCCGGACCCGGCGCACGAGGGCGGGCCGAGGGTCCGGTGAGCGAAACGGCCGCACGAGGACATACGGCCGAGGCCCGGGGCGCACTGGGGCGGCCTCGGGGAACCGGCTGTCTTCAGACGACAGCGGTCCCGGCGGGCGGACCCCGAGAAGTGATCGCGTGGACGAGAAGGAGCTGCCGCGGCACGCGGGCGGTGCGGTCGCGGCGGATACGTGGACGCGGGCGGGTTGCCGGCGCGGGCAGCGCGAGCGGCAGCCGCAGCGGGGCGGCCAGCAGGCCGGCGAGAGCCCTCAGGATGCGGAAGGCGGCACGCTCTCCGTGCCCGAGCCAGAGGCCGCACAGCAGGGCGGCCAGCAGGTGGACGGCGAGCATGCCGAGTGAGGACGACGTGCCGTCCGCCGCGTGCCCCATGTGGTCCAAGGGGCCCATGTCCATGGCGTCCATGCGTGCCGAGTCCATGCGTGTCGAGTCCATCGGCATGGAACTCATGGACATGGGGCCCGTGGGCATGGAGCTCATGTCGTGGCCGGTGAAGGCCGCGGCCGTCGCGCCCCACACTCCCAACGAACCCGACGACTGCGCGAGCGAGAACACCGAGTGGAGCACCGCCTGCGCCCCGACCACGGCGGACACGATCAGCGGCAGTCCGCGTTCCCGGCCGGCCAGACACCAGCCCGCGCCGCCGACCGCCGCGCCCGAGGCGCCCAGGGCCCACCCGGGCACCATGCCGCCGGACATCGTCACGTGCCCCAGGGCGGCGAGCAGCACACAGACGACCGCGAACACCGCGGCCCGTAGCGTGCGAGAACACCACCCAGCAGTCATGGCGGGCTCATCCTCGCATCCGGGCAACAGGCGTCATGGGAGGGTACGGAAATTTCTCACGCCCCACTCATGGACGGGCTCAGCTCGCGTCGGACACGCGGTGTTCGAGGAGTTCGGCGGTCGGAGCGTCGCTCCGTCCCGCCGGCGGAGGATGAGGTCGGCGGGACGGCGACCGTTCACCGGCTGATCACCGGCCGGTGAAAGCCAGTGAGAGGCGGTGAGAGGCGGCTCGCTTACTCGGAGCGGGCGTTCCGGCCGCGCGCGAGGGCGAAGCCGGCCGCGGCCAGGCCGAGGACACCCACGACCAGCCCGGCGATGCCCAGACCACGGGCCGTGGAGTCGCTGCTCGAGGTCGAGTCGGACGCGGCGGCCGGGACCGGGCTCGAGGACGAGGCGGAGCCCGACGCCGAGTCCGAGGTCCCGTCGGAACCGGTCTCCGCATCCTCGGCGGTCAGGGTGAGCACCGGCGCCGGGTTCTCCGGCTCCTCCGCGCCCTTCTTCGCCTCCTCGATCCAGCGGGCGACATTGCCGTCCGAGTAGGTCTGCAGGGTCTTGAAGCTCAACTGGTCGGTGTCGTCGGGCAGCTGGCCGAAGGCGACGTTGAAGTCCTGGTACTGGCCGTGCCTGATCCGGCCGCCGGTCCAGGTGATCTCCGAGACGGCCTCGGTGATGGTGCCGTCGTCGGTCTTGACCGGGGTCTTGAGCTTCGTGGTCGTCACCTGCGCCGTCCAGCCCTCCTGGGGGGTGACGAGCACGCCGAGGACCGGGTGGTCCGTCGGCAGGAAGACCTGCACCTTGGTGGTGCTGGCGGTGTCCTCCTCGTTGGGGACGCGGAAGGTGAGAACACCGTCCGTGGCTCCCTTGGCGTAGCTCTCGGGGTGGACCGTCACATGCGCGAAGGCGGCACTCGCGGCGGTCAGAACACCGGCCGTGGTGAGGGCGGCGACAACGCCGGCACGGCGCAGGGTGGTGCGAATCGGGGACATCAGAGGAACTCCGTACTGGTGTGGATGCGGTCAGGGCGTGTACGAGAGCCCTGCCGGCGGTCCCCGACGAGAGACCGCGTGGCGCAGCAGCAACTGTCGAACCGGCCGGGGTTCCCGCGCGGTCCGGCGTACGACGGCCGACCGGGCCGGTACGGCGGACCACCCCGCGCGCACCCGCCACCAGGCGGCGAGCCCCGGCACGAGTGTCGCGGCCCGTCGCAGCAGGGACCAGAAGGCGGCTTCACCGCGCCGCAGCCACCAGGTCGCGAGGAGGGCGGCCACCACGTGGGCGGCGGTGGCGTGCGGTGTGATGGCATGCCCCGGTGGGTTCGCCATGTGCGCGCCGTGCATGTCCATCGCCATCCGCGGGCCGGCCGCCTCGAAGGCGAGGTGCAGTCCGGCCTGGGCGGCCAGCATCCCGCCGCCGATCCCGACGAGTGAGCGTTCGCGTCCGCTCAGCGGCCAGCCGACCGAGAAGACGGCGAGGAGCCCGGCACCGTCCGCCCACAGCGGCGGCGCCTGCCCGGTGGCGAGCCAGTGCCCCCCGGCGGCAAGCAGCACGCACAGCACGGCGAACACCGCCGCGCGCAGGCTCCGTACCTCTGGGGACGCACTCATGGAGCCCAGATACTGCCATGGCGGGTGAACGGCCGTCGCGGCTTCCGGAGCAGCCGCTTCCTCCGAGGCCGCCCGGAGGCCTCGAAACGCCGCTCGCCAGGGTCCGGCAGTGGCGGACGACGTGGAGGTCGCGCGCCCGTCGGCTGACCTGCAAACCCCTGACCGCCCGCAACCCGCACCATCACCGCCCTGGTGGACGTCGGCCCACCAGATTCGAGACGGGCACGCTGACCAGGCCAAGTGGAGAAGCCCAACTGGAGTACTAAGCCCCCGCTCCCATGCCGACGTTCGCCCCGGGCGCCGACTTCAGCAGCGGTCCGAGGACGGCGGCCTGAGGGAACTTCAGGTCCGGCAGTCCGTAGTGATCGGGGTTGGGTGCGCTGAGCGGGGTGTCCATGGCCAGCCCCGGCGTCAGCGTGGTCAGATCGGCCGCGGGTGCGTCCGCCCCGAGGTGATCAAAGCCGTCCCCGAGGAGGTGCGGAAGGGGCGTGCGCAAACCCGCCCCGGGCAGTCCGGCGCCGACCGGCAGTCGCGGGACCGCCCGGTCGGGGAGCAGTCGACCCTCGACGTACCGCGGTCCCTCGGGTCCGCCCGGCATGGGCACCGGAAGCTCTCCGGCGATCTCGGGCGTCCGCAGGTTGAGGGCGCGTCCCACGCCGTCCAGAGGTACGGGGACGGGAACCTTTTCGGCCGCGACGGCCGGGGTCGCGGCGGCGGCACCCATCGCAGCCGCGACGCCGGTGACGACGGCGGCGAGAGTTCCTCGAGTGGTCGACTTCATCTCAGGTACGGTCCCCTTCAGGATTCGGTGGATCTGCGTCCGTACCGGGTAACGATCCTGAGAACGCCTTCAGTTCAAGATTCCCCTGACGGACCCAATAGTCAGCTCATCCAGAAACTCCACCAGCGGGTCAGGATCAGCATTCCAATGATCCCGATGTGCATGACCGGCAGAACCCAGGTGAACTCGTCGAGGAATCCCCTCAACCAGCCAGCTGCGGGCAGAAATGCATGCCGTACGTTGAATGACGTCACGTACCAGAACATGATGATCGTGGCGACCCACGCCAGACAGCACCAAAGACACAGCGCATTGATGCGGTACAGCGACTGGAACTGCAGCCAGGTGCAGAATCCGACACCGAAGAGGGTGCCGGCGTTGAAGGTCAGCCAGTACCAGCGCGGGTAGGTGGCCCGCGCGAGCAGGCTCATCCCGACGCAGATCACGATGCCGTACGCGACGAGACCGAGCATCGGGTTGGGGAACCCGAAGGCCGCGGCCTGCTTGCTCTTCATGATGTTGCCGCAGGAGACGACCGGGTTCAGGCTGCACCCCGGCACGAAGTTCGGGTTCTCCAGCAACTTGAACTTGTCGATCGTGATGACCCACGCGGCGAGCAGACCGGCCGCACCGGTGATCACCAGCAGCACGGCGAACGCCCGGCTGCCACCCGCGGTCCGCACCCTCGCGGCGCCGCCCGCGGTCCGTGTCATCAGCCGCGCAAACTGTGCGCGGGCAGGAGCACGTGGGCCGCGCTGAGCAGGATCTCCTCGTTACCCGCGAAGGCGGCCAGGCTCTCCGGCTGGACGGGCTTGCCGGGCTTGGCCTCGGGCCAGACGTGGGTGGCGAACAGGAAGTAGGCGTAGCCCCGTTCGCCGACCGCCGTGAGCCATTCGGGCGGCACGACGCACTGGGCGTTGAGGTACGGCATCTTGACGACGGCCTGGCCCGCCTCGACAAGGAGGGTGAGCGGCAGGTTCGGCTGCTGGGTCGCGTCGAGCAGCGAGT
Organism: Streptomyces sp. NBC_01549; assembly: GCF_026339955.1. Taxonomy (GTDB): domain Bacteria; phylum Actinomycetota; class Actinomycetes; order Streptomycetales; family Streptomycetaceae; genus Streptomyces. Next base: position 4,479,504 of record NZ_JAPEPW010000001.1, on the reverse strand, counting down.
CGCCGACGGGCAGACCGTTGTTCCGCAGCAGCTGCTCGATGGCGACCGTGGCGGCCTCCGGCCCGCCTTCGCCGTCGCCCAGGGAGTAGGCGAGGAGATAGGGCATGTCGCCGTCGGGCACCTCACCGCTGAAGGCAATGACGGCGAGCGTGCCGAGATCTGCGGCCCGAAAAGGGCGCGTTTGGCTTGAGGTTGAGGTCACCGCGGAACCTTATCGACGCACCCGAACGGGCCCACCCTATTTCTCACCCGAATGGACGACAGCCGACGGGCGACCACACGAATGAGGGACGCTCTTCGAACAACGCGAAGGGCCGACTCCGCGGGCACGGAATCGGCCCTTTCAGTCCCCGTACGACGCTGAGGCCACAGACGTCACCGGAACGACCACGGGTACCAGAATGACGTTACCGGAGGCGACGCCAGGGGGAATTGACCGGCGAGGCCTGGACGCAGGCATCCGCGCCGACGCAGGAGTTCGCCCACTTCGGCTTCATTGTGAGCCTGCCGCTGGAGGACCGGGTGCTGCCGGTCGCCACGTACCGACGGACGAACCTGACTCTGCGGCAGTTCGCCCCGATGTTCGGGATCTCAAAGTCCGCCGCCGTCGCCGAGCAGTCGAAGAACTGGCGAGATTCCACCGACCACCACGTCGTCATCGACGCCGACACCCGCCTCGTTGTCGCCGTTGGCAAACCGGGATGAATCCGCAGGCCTTTCGGAAAGACACGCGATGAAGTGAACCCACTACCCTGAAGGGGACCGACTGGCTCCGGAGGGAACCGATCAGTTCCGGAGGGGAAGTCCGCCGAGGAGCCGCGCGGGGCCGCCGGCCGCGTTGAGCGCCTTCGTCGTGCCGCTCACGGAACTGAGCACCGAACTCTTGTTCTCGGTGTCGAGCGCGTCGGACTGATGCTGCAGGGGCTGCACGTCCTTCAGGCTGAGCGAGTGGTGGTTCGTGACGGTCTCTAGTGCGCTGTTGAGGCTGGTGGGCGTGAGGTCGGAGGCCTCGGCGGCAAAGGCGGGCGCGGCGGCACCAGCGATGACCATGGATCCGGCAACGACAGCGGCAGCCTTCAGGGACTTCATCGTGCTCCTTTCTTCGGCGACTCGTGCCACCGGAGGGAATTTCCGCTTTTTCCGGACTGACTAACGAGACCCGGACGCGAAGGAAACCCTGTACAGACGATTCACGCACCTCACCCGGACGATTTCCGCATCCCGCCCGAACGCCTACCCCGCGATGAACAGCGGGTCACATTCCCCTATAAGGCAGCCGTCGCGCCGACCGAAAATGGCCGGCACGACGGCGGGTGGCGACCAGGGCCATGCGGATCTCATGGCGGTGATGAACCTGGGTGCGTTCGTACTGGCAGACCAATGACCCGCTCCGGTGCGCCGGCGACCGCTTCGCCTCAGGCGCCGCTCCCCGCGCCCAGGAGGGCAGGGTCACCGCCCAGGACCCCGGCACCGTCGGCGAGGTCAATGACCGCGGTGAGGATGCCACCGGCGCCGGCCCACGACGTCACCTGCGCCAGGAGCGCCTCCGCGCCGGGAACGGGTCCGCCTCCCTCGATCGGGGCAACGCGGACCGGCCGCCCTCCCGTTGGGGAAGACGGCCGGTAGAAGGGTGTGCGCTGGCGTCAGCCGTTAGCGCAGGTGTTGCCGAACGCGGGGTTCAGCAGACCAACAACGTTCACAGTGTTCCCGCAGACGTTGACCGGAACGTGGATGGGAACCTGCACGACGTTGCCCGACAGGACGCCAGGGGACTGGGCGGCCGAGCCGGTTGCGCCGCTGTCGGCGGCAGCGATACCGGCGGCGCCCGCCACAGCAGCGGCGGCAACGGTGGTCAGGGCCAGGCCCTTCGCGATACGCGACATGAAGAAGTGCTCCTTGGAATCGTCACAACAACCGGGCGAGATGCCCGGTGCTGGAATCAACGCGCGGCACACGCACGAGTTGCGGCTCCAAAGGAGTGATCTCATCGTCACGAACTCCACCATTCCGATACATTCAGGGGTTTAACCGATAAACGCGGGTCAGCGGCTGGAGTCGAAAGCCGCCCGAGGCTCCTTACCAGGGGATGCCGGAATCAGACTCCGAACACCTCATCGCAGCCTCGGGGTTTCGGGGTGAGCTGCGAGCAGCTCGGGCTGCCGGCCGGCGAGCCGCGCAGGAGTCTGGCGGTGGTGGTCGGCGGTTCTCGGAGGCCGACCGGGACTTCGGGTCCTCGGCGCCGGGCCGCTTCATGGCGGCCACGCTCGTACGAGGGTTACGGCCGCGGCCGCACGCGGAGCCGGGCGGCGAGCGGGTCCCAGCGCCCGGGGACCAGGCACGGGCGGGACGCGGCCATGCGCGTACAGGCCGACATCAAGGAGCAGAAGGAGAAAGGGGACAGCACAATTGGGTGCCGGGCGCGGCGAAGCGTCCGGCACCCAGAGTGTCGTGACTACCGGCGGGAGGCGACTCGACCTCGTCGGTACAGGATGGCTCCGCCGATCAGCAGCGCGGCGCCGGCGGCCGAGGCCCCGAGCACGTTCTCACTGCCGGTGTGCGCCAGGGTGGGCGGATTCTCGGAGGGAGAGACGGGCACGATCGTCTCCCGGAAGGTCCGCGGGGGGGTGGCGGGTGTCGTCGGCGTCGTGCCGGGAGGCGTCACCGGAGGCACGGTCGGAGGCGTCACCGGCGGCGTCACCGGCGGGACAGTCGGAGGCGTCACCGGAGGCGTCACCGGCGGCACGGTCGGAGGCGTCACCGGAGGCGTCACCGGCGGGACGGTCGGCGGCGTCACCGGCGGCGTCACCGGCGGGACAGTCGGAGGCGTCACCGGAGGCGTCACCGGCGGCACGGTCGGAGGCGTCACCGGAGGCGTCACCGGAGGCGTCACCGGCGGTGTGTTGACGGTGCCCCCGGTCTCGTTCCCGCACCTGTTGCCGAACGCCGGGTTCAGCAGGGCGACGACGTCGACCGTGTTGCCGCACGCGTTCACCGGAACGTCCACCGGGGCCTGGACGAGATTGCCCGACAGAACGCCGGGCGAGCCCTGGGTCCTGCCGGACGCCGTGGCGCCGGAGGTGCGGCCCTGTGAACCCGAGCCGTTGATGCAGGAGTTCCCGAAGGTCGGGTTGAGCGCGCCGATCACGTTGACAGTGTTGCCGCAGGCGTTCACCGGCACGTGCACCGGAACCTGAACGCTGTTGCCCGACGCGACGCCGGGCGAGTCCGTAGCGCTGGCGTCCGCGTGCGAGTCCGCGAACACGGGGGTGCCGTACAGGGACAGGATGCTCGTCGTGGCCGCGGCCATGACGATTCCCCTACTCAGGTTCTGTCGCAATCTCGTTGTCTTCCTGCTTGAAACGAAGTGAGGAAAGCCGGCCTTGGAGCCGAAAGAGTGGCCCAAGGCCGACCGTGACGCAGCCGGAAAGGCTGGTGCTGTCGCGTCAGCCGTTGGTGCAGCTGTTGCCGAACGCCGGGTTCAGCAGGGCGATGACGTCGACCGTGTTGCCGCACGCGTTGACGGGGATGTGAATGGGAACCTGGATCACATTGCCCGAGAGGACACCCGGCGAGCCGACGGCGGCACCCTCGGCACCGGCGTCCGCGAAGGCCGGGGCGCCCATCCCCAAGGCCATGATCGCGCCGGCGACAACAACAGCGCTCTTCTTGTGCTTCACGTGTTTTCCTTTCTCTGCGGTCATGGCCCTATGACGGCCGAAACCGAGCGAGCACACCTTGAGCTGCTCGCACCACGACCTGCAGCCTGTAAACGAGGGAGGACCGTCCGAAGAAACTAAAGAACGTGCGCCGCTTGGGAATTCACTCGAATCGCCCTGCCTTCGAATGGACACCGAGACGCACACGAACACCCATACGAGAAGAAACGGTTCCCTTGAATGCCCAGAAGAGTGCGGGGTTCCTTTCTCCATGAAGACACATGTTCCTACTCTCGTATCAACCCGGTGATCCTGGACCAGTTTCGGTGATTCACCCGATCGGCCCCCATGGGCCATCAGGATGAATCGGAGCAACCAAGGGCGTCCGCGGCGGTTGAACCAAAAACGCTCCGGTGGACGGGGTTTCTTCAGAATGGAACCAGCCAGTGATCAAGAAGTTCATGACCGCCGCCGCGGTCGCCGTTTGCGCCGTCGGCGCTTCCGCTGCTGCCGCGCCGCAGGCGCTGGCGACCGGGAATGACGGTGGCACGACGTCCAGCAGCGGCGTCGGTGCCACGCAGTCGTTCGGCAACTCGGCGACCACGGGCGACATGAGCCCGCAGATGGCGCTCATCCAGGGCTCGCTGAACAAGCCCTGCGTCGGCCTGCCCGCGAAGGCCAACGTGGGCTCGCTCGTCGGCGTCGTCCCGATCGCCGTCCAGGACGTCCCGGTCCTGTCGGCCCCGCAGAACCAGCAGTGCGTCGAGAACTCCACCCAGGCCAAGGGCGACGAACCGCTGTCGCACATCCTGGACGACATCCCGGTCCTGTCCGGCAACGGTGTCGGCAACAAGTAGCACTTTTCCCGCTGGCGGGCCGCGGAATTCTCGGCGGCCCGCCGGCCCGCCTTCTAAACGTGACAATTCATGTGCCGAGTCACGCGCCGAAGAGAAGGCTCCCGCCCTATCCGTAGAAACTCGACAACACCCCTGCCGAGCGACCCGCCACGTTGGGCCAAATGGGGCACTACCCGCAACCCTTGGGCGGTCTGCCCAGTTGATGATCATGCAGCTCCCCAACAGGAGTCCGCTTTCCGAAGGGAATGAACATGAAGAAGCTGTGGGCAACCGCGGCTATCGCCGCTTCCGTCGCCGGTATCTCGGCCACGGCCGCCCCCCAGGCTCTGGCGATCGGCGACGACGGTGGCACCACGTCCGTCAGCGGCTACGGCGCCACGCAGTCGTTCGGCAACTCGGCGACCTACGGCAGCATGAGCCCGCAGATGGCGCTCATCCAGGGCTCGCTGAACAAGCCCTGCGTCGGCCTGCCCGCGAAGGCCAACGTGGGCTCGCTCGTCGGCGTCGTCCCGATCGCCGTCCAGGACGTCCCGGTCCTGTCGGCCCCGCAGAACCAGCAGTGCGTCGAGAACTCCACCCAGGCCAAGGGCGACGAACCGCTGTCGCACATCCTGGACGACATCCCGGTCCTGTCCGGCAACGGCACGAACAACAGCTGATCCCAGCACCGCGAGAGCGGGCCGCCGAGCACCTCGGCGGCCCGCTTTTCGCGTACTCGGTGGCCCTCTTGGCTTACTCGGGGGACCACTCTTCGCCGCTCATTTCCCGTACGCCCGCTGGAACGCGCATCCGCAGGAGCGGCCCACCGGGCGACCGACACGTCGCGCGTCCCAGTCCGTCGTCCGCGCGCTGCCGTCGGCGTGTGCGACGGACCGACCGCCGCCGCTACCCCATGAGCCGGCTCGCCCGCTCCACCGCGTCCGCCAGGTCGTCCACCGCCTTGTCCTCCGCGGCGGACGCCACCCGGTGGGCGCGGTCGGCGAGTTCGCCCAGCGGGAGGGCGCCGGGGAGCGGGCTCCCGTCGTCCTCGCCCGTGCGCAGGTCATCGGCGAAGTACGCGGCCACGGCGTCGACCTGGAGGCGGGTGGAGGAGTTCCACAGATCCTCGTCGAGGGAGCCGGTCTCCAGTTGGCCGGACTCCTCGTGCGGGGCGCGGCTGTCGGGGTCGAGCCAGCGGACGCTGGCGGTGGCGAGATGGCCGGAGGCGCCGGGCTTTGTACGGACGGCGTAGAGGGCCGTGACCGTGTGGCCGGGACCGACCTCGCCGCCGTCCACCCGGTCGTTGCGGAAGTCGTCGTCGGCGACCTGACGGTCGTCGTATCCGATCAGCCGGAACTGCTGGACGGTCTCCGGGTCGAAGGCGACCTGTGCCTTGGCGTCGCGGGCTGTGAGGTCGATGTTCTGCGGGAGCTGGTCGCAGAAGACCTTGCGAGCGTCCTCGGGGGTCGAGACGTACGTCGTGTGGCCGTCGCCCTTGTCGGCGAGGCGCTCCATGAGGGCGTCGCCGTACTCGCTGCCCACCCCGACGCCGAAGAGGGTGATGCCGTGCTCGCGGCGGGCGATGGAGATGTTCTCGAGGATGGCGTCCGCGTCGGTCTCGCCGGTGTTGGCGAGGGCGTCGGAGATCAGCACGACGCGGTTGGTGGCGCCCTCGCGCAGACCCTTGACGGCGGTGGCGTACCCGGTGCGCACGCCCGCGCCGAGGTTGGTCGACTCCGTCGGCTCCAGCCCCCTGATCACGTCGTGGACGCGCTCGCGGTGGTGGCCGAGGCGGGTCATCGGGAGCACGGTCTCGGCCTCGTCGCTGAAGGTGACCAGGGCGACCGAGTCGTCGTCGCGCAGTCGGTCCGTCATCACGCCGAGGGCGTCCTGGGCGAGGTCGAGGCGGCCGGGCTCGCCCATGGAGCCGGAGATGTCGATGACGAAGGTGAGGGCGGCGGGCGGGCGTTCGCCGCTGTCCGCGGCCGCTCGGGTGGCGAGGCCGACGCGGACCAGCGACCAGCCCTTCTCCCGGGTGCGGGCGCCGTCGACGGTGACCGAGAAGCCGTTGCCGTCGGGGCGCCGGTAGTCCTGCCGGAAGCTGTTGACGAACTCCTCGGGGCGGACGGTCGAGGCGTCGGGCAGTCGGCCGTCGGCCAGGGCGCGGCGGGCGTAGCCGTAGGAGGCGGTGTCGACGTCGAGGGCGAAGGTGGAGAGGTAGTCGGGGGACGGCGCGACCTCGCGGTTCGCGTCGCCCGTCGGTGTGTCTCGCTGCTCGCCCTGGGAGGTACCGGAGGTCCCGTTCGGGGCGGGCTGCGGGAACCCGCGTCCGCTGGACTTGTTCGAACCGTCCGCCGACGAGCCGTTGCTGTCGCCCGCGCCGCAGCCGGTGAGGAGCAGGCCGCCCGCGAGCGTCAGGCCGATCAGGGTGGCGACCGGTCGCCCGATCCTCGACTGCCGGCGCCGTCGCCCTGTGTGGTCGTCGTTCCCCGTCCGTGTCATCCGTGCCCCCTCGGTGAGTCGTCTGTCTGCCGACGTCCATGGGCCGACGTCTGTGACTGTGACGCCCGAAGGGGCCCGGATGTGCGTTACGGAGCGTTGCGGATGGATCTCGAAGCGGCCACGAAAGGCGTCCGCCGAGACCGGTAGGTGACGCTCCGGAGATCTACGACACGATGTCCTTGCGCCGGAAACCCCGGAAGGCCAGGGCGAACAGGACGAGGGCGTACGTTATCGAAATCGCGGTGCCCTGGATCATGCCGCCCCACTCCGCGTTGGGCTGGATGGCGTCGGCCCAGGCGAACTGCCAGTGCGCGGGCAGGAAGTCGCGCCAGTGGCCGAGGGCGGTGACCGCGTCCAGGACGTTCCCCACGATTGTCAGGCCGACCGCTCCGCCGACCGCGCCCAGGGGTGCGTCCGTCTTGGTGGACAGCCAGAACGCGAGCCCCGCGGTGACCAGTTGGGACACGAAGACGTACGCGATGACCACGAGGAGCCGCTGGGCCGCGGTGCCCGCGGAGAGCACGCCGCCGGTGGGGATCTCCAACGGGCCCCAGCCGTACGCCGCCGTGCCCACCGCGATCGCGACGACCGGCAGCAGCACCATCGCGGCGAGGCTGAGGCCCAGCGCGACGGTGAGCTTGGACCACAGCAGCCGGGCCCGCGGCACGGGCGCCGCGAGCAGATAGCGCAGCGAGGACCAGCTCGCCTCGGAGGCGATCGTGTCCCCGCAGAACAGGGCGACGGGGATGACGAGGAGGAAGCCCGCGGAGACGAAGAGGTTCACCGCGGCGAAGTTGGCGCCCGACGCGGTCGCCGTGTCCATCAGGGTGACCTGCCCGTTGCGCGAGCCCGGGTCACCGCCGATCGCGAACGCGACGACCAGCACGAAGGGCAGCACCGCGAGGATCGCGCCCATGACGAGCGTGCGGCGCCGCTTCAACTGCCGCAGCAGCTCGACGCGGAGCGGCAGCGTGTGCCGTGCCCGGTACCCGTCCGCCGTCTCGGCCCGTTCGACGAGCGTGCTCATGCGGCACCTCCGATCAGGGTGAGGAACGCGTCTTCCAGCCGTCGGTGGGGGCCCACCGACCGCACGGGGACTTCCAGTCGTACGAGCTCCACGAGCAGGCGCTCGGCGCTGCCGCCCTCGTCGAGGCGGACCAGCAGCCCGCCCTCGGCGGCGACGGCCGAGGCCACGCCGGGCAGCGCGTCGACCTTCTCGACGACCGGCCCCTCCACGGGCACGCTCGTACCGACGAGGAGGGTGTCGCCGGAGCCGACGATCTCGCTCACCGGGCCGGCCTGGATGAGCCGGCCGCGGTCCATGACCACCAGGTGGGTGCAGGACTGCTCGACCTCGGCCAGGAGGTGGCTGGAGACGATGACCGTGCGGCCCGCGGCGACGTAGCGGATCATGACCTCGCGCATCTCGCGGATCTGGGGCGGGTCGAGACCGTTGGTCGGCTCGTCGAGGATGAGGAAGTCCGGGAGGCCCAGCATCGCCTGGGCGATGGCCAGGCGCTGGCGCATGCCCTGGGAGTAGGTGCGGACCGCACGGGCCAGCGCGTCGCCCAGGCCCGCGATCTCCAGCGCCTCCTCCATGTGGGCGTCCTCGGACGGACGGCCCGTCGCCTGCCAGTACAGCTCCAGGTTCTCGCGGCCGGAGAGGTGCGGCAGGAAGCCCGCGCCCTCGACGAAGGCCCCGACCCGGGAGAGCACCGGGGCGCCCGGCCGGATCGCGTGCCCGAAGACGCGGATCTCGCCGCCGTCGGGCTTGATGAGGCCCATCAGCATGCGCAGCGTGGTCGTCTTGCCCGCGCCGTTGGGCCCGAGCAGGCCCAGGACCTGGCCCTTCTCCACGCGGAACGACAGGTCACGTACCGCGTACCGGTCCGCCGACTTCGCGTAGCGCTTGCTCAGGTCGGTGATCTGGAGCGGGACTTCGGCGAGCTCGGGGTCGGGCGCGACCGGAGCCGTACGACGACGGCCGGTCAGCAGGAGTGCGGCGGCGACCAGGGCTCCGGCCAGGGGCAGCCACCACACCCACGAGGGCAGCGCGGCGGCGGCGGTCTTCACACCGGGGGCGGTGGGAACGTGCAGGTCGCCCTTCAGGGAGACCGTGTACGTCGCCGGGGCCGCCGGTGAGGCGTAGCCGAGGTCCGTCGAAGCGAGGACAAGGCGCAGCCGGTGACCCTTCCGGACGTCGTGGTCGATCGCGGGCAGCACGATCGTGACGTCCTTGCCCGCCTTCGCGCCGGTCACCCGCACCGGCGCCACCAGCTGCGAGGGCAATACCTGCTGGGTGCCGCCCGGCCCGACGTCGTACACCTTCCCGAAGAGGACCGCCTCGTCGGTGCTCGACCGGACGTGGACGGTCACGGTCGGCGACCCGGTGATCCGCAGGTCACTGCGGAGTGCCGAGGCGTCGAACTGCGCGTACTGGCCCGGGAAGTCGAGGGACACCCCGAGCCCGAGCGCGGACAGCCGGGACAGGCCGCCGGTGCCGCCGATTCCGGGGAGGGCGGAGATCGCGGGCGGACTCCCGCCCGCGGGGTTCTGGAAGGTCTGCTCGCGCCGGCCGTCGCCCAGCGCGATGGTGTGCTCGCCGCTCTCCAGGCCGGGGTAGGTGTCCGCGCTCGCGCCCCGCAGCTGTGCGGCGCCGTCGGTGGAGTCGATGCCGCCGGTGCGGGTGACGCGGAAGGCGGGCCCGGTGTCGGCGTTCTTGTCGTCCTTCAGGTAGCGGTCGAACCAGGAGCCGACGCGCGCTTCGACACGGCTCGTCTCCGGGTCGCCGCCGTCGTGCCCGCCGGCGATCCAGTCGACGTCCACGGGCGCGCCGCCCGCCCGGATCGCCTTGGCCATCGCGTCGGCCTGGCCGAGCGGGAAGAGGGAGTCGGTCTGGCCCTGCAGGATGAGCGTGGGCACCTTGATGCGGTCGCCGACGGCGGACGGCGAGCGTTCCTCCAGCAGAGCGCGCGCCTGGGCGTCCGGCTTCCCTGACTCCGCCACCCGGTTGTACATCGCGCACAGCTGCGTCTCGAAGTGGCCGCAGCCGCCGCCGGAGTTGATGAAGATGCCGGCCCAGAGCTTCTTGAACACGTCGTTCGGGAAGAGCGCGTCCGCCAGGTTCCAGTACGTGATCGAGGGGGCGATCGCGTCGACCCTCTTGTCGTACCCGGCGGCCAGCAGGGAGATCGCCCCGCCGTACGAGCCTCCGGCGAGGCCCACGCGTGGGTCGCCGCTCTTGTCGAGCCGGACCTCGGGCCGTTTCGCCAGCCAGTCGATGAGCCTGGAGACGTCGGCGACCTCGCCCTTGGGGTCGTTCAGCCCGATCTTGCCGGTGGACCGGCCGAAGCCGCGCGCCGACCAGGTCAGCACCGCGTACCCGTCGCGGGCGAGCTGCTCCGCCTGCCGCCGCATGTCGTCCTTGCTGCCGCCGAAGCCGTGCGCGAGAAGTACGGCGGGGCGGCGGCCGGAGCCCGCGGTGAAGTACGACGTGTCGATGTTCACCCCGGCGCCCGTGGTCATCACGCGGTCGGTGCGGTGGACGGCCGGCCCGTCGTCCGAGGCGACAGCGGTCCACGTACCGGCGCCGGCGAGCACGACGACGGCGGCCGCGGCGGCGAACCACCGTCGGGGTCCTCGCCGTGCGGGCCCGCGCAGTCGGGGCAGTCGAAGATCCATGCGTCAACGGTACGGGCCGCCACCGACAACAAAGGCAGCCACCGGTCTGAACCCGCGCCCCTCCTCCGGGCGTACGAGGCCCCTCCCGCATACCGCGCCCGTGGTACGTACTCCCCCCCCGGCATCTTCACGTGCGCGGTGGTGACGTGAGCCCCTCGCGTGACCCCCGTAGGGCTCAGACCTGGGCGTCCTCCGGGATCGACACCAGCCAGCGGGTCTCGCGGCGCGGGCGGAGGTAGAAGGCCCAGTAGAGGGTGGCGACGGCTGTGATGCCGCCGGTCCAGAGCAGGTACGTCGCCTCCTGCTGGCTCAGGATGTAGGCGAGGACCGCGATCAGGAGCACCGGCATCGCGGGCCACAGCGGCATGCGCCAGGCCGGGGTGTGGCGGTGCTGGCCGCGCCGGGCGAGCAGGGCGGCGACCGCGACGAGCAGGTACATGGCGGTCACCGAGACGCCCGTGACGCCGTACAGGGTGTCCAGGTTGACGAAGCACAGGAGGGCGCCGGGGACGCCCACCAGGAGGGTGGCGACCCACGGGGAGCCGAAGCGGCCGAGGCGGGAGAGGCCCTGGTTGACCGGCTCGGGCCAGGCCTTGTCGCGGGCGGAGGCGAACAGCACCCGAGAGTTCTGGATGACCATGACGATGCCCGCGTTGATGATCGCGAGGGCGACGCAGAGGCTGACGAAGGTGCCGACGGCGGAGTTGGACCAGGCGGTGACCATGGCGCTGATGTCGCCGCCGGTGAGGGTGGACAGGTCCGAGGCGCCCATGGTGATCGCGACGACCGGGACCAGGATGATCACGGTCGAGATGGCGAGGGTGGCCAGGACCGTACGGGCGACGTTGCGGCGCGGGTTCTCCAGTTCCTCGGAGAGGTAGACCGCGGTCGAGAAGCCCTGGGTGACGAAGAGCGCGATCGCGAGCCCGGAGACCACCAGCATGGCCGTCACGGTGTCCGTGTGGCCCCCGGAGCCCGCCACCTGCATCGAGGTGAGGCTGCCCACGCCGCGCTGGCTGTGCGCGAAGCCCAGGACCGCCACGACGGCCGCCGCGATGACCTCCAGGACCAGGAAAACCCCGGTGATCCAGGCGTTGGCCCGCAGGTCGAGCAGGCCCGCGAGGGTGGCCAGGAGCATCACGCCCGCGCCCGCCATCGACGAGTCGAGGTGCACGATCGGCGCCAGGTAGTCCGCGGTGCCCATCGCGATCACCGGCGGCACGATCATGACGACGAGGAGGGAGAGCACGAAGACCAGCCAGCCCGCGAGTCGTCCGGCCATCGTCGACACCATGGCGTACTCGCCGCCCGCGCTGGGGATGAGGGTGCCCAGCTCCGAGTAGCAGAACGCCACGGCGATACAGAGCAGCGAGCCGATCGCGATGGTGAGCGCGGTCGCCGTACCGAGGGACGAGAACAGGTCGGGCACGACCACGAAGAGCGTGGAGGCGGGCGTCACGCACGAGAGCGTCAGCAGGGTCCCGCCCACGATGCCGATGGAACGCTTGAGCTTTTGGGGGCTTCCGGAGGCCGTGGGGTCGGCTTCCGGGGCGGCGGCCTCGACAGGGCGGAGCGTGTCGGTCATGAAGCGGTTCCGATCGACTCATGCGTCAGAAGACGACTCGTGCGTCAGGTGATGAGGTCGGGAGCGCTATCGCCTCCGGCGGCTCGCGTCGTTCATCTCTTCGTCCGCTCCCGACGCGCTGATGGAACCTTGACGGAAACCGTTGCGTCAATGGCCGTTTACCTACGGAATCCGCACTGCCCGAGCGACGCAGGTCACACCACTTTCCCAGGCCATGGCGCCCCTATATTGCAATCACCAAGACCCAACAGACTGTGACCTTGCTTTCGAAGGCAGTAACCGCAAACTGCCTCCGCCATCCGTTTCATCACCTCATGACGAGAACCGCAGTCGAGGCTCCGAAATTCGCCAAGATTGGTCCGCGCTCCGGGGCTCCCGCCGAACAGTAGAGTCCCGCCTCACAGCGCCGCCCGGCAGCAGAGCTGAGCACGCGGACACGGCGGTGCCCCACCCCCCCGGGACGGGGAGCGGGGCACCAGGGGTCACTCAGTGGTTGCGCGGGAAGCCCAGGTCCACGCCCGTCGGGGCGTCGGCCGGGTCCGGCCAGCGGGTGGTGACGACCTTGCCGCGGGTGTAGAAGTGCGTGCCGTCGTTGCCGTAGATGTGGTGGTCCCCGAAGAGGGAGTCCTTCCAGCCGCCGAAGGAGTGGTAGCCGACGGGCACCGGGATCGGCACGTTCACGCCGACCATGCCCGCCTCGACCTCCAGCTGGAAGCGGCGGGCGGCGCCGCCGTCCCGGGTGAAGATCGCGGTGCCGTTGCCGAAGGGCGAGGCGTTGATGAGGGCGACGCCCTCCTCGTAGGTGTCCACGCGCAGCACGCACAGCACCGGGCCGAAGATCTCGTCCTTGTACGCGTCCGAGGTCACCGGCACCCTGTCGAGCAGCGAGAGCCCGATCCAGTGGCCGTCCTCGTACCCCTCGACCGTGTACCCGGTGCCGTCGAGGACGACCTCGGAGCCCTGCGCCGCCGCGCCCTTGACGTAGGACGCCACCTTGTCGCGGTGCACGGCCGTGATCAGCGGACCCATCTCGGAGGTCGGGTCGTTGCCGGGGCCGATCTTGATCTTCTCGGCGCGCTCGCGGATCTTCTCCACCAGCACGTCGCCGACCGAGCCGACCGCGACGACGGCGGAGATCGCCATGCAGCGCTCGCCGGCGGAACCGTAGGCGGCCGACACGGCGGCGTCCGCGGCCGCGTCCAGGTCGGCGTCCGGGAGGACCAGCATGTGGTTCTTGGCGCCGCCCAGGGCCTGCACACGCTTGCCGTTCGCGGAGGCCGTGGTGTGGATGTAGCGGGCGATCGGGGTCGAGCCGACGAAGGACACCGCCTTGACGTCCGGGTGCTCCAGGAGGCGGTCGACGGCCACCTTGTCACCGTGGACGACGTTGAAGACACCGTCGGGCAGACCGGCCTCGGCGAGCAGCTCGGCGACCTTCATGGCGGCCGACGGGTCCTTCTCGGAGGGCTTCAGCACGAAGGTGTTGCCGCACGCGATGGCGATGGGGAACATCCACATCGGCACCATGGCCGGGAAGTTGAACGGCGTGATGCCCGCGACGACGCCCAGCGGCTGCCGGATCGAGGCCACGTCGACCTTGGAGGCCACCTCGGTCGACAGCTCGCCCTTCAGCTGCACGGTGATCCCGCACGCCAGGTCGACGATCTCCAGACCGCGCGCCACCTCACCGAGCGCGTCCGAGTGCACCTTGCCGTGCTCGGCGGTGATCAGCTCGGCGATCGCGTCCCGGTTCGCGTCGAGCAGCGCCCGGAACTTGAAGAGGATCGTGGACCGCTTGGCCAGCGAGGACTGGCCCCAGGTCGCGTACGCGTCCTTGGCCGCGGCGACGGCGGCATCCACCTCGTCGACGGTCGCGAAGGCGACCTGTGTGGTCACGGCGCCGGTCGCCGGGTCGGTGACCGGCCCGTACGTACCCGACGCACCCTCGACGGTCTTGCCACCGATCCAGTGGTTGACGGTCTTCGTCATGGCCAAAAACTCCTTCACAGATGGCGGCGTCGGGCGGCGACGTGCCGGTCGTACTCCTCACGTGCTTTGACCGCCGACGATCGGGTCGCGGTCTCGGCCACAGGTACATCCCACCAGGCTTGGGCCGGGGGCGCGCCCGACACAGTGTCTGCCGTTTCGGTCTCCACGTAGACACATGTGGGAGTGTCCGCGGCGCGCGCCTCGGCAAGGGCCGCCCGCAGGTCACGGACGGTCTTCGCGCGCAGCACCCGCATGCCGAGGCTGGCCGCGTTGGCGGCGAGATCGACGGGCAGCGGCGCCCCCGTGTACGCACCGTCCTCGGAGCGGTAGCGGTACGCGGTGCCGTACCGCTCGCCGCCCACCGACTCGGAGAGGCCGCCGATGGAGGCGTATCCGTGGTTCTGGAGTATGAGGACCTTGATCGCGACGCCCTCCTGCACGGCGGTGACGATCTCGGTCGGCATCATCAGGTAGGTGCCGTCGCCGACCAGCGCCCACACCGGCCGGTCAGGGGCCGCCATCCGGACGCCGATCGCGGCCGGGATCTCGTAGCCCATGCACGAGTAGCCGTACTCGACGTGGTATTGGTCGCGCGACCGGGCCCGCCACAGTTTGTGCAGGTCACCGGGGAGCGAGCCGGCCGCGTTGATCAGGATGTCGTCCTCGGTGACGAGCTCGTCGAGGACGCCGAGGACCTGCGGCTGGGTGGGCCGGATGTCGATGTCCTCGGCCTCGTACGCCGCGTCGACGCGGTACTCCCAGCGCTCCTTGTCGTCCGTGTACTCGGTGGCGTACGCGGGCTCCACGCGGTGCCCGTGCAGCAGCAGCGCCTCGGTGAGTGCCTCCAGGCCGGCCCGCGCGTCCGCGATCAGCGGGATCCCCGACAGCTTGTGACCGTCGTAAGGCGAGATGTTGAGGTTCAGGAAGCGGACGTTCGAGGCGGTGAAGAGGGTGCCGGAGGCGGTGGTGAAGTCGGTGTAGCGGGTACCGACGCCGATCACCAGGTCGGCGGTGCGGGCGAGCTCGTCCGCGGTCGCCGTGCCGGTGTGGCCCACGCCGCCGACGTCCTGCGGGTGGTCCCACTTCAGTGATCCCTTGCCCGCCTGCGTGGAGGCGACGGGGATGCCGGTGGCGGTGGCGAGCTCGGCGAGCACGTCCTCGGCACGGCTGTGGTGCACCCCGCCACCCGCGACGATCAGCGGGCGCCGGGCCTCACGGATCGCCGTGACGGCGGCGGCCAGCTCGGAGGCGTCGGCCGCCGGGCGGCGCACGGTCCAGGTCCGCTCCTGGAAGAACTCCTCCGGCCAGTCGTAGGCCTCCGCCTGCACGTCCTGCGGCAGCGCGAGCGTGACGGCGCCGGTCTCGGCCGGGTCGGTGAGCACACGCATGGCCTGCAGGGCGGCCGGGATGAGCGCCTCGGGCCGGGTGACCCGGTCGAAGTACTTCGACACCGGGCGCAGACAGTCGTTGACCGACACATCGCCCGCGTAGGGGACTTCGAGCTGCTGCAGGACCGGGTCGGCGGGGCGGGTCGCGAAGATGTCACCGGGCAGCAGGAGCACCGGGAGGTGGTTGATCGTCGCGAGCGCCGCGCCGGTGACGAGGTTGGTGGCACCGGGTCCGATGGAAGTGGTCACGGCGTGCGCCGACAGCCGGTTGGACTGGCGTGCGTAGCCGACCGCCGCGTGCACCATCGACTGCTCGTTACGGCCCTGGTGGTACGGCATCTCGTCGGCGTACTCGATCAGTGCCTGGCCGAGTCCGGCGACGTTGCCGTGACCGAAAATGCCCCAGGTCGCGCCGATCAGCCGCCGCCGCTCACCGTCCCGCTCCGTGTACTGGGCGGCCAGGAAGCGCACCAGCGCCTGTGCGACCGTCAGCCTCGTCGTTGAGGTCATCGGTATCCCTCTGTGCTCGCTGTGTTGTCTACGTGTTCCGGGTGGAAGCAGATCTGCCACTCCCTGTCCTCGCCCGGTCCGGCCATCACGTTCAGGTAGTACATGGTGTGGCCGGGCTGGGCGATGGACGGGCCGTGCCATCCGTCGGGGACGAGGACGGCATCGCCGGTGCGGACCTCGGCGAGGACGTCGGATCCGCCCTCGCGCGAAGGGAATACGCGCTGATAGCCGAATCCGTTCGGGCCGTCGATCTCGAAGTAGTAGATCTCCTCCAGCTGCGACTCGACACCGGGACGGTGCTCGTCGTGCTTGTGCGGCGGGTACGAGGACCAGTTGCCGCCGGGGGTGATGACCTCGACGGCGATGAGCTTGTCGCACTCGAAGGCGTCGGCGGAGGCGAAATTGCGCACCTGACGTGCGCAGTTGCCACTGCCTCGGTCTTCGACGGGGACCTCCGGCGCGGGGCCGTAGCGGGCGGGGAGTCTGCGCTCGCACTTCGCTCCTGCCAGGGCGAAGCGGCCTCCCGCACCGGAGGCGATCTGGGCCCGGGCGTCACGGGGCACGTACGCGAAGTCGGAGACTCCCGCGAACACGCTTTCCCTGCCCAGGATTTGGAACTCTTCGTCCTCTATGCGCACGGTACAGGCGCCACCGAGCGGAAGCACGATCCACTCACTGTCGCCGGTCGTGAAGGTATGTGTGCCGCCCGGTCCGAGTTCGACCACGCGCAGGCTGCTGTGGGTCCAGCCGGCCCGCTTGGGGTCGATGTCGACGGCGTACAGCCCGCCCGCGGTGGCACCCTTGGGCACGTACAGGCCCTCGCTCCAGGTCGCGTCCGTCGCCGAGTGGGTCCGGGGGTCCGTCATCGGGTCCTCACAGCAGTCCTACGGCGGTGTCCACGGCGGCGGTCACGTCCCCGTCGGCCGGGTAGAGCAGCGAGCGGCCGACGACCAGACCCTGCACGGTGGGCAGTTGGAGCGCGCCGCGCCACTTCTCGTACGCGCTCTCCTGGTCCTCGCCGACATCGCCGCCGAGCAGTACGGCCGGCAGGGTGGAGGTCTCCATGACCCGGGCCATGTCGTCCGGGTTGTCGGTGACGGGAACCTTCAGCCAGGTGTAGGCCGAACTGCCACCCAGACCACTGGCGATGGCGATGGACTTGATGACGGCCTCGGCGCTCAGGTCGTTGACCAGCCGGCCCTCGGGGGTGCGGCGACTGAGGAACGGCTCGACGAAGACCGGGAGGTGACGCTCCGCCATCGCGTCGATCACGCGGGCCGTGGACTCGAGGGTGTCGAGCGAGCCCGGATCGTCGTAGTCGATGCGAAGCAGCAGCTTGCCCGCGTCGAAGCCGAGCCGTTCGATGTCCTGCGGACGGTGGCCGGTGAAACGGTCGTCCAGCTCGTAGGAGGCGCCCTGGAGGCCGCCGCGGTTCATCGACCCGAGGACCACCTTGTGGTCGAGGGCGCCCAGGAGCAGCAGGTCGTCGAGGATGTCGGCGGTCGCGAGGACGCCGTCGACGCCGGGGCGGGAGAGCGCGACGCAGAGCCTCTCCAGCAGGTCGGCACGGTTCGCCATGGCGAACTTGCGGTCGCCGACGGCGAGCGCTCCGCGGGCCGGATGGTCCGCGGCGACGATCATCAGCCGCCCGCTGTCGCCCACGAGGGGACGGCGGGGGCGGCGCGCGGCGGCCTCGGCGACGGCTTCGGGGTGATGGGTGCGCAGTCGGACGAGCTCCCCTGTGTCGACCGCCCGCGGCGGGGCGGGAGCCGGGGTCACGACGGCGTCGCCGCCCTCGCGACCCACGCGGCCCGCCCTCATCGGACCGCTCCCGCCGAGAGCGCGTCCTCGACCTCTTCGGGGGTCGGCATCGCGGAGGAGCACTCCAGCCGGGAGGCGACGATGGCACCGGCCGCGTTGGCGTGCCGCATGATCCGTTCCAGGTCCCAGCCGGCGAGCAGGCCGTGGCAGAGGGAGCCGCCGAAGGCGTCACCGGCACCGAGGCCGTTGAGGACCGTCACCGGGAGGGGCGGGACCTCGGCCGACGTGCCGTCGCGGTGGACGGCGAGGACACCCTTGGGGCCCTGCTTGACGACGGCGAGTTCGACGCCCGCCTCGAGGAGGGCCGCGGCCGCCGCGTGCGGTTCGCGGACACCGGTGGCGATCTCGACCTCGTCGAGGTTGCCGACGGCGACGGTGGTGTGGCGCAGTGCCTCGGCGTAGAAGGCTCGGGCGGAGTCCTCGGGAGACTTCCCGGCCGTGCCCTTCCCGGCTGTGCCCTTCCGGTCTGTGCTGTTCCAGAACATGGGCCGCCAGTCGAGGTCGAAGACCGTCGTCGCGGACTTGGCGCGGTGGGCGAGCGCGGCGAGCGTCGCCGTCCGGCTGGGCTCCTCGCTCAGGCCGGTCCCGGTCACCCAGAAGACGCGCGCCTCGCGGACCGCGTCCAGGTCGAGGTCGTGCGCGTCGATCTCCAGGTCCGGGGCCTTGGGCTGCCGGTAGAAGTACAGCGGGAAGTCGTCGGGCGGGAAGATCTCGCAGAACGTCACCGGGGTGGGCAGCCCGGCGACCGGGGTGACCCAGCGGTCGTCCACGCCGAAGCCGCGCAGTGCCTCGTGGATGTACGCGCCGAAGGGGTCGTCACCGGTACGCGTGATCACCGCCGTACGCCGTCCGAGCCGGGACGCGGCCACCGCGACGTTCGTCGCCGAGCCGCCCAGGAACTTCCCGAAGGACGTCACCTGGGCCAGCGGGACCCCCGTCTGCAACGGGTAGAGGTCCACACCGATCCGCCCCATGGTGATCAGGTCGTACGCCATCGAGTTCCCTTCGCTTCGGCTCCCCCAAGGTCTAGCGCCGCGCGGGGAGCCCTGTCAACAGTTTGTCCGGACATTCGGACCAGGCCTTGACACCTCCCGCGCGTCGGCCGGAAGCTGACGCCCATGTCGTCGTTGTCACCGCAGGCATCACCTCAGCCCTCACTGTCCCGCATCCGGGTCGGTTCGGCTCCTGACTCGTGGGGCGTCTGGTTTCCCGACGACCCTCAGCAGGTGCCCTGGCAGCGCTTCCTCGACGAGGTCTCCCAGTCCGGGTACGAGTGGATCGAGCTGGGCCCCTACGGTTATCTGCCCACGGATCCGGTCGTGCTCGAGGCGGAGACCGCGCGACGCGGGCTCAACGTGTCGGCCGGCACCGTCTTCACCGGGCTGCACCGGGGTCCCGAGGTGTGGGACGCCACCTGGGCGCACGTCTCGGACATCGCCACGCTCACCCAGGCGATGGGCGCCGAGCACCTGGTCGTCATCCCGGCGTTCTGGCGGGACGACAAGACGGGCGCGGTCCTGGAGGACAGCACGCTGACGCCGACGCAGTGGCGCAATCTGACCGCTCAGACCGAGCGCCTCGCCCATGAGGTGCGGGAACGCTACGGGCTGAAGATCGTCGTCCACCCGCACGCGGACACGCACATCGACAGCGAGGAGAACGTCACGCGTTTCCTCGACGCGACCGACTCCTCGCTGGTGTCGCTGTGCCTGGACACCGGCCACTACGCGTACTGCGGCGGCGACAACGTCAAGCTCATCGAGACCTACGGGGAGCGCATCGGCTATCTCCACCTCAAGCAGGTGGATCCGCTGATCCTGGCCGAGGTGCGGGCGAACGAGGTGCCGTTCGGGCCCGCCGTGGCCAAGGGCGTGATGTGCGAACCGCCGTCCGGCGTACCGGCGCTGGAGCCCGTCCTCGCCGCCGCCCAGAAGCTCGACGTCGAGCTCTTCGCCATCGTCGAGCAGGACATGTACCCGTGCCCGCCGGACAAGCCGCTGCCGATCGCCCAGCGCACCCGGGCATTCCTGAGGTCCTGCGGAGCCTGACCGCTCATCGAGATCCTGCGGAGCGCGACCGCTCGTTGAGGCCCTGCGAAGCATGACCGCTCGCTGAGGCCCTGTAGAGCGTGACCGCTTCCTGATGTCCCGCGGAGCCTGACCCTCCGCGGGGGGCCGTGGGGCCCGTCGAGAGCCCGGGGCTCGGCGGGCCTTCCGGCGCCGCTGTGCCGCGTTACGGGCGGCGGGAGGCTGGAGGCGCCGTCGGCGCGGCGACCCTGTTGCCGGCCTGCGAACAGCCCCTGCGCATCACCCGCGTGGACCGTCCCCCCGCCACCCTCAGGTCGGCGTTCTCGGGACCGACCACCACCGCGGCCGTCGACGAACACGAGGGGCGGCCGGCGGGCATCTTCCGAGTCACGGCAGCCCCCCGACCCGAACGGGTCACCGCGGTCCCCCGGCACGAATGCGTCACGCGTGTCACAAAAACCACCGCCCTGTCACGCATGTCTCGTGTACGCGGTTCTTGCGTCACACCTCGCCAACAGCCCCTGTCCCGCGATCACTCTGCGTCGTTCAACGGACGCAGGCTTTGTGATCGCCAGCGCAGCGCCCGGCTCCCCCGACGGCCACCCCCCGGCCGCCGCCGCGGTGCGCGCGGGGAGGTGCACTCATGACCGACCGTAGGCTCTGGTCGTACAAGGAGATCGCGGCGCACATCAAGGTGCAGCCGGACACCGTGCGGTCGTACCGCAAGCACGGACTGCTGCCCCCGCCCGACCACGTGGAGAGCGGAAAGCCCTACTGGTACGCGGACACCGTCCGCGCCTGGGTCGCCTCCCGTCCGGGAAACCGCGGCCGAAGAGAGTAGGGCCTGTCCCGGCCGCCGGGGCCACGCGCTGTGCCCCGCCCCTCGGGTGCGGGGCACAGGTCCCTGTCCGGGCTCAACTCCACGGTTCGATGACCGTCACCCCTGACCCCGGTGCCGTCCCCATCGCCGCCAGGGCCGCCGGGGCCGCGTCCAGCGGGATGGCGGAGGTGACCAGGAGGTCGGGGCGGAGCACCCCGGCGCGGACCAGTTCGAGCATGCGGGGGTAGGCGTGTGCCTGCATGCCGTGGCTGCCCAGGAGTTCGAGTTCGAGTCCGATCACACGGGCCATCGGAACGGCGGGATCCTGGGGCAGCAGACCGACCTGGACGTGGCGCCCCCGGCGGCGCAGACCGTTCACCGAGGCCGCGCAGGTGACCGGGGAACCGAGCGCGTCGAGGGAGAGGTGGGCGCCGCCGCCGGTCAGCTCCCGGATGGCCGCAGCCGTGTCCCCGACCCGCGAGGCGTCCACGACCTCCGCCGCGCCGAACTTCCGTGCCAGGTCCAGGGCCCGGGGCGAGAGGTCCACGGCCACGACCCGTGCTCCGGCCGCCGCCGCGATCATCACCGCCGACAGCCCCACGCCTCCGCAGCCGTGCACCGCGACCCACTCCCCCGCCGCCACCCGGCCCTGCGCGACCACCGCGCGGAACGCCGTGGCGAACCGGCATCCCAGCGACGCCGCCGTCGCGAAGGACAGCTCGTCCGGCACCGCCACCAGGTTCACCTCGGCGTGGTCGAGTGCCACGTACTGGGCGAAGGACCCCCAGTGGGTGAACCCTGGCTGGGTCTGCCGCTCGCACACCTGCTGGTCACCCGCCGCGCAGGAGGGACAGGTTCCGCAGGCGCAGACGAACGGGACGGTGACCCGGTCGCCGGGGCGCCATCCGGTCACCCGCGCGCCGACCGCCTCCACGGTCCCCGCGAGTTCATGGCCCGGCACATGCGGCAGCGTGATGTCCGGGTCGTGCCCCATCCAGCCGTGCCAGTCGCTGCGGCACAGCCCGGTGGCCTCGACCCGCACCACCACCCCGTGCTCCGCGGGCACCGGATCCGCCACCTCGCGCACCTCGGCCGGCTCCTCGTACCGCTCGAACACCACTGCCCGCATCCGTCCAGCCCCTCCGCCCGAAAATCACCCTTCCGGAGCGAACGCTATCCGCGCGCCGACGTCGTTCCGGTCCCGATCGCGATCTTCCGCCGCGGGCTCGCGCATTTCCTCGGGCAAGGACGTCCTGTCCCGCTCTCTCGAGCCGCTGATCCGCCACAGAGAACTCACCCCGGCGGACCGCACCGCCGGCCCCGGGGAGTTCGCGACCCCAGCCCCCTGGCCACGCACCCCCTGACCACGCTCGCCTCCAACCCCCCGACCACACACGGCGCCCCGGCCATCGAGCGCGGCCAGCGCACTCCGGCCGGGGCCGGGTACGCCATACTGCGACATTACGGACATTTGCCATAAGGTTCGGTTAAATCAGACCGAGCCCAAGGGGCAAGCCGTGACCCAGAATCAGCCGCCCGGCGCGCCCCGGGCCCGCATTCCCGGACCTCAGCAGCCCCCGCCGTCGTACCCCCAGATCCGCACCGGACTGTGGCGACGCTGCCTGGGCGGCGGGCTCGCGCTCTGGACGCTGACGGCGATCGTCACGTACACGACGAGGAACACCACGCCGCTGCCCACCCTGATCCTGCTCGGCAGCTTCCTCGCGCCCGTCGCCTTCACGCTCTGGGCGTACGAGCGCCACGGCCGCGACCTCGGCGTCCAGGTGATCCTCGGCTGCTTCCTGGCCGGCGGGACCCTCGGGGTGCTGGGCGCCTCGGCGATGGAGAACCACCTGCTCCACCCCTCACTGTCGAGGTGCGTCGGCATCGGGCTGATCGAGGAGGCGGCGAAGCTGGCCGCGCTGGTGTTCGTCCTGCGCCGCCACCCCCGCATCCGCGGACTGCGGGCCGGTCTCGTGCTCGGCGCGAGCGTCGGCTTCGGCTTCGCGGCGCTGGAGAGCGCGGGGTACGCGTTCAACGCCGCCGCCTCCCTCAGGGGACTGGATCTGCGCGCACTGCTGGAGACGGAGATCCTGCGCGGGCCGCTCGCCCCCTTCGGGCACGGCCTGTGGACGGCGATCACGGGAGCGGTGCTGCTCACGCACCGCTCCCCGCACGGACGCTTCCAGTACGCCGGCCCGGTGGCGGGCGCCTACCTCGGCGTGTCGCTGCTGCACGCCCTGTGGGACTCGACACACGGCATCGCGCTCTGGCTGGTCGCGCGGCTGACCACGACGGGGCTCGATCGGACGCTGTTCCGACTGGGGTACCTGCCGGGGCCCACCGACGAGCAGAAGCATCTCTTCACGCTGTTCTCGGTGGGTGGCCTGGTCCTCGTCGCGCTCGCGGGGGTCGGCTGGGTGCGTTCGCTGACACGCCGCGACTACGCTTGGAGAAATACCCCCTAGGGGTATAGTGTTGGGTATCTGAGCAAGTCACCCAGACCCCACACGCCTCGACGAGGAGTACGCCATGACCGCGCAGACCGACACCCCGGCTTCCGTCACGACCGTCTACCAGGTGAGCGGAATGAGCTGCGGGCACTGTGAGGGCTCCGTCTCCGGCGAGATCGCCGAGATCGCCGGTGTCACCTCGGTGAAGGCCGTCGCCGCCACCGGCGAGGTGACCGTGGTCTCCGCGGCACCGCTCGACGAAGAGGCCGTGCGCGCCGCCGTCGACGAGGCGGGCTTCGAGCTCGCCGGCAAGGCCTGAGTCACCGGCCTCACACTCACCAGTCGTTCTCCCGCGCCACCCGTTCGCCCCGCGCCACCCAGCGCTTCACGCAGCTCTCCACACCGGGCCGTACCGACCAGCTGATACTGGCTCCGTACGGCCCGGCTCATTCCCTGGAGCCCGACCATGACCATCGCAGTACCCGAGCAGGCCATAGCCGAGACGAGCCCGGCCACCACGACAGCCGCCCCGTCCGAGGTGGAGCTCACCATCGGCGGAATGACCTGCGCCTCTTGTGCGGCCCGCGTCGAGAAGAAGCTCAACCGCATGGACGGCGTCACCGCCACGGTCAACTTCGCGACGGAGAAGGCCAAGGTCTCCTACCCGGTGGGGGTACAGGTCGCCGACCTCATCGCCACCGTGGTGAAGACGGGATACACGGCCGCGGAACCCCCGCCGCCGCGCCCCGAGACACCCGAAGCGGCCACCGATGTCGACGCCGGCGTGGACCCCGAACTCGTCTCCCTGCGCGAACGGCTCGTCGTCTCGGCCCTGCTCGCCCTCCCCGTCGTCCTGATGTCGATGGTCCCGGCGCTGCAGTTCGACAACTGGCAGTGGCTCTCGCTGACGCTCGCCGCGCCCGTCGTGGTCTGGGGGGCGCTGCCCTTCCACCGGGCCGCGTTCACCAACGCGCGGCACGGCGCGGCCACCATGGACACCCTCGTCTCGGTCGGCACGCTCGCGGCCTTCGGCTGGTCCCTGTGGGCGCTGTTCTGGGGACACGCGGGCATGCCGGGCATGCGGCACGGCTTCGACCTCACCGTCTCGCGTACGGAGGGGTCCTCGACGATCTATCTCGAAGTCGCCGCGGGTGTCGTCGCGTTCATCCTCCTCGGCCGCTACCTGGAGGCCCGCTCCAAGCGGCGGGCCGGAGCCGCGCTGCGGGCGCTGATGGAGCTGGGGGCCAAGGACGTCGTGGTGCTACGGGGCGGCCGCGAGGTCCGTATCCCGGTCTCGCGGCTGGCGACGGGCGACCGTTTCGTCGTACGGCCCGGCGAGAAGATCGCCACCGACGGAACGGTGGTGGAGGGTTCCTCCGCCGTCGACGCCTCCATGCTGACGGGCGAGTCGGTGCCGGTGGACGTGACGGTGGGTTCCGCCGTCACCGGCGCGACCGTGAACGCCGGCGGACGGCTCGTCGTCGAGGCGACCCGGGTCGGCGCCGACACCCAGCTCGCGCGGATGGCCCGGCTCGTCGAGGACGCGCAGAACGGCAAGGCAGAGGTGCAGCGCCTCGCCGACCGGATCTCCGGGATCTTCGTGCCGGTGGTGCTGGTGATCGCGCTCGGCACCTTCGGGGTGTGGCTCGGCGTCACGGGCGACACGGTCGCCGCCTTCACCGCGGCCGTCGCGGTGCTGATCATCGCCTGCCCGTGCGCCCTCGGCCTCGCGACCCCGACCGCCCTGATGGTCGGCACGGGCCGGGGCGCGCAACTCGGCATCCTCATCAAGGGCCCCGAGGTCCTGGAGTCCACGCGCCGCGTCGACACGGTCGTCCTGGACAAGACCGGCACGGTGACGACGGGACGGATGACGCTGCGGGAGGTCCACGTCATCGCCGACACCGACGAAAAGGAGCTCCTGCGGCTCGCAGGCGCCCTGGAACACGCCTCCGAGCATCCGGTGGCCCGGGCGATCGCCGCGGGCGCTCAGGAGCGGACTGGTGACCTTCCCCCGGTGGAGCACTTCGAGAACGTCCCCGGGCTCGGCGTACGCGGGCGCGTGGAGGGTCACGACGTCCAGGTGGGGCGGCTCCACGAGGGCGAGCTCCCCGAGGCGCTGGCCCGCGCCAAGGCCGAAGCGGAGGCGGAGGGACGTACGGCCGTCGTGGTCACCCGGGACGGCCTGGCACTCGGTGTCCTGACCGTCGCCGACGCGATCAAGGAGAGCAGCGCCGAAGCGGTGCGCGCACTGCGCGCCCTGGGGCTCACACCGGTCCTGCTGACCGGGGACAACCGGGCGGTCGCCCGGTCCGTGGCGCGTGCCGTCGGCATCGACCCCGGAGAGGTGATCGCCGAGGTGCTGCCCGAGGACAAGGTCGCGGTCGTCAAGCGCCTGCAGAGCGAGGGGCGGACCGTGGCGATGGTCGGCGACGGGGTGAACGACGCGGCGGCGCTCGCCACCGCCGACCTGGGCCTCGCCATGGGGACGGGCACGGACGCGGCGATCGAGGCGAGCGATCTGACGCTGGTCCGGGGGGATCTGCGGGTGGCGGCGGACGCGATCCGGCTGTCGCGCAGGACCCTGTCCACGATCAAGGGGAACCTGGTGTGGGCGTTCGGATACAACGTGGCGGCGCTGCCGCTCGCCGCCGCCGGACTTCTCAACCCGATGATCGCGGGGGCCGCCATGGCCTTCTCGTCGGTGTTCGTGGTGACGAACAGCCTTCGACTCAGGACATTCTCATGACGGCGGGGTAAGAGTCCCCCTAGAGTCCAACGGGAGCCTCACATAAGCTCTTCACAAGGCTCGCGCATCTTCCTTACGCTTGGGTCTCGATTTGTCATATCAGGCTCTTGCGTATCTTCAGGACATACGCAAGAGACGCAGATCACAGTGATGTGAACGTAACCATCGAAGGGGTTCGTGAGTCTAAGTTGGCGATGCCAGAGACGTCTTGGGGGGCGTCTCTGACATCTGGGGATGTCTTGGGGGACGTTCCCGGAACTGCGTTGCCGGGGCACGTGCATCGGGGAGCTTTGAGCGGCCCTCCCGTTGGTACGGGTCCCGGCAGACCGCAACCCAGCAGTACATAAGCACCGCAGTAGTACAGAGAGTTTTGCTCGTTCTGCTCACGGCCGGTCCGGTCAGCCCGGTCGGCCGGGAGCAAGGCGTCAGCACGCTCGTAGCGATTCAGGCGCTGTCCCACAGACGCCCGGCCGGATCCCGTGGGGGGAATCCGCACCGGGACAAGGAAAGCGCCCTGACTGCCGGCCCGTGGGGGGACCGGTAGCAGGGCGCTTTCCGTTTTCTTTCGAGGGCTCGGTTCGCCTCCGGGGCGCAAAAGCCGGTGTCGAGACGGCGATCGTGCTCGACCCTCCTTCGTCGGGCCTCCGCGCGTTCACCGTCTCGACACCGGCGCGCCCCTTCGGCTCACTCGCCGTAGGGCACCGTAAGTAACCTGGGCCTAGCGGGCCTCGACCGGGACGAAGTCGCGCTCGACGACTCCCGTGTAGATCTGGCGCGGGCGGCCGATGCGGGAGCCGGGCTCCTTGATCATCTCGTGCCACTGGGCGATCCAGCCCGGAAGGCGGCCGAGGGCGAACAGGACCGTGAACATCTCGGTCGGGAAGCCCATGGCGCGGTAGATCAGGCCCGTGTAGAAGTCCACGTTCGGGTAGAGGCTGCGCGAGACGAAGTAGTCGTCGGAGAGCGCGTGCTCCTCCAGCTTGAGCGCGATGTCCAGCAGCTCGTCGGACTTGCCGAGCGCCGAGAGGACGTCGTGCGCCGCCGCCTTGATGATCTTCGCCCGGGGGTCGAAGTTCTTGTAGACGCGGTGGCCGAAGCCCATCAGGCGGACGCCGTCCTCCTTGTTCTTCACCTTGCGGATGAAGGAGTCGACATCGCCGCCGGAGGCCTGGATGCCCTCCAGCATCTCCAGCACGGACTGGTTGGCGCCACCGTGCAAGGGGCCCCACAGCGCGCTGATGCCGGCGGAGATCGACGCGAACATGTTCGCCTGCGACGAGCCCACCAGGCGCACGGTGGAGGTCGAACAGTTCTGCTCGTGGTCCGCGTGCAGGATGAGCAGCTTGTCGAGCGCGGCGACGACGACCGGGTCGAGCTCGTAGTCCTGGGCGGGGACCGAGAAGGTCATGCGCAGGAAGTTCTCGACGTACCCGAGGTCGTTGCGCGGGTAGACGAAGGGGTGACCGATCGACTTCTTGTAGGCGTACGCCGCGATCGTCGGAAGCTTGGCGAGAAGGCGGATCGTCGAGAGGTGACGCTGCTTCTCGTCGAACGGGTTGTGGCTGTCCTGGTAGAACGTCGACAGGGCACTGACCACCGACGACAGCATCGCCATCGGGTGGGCGTCGCGCGGGAAGCCCTGGAAGAAGCGCTTGACGTCCTCGTGCAGCAGGGTGTGCTGCGTGATCTCGTTCTTGAAGGTGGAGAGCTCGTCCACGTTCGGCAGTTCGCCGTTGATCAGCAGAGAGGCCACCTCAAGGAAGGTGGAGCGCTCGGCCAGCTGCTCGATCGGGTAGCCGCGGTACCGGAGGATGCCCTGCTCACCGTCGAGGTAGGTGATCGCGGATTTATACGCGGCGGTGTTGCCGTACCCGCTGTCCAGCGTCACCAGCCCGGTCTGAGCGCGGAGCTTCCCGATGTCGAAGCCCTTGTCGCCGACGGTGCTGTCGATCACCGGGTAGGTGTACTCGCCATCGCCGTACCGCAGTACTACAGAGTTGTCGCTCACGTCATCCCTCACCGACGTTGTGCCTCTTCTTCGAGGTGCCCTGACTGTCTCTACCATCCCCCATTTGGCCCTGGAGAGTGCACTCGGGGTCGACCATTGGGCCTATCGGCGGCACTCAGTGCCGCCAACCTGCTCATCCTGCCCCCCTTCGCCCTGGTTCCGGAAGTGCTGTGTGACCTTTGCGACTCGTTTGATCGATCATTTTTTGTGATGCCTGCGGTGGGGGTGGGTGTCGAAGGGTGTCCCATCCCCCCGGGCTCCGCCCCGGACCCCGTTGGGCGTCCTTTTCAGCCGCGGGCCGGTGGGGGCTGGTCGCGCAGTTCCCCGCGCCCCTAAAAGCCTCGGGAAAGGCCTCGGGGCGCCCGGTGTTCGCCCGGGTCCGTCACGTGGCGAGGCGGTAGGCGAGGGACGTGCAGCGGCGGCCCGCCGACACCGTGCGGACCGCCTGGCCGATCGCCTTGCGGGAGCCGACCAGGACGACCAGCTTCTTCGCCCGGGTGACCGCCGTATAGAGCAGATTGCGCTGGAGCATCATCCACGCGCCGGTGGTGACCGGAATCACCACCGCGGGATATTCGCTGCCCTGGGAGCGGTGGATCGTCACCGCGTACGCGTGGGCCAGCTCGTCGAGTTCGTCGAAGTCGTAGGGAACTTCCTCGTCCTCGTCCGTCAGCACCGTCAGACGCTGCTCCTCGGAGTCGAGCGAGGTGACCACACCCACGGTGCCGTTGAAGACGCCGTTCTCGCCTTTTTCGTAGTTGTTGCGGATCTGGGTCACCTTGTCGCCGACCCGGAAGACACGGCCGCCGAAGCGTTTTTCGGGGAGGTCGGGGCGGCCTGGCGTGATCGCCTGCTGCAACAGGCCGTTGAGGGTGCCCGCGCCCGCCGGGCCGCGGTGCATGGGGGCCAGCACCTGGATGTCCCGGCGCGGGTCGAGCCCGAACTTGGCCGGAATCCGCCGTGCCGCCACATCGACGGTGAGCCGCCCGGCCTCCTCGGTCTCGTCCTCGACGAAGAGGAAGAAGTCCTTCATGCCGTCGGTGACGGGGTGTTGACCCGAGTTGATCCGGTGCGCGTTCGTCACCACTCCGGACTGCTGGGCCTGGCGGAAGACCTGGGTCAGCCGGACCGAGGGGATGGGGCTCTGGTCGGCGAGCAGGTCGCGCAGGACCTCGCCGGCACCGACGCTGGGGAGCTGGTCGACGTCTCCGACGAACAGCAGGTGGGCGCCCGGCGGCACCGCCTTGACCAGCTTGTTGGCGAGGAGGAGGTCGAGCATGGAGGCCTCGTCCACGACCACCAGGTCGGCGTCCAGCGGTCGTTCCTTGTCGTACGCCGCGTCACCGCCCGGCCTGAGCTCCAGGAGCCGGTGCACGGTGGACGCGTCCGCTCCGGTCAGCTCGGCGAGTCGCTTGGCGGCGCGGCCCGTCGGCGCCGCGAGCACCACCTTCGCCCGCTTGGCGCGCGCCAGCTCCACGATCGAGCGGACCGTGAACGACTTGCCGCAGCCGGGGCCCCCGGTGAGCACCGCGACCTTCTTGGTCAGCGCCAGCCGTACGGCCTCCTCCTGCCCGGGCGCCAACTCCGCGCCCGTACGCCCCTTCAGCCAGGTCAGTGCCTTGTCCCAGGCCACGTCGTGGAAACCGGGCATGCGGTCCTCGGTGGTGCGCAGGAGGCGCAACAGCTGGGCCGAGAGGGAGAGTTCGGCGCGATGGAAGGGGACCAGGTAGACGGCCGTGACCGTCTCGGGGCCGCCGTCGGGACCGGGGACCCTCTCGCGTACGACGCCC
Organism: Streptomyces sp. NBC_01549; assembly: GCF_026339955.1. GTDB lineage: Bacteria > Actinomycetota > Actinomycetes > Streptomycetales > Streptomycetaceae > Streptomyces. The sequence goes on along the minus strand of NZ_JAPEPW010000001.1, from coordinate 4,449,689 downwards.
GGCTCCCGTACGCCACCGGGTTCGTTCTCGTCCACGGTCGGCTCCGCCAGTTCGGCCAGGCACTCGATGACCAGGCCCGTGTCCACCTGGAGCAACTTCACCGCGTCCGCGATCAGTTGCTCCTCGGGGAGGAAGCAGTGGCCCTGGTCGGCGGACTGCGACAGGGCGTACTGCAGGCCCGCCTTGACCCGCTCGGGGCTGTCGTGCGGGATGCCGACGGACTGGGCCATCTTGTCGGCGGTGAGGAAGCCGATGCCCCAGACGTCGGCGGCCAGGCGGTAGGGCTGGTTCTTGACGACCGAGATCGACGCGTCGCCGTACTTCTTGTAGATGCGCACCGCGATCGACGTCGACACCTCGACGGTCTGGAGGAAGAGCATGACCTCCTTGATCGCCTTCTGCTCCTCCCAGGCCTCGGCGATCTTCTTGGTGCGCTTGGGACCGAGGCCGGGGACCTCGATGAGCCGCTTCGGCTCCTCCTCGATGATCTGGAGCGTGTCCAGCCCGAAGTGCTGGGTGATGCGGTCGGCGAAGATCGGGCCGATGCCCTTGACGAGGCCGGAGCCGAGGTAGCGGCGGATGCCCTGGACGGTGGCGGGGAGGACGGTCGTGTAGTTCTCCACCGTGAACTGCTTGCCGTACTGCGGGTGGGAGCCCCAGCGGCCCTCCATCCGGAGCGATTCCCCCACCTGGGCACCGAGGAGTGCGCCCACGACGGTGAGCAGGTCGCCGGCGCCGCGGCCGGTGTCCACCCGGGCGACCGTGTACCCGTTCTCCTCGTTGGCGTACGTGATCCGCTCGAGCACGCCCTCGACAACCGCCAGCTGTGTCTGCCGGTTCCCCACCTGATTGGACATGATCCGAAGGTACCGGTGAGAACTGACAGCCGGGCGGGACCGGCCCCTCCTCCCACGGTGCCCTCCTGAGCCCGATTCATCACGATCCGGTCTCGACATCTGGTTGAGGGCTTGATTAATGCCCGTGGAATCGATTCCAATCCTCCGTGTAATCGATTCCACGAGGAGGTGGAGCAGCGATGGCGAGCATCAAGGACGTTGCCGCCGAGGCCGGCGTATCCGTCGCCACGGTCTCGCGCGTCCTGAACGATCATCCGTCGGTCAGCGAAGACGCACGCACCCGCGTGCTGGCCGCCGTACAGACCCTGGGCTACCGCCCGAACGCCGTCGCCCGCTCCCTGCGCACCGATCAGACCCGCACCCTCGGCCTGGTCATCAGCGACGTACTCAACCCGTACTTCACCGAGCTGGCCCGCTCCGTCGAGGAGGAGGCCCGCGCCCTCGGCTACAGCGTGATCATCGGCAACGCCGACGAGCGGCCGGACCTGCAGGACCACCACGTACGGACCCTGCTGGACCGCCGTATCGACGGTCTCCTCGTCTCCCCCGCCGACGGCGGCTCCCCCGGAATGCTGGACGCCGCGCGGGCGGGGACGCCGATGGTCTTCGTGGACCGCTGGATCCCGGGCGTGGACGTGCCCGTCGTACGGTCGGACGGACGCGCGGCGGTACGGGATCTCGTGGCGCATCTGCACGGGCTCGGACACCGCCGGCTCGCGATCATCGCGGGGCCCGCGGCGACCACCACCGGCAGCGAGCGCGTCGAGGCCTTCCGGGAGGCCATGGCCGAGCACGGGCTTCCGCTCCCGGACGCCTACATAGGCCAGGGCGACTTCCAGGCCGAGAGCGGCCGGCGGGTCACCGAGGGCTTCCTCGATCTGCCTGAGCCGCCCGAGGTCGTCTTCGCCGCCGACAACCTGATGGCGCTCGGCGCGCTGGACGCGATCCGCGCGCGCGGCCTGCGGGTTCCCGAGGACATCGCGCTCGCGGCGTTCGACGACATCCCGTGGTTCGTGCACACCGATCCGCCGATCACCGCGGTCGCCCAGCCGACCGGCGAGCTGGGGCGGGCCGCCGTGCGCGCGCTCGTCGACCGGATCGAGGGGCGGCCCCCGCAGTCGGTCACCCTTCCCGCCCGTCTGGTCGTCCGCCGCTCGTGCGGCGAACCGGCCCCCACCCCGCACTCCCCCGTAACGAACAGGAGCACGTCGTGAGCAACCAGGACGAGTTGCTGCGCATCGAGGGCATCCGAAAGACCTTCCCCGGCGTGGTCGCGCTCGACAGCGTCGACTTCGATCTGCGCCGCGGCGAGGTGCATGTGCTGCTCGGCGAGAACGGTGCCGGCAAGAGCACGCTCATCAAGATGCTCTCGGGCGCCTACCAGCCCGACTCCGGGCGCGTCCTCGTCGACGGCGAGGAGGTGCGCATCCACGCGGCGCAGGACTCCGAGCGCCTCGGGATCGCGACCATCTACCAGGAGTTCAACCTCGTTCCCGATCTGACGGTCGCCGAGAACATCTTCCTGGGGCGGCAGCCGCGCCGCTACGGGCTGATCGACCGCAAGAAGATGGAGGCCGACGCCGCCGAGCTGCTGGAGCGGGTCGGTGTCAGCGTCTCCCCCCGCGCGCGGGTGCGTGAACTGGGTATCGCACGTCTCCAGATGGTCGAGATCGCGAAGGCGCTGAGTCTGAACGCCCGTGTGTTGATCATGGACGAGCCGACCGCGGTGCTCACCTCCGAAGAGGTCGAAAAGCTCTTCGCCATCGTGCGCCAGCTGCGCGAGGACGGGGTGGGCATCGTCTTCATCACGCACCACCTGGAGGAGATCGCCGCTCTGGGGGACCGGGTCACCGTCATCCGGGACGGCAAGAGCGTCGGGCAGGTCCCGGCCTCCACCGCCGAGGACGAGCTCGTACGCCTCATGGTGGGACGGTCGATCGACCAGCAGTACCCGCGTGAACGGGCCGATGCCGGGGCCGCCCTGCTGACCGTCGAGAGGCTGACCCGTGACGGGGTCTTCCATGACGTGAGTTTCGAGGTGCGGGCCGGTGAGGTCGTCGGTATCGCGGGGCTCGTGGGGGCCGGGCGCACCGAGGTCGTACGAGCGGTCTTCGGGGCCGATCCGTATGACAAGGGCGCCGTCAAGGTCGCCGGTTCCGCGCTGCGGCGCCACGACGTGAACGCGGCGATGGCGGCCGGGATCGGGCTCATCCCCGAGGACCGCAAGGGCCAGGGACTGCTCCTGGACGCCTCCGTCGAGGAGAACCTCGGCCTGGTCACCATGCGGGCCGCCACCCATGGCGGATTCGTCGACCTCAAGGGTCAGCGGGCGGCCGCCGCGCGGATGGCCGAGCAGCTCGGCGTACGGATGGCCGGTCTCGGCCAGCATGTGCGCACCCTCTCCGGCGGCAACCAGCAGAAGGTCGTCATCGGCAAGTGGCTGCTCGCCGACACCAAGGTGCTGATCCTCGACGAACCGACCCGCGGTATCGACGTCGGCGCCAAGGTCGAGATCTACCAGCTCGTCAACGAACTGACGGCCGCCGGAGCCGCCGTCCTGATGATCTCCAGCGATCTGCCCGAGGTGCTCGGCATGAGCGACCGGGTGCTGGTGATGGCCCAGGGCCGGATCGCGGGCGAACTGTCCGCCGACGAGGCCACCCAGGACTCCGTGATGGCCCTCGCCGTCAGCACACCAACCACCAACTCTGTTACCGCTGTGGAGGGCTCCCGTGGCCACTGACACGCTCAAGAGCACTACGGGCGCGAGTGGCGCCTCGGCGGTCCGCCGCCTCCTGCTCGACAACGGGGCGCTCACCGCGCTCATCGCCCTCGTCATCGCGATGACGGCGCTGTCCGGCGACTTCCTGACGACGGACAACCTGCTCAACATCGGCGTCCAGGCGGCCGTGGTCGCCATCCTCGCCTTCGGATCGACGTTCGTGATCGTCTCGGCGGGCATCGACCTGTCGGTCGGCTCCGTCGCCGCGCTGTCCGCCACCGTCCTCGCCTGGATGGCGACCTCGGAAGGCGTCCCGGTCTGGATCGCGGTGATCCTCTCGGTCGCCGTCGGCATCGCGTGCGGCCTGGTCAACGGCTTCATGGTCGCGTACGGGAAGCTGCCGTCGTTCATCGCGACGCTCGCCATGCTGTCGGTGGGCCGCGGTCTGTCGCTGGTGATCTCGCAGGGCTCGCCGATCGCCTTCCCCAGCTCGGTCTCGCACCTCGGTGACACGCTCGGCGGCTGGCTGCCGGTCCCGGTCCTGGTGATGGTCGCGATGGGTCTGATCACGGCCGTGATCCTGGGCCGTACGTACATCGGCCGCTCCATGTACGCGATCGGCGGCAACGAGGAGGCGGCTCGCCTCTCCGGCCTGCGGGTGAAGAAGCAGCAGCTCGCGATCTACGCCCTGTCCGGTCTCTTCGCGGCTGCCGCGGGCATCGTGCTCGCCTCCCGTCTGTCCTCCGCGCAGCCGCAGGCCGCGCAGGGCTACGAACTGGACGCGATCGCCGCGGTCGTCATCGGCGGCGCTTCCCTCGCGGGCGGCACCGGCAAGGCGTCCGGCACGCTGATCGGCGCGCTGATCCTCGCGGTGCTCCGCAACGGCCTCAACCTCCTGTCCGTGTCCGCCTTCTGGCAGCAGGTCGTCATCGGTGTCGTGATCGCGCTGGCGGTGCTGCTGGACACGGTGCGGCGCAGGGCCGGGGCGACCCCGGTGGCCGCCGGGGCCGGTACGCCGGGCGGCAAGGGCAAGCAGGCGGCGACGTACATCCTCGCGGCCGTGGTCGCGGCGGCGGTCGTCGGTGGGTTGTCCTCCATACACAACGACTCCTCCTCGTCGGCGTCGAAGAAGGTCGGCCTGTCCCTGTCCACCCTGAACAACCCCTTCTTCGTACAGATCAAGTCGGGCGCGCAGCAGGAGGCGAAGAAGCTCGGCGTGGACCTGACGGTCACCGACGCGCAGAACGACGCCTCGCAGCAGGCCAACCAGCTGCAGAACTTCACCAGTTCGGGGCTCGGTTCGATCATCGTCAACCCGGTGGACTCGGACGCGGCGGGCCCGGCGGTCCGCTCGGCGAACAAGGCCGGCATCCCCGTCGTCGGCGTGGACCGGGGCGTGAACAAGGCCGACACGGCCGCGCTGGTCGCCTCCGACAACATCGCGGGCGGCAAGCTCGGCGCCAAGGCGATGGCCGAGAAGCTGGGCGGCAAGGGCAAGATCGTGATCCTGCAGGGGCTGGCGGGCACCTCCGCGAGCCGTGAGCGCGGCGCGGGCTTCGCCGAGGGCCTCAAGGACTACCCGGGCATCAAGGTCGTCGCCCGGCAGCCCGCGGACTTCGACCGCACCAAGGGTCTCGACGTGATGACGAACCTGCTTCAGGCGCACCCCGACATCCAGGGCGTCTTCGCCGAGAACGACGAGATGGCGCTCGGCGCGGTCAAGGCGCTCGGCTCCAAGGCCGGCAAGTCGGTCTCGGTGATCGGCTTCGACGGCGAACCCGACGGCCTGAAGGCGGTCAAGGACGGCACGATGTACGCCTCCGTGGCCCAGCAGCCGAAGGAACTCGGCCGGATCGCGGTGGAGAACGCGCTGAAGGCCGCCGAGGGCAAGAAGGTCGACAAGACGGTGATGGTGCCGGTGAAGGTGGTCACCAAGGAGAATGTGGCCGGTTTCGGCGGATGACCTGAGCGGGCCGTCCGGGCAGCGTGACGCGGACGACCTCCGCGCACCGCCGGGCGGCTCGCGCCGTTGCTTCGACTCACCTTCATAGGGAGAAAGTTCATGTACGACTACGACCTGCTGGTCGTGGGATCGGCCAACGCCGACCTGGTGATCGGGGTTGAGCGGCGGCCCGCGGCCGGCGAGACGGTGCTCGGCTCCGACCTCGTCGTCCACCCGGGCGGCAAGGGCGCCAACCAGGCGGTCGCCGCCGCCCGCCTCGGGGCCCGGACGGCCCTGCTGGCCCGCGTCGGCGACGACGCGCACGGGCGGCTGCTGCTCGACTCGCAGCGGGCGGCCGGGGTCGACACGGCAGGCGTGCTCGTCGGCGGCGCGCCGACCGGGGTCGCGCTGATCACGGTGGACCCCTCCGGGGACAACAGCATCGTGGTCTCACCGGGCGCCAACGGCCGCCTCACACCCGAGGACGTGCGGTCCGCCGGAAACCTCCTGGCGGCCTCCCGAGTGGTCTCGGCACAGTTGGAGATCCCGTTGGAGACGGTCGTGGAGGTCGTCCGGAATCTCGCCCCCGGCAGTCGTTTCGTACTGAACCCGTCGCCGCCGCGCGCGCTGCCCGCCGAGGTGCTCGCGGCCTGCGACCCACTGATCGTGAACGAGCACGAGGCGCGGGTGATCGTCGGGACGGACCTCGGGGACTCCCCGGAGGACTGGGCGTCCGCCCTGCTCGCCCTCGGCCCGCGCTCGGTGGTGATCACGCTGGGCGCGGGCGGCGCGCTGGTCGCCACCGCGTCCGACAGCACCCACGTCCCGTCCCTGAAGGTGGAGGCCGTGGACACGACGGGCGCGGGGGACGCGTTCACCGCGGCGCTGGCGTTGCGGCTGGGGCTCGGCGAGCCGCCGGCCGAGGCCGCCGCGTACGCCGCCCGTGTCGGAGCCGCTGCGGTCACCCGCCCCGGCGCGCAGGAGTCCTACCCGACCGCCGAGGAGGTCGCGTCGCTATGAAGAAGGCCGGAATTCTGAACCGCCATCTCGCGGGCGCGCTGGCCGAACTGGGCCATGGGCACGGGGTCCTGGTGTGCGATGCGGGGATGCCGATACCGGCGGGCCCGCGCGTCGTGGACCTGGCGTTCCGGGCCGGGGTCCCGTCCTTCGCCGAGGTGCTCGACGGGCTGCTGGCGGAACTGGTGGTCGAGGGCGCCACGGCTGCGCGCGAGGTCCACGGGGCCAACCCGGAGGCCGCCGCGCTGCTCACCGCCCGTATTCCCGCGCTGGAGCTGGTCCCGCACGAGGAGCTGAAGGTGCTGTCGGCGGGCGCTCGGCTGATCGTCCGCACGGGAGAGGCACGGCCGTACGCGAATGTGCTGCTGCGGTGCGGGGTGTTTTTCTAGAACCGAGTTTTTCTGGCGCGGTGTCCGACAGCACGGCGCCCGACATACTTCGAGGGGCCCGGTCCGTCGACTGGGCCCCTCGGTTTTCCCCTCCCACATCAGAACCCCCGCGATCCCCCGGATCCCCCTCCAGAAGTCCTGATGCCAAGTACGACCCGCGGGGTAGGGGAAGGGTTGCACGGGGTTTTGAAGATTTTTTCGCTCGCTGGAGTGAACTGCCGGAGTGGACTGGTGGTCAGCCCGGATCACCGGGATCGGGAGCCGGGACGAGCCGCGCTCCCCTGCTCTCCGCGACCCGTTTCACGTCTGCCAGGGACTCGGTGAGCCGACTCGCGAGGTACCGCAGCTCTCCGGCGGTCGCGCCGCGCTCCGCAAGGAGTCCGGCTGCGTGGCCGAGCAGGTCGTCGGCCATCCCCAGCTGGATGCTCTCGATGTCGTCGGCGAGCCGCGAGACATATCCGGTGCCGTCCCCGACGACGTAGCAGGGCTTGCCCTCGTGGCCCGCCCAAGGCAGCAGGCGTCCGGCGAGCCGCTCGTATCCCGCGCCGCTCACGTGGCCACCGCCGCGAGGTGGGCCCGCTCGTGTGCCAGCAGATAGGGGCGTACCAGTGGGCTGTCCTCCCCGCGCAACGGGCGCTCTCCCCTGCGGTAGACGGTCGGGCCGCCGACGTACTGGCACGAGTACGGATACGAGTCCTCCGTATACGAGTCCGTATACGCGCGCGGAGCCGATGTGCGGCGCCGCCGCCTGCCGGTCGGGAAGAGGAATCGCAGCAACGACTCGAAGAGCCGGGCGATAAAGTCGGGCACGTCAACCTGCTTTCGTCTTGGTCGGGTTGGCCACGCCCCCGGGCCGACCGCATCGGCCGCGGGGGTCTGCTGCCACCTGGGATGACTGCGCTCTGTGGTGAATCCATCACAGAGTGACGTCGGATGTGGCTAGGCTTCCAGTACCTGAGGGTTGACAACGCGCCCGTCAAGTGGGGAGTTGGCAGCATGGCGAAGCCTCGTACGCCGCGGACGCAGCGGGAGAAGTACGGAGAGGAACTGAGGTTGCGGCGGACAGCGGCCGACCTCACCCAGGAGGAACTGGGCAACCAGGTCGTGTGCTCACCCACCCTGATCAGCCACTTCGAGGCGGGCAGGCGGCTTCCGAGGCCAGATGACGCGCAGCGGATCGACCGGGCGCTGGGGACGGACGGGTTCTTCGCCCGTTGGCTGGAGGACCTGGGGTCGAAGTACAACGACTACTTCGCGGCCGTGGCCGAGTTGGAGCAACAGGCCACGCTGATCCAGCAGTTCGCGCTCTCGCTGGTTCCCGGTGTGCTCCAGACCGACGACTACGCGCGCGCCCTCTTCTGCGCCTACCGGCCGAACTACACCCCCGAGGAACTTGACGAGTTCGTTGTCATCCGAACAAAACGTCGCCGCATCCTCGACGGGCCGTTGAAGCCGGTCTTCTGGACGTTACTCGACGAATCCGTGCTGCGACGCCGCGTCGGCGGACCGCAGGTCATGGCCGAACAGGTGCACAAGATCGCGGACTTGGCCGAGATCGGAAGGGTGCGGTTGCATGTAATTCCGTACGGCGTCGGCGCGCACGCGCTCATGGAGAGTCTGCTCACGCTGATGAGCTTCGAGGACTCCGCCCCGGTGGCCTACGTCGAGGGTTTGCTGACCGGGAACTTGATGGATGATCCGGCCCTGGTGAGCACCTCTCAGACCGCCTACGCTCTAGCGCTGAGCGACGCGTTGTCGCAGCAGGAGTCACTTGCCCTCGTCAGAGCGGCAGCGGAGGAACACGCACATGGCCAGCAGTGAGCACACCGTCTCCGACGCATCCACCCTCACCGGGTGGTACAAGTCCAGCTACAGCGGCGGCAGCCAGGGCGAGTGCCTCGAAGTGGCCCGTGGCCACGTCGGCGTGCCCGTCCGCGACAGCAAGGCCGTCAGCGGTCCGGCTCTGGTCTTCTCGGCGGGCGGCTGGGCCGCGTTCGTCGGGGCCGTGCGAGACGGGCGTGTCAGTAGCTGACGCCCCGGAAGTGCAGAAACGCGGACCGCAGTTCGGAATCGCGGAGGAGGTCGAGGACCTCCTCCTCTCCCGCGAACAGGGCATCGGCCGCCGGATGGCCGGACTGGTGGAACATGGCGACCAGCACATCGATGAGGGGGCGGTTCCAGGCGACCCGGACGATCCGCGTCGCCTTGTCACGTTGTCCCTTGTCCATGGCTATCCGCCACAGCTCGATGGAGTCCTTGGCCGTCGAGTAGGCGTCCATGCGTCCCTTGACCAGGACCGCCCTGGCGTTGAGGCCGAACACCTCGATACAGGCCCGTCCCCGGTCGGTCAGGCCCCGGTACGTTCCGACCGGGAGCACCAGTCGGAGGTGATCCAAGGGATCCTCCGCTGTCGGGTCCACGAGCAGGGGGCTGCCGTCGGCCGCTGCGGGAAAGAGGTCCCGCTTCTGGTTGCTGTTGCAGAACGAGCAGGCGAGCAGATGGTTGAGCCAGTCGAAGGTACGCAGCGGAGCGAGGCTCTTCGGCTCGAAGTGGTCGATGTCCGTGCCTTGGCCGTCACCGCAGTACATGCAGCGTTCATGGCCGGGCGCCATCTCCGCAAGCCCCGCGACGAGTGCGGGACGGACCTGTCGGCGATTCGCCCAGAGTTCCTTCGCCCTGTCCTTGCGTTCCTTCTCCGTGGCCTGCTGCCGGATGTCGTCGGTGTAGCCCCTCAGCAGCTCCGTCGTGCCCGGCGCCAGGATCGCACGTCGAAGCCGGATCACTCCTCCTCGTCCTTCCCGCCCTCGGTGATCTCCCCCGCCAGCCGGTCGAGGTGGGAGTTCATCTCGTCCAGACGAGCCGACGGAGAACTGGCGAGCCGCTCCTTGAGCTCCCGGTAACGGGCGAGCAACTCGGGTGATGCGGCCCCGTCGTAGATCTCCGCCTCCAACTCCACGAACTCGGCCCTCGCCTGCTCGGCCCGCTCGGAGTAGGGCGTGTCGAGACCGAAAAGGACGGAGAGAACGGCGTCGTCGCCGCTGCCATACACCACTCGGTCGTACAGGTCCTCTCCGATGACCTCGGGTGGGCGCGCCTCGTCCACGCCTGGCAGCCGGATCAGGCCGCCAGGATCCGCGGCCTGGCAGATGTACGGGCTGTGCGTGGTGACGATGAACTGGATGCGGGGGAAGTGGGCGGTCAGCCACGGGCCGATGCGGCGTTGCCAGGAGACGTGCAGATGTGCGTCGATCTCGTCGATGATGACGACGCCGGGTACAAGGCGAAGCAGTGCGTTCTCGCCCAGGCCGGTGAACGCGACGTCGCCGAAGGCATCGTGAATCTGCTTCAGGAGGTCGACGACCAGAGCGGCGACCGTACGGAAGCCGTCGCTCATCTCCCGCAGCGGGAAGCGCTGCCCGTCGCGGGTGACCCACAGCCCCTCGGAATCGACATCCTCCACTCGATACCCGTCGGGGAGCAGTCCGTCGCCGAGGACAGCCAACGCCGCCTTCTTGAGTTCCTCGGCGCCCTGCCTGCCTTCGAACGCGCGCAGGTGCTGCTCGATCAGCCAGGCGACGCCTTCAGCGAGGGACGCGTCCTCGTGGAACAGGCTTGCCTGTCGGGCCACCGGGCCGGAGGCCAGCATCAGCCGCTGGACCTCGCCCGAGCCCCCCGCCATGCGCCGGAACGGGCCGTAAGCCGCACAGAACCAGCCCACCGGGTTGTCGGCCCACGGTCCCCTCTGCGCCGGACTGGTGCTCGCCTTCGCGCTGTGCCTGATCTCCTCCAGCGCGGGCTGCGCACCTCTACGGCTCGTGGGTCCCTCCGCCGGTGCCGTCCACCTCAGCCCTGCCCAGAACTTGTTCAGTGTCCGCCCCGAGGCAGTGAACCCGTCGAAGTCCTTGTGCCTGACGATCTCGGCCACCACGGTGCCCGAATCCGCTCCTCGGGCGATCCAGTTCTCGAATCCCTGGACAAGACCGCGAGCGGCCACCGGTCCGCCCAGCGCGAGTGCCAGCGCGCGCAGCAACGTCGTCTTTCCGGAGCCGTTACGGCCGGCGAGCACCGTCCACCCGGCATGACTGCCGTCGGGGCGGGTCAGGGTCAGGTCGACCTGACGGGGGCCGTGGAAGGACTTGATGTCCTCCACGAGAATCCGGCTGACGTACATGGGCGTCGACATCCGTTCGCTCGGGTATCGCGCCCGATCCTACGGCCGAGGGTGTGCCCGACCCGGTGCGGCCCGAGGGCCCAGCACACTCCCGTATCGTCCCGTCACTCCCCGACGTGCGTGACGAACCTCTCCGCCGTCTCCGCCAGCACCTCGTGCCCGTCCCGCGCCCACAACCCGTCGTTGAACAGCTCGACCTCGATCGGCCCGGAGTAGCCCGCCGCCTCGACGTACCCCCGCCACTCCCGCATGTCGATCGAACCGTCACCGATCTGACCGCGACCGTTGAGCACGCCTTCGGGCAATGGAGTCGTCCAGTCGGCGAGCTGGAAGGTGTGGATACGGCCGCCGGCACCCGCGCGGGCGATCTGGGCGGGAGCTGTGTCGTCCCACCAGATGTGGTACGTGTCGACGGTGACGCCCACCTGCTCCGCGGGGAAGCGTTCCGCGAGGTCCAGGGCCTGGGCCAGGGTGGACACCACACAGCGGTCCGCGGCGTACATGGGGTGGAGGGGCTCGATGGCCAGCCGCACACCCCGCTCGGCGGCGTACGGGCCCAGCTCCCCCAGCGCGTCGGCGATCCGCTCCCGCGCGCCGTGCAGGTCCTTCGAGCCGGCCGGCAGCCCCCCGGAGACCAGGACCAGGGTGCCGGTGCCGAGGGTCGCGGCCTCGTCGACGGCCGCACGGTTGTCGTCCAGGGCGCGGGCCCGCTCCCCCGGGTCGATCGCCGTGAAGAAGCCGCCGCGGCAGAGGGTGGTGACGGCCAGGCCCGCGTCGCGGACGAGCTTGGCGGTGGCGTCGAGACCATACGACTGGACGGGTTCACGCCAGAGACCGACGCCCGGAACACCCAGATCCAGGCAGGCCTCGACCAGTTCGGGCATCGACAGTTGCTTGACCGTCATCTGGTTGATGGAGAAGCGGGCGAGACTGCTCATGAGGTCACTCCGTACAGGGCCAGCAGGGTCTTCATCCGGGTCTCGGCGAGTTCCGGGTTCGGGAACAGGCCCAGGGTGTCCGCCAGCTCGTACGCCCGCGCGAAGTGCGGCAGCGAGCGGGCCGACTGCAGCCCGCCGACCATGGTGAAGTGCTCCTGGTGCCCGGCGAGCCACGCCAGCAGGACGACGCCCGTCTTGTAGAACCGGGTCGGCGCCTCGAAGAGGTGGCGGGAGAGCTCGACGGTGGGGTCGAGCAGTTCGCGGAAGCCCTTCACGTCACCGGTGTCGAGCACCCGTACCGCCTCCGCGGCGAGCGGGCCCAGCGGGTCGAAGATGCCGAGCAGGGCGTGGCTGAAGCCCTGCTCATCGCCCGCGATCAGCTCGGGGTAGTTGAAGTCGTCACCCGTGTAGCAGCGGACGCCCTGCGGCAGGCGGCGGCGCAGGTCGACCTCGCGCCGGGCGTCGAGGAGGGAGACCTTGATGCCGTCGACCTTGTCCGGGTGGGCCGCGATGACCTCCAGGAACACATCCGTCGCCGCGTCCAGGTCGCGCGACCCCCAGTAGCCCTCCAGGGCCGGGTCGAACATGGGGCCCAGCCAGTGCAGGATCACGGGCTCGGCCGACTGCCGGAGCAGATGCCCGTAGACGTCCAGGTAGTCCTCGGGACCCCGCGCGCTCGCCGCCAGCGCCCGGGAGGCCATGAGGATGGCCTGTGCCCCCGACTCCTCGACGAGGGTGAGCTGCTCCTCGTACGCCGCGCGCACCTCCGCCGGCGAGGCCGGGCCGGTGAGCTGATCGGTGCCGACGCCGCACGCGATACGGCCGCCGACCGCCTTCGCCTCCGCCGCCGACCGGCGGATGAGTTCCGCCGCGCCCGCCCAGTCCAGGCCCATCCCGCGCTGCGCGGTGTCCATCGCCTCGGCGACGCCGAGCCCGTGGGACCACAGGTGTCGGCGGAAGGCGAGGGTGGCGTCCCAGTCGACGGCGGCGGCCGAGTCCGGCGAGACGTCCGCGAACGGGTCGGCGACGACATGCGCGGCCGAGAAGACCGTACGGGAGGTGAAGGGTGCGCCGTTGGTGAGGGCGAGCGGGGTGGCGCGCGGCTCATAAGCCCTCAACCGCCCCCCGCCGTCCGGCAGTCGAATGGTCACAGCGAGATCTCCGGTACGTCGAGACGGCGGCCCTCGGCCGAGGACTTCAGGCCCAGTTCGGCGAGCTGGGCGCCGCGGGCGCCGGCGAGGAGGTCCCAGTGGTAGGGGGCGTCGGCGTAGACGTGCCGCAGGAACAGCTCCCACTGGGCCTTGAAGCCGTTGTCGAACTCGGTGTTGTCGGGGATCTCCTGCCACTGGTCGCGGAAGGAGTACGTGGCCGGAAGATCGGGGTTCCAGACCGGCTTGGGCGTCGCGGAGCGGTGCTGGACGCGGCAGTTGCGCAGCCCGGCGACGGCCGACCCCTCCGTCCCGTCGACCTGGAACTCGACGAGCTCGTCGCGGTTGACGCGGACGGCCCAGGAGGAGTTGATCTGGGCGATCGCGCCGCCCTCCAGCTCGAAGACGCCGTACGCGGCGTCGTCGGCCGTCGCGTCGTACGGCTTGTCCTGCTCGTCCCAACGCTGCGGGATGTGGGTGGCGGTGAGCGCCTGGACGGAGGTGACCCGGCCGAACAGCTCGTGGAGCACGTACTCCCAGTGCGGGAACATGTCGAGGACGATGCCGCCGCCGTCCTCCGCGCGATAGTTCCAGGAGGGCCGCTGGGCGCTCTGCCAGTCACCCTCGAAGACCCAGTAACCGAACTCCCCGCGGATGGACAGGATCCGCCCGAAGAAGCCGCCGTCGATGAGCCGCTTGAGCTTGAGCAGCCCGGGGAGGAAGAGCTTGTCCTGCACTACCCCGTGCTTGATGCCCTTCTCGTGGGCGAGGCGGGCCAGCTCCAGGGCGCCGTCGAGGCCGGTGGCGATGGGCTTCTCGGTGTAGATGTGCTTGCCCGCCGCGATGGCCTTCTGGAGGGCCTCCTCACGGGCCGAGGTGACCTGCGCGTCGAAGTAGATGTCGATGGTCGGGTCGGCGAGGACCGCGTCCACGTCCGTCGACCAGTGCTCCAGGCCGTGCTGCTCGGCGAGCGCCTTCAGAGCGTGCTCCCGGCGGCCGACGAGAACCGGCTCGGGCCACAGCACCGTGCCGTCGCCGAGATCGAGGCCGCCCTGGTCGCGCAGCGCGAGAATCGAGCGGACCAGGTGCTGGCGGTAGCCCATGCGCCCCGTCACGCCGTTCATGGCGATTCGCACCGTCTTGCGTGTCACGTGATTCCCTTCGTACGCGGGTTCCGCGCCGCGTACACCCCCTACTCGTCCACTGATGAACTGGTGAGCGTGACAGCAAGCGCTTTCTACTCAAGAAGAAGTTAGCCTCTGTCCTGCCGATTGGACAAGACCATACGGACGACGAGATGTTCGACCGTCCGGACAGCTGGACGTAGGGGGCGTGAGCACGGTCGGATGGAGCACTACGAGTACGACGACCACTTCGAGCACTTCGAGCACGACGGGTACGGCAGACCAAAGAGCACAGCGAGCACGAGAAGCACGATGAGGTGCTACGAGATGCGTGACCGGAGGACGACGAGATGACCGTGACCCTGGCGGACGTGGCGGCGCGTGCGCAGGTCTCGCCCGCGACCGTGTCCCGGGTGCTGAACGGGAACTATCCCGTCGCGGCGTCCACGCGCGAACGGGTGCTGCGCGCGGTGGACGACCTGGACTACGTGCTGAACGGCCCCGCGAGTTCACTGGCCGCCGCCGCCTCCGACCTGGTCGGCATCCTGGTGAACGACATCGCCGACCCCTTCTTCGGGATCATGGCGGCCGCGATCCAGTCGGAGATCGGCGGCCCCGGTGGACGGGCGGGCGGCGAACGGCTCGGGGTCGTGTGCAACACCGGCGGCTCCCCGGAGCGTGAACTGACCTACCTCACGCTCCTTCAGCGCCAGCGCGCCGCCGCGGTCGTCCTGACGGGCGGCGCCGTCGAGGACGCGCCGCACGCGGCGGCGGTCGCGGCGAAGCTGCGCAAGCTCGGGGACGCGGGGACCCAGGTGGTCCTGTGCGGGCGGCCGCCCGCGCCCGACGCCCCCGAGGCGATCGCGCTCACCTTCGACAACCGGGGCGGCGGTCAGCAGCTCACCGAGCACCTGATCGGGCTCGGCCACCGCCGGCTCGGCTACATCGCGGGCCCGGAGGAGCGGACGACGACCCGCCACCGCCTCGAGGGACACCGCGCCGCCCTCGCCGCGCACGACATCGAGGACGATCCGCGCCGCACGGTCCATGGACGCTACGACCGTCGCGCCGGCTACGAGGCGACCCTCGAACTCCTGCGCCGCGACCCGTCGTTGACGGCGGTCGTCGCCGCCAACGACACCGTCGCCCTCGGCGCGTGCGCCGCGCTGCGCGACGCGGGCCTGCGCATCCCCGACGACGTGTCCGTCGCCGGCTTCGACGACCTGCCCTTCAGCATCGACGCGGTGCCCGCGCTGACGACGGTGCGGTTGCCCCTGTCGGAGGCGGGGGCCCGGGCCGGCCGCATCGCGATGGGGCGCGAGGAGCCGCCGCCGGGAGGGATCGCCACGGTGCAGGGGGAGTTGATGGTGCGGGGCTCCACGGGGGTGCCGCGGGCCTGAACGACGGGGCTTCTCGCCCCCGCCGCCCCTACCCGTCCCCTCCCCAGGGGCTCCGCCCCTTCGACCCCACGGGGGGGCTCCGCCCCCAGACCCCCGCATCGGCATGAACGGCCTCGTCCTCAAACGCCGGACGGGCTGAAGATGCGGGGCGAAGCCCCACTTCAGAGGCGCGGGGAACTGCGCGACCAGCCCCACCCACCCACCCACGGCCTCGATGCGACGCAAGGGGCCGTGGTGGTGCGTCGCAAGCCCGTCGCTTACGTTCGGATCGAGCAGCGGCTCGCTGGCCCGGCCCACGTCTGATCCGGCGGCGACGGGCTCGACGTACCGGCACGGCCCCGACCCACGCACCACCCGCATACGCTCACACGTGCGGACGGTGCCCCTTCTCCTGGTGGGGGAACGACTGGTCGGCACCGGGCAGCGTCGGCTTCGGAAGAGTCGCGACCTCCTCCTTCGCCTTCTCCAGCTGCTCCGCCGTGTCATCGGGCAGCCGCGGCGGCCGCGGACGCGCGTGCGAGAAGCGGAACGCCGACGTGAAGTCGCCGAACGCCGTCCGCCGCCAGTCACTGACGTTGGGCTCCTCGACCCCCGTGGACGCTCGGCGGGAGGAGGGAGAGTGCCGCGGCGGCGCCCAGCGCGCCCGCGGCCGAACCCGGGAGTCTACGACGAGTCAACTCGTCTATTACTAGCCCTTCTTGAGACTTCGTCATCTATCCGGAGTCGAACTGCGGCCCGCACGGGGGCGGGCCCGCGGGGCGGGCCCGCCGCTTCACTCTCCTAGGGGTGGGCGAGGGTTGGCAGAGCCCTGAGATGAACTCGTGGTCAGCGTGCGGAAAGGGGTTGGCCAAGTCATGACCGGGGTTACCGAGGAGCTGCCCGGCCGTTGCCCACGCTTGGCCGAAGTCGTAGGCTCGACACACACCTCTGACTGAGTCAACTATCCAGAGACGAGCAAACAGAGCCGAGCAAACAGAGCCGATCCGGGGTTGAGCACTCATGACCGTCCAGGACGTCCGCTCCTTCAACCGCTTCTACACGAACGTCATCGGCGCCCTCGACTACGGCCGCCACCTCTACGCCCCTTACACCCTCACCGAGTCCCGCGTGCTGTTCGAGCTCGCCCACTCCCCCCGCACCGACGCCGCCGACCTCCGCACAGAACTGTCCCTGGACGCCGGTTACTTGAGCCGCATCCTGAACAAGTTCGAGCAGGACGGCCTGATCGAGCGGACGCCCTCGGAGCGGGACCCCCGGCGGCGCCGTATCGCGCTCACGGCACGCGGCCGGGAGACGGCGGCCCTGCTGGACGAGCGCTCACGGGAATCGGTGGGGGCGCTGCTGGCGACCGTTCCGGCCGACGACCGCCCCCGGCTAGCCGAGGCGATGCACACGGTACGCACGCTCCTCTCCCACGGCCGCCCTCCCCGCCGCGAGGACGTCGTCCTGCGCGAACCCGGCCCCGGCGACCTCGGCTGGATCGTGCAGCGCAACGCCGCGCTGTACGCCGCCGAGTACGGCTGGAACGCCGACTACGAGGGCCTGGTCGCCCGGATCGTGGCGGACTTCGCCGAGGACCACGATCCGCACCTGGAGCGGGTGTGGATCGCCGAGCTGGACGGGCGGCCGGTGGGCTGCGTGATGTGCGTACGCGACGACGCGCCCGGGACCGCCCGCCTGCGCCTGCTCATCGTCGAGCCCGACGCGCGCGGGCTGCGCATCGGCGACCGGCTGGTCGAGGCGGCCATCGACTTCGCACGGGACGGCGGCTACCGCGACCTCGTCCTGTGGACCAACGACGTCCTCTCCGCCGCCCGCCGCATCTACCAGCGCCACGGTTTCGTCCTCGTCGCCGAGAAACCGCACCGCTCGTTCGGCGCGGACCTGCTCGGCCAGGACTGGCGGTTGGATCTGCATGGCGCTCAGGAGTGACCGGTCGGCTCACACGGGTTTCCACGTACCGCCGCTGAGCCGGTAGACGGTCACCGTCTGGGACACGGCGTCGCCGTTCGCGTCGAATCCGACCTTTCCCATCACCCCGTCGAAGTCGACGTTCTGGACCGACGCCCGCAGGCTCTCGCGTTTGGTCGAGGGCACGGTGCCGGAGGGATCGACGTGGAGGGATTTGAAGGCCTGGATCAGTGCCGAGGTCGCGTCGTAGGCGTATCCGCCGTACGAGCCGTACGAAGAGGTGTAGCCCGCCGCCTTGTAGTCCTTGATGAAGGTCTGGGCCGAGGGGAGCGAGCCGGCGACGGCGCCGCCCGAGGTGCAGATGTCGGCGCCGTCGTCGGCGCCGGCCAGGGTCGCGTACGTGTCCGAGAGGATGCCGTCCCCTCCCGCGAGCAGGACGCCGGGACTCGCGGCGTGGAGTTTTCTGCTCAACCGACCCGCCGCGTCGTATTCGCCTCCGTAGTACACGACGTCGGCGCCCGCGTTCACGGCCTGCGACACCTGCGTCGAGAAGTCCTCCCGGATGGGGTCCACGTGGGCCTCCCCCACGACGGTTCCACCCTCCTCACCGAACGCCTTTTTGAACGACTCGGCCAGTGAGACACCGTAGGTCTGCTCGTCGTCGATGACGAACGCCTTGCGGCGCTTGGACTTCACGTACAGGTACCGGGCGGCGGCGGGCGCCTGCGCCGTGTCATTGGCCACCGTACGGAAGTAGGTGTCGTACGGCCTGGAGACCGTGCCCTGCGCCCAGTCCTTCCCCAAGGTCAGCGCCGGAGCGGAGTTCGCCGGGGAGATCTGGGTCAGATGGGCGTCGTGGAAGACCTTCTGCATGACTTGGGCCACGCTGCTGGTCATGGGGCCCACCACTCCCACGACACTGTCGTCGGCGACGAACTCGGTGGCGTTCCGCTTTCCCGTGGTGGCGTCACTCTTGTCATCCAGAGCCCTGATCTTGAAGGTGACGCCGGGAACGGCGTTGTCGGCGTTGGCCTTCTTGACCGCCAGATCCGCCGAGTCCCTGATGCCCAGGCCGATACTGGCGTAGACGCCACTCAGGGGAGCGCTCACACCGATCGTGACGGTCAGGCTGCTCTTGGTCTTCGGGCCGGCACCGGATCCCGTGCCGCCCGAGGAGCCGCCGTCCGATCCGCCTCCGTCGATGAGGTGCAACGCCACCGGGAGCGATCCCAGTACCGCGACCACCAGGGCGGACGCCGTGACGACGACCCGGCGACGCCGCAGGCCCGGTAACCGCCCGCGCGATCCCCCGGCCGGCGGGTCCTTGAGCGGAGGAGCATCGACCGGCGAGGGAGCAGAGGGATCAACCGATGATTCCTCGGCCGACGGCACCGCATCCTCCGGCCCCGGCACGAACGGCCGGTGGCGGTTGCGGGCGACGGCGATCGACCCCGCCGTGTTGCCGTTGCGCTGCTGGGGCGTCGGGCGCCCCTTGGCCACCAGGGCGTCGTACAGGTGGTGGTACAGCGTCGTCATGGTCAGCAGCGGCGGTGCCTGCGGTACCCCCTGTTCGAGGGCGCCGATCAGATCGCCGGTGAACGCCGTGTACGTCTCTCCCGGCGGTGCGAGCGCCATCCGGGTCTCCGACGTCGCGGTCAGCACGAACGTGCCGCCGATGTCCGACATCCCGCCGAGTCCCGAGGCCGACATCGCGCCGTGCAGGGCGAGGCCGCTCCAGCAGCAGTCGAGGATCACCACCTTGCGGCGGGCCCGGACCTGGGGGCTCAGAAGCAGCTCGCGGATGTCCTGGTAGCGCAGGGCGGTGTAGAGGCGGCGCGGATCGGTGCGGGGCAGCGCGAGATACAGCTCGTTCGACAGCTCGTGCACGAAGCCGTGCCCCGCGTAGTACACGAGCAGGGTGTCCTCGGCCTCCTCGGCCAGCCGGCCGACCTGCTCCAGTGCCTGGTCACGCTCGGGTTCCGTGAGCACGGACAGGTGGTCGGCGGACAGACCCCAGACGCTCGGGTCGCGTAACAGCTCGGCGAGCCGGTCGAGGTTGCGCGCTACGGCGGGCAACGGTTCAAGGTCCGGGTCGGTGAAGGAGTGGGAGCCGATCAGCAGGGCCCGGCTGCGGGCCGGATTCGAGAGTTCGGTCATGTCTCGGTCGTGGTCCCGGTCATGCCTGGGGCCGGTCGAGCGTGGCGGGGTCCGACGTGTCGTCACCGGCCTCGGCGCTCGGCCCGGTCAGCTGCCGCACCAACCGCTCGATGTGCCGTGGGTCGGCTCCGCTCACGGTCACGGTGACACCCCGGTGCTCCACCCGCACCTCGGCCCCGTTCCCGCGCGACTGACGCCAGTTGGCGACGGCGAGGAGCAGTCCGCCGAGGCCCACGGCGTTGCTGAGCACCACGTTGATCAGTTCCAGGCCGCCGCCCATGGTGCCCGGTCGTTCATGACGGTCCCGTAGCGAGAGGCTCGCTCCCGCCGTGTCCGGATCCCGCATCAGCCAGCGCCGCAGTGCGCGCAGCTGTCTCCCGTCGTCTTCGAGCACTTCGATTTCAAGTCGCATGCTTCCCCCCGCACACCAGCGATTTCGGCATCTTAGCGACACAAAGGGCACGTCGTAGCGCTTGTGGAAAAGGACCTCCCGAACCACCCACAACCCCTTTTCCTTTCGGCTCTCCTTTCGACTCGACTCTCCTTACGACCGGCAACGGCCGACAACGGCACGCGAGTAAGGTCCATGCACATGAAGCTGGCCTTCTCCACGCTCGGCGTGCCCGGGCTTCCCATCCCCGACGTCGTACGACTCGCCGCCACGCACGGCTACCACGGTGTGGAGTTGCGCGCGCACCCCGAGGAACCGGTGCACCCCGGCATCGGGGCGGCCGAGCGGCACGAGGTCGTCGCCGAGTTCAAGGCGGGCGGCATCGAGATCCTGGGCCTGGCGGGGTACGTGCGCGTGGCGGCGCCGGGTGACGACGACGCCGTCATCGCCGAGATCAAGGAGCTTCTCGACCTCGCCCACGACCTGGGCGCCCCGTTCGTACGGGTCTTCCCGGGCGCGAGTTCCGAGCAGAGCGTCGAGGAGGCGGACGCGACGGCGGCGCGGCGGCTCGGGACGGCGGCGGAGTACGCCGCCGACCTGGACGTACGCATCCTGCTGGAGACCCACGACTCGCACCGCACCGGCGCGGACGCGATCAGGATCCTGGGCCTGGTCGGCCACCACCACGTGGGCGCGCTGTGGGACGTCATGCACACCTGGCTCGGCGGCGAGGAGCCACCGGCGACGTACGCGGCCCTGTGCACCTACCTCGGCTACCTCCAGGTCAAGGACATCGCCTCCGCCGAGGACACCACCCCGCTCCCCCTCGGCGCGGGCGTGCTGCCCCTCGCCGACTGTGTGGAACTCCTCGCCCGGGAGGGCTGGGACGGCTGGCTGTGCTGGGAGTACGAGAAACGGTGGTACGAGCAGGCCGCGCCGCTTCCCGAGCTGCTGGGGCCGGGCCGGGAGCATCTCGGACGCCTGCTGAACGACTCCGCCTAGGCCCGGTTCCGAGGACGTGGGGCCACGCCCGGGCCGGCCTCCCGCGGCTCGTCGCCCCTCGGCGACGGGCTATCGTGGACCCCATGTCGGCATCGGAACTGATCCGTATCGTCTCCCGCGACTCGCCCATGGCCCTGGCCCAAGTGGAGCGTGTCCGTGCCGAGTTGGGCGCGATCCATCCCCGCATCCGCACCGAGGTCGTACCCGTGAAGACGACCGGTGACAAGTGGATGGGCGACCTGGCCAAGGTCGAGGGGAAGGGCGCGTTCACCAAGGAGGTCGACGCGGCGCTGCTGGCCGGCGAGGCGGACCTCGCGGTGCACTGTGTGAAGGACATCCCCGCGGACCGTCCCCTCCCCGCGGGGACGATGTTCGCCGCGTTCCTGGCCCGCGACGACATCCGGGACGCCCTCGTGCACCCCGGCGGCCTCACGCTGGACGAACTGCCGCCGGGTACGCGGATCGGTACGTCGTCCGTACGGCGGGGCGCGCAACTCGCCGCCTCGCATCCGCACCTGGAGTGCGTGCCCTTCCGGGGGAACGCCAACCGCCGGCTGGAGAAGCTGGCGGCGGGTGAGGCGGACGCGCTGCTGCTGGCGGTGTCGGGGCTGCAGCGGATCGGCCGGGCGGACGTGATCACGGAGATCCTGTCGCCCGAGACGATGATGCCGCCGATCGGGGCGGGGATCCTCGCCCTCCAGTGCCGTGAGGGCGACACCGACGTGATCGAGACGATCAGCGACCTCGGCGACCCGAACACGCACCGCGAGGCCACGGCGGAGCGGATGTTCCTGCATGTCCTCCAGGGCCACTGCAACTCGCCGATCGCGGGTTACGCGAAGGCCGACCGCAGTGGCGAACTCTCGCTGCGGGCCTGCGTGTTCACTCCCGACGGGAAGACCGTACTGAACGCCCACGAGTGGGCGGGCCGCCTCGACGCCGCGACCCTGGGCACCTCGGTCGCCGTCGCCCTGCTGCGCCAGGGCGCCCGCGAACTGATCGACGACATCCCGCACTGATCACCCCCACTGATCACCCCCGCCGATCATCCCCACCGATCACCCCCACTGATCCCCAGCGGGCCCGCCCAGGCGGCGAAAGCCTCGTGGAAACCCGGGAACGTCTTCCGTACGCAGCCGGGGTCGTCGAACGAGACGCCCGGCGCGCGGAGTCCGGTCACCGCGAAGGACATGACGATGCGGTGGTCGCCGTACGACTTGATCTCCGCGCCCGTGAGGGGATCCGCACCGGGGTGGATCTCGATCCAGTCCGGCCCGGTCTCCACCCGTACGCCCAGCCGCCGGAGGTTCTCCGCGCAGGCGTCCAGGCGGTCGCACTCCTTGACGCGCGTGTTGGCGACGTCCTCGATACGGACCGGGCCCGTGGCGAAGGGCGCGATCGCGGCGAGCGTCGGCATGGTGTCGGAGATGTCCCGCATGTTGACCGTGAGGCCGCGCAGTTCGCCGGTGCCGGTGACCGTCGTACCGTCGGAGCCGACCTCCACGCGCGCCCCCATGCGCCGCAGTACGTCGACGAAGCCCAGGTCGCCCTGGAGCGCGCCGGTCCCCAGGCCCGGGACCGTCACCGCGCGGCCCGTCACGGCCGCCGCGGCGAAGAAGTAGCTCGCGGTGGAGGCGTCGGGCTCGATGGCGTAGGTGGTGGCGCGGTAGCCGCCGGGCGAGACCACGAACACCTCACCCTCCCGGCGCACGGACGCGCCGAACGTCCGCATCATCGCGAGCGTGATCTCGACGTACGGCGCCGAGACCAGGTCCGTGACGGTGATGCGCAGGCCCTTGCGGGTCAGCGGGCCGAGCAGCAGAAGGGCCGTCAGGTACTGGGAGGACTGGCCCGCGTCGAGCGTCACGTCACCGCCCTCCACTCCGGCCGCCGTGATCCGCAGCGGGTGATGGCCCTCCGCCTCGTCGTGCCGCAGGTCGACGCCGAGGGCGCGCAGGGCGCGGGTGAGCGGGAGCAGTGGGCGGCGGCGCATCTGCGCGGAGGCGTCGAAGCGGTAGGTGCCGTGTCCGGCGGCGGCGAGGGTCGGCAGGAAGCGGGCGGTGGTCGCGCCGTCCCGGCAGTACACGTCGGCGTCGGTGGCCGCCGGCCCCTGGGGGCGGCCGTCGACCTGCCAGGCGTGCGGGGTGCGGCCGACGCGGTAGCCGAGCCGGGTCAGGCCCTCCGCGAAGCCCTCCGTGTCGTCCGACCGGAGCGGCCGCAGGAGGGTCGTGACCCCGTCGGCGGCCGCGGCCAGGAAGAGCGCACGCGCGGTGATGGACTTGGAACCGGGGATGTCGACGACGGCCATGCCCTCATGCTGGCTCCCCGACCCGGTCATACGCCGGAGCGTCCGCCAAATGGACCCTCCCGCGCGAGCCGCCGTCTTTCCGGCGCGAGCCGCCGTCCCTCCCGCGCCAGCCGCCCTCGAACCGTCCCACCCATTCGCCCCACCCGCACCAATTCCCCGAACCGGCGGAAACCGGGGAACCCCGACCCGTGCCGGTTCGTCCAATCCGCATGCTGCCGGATGAGTCTCCGCAGAGCGGTGTCGGCCTCGCTGCTGGCTGCGAAAGCTGACCACCCTCTCCGCCGCCTGCGGTCGGCAGCACGCCGTCACCGGCGCGCCCCCCTCCAACTGCGCCGGTGACGGCCCCTCCTCGGGATACCGTGCACACCCTTGACTGGAAGAAACTTCCCGGATATTCGTGACCCCTCGGAAGTTTCCTTCACGAGGGAGGAGCGCACGTGCGGCCATCGAGGTCTTCCAGGCCAACCAGACGTACCGTTCTCGCCGCCACCGCCGGGACCACCGCGGCCCTGGCCCTGAGCACCACCCCCGTCCGTGCGGCCGAGGACGCCGCGGACCGCCCTGACGAATCGTCACTCCGAGCGCTCGTCTCCCGTATGACGCTGGAGGAGAAGGTCGGCCAGCTCTTCGTGATGCGGGTGTACGGGCACTCGGCCACCGCACCCGACCAGGCCGACATCGACACCAACCTCGAGGAGCTGGGCGTCCGGACGGCCGCCGAGCTGATCGCCAAATACCGTGTCGGCGGGATCATCTACTTCACCTGGGCGCACAACACCCGCGGCCCGCACCAGATCGCCGCCCTCTCGAACGGCATCCAGAAGGTGTCGCTGGACCAGCCGCGCGGGCTGCCCGTCCTCATCTCCACCGACCAGGAGTACGGAGCGGTGGCCCGGGTGGGCAAGCCCGCGACACTGTTCCCGGGCGCGATGGCGCTGGGCGCGGGCGGCTCGCGGGAGGACGCCCGTGCGGTGGGGCGGATCGGCGGCGCCGAACTGCGCGCCCTCGGCATCCGGCAGGACTACTCCCCGGTCGCCGACGTGAACGTCAACCCGGCCAACCCGGTCATCGGCGTACGTTCCTTCGGCGCCGATCCGGACGCGGTGGCCGGGCTGGTGGCGGCCGAGGTGAAGGGCTACCAGAGCGCCGGGGTCGCGGCCACGTCGAAGCACTTCCCGGGGCACGGGGACACCGCCGTCGACAGCCACTACGGCTTCCCCGTCATCACGCACAGCCGCGAGCTGTGGTCGACCCTCGACGCCGTGCCCTTCCGCGCCGCCATCCGCGCCGGCGTCGACTCGATCATGACCGCCCACATCATGGTCCCGGCCCTCGACCCGTCCGGGGACCCCGCGACGCTCTCCCACCCGATCCTCACCGGCATCCTGCGCGAGGAACTCGGCTACGACGGGCTCGTGGTGACCGACTCGCTCGGCATGGAGGGCGTCCGGACGAAGTACGGCGACGACCGCGTCCCCGTACTGGCGCTCAAGGCCGGTGTCGACCAGCTCCTCAACCCGCCGTCCATCGACGTGGCCTGGAACGCGGTCCTGAACGCCGTGCACGGCGGCGAGCTCACCGAGGCCCGGCTCGACGAGTCCGTCCTGCGCGTCCTGCGCCTCAAGGCCAAGCTGGGCCTGCTGGAGAATCCGTACGTCACCGACGCCGGCGTCGACCACACGGTCGGCACCGCGACACACCGCAGGACGGCCGACCGGATCGCCGAGCGCACGACGACACTGCTGGTCAACGAGGAGCGTCTGCTCCCGCTCTCGCGCCGGCGCACCCCGCGCGTCCTCGTCGTGGGCGCCGATCCCGCCTCGCCGTCCGGTACCGACGGACCGCCCACGACCGTCCTCGCCACCGCTCTCACCGAGCTGGGATTCACGACGACGGCGCTGTCCACCGGAACGGCGCCCTCCGCGGAGGGCATCGACCAGGCGGTGGCGGCGGCCGAAGGCGTGGACGCGGTCGTCGTCGGCACGTACAACGTGACGGCGACCGGGTCCCAGAAGACCCTCGTCGAGCGGCTCGTCGCCACCGGCGTCCCGTTGGTCGCGATCGCGATCCGCAACCCGTACGACGTGGCTCAACTCCCTGACGTGCGGGCTTACCTGGCGACCTACTCCTGGACGGATGTCGAACTGCGCGCCGCCGCCCGAGTGATCGGGGGCGCCGCGAGGCCCCGCGGGAAGCTGCCGGTGGCCGTGGACCGGGCGGACGATCCCGCCAAAGTGCTGTATCCGATCGGATACGGATTGACGTACCAGGTCCGGTAGGGACTGACGTACCGGCTCGCGTGGGGATTGGCGTACCGGCCCTACGCCGCACACCCCGCGCACCACCCCCAAAGGACGCAAAGCGCCCCGGATGTCTGGCGTGTGCCCGTTGCGACGGGTCACGCTGGGCGGGGGTATCGGGGGGGAAGCCATGCGAGCCAACTCGTCGGGTCGGCGTTCCGTTGGGGTGGTGTGCGCTCTGCTGCTGGCCGTCGCCGCGCTCGCGGGCTGCGACCGCTGGTCGGGCTCGGGGAGCGCCGAACCCAGCGCGGGGACGACATCGACGCGGCCCTCCGGCTACGGGGCGGTGTTCCTCGCGGTCGACGAGTGCAGCTCCTTCGGGACGACCAGCTTCACCGAGGTGCCCTGCGGCAGCGAACGGGCCGCCGCGCGGGTGATCGCCCGCTACGACGGCAAGGTGGCCGACGGGCCGCTGTGCCCCGCGACCACGGACTTCGTGCTGCACATCAGCGAGACCCGGCCCGCCTCGGACGAGAACGGCGACGGGGTCGTCCCCCAGGGCTACGCCTGCATGCGCAAGCTGGAGGCCCCGCACCCCGGCGATCCGGGCGGAGGCGGCGGGCCCCGCACCATCGTCGGCGACTGCGTCTACAGCTCGGGCGACGGTCAGGTGCGGGAGACCGCGTGCGACGGCAAGGGCGAGAAGCCCCCGGAGTACAAGGTGACATCGGCGGTCGTCGACCGCGCCAAGTGCCCGTCGTCCACGGACCTCTATGTCCAACTGGGCGGCGACAAACCCGTGGGCTGCGCCCGCCCGGTGTAGCCGAGGGGCGGACGCAGCCGTTGAATCGGGTCGCGGCCGGTGAACCGGGTTACGGTCGCAGCGTGGGCTCGCGCTCGATGTCGCGCTGGTCCAGCTTCGCGTCGAACTTCGCGAGCGGCTTGGCCGCCGACGGGTTCTCCTGGACCGTCGCCGAGGCGACACCGGCCCACTCCAGGATGCGGGCCGTCGCGAGGGCCTTCTCGTCGGGGACGAGACCGGCGACGTTGGCACCGTGGTTCAGGCCGGGAGCGGTGAAGACGTACGAGTCACGCGCGCCCTTGCCGAGCCGGAAGCGCTCCGCACCCCAGGGGTCGTTCTGGCCGTAGACGAAGAGCATGTGGTCGGCGTGGTGGCGGACCCAGGAGTCCACGTCCGCCATGGCCCACGGCTGGAACCTCATCGGGATCGAGCGCGGCACGAAGTTCCGCGGCGGCTGGTAGCCGTAGCGGATGTACTTCTTCTCGATGTACGGGAAGTGGATCGTGGGCGCGCCGAGCTGCGTGCCCGCCTGGTAGTAGTACGGCGTGTACGTCTCCAGGCCCTGGTCGGCGTAGGCCGAGAAGCCGGAGATGGTGTCGACGGAGTTCCAGATCGCGTCATCGGTGGCGTGGGCGGCGTCGGCCGGGATCGAGTCGCAGTCCGAGAGCAGGCTGTACTGCCAGAAGCCCCACACGTAGTCGAGCACGACCGCCTCGTACGCCTTGTCGAGGCTCCCGATGGTGGTGAAGGTGAGGCCGTTCTCGGCGGCGTACGCCTCGTACTTCTTCTCCAGCGGTGCGCGCCGCACCAGCGCCTCGCGCTGCACGGCGTCCAGCTTGTCGCGGCACTCCTTGGTGCCGACGTTCTCGAAGAAGCGGTCGTACGCCGAGTCCTCGTTGTTCACCACGTCGTTGGGGGCGACGTAGGCGACGACGCCGTCCATGTCGCGCGGGTAGAAGCGCTCGTAGTACGTGGCGGTCATGCCGCCCTTCGAGCCGCCCGTGGAGAGCCACTTCTGACGGTAGATCGGCTTGAGGGCCTCGAAGATGCGGTGCTGGTCGCTCGCCGCCTGCCAGATGTCGAGCTTCGACCAGTCGGCCGGGGCGGGCCGCGACGGGGTGAAGAAGCGGTACTCCATCGAGACCTGGTTGCCGTCCACGATCTGGGTGGGCTCACGGCGGCCGGGGTTCGTGGAGACGTTGTAGCCGCCGGTGTAGAAGACCGTCGGGCGGGAGACGTCCTTGTGCAGCACGGTGATCCGCTGCTGGAACGTGCCCTTGGACGGGTGCCGGTGGTCGATCGGCTGGGTGTAGTTGAGAACGAAGAAGCGGTAGCCGGTGTACGGCTTCTCCTCGACCAGGCTCATGCCCGGTATCGCGAGCAGCCGGTCCTTGATGTCGGTGTCCGTGCTCGTGGTGCCTGGTGCGGCCTCCGGCTGGGCGGCGGTGGCCGCCCCTGCCGTGCTCAACGTGCCTATGAGCACCGTGAGCGCCAGCAGCCATCTGAGCGCCTTGCGCATGCACACTCCCCTGTGAAACGGATGTGCGCTGGAAGCTATCGGAGCAACTCACAGGCGCACCAGGGGAGATGGGGAAAACCCTACGGGAGGCGATGCCTCGGCCGGCTCAGCAGAGGATCCAGCCGGAGCTCACCGAACCCGAGCCGACCGAACCCTTGATGCGGACGCAGCGGTGGCCCGCGTGGACGGTCACGGGGCCCGCGTGGTGCGAGAAGCTGCCCTGGTCGACCACGGGCCGGTTGCCGCGCGCCTGCACGCTGACAGACATCGGCCGTCTGTGTGACTGCTGCTTCTTGGGGACGGTCACCGCGCAGACATAGCCGTCACGCTTGTAGACCTGGACGGATCCGGTCGAAAACGTGAGCGTACGAACCTTGCGGCCCGAACAGTACGAGCCCGCCGCCTGCGCACTGCCCGGACTCATCAGCGCCATCAGCCCGGCCGCGGTCAACACCGCAAGGCCCAGCGCCAGGCGCCGGCGTATCGCACCACCACGGTCCACTGTCGTCCCTCCCCCGGCCATTCAGCGTACTGGTGTACGGACGCAGGGCGTACGTCGGATGGTTCCGTTCACCCAAGCGAGGTTTTCTTCCCTCTTTGGGGCAACCGCACCCCTTTGTTCGGTGTCCAACTGGTCGGAAAACGAACGAAAGGTGCTCACCCATGTCCCGCACGTCACGTTCACGTACGGCCGTCGGCGCGCTCGTCGCAGCGGCACTCCTCGCCTCGGCGGGTGCCTCCGTGCCCGCGTTCGCCGGCTCCAGCGCTCCCCCACCCGCCCGCAGCGGCGCCAACGGTCCCGCCTACGACCGGGTGGCCGACTTCTACGGCGCCTACATAGACGCGGTCACCGACGAGACAAGCGGCCGCCTCGACTCCCACCTGCGCACCTTCTACCTGACCAAGGATCTCCGCACCCGCCTGGCGAAGTGGGAGAGCCGCGAGCACGCCGACGGGGTGCTGCGCGCGCAGAACGTGCCGAGCGCCTGGAAGGTGACGGCGGGAGACAGCGGCGCGGGCCACACCTGGTCGACGGTGCGCCTCACCTGGGGCTCCGTCCAGCACCCCACGTACACCTATCTGACCGTGCGGTCGGACCTGGCCACGAAGAAGATCTCCGACATCAAGGCGAAGAGCTGAGAGGTCCGGGGCACGCTCCGGCTCAGGCCGACGAAGGCACCGGCTCTTCCTCCTCCGGAGCCCCGACGAACGTCTTCCACAACTCCGCGTAGTGGCCGCCTTGCTGGAGGAGCTCGTCGTGGGTGCCGTCCTCGGCGACGCGGCCGTGGTCCATGACCACGACACGGTCGGCGCGGGCTGCCGTCGTCAGACGGTGGGCGACGACGAGGGTCGTACGGCGGCCGGCGAGGCGGTCGGTGGCCTGGTTGACCAGGGCCTCCGTCGCCAGGTCCAGCGCCGCCGTCGCCTCGTCGAGGAGCAGCACGTCCGGGTCGACGAGTTCGGCGCGGGCCAGCGCGATCAGCTGGCGCTGGCCTGCGGAGAGGTTGCGGCCGCGCTCGGCGACCTCGTGGAGGTAGCCGCCGTCGAGCGTGGCGATCATGTCGTGGGCGCCGACCGCGCGGGCCGCGGACTCCACCTCGGCGTCGGTCGCGTCGGGACGCCCGTAGGCGATGGCGTCACGGACGGTCCCCTGGAAGAGATACGCCTCCTGGGGGACGACGCCGAGCCGGTGGCGGTACGAGGTCAGGTCGAGCGAGCGCAGATCCGTGCCGTCGACGGTCACCTGCCCGCCCGTCGGGTCGTAGAACCGGGCGACCAGCTTCACCAGCGTCGACTTGCCCGCGCCGGTCTCGCCGACGAAGGCGACGGTCTGTCCGGCGGGGATGTTCAGCGAGACACCGCTGAGCGCCTCCTCGTCGTCGCCGTAGGCGAAGTCGACGTTCTCGAAGGCGATGTCGCCCCGCAGGGAGAGGACCTCCAGCGGTTCGTCGGCGGCCTTCGTCGAGGTCGGCTCCTGGAGCAGTTCCTGGATGCGGCCCAGCGAGACCGTGGCCTGCTGGTAGCCGTCGAAGACCTGCGAGAGCTGCTGCACGGGGGCGAAGAACAGGTCGATGTAGAGGAGGTAGGCGACCAGCGCGCCCGTGGTGAGGGTGCCGGCGTCCACCCGGTGCGCGCCCACGATCAGCACCGCGGCCGACGCGACCGACGACAGCAGTTGCACGAACGGGAAGTAGACCGATATCAGCCACTGGCCGCGGATACGCGCCTTGCGGTAGCTGTCGCTGCCCTCCGCGAACCGCCGCCCGCTCGAGCGCTCGCGCCGGAACGCCTGCAGGATCAGCAGTCCGGAGACCGACTCCTGGAGGTCGGCGTTGACCGCCGACACCCGCTCGCGGGCGAGTTCGTACGCCTTCACGCTCGCCCGGCGGAAGAAGAACGTGCCGATGACCAGCGGCGGAAGGGTCACGAAGACGACCAGCGCGAGCTGTACGTCGATCACCAGCAGCGCGCCCATGATGCCGAAGAAGGTGACGACCGAGACGCAGGCGGTGACCAGGCCCGTCTGGAGGAACGTCGACAGCGCGTCGACGTCGGTCGTCATCCGGGTCATGATCCGGCCGGTCAGCTCCCGCTCGTAGTAGTCGAGCCCGAGGCGCTGGAGCTGCGCGAAGATCTTCAGACGCAGGGAGTAGAGGACCCGCTCGCCGGTCCGGCCCGTCATCCGGGTCTCGCCGATCTGCGCGGCCCACTGGACGAGCACGGTGACCAGGGCCAGCGCGGCGGCGGCCCACACCGCGCCGATCGCCATCCGGGTGACGCCCTGGTCGATGCCGTGCCGGATCAGCACCGGCAGCAGCAGGCTCATGCCCGCGTCCACGGCCACGAGACCCAGACTGACCAGCAGCGGAAGCCCGAAGCCGCGCAGCAGCCTGCGCAGCCCGTACGACTCCTCGGGCCTGACCGCACTCGCCTCGTCGATGCCGGGGATGTCGGTGGCCGGGGGCAGCGCCTCGACCAGGGTGAGGAGCTCGGGGGTGGCGGGCATGCCGGACAGCGCGTCGTCCTTGGGCTCCCGGTCGCCCGTCCACAGGCGGGGAGTGACCCCGCGCTC
Organism: Streptomyces sp. NBC_01549; assembly: GCF_026339955.1. GTDB lineage: Bacteria > Actinomycetota > Actinomycetes > Streptomycetales > Streptomycetaceae > Streptomyces. The sequence continues at coordinate 4,418,578 of NZ_JAPEPW010000001.1, read as the reverse complement.
GGCGTCGAACTCGGCGTCCAGCTCGTCCCGTACCGAGGTGTCCTCCTGGGGCACTGCGGGCTGGGCGTGACCGGGCGAGACGCCGCCCAGCTCGTCCGGGTCGGTCAGCAGCCGGCGGTACAGCGGGGAGCGCTGCTGGAGTTCCTCGTGCGTGCCGATGTCGGCGAGGCGGCCGTCGGCGAGAACGGCGATGCGGTCGGCGAGGTTCAGGGTGGAGCGGCGGTGGGCGATGAGGAGGGTGGTGCGGCCCTCCATGACCCCCTTGAGGGCCTCGTGGATCTCGTGCTCGACCCGGGCGTCCACGGCGGAGGTGGCGTCGTCGAGGACCAGCAGGCGCGGGTCGGTGAGGATGGCGCGGGCGAGGGCGACGCGCTGGCGCTGGCCGCCGGAGAGCGTGAGGCCGTGCTCGCCGACCTTGGTGTCGTAGCCCCCGGGCAGCTCGGCGATGAAACGGTCCGCCTGCGCGGCGCGGGCCGCGGTCTCGATCTCCTCCTGGGTCGCCTCCGGACGGCCGTAGGCGATGTTGGCGCGCACGGTGTCGGAGAAGAGGAAGGAGTCCTCGGGGACCAGTCCGATCGCGGCACGCAGCGACTCCTGCGTCAGCTCGCGGACGTCGTGCCCGCCGATGAGGACGGCGCCGTGCGTCACGTCGTAGAAGCGGGGCATCAGCAGCGAGACCGTCGACTTGCCGGAGCCGGACGAGCCGACCACGGCGAGGGTCTCGCCCGGGCGGATCTCGAAGCTCAGCCCGTCGAGCACCGGCCGCGCGTCCTCGTACGAGAAGGACACGTCGTCGAACTCGACGGTCGCGGGCGCGTCGGCCGGGAGGACCTTGGTGCCGTCCTTGATCGACGGCTCGGTGTCGATGAGCTCGAGGACGCGCTCGGCGCCCGCACGGGCCTGCTGTCCGACGGTGAGGACCACGGCGAGCATCCGCACCGGTCCCACGAGCTGGGAGAGGTACGAGGAGAACGCGACGAACGTGCCGAGCGTGATCTGTCCCCGTACGGCGAGCCAGCCGCCCAGCGCGAGCATCGCGACCTGACCGAGGGCGGGCACGGCCTGGAGGGCCGGGGTGTACTTGGCGTTGAGCCGGATGGTCCGCAGCCGCCCGGCGAAGAGCCGCCGCCCGACGTCCCGGAGCTTCCCGGTCTCCTGCTCCTCCTGCCCGAAGCCCTTCACCACGCGTACGCCGCTGACGGCGCCGTCGACCACACCCGCCACGGCGGCGGCCTGCGCCTGCGCGTACCAGGTGGCGGGGTGCAGCTTGGAGCGGCTGCGCTTGGCGACGACCCAGAGGGCGGGGGCGACGGCGAGCGCGACCAGCGTGAGGGGCAAGGACAGCGAGGCCATGATCCCGAGAGAGATCAGGAAGAGCAGCACGTTCCCGATGGTCATCGGGAGCATGAAGAGCAGGCCCTGGATCAGCTGGAGGTCGCTGGTGGCACGGCCGACGACCTGGCCGGTCGACAGCTCGTCCTGGCGTCGTCCGTCGAGCCGGGTGATCGTCTCGTACATCTCGGTCCGCAGGTCGTGCTGGACGTCGAGGGCGAGGCGGCCGCCGTAGTAGCGGCGGATGTAGGCGAGGACGTAGACGAGGACGGCGGCGGCTATGAGAGCGCCCGCCCAGGGCGCCATGGCCTTGCTGTGGTTCCCGACGACGTCGTCGATGATCACCTTGGTGATCAGCGGGACGATCGCCATGACGGCCATGCCGGCGAGGGAGGAGCCGAGCGCGAGCAGGACGTCCTTCGGGTAGCGCCACGCGTACCCGGCCAGTCGCCGCGCCCAGCCGGGCTTTCCTTGCCCGGCCTCGCTCTGTTCCACTGCCACACCGGTGCCTTCCGTAGATCTCACTCCACCGCAAAGCACCAACGCCGAACGAAGCGGATTTCATCCCTCCGCAACAATCAGCACTTCACCGTGCGTGGCAGGCGGGCACTCAGGGAGTACAGGCGGGTGGTCTGGACGGCGTTCTGGTTGTCGTCGCTGACCAGCAGGAGCGTGAGACGGCCGTCCGGGGTGCGGCCGGTGATCGTCAGCCCCTCTATGTTGTCGAGGAGCGGGTTGGGCTGGGGCTGCTTGGCCTGGGCGCCCAGTGAAGGACGGTTCACGAGGTCGGCGAGGAGCGTCTTGCGGGCGAGCCGCACGCCGTCCTGGCCGGTCAGGGTGTCGATGCGGCGGGGGTCCGTGGCGTGGCGGAGGTCGGCGAGGTAGAGACGGACGGTGCTGCCCACGCCGACGGGGAAGCCGCGCTCCAGGACGAGGAGGCGGCCGTCGGAGGTTGGCAACTGCTCATCTAGGAGCGTGCGTGAGGCCGTTTTAGCTCGATCGTGTGATGGTCGGCTTCCGGGCTTGCGACGCCTTGGGCCATCCGGGTTAGCGTGGCTGTGCGATCTGGGAGGCCGGTGCGGTGCCGGCGTTCGGGGCCCCTGCTCCACCGGAGTGATGGTTCAGGGCCTCCCCGTCGCCCTCTGGCCGTATCCACATGACCAGCCCGCGCAGGGAACTGGCCTCCCGGGCCCGGACCACGCACAGGATGCGTGTCGCCGCCCCGGGGTCGAGTACGCCGGGGACCTGGAGGTACCTCCCACCCCCTTAAGGCAGTGGGTGAGCGCCCAAGACCGTTCGGGGCGTGCGGCTGTCGGGCTCACTCCCGCTCAGTCCAAAGGAACGGTGGCCTGGGCCTCGGAGACGCCGAGGCCGGTGTCGGTACGGTAGCCGTACTGCGCGGAGTGCCGACGAAGGTGCCGTCGTACGTGGTCTTGTCGAGGGCGTCGGAGTAGCTCGTGATCGAGACCGCGGGCGAGCAGACACGGGTGTCGGCGACGGCGGGCCCGGCGGCGGTCAGGGACGTGGCCGCCGCCAGGCCGGCGGTGACGGTGGCGAGTACGGATCTCAGGCGCATGCCGGTCACCGTAGGGCGACTCGGTGACGCGCGGGAGGCCGCCTCGTGAAGCGTCAGCCCACGGACGGAACCGCCGGGATCGCTTCCTGGGGGTTGCTCGTGGGCACGTACCGCTGCACGCTCGCGCCGGTCGTGGAGCTGGTCGCGGAGCTCGTCGTGGAGGGCGCCGGCACCAAGTCCTTGTGAATGGCCTTGGCGACGGCCTGGATGGTGTTGACGCCGTACTGCATGGTGCTGTTGTCCTGCGTGAGCACGGTGATCATGTAGTCGTGGCCCGCGCCGTTGAAGGTGCCGACGCTGTGCACCCGCCAGCCGTGCGTGGCGCGCGACAGCCAGCCGTTCTTGACGTGCACGGCGACCGAGGAGGGCGCTCCGGCCGGGGTGCCCCAGCGCTGCGAGGAGATGACCTTGCCCATCAGCTTCAGCTCGTAGGCGCGGGCGTTGTCGCTCAGCACGGAGTTCTTGGCGGTGAGGAGCGCGAGCAGCTTCTGCTCGTCCCGCACCGTGATCTGGGTGAGTCCCCAGTAGTTGTTGGCGCCCGGCTTGGTCTGCGTCATCCCCGCGGCGGCGAGGAAACCCTTCACCTTGGTCACACCGAGCTGCTTCCACAGCGTGCTGGTGGCGTTGTTGTCCGACTTGGTGATCATTGCCGTGGCGAGAGTCTGCTCGCGGCTGGTCAGATACCGGTTGTGCTTCTTGGCGTCCCACAGCAGCGTGGCCAGCACGGTGGCCTTGACGACGCTGGCGGAGTCGTACGCCGTGCTGCTCCGCAGGGTGCAGGTGGTCTTCGTCGTACGGTCGTAGAGACCGACGGCGACGGTACCGGCGCGGCCCTTGAGCGCCGTGGTGATGTCCTTCTGCAGCTTGGTGGCCAGGCCCGCCTTGTTCGACGTACAGCTGACCTGTGGCGCCGTGGCGGCGGTGGCCGGTGCGGCGGCCGCCGCGAACGGCACGATCACCCCGGCGCCGAGGCTCGCCGCGAGCACACGGGCCCGCCGGGATATCCGGTGAGTCATGGAGGTTCCCCATCCCCTTTGAACCAGTACGAGCGCGCCCGTGGCGCACTCGCCTCTCATGACTCGCGTGAGTGGCCGAAAGTTGTACGCGCGTTCTACGGATGAGGATTCGGCCGGGCACCCCGGCTGTCCGCGTCGGCCGGCAGGTCGGCCGCGTGGTCGAGGAGTTCGCCCGCCATGCCGAGTTGCACGCTCGCGATGGTGCCGGCGACGCGGGAGAGGTGGCCGGTCCATGGCGGGGCGGCTGCTCGGACAACAGGCGGTGATGATCCGCGAGTTCGCCCTGCCGTTCGTCCCGGGCATCCTCCAGACGAAAAGGCATTGCCCCCCGCGTCAGCACTACCTCCGCCCGCAACCGTGCACAATCCCGCCCCTATCGCTCACGCGTCGCTCATTTGAGTGGACCAGTGACAATCACCCCCCGGCTGCTCACACCTTTTTGCACAGTTGGTGTCATGAGCCCTGGATTCGCGTACGAGCGCAACCCTTACGGCACGGCCCAGGTGGTCGCCACAGTGCGCGAACTCATGCGCGCCGACGGCCTGGACGTGCCCCTCACCGCCATAGCGCGCAGTTGCGGCACGTCACGCAACTTCCTTTACGCCAACTGGAAGTCCGCCTCCGCGCTGCACCTGCTCGCGCTGAAGGCCGAACTCTCCGTCGCCTTCGACGCGGCGCACCGCACCCGCCCCAGCGATGGAACGGTTCCAGGGATCACCGACCATCTGGCACACGTCGTTCGCAACATCCGCCGCCATCCGACCACAGCCGCCGTCGCCCGCTCCTCACCCACGGCCTTCATCGCGGCCCACACAGCGGCCGAGGGCCCTTTGGTACGGCTCGCGCTGGAACGGGTCAGCGATCTGCTGCACCCGCTCGTCCCGAACGGCGGAATCTGGGGCGACCCCGCACTGAACTCCATGACCTGGAAGATCCTCTGGATCGCCCGCCCTGCCGCCCTCTGTCCCGAAGCCGTGGGCGACCAGCGCCGGGAAGACGTCCTGGACGGCGCCTTCGCCGCTCTGATGAGAGACCTGCTCGCCCCCTGGTTCTCCCAGCCGGACCGCGGTTAGGGCACGACGTTCTCTTACCGGGATCTCATCCATCCACAGCTCACCCCCAGACAGAGCACAGCCCGTACCCATCGGCGGTGTGCACGGTGCACTGGTGACATCTGCCACCGACCCACTGCCCCCGGCCCCCGGCCCCTCCGCGGCCCCCGGCGTACCGGCCGCCGAGCCGACCCAGGAGCCGTCGCCCACCCCCGCCGCCCCCCGCTGGTCACTCCCCGCCCTGATCGCGATCATGGTGCTGGCCGCGGTGCTGTACTCCTGGAACCTGTCCTCCTCCAGCCTGAACAGCTTCTACAGCGCCGCCGTGCTCAGTGGCACGCACAGCTGGAAGGCGTGGTTCTTCGGCTCGCTGGACGCGGGCAACTTCATCACGGTCGACAAACCGCCGTTCGCCCTCATGATCATGAGCCTGTTCTGCCGGATCTTCGGTTTCGGCACCTGGCAGATGATGGGGCCCATGATCGCGGCAGCGCTCGGCACGATCTGGATCATGCACTCCTCGGTGAAGCGGGTCTTCGGACACGCGGCAGCAACCGTGGCCGCCCTCGTCCTCGCCCTGACCCCGATCACCGTCGCCATCAACCGGGACAACAACCCCGACACCACCCTCGTCCTGCTGATGGTCGCGGCCGCCGCCCTGGGTCTGCGGGCGACCCGCGACGGCAGGCTGCTGCCGCTGCTCGGCTCGGCGGTGTGCTTCGGACTCGCCTTCAACACCAAGATGCTCCAGGGCTACATCGCCCTGCCCGCCGTCTTCGCGGTGTACCTGTACGCGTCGCGACTCGGCTGGCCGCAGAAGGTCCGCAACCTGCTGCTCGCCACCGTGGCCCTGGCCGTGTCCAGCTTCTGGTGGGCGGCGGCCGTCTCCCTCGTGCCCGCCGACGACCGCCCCTACATCGGCGGTTCGACGGACGGCAGCGCCTGGAACCTGATCATGGGCTACAACGGCCTGGGCCGCGTCCTCGGCGGCGAGGGCAACGGAGGAGGAGGCGGCGGCGGAGGAGGTGGCACCTTCGCCGGTACCGCGGGCCTGGGCCGGATGTTCAACGACATCCTCGGCGGCCAGATCTCCTGGCTGCTCCCCTTCGCGGGCATCGCGCTCGTCGGCGGACTGGTGCTGTGCGGCCGCGCACCGCGCACCGACCAGACGCGCGCCGCGCTGGTGCTGTGGGGCGGCTGGACCGTGCTGCACTTCCTGACCTTCAGCATGGCCGAGGGCACCATGCACCCCTACTACACGACCGCGCTCGCCCCCGGCATCGCGGTTCTCACCGGCGCGGGTGGCGTGCTGCTCCTGCGTGCCTTCCGCGGCGAAGACGCACGCTGGTCCTGGGTGCTGCCCGCCGCTCTCGCGGTCACCGGCATCTGGGCGGTCGTGCTGCTGCGCCGGGCCTCCGGCTGGAACAGCTGGCTGTGGCCGGCCATCGCGGTGGTCATGGTGCTGGCGATCGTGGGCCTGTTCGTGTTCCGCTCCGGCCATCGGGTACGGCTGCTGGCCGCGTCCGTGGCCGCGGCGTTCGTCGCGGCCCTGGCGGGTCCGGCGGCGTACGCGATCGCCGTACCCGCGGGTGCTGGTGGCGGCGCGGGCGGCGGCATGGGCGGCACCAACCCGACCGCCGGGCCCTCCACCGGCAACGGCGGCTTCGGCGGCGGCGGTCCGGGCGGTGGCCGGGGTGGCTTCGGCGGCGGCAACGCCCCCGGCGGCGAGGCGCCCGGCGGCACCCAGCAGGGCGGCCAGAACGCCGAGGCGGGCGGTCAGCAGGGCGGCTTCCCCGGCGGCAACGGCGAACTGCCTCAGGGCGGCGGCGCACCCGGGGATCAGGAAGGCGCCCCCACGGGCGGCCAGACCGGCACGCCTCCGAACGGCACCAGCGGCCGGTCCGGCGGCACGGGAGGCTTCCCCGGTGGCGGCGCGGGCGGCGGTGGCGGCATGGGCGGCACCACCAGCGGCGAGCTGGTCGCCTACCTGGAGAAGCACCAGGACGGCGCCAAGTGGCTGCTCGCGGTGTCCAACTCGCAGGGCGCCTCGCAGCTGATCGTGAGCACCGGCAAGCCCGTGATCTCCATGTTCGGCTTCACCGGCTCCGACAAGGCCATGACGCTCGCCAAGCTCAAGGAGCTGGTGAAGAAGGGCGAGCTGCACTACATCCAGCTCGGTGGCGGCATGGGGGGCGGTATGGGCGGCGACAACACGCTCAACTCCCAGATCACCGCCTGGGTGCAGAAGAACGCCACGGCGGTGAAGGAGAGCGCGTACAGCAAGAGCTCGTCATCGACGTCGTCGGGCTCCTCGGGCTCCTCGGGCTCCTCGTCGTCCACCACCCAGACGTCGACGCTCTACCGCCTGGACCCGTCCGACCTCAACTGATCCACTCCCCCGCACGCCCAGAAGGCCCCTGACCGAGTCACCCCCGGTCAAGGGCCTTCTGGCATGTCATATCGCGTACGCAGCAAGCGACTTGCCGACGTCCGATACACAACCGACATCTTCCGTTCATTCCCAGAAACGCATGTCCATGTCACGCTCCGATTGCCCGCCCATTCAACCCGCGTAGATCGGACGCCCCCACCATGCCCGCCACGCACATACGCCGCTGGAAGACGCTGGCGCTGACCACCTCAGCCGTCCTGGTAGGCCTCACCCTGCCGACGATGACCGCCACCCCCGCGAGCGCCACGACGACCGCGTACGACAGCACGTACTACAAGAACGCGGTCGGCAAGACCGGCAGCACCCTGAAGTCCTCGCTGCACACGATCATCAGCAGCCAGACCAAGATCTCGTACTCCGCGGTCTGGAACGCGCTCATGGTCACCGACCAGGACCCGAACAACAGCAACAACGTGATCCTGCTGTACAGCGGCACCTCGCGCGCCAAGTCCCTCAACGGCGGAGACGTCGGCGACTGGAACCGCGAGCACGTGTGGGCCAAGTCCCACGGCGACTTCGGCGAGGTGACCGGTCCCGGCACGGACCTGCACCACCTGCGTCCCGCGGACGTCCAGGTCAACAGCATCCGTGGCAACAAGGACTTCGACAACGGCGGCAGCACCGTCAGCGGCGGAGGCGGCAGCCTCACCGACTCCGACTCGTTCGAGCCCCGCGACGCGGACAAGGGCGACGTGGCCCGCATGATCCTCTACATGGCCGTGCGGTACGAGGGCGACGACGGCTTCGCCGACCTCGAGCCCAACGAGAAGGTGAACAACGGAAGCAACCCGTACATCGGGAAGCTCTCCGTGCTCAAGGAGTGGAGCGACGAGGACCCGCCGAGCGCCTTCGAGGAGAAGCGCAACCAGGTCATCTACGACACCTACCAGCACAACCGCAACCCGTTCATCGACCACCCGGAGTGGGTGGACGCGATCTGGTAGACGGCTGTGCCGGTCGACCGGGCCGTCAGCTCCCGAGGTGGGTGGGCGCGAACATCCGCAGTACCGCCGGGAGCAGCACCACGGACGGGCCGGGGGTCGCCAGGGCCTTCACCAGGTCCTCCTCCAGTGTCTCGGGGGTCGTACGGACCCCCGGGACGCCGAAGGACTCGGCCAGCGCCACGTAGTCGGGGCGGGCCAACTCCGTCGCCGTGGCCTGGCCGAAGGCGTCGGTCATGTACTCGCGCAGGATGCCGTAGCCGCCGTCGTCGACGATCAGCCAGGTGACGTTCAGGTCGTACTGCCTCGCCGTGGCGAGTTCGGCGATCGAATACAACGCGCCGCCGTCGCCGGAGACCGCGAGGACCGGGCGGGTGGGATCGGCCGCCGCCGCGCCGAGGGCCGCCGGGAAGCCGTAGCCGAGGCCGCCCGCGCCCTGGGCGGAGTGCATGGTGTTCTTCCCGCGCGGGTCGAAGGCGGACCACGCCCAGTACGCCAGGATGGTCATGTCCCAGAAGGACGGGGAGGTGGACGGGAGGGCCCGGCGCACGGACGCCAGCACCTCCTGTTCCAGGGTGAGTTCCTGCGCGGCGATGCGCTCGCCCACCCGGTCGAGCAGCACGCGTACGCGGTCCGCCGCCGTCGGGTCGGGGCGCTCCTCGACGGTCTCCAGGAGCGCGGAGAGCGCGAGCCGGGCATCCGCGTGGATGCCGATCGCCGGGTGGTTGGACTCCAGCTTGCCGAGGTCGGCCTCGATCTGGATGACCCGGCCGCGGGGCTTGAACGTGTGGTAGTTCGAGGACAGTTCGCCAAGGCCGGAGCCGACGACCAGCAGGACGTCCGCGTCCTCGAGGAAGTCGGTGGTGTGCCGGTCCTCCAGCCAGGACTGGAGCGAGAGCGGGTGGTTCCAGGGGAACGCGCCCTTGCCGCCGAAGGTGGTGACGACCGGCGCGTTCAACTTCTCCGCCAGCGACTTCAGCTTGCCGGACGCGTCCGACCGTACGACCCCGCCGCCCGCGATGATCGCGGGGCGGGCCGCCGAGGACAGCAAGTGGGCCGCCAGCGCCGTCAGTTCGGGGCGCGGGACGACGTCCTCCGGGGTCGCGTCCATCGCCGTGACCTGCGGCAGGTGGGTCTCGGCGAGGAGGACGTCCTGCGGGATCTCCACCCAGACGGGGCCGTGCGGGGCGGTCAGCGCCGACTCCCAGGCCGCCGCGATGGCGGAGGGGATCTGCGACTGCGTACGGACCGTGTGGACGGACTTGACGACACCCCTGAACGACGCCTGCTGGTCCGGGAGTTCGTGCAGATAGCCGTGGCGTCCGCCGCCCAGCCCGGCGGTGGGGATCTGGCTGCTGATGGCGAGGACGGGGGCGGAGGCCGCGGCGGCCTCCTGGAGCGCGGCCAGGGAGGTCAGCGCACCCGGGCCGGTGGAGAGCAGCAGCGGTGCGGCCTCACCCGTGATGCGGCCGTACGCGTCGGCCGCGAACCCCGCGTTGTTCTCCACGCGCAGGCCGATGTACTGCAACGAGGACCGGCGCAGGGCGTCGAACATGCCCAGTGCGTGCTGTCCGGGCAGGCCGAAGACGGTCGTGGCGCCGAGACCGGAGAGGGTCTCCACGACCAGGTCTCCGCCGTTGCGGCCGGGGGGCGGATTCAGCGCGGCCTCCGTCTGCGCCGCCGACGGACGGAGAACCAGGTCGTGGTCGTGGGTCACTTCGCTTCGCCGTCCTTACGGGCCTGCGCGATCTGACGGGACATGATCGTCGTCAGTTCGTACGCCGTGTGGGACGCGGCCACCGCCGTGATCTCGGCGTGGTCGTACGCGGGCGCGACCTCGACCACGTCCGCGGAGACCAGGTTGCAGGAGGACAGTCCGCGCAGGATCTCCAGCAGCTCGCGGGAGGTCATGCCACCGGCCTCCGGCGTGCCCGTGCCGGGGGCGTGCGCCGGGTCGAGGCAGTCGATGTCGATGGAGATGTACAGCGGGCGGTCGCCGATGCGCTGGCGCAGCTGGTCGGCGACCTCGTCGGCGCCCCGGCGGTAGATGTCCGCCGAGGTGACGATGCCGAAGCCCATCTTCTCGTCGTCGGTGAGGTCCTGCTTGCCGTACAGCGGGCCGCGGGTGCCGACGTGGGAGAGGGCCTCCGTGTCCAGGATCCCTTCCTCCACCGCCCGGCGGAACGGGGTTCCGTGCGTGTACTCGGCGCCGAAGTAGGTGTCCCAGGTGTCGAGGTGCGCGTCGAAGTGGAGCAGGGCCACCGGGCCGTGCTTCTTGGCGACGGAGCGCAGGAGCGGGAGGGCGATGGTGTGGTCGCCGCCCAGCGTCATCAGGCGGGCACCCGTGCCGAGCAGCTCGTCGGCCGCCGCCTCGACCGTCTCCACGGCCTCGTTGATGTTGAACGGGTTCGCCGCGATGTCACCGGCGTCGGCGACCTGGGCGAGGGCGAAGGGGGAGGCGTCCTGCGCCGGGTTGTACGGGCGCAGCAGACGGGAGGCCTCGCGGATGGCGTTGCCGCCGAAGCGGGCGCCCGGCCGGTAGGAGACCCCGGAGTCGAAGGGCACGCCGACCACGGCGACGTCGGCGCTGCCGACCTCGTCGAGGCGCGGCAGCCGGGCGAAGGTCGCGGGGCCCGCGTACCGCGGGACGCGGGACGAGTCGACGGGGCCGCGTGGCTGGCTGCCGCCTGCTGCCGGGTACTCGGTGCTGCTCATCGTCGGACTCCTCCAGGTGGTACGGGGTGATGCGTCGTACAGGTGGCGCTTTTCCAGTGTCGCGGACCCCGCTGACCGGGGGCCGCCCGGCCCGGTCGCCGTGCGGCGGCCGGGCCGAAGTTCTTCGGGGGCTGGGGTGCGGTGCGGCGGCTAGGCGACCACGGCCGTCGGCTCGGCCGTCGCCTCGGCGTCCGCGCCACGCCCGGCCAGCCGCTCACGCCAGGCGGCCAGCACCGCCGGGTCGGTCGCGGGCGTGGCCAGGGAGACGATCACGTACGCGACCAGCGAGGACAGCAGCCCGTAGTAGACGGGCTCGTTCGCGAGGATGCCGTACGTCGCCATCAGCCCGATGACCGCGAGTCCGCCGACGACGACGGAGGCGAGCGCGCCGTGCACGGTCCCGCGCTTCCACAGCAGTCCGCCGAGGATCGGGACGAGCAGACCGCCGACGAGCAGGTTGTACGCGACGGTCAGCGCCTCGACGACGTTGTTGAGGGCGATGGCGGTACAGATCACGGCGACGCCCATGACGAGGATGAAGACGCGGTTCCCCTTGACCTCGTCGTGCGGCTCGCCGTCACGGACCTCGCCGTCGCGCCGTACGGCCCCGCGCAGCTTGGTCCAGATGTCGTTGTTGGCGACGGTGGCGCAGGCGATGAGGGCGCCGGAGGACGTGGACATCACGGCGGCGAGGGCGGCGGCGAGCACCAGGCCCCGTACGCCGACCGGGAGTTCGTCCTTGACGATGGTCGCGAAGGCGGTGTCGGCGCTGGGCAGCGTCGGGTACATCGCCTTGGCGGCCGTGCCGATGACGGCGCCGGCGAGGGCGTACACCAGGCAGTAGGTACCGGCGACGGTGCCGCCCCACTTGGCGGTCTTGTCGCTGCGGGCGGTGAACACGCGCTGCCAGATGTCCTGGCCGATGAGCATGCCGAACGTGTAGATCAGCACGTAGGTGAAGATCGTCTCGCCGCCGATGCCCAGCGGGTCGAAGTACTCCGTGGGCAGCTTGGCCTTCATCTCGCTGAACCCGCCGGCCTTGACGACCGCGATGGGCAGCAGGAGCAGCAGCACGCCGACTGTCTTCACGACGAACTGCACCATGTCGGTGATGGTGATCGACCACATGCCGCCGAGCGTGGAGTACGCGACGACGATCGAGCCGCCGATGATGATCGCCAGCGTCCGGTTCATGTCGAAGAGGACGTCGAAGATGGTGGCGTACGCGATGGTCGAGGTGACCGCGAGCATCAGGGTGTAGGCCCACATCACGACGCCGGAGATGACGCCGGCCCGGCCGCCGTAGCGCAGGTCGAGCATCTCGGAGACGGTGTAGACCTTCAGGCGGGCGATACGGGCGGAGAAGAAGACGGAGAGGGCGAGGAGTCCGAGGCCGATGGTGAACACCATCCAGGCGCCGGAAAGCCCGTACTGGTATCCGAGCCCGACGCCGCCGATGGTGGACGCGCCGCCGAGGACGATCGCGGCCATGGTCCCGGAGTACATCGCGGGACCCAGGCGCCGCCCGGCCACCAGGAAGTCACTCTTCGACTTGGCGCGGCGCATGCCCCACCAGCCCATGGCCAGCATGCCGGCCAGATAGACGACGATCACTGTGTAGTCGACGGCCATAGGGGGCCCTCCTTCGCGCACTCATCGGTGGCGTGTCGTGCAGATGGACATGGGGACGCGGACGGGCGAGCGACGAGCGACGCCCGGCCGGGAGACCGGCAGCGGATCGCGGGGACATACGCCCGTACCCACGGCTGCCGACGGCACCGACATTAGGTGGCCGGAAGATGACTCTGAAGTGTACGTTTCATCCATTGCAGCCGATCCGGATGGAGGGAACGTCCACCATGCCGGACGCATCCGCCACATCTGTCCCACCCACCCCACCGATTCCTCTGTCGGCTCTCCTGGCCCGGGAGGACCTGGGCCTGCGCCGGATCGCGGGGCCCTCCGACCCGGACACGGTGATCCACTGGGCGCACACCTCGGAGATGGCGGACCCGTACCCGTATCTGCTGGGCGGTGAGCTGCTGCTGACCGCCGGGGTGCACATCCCGGAGGCGGCGGGTTCGGGTACCTACTTCGACGACTACGTTGCCCGGATCGTGGCGGCGGGCGGCGCGGCGCTCGGCTTCGGCCTGGCGCCGGTGCACGACACGGTCCCGCGCGCCCTGGTCGCGGCCTGCGACACCTACGGCCTGCCCCTGCTGGAGGTCCCGCCCCAGACCACCTTCTCGGGCGTGGCCCGCGCGGTGTGGCAGCTGATGGCGCAGGCCCGGCTGGCGGAGCTGCGGCGCGTCACGGAGGCCCAGCAGAGCCTGGCGGCCGCCGCGGCGCGCCCGGACCCGGCGGCGGCGGTGCTGCGGCAGCTGGCTCAGCGGGTGAGCGGCTGGGCGGTGCTGTACGGCCCGGAGGGCGCGGAACTGGCCCGGGCGGGGAGGCCACCGGAGGCAGGCCCCGTGACGGCCCTGGGCGCCCTGGCCGGCGTCGTGCACCCCGGGGGAACCCAGGCCACCGGCCCCCAGGGCCCCGCCCCCACCCCCACCCCCGTTCCCGCTCCCACCCCTTCCTCCGCCACCGACACCGTCGGCGGCACCCACCTCGCCGCGTACGCCCTCGGCGGCGGGCAGGGCTTCGTCCTCGGGGTCGCGGCACCGCGCCGGGACCCCGGGGACCACACCATCGCCTCCGTCGCGGCCGTGCTCCTCTCCCTCCTCACCGGGGAGCAGCAGAGCGGAAGCGGTGCGGCGCGCTCGGCGGCGCTCGTACGACTCCTGCTGGGCGCCGCGCCCGAGGACGTGGCCCCGCTGCTCGGCGGGGACCGGTGGACCGTCGTGCACGCCCGCCCCGCGGCGGACGGCCCCGCGCCGGACGCCGTCGCCGCGTCGGCGCTGGGGGCGGCGCTGGGCTCCGCGCTCATCGACACCGGCGAGGGTGTCGTACGCGTCCTGATCCCCGGCCACCGCGAGCCGACCGCGCAGGAGGGCTGGATCTGCGGGGTCAGCGCGGCGGTCGGCCCGCACGAGTGGGCGTCCGCCGACGGGCAGGCGGCCCGCGCCCTGGCCCGGGCCCGGGCGACCCGCACGCCCCTCGTCCGGCACGGCGAGCGCCCCGCCCTGGCGGACCTCGTGCCCTCGGCCGACGCCGAGGCCCACGCGCGTGCGCTGCTCGCCCCCATCGCCGCCACCCCCGCCCTCACCGAGACCCTCCGTACCTGGCTCTCCCTCCACGGCAGTTGGGACCGCACGGCCGTCGCCCTCTCCGTCCACCGCAACACCGTCCGCCAACGCATCGCGCGGTGTGGGACCTTGCTGGAGGCGGACCTCGACGACGCGGACGTACGGATGGAGTTGTGGTTCGCGTTGAGAGATGCCTGAGAGAAGCCTCCCCCGACCCTCACCTCTCAGCAGGCCGAGTCGGGCGGGTGGGCGGGAAACCGACAACGACCGCCTCACGCCGAGTGACCCGCATCCCACGGTTCAGGACAACCGCCCTACCAGCGGAGCGCCCCGGCACAATGGGTGGCATGCCGATATCCGGGACCCCCAGCCGCGCCGAGCTCGTCGACCACCTGGTCATGACCCGTATCGCGGGCGACGTCGCCACGCCTCGCGAGAACAACCTTTCCCACTACCGCAAGCTCGCCAACGGCGACCGCAACTTCTGGCTCGGCCTGGAACTCGGCGACCGCTGGACCGACGAGCAGGACGTGCTCGCCGTGATGGCGGAGCGGTGCGGTGTGAACGACGACCCGGAGTACCGCTACGGCCAGGACACCATCGACCCCGAGCTGACCGTCGACGCCCTGGAGCGGATGGCGGCGCGGCTGCGCAAGGCGGCGGACGGTGAGCAGCGGGTGCTGTTCGCGACCGGCCACCCCGGCGGCCTCCTCGACGTGCACCGCGCCACCGCCACCGCGCTGCGCGGCGCCGGCTGCGAGATCGTCGTCATTCCGGACGGGCTACAGACGGACGAGGGGTACGTCATGCAGTTCGCGGACGTGGCGGTGCTGGAGCACGGCGCCACGCTGTGGCACACGCACTCGGGCGAGCCGATGCGCGCGATCCTCAAGGGCCTCGAGGGCGCGGGCCGTCCCCTGCCCGATCTGGTCGTCGCCGACCACGGCTGGGCGGGCTGCGCGGGCCAGCTCGGCGTCGACTCCGTCGGTTACGCCGACTCCAACGACCCGGCCCTCTTCCTCGCCGAGTCCGAGGGCACGGTCCAGGTGACGGTCCCCCTCGACGACCACGTCACGAGCCCGCGGTTCTACGACCCGCTGACGGCGTATCTGCTCTCCGCTGCGGGACTCCTCTGACGCCCACCGCGGGAACGTGAGCGGCACCGCGCCGCACGGAGGGCTACGGAAAGTAGTCGCATTTGTATGGCGAGTGTTCGGCGCGCTACGCGCCGTTGGGGTCCCTGGTCCGGCTCGGCCCCCGCGCCTCGTCGCAGCGTTGACGATGCGGCGGGGCTCAACCAGGCGCCCGGAGGCACCGTCACCGGCCGGAGTTCTGGTGTTCATTGGTCGACTTTCCAAAGGGTGGGCGTCGCGAAGGACGGGCCGACGGATGACTTGCCACCCCTCTCCAACCCCTTTCCCGAACGCGCATAAATAAATGAAATGGGGAGTCGGATTCAAGGCGCTCGCAAGGCGATATAAATCCCCGGAGAGTTTCGCTCGACCACACGTCCAGCACCCCGAGGAAAGGTAAGTGGCGACATTAACGCACTTAATTGGGTGCTTGCTCGCCCTCCTTTCGAACTACCGATCGGACGGTCATGCCGGTGAGGGCACCCCGGCTCGACCGGTCGACACCGATCCAGATGTGATCGTTATTCACTCGTGCCGTTCGAGTATGAGCGATGAACGAAACGAACCGCGTGACGAAATTCTCCTAGCGTAGCAAAAGGGACGTAAGGTTCGGCATGCCGGTGCGCGACCCGCCGCGCCGAGGGCGTGGTCAGGTCCAGCCCGCGAATCCCTCCCCGGAGGGAAGCCTGCCCGACTTTTCCCTGCCCGAGTGACCTTTTCGCAGCTCATGGTGTTTACTGGAAGTCGGTCTGAGCCTTGGTGGGTCCAGACCCTTTCCTGGAGGCCTCGGGGGTGGTTCCCCGGGGCCTCCTTGTTTTCCATCGCGTTCACATCCGCACCCCCTTCCGCTCATCTGCGGGAAATTTTCAAGCGCGTCTTCGGATATCCTTGCGGAATATCGGCATTCACACTTGACGACCCTCCCTCCGCAAGACGGAGCGTAACCTGGACCACACCCAACGGAGTCGGCGCGACAAAACCCTCCTGCGAGGGTTTGTTTTCCCTTCCCTTCGCGACCTCCGCCGACGGGAAATTCCCGTCGCCACACATGCGCGACTGGCGAATTCCGCGCGAGTGGAGGTAACTTGTCGATGTAACGCCTTCGCCTCGCGTCCGGACCTAAACCAGCCGGATGACCATGCGACGGAGAGGGCTCTGGACCCACCAGCCCGGGTGCGCCCGCCAGTCGGCGGACGCACCCGGTCCCCTGTTTTTCCCGAGCGGGAAGGACCTCAGAACCGATGCAGACCGCCGTCGCCGATGGCGTCGCCCTGCCGAAGACCCTCGTCACCCGGGCCATCGGCAGCCCTCGACCGACACAACGTCACCATCACGGCCCGTTACGGCCGCACGCCTCCGCGACGCCGTACGGCGCGGCCGGGGCAGGGGAGTGACCGATGCCTCCCAAGGTCGACGCCTTCCGCACCAGTGACGTCCTCAAAGGCCGTCAAGCGATGCCCGAGGGCACCTTTCTCCACTACCTCCCCGGCAACACCTGGCCGCTGCTCGTCAGCACCTGGGGCCTGGACGCCCGTGTCTACGAACGCGACGAGGAACTGCCGCTGGGACCGGGCGACGGAAACGTGTACATCATCCTGGGCGGCTGCGTCCTCCAGGAGCGTTTCCCCTTCGGCGCCGGGTTCGCCTCCACCAGGATCACGAGGTTCCGCGGCGTCGGCGAACTCCTGGGCGAGGCCAAGCTGATCGACCCCGAGGCGACGGTCACGACCGTCTGCCTGACCACCACCTGGGTCATGCCCTGCTCCGTGAAGCGCATGAACCTCCTGCTGCGCCGCCAGCAGGAGGCCCAACTGGCCCTGCTGCGCAGCCTGGAGGACCGCAACCGCAGTGACGAGATGATCTACTGCACCCCGACCCGCTCGCCCGTGCAGCGGGTCGGCGGCCTGCTGCTGCACCTGGCCGGGGTCGCCGGCCGGACGAACTCCGCCGACCCCGGCCAGGTCACCATCCTGGGCCCGACCCAGAGGGACATCGCCGATGCGCTCCTGATGGGCGTCTCCACCGTCGAGAACGCGGTCCGCACCCTGCGCGAGACCCACGGTGTGATCACCAGCAGATACCGGCAGTTCGTGGTGACGGACCTCCTCGCCCTGCGCGACATCGCCATGCCTTCGTAGGGCCTGTCCGGCCGAGTCAACGACGACTTCCCGTAACGCCGCAGGGCCCCGTGCGGGGTCAGGCGCGCACCCACGAACGGATCGGACCACGATGATCCTCAGCTCGACCACCCTGGCGGCCGGCGCCGGTTCCCCGGTGGTGGCCGCCCTGTCCGGCGCGGTCACCGCCGCCCTCGCCCTCCTCGGGATCCGCCACGGCCGCCAGGTGTTCGCGTGGATGAAGAAGAACCGCGACACCGACGACAACGCCAAGGACCTCGACGACGCCGACAGCTACCTCAAGGAGACCTTCGAGAAGCTGTGCGAGCTCGCCCAGAAGCCCTGCCGGGCCGCCGACCTCGCCCCGCTGAGGCGGCTGCGCAACCTCATCAAGGCATCCGCCGATCAGCTGGAGGTGATCCGGACCGAACTGCACGATGTCACCGACCACTTCGAGGGCTACCTCGCCACCGGCCTCCCCCAGCTCACCAGCCCCGCGAGGGTGCCGCAGACGGAGCTCGACACGCACATGGAGCGCGCGATGAAGCAGGAGCACGCCCGCATGGAGCTGGAGCGTGCCGTGAGCAGGGCCCAGCAGAGGATCCGGTTCCTGCGCAAGGCCTGACCGCCCCTGGCGGGAGCCGGGCTACAGCCACGGGAGTCGCCCTACGGCAACGGGAGCCGCACTACGGCAACGGGTTCAAGCCCTCCTCGCGGCGCTGGGCGTAGCCCGGTGTCGGGTCGAGGTACACCCGGCTCACCCCGGGGAACGCCTCGCGCAGCCGTGCCTCGGCCTGTTCGCAGGCCCATTCGATCTGGGCGGCGGTCGAGACGTCCCTGAAGTCGACCTTGGCCGCGACCAGCGCCTCGCGGGGCCCCTGCACGAGGGTCGTGAGCTCCAGTACGGCCTCCACGTGCTCCACGGCGAGCAGTTCGGCCCGGATCCGCTCCCGCACCGACTTGGGCAGCGGGCGGCCGATCAGCAGCTCGGCGTTGGAGCGGCCGAGCACCCAGGCGACGTACAACAGAAGGAGACCGATGCAGAGGGACGCGATGCCGTCCCAGACGCCGGAGCCGGTGAGCTGCCCGCCGAGCAGACCGCCCGCCGCGAGAACAAGGCCGATCAGCGCGGCCGAGTCCTCCAGGACCACGGCCTTCACGGCGGTGTCCGGGGTGTACCGGAGGTAGCGCTTGAAGGGCGCTCCCACACGCTCCGCCTCCCCGCGCGCCTGGCGTACACCGGTGCGCAGGGAGAAGCTCTCCAGCAGGAAGGCGACCGCGAGCACGATGTACGCGACGAGGGGGTCGCCCGGCTCCTCGCCCGCGACAAGGGTGTGGATGCCGTCGTAGAGGGAGAACACCGCGCCGCCGACGAAGGTGGCGACGGCGGCGAGCATCGCCCATATGTAACGTTCGGGGCCGTAGCCCAGCGGATGTTCCTCGTCGGCCGGCTTCTCGCTGCGCTTCAGCGCGGTGAGCAGCAGTACCTCGGTGACCGTGTCGGCCACCGAGTGCGCGGCCTCGGACAGCATCGCGCTCGATCCGCTGATGACGCCCGCGACCGCCTTGGCCACCGCGATCCCGAGATTGGCGAGGGCGGCGACGATCACCGTGAAGGTGCTCTCGCCGCCCTCGTCGTCCTGCTGTCCGGCTCCCGCTTCAGTCATGGCCATGCCCCAGTCTTACCGGGTGGGCCCCCGGTCAGTCTTACCGGGCAGGCCCCGACCTACCGGGGGATGCGGACCACGCCCTCCTGGATCACCGAAATGGCCAGCCGTCCGTCCTGCGTGTAGATACGGGCCTGGCCGAGGCCGCGGCCCCCGGAGGCGGACGGCGACTCCTGGTCGTACAGCAGCCATTCGTCGGCGCGGAAGGGGCGGTGGAACCACATCGCGTGGTCCAGCGAGGCCCCGACGACGTCGCCTGTCACCCAGCCACCGCGCCCGTGCGCGAGCAGGATCGAGTCGAGGAGCGTCATGTCGGAGACATAGGTGGCGAGGACGACGTGCAGGAGGGGATCGTCGGACAGTTTGCCGTTGGTGCGGAACCACACCTGGGAGTGCGGTTCGCGGACCTCGCCGACCGTGCCGTACGGGGGCGCGTCGACGTAACGCAGGTCGACGGACTCGCGCGCTTCGAGGAGCCGTTCGACGACGACCGGGTCCTTGATGACATCGGCGTACAACGGCAGCAGTTCGGCGGCCGTGGGCAGCGTCTCCGGGTCGGGCGCGGCCGGCATCGCGGCCTGGTGCTCCATGCCCTCCTCGTACGTCTGGAAGGACGCGGAGAGATGGAAGATCGGCTGCCCGTGCTGGATGGCGACGACACGGCGGGTGGTGAAGGAGCGCCCGTCACGGATGCGGTCCACCGTGTACACGATGGGCGCGCCGGGGTCCCCCGGACGCAGGAAGTACGCGTGCAGGGAGTGCGCGTGCCGGTCCTCGGGGACCGTACGCCCGGCGGCCACCAGCGCCTGCGCCGCCACCTGCCCACCGAAGACACGCGGGACGACGGCGGAGCGGGACTGGCCGCGGAAGATGTCCCGCTCGATCCGCTCCAGGTCGAGCAGATCGAGCAGGGACTCAAGTGCCTGACTCATGCGTCAGTTGTATCGTGCGGTTGTTTCCGGTGATCTTTCACCGGCCTTACAGGCCCATGTCCTTCGCGATGATCGACTTCATGATCTCGCTGGTGCCGCCGTAGATACGGTTGACGCGGTTGTCCGCGTACAGGCGGGCGATCGGGTACTCGTTCATGAAGCCGTAGCCGCCGTGCAGCTGGAGGCAGCGGTCGATCACGCGGTGCGCGACCTCGGTGCAGAACAGCTTGGCGGACGCGGCCTCGGCCGGGGTCAGCTCACCCGCGTCCAGGGCCTCCAGGGCGCGGTCGACGACCGCCTCGGCGGCGTCCACCTCGGCCTGGCAGGCGGCCAGCTCGAACTTGGTGTTCTGGAAGTGCGCGACCGGCTTGCCGAAGACGGTGCGCTCCTGCACGTACTCCTTGGCGAACCGGACGGCGGCCTTGGCCTGCGCGTACGCGCCGAAGGCGATGCCCCAGCGCTCGGAGGCGAGGTTGTGGCCGAGGTAGTAGAAGCCCTTGTTCTCCTCGCCGAGGAGGTCCTCGGCCGGGACCTTCACGTCGACGAACGCCAGCTCGGCGGTGTCGGAGGTCTTCAGGCCGAGCTTGTCGAGCTTGCGGCCGACGGAGTAGCCCTCGGACTTGGTGTCGACGGCGAAGAGGGAGATGCCGAAGCGGCGGTCCTCGGCGGTCGGCGCGGAGGTACGGGCGCAGACGATGACGCGGTCGGCGTGCACGCCACCGGTGATGAAGGTCTTGGCGCCGTTGAGGACGTAGTGCGTACCGTCCTCGGAGAGCTTCGCGGTGGTCTTCATGCCCGCGAGGTCGGAGCCGGTGCCCGGCTCGGTCATCGCGAGGGCCCACATCTCCTCGGCGGAGACGAACTTCGGCAGGAACCGCTTCTTCTGCTCGTCGGTGGCGAGCATCTTGATGTACGGCAGGCCGAGCAGCACGTGCACACCGGAGCCGCCGAACTGGACGCCCGCGCGGGCCGTCTCCTCGTACATCACGGCTTCGAACTTGTACGAGTCGATGCCGGCGCCGCCGAACTCCTCGTCGACGCGGATGCCGAAGATGCCGAGCTCGGCGAGCTTGTAGTAGAAGTCGCGCGGCGCCTGGCCCGCGGCGAACCACTCGTCGTAGACGGGAACGACCTCGGCCTCTATGAAGGCCCGCAGGGTCTCCCGGAACGCCTCGTGGTCCTCGTTGAACACCGTACGGCGCACCGCCGCCACCCTTCCTTGCGCCTAAGCCGGCGCCGCTCTCGCGTACCTGGTTGCGCGCCGTCTGGGTTCCTCAATTGATGGTTGCGGTCCCAAATCTAAGCGCTTGCTCAGAAGCTAGGTTACCCGTCGGTCACGACGACCGTCCAGAGCCATCGGCCGTCCTCCCCCATGACGCTCGTCACGCCCGCTCGACGCTCGTCACGCCCGCTCCAACTCGGCCAGCCGGGCGAGGACGCGCTGCGGAAGCTCCGCGGCGGTCAGCCGGAACGGGGTCCAGCGGTCGTTGGAGTCCGGCTTCAACGACGCCGAGAACCGGAAGCGCCCCCTGCCGTTGGGCTCGGCGATCATCTCCCCGAACGCGCCGCTCGGTATCAGCCAGGCGGTCATGATCGTTCCCCGCTCGACGTCCACGGCGACGAACAGCATGTCCAGGTCGGCCCGCGGCTGGAAGGTCTGGGAACGCACGAAGGCCATCAGCCTGCCCTGCCGGATCTGCGTTCCGGTGGACATCCGGGCCTTCACCTGCACCGCCAGGGTCGCCGAGCTCCCGCGCCGGTGGAAGACGAGGTCCACCCCCTCGTCATCGACCAGCGAGGTGGAGACGTTCAGCTCACCGCCCGTGGCGAGGATGGCCGAGGCCGCGATCAGATACTCGGCCGCCTTTCCCATCCGTGCGGCCGCCGGACTCTTCTCCAGGTAGTCCTCGTCGTCACTCATGACGTGAACCTACCGACCGACCGGTGGCGCGACGGCAGAACCCACGATCGCGGATCGCGGATCGCGGATCGCGGATCGCGGATCAACGCGCCCATGGACCCCACCACTTGGGTGGCGGCGGGTCGGCCGGTGCCGACGTCGGCTGATCGGGATGGAGGCCGAGCCGGCGCAGGGCGTCCGCGCGCACGTGGACGGCGAACGTGCCGTGCCAGTGGCCGTCCGACCGGACCCCGCACATGAGGTCGACCCGGACGTCGTGCGCGGCGAAGGGCTCCCAGTCGATGCCCCGGTCACGCAGTCAGACCGCCATCAGCCGGCCCGGCCGCGGGCAGCCGGGGACGTTCTCGAAGCAGAAGAGGGTCACCCAGTCGGAGGTGTGTCCGTCCATGGTCATGTGTCCGTCCATGGCCGCCATCATCGTGCAGGGGGCGGAGCCGCCGCTCGCATTAAAACCGCGCTCGCATCAAACCCGCACAACACCCCCTACTGATCCCCCGCCCCGGCCGCCGCCGCGAAGGCACCCCGCGCCATCCGATGCAGCAGGGCCGCCGTCACCTCGCGCCCCGGCAACGCCGCCGGCCGCCCGAGGTGGGGTGTCGAGTTCAGGAGGCCGAAGACCGAGTGCACCGCCGAGCGGGCCGTGGGTTCGGTGAGGGCCGGATACACCTCGCGCACGACCTCCACCCACAGCTCGACGTACTGCCGCTGCAGCTGCCGTACGAGCTTGCGGTCGCTGTCGCGCAGGCGGTCCAGCTCGCGATCGTGCAGGGTGATCAGGGGACGGTCGTCGAGCGCGAAGTCGATGTGACCCTCGACGAGCGAGTCGAGGACCGCCTCCGCGCCCCCGTCGGCCTCCGCGACCCGGCGCTTGCCGCCGGTGAGCAGCTGCCCGCTGATCCCCACCAGCAGCTCGGCGAGCATCGCGTCCTTGCCCGCGAAGTGCCGGTACAGACCGGGGCCGCTGATGCCGACCGCCGCTCCTATCTCGTCCACCCCGACGCCGTGGAAGCCGCGCTCGGCGAAGAGCCGGGCAGCCTCCTTGAGGATCTGCTCGCGTCGGGTGGGGGCGTCGGTTCTCGTGGCCATGAAAGCAATTCTAGACAGGGAGGTTAGCGGTCGTTAACCTGGATGACATGCGTTAACGCTCATTAACTGGTGGACCACTGGTGAGGGGACCGCGGGACATGCACGAAGCACCGGAGCTGACGAGCGCGGCAGATCCCGCGTCGGAGGCCTGGCGGGCCAACGAGGCGGCCCATCGCGCCCTCGGCGAGGAGCTGCGCGCCAAGCTCGCCGAGGCACGCCTCGGGGGCGGTGAGCGGGCCCGGGAGCGCCACACCGCGCGCGGGAAGCTGCTCCCGCGCGAGCGCGTGGACACACTCCTCGACCCGGGCTCGCCCTTCCTGGAGCTGGCCCCACTGGCCGCCCACGGGATGTACGACGGGCAGGCCCCGGCCGCCGGGGTGATCGCCGGGATCGGCAGGGTCAGCGGCCGCGAGTGCGTGATCGTCGCCAACGACGCCACCGTCAAGGGCGGCACGTACTACCCGATGACCGTGAAGAAGCACCTGCGGGCACAGGAGGTGGCGCTCGAGAACCGCCTCCCCTGTGTCTATCTCGTCGACTCCGGAGGCGCCTTCCTGCCCATGCAGGACGAGGTCTTCCCGGACCGCGAGCACTTCGGGCGGATCTTCTACAACCAGGCGCGGATGTCGGGGGCGGGGATCCCACAGATCGCCGCGGTCCTCGGCTCGTGCACGGCCGGCGGCGCGTATGTCCCGGCGATGAGCGACGAGGCCGTGATCGTGCGCAATCAGGGCACGATCTTCCTCGGCGGGCCCCCCTTGGTGAAGGCCGCCACCGGTGAGGTCGTCACCGCCGAGGAGCTGGGCGGCGGCGAGGTCCACGCGCGTGTGTCGGGCGTCACCGACCACCTCGCGGAGGACGACGCGCACGCGCTGCGGATCGTACGGAACATCGCGGCCACCCTCCCCGCGCGCGGGCCCCTCCCCTGGGCGGTCGAGCAGTCCGTCGAGCCCAAGGTGGATCCGTACGGGCTCTACGGCGCGGTGCCCGTCGACTCCCGCACCCCCTACGACGTACGCGAGGTCATCGCGCGCGTGGTGGACGGTTCGCGCTTCGCCGAGTTCAAGGCGGAGTTCGGGCAGACCCTGGTCACCGGCTTCGCGCGCATCCACGGACACCCGGTCGGGATCGTCGCCAACAACGGCATCCTGTTCTCCGAGTCCGCCCAGAAGGGCGCCCACTTCATCGAGCTGTGCGACCAGCGCGGCATCCCCCTGGTCTTCCTGCAGAACATCTCGGGCTTCATGGTGGGGCGTCAGTACGAGGCCGGTGGCATCGCCAAGCACGGCGCCAAGATGGTCACGGCCGTCGCCTGCACGCGCGTGCCCAAGCTGACCGTGGTGATCGGCGGTTCGTACGGCGCGGGCAACTACTCGATGTGCGGCCGGGCGTACTCGCCGCGCTTCCTGTGGATGTGGCCCGGCGCCAAGATCTCCGTGATGGGCGGCGAGCAGGCCGCGTCCGTCCTCGCGACCGTCAAGCGCGACCAGCTGGAGGCGCGCGGGGACTCCTGGCCCGCCGAGGACGAGGACGACTTCAAGGCCCCGATCCGCGCCCAGTACGAGCGGCAGGGCAGCGCCTACTACGCGACGGCCCGCCTCTGGGACGACGGTGTGATCGACCCGCTGGAGACCCGGCAGGTACTGGGCCTCGCACTGACCGCCTGCGCCAACGCGCCACTGGGCGACCCCCAGTTCGGCGTCTTCCGGATGTGATGAGGGTGCCCGAGATGTTCGACACAGTCCTTGTGGCCAACCGGGGCGAGATCGCCGTACGCGTCATCCGCACCCTGCGCGCGCTCGGTGTGCGCTCGGTCGCCGTCTTCTCCGACGCGGACGCCGACGCCCGGCATGTGCGCGAGGCGGACACGGCGGTACGGATCGGTCCGGCGCCGGCCGCCGAGAGCTATCTGTCGGTGGAGCGGCTCCTCGAAGCCGCCGCTCGCTCCGGGGCCCAGGCGGTGCACCCCGGGTACGGCTTCCTCGCCGAGAACGCCTCGTTCGCGCGCGCGTGCGCCGAGGCAGGGCTCGTCTTCATCGGCCCGCCCGCGGACGCGATCGCGCTGATGGGCGACAAGATCCGCGCCAAGGAGACGGTGAAGACGGCCGGGGTCCCGGTCGTCCCCGGCTCGTCCGGCAGCGGCCTCACGGACGCGGAACTAGCCGAGGCCGCACGGGAGATCGGCATGCCCGTGCTGCTCAAGCCGTCGGCGGGCGGTGGCGGCAAGGGCATGCGGCTGGTGCGCGACGCAGCGGCACTGGGCGAGGAGATCGCCGCCGCCCGCCGCGAGGCCCGCGCGTCCTTCGGCGACGACACCCTCCTCGTCGAGCGCTGGGTCGACCGCCCCCGGCACATCGAGATCCAGGTCCTGGCCGACGGCCACGGCAACGTCGTCCACCTGGGCGAGCGCGAGTGCTCCCTCCAGCGCCGCCACCAGAAGATCATCGAGGAGGCGCCGAGCGTGTTCCTCGACGCCGAGACCCGTGCCGCGATGGGCGAGGCGGCGGTCCAGGCGGCCCGCTCCTGCGGGTACGAGGGCGCGGGCACGGTCGAGTTCATCGTCCCCGGCAACGACCCGTCGTCGTACTACTTCATGGAGATGAACACCCGTCTCCAGGTGGAGCACCCGGTCACCGAGCTGGTCACGGGGCTCGACCTGGTGGAGTGGCAGCTGCGGGTCGCCGCGGGCGAGCGACTGCCGTACGGGCAGGAGGACATCACCCTCACCGGGCACGCGGTGGAGGCGCGCATCTGCGCCGAGGACCCGGCGCGCGGCTTCCTGCCGTCCGGCGGCACGGTGCTCGCCCTGCACGAACCCCAGGGTGACGGCGTGCGCACCGACTCGGGGCTGAGCGAGGGCACGGAGGTCGGTTCGCTCTACGACCCGATGCTGTCCAAGGTGATCGCGTACGGCCCCGACCGCGCGACCGCGCTGCGGAAGCTGCGCGCCGCCCTCGCGGAGACGGTCACGCTCGGCGTGCAGACCAACGCCGGGTTCCTGCGGCGGCTGCTGGCCCATCCGGCGGTCGTGGCGGGGGATTTGGACACGGGGCTGGTGGAGCGGGAGGCGGAAGGGCTGCTCTCCGGCTGCGGTGACGTACCTGAGGAGGTGTACGACGCCGCTGCCGCGGTACGGCTGTCGTCGCTGGCCCCGGCGGGCGGCGGCTGGACCGACCCCTTCTCGGTGCCCAGCGGCTGGCGCCTCGGCGGCGAGCCCGCACCCGTGGTGTTCCACCTGCGCGTGCCGGGGCTCGAACCCGTCGCTCACCGTCCGCGAGGCACGAACACCGTCACCCCCGACCGGGTCTCCGTCACCCTCGACGGCGTACGCCACACCTTCCACCGCGCCGGCGACTGGCTCGGCCGCGAAGGCGACGCCTGGCACGTGCGCGACCACGACCCCGTGGCCGCCTCCCTCACCGGCGCGGCGCACGCCGGGTTGGACTCGCTCACCGCGCCCATGCCCGGCACGGTGACCGTCGTGAAGGTGGCCGTCGGCGACGAAGTGGTCGCGGGCCAGAGCCTGCTGGTGGTCGAGGCGATGAAGATGGAGCACGTCATCTCCGCCCCGCACGCCGGAACCGTCAGCGAGCTGGACGTCACGCCGGGCACGACGGTCGCCATGGACCAGGTGCTGGCCGTGATCACGCCGTACGAGGAGACGACACCGTACGAGGAGACGCCATGAGCACCCCCGAACTCGGCCTCCCCATGGTCGTACCGGCGCCGGACCTGCCGGCGCGGGTGCGGATCTACGAGGTCGGCGCGCGCGACGGGCTGCAGAACGAGAAGGCGACCGTGCCGACGGAGGTCAAGGCCGAGTTCATCCGGCGCCTCGCGGACTCCGGCCTGACCACCATCGAGGCCACCAGCTTCGTCCACCCCAAGTGGGTGCCCCAACTGGCGGACGCGGAGCAGCTGTTCCCTCTCGTGAGCGACCTGGGCAGGTCCTCGGGGGTGCACCTCCCGGTCCTCGTGCCCAACGAACGGGGTCTGGACCGGGCGCTGGCCCTCGGCGCCCGCCATGTCGCCCTGTTCGCCAGCGCGACGGAGTCCTTCGCGAAGGCGAACCTCAATCGGACCGTCGACGAGTCACTGGCCATGTTCGAGCCGGTGGTGTCCCGGGCCAAGGCGGACAAGGTGCACGTCCGCAGCTACATCTCGATGTGCTTCGGCGACCCCTGGGAGGGTCCCGTCCCCATCCATCAGGTCGTACGCGTCTGCAAGGCCCTGATGGACATGGGCTGCGACGAGCTGAGCCTCGGCGACACGATCGGCGTGGCGACACCGGGTCATGTGCAGACCCTCCTCGCCGAGCTGAACGAGGAGGGCGTGCCGACCAGCGCGCTCGGTGTGCACTTCCACGACACCTACGGCCAGGCGCTCGCCAACACCCTGGCCGCCCTCCAGCACGGCGTCACCACCGTCGACGCCTCCGCGGGCGGCCTCGGCGGCTGCCCCTACGCCAAGTCCGCCACCGGCAACCTCGCCACCGAAGACCTCGTATGGATGCTCCAGGGCCTCGGCATCGACACCGGTGTCGACCTCGCCCGCCTCACCGCCACCAGCGTGTGGATGGCCGAGCGACTGGGCCGACCCAGCCCGTCCCGCACGGTCAAAGCCCTCTCCCACAAGGAATGATCCCCATGTCCCTGGACCACCGCCTCTCCCCCGAACTCGAAGAACTCCGGCGCACGGTCGAGGAGTTCGCCCACGACGTCGTGGCCCCGAAGATCGGCGACTTCTACGAGCGACACGAGTTCCCGTACGAGATCGTGCGCGAGATGGGCCGCATGGGCCTGTTCGGACTCCCCTTCCCCGAGGAGTACGGCGGCATGGGCGGCGACTACCTCGCCCTGGGGGTCGCCCTGGAGGAGCTCGCTCGCGTCGACTCCTCCGTCGCCATCACCCTGGAGGCCGGCGTCTCGCTCGGCGCGATGCCGATCCACCTCTTCGGCACGGAGGCCCAGAAGCGGGAGTGGCTCCCCCGCCTGTGCTCCGGCGAGATCCTCGGCGCCTTCGGCCTGACGGAGCCGGACGGCGGCTCGGACGCGGGCGCGACCCGCACGACCGCCCGCCTCGACCCGGACACGAACGAATGGGTGATCAACGGCAGCAAGTGCTTCATCACCAACTCCGGTACGGACATCACGGGCCTGGTCACGGTCACCGCGGTCACCGGCCGGGGGCCCGGCGGCAAGCCACTCATCTCCGCGATCATCGTCCCGTCCGGCACCCCCGGCTTCACGGTCGCCGCCCCGTACTCGAAGGTCGGCTGGAACGCCTCCGACACCCGTGAGCTGTCCTTCGCCGACGTCCGCGTCCCGGCCGCGAACCTGCTCGGCGAGGAGGGCCGCGGCTACGCCCAGTTCCTGCGCATCCTGGACGAGGGCCGCATCGCCATCGCGGCCCTGGCGACCGGCCTCGCGCAGGGCTGCGTCGACGAGTCGGTGAAGTACGCCAAGGAGCGCCACGCGTTCGGACGCCCGATCGGCGCGAACCAGGCCATCCAGTTCAAGATCGCCGACATGGAGATGAAGGCCCACATGGCCCGCGTCGGCTGGCGGGACGCCGCGTCCCGCCTCGTCGCGGGCGAGCCCTTCAAGAAGGAGGCCGCGGTCGCCAAGCTCTACTCCTCCACCATCGCCGTCGACAACGCCCGCGACGCCACCCAGGTCCACGGCGGCTACGGCTTCATGAACGAGTACCCGGTGGCCCGCATGTGGCGCGACTCCAAGATCCTGGAGATCGGAGAGGGCACGAGCGAGGTGCAGCGGATGCTGATCGCGAGGGAGTTGGGGCTCACGGGCTGAGCCCCCACCTGCGCCGAGGCCCCGTGAACACCCCCTGACTCAGCCACACCCGCGCCGATCAGGGAAAGAGGGACTGGCGGATTTGGGCCAGGTCCGACGGTCGTGACCACGCCGTACGGAGGTCGCGGGGGCCCAGATCCGCCGATCCCGCTACGGCTCCATCGCTCAACTTTGAAGACGCGCCATGCGGGCGGGCCCACGAGGCGTTCATTCGGCGACACGGCGAGGCCGTTCATACGGCAGTAGACCGCCGAGCCGCCGCCCCGTCACCCCCCACCTCGAACCACAGCAGCTTCCCGGCCCCCCGTCCCAGGAGGTCGTCGCCGAGCGCCCAGCCGCCCCACGAGTCCGCGCATTCCTGTACGAGGAGCAACCCGCGCCCTCCGCCGGCGTCCGCCGGGACGGGAGCGACCCGACTGCCGGGCGACTGATCGAAGGGCGCGGGGATGTACGGACTACTGTCCCAGACTCCCACCCGTAACCGCCCGCCTCCCAACGCGGTCAACCGCAGGGAGGCGGGTCCTTTCGTGTGGCGGTACGCATTGGTCACCAACTCGGACGTCAACAACTCGACCACGTTGAGAACTTCGCGCAGGCCATGCCCGTCGAGTGCGGCCCGCACGGTCATACGTGCGACGCGTGCGGCGCGCGGGTCAGGGGGCAGTCGAAGGGCGTACACCCAGGTATCGGGCGGGGATACGGTGACCATGAACACCTCCGGGAGGGAAGGAGCTTGGGCTCGCTCAACTTCGGCGCGGTGCGGCGGCAATGCCGGATGGTGCGCTTCCGGCTTAGGGGCGCGGGCAGTTGAGCGGTACGTGACTACCGTAGAACAGGTGGTTAGATACCTCTAACCGTTCCTACGCAAAGAATCCAACCTTCACTCGTGTGAGGGAAAGGGACGCCGCGCCGCGGCCGGGAAGGAGAGGCTTTGCCGCCCACCAGCAGCCCCACCCTGCGGCAGCGGAGGTTCGGGGCGGAACTGCGCAAACTCCGCGAACGGGCCGGGCTCACCGCGACCGGGGCCGCCGAGCTGCTCGGCGTCAACCAGGCTCGCGTCAGCATGATCGAGACCGGCCGCACACCCGTCAGCGCCGACCGCGTCCGCTCCATGGCACGCGCGTACGACTGCTCGGACGATCGGCTCGTCGATGCCATGACCGCGATGACGGGGCGGCGGACGCGCGGCTGGTGGGAGACGTACCGGGAACACCTACCCGCCGCATTGGTCGACCTTGCTGAACTGGAACACCACGCAACAGGGTTGCGCGTGGCGCTCGTGATCCACATCCCGGCGCTCCTGCAGACCACTGATCACGCACGCGCCCTGTTCCGGTCCGTGGTCCCGCCCATGCGGCAGTACGAGATCGAGCACCGACTGACCCACCGCATCAAGCGGCAGGGAATCCTGCACCGCGAGAGCCCACCCCCGTACTCAGCGATCATCCACGAGTCGGCCCTCCGCATGGGCTTCGGTGGCCCCGCCGTCACCCGTGGGCAGCTCAAGCACCTGCTCGACATGGGCGAACTCACCCATGTCAGCGTCAGGGTGATCCCCTTCGGTACGGACTACTTCCCGAGCACAGGCCAGTCCTTCGACTACGTCGAGGGGCCCGTTCCGCAACTCGACACCGTCCAGTTGGACACGCACCACGGCGGCTGTGGATTCCTGGACGCGGAGGCACAGCTGGGTAAGTACCGTTCTGTACTGGATCACATGGAGTCCTGCGCGCTCGATCCCGCCAAGTCACGCGACTTCATTCACCGCCTCATCCGGGACGCCTGAAGGAGACCAGCCGTGCACAGCATCCACTGGCAGAAGTCCACTTACAGCGGGGACAGTTCAAACTGCGTCTACATCGCCGCGGCCCCCGAAGGAACAGTCCACCTCCGCGAAAGCGACGACCCGGAAACCATCCTCACGACCACGCCCGCCGCCCTCGGCTCCCTGATACGGACCCTCAAGACGTCGACCGGCCCTCGCTAGGCGGACAGCCCCCGGCCATACGGGGGGCGCCCCCACAACACCCGGAGATACGCGCGAACTTTTCCGCGCCGGCGCGCATCACACAGGGATGACGGGGCACATGGCGCCGTTCACACGCTCGTCTCGGGCTGTAAGTTTCAAGGAGCAAACAGACATGGCAACCTTCCTGACGGCACGACGTGTGGTGTCCGCGCTCGGTGCAGTAGCCGCCCTGAGCCTGCTCACAGCCTGCAACGACGGCCAAGGCACCGCCAGCGCTCCGAAGACGGCATCCGAGTCGGGCCAGCAGGCCTCCGGTGATGACTCGAGCACCGCCGACACCACGACGAACACGGGCGCTGCCTCCACCGGCACCGGCGCGTCGAAGGGCTCCGGCGGCACGTCGGTCTCCGGGGGCGGCGCCACGAGCACTCGCTGCACGGCCTCCCAACTGCGCGGGAACGTCGGCGAGAACAACCCGGGCGCCGGGCAGGAGAACTTCCCGCTTGTCGTGACCAACTTCTCCGGGCGCACGTGCACCATCGACGGCTACCCGGGCGTCGCCTTCGTGGACGGCTCCGGCAAGCAGCTGGGACCGGACCCCAAGCGCCGCTCCGGCAGCCCCACCAAGATCACGCTGGCGCCGGGCAAGAGCGCCTGGGCCGGACTGAGCTTCGGCAACCCCGAGGTCAGTGGGGCCCGCAAGGCCACGCCCACGGGGATCCTGATCACGCCGCCGGACGAAAAGGTCTCCCTGAAGGTGGACTGGACAGGCGGCGCGGTACCCGTCTCCTCCGCCGCGAGCCTGACGGCCTTCCAGGCGGGCACCGGCGCCTGACCCGTTCCCACCCCACACCCCACTGCCGCAGAGCGACTGCTGTCCGCTCTGCGGCAGTGGCGTTCGTCATGGAAGCGCTGCTGTTGTCACAGGACGCCAAACCAACCCGCAAGCAACAGGATGAAGCTGGCCATCAAATTCATGCCAGACATTTCCCCAGATTGCACCGGAGGCAGCTTTTTCTAGAGACTCGATTTCCACTAGTGTGCGAAACATTATCCAAGCCCAACCGAATAAACTGTCTCGACGATTCACATCCCGCCCGACCCTACAAAAGGCCCGTCAGCAAGCTGACGGGCCCTCGCAAGCGATTCACGCTAAAAGAATCCCGACCGACTCGGGACAAGTACAGCATGAGTGG
The DNA here is from genome assembly GCF_026339955.1 of Streptomyces sp. NBC_01549. Lineage (GTDB taxonomy): Bacteria > Actinomycetota > Actinomycetes > Streptomycetales > Streptomycetaceae > Streptomyces. The sequence goes on along the minus strand of NZ_JAPEPW010000001.1, from coordinate 4,386,469 downwards.
CAGGTACGTAACTTCCATCTTCCGCTACCACTCGCCCCAATCCCTCAGGGATCTTGACAGTGCAAGCGTCTTTCGGGTTGGCGAGTCGGCGCCCTGAGCAGGGAAAACCTTACTCAGGGCGCTCGATCCCGCGTTGGAAAAAATGGAGGCTACGACGCAGGACTGCCAGCCTGACTGATCCTCAGACGACTTCGGTGCGAAGCAGATCCAATCGTTGCACCGTCGCCAACTTATCCTCGACGCCAGGAAGGCTATGATTGATATAGACGAAAGTTGCGTACTGGGGAAAATCAGGTTCCTCGAAGTTCCCCTCCTCATCCCTCACGTGGCCCTCGACGGATACCTCGACCCCATCTTCATCACGATGAAGGAAATAGTCTCCGCCCTTGTAAGAACTCTCCCTCCTGGAGAGTTTGATGTTCAACGCCGCAGCGACCATATCGGCTACGTCCGCAACGGTGAAATCCTTTGCCCCATACAGGGTGAAGCGAGAAGGCACGGCACACTCCCTACATCTCATTCACGGTCGAACGATGATACTCGGAGCACGGCTTGTGGCACCCTCGACCGAGCCATAGATCATAAAGTTCACCTCGCGATCAGCTGTCCGAGAGAGGCTGGTACGCAGGTCGCCGAGTCCCATCTTTTCCAGGTCTGCTCCCTTAAGGGGTCCTGTACGTGTTCCGCTTGATCGTAGATTGACGCCAGCATCCTTGGCTCGCGCGAGGAGGCCTTCGCCGACCAGAGCCACATCGAAATCACTGTGCGGACCGAAGGGGCGCCCACTCTTGAAACTCTTTCCAGTAACTGAGCTTCCTTGGAATACAGCAGTCACTCCTTCGACCCCTGCTTCCCGAAGTCCAGCTTGGATTTGACCACCAAACTTGTCGAATTCTGCCGCGTTTGAGAACCCCATCGGAAAACGTCTGGGGCCAGGTCTCGGCCCCATCCCTCCCTCGCGTGCGCCGAAGATTGCTGCGAGGGCACTCGGAACCTGATAGGAATCGCTAGAAGTGTCATAGCCATAGCCAGCTACCCAGTTGTCGAACTGGGCCCCGTAGTCGCAGCCTGGAGATCCCGGGCCTCCATTTCCGCGGCAGTCCGAGTCAAAGATCCAGCCCGCATATTCCACTGTGTGGGGGATGTTACTTACAAGGCCATAGAACGTCTCTCCGACGCCAGAGCAGAAGCTCGCAAGGAATCCCCACGATCCGCACCCCCCAGAATCTCCGGGGCCGGTTTTCGGACCGTCGCCACCGCCACTGCTGGTGTGACCGGAACCGCCCGTGTGGGATGTTCCGCCACCGCCCCCACCAGAAGTCCCGCACGCATCGCTGAGCACGTAGTAGCAACCGCTACCGCCCGCACCACCGCCACCGCCAGGCTTGGTGGTGACACCGCCGCACGGATCCTGGAGGACGAAGTAGCACCCGGTGCCGTTCGCGCCGCCGCTGCTGCCCTGGTCAGCGGGGTATTGCAGACCTGTGGGATCGGACTGGGTGACGGGGCTGTTTCCCGCGTAGCTGTAGCCGTTGAGTGACTGATGCTGGTCGATCGAGAGGACCGGGTCGACGCTGATGAACTGGCCGATCGACGGGTCGTACTCGCGGGCGCCGACATGCGTCAGGGCCGTCGATACGTCGGCCGGCTTGCCGAGAAAGGCCTTGTCGTCGGGCCAGGTGGTCGCCTTCGTACCGCGTGTTCCGCCGAACGGCGAGCTGTAGCGCTTCGCTATCGCGTACGTGCTCGCGTCCAGGGCGATGCTCGACGTGCCGTGATGGTCCCCGGCCAGGAAGCTGAGCTTCGTGCCCGTGGTGCCCGAGACCGCGGTACGGCAGGCGATGGTCTGGCCGTTGGCCGCGTAGTACCGGGTGCCTGACAGGGTCTTCGTCGTTCCCTTGACCGTCAGTCGCGCCTCGGTGCCGCCGCCGAGGTAGAGGACCGTGTCCCCGTCTCCCTTGGCCCGCCGGATCAGCAGTTCGCCGCCCGCGTCGTAGAGGTAGCTGGTCTCCTTCGTGTTCTCGGTGAGCCCCGCCAGCTTGCCCTCGGTGTTCCAGGCCAGCGTCTGCTGAGCCGCGGGGCCCGGACGGGTGGTGGTGTTGCCCGTGCTGTCGTAGACGTAACTGCCGGTCGTGGCGCCCGTGGTCTTGTCCAGCGTGTGGGGCTTGTTGTCCGTGGTGTCGTCGTACTTGTATGTGGTGGTCTTGTCACCCGATGTCGCATGCTGCGTCTCCGTCTGACGCTGACCACCGGCGTTGTACGTGTACGACGTCCAGTACGGAGCCGCACCGTCGATGTTGGACATCGCGCGGCCCGTCGCGGCACAGTCCGCGGTCTTCGGCGTCCAGGCCTCGGTCATACGTCGGTAGCCGTCGTAGGCGAAGCACTGGTAGTCGGCCTTTGCGGTGCCGCCCTGTGTGGTGGTGTCGAAAATGGACGTGACGTTGCCCGCGTCGTCCTGCTTGAAGTTCAGGTCCTGGGCCGGGTAGCTGTGAACGTCGTCCGTCACCTGGGCCCGGGTCAGACGGCGGGTTCCTTCTTCGTAGAGCCAGATGAGATAGGCCTTCTTCGCCGAATCACCCCCGTCCATGCCCAGGGCGAGCTTGGCCAGGTCGCCCTGCGGAGAGAACTCGGCGCCCTGGAGATAGCCCGTGGTCCCCTTCGAGGTGAGCTGCTGGCCGGTGGAGTTATAGCTGTACTTGACCGTCTCCGCCGCAAGGCCGGCCACCGCCGGTGCGGCGGACTGATCCACGGTGCCGTCCAGGTTGTAGCCGGTGGTGAACGACAGCGTCTTCGGCACCCCTGCGGTCACCAGCGGATCGGTCTCAGGCAGGAGCAGCTGGCTTCCCGTGACCTGGTAGAGGTTGTCGTACGACGTGACCTTCTGGGTGTACGCCTTGCCGGCGACCCCACCGTCATAGCGCGTGGCGGTGTCCTGCTGTCCCTTGGCCAGGGCGTCGAAGCCCCAGGCCGCGAGCTTGTTGGCATCCGTCTTGTCGGTTTGCCACATGCCGGTCCTGCGGCCGAGATCGTCGTACTCATACAGCAGTGTGTTGTTCGCCTTGTTGGCGTTGACGGTCTTCGTGACCTGGTCGAGGACGTTGTACTCGGTCACTGCCCTGCCCTTGTCCGGATCGACGGCCGCGGTCTGGCGTCCGAACAGGTCGTACTCGTAGGACCACTTGGACTGATCGGGGCCGGTGATCGCTTCCTGCTGGCCGCTCGGCCGGTAGCTGTAGCCGGTCGTGGTGTAAGCAGTACCGGTCGGCTTGGGACCCGCGTACTCGCGGCGTTCCGTGGTCTGACCCAGGGCGTTGGCGACCACCGCCGTAGCCTGACCGCCTGCCGGAGCTGTCGTGGACACCGTGTCACCGGTGTACGTGGTCTCGGTGGTCCATCGGGCCACACCGTGGACCTTGGTCACCGCCTTGATCGCACGCTCGGCGCCGTCATAGGTCGTGTCCGTCTGGATCGGGGCCTGGCCCTCGGAGGTTTCCACCGGCGCGGACGTCGGCGTCGAGGTGCTGTCCCAGATGTCGGACTGCTGGGTGATGGCCAGCCCTCGCGAGTCGTACAGGGCCAGGGAGACAAGCCGACCACCCTGCGGGGTCGGGGACTGGGTCTGCCGGGTACGCAGGAGCGAGTCGTAGAACGTGTAGCTCGTGTTGTAACCGGAGCCGTCACCCTTGAGAGCACTGGTGGACACCCAGGACATGGCCGAGCTTGTGATCTTGTAGTCGTAGACGTAGTTCGGTGTCTTCTTCCGGACCGTAAGACGGTTGGGCAGCCACACCTTGGTGACACGACCGAGGCTGTCGTACTCGGATTCCGTGACCTTGTTGTTGGGGTCGGTGCTCTTCACCGTCGCACCAGTGTCGAAGTCCACCGCACTGGTGGTCGTGTACCCCTTGAAGTTGCTGGCGCTGGTGGAGGTCAGCGGTCCCGCGTCGACCGGAACGTATGTGGTGTCGGCGACGAGCCGGTCGCCTGCGTCCTTGACCACACGCACACGGCCCAGAGTGTCGTAGGAGCTCGTCGCGGTCTTCTGCCACGCCGGAGTGTCATCGCTGCCGTAGCCCTTGGCCCGGCCCGTCCAGACCGCATCGCCCTTGGTCGGCTTCTGGCTCGCGGACCAGACGGTGGCCGCGGTGTCGTCGTAGATCGTCGCCGTGTCGGAGATGACGTTGCCCGGACGCGACGAGTCCGCGGGCAGGTCGAGCGCCGAGTCGGCGGTGGCACAGGTCTTGGCGACGGTACGGGTGCGCGAGACAAGGGAGTTGAGACCCTTGTCGTCGTTTCGGGCGTACCAGGTGCGGGTGCACTTCTCGTCGTCTTTGACCGCGTCGTCACCCTGGTCTTCGACGGTGTCGGCCATGCCGTAGTCGTCGTAGGTGGTCTTCACCGTGCGCACCCGGTCGTACGGGGTGAGCTTGCTGGTGATGTTCGTACGAGCGTGAGTGGCCACCGTGCGCACGTAGTACGCCTCGGTGTCCGCGTACGACTTGTGCTGGGTCGCCGTCCGCTTCGACCAGGGGTCGCTGATCGTGCCCGAGACCTCGGTGTCACCGTCGTAGGTGGCCGATTCGCGGGTGAATCCCGCGTACTCGTCCGAGTCGGTGATGTCCGCGGCTTTGACGCCGGAAACCTTCACCGGCTTACGGGCATCCGCGTCCGGGGTCTTCCCGTCCGGGCCCAGGACACGGTCACCGTTCATGCCGCGCATGTACACGGTGACGGTCTTGCTCTGCGTGCGCCCGGAATTGCCCGTGAGGTGGGTGACCTTGCCGAAGCCGCGCCAGATGGACCAGGTGCGCTCCTTGGCAGGAGTCATCGGGTCCTCGTTGTAGTGCCAGGCACCGCCACCGGAGTACTGGTAGGTGTGCTGCACGTCCTCCGAGCCGCCGTATGTATCGGTGGAGGAAACCGAGGTGACCGGATACTTCTGGAACCAGTCGAGGATCGGGTCCTTCTCCCCGTTGGGGGACCAGTAGACGGGGTAGCAGCGCTTGGTGTTCTCGTCGACCTTGGGCATGGTCTGGCCCGCGACGCAGTCGGCGTCCGCGTAGGTGACGATGGTCTTCGCGCCGGTCTCGGAGGTGACGGTCTTCAGGCGGGGCCTGTTGAGCGGCATGCAGGGTTGAGCCCACCCTCGCGACTCCCAGGCCGCTCACAAAGCAGAGCGACGGCACACGCGAGGCCCAACGGGCATCCATGCAAAGCGAGTTGAGGTTCGCGCCCATCACCCGAGCGGTCGCACAGCGGCCCGCAAGTTCAGGCATGACGCGTCCGCCCTCTGGACAAGCAGTGAGGTTAGGCTAACCTACCTTCGAACTCGTCCGGCGGGCGCTCCCGCCCCGTGCCGAAAGCAGCCACACACATGTCCAACGCCCGTGCCACCCACCTCACCCGACGCGGCATCCTCGCCGCCGGCGGTGCCCTCGGTCTCGGCGCCGTCCTCGCCGCCTGCGGCGACGACGACGCGAAAAGCGGTGGCTCGGAGTCGACGAAGGCCGCCGCCGCCAAGTCCGGCCCCTGGACCTTCAAGGACGACCGCGGCACGACGGTGAAGCTGGACAAGATCCCGGCGAACATCGTCGCCTTCACCGGTGTCGCCGCCGCCCTCCACGACTACGGCATCGAGGTCAAGGGCGTCTTCGGCCCGACCACGACCAAGGACGGCAAGGCCGACGTCCAGGCCGGCGACATGGACGTCAGCAAGCTGACCGTCCTCGGCAACGAGTGGGGCCAGTTCAACATCGAGAAGTACGCGGCCCTCGCGCCCGACGTGCTGATCTCCACCATGTTCGACTCCGCGGGCACCCTCTGGTACGTCCCCGAGGAGTCCAAGGCGAAGATCCTCAAGCTCGCCCCGAGCGTCGGCATCTCCGTCTACGACCGCCAGATGCCCGTGTCGCTGCAGCGCATGCTCGCGCTCGCGGTGTCGCTGGGCGCCGACGAGAAGTCCGCCGAGATCGCCGAGGCGAAGAAGAAGTTCGAGACGGCCGCCGAGCGGCTGCGCACCGCGGCCAAGGCCCGCCCCGAGATCAAGGTGCTGGCCGGTTCCGCGAGCCAGGACATCTTCTACGTCTCCGGCTCGAACCTCTCCATCGACCTGGAGTACTTCAAGGCACTCGGCGTGAACATCGTCGAGCCCTCCGCCAAGGCCCTGAAGGCCAGCGGCGGTTGGTTCGAGAACCTGAGCTGGGAGAACGTCGACAAGTACCCGGCGGACATCATCATCATGGACGACCGCAGCGCGACCATCCAGCCGGCCGACATCACCGAGGCCACCTGGAAGAAGCTGCCCGCCGTCAAGGCCGGCCAGGTCATCGCCCGCTCCCCCGAGCCCATCGTGTCGTACGCCAAGTGCACCCCGCTCCTCGACAACCTCGCCGAGGCGATCGAGAAGGCCAAGAAGGTCGCCTGACACCGTTCCTAAAGACTGAGCGGGAGTGAGTCCTGTTGCCAGAACGCATGCTCAGCCGCGTGCCCCGAACGGTGTTGGGCACACTGGTCCCCCGCTTTCGCTCCGCCGCCGGGCAGCACGCATCGTGTGCGTGGTCCGGGAAGGTGGGGGCGGGTTCCCTCGCGCCCTCGAATCTCCGCTCCAGCCTGGACGGTCCGATGCCCCTGCACATCGCTCCGGTGTGCAGGGGGCGGTGCCGTCCGTCGCCGGATCGGGTGTCCGAGGGCGCGTCGCCCGACGGCGATGCTCGCCGCATCGTGCTGGGTGGTCTCACGTCGTGGAGTGGTCAGCGATTTCTGCCAGTACTGGACGCCCCACCGGCTGGTGTAGGCCGGGTCGACCGCGACGATCGCCACATCCTGCTCGGCGGCCATCGAGAGGAGCCGGGCCTTGAGTCTCGCGGTGGGGAAGCGGGAAATCAGTCGGCGGAAGCGCTTGTTGCGGCCATGCTTCTCCCGGCTCCTGCCGTCGGTGAAGTCGAGATCCTCGACGGCGATCGCAGCGGCGCCACGGCGGCGGGCGAAGTGCAGCAGCTGGGTCAGCGCGTGCCGGATCTGCGCGTCCCGGTGCACGGCAGTATCGGTGAGGTCGTAGAAGAAGCGCTGCGGTTCGCCGACCGGGTTGCCGTGCACATCCAGACGCCAGGCCGCCAGGTGATCGTCGTTCATGTCTACCCCGACCACTCCCCGGGCCAGCGCCGCCTCAAGCGGCAGCACCGGCGCTGCGGCGCGCTGCCAGGAGGCGGTCACATACCAGCGGCCCCGCCCCGCGTCGTGGTGGATGCGGTAGGCCACCGCCCGGTTGACCGCGATCCGGTCGAGCCACTCCTGACCCCGGTGCTTGAACTGCACCGTCGCATCCAGCACGTACCGGCCGTGCGGCACGTTGGCCAACTGCGCCAGCGGGGCCGGGAGCTTGATCGAGATGTGTCCGGTGTCGGTGATGCGAATGGTCTCGTTGCCGAATCGCTTGCCGGACTCCCCGTCAGCGACCAGGAACATCCGCGCCGCCTGCCACCGCTCCCGCCAGGCCTGCCCGCTCAACCCGGCCTCGTCCAGGTGGTGACGGGTAGTAGCCAGGCGCCTGCCACCGCGCACCACGCGCACCCGGCCCGCCGCCCAGTCGACCTCAACCGCCGCCAGCCGCTCGTTCAAGGACTGCAGGCGGCGGGACTTGGCATGCCACTCGACCCGCGAGGCGTACCCGCGCACCAGCCCTTCGCGCTTGTCGGCCTTGGCACCCAGCGGCCGGGCCAGTCGTGCCTCGATCTGCCCGACCTGTCCCCGCAGCCAGCCGATGTGGGCGGCCTGGCCGCGCCGGGCCAGGGCCCACTGGTCCTGTGTGGCCCTGGTGATACTCCCCGCCCAGCGCGCCGACGAGCGCCCGGTCAGCCCCCGCTTGCGCGCTGCCCACGCGGCCGCATCATGCGCCAGCCCCTCCCGGGACCGGACCGCGAGATCACCGGCGGCCAGCGAGCCGAGAAGCATACCGACCTCACGCAACACGGCCGCATCCGCCTGCGACACCCGCAGCCGGTCCCGGATGGCCACCCCGGCCGGACCCGGCACCACGTAGGACGCTGCCAGCTCCCTCAGCCTGTCCACCTGCCACCCCCATCCCGCCCTGAAGATCCAGCCACTGCACCCAACGAGCGCCACCCGCGAAGGTCACCCGTTCGGCGCAAGAACCTCCGTTCCCCTCCGGCAAGGGTCCCGGGCGCGCATCACGGACAGGACGACCCGGAGCCTCACTCCCGCACACCAGAACTCACTACGCCTCAGTACACCGACAGCAGTTCCCAACCCCTGCCGTGATTCCCTGACGATGACTCAGGAGCATGACTCATGACGACGGCCATAGCCACCCCGTTCCGTTTCTTCTCCCTCCAGGTCGTACGGACGAGGCGGCTCGGCCCGTCTCTGGTCCGGATCACCTTCGCCGGAGCCGACCTGGTGGCCTTCGCCTCCCACGGCCGGGACCAGAGCCTCTCCCTCTTCCTGCCACACCCCGGCCAGACCGAGCCGGCCGTCCCTTACGAACTGGGCGACAGCTGGTGGCAGGGCTGGCGCGAACTCCCCGACGACGAACGGGCGGTGATGCGCTCGTACACGCTGCGGGCGCTGCGCCCGGACGCCCGGGGCCGTACGCGTGAGATCGACATCGACTTCGTCCTGCACGGCGTGGAGCCGGAAGCCGAGGTCCCCGCGGGCCCGGCGTCCCGGTGGGCCTCCGGTGCGGCGGCCGGTGACCGCGTCGTACTGCTCGGACCGGCGGTCGAGGACAACCGGGCGATCCGCTTCCGCCCGCCCGCCGACACCGACCTGGTCGTCCTGTGGGCGGACGAGACCGCGCTGCCCGCCGCCTCCGCGATCCTCGAGTCCCTGCCCCCAGGCACCCGTGTCCGGGCCTGGCTGGAGGTCCAGCACGCCGAGGACATCCAGGACCTGTTCGTCGCCGCCGAGGCGGAGATCACCTGGCTCGTACGTGACGACGAGTCCCCCATGGCCGTCGATGCCGTACGGGCCGCCGAACTGCCGCCCGCCGAGGCCCCGTACGCCTGGATCGCGGGCGAGTCCGGGTGTGTGAAGGAGATGCGCCGCCATCTCGTGCGCGAGCGCGGCATCGACCGCAGGCGGGTCACCTTCGTCGGCTACTGGCGGCGGGGGCTGACCGAGGAGCAACTGCGGGAGCAGGGAGAGTAGTTCGAAGGTGTGGCGGGTCTCTGGGCGGTTCAAACAGAGACGTATGTCACTGAAGCCGGGGCGGGACGAGGTCTCGGCGTTCAACTTAGGTTAGGCTAACCTAAGTTGAACGCCGAGACCTCGTCCCTCTTCATGCCCCGGCACAGCCCCCGCCTTACCCCCTCACCCGTCCCGCTCGGACTCTCCCGCACGGAGGACCCCCACATGCGCTCGCACCTGCTCAATGACACGACCGCGGAGCGGTACCGCCGCTCCGTGACCGAAGGAATCGAGCGGGTGGCGGCCAAACTCGCCACCACCGACCGACCGTTCACGGGTGTCACGGTCGACGCCCTCGCTCCCCGTATCGAGCGGATCGACCTGGACCGCCCGCTGCACGACACCAGCGCGGTCCTCGACGAGCTCGAAGAGGTCTACCTCCGGGACGCGATCTACTTCCACCACCCGCGCTACCTCGCGCACCTCAACTGCCCGGTGGTCATACCCGCCGTGCTCGGCGAGGCCGTCCTGTCCGCCCTCAACTCCTCCCTCGACACCTGGGACCAGTCGGCCGGCGGCACCCTCATCGAGCGCCGGCTCATCGACTGGACCAACGAGCGCATCGGCCTCGGCCCGGCCGCCGACGGCGTGTTCACCTGCGGCGGCAGCCAGTCCAACCTCCAGGCCCTGCTGCTGGCCCGCGAGGAGGCCAAGCCGGGGAGTGAACCGGGCGACACCGCCACCAGACTCCGCATCTTCGCCTCCGAGGTCAGCCACTTCAGCGTCAAGAAGTCGGCCAAACTCCTGGGCCTCGGCGCGGACGCGGTCGTCTCGATCCCCGTCGACCACGACAAGCGCATGCAGACGCTCGCCCTCGCCCACGAGCTGGAGCGCTGCGAGCGCGACGGTCTGATTCCGATGGCCGTCGTCGCCACCGCCGGCACCACCGACTTCGGCTCCATCGACCCGCTGCCCGAGATCGCCGAGCTGTGCTCCCGGTTCGGCGTCTGGATGCACGTGGACGCGGCCTACGGCTGCGGACTGCTCACCTCCCTGAAGAACCGGGACCGCCTCGAGGGCATCGAGCGCGCCGACTCCGTCACCGTCGACTACCACAAGTCCTTCTTCCAGCCCGTGAGTTCCTCCGCCGTGCTGGTCCGCGACGCCGCCACCCTGCGCCACGCCACCTACCACGCGGAGTATCTGAACCCGCGCCGCATGGTCCAGGAGCGCATCCCCAACCAGGTCGACAAGTCCCTGCAGACCACCCGCCGCTTCGACGCCCTCAAGCTGTGGATGACGCTGCGCGTGATGGGCGCCGACGGCATCGGCGAACTCTTCGACGAGGTCTGCGACCTGGCCCAGGAGGGCTGGAAACTGCTCGTCGCCGACCCCCGATTCGACGTGATGGTCGAGCCGTCCCTGTCCACCCTCGTCTTCCGCTTCATCCCGGCCGCCGTCACCGACCCGGCCGAGATCGACCGCGCCAACCTGTACGCCCGGGGGGCCCTGTTCGCCTCCGGCGACGCCGTCGTCGCGGGCACCAAGGTCGGCGGCCGCCACTACCTGAAGTTCACCCTGCTCAACCCCGAGACCACGGCCGAAGACATCGCCGCCGTGCTCGATCTGATCGCCGGCCACGCCGAGCAGTACCTGGGAGAGTCCCTTGACCGCGCTTCCTGAATCCATCGAAGCCACCGGAAAGACCTACGACTTCGTCGGCATCGGGCTCGGGCCCTTCAACCTCGGCCTCGCCTGCCTCACCGAGCCGATCGCCGAACTGGACGGCGTCTTCCTCGAATCCAAGCCGAACTTCGAGTGGCACTCCGGGATGTTCCTGGAGGGCGCACACCTCCAGACCCCCTTCATGTCGGACCTGGTGACCCTCGCCGACCCGACCTCCCCGTACTCCTTCCTCAACTACCTGAAGGAGTCCGGCCGGCTGTACTCCTTCTACATCCGCGAGAACTTCTACCCGCTGCGGGTCGAGTACGACGACTACTGCCGCTGGGCCGCCTCGAAACTGAGCAGCGTCCGCTTCGGCACGACGGTCGAGGAAGTGACGTACGAGGGCGATCTGTACCACGTACGGACGGCCGCCGGCGAGGTGCTGCGCGCCCGCCACCTGGTCCTGGGCACCGGAACACCCCCGTACATCCCCGAGGCCTGCGCGGACCTCGGCGGCGACTTCATCCACAACTCCCGCTATCTCCGGCACAAGCGGGAGCTCCAGGCGAAGGAGTCGATCACGCTCGTCGGCAGCGGCCAGTCCGCCGCCGAGATCTACTACGACCTGCTCAGCGAGATCGACGTCCACGGCTACCGGCTGAACTGGGTCACGCGCTCCCCGCGCTTCTTCCCGCTCGAGTACACCAAACTCACGCTGGAGATGACCTCCCCGGAGTACATCGACTACTTCCACGCGCTGCCCGAGCCGACCCGCTACCGCCTCCAGACGGAGCAGAAGGGCCTGTTCAAGGGCATCGACGGCGAGCTGATCGACGCGATCTTCGACCTGCTCTACCAGAAGAACCTCGGCGGCCCCGTCCCGACGCGCCTGCTCACCAACTCCTCCCTGAACACGGCCGCCCACGAGAACGGCACCTACACCCTGGGCCTGCGCCAGGAGGAACAGGGCAAGGACTACGAGCTGCGCTCCGAGGGCCTGATCCTGGCCACCGGCTACAAGTACGCCGAGCCCGAGTTCCTGCAGCCGGTCCAGGGCCGGCTGCGCTACGACACCCGCGGCAACTTCGACATGGCCCGCAACTACGCCATCGACACCACGGGCCGCGGCGTCTTCCTCCAGAACGCGGGCGTCCACACCCACAGCATCACCAGCCCCGACCTGGGCATGGGCGCCTACCGCAACGCCTCCATCATCCGTGAACTGCTCGGCACCGAGTACTACCCGGTCGAGAAGACGATCGCGTTCCAGGAGTTCGCCGTATGAGCACCACGAGCCGGACAGGCACGACCACCGACGTGGGCACCTTCACCATCCGCCCCCTCGACCCCCTCCAGGACGCCGAGCTGCTGCACGGCTGGGTGACGCATCCCAAGGCCGCCTTCTGGATGATGCAGGGGGCGAAACTGCACGACGTGGAGCGCGAGTACATGGCCATCGCGGCCAGCGAGTACCACGACGCGTTCCTGGGGTCGCTGGACGGCGAACCCGTGTTCCTGATGGAGCGGTACGACCCGGCGCACGTGGAGCTGGTCGGTCTGTACGAGCCCGCGCCAGGAGACGTCGGCATGCACTTCCTGGTCGCGCCGACGGAGACGCCGGTGCACGGGTTCACCCGGGCGGTGATCACCGCGGTGATGGAGCACCTGTTCGCCGATCCGACGACCGCGCGGGTCGTCGTGGAGCCCGATGTGCGCAACACGGCCGTGCACGCCCTCAACGAAGCCATCGGGTTCGTGCCCGAGCGCGAGATACAGAAGCCGGAGAAGAAGGCGTTGCTGAGCTTCTGCACCCGGGAGCGGTTCGAGCAGGCGACGGGGGTGGCCGCATGAGCCTCGCCGACGCCGTCGCCCACCTCTCCCCCGAGCGCTGGGAGCGCGCGGGCCGCCTCCTCGTCCGCAAGGCCCTCGCCGAGTTCGCGCACGAGCGCCTGATCACGCCGGAGGCCGACGGCGAGGGCGGGTACACCGTCCGCAGCGACGACGGTCTGACCCGCTACCGCTTCACCGCCACCCGCCGCGCCCTCGACCACTGGCAGGTCGACGCCGAGTCGATCACCCGCCACCGCGACGGGGCCGAACTCCCGCTCGCCGCGCTCGACTTCCTCATCGAGCTGAAGACGTCGCTGGGCCTGAGCGAGGAGGTGCTGCCGGTCTACCTGGAGGAGATCTCCTCCACCCTCTCGGGCACCTGCTTCAAACTCACCAAGCCGCAGATCCCGTCCGCCGAGCTCGTGAAGGCCTCCTTCCAGGAGATCGAGACCGGCATGACCGAGGGCCACCCCTGCTTCGTCGCCAACAACGGGCGGCTCGGCTTCGGTGTGCACGAGTACCTCTCGTACGCCCCCGAGACCGCGAGTCCGATCCGGCTGGTGTGGCTGGCCGCGCACCGCTCCCGGGCCGCCTTCACCGCGGGTGTGGGCATCGAGTACGAGTCCTTCGTGCGCGAGGAGCTGGGCGCAGGGACGGTCGAGCGGTTCGCCGCGACCCTCACGGACCAGGGTCTCGACCCCGAGGACTACCTCCTCATCCCCGTCCACCCCTGGCAGTGGTGGAACAAGCTCTCGGTGACCTTCGCGGCCGAGGTCGCCCAGCGCCGTCTGGTCTGCCTCGGTGAGGGCGACGACGAGTACCTGGCCCAGCAGTCCATCCGGACGTTCTTCAACACCACCAGCCCCGGGAAGCACTATGTGAAGACGGCGCTGAGCGTCCTCAACATGGGCTTCATGCGCGGTCTGTCCGCCGCCTACATGGAGGCGACCCCGGCGATCAACGACTGGCTGGCCCAGCTCGTCGAGAACGACCCGGTGCTCAAGTCCACCGGCCTGTCGGTCATCCGCGAACGCGCCGCCGTCGGCTACCGCCACCTGGAGTACCAGGCCGCCACCGACCGCTACTCCCCGTACCGCAAAATGCTCGCGGCCCTGTGGCGCGAGAGCCCCGTGCCCGCGCTCCAGGACGGCGAGAGCCTGGCCACCATGGCCTCCCTCGTCCATGTCGACCACACGGGCGCCTCCTTCGCGGGCGCGCTGATCGAGCGGTCCGGGCTGACCCCCGTGGAGTGGCTGCGCCGCTATCTGCGCGCCTACTTCACGCCCCTCCTGCACAGCTTCTACGCCTACGACCTGGTCTACATGCCGCACGGCGAGAACGTCATCCTCGTCCTTAAGGACGGCGTCGTGCGGCGCGCGATCTACAAGGACATCGCCGAGGAGATCGCCGTCATGGACCCGCAGGCGGTGCTGCCGCCCATGGTCGAGCGGATCCGCGTCGAGGTCCCCGAGGACAAGAAACTCCTGTCCATCTTCACGGACGTCTTCGACTGCTTCTTCCGCTTCCTGGCGGCCAACCTGGCCGGCGAGGGCATCCTCGACGAGGCCGACTTCTGGCGGACGGTCGCCGAGTCCGTACGCGAGTACCAGGAGTCGGCGCCCGAACTCGCCGACAAGTTCCGGCAGTACGACATGTTCGCGCCCGAGTTCGCGCTGTCCTGCCTGAACCGCCTCCAGCTGCGCGACAACAGGCAGATGGTGGACCTGGCGGATCCGTCCGGCGCGCTGCAGCTGGTCGGCAGCCTGAAGAACCCGATCGCGGGCTTCTGAAGCCGATGGGGCTCAGGAGTACGGTCCTCCTGAGCCCCGTCTTCCCGACTTCCCGACTTCCCGGCTTCCCGATTACGCCGTGGGCCAGGGCACCTGCGGCGAGCGGTAGTAGCCGATGCCCAGTGCCTCCCAGCGCGGCCCCTGCGCCGCGAGCCGCACCTTGTAGGTGTCCCAGTCGTGCGTCGACGCGGGCGACCAGCCGAGCTCGGCCGCTCCGGGCAGCCGCGGGAAGGTCATGTAGTCGATGTCGGCCCCCGTGACGATGGTCTCCGTCCACAGCGGCGCCTCGACACCCCGGATCGCCGAAGCCGGGGCTCCCGGAAGGTAGGCGCCCGGATTCCAGTCGTACGCCCGTTTCACCTCCACCAGGCCCGCCCAGTCCTGCCCGAGCGGAGTGTCCGCGGTGTACTTCATGTCGAGGTAGACCCGGTCGGCGGGCGACAGGACGAGCCCCGTCCCGTTCCGCGCGGCCGCGGCGACCTGCGCCTTCTCCGTGGCACTGGTGTCGTCGAGCCCCCAGTACTGCGCGATCGCGCCCTTCACCGGGTGCGCCCCGGTCAGCTGGTGCCAGCCGATCACGGTCTTCCCGTACTTGGCGACGACCGGCTGCACCTTGTCCATGAAGGCCACGTAGTCGGCGTGGCTGGTGGAGTGGGCCTCGTCCCCGCCGATGTGGAGGTACTTGCCCGGCGTGAGTGCCGCCAGCTCCCGCACGACGTCGTCCACGAAGTCGTACGTCACCGGCTTGGCCACGCACAGCGAGCTGAAGCCGACGTCGGTGCCGGTGTAGAGCGGGGGTGCGGTGCCATTGCAGTTCAGCTGGGCGTACGAGGCGAGCGCGGCGTTGGTGTGGCCCGGCATGTCGATCTCCGGGACGACCTCCAGGTAGCGGGAGGCCGCGTACCGCACGATCTCCTTGTAGTCGGCCTTGGTGTAATAGCCGCCGTGTCCGCCGCCGACCTGGGTGGAGCCCCCGTACGTGGCGAGCCGCGGCCAGGAGTCGATCGCGATGCGCCAGCCCTGGTCGTCACTCAGGTGCAGATGCAGCTTGTTGACCTTGTAGAGGGCCAACTCGTCGATGTAACGCTTGACTTGCGCGACGCCGAAGAAGTGCCGGGAGACGTCGAGCATCGCGCCGCGGTAGCCGTAGCGCGGACTGTCCTTGATGGTGCCGCCGGCGACGAGCCAGGGGCCGGGCTGCACGGAGTTCTTCTCGACGGCGGCGGGCAGCAGCTGGCGCAGGGTCTGGACGCCGTGGAAGAGACCGGCGGGCGCGGCGGCCGTGATGGTGACGCCGTTTCGCCCGCTGTCCAGGCGATAGCCCTCGGCACCCGAGGACCCCGCCGCGATCCGCAGCCGGATACCGCCCGTGCCGTGCGTGGTGACGGGCAGTCGGTACCCGGTGGAGGGACGCAGGACGTCGGCCAAATACGTGCCGACCCGGCGGCCCTCCGGCGAGTCCTCGACCCGGATACGGGTGCCGTCGGTGATGCGATACGGGGATCCGCCCGCGTCGACCGAGGCGGGAGCCGGCACCACCTGCCCGAGCGGGGTCGCGGTGCGGCCCGACTCGGAGTGTGCCGCACCGACGGCTGAGACACCGGCGGCCACCACGAGCAGCAGCGTACCGAGGAGACGGGGCGTTCTGTGCTGTCTCACATGCGCTCCCTTCGAAGGACCCTGCAAACGAATTGCGGATGGGTATAGACCACTCTTCCGCAGACCCGGTGAAACAATCCCCCTCATGGCGGAAATCATCCAGAAGGACGGGACGTGGACCTTCGACGGCGACGCGCTGCGGCTGACCCCGGGACGCGACAAGAACGTGAGCCTGCTCCGCAAGACCTTGGGTGAACTAACCGTCCCGCTGGGTGCGTTGGCGGGAATTTCCTTCGAACAGGGGAAGAAGAGCGGTCGGTTACGGCTCCGGCTGCGCGACGGCGCCGACCCGCTGCTCCAGGCGACCGGCGGCAAGCTCGCCGAACCGAACGACCCCTACCAGCTCACCGTGGAGTCCGACCGCCACGGCGTCGCCGAGTACGTCGTGGACGAGGTCCGGGACGCGCTGCTGCTGGACCAGGTGCCGGCCGACCCGGTCGACGGCTATCTGCTCCCGGGCCCCTCCGTGCCGCTGTCCGTCTCCGCCGGCGACGGCACCGCGAGCTTCGACGGCGAGCGCGTACGCCTGGAGTGGAACTGGAAGACCGAGGACTCCAAGTCCGCCGCCGGAACCCGCTCCCTCGCCCTCACCGACCTCACCACCGTCGAGTGGCACCCCGCGGTCGGCCTGGAGAACGGCTACCTCCGCTTCACCGTCCGCGGCGCGGAGACCAAGGCGCCACCGAAGTACGACCCCAACTCCGTAGAGCTGTGGGGCTTCAAGAAGGACCCGCTGATGGCCCTGGTCGCGGCGGCGGTACAGGCCCGGTTGCCCCATCCCACGGCATCTCCGCAAGCCGCGCAGGCGGCGGAGCGGCCCACCGCGATCGCCCCGGAGGACGACCACGACGCCCTGCTCCGCCGCCTGCGCGAACTGGGTGACCTCCACAAGTCCGGCGTCCTGACGGACGACGAGTTCGCCCTGGCCAAGCAAGCGGTCCTCAAGCGCATGTAGAAACGCTGCTTGAGGACCGCCCAGGTCGTCACGCCTCGCCTTCCAGGCATACGACCACGTGCCTTTAGGGGCGCGGGGCTGTCACATATGCGGCTCCGCCGCGTGGGCGCGACCAGCCCCCACTCACCCGCACCTAACGAACTCGCCGAGCCACCGTGAAGTGGTCAACTTCGGCACCCGTCTCGGCAATGCCCCGCACCGTCAGCGTGGCCAGCCGGCCCTTGTGCGCAGGGGTGACATCCACCCGGAGGAACGAGTAGTTGAGGTAGCGCACCCGGGACCAGGCGACCGTCTCGTTCTGCTTGCCGTCCTTGAGGTTGATGAAGGAGGCGACGGAGTCGACCTCGTTCTCGTGACCCTCGTACGACTCCGGGGCGGTGAACGCGTACAGGCTGCGCCCCGCCGCGCCCGCCGTCACGTACACGACACCGTCGGTCTCCGGGTACGCCGTGCCGCCGATCGGCAGCTTCTTGGTGACCGCGTTGCCCTTGATGACGTCCGTGCGCTCGTACTGGTGGTTGTGGCCGTTGATGACCAGGTCCACCGTGTACTTCTCGAACAGCGGCACCCACTCCTGTCGCACGCCCCCCTCCGAGGCGTGCGCCGTGGAGGTGCAGTACGCGCAGTGGTGGAAGAAGATCACGATGAAGTCGACGTCCTTGGACGCCCGGAACTTCTTGAGCTGGCCCTCCAGCCATTTCGTCTGCGTTCCTCCGGAGATGCCCAGGTTCGGCGGAATCTCGAAGGAGATGTCGTTGGCGTCCAGCGAGATGATCGCCGTGTTGCCGTAGACGAAGGAGTAGACGCCGGGCAGGTTCTTCTTGTCGGGCCCGTTGTCCGGAAGCGTCCAGCGCGCCTCCTCGCCGCCGTAGCCGTTGGGCGAGTACCAGGCCTCCATGTCGTGGTTGCCGTACGCGGGCATCCACGGGACCTGCTTGGCGACCGTCTCGGTCTGGGCGAGGAACTGGTCCCAGATGCGTGAGTCGAAGCCGGTGTCCTCCTTCTTGCCCGCGCCGGCCGGGTCCGCGTAGGCGATGTCACCGGCGTGCAGGTGGAAGGCCGGGTTCTGGCCGAGCAGCAGGGCGTCGTTGGCGAGGCCGTGGTAGCCGACGCCCTCGTCACCGAAGGCCGTGAAGGTGAACGGCTCGGCGTGCGAGGGGGCGGTGGTGAAGGTGCCGAGCGTGCCCAGCAGGTGGGGCGCGCAGGGGTCGAAGCCCGCGTGGCCGACGCCGTAGTAGTACGTCTTGCCGGGGCGCAGGTGGGTGAGCTTGGCGTGCAGGTAGTACTGCGTGTGGTCGCCGCTCGCGCCGACGCCGGCCGGGGTGTAGAGGGTGCGGACCTCGGCCTCGATCTTGCGGGAGAGGTCCCAGGGGTGGGCGCCGATGCGGATGAACGGCTTCTTCACCTCGGCCGGAACCTGCCAGGAGACCGTGATCTCCGTGCGGGGGTCGTTGCCGAAGGCGAGGTGACGGCCGAAGGGGGCGACGAGGGCGCCGTCGACCTTCTCCGTCGAGGTGGCCGTGGCCCGCGTCGGGACCGCGGCCTGTGCGACGGCGCCCGGCACGAAGGTGCCCCCCGCGACGGCGCCGAGGGTCACGGCCCCGCCTCTGATCATGTTGCGCCGGGAGAACTTGGCGCGGAGATACTCGTGCTGCTCTGCCATGGTCATGCGCTCGGCGAGCTTCTCCGGTACGCCCATGCGTGGAGTGTCCATGGCCACAGAAGTTGCTCCCGGCAATCGACGCGGCACAAGACACAGGATGGACAGCTTGCTAACAGACCCCCATAAGACCTTCAACAGCCACTTGCCCGATATCGGGCAGGATTCTTGCGAATCGGCCCCCCGTACTCCAGGATCATCGGGTGCACGACGAACTTGTTGATCATCTGACGCGCTCCACTCCCCTGAACCGGGGCGAGGCACTGCGGGTGGTCCAGGACGTGCTCGCCTACTTCGACGAGACGACCGAGGAGTACGTCCGTCGCCGCCACCGCGAGCTCCAGGCCCAGGGCCTGGTCAACGCGACGATCTTCGAACGGATCGAGGCGGACCTGAAGTACCGCGCGGTCGCGCCGCCGGAGCTCACGCTCAGGCAGCTGCGCCGCATTGTCTACGGCTGAGGAATACATATATATGTGCGGAATCGTCGGATACATCGGCAGGCGTGATGTGGCACCGCTGCTGCTCGAAGGCCTCCAGCGCCTGGAGTACCGCGGCTACGACTCGGCGGGCATCGTCGTCACGACGCCGAAGTCGACCGGTCTGAAGATGGTCAAGGCCAAGGGCCGGGTCCGTGACCTGGAGGCCAAGGTCCCCGCGCGCTTCAAGGGCACCACCGGCATCGCCCACACCCGCTGGGCCACCCACGGCGCCCCCTCCGACGTGAACGCCCACCCCCACATGTCCGCCGACAGCAAGGTCGCGGTCGTCCACAACGGCATCATCGACAACGCCTCCGACCTGCGCAAGAAGCTCGAGGCGGACGGTGTCGAGTTCCTCTCGGAGACCGACACCGAGGTCCTCACCCACCTGATCGCCCGCTCCCAGGCGGAGAAGCTCGAGGACAAGGTCCGCGACGCACTGCGGGTGATCGAGGGCACGTACGGCATCGCGGTCCTGCACGCCGACTTCCCCGACCGCATCGTGGTGGCCCGCAACGGCTCCCCGGTCGTCCTCGGCATCGGCGAGAAGGAGATGTTCGTCGCCTCGGACATCGCCGCCCTGGTCACCCACACCCGCCAGATAGTGACCCTGGACGACGGCGAGATGGCCACCCTCAAGGCCGACGACTTCCGTACGTACACCACCGAGGGCACCCGCACGACCTCCGAGCCGACCACCGTGGAGTGGGAGGCGGCCTCCTACGACATGGGCGGCCACGACACGTACATGCACAAGGAGATCCACGAGCAGGCCGAGGCCGTGGACCGGGTGCTGCGCGGCCGCATCGACGACCGGTTCTCCACCGTGCACCTCGGTGGCCTGAACCTGGACGCCCGCGAGGCACGCCAGATCCGCCGCGTGAAGATCCTCGGCTGCGGCACCTCGTACCACGCGGGCATGATCGGCGCCCAGATGATCGAGGAGCTCGCCCGTATCCCCGCGGACGCGGAGCCGGCCTCCGAGTTCCGCTACCGCAACGCGGTCGTCGACCCCGACACCCTGTACGTGGCCGTGTCCCAGTCCGGTGAGACGTACGACGTACTGGCCGCCGTGCAGGAACTGAAGCGCAAGGGCGCGCGGGTGCTCGGTGTGGTCAACGTCGTCGGCTCGGCGATCGCCCGCGAGGCGGACGGCGGCATGTACGTCCACGCGGGCCCCGAGGTCTGCGTCGTCTCGACGAAGTGCTTCACCAACACCACCGTCGCGTTCGCGCTGCTCGCGCTGCACCTCGGCCGTACCCGCGACCTGTCGGTCCGTGACGGCAAGCGGATCATCGAGGGCCTGCGCAGGCTGCCCGCGCAGATCTCGGAGATCCTGGAGCAGGAGGACGAGATCAAGAAGCTGGCCGAGGAGTACGCCGAGGCCCGCTCGATGCTCTTCATCGGCCGCGTCCGGGGCTACCCGGTGGCCCGTGAGGCCTCCCTGAAGCTCAAGGAGGTCTCGTACATCCACGCCGAGGCCTACCCCGCCTCCGAGCTCAAGCACGGCCCGCTGGCCCTGATCGAGCCGGCCCTCCCCACGGTGGCGATCGTCCCCGACGACGACCTCCTGGAGAAGAACCGCGCCGCCCTGGAGGAGATCAAGGCCCGCAGCGGCAGAATCCTCGCGGTGGCGCACCAGGAGCAGGAGAAGGCCGACCAGACGATCGTCGTCCCGAAGAACGAGGACGAGCTGGACCCGATCCTCATGGGCATCCCGCTGCAACTCCTCGCCTACCACACGGCGTTGGCCCTGGGCCGCGACATCGACAAGCCGCGCAACCTGGCCAAGTCGGTGACGGTGGAGTAATAACCACCAGACCACCGAAGCGACAATTGAGAAACTCCCGCGGCGAGCAACCACCTCCGCGAGAGCGGCGCCGGTTTAGGCGCACAGAACAGAGAACGGGTCCCCGTGCACGCCACCACCGCACAGGGACCCGTTCCTTCAGGGGGCCGGGGCCGCCCATGCCCCGGCCCGCGCCAGCCTCAGCCGGTGGCCGTCACCCCCCGGCCGGCGGCGCGCCCGGGCAGTGCGGTGGGCCAGTGAGCCATGGCCGCCGTGGCCCCGTACCAGGCCAATAGGCCACCCACGGCGGCGAACCACCCCGCGGCCTTCGTCAGCCCACTGGAGTCGCCGAACTGCCCGATGGCGAGCAGAAGGAGCGACACGAAGAGCAACGCGTACGTGCCCCGTACGAGTGTCGAGGCGCCGGAGGCCGCGGCGGTCAGGCTCAGCGCGACGAGCGCGAACAGGAGCAGGAAGAGACCGGTCGCGTTGGCGGACATCTGCGTGCCGGCCGTGACGCCCCAGGTGAACCAGAACGCGCCGAGTGCCGTGAAGGCCGTACCGGTGAAGGCGTCGCGGTCGCGGAGGGCGAACAGCCCGGCTATGAAGAGCGCGACGCCACCGACGTAGGTGGCGAGGGAGACGGAGTCGGCCGCTGTCACGCCGTCGATCACTTGGGTGTGACCGAGGCCGAAGAGCAGCAGGGTGAGGCCGAGCGCGAGGTGGCCGAGGGTCGAGGTGATGCTTCCCGCGGAGACGTCATTGTCCACGGCGGGCTCCCTTCATACATGTGCAGGTGTGCTGCGTGGTACCGGCCGTACGGTTGGTCCGGTGACCGGTATGTACCCTTCACAAGGGCACAAACCACCTCTACGCGCGAGTAGGTTCATGCCGTTCCAGGCACCCGCCAAAGGGAGTTGACGGCAGGTCAGGAGATAGGCCAGGCGATCAGGTCACGGGATGACGATCACCGGGCGCTGCGCGCGCTTCGCGAGCCGTCCGGCCACCGAGCCGAAGATACGTCCGACGATGCCGTGCGTGGAGCCGACGACGATCGCGTCCGCCTCGTACTCCCGCCCCACCTCTTCGAGTTCGTGGCAGATGTCACCGCCACGCTCGACGAGGATCCAGGGCACCTCGGCCAGATATTCGGCGCACGCGAGTTCGAGTCCGAGCACCTCGGTGCGATGGTCGGGCACGTCGACGAAGACCGGTGGTTCACAGCCCGCCCACACCGTGGTGGGCAGCCGGTTCGCGACATGCACGATGATCAGGCCCGAGCCGGAGCGGTGGGCCATGCCGATCGCGTAGGCGAGGGCGCGCTCGCTGGACGTCGAACCGTCGAAGCCGACGACGACGCCGTGTTTGAAGGCAGGATCGCAGGACTGGCGGGGTTCTTCCGCCGCCAGGGGCTCGGGCGCCGTGGGATCGGCGAGCGGGCGCTTGCGGTCCGCGGGATCGAAGAATTCGTGACCGGCCATGGGTATCTCGGCGTTTGGATCCTCGTGGTGGGGACGACAACGTGCGGCAGAGCTGTGTCCGGGAATCATCTTCCCAACCCCATACCCCCAAGGGTACGGCGGCACGCCTCCTCTGCCCAGATCCCGCGCGCACTGCGCGGCGTTCCCCGGAGCATGCATGAGAGGCGCCCGTAACGCAATGGTTGCTGCCCCGTACAGGCGGTTTGCACAGGGTTCACCCAGGCTCCAGGCCTTTCGTAGGTGACCGGCGGGTCGAACGGGCGTTGAACCGATGAGCCACTGCCATGGAGAGCACTGGAGTACCAGGGAACCAGGGAGCAGACCGTGCCAGGACCAGAGACCGCGTCCTCCTCCTCCCC
Source organism: Streptomyces sp. NBC_01549 (assembly GCF_026339955.1). Classification (GTDB taxonomy): domain Bacteria; phylum Actinomycetota; class Actinomycetes; order Streptomycetales; family Streptomycetaceae; genus Streptomyces. The sequence continues at coordinate 4,363,649 of NZ_JAPEPW010000001.1, read as the reverse complement.
GGCGCCCGCCACGCCGCCCCCCGGGCCGGACACGGCGAGCGAGGTGGTGCGGTGGGCGGCCTTCAGCTGCGTCCTGGTCCCCGTCGTCCTCGTCGGATTCGGCACCTCGCTCGCCGGCGCGGCGGGTACGGCGCTGGGCCTGGCGGCCGTGACCGGTGCCTGCCGGGTCCTGCTGCGCCAGTCCGAACGTGTCGCGGCCCGCCTCCACGCCGAGGAGCCGGCCCCCTCCCGGGCCCGGCACAGCAGGACCGGCCGCCACGACGGCGCCCCGCACCACCATCACGGCCGCCCCGGGCGTGGCCGCCGGGGTCGCCCCGAAGCGCCCCGCGGGGAAAAGGCCCCCGGCACCCCGGATCGCGGCGACGGGGGCCGCGGAGAAGCGGGCGGCGGCGAGAGGGGAAGCGGCACGTGGGACGGCGGCGACACGGCCCACGGCGAGACGTCCCACGCCGAGGGGACCGCCCCCGACCCCCGGAGCCCGACCGGACAAGACGGACACCCGGGAAACCTGATCACCTGGGACCGGATCCCGCAGAGCCTGATCACATGGGGCCAGGGCCCCCAGGGCCCCGGCCCCCGAGGCCGAGAACCGCAGCGTCCGAGCACCCAGGAGTGGACCCCCTACGCCCGAGACGCACAGGATCCGGACACGTACGCCTGAGACGCCCAGGGCCGGGACGCGCCCAGCCGGGACACCCGGCGCGGTGCCCCTCGCGGCGGCGGCTGGCTCGATCACCCCGCGCGGCACCGTGGCGCCCAGGATTTGGCCGACTCGCACATCATGAACGGCTTGCAGGGCAGGAGTGGCCCGAGGAGGCGCACAGGGGCGGCCGTCACGGCGAAGGAAAGAAGCCGGTTGACTGACCGGTTTACGCGCACGCCCCCGCTTCTTTTCAGCCAACTTCGGCCACCCGCGCATCCCTTACTCGAACGACCCCCCAACCCCCGTTCCACCTGCACCGAAAGGCCCCTGGAGGGCGCGCGCACCCTATGGGGATTGGCCACTGACACGAGGCGCACTTCCCTGCACGGCCCACGAGTGCAACGCTTCGTGATCGAATGCTTCACGCCAAGTTGCCATGTCGACATTCTGCCGAGTGCCGAACTGGTCACCTTGGCGCCACTGGACACAGTAGATTCGATCTTGACTGTCTTACGGCGGGGGACTCGTGCAGGACCGAGGGGAAACGTGCAGGAGCGACACAACCGAGGAGCCGCGACCACCGAGGGGGGCTTAGCAGTATGAGCCACGACTCCACTGCCGCGCCGGAAGCCGCGGCCCGGAAACTTTCCGGGCGACGCCGCAAGGAGATCGTCGCGGTGCTGCTGTTCAGCGGCGGCCCCATCTTCGAGAGTTCCATACCGCTGTCGGTGTTCGGGATTGACCGCCAGGACGCCGGCGTGCCGCGCTACCGACTTCTGGTGTGCGGCGGCGAAGAGGGCCCACTGCGGACCACAGGAGGCCTGGAACTCACCGCGCCGCATGGCCTGGAGGCGATCTCGCGGGCGGGCACCGTCGTGGTGCCGGCCTGGCGTTCGATCACCTCTCCGCCACCGGAGGAGGCGCTCGACGCGCTGCGCCGGGCGCACGAGGAGGGAGCCCGCATAGTCGGACTGTGCACCGGCGCCTTCGTGCTGGCCGCCGCCGGACTGCTGGACGGCCGACCGGCGACGACCCACTGGATGTACGCACCGACGCTGGCCAAGCGCTACCCGTCGGTCCATGTCGATCCACGAGAACTCTTCGTGGACGACGGAGACGTACTGACCTCCGCGGGTACGGCGGCCGGAATCGATCTCTGTCTCCACATCGTGCGGACGGACCACGGCAACGAGGCGGCCGGCGCGCTGGCCCGCCGTCTAGTCGTGCCGCCACGCCGGAGCGGCGGTCAGGAGCGCTATCTCGATCGATCTTTACCAGAGGAGATCGGCGCCGACCCCCTCGCGGAGGTCGTCGCCTGGGCGCTGGAGCACCTCCACGAGCAGTTCGACGTCGAGACGCTGGCGGCACGCGCGTACATGAGCCGCCGCACCTTCGACCGCCGGTTCCGCTCGCTCACGGGGAGCGCTCCCCTGCAGTGGCTGATCACTCAGCGCGTACTGCAGGCGCAGCGGCTGCTGGAGACCTCCGACTACTCGGTCGACGAGGTCGCCGGACGCTGCGGCTTCCGTTCACCGGTGGCGCTGCGGGGTCATTTCCGGCGTCAGCTCGGCTCGTCCCCGGCCGCGTACCGGGCGGCGTACCGTGCGCGCAGGCCGCAGTCGGAACGGCAGTCGGACGTGGACGGCTCCGCCGCGGGCCAGGCCGGGCCACCGCCCGTCCTGAGCCAGGAGAACCCGGTGCCGCCGCAGACCCGCCGCACGGCGGCCGCCACCTCCGTGGGCCCGTCGACGTCCCTGTCGACGGAGCCGGGCAGGACGGGCACCGAGCTGTACGCGGCCGGGCGCCTGCCGGGGCAGCGCAGCGCGCCCTGAGGCGATGACGCGAGACGGCGGCGGCCCGGGACCCGACGAGGGTCCCGGGCCGCCGCCGTACCGGGCCACCACGCAGGTCACCGCCGTCCCGGATCTGCCCGTGCGCCGGAGCGCGCCGTAGGGTTAGGGCCATGAACGATCGCATGGTGTGGATCGACTGCGAGATGACCGGGCTCTCGCTGTCGGACGACGCACTCATCGAGGTGGCCGCGCTGGTCACCGACTCGGAACTGAATGTGCTCGGTGAAGGGGTGGACATCGTGATCCGCCCTCCGGAGCGGACGCTGGAGACGATGCCGGACGTGGTGCGCCAGATGCACACGGCCTCCGGCCTCCTCGACGAACTGGCCGAGGGCACGACCCTGGCCGACGCCGAGGCACACGTCCTCGCCTACGTGCGTGAGCACGTCAAGGAGCCGGGCAAGGCCCCGCTGTGCGGAAACTCCGTCGGCACGGACCGGGGTTTCCTGTCGCGTGACATGCCGGCCCTCGAGGACTACCTCCACTACCGCATCGTGGACGTCTCCTCGGTGAAGGAGCTGGCCCGCCGCTGGTATCCCCGGGCCTACTTCAACAGCCCGGAGAAGAACGGCAACCACCGCGCCCTCGCCGACATCCGCGAATCCATCGCGGAGCTCCGCTACTACCGCGAGGCGATCTTCGTCCCGCAGCCCGGCCCCGACTCCGACACCGCCCGCACCATCGCGGCGAAGCACGTACTGCCCGCCGAATGACGCATGTCCGGGGCCCCGAGGGACCCCGGAGAAAGCCTGGCGCGAGCACCCCTTCGGACCCTGTACACTTTTTCTCGGCCGGTCAGGGAAACCAAGACCGGTCGTGGTGGGTGTAGCTCAGCTGGTAGAGCACCTGGTTGTGGTCCAGGATGTCGCGGGTTCAAGTCCCGTCACTCACCCTGTGAGAGGAAGCCCCTCACCTGCGCGAATGCAGGTGAGGGGCTTTTTCGTGGCCCGGCTTGGCCAAACGGCGGCCAAACGCGGCCGGATTTTCGATCTACGGTCCCGCCACATGGCAACCACCAGGAAGCGGATCCGCAAGGAAGGCACGGCGAGCTTCCAGGTTCGCTGGCTCCAGGGAGGGCGCGGCGGGTCCTGGGAGTCCGAGAGGTTCGGCGAGTTCTCCGAGGCCCTTCGGCTGGGTCCCAGGCCAGGGTTTCACCGAGGTTGAAGAGGACACGGACGACGTACCGCTCGTCGGCTGGGCCCGACGCCACGCGGAACGCCTCACCGGCGTCGATGAGGGCACTCGCGACGACTACCTGCGCGAGGTGGACCGCCACCTCTCGCTGCTCGTGCACACCACGCGAGCGGGCCGGCCGACGCCGGCCACCATCGGCAACATCACCACCGACGACGTACAGGACTGGATCCGTCTCCAGGAGACCGGCGAGAAGGACCCCGCCACGGGACGCTGGATCCGGCGGCCGGCCGCGCAAAAGTCGATAGCCAACCGGCACGGCCTCCTGTGGTGCATCGTCCAAGCCGCGATCGAGGCCGATCCCCCACCGCGCACCAAGAACTGCTGCGCCAGCAGCCGCCTGCCCTGAGTCAGAAAACCCAGCACGGTACACAGCAAAGGGTCGACTCCCGGAAGATCGGAGCCCAGATGGTCAATCTCCATTCCTTGCTCCATGACCTCCGTGGAGGGGCCAGGTCCCCTGCGAGCGACACGTCATCTTCCCTGAGGGCCGCGTTTTCGAAACCGCCGCCAAGGACGACAGGGAATGGTCGGCGCCGAGCTGAACCAACCCGCCGCCGACCACTTGCACTTCGGAACCTCATTTCCACAGGTCAGTCCCCCTGTTCCCTTCGGGTGCGCCTTGCCGGCGTGAAAACATGGCTGCGGCGCCTGCCCGCCGACGCCGGTAGCTCGTTGGGACGTTGAGCCCGTAGGTCCGTCTGGTGCCGGGGCCGCAGAGGGGCCACGCACTGTTGCCATCGAGCACGCCGGTCAGATTTTCGCTCCCCCCGCGGCCCCCTGGGCAGGCGTCGGCCCGTACGGATCGATACCAGGGAGTTGTGCATGGCGGACACCGACGACGGTGGCGTCGAGGAGATCGAGCAGGCCGAGGAGCTCGTGGCCCGTGTCGCGGCGATCGATATCGCCAAGGCGTCGGGCATGGTCTGTGTGCGGGTGCCGCACGAGGACAAGCCCGGCAAGCGCGTGCAGCGGGTCTTCAACACCGTCGCGACCAGCGGCGCGATCCTGGACCTGGCCGACCACCTGGTCTGCCAGGGCGTCACCCGGGTGGTGATGGAGGCGACGTCGACCTACTGGAAGCCGTACTTCTTTCTGCTGGAATCGCGTGGTCTGGAGTGCTGGCTGGTCAACGCCCGTGACGTCAAGAACGTCCCGGGCCGGCCCAAAACCGACCGCCTGGACGCGGTCTGGCTGGCCAAGCTCACCGAACGCGGCATGCTCCGGCCCTCGTTCGTACCCCCGAAGCCGGTCCGTGAACTGCGCGATCTGACCCGGGCCCGGGCCGTCATGACCCACGAGCGCACCCGCCACAAGCAGCGCACCGAGAAACTCCTCGAGGACGCCCAGATCAAGCTGTCCACCGTGATCGCCGACATCTTCGGCGTCTCCGGCCGGGCCATGCTGGAGGCACTGATCGCGGGCGAACGCAGCCCCAAGGCGTTGGCGGACCTGGCCCACGGCACCATCAAGGCCAGCCACAGCACCCTGGCCGAGGCCCTGACCGGCCGGTTCGAAGAACACCACGCCTTCATGTGCCGGATGCTGCTGGACACCGTCGACTACCTCACCGTGCAGATCGACAAGCTCACCGCCCGGATCACCCTGCGTCTGGCCGAGCTGTCCACCACCGAGGACGACGAAGGCCCCGGACAGGGCACCCTCATACCGATCACCGACACCGAACGCCTCGACGAGATCCCCGGCGTCGGCCCCAGCACCGCGCAGGTCATCCTCGCCGAGACCGGCCTGGACATGACGGTCTTCCCCACCGCCGGCCATCTCGTGTCCTGGGCGAAACTCTCCCCACGCACCCTCCAGTCCGGAAACAAGAACACCTCCGGCCCCACCGGCAAAGGCAACCCCTGGCTCCGCGGCGCCCTCGGCGAAGCAGCAATCTCCGCCGCCCGCACCGACACCTTCCTCGGCGCCCGCTACCGCCGCATCGTCAAACGCCGCGGCCACATGAAAGCCCTGGTCGCCGTCGCCCGCTCCATCCTGGTCGCCGTCTGGCACCTCATGAACGACCCGACCGCCCGCTACCGAGACCTCGGCCCCGACTTCCACACCCGCAACCTCGACCCGGCCCGCAAGAGCCGCGACCTCGTCCGCCAGCTCAAGGCCCTCGGCCACGACGTCACCCTCACCCCGGCAGCCGCCTGACATCCCACGACCCCACCGCCCCACACCAGCCCCCGACCGTCACCATCGAGGGGCTATCTCGCCATCCCCATCTGACCGTTGAGTTTTCCGGTCAGCGAGGTGGTGGAGTTCATACACTGAAGCGGAACTCGACCACACCTCATTCGACCTGCTGAAACAGCACTTTCGAACTGCCGATCCAGCGTGGATCCAGTGTCGGTGAACAGCCCGCTGGACTCCACATCCGAGTACCGACTTCACAAGCAAATCAGAGCTCACGGGGACCGGCCCGGTTCGCTACCACTCCGCTTCCCGTCCCCCGGCTCTACTCGGGCAGTGCCCTCTCCTGGCCACTGGTACAGAACGACGTCGTCAGGCTCAGGCCCTCCTCAAGCGATGTACGAGGCTGCCAGCCGGTGGCGGCCCGGAACGCCGAGGAATCGATCGTCACGCTCCGGAAGTCACGGACCTCCGCGTGCGCCGGCGGATCCACTGAGACGACCGGCACCCTGTCCTTGCCGGTCTGTTCGGCGACCAGTTCGGAGATCGTGGTGAACACGGCACCGAGTGGGGCACCGTGACCCGTGCCGAGCAGCCAGTGCTGTCCCGCGAGTGCGTCCATGCAGTCGATGGCGGCCGAGAACGCGCGAGCGACGTCGTCGACGTGGAGCAGGTCCCGGCGCACTGTTCCGTCGTGCCACATCGTCAGAGGCTCACCGGCCACCGCACGGCGCACCATCGTGGAGACAATGCCCTTGTCCCGAGTGGTGGACCCTGGGCTGTAGCCGAACACCGTGGGCAGACGCAGGCAGGCGCCGCGCACTGTGCCAGCTGCGTCAGCCGCGAGCAGCACCCGCTCCGCGGCGAGCTTCTGCCGGTCGTACTCCCCCTTCGGCCGGTCGGTTTCGGTGCCGTCGAGTACCTCCTTGTCGGACGGTCCGGCCGCCGAGGCGGAGCCCGTGAACAGCACGATCGGGGGCGCCCCGCCGGCCTTGCGGTCGCGCAGCGCCTCCAGCAGGTCGCGCATCAGGCCCACGTTGACGCGTTCGGCGGCCGTGTCGCCGTCGGCGATACGCCAGGTCGAGGACCCCGCGATGTAGGCGATCGAGTGGATCACCACATCGGCGTCCGCGACGGCGGCAGCCATCATGCCGGGCTCCGTCAGGTCTGCGGTACACACCTCGATCTCGGCACGAGCACCCTTGGGAACCGCGGTCCGCCTGCGGGAGACGGCCCGTACGCGGACCGGATGCCGCGCCAGTTCCCGCACCACGGCGGATCCCACGAAGCCCGCGGCGCCGAGCACCACGACGAGCGGGGTTTTCACTGCCACAGCGCTGCCTCCGCCTTCTGGGCGATCTTGAGTTCTGGGAGCAGTCCGGAGTCCCTCGCCTCGGCCAGCGTGGGCGCGTCGGCGTCTCGGTCGGACTGAACGATGTCGATGTCCGCAGTGATCGGCAGGCCGATCGCGGGATCCAGCGGGTTCAGCGCGAGTTCGTTCTCCGCGACGTATCCCTGCGACATCAGGTAGACGACCATGGAGTCGTCGGCCATCGACAGGAATGCGTGACCGACACCCACCGGGATGTACAGCGCGCGGCAACTGTCGGCGTCAAGCAGAGTGGTGGCCCACTTTCCGAACGTCGGCGAGCCCACCCTCAGATCGACCAGGAAGTCCTGCACCTGGCCGTACGGGCAGTACACGTACTTGGCCATTCCCGGAGGGGTGGCGGTGTAGTGGATGCCCCGCAGCGTTCCGCGGGCGGACAGGTTGTGACTCACCTGCTCGACCTGGAACAGGGGTTTGCCCAGGTGCTCGCTGAAGGCGGTTCCCTGGTAGGGCGCGGCGAACCGGCCGCGCCGGTCGTTGAACACCGGTGGGGTGAACTCGAAGGCACCTTCGATGCCCAGTTTGCGTACCTGCATGGGGGTGTCACTCTCTCCTGCCTCGCAGTTACTTTCGGTGCCTGTCTCCGACGGCTGTCTCAGGCGCTCGTCACAGGGCCGGGGACGGTTCCGCACCCCGGTACTTGGCCGCCTTCCACCACTCCGGGTTGTCCCGGTACCAGGCGACCGTCGCGGCAAGGCCGTCGTCGAACGCCACGCGCGGCTCGTAGCCCAGCTCCTCGCGGATCCTGCCGCCGTCGAGGGAATAGCGCAGGTCGTGGCCCTTGCGGTCGGTGACGTACTCGATCGCGGACTCGTCGGCGCCGCAGAGTTCCAGGATGCGTTGCGTCAACTTCAGGTTCGTCAGCTCCTGGCCGCCGGCGACGTTGTAGATCCGGCCCGCACGGCCGCCTCGCAGGACGAGGTGGACGGCCCGGCAGTGATCGTCTACATGCAGCCACTCGCGCTCGTTGCGGCCGTCGCCGTAGACCGGGACCCGGGTGCCCTCCAGCAGGTTGGTGACGAATCGCGGGATGAGCTTCTCGGGGTGCTGGTACGGGCCGTAGTTGTTGGAGCACCGGGTGACGGAGAGGTCGAGGCCGTGGGTGCGCCAGTACGACCGCCCCACGAGATCGGAACTCGCCTTGGAGGCGGCGTACGGGGAGTTCGGCATCAGCGGCCAATCCTCGGTCCACGCACCTCGCTCGATCGATCCGTACACCTCGTCGGTGGACACGTGCACGAAGCGCCCGATGCCGGTGCGCCGGGCGGCCTCCAGCAGCGTCTGGGTGCCCAGGACATTGGTGCGGACGAAGTCCGCGGCGGCGTCCAGCGAGCGGTCCACGTGCGACTCGGCCGCGAAGTGCACGATCGCGTCGTGGCCCGGCAACACGTCCAGTAGCAAGGGGAGATCGCAGATATCGCCCCGTACGAATGTGAGCCGGTCGTGCGCGGCGGGCAGGTTGTCGCGGTTGCCGGCGTAGGTCAGTTTGTCGACGACGGTGACGTCGACGGTGCCCTCGGGCTCCAGCTCTCCGGACAGCAGGGAACGCACGTAGTGGGAGCCTATGAATCCGGCTCCGCCGGTGACCAGGATCCTCAACGGATTTCCTCCAGGTGTGAGGTGAGCCGGCCGATCAACGTGCTCGGCGTGGGCATGTCTCGCATCTCGTCGGCCACTTCGAGGCTCACCTTGCGGTAGCCAGGGTTGTCGAGCAGCTCGCGCAGCGCGGTGCTGACCGCCTCAGGGGTGAGCGGTGCCCTGTGGGGCGACTCCAGCCGGAGGCCGGCGCCGCTGTCGACGGCCATCTGGGCGTTGGAGAGGCTCTCCAGCCCGGTCAGCGGGATCCCCAGCTGCGGCACTCCGGCAGCGAAGGCCGAGTAGGTGGAGCCCATGCCGCCGTGGTGGACGACGGCGTCGCAGGTAGGCAGTACGGCGTTCAGGGGCAGCCAGTCCACCGGCGTCACGCCGTCCGGCAAGTGCCGGAGCGCGGGCAGTTCGGTCCCGCCGGTGGTGACGATCACCTCGATGTCCAGGTCGGCCGCGCCATCGACGATACGGCGCAGCATGGCACCCTCGCCGTAAAGCGTGGCCAGCGAGCCAAGGGTCACCACCACCCGCGGCTTCTCCCCCCGCTTCACGAACCGCAGCGGCAGCTCCGCGCCTCCGTTGTACGGGAGGTACCGCATGGGAAGGCTGAGGGGCACCGACGCCCGAGGCAGAACGCGGGCCGTCGGCGAGCTGTGCCGCGCGGCTTCGAGGGACGCCGGGCTGAGATCCAGCTCGACATCCGCTTCGCGCGGCTCGCCGGCCCCCAGCCGCTTCGCCACCGGTGCCAGATACTCCAGCCCGGGGCCGAAGGTGGCACGCGGGGTACCGATGCCGTGCAGCACCGCGGGCAGGCCAGTGGCACGGGCCGCCACCAGCCCGGCGACGTGATTCGGCGGATACAGCACGGCATCCGCGCGCCACTCCCGGGCCGCGTCGACCAGACCGTCCACCATACGGGCGCCGACCTCGCCGAAGACGGAGCCCGCGTAGGCGGCCGTCTTCGGCCCCGGGGACGTCATTCCCACCGATGTCCGGGTGACGGTGCGCACCAACTCCTCGTAGGGCTCCACCGCGTCGCCGTCGTCCGTGGCGATGGCCTGCAGACCGGCCCGGGTGGCCGCGCGCAGCGCCGGGCCGCTGGTGGCCACGGCCACCTCGTGTCCGGCCGCCAGGGCAGCGTGGGCCAGGGGGACCAGCGGCAGCATATGAGAGGCGCCAGGAATAGTGGTGAACAGATATCGCATTGCTTTCCCTCCACGTGGGGCGACGACGAGCTTGAGGGATACCGAAGGAAGAATTCGGACGCGAACCCCGACGGTCAGTCTTTCGCGACGACTTCCAACACGTACTGCCCATAAGGGGATTTCGCCAGTTTATCGCCAAGCCGTCGGCAGGCCTCCCGGTCGATGAATCCCATACGCCATGCGATTTCTTCGATGCAGGCGATACGGACTCCTTGCCTGTGTTCCATGATCTGTACGTACTGACTGGCTTCGGTGAGCGAGTCATGCGTACCGGCGTCCAGCCAGACGAAACCGCGGCCCAGCGAGACAAGTTGCGCCTTGCCGCGCTCCAGGTATGTGCGATTGACGTCGGTTATCTCCAGCTCCCCGCGCTTCGACGGCCGCAGGTTCTTGGCGATGTCGACGACGTCGTTGTCGTAGAAATAGAGTCCGGTGATCGCCAGGTTTGAGCGCGGCTGCGCGGGCTTCTCTTCCAGGGAGACCAGGTTGCCCTGTCCGTCGATCTCGCCGACCCCGTAACGTTCAGGGTCCGGGACCGGGTAGCCGAACAGCACGCAGCCGTCCACGGACTGCACTCGTCGCTGCAGCATGGGGGCGAACCCTGGGCCGTGGAAGATGTTGTCGCCGAGGATCAGCGCCACGGAGTCGTCTCCGATGTGGTCCGCCGAGATGAGGAACGCCTCGGCGAGACCGCGAGGTTCCGCCTGCTGCGCGTAGGTCAGTGTCAGGCCCAGTTCCGACCCGTCCCCCAGCAGTCGGCGGAAATTCTCCAGATCCATCGGTGACGATATGATCTGGATCTCCCTGATGCCCGCGAGCATGAGTACCGACAACGGATAGTAGATCAATGGCTTGTCGTAAACGGGCAGCATCTGTTTGGAAGTTCCGAGGGTGATCGGATGCAACCGCGTCCCATGGCCACCGGCCAGGATTACGCCTTTCACGCTCATTCCTCCTGAAAGCTTGGCGTCACCATTCAAGGTGTGTCAGGTCAGGCGAATACCAAATGCCGTCAGCCCGTCGCGGCTCGGGGGCGCCGCGGCTTCGAGAACCTGCGGGTGATCGGGCGCTCGACCAGGGCATACAGCACCCAGGACAGAAAAACGGTGATCGCGAGTTGCGCCGTCACGAGGCCGGCGACCTGTGCCGGCGAGAAGTTGCCATCGAGCACTTTGCGTCCGCAGCCGAGGACGATGTAGTGCAAGAGATAGAAAGCGAACGAGATCTCCCCGAGGAAGACCATCGTGCGGTTGCGGAACAGGGTGAAGCGTTCGTTCGCGTCGGCGGTCGCCGCGGCCGCGATCAGGAAGATGACCGGGATGATCGTCACGGAGCGTTGCGCGTAGAGAAACGGCACATACGAACACAGCACATAGCCGCCGGCCAGGAGCACGCTCGACCAGATGATGCCGACGTTGCGCCAGCGACCGTTCTTCACCGCGAGGGCGACGAGCATGCCCAGCGCGAAGTCGAGCATGCGCGAAGGCGGCAGGATGTAGGTGATCCAGTACTGCTCCACGGTGCCCTTCGCACCGAGGACGGCGCCGCCCGGGAGGGTGGGCGTGTCGGGCATCAGCGCATACGTGAGGAACGGCGTGGCCATGACCGCGGCGATCGCTCCGGTGATCCAGACCTTCACGTGCTCGGGCCGGATCCGCAGGAACAGTTTGTGCAGCAGCGGGAACGCGGCGTAGAAGACCAGTTCGCAGGCGAGCGACCAACTGGGCGTGTTCACACTGGAGAGGAATTCGGCCTTCGGTACCCACACGTGGACCATGAACAGGTTGGCCAGGGCGATCCGGGTCGGCGTGTAGACGGAGGCGAACAGCACCATCGCCAACGCCCAGGTGATGGCGTAGTTCGGGTAGATCTTGACGAACCGCCGTCGCCAGAAGTCTCGCGCGAGGTCCTTCTCACGGGCCGACCAGGTCAGTACGAAACCGCTGAGGACGAAGAAGAACGTCACTCCGAGCGCACCAGCGCTCGCGGTGACCTTGAAGTAGTCCATGGCCGCCTTGTCGTCCTGGAGCAGGCGCAACGAGGGAGACGGCTGACCGGTGTGGAAGAGGAAGACCAGGAGGGCAGCGGGGAACCGCAGACCGGTCAGCGAGGGCAGCCGCGTGATGTCGGGGCGCGGTCGGCCGAAGTGTCTCGCCGCGGTGGCGGCAGCGGACGGCGAACCAACGGCGGTCGTGTCGGCCTGAGTCAAGGCATGCTCTCCTTGGTATGGGGAAATGGTCTCTGATCGAGGAGAGAGGATGTCGAGATCCCCCTCGGGCCGAGGGAGGGCCGACCTCGACCTCACGCAGACTCAGCGGGGAGCGGTCCGCCGAGCGCGTGTCGGCGTACCTCGTCCAGCACGCGCGCCTGTTCCAGCGACGCCTCGTCCAGCGGCGCGGCAGCGCGCACCGCCGCCGCGAAGGCGGCCACGGTCGCGGCCACCTGGTCCTCGGGCGCCAGCTTCAGCTCGGTGCTTCCGTCGCGGTTCTCGACCCGGATCACCGGATGGTGGTCCGGCGGTGGCGTGAAGGCCCGGTCGAGCACGATCCGTCCCTGTGAGCCGCCGAGTTCGTATGCGCTGCGGTAGCCGTGGTCGAGGCCGAAGGACAGCTGGGCGGTGACCCCTTGAGGCGAGCGCAGCAGCGCCGCACCGGCCGTGTCCACAGTGAAACCGACACCTCGGGTGAGGGACGAGCCGACCACCTGGAGGCCCGCGCCGAGGAGGTGCAGGGCGGCTCGCACCGGATACACACCGGTGTCCGTCAACGCTCCGCCGCCCAGCCCCGGGTCGAAGCGGATGTCGCCGTCGGGCAGCCGAGGCACGGTGAACATGGCCTGGAAGGTGCGCAGTTCGCCGATGACGCCGTCGGCGACCAGCTGCCGTACCCGCTCGTGCTGTGCATGGTGGACGAACATGACGTTCTCCATCAGCGCCAGTCCGCGCTCTCGCGCCAGCGCCCCGAGCTCCGCCGTCTTGCGGCGGTGGAGTGTCAGCGGCTTCTCGGCGAGTACGTGCTTGCCGGCGAGCAGCGCCTTCTCCACCCAGGTGGCGTGCAGCGCGGCCGGCAGCGGCACGTAGACCGCGTCGGCCTCGGCATCGGCGAGTGCCGCCTCATAGCCGTCCACCGCCGCGCACCCGTACTGACCGGCGAGTTCTGCGGCCCGTCGGCCGTTCCTGCTCGCCACGCACGTCACCTGGGTGTGCGGTGAGGCCTCGAACGCGGGCAGCATGCGGCGGCGCGCGATGGCGGCGCAGCCCAACACGGCGATGCGTACCGGCCGCTGGTGTCCGGGAGCCGTCACAGCCGTACACAGCCCGAGTTGAGGAGCGCCAGCAGGGTGCGTGCCTGGACATTGACGTAGTGGCCGTGCCGGGTCAGCGACGTCAACTGCCCGGCGGTGACCCAGCGATAGCCGGGGGGCGGCTCGGTAGGTGCCTGGGACTCGTCCGCGTCGATGAAGAGATAGCGGCTCTCGGCGTTGAGAAAGCGGCCGCCCTCCTCCGAATGCACCGCCTGGTAGCTGATGCACGACGGATCAGCGCTCAGCACCAGATCCAGGAAGGGCGGCCGGTCCGTGCCTGTCAGATGGGCATAGTTGTCCGGGGTGTACTGGACCGTGGGCCCGAACTCGACGGTATCGAGGAATCCGCCCTCCACTCTGGCGTGCGCCAGCAGGTGCCGTACTCCGCCGAAGGAGCGGGTCACGAACGCCGTCACGCCCAGGCTCCGGGGTTCGAAGAGGGGCTGGGTCCAGCCGGTGACCTCGCGGTTGCCCGCCGACACCGACACCGCGACGACGCGGAAGTAGGAGCCGCCCACGTGATCGACAGAGGTGTCGTCGCGCTTCCAGTCGGCTACGTCGTTCAGCGGTATGCGCTCGACGCGGACCTCGTGGCGAGCACGTTCGCCGGTGAACCAGGACAACAGTTGGGTGTCGGACCACAGGGCGCCGGACTCCTCGTATCGCACCGGCGCGCAGGCCAGCACCGTGCGTGCGTCCATGTTCACGACATTGTCGGCGCGCAGCAGCTCCCCGATCTGTCCCAGGGTGAGCCAGCAGAAGTCCTGATCGTGCGGGATGTCTTCGTCCGTCTCGACGATCATGTTCCGGTTGGACTTCCGGAAGAACCAGGAACCGTGCTCGGACTGCAGGGAGTCGGCGAGGACCCGGGATCCCGCGGAGGGGCGGATGAAGTAGTCGATGTACTTCACGTCCGCGCCCTTGTGCGCCTTGGTGTAGTTGCTGCGGGTCGCCTGGACCGTCGGCGACAGCTGGAGCAGATTGGAGTTGCCGGGCTCCATCTTGGCCTGCATCAGAAAGTGCAGGACCCCGTCGAACTCCTTGGCCAGGATGCCCAGGATGCCGACTTCGGGCTGCTTGATGATGGGCTGCTGCCATTCCCGAAAGGGCCCTTCGCCCCTGGTGACGTGCAGCCCTTCGACGGTGAAGAACCGTCCGCTGCGGTGCACCAGATTTCCGGTGTCCGGGGCGAAGGACCAGTCTTCCAGGTCGGCGAACGGGATGCGGTCCACCCGGAAGCGATGCGCACGGCCGCGTTCGGCGAGCCAGTCGGGAAAGGCGTCGGTCGTCATTGCGGCACCTGCGCCGACGGCGGCCGCGGAGCGGGCGAGCCGGTCGGCGACGGCGCGGTCCGCGCGCGTCCGCAGCGGCCGGCCGGCTTCGGCGGTCTTCATGAGAGTTTTCTCCTCGCAGCGATCGATTACAGGAACCCGCGGCCGACGCCTTCTTGCACGAAGGTCAGCGCGTCAGGTCGACCAGCTTCGGAATCAGCGCGCTGAAGGTGTCCTGCACCTGCATTTCGGCGGCGACCTCCCGGGCTGCCGCCCGCATGGGGCCGTCCTCGATCAGTTCCGCGAGGCGCTGTTCGTCGAGTCCGCTCGGCGTCAGCTCGTCGCCGAGACCACGTGCGCGGATCAGCTTGGCGTGTACGAAGTTGTCGCCGCCGTGCGGCACGACGTACTGCGGCACACCCGCGGCGGCCGCGGTCAGCGTGGAACCCCCGCCGCCGTGGTGGATCACCGCGTCCGACACCGCCAGCAGCTGCGCCAGCGGTACCCAGTCGACCGGGACCAAATTGTCCGGCAGCTCACCGAGACGCGAGAGGTCGGCGCCGGCGAGCGCCAGCACGAACTCGGCGTCCATGGTGCCCGCCGCCTCGACGAATCGCTGCAGCAGATCGATTCCGCCGACTCCGGGGACCGTCGAGCCGAGGGTGACCGTGACCCGGGGCCGCTTCCGCGGCTCGTTCAGCCACTGGGGCAGCACGCCGCCTCCGTTGTACGGCAGATACCGGATCGGCCACACGTTGTCCTGCTCGTCGTACTGGCGCCGCAGGCTCGGCGGCGCCACATCCAGGATCGCGGCGGGCTTCACATCGTCCGAGGCGAGCCCGTGACGCTCATAGTGCGCGGACATCGACTGTGCGATCGCGGAAGTCATCTCCGAGCCGAGCACCATGTTGAATCCCTGCATCACGGCAGGCACACCCACCGCGGCCGCGGCCAGCGGACCAGTGCCGTGCACCGGCGTGTAGAGGATGGCGTCCGGGCGCCACTGCCGCGCGAGTTCCACTGTCCGGTCCACGGTGGGCGCACTGACTTCAGCGAACAGCCGGGCTATGTTCTCGAATTGGAAATCATCTGCCCCGGATTCCCCGTCCTTATTTTCCCGGGGCTTCAGCATCATTTCCGGGTTACGTTGCACGAACTCCATCTGCAGCTTGTCGTAGTCCACGCCCGGCGATACATCGACCACTGGCAACCCGGCGCCCACGGCCCTGTCCGTACGACCGCTCATGGCCACGACGACTTCATGACCCGCGGCTCGCAGCGCCCAGGCCGTGGGAATCGTGGGAAATATGTGACCAACACCCGGGGATGACGCCACCATTACCCGCACTGTATTCCACCCTTCACACATGCGACGACAATTGCCGCGGCACATAAGCGGGGCGCGGCAGCACTCACAATTATGCGAGGGCCACCTGGCGCAGTAAATGGAATTCAGTTCAGATATTTGTCAACTCTGTACGGGAAATGTCAAATCGGATATCTATTGACGCCCCGTCAGTTCATCCGGCCGGATAGTTCCCGGACGCCGGACGGGGCGCGCTCGCTCAGGGGCGGCGGCCCCCGCCTGCGTCGTAGTCGTGTCGGGCCTGCTCGACCCGGTCCAGGTTGTGCCGGGACCAGTCGGCGAGTACCGCGAACAGGGGCGAGAGACTCCTCCCGAGATCGCTGATCTCGTACTCGACCCGCGGCGGCACCTCCGGGTGGTAGGTGCGCAGCACCAGGCCGTCCCGCTCCATCTGGCGCAGCCGCTGCGTCAGCACCTTGGACGTGATGGTGCCGATCTGGCGTTCGAGCTCCACGAAGCGCTGCCGTCCGAAGGAGTGCAGGGTCCACAGGATCGGGGTCGTCCACCGGCTGAAGACGATGTCGACGACCGGTCCGATGGTGCACGCCTGGCCCGGCGCGGCCGTCGTCACCTCCATGGCGGACGAATCGTCCGGTTCGGTAACGGCCGTCCGGGGCACGGGGGTGTAGGACATACCGCCTCCAGGGAAGTCGCTTTCCTTTGGTAAGCCACGATACTCAGGATGTCAGGAAGCCCCTGTACCAATCGGCATGCCGCGGGAAGTCCTTCGTGAAGCCGTCGCCGGGATCGCAGTCGAGCAGCTGCCAGACCCGGTCGTCGGCGAACCAGTGCTCCACGGTGAGCAGTTGGAGATAGTGCAGGGCACGAGGGAAGTCGGCGAGTCGTGCCCGAGCGGTGTCCAGACCCACATCAGCGATCGGCCGTGGCAGTCCGAGCTCGATGGCAGCCGTCTCGATGAGATCGGAAGAGGTGACCGGATCTGGGTGGTTGACGTGATGGACACCCGCCGTCTCCGCGGGCGAGAGCGCCGCGGAGAGCAAGGCCCGGCCCAGCACCCGCACATCGATCATGGAGTGCCGGGCGGGGCACCCGGTCGGACCGGCGGACAGTTTCCGCAGCAGCGTGACCAGGCCCGGTATCACCCAGCGGTCTCCCTCGCCGTAGACGAGGTGCGGCCGCAGCACTGTCCCACCGGCCGCCAGGACGTGATTCTCCGCTGCGGCACGGGTGACGCTGGTGGGCGACCCCGGGGCGAGCGGTGCCCGGCCCGGGACCAGTGCCGTGAACGGGCCACGGCCGTACACGGCTGCCGTACTCAGATAGACGGTGCGGCCGACGCCCGCGCGTACCGCCTCGTCGACCAGGGCACGGGTTCCGAGGTCGTTGACGGTCCGGGTCGTCTGCTCGTCCCCGTTGATCCGCGAGGCGCAGTGGATCACGGCGTCGACCCCGTCGCACATGCCGCGCAGCGACTCGCCGGACTCGAGGTCCCCCCGCACGATCTCCGCACCGGATCCGGCGCCGGCCCCGTCCAACGAAGCCCGGTGCTCCATCAGACGCAGCCGGACTCCGGGAACGGCGCGCGCCGCCGCCACCACCTGTCTGCCGACGAAACCGCTCGCCCCGGTGATGAGGATGTGCCTGGTCAAGAGCGGCCGCCCTGATGTACGTGGGTGAGTTCGCTGGTGAACACCGGCTTGCCGTCCTGCTGTCCCCGTACTCGGACGGTGGTCCCGCAGCCGTCGGCGGACGGGGCGAGCTCTGCCTCTATCCAGCAGGGGCAGTCGAGTTCGACGTATCGGTGGAAGGCGATCTCCGCCGACGTCGGGAGGAACCCCTGGCCTGGAGCCGCGGCGACGGCTGCCTGACGGGCCGCCTCCAGCAGCACGATGCCGGGAACATGGTCGTTCGGCCGCCTGAACAGGGTCGGGTTGGTGGTGTCCAACCGCAGCCGCCACAGCTGCGGTTGGGGCGTCGGCGCCAGCACCACGTCGGCGTCCGCGGTACGACCCACCATGCTCGGCGCCAGGCCGGGCAGCAACCGTATCGGGCGGCCCACCACGTCCAGGCGGTCCCGTCGGATCCGGCGGTACGCACGCGCCGAAGTGCAGCTGACACGGCCGGAGCTGGTAGCCAGGAGGGCCCCGTCGCGGTAGAAGCGCAACGCGACTCGCATACCGGCGATACCCCGGCCACGCCGCCGAACGTCCGAGTAGGTCACGTCGATCAGGACCTTCCCCGACGCGGTGTCCAGGCCGAATCCCGGAACCACGGCGCTGTACTCCAGGTCCCACATCACGAAGTGGTCGTCGACGGGGACTCCGAACTCCGCGTGGGCCAGCATCATCGTCGTCTGCCGCATGGTCTCGGCTATCAGCAGAGGATCCTGGTCAAGGCCGGAGGCGACGGCGAAGAAGCGATGGGGGCCGGGCCACTGGGCCGACACGCAGAAATTGTTGTCGCCGCATCTGGACCAGCCGGTGGGAAAGATGTCACTGGGGTCGGATCGGTGAACCAGTTCGGACGAGACGTCGGTTCTCCAGTATTTCTGCGCAGGTATCCTCGGTGGTTGGAGACCAGGCGGTTCGGTCTCACTCTGCGTCGCATGTGCGGACATACCGGCCTGTACCACGGACAATACCCCCTGTGGCTTCCATGCGGGAGCACCTCGCCCCCAGAGTAAGATACCGACCGACCTGATTTCTCTACAGTCCCATCGGTGTATCCGGGATCACATTCACCTCGAGAGGCAGGCGTAGAGCCGATGGCCAGACAAACCCGAGCGATTCAGACTCGAGAGTCGATCCTGCTGGCGGCCGCCGCCGTCTTCGATGAGCGCGGCTACGGCTCTGCCACCCTCAGCGAGATCCTCGCGCGGGCCGGCGTGACCAAGGGAGCCCTCTACTTCCACTTCGCCTCGAAGGAGGAGCTGGCCCACGGGGTGATGGAGGCGCAGCTGGACTTCGAACCTCTGCCCCCACAGGTGACGAAGCTTCAGGAGCTGGTGGACCAGGGCATGATGATGGCCCACCGGCTGCGCCACGAGCCGCTGGTACGTGCGAGCGTCGGACTGGCGATGGCCCAGTGGGGCGGTGGACTGGACCGGGTTCTGCCGTTCCGTTCATGGATAGACCGACTTGCAACCCTGCTGGTCGAGGCGCAGAAACAGGGCGAGCTCCTGCCGTACGTCGATCCCGAGGAGGCTGCCCAGATGCTGGCCGGCGCCTTCTCCGGCATCCAGGAGCTATCCCAAGTCCTTTGCGAGCGAAAGGATTTGGAGCACCGAATCTCAAGGCTGCTGCACTATGTACTACCGAGCATCGCCCTGCCACCCGTGCTCGCCATGCTCGACATCTCCGAAGACCGCGCCCAGCGGGTGCTGACCTCGATGCAGGCGGCGGCTGCGGCCGAGAGGCAAGAGAACAAGGGGGAAGAGGCGGACAAGGACCAGTGCTGAGGATCTTGGCCGGATCATGAGTCACCGTGGCGGCTCCTGACCGGGGCACATTCCATACCGCACATCCGGAAACCGAGCGGCAGAGCACTCGGTGGCCGGGCACCACGTACGGTTCTCAGCTCTCCGGGCCCCCGCCCAGGCGGTATCCGACCCCCCGGACGGTGATGATCCAGTCACTGTCGCCGAGCTTGCCGCGCAGGGCGCTCACATGCGTGTCAATGGTGCGACTGGAGCTGGCCCACTCGTCCGCCCACACCTTCGCCATGAGATCTTTTCGCGACATCGCGGTCTCCGGAAGCGAGGCGAGCAGATAGAGGAGGTCGAACTCCTTCCGGGTGACCTCGACGACCCGCTCGCCCACCCGTACTTGGCGGCTGCACGGGTCGATGTACAGCGAACCGCGGGAGATGGCGGACGTCGTCGACCACGACATCGCACGGCGCATGACCGCCTCCATCCGGGCCACGAGCTCCCGATAGCCGTACGGTTTGACCAGGCAGTCGTCCGCGCCGGCCTGCAGGCTCAGCACCCGGTCGAGCTCGGTGCCGCCCGAAGTGAAGGTGATGACGGGGGTGTTGCTCTTGGCGCGGATCTCTCGGCAGACCTCCAGCCCGTCCAGGTCGGGGAGGCCGAGATCGAGGAGCACCAGATCGGCCTCCTCCCAGCTTCTGAGAGCGGCTCTGCCCGAATGGACGCGACGGGCTCTGTGTCCTGTTCTGCCCAACCGGCCGACCAGGGAGTCGGCGGCTTGATCGTCGGATTCAACTACGAGAACACGCATCGTCAACTCCACGCCGAGGCACAACATGCCTGACGGGGATGTGGCCGGCGCCGAGGCGTCGGCCGCACCCCCGCCTGAGCGGATCGGACTGTCTACTAACCGGCAGACCGCGTGTGGACGACGCGGTAGGTGTTCCAGTCGCGGGAGGTCGCGAGAGCGTCCACTCGGGCGTCGGACTTCTGGCGGGCGGCGGACCGCTCGCTCTCCGCCTGAGCGCGGAAGGCGTCGTAGGACTCCTTGTCGTCCCACTGCTCGTACGACACGACGAAGGAGCCATCCAGTCCACGCGCCCGCAGACCGCGCAGGACGGTGTGGGTGCGGTAACCCGGTACGTCCAGCAGCCACTCCTGGGACGGGCCGAGGGCGTCGAGCAGGTCCTCCTGGTTCTCCTCCGCGACACCCAGGACCTCGATGACCGTGTAGTCGTCCCGGTCGGGGGAGACCTCGGTCACGCCACCCAGGGCGGGCTTCTGCTGGGTGAAGACCACCTCGTTCTGCAGCAGCCGGATCGATGTCGTGATCTCGCGGAAGAGCGGCAGCGTACGGTGCTTGAACTCCTCCCCGGCATATCGGGCTTCCAGGTCTTCGGTGCTGCGCCACTGGATGAAGTTGGCGGTGCCCGGCTTTTCCTCGCCGCTGTGGACGGTGCTGGAGATCCAGCCCGGATAGGCCGCAGCGTCCACGATCTCCCGCATGGCCCCGAGCAGGCTCTCCTGCTTCTCGGGGGCGTCCGTCGAGAAGCAGATTGAGAACGGTCAGGTGCTGACCGTCTGCCGCTATCTTCGGCATTCTTCCTTCTTCCTGAAGTGGAATTCTGCGAAGCCGATCTCCGCGAGAATTGGGGCGCCGCCCGGTCCGGCGCTCGCCCCTTCGGCCGGTGTGCCCAGAGCAGCATGGCAAAGGTGCCTTGCCAAGAGAAAGTGGGCGCGGTTCAAGACTTACAGCACGATCGTCAAGTCTTCCGGAGGGTCTTCAGATCTTCTGCAGCAGCGTCAAGTCTTTGACAAACGACCTTGGAGAGCCGCCGGAAACGACTCCATGATTGAGCAATGCAGTCAGTCAAGTCAGTCGCCATAGGCGCCCTGCTCGACCGTTATCTCATAAACCTCGATGACGACAAGCTCGACGATGAGTGGGCCGCGACCCTGTTCACCGAGGACGCACGCATCGAGTTCCCGATGAGCCGCCACCAAGGCATCAACGGCCTCGCCGCCTATCACCGCGACGCCCTGGCCATGTTCGAGCGGACGCAGCATCTCAACTCGCCCACGGTCGTCGATCTCGTCGACGACGACCGGGCCTGTCTGCGGGCCAACCTCGTCTCCACGCACGTTCACCGTCCCGGCACGGCGGCCGAGCCGCTCTTCGTGACCGGCACCCTGGTCACCGGCGAAGCCCTCCGCACAAGCGGCGGTTGGCGACTTGCCGCGCTCGATTTCCGCGTGGTCTGGATGACCGGCAGCCCGCCCCGCGCCGGGGAGGACCGGTGATCACCACGGCGGCGGCGCCCCAGGACATGCAGACAGCGATCATGCTGGCCGACATAGCCGTCGTACTCCTGACGGGGCTTGTGCTCGGCCGGTTCGCACGGCGGCTGCGCCAACCTGTCGTCATCGGGGAGATCGCCGCCGGCATCATGCTCGGCCCCAGCGTCCTCGGCCGACTGCCTGGCAACCTGCCGCAGGTCGTCTTCCCCGCCGACGTCCGGCCGCTGCTGTCGGCGGTGTCCCAAGTGGGCTTGGTCCTCTTCATGTTCGTCGTGGGCTGGGAGTTCGAAAAGCGGCTCGTCAAGCCGCACGCCGGCCTGGCCGCCGGGGTCTCCCTCTCCTCCATCGCGATCGCCTTCGGCCTCGGCGTGGCCGTCGCGACCATGCTCTATCCGCACCATTCGACGGTTGCCGGGCACCACATATCGTTCGCCGCCTTCGCCACCTTCATGGGTACGGCGATGTCAGTGACCGCGTTCCCGGTGCTGGCCCGGATCCTCACCGACAACAAGCTGATGGACACCCGGGTGGGAACCCTCGCCCTGGCCAGCGCCGCCATAGACGACGTGCTCGCGTGGTGCCTGCTGGCCTATGTCTCTGCCCTGGTCAGCGCGGACGGCGACTACGCGAGCCTGGCACGGATCGGCGCTCTCAGTGTCGGTTACGTGGCGCTGATGCTCCTCGCGGTCCGACCGCTCCTCACGCGGCTGATCTGGCGCTGGGCGAGCGTCGAACGCTGGTCGCCCTTGCTCATGCTGCTGTGCGCGGGCGTCTTCCTGTCCTCGTGGCTGACGTCCTGGATCGGCATCCACGCCATCTTCGGCGCCTTCCTGTTCGGCTTCGTGATGCCCCGCGAACCGGCAAGGGTGCTGGCCCAGCATCTGCGCAAGCCGATCGACAACGTGGGCCTGGTGCTCCTTCCGGTGTTCTTCATCGTCACCGGACTGGGCGTTGATATCAGCGCCCTGACCAAGGGCGACTGTCTCGCGCTCGCACTGCTCATCGCTGTCGCCTGTGCGGGCAAGCTGCTCGGCGCGATCGTTCCGGCCCGGCTCTCCGGGCTTTCCTGGCGCGAGTCCAAGGACCTCGGCCTCCTCATGAACACCCGAGGACTGACCGAACTCATCATCCTCAACGCGGCTGTGAGCCTGGGCGTCCTCGACGGGCGCATGTTCACCATGCTCGTGATCATGGCGCTTGTCACGACCGCGATGGCGGGTCCACTGCTGTCCAAACGTGAGGCCCTGGCCACGCCGCTGCCCGAACAACCCGTCGCGGACTTCAGCGGCCCGCGTACCTGAGCGAGAGGGCTTTCGTGATTCCCGCACAGCAGTCATCGCATCAGATGCAGCCGATCGAAGGTGCCGCGCTGCGCCGTGTGTGCGCGCACTTCGCCACCGGCGTCACGGTCATCACCACCGGCACGCCCGGCAGTTCGGCCGGGACGACGGTCAACTCCTTCACCTCGGTGTCGCTGGAACCGCCGCTGGTGCTGTTCTGCTTGCATCAGCACTCCCGGCTGCGTTCACCGATCCAGCAGTCGGGTGGCTTTGTCGTCAACTTCCTGACGCGCCAACAGGAGTCGCTCGCCTGGGCATTCGCCGGCCGGGAGTCCGCGAAGGTCGAGGACGTGCCACACCACCGGACCGCGGACGGCCTGCCGGTCCTGAGCGGGGCTCTGGCCTACCTCTCCTGCCGGCTGGTCGAGGAGTACGACGGCGGCGACCACACGATCGTGCTCGGTGAAGTCGTCGGACTGGGCGCGGCGGGCCAGGACGAGGATCCGCTGATCTTCTACCGGGGCTCCATACGCGCGCTGGACGGCGAACTCGCAAGCTGACCGTGGTTCGCAGGGGCCCTGCCGCGCCTCGATCCACCTCCAGGTAAGTCACTTTCCCCTAGGTACCTACTTGCCTGCGGATGCTAGCGTCGCTGGGACGACGCAATAACTCCCCCGGATTCGGCACTCGCCACATTTCTGCGCCCTTCGTGCCGAATTATCAAACCCACTAACCGCCAGGAATTGCCATGTCGATCCCAGAGTCCTTGTCCAGTCCGCCCGAGACATCAAACGCGGCACAGCCTCAGGTGGCCCGTCGCCCGGGCCTGATTCTGGCATTCCTCTGCGTTGCCGGACTCATGACGTTTCTCGACGTAACGGTCGTGAACGTCGCTCTGCCGACGATCGAGGATGACCTCAACATCTCCGAAGCCTATTTGCAGTACATCGTGACGGGTTACGGAACGGTCCTCGGCGGATTCCTGCTGCTGGGTGGCCGCCTCGCCGACGCATTCGGGCGTCGACGCATTCTGCAGACCGGCCTGATCACGTTCGCCGTGGCCTCCCTCTGCGCGGGCCTCGCCCAGGGCACCTTCTTGCTCATCACCGCCCGCGCGGTGCAGGGTCTCGGAGCGGCGTTCATCGCTCCGGCCGCACTCAGCCTGCTGACCAACACGTTCGCCGAGGGCCCCGAGCGCAACAAGGCCCTCGGTGTGTGGGGTGCGATGGGTGGTATCTCGTCCGTCGCCGGTGTCATTCTGGGCGGTCTCTTCACGGAGGGGCCCGGCTGGCGCTGGATCTTCTTCGTCAACGTACCGATCGGTGTGGCGGCCGCGATCGCGGCTCCTTTCGTCCTGCCCGAGAGCCGCTCCGAGGAGCGCCGCAAGTCCTTCGACACGGTCGGTGCCGTCCTCCTCACCGGAACCCTGGTGCTCACCATCTACACCCTTGGGCAGACCATCGACGTGGGCTGGGCATCCGCCCGCAGCCTCGGCAGCCTGGCCGTCGCAGCCGTCCTGCTGGTCGCCTTCATCCTGGTGGAACAGCGGGCGCAGTCGCCCCTGATCCCGCTCCGCATCTTCCGGCGCAAGGTGCTGACCATGGCCAACATCGTCGCCATCCTTCTGTTCGGCACCCTGGTGACGCTGTTCTTCTTCGCGAGCCTCTTCATGCAGGGGGTCCTGGAATACACGCCGATCAGGACCGGCCTGGCCTACGCCCCACTCGCCCTGATCACAGCGGTCGGCGCGGGCGTCTCCTCGCAACTGATCACCAAGGTCCCGGCCAAGCCGGTTCTCCTCAGCGGTCTCGCCTTCACCGCCGCAGGCATGCTGATGCTCTGGCGGCTGCCCTCGGACAGCACCTACCTGACCCATGTGCTGCCGGCCTTCCTCACCGTCGGGCTGGGCCTCGGCGTCTCCTTCGTGCCGTTGCAGATCGCCGCGTTCACCGGAGTCGAGAAGAACGAGGCCGGACTGGCCGCGGGGCTCATCAGCACGAGCCAGGAGGCGGGAGGCGCCTTCGGCGTCGCCATCGCCGCCACCATCGCCTTCAGCAACACCCGCAGCCTGGAGAAGTGGGCCCACGGTGATCCCGACCTCGTACGGGAGGCCCGTACGCGCGTCTTCCACCACGCCTTCATCGTCGGGTTCTGGTTCTCCGTGGGCGCGATCCTCATCGCGCTGCTGCTGCCCATGATGAGGACGTCGGAGCACGACGGCATCCCCGCGGCCTGAAGGACGACCAATGTCCCTACCCCTGTCGGCCCCGGCCGAGGCCTTCCTGGCCGAGAACCACCTGTGCACCCTGACCACTCTCCGCCCCGACGGCTCGCCCCATGTGGCACCGGTCCGCTTCACCTGGGACGCCGACGCCGGATTGGCGCGGGTCATGACCGCCGCCTCGCGCCAGAAGGCCAGGAATCTGTTGACCCGCCCCGGCAGTCGCGTCGCGGTCTGCCAAGCGGCGGGGCACCGCTGGATCACCCTTGAGGGCACCGCCACGGTGTCCACCGATCCACAACGGGTCGTCGAAGGCGCACGCCGCTATGCGAAGCGGTACTGGTGTCCGCCCCCGGATCCGCCGGGTCTGGTAGTGATCGAGATAGCGGTCGACCGAGCGATGGGCCTCTACTAGCAGCGACGGACAAGCGCATACGTGATGGCGCCGGGAATTCGTTCCCGGCGCCATCACGTATCTGCACCCCCTGCCGCGTTCTGCCCTTCGACTGAAGTAGCTGTAGCAGATTTGACGAACTTGTCAGAGCCCTGAAGCCGCGCCCATTTATCTCGTGCGACGCCCTCGGAATACTGGAGGAAACGCCAGTCGGAAGAGGGAAGATGGATAGCTTCGATGCGGATGTAATCGTCGTTGGCGCGGGCCCTTCCGGACTCATGCTCGCAGGCGAACTGCGACTGGCCGGCCTTTCGGTGATCACCGTCGACCGGCTGGCCGAGCCCATGCAGCAGTCGAGGGCCCTTGGATTCTCAGCACGCACCATCGAGGAGTTCGGCCAACGCGGGCTACTGCCTCAGTTCGGCGAACTCGGCACCATCCCGATCGGTCACTTCGGCGGCCTGCCCATTGATTACCGCATCATCGAAGGCGGCAACTTCGGTGTCCGCGGTGTCCCCCAGTCGTTCACGGAATCCATCCTGGCCGACTGGGCCGGCGGGCTCGGCGCCACGGTGCGCCGGGGCCACGAGGTCGTCGGACTCGACACCTACGACGAAAGCGTCGAGGTCGAACTCACCACGCCCGAGGGCCCGAAGCGCCTGCGCGCGGCCTACGTCGTGGGGTGCGACGGGGCGCGCAGCATCGTCCGCCGACTGGCCGGCATCGACTTCCCGGGCACCGACGCGACCATCGAGATGAAGATGGCCGATCTGACCGGCGTCGAGCTCCGCCTCCGCCCCACCGGCGAGGTCGGCGAGGCCGGCATGGTCGTGGTGCTTCCCCTGGGCCCGAAGGCCACCCGCGTCGTCGTCTTCGAGCGGAACGCCGGGGTACGCGAGACCCAGGAGCCGCCCGCCTTCGACGAGGTGGCCGACTCCTTCCAGCGCGTCACCGGTGAGGACATCCACGGCGCTACGCCGCTGTGGACGAGCTACTTCACCGACTCCAGCCGCCAGGCGGTCGCATACCGTCGCGGCCGGATCTTCTTGGCCGGCGACGCAGCGCACATCCACCTTCCCATCGGCGCCCAGGGCATCAGCGCCGGAGTGGGCGACGTCGTCAATCTGGCGTGGAAGCTCGCCGCCGAGGTCAAGGGCCACGCCCCTGCCGGACTTCTCGACACCTACCACAGCGAGCGGCACCCGGTGGGAGCCCGCATTGTCGCCAACACCCTGGTGCAGCGCTCTCTCTACCTCGGCGGGCCGGAGATGCAGCCGCTTCGTGACGTCTTCACCGAGTTGGTGCGGCTCGACGAAGTGCAGCGCCACCTCGTGGGAATGGTCACGGGCCTCGACATCACCTATGACGTCGGCCCTGGCCACCACCCGCTTCTCGGCCGACGGCTGCCCGACCAGGAGCTGCTGATCGGGGAGGAGAAATCGACCACCTACGAGCTGCTGCACAAGGGGCGCGGCCTGCTGCTCGACCTCCACGACAGCCCCGGACTGCGCGAGATCGCTGCCAGGTGGAGCGACCGTATCGATGTCGTCACCGCGGCCCGCCACGACCCCGCGGCGCCCGCGGCCAACCTGCTGGTGCGTCCTGACGGCTATATCGCCTGGGGCGAGGCCGGCAGCTCCGCCGACGGCCTCGCCGACGCCCTCACCCGCTGGTTCGGCCGTCCCCTCCAGGGCGTTTGAGTCCGTGTCCCGTACGCACACCTCGCGGTGTGCTCCCAGTGATTCCTCAACCTGATCGGCCATACCTCAGACCGCGGCGCGGAAGATCGCGCCGCGGGACATCGAGAAGAGGAGAGCAGCTTGACCCGCAAGGCTGAGGCAACGAACGAAGCCCCCGAGGCCCACAAGGCGCCCGAATACGATGTCGCGATCCTGGGTTCGGGCCTGGCGGGCTCGATCACCGGCGCCATCCTGGCGCGCCAGGGTGCGAAGGTGCTGCTCGTCGACGCGGGCCAGCACCCGCGGTTCGCGGTCGGGGAGTCGCAGAACCCGCAGCTGGTGGAGTGGCTGCACAACCTGGCCGTGCGCTACGACGTGCCCGAGATCAAGCACCTTCTCGACATCAAGGCCGTCACCGAGAACATCGGCCCGCACCACGGCAGGAAGCAGAGCTTCGGCTTCGTCACGCACAAGAAAGGGCGCGAGCCCGACCCGCGCGAAGCCACCATGTTCGTCATCCCCAAGATGCTGACGGAGGCCAGTCACCTCTACCGGCAGGACACCGACTCCTACTACCTGAGTGTGGCCGCGAAGTACGGCTGCACGCTGCGGCAGAACTGGCGCGCGACCTCCCTGGACTTCGACGACGACGCTGTCACGGTCACCGGGCAGAACGGCGAGGTGTTCCGCGTCAAGTTCCTCATCGACGCCAGCGGCTTTCGCTCGCCCCTGGCACAGAAGTTCGATCTGCGGGAGAACCCGCCGCGTCACAAGCACCACGCGCGCTCGCTGTTCACCCACTACGTCGGGATCAAACCGTACGACGAGGTCTGCAACTACCCCGAGAACCTCCTCCCGCCGGCCGAGGCCCCCTTCCATGGCGGGACCCTGCACCACCTGATCGAGCGGGGCTGGTTCTGGATCATTCCGTTCGACAACTACAAGGACTCGAAGAACCCGCTGTGCAGCGTCGGGCTCACCTTCGACGAGCGTCTGTACCCCAAGCCCCAGGACATGACTCCCGACGAGGAGTTCAACCACTACCTGGATCAGTATCCCGCCGTGAAACGCCAGTTCGAGGGCGCCAAGCGGGTCCGCGAGTGGGTGTCCACGGACCGGCTGCAGTACTCCTCCAAGAAGACCATCGGCCACCGCTGGTGCCTGATGTCCCACGCGGCCGGGTTCATCGACCCGCTGTACTCCCGCGGCCTCTCCAACACCTTCGAGGTGGTCGACGCACTCGCCGGCCGGCTCCTCGACGCCATCCGCGAGGACGACTTCTCCGTGGACCGCTTCGAGTACGTCGAGGAGCTGGAGCAGGGGCTGCTCCACTACAACGACGAGCTCGTGAACGCCTCGTACATCTCGTTCTCGCACTTCCGGCTCTGGAACGCGGTGTTCCGGGTCTGGGCGTCGTTCACCACACCGGCCACCATGCGCCTGCTCCGAGCACGGCAGGACTATCAACTGGACGGCAACGAGCAGCACTTCAAGGACCTGGAGAACGCCGCCTACCCCGGCCTGTGGTGGCCCGACAGCTCCAGCTTCAAGCACCTCCTCGACATCACCGCCGAAACCTGCGAGAAGTACGAGGCCGGCACACTGGACGGCGACACCGCGGCCGACATCGTCTTCCAGGCCATCCGGGACTGCGACGTGATCAATACGCCCTTCGGCTGGAAGGACGACGAGAACCACCGCTACTTCCGTGCCAGCACGCCCACCATGATGAAGTTCATGTGGTGGGCCAACACCCAGGCACCGCAGGAGATGCGGGCCCTCGGCCGCGCCATGCTGTCCGGCATGGTCAAGTCAGCGGTCAAGGGCAAGAAGGTGGTCTGAGGCCAGTCGCCTCTCGTCCCCGACGTGAGAGGCACGGTCCCGTCCCCGACCGAGAGACAGAACGCCAAGAGGCCGCCGGCATCCGCCGGCGGCCTCCGCTGGTACTGGGGTCAGGGCCGGCGGCCGTGCCAGCCCACGACCTTGTCGATGTCAGGGGCGTCCTCGGGGACCTCGACTACCGGACCGAACGGCACGGGGTTGCCGCGCGGCTGGGCCGGCACGGTCTGGCGCATGGTGGCGAGCGGACCCGCCAGCACCTCCGGGTCCCACTCCGGGCTCTGGCCGGTCGCGGTGGCCAGGTCCCAGGTGTGCAGGGTGAACTCCGTTGTGTAGGACAGGGCCATGGCCGAACCGGTGAACGAGCCCCACGGCAGGCTGACCTGGAGGTCCAGGACCGCCGGGTCGGACCACACGGCGTCGACGTCACCGGCGGCGGCGTCCCAGGCGACGGCCCAGTCGCCGTCGGCGACGTCCTCCGCGAAGTGGGGAACGCTGAAGAACTCGCCGCCCGCGCCGACCACCGCCACCCGGCGCAGGACGGAGACAAGGTGGTTGGACAGCGCGCGCACATCGTATTCAGGACAAGGGGTGGCGCTGTCGTACTGCTCGGGGCGGATCGCGGCGAGCGTCCGTCCGGCGAGGGCGACGGCCTTCATCAGAGACGTACGGGGGTCACTCGGCGCGGAGCTGGTGGAGGCCTGGGCGGTGTCGGTGCTTTCAGTCATGACACCAGTCTGGAGATAAAAGAGGCCACCCTCTGGCCTATTTGGGAGAAGAATGATCAGACATGAGGGCTGACCGTTTAGTGGCGACGCTGCTGTTCCTGCAGACACGCGGACGCGTGACCGTGAAGGAGGTGGCCACGGAGCTGGAGGTGTCCCAACGGACGGCGAGGCGGGACCTGGAAGCCCTCGCTCTGGCCGGTATTCCCGTCTACTCGCAGCGCGGGCGCGGCGGCGGATGGTCGCTCGTCGGCGGCGCACGTACCGACCTGACGGGGTTGACCGTTGGGGAGATCCGGGCGCTGTTCCTGGTCGCGGGACCGTCGGCGGCGACACCCGAGCTACGGAAAGCCTTGCGCAAACTGGTCAGAGCTCTGCCTTCGCCGCTGCGGCCGGGCGCCGAGGCCGCGTCGAGGGCTCTCGTCATCGATGGCACGGACTGGTCCCGCACCCCCCTCGATGCCGCGCCGACCCACCTTGACGCTCTCCAACACGCGGTGCTGGACGGCGTACAGGTCCGGCTCGGCTACGCCACCCCGGGCAAGCCCGTCAAGGAGCGGACGGTACATCCACTCGGCCTCGCCTCCAAGGGCGGCGTGTGGTATCTCGTCGCCGGCACCGAGCAGGGTCTGCGAACGTACAAGGTCGGCCGGGTCACCTCCATCACCGCGACCCTCGACCCTGTCGACCGGCCTAAGGACTTCGAACTGTCCACTGCATGGCGGTCCCTTGCGACGCGAGTCGAAGAGCGCATGCTCGCGGCCACGGTGCGGGCGCGAGCCGAGCGGAGCGCCCTGCCGATCCTGCAGGGACTGTTCGGCGCGCGGCTGCGGATCGGCGGGGAACTCGCGGACGGATGGGTGGAAGTGGAAGCTGACGGGCCGTCCTCGGACGTCCTTGCGGCGCAGCTGGCCGGCCTCGGATCGCGGGTCGAGGTCCTCGGCCCCCCGGAAGCCCGCAAGCGGCTGGCGTATCTGGCGGGTGAACTGGCCGCCCTCTACTGGCCGTCGGCGGTAACGGGCGAGGCACCGGTTGCCATGGAGGAGGCCATCGGCACCGAGCACCCCCGGCGATCCGACGCACCCCCGACCAACAGGGTGTAAGGGGTCAGGGCCTCCTTCGGAAGGCCGTCGGATACCGTCATGGCTTTGGCCACCACTGAGCCGGTGCCCGCGGGCTTCAGGCGGGTCAGTACGTCCGGTGCGGCCAGCCCGCTCAGCAGCGCATGCCAGAAGCCGGTGAGAGCCAGCCGGGCCCTCGGTTCTCCGCCGCCCGTGACCAGCAGCCCAAGTCCCGTAGTGATTCCCACGACGGTGCAGATCGCAGCCCGCAGCTCGACACCGGAGGCGAGCTCCTTCGCTTCGTCCGCGTCCCCCAGCAGGCGTTCGACACAGCCCCGCCACTCGATGCCCATGAGCCGGTCACCGCTGTGGGTACTGTCGTTGTTCAGATGAAACCCGGCCCTCACCACCACGTCCCAGCGCAGCAGGTGGGCGAACACGTGCGACATGTCGGTGAGGGCCTGGAGTGCGAACGCGCGCTCCCGGTAGACGATGTGAGCGGCACTCCTCAAGGTGCTGATCGCCTCGACCTCGACGGCCCTGGCCATCGCGGCCTTGCTCTCGAAGTGGAAGTGCAGAGCTCCGGGGCTGACGTCCGCTCCCGCGCTGATGTCGGCGAGCTTTGCCTGGTCGTACCCACGGCGATCGAAAATCTCGGCAGCCGAACGGATCAGCGCATGCCGTGTGCGAACGGCCCGTTCTTGTCGTGCCATCGACAGACTCCCCTATCCCTCATCAGACGCATGAAATGACCCATTGTTAAACAGACCGAAAAGTATGATACCGGCCCGAGCCGCGATCTCTCGACCACTTCGACCAGCGAGGAACCGGGTCTACGCGCCCCAACCGGGCTCAGTAGGGACGCCTTCGATCACATACCGTCCACCCGCGACCGACATCCAGTGAGATGACGATCACGTTAGAAGACCGTAAACCCTGTTTAGACGCCGTGGGGCCTCGATGCGTCCGCGAATAAGGGCGACGAGGAGACCTAGTGGTCGGTCTTGGATCAGCGGAAACCCCGCCCACACGCGGAACATAGCGGATATTGATGAATAAAATTCCCACATCGACTCCGTTGCTGGTCAGGCGG
This sequence comes from Streptomyces sp. NBC_01549, assembly GCF_026339955.1. GTDB lineage: Bacteria > Actinomycetota > Actinomycetes > Streptomycetales > Streptomycetaceae > Streptomyces. The sequence goes on along the minus strand of NZ_JAPEPW010000001.1, from coordinate 4,331,717 downwards.
TGGGCGTCATCCCGGCGGTGTGGACCTTAGTTGATCTCTGTTGACAAACCGACGAGCTGGTTTCTAAAGTCGTCTTGTGAGTCGCTTGGGGTACGCACCCTCCCTGCTGGATCACCTTGGGGGAAATTTGAGTCAGAAATCGATCAATGAACTGGAACCCGAGATAACGTCCCTGCGCACGCGGAGTTCCTCCGCGAACTGGCGGGTGCTCGTGGTCGAGAACAACGTGAGTGACAGGGAAGCCCTGACGAAAGGCCTGCAGAGGCACGGGCACACCGTCGACAGCGTCAAGACGGGGAGCGAAGCACTACGCGCCTGCGAGAACGTCGACATCATCCTGCTCGACCTCGAACTCCCCGACCTCGACGGCCTGGAGGTCTGCCGCTCCATCCGATCGGCCTGCGACGTACCGGTGATCGCCGTGACCGCATGGGGAACCGAACTGGATCGCGTCCTCGGCCTCCAGGCCGGCGCGGACGACTACCTGGCGAAGCCTTACGGCTTCCGCGAACTCATGGCCCGGATGGCCGCCGTCATGCGCCGTGCGCGACCGCAGGCACTCAGCACTCAGGTCATCTCGCACGGTGCGCTGCAGATCGATGCCAGTTCACGCGAGGTCAGCCTCCGTGGACGGGCCATCGATATGACGCGCAAGGAGTTCGATCTGCTGTATCTGCTCGCCTGCCACCCTGACACGGTCATTCCACGGAAGCGGATCATGCAGCAGATCTGGGGTGATTCGTGGTCCCGCCGCACGGTTGATACGCATGTCAGCAGCCTTCGCAGCAAGCTCGGCGGACGCGACTGGATTATCACGATCCGAGGGGTTGGTTTTCGCTTCGGCCACAGTTGATGGTGCGCGTGACCATTCTCAGGCGTATGTGGTTTTAGCAGAACCTCACGGTTGAGACAAGACACACACGCACCACTAGGGGTGGGCTCCGATATCGGAGCCCACCCTTTTTTCGTTCCGTCAAAGTTCTCGCTCCGCTCCTTCCGAGCAGCGTCTCACCTGGGTTTCTGCACTGGCCTTGACGCTCACTTGGCCATCGGCCGACAAACACGCACTCTGTTTGCAGAACCTGACGGAAGACTGAATCCCGCCATCTTGAACGAGGAATCGACCTCGGACAATCATGAGTCAACGACCTGGTGCACCTGATTCCCAGGGAATTCCCCCCGCCATAGGTGCACGGTCAATCGCGATTCTGATTGAGTCAGGAGAACCCTCGTCGTGCGCAAGGTGCTCATCGCCAACCGTGGCGAAATCGCTGTCCGCGTGGCCCGGGCGTGCCGGGATGCCGGGATCGCGAGTGTTGCCGTATATGCGGAACCGGACCGGGACGCGTCGCATGTCCGGGTGGCGGACGAGGCGTTCGCTTTGGGCGGTGACACCCCCGCCACCAGCTACCTGGACATCGCCAAGGTCCTCCAGGCCGCCAAGGACTCCGGCGCGGACGCCATCCACCCGGGCTACGGCTTCCTGTCGGAGAACGCCGAGTTCGCCCAGGCGGTCCTGGACGCGGACCTGATCTGGATCGGCCCGCCCCCGCAGGCCATCCGCGACCTGGGCGACAAGGTGGCGGCCCGTCACATCGCCCAACGTGCCGGCGCCCCGCTCGTCGCGGGCACCCCGGGCCCGGTGTCCGGCGCCGACGAGGTCGTCGCGTTCGCCGAACAGCACGGCCTGCCCATCGCCATCAAGGCCGCCTTCGGCGGCGGCGGACGCGGCCTGAAGGTCGCCCGCACCCTCGAAGAGGTCCCAGAGCTGTACGACTCCGCCGTCCGCGAGGCGGTGGCCGCGTTCGGCCGCGGCGAGTGCTTCGTCGAGCGCTACCTCGACAAGCCCCGCCACGTCGAGACCCAGTGCCTGGCCGACACCCACGGCAACGTCGTCGTCGTCTCCACCCGCGATTGCTCCCTGCAGCGCCGCCACCAGAAGCTCGTCGAGGAGGCCCCGGCGCCCTTCCTCTCCGACGCCCAGGTGGAGGAGCTGTACTCCTCCTCCAAGGCGATCCTGAAGGAAGCCGGCTACATCGGCGCCGGCACCGTGGAGTTCCTGGTCGGCACGGACGGCACGATCTCCTTCCTGGAGGTCAACACCCGCCTCCAGGTCGAACACCCGGTCACCGAGGAAGTCGCCGGCATCGACCTCGTCCGCGAGATGTTCCGCATCGCCGACGGCGAGGAACTCGGCTACGGCGACCCCGCCCTGCGCGGGCACTCCCTCGAGTTCCGCATCAACGGAGAAGACCCGGGGCGCAACTTCCTGCCCGCCCCCGGCACGGTGACGCTGTTCGCCCCGCCGTCGGGCCCCGGCGTGCGCCTGGACGCGGGCGTCGAGTCCGGCAGTGTGATCGGCCCCGCCTGGGACTCCCTGCTCGCCAAGCTGATCGTCACCGGCGCCACCCGCGAGCAGGCGCTCCAGCGCGCCGCCCGCGCCCTGGAGGAGTTCCAGGTCGAGGGCATGGCGACGGCGATCCCCTTCCACCGCGCGGTCGTCACCGACCCCGCCTTCGCCCCCGAAATCACGGGCTCCAACAGCCCGTTCACGGTCCACACCCGCTGGATCGAGACCGAGTTCGTCAACGAGATCCCCGCCTTCACGGCCCCCGCGGACACGGAGACCGACGAGGAGCCGGGCCGCGAGACGGTCGTCGTCGAGGTCGGCGGCAAGCGCCTGGAGGTCTCGCTGCCGTCCTCGCTGGGCATGTCCCTGGCCCGCACCGGCCTCGCCGCCGGCGCCAAGCCGAAGCGCCGCGCCGCGAAGAAGTCGGGTCCGGTGGCCTCCGGCGACACCCTCGCCTCGCCGATGCAGGGCACGATCGTCAAGGTCGCGGTCGAGGAGGGCCAGGAGGTCAAGGAGGGCGACCTCGTCGTCGTCCTGGAGGCCATGAAGATGGAACAGCCCCTCAACGCCCACCGCTCCGGCACCATCAAGGGCCTCAGCGCGGAAGTCGGCGCCTCGGTCACATCCGGCGCCATCATCTGCGACATCAAGAGCTGATGCCACCTCACATCCTTGCCCAAAGCCCGTCACGCCATGCCCCTCTCGCTGGGCCGTCCGATTCTGAAGGAGACAGAACACATGCACAGCACCTTGATCGTGGCTCGGATGAATTCCGGATCGCGCACCGAAGTCGCCAAGCTGTTCAGCGAATTCGACAACACTGAAATGCCGCATCTGATGGGAACCCGCCGGCGTCAGCTCTTTACCTACCGAGGGCTCTATTTTCACCTGCAGGACTTCGATGCCGACAACGGCGGCGAACGGATCGAGCTGGCCAAGGCCGATCCGCGCTTCATAGGGATCAGTGACGACCTGAAGCCGTTCATCGAGGCGTACGACCCGGCGACATGGCGCTCGCCGGCCGACGCGATGGCCTCCCGCTTCTATGACTGGGAGACGCCGGCATGACCGGCCGTCGAGTGGTCATCACCGGCATCGAGGTACTGGCGCCGGGAGGGGTGGGTGCCAAGAACTTCTGGGCCCTGCTCAGCGAGGGCCGTACCGCGACACGCAGGATCAGTTTCTTCGACCCCACGCCCTACCGCTCCCAAGTGGCAGCGGAGATCGACTTCGTCCCCGAGCAGCATGGCCTGACACCGCAGGAGGTCAGGCGCATGGACCGGGCGGCCCAGTTCGCCGTGGTCGCAGCCCGTGGGGCGGTCGCCGACAGCGGCATCGAGCTGAGCGAGATCGACCCGCACCGCGTCGGAGTCACCGTCGGCAGCGCGGTCGGCGCGACCACGGGGCTCGACCAGGAGTACCGCATCGTCAGTGATGGAGGCCGGCTGCATCTCGTCGACCACGAATACGCCGTCCCGCATCTCTACAACTACCTGGTACCGAGTTCCTTCGCGGTCGAGGTCGCCTGGGCCGTCGGAGCGGAGGGTCCGAGCACCGTGGTCTCCACGGGCTGCACCTCCGGCATCGACTCGGTCGGCTACGCCGTGGAGTTGATCCGGGAGGGTTCCGCCGACGTCATGATCGCCGGTTCCTCCGACGCACCGATATCCCCGATCACGATGGCCTGCTTCGACGCCATCAAGGCGACCACCCCTCGCCACGACGCCCCGGAGCACGCCTCCCGGCCGTTCGACGGCACCCGCAACGGGTTCGTACTGGGCGAGGGCGCCGCCGTGTTCGTACTGGAGGAGCTGGAGGCCGCGCAACGACGCGGCGCCCACATCTACGCGGAGATCGCGGGTTATGCCACGCGCAGCAACGCGTACCACATGACCGGTCTGCGGCCCGACGGTGCGGAGATGGCCGAGGCAATCCGCGTCGCGCTGGACGAGGCGCGGATGAACGGCGACGAAATCGACTACATCAACGCCCACGGGTCCGGCACCAAGCAGAACGACCGGCACGAGACAGCGGCGTTCAAGAAAAGTCTGGGAGACCACGCGTACCGGACCCCGGTCAGCTCCATCAAGTCCATGGTCGGTCACTCGCTGGGTGCGATCGGTTCCATCGAGATCGCGGCCTCTGCCCTGGCCATGGAGAACAACGTGGTGCCGCCCACGGCAAACCTGCACACGCCCGACCCGGACTGCGATCTGGATTATGTGCCGCTCCACGCCCGGGACCAGCTCACCGACACGGTCCTCACGGTCGGCAGCGGATTCGGCGGATTCCAGAGCGCCATGATCCTGACCCGCCCCGAGAGGAGCACGGTATGACCGCCCCGGTGGTAGTGACAGGTCTGGGCGTGACCTCGCCCAACGGCCTCGGCACGGGCGACTTCTGGGCGGCCACACGCGCCGGCAAGAGCGGCATCGGACGCATCACCCGCTTCGATCCGGCGCGGTACCCGGCTCGGCTCGCCGGTGAGATCCCGGGCTTCGCGGCCGAGGACCACCTGCCCAGCCGACTGCTCCCGCAGACCGACCGCATGACCCGGCTCGCCCTGGTCGCCGCCGACTGGGCCCTGGCCGACGCCGGGATCCGGTCCGAGGAGCTGTCCGATTTCAGCATGGGCGTGGTCACCGCGAGTTCCTCCGGCGGCTTCGAGTTCGGCCAGGGAGAGCTGCAGAATCTCTGGAGTCAGGGCAGCCAGTACGTCAGCGCGTACCAGTCCTTCGCCTGGTTTTACGCGGTCAACAGCGGCCAGATCTCCATCCGCAACGGCATGAAGGGCCCCAGCAGCGTGGTCGTGAGCGACCAGGCGGGGGGGCTCGACGCGGTGGCGCAGGCCCGACGGCAGATCCGCAAGGGGACCAGCCTCCTTGTCTGCGGTGCCGTCGACGCCTCCATCTGCCCCTGGGGCTGGGTGGCTCAGCTGGCCAGCGGCAGGCTGAGCACGAGCGACGAGCCAACCCGCGCCTACCTGCCCTTCGACAGCGCGGCGGGAGGGCATGTACCAGGCGAGGGCGGGGCGCTGCTCACCCTGGAGTCACTCGAGGGCGCTCGCGCGCGCGGCGCACGGATCTACGGTGAGATCGCCGGGTACGGCGCGACCTTCGACCCGAAGCCTGGCACCGGGCGCGAGCCGGGGCTGCGCAAGGCGATCGAACTGGCCCTGGAGGACGCGGGAGTACGCGCCGATGAGGTGGACGTGGTGTTCGCCGACGCCGCGGCCGTCCCCGAACTCGACCGGATCGAAGCCAGGGCGATCACGGACGTCTTCGGCCCGCGCGGCGTCCCTGTCACCGCTCCCAAGACCATGACCGGTCGTCTCTACTCCGGCGCCGCGCCGCTGGACCTGGCCGCCGCCCTCCTGGCCATCGGCGAAGGCCTGATCCCTCCGACCGTGAACGTGGAGCCGGCACCCGAGTACGACCTCGACCTCGTCGTCTGCCGGCCCCGCGAGGCCCAGGTGCGCAAGGCCCTGATCCTGGCCCGCGGAGAGGGCGGTTTCAACACGGCCCTGCTGGTCCGGTCAGCGGACTGATCCGCGTTCCGCGCTGACGGCGCATCACTCGCCTCACCACCACACCACGTACCTCGCAGAGGAAAGGACCCACATGACCATGCAGCAGTTCACCTTTGAGGACCTCAAGCGCATCCTCCTCGCCGGCGCCGGTGCGGAGGAGGGCGTAGATCTGGACGGCGAGATCCTCGACACCAGCTTCGAGGATCTCGGCTACGAGTCACTCGCGTTGCTGGAGACGGGCAGCCGCATCGAGCGGCAGTACGGCATCACCCTGGACGACGACGCGCTGACCGACTCCCCCACACCTCGGAGCCTGATCGAGGCCGTCAACGCCCGCCTCGCCGTCTCCACCAGCACGGCCGCCTGATCCCAGACCGCCGCTGCCGGGCGGTCTCCCCACGCCGCCCGGCAGCGGTTCCCGTCCGTACCGGCCACTCACAGGAGAGAAGAGAACGAACATGCCGCAGCAGGAGCAGCGGGTCGCCCTCATCACCGGAGCCACCAGCGGGATCGGCCTCGCCGTAGCGCGGCTCCTTGCCGCTCACGACCACCGGGTGTTCATCGGTGCGCGCGGCGCTGAGAACGTTGTCTCGACCGTCAAGGAACTGCGGGCCGAAGGGCTGGAGGTGGACGGCGCCGCTGTCGACGTCCGGTCGAACGACGCCGTGCGCGAGTTCGTCCGGGCTGCCGTCGACACGTTCGGCACAGTCGATGTCCTGGTCAACAACGCGGGCCGCAGCGGGGGCGGAGTCACCGCCGACATCGCCGACGAGCTCTGGCACGACGTCATCGACACAAACCTCAACAGCGTCTTCCGGATGACACGCGAGGTCCTCACCACCGGCGGCATGCGTGACAAAAGCCGCGGCCGGATCATCAACATCGCCTCCACCGCGGGCAAGCAGGGCGTCGTCCTGGGCGCCCCGTACTCCGCTTCCAAACACGGCGTCGTCGGATTCACCAAGGCTCTCGGCAACGAGCTGGCCCCGACGGGCATCACCGTCAACGCCGTCTGCCCCGGCTATGTCGAGACCCCGATGGCTCAGCGGGTCCGCCAGGGCTACGCCTCCGCGTACGACACCACCGAGGACGCGATCCTCGCCAAGTTCCAGGCGAAGATCCCACTTGGCCGCTACTCCACTCCGGAGGAGGTCGCCGGCATGGTCGGCTATCTGGCGTCCGACACGGCCGCCTCCGTCACCGCGCAGGCGATCAACGTCTGCGGTGGCCTCGGCAACTTCTGACGCGACCGAACCCCAAACCGAGGAGTCTTTGCATGTCGCACTCCGGCCACCGCGAGGTCGAGCACGAGATCACCGTGGCTGCCCCCGCGAAAGCGGTCTACCAGCTGATCGCCGAAGTGGAGAACTGGCCGCGGATCTTCCCTCCCACCATCTACGTCCACCATGTCGAGAAGGGCGACCGCGCAGAGCGCATACGTATCTGGGCCACCGCCAACGGCGAGGCCAAGAACTGGACTTCGCATCGGACACTGAGCCCGGACGACTTGCGGATCGACTTCCGGCAAGAGGTCTCCACGCCTCCGGTGGCGGCGATGGGCGGCACCTGGATCATCGAGGCTCTGTCGGAGACCGAGTCCCGGGTACGTCTGCTGCACGACTACCGGGCCGTCGACGACGATCCGGAGGGCCTGGACTGGATCGCCGAGGCGGTCGACCGCAACTCCCGTTCCGAACTTGCCGCCCTGAAGACCAATGTCGAACGTGCACATGTCTCCGAGGAGTTGACGTTCTCCTTTGAGGACACGGTGCAGATCGACGGCTCGATCAAGGACGTCTACGACTTCATCAACGAGGCCGGCCTGTGGTCGGAGCGGTTGCCGCATGTGGCCACGGTCCGCCTCGATGAGGACACCCCCGGCCTGCAGACCCTTGAGATGGACACCCGGGCCAAGGACGGCTCCGTCCACACGACCAAGTCGTACCGGGTGACGTTCCCGCACCGCAGGATCGCCTACAAGCAGGTCACCTTGCCGGCCTTGATGACCCTGCACACCGGCTACTGGACGTTCGACGAGAACGACGGGGGCGTGGCGGCCTCCTCGCAGCACACTGTCGTACTGAACACCGCCAACATCACTCGGATCCTCGGTACCGACGCCACCGTTGCCGACGCCCGGCAGTACGTGCACAACGCACTCAGCACCAACAGCCGGGCCACCTTGGGCCACGCCAAGGACTTCGCGGAGAACCGCCGTTGACCAGGGCCGCGGAGGGACCCGGGAATCCAGCCGGGCCGGAGGGCCTGGACACGCAAGTCATCGTCGTAGGAGCCGGCCCGGTCGGGCTGATGTTGGCCGGGGAACTTCGCCTGGGCGGGGTCGATGTCATCGTGCTGGAACGGCGGCTCACTCCTACCACGGAGTCCCGGGCCTCCACGCTGCACGCCCGTACCATGGAACTCCTCGACAGCCGCGGGCTGTTGGGCGCCCTCGGCACACCGCCCGTCGACCCGCGCGGGCACTTCGGCGGGATCCCGCTCGATCTGACTCTGCCCAGTCGCCACCCTGGCCAGTGGAAGGTCCCACAGACCCGGACCGAGGGGCTGCTGGAGGAGTGGGCCCGCTCGTTGGGTGCCGATCTCAGGCGCGGCTGTGAGCTGCTGGAACTCGCCGACAACGGTAGCCATGCAGAGGTCACCGTCGCCACCCCGCAGGGTGTTCGGCAGCTTCGGGCGGCGTACCTCGTCGCCTGCGACGGCGAGGACAGTACGGTGCGCCGGCTGACAGGGGTGGAGTTCCCGGGACGGCCCGCCGTCCGTGAGCTGCTGCGCGCCGATGTGGCAGGGATCGACGTCCCCAACCGTCGTTTCGAGCGGATGGAACGAGGCCTTGCCATCGCGGCCCGTCGCGACGACGGGGTCACGCGCGTGATGGTGCACGAGTTCGGTCGGCCCACTCAAGTCCGGTCGAGGAAACCCGAGTTCGCGGAAGTGGTCGATGTCTGGAAGCGGGTCACCGGAGAGGACCTCAGCGGTGGATCACCGCTCTGGGTCAACTCCTTCGGCGACGCCAACCGCCGGCTCACCCACTACCGGACGGGCCGTGTGCTGTTCGCCGGGGACGCCGCCCACCAACAGATGCCCATCGGGGGGCAAGCCCTCAACCTCGGCCTGCAGGACGCCGTCAACCTCGGTTGGAAGCTGGCGCTGCACGTCGGCCCCCGGCCCCCGGAGGGGTTGCTGGACAGTTACCACACCGAACGGCACACGGTGGCTGGACACGTCCTGTCCAACATCAGGGCACAGGCACTGCTCCTGCTCGGCGACGCGGACGTGGAACCCGTCCGCACGCTCCTGGGCGAGTTCATCGCGTCGGAGCACAACCGGGCACACCTGGCCGGAATGATCAGCGGCCTGGACATCCGGTACGACGTCGGGGACGACGGGCATCCGCTGCTCGGCTCCCGGCTGCCGGAACTGGAGCTGACGACGCCTCAAGGGCGGGTCACCAGCACGGCTCTGCTGCGCTCCGGCCGGGGTGTACTGCTCGACTTCTCCACCGGCCCGGACGCTCCGCTCCGATGGATCGCGGGACTGTGGGCCGATCGCGTCACCGCGGTGCCGGCGGGGCCCTGCCCCACCGGCGTCCTGCCGCGAGGCGCCGACGCCGTCCTCGTCAGGCCGGACGGCTATGTCGCATGGGCCGGCTCCGAGGAAGCAGGGGCACGCAACGCGCTGCGGCGCTGGTTCGGGCCCGCCGAGCCGGGGCTGTGACGAATGAAGACCTGGAAGGGACTAAGGGGAGAGAGGAAAGTCTGTGGACACTGACGTGATCATCGCCGGGGCAGGCCCGACCGGTCTGATGCTCGCCGGCGAACTGCGCCTCGGCGGGGCACGCGTGACAGTGCTGGAGCGTCTGGCGGAGCCCACGGGGCAGTCCCGGGGCCTGGGCTTCACAGCCCGGGCGATGGAGGTATTCGACCAGCGCGGGCTGCTCCCGCTGTTCGGCGGTCTGGAGACCAGTCCACTGGGTCACTTCGGCGGCGTGCAGTTCGACTACACCGTGTTGGAGGGCGCCCACTTCGGAGCGCGCGGCATCCCGCAGTCGCAGACCGAAGCGGTGCTGGAGAAATGGGCCCTGTCGCTGGGGGTGGACCTCCGGCGCGGCTGGGAGCTGCACGAACTGGCCGACGACGGCGAGGGCGTGAACATCACCGCCGACACCGCACAGGGGGTCCGGAACCTGCGGGCCCGATACCTGGTGGGGTGCGACGGCGGGCAGAGCACGGTGCGCAGGCTGGCAGGCTTCGACTTCCCCGGAACCGCGGCGACTCGCGAAATGTACCTCGCCGATGTCGTCGGCTGCGAGATACGCCCCCGGTTCCTGGGTGAGCGCCTGCCCGGCGGCATGGTGATGGCCGCCCCCCTGGGCGAGGGCGTGGACCGCATCATTGTGTGCGAACACGGCACTCCGGCAGGGGAACGCACCGGGACTCCGCGCTTCGCCGAGGTCGCCGACGCCTGGCAACGGATCACCGGCGAGTCCCTTCACGGGGGCAGCGCGGAGTGGGTCAGCTCGTTCACCAATGCCACCCGCCAGGCCGGCGAATACCGGCGCGGGCGCGTCCTGCTCGCCGGTGACGCCGCCCACATCCATCTCCCCGCGGGTGGCCAGGGGTTGAGCACGGGCGTCCAGGACGCGGCGAACCTCGGCTGGAAGCTTGCCGCCGTGGTCCGGGGCTGGGCGCCGGACGGCCTGCTAAACACCTACCACGGCGAACGGCATCCGGTCGGGGCTCGGCTGCTGATGAACACCCGGGCTCAGGGGCTGGTGTTCCTCGGCGGCGACGAGGCGGATCCGTTGCGCGAGCTGTTCTCCGAGCTCATCGCGCTCGACGACGTCAAGCGCCATCTGGCGGGCATCGTCAGCGGTCTGGACGTCCGCTACGACTATGCCGTCGGCGACCACCCGCTGCTCGGCCGCCGGATTCCTCCCCTCGTACTGCGGGGCGCGGCGGGCGAGACCAGCACGACACGACTGCTGCACTCCGCCCAGGGAGTGCTGCTCGACCTGGCAGACGACCCGAAGACGCGGGCGACGGCAGTCGGCTGGAAGGACCGCGTGAACACCGTGACCGTCACTCCAGAAGCGGCAGACACCTTCTCCGGGGCAACCGCGCTGCTCGTGCGCCCCGACGGGCATGTCGCATGGGCGGCAGGCGAACCGGACGATCTGACGGACTCCCTGCGCCGCTGGTTCGGCGCACCAGCGGTGAGCTAGCCCGATGACGACAGCGACACAGACGCCGCCCTGCGGGATACGCCGGATCACCCTGCACGCCGCCGGTCTTCCTCTGTCCGCGCTGCTCTGCGAACCGGAGCGGACGCCTCCGCGCGCGACCGTGGTGGCGCTGCACGGCGCGGGCATGAGCGCAGGTTACTTCGACGGTCCGGCCCACCCCGACGTGTCGCTGCTCGCGCTGGGGGCGAGGCTCGGCTTCACGGTCCTCGCGGTAGATCGTCCCGGTTACGGTCGGTCAACCGGCCTGCTCCCGGAGGGCCAGACCCTCCGGGAGCAGGCCGTGACGCTGAGCGCAGCGCTGGAGGAGTTCGGCACCCGATACGCCACGGGCGCCGGGCTGTTCCTCCTGGCGCACTCGTTCGGCGGCAAGCTCGCACTGACCACCGCCGCCCACGAGGCACCGCACGGCCTGCTCGGGCTGGACATCTCGGGCTGCGGCCATCGGTACGCCCTGGCATCGAACGAACTGCCCGACGCTCTCGGCCACGGTCACTGGAAGCGAAACTGGGGCCGTCTCGGCCTGTACCCGCCGAACACGTTCCAGTCCAGCAGCACGCTGACCGCGCCCATGCCCGTACGGGAGCGGTGGGCGGCCGAGCAATGGCCGGAGGCCTTCGCCGATCTCGCGTCCGGCATAGGTGTCCCGGTCCGGTTCACCTTCGCCCAGTACGAGTTCTGGTGGCGCCACGATCACGTTACGCTCGACGACCTCGCATCCCGGCTGACGTCCGCACCCCGAGTGCTAGTCGACCGACAGCCCGATGCCGGGCACAACATCAGCCTGGGCTGGGCCGCCAGGCCCTACCACCTGCGGGCCCTCGGGTTCCTGGAGGAATGTCTGCCACCGCGGTACGGCACATGACGCTCACACGCACACGCACAGGCACGCGCACACCGCACGCGGCCATGCTCCGCTCGCTGTCTGTCCGTAACTTCCGGCTGTTCGCAGCCGGGCAGATCGCGTCCGCGACCGGAACGTGGATGATGATTGTGGTCCAGGACTGGCTGGTCCTGGACCTGACGAAGGATTCGAGCACGGCGCTGGCCACGGTGACGGCCCTGCAGTTCACTCCCGTGCTGCTGCTCACTCTCTATGAGGGGCGGCTCGCGGACCGTCATGACAAACGAGCACTGCTGACCATCGCCAACCTGGCCTCCGGGCTCCTCGCCCTGCTGCTGACGCTGCTGGTGCTCGCCGACTCGGCCCGGCTGTGGCAGCTGTACATATTCGGCCTGCTCACCACCGCGTTCGCCGCCGGGGCGCTGCTCGCGGCCTTCGCCGGCACCATGCGCAGCAGCCGTCCGTCCGCCCGGGTCGTGACCAGTGGCGCCTTCGCGCTCGGGCTGCTGGAGACCGCGGCCGGATGGGCGCCCGGTTGGGATTCGATGGTCGTACTGCTGACACTGACCGGCTTCGCCGCGACCTACTTCGCCCAGGCGGCCAACCACCGGATCCAGCTCGGCAGCGATCCGCGGTACCGGGGGCGTGTCCTGGCCGTGTACAGCCTGATCCTGCAGGCTCGGTACCGCTGGGCGCCCTCTTCGTCGGCCTGCTCGCCGACCACTTGGGGGCGCGGTCCGGACTGTACATCGGCGGGTTGATCTCGGCGGCCGCGGCGGCCGTCGCAGCAAGATCCGAGCGCCGGGCACATCGCAGGCAAACCCGCGACAGACGAAGTGACTGCTATGGGAACCGACAAGTAGTTGACCGACAAGTAGTTGGGGGCACCAAGTTGACCACGCAGCCATTGGCCGAGACCGTGAACCGGCTGAACGAGCTCAAGAGGATCAAGGGGGAGGCGTATGGCGGCCCGAATCCGAAGGCGACCGAGGCGCAGCACGCCAAGGGCAAGCTGACGGCACGCGAGCGCATCGAGCTGCTGCTGGACCCGGGCTCGTTCCAGGAGGTCGAGCAGTTGCGTCGGCACCGGGCGACCGGGTTCGGCCTGGAGGCGAAGAGGCCGTACACCGACGGTGTGATCACCGGCTGGGGCAAGGTCGAGGGCCGGACGGTCTTCGTGTACGCGCACGACTTCCGGATCTTCGGCGGTGCGCTGGGCGAGGCGCACGCCACGAAGATCCACAAGATCATGGACATGGCCATCACGGCCGGGGCCCCACTGGTCTCGCTGAACGACGGCGCCGGCGCCCGTATCCAGGAGGGCGTCAGCGCGCTGGCCGGCTACGGCGGCATCTTCCAGCGCAACACCCGCGCGTCGGGGGTGATCCCGCAGATCTCCGTGATGCTCGGCCCGTGCGCGGGCGGCGCCGCCTACAGCCCGGCGCTGACGGACTTCGTGTTCATGGTCCGCGAGACCTCGCAGATGTTCATCACAGGCCCTGACGTGGTCAAGGCGGTCACCGGCGAGGAGATCACTCAGAACGGGCTGGGCGGCGCGGATGTGCACGCCGAGACCTCGGGCGTGGCGCACTTCGCCTACGCCGACGAGGAGACCTGCCTCGCCGAGGTCCGCTACCTGCTGTCGATGCTCCCGCAGAACAACCGCGAACTGCCGCCCGTCGTGCAGAGTGTGGACCCTGCCGACCGGAGCGGACATGCTCTGCTCGATCTGGTTCCGGCGGACGGCAACCGCTCGTACGACATGCGCAAGGTGGTCGAAGAGATCGTCGATGAAGGCGACTTCATGGAAATCCACGCCGCCTGGGCCACCAACGTCATCTGCGCGCTGGCCCGCCTCAACGGTCAGGTGGTGGGCATCGTCGCCAATCAGCCGGCCTCCATGGCAGGGGTCCTGGACATCAACGCCAGTGAAAAGGCGGCACGGTTTGTACAGTTCTGCGACTCCTTCAACATCCCGTTGGTGACGCTGGTGGACGTGCCGGGCTTCCTGCCCGGGGTCGACCAGGAACACGAAGGCATCATCCGACGCGGCGCGAAGCTGCTGTACGCATACTGCAACGCCACGGTTCCGCGGGTCTCCTTGATCCTGCGCAAGGCGTACGGCGGCGCATACATCGTGATGGACTCCCGGTCGATCGGCGCGGACATCGCGTTGGCCTGGCCGACCAACGAAATTGCCGTGATGGGTGCCGAGGGAGCAGCCAACGTTGTGTTCCGCCGAGAGATCTCCACCGCCACAGATCCGGAGGCGATGCGCCAGCAGAAGATCAAGGAATACAAGAACGAACTGGTCCATCCGTACTACGCGGCTGAGCGCGGACTGATTGACGATGTCATCGACCCACGCAACACCCGCCAAGTACTCGGTCGAGCGGTGGCCATGCTTGCCGCCAAATCCACCGACCTGCCAAGCCGCAAGCACGGCAACCCGCCGCAGTAGCAGAGGAGCCCAAGATGAGCCGGAAGGCGGAAGCGGGCCCGCGAACCGTACGCGTGCACCGGGGATTTCCGAGCCCCGAAGAGCTCGCGGCACTGATGGCCGTGGTGCGGATCCGAAACAGCACATCAAGCGTGCAGCCGCCGGGACCGACCAGCAAACCGCGCCTGGCGGCAAGCTGGCGCAGGCCGGAGCGCCGCCAGGCCTACGCCGACCCGCGTGCTTGGCCAGGTCGCGGGAATGCCACGGGTTGAACCGCTATGGCGAGGCGTGGGCACGTGAGGCTACGGGCCGGCGCTGCATCCGCTGCAGCTCTGCCCGCAGCTTCCGAAGCGTCGGATCGGTCCATATTTCAACGGTGGACGAAGACGCGCCGATCACTGTCGCCTCTTCACCGACCGCGGTCAGCGCCTCTCCGTGACGCAGTGCCAACGATCACGGGACATTACGGCAAGTCGACGGCGATGTCGCACCCCAGCGGATAGCGCTTTACCAGCTTGCTCCGGCCCCTCCAAACCGTGAGTGGCAATGGAAGCTGCGGCGACACAACGCAAGGAGAGTTGCCTCGGCCCCAGACACACGCGTCCTGATCTCCCTCCACAGCTACTCGGAGGCCGCCACCGCGCTCGGCGTGGAAGAGTCCTGGCTGCGTGCGGCCGTACGGCCGAGTCCGTGCGTGTCCGATGCGCCCTCTAGGCTCACCCAATGCCCCCACCCCACCTGCCCGCCCACACCCTGCGCACCGCCCGCCTCGGTCTCCTCCCCCTCCGCGTCGAACACGCCGGGGAAATGGCCGAGGTGTTGTCCGACCCGGCGCTGCACGCGTTCATCGGCGGCGCACCCGCCACTCCCGAGGCCTTGCGTTCACGCTATGAACGTCTCGTCGCGGGCTCCCCCGACCCGGCCGTCGTCTGGTGCAACTGGGTGCTGCGGCTGCGCGAGGAGGGATGTCTCGTGGGTACGGTCCAGGCGACGGTCACCGGAGAGGTCGCGGAGATCGCCTGGGTGGTGGGCACGCCCTGGCAGGGGCGTGGGTTCGCCGGGGAGGCGGCACGGGGGCTGGTCGGCCGGTTGGGCGAGGAGGCCGGCATCCGTACCGTCGTCGCGCACATCCACCCCGGCCACCGGGCCTCCGCGGCCGTCGCCGCGGCGGCCGGGCTGAGCCCGACCGACCGGTACCAGGACGGCGAAGTCCGGTGGGAGCTGCCGCTACGGCGGTGACCTCAGCCGGTGTGCGAGCGGCCCGCGGCCCGCCACGCGTCGGCGAACCGATGGACGTCCTCGAAGCGTTCCTCGGGTTCGGACCGGGTCGCCCGGACGATCACCGCCTGCTGGGCCGGGGTGCCCCGCCAGGCGCGTTCCTCGTCCCCCGCGTCCAGGAGGAGCCGGGCGGTGCGGCCGAGCGTGAAGACGGTCGTACGGGTGTCGATCACGGCCCCGCACACGAACTCCTCGGGGGCCATGAACCGGCGCGAACCCGGCAGGCGCTCCTCCTCGACCACGAACGGGCCCGGCCGGTACTCGTCGAGGTCGACCAGATGGACGACGTCGCCCCTGAAGTCGTACAGCAGTGCGCCGTCGTAGAAGTCGACCGCGACATGCCCGGCGAGCTCCACCGCGAGATGGGCGTCGAGCACCCGTTCGAAGGCGGCCAGGACGAGGGAGGTCGGCAGGGCGCGGAAGCGGGCCATGGGGGTGCCCGGGCCCGTACGGTCGCGCGGTCCGCCCAGCATGGCCGGGTACAGCACCTCGCCCTCCCGCCAGGGCATCACCACCGCCGCGCCGCCGCGCCCCACGGCGATGCGGTGGACCTGCGGGACGATCGCCCGGTGCCGTACGGCCCGGTGGAAGGCCCAGGCCCGTTCGAGCGAGCGCCGGCCGCGGTCGGTCACCGCCTCCTTGACGAACCAGCGCGCCCCGTCGAGCAGCCGGACGCCGTACGACACGCATCCCGAGTCCTGCTCCCGGAACGCTTGGAACACCTCCCCCACCCTGCCCAGGTAGGGCTCCATGGCGGGCACTTCATCGACTCCGAGCAACGGATGGAGGACCATACCGATCAGATTGCCCTATCGAAGCCTTTCCGCGCGTCAGGACGAGGCCCGTACCACCAGTTCGGACGGCAGCACGACCTGTCGCTTCTCCAGACCGCGCGAGACCGCGGGGCGGCGGTCGGCGATCTCCCCGAGCAGCAGGTCGATCATGGCGCGGCCCATCTCCTCGATCGGCTGGCGCACGCTCGTCAGGGGCGGGTCCATGTGGCGGGCGATGGCGGAGTCGTCGTACCCGACGAGCGCCACGTCGTCGGGTATGCGGCGGCCCACCTCGCGCAGGACCTGGCGGGCGCCCGCCGCCATCACGTCCGAGCCCGCGAACACCGCGTCCAGGTCCGGGCAGCGGGCGAGCAGCTCGGTCATCGCGCGCCGGCCGCCCTCCTCGGTGAAGTCGCCCGGGGCGATCAGCCGGTCGCCCACCTCGCGTCCGGCCGCGCGCAGGCCCTCGCGGTAGCCGTCGACACGGCGCTGGGCACCGAAGACGTCGAGGCGGCCCGCCAGGTGGACGATCCTCTGACGTCCCCGGGCGATCAGGTGCTCGACGGCCATGCGGCCTCCGCCGTAGTTGTCGGAGTCCACGGACGGCAGAGTCTCGTCCGCCGAGCGGCGACCGCTGATCACGGCCGGGATCTCCAGCTGGGAGAGGAGGTCGGGCAGCGGGTCGTCGGCGTGGACGGAGACGAGGAGTACGCCGTCGACGCGGTGCGCGGCCAGATACTGGGCGAGGCGCTGCCGCTCCCGGTCGCTGCCCGCGAAGATCAGCAGCAGCTGCATCTCGGTGTCGGAGAGCTCCGCGCCGACACCGCGCAGCATGTCCGAGAAGTACGGTTCCGCGAAGAAGCGGGTCTCGGGCTCAGGGACGACGAGGGCGATCGCGTCCGTGCGGTTGGCGGCGAGGGCGCGTGCCGCCGTGTTCGGGACGTAGCCGAGTTCGGCGACCGCCGCCTCGACGGCCGCGCGGGTCGCGTCGCTGACCCTCGGGGAGCCGTTGATCACCCGGGACACCGTGCCGCGGCCCACGCCCGCGCGTGCCGCGACCTCTTCCAAGGTCGGCCGGCCGCCTCCCCGGCCCCGCGCTCCGTGGCTTGCCATGGTCCGCCTCCCGTCGACATCGCGCGCTCCGCGACTGGCCTGGAATCTAACAGTCCCGATCACCAGCGTGACCCCGGCAACCCGTACGTGGACGAGGTTGCGCGCCGATCCCGGCCAGGGGCCGCCGGCCGACCGTCCCGCCGGGGCCAATACCCCACTGACACGAGCCACTTCAACCGTTCGCGGCACCCCCTCGCGGCCGCCCCCCGGAGTTAGCTAACAGGCCGATAACTGAACGCATCTCTCCGCGTCGGCTCCCTTGACACCCCCGCGCGAACCGACGACTCTTCAACACATCACCTGTGGGAGCGCTCCCACGGTACCTGACACATACACATCCCGCACGTTCCCCGCCCGAGCCGCAGCGAGAAACAACGGGCCCAACAGTGCAGTTGGCCGGGGGGTCGGCACGTCAGGCAACAGGAGGACGCAATGCGCACGATCACCCGTCGGTCCCGCAGTCTGGGGGCCCTCGCGGCCGTCGCCGCGCTGACCACAGGGCTGCTGGCCGGCTGTGCCGACGACAGTGGTGGAAGCAGCGATGGGAGCAGCGGCGACACGGGCGGAGGCAAGGGCAAGACCACGATCACCCTGGGTCTCTTCGGCACCCAGGGATTCAAGGAGGCCGGCCTCTACGCCGAGTACGAGAAGCTCAACCCGAACATCAAGATCGCCGAGAATGTCGTCGAGCGCAACGAGAACTACTACCCGGCGCTGGTCAACCACCTCACCACCAACAGCGGTCTGCAGGACGTGCAGGCCGTCGAAGTCGGCAACATCGCCGAGGTCGTGGGGACCCAGGCGAGCAAGCTCGTGGACCTGTCCAAGGTCTCGGGGGTGAGCAAGAGCAACTGGCTGGACTGGAAGTGGCAGCAGGCCACCACCAAGGACGGCCAGACGATAGGACTCGGCACCGACATCGGCCCGATGGCGATCTGCTACCGCAAGGACCTCTTCCAGCAGGCCGGCCTGCCCACCGACCGTGACAAGGTCGGGCAGCTGTGGGCGGGCGACTGGAGCAAGCTCGTCGCCGCCGGCGAGACGTACAAGAAGAAGGCGCCCAGCGGCACCACCTTCATGGACTCCCCCGGTGGTCTGCTCAACGCGGTCATCAGCAGTGAGCAGGAGAAGTTCTACGACTCCTCCGGCAAGGTCATCTACAAGACGAACCCGGCCATCAAGAGCGCCTTCGACCTGACCGCGAAGGCCGCCTCGGAGGGGCTGGTCGGCGCGCAGACGCAGTTCCAGCCGGCCTGGGACACGACGATCGCCAACAGCAAGTTCGCCGCGGTGGCCTGCCCGCCGTGGATGCTCGGCTACCTCAAGGGCAAGTCGAAGCCGGACGCCGCGGGCAAGTGGGACGTGGCCGCCGCGCCCAAGTCCGGCAACTGGGGCGGCACCTTCCTGACCGTGCCCAAGAGCGGCAAGCACGTCACGGAGGCCGAGAAGCTGGTCACCTGGCTGACCGCACCCGCCCAGCAGGCCAAGCTGTTCAACGTGCAGGGCAGCTTCCCGAGCGCACCCGGTGCCTACAGCCTGCCCCAGGTGACCGACGCGAAGAACACGATGACCGGTGACACACCGATCGGCAAGGTCTTCGCCGAGGCCGCCAAGGCCATCCCGACCCAGGTGATCGGCCCGAAGGACCAGATCATCCAGCAGGGTCTGACCGACAACGGCGTCATCCTCGTCACCAAGGGCAAGTCGGCCGCGGAGGCCTGGAACACGGCCACCAAGACCATCGACAACAACCTCGAGAAGTGACCGGTATGGCCACCCGGCACGACACCGCCGCGCCCCCCGCCGAGGAGGGGGGCGCGGCCCCGGGCCGTCCGCCCGCCGACGCCGTATCCGCCGAGCCCGACGAGAAGGACCGGCGGCGCCGGGCCCGACTGTCCCGCCGCTGGCAGCGGGACCTGCGGTGGAGCCCGTACGCGTTCGTCTCACCGTTCTTCCTGCTGTTCCTCGCGTTCGGCCTGTTCCCGCTGATCTACACGGGCTGGGCCTCGCTGCACACGGTGGAGCTGACGGCGCCCACCGACATGCAGTGGGCGGGCCTGCGCAACTACACCCGCATCTTCGACGACGACTTCTTCTGGAACGCGGCGAAGAACACCCTGACCATCGGGATCATCTCGACCGTCCCGCAGCTGCTGATGGCGATGGGCCTCGCCCACATCCTCAACTACAAGCTGCGCGGCTCGATCTTCTACCGGGTCATGATGCTCGCGCCGTACGCGACGTCGATCGCCTCCGCCTCGCTCGTGTTCGTGCTGCTCTTCGGTCGCGACTACGGCATGATCAACTGGGCGCTGCACGCCATCGGTTTCGACAAGATCGACTGGCAGAACGACAAGTGGCCCTCCCAGATCGCCGTCTCGACGATCGTCATCTGGCGCTGGACCGGCTACAACGCGCTGATCTACCTGGCGGCGATGCAGGCGATCCCGCACGACCTGTACGAGTCGGCGGCCCTCGACGGGGCCAACCGCTGGCAGCAGTTCTTCCATGTGACCCTGCCGTCGCTGCGGCCGACGATCCTGTTCACCGTCGTCGTCTCGACCATCGGAGCAAGTCAGGTCTTCGGCGAGCCACTGCTGTTCGACGCCAACAAGGGCGCGTCCGGCGGTGCCGAGCACCAGTTCCAGACACTCGGCCTGTACCTCTACGAGCAGGGCTGGGTCAACCAGCACCTGGGCCGCGCCTCCGCGATCGCCTGGACGATGTTCCTGATCCTCATCGTGATCGGGATCGTCAATTACGTCATCTCGCGCCGGCTGCGCGCCAGTAGTTAAGGAGAACCGGCCGTGACGACGACCCTGACGAAACCCCCGGCGGACGCGGTACCCGAACCGCCGAAACGTCTGCGGCGCCCCAAGTCGGCACGCGCGGGCGGACAGATGCACGCGGGGCCCCTCGCGTACGTCATCCTCGCACTGTTCACCTTCGGCTCGCTGGGCCCGCTGGTGTGGACCGCGATCGCCGCCTCCCGCGACACCAACCGGCTGGCGCAGTCCCCGCCGCCCTTCTGGTTCGGCT
Source organism: Streptomyces sp. NBC_01549 (assembly GCF_026339955.1). GTDB lineage: Bacteria > Actinomycetota > Actinomycetes > Streptomycetales > Streptomycetaceae > Streptomyces. Next base: position 4,311,091 of record NZ_JAPEPW010000001.1, on the reverse strand, counting down.
CGAACCTCTTCCACAACCTCGACGTCGCCTGGACGGAGGCCAATCTGGGCGAGGCCTTCGTCAACACCACGTTCGTGGCGGGTGTTTCGGCGGTGACCGTGGTCTTCCTGTCCACCCTCGCCGGATTCGCCTTCGCCAAACTGCGCTTCAAGGGCCGCGGCGCCCTGATGCTGATCGTCGTCGGCACGATGATGGTGCCGCCACAGCTCAGTGTGATCCCGCTCTACATGATGGTCGCCAAGCTCGACTGGACCGACCAGCTGCAGGCGGTGATCTTCCCGTCGCTGGTGAGCGCGTTCGGGGTGTTCTTCATGCGGCAGTACCTGATCCAGGCACTGCCGGACGAGCTGATCGAGGCGGCCCGTGTCGACGGCGCGAGCAGCTGGCGGGTGATCTGGCACGTGGTGTTCCCGGCCGCCCGGCCCGCCATGGCGGTGCTCGGCATGCTGGTGTTCGTGCAGACGTGGAACGACTTCCTGTGGCCGTTCCTCGTGCTCACCCAGACCGGCAACCCGACCGTGCAGGTCGCGGTCGCGGGCCTCGGCCGCGGCTTCACTCCCGACCAGTCCCTGATCATGGCGGGCGCGCTGCTCGGCACGCTGCCGCTGCTCTTCGTCTTCGCCCTGTTCGGCAAGCAGATCGTCGGCGGCATCATGCAGGGCGCCGTCAAGGGCTGACCTCTTTTCGCCGGCGGGAGAGGGGGGCCGGGCCACCACGGTCATGGCCCCTCCTCCCCCCTCTCTTCCCTCCCCTCTTCTCTTCTTCTCCCCTCTTCCCTCCCCCTCTTCATTTCCGTCGGTCTCCACGACCTCCTATGGGAGCGCTTCCATGCCTGAGTCCGCATCGCCCGTGACCTTTCCCCCCGCCTTCCTCTGGGGCGCGGCGACCTCCGCGTACCAGATCGAGGGGGCGGTACGGGAGGACGGCCGTACGCCCTCCATCTGGGACACCTTCAGCCACACGCCGGGCAAGACGGCCGGTGGCGAGACCGGTGACATCGCTGTCGACCACTACCATCGCTACCGCGACGACGTGGCCCTGATGGCGGAGCTGGGCCTGTCCGCGTACCGCTTCTCGATCTCCTGGTCCCGGGTGCAGCCGACGGGTCGCGGCCCCGCGGTCCAGCGGGGCCTGGACTTCTACCGCAACCTCGTCGACGAGCTGCTCTCGCACGGCATCAAGCCGGCCATCACGCTCTACCACTGGGACCTCCCGCAGGAGCTGGAGGACGCGGGTGGCTGGCCGGAGCGCGACACGGCGTTTCGTTTCGCGGAGTACGCGCAGATCGTGGGCGAGGCACTGGGTGACCGTGTCGAGCAGTGGATCACCCTCAACGAGCCCTGGTGCAGCGCGTTCCTGGGCTACGGCTCGGGTGTGCACGCGCCGGGCCGTACGGACGCGGCGGCGTCGCTCAAGGCGGCCCACCATCTGAACCTGGCGCACGGCCTGGGCACCACCGCGCTGAGGTCCGCGATGCCGGCCCGCAACACGGTCGCGGTCAGCCTGAACTCGTCGGTGGTCAGGCCCCTTTCTCCGTCCCCGGCGGATCTGGCGGCGGTCCGGCGCATCGACAACCTGGCCAACGGCGTGTTCCACGGTCCGATGCTGCACGGTGCCTACCCGGAAGGCCTGTTCGCGGAGACCTCCTCGATCACGGACTGGTCGTACGTCCTGGACGGCGACCTCGCGGTGATCAAGCAGCCGCTCGACGCGCTGGGGTTGAACTACTACACCCCGACGCTGGTGTCGGCGGCTTCGGAATCGTCCGACGGCCCTCGCCCGGACGGCCACGGAGCGAGTGCCTACTCGCCGTGGCCGGGTGCGGACGGTGTCGCTTTCCACCAGACTCCCGGCGAGCGTACGGAGATGGGCTGGACGATCGACCCGACCGGCCTGCACGACCTGATCATGCGCTACTCGCGGGAGGTCCCGGGTCTGCCGCTGTACATCACGGAGAACGGCGCGGCCTACGACGACAAGCCGGACCCGGAGGGCCGCGTCCACGACCCCGAGCGCATCGCGTACCTGCACGGCCACCTGGCGGCGGTCCGCGGTGCGATCGCCGACGGCGCGGACGTACGGGGCTACTACCTCTGGTCCCTGATGGACAACTTCGAGTGGGCGTACGGCTACGGCAAGCGGTTCGGGGCGGTGTACGTCGACTACGCGACCCTGAGCCGTACGCCCAAGTCGAGCGCGCACTGGTACGGGAAGGTGGCACGGACGGGGTCGCTGCCGCCGGCGGCGTCGGCCGACGCCGAGTAGGTCATTTGGTTCCTTTGTCCGGGGGGAGCGGGGGGAGGGGGCGCGGCGCCTGGGGGGGTGCCGCGCCCCCGTCGCGTATCGCGTGCGCGTGCCGCCCGATCAACGCCCGAGCTCGAACCAAGTGGCCTTGCCCGGCCCCGGGCCGTGCGTGCACACGCCCCAGGCGTCGGAGCCGTACGAGATGAGCTGTATGCCGCGGCCGTCTTCGGCGTCGGGGGTGGGGGTACGGCAGGTGGGCAGGCCCGGGGCTTCGTCGTGCACGAGGACGCGGAGACGGTGGGGGGCGGTCCAGCCGGCGTAGAGGGTCACGGGGTTGGTGCAGTCCTTGCCGACGCAGGCGTTGATGGCGTTGGTGACGGCTTCCGAGGTCAGCAGCACTGCGGTGTCGGTGAGTTCGGGGCGGTGGGAGGCGGCGAGGAGAGTACGGACGGTTTCGCGGGCGGCGCGGACCCAGACGGGGTGGGGCGGGAAGACGAGGGAGACGTCGGTGGGGGCGGGGAGGGGGTGTGGGGGGTCCTCCATGAGGGCTCCTTCGGGTGTGGGTGGGTGTGGGCGCGCGCATGCGGTGACCAGGTCCGGGGCCTCAACTGGGGTGAGGGTGGGGGTACTTCCTCGGGGCGCGGGGGGGTAGTTCGTCTCCGACGGTACGGTCAGCCGTGAGTTGAGTTCAATCGTGAACGCCACTTACGACCCATGTGGGTGACATCGGAAGCAACGGGTCGACGCCACTCCTGTGATCGCGGCACACTGCGCACGGTTCAGAGGGAGGGAACATGCCACCACGGAGCAGCCCCAGCGAACGTCAACGACGTCTGGGCGCGGAGCTGCGCAAACTCCGGCTGCGCGCTCACCTGTCGACCGACGACGCTGCCGCGTTGTTGGAGGGCGAGCGCACTCGGGTCAGCCACATCGAGGCAGGGCGGCTCAATGTCTCCCACAACCGGCTGTACAAGTTGCTCCGCGCATACCACTGCCCGGCAGGACCGTACTTCGACGAGCTCATGAGCATGGCCCAGGCGAGCGGGAAGGGCTGGTGGGACGAGTTCGACGACACGATCGGCCCCACCGCCCGGAACCTGGCAGAGCTGGAGTCACGGTCTGCTGTGCTGCGCACGCACGAACCGCTGTTCATCCCCGGCATGCTCCAGACCGAGGAATACGCACGCACTGTCCTCAGTGAAACCGAGGAGAACCCTCAACGGGCCGACCGTTACGTCGAGTTCCGCCTCGCCCGGCAGCGCGTCCTACAAGGCGATGCGGCCGTGACGTACCGGTCAGTCATCCACGAAGCGGCGCTGCACACCCTCATCGGCGGCCCTCAGGTCATGCGCAGGCAACTCCTCCGCTTGATCGAGGTCTCCCGACTGCCCAATGTGACCGTGCAGATCTTCCCGTTCGAGGGTGGTGGCTACTCCGCGTACAGCGGTTCGTTCGCCATCTTCGGAGGTGTGGCGAACGCGTTGGACACGGTCTACCTGGAACACCCGCGGAACTCTCTCTTCCTCGGCGATAGCAAGCACCTCGACGAGTACGCCAAAATGTTCGAGCGACTTTCCGAGCTGGCTCTTGCTCCTGTCGATCCCCAGTCGGCACCGGAAACTCATGAGTCCCGCGACTCACTGAGCCTGATCCAGCACGTCATGTACGCCCTCTGAAAGGAACCGCGATGGCCCGACTCACCTGGCAGAAGTCCTCATTCAGCGGCGGCGGCGAAGGCAACTGCGTGGAGCTGGCGGCAACCCCCACCTTCGACCGCATCCACCTCCGCGAAAGCGACCAGCCCGCCATCATCGCCACCGCTACACCCCACGCCCTGGCGAACCTGCTTCACGCGGTGAAGGCCGGAAACCTCAGTCGCTGAGCCCCAGGCACCTGATACCAGCCCGGCATCCCACAGAAGTGCATCCGCTCACACTGCGACGAGGCGGACCCTCTCCCCGCACAGCTTGACCATGTCGTCGAGGTCCGAGGTGAGCATGACCACCGGGCGGCGTTGCCGCAGCGCCATCTCGGCCACGGCGGCGTCGATCGCGTACTTGTGGCCATGCAACCCAGCGCCGATCAGCATGGCCGAGGCAGCCTTCGCATCCTCGTGACCGCGGCGCGGAGCGCCGCGGTGTCGCTCGTGTCTGCTCGGCCGCGAAGCGGCCAGGTGCCGTGTCCGGCGGAGCTGGCGCCGCATCGCGCCGTGGCGGGTTTACCCGTTCGGGTGACGCATAGTGAACGTGCGGTGGGCAGTCGCACGCGTGTGTAAGTTCGGTGATCGTGAAGCTGGTGGTGCAGGTCAAACTGCTGCCGACGCCCGTGCAGGCGGCGGCGCTGGAGGCGACCCTGCGCGCCTGCAACGAAGCGGCCACCTGGGCCTGCAGCGTGGCGTTCGAGAAGGATGTGAAGAACAACTTCGCACTGCGCGAGCACACCTACGGTGAGATCAAGGCCCGGTGGGGGCTGGGGGCGCAGGCCGCCCAGCACGTCATCAAGAAGACCTGCGACGCGTACGCCGCGCTGAAGGCCAACCTGAGGGCCGGGAACCTGGGCAGGCCGGGCTCGAAGCGCTACTGCAGGGCGGTGGACAAGCCGGTCGTCTTCCGTCCGGAGGGCGCGCAGCCCTACGACGACCGGATGCTGTCCTGGCAGATCGACCGGCGCCGGATCTCGATCTGGACGACCGCCGGGCGGATCAAGGGGGTGGCGTTCACCGCCTCAGCGGAGCAGATGGCCGTCCTGGCCCTGTACCGCAGGGGTGAGTCCGATCTGCTGTCGCGGGACGGCATGTGGTTCCTGAACGCCACCTGCGAGGTTCCCGAAGCGCCGCTGAACACCGATCCGGCGGACTTCCTTGGCATCGACCTGGGCATCGTCAACATCGCCACCACGTCCGACGGCGAGATCATGGCCGGACGCGAGCTCAACCGCATCCGCACCCGGGAGCGCACGCTGCGCACCAAGCTGCAGAAGAAGAACACCCCGTCCGCCAGGCGCCGACTGAAGAAACGGCGGCGCAAGGAGACGCGGCGCGCACGAGACATCAACCACAAGATCGCGAAGCATGTGGTGGCCGAGGCAGAACGCACCGGTCGCGGAATCGCCCTGGAAGAGCTGACGGGCATCCGCGAACGGGTACGGCTTCGAAAGCCCCAACGGGCCACCCACTCCAGCTGGGCCTTCGCCCAGCTGGGAGCGTTCATCGCGTACAAGGCCCGCAAGGCAGGGGTGCCGGTGGTGCACGTCGATCCGGCGTACACCTCCCGCACCTGCGCCGAATGCGGGCACATCGACAAGGCGAACCGGGTCTCGCAGGCCTGGTTCGCGTGCCGGTCCTGCCGATTCGTTGATCACGCAGACCGGAACGGCTCCCGCAACATCCGCGCCAGGGCGCGGGAGTTGTGGCGACGCGGGGCGCAGTCAACCGCCCCAGACCCGCATCCCGAACCGGGGCGTGGGACAGGACGCAAACGCAGCACCACAGCCAGTGGCGCCCGTTGTGCAAGCCCGAGACTTCAGTCTCGGGTCGTTGACAAAGTTGCCTTGGCGCCGCCGAGATTGCCGTCAGGGTGGCCTTCGAAGGGGGCAGAGCCGACCGCGGGCGACACCCCGCGGCAGGGCGGGCACGCCCTCCCCCTCACCTCCCGCAAAGGCCCTTCACGACCCTCCGCGCATCTGCCCTGACCTGGCCTTTCGCGCCTGCTAGGCCCTACCGTCACCCCATCACGGAAGGGGACCGGATGGACCGGAACATACGCACGATCGACGATGTGGTGAAGCTGCTGGACGGCCTGTTCGCGCCGGAGGCCGACCGCTGGACGAGCGGCGGCGCCGCCTGGTGGGACGGCTTCTACGCCGACCGATCCAAGCCCGTACCGTTCTTCGTCGCGAAGCCGGACGAGAACCTGGTCGGATACCTCGACGAGAACCTGATCGCCCCGGGCCGCGCCCTCGATCTGGGCTGCGGGCCGGGGCGCAACGCCCTTCACCTGGCCGCCGCGGGCTTCCGGGTGGACGCGGTCGACCTGTCCCCGACGGCCATCGCCTGGGCCGAGGACCGTGCGCGGGAGGCCGGGGCCGAGATCCGCTTCCACTGCGGCGACGCGTTCGCGCTCACCCCTGACGAGCTGGACGGCCCTTACGACCTGATCTACGACTCGGGCTGCTTCCACCATCTGCCGCCGCACCGCCGTATCAGCCACCTCGCCCTGCTCGACCGCGTCCTCGCCCCGGGCGGCCATCTCGCCCTCACCTGCTTCGCCGCCGGCGAGATGGGCTGCGAACTCCCCGACGAGGCCTTCTACCAGCAGTCCGCGCTGCACGGCGGACTCGCCTACACGCCCGAGTCCCTGCGCTGGGTCTTCTCCGACCTGACCGAGGTCGAACTGCGCCGCATGCGCGACGAGCCGCCCGAGTCCGGGCTCTTCGGCGAGCCCTTCCTCTGGACGGCCCTGTTCCGCCGCGACGGGTAACCCCCGGGCGGGGTCGATTACTTGTACGCGCCGAACGCCTTCGAGAACGCCCCCGCGTCCTGCGCGATCGAGCTGCAGGTCGCGTCGGCGGAGTTCTTCGCGCCGCCGGGGCACTGCTTGTCGCGGGTGGCGGATCACATAGAGAGCCAGCCGAGGCCCTTCGACTTGGCGAAGTCGACCAGTTGGGTCGCGTCGTCGACCTTGAAGATCTCGGAGGCGACGTCGTTGACGCCGATCATCGGGGTGACGGCGACGGACTTCCACGCCGCGCTGTCCGACAGCCCGAGAACACTCTTCACCTGGGCCTGGGTGGCGGTGGCGGCCTGCTCGGCGTAGGTGCCCATGTCGCCGCTGTACGCGGGGCCGTAGTCCATCGCCATGATGTTGACCGCGGAGATCTTCACGCCGTTCGACTTGGCGTCGGAGAGCAGGTTCACGCCGTCCTGGGTCAGGCCCTCGGGCATGACCGGGAGGGTGAGGGACACGTCCAGATTGGGGTGTTGCCGCTGGAGCTTCGCGATCGCCTTCGCCCGGTTGGTGTTCGCGGCCGTGTTCGGCAGCGCGCCACCCTCGATGTCGAAGTCGACCTTGGTCAGGTCGTACGCGTCCACGGCCTTCCCGTACGCCGCCGCCAGCGCGTCCGCCGACGCACAGGTCGTCGCCAGCTCCGAGCCCGAGGCTCCGCCGAAGGACACGCGGACGTCGCCGCCCTTCGCCCGCAACGCGCCGATCTGCGATGCCACGCCGTCACTGGCGAGGTCGGTCACCCCGCCCCACTTCGGCGTACAGCCGCCGCCGTCGGTGATGAAGGCCAGGTTGTAGTCCTTCACACCGGTGGCCGTGGCGCTGCCGACCAGGTCGAAGGCCGGGTAGAGGGAGGTGTCGACATACGGCGCGAAGCCCGCACCGGTCGTCGTGCCACTGCCGGTGGTCTCCGAGGCGGAGGGAGTGGGCGTGGGGGTCGAGGTGGGGGTGGCCGTGGGGGTCGAGGTCGATGTGGGGGGCCGCGTGGCGGTGGGAGTGGGGGTCGGCGACGACTGGGTCGGGCGGCCGCTCGGCTCCGGCGTCGCGCCGTCGTCCACCGAGCACTTGGCGCCGTCGATGACACAGCCCTTCGGATCCGCGGTGCCTTTCACGACGAAGCCGACAGTGACCGACTCGCCGGCCGCCAGCCCGTCCTTGTCCCAGGACGGCGGCTTCACGGTGACGTGCTGCCCGCTCACCGTCGACGTCCCGTTCCACAGCGAGCTGAGCTCCGCGCCCGTCGGCAGGTCGAACTCCAGCGTCCAGTCCCCCTTCGCCCGGCCGGTGTCGTTGGTGATGACGTACTGCGCGGTGTAGCCCGTCGACCAGTCACTGGTCTTGGTGTACGCGGCGCCCACGCCGGCCGCCAGCGCGGTCCCGGAGAACAGGAAGGCGCCACCGCCGACCACGGCCGCGGCGACGATCCCGCCTATCGCCTTGTTCCTGCCACTGACCTTGCGCCGGTGCGTGCTGCTCTTGGCGTGTGCCTGCCTTCGCGGTTCGCTGAGGGTGGGGTGCGGCAGCACGCTAGCGATCCGGAATCGGGCAAACCGCCTCATCAGGACGCCCGTTGGCGATCTTATGGCGCGCTTAAGGAAGGCATGGGGGACGGTTAAAGGTAGAGACCAATTGGGGCTTCACACCCGGCTCACACCCATGCCCCGCCTACGACGCCGCACTGATCCCCTGTGCCCGCGTCGCACCGGAGCCCGCCCGTCCAGCTGGATCCATATCCGCACCTCGGTGCCGCCCAGCACCGACGAACCGATCCGCACGTCCCCGCCCGTCGTCTCCGCGAGCCGGCGGACGATGTCCAGGCCGAGGCCGGTCGAGCCGTCGTTGCCGGAGCCCTTCCCCCGCGCCATCGCCGCCTCCGGGTCCAGGATGCCCGGGCCCGCGTCCGACACCAGCACGATCACCGCGTCCTCGCTGTTGTGCACGTCGACCGCGAAGGCCGTGCCCTCCGGGGTGTGCCGGAACACGTTCCCGAGGAGTGCGTCGAGCGCGGCGACGAGGTCCGCCCGGGCGACCGGTATGCGTACGGGACGGTCCACTCCCGCCACCCGCACCTTGCGCCCCTCGTCCTCGGCGAGCGCCGACCAGAAGTCCATCCGCTCGCGGACGACCTCCGACGCGTCGCACCCGGCGCCGATGACCGCCGCCGTCTGCGGCTTGGACTCCCGGGCCGTCCTGATGATCGTGTCGACCTCCCGCTCCAACTGCGCCACCGCCGCCCGCGTCTGCTCGGCGGCCGGCCCGTCACCGAGCGAGGCCGTGTTGAGCCGCAGCACGGTCAGCGGGGTACGCAGACGATGGGAGAGGTCGGCGGCCAACTCCCGCTCATTGGCCAGAAGCTGTACGACCTGATCCGCCATCGAGTTGAACGCCACCGCCGCCAGCCGCAGTTCGGTCGGCCCCTCCTCGGGCACCCTCGCACCGAGCTTCCCCTCCCCCAGTTCATGCGCGCCCTCGACCAGCCGCTGCGCCGGCTGCACCATCCGTACTCCCAGCCGGTCGGCGACCGCGACCGAGCCGACGATGAGCGCGACCCCGACCGCGGCGAGCACCGCCCAGGCCGTGCCGACCCCGTTGCTGACCTCGGACTCGGGGACGTACACCTCGACGACCGCGATCTCGCCTGAGCTCAGCGCGGTGGGCTGGAGCAGGATGGAACCGCCCGGGACCTCCGCGGTGGAGGCCCGGCCGATGCTGCGCGTGGTCGCGATGTCCTTGGCCGCGGCGCGCTGTCGTCCGATGTCGACCGCCTTGGCGCCGTCGCTCGCCGGTATGTGCACGGCCATCCCGTCGTCCGAGCCGGCGGAGGCGACGACCCGCTCCAACTGCTCCCGGTCGGTGGTGATGGACAGCGCGGGCGCGATGGCCGCGGCCTGCCGCTCGGCGTTCGAGAAGGCACGGTCCCTGGCCATCTCCTTGATGACGAGGCCCAGCGGGACCGCGAAGGCCACCACGACCATCGTGGTCACCGCCACGCACACCTTGACCAGTGCCCACCTCATCGCGGCGGCTCCGAGCTCGGTAGTTCCAGCTTCACGCCGACCCCGCGCAGCGTGTGCAGATAGCGCGGCCTCGCCGCCGTCTCGCCCAGTTTCCGGCGCAGCCACGACAGATGGACGTCGATGGTCTGGTCGTCCCCGTACGACTGCTGCCACACCTCGGCGAGCAGTTCCTTGCGGGCGACGACCACACCCGGCCGGCCGGCGAGAAACGCGAGCAGGTCGAACTCGCGCCGGGTGAGGTCCAGTCGGGCGCCGTCCAGCTCGGCCTGGCGGCGCAGCGGGTCGATGGCCAGGCCGCCGACCCGGATGACCGACGAGGCGGGCGCGTCCCCCGTCGCCCGCGCGCGGCGCAGGACGGCGGCCATCCTCGCGGACAGGTGCTCGACCGAGAACGGCTTGGTCAGATAGTCGTCCGCCCCGTCGTTCAGCAGGCGGACGATCTCCGTCTCGTCGTCCCGCGCGGTGGCGATGATCACCGGGACGTCGGTGATTCCGCGCAGCATCTTCAGGGCCTCGGCCCCGTCCAGATCGGGCAGTCCGAGGTCCAGGATGACGACGTCGAAGGGGTTATGGGCAACCTCGCGCAGCGCCTCAAGGGCGGTGCCGACACTGCGCACCGTGTGCGCGGCTTCGGTCAGATGCCGGATGAGAGCGCTGCGTACGAACTGGTCGTCCTCGACCACGAGCACACTTGCCATGCGCCGCACCGTACGCCATCTGTGCGATGCCGGTCCGGTGCCTGTGGATAACTCGGGCCGCCGTCCTGACGGATGACATGGGAGACACCCGTGGGGCGGGTGAGGCAGTATGGCCCGCGATGCTCAGAGGATTCGTACACGTACTGGCTTGGTCGCTCGCCACGGGCGCGGCGGTCACGCTGTCGTGGTGGGGCGTCCACACGGTCATGACGGGTACGGCGTACGATCCGCCGCGCGCGCTGCCCATCACGGTGGGCACGGCGACGACGCAGAGAACGAAGCCGCTTGTCTCGCCGACGAGTCGGCTGTCGGCGAGCCCGAGTCCCTCCGCCCCGAAACCGACGACGAGTCCTCGGCCGTCCGCGACCGCGGCCCCCTCGAAGTCGCCCTCCGCCGACCCGAGTCCGGCCGCCTCCGGGCCGACTGGGCAGGTCAAGAGTTACGACACCGACGGGGGGCGGGCCGCGTTCGATCTCGGCGCGACCTCCGCGACGCTCGTCTCGGCGACGCCGGGGGCGGGGTGGTCGATGCAGGTGTGGAAGACGGAGACGTGGATTCGGGTGGAGTTCACTTCGGGGGCGGATCGGGTGTCGGTGTTCTGTACGTGGCACGACGGGCCGCCGAGGGTCGAGATCGGCACGTACTAGCCGCACCGGCTCTGCGGGTCGGGTGCGGGTGGTTCGTAGCTGGGCGCGCCCACCCGGCGGAGCCGCATATGTCACAGCCCCGCGCCCCTTTGGGGCGCGTCACACTCACCGGAACACAGAAGCCGGCGGGGCCGGGGATGCGACCGCTGTCGCGTCCAGCACCGGTATCGCTCCGCCGGTGAAGTCGGTGAGCTGCTTGCCGTGTTCGAGTCTGGCCGGGTGGGGGTCCGAGGCCGCTCGGCGGGTCAGTTCGGCCAGGGGCAGGGGGTGGTCGGAGGCCACGAGGACGGCGTTGCCGAAGCGTTTGCCGCGCAGGACCGTCGGGTCGGCGATGAGGGCGAGTTCGGGGAAGACGGTGGCGGCGGTGGCGATCTGGCCGCGCAGGTGGGCCAGCGGGGGCCCGTCGGCGAGGTTGGCGGCGTACAGGCCACCGGGTTTGACGGTTCTGCGGACGTCGGTGAGGAACTCGACCGAGGTCAGGTGGGCGGGTGTGCGGGCGCCGCTGAACACGTCCGCGATCACCAGGTCCGCCCAGCCGTCGGGGACCTTGGCTAGGCCTTCACGGGCGTCCAGGGAGCGCACCCGGATGCGGGCGTTCGGGTCCAGGGGGAGTTCGCGTCGGACCAGTTGGACGAGGGCCCCGTCGCGTTCGACGACCTGCTGGGTGGAGCGGGGGCGGGTCGCGGCGGTGTAGCGGGCCAGGGTGAAGGCGCCGCCGCCGAGGTGGACGGCGTGCACGGGCTTGCCGGGCGGGGCCACGAGGTCGATGACGTGGCCGAGGCGGCGCTGGTACTCGAAGCTCAGATGGGCGGGGTCGTCGAGGTCGACGTGGGACTGGGGCGCGCCGTCGATGAGGAGGGTCCAGGCGCGCGGGCGGTCCCGGTCGGGTATCAGCTCGGCGAGGCCGCCCTCGACCGTCTCGACGACGGCGTCGGCGGACGCCTGCCCGCGGCGCGCACCGCGCGACGCTTCACGTGCCGCGCCCCGCGCGTCGTCGGACCGCTTGTTCCTCGACCTTCCCACCCCGCCATTATCAGGGCGTACGGGGAGGTCGGGCCAGCGGCGGCCCGTGCGGGCGACCGGTCGGTGATCACCGCGTCAGCAACAGTTGTCCGCGGCCTCGATCAGCCGGGCCGCCTCGCCCAGCGCCGCCCGAAGGACGGCCGGGTCGGTCGCGAGATCCGCGTCACCGGGCGGCAGCAGCCAGTCCGAGCCCTCGACCGGGGGCGCGGGGGTCACCAGGCTGAGGCCGCGGCCGTTGGTCTGGGTGCAGGTGCTGCCCGGCACGTCCCAGGCGTCGGCGGTGCCGGGCGGCACCAGGAAGCCGAGGGTGTCGCAGCCGTCGTCGTGCAGGACGGGTCCGACAAAGTCGCAGGAGCCGCGGCGGAGGATGTCGACCGCCTCCAGCCCCTGACGCGCCGGAACGGTCACGAGGTCGCAGTCGGCGACCGGCTCCGGCGGGGCGCCGCACTCGGGGGACAGCCTGTGCTCGGCGGTCGACAGCGGCGTACGAAACTCGGTGCTCTCCATCCCGGCCTCCAACACGGAACCCCTCCTCCTGCACGAGCGGGTCGGGAGTTCGGGTGCGCTCCCGGTTCACAGGGCTCAACGCGTCAGAACGTCAACGGCTACGGCGTAACACAGCCGCAAAGGATGGCAGTTCATGGCAGATCGTGCATGAGATATCCGTTTTGTAGCCAAACGAAGCGTGTCGACACCGTCACAGCAGGTACGTTCTTGCTCCGCCGGGACGAGGCGACACACGGTACGACACGGACAACTCGCCTTGAGTCCGGCATGGTTCGACGGTTCGTAAGAGAGGGCCCGGCCATGGCGTCGTCAGCGGTGACCTCGTCCCAGTCCCCCCGGCCACCACGGCCGAATCTCGCCTTCCGGCGGCTGCGCGGACAGCGCTCGCCGGGCGAGTTCGCCGCGGCGGTGCGGAGGGCCGCGCGCGAGATCGGCGAGCGGGTCAGCTGTGACGCGCGCTACATCGGACGGGTGGAGGCAGGCGAGATCCGCTGCCCCAACTACGCCTACGAACGGGTGTTCTTGCACATGTTCCCCGGCCGCACGCTGACCGATCTGGGCTTCTCGCCCCGCTCGTCCGTACGCGGCCGGGGGGCGCGCGGCACGGACGAGGCGCCCCCTCCCCACACCACGAGCCCGACGTACGCCACTGGTGAGACGGAGGAGACGCACGAGACGTATGACACGCAGGACCCGTATGACACGCACGAGAACCACGAGGAGAGCGACGTGCAACGTCGCGCATTCATGACTGGAGGCACCGCCACCGTGGCGGCTGCCTCACTGGGCCCCTTCGGGGTCGCCTTCGGCGCTCCGGCCGCGGCCGCGGGCCGTCGTGGCCACCGGGTGGGGACGTCCGAGGCGGGCGCCCTCGAAGAGGCCGTCCGCCGGATCCGGCTGCTCGACGACCGGCACGGGGCCGACGGCCTCTACCGGCGGGCCGCCGCACCGCTGCGGACCGCCTACGAGCTGCTCGACGCGGGCACCACCCGGCAGACCACCGCCGACCGGCTGTACGCGGGGGCGGGTGAACTGGCGATCTCGGTCGGCTGGTTGGCACACGACTCCGGGCGCTTCGACGACGCGCGCTCGCACTACGCCGAGGCGCTGGCGACCGCCCGGATGGCCGGCGACCCGGCCCTCGAGGCGCACGCCTTCTGCAACACGGCGTTCCTGGCACGCGACGCGGGGCGCCCCCGCGAGGCCGTGCGCGCGGCGCAGGCGGCACAGCGCGCGGCGCGCCCGCTCGGCTCCCCGCGGCTGCTGTCGCTGCTCGCGCTGCGCGAGGCGGGCGGCTGGGCCGGACTCGCCGACCGCCCGGGGTGCGAGCAGGCACTCGTCCGCGCACAGACGCTCTTCGAGCGCGGCCCCTCGGAGACCGATCCCGAGTGGATGACCTTCTACGGAGAGGCCGAACTGGAGGGTCTGGAGGCGCAGTGCTGGTCGACGCTGGGCGACTGGACCCGCGCGGCCCGGCACGCCCGGCGCGCCGCGCATCTCCAGGACCCGCACTTCACCCGCAACATCGCCCTCTACACGGCCGAGCTCGCCGACGACCTCGCGCGCGGCGGCCGCCCCGACGAGGCCGCCGTCGCGGGTCTGCGCGTCCTCGACCTGCTGGGCGAGGTCCAGTCGTCGCGTATCCAGACCATGTTGGCGGGCACCGCGCGCGTACTGCTGCCGCACCGCCGGGCGTCGGGTGTGTCGGCGTTCCTCGAGCGCCACGCGAGTCTGCCGCGCATCGCGTGATCCCAGCCGCCGGCCGGTGCTTACGTGGTCAGGTGCCCGCAGTCGTTCCACGCCTCGATCGCGGGCTCTCCGTAAGCCCAGCCGAGCACCGACAGCGAGGTCGGGTTGAGGCGGATACGGGCCGCGAAGTCGAGCGGGAGGCCGAGCCAGCGGGCGCCGATCGAGCGCAGGATGTGCCCGTGCGCGAAGACCAGCACATCCCGGTCCTCCGCACGGGCCCACGCGACGACCTCGTCCGCGCGCGCCGTGACCTGATCCAGGGTCTCCCCCTCGGGGACACCGTCACGCCAGATGAACCAGCCCGGGCGGACCGCCTGGATCTCGGGCGGGGTCATGCCTTCGTACGCTCCGTAGTCCCACTCCATGAGCGTGTCCCAGGTGGTGGCACGCTCGCCGAAGCCGGCCAGTTCGCACGTCTCACGCGCGCGGGCCAGCGGACTGGTGCGCACCTCGACGCCGGGGAGCCCGTCGAAGGGCGCCCGGTGCAGTCGCTCCCCCAGCACCTTGGCGCCGCGTCGGCCCTCTTCCAGGAGCGGGATGTCGGTCCTGCCGGTGTGCTTGCCGGACAGTGACCACTCCGTCTGACCGTGCCGGGCCAGCAGGATGCGCGGTGCCATGGAGAGAAGCCTTTCCGGTTCGCGTGAAGGACGTACGGGACGAGGAGGAGACGCGGACCTGGGGGATGGGTGACTCCATCATCGCTCACCGGCTCGTCGGGCAACCCGGTGGCCGATCTCTGCGTCTTTGACGACCGGGGGCGCCTCCTTAGGCCGTTCACATACACCGTAAAATCGGATGGTCGCGTCACCGGACCGCAATCGGCTGGTCACGCAAGCAGCAACCACAGGTCACGCAAGCAGATGGGGGAGGGCGATCGGATGCCGCAGACCGATGCACGGCGAACCGAGGCGGCACCACGCGCCCGGCTCCGCCGGTGGACCGAGCTGCGGACCGCCGCCGCGTCCCACACCCGGCTGCGCTGGTGGACCGAGCTGCCACTGCTCGTGTTGGTGTACGCGTCGTACTCGGCGGGCCGGCTGCTCGCCCGGGGCGACACCCGCGACGCCGTCGACCACGGCCTCGAGATCCTGCGCATCGAGAAGGCCCTCCACCTCAACGCCGAGCACCCGCTGAACCGGTTGTTCACCCGCGAGGCCTGGCTCGGCGTCCCCGCCGACTTCTGGTACGCGTCGCTGCACTATCTGGTGACGCCCGCGATCCTCATCTGGCTCTTCCGCTCCCGGGCCATGCGCTACCGCGCCGCCCGTACCTGGCTGATGACCTCCACCCTGATCGGCCTCATCGGCTTCACGCTGCTGCCGACCTGCCCGCCCCGGCTGCTCTCCGCGGGCCACGGCTTCGTCGACACGATGGCCCAGTACAGCTCGTACGGCTGGTGGGGCGGCGAGGCGAGCGCACCGCGCGGCCTCGGCGGCATGACCAACCAGTACGCGGCGATGCCCAGCCTGCACGTGGGCTGGTCGCTGTGGTGCGGAGTGATGCTGTGGCGCCACGGCCGCACGCGCGTCGCCCGGCTCGCGGGCATCGCCTATCCGCTGATGACCACGATCGTCGTGATGGGCACCGCCAACCACTACTTCCTCGACGCGGTGGCGGGTGTCACGGTGATGGGAATCGGGCTGCTGCTGGCCCCGTACGTGATGCGGCTCGCGGACCGCGTGCGGGAGTCGCTGGGTGCCCGCATCCCGTGGGTCGCGGACGCTACGCGCGGCACGCGTTCCTCGATTGTCAGTGGTGGATGCCAGACTTCCGCGGGTGAGCGAATTCCCCGACAGCGCGAGTCCCTACCCGGGCCCGAAGCCGAACCGGGTGCCTCCCCCAAGGATGCCGGGGAAGGCGCTGCGACAGCGGCTCGCTGAGCTGCGCGGTCCCGCCGTACCGCCGAAGGCGCTGGACGCGCGGGCCCTCGCGGCGCTCGCCGCGAACCCCGGGTGCGAGCGGCGCGCCCTGCTGGACGGCGCGGGCGTCGACAAGGCGAAGCTGGCGGACGCGCTGGGCTCGCCGTCCGCCTTCGGCCAGTCCCAGTTCGCCTTCATGCGGGGGAACGCGTTCGAGGCGCGGGTCAAGGCCGACGGCGGCGCGGAGCTGCTGCGGCTGGTGCACGAGAAGCTGGACCCGGGCGCCGAGCCGCCCACGGCCGGTGTCGTCCCCGACCTGAGCGCGGTCGGCCCCGAGGGGCGCGCGGCCCGTACGGCGCTCGCTCTGCGCGAGGCCACCGCGGCCGGCGTCTGGACCCTGCTCGACCACCCCATGCTCGCCCTCGACGTCGCGGGCTCCCCCGCCTTCCTGGAGCCGGACGCCGTCGTCGTCCACCCCGACGGAAGCTGGACGGTCGTCGAGATCAAGTCCTTCCCGATGCTGGACGGCTCCGCGGACCCGGCGAAGGTGGGCGCCGCCGCCCGCCAGTCCGCGGTCTACGTGCTCGCCCTGGAGGAGGTCGCCGCGCACCTCGCCCAAGGCGGCGACCCCGCCCCCGAGGTCCGCCACCGGGTCCTGCTGGTCTGCCCC
Source organism: Streptomyces sp. NBC_01549 (assembly GCF_026339955.1). Lineage (GTDB taxonomy): Bacteria > Actinomycetota > Actinomycetes > Streptomycetales > Streptomycetaceae > Streptomyces. The sequence goes on along the minus strand of NZ_JAPEPW010000001.1, from coordinate 4,294,175 downwards.
AAGGACTTCTCCAACCTGCCCACCGCGTCCGCCGTCGACATCCGCAAGCAGCGCGCGGTCACCCGCCGCCAGCTGGCCCGCCTCACACGCGTCGAGGACATCGCGGACACCCTCCCCGAGGGCACCTGCTTCGGCCCCGACCTCCCGGCCGCCGACCTGACGACCGCCGTCGAGTCCGTCCCCGCGGCGTACGCCCCCGAGTGCCTTGCCGCCTGTGAGCTCGCCTTCCACTGCCGTGACCGCTCCCGCGCCGAAGGCGTGGTGACGGCCCTGGGGCGTTCGCTCCGCTCCGAGCTGGGCGGGCTGACGACGATCGGTGAGGTCCTGGCCGCGGCCCACGGCGCGGCCGGGGACCCCGACGACCCGGCGGTCGCGGCCCTGCGCAGGGCCGCGACACTGCGGTCGGAGGCCCTGCGGGGGCGCGCGACGCCTCCCACCGGCCGGCCGGAGCTGCGCAGTGAAGACCTCCCGGAGGTGGCCCCTTGTCGCTGATCGCCACCCTCGCCCGGCTGGAGGCCGTCGAGAGCGGGCGGGCCCAGCCCCTCGCCACCGTGCGGCACCGGCATCTCACCGAGCGGCCCCTGGTGTTCGTACCGCTGACCACCGCGGGTGAGGCCGGGGCCCCGCTCGGGGCGCTGGTCGGCACGGACCGGGACGCGCCCCGCCTGCTGGTCGTGCCCCAGCCCCGGGACCGTGACCTGCGGTTCGCGTTCCTCGCGGAGCTGGCCGATGTCGTACTGCCGTACGTGGACACGTACGCGGACGTCGTCGAGGCGGCCGAGCGCAGCGAGACCGATCCCGAGACCGGCAAGCGCGTCAAGGTCGAGGTCGAACTGTGCGCGGACGCCCCGCAGCTGATCGTGCCGAGCCGCGCGGGCGTGGAGTTCGTACGGCTCCTCGGCCGCTCCACGCGCTTTCGGCGCACCGCGGAGCAGGAGCCGGAGGCACCCCATCCGGCGCCGCCCCGGGTGCCGTTGCTCGGGCGGTGGCTGACGCACTTCGGGGAGCGGGCCCGGGTGCCCGGATCGGCCCTGCTGCTCGCCCTCACCGACGTGCTGTCCCGGCACTGGGCGACCGGCCAGAGCAGCCTGGAGGACCAGCACCTGGGGGCGCTGCTCGCCTGGATCGACCCCCCGGAGGGCGCGTCGGGCGCGGAGGCCGCGCTGCGGGCCGAGTTGCGGCGGGACGCCCGGGGACAGCTCGTGTGCCCGCCCGCCGGGCCTGCCACCGACCCCGCCTTCGACAACAAACTGCTCGCTCCCGCCATCGAGCGCTACGACCGCGCGCGGACCGCCCTGGCCGGCGCCGAGGACGGCCTGGAGGCGGACGACCGGCTCGGTGAACTCACCGCCGCCGAGCACGAGATCCGCGCCCTCGTCGAGCAGGTCACCCGGCCCACCTGGGACGCGGTGTGGCGTGGCCTCGACCTGCTGCGGACGCTCCCCGAGGGCACCCACGCGACCGACCGGTGGACCCGCGACCGCTGGTCGTTCACCGGCCACCGCGACCGGATCACCGCGGGCGAGCCCCCGCAGCCGCGCCGTGACGACGCGGTCACCGCGGCGAACAAGCTGGCCACGCGCGAGCGCGAACAGGCCCGCCTGGACGCGCAGGAAGCCCTCGACGATCCGCTGGTCATGGCCGGGCGACGGCTGGTCGGCGAGGCCTTCGCTGGCGAGGTCACGGACGTCGTCATGGCGTACAGCGAGAGCAAGCGGCCCAGCCCCCGCCCCCTGGTGACCGTGCGCACGGACGACCGGCCGCACCTCGGGGAGCGGACGAAGGTGTACCGGTCGCTGGGCGGAAAGCCGCAGGCGGCCGAGTTCGTCGGGTACGAGGAGTCACCGGAGGGCGACGGGCAGGGCGACGGTCTGGTGGTCCTGCGGATCGTCGACAAGATGGGGCGCGGCAAGGAACCCGAGACGGGGTCCGTGCCGGAGAAGGGGGACCTCCTCTGCTTCACGCTCTTCGAGCACGAACAGCGGGGCGGCGCGAAGCTGCCCGACCCGGAGGAGACCCCGTGGACGCACGGCGGACCGCCGGGAGAGCCCGACGCAGTGCCGCAGCCGGACCCGATGACGGAGGAGGACCTCCTGTGACCACCGTCTTCGATCCCGGAGCCGCGGCCGGCCGCGCCACCGACGCGATCCTGCGCGACACCCTGCACGGCACGCACCGCGGAGTCGTGGTCGACTCGCCCCCGGGTGCCGGGAAATCCACCCTCGTCGTCCGCGCGGCGCTCGAACTCGCCTCCGCCGGGCGCCCGTTGATGGTCATCGCGCAGACCAACGCGCAGGTCGACGACCTGGTGCTGCGACTCGCCGAGAAGAACGCGGAGCTGCCGGTGGGACGCTTGCACAGCAGCGACCCCGACCCCTACGACAAGGCTCTGGACGACCTGCCGAACGTACGCAAGTCCGCCAAGGCCGGCGATCTGGCCGGGCTGGACGTGGTCGTGTCGACCGCCGCCAAGTGGGCCCACGTCAAGGGGATCGAGCCATGGCGGCACGCGATCGTCGACGAGGCCTACCAGATGCGGTCGGACGCGCTGCTGGCCGTGGCGGGGCTCTTCGAGCGGGCGCTGTTCGTCGGCGATCCCGGGCAGTTGGACCCGTTCGCGATCGTCGGCTCGGAGCAGTGGGCGGGGCTGTCGTACGACCCGTCGGCGTCCGCGGTGACGACCCTGCTGGCCCACAACCCCGAACTGCCGCAGCACCGCCTCCCGGTGTCGTGGCGGCTGCCGGCCTCGGCGGCGCCGCTGGTCTCGGACGCGTTCTACCCGTACACGCCGTTCCGCAGCGGCACCGGCCATGGTGACCGGCGGCTGAAGTTCGGTGTGGCGTCGGACGGTTCGGGTCCCGACCGGGTCATCGACGAGGCGGCGGAGGCGGGTTGGGGGCTGCTGGAGCTGCCGGCCCGGCACACGCCGCGTACGGACCCCGAGGCGGTACGGGCGGTGGCCCAGGTCGTACGACGGCTGCTGGACCGGGGCGGTGCGGCCACCTCGGAGCGGGCGGACGAACCGGTGCCGCTGACCGCCGACCGGATCGCCGTCGGCACGGCGCACCGGGATCAGGCGGCGGCCGTACGGGCGGCGCTCGCCGACCTCGGGGTCGCGGACGTCACCGTCGACACGGCGAATCGTCTCCAGGGGAGGGAGTTCGACGTCACCGTGGTGCTGCATCCGCTGTCCGGGCGGCCCGACGCGACCGCGTTCCACCTGGAGACGGGGCGGCTGTGCGTCCTCGCCTCGCGGCATCGGCACGCGTGCATCGTGGTGTGCCGGGCGGGAGTGACGGAGCTGCTGGACGACCATCCGTCGACGGAGCCGGTGCAGCTGGGGGTCACGGTGAAGTTCCCTGACGGCTGGGAGGCCAATCACGCGGTGCTGTCGCATTTGGCGGAGCATCGGGTGGTGTGGCGACCGTAGACCCGGGTTCGGCGGCCGTGGATCCACGTTTGGCGGCCGTAGATCCATGTTCGTCGGCCGTGGGTCCGGCTTGCACGGTTGTGCGGGTCAGCTCACACGGGTCTACTTGCGCGGGCGGGGGAGAATGGACGGTGGCCCACCCCCGAAGCGGGCCCCTGAACCGTACGAGGAGGAGAAGACATGGCGGAGCCCACGCCGCGTCGGAACGAACCGCGGCTACGCCCCGCGCCCCTGCTCTTCGAGCCCGCGGAGGCGGCCGGTGATCCGGAGCACTTCTTCGATCTCGAGTCGATCGACGATCCTCGGGCGCTGCTGGCGCGGGCCACGGAGCTGACGCTCGCGTTCCGTGCGGCGGCCGATCGGGCGCTCGAGTTCCAGGCGATCGCCGCCGCGCAGCTGGCTGATCCCCGGCGGTTCGATCGGCTTACGCCGGCCGCGATCGCGGAGCGGGCCGAGTGGACCGAGGACTACGCGAAGAAGATGGTCGAGTTCGGGCGGGATCTGTTGCGGGGGACCGAAGGGGAGGGGCGTGGGCTCGGACATGGGGTGGGCGACCATGCGTGAGCCGGTCGTTCCGGTGTGACCGCGGGGGTTTCTCGCCCCCGCCGCCCCTACCTGTCCCATCCCCACCTGGGGGCTCCGCCCCCAGACCCCGGGGTGCGTTTTCTGCCTGCGGGTCGGTGGGGGTGATCGCGCAGTTCCCCGCGCTCCCGAATACCTCCAGGCTGGCATATGCCAGGGGGCAAGATACTCCTCTCCCCTGCTCCCTGTCCTGGGTTCTCGCAACTCTCGGGGGCCGGATGCTTACCGACGGTAGATCTCATAGGCATGAGCAGCACACGGAATCCGGCAAGCTCCGCCGCCCCGTTGCCCGACCGGTTCGACGTCTGTGGCGTCACCCCGGACGGAGCCGCCTGGCTCGCCTCGGCAGGGACATATCCGCGCAGCACCCTCACCCTCTGGGAGGAACGCCCGAGCGCCCCGGTCGTCCTGCCCTGCGGCACCGCCTTCGACATCGTCAACACGCCCGCGATCTTCGGCCGACGGATGCTCGACCGGCTGTGGGACGAGGGGCCGGGCTCGGGCCCGGTGGCCGTGCACCATGGGCGGATGCTGCTGTTCAGCGCGCCGGGCACCACGCAGCGCCTGCCGTCGCTCCTGGAGTGGGAGGGGTGGGGGGCGGGTGAGTCGGGGGGATCCGGGCGCGTCGACGCCGTCCCTCCACTGCTCTGCCACGGCGTCGGCGACGCCGTGACCGTCCCCGCGCTGAGCCCCGTGGCCCACCTCACATCCCGCTGGCTGGTGGCCCCCGACACCCGGCATCCCTGGCTTCCGGGGCCCGAGATCCTGGCGTGGGCGGCCGTCCGGGCGGCCCGCACGGCCGCGTCCGCGGCGGTGCGGATATCGATTTTTCCTCCCGCCGATCAGGATGCTAAGGTCTACGATGTCAGCAGGCGCCGCTAGCTCAGTTGGTTAGAGCAGCTGACTCTTAATCAGCGGGTCCGGGGTTCGAGTCCCTGGCGGCGCACAGACGGTGAGAAGCCCCTCGCGCGAGCGGGGGGCTTCTTGCGTGCCCGGGCCCGGAGGCCCCACGCCGGCGCCGCAAGGGCGAGCAGGCTCAGCCTGTCGTGATCTTCACCGTCCACGCCCCGGACGCCGTCCGGTCCTCGACCTCGACGCGCACGTGCTCGCCGGGAACCGTGAAGCTCTCCCCGAGGCCGACCGGCGCGTCCGCCAGGGGCGGGTAGACCGAGTCGCCCCAGCAGGACTCGGAGTGCGGATGGGCGTCGATGACCTCGATCGGGCCGCCGCCGGAGTCGGTCTCGCTGCGGATGCGGTAGATCAGGACACCCTGGGTGCAGGTGGCGCCGTCGTTGCCCGTCGAGCTGCGTGCCTCGAAGGCCAGCGCGCTGTCGGGACCCGTACGGACGACCGCCAACTTGGTACCGCGACCGGAACCGAAGATGCGCGCCCCCGGGACCAAGGTGGGCAGGGCCAGGGCCGAGGCCCGCACCCGGGAGCCCGAGACGGCCGCCACCGGGCCGGAGGGGGCGACGGAGACGGACACTCCGGGGCCCGGGACGGACAGCTCCGAGCCCGGGGCGGACCCCCCGGAACCGGAAACCGACCCCCCGGAGCCCGGGGCGGACCCCCTGGAGCGTGGGGCGGACCCCCCGGAGCCCCGAACCGGTGCCGGGCCGGGCAGGGCGGCGGTGCTCGTCGCGGAAACCGGCGCCCCCGACGCCGCCGTCCCCGCCCCGCCCGTGACCGGCCCCGAGCCCAGCGGTTCCAACGTCAGCCTCGCGGTCCCGTGCTCCCGCAGGCACGCCACCTGGCGCGTCTCCAGCCAGCCGAGCTTCCACTTGTGCCAGCCGAACAGGTCGGGGGCGAGGCCGAACTGGCTGCCCATGAGGTCCCAGTCGCCGACGTAGGTGTCCCAGTCGCCCTTGCCGTCGGAGGGGCGGTGGTAGAGGTCGGGCAGGTCGAAGACGTGCCCCGTCTCATGGGCGAGGACGAGGCGGTCCGGCGGGTGCTTCTCGAAGACCGTGACGACGCGACGGATGTCCTTGCCGTCGGCCTCGATGGGGCTGTCGAGGTTGACGACCTTCGTCGCGTCGGAGTCGACGCCCGGCGCGTCCGGATCGGCCACGAAGTAGATGATGTCGTAGCGGGAGAAGTCGACCTGCCGGTCGGCCACGGCGACCGCGTCCCGGAGATAGGCGCCGCGCCGCGCGGCGTTCCAGTCGCGCTTCATGGCGTACGAGGTGGAGGCGTGCGGCATCTGGATCCAGTCGCGCTGCGGATGCGGGCGCAGCGTGAACTTGCCGTACGAGGCGCGCTCGAAGAACTGGCTGGTGGCCGGGAAGTAGTCGGCGGCCAGTTCGGCGGGCGTGATGCGGGGCCGGGAGTCCGGGAAGGACAGATAGACGAGCACCGCGTCGAGGGGGTGGGTGGGGCGGGGGTAGTCGGCGTTCCAGGTGTCCAGGCCCTCCGAGTGGTGGGCCTCGGTCCGCTTCAGGGCGCAGGGGGAGAAGAGGGGTTCGGCGAGTGCGGGGCCCGTGATCAGGGAGGTCGCGGCCAGCGCCGTCATGGAGGTGAACACAGCCGCGGTACTGCGCCAGCGCGGCGCGCTCAGACCGGCGAGAGCCCTCGGCGCGCCGAGAACCGTCGGGACGTCAGGAACCCGCGGCACGTCACGGGTTCGACCCTGCCGAGCCTCTCGGGCGAGACCCCTCAGGGGGCGCTGACGCGGCACGTCGACCTCCGGATGCGGTTTTCGGGACACCGCACCCAGCTTGTGTGGGTTAGTAGCACTTCGCCCTGTTTGCCTGCGCCGGAAGAGTGAGCGGCCGCGCAGAGCCGAAACCCCGAACGACACCCCGAACACTCACGGAACGTCATATGTGATCGCTGGACGCAGGAACCGGTCCAGAAGCAGGCAGAAACGATCTGTCAGAACCGGTGGTTGTTCCGGGACACTGGACTGTGGCTGGAAGGCTCCGGAACCAGCCTCTATGATCGGCACACTTTCCTGCACGGACACGGCTTGTTCGGCCGTCCAGCACCGGCCGACCACCCGAGAGACCCATACGAAGAACGAGTGCACTGCGGGAGCGAGCGGTGAGCGGAACGTCCGAAGGGCCGACGCCCGCGGCAGATCTCATCCGGTCGGCCGTCACAGAGCGTCACATCGACACATCTCCGCGTACGTCTCCTCGTACGTACGCCGGGGTGCCTCCCAGCGCATCCGTCTCCGCCGTTTCACCCCCCGGCGCATCCCCTCGCACCGGAGCCTCTCCCGGCACGTACGCCCCGGCGGAAACACACCTCGGCACCCTCGACATCCCCGAGTCCACCCTCGACGCGCCCGGGTTCGTCCCCGACACGCCCGAGGCCGTCCCCGACGCGGCGCCCGTCCCGTCCGCCGGCGCATCGGCATCTCCCGGTGCCTTCCGTGCCGCCTTCGGCGCCGCGCCCCTTCCGATGGCCGTGGTCGACCGCGAGGGTCTGGTCGTCATCGCCAACGAGTCGCTCGGCGCGCTGCTCGGCACGGGACCGGGCGCGCTCGTGGGGCGGGTCGCGGCGGATCTGGTGGATCTGGCCTCCGAGGCCCGCACCTGGCACGCGTACCGCGAGGTCCTGCGTGGCCGACAGGCCCGGCTGCGCTGCGCGCGCCGCCTCAAGCATCCCGACGGGCACTCGCTCTGGGTGCAGGTGACGGTCGCGCCGCTGCCCGCGCAGGAGGAGGCGGTACTGGTGTCCATCGCGGACATCAGCGCCCGCCGTGAACTCCAGGCACGGCTGCGGCACTTGCAGATGCACGACCCGGTGACCCGGCTGCCCAACCGCACGCTGTTCTTCGAGCGGCTCTCGTCCGCCCTGGAGGCGGAGGCGTACGAAGAGGGCGGCACCGGCCGGATCGGGCTCTGCTATCTGGACCTGGACGGGTTCAAGGCGGTCAACGACACGCTCGGCCACCGGGTCGGCGACCGGTTGCTGGCGGCCGTCGCCGAACGGCTCACGCGCTGCGCCGACGAGGCGGGTTACGCCCGGGGCGCCACTCCCCTGGTGGCCCGGCTGGGCGGCGACGAGTTCGCGCTCCTGGTCGAGGACTCCACGGGGACGGACCAGTTGGCCGAGCTCGCCGAGTCCGTCCTGAAGTCACTGCAGACGCCCTTCGACCTCTCCGGCCAGCGGCTGTCGGTCTCCGCGTCGATCGGGGTCGTCGAGCGGCGCGCCGCCGGGACGTCCGCGACCCATCTGATGCAGGCCGCGGACACCACGCTGTACTGGGCGAAGGCCGACGGCAAGGGCCGCTGGACGCTCTTCGACCCGGAGCGCAACGCCCACCGGATGACCCGTCAGGCGCTCTCCTCCACCCTCCGGGCGGCGATCGAGCGGAACGAATTCGCCCTGGAGTACCAGCCCTTGGTGGGCATGGAGGACGGCGGGGTGCGCGGGGTCGAGGCACTGGTCCGCTGGAACCATCCACAGTTCGGCACGCTGACGCCGAATCGGTTCATCGGACTGGCCGAGGAAGACGGTTCGATCGTGCAGCTCGGCCGGTGGGTACTGGCCACCGCGTGCCGCCAGGCGCGCCGTTGGCAGCTGGACCACCCGGACGCGGTGCCGATCTTCGTCAGCGTCAATGTCGCCGTACGGCAGGTGTGGGACTCCGACCTGGTCGCCGACGTGGCGGAGATCCTCACGGAGACGGGTCTCGCCCCGCGTCTGCTCCAGTTGGAGCTGACGGAATCGGCGGTGATGGGCTCGGCGGGCCGGCCCCTGCAGGCGCTGCAGGCCCTCAGCGACATGGGCGTCCGCATCGCCATCGACGACTTCGGCACCGGCTACTCCAACCTCGCCTACCTCAGCCGCCTGCCAGTCTCCGTCCTGAAACTGGACGGCTCCTTCGTCCGCGGCTTCCAGTACGAGGGGCCCGACGGCGGTGCCGACGGCGCCCACCCCAACCCCGCCGACGAGGTCATCGTCGAGGCCCTCATCCAACTCGCGCACCGGCTCGGCCTGACGGTCACCGCCGAATGCGTGGAGACCGCCTCCCAGGCCACCCGGCTGCGCGGGATCGGCTGCGACACCGGGCAGGGCTGGCTGTACTCCCGCCCGGTGGCGCCGGATCGTATCTCCGCCCTCTTGACGGCGAAGTCCTGACCGCGAGCGGCCGCTATCCGGCCTTCGGCAGCCCGTAGGCGTCCGCGATCAGTTCGTAGGAGCGCAGGCGTACGTCGCCGCCGTGGGCGTTGCCCGTGAGCATCAGCTCGTCGGCGCCGGTGCGCTTGTGGAGGTCGTCGAGGCCGGCGCGGACCTCGTCCGCGGTGCCGTGGATGACGTTGGCGTTCCAGGAGTCGACGAACTCCCGCTCCATCGGGCTGAAGTCGTACGCCTCCGCCTCCTCGGGGGTCGGGACGAGACCCGGGCGGCCGGTGCGCAGCCGGACCATGTTCAAAGCGGCGGCCCTGACCTGGCGGCGGGCCTCCTTCTCGTCGTCCGTGGCGAGGGCGGAGACGCCGATCAGGGCGTAGGGGGCGTCCAGCACGGCGCTCGGCCGGAAGGACTCGCGGTAGAGGTCCAGCGCCGGGATCGTGTTCTGGGCCGAGAAGTGGTGCGCGAAGGCGAAGGGCAGGCCGAGGACGCCGGCCAGGCGGGCGCTGAAACCGGAGGAACCCAGCAGCCAGATCGGGGGGCGGTGCGGGGACTGCACGCCGCCCGGGGAGGTCGACTGGACGGGGCCCGGGACCGCGTGGATACGGGCGTAGGGGTGGCCGTCCGGGAAGTCGTCGTCCAGGAAGCGGGTCAGCTCCGCGAGCTGCTCGGGGAAGTCGTCGGCGCCCTCATGGAGGCGCTCGGTGCGGCGGAGGGCGGCGGCCGTGGCGCCATCCGTGCCGGGGGCCCGGCCCAGGCCCAGGTCCACTCGGCCCGGGGCCATGGCTTCCAGCGTGCCGAACTGCTCCGCGATCACCAGGGGGGCGTGGTTCGGGAGCATGACGCCGCCCGAGCCCAGGCGGATGCGGGTCGTGTGGGCGGCGAGGTGGGCGAGGATCACCGCGGGTGAGGACGAGGCCACGCCCGGCATGGAGTGGTGTTCGGCGACCCAGTAGCGGTGGAAGCCGCGGGACTCCGCGAGGCGGGAGATGGCGACGCTGGTGCGCAGGGCGTCGCTCGCGGTGCGGCCGGCGCCGACGGTGACCAGGTCCAGTACGGAGAGGGGTGCGGGCGCGGTGCCTTGTGCGGTGCCTCGGATCTCGTCCGTGTCGTCCACCGGGGTGCCTCCTGTTGCGTACGTGTTGCTGTCCTCAGGGCGCCAACAGGAGACAGTCCCCGGTTATTCCCGCCCCCGCCGCCCCTACCCGTCCCATCCTTCGGGGGCTCCGCCCCAGACCCCGCCAGGGGCGCTGCGCCCCCTGGACCCCCGCATCGCCCGAAGGGCTCGTCCTCACACGCCGGACGGGCTGGAGGTGCGGGCCGGCCGGGGTGGGTGGGGCCATCGGCCTCCGACCTCGTCCTCGAACGCCGGACCGCCTGGAGGTGCGGGCCGGCCGGGGTGGGTGGGGCATCGGCCCCCAGCCTCGTCCTCACACGCCGGACGCACTGAAGACCCGGGCCAGGCGGAGGCTTTTAGGGGGCGCGGGGAACTGCGCGACCAGCCCCCACCCACCCGCAGGGCGAAGAGCACACCCCGGAGGGCTTACATCTGGATGATGGGTGCCTTTGTGAAGAGGGTGCCGAGGGTGGGGGCGTTCACCTTGCGGCCGGCGAGGCGTAGGGCCTCCCAGACCGTGACCTGGTTGGCGGTGAGGACCGGCTTGGAGAGGGCCTTCTCCAGGGCCGGGAGGTGCGCCGCCGTGTGGAGGGCCGTGTCGGGGAGAAGGACGACGTCGGCGTCGGGACGGTCGCCGGCCCGGGCCACCGCCAGGATCTCCGCCTCGCCCCACGTCCCGACCTCCGCCGCCGTGACGATCCCGGAGGCCCTGGTCGACACGACCTCCACCCCCGCCTCCCGAAGAAACGCGGCGAAGAGGTCCGCCACGTCCTGCGGATACGTGGCCGCGATCGCGACCCTCCGGGCCCCGATCTCCCTGACGGCGTGCGCGAACGCGAAGGACGTGGAGGACGCGGGCAGCCCGGCCGCCCGGGCCAGCGCGCGCACCTGCTCGTGGGCCCCCTCCCAGCCGTACACGAAGCTGCCGCTGGTGCACGCCCAGACGACCGCCTCCGCGCCGGACAGCCGCAGCTGCTCGACGCCCGCCGCGAGCCGGGCCGCCGAGCCCATCTCGCGCAGCGCGTCGACCCGGTGGGCGTCCTCCCCGATGTCCGTGTGGACCAGTTGGAGGCGGACGTCGCTGCCCAGGAGCTGTTCGATGCGCGGGTAGTCGTCCTCGGCCGAGTGACCCGGGTAGAGGAATCCGAGTGCGGTCATGCCCAACCTTCCTGTTCTTCCGGCAGTACAGGTCCCCCGCGGGCGGCCCTGTCGATCAGCCGCTGATAGGGGCCCACCGCCCGGGTACCCAGGTGACGCAGCGCCGCCCACATCGTCACCTGGTTGGCTGAGATCACCGGTATGCGCAGCTCCGCCTCCAGCTGGGGGATGACGTCGTACGTCGGAAGGTTGGTGCAGCTGATGAAGAGGGCGTCGGCCCCTTTGCCCCGCATCGCGCGGCGGGCCATGTCGACCACATCACGGTACGGGACTTTCCAGATGTGCCTGGTCAGGCCCATGAAGGCGCGCCCGATGACGTGCACGCCCGCCTCGGCGAGGTACTCCTCCAGGGACTGGGTGACCGAGACCGTGTAGGGGGTGACGAGAGCGATCCGGTGGGCGGCCAGCTCGGTGAGCGCCTCCAGCAGTGCGCCGGAGGTGGTCAGGGACGCCACCTCCCCCGCCCTCGCCATCGCCTCGCACATCACCCGCTCGCCCGCGACACCGCCCACGAAACTGCCGGAGGTGCACGCGTACGCCACGACCTCGGGCGCGACCGCGTTCAGCGCGCGCACCGCGTCGCCGAGCGTCTCGTGCTCGGAGACCAGGCGGGCCAGGTCCAGGCTGACCTCGACCGGTACGAACGGGGTGCGGGTCAGGTGCAGGGAGACGTCGTCGGGGACCCAGCGCCACAGCTCGCGGTCGAGGGCGAAGTCGAAGGGGGCGACGACGCCGATCCCGCGCTGCGGGCGGGGGCCGCCGAGAAAGGAGACATCCATGGCAGCACCGGCCTCACGAAGGGAGACGAAGGGGCAACGGACCGTGTGTGCGTCCGTGTTGACGAAGGTAGGTTCGGGTGCGAGCGTGGTCAATCCGCGCATCTCAGACGGCTCCGGCCGCCCCCGCCCCGCAGGCTCGTCCACCCAGGAACCCGGAAACCCGGAAACCCGGAACCTCAGGAACTCAGGCACTCAAGCACTCTCAGGAACTCTCAGGCACTCTCAGGAAAGCGGACTCGCATTGCGAAACGGTTTCCCCCGAACACCGCGCCCGGTGTCCCGCACCACCACCCTCCTCGTCCTGGACGCCGAGCCGCTCCCCCGCCTCGGCAGACTCACCGGCCGGGTGCGGATCGAGCACGCCGACGAGTCGACGCTGGCCGAGCGGCTGCCGCACGCGGACGTACTGCTGGTCTGGGACTTCGGCTCGCACGCGGTGCGCCGCGCCTGGCCCGGTGAGGGTCCCAGGCCGCGCTGGGTTCACACGGCGAGCGCGGGCGTCGACCACCTCATGTGCCCCGAACTCGCCGCGTCCGACACGGTGGTGACCAACGCGCGCGGCATCTTCGACCGGCCGATCGCCGAGTACGTCGCCGCGCTGGTCCTCGCGATGGCCAAGGACCTGCCGAGGACATGGGATCTGCAGCGGCAGCGGGAGTGGCGGCACCGGGAGTCGCAGCGGGTGGCGGGCACACGCGCGTGTGTGGTGGGTTCCGGGCCGATCGGACGGGCGATCGTCAAGACGCTCAAGGCACTTGAGGTGACGACGGCCCTGGTGGGGCGTACCGCGCGCACCGGGATCCACGGGCCCGAGGAGCTCGACCGGCTGATGGCGCGCGCCGACTGGGTGGTGTCGGCGGCGCCGCTCACCGAGGCGACGTACGGCATGTTCGACGCGCGGCGCTTCGGGATGATGCAGCCTTCGGCGCGCTTCGTCAACGTCGGCCGGGGGCAGTTGGTCATCGAGGACGCGCTCGCCGAGGCGTTGTCGAAGCGGTGGATCGCGGGCGCGGCCCTCGATGTCTTCGAGCACGAGCCGCTCGGCCCGGACAGCCCGCTGTGGGGCGTCCCCGGGCTGATCGTGTCGCCGCACATGAGCGGGGACACGGTCGGCTGGCGGGACGAACTCGGGGCGCAGTTCGTGGAGATGTACGAGCGCTGGGAGGCGGGCAGACCGCTGCCGAACGTGGTCGACAAGAAGCGCGGATACGTACCGGGACACTGAGACTTCCCCGACTTCCTCTGGAGGGGCCGATGCCGGAACTCGTCGAGCTGACCGCGGTACAACTCCTCGACGGCTACCGCAAGGGCGAGTTCAGCCCCGTGGACGCCACGCGGGCGGCGTTGCGCAGGGCCGAGGAGAGCGGGCCGGACGTGAACGCGTTCGTGCGTCTCGACGCGGAGGTGGCCCTCGCGCGGGCGGCACAGTCCGCGGACCGCTGGCGGCGGGGTGAGCCGGCGGGGCTGCTGGACGGCGTTCCGGTCTCCGTCAAGGACATCCTGCTGCTGCGTGGTGGTCCGACCCTGCGCGGCTCCAGGACCGTTGACCCACGCGGGAGTTGGGGTGAGGACGCGCCGTCCGTCGCCCGGCTGCGCGAGCACGGGGCGGTGTTCCTCGGGAAGACGACGACACCCGAGTTCGGCTGGAAGGGCGTCACGGATTCGCCGCTGTCGGGGGTCACCCGCAATCCGTACGACGTCACGCGCACGGCGGGCGGCTCCAGTGGCGGCAGCGCGGCGGCGGTCGCGCTCGGTGCGGGGCCGCTGGCGCTGGGCACGGACGGTGGCGGCAGTGTGCGCATCCCGGCCGCGTTCTGCGGGATCTTCGGTCTGAAGCCGACGTACGGGAGGGTGCCGCTGTACCCCGCGAGCGCGTTCGGGACGCTCTCGCACGTGGGGCCGATGACACGGGACGCGGCCGACGCGGCGCTGATGATGGACGTGATCAGCGGGCCGGACGCCCGTGACTGGTCGGCGCTCGGGCCGGTGGACGGGTCCTTCGTCGACGCGCTGGAGGGCGGGGTGCGGGGGCTGCGGGTCGCGTACTCGCCGTCCCTCGGCGGGCAGGTCCCGGTCCAGCCGGCCGTCGCGGCGGCGGTACGGCGGGCGGTGGAGCGGCTCGCGGGGCTCGGCGCGTACGTCACCGAGGCGGACCCCGATCTCACCGACCCGGTGGAGGCCTTCCACGTCCTGTGGTTCGGGGGTGCGGCCCGGGTGGCCCAGCGGCTCGGGCCGCGGCAGCGGGAGTCGCTGGATCCGGGGCTGCGGGAGATCTGCGCGCAGGGCGCGCGGTTCGGCGCGCTGGACTATCTGGCCGCGGTGGACGTCCGGATGGACCTCGGGCGGCGGATGGGCCGCTTCCACGAGTCGTACGACGTGCTGGTGACACCGACCCTGCCGCTGACGGCGTTCGCGGCGGGGGTGGAGGTCCCGCCGGGCTCCGGCCACCGCCGCTGGACGGGGTGGACCCCGTTCACGTACCCCTTCAACATGACCCAGCAGCCCGCCGCGAGTGTCCCGGTCGGCACGGACGGCGACGGCCTCCCGGTCGGTCTGCAACTCGTCGCCGCCCGCCACCGCGACGACCTCGTCCTGCGCACGGCGCACACGCTGTACGAGACGGGCGTCGCGGGCATCGCACCGCCGGGCCTCACGCCCTGCGGAAGCTGAGCGTCTCCCCCAGGGCGCCCGAGCGCCAGAGGTCGTTGCAGGCCTCGGCCATCGCGTCCAGGCCCTCGGTCACCTGGCCCCAGACGATGCCCGGGACCCAGCCCACGTCCCCGTTGAGCAGCAGGTTGTTGCGTTCGTAGAAGAGGGCCAGGTCGACGACCGTGGTGCCGGGGCGTACGTCGGTGTCGTAGCCGTAGGCCTTGGTGCCCAGTTCCGTACCCGCGAAGGCGAAATAGCAGAGGTCTCCGGGAATGGGCGTGACTGTCGGATTTTCCAGCGGTGGCTCCGATTTCGCGAAAGGCGGGAAAAGGGCGTAGATCTCATTGCGCGCGTATTTCGCGTGGTAGACGTCGCCGCCCAGGGGAAGCGCGTCCCACACCGCCGCGCAGGTGATCGGCGCCCGGTCGTCGAGCAGTTTCGCCGTGCAGTGGACCCCTCGCTCGACCAGCGAGATCTCGATGAATCGATCAGCCATGCGTTCCATGGTCTCCCCGGAGTCAAGGGCGCCTCGACGTCACTCGACGTCGTACGGGGCCGGAATCGATCCGAATACTTCGCATCCTCTCGGGTAGCCGCGCGGCCATGGCTCCACCACTCAGGAATGACGGGAATGACGGGAATGACGGGACCGACGCGGAGAAACGAAGTCCGAGTCGGCGGTCGCTGCTCGCGGGTGTCTCCGCGCTCGGTGCCGCCGGTGCGCTGGGCGCCGCGGGCTGTGCCCGGGTCGCCACCACGTCCGACAACGGCGGTGATCTCCTCGACCGGCTCAAGGCGCAGGGCGTCGTACGGCTGGGCATAGCCGGTGAGATCCCGTTCGGCTACATCGACAAGAACGGTGATCTGACCGGCGAGGCGCCCGAACTCGCCAAGGTCATCTTCAAGCGGCTGGGCGTCGACCGGGTGCAGCCCGTGCCGACCGAGTTCGGCTCGCTCATTCCCGGGCTCGACTCACAGCAGTTCGACGTCGTGTCCGCGGGGATGTACATCAACCCGGAACGCTGCCGGCAGGTCGTCTTCGCCGACCCGGACTACCAGATGCTGGACGCCTTCATCGTGCGCAAGGGCAATCCGAAGGGCCTGCACGACTACAAGGACGTCGTGGCGAAGAAGGCCAGATTCGCGACCGGCACCGGGTACGCCGAGATCCAGTACGCCGTCGAGGCCGGGTACAAGGAGAGCGACATCCTGATCGTGCCGGATCAGGTCGCCGGGCTGAACGCCGTCGAGGCGGGGCGCGTCGACGTCTTCGCCGGGACCGCGCTGACCACCCGCGAGGTGGTCAGGAAGTCCCGCAAGGCCGAGAGCACGAAGCCGTTCGCGCCCCTGGTGAAAGGCAAGCCGCACGTCGACGGCGGCGGTTTCGCGTTCCGTTCCGCCGAGACGCGGCTGCGCGACGCCTTCAACGTGGAACTGAAGAAGCTGAAGGCCAGTGGGGAGCTGTTCCGCATTCTGCGGCCCTTCGGGTTCACCCGGGCCGAGATGACCGACATGACCGCGAAGGAGCTCTGCGGCGGATGACCTCGGGACTCTGGGAACTCGTACTCAAAGGTGTCTGGGTCACCGTCCAGCTGCTGTTCCTCAGCGCGCTGGTGGCCGGGGCCGTGTCGTTCGCCGTCGGTGTCGCGCGCACCTCGCGGCGGTGGATCGTCCGCTTCCTCGCGGGCTTCTACACCGAGGTGTTCCGCGGCACCTCCGCGCTGATCATGATCTTCTGGGTGTACTTCGTGCTGCCGCTCGCGTTCGGCTGGCAGCTCGTCCCGATGTGGGCGGGCACGCTGGCGCTGGGGCTGACCTACGGGGCGTACGGCAGCGAGATCGTGCGCGGCGCCCTGAACGCCGTCGACCCGGCCCAGCGCGAGGGCGGCGTCGCGCTCAGCTTCACGCCCTGGCAGCGGATGCGCCTGATCCTGCTGCCGCAGGCGGTGCCCGAGATGATCCCCTCCTTCTGCAACCTGCTGGTCGAGCTGCTCAAGGGCACGGCCCTGGTGTCGATCATGGGCATGGGCGATCTGGCGTTCAGCGGCAACCTCGTGCGGCTCGCGCTCCAGCAGAGCGCGGAGATCTACGCGTACGTCCTGCTGATCTACTTCGCGATCGCCTTCGTGATCACCCGGCTGATGCGGGCGCTGGAGCGGCGGCTGAAGGCCGGGATCGGCAAGGCGCCGGAGCCCGCCAGGACCACACCGCGGCGCGCGGAAGCCACCGGCGTCGGCGCGACGGGAGGTGCCGCATGAACTGGGACTGGGGCGCGGTACGCGACTTCATGCCGCACATCTGGGACGGGCTGCTGGTCACCCTGCGGGCCCTGGCCCTCGGCTCGGTGATCTCCTTCGCCCTGGGTCTGGTGTGGGCCCTGCTGATGCGCACGCCGACCCGCTGGGTGCGCTGGCCGGTCGGGGTCGTCACGGAGTTCATCCGCAACACCCCGCTGCTGGTGCAGCTGTTCTTCCTCTTCTACGTGCTGCCCGAGTGGAACATCACGTTCTCCGCGCTGACCACCGGTGTCGTCGCGATCGGGCTGCACTACTCGACGTACACGATGCAGGTCTACCGGGCCGGTATCGAGGGCGTGCCGGCCGGCCAGTGGGAAGCGGCCACGGCGCTCAACCTGTCGCTGCGGCGCACCTGGACCGCGGTGATCCTGCCGCAGGCGATCCGCCGGGTGGTGCCCGCGCTCGGCAACTACGTCATCTCGATGCTCAAGGACACCCCGATGCTGATGGCGATCACCGTGCTGGAGATGCTCGGTGAGGCGCGGCTGTACTCGCAGGAGCACTTCCAGTTCACCGAGCCGCTCACGGTCATCGGCGTGGCCTTCATCCTCATTTCCTATCCCGCCTCCCTCTTTCTGCGAGCCCTGGAGCGACGTCTTGTCCGCTGACACCTCCCTGATGAAGGACCCCGACGCGCACACCAATCCGCCGGTGGACGGCGGTGAGCTGATCCGTTTCGACAAGGTCACCAAGCGCTTCGGGGACAACACCGTCCTCGACGGCCTCGACTTCCGTGTCGACTCCGGCAAGCACGTCACGCTGATCGGCCCGTCCGGCTCCGGCAAGACGACGATCCTGCGGTTGCTGATGACCCTGACCAAGCCCGACGAGGGCACGATCACAGTCGCCGGGGAGCGGCTCCACCCGGCCCCCGAGAAGCAGATCCGGGAGGTCCGAAAGAAGATCGGGATGGTCTTCCAGCAGTTCAACCTCTTCCCGAACATGAAGGTGCTCCGCAACATCACCGAGGCACCGGTCACCGTCCTCGGGCTGTCCAGGGACGAGGCCGAGGCGCGGGCCCGGGAGCTGCTGGAGCTGGTGGGGCTCGCGGACAAGTGCGACGCCTATCCGAGCCAGTTGTCCGGTGGGCAGCAGCAGCGGGTGGCGATCGCGCGGGCGCTGGCGATGCGGCCGCGGGTGCTGCTTCTGGACGAGGTGACGTCCGCGCTCGACCCCGAGCTGGTCGCGGGCGTCCTCGACGTCCTCCGTGACATCGCGCACACCACCGACATCACCATGCTCTGTGTGACCCACGAGATGAATTTCGCCCGCGACATCTCGGACCAGGTGCTGATGTTCGATTCCGGCCATGTCATCGAGTCCGGTTCGCCCGATCGCATCTTCTCCGATCCGGAGCACGAGAGGACCCGGGAATTTCTCAGCGCGGTGCTGTGACTACAAGCAGTGAACGCGACAAGGTGCGAGGTCCGGACCGCGTGGCATGCCCGCCGAGTCATGACCTCGGCATATGCCAGAGTGCCGCGCTCCTGCTGAGCGAACCGGAGCGCGCCGACTTTCTCGCCAACACCCCCTCCCCACCGAGCGTTTGACAGTTATCGTGGAGGAGCTCAGCTGTCCGGATCGATGGCCCAAAAAGCGCAGGGGGAAACCGTGGCGCTGATGAACGAGCCGACCGCGCCGTACCACTCGGCCCAGGGCGCTCTGCGCGTCCTGGAGACGGTGTCCCGGTACTCCACCGGCGTCACCGATGTCGAGCTGGCCCGCCAGACGGGCCTCGGCACGGAGCGCCTGACCGCGCTGCTGCGGATGCTGCGCCGGGAGGGATACGTCGAGCAGGTCACCGACGGCGCTTACGTCGCCGGTGCCGCCCTCGGCCGGCTGGGCTCCGCCCACGGCCGCGACCAGGCGCTGCGCGAGAAACTCCAGCAGACCATCGACCGGCTGCGCGACTCGGTCGGCGCCGCGATCTACCTCAGCCGCTACATCGACGGCGAGGTGCACGTCACCCAGTGCGCCGAGGGCCCGGCGACCCCCGCGGTCAACGAATGGGTCGACTTCCGTTCCTCGGCGCACGCCAGCGCGGTCGGCAAGAGCCTCCTCGGCCAGCTCGACCTGAACGCCCGGCGCGATCACCTCTCCCGCCACAAGATGGCCCGCCTCACCTCGCGGACCATCACCAACGAGCGGCTGCTGCTGTCCCGGCTCGACGCCCAGCCGGCCACGGTGCCGGTGCTCGACCTCCAGGAGTACGCGATCGGCACGGTCTGCGCGGCCGTCCCCATCACCGCGGGCTCCTCGGTCGGCTGCCTCGCCCTCTCCCTCCCGGTCGAACACGCCCACCGCCTGCGCCGCGCCGCGGACACCCTCAACCGCGAAGCCACCCCCGTACTGCTGTCTCTCGCCATCTAGGACAGGTCCTGGGACCAGGCTTTCGGACCAGGTCCCGGGTGGTCGAGAGCACCCGTCCGGACCAGGTAGTATTTCTTTTGTCGCCGACCGCGGGAGCGGGAGGCGAGAGTCACGCGCCGCTAGCTCAGTTGGTTAGAGCAGCTGACTCTTAATCAGCGGGTCCGGGGTTCGAGTCCCTGGCGGCGCACATGAGAAGGCCCTTCACCACGGTGAGGGGCCTTCATTCGTCTCCCATGGCCCCCGACAGGGCACGGACCGTCGGATGCGTGTAGAGCAGCCGCATGGTGAGCGCGGGCAGGCCGCGCTCGCGCAGGGCGGTGCCCACGCGGATCGCGTAGAGGGAGTTCCCGCCGAGCTCGAAGAAGTTGTCGTCCGGGCCGACGGGGACACCGAGGACCTCCTCCCAGACTCCGGTGAGGGCCGTCACCAGGTCTCCCGGGGACGCGGACACGGGCACCGGCACCGGCTTCGCGGGCTCGGGTGCCGGCTTCGCGGGCTGCGGTGCCGGCAGGCGGTCGCGGTCCAGCTTGCCGTTCGGGGTCAGCGGCAGCGCGGCCACGGCGGTGACGGTCGCCGGCAGCATGTGGTCGGGCAGCAGCCGCGCGGCCCGACGGCGTACGTCGCCGGTGTCCCCGTCGGCCACCACATACGCGTCGATCCGCACCCCCGCCGCGTCCTCGAAGGCGTCCCCGCTCAGCACCACCGCCGCCGCCGTGACCACCGGATCCTCCAGCAGCACCGCCCGGATCTCGTCCAACTCGATCCGGTACCCGCGCACCTTCACCTGGCTGTCGATCCGGCCCAAATGCTCCAGTGAACCGTCGGCACACAGCCGCCCCAGGTCACCGCTGCGGTACCAGCGACCAGGGCGGTGGGGATCGGTCACGAACCGCTCCGCCGTCAGCTCGGGCCGCCCCAGATATCCGAGGGCGAGTCCGGCGCCGCCCACCCAGATCTCCCCCGCCGCGCCCGTCGGCAGCGGGCGGCCCCGCTCGTCGCGCACCGACACCGTCCAGCCGGGCAGCGGGCGGCCCACCGAGCGGGAGGCGGCCAGGGCCCCGCGCCGGGTGACGGTGGCCGCGGTGACGTGGACGGTGGTCTCGGTGATCCCGTACATGTTGACCAGACGGCAGCGGTCCTCCGGGTGGCGGTCGAACCAGCCGAGCAGCGGCCGGGTGTCCAGCGCCTCCCCGCCCAGCACCACCAGCCGCACCGACAGCCGTTCCTTCGCGCTCCGGTCGACCGCCCGCAACTGCCCGAAGGCCGACGGGGTCTGGCTGAGGACGGTCACCGACTCCCGTACCAGCAGCGCGTGGAAGTCCTCCGGCGAGCGCGCCACCCAGTGGTCCACGACCACCAGCCGGGCGCCGGTCAGCAGGGCGCCCCAGATCTCCCACACCGAGAAGTCGAAGGCGCTGGAGTGGAAGAACGTCCAGGTGTCGTCGGCGGTGAGGGCGAAGTCCTCGCGGGTGGCGTCGAGAAGGGCGAGGACATTGGTGTGGGGGACGACGACCCCCTTGGGGCGGCCGGTCGAACCGGAGGTATGGATGACATAGGCGGGATCCTGCCCGGTGCCCTGCCTCGGCCGGTCGATCCGCGTGGCCGCACCCAGGTAGGGCGCGGTGTCCCGGACGACCAGCCGAACGCCCGCGTCGCGTGCCGTGCGATCGAGGCGCTCCTCGGGGTGCGCCGGATCCATCGGTACATACGCCGCGCCCGCCTTCAGCACCGCGAGCATCATCGCCACCAGGTCGGCGCCCCGCTCCAGCCGGATGCCGACCCGGTCACCGGGGCGCACCCCGTCGGCGCGCAGCCCGGCGGCCAGCCGCTCGGCACGCTCGCGCAGTGCCCCGTACGTCGTCGTGGTGCCGTCGTGGGTGAGGGCGGGGGCGTCGGGGTGGCGGTCGGCGCGGGCGTCGAAGGCGGTGTCGATACGGGTGGGGGCGATACGGGTGGGGGCGATACGGGTGGGGGCGATACGAGCGGTGTCGATAGGGGTGGGGTCGTCGGACCGGGGTTTTCCGGCGTGGGGTGCGAGCAGGCGCTCGGCCTCCTCGTGGGGGATCAGCTCGATCTCCGCGAGGGGGACCCGGCCCAGCTGACCGTGCACATGGGTGAGGTGACGGACGAAGGCCCTGGCGCAGGCGTCGTCGATATGCCGGAGCTGGTGGTGCACTTCGACCGTGGTCCCGCGCGGGACGAGGGTCAGCGGGAAGGGGGCCGACTGGAAGGCGAGTCGGTGACTGAAGGCGGAATCCATCGGGCCCGGGTCGTCGAGGACCGTGGCGTAGGCGGGCAGGCCGTCCCCCGGGGCGCGGTGTTCGTAGCGGGCGAGGACCAGGGCGGCGGCGGGGGCCCCGGCCGGTACCGGCACGGTGACCACGCCCGTGCGGTCGCCGGCGCCCTCGTCGCCCGTCGCCCAGTCGACACGGGTCCGGTGCGGGCCTTTCGGGGGCTCGTGGCAGCCGAGGGGAACGGTCACTTCGGTGGCGGGGCGGTGACCGAGCAGGACGTGGGCGATGTCCCGCAGCGCGGCCGGGGTCAGCACCGCGTGGTGGGCCACCAGCACCAGGTGGGCGCCCCCGTCCTCGTATCCCGTGCCCTCGTCCTCGTACCGCAGCAGGACCGCGCGGAACGCCGGGCCCGATGGGTCGACCGGCCGGTGGAGTTCGGCCCGCAGCCGGTGTGCGGCGAATCGTGTGGGCACGGAGTCGCCCCACAACACCGGCCACCGCTCGGGCAGTTCGGGCCACCAGCCACGTACGGCCGCGTCGAGGACCGGACCGGGATCGACGGCGACGGGAAGACGGGCGGCCAGGGCATGACACGTCACGTTCGGTCTCCAACCGTGGGGTGGTCCCTGTCAGGCCCTAGCGGGCCGAGAAGCCTCCGTCGACCGTGACGACGGTGCCGGTCACCTGGCGGGACTCGTCCGAGGCGAGCCAGAGGGCGGCGGTGGCGACGTCGTCCGGTTCGACGAGGGCGTTCATGGGCTGGGCCTGGACGAAGGTCTGCTCGTGCTCGGCCACCGGCACGTCCAGGGCGCGGGCGATCTCGGCGAGCATCCGGCCCTCCACGCGGGGGTCGTCGCGGACCGAGCCGGGGCAGATGGCGTTGACGCGGACCCGGCGGGGCGCGTAGTCGAGGGCGACCGCCTTGGTCAGGCCGATCAGGCCGTGCTTGGCGGCGACGTACCCGGCGAAGTGGCGGTAGCCGACCAGCCCGGCCGTGGAGGCGATGTTGATGATCGAGCCGGCCCCCCGCGCGGTCATCAGGGCGCCCGCCGCGCGGATCGTGCGCCAGGCTAACGTCCAGCATCAGCTGCCACTCGTGCTCCTCGATCTCGTGGGCGGCCCGGCCGGAGGGGGCGGCGATCCCGGCGTTGTTGACGAGGACGTCGAGCCGTCCGAAGCGGGCCGTCGTCTCCTTCACCGCCGTCTCCACCGCGGCCAGGTCCCGTACGTCGACCCGGGCCGTACGGACGGCGGCGCCCGTCTCTCGGCAGAGCTCCGCCGTGTGCGCCAACTGGCTCTCGGAGCCCAGCGGGTACGGCACACCCGGCAGGTCCGCCGCGATGTCCAGGAGCATCAGGTCGGCGCCCTCGCGGGCGAAGGCGACGGCGGTCGCCCGGCCGATGCCGCGGGCCGCGCCGGTGACGAGGGCGACCTTGCCCGAGAGCCTGGGGCTGCTCGGGCTCACCGCGCTCACCGGGCGCGTCCGGCACGGAGTTCGGCCCCGATCAGGCGCAGGAGGGCGCCCGGGTTCTCCGTCAGGTACATGTGGCCGCCGTCCAGCTCCGCCGTGGTGAGCTTTCCGGTGGTGGCGCGGGACCACTCGGCGGCCTCGGCCGCGCTCACCAGCTCGTCGTCGCGGCCGCGCAGGGCGACGACCGGGGCGGCGAGCGGGCGGTCGGAGGCGGGCCGGTACGTCTCGTGCATCCGTACGTCGGCGCGCAACAGCGGGAGCAGCAGCTCGCGCATCTCCGGGTGCTCCAGGGCCGGGTGCGCGTACCCGGCGAAGGTGCGCACCCGGGCCAGGAACTCCACGTCGGGCAGACCGCTCGCCCGGTCCGCGCGGCCGCTCCACGGGCCCGGCGCGCCGCTGACGACGAGGGCGTCGAGGCGAACGCCGGGCTCGGCCTCCAGCCGGTGTGCCAGCTCGTAGCCGAGCACCGCGCCGAGGCTGTGCCCGAACACCGCCACCCGCGCGCCCTCCGGGAGCTGCCGGGTCACCTGGGTGTGCGCCTCGGCGGCCGCCCGCACCGCGTCCGTGTGGGGCTCCTCCACGAACCGCTCCTCGCGGCCCGGGAGTCGCACCGGCAGGACGTGCAGTCCCTCCGGCGCCCGGTCCTGCCACGGCTTGAAGAAGGACGCGCCCGCCCCGGCGAAGGGCAGACAGACGAGGTGGGTCTCTTCCACTGCTGACATCGCTCCCGAGTCTCGGTTACGGGGACAAAGGGACTGGACGCAAAGGGGCTGAGGACAAAGGGACTGAGGACAAAGGGACTGGGGCTCAGCCCGTGGTGACGAACTCGGTGAGGACCCGCGCCAGCAGACCGGGGTCCTGCGCCCCGCACAGCTCCCGCGCGGAGTGCATCGACAGCCCGGGTACGCCCACATCGACGGTGGCGACTCCCAGCCGGGCCGCGGTGATCGGGCCGATCGAGGTGCCGCACGGCATGGCGTTGTGGGAGACGAACGGCTGCCAGGGCACCTCGGCGCGCTCGCAGGCCGCGGCGAAGGCGGCGACTCCGGTGCCGTCGGTGGCGTACCGCTGGTTGACGTTGACCTTGACGACGGGGCCGCCGTTGGGGAGGGGGTGGTGGTCCGGGTCGTGGCGTTCGGCGTAGTTGGGGTGCACGGCGTGCGACATGTCGGCGGAGACGCAGAAGGCGCCGGCGAGGGCCCGGTTGAAGTCCTCGGCGCTGCCGCCGCGCGCGGCGACGGACCGGCCGAGCACTCGCTCCAGCAGGGGGCCCTGGGCGCCCGACTGGGAGCCGCTGCCGACCTCCTCGTGGTCGAAGGCGGCGAGTACCGGGATGTGGGCGGGCGGCCGGGCGGCGGTGGCGGCGGCGACCAGCGCGGTGATGCCCGCGTGCACGGAGATCTGGTTGTCCAGACGCGGTGAGACGAGGAACTCCTCGTCGGCGCCGAGATAGCCGGGCGGCTGGATGTCGTGCAGCATCAGGTCCCAGCCGAGGACCTCGGCGACGTCGGTGTCGGCCTCGGCGGCGACCCGGGCGAGCAGGGCGCCGGGCCGGGTGGGGCCGAGGCCCCACAGCGGGGTCATGTGCAGCTGCGCGTCGAGCGCGACACCTTCGTTGACGCTGCGGTCGAGGTGGATGGCGAGCTGGGGTACGCGCAGCAGCGGCTGGTCGACGCAGACAAGGCGGCTGGATCCGTCGCGCAGTGTCAGCCGGCCCGAGATGCCGAGGTCGCGGTCGAGCCAGGTGTTGTGGGGGACGCCGCCGTAGATCTCCACGGCGATCTGCCGCCAGCCCGCGGAGCCGGTGTCGGGCTCGGGCTTGATCCGCAGGTTCGGGGAGTCGGTGTGGGCGCCGACGATCCGGAACGGGGTGCGTGCCGGGGCGCCCGCGGGGACGTACCAGGCGAGCAGCGCTCCGGCGCGGACGACGTACCGGCCGCCCTCGGCACCGGCCGTCCAGTCGTCCGTCTCCCGCAGCTCCTGGAAGCCCGCCTTCTCCAGGCGCTGGGCCGCGTTCGCGACGACGTGGTACGGCGAGGGGCTGGAGCGGACGAAGGAGAGCAGATCGTCGCTGTGACTGCGGTCATGTGTGGGGGACATGGGCGCTCACGCCTTTCGGAGGGGCTGGAGAGGGTTGAGGAGTGGGGCGACGGGCGCGTCCGGCCGAGTGCACAGCTCGGCGAGGACGGCCTGCCAGTCGTCGAGGAGCTCCTGAGCCGTGGCGGGGTCCCACAGATCGGCGGAGTACTCCAGGAAGGTGCGGTAGCCCTTGGCCGGGTCGCGGCGCGGGGCGAGACCGAAGGAGAGGTCACCGCGGGACACGGGCGGGGCGAGGTCGTCGACCTCGACGTCGAGTCCGGGGATCTCGATGTCCGTGTCCAGGGAGTTCTGGAAGGCGATGGTCAGCGGGAAGCGCTCGGGCACGGCGCGGGCGCCGCTCTCGCGCAGGGCGCGCACGATCCGCGCGGTCGGCAGGACGTGCGCCGTCGCCTCCAGGGCGCCGGCACCGGTGCGCTGCACGAGGGCGCCGCGCGTCTCGTCCGGGTCGGGCGTCACCCGGACGACCACACCGGTCGACGTCAGCGCGACCATCGACTCGAACGCGCTGCGCTCGCGGTGGGCGTACGGCGTGCCCATCGCGACGTCCCGCACCCCGGACCGGCGGGCGACCAGTACGCCGAGCGCCGTGGCCGCGACCCCGAAAGGTGTGGTGTGCCGAGCCGCCGCCAACTCTTCGACGGCCCTGCGCAGTTCGCCCGACGCGGTGCCGCGCAGGGTGTCGCCGCGCCCGCTCGGCACGGCGGGCCGGGCCCGGTCGCCGGGGATCTCGACCGTGGCCGGGATCCCCTCCAGGTACCGGGTCCAGTACGCCGTCCTGCGGGCCTCCTCGGCGGGGTCGGCGTGCGCGCGCTGCCAGCGGGCGTAGTCCGTGCACTGCGCCGCAGGCTCGGGCAGACCGTGCGGGCGGCCGGTGGCGGCGGCCGTGTAGAGGGCGGCGAGCTCGTCCAGGAGGAGGGAGAGGGACCAGCCGTCGACGCAGATGTGGTGCACGACGAACATCAGCGTCCACCGGTCGGGCGCGTCGCGCAGCAGCCGCAGGACCGGCAGGACGGGTTCGGTCAGCGCGATGGGCGTGGCGGCCGCCGCGCGGCACAACTCCTCGATGCGCGCGAGCCGTTCGGACTCGTCCGCGATGCCGGTGAGATCCTCGACGGGAAGCGCCGGGGGCGGCACGTCGACAACCTCCTGCCGCCAGCCGGTCCCGTCGTCGGGGGCGGACGACGGGACCGGCCGGCCGTCTCCCGGTACGAAGCGGCATCGCAGTCCGTGGTGCCGGTCGAGCAGTCCGGCCACCGCCGTGCGCAGGGCGGCCACGTCCAGGGGGCCGGTGAAACGGATCCGGGTCGGGATGTTCCACACCTCGGGGCGGGGCATGCCCAGGACGCCCGCGATCATGCGGGCCTGCTGGTCGCTGACGGGCGCCGTGTCCACCACGGTCACGCCCCGGGGTGGCGCGAGCCGGGCGGTCATCGCCCCCAGCGTGGCGTCGGCGAAGAAGTCCGCCAAGGGGTATTCCACGCCGAAGCTGTCCCGGACCCGGTTCACCAGCCTGATCGCGCCGATCGAATTCCCCCCGAGTTCGAAGAAGTTGGCGTCCGGGGTGACATCGCCGACGGGGCCGAGGGTGTGCTGCCAGAGGGTACGCAGGCGGTGGGCGCCGTCGGGGACGCCCAGGGTGACGGCGGACGCCGGCGTCAGGTCGCCGACCGTCTCCGCGGCGCCCGCCGTCATGGCGGTCAGCGCGTCCTCCAGCCGGTCCAGGCACCCGCGCACCGTCTTCTCGTCGAACAGGTCGGCGTCGTAACGGATCCGCAGGCCGAGGTCCCCGTCGGGGCGCCGGGTGGCCATGAGGGCGAGTTCGAGGGGGGCCGACTCGGTGCCGCCGTCGAGGGGTTCGGCGCGCAGGCCGGGCAGGGCGAGGGCGGTCAGGGGCGCGGTGTCGAGGTCGGCGGAGACCGTGACGAGGGGGCGCGGGTTGCCCGGGTCGGGGTGGCGGGACGCCAACAGGGCGTCCATGTCCACGTGTTGGCGGGCGTCGGCGGCGAAGAGCGTGTCCCGGGTGGCGCGTAGGGCGTCGGTGAGTGTCGTGGCGTCGGTCAGGGTCCCGCGCAGGGGCAGCAGGGAGACGTGGAAGCCGACGGTGTCCCGCGCCTCAGGGGTGCGGCGGCCGAAGGTGGACCCGATGACGAAGTCGTCCTGACCGGCGTACTGGCGCAGCACGATCCGCCAGGCGGTGAGCAGCGTCGCGAACAGGGTGACCCCCTGCCGCCCGCTCCACTCCCGCAGCCGACCCGCCCGCTCCGGGCCGAGCCGCAGCCCCACGGCGCCGCCGCGTCCGGCGACGGTACGGGTGCGCGGCCGGTCCGTGGGCAGTGCGGGCGCGCCCGGCCCGTCCCCGAGGTGGGCGCGCCACCAGTCCAGGTCGTCCGCTCCCCCGGTGGCCGCCGCCGCGTCGAGCGTGCTCCCGGCGGCGCGCTCGAACCGGGGCGCGCGCCCCTCCACCGCCGCCCGGTAGAACTCGCCGAGGTCGGCGGCGATCAGCCCGGCGGAGTGGCCGTCGGTGACGAGGTGGTGCATGCCGAGGATCAGCGCGTGGTCGTCGTTGGCGAGCCGCAGCAGGCGGGGCGTGAACAGCGGCCCCGCCGCGAGGTCGTAGGCCCGGGTGCTCTCCTCCCGCAGGGCGGCCCGGATCACCTCGTCGGCGTCCCGCCCCCGGACGTCGTCGACGATCAGTGCCGGACCTGCCCGATCCTGGTCCCGATCCCGATCCCGATCCCGGTCCTCCCGTACGACCTGGAAGACCCCGTCTCCCCCGGCCACGAACACGCTCCGCAGACCGTCGTGGCGGCGGACGAGGCCGTCCACGGCGGTCCCCAGCGCCTCGACGTCCAGCGGACCCCGCAGCCGTACGCCCTGGATCTCGTTGTACGCGGCCGGATCGGCGATCAGCGTGGCGGCGAGCCAGAGGCGGCGCTGGGCCGGGGTCGCGGGAGCCCGCCGTTCTTTCGGCTCCTTCGGGGGCTCGTGGTAGCGGCGGCGCAGTACGTCCAGCTGCTCCAGGCCCGCCCTCATCTCCTCCGGCGGCAGCCCGAAGTCGACCAGGGCGGCGATCTCGTCGACGCCCGCGGCCCGCAGCGCGTCGACGGTGGCCGCGCAGGTGTCCGGGGATCCGATGAGGGCCCGTTGGTCGCAGTAGCGGTCGTAGGCGCGGTCGAAGAGGTAGGCGAGGTCGGCCTCGCTCGCGTCGGCCACGTCCTCGGGGCGGCCCCCGAGGGCGCTCGCGGCGGAACGCATCTGGAGGGAGGAGCGCAGATAGCGGCTCATCGGCTCGCGTGCGGCGGCCCGGGCGGCGGCGTGGTCCTCGGCGAGGTGGGTGTGGAGCAGGACGGTGACGCGGCCCGATTCGGGGTCGAGGCCGCTCTCGGCACGGGTGCGCCGGTAGTGGCGGATGTTCGCCGCGAGCTGCTCGACCGTCTGGTTCATGAGGTTGGTGACGATCCCGAGGTCGCGGCGGGCCGCCTCCTCGTACGAGGCACGCCGCCCGGATGTCGCCAGATACATCGGCGGCAGCTCCTGCACGGGCCGCGGGTGCAGGCGTACGTCGATGGGGTGCCCTTCGCCGGTGTGGCGCGGCACGCTCTCCCCGCGCCACAATCGCCGTACGTCCTCCAGGTGCTGGAAGGCGATCTCGGTGCGGTCGGTGAAGCGGTCGGGGTGGAGGGCGAAGTCGCTCGCGTGCCAGCCGCTCGCGCAGCCGATGCCGACCCGGCCGCCGGAGAGGTTGTCGGCCACCGCCCACTCCTCGGCGATCCGCACGGGATCGTGCAGCGGAAGGACCACCGAGCCCGCGTGCAGACGGATGCGGCGGGTCTCCCGGGCGAGCGCGGCGGCCAGCACGGAGGGGTTGGGGAAGAGGCCGCCGAAGGAGTGGAAGTGGCGTTCGGGGAGCCAGAGCGTGCTGAAGTCGTGGATGTCGGCGAAGCGTGCGGTCTCGATCAGCCGTTCGTAGGCCTGCGCGCTGTCCTCGCCGTCGGGGTGGTCGCCGAAGAAGTAGACGCCGAAATCGGGAGCGGGGCGCTCGGCGGCCTCACCTCGGCTGTGGCTACGGCCGCGTCGGGCCGCCGTCGGGAAGTAGCCGCCCGTGCGTAGCTCCCGCAGCGAGTCCTTCACCGCGTCCGCGACCCGTTCGACGTCGGCGTCGGTGTGCGCGGTGGAGAGGTAGAAGGAGCGCCACTCCCAGACGTAGATCCCGCGCAGGAGGAGGTGGTGGTAGAGCAGCTCCATGTCGGCGCGGTGGGTGAAGCGGAACATGGACCCGAAGTGGGCTGTTTCCAGCGGGAATTCCTCGGCGCGGAAGAAGTCGTCGAGGTCGGCGGCGAGCGCGTCGGTGCGGGCGTTCAGCGTCTGCTGGAGCCCCGGGCCCCGCTCCTTGAGGTGGGTGAGGACCGCGCGGGCGGCGGCCATCGACAGGGGGTGCTGGATGTACGTACCGCCGAAGAAGGTCGTGTCGCGCGTCGGGCGGCTGTCGTCGCCGTACCGCCAGAAGCCGCCGTCGACGCCGTCCATGAGGTCGGCGCGGCCCGCGATCGCGCCGATGGGGTGACCGCTGCCGAGGGCCTTGCCGTAGGTGGCGAGGTCGGGCACGACGCCGTAGTGGTGCTGGGCGCCGCGGGGGTGGGGCCGCAGGCCGGTGAGCATCTCGTCGAAGAGGAGGACGATTCCGCGGCGGGCGGTCAGATCCCGCAATGTACGCAGGAACGCGACGGGACGCAGGGCGGGGTTGCGGCCCTGGACCGGTTCGACGAGGACCGCGGCGATCGTGTCGCCGAGTTCGTCGATGACGTCCAGGCTCTCCTGGCTGCCGTATTCGAGGACGAGGAGTTCGGACACCGCGCTCGCGGGAATGCCGCGCGAGACGGGGACGGCGTGGCGGCCGTCGGCGCCGGGGCGGCCGAGGACCGAGTCGATGTGGCCGTGGTAGGAGCCGCGGAACATGACCACTCGGTCGCGTCCGGTGGCCGCGCGTGCGAGCCGCAGGGCCGCGGAGTTGGCCTCGGTGCCGGAGTTCGCGAACGCCACCCGCTCCATGCCGGTGAGCTCCGCGAGCAGTTCGGCGGCCGCGCCCGTGTCCTCGGAGCGCGGGCCGAGGCGCAGTCCGCCTGCGAGGTGCCGGCGGACGGCCTCCGTGACCGGCGCGGGCTCGTGGCCGAGCAGCAGCGCGCCGAAGCCCATGGTGATGTCGGTGTAGTCGTTGCCGTCGACGTCCGTCAGCCGGGCGCCGTGCGCCGAGCGGGCCGCGATCGGGTACTGCATCTCCTTCGTCGCCCGCCGGAAGCCGACCACAGCCCGGCTGTCCGCCAGCACCCTTCGGTGCCGCTGCGCCAGCTCCTTCGACGCCCGGGTCCGCTCGGTGAAGCGCCGGACCAGGCTGTCGGCGTGGGCCCGCTGGGCCTCGCTCGCACCGGTGCCGGACATGCCGGAGTCAGGGGGAAGGGTGACGTGGGGGCCGTGGTGGAGGGGTGGCTCGGCGGGTTGCCCGGCAGGCGGCTCGGCGGGTTGCCCGGCAGGCGGCTCGGCGGGGTGCCCGGCAGGCGGCTCGGCGGGGTGACGGGACGCCGCCAGGAGTTCGTCGAGCCGTCCGGAGACGGCGGCGGTTCGGGCGACGGCCTCGGCGCTCGCCCGCGACTCGGGGCTGATCTGTGCCGTGGTCATCCCCCGACCGCCTTGCTGCCCTCGGCGAGCAGGGCCACGGCCTCGGAGAGCTGACCGAGCATTCTGGTCTGGGTCTCGGCGAGTTGACTTATCTGGCGGGCGAGTTCCTCGACCTCGGCACGGGTGGCGTAGCCGGGCTCCTCGGTACGGGGGGCGTGGCCGGGCTCCTCGTCGGCGGCGGCGTGCACGGGTTCGCCGTCCGGAGGGACGCCCGTGGAGGCCCACGCCCCTTGCCCCGTCCGCTCCGTGATCAACCGGGCCGCGAGCCGAGGGGTCCCCGCCTCCTCCAGGATCTCCCGCATCCCGATCTCCACCCCGAACTCGGCCTCCAACTGCCGTACCATACCGATGAGTTGGAGCGAGTCCGCGCCGAGCCCGACGAACGTCCGCTCCGCCGTGATCTCCTCGGGCGTGTATCCGAGATGACGTGCGCTGAGCATCACCACCCGTTCCAGTACAGCCTGTTCGCTCTGTTCGGTCTGTTCGGTCATGCCGTCCTCCGTCCTGCGGTCGTCGGCCAAGGGGGTGGGCGGCGGTCCGGTCCAGTACGACCGGCGCTCGAAGGGATACGGCGGCAACGGGATCCGGCGGGCGTCGCAGCCGTCGAGCAGGGCCGCCCAGTCGAGCCGGTGGCCCGCGCAGTGCAGCCGGGCGACGGCCGCCCAGAGGGTGCCGAGGCCAGGGTCGCAACGACGCTGGGTGGGGACGGCGGCGGCATCCGGCCGGGCGCGCCGGACCAGGCCGGTGAGGGGCGCGTCGGGGCCGATCTCCAGATGGACCGGCCGCCCGGGTGTCCGCTCCAGCGTGCGCAGTACGGCGGCGAAGTCCACCGGCCGCCGGGTCCCCCGTACGAGGTGGTCGGCGTCCGGCAGCCAGCCCACCGGGTGCCGGACCCCGTCCGCGCCGCTGACGAACTCGGTCCTGGTGGGCCGCAGCCGTACCTTTCCGCAGGCGTCCCGGAAGTCCGCCAGGACCGGGTCGAGCAGGGCGGTGTGGAACGCGCGGTCCACCGGCAGGGGCTCCGCGGGCGTGCCGCGGTCGGCGAGCCGGGTGCGGGCGGTGGCCACCGCCTCGGGCGGTCCGCCCACGACGTACCGCCCGGGCCCGTTGAAGACGGCGAGTTCGAGGCCGTCGACGTCGGTGACCAGCCCCCGTACGACGTCCTCGGCGGCGGACACCGCGAGCATGCCCCCGGCCGGGGTGCCGTCCCGCATCAGTCGTCCCCGTCTGCAGACCAGCCGCAGTCCGTCCTCCAGCGTCAGCGCCCCGGCCACGCACAGGGCCGCGTACTCCCCGGCGCTGTGCCCGGCCACCGCGACCGGTTCGACGCCGAAGCGCCGCCACAGCCGCGCCTGTGCGACCTGCAAGGCGAAGAGCGCGGGCTGCGCGAAGGCGGTGTCCCAGGCCCGCGCCGCCTCCAGGCCCCAGACCCGCGCTCCTTCCGGGGCCCCGGCCCGCGCTCCCTCCGGAGGACCACCGTCGGCGCCGCCCAGCAACCGGTCGAGGAACCCCTCCTCCCCCGTCTCGTCCCGGTGGATCCGCGCGCACTCCTCCAACGTGCGGGCCACCACCGGGAACCGCTCGGCGAGCGCCGTGCCCATCCCGTCGTACCCGCTGCCCTGACCGGTGAAGAGGAACACCGGTCCGCCGCCCGCCTCCGCCCCGGCGACGCCGTGCGCGTACGCCCCCGCCTCGCCCCGCACGAAGGCGTCCAGCGCCGTCGCCGTGTCGTCGGCCGCGGCGGTCACCACCAGTCGGTGTTCCAGGTGCCGTCGCCCGAGCGCGGTGGTGAGGAGCAGGTCGGCGGGGTCGGTCCCGGGGTGTTCGGTGAGGTGGTCGCGGAAGGCCCGTGCGGAGGCGAGGAGCGCCTCGGGCGTGTGGCCGGACAGCGGCAGCAGCGTCGGGGCCGGACCGCGATCCGGCGGACGGGGGGCCGGGGTCGGCGCCTCCTCCAGGATCACGTGGGCGTTCGTGCCGCCCATCCCGATGGAGTGCACCCCGGCCCGGCGCGGGCGGCCCTCCTCGGCGGGCCAGGGCAGCGCGCGGGTGGGCAGGACGAAGGGGCTCCCGGTCACGTCCAGGGCCGGGTTGGGGCGGGTGTGGTTCACCAGCGGCGGTATCTCCCCGTGCCGCAGCACCAGCACCGCCTTGATCAGCCCCGCGAGACCGGCCGCGCTGTCCAGGTGGCCGATCGCCGACTTCGTGGAGCCCAGCGCACAGAAGCCGGTGCGGTCGGTGTGCAGCCGGAACGCCTCGGTGAGGGCGGCGAACTCGATCGGGTCGCCCTTGAGCGTGCCGGTGCCGTGCGCCTCCAGATAGCCGATGGAGTCGGCGGGCACCCCGGCCGCGCGCAGCGCGCCGAGCACGGCGTCGCGCTGACCGGCGGAGCCCGGCGCGGCGAACCCGGCCCGGTCGGCGCCGTCGTTGGTGACGGCGGACCCGGCGATCACCGCGTACACGGTGTCGCCGTCGGCGAGCGCCCTCTCCAGCGGTTTGAGGACGACGGCGGCGACGCCGTTGCCGCCGACGGTGCCGTCCGCGTCGGCGTCGAAGGCGCGTACGGTCCCGGAGCGCGAGATCGTCGAGCCGCGTACGTGCCGGTGCCCGGTGACCTGGGGCACGTGCAGGGCGGCCGAGGCGACGACCATGAGGTCCGCGTCGCCGAAGTGCAGGGCCTGGCGGGCGAGATGGACGGACACCAGGGACGACGAACAGGCCGTGGCCACGTTCAGGGCCGGGCCCGTCAGTGCGAGCCGGTGGGCCGCCCGGGGGGCCGCGAAGTCGGGGTAGTTGCCGACCTGCGCCTGCTTCTGCCGCTGCCACTCCCCCGAATCCGCCTCCTCCCGCAGGTTGTTGGCGAGGTAGCTGTGCAGCGAGTACAGCCGGTAGCCGGTGCTCCCGCACACCCCGATCCGCACCCCGGCGCGCGGCTGCGCGTACCCGGCGTCCTCCAGGGCGTGGTGCGCGCACTCCAGGAAGAGCCGCTGCTGGGGATCGGTGACCGTGGCCTCGCGGGCGCTCATCCCGAAGAAGGCCGCGTCGAAGCCGTCGATGCCGGGCAGCGTGGCGCTCGCGGCCACGAAGTCGGGCGCGCCGTACTCCTCGGGGGCGACCCCGGCCGCCGCCAGCTCGGCGTCGGTGAACCGCCGCACGTGCGTCACGCCCGCCCGGATGTCCCGCCAGTACCCGTCGGGGGTGTCAGCTCCCGGAAACCTCAGCGCCATCCCGACGACTGCCGTACGCACCGCTCGTCCCCTCCTTGCCTGCGCCGTGGACCGCGTACAACCGGAGCAGGTAGATCCCCGCGACCAGGATGGCGAGGCCGTGCGACCAGGCCACGACGGTGAACGCGGAGAACGATTCGAGGGCCGCCGACACACCGATCATGCCGAGCCCGAAGCCGAGGTTCTCGACCGTCGCCGTGAGCCCGAAGGCGTGGCCGCGCAGGGTCTCCGGGAGGGTCTGCAGATGTGAGGTGTACGACACCTCGGTGAGCCCGTCCGCGGCGCCCGCGACGAGGGCGATCAGCACGGTCGCCACCATCGGGAACCCGGCGAAGCCGAGGATGAACGCGGAGGACATGACGATGGTGCCGAGACCGAAGCCGAGCGCGCCGACGGCCCGTCCGGAGCGTTTGGCCCAGCGTTGGATGACCTGCTGTGCCAGGACGTTGCCCAGCGCCCAGAACAGCCAGAAGCGGCTGACGAACGCGGCCGGGTCATCGGGGTGGAGCGTGCTGGAGTAGACGGGCAGGGCCGCGTTGTGCGAGGAGGAGCCGAGGGCGTCGACGGTGCGCAGACACATCATGAGGCCGAGCGCGGGCACGGTGGCCAGTGCCGTCATGGCGGCCCACACTCCGTTCTTCTGGCGGGGTTCGTCGGGCGCCCGCGGGGGCTCGGGGGCGCGTTCGATGCCCGGCAGCCACGCGACCGCCGCCGCGCACACCACGAAGCTCGCCGCGTCCACCAGGAACGCGGCGGTGAAGCCGAGCCAGGGCACCACCACCCCGGACGAGGCGAACCCGGCGACCATCGCCAGCGAACGCCCGCCCACCATGAGCGAGTTGGCCCAGGCGCGCCGGTCCGCGCCGACCAGGTCGGGGATGGAGCTGCGCAGCGCGACCATGAACACCGTGCCGCACGCCCCGACGACGGCGGACACCGTGAACAGCACGCCGGTCCGCAGTCCCCCGTCCGGCGTCACTACCAGCAGGAACATGACAACAGCTTGGGCGATGTTGGCCCACAGCATGACCGGCTTGACCCCGAACCGGGCCTGCACCCGCCCGGCGACCGTCCCCGCCAGGAACCCCGCGCCCAGCCGCACCGCCATGAACAGTCCGATGGCGAGGGCGCTGTCGGTGGTGGCGTAGACGAACAGGTTGAGCGCCACCATGTTGAGGAAGGTGCCGTACGAGGACACGGAGTAGCCGGCGACCAGGACGCGGTAGCGCCCCTCGGCCGTCACCGGTGCCGCGCCACGAGCCGTTCCCGGACCGCCGCCCGCCCCCACGCGCCGCATGGCGGTGCGGCACCGGCGATGTTCACGACCCGGATCAGGTGACGCATGTTCCCTCTTTCCTCGGCGCGGACGACACAGGTGTCCGGGGGCATCCTCCCCCTGTGGGGCGGAGGGGATTCCTCTTCTCCGGGACTCCCTGGGACGGGACGTCCGCCGGGCCGCCGAAAGTTCCGGCCGACGGGCACCCCCGCGCGGGAAGCGCGCCCGGAACCTGCCTGGTCGGCAACAACTTCTCGCGTCCGCGCGCCCGGAACCTACCCGGCCGGCAGCAACTTCTCGCGCCCGCGCGCCCGGTACTCGGCCAGCAGCCCGTCGATGTCCGGCTCGCGCAGTCTGCGGTACGCCGACTCCCCCGGCGGCCGCCACCACACCGGGTCGGCACAGCGGAAGCCCTCGCGGCGCAGCCCCACCCGGTGGATCTTGTTGGTGGCGGTGACCGGCATCCGTGCCACGATCCGGACGAAGCGGGGTGCCATCTTGGTCCCCAGGTCGGGCTGGTCGAGGAGGAAGGCCTCGAAGGCCGACGGGTCGAATCCGGCTCCCTCGCGCGGTGCGATCGCCGCCATCACCTGGTCCCCGGCAACCGGGTCCGGCACCGCGTACACCGCCACGGCGGCGGCGTCCTCGTGGCGGGCGAGGATGTTCTCGATCATCGCGGCGGCGAGGTTCTCGCTGTCCACGCGCAGCCGGTCGTCGGCCCGCCCGGCGAAGTAGAGGAAGCCGTCGCTGTCGCGGTAGAAGAGGTCCCCGGTCCAGTACCAGCCTCGCCCACTCTCGGCTTCGTTCGAGCGGGGGGACCCCCGCCGGCGGCGTTCGGCGTCCGCGGCGGGGTTGCGCCAGTAGCCCTCGAAGGGGTTGGGTCCGCGGTTCACCAACTCCCCTATCGCCTCGTCCCCGTTGAGGAGCCTTCCGTCCTCGGCGAAGACGGCGGGCGGGCACTCGGCCGCTGTCTCCGGATCGACCACCGCGAGGTCGTCGCGGGGCGCCGCCCGCCCGATCGCGCCCGGCGGGGCGCCGGGCGTCCACTGGATGGCGGCGCCGCCCTCGGACGAGCCGTACCCCTCCACCAGCCGTACCCCGAAGCGCTCCTCGAAGGCGGCCGCGTCCACGGCCCCGGCCTCCGTCCCGAACCCCATCCGCAGCGGGTTGTCGCGGTCGTCGCCGCGGGCGGGCGTGGCCAGCAGGTACTGCACCGCCCGGCCCACATAGGTGAAGTACGTCGCCCCGCAGGCCCGTACGTCCGCGAGGAACCCCGACGCCGAGAAGCGCCGCCGCAGCGCGATCCCGGCGCCCGCCGCCAGCGCGGGCGCCCAGTCGGCGATCACCGCGTTGCCGTGGAACATCGGCATGCAGATGTAGTGCGTGTCGTCCGGGCGCACCCCGAACTGCTCGACGAGCGAGCGCCCGGCGGCCGCCAGCCGGCCCTGGGTGCAGATCGCGGCCTTGGGGGCGCCGGTCGAGCCGGAGGTGAAGTAGAGGAGGAGGCGGGCGTCCGGCGACACGGAGGGCGCCGCGTCCGGCTTCGCGCCCTCGTACGGCGCGAGGAGTTCCCCGTACGCCTCGGTGTCGGTGACCAGGACGCGTACGCCGGGCAGTTCGAGGCCGTCCAGGAGCGGCAGGTGGGTCCGCTCGGTGACCAGGACGCGGCACTCGGTGTGCAGGATGTCGCGGGCCAGTTCGGGGCCGCGCCGGGTCGGGTTGATCCCGGCGACGGCGGCACCGGAGAGGGCCGCCGCGCTCAACCAGAGCGGATATTCGGGGGTGTTGTCGAGCAACACTCCGACATGCGGTTCGGCGCCGGGTGGCAGCAGGTCGGCGAGGAGCGCCGCCCGCGCCGCGGCGCCCGCGGCCACCTGATGGTGGCTGCGCACCCTCCCCTCGAACCACAGCCCCGGCCGGTGGTCGCCCCACCGTTCCTGTACGAGTTCCGCGACGGTGCGCCTCATGGACCCCATGGGGGCGCACGATAATTGACGTACCGTCAGAAGGGGAGGCCCGTGCCCTCGAACTCGTCCCCTCCGCTCCCGGCCGAGTCCCATATCGAGAAGAACTCGTGGACACCCACCATGAAGCCGATACAGAAGATGACGATCGCCGTGCAGAAGACCAGGGTGAAGACCGCGCCCGCCGCCAGCAGGCCCCGGTTCGGCGCGTGGGCCGTCGCCTTCTCGGGACGCTCGGCGATGTAGTGGACGGGGACGATGTCGCCCTCGATGATCGTCGCCGGGCCGTTCGGCTCCTCGAAGCGGATCGTGCGGCCGTCGCGCGTCATGAACTCGTACACGTGGTGCAGCGTCGTGGACACGGACGTGTCACCGCCGCCGCTGGTCGTCGCGTACGACCGCAGACAGCGCCCCTCCGCGATCAGCCCGCTGTTCCACGCCCGACTCACGTCCAGTGACCGGCGGACCACCACGACCGCCATGAAGATCGCCCCGGTCATGATCACCGCCGGCACGGCATAGAAGAAGACGTCCATGACATTCCCCCGTTGTCCGGTACAGCTCCACGCACGCCGTCATGGTCATGTCGACGTGCGTGGAACCTACCCGTGGGGGGTGCGCGAGCTCCTCAAGAGAGGCTCAGAACCTTTCCGGTCGGGACGCCCTCAGAACGTGACGTCCGCGCACGAGTAGAACGCGTTCGCGGTGTCGGCGATCGTCCACACACCGAGGATGACGTGATGACCGCTCAGCCCGGAGGGCAGCGAGCCGGTGTGACTGAACGTGGACGGCGGGCGCTGCCCGTTGTACGGGACGGTCAGGAACGGGGTGGTGTTCAGGTCCGCCCTGGTCAGTGCGTGGTTCTGGTTCCAGCCGGACTTGGTGACGAAGTACTTGAAGTCGGTCGTGGCGTGCACGGCCGTGAACTGCCAGCGGAAGGTGTAGCTCTGCCCGCCGGTGACCTTGGTCGTCGGCCAGGCCCCACCCGAGGGGGTCTTGGGCTGGTCGAGCTGGCTGAAGTTCGTGTGGTTCGCGGAACAGATCTGGCCGTCTGCGGGACCCGCCGCCGGGAAGCCCTTCGGGCCCTCGACACTCTGGGGCTCCCACTGGATGTCGCCGCAGTTGGCGACGCTGCCCCCGTTGGCGGCACACAACTTCTGCCGGCTGAGGGGCTGGTCGGTGTAGCCGTGGGCGTCGGCTCCGCCGGTGGAGAGCACGAACGTGCCCGCCGTGGCGAGGCCCACGACAGCGGCGTACAGCTTGGCTTTCCTGGTCGCGTGGATGTCGGGCGTCCGTATGCGCATGCTGCCGCTCCTAGAGGACGTGGGGGAGGTTCTCGTGAGCCGTGCGCGTGATTTTCAGGTCTAGACCAAGTCCCAGATTATTGCCGCGACTTGAACATGTCCAGACCAATCACCAAGCTGTCCGTCCCCGTCACGGCCCCGCTGTCCGTCCCCGTCACGGCCCCGCTGTCCGTCCCCGTCACGGCCCCGCTGCCCTTCCCCGTCACGGCCCCGCTGCCCGTCCCCGTCACCGCCCCGCTGTCGATCCCTGTCACGGCGAGGCCTCCCTGTGCCCCGTGTAGAACGCCACCGTCAGGTCCTTCACCAGTGCCTTGCGCTCGTAGTCGTCGAGTTCGACCAGTCCGCGCATGGTCAGCCGGGCCACCGTGTCCTCGACGGAGTCGACGACGGAGGTGAGCACGGTGTCGCGGTGCTGGGCGTCCAGCGTCGCGATCCGGCGGCGCTGCATCACGGCCGCGACCTCGGGGGCGTACTCGATCCGGGTCGGCTGCGCCGAGAACACCTCCAGGCCGACCGGCGCGGTGTCCGCGGCGATCATCCCGGTGAGCACCTCCCCGACGGCGTCCGTGTTGCGCAGGGTCGCCACGTCCTTGATGACGGCGGGCGGCGCCTCGGCCGGCAACTGCGAGAGCATCCGCGACATCGCCGCCTCCACACACTCGCGCAGATACGTCTCGTGGTCCTCGACGCCGAGTGTGGCCCGCGCGGTGTCCTTGACCCGCCACACCACGAGCACCACCACCCGCAGCGCGACCCCGTTCGCGTCGACCACCGACATCGGCTCACTGCGCCAGTGCCGCAGCCGTACGTCGACCCGGCGCCGCAGCACCATCGGGTTGATCCACAACAACCCGGTGCGCCGGACCGTGCCCCGGTAGCGGCCGAAGAGGCCCAGCACCCAGGCACGCCCGGTCCGGCCGCGGGTGAGCCCGCCGAACCCGAACAGCCCGAGCGCGCCGGCCCCGGCGTACGCGGCCCACTGCGCGGGGCCGAGCCCGCTGCCCGCGTGCCAGGGCAGCCCGATCGCCCTCCCCGCGGCGTGCGGCAGCACACCCGACCACCAGGAGGCGAGTACACATCCGGCCACCCCGCAGGCCCCGGCCAGCACACCCGCCACTCCGGGCAGCACCGGTGCCGGGCGCTCCACCAGTTCGGGGTCGACCTCCGGCACCGGGCGCGGGGTCCGGCCCAGCGCGGGGCGCCGGATCCGGGGCTGTTCGCCCGTGCCGCGCCGCCGCCCCACGACGGCGGGCGCGAGCGGCACGGACACCGGCTCGGCGTCGTCCCGGAAGAGCAGATGGACGGGGATCTCGGTGGTCGCCTCGTTGTGGATGAGCCGGGCGGGCCGGGAGGTACCGCCGCCCTCCGGCGTCCCTCCGGACTCCGGGGTGGGTGAAGTCGTCGTACTCATAGCTGCCTCCATGCCTCCGCGCGTGGAAGGGTGATCCCGGCCGGGTGACCAGCCCTGGTGCGAGCCCTGTCACCGGCCCGGTCACGAGAAGAGCCGGCGCCAGGTCTCCGGCCCCGGATAGCCGTCCGCCGCGCCGCCGCGCCAGCCCTGCGCCCGCTGGAACGCCTCGACGCCCCGCCGGTCCGCCTCACCCCAGCGCGGGCCCGGACCCGACGTGTAGTACTTGCCGAACCCCTTCTTCACGAGTTGCTCCCCGAGCCGGGTGACGGACTCGTTGTCGGCACCCGGCCGGAACAGCCCGCGCCCCGGATAACCGGGCACGGACGCCACGGACGGGGCCGAGGAACCCTTCGTTCCCGCCCCTCCCACCGCCAGGATGTCCCTGCCCTTCTTGCCCACCGGGTAGGACCAGGCCTGCGGCCCCGCCGGCCCGCTCGTCGCCTCGGCCAGTCCCTTGTAGCGGTAGGGCACATAGCGTGGGGAGTTGCTCCAGTAGGCGTACGGGGTGGACTGACCGCGGGTGTGCGGGCGGATCTGTTCATAGGCGAGGTAATAGGTGTGGGTGTAGTCCGACCAGCCGCCGAAAAGGACGACGTGCGAGCCGTTCTCGGGATCCGCCGGATTATGGAAGAGAAGCATGTCGCCGGGCTGCAACTGGTCGCGTGAAATGCGTACGCCGAACGTGTCGAGACTGCCCGTCCACTCGTTTCCCGGCAGGCTCCAGGCCATCGAGACAAAGCCCGAACAGTCCTGTCGGTATCCATCCGACCAGTACTCGGACATGCTGTACGGCACCTGCGAGGCGACCCACTTCTTGGCCCGGTTGATGATCGCCGCCCGGGTGGTCGCGGGGGCCTCGCCCCCGGCCCCCGGCTTCGCCGGACCCGCCGGGCCGTGCAGCGGGGCCTTGACGCCCTGCGGGGAGTCGGACTCGTCACCCCTCGGGTCGCCCGGCCGGACGGGTCCGTGCGCGACGGCCACGGCCGGCGTCGACTGACTCCCGGCGATGACCGTGCCCGCCGCCGCGGCCAGCAGCAGCGCGCCCCGCGCCGCCGGATGGCCCACGGGCCCGGGCAGTGCGGAAGGTGGAATGACGCGCCGCCAGTGCGCGCATCCGGGGCAATCACAGTCGCTCGCGGGATCGAATTCCTCGAATACCGGAGCCTCCATGAGATTCCCCTCACACCGCAGGTCCATATCTCCGCACTTCTGCACACGCGCCAGTTTCGCAACTGTCGTCTCTTGTCGCATGTTGACGGTCCGAATGATGTACAAGGACCACTTCCGGCCGATCCGGGACCACTCACCACCCACCTCACGACACCTCCGCGGTCCGGAGCACCCTCCCCGGTCGGGTAGAGTTCTCGGGTCAGCAGGCGCCGCTAGCTCAGTTGGTTAGAGCAGCTGACTCTTAATCAGCGGGTCCGGGGTTCGAGTCCCTGGCGGCGCACCGACACCGAAGGGCTCCTCACCAACGTGAGGGGCCCTTCGGCGTGCGGGTGGGGTGGCGGGCGGGGCAGGCGCGACGGGGCGAGCCCCTAACGGGTGCAACAGACACAAAGAGCCGCATACAGGCAGGGCATATGCGCCCGGCTTATGGGACAGCGACCCCATCCTCGTACACGCGTCCCAATTAGCGCGTATGAC
Source organism: Streptomyces sp. NBC_01549 (assembly GCF_026339955.1). Classification (GTDB taxonomy): domain Bacteria; phylum Actinomycetota; class Actinomycetes; order Streptomycetales; family Streptomycetaceae; genus Streptomyces. The sequence goes on along the minus strand of NZ_JAPEPW010000001.1, from coordinate 4,252,410 downwards.
CGGTTAACACCGCGTTTCGCATCTTGCGATCATGATGGACGCCGTAGAACCCTGGGCTTCAAGGGACTGTCGATACCTGACAGTTGGGGGTATGGCCGGTTGCGTCCATGGGGGGTTGGGGGCCCCGTTCATGAACCGATGCCGAGGGGGGCATCATGCAACCGGAAGGTCGCATTTCTATGTCTTCGCCATATGAAGGACGTGGTGATGCCGATCTGCCAGCATGCGTCCGTGACGGTCGAGGGGGACACGAACGGGCGACAAGAACCGACGAACACGCACCTGAACGTGCGTGCGGGGGGAATGACTCATGACGTCGACGCCGACGGGCGCCCGGCAGAACTTCGACCCGTCTGAGACGACCCAGCTCCGGATGCCATCGCACCGGACCGGCAGCAACTTCCGCAGGATCAAGAAGACCCTGCCGAGATACGACTACGAGCACTACAGCCGGCTCGCGGGTCCCCTCACACAGCCCGATCCGAACAAGCCGTACAAGGTGCAGTACCGCTCCCTGCTGTCCCAGGAGCCGCACCGCGTACGAGCCGCCCTGATGCTGGGCGCCGCGCCGCTGCTGTCGCTGATCCTGCTGGGCTGGCTGCTCCAGCCGGAGCACTGGACGGAACGCGACTACCCCGCCTACGACTTCCTGCCGGTGCTCGACATCGTGATGCTGGTCTCGATCGGTCTGATCGAGTTCTTCCGCTGCATGAACGTGCTGTCGAACGCGCACGCCACCCTGGTCGCCCGCGACCCCATCCCGGTGGTCCCGGAGACCGGCACCAGAGTCGCCTTCCTCACCTCCTTCGTGCCCGGCAAGGAACCCCTCGCCATGGTCACCAAGACCCTGGAGGCGGCCGTCAAGCTGCGCCACCGGGGTCTTCTGCACGTCTGGCTGCTCGACGAGGGTGACGACCCGGAGGTGAAGGAGGTCTGCGAGCGCCTGGGCGTGCACCACTTCTCCCGCAAGGGCGTCGCGAAGTGGAACCAGGCCAAGGGCCCGCACCGCGCCAAGACCAAGCACGGCAACTACAACGCCTGGCTGGAGGCCCACGGCGGCGAGTACGACTTCTTCGCCTCCGTCGACACCGACCACGTACCGCTGCCCAACTACCTGGAGCGGATGCTCGGCTTCTTCCGCGACCCGGACGTCGGCTTCGTCATCGGGCCGCAGGTCTACGGCAACTACGACAACCCCATCACCAAGGCCGCCGAGTCCCAGCAGTTCCTCTTCCACGCGCTGATCCAGCGGGCCGGCAACCGCTACGGCGCGCCGATGTTCGTGGGCACCTCCAACGCCGTACGCATCAAGGCGCTCCAGCAGATCGGCGGCCTGTACGACTCGATCACCGAGGACATGGCGACCGGCTTCGAGATGCACCGCGCGAAGAACCCGGCGACGGGCAAGAAGTGGCGCTCGGTCTACACCCCCGACGTCCTCGCGGTCGGCGAGGGCCCGAACGCCTGGACGGACTTCTTCACCCAGCAGCTGCGCTGGTCACGGGGTACGTACGAGACGATCCTCAAGCAGTACTGGAAGGGCTTCTTCTCGCTGCCGCCGAGCAAGCTCTTCAACTACACCATGATGATCATCTTCTACCCGATGTCCGCCCTGAACTGGATCCTCGCGGCCCTCAGCTGCGCGCTCTTCCTGGGCCTGGGCGCATCCGGTGTGAACATCGACCCGACGGTCTGGCTGATGCTGTACGGCAACGCCTCCGCGCTGCAGATCGGCCTGTACGTGTGGAACCGCCGGCACAACGTCTCCCCGCACGAGCCCGAGGGCTCCGGCGGCGTGGCGGGCATGATCATGTCGGCGCTCTCCGCGCCGATCTACGCCCGCTCGCTGATGGACACGGTGCTGCGCCGCAAGAGCAAGTTCGTGGTGACCCCCAAGGGTGACTCGGCCAGCCCCGACACGCTGTTCGGGACCTTCCGGATCCACCTGTTCTTCATTCTGGTCTTCGCCGGCTCGATCGTCGCCGGACTCCTGCTCGGGCACTCCCACCCCGCGATGATCACCTGGGCCTCCTTCGCCCTGCTGATCACCGCCTCGCCGATCCTCGCCTGGCAGTGGGCCCTGCGCCAGGCGAAGAAGAAGCCGTCGGTGCCGCCCGCCTCGCCCGAGGAGGCGGTGCCGCTGCCCGCCCAGGCATCGGCGCCCCAGCAGGAGCAGCACGCGCCGCATGCCCCGCACGCCCCGCAGCACAAGCCCAGCTGGGCCGCGGCACAGGGCGGCGGCAGCGGCAAAGGCCCTGACCAGACCATGCAGATTTCCCTTGGGGGACGTAAGAAATGAAAGACGGTGCCCGTCGCCGCCGTGCTCGTCGCCTTGCGATAGGCGGAGCGGTGGTGCTCGCGCTGGCCGGAATGAACGGGCCGTGGGTGTACCGCTTCAGCACGGAGAAATATCACGAGTACACCATCAACAAGCCCGAGTACAAGGCCGAGAACGGGCACTGGGACATCATCCAGTTCCCCGAGGAGTACAGACAGAACACCATCCACGCGGCCCTGCTGCACACCGGCAAGATCCTGCTGATCGCGGGCTCGGGCAACAACCAGGACAACTTCGACGCGAAGAAGTTCGACACGCGGATCTGGGACCCGGTCAAGGGCACCATCAAGAAGATCCCGACGCCGGCCGACCTGTTCTGCACGGGCCACACCCAGCTCGCCAACGGCAATCTGCTGATCGCGGGCGGCACCAAGCGGTACGAGACGCTGAAGGGTGACGTCACCAAGGCCGGCGGCCTGATGGTCGTCCACAACGAGAACCCGGACAAGCCGATCACGCTGCCCGCGGGCACCAAGTTCACCGGCAAGGAGAACGGCAAGACGTTCGTCTCCAAGGACCCGGTGCTCGTCCCGCGCGCGAAGAAGGTCTTCGACAAGGCGACCGGCAAGTTCCTGCGCAACGACCCGGGCCTCGGCCGTATCTACGTCGAGGCCCAGAAGAGCGGCCAGAAGTACGAGACGGGCACCCAGGACAACTATCGCGTCCAAGGTCTGACCGGCACCGACGCCCGCAACACCTACGGCATCGCGCAGAAGCTCGCCCTGGACAAGAAGGACTTCCAGGGCATCCGGGACGCGTACGAGTTCGATCCGGTCGCCGAGAAGTACATCAAGGTCGACCCGATGAACGAGGCCCGCTGGTACCCGACGCTCACCACCATGAGCGACGGCAAGATCCTCAGCCTCTCCGGTCTGGACGAGATCGGCCAGCTGGTCCCGGGCAAGAACGAGGTGTTCGACCCGAAGACCAAGAAGTGGACGTACACCAAGGGCATCCGCCAGTTCCCGACCTACCCGGCGATCTCCCTGATGCAGAACGGCGAGATGTTCTACTCGGGCTCGAACGCGGGCTACGGACCGGACAACGTGGGCCGCGACCCCGGTATCTGGGACGTGGCCGGCAACAAGTTCACCAAACTGCCGGGCCTGAGCGATCCCAACATGATGGAGACGTCCGGCACGGTGCTGCTGCCGCCCGCGCAGGACGAGAAGTACATGGTGATCGGCGGCGGCGGGGTCGGCGAGTCCAAGCTGTCCAGCAAGAAGACCCGGCTCATCGACCTCAAGGACAAGAACCCGAGGTTCGTGGACGGGCCCGAGCTGGAGAAGGGCACCCGCTATCCGCAGTCCTCGATCCTGCCCGACGACACCGTCCTCGTCTCCGGCGGCTCCGAGGACTACCGGGGGCGCAGCGACTCCGACATCCTCCAGGCGCGCATCTACAACCCCAGGTCGAACACCCTCGACCGGGTCGCCGATCCGCTGGTGGGCCGCAACTACCACTCGGGCTCGATCCTGCTGCCCGACGGCCGGGTGATGTTCTTCGGCTCCAACTCGCTCTACGCGGACAAGGCCAACACCAAACCGGCCACGTTCGAGCAGCGCATCGAGATCTACACACCGCCGTACCTCTACCGGGACTCGCGACCCGAGCTCTCCGGCGGCCCGAAGACGATCGCGCGCGGCGGATCGGCGACGTTCACCTCGCGGCACGCGGCGGCCATCAAGACGGCCCGGTTGATACGGCCGAGCGCGTCCACGCACGTCACCGACGTCGACCAGCGTTCCATCGCGCTGGACTTCAAGAAGACGAAGAACGGGGTCACGGTGACCGTGCCGAAGAACCGGAATCTCGTGGAATCCGGTTGGTACATGCTGTTCGTGACGGACGACCAGGGGACGCCGAGCAAGGCGCAGTGGGTCAAGGTGTCGTAGCGCTCCGCTGGGTTGGGCTGGTTTTGGCTGCGGGTGAGTGGGGGCTGAGCGGGCCCACGCGGCGGAGCCGCATGATGTCAGTTCCCCGCGCCCCTGAAGAAGGGGCGCGGGGAACTGGCGTTAGTTGGATGCCTTGGCCAGCTTCAGCGCGTACTCCGCCCACCACTCGCCCGCCTGCGGCCCCCCCTTGCACTCCCCGTCCGACTCACCCGGCCGCTTGACCCACAGGTACGCGTCGACGAGCGGATCGGCGGTCTTGGTCGTCGGGGGCTCGCCCAGCGCGCGCCCCGGCGGATTGCACCAGTTCTCGTCCGCCTCGCCGGCCGTGTAGGGGCCGTTTCCGTTGCGGCTGGTGTCGATGACGAAGTGCTTGCCGCCGACCTTCGCGGACAGCTGCTTGCCGTACTCGATGGAGTCCTTGGTCGAGTAGAAGTTGGAGACGTTGACGGAGAAGCCGTCGGCCTGGTCGATGCCGGCCTGCTTCAGCGGCTGGAAGATCTCGTCGGGGTGGCCCCAGCCCGCGTTGCCCGCGTCCAGGTACACCTTCGTGTTCCTCAGGGACTTGAGCTTGGTGACCGCGGTCTTGAGGAGGAAGTACCGCTCCTCCTGGAACTGCTCCGGCGTGCACTGGTTGACCAGGTGCAGGATCGCGTCCGGCTCCAGGATCACGGTGGCGGGCCGGTCCCCGATGCCACGGGCGACCCCGTCGATCCAGGCCTTGTAGGCGTCGCCGTCCGCCGCGCCGCCCTGCGAGAACTGGCCGCAGTCGCGGTGCGGGATGTCGTAGAGGACGAGGATGGCGGCCCGGTCGGCCCGCTGCGCCGCCTCGGTGAAGCCGCGCGCTTCTTGCTCCGGATTCTCCGGCCCGATCCACTCGCCGGTCGGCTGTTCGGCTATCTTGCGGATCTGCTCGGCGTCGTCCTTCTTGCCCGCCTTGACGTACGCGGCGACCTGCTCGGCCGCGTTGCCCGCCGGGTTGACCCAGAACGGGTCGGAGTTCTTGGGCTGTTGTGTGACCTTGGAACCGGAACCGTCGCCCTTGTCGCCGCCGCCCCCGGAGGAACACCCCGCGAGCAGCAACAACGCCCCCACCACCGCAACGGACGTCCGTGCCCCGGCCCCCTTACTGCCGTACATGCAACTCCCCCTCGGGTGCACTGTCCTTGGGGTCAATCGTGACATAGGTGTCGCCTCGCCCACGAGATCGCCCAACCCTTTTCGGTGAGCTGTTACAGCCCCGTGGACGGGCTGCCCGGTGGGCGGGCCGGGCCTACGTGATCCCCCCTAGGCCAGAACGCTCATACGTTCTAGAGTTGCCTCAAACGGACCCAGAACCTCCCGCGCCGACCGCCGGGTTACTCCCGCAGCCCGTGCGAGCGCGGTCGAGGACCAGCCCGGTCGGCGACTTCGGGGGAGCGGGTCGCCGACCGGGCCAGGTGAAACGGATGACAGGGGCACCGGTCGCGGGTCGCCCGGTCATCGGCCGCGGCCCGTGAGGTACGCCGACACGATCACGTTCGCGGTGTAGGTGCGGCTCACCCGGTCGAAGGTGCCGCCGCACGTGACGAGCCGCAGCTCGGCCCGCCCCGACTCCCGTGGCCCGTAGGCCTGTCGGGCGTCGAAGTGGTCGCGCGGGAAGACCTGTACGTCGTCCACGGTGAACTCGGCGACCGTCCCGTCGTCGCGGACCACCCGGACCGTCTGCCCCGGCCGTACCGTGCTGAGCTTGTAGAAGACCGCCGGCCGCGTCTCGGTGTCGACGTGCCCCACGAACAGCGCGGCCCCGGCTGCCCCCGGCCGGACTCCGGCGGCGTACCAACCGACCACGCCCGGCTGGTCGAAGGGCGGCGGATCGATCGCCCCCTGCCCGTCGAGCCCACGGCCCACGACCGGCGCCTGCACCCCCATCGACGGAATGTCGATGCGCTGCGGCGCGGCGTTCGCCAGCGGCTTCAGCGCGGGGGGCAGCCGTACCTCCGGCGGTCGTCCGACCGCCGCGATGTCCCCCGTCGTCGGGGCCGCTATCCCCAGCCGTACGTCGGTCAGCTCACGGCCCCACAGCCACAGCCCGAGTAGCAGCACCGCCCAGGCGACACCGGTCAGCAGCCGTCCGGCGCCGGAGGAACACCCGTGTTCGGGCATGTCGTCGTACATGTCAGTCGCGGGTGTCCTGGCCCCGGCGCGCGCTGCGGACCGCGACCGCCACCGCGGCGGCGCTCGCCAGGATGAGGCCGATCACCGCGTGCTTGGTGCCGGGGCTCGACGCACGAGGGTCCACGGAGGCGAAGTGCGCGGTGCCGCCGCCGCCCGCGTGCACGGGGGCCACGGGCGAAGCCAGGCCGGTCGGGACGGCGAGGGCGGACCTCAGGGCGGTCGGCCCGCCCGGCGCGGCGACGGTGACCGTGCCGGTCACCCGGTCCTGCCGGCCGTCACAGCTGACCTTGACCTCGTAGGCACCGGCCGTGGCCGACGAGCGGACGCGGGTGTCGCCGACGAGCACCCCGCCCTGGCCGGTGAGCCGCGCGTCCGCGACGAACGCCGTCGAGACCGCGGTGCCGGTCGTGCCCGTACAGCCCAGCGCCCGCAGCTGGATGTCGCTGCCGGGGGCCGGGGACACGGGGGAGACGGAGACGCCGCCGTCGGCCGCGTACGCGGTGGGAGTGAACGCCGCCGCGAGAACAGCACCGGCGCAGAGAGTGAGTCGCGTACAGAGAGCGAGTCGACATGAACCCATCGTGAACCTCCAGATATCTGGAGACTCCCCCCGCGGACCCCGGGACGCATCCTCAGATGCCCCCCACTGCTCCATACGGGTCTCAAATGGTTTGGCTCGAAGCCGTAGTAGTCAGTCCCGCCGGGAAGGGCGGCTCACAGCGAGGGGCATCCCGACCCGAACGGATCGAGATCGCGCGGAGGTACTGACGTCGATCCTCCGGAGGCGAGTCCCGTCATCGCAGCGCTGCGGTAAAGTCCCTGGTCAAGGCCAGCGACCTTCGGCCGGATGAATGAATACCATGGCCACTCCACAGGCCAACAGGGCAGGAGTCCGCACCCATGACAGAGCGCAAGCCCATCGAATCATGGCTCACCGACATGGACGGCGTGCTCATGCACGAGGGGGTTCCGGTGCCCGGGGCCGACGCCTTCATCAAGAAGCTGCGTGAGTCCGGCAAGCCCTTCCTCGTACTCACCAACAACTCGATCTACACGGCGCGCGACCTGCATGCCCGGCTGAACCGCATCGGCCTCGACGTGCCGGTGCAGAACATCTGGACCTCCGCTCTGGCGACCGCCAAGTTCCTGGACACCCAGCACCCCGGCGGCACCGCGTACGTCATCGGAGAGGCCGGACTGACGACCGCGCTGCACGACGCCGGCTATGTGCTGACCGATTCGGACCCGGATTTCGTGATCTTGGGTGAAACCCGGACCTATTCATTCGAGGCGCTGACGAAGGCGATCCGGCTCATCAACGACGGCGCCCGGTTCATCGCCACCAACCCGGACAACACGGGACCCTCTCCCGAGGGTGCCCTGCCCGCAACCGGTTCTGTCGCCGCACTGATCACCAAGGCGTCCGGCAAGGAGCCGTACTTCGTGGGCAAGCCGAACCCGCTCATGATGCGCACCGGACTGAACGTCATCGGAGCGCACTCCGAGACCTCCGCCATGATCGGTGACCGCATGGACACAGATGTGCTGGCGGGCCTGGAGGCCGGGATGGAGACGTTCCTCGTCCTCACCGGGCTCACGGGCAAGGGCGACATCGACCGCTACCCGTACCGCCCGACCAAGGTCGTGGACTCCATCGCGGATCTCGTCGACCTTGTTTGATCGTGTGATCGTCACGCACCACTGGCCCGGGTTCGCCGCCCGGGCCTCTGGTCTCAGCGGCGCCTGAACCACGCCCAGCGGGACACCGCGAGCAGGGCGGCTCCCGCCGCGAACAGCGCGACGCCCGTCCCCACGCCGAGCCCACGGCGGGCACCCTCCCCCGTCCTGGCCAACTCGTCCGCGGCCGAGGACCCTTCCCGTTCCTTTCCCCCTTTCCTTCCCACCGCGTCACCGTCACCGCCGTCACCGCCGTCGGTACCGCCGCCGGCGCCGTCGCCGCCCTCACCGTCGTCGCCGGTACTCGTCCCGGTGCTGGTCCCGGTGCCGGTGCCGCTGGGGTCGGGAGCCGCGCCGGTACCGCCGTCGCCTCCGCCGCCTCCGTCGACCTCTCCGTCGCCGTCGCCGACACCACCGCTGCCCCCGCCGTCCCCGGTACCCCCGGTGTCCCCGGTCCCCCCAGTGCCCCCGGCCTCCACAACATCCCCGTCGCTCGTCTTGCTCTCGTTGTCGATCCGGAAGCGGTACTCGTTCGACTCCCCCACCCAGTCCCCGTCGTTGTTGTGGCGCTGCACCACGGCCGCGTTGGCGACGACGTCGTTCGGCACGGCCGCGTCGGAGGTCACGGAGAGCCTGACCTTCACGGTGAGCGTCCGGCCGGGACCGACCGTGAACCCCGGGAACCCGTCGTCGAACGCCCCGACGTTCTCGTCCTGGTCGCTCTTCTCGAACGTGACGGGATGCGTGCGCTCCCCCTCGTAGAACTCCAGCCGCGCCTGCTCCGGCCGCAGCACCCGCTTGCTGTCCACGAGTACGACGATCGGGTGGATGTTGCCGCAGGAGTGCGCGGTGGTGTTGGTCAGGTCGATGTACCAGGTCCGGAAGTCGCCGCCGACGTCGTAGCCGTCCGGCCCGCCGTGGATCCGGGTCTTGATGGGGAAGGCCCGTGTGTCCGGCGCGGCACAGGTGGGGCGCGGGCTCTCGGTGGGGCCGAAGGGGGTGAGCGCGTGGGCGGCGGGCGGCGGCGCGAGCGCGAGACCCAGGGCGGGGGCAACGGCGGTCAGGACGAAGGGGCTGGTCTTGCGCAGTCGCATGAGGGGCCTTTGCCGATCAAGGGCGGCGGGAGGGGGGCGGGAGCGTCGGGCGGTGAGGGCGACGGCGTACAGGGCAACGGCCCCGTGACCGTCCCACGCCGGCCGGCCCCCACCGCCCCGCCACGCCCGCGATACACCCCGCCCGGCCCCGGAAGTCCCCCCGAACAGCCGAGCCGCTCAGCCCTCCCCGCGCCCGAACAGCCGCTCAGCCCTCCCCGCGCCCGAACAACGGCGCCAGCAGCAACTGCGCCGCGCCCTCCGCGACCCCGCGTGCCCCACCGGGCGCCACCCGCACCGGAACCGCCCCGTCGTCCACACCCTCCAGCCGGGCCCGTTCCTCGAGAACGGCACCGACACCTCGTACGAACGCCTCCTGATGCGCGGCGACGGTACGCCCGCCGAGCAGCACCAGGTCGATGTCCAGCAGCCCCACCAGATTCGCGGCGCCCACCCCGAGCACCCGCGCCGCCTCACCCACGGCACCACGGTCCACCGCGGCGAGGCACAACGCCTCGACGCAGCCACGGTTGCCACAGCCGCACGGCGGCCCGTCCAGCTGAATGACCTGATGCCCGAACTCCCCCGCCCCGGTACGCGCCCCCCGGTGCACGCCCCCACCGATCACGAGCCCCGCCCCGAGCCCCGTACCCAGATGCAGATACGCGAAGGATTCGAGGGGACCGAAGGGCCCATCCCCCGTCGTCCCGATGCCACTGCCACTACCACTGCCACTCCCCACCACCGCGATCCCCAACGCGGCCGCGTTCGTGTCCTTGTCCACCACCACGGGTACGCCGAGCCGCCCCGCCAGCGCGTCCCGCAGCGGGAACCCGTCCCACTCGGGAAACCCGGTGACCCGATGCAGCACACCCCGGACATGATCGAGCGGCCCGGGCAGGGCGACGCCCACGCCCAGCACGGACACCCCCGCCCCCGTGAGCAGCGCCTCGACCTCCCTCGCCGCCGACTCGACGACCGCCTCCGCCCCGGCCCCCAGATCGAGCGGAACCCGCCGCTCGGCGACCACCGCGCCGGTGAGGTCGCAGAGCACGACCGTCACCTCGTCGCGGTCGAGGTGGAGCCCGACCGCGTGCCCGGCCTCGGGTACGAGCCGCAGCACGGTCCTCGGCTTGCCACCGGTCGACGCGCGGCGCCCCGCCTCCGCCGCCAGTCCGTCCGCCCGCAGCCGCGCGGTGATCTTACTGACGGCCTGCGGGGTCAGCCCGGTGCGCTCGGCGAGTTCGAGCCGGCTGATACCGCCCTCCCCGGCCGTGCGCAGCAGATCGAGCACGAGCGCCGCGTTGTGACTGCGCAGGGCGAGCAGGTTCACTCCCGACTCGGTGTTGGTCCTGTTCACGTACGCCATTGTCCCCCGCGCTTGCACTTTGGCAACAGCGTTGCGAAAGTGGATGTCATGACTGGTACTCCTCCCCTCCGTGTGGCCCTCATCGGCTACGGCCTCGCCGGCTCCGTCTTCCACGCCCCGCTGATCGCCACGACCGAGGGCCTGGCCCTGGACACGATCGTCACCTCGAACCCGGAGCGGCAGGAGCAGGCCCGCGCCGAGTTCGGCGACGGGGTCAGGTTCGCCGCCACGCCCGAAGAGCTCTGGGCGCGCGCCGACGAGCTGGACCTGATCGTCATCGCCTCCCCGAACAAGACCCACGTCCCGCTCGCCACCGCCGCCCTCAAGGCGGGCCTGCCGGTCGTCGTCGACAAGCCCCTCGCCGGTACGGCGGCGGAGGCCCGTGAGCTCGCGGCGCTGGCGGACGAGCGCGGCCTGCTCCTCTCCGTCTTCCAGAACCGCCGCTGGGACAACGACTTCCTGACCCTGCGCAAGCTGCTCTCCGAGGGCGAGCTGGGCGACGTATGGCGCTTCGAGTCCCGTTTCGAGCGGTGGCGCCCGCAGCCCAAGGGCGGCTGGCGCGAGTCCGGCGACCCGGTAGAGATCGGAGGTCTCCTCTACGACCTAGGCAGCCACGTCGTCGACCAGGCCCTCGTTCTCTTCGGCCCCGCCGCCTCGGTGTACGCCGAGGCGGACATCCGCCGCCCCGGCGCGCAGACCGACGACGACACCTTCATCGCGATCACGCACACGAACGGGGTCCGGTCCCACCTCTACGTCTCCGCGACGACCGCCCAACTCGGCCCGCGCTTCCGCGTCCTGGGCTCGCAGGCGGGTTACGTGAAGCACGGCCTCGACCCGCAGGAGGCGGACCTGCGCGAGGGCAGGCGTCCCGGCGCGAGCACCGAGTGGGGCGTGGAGCCCGAGTCCCTGTGGGGCCGCGTCGGCTCCGGAGAGTCCCCGCTCACCGGCGGCGGCCGTCCCGAGCCCACCCTGCCGGGCGCGTACCCCGCGTACTACGAGGCCATCGCCGCCGCCCTCCGCGACAGCGCCCCGAACCCGGTCACCGCGCAGGAGGCCGCGGCCGCCCTCGACGTCCTGGAGGCGGCCCGCCGCTCCGCCACCGAGGGCACGGCGGTGTCCCTGTGAGCACCGAGAACGCCGCGCGGCCGCTCGCGGAACAGATCACGGAACTGGAGTCCCAGGAGCGACAGCTGGTCCTCCCCCACTTCACGTACGACGACGCCTGGACGCTCGGCACCCTGCTGGTGGACATGGCCCGCGAGGCCGCCGCCCCGGTCGCCATCGACATCCGCCGCGGCGGCCAGCAGCTCTTCCACGCCGCCCTGCCCGGTTCGACCCCGGACAACGACGCCTGGATCGACCGCAAGCGCCGCGTCGTCGAGCGCTACGGCTGCTCCTCGCTCCTCGTCGGCACCCGCTTCCGCGCCAAGGGCACCACCTTCGAGGACTCCTCCCGCCTCGACCCCGACACCTACGCGGCCCACGGCGGCGCGTTCCCCCTCGCGGTCGAGGGCGCGGGCGTCATCGGCACGGTGGTGGTCTCGGGCCTGCCCCAACTGGACGACCACGCCATGGTCGTCAAGGCGCTCCACCAGTTCCTGGGACGGTAAGTCCCACACCCGCGCCCCTGATTCTTTTCAGGGGCGCGGGGAACTGCGCATTCCTTCAGGGGCGCGGGGAACTGCGCATTCTTTTAGGGGCGCGAGGAACTGCGCGACCGGCCACAACAAACCGGCACCCGACAAAGCACCCCAAACACACCCGCACTCCCAGCCAAACCCAACGGAGTGCCTACGCGGGTTTGAACTCTTGCCGCTGCCTGCCCAACCCCCCGATCTCCAACTCCACCACATCCCCGGCCCGCAGATACGGCTTCGGCTCCGGCTGCCCCAAGGCAACCCCCGCCGGCGTCCCCGTATTGATGACGTCCCCCGGGTAGAGCGTCATGAACTGACTGACGTACCGCACCACTTCCGCCACCGAGAAGATCTGCTCGGCCGTGCTCCCGTCCTGCTTCAGCTCACCGTTCACCCACAACTTCAGCGACAGGTCCTGCGGGTCGGGAACCTCGTCCGCCGTCACCAGCCACGGCCCCAGCGGATTGAACGTCTCGCAGTTCTTCCCCTTGTCCCAGGTCCCCCCGCGCTCGATCTGGAACTCCCGCTCGGAGACGTCATGCGCCACCGCGTACCCGGCGACATGAGCGAGCGCCTCCTCGTGCGACTCCAGGTAGCGGGCGGTACGTCCGATGACGACCGCGAGTTCGACCTCCCAGTCGGTCTTGACCGACCCGCGCGGCACGAGCACGGTGTCGTGCGGCCCGACCACCGTGTCCGCCGCCTTGAAGAAGATCACCGGCTCGGCGGGCGGCTCGGCGCCGGTCTCGCGAGCATGGTCGTGGTAGTTGAGCCCAATGCAGACGATCTTGCCGATCCGGGCGAGCGGTGGCCCGACGCGCAGCCCGTCCGCGTCCAGCACGGGCAGCTCCCCCGCCTCGGCGGCCGCACGGACCCGGCCGAGCGCCGCGTCGTCGGCGAGCAGCGTCCCGTCGATGTCCGGCACGACACCCGACAGATCCCGAAGAGCTCCTTCGGCGTCGAGCAGCGCGGGCCGCTCCGATCCCGCCGTACCGACTCGCAATAGCTTCATGATCACAATCTCCCTCGATCGCGGGCAGCCGCCGATGGGTGCAGCCATCGGAGGACTGGTCGATCCTCCAAGCTGCACGTCCAGTCCGCAATACCCCGTTCACGGACTGGACCGCCACCTCACCTTCACGGATACACCCTCAGGGAAACAGGACCGCTCGCTCCACGGCGCTCCAGGCCGTACTGGTCACCACGTACAGCGCGGCGGCCAGCGGCACCACCGCCACGGTGATCAGCGTGAAGAAGGAAAGGAACGGCACGAACGCACTCACCGCACCGAGGCCGGGCACCTCCGTCCCTCCGGCGGCCGGTACCGAGACGGCCATCGACCGCTTCGTGCGGCGGTAGTTGAAGGTGGCGACCGCGGCGACGACCGCGAACAGGCCGAGGTAGACGAGCCCGGCGGCACCGAACACCCCACCGCCCCCGAGCGCGTCCGCCCACCGGTCACCGAGCGGCGCGGCGAACAACTGGTGGCTCAGCAAGGCGTTGGTGTCGCCGCCGACGGTGGAGCTGGAGAACAGGTGATAGAGAAGGAAGAAGGCCGGCAGCTGAAGCAGCCCGGGCAAAATCCCGGACAGCGGCGAGACCTTCTCCTTCTCGTGCAGTTCCAGCACCGCCTTCCGCAGCCTCTCAGGATCCCTCCGGTGCTTCTTGCGCAGCTCGGCGATCCGCGGCTGCAACGCGGCACGCGCCCGCTGTCCACGCGCCGCCACCCGGGACAGGGGATGCACGAGCAGTCGTACGAGCGCCGTGAACAGGACGATCGCGGCGGCGGCCGCAGCGGTGTGGAACAGCGGTTCGAGCAGATCGGCGAGCCGCTCGACCAGCCCGGCGAAAGCGGACATGGGTAGGGACATGGACTCGGACGCGGACATGGATGTGGACATGGATGTGGACATGGGTGAGCCCTCCGGGGTCTCGTCGTGCCGGAAGTGAGAAGTGACGCGTCGGCATGACGACCCGCGCGGGGTACGCGAACAGGGGTGGGCAGACAGGGGTGGTACGACTGGCGAGTTCCTGTCGGGATCCCTACGCGGCGGCCGTCAGGAGGGCCCGCCCGGGCGCTCGGGGACGTGGACGCCCCGAGGCGTCGGGATCACGTTGCGGCAGGAACGCCGTACGGTGCTCACGGTCGCGGATCGTCGTACGAACCCGCGTACGCGGGACGGCGGACGCGCGACGCGAGCCGATGAGGGCGCAGACGCCGAGCGCGGCGCCGGCCGCGGCGGTCGCGGTGAACGCGACGGCGACGGCCGCCGGAAGGCTGCCGGCGTCGAGCACGGCGACTTCCAGGAGCAGTGCGAGCAGCACGAGCAGAAGGGCGACAGGGCGCGGATTCCGCGCGTTCGCCGAGCTCCGGACCACGGACCGCCCCTCCCCTCGCCCTCTCGTACGCGGGCTCACGTCCCCCGTACCCGCTATGCCTGACCGATGTCGATCGGCTCCAGCAGCCGCCTCGGCCTGAGCAGCACGCGACTGACCGGATCCGCCGGGTCCGGATCGAGTCCGGGTCCCGGCACCATTTCGACGTCCGGAACGGGTACGACGGTTCCACACACGGCACATTCGCCGTACGAGCCGAGCTCCGTACCGCAGGTCGCGTGCCGGAAGTAGCGCAGCCGTACCTCGCCGAACCGCTCGCGGCCCCACCGCCCGAGCGAGAGCAGCGTCGGCCACAGGGCGATGCCGCGGTCGGTGAGGACGTACTCGTCGCGCGGCGGCGACTCCTGGTAACGGCGCTTCTCGAGGACGCCCTCGGCGGTGAGCGTCTGGAGGCGGGCCGCGAGGACGGCGCGCGGGATGCCGAGGTGGCCGAGGAAGTCGTTGTAGCGCCGTACGCCGTAGAGCGCGTCGCGCACGACGAGGAGCGTCCACCGCTCGCCGACGATCTCGAGCGCGCTGGCGATCGAGCACTCCTGCGTCGCGTAGTCCTTGCCGAGAGCCATGACCCCACTGTAGCCACTTTTCGACATGTAGGTTCAGTGAACGAACCTAAGGTGCTACGGTCGACGCGCGCAGAAGGTTCATTGATTGAACCCACTTGATCGGACCTACATCTCAGCTCTACCTCCCAAGCTCCAACTCTCCACCGCTCCACTCCTCTACCTCTCCACTTCTCTACCTCCACCGATCCGCTCCGGAGCCCGAAGGGCAGACCATGTCCCAGCTCGACCACGCCACCACCGCGAAGGCGTCCTCGGCACCCCACGGCACACCCCTCGAGACACCCCCGCGGGCGACCGCCACCCTCGCCGTCACCAGCGCCGCCACCGCCGTGGCCCTGATGACGTACACCGCGCCGATGGTCACGCTCCCCGACACCGCCGCCGCCCTGCACACCCCCGTCTCCGCCCAGGCCTGGCTGCTCAACGGCACCCCGCTCGGCCTCGCCGCGCTGCTCCTGGTCGCGGGCAGCCTCGCCGACGACTACGGCCGCCGCCGGATCTTCCTCTCCGGCACCATCGCCCTCGGCATCACCACCGCGCTCGGCGCACTCGCGACCTCCACCTGGCTGTTCACGCTGGCCCGGGTAGCGCAGGGCGCGGCGAGCGCCGCGATCCTCGCCAGCAGCCTGGGCCTGCTCGTCCACGCCTTCCCGACCGCCCGCGGCAGGCTGCACGCGACCGGCGTGTGGGGCGCGTTCGTCAGCGGCGGCATAGCCCTGGGCCCCGTACTCGCCGGCGGGATCGCCCAGACACTGGACTGGCGGATCGCCTACGCCGTCCTGGGCGCCGCCGCACTCCTGGTCGCCCTGCTGGGCACCCGGGCCCTCACCGAGTCCCGGGCCTCCCGGGGCGGCCGCCCCGATCTGGCCGGCGCCTTCACCTTCGGCCTGGCGCTGGTCGCCCTGGTGGCCGCGCTCACCCTGGGCCGGGACGGCTGGCTACGCCCGTCGGTGGGCCTCCTGCTGGCGGCGTTCGTCGTGCTGACGACGGCGTTCGTGTTCGTCGAGCACCGAACCCGTACCCCCATGATCGACCTCTCCCTGCTCCGCCACCGCGGCTTCCTCGCCTCCTCCGCGAGCGGTCTGTTCACCGGCCTCGCGGTAATCAGCCTGTTCAGCTTCCTGCCCGCGCTGCTCCAGCGGACCCTGGGCCTGTCCGCGCTGGACACGGCGTGGCTGTTCCTGCTCTGGTCCGGGCTGTCCTTCGCGGTCGCCCTGCAGGCGCGGCGCCTCGCGGGCCGGGTCTCCCCGCGCCACCAACTCGCCCTCGGTTTCGCGCTGCACGCGGTCGGCGTCCTGACGATGCTCGGCGCGCTCGACGCCGGTTCATGGACCCGCCTGCTGCCCGGCTTCCTCATCTCCGGCGTAGGCAGCGGGCTCCTCAACGCCGCGCTGCCGCTGGTCGCGGTCGAGTCCGTCCCCGCGACGCGCGCCGCGATGGGCTCGGGCGCGCAGCAGACGTTCCGCTACATCGGTTCGTGCGCCGGCGTGGCCCTGACCATCGCGATCGTCACCTCCACGGGCGGGCTCGCACACGGCGCGGACATCGCGATCGCGGTCTCGGCGGGGCTGGCGCTGGTGGCGGGAGCGATCGTGCTGGCCCTTCGGGACCGGGGCTGACGTTTTCCGTGGTCAACGGGGGCGCATGGAGGTCAATGTGCCCCACACCACGAGCCGATACCGTGAGGTGTACTCGGGCGTGCAGGTGGTGAGGGTGATGTAGTACCCCGGCGCGCTGTACCCGTAGGCGGGCCGAACGGTACTGCGCGGCACCTCCCGAATGACCCCTCCATCACTCGCGGACGTCTGCGGAAGCGTCTTGTCGACGACGTATACGTAGCGCCCGGCCGCGGTCTCGACGTCGATCTCGTCCCCCCGCCGCAGCCGGTTGATGTACCGGAACGGCTCCCCATGGGTGTTCCGATGTCCCGCGAGCGCGAAGTTCCCGGCCTGTCCGGCCTGTTGGGTGTGTGGGTAGTGCCCGACGTACCCCTTGTTGAGGACATCCTGCTTGCTGACACCCTCCGCGACGGGCACACGGAGACCGAGCCGGGGAATGGAGAGAACGGCGTACGCCTGCGACGACCGCGGCACCCCTTGATCCCGCCCACTCCCACCGGAACCGCCAGAACCGCCGGAACCGCCGCCGGAAGACGCCCCACCGCCCCCCGCGACCCCCGAGCCACTCCCCTCGCTCCCCGACCCCGACACGTCGGCAGCCCCCGCACCCGCCTCCCCCGCACCGCCCTTCCCGCTGCTCCCCCACTCCCTCTCCAGCGCCTGAACCTTCCTCTCGGCGCCCTCCCGGGCCTGCCGATTGGTCCACCAGAGCTGATGCACGACGAGCAGCAGGAGAACCACGCCAACGGTGACGAGAACCTCACCCCCGCCCCACACCATCCGCCGGTACGCGGCCCGCCGCCGTCGAGTGCGGTGGTCCATGACGCCGCGTCGCACGATGCCGGGAGCCCGCATACCGATGCCTCGCCTCCTCGACGTCTCGCCGCCTTGACGCCTATCCGCCTTGGCACCTAGCCGCCTTGACCGGGCCCGCAAGATAAGGGTTGCGCCCCGAACTCACCAGCCCCATGACCGCCCGATCCCTTCTTCCGCACTCAAGGGCGACGAAGAGATCCCGCCCTCTGGCCTGCAGGTATCTCTCCCTCGTACGACAACGGCAGTACGGTGTCCCCCATGCGCCCCGACACGTCTGCCGAGCACGTCGACCACAACGCCGAAGCAGCGCGCCTGGAGCGGACCGCTGGCCTCTACCCCGAGGACGCCGAACACCTGCTCGTGCAGGCCGCGGCCCACCTCGAACTGGCCGGCGACCGCCCCGGAGCCACCGCGCTCTACGACCGCCTGCTGGCGTCCTCGACGCCCCTGGAACACCCCCACCTGGTCCGCGCCCTCAAGGCGTCGAACCTGTGGGAGTACGGCCACGAGGCCGAGGCCCGGGCGATCATCGACGGCATCCGCGCCGCGTCCCCCCGCGACCCGGCCCCCTGGGTGATCGTGGCCGAGGCACTGGAGTCCCACGACGAACTGGAAGCGGCGCAGGAGACGTTCACCGCGGCCGCCCAGCTCCTCCTGTCGGACACGTCGGAGCCCCCGTACGCCACCTACCCCCTCCTCTTCGGCCGCCACCGCGTCCGCCGCATGCTCGGCGAGGCCCACGACAACTGGGACACCCTCGCCGACACCCTCCACTCGTCCTCGGTCTCCCTGGACGAACTCCACGACCCGAAGCGCGTCTGGTCCCTGGGCTCGGACAACCCCGCCGAACTCCAGGCGGAGATCTCCCGCCTGAGGGCGGAGCTGGGCACGTTCAGGGAGGCGCTGTCCCGCCCGTTCCCGGTGGCGATCCTCCACTGGCCGACGACCGAACTGACCGAACTCCTCACCGCGTACCCGTCCCTGTCCGCCGACTACCCGTCCCACGAGGAACACCTCGCGACGATAGAGGCATCGCTACGGGAACTGGCCGCTTCCGGCACCCCGAACCTCGGCATCGTCACGGGCACGGTCCCGTCCTACGAGGCCTTCGCCGCCTCGGAGGCGTCCTCCCCGTCGGACGCGACCCTGCTGCCGCAGTACGCGACGACTCTGGCGGCACGGGGGCTGGCGGTGGCGTGGCCGCCGCAGCGGGGGGTTGAGTGCTGGTGTGGGGCGGGGCGGGGTTATGGGGAGTGTCACGGAACCACTGACAAGTAACGAAACGTCCCGTCGTTGTCAGGGCTACTCCTGCCCTGACAACGACACCACCCGGATCAGGCTGCCCTGAGCTACACCGACCTGCTACGACAGGCCGGAGGCGGCAGCCTTTCACCCCCGCTCGAATCACAGCGCCTCATGGCGCAAACCTGATTCATGACACTCCCAGCCCCACAAGTTCAGCCGCGTGTGTCAACGATGGGGGAGTCGGACCGGCTCTTGTCGATGGCGCTGAAACTAATCGGGGGCCGTCCAGCCGCTGCGGTGGAGGCGGGTGCCACCAGGG
Source organism: Streptomyces sp. NBC_01549 (assembly GCF_026339955.1). Classification (GTDB taxonomy): domain Bacteria; phylum Actinomycetota; class Actinomycetes; order Streptomycetales; family Streptomycetaceae; genus Streptomyces. The sequence goes on along the minus strand of NZ_JAPEPW010000001.1, from coordinate 4,233,287 downwards.
AGAAGACCATGGCGACCTTCCCCGGGTCCACCTCTCCGTTCCGCACGACAGTCGAAGGATCATCCTCGATGACTGGGTAGAGGAGTATCGCGCCGCGTCGGTCTCGGGAGAACCGTTCCGTCACAGGGTCCGAAGTCGGTGGTGTGGCGCGGGCTATGCGTCGGGCCGTTGCGCGGTGCTTGCGGTCGCTGATGTAGCCGAAGATCTGGACACGACGGCGCTCGCGCTTCGAGAGAGCCAGAGGAACTGATCCGCGCACACTCGCTGATACGCCGCGGCCGGTCGCGTAGTGGGGGGTGATCAATAGCCAGTCGTCGATCAGGTGCGAGCTCTTGGCGATCTCGCGGAGGAAACGCAGGTGAGGGAGGAAGGGGGCGGCGTTCCACCAGCGGAGTTTCTCCAGCACCCCCATGAGCTCAGCATGAGAGACCGATGCTGTGAGTGCGGTGAGGTGGTAGTCCTTACCGTAGGCCTCGTCGTGGGTGGTGAAGGTATCAGGGGTCGTTGAGAGGCGCTCGAGAAGAGGAAGCCACTGTTCGGTGTTGTGGGCCAGGTCAACATGACTGAGCGGGTGGGCAGTCGGCTCGATGATCTGCCCCGGACCGGCTATCTCTTCGACCTGGGCGTTATACATCTTCGTGCGACTGCTGGGCTTGAGCCAGGGCAGGTGCTGGGACACCAGCGGAGGGATCTCTCGGGGAGTGACCAGCGGCTTGCCATCGACGAGTTCGGCGTACTGGGCGAGCTGATCGCGGAAGGTTTCCTCGTCGAGGCAGATGGCCTCGAATGCCTCGTAGAGGTCGACCGTGGACATGCTTGCCTTGGTGAGTTTCTCCGCGCGGCTGATGTAGAGGCGGACCAGGTCCTGGTAGCCGGGGCGGAAGCCGAACCAGCGCCCCATTTGCATGAGGGTGTCGGCCTGCTGGGTCGTGCGGCGGTAATAGGTGACCGTCAGGCCTTCGACGGTGAAGCCGCGGGAGAGTTTGGTGCCGCCGACGAGGATCTTCCAGACGTGGGGCTGGCGGTCGAAGTCGAGGTCGAGCTGGTCGAAATACTTGTCGCTGTCACCGTTCACGATGACGACCGGATTGCCCCCCTTGCGGATACGGCTGCAGGCCTGGCTAATGTACGGGCGGAGTTCGTCGTACGAGGCGGGAGCCGGTAGGTCGGCGGCGCGGGCCTGGGAGACCGGGCGGATGTCGCGCCGGAAGAGGTCGGCTAGGCGGTCGTGGCCGGTGGAGTTGGTGACGTAGCCGGCCTGGTGCCACATGGTGTTGAGGCGCAAGGCGAGTTCGGCGTGGTCGTCTTTGCGGACCGACTCGTGGACCAGCATGGTGTGGTGCCGGTATGGGCCGTCACCGACGCCGCGGGCCGCGCGGTAGAGCTTCATCGCGCCGGTGAGGACGAAGCTGTCCATGGCCTCTTGCATGGACTTGTCGTCGATCTCATCCGGGGAGTAGATGCCGCGGACGTGGGACTTGGCGCGAGAGTTGGCGTACGTACGCTCGTCGTACGGGATGAGGGAGTCCAGGTCGTGGAAGTCCTGGACGCCCATGTAGCCCTCGGGGCGGGGGAGCGAGATCAGGAAATCCCTGGGGAAGATGTCTTCGCTGTCGCTCGGGTCGATGAAGACATTCGCGAATGGGGTCGCGGTGTAGCCGACGTACTGGGAGCGCGGGAGCAACGTCAGCAGCTGGGCGATGCGAGAGTTGATCGCGGTGCGCTTGGGACGGTCTGATTCCCACTTCTTCGGGTCGGTGGTGTTGACGGACGCCTGGTCGGACTCGTCGTCGATGATCAGGGCAGGGAGTTCGCCGAGCAGGCCCTGAATCTGCTTGAGGTCCTTAATGAGTTTGTCGAGGACTGACTTATTCTTCTTGACGACCATAACGCGGGCGTCCGCGTGGTGGAGATTGCGCGGGTCGTACAGCGGGAGGCCGCGCTCGCGCTTCTCGAACTCGATGCCGCGGATGCCCTGGAGGAGGCTCTGGTAGTCCCGGTCGCGGGTGGTGAGGCGCTCGATATCGAAGGCGCTCAGGGCGGAGGGGCGTCCGCCGTGGGAGACAAACTGCGGCCACTCCTCGTCGTCACCGATGTAGTCGATGCCGACCAGCGAGTCGAGGTCCTCGGGGTCGGCACCGCGCAAGATGTTCTCCTGGCCGATCAGCTCCATGTCGAGGCGGCGCTGGGTCTGCTTGCGCAGGAGGTTCAAGGTGCCGCCGAGAATGATGACCAGGCGGTAGCCGGAGTCGATGGCCTTGGCGGTGACACCGGTGAAGTTCGCGGTCTTGCCAGACTGGACGTAGCCGACGACCAGGCCGCGTGCCTGGCGGCGGGAAACTTGCTCGGGGTCGGTGAGGCGCTCGACGACCGCGCGGCTGGCTTCGTCGAGGCCGGCGATCGCCCCGCTGCTCCAGCCCTTGGCGCGCAGTCGCTTCTCGTACGCGGGCCAGTAGAAGGCCCGCGCTTCGGCGCGTTCCCTGGTGTACCAGGGGGTGAACTCCGCGGTGATGGTGGTGTGGCCGGGCTTCTTGGAGACCACGACGGCGTTAGTCAGGGCCTTGCGTACGCCGTTTTCGAAGCCGAGGTGGCCGTATATCTCCGCGCGGCGTTCGTCGGTTCGGGGAGGTGCGGTGGCCCAGGCGGCCCGCTCTTCGAAGTCCCAGGAGGTGAGCTTGCGCTCCCACAGGACGGTCAGGGCATCCGACTCATCCGTCAGGCGCTGGCTGAAGGTGTCGTCCGCGAGGTCAGCGCAGGGAAAGTCCTCCGCCTCGGTCTCTGCCCGCTTCGCGAAGGGTTTGGGACCGCGGGTCATTCCGCCGAGGACAGCGGTGTGGATTTCCAGCAGTGCGTCGGTCACAGGATGCTGTCCTTCAGTGGGTGAAGCGTTCGCGCTGGGCGCTTACGGCAGCGAGCAGGATGGCGTTCCAGTAGTCGATCTGGTCGCTGCGCTTCTTCTCCCAGCGGGTGAAGCCGAACAGCTCCTCCAGCATGAGATAGAGCAGGGTCTTGGCGACCGGGGCGTCATTGGAGCCGCCGCGCTGGCCCATGTTGAAGGTGTCGCGGTGGCTCTTGTTGAGCTGGATGACACGCTTCTCACGGTCGAGGTCGAAGAAGCGGTCTTCCGGGAGTACGACCCAGGCGATGGCGATCGGGTCCTCGCCGGGCTTCTCCGGCAGTTCTTCCTGGATGACACGCTTGACCTTCGGGGAGAGGCCCTTGCCGGGCGGGATGACCGCCTTGCGCTTGACCTCGGCGCGGGAGGATCCCTCGCGGTATACGGCCTCTGCGTTTTCGAGATACGTACGGAAGGTACGGCCATGAACGTCCACGGCCTTCTCAACGCCTCTCGCAAAGGCCTGAGTTGCGTTGATCCCCTCCTTCTTCACGGTGAGGCTGAAGACTTGATTGGGGTGAGAGGGGAGATCAACTGCGATACGGGCGAGATTGAGATGCCCCTCGGCCGCGCCCCGCTGGCCGTTCCAGCCGCCGGCCTGGACCAGGCGGTCATTGCGGTAGAAGTAGAAGCCCTGACGCTCGGCGAGCGGGCCGATGAGCTTGTACTCGGCGCGCGGCGACTTGGGGGGCCAGATATGGGCGGTCAACTCCATATCGCCGACGCCCTCAACTGGTGCGGTGAAGGTACAGGGATAGCCCGCCTTGCCCGGAACCTTGTAATTGAATGGGTCGAGCGGCTCGACCTCGATGCTATCGAGCAGTTCACGGGTGTGTACGTTCTCCACAGCGATATCGATCCGCACATCCCCGCGGTCCAGGAAGCGGTGCAGGTAGAGGCCGAGGTGCGTTTCCAGCTTCTGGATTGCCTCGGAGAGGAAGCGGTCGGTCTGGCTGACCTCCACGGTCTCGAAGGTCCTGACCCGGTCCCAGCGCACGACTGTGCCCTGCCATTCGATGATCCCGTCGTAGCGGTCGAGGAGGGTCTGGGCGTAGTCCGGGGTGACGGTGTCACAGCGGTAGCCGTCCGCGAGGGAGGTGGAGGTCAGCTGGCGTCCGGCGGCGCGGCTGGTCTTGGTCCTACTGACGACGGTGAGGGCATCGGCGTGCGAGAGCGACGCAGCTTTGAGGCCGGTTCCGTACATGCCGAGGGCGTGGCTGCCGTACTCGCGGCGACGGCCGACGGTCATGGCGGCGTCGAGGCCCGGGTCGTTCATGCCCCGGCCGTTATCGACGATGAGCAGGCTGAGTAGCCGGTCATCGTCGCGGAGGAAGTGCACGACGACTTGACCGGCGCCCGCATCAAGGGAGTTGTCAATGAGGTCAGCGACGGCGACCTCGAAGCCATACCCCTGGTTCCGGAGAGCTTCGGCGTAACCGGAGTCAGGCGGGAGCCGCTTGCTTCCGCTGGTGGGGACGTCGTACTGCCAGTCGGCACCCGGCTCATAAGGCATGAATCTCACATGGATTATCAGGGCCGCGCGGGGCTGGGCGGACCATGTGAGCCCAGGAGGTGGCCAGGAGGGTAGAGATAAGTATGACGGTACTTCAACGCACCTGGCCTGGGTAGATGGTCCTGAACAGTGGGGCATAGTTCCCTAATCTCTGCTGGCGGGGCTCAGAGGGGATCGGCCTCTCTGCACCCGCTGTCAGCAGCCTCTGTTACACATGACACAGCTGTCTGAGCGATCAAGGGAGCCAGCGTGTCCGAGCCGACGGATCTGTCACAACCTGTCGCAGGCTTGTACGAGCAGCTCATCACGCTGCGCTTTGAGCAGCAGCTCAGGGAGCTTGATGGCCAAGGCTGGCGCCCGATCAGCGACGCTGTAGGTGCCGAATCCGTTCCTCACGTGCTGGCACGCCATGTCGCAGGGACGGTGAAGCGCGTACTGCAAGGCTTGCCGACCGAGGAGCGGGTGTACGCCGCAAACCACATCCTTGAGTCCATCAGCACCCTCGACGGAGCACGGGAGTGGGTGGATCTCGTGGCCACAGGCCCTCGCCAACTTCTCGCGCTGACAAGACAAGAGGCGCCCGGCGTCTTCGCTGTCCGTCCAGCCACCCCGCTGTCCGATACGGCTCTGATCACCAACCTCGATTCTTCCGAGGGCTGGCGGCGGCAGTGTGAGCGGCTGACTGCCTGATATGTCCCGTGCCGTGTCGGGACTGGCCGTCGCGTGACGCTGCGGGGCGTCGGGTTCCACGGGCCCGAGGGTGGTGCGGTCCTCTCGTTGTTGTCGGGTGGTGGCCGGCCGTCAGGTGAGGGCCGGAAGCTGGTGAGCGCGCTGCCAGGCGGTGGCGAACGCTGCCCCCCAGGGCCAGGTGCGGTCGAGGTGCAGGGTGCGCCGGCGGGCGTGGGAGGTGAGCCGGGCGGGCAGGTGGTACAGCTTCCTGCGGATCGTCTCCGGTTCGGCGGCGGCGAGTGCGGGCTCGTCGTGCAGGAGGAGGAGCCGGGTCCAGGCGTCGAGGTCGGCGGCGAGCGTGGCGGCCAGCACCCAGGCCATGTTGAGCTGCCAGGACTTCGAGGGCAGCAGCCCGAGGCCGACCCGCTTGATCGCTTTGACACGGTCCTCGACCTCGGCGTGATCACGGTAGAGGGCGTCGACGAACCACACCTGCCCGGAGCCCGGGGCCCCGGAGAGCCCTTGGCGGGCGGGGATGTTCGTGGCGACGATCTGGTAGCGCCAGCCGGTGCGCTTCTCGAACGCGGTCAGCTTCTTCGTATCCCGCCGCGAGGGCTTGACCCGGCGCACGATCAGCCGCATCCCGGCCGGCCAGCCGGTCAGGTCACGGACCCCGGTCAGCTCGGCGACCTGGTAGGACACCCATTCCCCATCGGGTCCCTTGATCTCGTGGAGTTGGCCGTCCTGCCGCAGTGCGGCCGTCCACACGTTCTCGGGCAGCAGCGCGATGGCCCGCTCGTCCGTGGCGTTGATGGCCCAGCCGGTCACCCAGCGCACCCGGCGCCGGCTGGTGGTCAGACTCTGGAGATGGTCCAGGACCTCGTGGCTGAAGGCCGCGCCGTCGATCCGCACCAGCAGCTTCGACCACAGCGGGAGCGGGAGCTGCCGAAACGCCGAGGCCAGGACGCTCTTGTGGTCGGCGACATCGTTCGGTGGCGCGTTGCCGGGCCGCAGCAGCATGGCGACGCACTCACGGGTGTTGGCCACCCACGCCCCCAGCGGCATGTGACCGAAGGTCCCCTTGAAGGTGCCCGCCGCGCCTTCCTTGCGGCTGGTGCAGGTCACGATGGTCGCATCCAGGTCCAGGACGTACCAGCCGGTCAGCTCCCGGCCGCACACCGAGATCCAGGGGAAACCGCCGGGCCGCAGGGCGAGCAGCGTCCACACCACGCGGCGTATCGCGGCACGGGCGCGTTCCACCCTGGCCGCGACCGGGGCGTCGATCGCGGCCAGGGCGCGGCGCAGGGTGCTGTCCGAAACCGGGCGCGGGAACACCGCACGCCAGTGGTACTGGAGTTGCTCGGCCTCCAGGACGTTCGTCGCGCCGAGCACGATCGCACAGGCCAGCTGGACCAGCGCCATGCCCCGGTCCCGCCAGCCCGGCCCGGTGCCCTTCGGCAACGCCGCACTCAGCGCGGCGGCCAGGCCGACGCGGTCGGCGACCTTCCGCAGCAGCACCACGCCCGCGTGGCCGATCAGGTTCTTGCCGTCGGCCCGCACGGCAAGCCGGTGATCCCATTCGGTAACCTGCACCTGTTGGGTGCCTCTTCTCCGCGACGTTCTTGATCTCAGCAGTCAGATCATCGCAGGTGGGAGGCACCCTTCTTCTGCCGGGACGTCAGATCACTTTCATAGCTGAATACATGAGGCCAACTCCCCGGACGATCCAAGCCTCGGCTTTGAGCTTCGTGCAGAGCTCGCCACAGCCGACCGCGTGGACTTGCTCTGCGCCTTCGTTAAATGGCACGGGCTACGCATCATCGAGCAGTCACTCAGAGCGGCTCACGAACGAAGCGTTCCCATACGTGTCATCACGACGACCTACATCGGGGCGACCGAGCGACGAGCGCTGGACAGACTTGTGAGGGAGTTCAACGCCGAAGTCAAGGTCAACTACGAAACGCGGACAACACGTCTCCACGCCAAGGCATGGCTCTTCCGCCGCAACAGTGGATACGACACTGCCTATGTCGGTAGCTCCAACCTCTCCAAGGCCGCATTGCTCGACGGCTTGGAGTGGAACGTCCGGCTGTCGTCCATCGCCACGCCTGACGTACTGCGGAAATTCGATGCGACCTTCGACGCCTACTGGAACGACCCGTCATTCGAGACGTACGACCCCGACGCTGACGGCACCAGACTCCAGGAGGCGTTGGCCATTGCGGGCGGAACATCATCCATCGCAGCCGCGGACCGCAGGATCACTCTGTCCGGCCTGGAGGTACGCCCATACCCGCACCAGCGCGACATGTTGGAGCGGCTGGACGTGGAGCGAGAGGTACACGACCGGCATCGGAATCTCCTAGTTGCCGCGACAGGGACCGGCAAGACGGTAATGGCGGCGCTCGACTACAAGAACCTATGCAAGAAATACGGCCGGGATCTGCGCCTGCTGTTCGTCGCGCACCGCAAGGAAATCTTGCAACAGTCGATGCGGACTTACCAAGACGTCTTGGTGGACGCGAACTTTGGCGAGCCACTCCACAGTGGGGAGATCCCGGAGCGCTGGACCCACGTCTTTGCCAGCGTTCAGTCGCTTAACGCTAGGGCACTGGATCAGCTCGACGCCGGCCACTTCGACGTGATCGTACTCGATGAATTCCACCACGGCACATCACCGACGTACCGAAAGATTGTTGATCACTTCCGGCCGATGGAGCTACTGGGTCTGACCGCGACGCCCGAGCGCATGGACGGTAGGAACATCCAGGACGAGTTCTTCGGCGGGCGCATTGCTGCCGAGATGCGCCTGTGGGAGGCCCTGGAGAACGAGCTCCTCAGCCCTTTCCACTACTTCGGAATCAGCGACAACACCGACTTGAGGGCGGTGGAGTGGAAGCGCGGCGCCTACGACGACGCCGCCCTGAGCAACGTCCTGACCGGCAATGACGCACGGGCACGACTCATCGTGAAGGCTGTAGAGGAGAAGCTCGTCGAGCCTGGCGCCATGCGAGCGCTGGGCTTCTGCGTCTCGGTCGCGCATGCCCACTTCATGGCCGAGTACTTCCGCTCCGCAGGCCTGAACGCCCTAGCGCTCTCCGGCGAGACTCCGGCCGAACAACGTAGGCAAGCCCTCGCTGACCTCAAGTCCGGCGCCCTGCAAGTGATCTTCTCCGTGGACCTCTTCAATGAGGGACTCGACATCCCCGACGTAGACACCCTGCTCCTCTTGCGCCCTACCTCCAGCGCAACCCTGTTCCTCCAACAACTCGGCCGAGGTCTTCGCCGGAGCGAGAACAAAGCGGTGCTCACAGTGCTCGACTTCATCGGACAGCACCGCAAAGAGTTCCGCTTCGAGAACCAGTTCCGGGCCCTGACGAACCTCACCCGCAAGCGGCTCCTGGACAACATCGAGCATGACTTCCCGCAACTCCCCTCCGGTTGCCAGATCATCCTTGAGGAGAAGGCCAAAAAGGCCGTCATCGACAACATCAAGGATCAGATCGGCGTCAACGTCACCGCCCTAGCCCGAGAAGTCGCGGCCTACGCTGAGCCTCGGCTGAGCACCTATCTCTATGAGAGCGGCCGCGAACTGAAGGAGCTGTACCGCGGCAATGGCAACTCCTGGACGGGACTGCTCCGGCGTGCCGGACTCCTCAAGGGCGAGCCTCCAGAGGGCGAATCAACTCTACTCAAGCGCGTTCCTGCCTTCCTCCACGTTGGCGACCCACTGCGCGTCGATGCGTACACCCGCATGTTGGAGGATGACGCCCCTTCGTACGGCGAACTCGACGAGCGGGGACAGGCCTACGCTCGGATGCTCTTCTTCCAGCTCTGGCCTCTCGGAGGCGTCACCCGCAAGGGATTCAAGGATTACGACACTGGCTTCGCAGCACTCCGAGACCAGCACGCCGTACGCAGCGAGCTTCGCCAAGTGCTTGAGTACAACCTCGCCCATACCGAGCACGTCCCGATCCCACTCCTAGGCATCGGCGGCCAAACTGGTCTCCCGTTGACTATCCACGCCTCCTACAGCAGAGAGGAGATCCTTCCCGCACTCGGCCAGTCCTACATCGGCGGCTTCATGCCGGGCGATTTCCGCGAGGGCGTGAAGTGGTGTGAGTCCGCGAAGACCGATGCCCTGATGATCACTCTGGACAAGGACGACAAGGACTTCTCTCCCCAGACCCGTTACCACGACTACGCGCTGAGCGAGACCCTCTTCCACTGGGAGTCCCAGAACCAGACCTCGGCCACATCCGCCACGGGCCTGCGCTACCAACACCACAAAGCCGAAGGCAGCCACGTCCTACTGTTCGTCCGCCGCTACAAGAGCACCGACATCGGCGGAGCCCAACCGTGGATGCTGCTTGGCCCGGCTGAGTACGTCGAGCACAAGGGGAGCAAGCCGATGGCGATTGCGTGGAAGTTGGCGCACGACATCCCGGCGGACGTGTGGACGTACTCCGCCATTGCCGCTGGTTGATCCTCACTCCTCACCTCCTCTCTGCTCCGCCTCCGACTCGAAGCGCATCTGGGCTCGATCGAGGGCTTCATCGGCATCAAGGCCATGCACGCGAAGCCAGTGGAGGAGGTCGGCGATGACGTCAATCGCCGCCTCCTGCGCTACGGCCACGCTCAGCGGGCTTGGAACCTGAGGGCCAGGTGTCTTCGCTGCGCCGTAGAAGCCGAGCATCGATCCTGTTCTTGCCACACGAGCACCCCCGCTGTGGCCATTGGGCGAGGTCAGTCCGGTGGACAGCTCGCACCAGGTGACCTTTCGGTCGGGGTGGAGTTGGATACCCCAGCGGTCGGCAATGGCATCGACGAGAGCCATGCCCCGCCCACCTTCGGAGTCGGCTCCCGCCTGGATGAGGGTTGGCAGGGCACGGGTGTCAGGGTCCTGAACCTCGATGCGCAAGTAGGTGCCGTTCATGGAGACGGCGAGCGTGGTCGGGGTGCCGGCGCCCACGTGCGTGATGACATTGGAAACCAGCTCGGTGACACACAGTTGGGCTGCCTCAGCAATCTCGTGCAAGCCCCAGAGTCCAAGGTGAAGCCGCATGACGCGACGCAGACCCGACACCTCCCTCGGTTCCGCTACGAACGGGATGTCCCACGGCTTCCTCGACACACAGCCCGCGCAGTCCATGTCTCAAGTCCTTTCCTTGCACGATGGATTGCGCTCTGCAATCGCCATCACACTGAGAGTTGCATTGGAACTCTCAAAATGGAACTCTCATCTTGTGATTGAGGAGAGCGACTGGGAGCACGGCCACGCTTCGCGCGCCCCGGCGCACGCTGTCTTGCTGTCACGCTTGAGCAGGCAGCACGATCTGGGAGATCAACACGAAAGGTGTGGGATATGACAGTTGGGCCCACCACTCGCAGACGCCAACTTGGCGCCGATCTGCGCCGTCTCCGTGAACACAAGGGCTTGACCCTGGAAGAGGCGGGCGCACTCGTAGGCATCTCAAAGGCGACGCTCAGCCGCTATGAGACCAAGGAAGGATCAGTCAAGTGGCCTGCTGTCGACGCACTGTGCCGTGAGTACGGCACGTCCGACGAAGAACGCCTCGCACTCGTCGAACTCGCGAAGGGCGCCAAGATCCAAGGCTGGTGGAGGTCACTCGCCGATCCCATCCCCGAGTCCATGAATCTCATGCTCACGCTTGAAGACGAGGTGGTGCGTGAAGACCACTACGCCTGCATGTACATCCCTGGCCTCCTCCAAAGCCGCGCCTACGCCGAGGCCGTACACCGCGCCTCGGAGATGCAGTGTTCAGAGAGGGAGGTGCAGCACATGGTCGACATCCGCATGAAGCGACAAGAACTCCTTCAGCGTGATGAACCGCCGCACATCTGGTGCGTGATCGACGAGGCGGCGCTTCGACGCAGTGTCGGCGGGCGCAAGGTCATGAACGAACAACTTCAACATCTTCTGGCCATGTCGGAACTGCCCCACGTCACTGCGCAAGTACTCCCCTTTTCAACAGGAGCTCACGCGGCGGCAGTTGGTAGCTTCGTCGTCTTGCGCGGCCCCTCTCCCGAGTTGGACGTGGTGTACGTAGACATCCTCGGCGGCGGGCTCTTCATGGAGAAGCCACAGGAACTGGGGCGCTATAGGTTGGCGTTCGATTACCTCAGCGCTCAGGCACTCGATCTCGAATCCTCCGCAGCGCTCGTCCATCGCATAAGCAAGGAGTCCTGATGCCCGGATCGCTGGCGCCCTACTGGTTCAAGTCGTCCTACAGCGGCGGTAGCGGCACCGAATGCGTCGAGTGCGCGTACACGAACGAGCTCACCCTCATCCGCGACTCCAAGGACCGAACCGGACCGATAGTCACCGTCCGAACCCAGGCTTGGCAGCTCTTCATACGCCACCTAAGCCAACAAGTTCAGGGCGCCTAACGATTGGCAGCTTTGGGCCACCGCTGCGCGGCTGCGACTAGCTCCCCCAGCACCCTCGAAGGCCCGAATCTGCCAATCACGGAAGGTTCGCGGATTTCTTCAGGAAGGCGGACGTTACTGCGTGCAGTTGGTTCGGCTGATCCAAGTGGAGGTCGTGGGACGTGTCCGGGATGACGGTCGGCTGCGAGTCCGGGCAATAGGTCGGCATGTCGAGGGCCTCGCAACCGGACAAGAAGTCCCACGCTCGCTGACGCACTGCACTCCCGTACCGTCTATCTCGACGCCCTGCTCCTCGGCGCCCTCCAGACAGAGTGGTCGACCGTTCTGGTTCGCAAGTTCGCTGGTTCGGCTGTCGGCCTCGCCTTGTGGCGGCACGCCGGACATTCCACGACCTGCCGCACGCCCCCCTCTTCATGACTCCCCCACCCCTGGGGCGACTTGCCGCTCGGCGGCCGTGATCGCGGCGGAGTGACGGTGATCGTGCCCGAGGTCTTGACAGGAGCTTGTGCGCGTCACAATCTTTGGCAACGTTGTCATATCCCTTGACAACGTTGTCACGCCACGGCTCCGGCGCCACCGCGTGTTCGTCGGCCGCGCTGTTTTCTGATGGGACTCACGTTCATGGCAGGTCAGTCACATGCGCCGCGGGATCCTTCCGGTCCTTCCCGGCGGTCGGTGGTCACTACGGGTTCGACTCTTCTCGCCGGGTTTGGTCTGAACGCTCTGTTTCCGGCGACGAGCGTGGCCGCCGGGGGCGGCGACACGCTCACCGCGGCGGCAGCGCCGTCCGGTGAACTCGCCGCCTACCGGCCCGTCGAGGTCTCCTCGACGGACTACGCGGCGACTCCGGGCGAGTTCGTGGTCGACCGTCTCGCGTCGCCCGGGGTCCGGGGAAGCGGATGGCGTGCGGTGGCGGGGGACGCCCCGCAGTGGATCTCGGTCGATCTGCAGGCCGTCTGCCGGGTCTCGCGGGTTCGGCTCACCTTTGAGGCCGACGCGAGCGATCCGGTTTTCACGCCTCCGGCCACCGGTAACCCGGCCCAGGGCACCACCGGCAAGGAGATCCTGTCCAGTTACGCGCTCGCCTTCGTCGTCGAGACGTCCAGGGACGGTGCCGCTTGGACGAGCGTGTATCGCACGACCGCCGGTACGGGCGGGGTGGTGGACATTCCGCTGACCCCGTCCGTGACGGCACGGTGGGTGCGGATGACGGCTCAGCGGCGGTCCAGTCCCAATCCGCTCGGCCTGAACGGGTTCGAGGTGTACGGCACGGTCGGCGGGCGGCGTCCCGCGGTCACCGGCTGGACCGACTGGGGAACCCACCACGGTGAGGCTCCGCGGCTGGCCGTCGCGGCGGACGGCACGGTGCCGCTGGAGTCGGGCTGGCGGCTGACCCTGGACGACTGGGCCGAGGGCGATGGCCCCGACCTGTCGAAGCCGACCGTGGACACCAGTGGCTGGCTGCCCGCCACCGTGCCCGGCACGGTCCTCGCCTCGCTCGTCGACCAGGGAAAGCTTCCGGACCCGGTCGCCGGCCTGAACAATCTGCACATCCCTGAGGCGCTCTCCCGCCATTCCTGGTGGTACAAGCGTGACTTCGACCTGCCGCCTGGTCTGCGCACCGGTCCTGGCCGCAGGGTCTGGCTGGAGTTCGACGGCATCAACCATCAGGCCGACATCTGGCTCAACGGCCACCAAGTGGGAGGGCTCACCTACCCGTTCGCCCGCTCGGCCCACGACGTGACCGAGTTGCTCGCCGGGAAGGGCGAGGAGGGCAAGAACGCGCTGGCTGTGAAGATCACGCCGATGCCCGTCCCCGGCAGCCCGGGGGACAAGGGTCCCGCCGGGGAGTCCTGGGTGGACGCGGGCGCGGGGCAGATGAACCTCAACTCACCCACGTATCTGGCCGCTTCGGGGTGGGACTGGATGCCCGCCGTGCGGGACCGGGTCTCGGGGATCTGGAACCATGTCCGGCTGAGGTCCACGGGGCCCGTGGTCATCGGGGACCCCCGGGTGGACACCGTCCTGCCGGACCTGCCCGACGCCTCCGTCGCCGAGCTGACCATCACCGTCCCGGTCCGTAACGCCGATGCGGTCGAGCACACCACGACCGTCTCCGCGTCCTTCGGCGACGTACGTGTCTCCAAGGCCGTCACCGTCCCGGCCGGCCGGAGCATCGACGTCTCCTTCGCCCCGGACGCCTTCAGCCGGCTGCGGCTGCGCAACCCCGCACTGTGGTGGCCCAACGGGCTCGGCAGCCCCGACCTTCACGACCTCACCCTGACCGCCTCGGCCGACGGGACGGAGAGCGACCGGCGCACCACCCGCTTCGGTATCCGCCAGTTCGGCTACGAGCACGACGTGCCGCTGCCCTTCACGTCGTCCGGCGACGCCTGCACCCAGTCGCTGGAGGTCGGAAGGCAGCAGGCCCGGTATGTGCGGGTCAAGTGCCTGACCAGGGCCACGGACTGGGGCAACTCCCTGTGGACCCTGTCCGTGAAGGACAGCGCCAGGCCGGGCACCGACCTCGCCCTGCACGCGAGCGCCACCTCCTCCACGACGGACGGCGACGACCACGGCCCCGGCAACGCCACCGACGGTGACCCCGGCACCCGCTGGTCCTCGGCCTACCAGGACGATCAGTGGATCCGCGTGGACCTGGGGTCCCAGCAGTCCTTCGACGGCGTCGACCTCGTGTGGGAGCAGGCCTACGCCCGGACGTACGTGGTCCAGGTGTCCACGGACGACTCGACCTGGACGGACGTGAAGTCCGTGGACAACACGGCCGTACCGCTGCCGTTCAACACCGACCGGGCGAGCCTGCGGGTCGAGGACTTCACTGCCCGCACCGCCCGCTTCGTGCGGATCAACTGTGGTATTCGTCAGACCAGTTGGGGTAACTCCCTGTGGTCCCTTTCCGTGATCGACAGTTCGCGTCCGGGCACCGACCTGGCACTGCACAAGCCGGCCACGGCCTCCACGGAGGAGTCCGACCATCCGGCGGCGGCAGCCACCGACGGCAGCCCCGACAGCCGGTGGTCGTCGCAGTACGAGGACCACCAGTGGATCCAGGTCGACCTCGGCTCCGCGCAGAGTTTCGACCGGGTGGCCATCCTGTGGGAGCAGGCCTATCCGAAGAGCTACGTCATCCAGGTGTCGTCCGACGGTGACACCTGGACGGACGTGAAGTCCGTGGACAACACCCCGGAGCCGCTGAAGATCAGCGTGAACGGCGTACGGGTGCTGGCCCGGGGCGGCAACTGGGACTGGGACGAACTGCTGCGGCGGATGCCGGCCGAGCGGATGGACGCGGCGGTGCGCATGCACCGCGACATGAACTTCACGATGATCCGCAACTGGGTCGGCAGCATCAACCGCGAGGAGTTCTACGCCAGTTGCGACGAGCACGGCATCCTGGTGTGGAACGACTTCCCCAATGCCTGGGCCATGGACCCGCCGGACCATGACGCGTTCAACGCGATCGCGCGCGACACCGTACTGCGCTACCGCATCCATCCCAGCGTGGTGGTGTGGTGCGGCGCCAACGAGGGCGACCCGCCGGCCGCCATCGACAAGGGCATGCGCGACGCCGTGGAGCAGCAGGCCCCCGGCATCCTCTACCAGAACAACTCCGCCGGAGGCATCATCACCGGCGGCGGCCCCTACAACTGGGTGGAGCCCGAGAAGTACTACGACCCGTCGACCTACGGCAGCAAGAGCTTCGGATTCCACACCGAGATCGGCATGCCGGTCGTCTCCACCGCCGAGAGCATGCGCAACCTGGTGGGCGACGAGAAGGAGTGGCCGATAGGCGGAGCGTGGTATTACCACGACTGGAGTGAACACGGAAACCAGGCCCCGCAGCAGTATCGGGCGGCGATCGAAGCGCGTCTGGGCACCGCGACGGGCCTCGACGACTTCGCCCGCAAGGCGCAGTTCGTCAACTACGAGAACGCGCGCAGCATGTTCGAAGCGTGGAACGCCCACCTGTGGGACGACGCCAGCGGCCTCATGCTGTGGATGTCCCACCCCGCCTGGCACAGCACCGTCTGGCAGACCTACGACTACGACTTCGACGTCAACGGCACCTACTACGGTGCCCGCACCGCCTGCGAGCCCCTGCACGTCCAGGCCGACCCGCTGAAATGGCAGCTCCTCGTGGTGAACCACACGCGCCGCGCGGTCGAGGGCGCGACCGTCACCGCCCGGATCCACGACCTCACCGGTCGCCAGATCGGCGGGACCAGGAAGGCCGTGGTCGATGTCGCGTCGGCCGCCACCACCCGCACCTTCGCCGTGGACTGGACCGATGACCTGCCCGATCTGCACCTGCTGCGCCTGACCCTCGAGGACCACGCGGGTCGTACGCTCTCGGGCAACACCTACTGGCGCCATCGGACCCCGGCCGCGATGAAGGCGCTCAACGACCTCCCGCGGGTCGGGCTCTCGGCCTCGATCACCCGCGTGTCGCGCTCCGGTACCCGCCATGAGCTGACCGCCGTCGTCAAGAACCGTGGGGCGGCCCTCGCCCCGATGGTCCGGATGTCACTGCTGGACGATCACAGCGGTGACCGCGTCCTGCCGACGCTGTACAGCGACAACTACCTCTGGCTGCTGCCCGGCGAGTCGCGGACGGTCACCCTGTCCTGGCCGGCTCACGCGCTGCCGTCGAACCGTCCGGCGCTCAGCGTGTCCGCCTACAACGCACCCCGCACGGTCGCCCGCGGGTAGGGCGGCCGTCGAGCCCCCGTTCGTGCGCGTTAGCCTCGGTTTGTTCGACAGACGCAGGCAGGAGCGGGAGGCAGCAATGGCGAAGGTACCGGCCGCGGCGGTGGCCGCGGGTGGGCTCATCGGCGGGTACGGCGTGGCCCGGTGGACCAGGAAGCGGCAGCTCGGTGGGGTTGTGCTGGCTACCGTCGGGGTCACGGCGGCGCAGCAGTGGCGGCGGCAGGCGGGCGGGAAGGCCGCCGGGGCGCTGACCGTCGAAGTCGCTGCAAACGCTGTGTCCCACGCAGGTCGTGTCGCTTTACACGGAGGCTGAGCCTCGGCGTTGTGTCGCGTTACGACGAGCCATCGTGTTCCTTTTCTGACTTCCCGCTGTGACGGAGATCACGGGCTATGGTCTGCCGGGATCTGACTATACGTGGGGCGCGCTGCCACCGAGGACGGCTTGGGTGTAGCTCTTCTTCGGGGACTGTGATGGTCAAGCCGCGAGGGTGTATCCGTCCCGGTCAGGGCTTTCATGGACGCGGTAGTGCCCTGCCCTGGCCTCCTTCTCCCCGTCGGCCTCGTCGCCGTCCGCGTCCGGTTCCAGGCTCGTCTCGGCGAGGTTCAATGGCCCCTTTGTGTTGCGGTGGCGGCGCTGGGAGGGGCGGGCTCCCTCCCAGCCTGGGGCGTCTGTGTCAGGCGAAGTCCCGGCGGCGGCCCGCCGGGACCGCGAGCAGGTACAGCGGCGGCAGGAGCGCGGCCGTGCACACCGTCCACAGGGCCGCATGCGTCCCCGCGTACGTGGCGAGCAGGCCGGCGGTGAGGGCGCCGAGCGGCTGGGCGCCCCAGGAGACGAAGCGGACGGTGGCCATGACACGGGAGAGGAGCTCAGGCGGGGACTCGGTCTGGCGGTGGGTGCGGGTGGTGATCGACCCGATGACGACGCCGAAGGCGAAGCCGGCGTTGCCCAGGGCGAACCAGTAGGCGTCGGCTGCGGACGTGGTCAGCGGGGCCAGCAGGGCGGCAGCGCCGCCGGCCAGCGCGGTCCCAACGAGCCCCCGGGCGGTGCCGAACCGCCGAGTCAGGCGGACCGCCACGGCGGATCCGGCGAGCGCGCCAATTCCGTCCATGGCGAGCACCAGGCCGAGTTGTACGGGCGTCAGTCCGGCCTCACGGACCAGGTAGAGGGGTGTGAGGGCGACCAGGGCGGCGCAGACGAAGTTGGTGGCGGTGGCCCAGAGCATGCAGGGCAGCATCACTGGGTGCCGCGTCACGTACGTCCAGCCCTCGCGGATCAGCCGGAGGGCGCCGTCGCCGGTGCGGGCGGCGGGACGGCGCTCGGGGAGGGTACGCAGCAGCACGGCGGAGAGCAGGTAGCTGGCCGCGTCCACGAGGAGCGCGCCGACCGGGCCCGCGGCGTGCACGAGGAGGCCGCCCCCGGAGGGCCCTCCGGTCTCGGTGACGGCGTGCGTGCCGGACATCAGGCTGTTGCGGGCGGCGAGCTGCCGGTCCGGGACGATGGCGGGCAGAAAGGTCGAGTTGCCGATGTCGAAGAGTACGGTCGCGGCGCCGGTGACCAAAGCGGCGAGCAACAGATGCGGGTAGCTGAGCCGGTCAAGCCACCAGGCGAGCGGGAGGGATCCGACGGCGATGAACCGTACGAGATCGAGGGTGACCTGGAGGCGGCGGAGCGGGACGCGCTGGGCGATCACTCCGGCCGGGAGGCTGAGCAGCAGCCAGGAGATCTGTCCGGCGGCGGCGAGCAGGGCGGCCTGAAGCGCGGTGGCGTCGAGGACCGTGAGGGCGACCAGGGGTAAAGCGAGGGCGGTGACGGCGGTGCCCGCGTTGCTGACGGTGGCGGCGGCCCAGTAGCGCCAGAAGACGGCCGGAGGCGAGGTCGCGTGGTGGGTGCTGCGGCGATCGTGCTCCGGGACCGTCGGTGTCTCGCTCATGCGGCGCCCACCCTCCAGTGAGTCTCTTACGGGAACTTACTTGGTGTGAGTGAGTTCCTATACGGAACTGACCGCATGACGCAAGATGGTTCCGAAGACTGGACGCTGCATCCGGAAGGCAAGGGACCCATGGTCAGGTCGGTGCCCGAGCGGGACGCCGCCTGTGCGATCGCGCAGGCGGCGGCGGTGATCGGCGACTGGTGGAGCCTGCTCCTGGTGCGGGAGACCGCACGCGGGCACCACCGGTTCGACGCGCTTCAGGAGGAGTTGGGGATCTCCCGGAAGGTGCTGACCGAGCGCCTTGCGCACCTGGTGGAGGCGGAGGTCCTGGAGAAGGTTCCGTATCAGAACGGCCCGGTGCGGTACGAGTACCGGCTGACGGAGAGCGGGCGGGGGCTGCTGCCCGTGCTGCTCTCGATGCAGGACTGGGCGGACCGCTGGCTGCTCGGCGACGGCTCGCTGAGCGGCACGGCCGACGAGGAGAGTGCCGAGGCGCGGCGGGTGGCGGGCCTGGTGGGCGAGTGGCTGCCGCGCCTCGAACTGCCGGGGCACCGGGACGGTGAGCCGCTGGACCCGGTGACCGAGGCTGCGGCCACCGTCCTGTTCTGCTACCCGGCGACCGGTCGCCCGGGCCCGCTGCCGGACGGCTGGGCCGACATCCCGGGTGCCATCGGCTGCACGCTGGAAAACCGGCTGTTCCGGGACGCGTACGACGACTTCCGCGCGGCGGGCGCCGAGGTGCGCGGCGTGAGTACTCAACGCCCGGACGAGCAGCGGGTGTTCGCAGTCGAGGAGGGCATCCCCTTCACCCTGCTCTCAGACGTCGACCTGCGCCTCGCCGCCGCTCTGCGGCTACCAGTGTTCCGCGCCGGGCAGGCACTGCGGCTGAAGCGGGCGGTGCTGGTGGTGGACCGCGAACGCGTGGTGCGCCAGGCGCGCTTCCCGGTGACGGACATCCCGGGGGCCGTGCGCGAGGCGCTTGCGGTGGTACGGCGGGTGGCGGCGGGGAGCTGAAGGGCGCGGGCGCGGCGACGGCCGCCCCGGGCATGCCCGCCGAGTCCGTCACGGCGACAGCCACTCCCACCCGCCAGCCGCCCCCCGGAGTTGTTCCGTACCCGACGGAGCCTGCCGTGCACCCTGATCCCCGCAGTCCCTGCAATGGAGCCACACCCAAGTCGAATGGCATGACCTGATCATGATTGATCAGGTCTGCCACCGGGACCGGGAGCGTCTTGCCTCAATCGGCTACGTGGACACCCGGGCCCAGATTGCCTCAGCTGCACGACCCGTACGGGGCCGTGCTGCTGGCGGGGGCGGGGAGGCTGCGGACGTTGCCGCCGACGGCGAGCTGTTTGCGCAGGCGCTCGATCTCGTCATGCTGGGCGGCCAGCCGGGAGATCGCCAGGGCCTGGAACTCGGTCAGTTCCTCGATCTTCGCGTCACGTTTGGTGAGCCTCTCTTTCAGCTCGGCGTTGTGGGTCTTGAGGCGTTCGATCTGCGCGACGCGGGGGTCGACGATCTCTCCGGCGTCCTGGAGCTGCTTCAATCGCCGCTCGAACTCCTCGGCCAGGTGCTGGTAGGCGCCGGGCCTGGGGGTGCCGTCGCGGTTCTTCTTGGGATAGAAGCCGGTGCGGGTGACCCCGGCCAGCGCGGCGAGGGTCTTGAGGTCGGCCTTGCCGCCGGGCGGGAGATTCCCGCTCAGGATCTGTTCCATGGCGGCCCGGATCGCGGCCTCGTTGCGGGCCTTGTCGTCCTCGGTGAGCCGGGCCATCTCAGTCCTCTCCAACGCGTGCCGCCGGAGCGGCGGCATCGATCTCGGCGACGACCCGCTGAGCGCGGTCGCGTTCGGGGATGAGCCGCATCTTCTCGCCCTTGGCGACGCGAGGGCTCTCCACGAAGGTCTCGATCGTGGCGATCTGGCCCAGCCAGACGGACCGGTGGCGGCGATGGTGGGTGGCCTGCGGACAGCGGGCCGAGTCGCACATCCCCACCAGGGGCCGCTTGGCGCCCGGGGTGCCGGCCAGCCGAAGGCACAGAGCCTTGGACGGATCGCGGAACCAGCAGAAGTTCGCCGGGCCGACGTGCAGCGTCTTCGCCTGCTTGCGCAGCAGACTCTCCAGGTGCCGGTCGTCCTGGAGGACCTTCGGGTCAGTGCGGGCCGCGTCCTTGAGCTCGGCGTCCACGTGCCTGAACGCGTCGATCAGGCCCCTCGCACCCGGTCCGGCAGGCATAATGCCTGCCTGGACTTCCCGGAATGCCTCGACCGTCAGCCGCACGTGATGGGCCTCCTCGGCCTGCCGCATCTCGGAGTGGAACAGCCGCTGGGACCCGCCGGGGCGGGCGGCATAGCCTTCCGTTGTGGCCACAGAGATGTGTTTAAGCCCAACCTTCGCCGCCAGCAGGCCGCCCGGCCGTTCGGCGATCGACAGGGCCAGCGTGCGGCGCAGCATCCGGGCGTTGGACGGCCCGTTGGGGATCTTCGGAAGCCCCCAGTGTTCTTGGTAGCCCGTCCGCTCCAGCCAGTTGCGGAGATTTGTCACCCGGTCGGTGAGGCCGATGGAGCCGAACAGTGCTTCCCCCTTCGGCCGGCTGGTCAACCGCTCGGCGAGGGCGACGGCACGGTCGACCTGCTCGATGACTACCCATTCGTCCGGCACCCCGCCGAACTTCTGGTTCTTGATCAGCCGTCCCGCCAGTCGGAACCGTCTGCCGCCGCCCGGGGTGGCCGCCGAGTGGCGGCAGCCCGTCTCGATCTCCAGCAACTCGCTGGTCCGCATGCCACTGAGCGCGCACGTCAGCACCAGGCAGGCCGTGACCACGTAGTCCGTCAGGATCCGGATGTCGTCCACGGCCACTGGGCCGGTCCACGGGACCAGTGCGCCATCGTCGAGCCGCGCGACCGGGGCCGCCTGCCGTGCCCACGGTTCCTGGAATCCCATCTCGCCCGCTACCTCTTCCAGCAACGGCGTGACGGCGTGGTAGGCGGCATCGCTGAAGCGGTGGGCGCCGATCTTATGGGCCAGTGAGCTCCAGGACAGCTCGCTGAGCGGGCCGTCGCCGCAGCGGAGGGCACGTCGGACCGCCTGATTCTGGGCGATGGCTGGCAGCGGCTCACCGCTGGCTCTCATCTCCTCGATGACCTGCCGTAGTTCGGGGAGACGGTCCAGGGTGAGGTTGGGCAGTGTCTGTGCGACCGCGGTATCGGCCCGTACCTCATCGAGCAGGTCCGCGAGGTGGGGACCGATCACGTCGACCAGGTAGATACAGGTGGCCAGCAGCGGCTGGAGCAGGGAGTCGGGAACCGGATGAGTGCGGTTCCCTTCGTCGGACAGCCGGCCGACGACCTGTGCGGACGTCATGCCCTCCCACGGCGCGAACCGGGCGGCGTATCGGTCGGTGGACAGCAACTCGCCGTACAGAGCGAGAAGTTGCATGACCCGGACGATCTCATGCGTCGTCTTCGGCTCCAGCCGACGTCGCGGCTTGCCGGGGACGGGAACGCTCCAGGAGCGCTCTTCCAGGTAGTACTCGCACATCTCCTGGGGGACGTCCTCCAGGCGGGTCACTCCTTGCCTGGTCAGCCAGTTGAACCACTCGGTTAGCCGCTGCAGGAACCGGAAGCAGGTCCGCGGGCTGCGGACCGACCGGATCGCGAGCGCGCACTGAAGTACCGACTCGTGCTGCGGGGCGAGCAACGCCAGCAGCACCTCCTTGGCCACCACCCGCCACGACGGGTTGATGATCTCGGCGAAGTCCCAGATGTGTTCGTGGTCGCTCATCATTCGATGGGCGTCCAGCAGGCCCGAGAGCACCCACCGGTCGTACTCGAACAGCGGCCGTTCTGCCCCCGGGGCCAGTCTGAGCCCGGCTACGTCACAGACGTCGGCCCCGGCGAAGACCGAGACGGTCCGCAGGGGGTACGGGTAGGCGGGGGCGGGACGGTGCATCATGCGGTGGCCTCCTCGGGGCGGAGCGGAAGATCGGTGTCGTCGTCGGCGACTTCGAGTTCGCCCTTGGCCTTCGCCTCGTCGGAGAGCTTGGGCAGGATCTGGTGGGTCAGGCGGTCGGAGTACGGGCCGAAGGTCCGGATGAACTGCTCGGTCGGCATCTGCCGGAACTGCCGGGCGAAGAAGGCCTTGAGCCGCAGCAGATTCCCGGCGTGACGCGGCAGGAACACCGCCAGCGGACACAGCAGGCACACCCAGGGCCTCGCTGGACACGGCTGCCCGGCGGGACCATGGACGCCGGCCAGCTGGTCGGCACAGGCCGCAGTGAACACGTCCCTCTTACCGCCGACCAGCTCGGCGATGGCCGCCGTATCCAGTCCGAGCCGCCCTACTTCGTCGGGGAAGCCCTCGGCGAACTCGGCGGCGGCCTCGCTCGTCAGGACGACCGGCGGCAGTGCCTTGCGCAGGATGTCGCCCTGCCCGTCCTCGATGATCGACTCCACCGCGTCCAGCTGGGCCGGGGTGGTCGGGGTGACGTAGTGGTCGCCCTCCGTGCGAGGGGTGTGATTCGGGTCGATGGTGGCCCGGCCCGTCCACCCGCGTCTGGCCAGACGTTCCTCATAGGTCGCGCGGATCCGGCCGCGGTGGACCCCGAACCTCTGCCCCGCATCGTCCAGCAGATCCAGCCGCCGCAGCACGCGGCGCTGGGCCTCGCCACTGGTCGGCGGCCCGACCACCCGCTCCGCGACCTCGGGGGCACTCGAAATCCACAGCGCGTCCCGGAACCTGTCCGGCGCGAACTGCCGCAGCACCGCGGAGTACTCCAGCCACCGCTCCAGGAGGCGCACGGCCTGTTTCGGGATGTTCGCACTCTCCCGCGACGTACGGCCCTTGAAGTAGCTCAGCAGGATTGTCGCGTCACCGGCCCAGTCCACGTCCTCCAGGCCCAGGTCGTTGATGCCATCCGGCACGATCCCGGAGTAGATCCCGAACAGCAGCGCGTAGGAGATCTGGACCGTCCGGGTCGGGAACAGGTCCTCGCGGACCTGACGTACCACTCGATACGCGCCGTCCCCCGGTCCCCACGACTCTATGCCCAGATAGGTGAGGTAGCCGTTCTCGTAGGACAACGGGCCATCCCGCAGCATCAGCCAGGCGACGTCCTCTTCGCGACTGAGCCCACTCGTTTTGGGATCGGTGCCCGTCTTCGCCAGTGCCAGGATCCGCTTGTGACGCTTCCAGCTGTCATCGACGACGCCACGGAAGGTCGCCTCCAGCCGCTCCCACTCGCTGTCGGTGTAGGCCTGATTGGGCCGGTAGCGGGGCCTGGCCTGCACCTGCCCGCCCTCCAGGTAGGCGCGAACCTCCGGACGCAGACCGCCCGTTACCGCGTCGTACCCCTTCAACAGCCTGCGGGTGTCGCGCTCCCGGCCGTGCGAGCTGGCCATCCAGTACCGCATCAGCACGGCGCGAGTCAGTTCGGAGGCCGGCCCGGTGAACCCCGCCTCGCTCAGCTTCTTCACCATCTGTCGCACGGCCACTGCGTAGGTGGACGCGGTTCGCTTCGCCTTGATCTCGCCGTGCGGATGGGCATTCGCAGCCAGTCCCTGAGCGAGATCTTCCGCGAGCTGCTGGTTGGGCAGCCCCGCCAACCGGGCGGTCCACTCGCTGCCGTCGGCGAGGAAGAAACGCACGGCCAGCGGCTCGTGCATGACAGTCGCGGGCATCAGTCGTCATCCTCATCGTCGAACTCGGCTGCCACTTCGGCGGCAGCGGCCAGATCGGCGCCGACCGCCGTGTCCTTGTAGGCGTCGCGGAAGATCCGGGTGACGTCCAGTCGAGCGATGTAAAGCTCCGTGGAGGTGACACTCCAGTGACCCAGCAGGTCCCGCAGGATCAGCATCGGCTCGTGTTTCAGCAGGTAGAGGGCCATCGCGGCGTCGTCACCAGTCTCGGTCACCAGCGCGGCGGCGCGCTGGTAGTAGCCCGTCATCAGCCCTTCAAGGGTGTGCATGGCCATGGAATGCCGCAGCCGGTGCGGAGCCACCGTCGGGAACCGCGGCTCGTACCGCTCGCGGATACGCGCCGAGGTCCGACGGAACACCGTCGCCCAGTCCACGAACGGTTCACCTGTGGACTGCAGCGCCACCAGCGGCGACTGGCCCTCCGGCGTCACCAGCCGCAACCGCTCGGCCGGCCGCAGCTTCTTCCATGACCTGCGTACCCCGTTGAAGTGGGCGCCTTCCCAGTCGGGTTCCTCCACGAGCAGCGGCGGGCCCAGCTTCGACGGCGGCCGCCATTTGAAGCCCTCCGCCGACGCTGCCCGGTCCAACTCGATGTACTGGTGCATCGCGGCCAGCCGCTCGTAGTGGACCCACGTCGTACGGTCCTTCTCGCCCTTCGTGATCGCCCGCGCGAGCGGAAACAGGACCGGCAGCGTCGTCGGGCGCGGCGGCAGCGGCGGCACCTCGTAGATCGTCAGGTGCGTGAACTCCTTGCTCCGAAGGCCGCTGGAGAGCACCAGCCCGGCCACCGACGAGTTCCGGGCTCCCTCCCGAACCCTCCGGTAGCGGGTATCCGGTTCACCGTCAGGCCCCAGCCCCTCCAGGGCGTACACGAACAGATCGGCGAAGTCCCGCTCCAGATGCTTGATCGTCGTGTGTGGCCGCGGTGTGCGCAGCTTGGCGAGATTGCGTTCCACCTCGACCAGGACACCGTGGGCCATCCGCTTGCCTATCCGGTAGGTGAACGGCACCGCCGTGGTCAGCCCCTCGTCCTGAGCCCACCGGTAGAAATGCGACAGCATCCCCATGTGCAGGTTCCACGTGGTGTGGTCCCACCGGTTCTCCAGCTCGCCGGCCAGCCGGTACTGGGCGTACATGCTCAACGCCGCCCGGAGAACCTCTCGTTCATCAAACAGGTGGACACCGCAGCCCTTGAGGTACTTCATCCACTCGCACAGACAGCCGGCGTTGTTCTCCCAAGTTCGCACGGACGGAGCTCCGTTGAGCGGCATCTCGCGCAGCCACCGGTTCACGTGCACCGTGGGCCGCGGAGAGCCAGGCCCATCCTCGAAGAGCAGGTCGTCGTCGATCAGGACCGGCATCTGGTCCCGTATGAGAGGGCGGCGAGTCAAGTCCCAGGACTCCCACCCCGTTGCAGAGAAGCTGATCCACCTCATGTGTCGGAGCCTAGATATCCGACACAACTAACTGCAACACACTTCCAATTTCGCCTCTACGTCGATCCTTCAGAAAGGGACACACTCGTTAAGCAGTGACTTCCGTCGCGTACGTCGCCGCCTTCGCCGGGTCCCACCCGCTGGCCAAGAAGGTGGGGGCCTGGCCCTCCGTGTTCGGTGTCGCCGGGGCCGTGGCCCTCGCCTCGTGGGCCGTGGCCGACCGGCGGTCCTGAGCAAGCACAGAGCCCCTCGGCGTCCGAGGGCCTGAGGCCTACGAGGCCGCGGCGGCGGACATGGACTCCGGGAGTGGGACCGGGCCCGGGACCGGAGTTGGTTCCGTGCTCTGGAACGCGCGGCGGTACGCGTACGGGCTCGTCCCCACCACCCGCTTGAACCGCTCCCGGAACGCCGTCGGTGAGCCGAACCCCGCCTGGGCCGCGATGCGTTCGACCGGGTACGCGGTCGTCTCCAGCAAGTACTGGGCGCGGCGGACACGGGCGCGGTGCAGCCACTGGAGCGGTGTGGTGCCGGTCTGTTCGCGGAAGCGGCGGTTGAGCGTACGGGTGCTCATGCCGGCGTGGGCGGCGATGTCCTCCAGGGTCAGCTCGCGGTCCGCGTTCTCCTCCAGCCAGCCGAGGAGGGGCTCCATCGTGGTGCCCGCCGGTACCGGGGGCTGGTCGTGGATGATGAACTGGGCCTGGCCGCCCTCCCGTTCGAGGGGCATGACCGACATCCGGGCCGCGTGCGCGGCGACCGCCGAACCGTGGTCGTTGCGGATCATGTGCAGGCACATGTCGAGGGCCGCGGCCGCGCCCGCCGAGGTGAGGAACTGGCCGTTGTCGACGTAGAGGACGTTCGGGTCGACGGTCACGGCGGGGTACCTGGCCGCCAGGTCCGCGGCCGCGACCCAGTGGGTGGTGGCGCGCAGTCCGTCCAGCAGGCCGGTGGCGGCGAAGAGGAAGGCGCCGACGCAGATCGAGGCGATCCGGGTGCCGTTCGCGGCCGCCGCGCGCAGTGCCTCCTTCACGCCGGGCGGGAGCGGGGCGGTCGGGTCGGCGACGCCGGGCAGGATGATCGTGTCGGCCTCGGCGAGCGCCTCCAGGCCGTAGGGGGCGCGGATCGTGAACGGGCCCGCGCTCACCTCCTCGTCCGCCGTGGGCGAGCAGACCCGGATCCGGTAGGGCTCTCGGCCGTCCGGCAGCCGGGCCCGGCCGAAGGTGTCGATCGGGGCGGAGAGGTCGAACGGGATGACCTGGTCGAGCGCCAGTACGGTCACGGTGTGCATGACCAAAGCGTAGGCATACGACGGATTGCAGCCAAGGGGGGTCTGTGGCTGTATGGCCTCGTACGGCCGTGCCCGGCTCCGCGGAATCGCGGCGTCGCAGCCCTGGTGAGTATCGTGGCGAGAATCCGTTGGGTCGTGGCAGAAGTGCCGCTTCCGTGTGATCGCGCGCGCCCCTAGCGTCGGCCCGTGAACAAGTTCCTCCTCGCCGTGCACGTCCTCGCCGCGATCGTCGCCGTCGGGCCCGTCACCGTCGCCGCCAGCATGTTCCCGCCCAGTGTGCGCAAGGCGCTCGCCGAGCCCGGGGACGCCCAGGTCCTCTCCACCGTCCGGGTGCTGCACGGCATCTGCCGTGTGTACGCGACAGTCGGCGTCGCCGTGCCCGTGTTCGGGTTCGCCACGGCCAAGAACATGGGCGTGCTCGGCGACACCTGGCTGATCGTCTCGATCGCGCTGACGACCCTGGCCGCCGTCGTCCTCGCCGCGCTGGTCCTGCCCCGGCAGACCGCGCTCATGGAAGGCATAGGAAACATAGGAACCATAGGAAACAGCGGTGCGGGCGAGGCGGCTCGTCGGGCCACCGGCCGGCTCGCCATGTCCACCGGGCTCTTCAACCTCCTGTGGGCCACCGTCACGGTCCTGATGATCGTCCGACCGGGGTCCACCACGGGTGCTTAGCCCTGGGATCCGGCTTCTGCGGGGACAGGCGTACGTCTACGGCCCGTAAACCGTCACTTCTACGGCCCGTAAACCGTCACTTCCGCGGCCCGTGAGTCCCAGCAGTCCCCGGTGTCCCAGAAGTCCCCCACGTCCGAGGACTTCGCCCAGTCCGCCGCCCGGTACCGCCTCGCCACCGCCGTCGCGATCAGTACCCCCGCCGCGACCACCAGGGTGAAGAACGCCCAGGTGAGCGGCCAGACCGTCGCGTCCGGGGGCTCCGGGTGGGAGTGGAAGGACAGGTACATCAGTGCGGCCGGCGGTCCCGCCACCAGTAGCAGGGGCCAGGCCAGCGCGTCCCGGCGGCCGAGGTAGGCGGCCAGGAGCAGCAGGGCCACGCCGAGGAGGACGACGCCGAGGACGGTCACCGAGGTCGTCTCGGTGACCGACCCCTTCGTCCCGGGGCGGTTGCGCAGATCCCAGGGGAGGCAGAGGAGGTACGCCGCGCCGGAGAGGGCGGCGCCGAGCACGCGCGTCAGCCAGCGTTCCGGCCAGGGGCGCGTTCGCAGAGGGCCTAACAGCTTCTCGATCATGCGTACGAGGGTTCCCGTCCGGGCGGCGGGCCGACAGAGTACTCGTACTCAGGTTCCCGTACTCACGTTCCCGCACTCATCCTCCCGTGCTCAGGCGGAGTCGGCGGGTGCCACCGCCGACAGCGGGGTCGCGATGTCCTCCAGCGAGCGCCGTTCGGCCTTCACCGCCAGGAACGCGGCGACCAGGCCGGCCGCGCACATCAGGCCCGCGCCGATCTGGAAGGCCAGCACGGTGTTGCCGACCACGCCGGACTGGGTGAGGTCCGCGAAGAGCAGCGGTCCGCTGATACCGCCGGCCGCCGTGCCGATGGCGTAGAAGAAGGCGATGGCCATCGCGCGGGTCTCCATCGGGAAGATCTCGGAGACGGTGAGGTAGGCGCTCGACGCGCCCGCCGAGGCGAAGAAGAGGGCCACGCACCAGCAGGCCGTCAGGGTCACCGCGCTCAGCGAGCCCCGGCCGAAGAGCCAGGCCGTGCCGAACAGCAGCAGCCCGGAGAGCAGGTACGTCGACGAGATCATCGGGCGGCGGCCCACCGTGTCGAAGAACTTGCCGAGCAGCAGCGGGCCGAGGAAGTTGCCGAACGCGATCACGGCGAAGTAGTAGCCGGTGGCGCCCGTCGGGACGTCGTAGAACTTCGTCAGGATCGCGCCGAAGCCGAAGGTGATCGCGTTGTAGAGGAACGCCTGGCCGATGAAGAGGGAGAGGCCGAGCGCGGCGCGCTTGCGGTAGGTCCCGAGGACCGTGCGGGCGATGGCGCGGAAGCCGATGCTCTTGCGCTGGCGGATGGTGATCTCCCCGGCGGGGGGCGGCAGTTCGCGGCCGCCGAGCTCCGCGCGGACCCGTTCCTCCACCGAGGCCACCACCCGTTCGGCCTCCTCCTGCCGGCCGTGGATCAGCAGCCACCGTGGGCTCTCCGGGACACTGCGGCGTACGAGGAGGATGACCAGACCGAGGACCACACCAAGGGCGAAGGTCAGCCGCCAGCCGATGTTCGCCGGGAAGAGGGCGGTGTCCAGCGCGACGATCGACAGCAGGGAGCCGCCGATCGCGCCCAGCCAGAAGCTGCCGTTGATGATCAGGTCGACCCGGCCGCGGTAGTAGGAGGGGATCAGCTCGTCGATCGCGGAGTTGATGGCCGCGTACTCGCCGCCAATGCCGAAGCCCGTGAGGAAGCGGAAGGTGAAGAACCACCAGGGCTCGAAGGAGACGGCGGTCAGGGCCGTGGCCCCGAGGTAGACCGCCAGGGTGACCATGAACAGTTTCCTGCGGCCGAAGCGGTCGGTGAGGCGGCCGAAGAACAGCGCCCCGACGCACGCGCCGGCCACGTAGATGGCGGCCGCGGTGCCGGTGACCTGCGCGGAGGTGATCGGCAGGCCGCTGCCGGGCTCGGAGAGGCGTCCGGCGATGTTGCCGACGATCGTGACTTCCAGTCCGTCGAGGATCCACACCGTGCCGAGGCCGATCACCACGGTCCGGTGCCAGCGCGACCACGGGAGGCGGTCGAGACGGGCGGGCACGGCGGTGGTGACCCGGCCCCCGGCTTGGCCCCGGCCTTCCCCCCGACCCTTTTCCTCAACGGTGGACATGGGGCTCCCTCCTGGTCGGGCGACACCTGCCCGGGTTCCCTCCGGAGCTCGGCCTACGCCCGCCCGAGTGCGGCCACGCCCTCCCGAGAGGGATCTACGCCCCCACGATCCGCGACACCGTATAGATCAGCAACCCGGCCAACGAACCCACCACCGTGCCGTTGATCCGGATGAACTGCAGGTCACGGCCGATGTGGGCCTCGATCTTCCTGGTCGTGTGCTCGGCGTCCCAGCCGGCCACGGTGTCAGTGATGAGGGAGGTGATCTCCGTCTGGTAAGTCGTCACGACGTACACCGCCGCGCCCTCGACCCACCCGTCGACCTTCGCCTGGAGCTTGGCATCGGTGGCCATGCGGGCGCCCAGCGAGAGCAGCGAGGCCCGCACGCGCAGCCGCAGCTCACTGCGCTCGTCCTCGGCGGCGGACACGATCATGGACCGTACGGCCGTCCAGGCGGAGGCGATCAGGTCCTGGACCTCACCGCGGCCGAGCACCTCACCCTTCAGGCGCTCCACGCGCGCGCGGGTGTCGGTGTCGGACTGGAGGTCGGAGGCGAAGTCGGTGAGGAACCGGTCGAGGGCGCCGCGGGCCGGATGGGAGGGGGCGTCGCGCATCTCGGTGACGAAGCGCAGCAGCTCCTTGTAGACCCGCTCGCCGACCTTCTTGTCGACGAAGCGCGGGGTCCAGCCGGGCGCGCCGCCCTGGATCGCGTCCATGACCTGCTCGTCGTGGAACACCAGCCAGTCATGGGCGCGGACGCAGATCAGGTCCACGAACCGCTTGTGGCCGCCGTCCGCGACGATCTTCTCCAGCATCTTCCCTATGCCGGGCGCGATCTCCTGGGCGTCGGCGCGGCGGGTGATCGCCTCCCCGACCACCGCCTGCACGTCGGAGTCGCGCAGCACGGTCAGGGCACCTCTGAGCGCGGCGGCGAGCTCGGCGGTCACCCGGTCGGCGTGCTCCGGCTCGGTGAGCCAGGCACCGAGGCGGCTGCCGATGCCCACGGCGCGCAGACGCTGTCGTACGACGTCGGAGGAGAGGAAGTTCTCGCCCACGAACTCGCCGAGCGAGACGCCCAGCTGGTCCTTCTTGGTGGGGATGATCGCGGTGTGCGGGATGGGCAGGCCGAGCGGGTGACGGAAGAGGGCCGTGACCGCGAACCAGTCGGCGAGCGCGCCGACCATACCGGCCTCGGCGGCCGCCGCGACGTAACCGGCCCAGACGCCCGCGCCCTCGTGGGACGCCCATTTCGCGAGGACGTAGACGAGGGCGACGAAGAGCAGCAGGCCGGTGGCCGTCAGTTTCATCTGGCGGACGCCGCGGCGCTTCTCCTCGTCGGCGGGGCTGAACGAGGTCATCGCGCGGTTCGGCGGGCCGGGGGCGGTCGTCGTGCGGTTGCCGGGGGCGCCGGGCAGGGCGTGCCGCCCTTCGGCGCCCGCGTCTTCCGGTTCTGTTCGTTCCATTCACTCCACCCGTTCGCCGAGCCGTCCGAGGGCTCCGTACACATTGTCCCTTCCTGACCGACTCCCGGAACGGAACAGGAGTTCCCTGCGTCTGTTCGGGCGGGGGGAACTCAGGGGAATCCTGGGGCCGTCTCCGGGACATCTCAGGGTCGTTCGAGGCCACGGTAGGGGCCCGTCGATTTCCTCCCCACCCCGTACCGCATCATGTGATCATCACATCGGAGCCTCGGGCTCCCCTCGCCCGAGGAGACACGCACCGCATGACCAAGCGTCATGGTTATGCCCTGCTGGCCGCCGTCATCGCCATGATCGTGGCCACGTCCGGAGCCATATACGTGGGTGTCGCCGCCGACCACGGCACGGGCGGCACCCGCAACGCCACCGCCGACAACCGCGCCCCGCGCGACTCGGCCGCCCCCGCCTCCGCGGGCACCTGGGTCGGCACCTGGTCGGCCTCCCCCGCCGCGGCCGAGCCCGGCACCGAGACGAACGGCATGGCGGGCCGCTCCGTGCGCAACATCGTGCACACGGACGTCGGCGGCACCGAGGCCCGCATCACCCTGTCCAACCTCTACGGGCAGCAGCCGCTGAACATCACGCACGCCTCGATCGCCGTCGCCGCGGCCGAGAACGACGCGGCGGCGGTGGCCGACACCATGCGCCGCCTCACCTTCTCCGGCAGCACCACCGTGATCGTCCCGCCCGGGCAGCAGATCATGAGCGACGCCGTGCGCGTCCGCGTCCCGCGCGACTCCGACGTCCTCGTGACCACGTACTCCCCGACCCCGTCCGGCCCGGTCACCTACCACCCGCACGCACGGCAGATCTCCTACGCCGCCCAGGGCGACCGCACCGAGGACGTGACCGCCACCGCGTACACCGAGCAGACCCCGCACTGGCGCTACCTCACCGCGCTCGACGTACTGAGCGACGAATCCGTCGGCACCGTCGTCGCCCTGGGCGACTCGATCACCGACGGCATCACCTCCACGGAGGGCGCCAACCACCGCTGGACGGACATCCTCGCCGACCGGCTGCGCACCGCGGCCGGCTCCGGAGACGTACCTCGCTACAGCGTCGTCAACCAGGGCATCAGCGGCAACCAGGTCCTGGCCGAAGGGCTCGGCCGGCCCGCAGACAACCCGAGCGGGCTGAACCGTCTCGAGCGCGACGTGCTCGACCGTACGAACGTCAAGGCCGTCGTCATCGACCTCGGCGTCAACGACATCCTGCGGGGCCAGGGCCAGGCCGATCCGGTGGCCGTCACCGACGGACTGCGGGAGATGGTGCGGCGGGCGCACGCGCGCGGCCTGCGGGTCGTCGGGGCCACGCTGATGCCCTTCGGCGGGCACCGCGGGTACTCACGCACGCGTGACGCCGTGCGCCGGGCCGTCAACGCGGAGATCCGGGCGGGGAAGGTGTACGACGCCGTCGTCGACTTCGACGAGGCGTTGCGGGATCCCTACGATCCGCGGCGACTGCGGGCCGACTACGACTCCGGGGACCATCTGCACCCCAGTGACAAGGGGTACGAGCGGATGGCGGAGGTGTTCGAGCTCGAGGATCTGAAGGGGGCGACACCTGCGGAGCTGTGAACCGGGCGCTCCACTCAGCCGGAAACTAGGGCGTGTTTCGAAAGTAGCGTCGTCCGCCCGAAGGGCGGGGTCCGCGGCGTCTGGTGCTGGGGGCACCTCCCACGCCTTTGAGGCAGTGGGGGAGCATCGCAAGGCGGAGGGTCGTCCGCGTACTGGGCGTACGCGGACGATCCCGACAACGCGGCGAGGCGCCGTGCCAGGCGCCGCGGACCAGACGGGACTTTCGAAACACGCCCTAGTAGCCGCCGTGCCTCCGCCGATGCCGCTCCTCCCGGCGCTCCCGGTGCCGTTCCCTGCGCTCCTCCTGGCGCTCCCTGCGTTCCTCGTGGCGTTCGCGGATGAGGTCCTGGGCATCGTCGAGAGCGTCGAACATGTCACCGAGGCCGTCCCGCCGGGAACCCTCCAGTTCCTTGCGGGCGCTCTTGCGCTCCAGCTTCTCCTGGCGGCGCTCCTCCTTCAGGCGCAGCCGCTCGGCACGGGTCAGCTTGCGCTCCACGCCGACGCCGCCCCAGAAGGCGAAGCCCGTGATGATCACGCGCGGGGCGCCCGGGTCCCCGGACCGGCCCTCCTCGCGGTGGTCGAAGCCGCCCATGATGCCGATCCCGCGGACGACGACCTCGACGCCGGGCGGCACGATGACGTTCATGCCGCCCATGACGGCGACACAGTTGATGACGACCTCACGGTCCGCGAAGTTCGCCTCGCGCAGGTCGATCTCGCCACCGCCCATGAAGGCGAAGGAGTTGAAGCGCCCCGGCACCGTCCAGCGGCCCTTGCGCTCGAAGCCCGACAGGATCGCCACGCCCCACGAGGACGAACCCTCGCCACCGACGATCCGCCCTGCCCAACTCCCGCTCTCCTCAGGCTGCTTGACCATGGAGACCGGAGCCGCGGCGTGCGCGCCCGGCAGATCACGGGTGAGCGGCGCCAACTCCCTGTACGTCCGCGCCTTGAACGCCGCTTCCAGCCGCTCCTCGAACTCCTCCATGTCGAGGCGGCCCTCCGCGAGGGCGTCCCGCAGCTGTTCGGCGACCCGTTCACGATCGGCGTCGGAGGCCCGGAGCTCCAAGCCCGGGGTTCCGGGGTCCGGCGGCGTCGGTCGCTGGTCGTCGCTTCCCCTGGAAGGCACATCCTCGGTCATGGGACTCACCCTACGAGAGAGCCTTCTCCGCGTACATGCGGCTGATGACCGCCTCGATGTCCGGCTCCCGCACCGAGAGGTCCACCAGGGGAAACTCGGCCGCGATCCGCGCCACCAGCTCGGCCGCCGACGCCGACGCGGGAAAGGCGAGCCACTGCCGGGGCCCCTCCACCTTCACCACCCGCGCCGAGTCCACCTCGATCGGCGGGAGTTCCCGCTCCAGATCGACCACGAGGGTCCGCTCGCTCTCCCCCACCTCGTGCAGCCCGGTCAGCGGACCGTCGTACATCAGCCGTCCGTGGTCGATGACCATCACCCGCCGGCACAACTGCTCGATGTCGGTGAGGTCGTGCGTGGTCAGCAGCACCGTCGCACCGCGCTCGGCGTTCAGGTCCCGCAGGAAGGAACGGACCTTGGCCTTGCTGATCACATCGAGGCCGATGGTGGGTTCGTCCAGGTAGAGGACCTCGGGGTCGTGCAGCAGCGCCGCCGCGATGTCGCCGCGCATCCGCTGGCCCAGCGAGAGCTGGCGCACCGGGACGTCCAACAGGGCTTCCAAGTCCAGGAGTTCGACGCAGCGGTCGAGGTTCTCGCGGTAACGGGCGTCCGGGATCCGGTACATGCGGCGCATCAGCCGGTAGGAGTCGATCAGCGGCAGGTCCCACCACAGGGTCGTACGCTGCCCGAAGACGACCCCGATGCGCTGCGCGAGCCGGGTCCGCTCGCGGGACGGGTCGATGCCCGCCACCCGCAGCCGGCCGGCGCTCGGGGTGAGGATGCCGGTGAGCATCTTGATGGTCGTCGACTTGCCCGCGCCGTTCGGGCCGATGTAGCCGACCATCTCACCGCGTGCCACGGTGAAGGAGAGGGAGTCCACGGCCCGTACCTGGCGCCGTTCGCTGCGCAGGAAGCCGGTCTTCTTGCGGACGTCGAAGACCTTCTCGACGCCCTCGAGTTCGATGAAATCGCCCACCGGATCCCTGACCGGGTCCGTCATCAGGCCTGTTTCCATGTCGGTTCAACTCCCCGTGCTGCGATAGGAACGAAGTCCCGCCCGCCACGCGACCCCCGCCAGCGCGCAGCAGCCCGCCGCGACCAGGGGCGGGGTGAAGGCGACCCAGGTCGGCAGGTCGAGCGGATAGGGCCGGCCCAGCACGTACAGCCCGGGCAGCCAGTTCACGAAAGCCAGCGGGAGCACGTAGGTGACCCCACGCACCAAGTCCTTGGCGAAGACGGTCGGCGGGTACTGCAGGAGCGTGGTGCCGCCGTACGTGAAGGAGTTCTGCACCTCGGAGGCGTCCTGCGCGACGAACTGGAAGGCCCCGCCCGCCACGAACACGGCCGCGAAGACGGCGGCGCCGCACAGCAGCATCAGCGGGACCATGAGCAGTCTGAGCGGCGTCCAGTCGATGTCGAGTACGACCATCGCGTACACGAGGACCAGCAGCCCCTGGGTGACCCGGCCGAGGCGGCGCAGCGCGAAGCGGTCGGCCGCGACCTGGGCGAGAACCGGGACGGGGCGTACGAGGAGCGTGTCGAGGGTGCCGTCGCGCACCCGGCGCCCGAGCCGGTCCATCGAGCCGACCGCCAGGTCCGTGATCCCGAAGGAGGTGGCCGAGATGCCGTACAGAAAGGCGACCTCGGGCAGGCTGTAGCCGCCGAGCCGGTCGACCCGCGAGAACATCAGCAGCACCGCGACGAAGTCGAGGGCGGTCGCCGCGAAGTTCCCGAAGGTGGTCATCACGAAGGAGGCGCGGTAGGCCATCGTGGAGCGGATCCACATCGCGGCGATCATCCGATAGGCGCGGACACCGTCGCGCACGCGGGCATACGTGCCCTGCCGCGCACCCAGCGTCCCCGAGCCCAGCGTCCCCGAGCCCGGCCCCCCCGAACCCTGGACCGGCCGCTCATCCACCGAGCCCACCGATCCGTCCACCGGACCGCCGGTCCCCCCGTCCACCGAGTCAGCCACCCTGCACCACCACCCTCCGTGTCGCCACCGACTGGATCAGCCGGCCCAGGGCCAGCAGCCCGAGAGCCCAGGACGCCTGGAAGACATACGTGCCGAGGGGATCCGCGGTGCCGAGAAGGACGTCCGCGGGGCCCTGGACCAGGGACGACCAGGGCAGAGCGCGTACGACCTCGCCCAGCGCGCCCGGGAAGACGTTCAGCGGCAGCAGCATCCCCGAGCAGAAGACACCCGCGATCATGGACATCTGCGCCGCACCCGCCCCGTCGAGCAACCAGAACGCGGACAGCGCCACCAGGTAGCGGATCGAGAAGCTCACGACTATCCCGAGCGCGACCGCGACCAGGAACGCGATCCAGGTCAGCGGGTCGGCGGGGAGCGCGAGCTCGAAGCAGAGCGCGCCGAACGCCAGGGGCACCACTCCGCGCCCCAGCAGATGGAACATGGCCCGCCCCGCGTCCTGGGACAACCACCACAACTGGAGGTCGACAGGACGGTACAGATCGATCGCGATGTCACCCGTACGGATGCGCTCGATCAGTTCGTCCTCGAAGCCGCCGCCCATGGTGGCCATCGCCATGAGCAGCGCCTGGGAGAGCCACACATAGGTGAGCGCCTGAGCCTGGTCATAGCCGCCGAGGTGCGGTTTCTCGTCCCACAGCGCCATGAAGATGTACGCCAGGATCAGCCCGAACACGGTGTTGGTGAACACCCCTGCCGCCGTCGCCGTCCGATAAGTGGCGTAGCGCCGGAACCCGCCCACTGCGACGGCCGTGTACAACCGCCCTGTCCCCACGAGGAAGTCCTCCTTGCGCCTGAAGGGCCGTTGTGGCCGAAGCGCAGGAGCCTAGCCTCCGCCCGGCTTCGCCTGCCAGGCATTTTCAGGCGCGACACGTGCCGGGATCGGGGAACGGAACGCTTGGTACGACAGTCTTCAACAGGGGGCGCACCAGGCGTATGAGGGCGTACGGCAACGTACGATGCGAAACAGGAGTCCGGCGAACAGATGAGTGACAAGCCGCAGCCGCAGCAGAGCAGCCAGGGCTGGGCCCCCAGGGAACCGGAACGGGTGCTTCACGCGGCACCGGGCGAGCCGGGCAGGGACGGCACACCGGGCGAGCCGGGTGGGACGGACGCACCGGGGAACCCGGGCAAGCCGGGGAAGAAGCCCAGGCGCAAGCGGACCGGCTGGGGGCGGCTCATCCCGACCTGGCGGACGGTGCTCGGCACGATCCTCGGCGCGATACTGCTCGTGATCGGCCTGTTCGCACTCGGCTACTACCTGGTCAAGATCCCGCCCGCGAACGCCGCCGCGACCAAGCAGAGCAACGTCTACCTGTACGCCGACGGCAGCCAGCTCGCCCGCGACGGCGAGGTCAACCGCGAGAACGTGGCACTCGCGGAGATCTCCAAGGCCGCCCAGCACGCGGCGCTCGCCGCCGAGGACCGCGACTTCTACACCGAGTCCGCCGTCGACCCGAAGGCGATGATCCGCGCCGGCTGGAACACCGCCACCGGCAAGGGCAAGCAGTCCGGCTCGACCATCACCCAGCAGTACGTGAAGAACTACTACCTGGGCCAGGAGCAGACCGCCACACGGAAGGTGAAGGAGTTCTTCATCTCCATCAAGCTCGACCGCCAGAAGAGCAAGGACGACATCCTCGAGGGCTACCTCAACACCAGCTACTTCGGCCGCAACGCGTACGGCATCCAGGCCGCCGCCCAGGCGTACTACGGCGTCGACGCCAAGAAACTGACGGTCGGCCAGGGCGCCTACCTCGCGGCGCTCCTGAACGCGCCGAGCGAGTACGACGTGGTCGCGCACCCCGAGAACAAGTCCGCGGCCCTCGCCCGCTGGAACTACGTCCTCGACGGCATGGTCAAGAAGAAGTGGCTGGCCCAGGCGGACCGGGCCAAGGTCACGTTCCCGCAGCCCAGGCAGGAAGTGGTCGCGGCCGCCATGTCAGGCCAGCGCGGCTACCTGGTGCAGGCGGTCAAGGACTACCTCGTCTCCAACAAGATCATCGACGAGGACACCCTCACCACCGGCGGCTACCGCGTCACCACCACCCTGCAGAAGTCCAGGCAGAACGCCTTCGTCAAGGCCGTCAACGACCAGGTGATGTCGAAGCTCGACAAGAAGAACCGCAAGGTCGACCGGTACGTCCGCGCCGGCGGCGTCTCCATCGACCCGGCCACCGGCGAGGTCGTCGCGATGTACGGCGGCATCGACTACACCAAGCAGTACGTCAACAACGCGACGCGCCGTGACTACCAGGTCGGCTCCACCTTCAAGCCGCTCGTGTTCACCTCGGCCGTGGAGAACGGCTCGCAGACACAGGACGGCCGCACGATCACCCCGAACACCGTCTACGACGGCACCGACAAGCGCCCCGTGCAGGGCTGGAACGGCGGCTCGTACGCGCCCGAGAACGAGGACAACGTCTCGTACGGGCCCATCACGGTACGCACCGCCACCGACAAGTCCGTCAACGCCGTGTACGCGCAGATGGCCGTGGACGTCGGCCCCGGCAAGGTCAAGCAGACGGCCGTCGCCCTCGGCATCCCCTCCACCACCCCCGACCTGACCGCCACCCCCTCCATCGCGCTCGGCCCGTCCACGGCCAGCGTCCTCGACATGGCGGAGGCGTACGCGACACTCGCGGGCCACGGCAGGCACGGCACGTACACCCTCGTCGAGAAGGTCACCAAGGACGGCATGCCGGCCGTGAGCCTGCCCAAGCAGGACACCGAGCGGGCGGTGAGCCGGGAGGCCGCCGACACCACCACGTCCGTCCTGCGGAGCGTCGTCGAGGGCGGCACCGGCACGGCCGCACTGGCCGCCGGCCGGCCCGCCGCGGGCAAGACCGGCACCGCGGAGGAGGACCAGGCGGCCTGGTTCGCGGGCTACACCCCCGACCTCGCCACCGTCGTCTCCGTGATGGGCCAGGACCCCGACACCGGCACCCACGAGTCCCTCTACGGCGCCCTCGGCCAGCCCCGCGTCAACGGCGGCGGCTACCCGGCACAGATCTGGGCGCAGTACACGAAGGCCGCGCTCAAGGGCAGCAGCCCGAAGGACTTCGACCTCCAGCTCCAGCCCGGCGCGCAGGAGCAGCAGCTCCCGAGCACCGGCCCCACCGACCAGCCCCCCGGCACCGGCGACGAGGACGACGGGGGCCAGACCACCGGCGGAACGGCCACCCAGAGCCCGCCCCCGGACGATACGCAGGGCCAGACCCAGGGCCAGACGGACGGCCAGACCCAGGGCCAGACGCAAGGTCAGACCCAAGGGCAGACGCAGGGCCAGACCGGCGGCGGCACCACCACCGGCGGCGGCACGACCGACGGGACGACCACCGGCGGCACCACGGACGCCGGCACCACCACCGGCGGCGACACCGCGGCCCCGTCGGGCGGGACCACGGACGGCGGCACGGCGGGGACGACCGCGGGAGGGGGACCACTGGGCGCACTGACGTCACGAAAACTGTGACCCGCGCCCGGCCGGACGAACGGCGGTTCCTGGATCCGCGGGTCCAGGAACCGCGGGTCCAGGAACCTCAGATCCCCAGATCCTTGATGATCTTCGCCACGTGGCCGGTCGCCTTCACGTTGTACAGCGCCCGCTCGACCTTGCCCTCCTCGTCCACGATCACCGTGGAGCGGATGACACCGACGTACGTCTTGCCGTAGTTCATCTTCTCGCCGTAGGCGCCGTACGCCTGCAGGACCGTCTTGTCGGGGTCGCCGACCAGCGTGACCTTCAGCGACTCCTTCTCACGGAACTTGGCGAGCTTCTCGGGCTTGTCCGGGGAGACCCCGATGACGTCGTACCCGGCACCGGCCAGCACATCGAGGTTGTCCGTGAAGTCACAGGCCTGCTTGGTGCAGCCGGGGGTCAGGGCGGCCGGGTAGAAGTAGACGATGACCTTGCGGCCCTTGTGGTCGGCGAGGGAGACCTCGTTGCCGTCGGCGTCGGGCAGGGTGAAGGCGGGGGCGGTGTCGCCGGGCTGGAGTCGCTCGCTCATCGGAACCTCACGTGGCCGGGGTGAATGCTTACGGAACTACGGGAACGAGCGTAATGGGGGTGCCGAGGGGTGGGCGGCGGCCCGAGCTGACAGACTGTCGAAGGCACAGAGGCAAAGATCGGAACACGACCACGGAGGCAGCGCGGTGTCGGATACGTCGAGAACGTCGGATACCAGGACTCCGGCGCAGATCGAGGCGGACATCAAGCGCCGCCGCGAAACTCTCGCCGAGACGCTCGACGAGATCGGCGTACGGGTCCACCCGAAGACGATCGTCGGCGACGCCAAGGCCAAGGTCGCCTCCCACATCGACCGCACCCTCGGCCGCGCCTACGTCGGCGTCAACCGGGTCGTCGGCGATGTGAAGGGGCAGTTCGTCACCGAGGACGGCGCGCCGCGCCTGGAGCGCATCGTGCCCATCGCGCTCGTCGCGGCCGCAGGCGTGGGCTTGCTCGTCGTGGGCTCACGGCGCCGCAAGCGCTGACCCCGTCCGGCCCGACTCGACGCGACCCGACTCGACGCGACCCGGCCCGGCTCCACCCGGCTGCGTACGGACGGCTCAAAGGCAGGTAGGTTCTGGACGTGAGCGCCAATCGGGACAAGCAGACCCCCCACCACGACAAGTTGCCCATCCGGATGCTGCACGACCGCGTGCTGGTCCGGCAGGACGCCGCCGAGGGCGAGCGGCGTTCCGGCGGCGGCATCCTGATCCCCGCGACGGCGGCCGTCGGCCGACGCCTCGCCTGGGCCGAGGTCATCGCGGTCGGACAGAACGTACGGACGGTGGAACCGGGCGACCGTGTCCTCTACGACCCCGAGGACCGGGCCGAGGTCGAGGTGCGGGGGATCCCGTACGTGCTGATGCGCGAGCGCGATCTGCACGCCGTGGCGGCGGACCGCTTCGAGGGCTCCGAGGACTCGACCGGCCTGTATTTGTAGGCCGTAGCCCGCACGACGGGGCTGGTGACCATGGTCACCAGCCCCTTTTTCCTGCGTTTTGCTACCGTGGAAGGCGTTGAAAGGACCCCGACGAGACGCGCCGTACCGGGCGGGGAGCGAAGAAGCTCCCAGGCAAAGACGACGCACCCCTGTTGATCACTCACGGAGGTGCCCCATGGCCTGGATCCTGCTGCTCGTCGCCGGCCTGCTCGAAGTCGGCTGGTCGATCGGCATGCTGTGCTCATCTGGGGGAAACCCCCCAGACCCCCGTACACCGACGGCTTCACGCGCCTGGTCCCGAGCGTCCTGACCTGCGCGGGCATCGCGGCGAGCATGATCCTTCTCTCCTACGCCGCCAAGTCCCTCCCCATCGGCACCGCCTACGGCGTCTGGGTCGGCATCGGCGCGGCCGGCGCGGCGCTACTCGGCATGCTCGTCCTCGGCGAACCGGCGACCGCCGCCCGCATCTTCTTCGTCTGCCTGCTCCTGGTGGCGGTGGTGGGCCTGAAGGTGACATCGGGGCACTGAGACACCCACTCCCGCCGCGTCAGACCCGCCGCGTCAGAACGAGATCCACACATCGGGAGCCAGGTCCGGTCGCCCCGGTACCGGCCTGCGCTCCTCCGCCCAGGCGTCGCCCGCGATATCGGCGGCGACACGGCGCCAGAAGCGCACGGCGCCCGGGTTGTCGTCCTGGAAGGCGACCTCCCACGGCCCCGGATGCCGGGCGACGACCTCACGGACCGTCCGCAGCCCGATCCCCGTCCGACGCGCCCCGCGCACCACGAAGAAGCTGCCGAGCACGCGGATCGGACCGTCCAGCCCCCGCACGAAGACGAACCCGACAGGGTGTTCCCCCCTGGTCACCAGATACGGCACCCGGTCACCGTCCGCGAACGCCGCCTCCAGCCGCTCACTGCGGAACGAGCCGTCCGGATGGGGCAACACGCCCCGGAACTCGGACAGATCGTGCTGGAACAGCGCCCAGAGACGGTCGAGCACGGGGCGGTCGGCGTCATCGGCGAGGCGCACGGTCGTGTCGGACATGGTCCCCCTCCAAAGATTTCTGATCCCGGGCATGAAAAAAGCCTCCCGGGCGGACGTCGTGTCCGATTCCGAAAGGCGTGACTACTGATCAGCACAGTACCAAAAGCCGGACGTGACCATCCGATAAACGGTTCGTTACTCCGTACGAGGACACGAACGTGCAGTCGAGACAGGTGGGGTACATGAGCGTGCGGAGTACAGCGGAACCGATGGCGACCAACCCCGGCCACGCCGTGCCAGAACCAGACCCGTATTGCAGGGAACGACTCGCGCCGGTCATCGCCGAGGCGCGCAACTGGACCGATCTCATGCGACGGCTCGGTCTCAGGACGAGTGGAGGCCAACGTCGTGTACTCCAGGAGAAAGTAGCGAGTCACGGGCTCGACGCGAGCCACTTCGTCAAGCACAGCCCATGGCGCAAGTACCCGGATGTCGCCATCGCCGAAGCTGCCGCCTCATCGTCCTCGCTGCGCGAAGTGGCCCTGAAACTGGGCGCCACCCCGGCCACGGGAACGCTCTCCCACATCCGACGCCGCATCAGCGCGGCGGGCATCGACATCAGCCACTTCCCGGGCATGGATCGGCCCGAGTTGGACCTGCCCTTCACCTCGGAGGAACTACGGACAGCCGCAGCCGCAGCCGCGAGCGTGCGTGGCGTGGCCCGCGCGCTGGGCGTTCCGGACGACAGCCGCTCGCGCGCAACGCTGAGCCGCATGCTGGCAATCCAGCGCATCGATATCGGGCACTTCTCCTACCGGCGTGCGCCGATTCCCGAGGACAGGTTGCGCTGTCTCGTGCGCAGCTCCACCAGCTATGCCGACGTCATGCGCGGTCTCGGTATGGACGTCAACGACACCAATCACCGGCGCGTCCGGCGCGCCGCCTCCCGCCTCGATCTCGACACCAGCCACTTCAAGCGCCGGGCCTGGGGGCGGCCGGAGCGCCCAGCACTCTCATCAACCGCGCACCGGGTGCTGGTCGTCCTGCCGGACCAAGCCGGACGGACCAACAGGGCCCAGCTCCACCGCGCCATGACCGAGATTGGGGTGCCATATACCTGTACGGGGTGCGGCAACGCCGGTGAGTGGCTAGGCCGCCCGATCACCTTGCAGATCGACCATGTCAATGGGGACTGGCGGGACAACCGCAGGGAGAATCTGCGATACCTGTGCCCCAACTGTCATGCACTGACGGAGACGTGGTGCCGACAGAAGGGGAGGGCGCCTCTCGCCGGGTGACCTGTTCTCCCCGTAGACTGAACGCCGCCGGTCGAGCGTGATGACCGTTTTTGAGCGGCCGTGATGGAATTTGGCAGTCATGCTGGGTTTAGGTCCCAGTGGGTTCACACCCGTGTGGGTTCGAGTCCCACCGGCCGCACTGCCGAGGAGCCGTGGGCCCGGTCCGCCAAGGACGGGTCCACGGCTCTTTTGCGTCAGCCCAACAACTCCCGAACCGCCGGCACCAGTCCCCGGAACGCCTTCCCCCGGTGGCTGATCGCGTTCTTCTCCTCGGGGGAGAGCTCCGCGCACGTCCGCTTCTCCCCCTCCGGCTGGAGGATCGGGTCGTAGCCGAAGCCGTTCGTGCCGGTCGGGGTGTGGCGCAACGTGCCCCTCAGCCGGCCCTCGACGACCCGCGCCGTGCCGTCCGGCAGGGCGAGCGCCGCCGCGCAGGCGAAGTGGGCGCCCCGGTGGAGTTCGTCGATGTCGGAGAGCTGGGCGAGGAGGAGGTCCAGGTTCGCGCGGTCGTCGCCGTGCCGTCCCGCCCAGCGGGCGGAGAAGATTCCGGGGGCGCCGTTCAGGACGTCCACGCAGAGGCCGGAGTCGTCGGCGACGGCGGGCAGGCCGGTGGCCTGGGCCAGGGCGTGGGCCTTGAGGAGGGCGTTCTCGGCGAAGGTGACGCCGGTTTCCTTGACGTCGGGGATGTCCGGGTAGGCGTCCGCGCCGACGAGGTCGTGGGTGAGACCTGCGTCGGCGAGGATCGCCTTCAGTTCGGTGATCTTTCCGGCGTTGCGGGTGGCGAGGATCAGGCGGGTCATGGGGACCAGTATCCAAGGGCCGGAGAGTTGCTCGTTACGGCGTGCACACCTTGGTCAGTTCGCCGGCCGCGTCCGTGACCGGACTGACGTCGGGGGTGTTGTCGCCGTTCTTGATGGCCGTGCGGACGTTGCCGACGGCCTTGTTGAGGTCGTCGACCGCCTTGTTGACGTCGGCGTTGTCCGTCTTGTCGCCGATCTTGTCGAGGTTCTTCTCTATCGCGTTGAGGGACTCGTCGGTCTGCGTCGGGTCGTTCGCCGCGTTCTCCACGGCCTGCTGGAGATCGGTGACGCTGTCGGCGATGGAGTCGGCGGTCTGGACGCAGTCCAGGGCCTTGTTGACGGCGTCGCAGCCGACGGCCGCCGGTAG
Source organism: Streptomyces sp. NBC_01549 (assembly GCF_026339955.1). Taxonomy (GTDB): domain Bacteria; phylum Actinomycetota; class Actinomycetes; order Streptomycetales; family Streptomycetaceae; genus Streptomyces. The sequence goes on along the minus strand of NZ_JAPEPW010000001.1, from coordinate 4,189,306 downwards.
GGCGACGAGTACGGCGGCGACGGCGAATGCGGCTGTGCGGCGTCGGTGGCGCGCGGCCATGGAATGGTCCCTCCCCGTGGACAAAACATGTGGTCGACCCCGTGGCGCGGTCGGCTCGGCCCGTGCGGGGGCCGACGGGGCGCACGGCTGGACCGTACGCCCGTACCCCTAAGAACGCTAAGAGTTATTCCGCGGTTGCCTCGAGGGCCGTCCGTTGGATCGTCGCGAGTTCGTCGCAGCCTGCGAGGGCGAGGTCGAGCAGGGCGTTGAGCTCCTTGCGGTCGAAGGGCTCGGCCTCCGCGGTGCCCTGGACCTCGACGAAGCGGCCGTCGCCGGTGCAGACGACGTTCATGTCGGTGTCGGCCTTCACGTCCTCCTCGTAGCAGAGGTCCAGGAGGGGGACTCCGCCGACGATGCCGACCGAGACGGCGGAGACCGTGCCGGTCAGGGGCTTGCGGCCGGGCTTGACCAGTTTCTTGGCCTGTGCCCAGGTGATCGCGTCGGCGAGGGCCACGTACGCGCCGGTGATGGCCGCCGTACGTGTGCCACCGTCGGCCTGGAGGACGTCGCAGTCGAGGACGATGGTGTTCTCGCCGAGCGCCTTGTAGTCGATGACGGCGCGCAGGGAGCGGCCGATGAGGCGTGAGATCTCGTGCGTACGGCCGCCGATCTTGCCGCGGACCGACTCGCGGTCTCCGCGGGTGTTCGTGGCGCGGGGGAGCATGGAGTACTCGGCGGTGACCCAGCCCTCTCCGCTGCCCTTGCGCCAGCGCGGGACGCCTTCGGTGACGGAGGCGGTGCAGAACACCTTGGTGTCGCCGAAGGAGACGAGGACGGAGCCCTCGGCGTGCTTGCTCCAGCCGCGCTGGATGGTGATGGGGCGCAGTTGTTCGGGGGTGCGGCCGTCGATTCGAGACATGGCGATGAGCCTAGCCGTATACGGCTGAGTGGCCGCCTCCGGTTGCGGAAGCGGCCACTCAGGGGTGAGGTGCGGGGCTCATGGGTGGCCCTTTGTCTCACCTGGGTTCACATCATGTCTTCGATGCGGTTCACATCATGTCTTCGATGTCCGCGGCGATGGGGTCGGCGTCGGTACCGATGACGACCTGGATGGCGGTGCCCATCTTGACGACGCCGTGGGCGCCTGCGGCTTTCAGGGCGGCCTCGTCGACCTTGCTCGGGTCCACGACCTCGGTGCGCAGGCGGGTGATGCAGCCTTCGACCTCTTCGATGTTGTCGATGCCGCCGAGCCCGGCGACGATCTTCTCAGCCTTCGTGGCCATGTCCTACTCCCTGATCAGAACCGCTTTGTCGCAGTAACCCACAGTTGGCCCATCTTTGCGAGCGGCCTTGTCGTGTGTGCCGAATGATGGCGTTCACGACAGTGCGACCGTTCGTCGACTGGTCTACACCAGTGGGCGGCGCGTAGCCAACCCGGCCCCGCCCAAAGGACGCCCATGAGTGCCGACAGCGCCCCTGCGCCCGCACGGGCCCGCTGGAACAAGCTGTTCCAGGGGCTTCAGAAGATGGGCCGCAGCCTCCAGTTGCCGATCGCCGTGCTGCCGGCCGCGGGCCTCCTGATCGGGCTCGGCCAGCCTGGCGTGTTCGGCGCCGAGGGGCTCGGCTGGGACAACGTCTCCAAGGTCATGAGGGGTGCGGGCGGCGCGCTGCTCGACGGGTCGCTCGGGCTGCCGTTGTTGTTCTGCGTGGGCGTGGCCATCGGTATGGCGAAGAAGGCGGACGGGTCGACGGCGCTCGCGGCGGTCGCCGGTTTCCTCGTCTACTACAACGTGCTGCGCCAGTTCCCGGTGAGCTGCGCGGGCGGGGCGAAGGTGCTCACGAACATCGGCTGTCAGGCGGCCGACTCTTCGGTGGCGCCGTTCACGTACCAGAATCCGGGGGTGTTCGGCGGCATCGTCATGGGGCTGATGACCGCGTACTTCTGGCAGCGTTACCACCGCACCAGGCTGGTCGACTGGCTCGGCTTCTTCAACGGGCGGCGGCTGGTGCCGATCATCATGGCGTTCGTGGCCGTCGCCTTCGCGGCGTTGTGTCTGTGGATCTGGCCGCCGGTGGGGCGGGGTCTTGAGCACTTCGGCGACTGGCTGGTGGGGCTGGGTTACTGGGGTGCCGGTGTCTTCGGGGTGGCCAACCGGGCGCTGCTGGTGATCGGGTTGCACCAGTTTCTGAACGTGCCCGTCTGGTTTCAGTTCGGCAGCTACACCACGCCGGACGGGACGGTCGTGCACGGCGACATCAACATGTTCCTGGCGGGCGATCCGAACGCCGGGCAGTTCACGTCCGGGTTCTTCCCCATCATGATGTTCGCGCTGCCGGCGGCGGCCCTGGCCATCACGCACTGTGCCCGGCCCGAGCGTCGCAAGGAGATCGGCGGGTTGATGCTGTCGGTCGCGTTGACCTCGTTCGTCACGGGCATCACGGAGCCGCTCGAGTATTCGTTCTTGTTCGTCGCGCCGGTGCTGTACGCGATCCACGCGCTGCTGACGGGGGTGTCGATGGCGGTGACGTGGGGGTTGGGCGTGCACGACGGCTTCACCTTCTCCGCGGGGCTCATCGACTACGTCATCAACTGGCATCTGGCGACCAGGCCGTGGGCGATCGTGCCGATCGGGTTGTGCTTCGCGGTCGTGTACTACGTGATCTTCCGGTTCGCGATCACGAAGTTCGACCTGAGGACTCCGGGGCGGGAGTCGGAGGAGGAGCACGAGGACACGACCAAGGCGTAGGCGGTTCGTTCGTAATCCGCGGGCCGGTGGGGGCTGGTCGCGCGGCTTCGGCGTGTCCGGAACCGGTTCGTCCCTTTATGACCCGGGCCACAAAATTCGCGGGTTCCTTATCTCACCTTCACCGTGCTACAACAGGTCTACACCACTGAGTGGTGTAGACCACGCCGTCCCCACCCACCTTCCTTGTCCCCTGGGCGGCGCCTTGCCCACTGGAGGAAGTTGTGACCACGGCCAGCGCCGCTCCCGCGGCCGACAAGAAGAAGGGCTCCGGCGCGATGGCTGTCCTGCAGCGCATCGGCCGCAGCCTGATGCTGCCGGTCGCCGTACTGCCCGCCGCCGCGCTCCTCGTGCGTCTCGGCAACACGGACATGCTGGGACGCCCGTCCTTCCCCACGTTCTTCACCAAGATCGCCGGCTTTATGACGGCCGGTGGCAACGCCATTCTGGACAATATGGCACTGCTGTTCGCGGTGGGCATCGCGATCGGCTTCGCGAAGAAGTCGGACGGCTCCACGGCACTCGCCGCGGTGGTCGGCTACCTGGTCTTCAAGAACGTGCTGGCCACGTTCACCGACAAGAACCTGCCGAAGGTGGCCACGGCCGTCGACGGCAAGGTGGTCATGGTGAACGCCCCCGTGGACGCCAAGGTCCTGGGCGGTGTGGTGATGGGCATAGTCGTCGCCCTGCTGTACCAGAGGTTCTACCGGACCAAGCTGCCCGACTGGGCGGGCTTCTTCGGCGGCCGCCGGCTCGTCCCGATCCTGTCCGCCTTCGCGGGTCTGCTGATCGGCATCGTCTTCGGCTACATCTGGCCGGTCCTCGGCACGGGTCTGCACAACTTCGGTGAGAAGCTGGTCGGTTCGGGTGCCGTCGGCGCCGGTATCTTCGGTGTCGCCAACCGCGCGCTGATCCCGATCGGCATGCACCACCTGCTGAACTCCTACCCGTGGTTCCAGGCGGGCGACTACCACGGCAAGAGCGGTGACATCGCGCGCTTCCTGGCCGGCGACCCGACCGCGGGCCAGTTCATGACCGGCTTCTTCCCGATCATGATGTTCGGCCTCCCGGCCGCGTGCCTGGCGATCGTGCACTGCGCCCGGCCCGAGCGCCGCAAGGTCGTCGGCGGCATGATGCTCTCGATCGCGCTGACCTCGTTCGTGACGGGTGTGACCGAGCCGATCGAGTTCACGTTCATGTTCATCGCGCCGGTCCTGTACGCCATCCACGCGGTCCTCACCGGTGTCTCGCTGGCGCTGACCTGGGCGCTCGGCATGAAGGACGGCTTCGGCTTCTCGGCGGGCGCGGTCGACTTCGGTCTGAACCTCGGTATCGCGACCAATCCGTGGGGCCTGGTCCTGGTGGGTCTGTGCTTCGCGGTGGTCTACTACGCGGTCTTCCGCTTCGCGATCATCAAGTGGAACCTCCCCACGCCGGGCCGCGAGTCCGACGAGGAGCTGGCGGAGCTGCTGAAGGCGGAGGCCAAGTAGCCCCCGCACACGACCGAAGGCCCCCGGAGAATCCTCCGGGGGCCCTCACGGGTGGGGACGGCTCCGACGCCGCGGCGGCTTCTAGATTTCGTACGTCACCCGGGGCCTCGCCAGATCCACGGGGCCCGAGTACACCGCGCGGGCGTCGGCCAGGTTGATCCGGGGGTCCGTCCACGGCGGGATGTGGGTGAGCAGCAGACGCCGGGCGCCGGCGCGGTTGGCGCTCTCACCCGCCTGGCGGCCGTTGAGGTGCAGGTCGGGGATGTTCTCCTTGCCGTGCGTGAACGCGGCCTCGCAGAGGAACAGGTCGGTGTCCCGGGCGAGTTCGTCCAGCGCGTCGGTGACGCCGGTGTCCCCGGAGTACGTCAGCGACTTCCCCCCGTGTTCGACACGGATGGCGTACGCCTCCACGGGGTGGCGCACCCGCTCCGTGTGCACGGTGAACGGGCCGATCTCGAACGAGCTCGGTTTGACCGTGTGGAAGTCGAAGACCTCGCTCATCGAGGAGGCGGTGGGAGTGTCCGCGTACGCGGTGGTCAGACGCTGCTCCGTGCCCTCGGGTCCGTAGACGGGCAGCGGGTCGCAGCGGCCGCCGTCGTGGCGGTAGTAGCGCGCGACGAAGTACGCGCACATGTCGATGCAGTGGTCGGCGTGCAGATGGCTGAGGAAGATCGCGTCGAGGTCGTAAAGACCGCAGTGGCGCTGCAGCTCGCCAAGGGCACCATTGCCCATGTCGAGAAGCAACCGGAAGCCGTCGGCCTCTACGAGGTAGCTCGAGCAGGCCGATTCCGCGGACGGGAACGACCCCGAGCAGCCGACGACGGTGAGCTTCATAAGAGCTGGAACCTCCGCGCTGGCAGGAAGTGCAGAGAGTAGATGCGGGGTGCAGATACTCGGATGCAGATACGGGAACGGGGGTCGTGCGGTCCGTCGAGCGTAAGGCGCAAAAGGGCGGGTCGCTCCTCCACCAGGGGCCGTTGTGGGCGAACTCACCTGTGCTGTCACCGGTTCGGATGGATGGTCGACCGGAGGTCGGGTGCGTGGGTTGCGCGGGCGGGGAGCGGGGCGGGGTGCGCGCCGGTACCTTCTTTGGTATGGACACGTCCTGGTGGCTCGCGTTGGCGGCCGTGGTGCTGCTCGCGCTGGTCGCGACGCTGGTGGACGGCTGGGGGCGCCGTGGGCACCGAGCGGACCGGCCCGCCGGCCGGACTCGGCCGCCCGGGCGGCCGTCGGCCGGGGGGCGGCCGCGGCCCGCCGAGATCTGGTGGGCGAAGGTTCCGTACGAGGACGGGCCCGGGGAGAAGGACCGGCCGTGTCTGGTGCTGGCCGTGCGGGGTGAGCGGGTGACCGTCGCGAAGATCACGAGCAAGTACCACGACGAGCGGGCCGGGGTGATTCCGCTGCCGCCCGGTGCCGTGGGTGACACCCATGGGCGGGCGAGCTTCCTGGAGACGGACGAGTTGCGCGAGGTGCCCCTGTGGGAGTTCCGGCGGCGGGTGGGGGTCGTGGATCCGGTGCTCTGGGACCAGGTCCGCTACTTGGCCGGCTGAGGCCGTCTCTCGCCCCCGCCGCCCCTACCCGTCCCGTCCTCAACCTGGGGGCTCCGCCCCCAGCCCCCCGATCGGCCTGAACGGCCTCGTCCTCAAACGCCGGACAGGCTGAAGATGCGCGAGGCGCCCCTGAAGGGGCGCGGGGAACTGCGCGACCAGCCCCCACCCACCCGCAGCCGCAAGACCGCCCCACGGGGCCTGGGGCGGAGCCCCGGGGATGGGACGGGTAGGGGGCGAGGAACTCCGGGCCCCCGCCCCGTGCGGCCTACGCCCAGAGCTGGCCCTGGAGGGTTTCGATGGCTTCCTCTGTTGTCGCGGCGGTGTAGACGCCCGTCGAGAGGTACTTCCAGCCGCCGTCGGCCACGACGAAGACGATGTCGGCGGACTCCCCCGCGGCAAGCGCCTTCTTGCCGACGCCGATCGCGGCATGCAGCGCGGCCCCGGTGGAGACACCCGCGAAGATGCCCTCCTGCTGGAGGAGCTCACGGGTGCGGGTGACCGCGTCGGCGGAGCCGACCGAGAAGCGGGTGGTGAGGACCGACGCGTCGTACAGCTCGGGGACGAACCCCTCGTCGAGGTTGCGCAGGCCGTACACGAGGTCGTCGTAGCGTGGCTCCGCGGCGACGATCTTCACGTCCGGCTTGTTCTCCCGGAGGTAGCGGCCGACGCCCATGAGGGTGCCGGTCGTGCCGAGTCCCGCGACGAAGTGCGTGATGGAGGGGAGGTCCGCCAGGATCTCCGGGCCCGTCGTCGCGTAGTGGGCGCCCGCGTTGTCGGGGTTCCCGTACTGGTAGAGCATGACCCAGTCGGGGTGCTCGGCCGCCAGTTCCTTCGCGACGCGCACGGCGGTGTTGGAACCGCCGGCCGCGGGGCTGGAGATGATCTCCGCGCCCCACATGGCCAGCAGGTCCCGCCGCTCCTGAGAGGTGTTCTCCGGCATCACGCACACCATGCGGTAGCCCTTGAGCTTCGCCGCCATGGCCAGCGAGATGCCGGTGTTCCCGCTCGTCGGCTCCAGGATCGTGCAGCCCGGGGTCAACCGGCCGTCCTTCTCCGCCTGTTCGACCATGTGGAGGGCCGGGCGGTCCTTGACCGAACCCGTCGGATTGCGGTCCTCCAGTTTCGCCCAGATCCGGACGTCGGCGGACGGCGACAGGCGTGGCAGGCGCACCAGAGGGGTGTTGCCCACCGCGGCGAGCGGGGAGTCGTAGCGCATCAGCGATCAGCGGCCGATCAGACCATGCCACCGGCGACGGCCGGCAGGATCGTCACGTTGTCGCCGTCGGTGAGCTTGGTGTTGATGCCGTCGAGGAAGCGGACGTCCTCGTCGTTCAGGTACACGTTGACGAAGCGGCGCAGCTGGCCGTCGTCGACGATCCGGGCCTGGATGCCCGCGTGCCGGGTCTCGAGGTCGGCGAAGAGCTCGGCGAGGGTCGCGCCGCCGCCCTCGACGGCCTTCTCGCCGCCGGTGTAGGTGCGGAGGATGGTGGGGATGCGGACCTCGATGGCCATGGTTGCGGGCTCCTGTCGGAAGGAAAAGTCAGGTCGGTGGGCGCGCGGCAGCGCGGGAGTAGCGGGGCGGGACGCCGGTCGTGGTCCCGCGGAGCCGTGGCTCACGGCCGTACGGCGGCAGGGTTCAGCGCGTACAGATGGCGCTCTGCAGCCTGCACAGGTCGACGTGCAGCCGCGCCACGAGCAGCATGCCCGGCGTCTTGTCGCTCACGTCCTGGGAAACCATGGGCTCATCGTATCGATTCCCGGTCCGGGTCCCGGAGTGTGATCTCAGATGGTGGATGAATTCTGCCCAAAGTCCGGGATCGTGGCGGCGTCGGGGCGGCGTCAGTACGCGTCGACGACCTTGACCTCCTCCTCCGTCACCTCTCCCTCCAGGATCCGGTAGGAGCGGAACTGGAACGGACCCGCGTCGTCCGCGTCCGCCGTCGAGACGAGGACGTAGTGCGCGCCCGGCTCGTTGGCGTAGGAGATGTCGGTGCGGGAGGGGTACGCCTCGGTCGCCGTGTGGGAGTGGTAGATGATCACCGGCTCCTCGTCGCGGTCGTCCATCTCGCGGTACAGCTTCAGCAGGTCGCCGGAGTCGAATTCGTAGAACGTGGGCGAGCGGGCGGCGTTGAGCATCGGGATGAAGCGCTCGGGACGGCCCGAGCCCACCGGGCCCGCGACGACGCCGCACGCCTCGTCGGGGTGGTCCTGGCGCGCGTGCGCGACGATCTGGTCGACGAGGGCCTGGGTGATGGTCAGCATGTCGGTCAGGATAAGCAGAAGGGCCGCCCTGTACCGAGGCGTGGTACGGGGCGGCCCACATGCTGAACCGGGAAGGTCGGCCGTGCCGAACCGGGAAGATCAGCCGACCTTCTCGAACGCCGGTTCGCGGCGCTCGGCGACCTGGGGGTTGCGTGCCTTGAGCACCCACCAGCCGATGGCCAGGGCCGCGGCCCAGCCGGCCATCACGTAGAGGCAGACGCGGGAGTCGGCGTCGTAGGCGATGAGGCCCGTGACGAAGAGCAGGAAGACGACCGCGATCCAGCTGCACTTCGCTCCGCCCGGGGCCGGGAAGGAGGAGGCGGGCAGGCGTCCGGCGTCGACCGCGCGGCGGTAGAGGATGTGGCTGATCAGGATCATCAGCCAGGTCCAGATGCCGGCGGCGGTGGCCACGGAGGTGACGTAGCCGAAGGCCTTCTCCGGGACGATGTAGTTCAGGATCACGCCGATGCCCATGAAGAGCATGGAGACGGTGATGCCGATCGCCGGGGTCTTGGTCGAGGAGAGCCTGCTGAAGACCTTGGGGGCCTCGCCGTTGTCCGCCAGGGTGCGCAGCATGCGGCCCGTGGAGTACATGCCGGAGTTGCAGGAGGACAGGGCGGCGGTCAGGACCACGAAGTTGACGATGCCGGCGCCGGCCGGGATGCCGATCTTCGCGAAGGCCTCGACGAAGGGGCTGACGCCCGGGGCGAACTCCGTCCACTTCACGACGCAGAGGATGACCGTGAGCGCGCCGACGTAGAAGAGGGCGATGCGCCAGGGGAGGGTGTTGATCGCCTTGGGGAGGGTCTTCTCCGGGTTCTCGGACTCGCCCGCCGTGACGCCGACGAGCTCGACGGCGAGGTAGGCGAACATGACGCCCTGGAGGGTCATCAGGGACGAGCCGATGCCCTTGGGGAAGAAGCCGTCGAACTGCCACAGGTTGGCGACGGAGGCCGTGTCACCGGCCGAGCTGAAGCCGAAGGTCAGGACGCCGAGGCCGATCACGATCATGCCGATCAGGGCGGTGACCTTGACCATCGAGAACCAGAACTCGATCTCTCCGAAGAGCTTCACCGAGATCAGGTTCGCCACGAAGAGGACGATCAGGAAGACCAGTGCCGTCACCCATTGGGGGATGGACGGGAACCAGTAGTGGACGTAGATCGCGGCGGCGGTGAGTTCCGCCATGCCGGTGACCACCCACATCAGCCAGTACGTCCAGCCGGTGAAGTAGCCGAAGAACGGGCCGAGGAACTCGCGGGAGTACTCCGCGAAGGAGCCCGAGACCGGGCGGTACAGGAGCAGCTCGCCGAGCGCCCGCATGATGAAGAAGATGATCACGCCGGCGAGGGCGTACATGAAGATGAGGCTGGGCCCCGCCTTGGCGATGTTCGCCCCGGCGCCCAGGAACAGGCCGACGCCGATCGCGCCGCCGATCGCGATCATCTGGACCTGACGACTGCCGAGCCCGCGCTCGTACCCCTCTTCGGGGGCGTCGCCGCTCACGGCCTCACTGCCGGCACGGGGCTCGTCTGTCTTGCCGACCTGCGACGAGGTCATGTGTGGTGCGCCTTTCTCCATGCCGATCCGAGCCAGTCCCTCGGCTTCGGATCGGGTTCCGATCCCCCCGGATGTGATGGAGCTTGCTGCCTGGCCGACGGTCGCCGGCTCGGTGGCGCACCCGACCGGACATGGGTGGTGTCCTGTCGGGCGGTCGTGAAGATTTATCACGGCCGCAACATGGGGAGCCTTCGGGCGATGTAAGGCACACCACAGGAAGAAGCGGACAAAAAGCACTCAAGGGTGGATAGCAGGCCACGACGGTGACGGGATCGTTATCCGGATCTGAGCGTCCTCTGAGCGAACACCGATTGAACCCTGAACCAACCCCTGGTCAGGGCATCAGCGTCTCGACGAGCGTCTCCTGGAGACCGCCCAGCCACAGGTACGCCATCACCATCGGTTTGCGCGGGTCCTCGTCCGGGAGGCGGTAGAGGAGGTCGGTGTCCTCCTCCTCGACGACGTCGAGCCGGGCGCCGATCGCCAGGCGCAGGTCGTTGAGGGCGCGCAGCCACTGCTCGGACTCCCCGGGGGAGAGCTTGAGGACCGCTCCCCCGTCGCCCGCCATGGTGAGGGCGTCCAGCGAGCGGATCACCGCGAGGGCGTTCTCGCGCTTGCCCGCCCGCAGGTCGTTCTCGGTGAAGCGGCGGAACTCGGCGGAGTGGGCGCGCTGCTCCTCGGCCTCCTCGGGCGAGCCGGCCTCGACGTCGGGGCCGCTGTAGGCGTCCGGGAAGAGGCGCCGCAGCACGGGGTCGGAGGGCGGCTCGCTGGGGCCCTCCGCGAACAGTTCGGCGAGCGGGTCGTCGGGGGCGTTCTCCGCGGGGCCGGGCCCGATGAGCTCCAGGAGCTGTACGGCGAGGGAGCGGATGATGGAGATCTCGACCTCGTCGAGCGCGACGGCCGCGCCGCCGCCGGGGAGCGGTTCGAAGTGTCCTGGCATGGAGTGAGTTCGCTACTTCCGGTCCTGCTCGCGGTTTACAGGGAGGGCTCGGGATGCTTCCGGTCCTGCTACTTCCGGTCCTGCTGAAGGGTGGCCCACAGACCGTAGCCGTGCATGGCCTGTACGTCGCGTTCCATCTCCTCGCGCGTGCCGCTGGAGACGACCGCCCGGCCCTTGTGATGGACGTCGAGCATGAGCTTGGTGGCCTTGTCCTTCGTGTAGCCGAAGTACGTCTGGAAGACATACGTCACATAGCTCATGAGGTTGACCGGGTCGTTGTGCACGATGGTGACCCAGGGGACGTCGGGCTCGGGTACGGCGAAGACCTCCTCCGCCGACTCGGTCTTTTCGATCTCTAGGGGTGCGGGAGCGGTCACACGGCCCATGCTGCCACCAGAGAGGGGGGCCCGCACAAATGGACCCCCGGAATGCCGCGGGAATGCAACCGGAATACATCGACATACATCGACCCCATAAATCGTCAGAGTGACGAGATGGGGGTACCATCCAGGCTTATGAACACAGCCGACCTTGGGCTGCCGGTGGACGTTCCCTCGACGGCGCTCTTCACCGACCAGTACGAGCTGACGATGTTGCAGGCCGCACTGGCCGCGGGGACCGCCGAGCGGCGCTCGGTCTTCGAGGTCTTCACGCGGCGGCTGCCGGAGGGGCGGCGCTACGGCGTCGTGGCGGGCACCGGGCGGGTCCTCGACGCCGTCGAGAACTTCCGCTTCGACGCCGACGTCCTGGGCTTCCTGCGCGAGAACGCCATCGTGGACGAGCCGACCCTGCAATGGCTCGCCTCGTACCGCTTCCGCGGGGACATCTGGGGCTATCCCGAGGGCGAGGTGTACTTCCCTGGCTCGCCGATCCTGCGGGTCGAGGGGTCCTTCGCGGAGTGCGTGCTCCTGGAGACGGTGATCCTCTCCATCCTCAACCACGACTCGGCGATCGCCGCCGCCGCCTCCCGGATGGCCTCCGCCGCCGGGGGCCGGCCGCTGATCGAGATGGGCGCCCGGCGGACGCACGAGCTGGCCGCGGTGGCGGCGGCACGGGCCGCGTACGTCGGAGGCTTCACGACCACCTCCGACCTGGCCTCCGGATTCCGCTACGGCATCCCGACCGTCGGCACCTCCGCACACGCCTTCACCCTGCTCCACGACCGCGAGCGGGACGCCTTCCAGGCCCAGGTGAACTCGCTGGGCCGCGGAACGACGCTGCTCGTGGACACGTACGACGTCGCGGAGGCGGTACGGATGGCGGTCGACATCGCCGGGCCGGAACTCGGGGCCGTACGGATCGACTCCGGGGACCTGCTGCTGGTCGCGCACCGGGTACGGCAGCAGCTGGACGAGCTGGGCGCGACCGACACGCGGATCATCGTGACCTCGGACCTGGACGAGTACGCGATCGCCTCGCTGGCCGCGGCGCCCGTGGACGCGTACGGAGTCGGCACGCAGCTGGTGACGGGTTCCGGCCATCCCACCTGTTCGATGGTCTACAAGCTGGTCGCCCGCGCCGAGTCGGCGGACCCGAAGCTTCCGCTGGAGCCCGTGGCCAAGAGGTCCACCGGCGGCAAGACCTCCATCGGCGGGCGCAAGTGGGCCGCGCGCCGGCTCGACGAGCGGGGGGTCGCCGAGGCCGAGGTGATCGGCACCGGGGCGGTCCCCGCGGAGCTGGCCGACCGACAGCTGCTGGTGGAGCTCGTCAAGGGCGGGCAGGTCCTCTCCCGCGAGCCCCTCGACGTCGTACGCGACCGGCACGCGGCCGTGCTGGCCGGCCTGCCGCTGTCGGCGACGCAGCTCTCCCGTGGGGAACCGGTCATTCCGACGGAATACGTCTGACACGGCCCCGGTGGTGTGCGCGGGGTGCGCCGGAGCGCGCGCGGGCGGCGCTCCGGCCGGCTCCGGCCACGCTTGGGCGAAGCACGAATGAACGGGCGGTCAGCGGGAATGCAACGGCAACACGCAACACCACATCTCCGCCGCAGCAGGCCGTAACCGAAAGCCCCTTCCCGTGCCGCGCGTGAAGTCTCTAGGCTCGGCCCCACAGGCCGGTCCCGCGCTCCCAGCCACATCCACCGACCCCATAGTCGAAACAGTCGAAGGACACCGACCATGCGCCGCGCCTTGATCGTCGTAGACGTGCAGAACGACTTCTGCGAGGGGGGCAGCCTCGCGGTGGCCGGAGGTGCCGATGTGGCCGCCGCCATCACGGAGCTGATCGGGCAGGCGCCCGCCGGTTACCGGCATGTCGTCGCCACCCGTGACCTCCACATCGCTCCCGGTGGCCACTTCGCCGACAACCCCGACTTCGTCCACTCCTGGCCCGCGCACTGCGTGGCCGGCACGGAGGGGGTCGGGTTCCACCCCAACTTCGCCCCGGTGGTCGCCTCCGGCGCGATAGACGCCGTCTTCGACAAGGGCGCGTACGCGGCGGCGTACAGCGGCTTCGAAGGCGCCGACGAGAACGGGGTCTCGCTGGGTGACTGGCTGCGTGCCCGCGAGATCGACGAGGTGGACGTGGTCGGCATCGCCACCGACCACTGCGTGCGCGCGACCGCCCTGGACTCCGTCCGAAACGGCTTCCGCACCCAGGTCCTGCTGGACCTCACGGCCGGAGTGTCCGAGGAGACCACGGACCGGGCGCTGGAGGAGCTGCGGGCGGCCGGGGTGGAGCTCACGGGCAAGCCCGTGGTCTGACCCGCGGTCCAACCCGTGGCCCAAAAGGCGGCACAGGGCCCTACGCCGGTGCCGCCGGGCGTCTCAGGAGGGATCTGAACGGGCGCCACAGTTCCTGGGCGAGGTCGGAGCCCTGGACACCGTTGTCAGGGGTGGTGCGCCATATGAGGCCGTCGGGGTGGTGCAGGACGGCGGTGATCTCGTCGGGGGTGGGCGGGGCCGCGTTCCCTCGGAGGTACACCGCGCGCAGGCCCAGGTTGCGAAGGCGCGTCAGTGCCCGGGCGCGGTTCTGGGCCAGGACCAGGAAACGCACCTGCCCAGGGCCCGAGCCCGCCGGTCTCGGCAGGTTCAGCGCCACCACCACGCTGCCGTTCGGCAGCTTGCAGAAACCTCCTGCGGCCATGCAGTCACACCCCCGCGCGCACCGGTGTCAATAAGAAATCCACAGGACGCACCTAAACACGATCGGCGGCAACCCGCCAGGGGGTTGCCGCCGATACGCTTCTGACCTGCGAAAATGCCGCTTACTTCACCGCACGGCCCACTTCGAGCGAGATCGTCGAGCCGTCGCGGGCCTCCTTGACGATCTTGATCTTGGTGTTGGTGTCAGTGATCTGGACACCCGCGGTCGGGGCCGTCGTGTCGTAGTAGGTGCTGGTGTGGTCGTTGAAGACCGGCACCCCCGGCTTCGACGGGATCTTCGTCGCCACGTCCGCGTTGTGCAGCGTCAGACCGTCCGTGCGGTACAGGCTGAACGGCGAGTCGTACGACTCTGGATCCGGCTGCGCATCACCGTTCCGTCGGACCACTTCAGCGCGGTGGAGTGCGAGTCGACCGGCAGGATCAGCCCGGAGCCCGCGTGCGCGCTGACGTTGTTGTCCTTCTGCGAGGTGTCCCACTTCCAGATCAACAGGCCGTTCTGGTACGGGTAGTGCTCCACCCAGGACGGACGCGTCGTCGAGAAGCCGAAGTTGTACGGACCGGTCTTGAGGGTCTTGTCGTACGAGACGTACTGACGGTTCTCCGCGATGTAGTACTGCGGGTAGTCGTCGGTGAAGGACGCGCCGACCCGGGAGAACCCGGCGGCGGTCCACGCGGCGTCCGCGGTCTCGGCGTTGTCCGAGAAGAGCGCCGAACCGTCCGCGGTCACGGTGATCTCGTCGGCCGCGAAGCCCTTCAGCGCCACGCCGCCGTCGCTCTGGTAGCGGAACCGCACGTCGATCTTCTGGCCCGCGTAGGCGTCGAGCGGGAACGACAGCTTCTTGTACGCGTCCACCGTGCCGGTCAGCGCGGGCTTGCCGCTGCCGTCGCGCGGGATCGGCTGCCCGTCCACCGTGCCGTCGATCGCGGTCCAGTTGGCGCCGCCGTCGGTCGAGACCTCGGTGTACAGGTAGTCGTAGTCGGCCTCGATGTCGTACCAGCCGTCGAGCGTGAGGGCCGCCGACGACTTGCCGGTGAGGTCGACGGAACGGGCCAGCGTGTTCTTGAGGTCGTTGCCGCTGCCGCTCCACCACTGGGTCGAGCCCTGTGCCGGGGCGACGATCTCGGTGGTGACCGCCTTGTCGGGCAGCGAGACCACCAGGGCCTGCTTGTTCTTGGTGTTGTACTCGGCGACACCCAGCTTGTGCTTCGACTTCGTCGCGGCCTTGGCCGTGTCGTAGTTCAGCCAGCCGAGCTGCAGCTTGTCCCAGGAGTTCATGTCACCGGGCAGGTCGCCGATGGCGTTCTTGCCGGTGCCGAGCCAGGAACCGGAGGACATCAGGGTCCAGAAGCCCGTGGAGTTCTCGGCCGAGTTGGTGGTGTCGTACTCGTCCGGCAGACCGAGGTCGTGGCCGTACTCGTGCGCGTAGACGCCGAGTCCGCCGTTCTCCGGCTGGATGGTGTAGTCGCCGACCCAGATGCCGGTGTCGCCGATCGCGGCGCCGCCCAGCTTGTTGCCGGCCGGACCCGTGGCGCCCGCGTCGGTGCCGAACGCGTACCAGCGGTGCGCCCAGATCGCGTCCTCGCCCTGCGCGCCGCCGCCCGCGGACTCGTCCTCACCGGCGTGCACGATCTGGAAGTGGTCGATGTAGCCGTCGGGCTCGTTGAAGTTGCCGTCGCCGTCGTAGTCGTAGCGGTCCCACTGGTCGTACTTGGCCAGGTCCGCCTTGATGTCCGCGTCGGACTTGCCGGCCGCCTTCTGGTCGGCGACCCAGGCGGTGACACCGTCCTGGACCGCGTACCAGGCGCCGGTGGACGCCTTGTTGGAGCCGTAACGGGCCTCGTTGTAGGGGACCTTGACCCAGTCGCTGACCTCGCCGTCGACCGAGTAGCGGCCCGAGGACTGCTTCTCGTAGTACTTCTTCAGCGACTCGGTGTTCTTGCCGGTGCCGAAGTAGAGGTCCTGGAAGTGCGCCTGGTTGTAGTCCGCCTGCCAGGCCGTGCTGTTGTCCTGGGCGCGGTCGGGCGCGGCTATCTGGTTGTGCAGCGGGCCCACGGTGCCGCCGTAACGGCTGTCGACCTGGTCGCCGAACTCGACCAGGATGGTGAAGATCTTGTCGGTCTTCTCACGGCCGAGCTCGACGTACTTGTTCTTGCCCTTGAGCTTGACGACCTGTGAACCGTTCCGGTCCTGGACCTTCGCGTCCCCGGATATGACCTGGTTCAGGGCCTCTTCGCGCTGTGCTTCCTGGGTCTTGCTGAGCGGGCCGTCGAGGTCGTGTTCGGCCTCCTTGCCGGCCGGCTGGGGCTCGTGGCGGTTCGCGCTCGCCGAAGCCGCCGCCGATGCGGCGTCATCTGCCTGCGCCACGGCGAACGTCGAGAACGTGGCGGTAGCCGCCGCGAGGGCAACGCCCACCGCGGCTGCTCTGAACGTCCATGGCCTGCTGGTAACTTGAAGTCCTCCCCCGCGTCCGTTCGCGCGGATGGGGGGATCCCGGGGGTCATGGAGGTCCGCGCGCGTATACGCGTGTCAAGTGACGACATTTGACCGGAGTTACCAAAGAAAAGACAGATCTTGACTTGAACCTGACAACTGCACTATGCGGAGGTGCAGTTCGGTATCCGAACCGCGGCCGGACCCCTCAACGGGCGCGTCGCTCCGTCCACTTGGTGGACGCGATGACTCCGTGCGCCCCCCGTGCTCCGGCACCGTGGGTAAGGTCACGCTTACCGGACGTTCCACTCGGGCATGCAGGCGAATAGAGTCGATTGGCGGAACGTGGGAATGTCAACGGATCGGCAAGGAGACACCGTTGTCGTCCCACGATTCGCAGCCCCATCCGGATACGCGGCCCCACTCCCGTTGTCGATCACTCCGGTCGCCATCCGGTCCCGTTGTTGTCCGCATCCTCCCCCATCGCGAGAGGCACGGGGGGAGTACCCCCACCCCGAGGAATCGCCATGCCTCGTCCGACCGCCGCACAGCTCGCCTACGGTTCCTGCACCGTGATCTTCTCGACCCTCGCCATGCTGCTGCTGTCTCAGACGAGTTCGGGCCTGGGGATCGCGGTGATCACCCTCTCGGCACTCGCTCTCGGACTGCTCGTCGCCGTAACGGTTCCGCTGCCGAAGCGCGTGCGTTCCGGCTCCGTGGCCGCCGTACCGGCTCCCGCACCGGCTCCCGTTCCGGAGCGGGTGCCCGCACAGCGCGAGACCGCGTCCGTCGCCGCGTCCGTGTCCGTGTCGTCGGCGTCCGTCTCCGCCGTACGCGAACCGGCGGGCCCGTGATTCCACGAACCCGCCGCTGTCCCGATCAGCCGTCTCCGCGTGGAGTGCGGCTGATCGCGTACGTCGGCCCGTTCAGCCCGTTCAGCCCGTTCAGCCCGTTCAGCCCGTTCAGCCCGTTCAGCCCGTTCAGCTCGTTCAGCCCGTGCTGACCACCACTGTCTTGGCCGCCTTGTCGTGCAGGCCCTGCTTGTAGGGCTTGTCGAAGAAGCTCCAACCGCCCGCGATCGCGGTCCAGATGCACGCGCAGCAGAACGCGAACGGGATCCACAGCACCAGCGAGCGGACCAGCGTGGTCTGCACGGAGGGCGTGGAGCCGTCGTCGAGGTTGGCCACCCGCAGTTTGAACAGCTTCTTGCCGAGCGTCTGCCCCGACCTGCTGATCATGATGGTGTCGTAGCCGACGTAGAGCACCGCGGCGATCACGGCCTGCCCGAAACCCCTGCTGTACTCCATCTTGTCCGCGTTCAGCGTGTACTCGTCGACCCCGAACGCCAAGGTCAGCAGCCACACCACGATACCCACCAGGATCATGTCGATGATCCTCGCCACCGTGCGTTTGCCGCTGTCGGCGAGCGGCGGCATGCCGGCCAGCGGGTCACCCCCGTAGGGGCCGCCGGGGCCGTACGGGTCCCCGCCGCCGTGCGGAGGCGGCTGGTTGCCATACGGGGAGTCGTACGGGGAGCCCTGGGGCGGTGTCGACGACGGTGGGGTGTCGTACGGGGAGCCGCCGCCCTCGGCGGGCGGGGGCTGCTTCTTGAACGGATCCTCGTCCGGTGGCTGACCCGAACCCGGGGGCGGCGGTTCGCTGCTCATGGCCCGAGTCGACCGCGAACCCCGCCGCCGCGCATCCGGCGAGCGGCCGTCCGGGGGACCGGGCTCCCGGCGGCCGCGCCACCGTCCGGAGGGTCAGGCCCTACGGCCCGGACGGCGTACGGGCGGCTACGCGGCCACGAAGGTGTGGGCCGCCTTGTCGTGCCAGCACTGGCGCCAGGGCTTGTCGAACACGCACCACAGGACGCCGATGACGCCGATGACGAGGACGCCGGGGACGGCGTAGACGAGCCAGCGGCGCAGGGCCCGCCCGAAGGTCGGGGGTTCGTGGCCCTCGATGTCCCGGACCTCGATCCCGCACACCTTCTTGCCGAGCGTGCGGCCCCACTTGGCGGTGGGCAGCGCGTCGTAGAGGACGCCGAAGAGGAGCAGGACGGCCAGGACGATCCCGAGGTAGCCCGTGGTCGTGCCGTCGAGCAGCCACACGGTGACGGTCTGGCCGGACCGCTTGGCCGCGTCGACCTTCTCGTTGATGTGGTCGATCGCCTTGGTGCCCAGCGGTACGGCGGGCACGGCGGTGACGGTCGCCAGGACCGCGGTGTCCACGATCCGGGCCAGCAGCCGCCTGCCGAGGCTCGCCGGGCGCGCCGCGGACTGTCTGCGGGCGGCGGCCTGGAACACGTCGTCCACCGGCGGCTTCCACGGCGTGACGGGCTGTCCGTCGGCGCCCGGGTCACCCGCGAGCCGGTGCACCTGCTGGGCCCAGGACGGCTGTCCTCCACCGGGGCCGCTGGTGAGGGGCGTGGCGACGGGGCCGGTGGACTGCTGCGGGACGGAAGGGGTGGCGGGGGCGGAGGGGGTGGAGGGTGCGGGGGTGGGCGGCTGCTGCGCGGCGGGCTGGGCCGAGTTGCCCGCCGCCTCGGCCGCGGCCTGGGCGGCCTGCCCGGCGCCGAAGCCGCCCCCGGCCCCCGCCGAGCCCCTCGCCGCGGGGGTGTCCGCCCCCGGTGCGCCGTCGGCCGGAGCCGTGCCCCCGGGCTGCGCCCCGCGCTGCGGCCCCGTGCGCGGGGCGGACGGACGGAAGGTCATGGCGCCCTCGGAAGGGGCGGGGTGTGCGGCGCCGTCGGGGTGACCGGTGCCGGCGAACTGCGCGCCGCCCGCCGGAGCCGCGGCCCCGGACGCGCCCTCGGCGCCGGTGGACGGCGCCGCTCCCGCCGGGCGGCGGAACACCACGTGGCCGCCGGAGGCGGGGGGTTGCGCGGTGTCGCCCCGGTCAGCGGGCGGGATCGTCGCGGTGCCGTCGGCGCGGGCCGACTCGCCGTCCGGCTGGACGACCGCGTCACCCGGTTCGGCCGCGCGCGGCAGCCGCGGGTCGGCCGTCGGGGGCGCGCCCCAGGACACCCGGCGGTCCTGCTCACCGCCGAAGCCGGACTGCTGGGAGCGGTCGGCGCCCCACGCGGCCGCGGCCTCGGGCCGGCTGCCGTGCTGTGCCTCGGCCGGGTTCACCCGGCGCGGCTCGGCGGCGGGTCGCGGGTCCTCGTCGAAGAAGTGTGGGCCGGTCTCCTCGGCGGGAGCGGCCGCGGGCGCGGGAACGGAGGCCGTCGGCCGGGGGCCTGGCGGCGTGAGCGGTGCGCCGTCGGAGGGCGCGGGACGGCTCGTACCTGGTACCCAGGAGGCACCGTTCCAGTACCGGACATATCCAGGAATGGAAGGGTCCGGGTAATACCCTTCACGGGGCCGGTCGTCACCGGGGGCCGGGGTTGGGGCGCTCATGTCCGTCGTCCCGTATCTGCTCGGGGGTTTTTGAGGCTCCACATCTATCAGACGGGCGCACCTGTCAGCGGCGCTCCCGCCGTACCCACCTCTTTCGGGCAAGGTTCCGCCACAAGCGGTCGCCGCGCGGAACACGGCCTCGGAACGCCCGCCAAAAAGCTTCTTCGAACCCGCGTAATGGTTCCGTGTGATCGCGCTCTCCACTCGTACGGGCCCGCCTCGAGGGCCCCGTACCCGAAAGGAAGCGCATCGACATGCACATCGTGGTGGAACGCGAACTCGAGATCGACCTCGTCCTGTCGCCCGAACTCAGCATTCCCGTACCGGCCCGGCTCAACTACCGCTCCGACGACCCGTACGCCGTCCACATCACCTTCCACATCGGCTCCGACCATCCCGTCGGCTGGACCTTCGCCCGCGAACTGCTCGTCGAGGGGGTGTTCCGGCCGTGCGGACACGGCGACGTACGGGTGTGGCCGACGAAGGTCGCGGGCCGCAGCGTCGTTCTGATGGCGCTCAGCTCCCCGGACGGGGACGCCCTCCTGCTGGCGCCCGCCGCGCAGGTGTCCTCCTGGCTGGAGCGCACCCTGCGGGCGGTCCCGCCGGGTACCGAGGCCGAGGAGCTCGGCCTCGACGACGGCCTCGCCGAGCTGCTCTCCCCGACCCCGGCCGACGACCTGTGGCTGCGCGACCCGTGGCCGTCGGACGAGTCGAAGGACGGCGAGTGAACCCGTTCGCGCCCTTCCTTCCGATACCGGCGTTCCCTGGAACACCGTTACCGGCGTCCCTAGAACACCTTGCCCGGGTTCAGGATGCCCAGTGGATCGAAGGCGGCCTTGATGCCGCGTTGCATCTCGACGCCCACCGGTCCGAGCTCGCGGGCCAGCCACTCCTTCTTCAGGACTCCGACGCCGTGTTCGCCGGTGATGGTGCCGCCGAGTTCCAGGCCGAGCGCCATGATCTCGTCGAAGGACTCACGGGCGCGCCGGGACTCGTCGGGGTCGGTGGCGTCGAAGCAGACGGTGGGGTGGGTGTTGCCGTCGCCCGCGTGCGCGCAGACACCGATGGTCAGGGAGTACTTCTCGGCGACCCGTTCGATGCCTTCGAGCATGTCGCCGAGCCGGGAGCGCGGCACGCACACGTCGTCGATCATCGTCGTGCCCTTGACCGCTTCGAGCGCGGTGAGCGACAACCGCCGCGCCTGGAGGAGGAGTTCGGACTCCGCCGCGTCCTCAGCGGGGACCACCTCCGTCGCGCCCGCGGCCTCGCAGAGCGCGCCGACGGCGGTGAGGTCGGCGGCCGGGTCGTGGGTGTCGAAGGCGGCGAGGAGGAGCGCCTCGGTGCTCTCCGGGAGGCCCATGTGGGCCAGGTCGTTGACGGCCTTGACCGTCGTACGGTCCATGAGTTCGAGGAGGGAGGGGACGTGCCCGCCCTCCATGATCCGGACCACGGCGTCGCAGGCGGCCCGCGCCGATCCGAACTCCGCCGCCAGCACCAACTGCTGGGGCGGCTGCGGCCTGAGCGCCAGGATCGCCCGGACGACGATGCCGAGCGATCCCTCGGATCCGACGAAGAGGCGGGTGAGGTCGTACCCGGCGACCCCCTTCGCCGTACGGCGGCCGGTGGACATGAGCCGCCCGTCTGCCAGTACCACGTCCAGGCCGAGGACGTACTCGGCCGTCACCCCGTACTTCACACAGCACAGGCCGCCGGAGGCGGTGCCGATGTTCCCGCCGATCGTGCACATTTTCCAGCTGGAGGGGTCCGGCGGGTAGTACAGGCCGTGTTCGCCCACGGCGCGGGAGAGGGTGGCGTTGATGACGCCGGGTTCCACGACGGCGATCCGGTCGACCGGGTTGATCTCGAGGATGCGGTCCATCTTCACCAACGACAGCACGATGCAGCCGTCGGAGGCGTTGGCTGCGCCGGACAGACCGGTGCGGGCGCCCTGCGGGACGACCGGGACCCGCAGCTCGGTCGCGATCCGCATGACGTGCTGGACCTGTTCGACGGTACGGGGCAGGACGACGACGGCGGGGGTGCCCGCCTCGCAGAAGCTCGCCATGTCGTTCGCGTACGAGGCCGTGACGTCCGGGTCGAGGAGAACGGCCTCGGCGGGCAGGCCGCTCAGCAGGCGGTCCACGAGGTTGCCGGTGACTTCGTCGCGCGGGGCTTCGATACGGCTCATGATCACAGCGTCGCACTCGGGGCCATCGGTGTGAACCCCATCCACGCGGGGCTCGAGTGCCGGGGTGTGGTCTTCGTATTGACGCACAGTGAGCGGCATGGAGATCGAAGAGCGACAGCCGGTGCTCACGGGGCTCACGCCCCAGGGGCCCTCCAAGCGGCGTCACTCCGTCGCCAAGCACATGCTGATCGGCCTGGTCGCGGGGGCCGTCGTCCTCGGCGGGGTGCTGGTGCTGCTGCCCTCCGAGCGGCGGACCACGGCGGCGCCGTCGCCGGGTCCGGTGGCGCGGGCGGTGACGGCGGTGGGGGCCGGCGTGCCCGCCGCGCTGCCCGATCTGGCGGCGCTCATCGGCGACCACGAGGCCCATCTGCGCGCCCATCCGCGTGACGAGCGGTCGTGGGCGGTGCTCGGCGCGGCGTACGTGGAGCAGGGCCGGCGGACGGCCACGCCCGCGTACTTCCCGAAGGCCGAGCAGGCGCTGCGCACGTCGCTGCAGACGAACCCGAAGGGCAACCCGACGGCGCTGGAGGGACTGGCCGCGCTCGCCAACGCCCGCAGCGACTTCAAGACCGGGCGGAAGTGGGCCGAGGAGGCACTGAAGCAGGCGCCGAAGCGCTGGACGGCGTATCCGCTGCTGATCGACTCCTGCACCGGCCTCGGTGACTACAAGGCGAGCCGCGCCGCGCTGGAGAAGCTCCAGGGGCTGCACCACGGGCCGCCGGTGCTGGCCGAGGCCGCCCAGGTGTACTGGGACCGCGGCTGGCGGGAGGACGCGATGGCCTCCCTCGCGGACGCCGCGGCGGGCGCCACCGCTCCGGCCGAGCGGGCGACCTGGCTCGCGCAGTCGGGCCGGCTCGCCTGGGAACGCGGGGACCGCGAGGAGTCGCTGCGCTACTACGAGGCCGCGCTGAGCAACGACCCCGACCAGCGCGGCGCGCTCGCCGGACAGGGGCGTGCGCTGGCGGCGCTCGGGCGCAGCGCGGAGGCGCTGCGCGCGTACCAGACGGCGTTCGCCCAGGAGCCCGATCCGCGGTACGCGCTGGAGCTGGGCGAGTTGTACGAGACGCTGGGGGTGCGCGACGCGGCGCAGACGCAGTACGCGCTGCTGCGGGAGCGGGTGCGCACCGACGCCTCGGCCGGTGTCGACGACGAGCTGGTCCTCGGGCTGTTCGAGGCGGACCACGGCGATCCCGAGGAGGCGGTGCGCCGGCTGCGCGAGGAGTGGAAACGCCAGCCCGGTATCGCCGTCGCGGACGCGCTGGGGTGGGCGCTGCACCGGTCCGAGGAGGACGAGGAGGCTCTGAAGTTCGCGACGAAGGCGACGGACAAGACGGCGGGCGGCGGCGTCCGCAGCGCGCTGTACGTCTACCACCGGGGCGAGATCGAACGCGAGCTGGGTCTGCCCGGCCCGGCGCGCCGCCACATCGCGGAGTCCCTCCAGATCAACCCGTACTTCTCCCCCGCCCTCGCGCCCCAGGCCCGGCAAGCCCTGGCCGCTCTCGGCGAGCCTGCCCCGGAGCCGCTGCCCGAGCCGAAGGACACCGCCCCGGCGGAGCCCGAGGGTGCGCAAGGGCCGCCGGGCGCCCCCGCGCGTCCGGCGAACCCCGCGGCCTCGCGGCCGCCACGTCGTCCCACGGCACAGGCACCGGCACCGGCACCGCACCCGACAACGACACCGCCACCCCCACCGCCACCGCCACCACCCGCGCCACCGCCACTGGCACCGCGCCGCCCGACGTCGCGCTGACCGCGGATGAGTTCTACAGGTTGCCGCGCTTGTCCTGCTCCCGCTCGATCGCCTCGAAGAGGGCCTTGAAGTTGCCCTTGCCGAAGCCCATCGAGCCGTGCCGTTCGATGATCTCGAAGAAGACGGTCGGCCGGTCCTGGACCGGCTTGGTGAAGATCTGGAGCAGATAGCCGTCCTCGTCGCGGTCGGCGAGGATCTTGAGCTCGCGCAGGGTGTCGACGGGGACCCGGGTGTCGCCGACCCACTCGCCGAGGGTGTCGTAGTACGAGTCGGGCGTGTCCAGGAACTGGACCCCGGCCGCGCGCATGGTGCGTACGGTCTGCACGATGTCGTTGGTGTTCAGCGCGATGTGCTGGACGCCCGCGCCGCCGTAGAACTCCAGGTACTCGTCGATCTGGGACTTCTTCTTGGCGATGGCGGGCTCGTTGATCGGGAACTTGACCTTGAGCGTGCCGTCGGCGACGACCTTCGACATCAGCGCGCTGTACTCGGTCGCGATGTCGTCGCCCACGAACTCCTTCATGTTCGTGAAGCCCATGACCTTGTTGTAGAAGCCGACCCATTCGTTCATGCGGCCGAGTTCGACGTTGCCGACGCAGTGGTCGATGGCCTGGAAGGTGCGGTGGGCGGGCGGTTCGACCATCGGGGCGGCGGCGGTGTAGCCGGGGAGGTACGGGCCGTCGTAGCCGGTGCGTTCGACGAGCGTGTGCCGGGTCTCGCCGTACGTGGCGATCGCGGCGAGGACGACCGTGCCGTGCTCGTCCTTGAGCTCGTAGGGCTCGGCGAGCGGGCGGGCGCCGTGCTCGACGGCGTACGCGAACGCGGCGCGCGCGTCCGGGACCTCGATGGCGAGGTCGACGACACCGTCACCGTGCGTGGCCACGTGCTCGGTCAGGAAGTGGCCCCAGGTCGTGGCGGGCTTGATGACGGAGGTGAAGACGAAGCGTGCCGAGCCGTTCTCGAGGACGTACGAGGCCGTCTCGCGGCTGCCGTTCTCCGGTCCGGAGTAGGCGACCAGCCGCATGCCGAAGGCCGTGGAGTAGTAGTGCGCGGCCTGCTTGGCGTTGCCGACGGCGAAGACGACCGCGTCCATTCCCTTGACCGGGAAGGGGTCTGCCTGCCGGGCGGTGTCGGGAGTGAGGTCTGTGGTCTGCGTCATGGCCGCAGACTCCCCCCGTTCCACAAGGTGCGCAATAGTTCACGATCAGGCTGGACAATGTGCTCAGTAAACCGCACGCTTCGGCGGGCGTTCTGTACATGATGACCACCCGGGGAGGGCGGCATGGCAATCGATCACCTGGACGGCCGGCTCATCGTGCTGCTGGCCGAGGAGCCGCGTATCGGCGTGCTGGAGATGTCCCGGCGGCTCGGGGTCGCGCGCGGCACCGTGCAGGCCCGGCTCGACCGCCTTCAATCGAATGGAGTCATCCGGGGATTCGGTCCGCAGGTGGATCCGGCCGCGCTCGGCTACCCCGTCACGGCCTTCGCGACCCTGCAGATCCGGCAGGGACAAGGCCCCGACGTACGGGCGCACTTGACGACCGTCCCCGAGGTGCTGGAGCTGCACACGACCACCGGCAGCGGCGACATGCTGTGCCGGCTGGTGGCCCGCTCGAACGCCGATCTCCAACGTGTGATCGACCGGGTCGTCGGTTTTGATGGCATCGTCCGGGCCTCCACGGCGATCGTCATGGAGAACCCCGTTCCGCTGCGGATCATCCCGCTGGTGAAGCAGGCGGCGACCGAGCACTGACCGAGGACCGGGATGTGGCGTGAATGGACGCTCTCCGGTTCGCGAAGGGGGGCTGAGCGCCCACACCTTCCAAAGGGGTGGCTGCAAAGAAACCCTTGCAACCACTCCTTTGCAACGCTACCTTTGCATGCATGGAAGAGCCTCGGGATCCACGGGTCCGCAATCTCGACGCCCGCTCACTGCGCGGGCTCGCACACCCCTTGCGCATGCAGCTCCTGGACGCTCTGCGCTTCGGTGGTCCGGCCACCGCGTCACAGCTCGCCGAGAAGCTGGGTGAGTCGAGCGGTGCCACCAGCTACCACCTGCGGCAGCTGGCCGCACACGGCTTCGTCGAGGACGCCCCCGAGCGGGGCAAGGGACGGGAGCGGTGGTGGAAGGCGGTCCACCGGGGCCTGAGTTTCGACGACTCTCTACTCACGGACACCGACCCGGTCGTGCGCGGGGCCGCCGACATGTACCTCCACGAGGTCGCGACCACGCAGACCCGGGACCTGTCGACCTGGATGGGCAACCGGACCCAGTGGCCGGAAGAATGGTCCGGGGTCTGGGACATGAGCAGCGAGACGCTACGGCTGACACCCGAACTCACCCGCGAACTCATCCAGAAGATGCACGCGCTCGTCGACAGCTACCGCGACCTGCCCGCCACCGAGGATGCCGCCGAGGCCGCACAGGTCCGCATCCACACCCACGCCTTCCCCGTCACGCAGGACCGAACGGAGACGCACCAATGACGCACGCCGAAACCCACCTCGCCCTGCACCATGCCCGCGCCGCCGAGCTCCGGGCCCAGGCCGAAGCCCACCGCCTGGCCACCTCCGCCCGCCGCCCCGGCGAACTGCGGACGCGCCTCGGCTGGACCCTCGTAGAGGTCGGCCTGCGCCTCGCCGCCGCACCCCGCGTCGCCGTCGCGCACTAACAGCTGGGGACCGAGCCCTTCCCCTTCTCCAGGGAGACCAGCGACTCGACCGCGCCCTTGAGCGTGGTCACCGGAACCAGTCGCAGCCCCTTGGGCAGTTCCGACTTGGCGTCCGAGCACTCCGCCTTCGGGACCAGGAAGACCGTCGCGCCGTCGCGCCGGGCGGCCTGCGTCTTCAGGCCGACCCCGCCGACCGCGCCGACCTTCCCGTCGGCGTCGATCGTCCCCGTACCCGCGACGGTGCGACCGCCCGTGAGGTCGCCGCCGCGGCCGTCGCCGTCCAGCTTGTCGATGATCCCGAGCGTGAAGAGCAGTCCGGCGCTGGGTCCGCCGACGTCGGCCAGCTTGAGCGTGACCTTCACGTCGTTCTTCTCGTGCAGATAGGACAGGGCCGCCTCGGTGGCCGCGTCCTGGGACTGCTTCATCTGGTCGGCGTTGTGCTGCTCGATCTCCTTGACGGAGTTCCCGCTCGGGTAGACCGAGTCGCGCGGCATCACGGCCCGGTCCGTGCGGAACCAGCCGTCGATCACGTCACCGAGGCTGACGCTCGCGTCCGGCCCGGTCGCCTCGATCGTCGTCATCCGCAGCTGCCCGCTCGTCGTGCGGGTGGGCGCTCCGCTGATGGTGATCACCGGGTCGCCCTTGTTCTCGCCGAGGACGTTCGCCGTCATGCCGGGCTGCGCCACGGAGAACGGCAGCGGCGCGAACGCCGCCGTGGCGAGCAGGGCCACGCCGGGAACGGCGCAGACGGCGATGGCCTGGAGGCGTGTGAGGCGAGAGAGCACGGGATCAATCTAACGTCACCGCTCGGCGCGGCCTCCGTACAGGTCCCGCCGGGCGGTGGTGAAGCGGCGCAGCGCCTCCGGCAGCGGCTCGGTCCCGATGCCCGGGGTGCGCGGCACCGGCAGATGGCCGTCGTCGAGGACGAAGGGCTCGGTGATGTCCTCTGTGAAGTAGCGGCTGGAGGCGGAGGTGTCGCCGGGGAGGGCGAAGCCCAGCAGGGCCGCGAGGGCCACCCTCGTCGCCTGGCTGGACGGGGGCTGCGACATGACGGACGCGGCGCGGCTGCTCGCCGTCCACGCCAACACCTGCCGCTACCGGCTGCGGCAGGCCCAGCAGCAGCTCGGCATCGACCTCGACGATCCCGACGAACGGCTGTTGCTGTGGCTGCAGTTGAGGACGCTGGGCGGGCTCGGCACCCGTCGCTGAGCCGCCCTTCGGGCCCGGCCGTCAGTTGACGTCCACGTCCTCGAAGACCTCCAGCATGCGCGTCAGCACCCGTACACACGTCTGCACGTCCGCGTCGGTCAGGTCGCCGCCCACCCGCTTCAGCAGCGCGCTCTCGCGGGTGATCACCGCGTCGATGGCCGAACGGCCGTCGTCGGTCAGCCGGATCAGCGAGGACCGCTGGTGCGCGGGGTTGGCGATGGCCTCGACCAGCCCGTGGGCCGCCGCCTCGTTGACCATCCGCTGCACGAACTGACGGCTGAGCGCCTGCGCGCGCCCCATCTGGGGAACTGTCAGGGGCCCTTGCGCGCGCAGGAGGTCCAGTACGGCGCGCACGCCGATGGACAGGCCTTCGATCGGCTCGTTGAGCTCCACCTTGCGGCTCACGCGCCGGTACAGGGGCCCCAGCACGGCGAACACCTCGTAGAGGCGGGGGGCGAGGTCGTCGGGCGAGAGGGGTTCGTTCTCGTCGCGCTCGGCGTGGTCGGGCTTGCTGTCGTCGGTCACAGAGACAGGATGACACCTTGGTTGCCAAGTCGGCCCCAACATGACACCTTAGTTGTCATGACTGATGCCTCTCAGGTGTTCATGTTCGAGTCCGCCGACGGCCCGCTCGCCTACCGCGAGGTCGGCACGGGCCCCCCGCTGGTGCTGCTGCACGGCGGCTTCACCGACCACCGCATGTGGGACGACCTGGTGCCGCTCCTCGCGGTCGGCCATCGGGTGATCGCGCCCGACGCCCGCGGCCACGGCCGGTCCGCCAACGCGACGAAGCCCTTCCGCCCCACCGACGACCTCGCCGCCCTCCTGCGCCACCTCGACACGGGCCCCGCGGCCCTCGTCGGAATGTCGATGGGCGGGGCCACCGCGGTCGACACCGCGCTGGAGCACCCGGACCTCGTCCGCGCGCTCGTCGTGAGCGGCGCCGGGATCACCGACCCCGAGGACACCGACTCCTGGACCCTGGACATCAAGAACCGCTGGGGCGGCGCCCTGGCCGCCGGCGACATCGACGGCTGGGTCGACGTCTTCGCCTCGGCCGTGGCCGGCCCGTATCGCACGCTCGACGAGGTCGACCCGGAGGTCGTACGGCGGGTGCGGGAAATGGGGCTCTCCTGTCGCTTCCGTGGGTCGCTGACCTGGGCGTATGTGCAGAACACGCCGTATCCGGAGTACGTTTCGACTACTTAAGGACCGAAACGAACAGTGTGGGATACGGCGTGCAAGATAAGAGGATATGGGTCCGGCTGTTCGGTGTCGAAAAGACAGTGATCGAGCAGGTCGAGGCCGAGGAGAGCGAGGCCGGTGACGACGACGGCGTGCTGGTGATCGTGGCCCACGCCCGGCCTGCGAAGGGCCGCCGGCAGCGATGCGGGGTTTGCGAGCGGCGGTGCGCGAAGTACGACAACGGTGAGGGCCGGCGGCGCTGGCGGGCGCTTGACCTGGGCGTCGTCCGGGCTTTCATCGAGGCCGACGCGCCGCGGGTGTCCTGCCCCGAGCACGGGGTGACCGTGGCGGCGGTGCCCTGGGCCCGGCACGGAGCCGGGCACACCTACGCCTTCGACACGCAGGTCGCCTGGCTGGCCACCTGCTGCTCGAAGACGGCCGTCACCCAGCTGATGCGGATCGGATGGCGCACGGTCGGCGCCGTGGTCGCCCGGGTCTGGGCGGATGCCGAGGCTCCCTGACCCAGGGGTTCCTGGTCGGTGAGGTGGTGCGCCGGATCACCGGGCGGAGCGTGGGCGAGTTCTTCGCGGCCGAGGTGGCCGGGCCGCTGGGCGCGGACTTCCACATCGGGCTGGGTGCCGAGGACGACCCGAGGGTGGCGCTCACCGTGCCGCCGCCGGGCCGGGACGAGGACTACGCGGCCGGGGCCGGGCACAGCGACGCGACCCACGCCGGTGTCGCCGTCCTGCGCGTCCGGGACGGCAACTCCCTCGCGTGGCGGCGCGCCCAGATCCCCGCCGCCAGCGGGTTCGGCAACGCCCGTTCGGTCGCCCTCGTGCAGTCCCTGCTCGCCTGCGGCGGGACGGTCGGCGGGGCGCGGGTGCTGTCGCCGCAGGGGTGCGCTCGGGCCCGGGAGGTGCAGTTCGACGGTGTCGACCGGATCCTCGGCATGCCCTCCCGGTACGGCCTGGGCTACGGGCTGTTCGGCAGCTCCCTCGGCTGGGGCGGCTGGGGCGGCGCGCTGGTCTGGGTCGACCCGGACGAGCGGATGGCGATCGCCTACGTGACGAACCAGATGCGTGAGCCGGCGTCCGACAACCGCGCGGTCGAGCTGGTGATGGCCGCGCAGGAGAGGATCAAGGGCCTGCGGGGGTGACGGGGTGCCCGGGGCGCCGGGTCAGCCGCCGCTGCCGTAGGGGCGGGTGAGGATCTCCAGGATGTGGCCGTTGGGGTCGTCGAAGTAGGTGCCGCGGCCGCCGTCGTTGGTGTTGATCTCGCCGGGCCTGCTGTGGTGCGGGTCGGCCCAGTAGTCCAGGCCCGCGTTCCGCACGCGGCCGAAGATCTCGTCGAAGTCGTCCTCGGAGACCAGGAAGGCGTACTGCTGCGGCGGGATCTCCCCGGCGCTCTCCATGTAGTCGAGGGTCACGCCGTTGGGCAGTGCGACCGGGACGAACGGGCCGTACTCCGGGCTGACGCGGAGACCGAGGATGTCGGCCAGGAACCTCGCCGACGCGCGGCTGTCGCGCGCGGCCACGATGGTGTGGTTCAGGTTCACGGTCATCGTGGGACCTCCCCCTCTCCAACGTACTCCCGGCACCGGCTGAGGTGGGCGTTGCCTCAGCGGGCGGTCGGGGGCCCGCACTCCGCGGCTGCCGCCGGTGTGCCCGGCGCTTAAGGGCGGGCCGATGCCGGCGGCCTGGTGGCCTGGTGGCCGGCACCCCGCTACCTCCGCTGGAGGTACCGGGGTGCGCACACCTCCCTGGTCGGCGGCCCCTGTCCGCTCCGGCTCCTCGGCCAAAGGCGGCGGCGGTGACTCAGATGGTCGCCGTGTCGATCACGAAGCGGTAGCGGACGTCGCTGTTGACGACCCGCTCGTACGCCTCGTTGATCTGGTTCGCGTCGATCAGTTCGATCTCGGCGCCCAGCCGGTGCTCGGCGCAGAAGTCCAGCATCTCCTGGGTCTCCTGGATGCCGCCGATGCTGGAGCTGGTCAGGACACGGCGGTTGCCGAAGACGGAGGAGAGCAGGACCGGGGTCGGCTCCTCCGGGATGCCGACGTTCACCATCACGCCGTCGGTGCGCAGCAGCGACAGGTACGCGTCGAAGTCGAGCGGCGCCGACACCGTGTTCAGGATGACGTCGAACGTGCCCTCGAGGTCCTCGAAGGTCTTCGGGTCGCTGGTCGCCCGGTAGTCGGTGGCGCCCAGCTTCAGGCCGTCGTCCTTCTTGCGCAGCGACTGGGACAGGACGGTGACCTCCGCGCCGAGAGCGGCGGCGATCTTGACGCCCATGTGCCCGAGACCGCCGAGCCCCACCACGGCGACCTTCTTGCCGGGACCGGCGTTCCAGTGCTTCAGCGGCGAGTAGGTGGTGATGCCGGCGCACAGCAGCGGGGCGGCGACGTCGAGGGAGAGGCCGTCCGGGATGCGGACGACGTAGTTCTCGTCGACGACGACCTTCCGCGAGTAGCCGCCGAAGGTCGGCTGCCCGTCCTTGCCGACGCCGTTGTACGTCCAGGTCGGGCCGCCGCCGGTGCAGTACTGCTGGAGACCGGCCTCGCAGTTGTCGCACTCGCGGCAGGAGTCGACCATGCAGCCGA
Source organism: Streptomyces sp. NBC_01549 (assembly GCF_026339955.1). Lineage (GTDB taxonomy): Bacteria > Actinomycetota > Actinomycetes > Streptomycetales > Streptomycetaceae > Streptomyces. The sequence continues at coordinate 4,158,230 of NZ_JAPEPW010000001.1, read as the reverse complement.
CGCCCACGCGGTCCCCCACCGCGTACCGGGTGACACCCGTGCCGACCTCGGAGACGACGCCCGCGATCTCGTGACCGGGCACCATCGGGAAGATCGCCGTACCCCAGCCCTCGCGGGCCTGGTGGATGTCGGAGTGACAGATACCGGCGAACTCGATGTCGATGAGGACGTCGGATTCACCGACCGCGCGCCGCTCGATCGTGGTCCGCTCCAGCGGAGCCTTCGCGGCGGGCGCGGCGTAAGCAGCAACAGTGGTCATGAGGGGGGTTCTCCTAGCGGTGGTGTCGTACCCGGCCGTCTTCTTCCCCGGGCACGCGTTCAGACTCCTCCACGCTACGTCCGCCACCCAGCCCCCGCTTCTGCGTACGTCCGCCGTGCCTACCACCGGCGGGGTCAGGTTCGCGTGCGTACGACCGTGAATACTGGACGTATGGAAGAGCAGTCCCCCACCTCCCCCGCCTCCGCGCCGCTGGACCGGCGTGCCGAGCTCAGCGAGTTCCTGCGCACCCGGCGGGCCCGGCTGCTCCCCGGCGACGTCGGGCTGCCGGACTTCGGGCGGCACCGCAGGGTGCCGGGGCTGCGCCGGGAGGAGCTGGCGCAGCTGGCCGGGGTGTCGGTGGCGTACTACACGCGCCTGGAGCCGGGCTCCGCGTCGGCTCAGGCGCTGCGGCTGCTGGCCAGCTGGGGCACGGACGCGACCCGCGTCGCCACGCCCTGAGCCGGCCCCGGGGTGCGCGAACGGCCCGCCGGAAGCAATGCTTCCGGCGGGCCGTTCTCCGTGCGGGTGTTCAGCGGTCGCGGCTCACTTGGCGTAGTACGCGTTGTAGACCGAGATCGTGGACTTGTTGCCCTTCGTGTCGGCGATCTTGGCGTGGAACGAGATCGCCTTGCCCTTCGCCGGGTTCTTGACGGTGATCCTGCCGTGGCTGACCGTCAGCTTCTTCCAGGTCTTGCCGTAGTCGTACGACACGTAGACCGAGAGGGACTTCAGGTTGCGGCCGGCGGCCGCGCCCTCGACGGTGACCGGGAAGGTGACCTTCTCGCCCGCCGCGACGCGGCTGTCCAGACCGGTATGGGCGCCGAAGCGGACGGTGGAGGCCGGGAGCCGGGCCGACGGGCCGGCGGCCGACTTCTTCGAGTGGAAGGTCCAGCTCGCGTCGATCCGGGTGGAGGCGGCGGCGACCTTGACCGAGCGGACGACCGAGGTGGTCAGCCGGTACTCGGCGTCGGCGGACGGCACGGTGAAGGCGCCGTCGCCGGACAGCGGGTCCTGGTTGGAGGCCACCTTGGTGCCGTTGCGGTACAGGGTGGTGTTCGCCGACAGGAACTCGGAGGACCCGACGTGCTTGGCGCTGTCCGCGAACAGCGGAGCGATGCCGAAGATCTGGTTTCCGTCGCGGTACAGACCGAACCCGTCGGTCAGACTCGGACCGAAGACCGCCCTGTTGAAGGTGTTCTGATAGCTCTTGCCGGCCTTGTACTGCTGCGGGACGCTCGTGTAGAAGGCGTCGGCGATCGGCAGGCCCTGGGTGTCATGGCCGCTGAACTGGGTGAATTCGAAGGCCCACAGGGCGCCGTCGACGGTGGAAACATGGACGGTACGGGTGCTGGGCAGCTTCTGCTCTTTGTCACCGTCCAGCCACACGCCGTCGCCGATGGTGCCCTGCAGGCTGACCGAGCCGGTCTTGCCGGAGGCGGCGGCGCCGAGGCTGTTCTTGACCGTGGCGAACTCGCCGGCCTTGAAGTGCCGGACCTTGTCGCCCTGGATCTTCTTGACCTGGGCGCTGGTGGCGACGTCGTACTCCTCGTGGTCGCCCTTGGTGAACCGGCCGCTCCAGGTCTGGGTCAGACCGCCGGTCACCTCACCGCCCAGCGGGGCCATCCGGATATTGTCGAAGGTGTCCGAACCGACCCCGAACCCGATGCCCGCCGGCTCGTACACGTAGTCGATCGACGCGGAGCTCGGCTTCGCCCCGGCGTCCGGCACGGTGATGTCGGCCGCCTTGGTGGTGCGCGCGTCGAGGGTGACCGTGAGGTCCTTGGTGACGCTCAGCTTGGGCTGGAGCAGCCAGTCGAGACCGCCGTCGAAGGTGGTGGCGTCCTTCGCGATCCAGGCGTCGAGCAGGTACGTGCCCGCCGGCACCCGGATCGTGGCGGTCCCGGAGTCGGACTCCGGCGCGGCATAGAGATGATGGTCGCCGAGGCCCGAGTAGCCCACCAGGACGGTGTTGTAGACACCGGTCGGTCTGCCGTCGCGCCCGATGTGCTTGACGGTGAGGCTGTACGACTGCACCTCACGCTGTACCGCGGCCGCGGTACGGACGCTCTGGCCGTCGCCGGTCGCCGTGACGTACGCCGAGTAGGCGCCGTCGAGGGTGCCGCCCAGCTTGGTGTCGGCGGTGACGTCGACGGCGGCCGTGCCGCCCGCGGGGACGGTCACCTCGGTCGCGCCCAGCGTGAAGAAGCCGGCCGGTGCCGCCGCGCCCTTGGGGTCGGTGCCGCTCACCGAGAGGCTGAGGGTGACGTCCTTGGTGCCGAGGTTGCGGTAGGTCAGCCGCTTGGTGACCGGGGTGTCGTCGGTGTGCGGCCACTGCTGCACACCGAAGTTCACCGACACCGGGTCGGCGACCACGGTCTGCTCGATGGCCTTGTCGACGGCGATACGGCCCGAACCCTGCTCGAACGGCGTGTACTTGCCGCCCTTGGCGGAGCCGGTCAGCGCGGCCTTCAGCTGCTGGTAGCCCCAGTCGGGGTGCTCCTGCTTCAGGATCGCGGCGGCGCCGGCGACATGCGGGGTCGCCATCGACGTACCCGACATGGTCAGGTAGCCGGGCGGGTTCTCGCCGACCTCCTGGTCGATGACGCTGCCCTTGGCCGCGGCCGCGGTGATACCGACGCCGGGCGCGGTGACGTCCGGCTTGATGGTGCCCTCGACGCTGGGGCCGGTGGAGGAGAAGTCGGCGAGCTTTTCGTTGCCGTCGACCGCGCCGACGGTGAGCGCGGCGTCCGCGCTGCCCGGCGAACCGATGCGCTGGGCGCCCTCGTTGCCCGCGGCGATCGCGAACAGGATGCCCTTCTCCTTGGAGAGCTTGTTGACCTCGGCTTCGAGCGGGTCGATCTCCGGGGTGTCGTTGCCGCCCAGGCTGAGGTTGACGACGTCGGCGCCCTGGGCCGCGGCCCACTCCATGCCGGCCAGGATGCCGGAGTCGTCGCCGGAGCCGGTGTCGTCCAGGACCTTGCCGTTGAGGATCTTCGCGCCGGGCGCGACGCCGGTGTACTTGCCGTGCGACTTGGCGCCGGTGCCCGCCGCGATGGACGCGACGTGCGTGCCGTGGCCGAAGTGGTCCGAGGCGTCGGCGGCGGTGGTGAAGTTCCTGGACTCGATCACCTGGTCCTTGAGGTCCGGGTGGGTCGCGTCCACCCCGGTGTCCAGAACGGCGATCTTGACGCCCTTGCCGTTGTAGCCGGCCGCCCACGCCTTGGGGGCGCCGATCTGCGGCACGGACTTGTCGAGGCTGGCCTTGCGGACGCCGTCGAGCCAGACGTGGGCGATGCCGGAGGCGGCCCTGTCCCCGTTGGTGACCGCGTCCCACAGTTCCGGCGTGTCCTTGACCGGGGTCTGCACGGCGTCGACGTTGAGCGTCCTGAGGGTGTGCCGCAGGGTGCCGGCGTCACGGACCTCGGCCCTGACGGTGCCGGCGGCGCCCCGGTAACCGACGATGACCTTCAGGCCGCCTCGCTGCGCCTTGCGGGTCGCGGCCTTGTCCAGTTCGGTGACGTCGAAGAGCCGCCGGTCCAGCGTGCCGGAGGCGACCAGCCGGAGGGCGTCACCGGGGACGACGAGGGTGTGCCCGCCGGCCTTGCGGATCTGGAAGGGTATGTGGTCGCGTCCCGCGGCCCTCTCCAGGCCGACGACCCGACCCTTGGCGTCAAGGGCGATCCGGTCACCGGTGATCAGGGTGACGTGGTGCCTGCCGGCGACCGAGGCCGCCACGGCGGCGGCCGGGGCGCGGCCTTCCGGCTTCGCCGACGCCGGGCTGGTCATGCCCGCGGCGAGGGCGACGGCCGCTGCCGTGGCCACCGTGGCCGCGGCAGCCCTTTTCACTTGTCTGCGCAAGACTCTCCCTTGAAACGGTGTCCCAGGCGAATTCCTGTTCACCCGGCCGAGAGAAGTCTCGTACGCATGTACGTCACCCCCGGAACGCCGAGTATGCCAGGGGGTGATCAGCGGGCTCAATAGATGAGAGCCCGGTAAGAGAAAGATCGGGGAAGTGTTACCCGCCAGCGCGGACCCCGTTACACACCTACCAGGCCGTCAGACCACATAACCCCGACCCACGGATCCGACAGGAGAGCCGGAAATGGCGCGGGGGACCATTTCCAAGCACACGCCCGACGAACCCGACCACTCCGTCCCGGTGACCGGCGTCCCGGCGCGCGCCAAGACCATCGCGGTCCCCGTCCTGGCCATCAACGGCGCCCTGGACGCGGCCGATCTGATCGCGATGGCCGACCGCCTCGTCGACGCCGTCGCCGACGGCCGCACGACCACCGTCGAGGGCGCCGCCCACTACGCCAACATGGAAGAGCCGTACGTCTTCACCAAGTTCCTGATGGAGTGGCTCAGCCGCCTCCCCGCGTGAGCCACTCCGTCAACCGCTCCTCGCACGCCCGCAGCTGTCCGACGGGGACGTACTTCCCCGCCGTGTGCGCGAGGACCGGATCGCCGGGGCCGTAGTTGAGGGCGGGCGTGCCGAGGGCGACGCAACGGGAGTTGATAATGATCACGCACTCGTCGGGCACGACGTTGCCCGCGGCCCCGGCGCAGTGTGCGGCGTTCACACCCCGCCAGGCGCGCGGTGTGCGCCCGCTCGCCGCGGACCGTGATGTCGGTCATCAGCACGCCCTGGCAGCACGCCTCGACCCCGGCCGCGGACGGCTCCACGAGGATCGCGAGGTCGGCCTTCAGCAACTCCGGCCGTACGACGGCGATCTGGCCGAGCCCGTTGCGGTCGCCCTCGACCTCCTCGCGCTCGTAGAAGACGTACGTGACGTCGCGGGTGGGCGTGGGGAGCGTCGCCGCCAGCCGGAGCACGACAGAGCGCGGAGCCTCAGCGCAGCGCGTCCGCGACCTCTCGCGCCGCGTCCACGACCCGCGGCCCCACCCGTTCCGGCACGGAGTCCGCGAGCATGACGACACCGACGCTGCCCTCGACCCCCGTCACCCCTATCAGGGGAGCGGCGGCTCCACTCGCGCCCGCCTCCAACTCGCCATGCGTGAGCGTGTACCCGGGGGCGTCCGTCGGCGCGTGCTGCCGGGCGGCGAGGATCGCGCGGCCCGCGGCGCCCCGGTCCAGCGGATGCCGGAAACCGGCGCGGTAGGCGACGTGGTAGTCCGTCCACGTCGGCTCCACGACGGCGACGGCAAGGGCCTCGGCCCCGTCGACGAGCGTGAGATGGGCCGTGGCCCCTATGTCCTCGGCCAGCGCGCGCAGCGCCGGCAACGCGGCCTCCCGTACCAGCGGATGCACCTGGCGCCCCAGCCGCAGCACCCCGAGGCCGACCCGGGCGCGGCCGCCCAGATCCCGGCGTACGAGCGCGTGCTGCTCCAGCGTGGCGAGCAAGCGGTACACAACGGTCCGGTTGACGCCCAGTTTGTTCGAGAGCTCGGTGACGGTCAGCCCGTGGTCCGTGTCGGCGAGCAGCTTGAGGACACGCAGTCCCCGGTCGAGCGTCTGAGAGGTCTCCGCGGTCACGACGCCCACTCCTTAGTGGTGAGGTCGGCGGCCCCCTCACGGCGGTTGCGTCTCCGAGTCCCGTCGGCGACGCGCTTCAGAGGCCGCCGTCGGCTGACGACCCGGGCTCTTCCCGGGCGGAGTCGCTACACGGCTGCGCTCCGCGGCGGCGCTGCCACGGGGCGTGTGCGTAGCGGGACAGTAGCGAGCAGGTTCGCTCAGCGGAAGTCTCCGTCCAGAATCCGGTCACGTCCTGGCACGAACTCCTCCCCTTTGCAGAGCCTTTGTCCTTGTACGTACAGCACCCACCACGCGGCGCGCACGCCCCCCACACACGGCGCACACGCCCCTGAAAGGGGCGCGGGCCGCTGACATCATGCGGCTCCGCCGCGTGGGCGCGACCAGCCACGGCGGATCCGCAGAAAACGCACAAACAGTGCCCCACGAACCATGACCGCCCAGGCACAGCGCCCAGCGTCACCGCATACGGGTGGCCCACTCCTGCACCTTGGCGATCCGCTGCCGCAGTTGACCCGCCGTCGCCTCCGCGCTCGGCGGCCCGCCGCACACACGGCGCAGTTCGGTGTGGATCACGCCGTGCGGCTTGCCGCTCTGGTGGACGTACGCGCCGACCATGGTGTTGAGCTGCTTCCGCAGCTCCAGCATCTCCTTGTGCGAGACCACGGGCCGCCGCTCGGCGGGCAGTTCGAGAAGGTCGGCCTCGTCGTCGGGCTTCTTGCGGCTGTGCGCGATCTGCCGCGCCTGCCGCTTCTGCAGCAGCAACTGCACCTGGTCGGGCTCGAGCAGCCCCGGAATCCCGAGGTAGTCCTGCTCCTCCGCGCTGCCCGGGTGGGCCTGCATCCCGAACTCGGCACCGTCGTACAGCACTCGGTCGAAGACGGCCTCGGACTCCAGCGCCTCGAAGGAGAACTGCTCCTGCTCCCCGGTGTCCTCGTCCTGCTCCCGGTTCGCCTCGTCCATCTCCTGCTCGGACTCGGCGTAGGGGTCCTCCTCGCCCTCCTTCTTGGGCTTGTCGAGGACGTGGTCGCGCTCGACCTCCATCTCGTTGGCGAAGCCGAGGAGGTCGGGAACGGTCGGCAGGAAGACGGAGGCGGTCTCGCCGCGCCGCCGGGACCGTACGAAACGACCGACGGCCTGCGCGAAGAACAGGGGCGTGGAGATGGTGGTGGCATACACGCCGACCGCGAGCCGCGGCACGTCGACGCCCTCGGACACCATGCGGACGGCGACCATCCACCGGTCCTCGCTGTGGCTGAACTCGTCGATCCTGTTGGACGCGCCTGTGTCGTCGGACAGGACCAGGGTCGCCTTCGTGCCGGTGATCTCACGGATGAGCTTGGCGTACGCGCGGGCCGAGTCCTGATCGGAGGCGATGACGAGCGCACCCGCGTCCGGGATGCCCTTCCTGACCTCGGTCAGCCGCTGGTCGGCGGCGCGCAGCACGCTGGGCATCCACTCACCGCGCGGGTCGAGCGCGGTGCGCCAGGCCTGCGAGACGGCGTCCTTGGTCATCGGCTCGCCGAGGCGGGCCGCGATCTCGTCCCCCGCCTTCGTACGCCACCGCATGTTGCCGCTGTAGGAGAGGAAGATGACGGGCCGCACGACCCCGTCCCCCAGAGCGGACCCGTACCCGTACGTGTAATCGGCGGAGGAGCGCCGAATCCCGTCATTCCCTTCCTCGTACGTCACGAAGGGAATGGGATTGGTGTCGGACCGGAAGGGCGTACCGGTGAGCGCGAGCCGTCGAGTGGCGGGCTCGAACGCTTCGAGGCACGCCTCGCCCCAGGACTTCGAGTCACCGGCGTGGTGGATCTCGTCCAGGATGACGAGGGTCTTGCGCTGCTCGACGCGGTTGCGGTGGAGCATGGGCCGCACACCCACACCCGCGTACGTCACGGCGACGCCCTGGTACTCCTTGCTGAGCGGCCCCGCGCTGTACTCGGGATCCAGCTTGATCCCTATCCGCGCGGCGGCCTCCGCCCACTGCTTCTTCAGGTGCTCGGTCGGCGCGACCACGGTCACCTGCTGCACGACGTGGTGGTGCAGCAGCCAGGACGCGAGCGTCAGCGCGAACGTCGTCTTGCCGGCGCCGGGCGTGGCGACGGCCAGGAAGTCGCGTGGCTGCTCCTGGATGTACTTCTCCAGCGCCCCCTGCTGCCAGGCACGCAGCTTGCTGGCGGTACCCCAGGGGGCGCGGCCGGGGAAGGCGGGTGAGAGGTGGTGCGAGGTGGATGCGCTGGCGGCGGTGGTAGTCACGGTCTCCGTGGGGTGGTTGAGCGGCTCGGCTACGTATGACAACCGGGCCACCCTACCGGCGCCGCGGATGTGTCAACGCGCGCACGACGCCGGGTCACCCGTGGATGGGACTGAGGTCACAGAGCCCGCAACCGGTCGGCGATCACCCCGATGCCGCTCTCCTCACCGGACGCCACGGCGATGACCAGGTCGTACGCCCTGTCCTGGTCGCAGCGGGCGAGGTCGACGCCGTTCACGGCGAGGAAGGTGGCGGCGGTCGGCCAGGCGGTCCGCTTGTTCCCGTCGACGAGCTGGTGAGCACCGCTCTCTTTTCAGATCACCGCTCTCGCAATCGGGTCGTCACCCAGGCCCCCACCAGCGCCACCCCGGCCATCGGCAGGAACACGGCGGCGAACGCGGCGGGGTGGGAAGCGCCGGCCGTCGAGGTGGCCGTCTCCGCGACCTTGCCGCCGCCCAGCGCCGCGAACGCCGCGCCGCCCGCCGCGAGCAGCACGATGTCGGAGAGGCCGTCGGAGATCTGCAGCGCGGCGGAGTTGGCGCCGACTTCCTCCGGCGCCGAGAAGCGCAGCAGCAGCACGCTCGTGGAGGCGATCACCAGCCCCATCCCGAAGCAGCCGAACCCCCAGGCGACGGCGACTGTCCACACGGGCACGGCGGGGATCAGCACGCTGGGCACGGAGACGATGGCCGCCGCGAGCAGCACCATTCCGAGGAACGTCAGCCGGTCCCGGTACGGCTCCATCCGGGGCCGCGCCTGCACATACGATCCCAGCGCCCAGGTTCCGCCGGCCGCCGCGAGGGAGAACCCGGCGAGCGTCGGCGACAGCCCGCGCTGGGTGACCAGCATGAGGGGCACGAAGGACTCGGTGGCGATGAAGGCACCCGCCGCGATCCCGCGCAGCAGCACCACGGAGGGCAGCCCGCGCGCCGCCCGGTAGGTGCCGCGCGGCAGCAGCCCGAGGACGGCCGGGACGAGCAGCGCGGCGCCCGCGAGGCCGGGGACGAGCGAGAACAGGTCCAGGTCCTGGGCGGCGTACTGGAGGAGCCCCGCGCCGAGGGAGATCCCGAGTGCCGAACCCAGGCGGCGCCGGTCGAAGGGCACGCGTCCGTCGGCCCCCGTTTCCGCTGCCCGCCCGGCCGTCAGCCGTCGTATCCGCGGCAGCGCGAGCGCCAGCGGCAACACGACCAGCACCGGTATCCCGGTGAACACCCAGCGCCAGCCCAGGTGCTCGGTGACCGTGCCCGCGATCAACGGGCCGACCACGGACGGAATCACCCAGCTCGCCGCGAACGCCGCCATGATCGCCGGGCGCAGCCGCTCCGGGTAGGCCCACACCACGACGACGTACAACGCCACGACGACCAGCCCGCCACCGAGCCCCTGCACCGCCCGCCCGAGGAGGAACAGCCACATGGTCCCGGCCGTCCCGGACAGCACCAGTCCCGCCGCGAAGGCCGTGATGCCCGTGGTCAGCGGCGCCAGGGGCCCGTCGCGGTCCGCCCACTGTCCGGCGAACACCATCCCGAACAGGCTCGTCGTGAAATACGCCGAGAACGCGAACGCGTACAACGACACCCCGTCGAGCTCCCGCGCCGCGACGGGCATCGCCGTCCCGACGGCCGTCGCCTCGAAGGCGATCAGCAGCTCCACGAACACGATCCCGACGCTGAGCGCCCGGTAGGGACGGCTCAGCACACCCCCCTCGCCCTCGGGCGGGGCGGTCGCGACGTCACGTGCTTCCAGCGCTGTCATGGCCGCCAGCGTAAGGGCCACGACCGGCAGTGACTCCTGTCCGAAGACCGTGATCGCCTGGGCCTTTGGTCGTACGCCCCGGTCTCGAGAACCGGCGTTCATGAACGACATATGGCAGTCCCGTTGCAGCACCCCCGCACCCCTTGAGCCCGCCCCGGGCCCCGCCTACGGTCGACCCATCAGGTTCGGAACGAGTGAGCCGTGCCGCACCTGAGAACGGCCGTGTGCCCGAGTGGCTCAGGGGCTCGCCTGCAAAGCGAGTTACGCGGGTTCAATTCCCGCCACGGCCTCAAGTGCCTTGACCAGGCAAACCAATAGGGCGGCACCCTCGTAGGGTGCCGCCCTTTCGGTCGTCCGTCTCAGTTCCCGTGTGACGGACTGGTGCACGTGAGGTGTACGGTCCCGATGCTGCGCCGCGATGAGCGGCGCCCGGCCTGTCTAGGGGGATCGTGAGTCAGCAGCCCGTTCCGGCGCCGAAGAAGCCGCTGAGCAGGGGAAAGAAGATCGCTGTCGCTATCGGGGTGCTGATCGCAGCTCCGCCGTTGATCGCAGGCATGGTCTCCGGAGTCAAGGATGCCGCCACACACGACGCCTCGGCAGCAGCCACGACGCCTGGAGCGAGCCACAGCAGTCCGGCAGCAAAGCCGTCGGCGAAGACGAAGCCGGCCCTGGCCACGCACGCGTCGACGCCTGGGCCGGCGCAGAAGCTGGCCGACCTCGATGGGATCGGTCGGCCCGCCGGCGTGTACCAGCAGGTTCTCGACGCATTGGCGCCACGCTGCACGGAGGACCACCCGCACCTGGCGGCCATGGTCAACTCTACGCTGGAAGACCTGAAGAAGAACGGTGTCGCCGACGAGGACGAGTTCAGCGTCCTGCAGCACCTGGAGCAGTCGGTGCCCGCCGGGAAGCCGCGGGTCAACTGCGCGTCGGTGGCGGCGGCTTACGCCACCTTGCGTGAAAAGAACTAGGGCAACCGGATCCCATCGTGGTCACGGCAGCAGGGCGGCACCCTGGATGGGTGCCGCCCTGCTGTTCGTCCTTTTCAGTTCTCACTTCCGTCGGCTAGTACTGCAACCGCATCTGCCGTGACAGGTGCTGGGTTGGCTCGTTGTTCCGACTGTGCGATGAATCGTTGACGGTTGAGCAGGTCGAGTCGTGGTCCGAGGGGATAGCCGGGTTCCATGCCCGGTTCGCCCACCGTTTCGGCAGGTCGGAGCCCCGCGAGCGGGCGTCGGACTACCTGAACGGGTTGCTCGCGCCGCTTGAGAAGAAGAACGGGTGGACGCTGTCGGAGCAGGTCGGGCAGTTGCGCCCCGACGGCGTCCAGCGCCTGCTCAACCACTCCGACTGGGACGAGAACGCGGTCCGCGACGATGTCCGGGACTTCGTCGTGGAGACCATCGGCGCCAAGGACGCGGTGCTGATCGGCGACGACACCGGCTTCCTGAAGAAGGGCACCAAGTCCGCCGGCGTCCAGCGGCAGTACACCGGCACAGCCGGCCGCACGGAGAACAGCCAGATCGGAACATTCCTGGCCTACGCCTCCGCCAGGGGGCGGGCGTTGATCGACCGCGAGCTCTACATCCCCGTCTCCTGGACGGATGACCGTGACCGCTGCCGCGCGGCCGGGATCGACGACGAGGTCCCCTTCGCGACCAAGAACGAGCACTTCAAGTGGATGCTGCAACGCGCCATCGACGCGGGTGTCCCGTTCGCGTGGGTCACCGCTGACGAGGCATACGGGCAGGTCAAGCACCTGCGAGTGTGGCTGGAGGAACGTCGGGTCGCGCACGTGCTGGCTACGAAGGTCAACGACACTGTGATCACCACGCACGGGGCGGACACGCGGGTGGACCAGTTGGTCGCCGCGCTGCCCCGCCAGCGGTGGAAACGAATCTCCGGCGGGGCCGGCGCGCACGGTGAGCGGATCTACGACTGGGCGCGTGTCGCGATCCGCCCGTCCTGGGAAAACGGCTTCGGGCACTGGGTGCTGGCCCGACGCAGCGTCAGCGACCCGAGCGAGATCGCCTACTACGTCTGCTACGGCCCGGTCGCCTCCCGACTGAAAGACCTGGTCAAAGTAGCTGCCGCGAGGTGGGCGGTCGAGGAGTGCTTCCAGACCGCGAAGGGAGAGTGCGGTCTGGACCACTACCAGGTGCGGCTCTACCGGGCCTGGTACCGCCACATCACCCTGGCCATGGCCGCCCTTGCCTACCTGACCGCCGTCCGCGCCGCAGAAGCCACAAAGGGGCACTCTCGACGACGAGCAAGACCTCATACCCCTCAGCGTCCCGGAGATCCGCCGGTTGATGGGCCACGTCGTCGTCACGCGCCACTGTCACAGCAACGAGCACCATCTGCACTGGTCACGCTTCCGACGACGCAGCCAAGCCCGAGCCCGCCGCTCCCACTATAAACGCCGAGGCCACATTCTCCAGATGCGGTTGCAGTACTAGCCGTGGAGAGTGCCGCCCGCCTCGTCCTCGAACGCCTCCGGCCAGTAGCGCCAGCCGTCGTCGCCCTCCAGCGTGGGGGTGGGGTCGCAGGCGACGGGGTCGACCGTGGCGAGGGTCTGGGCCATGGTGGCGGCCAGTTGGCCGTAGGAGTCGGTGAGGGCGTGGGTCGCGTCGAGGGTCTTCTCGCGGTGGAGCAGCCAGAGGGTGAAGGCGAGGGTGGAGATGTCGGCGTTGAGGGGGCGCAGGGTGATGTCCGGCTCGCTCCAGGCGAGGACCGCGCCCGTGGCGCCGTCCACCACGAGGCTGGTGTCCTCGATGAGGTAGCCGAGGCGTATCAGGCGGTCGGCCGTCGGGGGGAGTTCGTCGGCGGAGAAGTCGTCGGGGCGCTGGTCCGCGTAGTAGTCGGCGAGGCCCGGCAGGGGCACTTCCGTGTCCAGCTGGAAGAGGAGGCCGTCCTCGGGCAGGCCCGTCTCGCGCAGGAAGCGGCGGGTCGGCTCGTGCACGAGCGCGGGCGGGAAGTCGACGTCCTCGAAGCGCATGATCGCGCCCGCGCCGAACTCCTCGTCCAGCAGTCGCTTGGGCAGGTCGAGGACGAGGCCCTCGCCGGGGCCCGCGATCCGGGCGAGGGGGCGGATCAGGGCGGCCATCCGCCAGTACGGCGCCACCTCGCCGCCCGCGCCCGCCTCGCCGCGCGCCCCCGCCTCGAAGACCGCGGCGAGCGACTCGGAGGCCTCGGTGACCGCCTTCGGGCCGAACCGGCCCTCGTAGGAGGCGAACCGCCCACGGGACGCCGTCAGTTCCTCCGTCGCCGCCGAGAAGCGCACCAGGGCTTCCAGGGAGGGGGCCAGGGGCGCGAGGTCCATCAGAGCGGGGTCGGAGAAGAAGTACGTCGTGGCGATCTCCCCCGTCGCCCCGTCCAGGACGATCGACTCCAGGTCCCGGTCGAAGGTCCGCAGGGCTCCCACGACCAGCTGGTCCTGGAGCTCCGCGGCGAGTCTGTCGGCGTCACCGGCCAGGTCGGCGACCCGGCGCAGCCCGTGCTCCCGCAGGGCGTCGAAGTCCAGCAGCGTGCCGTCGGCCGGCAGCCCGGGCTCCGTCAGCCACTGCCTTGTGCCCGTGTGTGTGATGTACGGATCCAGCTCGTCCTCGGTCAGCGTGATCGCGCCGACGACATCGGTGTCAGTCGTACTCATGGCTCCCCCGCGCATGTGAACGCATATGTGCTTCCCGCGAGGAACTCACCGCCGCCCAGCGGCAGTTCCCCACTGACCGAGAACCATACGCCGCCCCACTGACAACGCCGGAAACCCCCAGGCACACAGGGCGTACGGCCCGGAAACGCGCGGATTCAAGCCATCGGAGGCCGCCCTGCCGCGGCCCGCGTCCGCCTCAGGTGAAGTACACGCCGCCCAGGACGACCACCACGGCCGCCACGACGAACAGCAGTACCCACAGCGCCAGCTTCCCGACGCTCGGTGGGGGCTCGTAGCGGGGCTGCTCGGGGTCGTGGGTCGTCGGCTCGGGGGTACTCATGACGTGGTCACCACTGCGGCTTGCGGACGGATCGGGAGGCGGTTGACGGGGCGCCCCGTCGCCGCCCGCACAGCGGACGCGACGGCGGCCGGGGACGTCACGACCGGCACCGCGCTGGCCGCCTTCGCGCCGAAGGGGGCGACGACGTCGCGCTCCTCGACGAGCTTGACGATGCGGATGTCCGGGGCGTCCAGGGAGGTCGGGAGGGCGTAGCCGGTGAGGTCGGGGTGGCGGACCAGGCCGCGGGCGGTGCGGAGGTTCTCCGTGAGCGCGGCACCGACGCCCTGCGTGACGCCCGCCTCGATACGGGCCGTGAGCTGGGCGGGGTTGAGGATCCGGCCGACGTCCTGGGCGAGCGCCAGCTCGACCACCCGTACCGAACCCAGTTCGATGTCCACGTCCACCACCGCGCGGATCGCGCAGAAGGCGAGGCCCACGAAGGCGTCGCCCTGGCCCGCCTCGTCCAGCGGCTCGGTCGGGTGCGGGCGGCACTGCGCGGTGGCCCACAGCTCCTTGCCGTCCATCGCCTCGGTGACGGTGGTCGAGAGCACGCCGTCGTACGAGGTGATCTTGCCGTCGGTGATCTGGAGGAGCTCCGTGGACATGCCGAACTTGTGCGCCAGCGGCTGCAGGAGCTGCGTACGGACCATCTTCGCGGCGCGTTCGACCGCTCCGCCCGACACCCAGGTGTGGCGGCCCCGGCAGCTGGGGCCCGCGGGCGGCTGGTCGGTGTCGACCGGCGCCACGTGCACCTCGTCGATGCCGAGGGTCTCCTGGACGATCTGGCGGGCCAGGGTGGTGAAGCCCTGGCCGGTCTCGACGGCCGCGCACAGCACCGTGGCGACACCGTCGTGGACCTTCACCGTGGCGGTGGAGACCTCGTCCGCGCCCTCGGCGCCGAGCATGTGGACCATGCCGAGGCCGTAGCCGACCCCGCGGCGTACGGCGCCGGGTTCCCCCGCGCCCTCGGGGCCGCCCGGGAGCAGCCACTCGTCCTCGGGGGTGTCCTTGGGCAGCGCGGGCAGGGGGTAGTCGCGTACGGCCTGGAGCAGTTCGGCGACCGGAGCCGGGCAGGTGACCGTCTGGCCGGTCGGAAGCACGTCCCCGGTGGCCATCGCGTTCTGCAGACGCAGTTCGGCGGGGTCGAGGGCGAGCTTCTTGGCCAGCTTGTCCATCTGCGCCTCGTAGGCGGCGCAGACCTGCATGGCGCCCTCGCCGCGCACGTGGCCGGAGGGCGGGTTGTTGGTGCGCACGGCCCAGCCCTCGATGAAGGCGTTCGGGACGACGTAGGGGCCGCAGGCGAAGGAGACGGCGGCGGCCAGCGACTCGGCGGACGTGTCGGCGTAGGCGCCGGCGTCGAGCAGGATCTGCGCCTCGACCTTCACCAACCTGCCCTCGGTGTCGGCGTGGTGGCGGTAGCGCAGCAGGGTGGGGTGCCGGTGGGCGTGGCCGAGGAAGGACTCCTCGCGGGTCGCGGTGAGCTTCACCGGGCAGCCGGTCTGGAGGGCCAGCAGGCCGAGCGGGAGCTGGAAGCCCTGGTCCTCGCGGTCGGCGGTGGCGCCGGGCACTCCGGTGACGACGACCTTCACCCGCTCGGGCTCCAGGCCGTAGCAGGCGGCGGCGGTGTCGCGGTCGGTGTGCGGGTCGGTGGAGGCGATGTAGAGCTCGACGCCGCCGTCCGGACGGGGCACGGCGAGACCGGCCTCGGCGCCGATCGGGGCCGGGTCCTGGCGGCCGATGCGGTACAGGCCCTCGACGACGACCTCGCCGACCGCGTCCGGGTCGCCGTGGCGCAGCGGGATGTGCCGGATCAGGTTGCCGTCGGGGTGCAGGGGATCGGCCTCGAAGGCCTGCTCCGGGTCGGTCACCGGGTCGAGCAGTTCGTACTCGACGATGACGGCCGCCGCGGCCATCCGCGCGGTGTCCGGGTGGTCGGCGGCGACGGCCGCGATGGGCTCACCGTGGTGGCGTACGACCTCGGAGGCGAACACCGGGCGGTCCGCACGGCCGCGGCCGTGCAGGGGCGTGCCGGGCACGTCCTCGTGGGTGATGACCGCCTTTACGCCGGGCATCTCGCGCGCGTGGCTGGTGTCGATGGACACGATGCGCGCGTGCGGGTGCGGTGAACGCAGCACGGCCGCCCACAGCAGCCCCTCGGCCCACAGGTCGGCCGCGTACGGGAAGGTGCCCTCGGTCTTGGCGCGGGCCTCCGCGGCGGGCAGCGACACGCCGAGCCCGTGCGGCAGCGGCTCGGGGCCGGTCTCGGGTGCCGCGGCAGTCGCGGTCACGGTCTCGTTGCTCACGCCTGGCCTCCGTCCTGTCCGTACGGCTGCTCATACGGCGCCTGGGAGTCGTACGGGGAAGGGTCCTCGAACGCCGAGGGGTTGACGCCGCCCGCGCCGGGCCCCGCCTGGTGCGGGATGCGCGGCTCGTCCGCGTCCGGCGCGGCCTCGGCGGCGGCCGCGCTGTGCGCCTCGCGTTCGGCGACGACCTCGCGTACGGCGTCCAGGACCCCCCGGTAGCCGGAGCAGCGGCACAGGTTGCCGCACAGCGCCTGGCGGGTCTCCAGTTCGGTGGGGGCGGGGTTGCCCTCGAGGAGGTCGTGCACGGTCATGGCCATGCCCGGGACGCAGAAACCGCACTGGACCGCGCCGCACTTGGCGAGGGCGCGCTGCACGTCCGAGGGCTGTCCGTCGGCGGCGAGGCCTTCGACCGTACGCACTTCACTGCTCGCGGCGGTGACGGCGGGCACCAGGCAGGACGCCACGAGCCGCCCGTCCACCTGCACGTTGCAGGCTCCGCACTCACCCTGCGAGCAGCCGTCCTTGGCGCCCGCGAGGCCGAGGCGCTCGCGCAGGACGTAGAGCAGCGACTCGCCGATCCAGGCGTCGGTCACGGGGCGGTCGGCGCCGTTGACGCGCAGGACGTAGGAGGCCAGGGGGTGTTCGTCGTGCGAGGGCGGGGGCAGGGTGTCCGGGTCGCTCGCGTCCGCCGCGGGGGCGGTGGACCCGGGGGCGTCCGGCACCGGAGTCCCGGGGTGCTCCGCGGGGTGCTCCGAAGCGTCGTCCGAGGCCGCTGCCGAGGCAGTTGGCGTGGCCGGGTCGGAGTCCGGTTCGACTCCGTCCGGGGTCCCGTGCACCTCGGCCGTCGCGGGCGTGGGCCCGGCGAGCGGCTCAGGAGCCTCGTGAGCGGCCTGAGGGGCCGCCTGCGCGGCCTCGGCGGGCGATTCCGCATGCGTGTGCCGCGCGGGCTCCGCGAGGCCCTCAGGGGCCCCCGGGGCCTCGGGGGTCGCCGCTCGCGGTGGGGCCGACCACGGCTCGCCGATGGTCTCCGTGGTCGCCCAGGGCGCGGCCGCGCCGCCCGGGAGCGTGGCGGGCGGCGTGCCGCCCCACTGCTCGACGAGGGCCGATGTGGTGAACTCGCCCGATTCGTCCGGAAGGTCACCTCCGGCGACCGGAATCGACCACTGTCCGGTGACGTCGTGTCCGGGCGCGTCGGCCGGGTGGTGCCCGGAGGACGCACCCTCGCGGGCGGCGTCCCCGAAGTCCCACTGGCCGGTGGCGCCGGGGTGGTACGAGAACCCGTCGTGCGCCGCCTGCTGATGCCCGGCGTCCTGACGCCCGGTCTCGTGGCGTACGGCCTCCTGGTGCGCGGCGTTGGGATCCGGCCACTGGACCGCCTCGGCCGGCATGCCCCACCCGCCCGCCGCCCCGGGGTCGGCCGCCGGGGGCGCCGTGGTGATCCGGGGGGGCACATAGCCGTGGCCGGGCGCCGCGAGGGGCGTCTCGCGTTCCGCCAAAAGGGCGTCGATTCCGCCCTCGGGGAGCTTGACGAAGGCGGTGGCGCCGTCGTCGTAGTCCCCCTGCGGAAGCGGATCCCACCTGCCGCTGGTGCGCGGAGTGCCCTCTCCGTGCTGGTCGTCGGTCACGACAGTGCCCTCCCCAGTGCTCGTCGGGCCAGCGCGGCGACGGTGCGCCGCAGGTGCAGTACGGCGGGCGGAAGCTGTTGTACGGACCCGTCCTCGGCCGGCACGGGATCGGGGATGCAGGCCGCGGCGACGTACTCCCCGAAGGCGTTGAGCGCCTCCGGCACGATGGCCCGGTTGTTGTCCCAGTCGATCAGCTGGGCGACCCACGCCTCCGCGTCCAGGGGCCGCAGCGCCATCGGCGCTATGGCGCCGACCGCGCACCGCACGCCGCGCCGCGCCGGGTCCAGGACGAGCGCCACGGACGCGATGGCGCGCCCGGGTCCGGTGCGTCCGGTCGCCTTCAGGAAGACCTGGGGCGCGTGCAGCAGCGGCACGCGCACGTAGCCGATGAGTTCGCCGCCGCGGAGCATCTCCATGCCCGCGAGCAGGTGCGACACCGGGATCTCACGGCGGGCCCCGCCCGGGCCCGCGATGATCAACGTGGCCTCCAGGGCGGCCAGCACGGGCAACGCGTCCCCCGTGGGGGCCGCCGAGGCGATGTTGCCGCCCAGGGTGCCCGCGTTGCGGATCTGCGGCGGTCCCGCGGCGCGCGCGGCGGCGGCGAGCGCCGGGATGAGGGCCGCGAAGTCGGGGCGTCCCATACGGGCGTGGGTGAGGCCGGCGCCGAGCAGCGCGTGGCCGTCCTGGTACTGCCAGCCGCGGATCTCGCTGATCCGGCCGAGGCCGACGAGCGCGGCGGGCCGCAGTTGTCCGGAGTTGACGGCGGCCATGAGGTCGGTGCCGCCGGCCACGGGGACGGCGGCGGGCATGGCGGCCAGTGCCGCCACTGCCTCGTCCAGCGAGGCGGGCAGCGTCACGGCCTGCGCCGCCTGCGGTGCGTGCGTGGTCAAACCGGCTGCCCCTTCCCGCTGCCCCACCTGGTCCCACCTGTGTTGCGCGTACGGTACGTGCTGACAGGGCGGACGTGGCAACTCTGGCACATCTTCCCCGGCCCTCGACGCGGGGGTCCGCTAGGAGGCATTCGCCCCCTCACCAGGGAGATGGCCCGTTTTCCTACGGCATCGCCGGACAGTACGAATTGCCACTCTTCGGTGGCCCTTGGGGGCCTTTTGCCTTGTGGGGCCACCGCGTCGGGACGAGCGGGCCGGGACACGCCGGTAGGGGGTCACCTCACACGTTTGGGGGCGCCCCCTCGATCGGACGTCCGAGCACACCCGGTCGCCGCTGCCACGGCAGGGGGCCCTCGGGCGGGCGGTAGGCGACTCCCAGGGCGTCAAGTCGCCCGTAGTGGGCGGCCATCCGCCGTTCGAAGTCGGCGAAGTCCCGCTCGGCGGGGGCGGGCAGGGCGCTCCAGGCGACCTCGGCGAAGGCCGCGAGCCTGGGGAAGGTCTGGTAGTCCACGCGTGCGGGGTCCTCCATCACCTCGGTCCACACGTTCGCCTGAGTACCCAGTACACGCCGCGCCTCCGCTTCGGTGAGCTCCGACGGAACGGGTTCGAAGCGGTAGACGTCCTCCAGTGTGCGGACATATCCGATCGGCACCGGCTCGTCCGGGCCCGCGGCCTGACGGTGGTCCAAGTACACCTGCTGCTCGGGGCACATGACGACGTCGTGGCCGGCGCGGGCGGCCGTGATGCCGCCCTGGTAGCCGCGCCACGAGGACACCGCCGCCCCGGGCGCCAACCCGCCCTCCAGGATCTCGTCCCAGCCGATCAGCCGACGCCCGTGCGCGGAGAGCCAGTTGTCGAAGTGCCGGACGAACCAGGACTGCAACTCGTCCTCGTCCGCGAGGCCCAGTTCCCTGATGCGCGTCTGCGCGGTCGGCGACCGCTTCCACTGGTCCTTGGCGCACTCGTCGCCGCCGATGTGCACAAAACCCGAGAACCGCGTGAACGGGCCCGCCTCCGCCGGGAAGAGCTCCAGAACTTCCTCGAACACCCCCTCGTAGAAGCGCAGGGTGTTGTCAGTGGGGGCAAGTACGTTTTTGGAGATGCCCCAGGTGTCCCAGACGGTCAGGGAGGTCGTGTCGATGACGTCGGTGTTGCCCAGTTCCGGATACGCCGCGATGGCGGCCTGCGAGTGCCCCGGGATGTCAATCTCCGGGACGACACTGATATGCCGCTCGGCCGCGTACGCGACGATCTCGCGGATGTCGTCCTGCGTGTAGAAGCCCCCGTGCGGCTTCTCGTCCCACAGGGGCGAGGCGCGATGGCCGAATTTCGAGCGCGCCCGCCAGGATCCGACCTCCGTCAGCTTCGGGTACCGCTTGATCTGAACACGCCAGCCTTGGTCGTCGGTGAGGTGGAAGTGGAAGACGTTGAGTTTGTGGGCGGCCATGAGGTCGAGGTGACGCAGGACGCCGTCCTTGGGCATGAAGTGCCGCGAGACGTCGAGCATGAGGCCGCGCCAGGGAAATCGGGGAGCGTCCTCGATGATCTGATGCGGGATTCCGTAGGTCGTCCCCGGCCGGACGGGGGCGCGACGGAAGGCATCGGGGCCAAGGAGCTGACGCAGCGTCTGCGCGCCCCAGAACACCCCGGCCGCACTGCCGCCCCGGATCTCGACACCCCGGTCGACGACAGCGCTGAGTTTGTACGCCTCCGGCTCCAGGGTGTCGTCCAGGAGCAGCCGTACGGCGTTGCGGGCGTCCTGCGGCCCTGGTGGCAGCGGCAGGCCGAGCGCGGCGCCGAGCGCGGCGCGCAGCCAGCGCTCCGTGGCGCCGGTGCCGGGCGCGGCCCACAGGGTGGTGTCCGCATCGAGTTCGACATCGAGCTCGACCCCGCCGCGCATGGGTCCCTCGACGGCGCGGGGCGCCGGAATCACATCGTTCACGTCAGTCCTTCACCGCTCCGCCGAGGCCGGAGACCAGGCGTCGCTGTACGAGTACGAAAAAGACGAGCACCGGAATCGTCATCACTGTGGACGCCGCCATCACACCGCCCCAGTCCGGCTCGTCGGGCTTGTAGAACACGAGGAGGGCCATCGGCAAGGTGGACTGCGAGGTGTCGCTGATGATGAAGGACTTGGCGAACAGGAAGTCGTTCCAGGCCGAGATGAAGGAAAAGACGCTCGTGGCCACCAAACCGGGGAAGACGAGGGGGAAAAGGATCTGCCAGAGGAATCGCGTACGGCTCGCCCCGTCGATGTACGCGGCCTCCTCCAGCGCCTCGGGAACCGCCTTCACAAAACCCCTCAGCATCCAGATCGCGAACGGCAGCGAGAAGGCGATGTGCGGCAGGATCAGCGAGCCCAGCGTGTTCAGCTGACCGAAGTCGCGCATCAGGAAGAAGAGGGGGATCGTCAGCGCCTCGACGGGCACCATCTGCGCGACCAGGAACATGATCAACAGGGTGGTCCGGAATCGGAAGCGGAATCGGGTGACCGCCGTCGCCGCGAGAAACGCGATCAGCGCCGAGACGACGACCACGGACCCCGCCACCACGAGGCTGTTGACGAAGTAACGGCCGAATTCCTGCTGCCCGAAGACGCGCCGGAAGGAATCCAGGGAGGGCGAAAGCGTCCACGGCCGGGGCTCGGTGGACTCGATCTCTCCGGCCGGCTTGAAGGCGCCGAGCACCATCCAGTAGAGGGGGAAGGCGACGACCGCCGCGATCAGCAGCGCGGTCGCCTCGGCGGCGAGCCGCCAGGGGCGCCGGGGACGCCGTACGAAGCCGGGTATCAGGCTCACAGTTCCTCCCCCTGTCCGCGCAGCAGGCGCAGATAGACCAGAGTGACCGCCAGCAGGATCACCAGCATCACCACGCCGATCGCCGAGCCGAGGCCGTACTGCGAGGAGGCGAACGCCTTCTGGTAGGCGTACACGTTCAGCACGAGGTTCTGGCCGGCGATACCGCCGCCGTTGGTCATCACGTAGATCTGCGTGAAGACCTTGAAGTCCCAGATGACCGACTGGATGGTGACGACCACCAGGATCGGCCGCAGCAGCGGTGCGAGCACCGAGCGCCAGATCCGCCACTGCGAGGCGCCGTCCAGGGCGGCCGCCTCCAGCACCTCAGCGGGTACGGCGCGGATCCCGGCATAGACCGTCACCATGACGAACGGGAAGGAGCACCAGACCACTTCGAGCAGGACGAGCGCGAAGGCGCTGTAGCGCCCGTACGTCCAGGAGTGGTCGCCGATTCCGAGGACCCGGTTGACGGGCCCGAAGTCGGGGTCGAACAGAAACAGCCAGACCGTGGACCCGGTGACGGCCGGGGTCGCCCACGCGCCGAGCGCGGCCAGCATCAGCGCGAGCCTCGGCAGGGCCCGTACGCGGGTGAGGAGCACGGCGAGGGCGCAGCCGACGGCCAGGGTGGAGAGCACACACGCCGCCGCGAACACCAGCGTGGCGATCAGGACCTGCCAGAACTGGTCGTCGGCGAAGAGGGTGGTGTAGTTGCCGAGCCCTTCGAAGGAGGTCGGTTCGCCGCCGCTGACCTGTGCCTGGGTGTACTTCAGGAGCGAGATCAGGCCGAGTTGGTAGATGGGGTAGACGAGCAGGGCGCCGAGGACGACGAGGGCGGGGGCGAGGTAGAGCCAGGGGGTCCAGCGGGCGCGCCGGCGGCCGGGGACGCCGGCCACGGTCTTCGGGACCGTGACCGGTTCGGCGACGGCCTCTTGCGTGGTCACCCGTTCACCCCACGGAGCCGAACGCGTCGTTCATCTTCTTCGCCGCGTCCTTCGAGGCCGCCGCCACGTCCTTCTTGCCGCTGATGACCTCCTGGAACATCGTCGGCAGGACGAGCGAGGCGTCGATCTGCGACCAGGCGGGCGAGGCGGGCACGAACTTGGCGCCCGAGGCGAGGGTCTTCACGAAGGGCGCGACGAACGGCTGCTTCTTCGCGACCTCGTCCCGCACGTCGGTGTACGTCGGCAGGAACCCCATGGCGTCGAAGAGCTCGCTCTGGGTCTTCTTGCTCGCCAGCCGCTCCATCAGGTCGACGGCGAGGGTGCGGTGCGAGGTGCTCTTCAGAACGCCGATGTTGTTGCCGCCCGCGAACGCCGGGGCCACCGAACCGGGCTTCACACCGGGCAACGGCACGACCGCGTACTTGCCCTTGATCTTCCCGGCCTCGATCGCGGCGTGGCTGAAGTCGCCGCCGATGGCCATGCCCGCCTTGCCGGAGGCGAACGCGGTGACGGTGTCGTTGCCGGTCATGCCCGCGCACTTGGCGGCGGGACAGTTGTCGGAGCCGAACAGCGAGGTGTAGGCCTTGATGCCCTGCTGGGCGGCCGCGCTGTCGATGGTCGCGGCGTAGGAGCCGCCCTTGCCCTGGGCGATCTCGCCGCCTTGGGACCAGATGAACGGCATCGCGCCGTACGTGTAGGCGCCGCCGACCACGAGCCCGTAGAGGTCGGGATCGGCGGCGCGGATCTTCTTCGCGGTGGAGATCAACTCGGCCTGGGTCTTGGGGACTTCGAGGCCGAGGTCCTTGAGGATGTCGGTGCGGTAGTAAAGGGCGCGGACGCCGACGAAGAACGGGGCGCCGTAGATCTTGCCGTCCACCGTCACGGACTGCTTGGCGGTCGGGTCGGTGTCCTTGGCCTCGCTCCAGTCCGCGAACTCCTGGGTGACGTCGGCGAGTCCGCCGTCCTTGACGTAGCCGGCGGTGTCCGTGTTGCCGTACTCGATGACGTCAGGGGCGCTCTTCGGGTCGTTGAAGGCGGCCTTCATGCGCTGGGCGCGGGTCTCCACGGGGATGTACTCGATGGTGACCTTGGTGTCCTTGTGGGCCTTCTTGAAGGTGCTGACGGCCGCGTCGACGACCTTTTCCTTCGGCCCGTTGGTGACCTCCTGGAAGAGCCAGACCCGCAGCGTGCCGGTCTTCTCGTCCTTTCCGGAGGAGGAGTTGTCGGAGGCCTGGGGGGCACAGGCGGTGGCGACGACAAGGGCGGCGAGGGCGACGGCCGTTCGCGCGGGGAGCCTCACGGGCAGCTTCGCAGAGAGCTTCATCGAGCATCCTCCGATGGGGGACGTTGCAACATATGCAATGGCGGTTTCGCTCTGCACAACACACCGGAGGCTAAGGACTACATGAACATGTCCACAAGAGGTCTCAACCACTCTGTGACCACGGGGCGCACCATGTGCAACGGCACCCGACGCAAAGACCGCAAAGACCGCCGGCGCACACGACACAAAGGCCCTCGGGGCGCACCGAAACGCGCCCCGAGGGCCTTGTGATCGTCAGGCCGTCGGCCCTGTTACTTGTCCTGGCCGCCCTTGCCCTTGTCGCCGCCGGCGCCCATGGACTCGTAGATCTCCTTGCACATGGGACACACGGGGTACTTCTTCGGGTCGCGGCCCGGGACCCACACCTTGCCGCAGAGGGCCACGACGGGCGTGCCGTCGAGGGCGCTCGCCATGATCTTGTCCTTCTGGACATAGTGGGCGAAGCGCTCGTGGTCCCCGTCGCCGTGCGACACCTGAGGCGTCGGCTCTACGAGGGTCCCCGTCCCAGTGCCTCGCTGCGGCTGGGTCTCAGGCTCAAGAGTGCTCATGAGAGCCAAGGGTAATCAACTGCCGGGAACTATGGTTCCTCGGCTTGCACAACGAGCGCGCCACTGGCTGTGACACCTCGTTTGCGTCCAGCCCCACGCTGTCGCTGTCTGGGTGGGGCTGGGGCCGTCGACGGGGCCCCGCGTCGCCACAACTCCGTGCCTCTGGCCTGGATGTTGCGGGCGCCGTTCCGGTCTGCGTGATCAACGAATCCGCAGCTCCGGCACGCGAACCAGGCCTGCGAGGCCCGGTTCGCCTTGTCCACGTGCCCACACTCGGCGCAGGTGCGTGAGGTGTACGCCGGATCGACGTAGACCACCGGAACCCCCGCCTTGCGGGCCTTGTACGCGATAAAGGCTCCGAGCTGGGCAAACGCCCAGGAGGAGTGGGTGGCTCTTTGAGGCTTGCGAAGCCGTACCCGCTCGCGGATGCCCGTGAGATCTTCCAGGGCAATTCCGCGACCGGTGCGTTCCGCCTCCGCCACCAACCGTTTCGCGATCTTGTGATTGACGTCCTTCGCCCGCCGGGCCTCCTTGCGTCGCCGCTTCTTCAGGCGGCGTTTGGCGGACGGAGTGTTCTTCTTCTGAAGCTTCCTCCGCAGGTCGCGGTCACGAACCCGGGCCCGATTCAGCTCGCGCCCTGCCATGATCTCGCCGTCACTCGTCGTGGCGATGTTCACGATCCCCAGATCGACGCCGAGGAAGTCCACCGGCTCGGTCTTCAACGCCGCCTCTGGGACTTCGCATGTGGCGATCAGGAACCACATACCGTCACGGCACAGCAGGTCCGACTCCCCCTGCCGGTACAACGCCAGGCGGGCCAACTGCTCCGGGTCAGCGGTGAAGGCCAGGTTCTTCACCCGACCCTCCACGGTCCAGATCGAGACCGTGCGTTCCCGGATCTGCCAGGAGAGCATGCGGTCGTCGTAGGGCTGGGCACCCTCGGAGCGGAAGACGACCGGTTTCTCCGTGACCCTCCGGTAGCGCTTCGAGCCAGGGCCGCCGTAGTTACCAGCCTTCAGATTGGACCGAAGCGTCGTGTACGCATCGCAGGTCTTCTTGATCACATGCTGGGCGGCCTGCGCGCCGAGCCCCCATCGGAACTTCACCGCGTCATAGGTGAGCTTTCGCAGAGCGAAGTTCTTCTTCACATCCCGTTCGAAAGCGATCCGGCTGACCCAAGTAGCCGCCTCGTTGCAGGCGTGCAGGGTTGCCTCAAGTGCCGAAGCCTGAGTAGGCATCGGCAGCAGCTTGACCTGCACCACCAACTTCACCCGCGTGACGCTATCCGGTCGTTCGCTGCACCTGCATTCGAACACGGCAAACCCGCCCTGCCGGTCAGGGACATCAGTTGAGCGAAGGGTCGTCCGGATACGTCGCCACCATCGCGAGTTCGTTGCGCTGGCGGCGCAGGACCTCGCGCCAGAGCCGTTCCGGGGACGGGGAGGAGACGTCTCCCGGCTCGGATTCCACCACGTACCAGGCGCCCTCGGTCAGTTCGTCCTCCAGTTGACCGGGGCCCCAGCCGGCGTACCCGGCGAAGATTCTCAGGGAGCCGAGGGCCGAGGCGAGGAGTTCCGGTGGGGCCTCCAGGTCGACGAGGCCGATCGCGCCGTGCACCCGCCGCCAGCCGAGGGGTGCGCGCTCCCCGGAGGCGACGCCGCCCGGGATCACCGCGACGCCCAGCGCCGAGTCCAGCGACACCGGGCCGCCCTGGAAAACCACACCGGGCTCCCCGGCCAGGTCCGCCCAGGCCTCCAGGATGTCGCCAACGTCGACCGGGGTCGGCCGGTTGAGGACGACACCGAGCGAGCCCTCCTCGTCGTGGTCGAGGAGCAGCACCACCGCGCGGTCGAAGTTCGGGTCCGCCAGGGCGGGCGTGGCCACGAGCAGCCGCCCTGTGAGCGAGGACACCTCGGTCATGCCAGACATGATCCCGCATCTTCCCCGCGTAGGGGGACCCAATACCCGTACCCGAGTGAATGCAGCTCAGGGCGCAGAGGAGCGCCCCCCGCGCACACCGTTGTCGGTGACCCCGTGTGCCCGATTCAAAACGGTTCGTGTTGTGTCCAACCTATGACCTTGCTGGGCGGTCCTTGGGCTTACTTAAGGGGGGTAGGCGGCGATTACCCTTGCTCTTCGGCTCCCGCCCAACCGGCCTGCCGACGCATACTCCTGCCCAACTCATCGGAACGCGAGATACATGACCGTCAACGGCTCTGACGATGTACTGCTTGTCCACGGCGGAACCCCGCTCGAGGGCGAGATCCGTGTCCGCGGTGCGAAGAACCTCGTACCGAAGGCCATGGTCGCCGCCCTGCTGGGCAGCGCTCCGAGCCGACTGCGCAATGTCCCCGACATTCGTGACGTGCGCGTCGTGCGCGGGCTGCTGCAACTGCACGGCGTGACGGTCCGGCCGGGCGAGGAGCCGGGCGAGCTGATCCTCGACCCGTCGCACGTGGAGAGCGCGAACGTCGCCGACATCGATGCCCACGCGGGCTCGTCGCGCATCCCGATCCTCTTCTGCGGCCCGCTGCTGCACCGTCTGGGGCACGCGTTCATCCCCGGTCTCGGCGGCTGTGACATCGGCGGCCGGCCGATCGACTTCCACTTCGAGGTGCTGCGGCAGTTCGGCGCGAAGATCGAGAAGCGGGAGGACGGCCAGTACCTGGAGGCCCCGCAGCGGCTGCGCGGCACGAAGATCCAGCTGCCGTACCCGTCCGTCGGCGCGACCGAGCAGGTGCTGCTGACGGCGGTGCTCGCGGAGGGCGTCACCGAGCTGGCCAACGCGGCCGTGGAGCCCGAGATCGAGGACCTCATCTGCGTGCTGCAGAAGATGGGCGCGATCATCGCCATGGACACCGACCGGACGATCCGCATCACCGGTGTGGACTCGCTCGGCGGCTACACCCACGCGGCTCTCCCGGACCGCCTGGAGGCCGCCTCCTGGGCTTCGGCGGCGCTGGCGACCGAGGGCAACATCTACGTGCGTGGTGCCCAGCAGCGCTCGATGATGACGTTCCTGAACACCTACCGCAAGGTGGGCGGCGCGTTCGAGATCGACGACGAGGGCATCCGCTTCTGGCACCCGGGCTCGCAGCTCAAGTCCATCGCCCTGGAGACGGACGTCCACCCCGGTTTCCAGACCGACTGGCAGCAGCCGCTGGTGGTCGCCCTGACGCAGGCCACGGGCCTGTCGATCATCCACGAGACGGTGTACGAGTCCCGCCTCGGCTTCACCTCCGCGCTGAACCAGATGGGCGCGCACATCCAGCTCTACCGCGAGTGCCTCGGCGGCTCGGTCTGCCGCTTCGGCCAGCGCAACTTCCTGCACTCGGCCGTCGTTTCGGGCCCGACCAAGCTCCAGGGCGCCGACCTGGTCATCCCCGACCTCCGCGGCGGCTTCTCGTACCTGATCGCGGCCCTCGCGGCCCAGGGCACCTCCCGCGTCCACGGCATCGACCTGATCAACCGCGGCTACGAGAACTTCATGGAGAAGCTGGTGGAGCTGGGCGCGAAGGTCGAGCTGCCGGGCAAGGCGCTCGGCTGACCTCAGCCTCTCCCCTCCGGCCCGGGCAAGGCGCTCGGATAGCTCGGAGAGCGTGGCTGTCTGTCGTCCGGACAGCCACGCTGTCGCGCGCGCGACAGTTCCAGTCGTACGTACGACGATGGGGCGGCCCCCCGGTCCAGGGGGCCGCCCCATTGGCGTTACTGCGGGTCGTGCGCCGTCCCGTGGCACACGAGCGCGGCTTACTTGCCCTTGGCCGCTTCCTTGAGCTTGCTGCCCGCGGAGACCTTCACGCTGTAGCCGGCGGGGATCTGGATCGGGTCGCCGGTCTGCGGGTTGCGCGCGGTGCGAGCGGCACGGTGGGTGCGCTCGAAGGTCAGGAAGCCGGGGATGGTGACCTTCTCGTCGCCCTTGGCGACGATCTCGCCGACGGTCTCGGCGAACGCGGCCAGAACGGCGTCGGCGTCCTTGCGGGTCACCTCGGCGCGGTCGGCCAGCGCGGCCACCAGCTCACTGCGGTTCATTTTGTTACTCCCGTGTTCTTCTTGCCGTTGAGGCGTGCCACGCGGCGGAGCCGCATGTTGGATGCGGCGAAGCCGATGCTGCCAGGGCCCTCGGTCGGTCCCCGGACCCGGGTCCGTAGCCAGACCCTCGCGCCCGAAGACGCATCCTGCCCCCACCTGCGGCGGGAAAGCCAATCCGGCACCCCTGGGAGTCACACGAACACCCTTGGGAGTCACACGAAAAGCGCCACTGCCTCAGTGTGGTGACGCTCCGTCCGCTCCCGGCAGCGGACCGCAGGGCCTGGGAGGCCCGAGCCTGGCCGCCACCCTAGAGGGCGGCCAGGGACGCCGCATCTCGCGACGCGCCGACGCGCGGTCGTCGTGGCGATCGTCACAGCAAGTCACACCGCTGGAACCACCGACCACGATCATCCCGCGCAGGTCTCCCGGCCCGTCCGGCGTTCGAGGACGAGGCCGTCCGGGCCGAGGCGGGGGTGCGGGGGCGGCGGCCCCCGGTGCCGCCCGCACCGGCCCGGGGTGCCTACTCGGCCGACACCGACGCCGACGCCCCCGCGGCCTTCGCCGCGGAGCGCACCGCTCCGGCGACCGCGCCCGCGACCTTGTCGTTGAAGACGCTGGGGATGATGTAGTTCGGGTTGAGCTCGTCCTCGGTCACCACGTCCGCGAGGGCGGCCGCGGCGGCCAGCATCATCTCGGTGTTGACCGTGCGGGACTGGGCGTCCAGGAGGCCGCGGAAGACGCCCGGGAACACCAGCACGTTGTTGATCTGGTTGGGGAAGTCGGAGCGGCCGGTCGCGACAACTGCCGCGGTCTGACGGGCGATTGCCGGGTCGACCTCGGGGTCGGGGTTCGCGAGCGCGAACACGATGGCACCGTCGGCCATGGCGGCCACGTCGTCACCGTCGAGCACGTTCGGGGCGGAGACACCGATGAACACGTCGGCGCCGCGCACGGCCTCCTTCAACGTGCCCGTGAGGCCCTCGAGGTTGGTGTTGTCGGCGATCCAGCGCAGTGGCGAATCGGGGGCGGCGTCGACGAGGTCCGCGCGGTCCGCGTGCACGACGCCCTGGATGTCGGCGACGACGGCGTTCTTGACGCCCGCGGCGATCAGCAGCTTGAGGATGGCGGTACCGGCCGCGCCCGCGCCGGACATGACGACACGAATGTCACCGATGTCCTTGCCCGCCACGCGCAGGGCGTTGGTGAGGGCGGCGAGGACGACGATCGCGGTGCCGTGCTGGTCGTCGTGGAAGACGGGGATGTCGAGGGCCTCGCGCAGCCGGGCCTCGATCTCGAAGCAGCGCGGCGCGGAGATGTCCTCGAGGTTGATGCCCGCGAAGCCGGGGGCGATGGCCTTGACGATCTCGACGATCGCGTCGGTGTCCTGGGTGTCCAGGCAGATCGGCCAGGCGTCGATGCCGGCGAAGCGCTTGAAGAGGGCCGCCTTGCCCTCCATGACCGGGAGGGCGGCCATCGGGCCGATGTTCCCGAGGCCCAGCACGGCGGAGCCGTCCGTCACGACCGCAACCGAGTTGCGCTTGATGGTGAGGCGACGAGCGTCCTCGGGGTTCTCCGCGATCGCCATGCACACGCGGGCCACACCCGGGGTGTAGATCATGGAGAGGTCGTCACGGTTGCGGATCGGGTGCTTCGACTGCATCTCGATCTTGCCACCGAGGTGCATGAGGAACGTACGGTCGGAGACCTTGCCCAGCGTGACGCCCTCGATGCCGCGCAGCTGCTGGACGATCTCGTCGGCGTGGGCCGTCGAGCTCGCCGCGATGGTGACGTCGATGCGGAGCTTCTCGTGGCCTGAGGCGGTCACGTCGAGGCCGGTCACCGAGCCTCCGTGGGACTCTACGGCCGTGGTGATCTGGGAGACCGCGGTTCCGCTCGCGGGCACCTCCAGCCGGACCGTAATCGAGTAGGAGACGCTGGGCGCCGTTGCCATGGCCGACTTCCTCTGCTTTCACCGGGTACTGCTGTGTCGCGGGTACGCCGTCCGATCGTCGCACCTACCCCTCGGTACGTGGTAGCCGCCCCGGATTGCGAACGTTTTGTTCGCAGCTGGGGCCCGCGATTTCGGAAGAACGCTTCCACGGTACGAGAGCGCGCGGCCTTATGAGAAACGGTCGGCCGCCGAAAGCCGGACAACGTAAGAGGCTCACATCACCAGGTGACGTGAGCCTCTTCTCGTTAATGACACCGACCCGCCATGCTCGCCTCGCGGCAAGTGGTCGCTCGTAGCGACGAAGGTTGGGCCCGGGGGCTTGGATCGGGCCGGTGTCACATCCAAGGTAACAAAGGATCCCCGTAAGGCAATTCCCACCCCGAGAGTTCATTCGGGGCGTCGGCCCCGGGAGTGTCAGTCCCGGAGCAGATCCGGCACCCCGTTCGCGTCGGGTTCGTCGCGGTCGCCGGAGACGATCGTCAGCTGCTGCGTGGCCCGGGTGAGGGCGACGTACAGCACCCGCAGACCCGCGGGCGACTCGTCGGCGATCTCCGCCGGAGAGACGACCACCGTCGCGTCGTACTCCAGCCCCTTCGCCTCCAGGCTCCCGAGCGCCACCACCCGCTCGCCGAGCCCGGCGAGCCAGCGGGCGGCCTCCTCGCGCCGGTTCATGGCCACCACGACGCCCACCGTGCCGTCCACGCGGTCCAGCAGACGCGCGGCCTCGGCACGCACCGTCTGCGCGAGCGAGTCCCGTACGACGGCGCCCGCGTTGTTCGTCGCCACGAAACGCGGCTCGACCCCGGTGGACCGTACGGCTGACGGCGACTGGGAGCCAGGCATGGCGAGGGCGAGGACCTTGGCGGCCAGTTCGGCGATCTCGGCGGGGTTGCGGTAGTTGACGGTGAGGGTGAAGCGGCGCCTGGGACGGGTCCCCAGGGCCTCGTCACGGGCCTCGGCGGCCTCGTCGGGGTCCGACCACGAGGACTGCGCCGGATCGCCGACGACGGTCCAGGTGGCATGCCGGCCACGTCTGCCCACCATCCGCCACTGCATGGGCGTGAGGTCCTGCGCCTCGTCGACGATGACGTGCGCGTACTCCACGCGCTCCTGCGCCAGCCGCTCGGCCCGCTCGCGCTGCGTCTCCTCGCGTACGGGCATGAGCTCCTCGAGACCGGTGAGCTGGTCCAGCGGGTCCAGCTCACGGCGCTTGCGGGGCCGGGCGGGCATCCCAAGGATCGCCTGGAGCTCGTCCAGCATCGCCACGTCGTGGACGGACAGCCCGTCCCGCTTGAGCGAGCGCGCGACCCGTCGCACCTCGCCGGGGTTGAGGATCCGCCGCGCCCAGCGGCCCAGGCGCCGCTCGTCGGCCATGGCGGCGAGGACGCCCCGCGGGGTCAGCTCCGGCCACCACGCGTTCAGGAAGTCGATGAAGCTGTCCTCGGAGGCGACGTCCTCGTCGAAGGACGACCGCAGCTCGGCGGCCAGCTCCGGGTCCGTGTGCCGCGTACCGGCCCCGGACTTCGCCCACAGCGCGTCCAGCAGCAGCTTGCGGGCGCGCGGGCGCAGCAGGTTCACCGGCGCGGTCCCACTCAGCGCGTTGTGCTTGATGCGGTCGAGCTCGGCGGCCTCCAGCTCCAGCCGCCGCCCGAAGGCGACGACACGCAGGCGCGTGGGGGTGCCGGAGGGGGCCGGGGCGGCCTCCTCGCCGAAGGCGAGCTGCTCCGACCGGTCCCCGTCGGCGGTGGACCGGCCCGGGCTGGTGCCGGGCGTCTCCAGCGCGCCCCTGGCGGCCTTCCGCAGCACCTTGAGCATCCGGTAGGAGCCCTTGGCGCGGGCGACGGCCGGGGAGTCGTACAGGGTCGCCTCCGCGCCGTCGACGAGGGAGCCGATGGCGCGGATGGCGACCTGGCCCTCCTCGCCGAGGGAGGGCAGCACGCCCTCCGTGTAGGCGACCAGGAGCGGGGTCGGGGAGACGATCAGGATGCCGCCCGCGTACCGGCGGCGGTCCTGGTACAGGAGGTAGGCCGCCCGGTGCAGGGCCACGGCCGTCTTGCCGGTGCCGGGGCCGCCCTCCACGTACGTCACCGACGCCGCGGGGGCGCGGATCACGAGGTCCTGTTCGGCCTGGATGGACGCGACGATGTCCCGCATGGTGTGGCTGCGGGCCTGGCCGAGCGCGGCCATCAGGGCGCCGTCGCCGATCACGGGGAGTTCTTGGCCGTCGAGGGTGGCCTTGAGCTCGGGGCGCATCAGGTCGTCCTCGACGCCGAGGACCTTGCGGCCCTTGGAGCGGATGACCCGGCGGCGTACGACCCGTCCCGGGTCGACCGGCGTCGAGCGGTAGAACGGGGCCGCGGCGGGCGCCCGCCAGTCGATGACCAGCGGCGCGTACTCCGCGTCCAGCACCCCGATGCGGCCGATGTGGAGCGTCTCGGCGATGGAGGCGTACTGGCCGGTCTCGTCCGCCCGTACGACACCCTCGGCCGGTTCGACGGCCGTGTAGGCGCCGTCCGGGCCCTTCTTGCCGTCCTTCCCGAGGAGCAGGTCGATCCGGCCGAAGAGGAAGTCCTCGAACTCGTTGTTCAGGCGGTTCAGATGAACCCCCGCGCGGAACACCTGGGCGTCGCGCTCCGCGAGCGCCCCCGGTGTACCGACCTGGCCGCGCTGGGCGGCGTCGTTCATCAGGAACTCCGCCTCGTGGATCTTCTCCTCGAGGCGCCGGTACACCCGGTCCAGATGTTGCTGCTCGACGCTGATCTCACGATCCCGTACGGAATCGTCCTGTGCGGAATCGTGGATCTGGTCGAGCGCGGTTTCCTGCTGAGCCTGAGCGGCCACCGGGCCCCCTTCTGACGTGCTGGGCAGCCGTCAACCGTACGCGAAGGGGGCCCCGTGAGGCTACGTGCGCGCCCTGAGTTCGCTCACACGTTCACCTCGACGAGCCGCTTCCCGTCGAAGGTCATGACCTCGAAGTGGTCGATCTGGTTCGGGGTGAAGGCCGCGCCGCCGTGGACGTAGAGGGGGTTCTTCGCCTGTTCCGTCTTGGCGTCGGCGATGCCGTAGCCCCAGTTCGGGACCGCCCAGGAGGTCACCGTCTCGCGCTCACCGTTCTTGCCGACCGCGATCAGCGAGCACTTCAGCGGGCCCTTGACGTTCTTGAGCTGGAGGACGGCGTGGGTGCCCCAGTCCTTCTTCTCGATCGCGACGACGGCGTTGACCTTGGTGCTCGGGTCCGTGGCCGACTTCTTGTCCGTCATGACGTCGAAGGCGGCCTTGGCCGGGCTGGTGGCCATCGCCGAGTCGGGCGACGCGGTGGTGGTGGTGCCGCCGCCGCTGACGGCCATCACCGTCAGCGGACCGCCGATGATCAGCGCGGCCGCGGCCGCCACGAGGTACAGGCCGCGTCGGCGCTTGACCGCGCGCCGCTCCGACACCTCGTCGACCAGCCGTTCCGCGAGCTGTGGGCTCGGGCGCGCGGCCAGCGACTCACCGATGGCCGGGGTGCCCTGCGAGGCGGGCAGATCCGCGAGCGCGGCGAGCATCGGTTCCATCCCGGCGAGCTCGTCGAGCTGCTGGCCGCACCACTCGCAGGTGGCGAGGTGGGCCTCGAAGGCTGTCGCTTCGGCGTCGTCGAGGATACCGAGGGCGTAGGCGCCGACGGTTTCGTGGATGTTGTCACCGGGATTCTGTTGTCCCCGTGGTCCTTGCATGGCTCCTGGACCGCCTGTTCCGTAACCCCCGTATGCGTTCATGCCGTCACCCCCCGCTCCTCCAGCGCCAGCTTCATCGACCGCAGGGCGTAGAACACCCGGGAGCGCACGGTGCCGCTGGGTATGCCGAGTGTCTCGGCAGCCTCATTGACCGTACGCCCTTTGAAGTACGTTTCGACCAGGACTTCCCTGTGAGCAGGGGTCAGGTCGTCCAGCGCGTCCGACAGTGTCATCAGCCACAACGCCTTGTCGATCTCGTCCTCCGCGGGAATGACCTCCAGCGGTGACGGGTCCACCTCCTGCGGCCGGGCCTGCCGGCTGCGGTGGCCGTCGATGACGATGCGCCGGGCGACCGTCACCAGCCAGGGTCGTACCGAACCGGTCGCCCGATTGAGCTGACCGGCGTTCTTCCAGGCACGGATGAGTGTTTCCTGCACAACGTCCTCGGCACGCTGCCGATCCCCCGCGACCAGCCGCAGCACGTACGCGAGTAACGGACCCGCGTGTTCCCGGTACAGCGCACGCATCAGCTCCTCGTCGGGTTCGCTAGACGAAGCCGACGCAGACGGATTCATGCGATGTCGGGCCCTTGACCTTCGTTCATCAGCCACGGCGGAATCCTTGCGCACGCCTACCTCCGGTGTCCGGGGGATCCCCCAGTCGGTCGCTCATCCCGGAGTACGCATCTGGGCGTGCGCATGTTCAAAGAGATAGGACATATTTCTTGGAAGAGTTGTGAAGGAAGTTTGTTGATCACTGGAAGCGATCGAAAGATCACGTAGAGATGAAGTGAAGGTTCCGGATCGAGCCGCCGGGATCGCGACACTGTGACGCGTTTCACACACGGTTCGCGCATGATTCACGCCCGGGCGAGGGCCGCCCGGCGCCGGTGCCGGGCCACCCGCTCCCGGTTTCCGCATACCTCGCTGGAGCACCACCGCCGGCGCCGCCCCCGGGAGGTGTCGAGGTAGACGATCGGACAACTGTCCCCCTCGCACTGTCTGAGGCTCGCCCGTGCCAGCGGGTCGGTGAGCAGTTCGAGGGCGTCGCGGGCGATGACGGCGAGCAGCCCGGGGCAGCCGGGCGGGGTGTGCAGCCGACGCCGCAGCGAGCCGTCGTCCGCGCGTACGGCCCAGGGGGCGGGCGGAGCGGCGAGCGCGATGGCGTTGACGCGGGCGAGCGCGGCGTCCGCGGGCCGCGCGCCCAGCTCACCGCGGACCAACTGGGCGACATGGCCGCGAAGTTCGCGAAAGCCCACGAGCCAGGAGATGTCGGCCGCCGCGAGCGGAGTGCCCGCGGGGACCAGTCCGGAGCGGATGATCCAGGTGCGCAGCCGGTCCAGCGAGTCGAGCCGTTCCTCGGGGTGGGTGGTCGCCAGGAGGTCCAGGCAGATCCGCCCGGAGTCGAATCGCAGCTCGTACGAGGCCGTGGCCATGCCCGATGCCATGCGCCTGTCACCGCCTTGGGGTTACCGCCGTGAGGGTCGGTAGGGGTCGTACCCCCTACAGTGCATGGCTGCACGCGTGACCGGAAGACCTGTGCCCGTCGGGGAGTGGACGTCCGCTTATGGGGCCGCGCGCCTCGGCCATGTCCGTCGCCGGACCACGCCGGTTGACTCGACGGGATGACAGAGAACAGCACGGGGCGGCGTACCACCGCCGGAGGTGTCCTGGGTGCGGCCACGGTCGCGATGGGCCTGATCGCCGGGGTCTTCTACATTTTCGCCTGCGCCGTCATGCCGTCACTGGCCCGCAGTGACGACCGCGTCTTCATCGAGGTCATGCAGAACGTCAACGACGTGATCCAGAACCCGGTGTTCTTCCTGAGCTTCATGGGCGCGCTGGTCCTCACGGCGGTCTCCGCCTGGCAGTCGCGCAAGTCCCCCCACCGGTGGTGGGTGTTCGCCGCCCTCGCCGCGTACGCGCTGGCCTTGCTGTTCACGGTCGCCGTGAACATCCCGCTCAACAACCGCCTGGCGGACGCCGGGAACCCCGCGACGATCGCCGACCCGGCCGCCGTACGCCAGAGGTTCGAGGACACCTGGGTCGCCTGGAACGTCGTACGGGCCCTGCTGTCGACGCTCGCGCTGGCCTGCCTCGCCCGCGCCCTGCTCCTGTACCGACGGCCTTATACGTCGGCGTACTTGGAGTCGGCCGCCGGGTCGAGCGCGAGCCGGTAGCCGCGCTTGACGACGGTCTGGATGAGCTTGGGCGCGCCAAGTGCCGTACGCAGCCGGGCCATGGCCGTCTCGACGGCGTGCTCGTCCCGCCCGGCACCCGGCAGCGCCCGCAGCAGCTCGGCGCGGGCCACCACCCAGCCGGGGCGGCGGGACAGGGCCCGCAGCAGCGACATCCCGGCCGGCGGTACCGGCCGCAGCGCCCCGTCGACCATCACGGCGTGGCCGCGGATCTCGACCCGGTGGCCGGCGACGGGCAACGTGCGGGCCCGGCCGGGGAGTTCCTGGCAGAGCAGCTGGACGAGGGGGCCGAGCCGGAAGCGTTCGGGCTGGACGGTGTCGACGCCGTGCGCCTGCAAAGGGAGCGCGGTGACGGGGCCGACGCAGGCGGGCAGGACGTCGTGGTGGAGGGCGGCGAGGAGTTCGGACAGCAGGCCGCGGTCCTCGGCCCTGGACAGCAGGGAGGCGGCGGCGGGCGCGCTGGTGAAGGTGAGCGCGTCCAGGCCGCGGGTGACGGTGGCGTCGAGGAGCCGGTCGACGGGCCCGATGTCCTCCGGCGGCATCCACCGGTAGACGGGGACTCCCACGACCTCGGCTCCGGCGGCCCGCAGCGACTCCACGAACCCGGGCAGCGGCTCGCCGTGCAGTTGTACGGCGATACGGCGGCCCTCGACACCCTCCTCCAGGAGCCGGTCCAGCACCTCGGCCATGGACTCGGAGGTGGGCGACCACTCCTCGGTCAGCCCCTGGGCGCGAATGGCGCCCTTGACCTTGGGTCCGCGCGCGAGCAGTTCGACTCCGCGCAGCCGCCCGAGCAGGGTCTCGCCGAGCCCCCACCCGTCGGCGGCCTCGATCCAGCCGCGGAAGCCGATCGCGGTGGTGGCCACCACGATGTCCGGCGCCTGGTCGATGAGGTCCTTGGTGGCGGCGAGCAGTTCGCTGTCGTCGGCGAGCGGCACGATGCGCAGGGCGGGCGCGTGCTGGACGGCGGCGCCGCGCCGCTGGAGCAGTGCTCCGAGTTCGTCGGCCCGACGCGCGGCCGTCACGCCCACGGTGAACCCCGCGAGGGGGCCGCAGCCCTGCCCGGCCGGTCGCTGCTGTTCGTCGTCCATGGCTCTCGTCTCGCGCTGGGGGTCTACGTACGGTCACCGCCGACCGAGCCTGTCAACGCCACGTGACAGGCTCGGTTCCCCTTGATGTCGCCCGTGTTACGTCAGACCTCGACGTAGCTGAGCTGCGGCTTCGCCTCTGCGGCCGCGGTCGTCCGGGGCTGCGTGGCGGGACTGCGAAGGTATACGGCCCAGGTCACCAGGAAGCACACCGCGTAGAAGGCGAGGAAGGCCACGAAGGCGCCGGTGCCGGAGCCGTAGGACAGGAAGGACTGCCGGAAGGCGAGGTTGATGCCGACGCCGCCGAGCGCGCCCACCGCGCCGATGAGGCCCATGGAGGCGCCGGACAGCCGCCGTCCGTAGGAGGCCGCCTCCTCCCCTTCGAGGCCCTTGGCGACGGCCTTGGCCTGGAAGATGCCGGGGATCATCTTGTACGTCGAGCCGTTGCCGAGGCCGGTGAGCACGAACAGCGCGATGAACGCGATCGTGAACAGGGGCAGCGACTTCTGGGTGGAGGCGACGACGATGACACCGGTCGCGCCGGCCATGGCGACGAAGTTCCACAGCGTGATGCGGGCCCCGCCGTAGCGGTCGGCCAGCCAGCCGCCCACGGGCCGGATCAGCGAGCCGAGCAGCGGGCCGATGAAGGTGACGTACGCCGCCTGCAGCGGAGTACGCCCGAACTGGTTCTGCAGCACCTGCCCGAAGGCGAAGCTGTAGCCGATGAACGACCCGAAGGTGCCGACGTAGAGGAAGGACATGATCCAGGTGTGGGCGTCCTTCGCCGCGTCCTTGGCGGCGCCGGTGTCGTTCTTCACGGACGCGATGTTGTCCATGTAGACGGCGGCGAGCACGGCGGCGACGATGATCAGCGGAATGTAGATCCCCAGCAGGACCCTCGGTCCCCCGCTCGCGCCGATGATCGCGAGCGCCACGAGCTGGATGACGGGCACGCCGATGTTTCCGCCGCCGGCGTTGAGGCCGAGCGCCCAGCCCTTCTTCCGCAACGGGAAGAAGGCGTTGATGTTGGTCATGCTCGAGGCGAAGTTGCCGCCGCCGATGCCGGCGAGCAGCCCGACCAGCAGGAAGGTGTTGAACGAGGTTCCCGGCTTCATCACCGCGAACGCGGCGACGCTCGGGACGAGCAGCAGGCTCGCCGAGACGATGGTCCAGTTCCGGCCGCCGAAGATCGCCACCGCGAAGGTGTACGGCACCCGCACCACGGCCCCGACCAGCGTCACCATCGAGGTGAGCATGAACTTGTCGGCCGGGGTGAGCCCGTACTCGGGGCCCATGAAGAGCACCATCACCGACCACATGGTCCAGATCGAGAACCCGATGTGCTCGGAGAGCACGGAGAAGAGCAGATTCCGCCGGGCGACCTTCTCACCCGTCTCTTTCCAGAAGGTCTCGTCCTCCGGATCCCACTCCTGGATCCAGCGGCCTCCCCTGCTCGGTGCGGGGGCTGTACTAGGGGCTGTCATGACGCCTCCACGGTTCTCCGGTGCGGTGCCCAGGTGTCGTACAACGACTGACTGAGTCCCGAAGGTAGGGAGGGCGCGTTTCGAGGCTGTGGCTGTGAGTGACCGGAAAGGAACGTTGCTCTCACGGGAGCGCGGGGGCGACGGTGAGGACTGCGGGTTCCCCGCGGCTAGACCCGGTGGCTGCCCCGCGAGGCGCCCCTCTTCGCTTTCGTCTCCGCTCCGTTGGGCCACAGCCTCGGGCTGCGCTTGGCGGCGATGTCCTCGATCCAGCCGAAGGCCACGATCGTCAGGCCGATCAGCGGCCACACCAGGAGGAACGTCCACAGCGTGTACGTCGAGTCCAGCGCCGTCACCGCCCCGTCGCTCTGCATGAAGGGGAGGTTGTAGGCCTGGTCGATGATCGGGACCGCGGCCATGATCAGCATGTTGTGCCAGAGGTAGATCGTGACGGCACGGTTCTCAGGCTGTTCGTGCGGCCGCCGCGGGTGTCGATGACCGGGCCGCCGTCGAGGATCTTCTCCGGCACCTTGTCGGTGGCGGCCTCGGGCTGGATGCGGTGGTCGGCGAGGATCTCGCTGTGCACATAGCCGCGCAGCATCAGCATCGCCAGCATGGCGACGAGGAGCAGCGAGGGCAGCAGATAGCGCATGGGCAGCCGTCGGCGCCGGACATCGGGTGCCGGACGCCGCGCACGGGGAGCGGGCCCGTGCGCGTTGGTGCGGGATGCCATCAGAGGATGTTCTCCAGGTTCTGCGGAGTCGCCGGGCTCTTCGGGTTCTCCGGGGACGAGGAGTCGGTGATGCCGGTCTCGGACGCGACGGGGCCCGGTTCCACGGGGCTGTCGGCGACCGTGCCGGTGCCGCCGGCGCCGACCGTGCTCTCCGCGGGGCTCGGCGAGGCCGCGCCGTCCTCCGAGGGGCTGGGGTCGGGCGAGGCGGACACCGGGGGAGACGGCGGGGTGACGGGGTCCTTGGTGGTGCTGGTGCTCGGTTTCGGCTTGGTGGTGACGGACGTCGAGGGCTTCGGGTCCGCGGACGTGCCCGGGTCGGTGGCGCTCGCGGAGGCGCCCGGTGCCGGGCTGACGCCCGGTGCCGGGGCCGTACCGTCGCTCACCGAGGCGCTCGCGCCGGGCGCGGCGCTGCTCGAGCCGGACGGTGACACCGAGTCGGTGGGCAGCGGTGAGGTCTCGACCTTCCCGGCCGGCGTGTCGTCCTGCTGGCCGGGCACGGGCAGCCAGGGCGCGTTGGAGTTGCCGGACAGGAGCGTGGCGACGATGACGACGGCGTACACGGCGCAGGCGACGCCGACGAGGACGCCGAGCCGACGGAACCTGCGGCTGCGGCGGCCGGACTCGTCGACGAACACCGGGCCGTCCGAGCCGTCCTGGACCCCCGGGGCGTCCTTGGCCTGCCGGACCAGCCAGTCCTCCGTCTTCCGCCGTCCGACTCCGTCGAGCTGAACCGTCACCTCGTGCGGATCGTGGGTGTGTCCCGGTTCACCGGACCGCTCCCGGGGCGGGGCCGCCGGGCCGCCGGGCGTGTCGGCCCCGCGGCCCGCGGTCGACCGGCCGTCCGCCTCGAACCGGCCGAGCGTGTCCGCCCTGCGGTCCGCGACCGGCCAGCCTCCCCTCTCGGGTCGGCCAGGCGTATCGGAACGGCCGAGGGGCTCTGGGCGGCCCAGGGTCTCTGGGCGGCCCAGGGCGTCCGGGCGGCCCAGGGCGTCCGGGCGGCCCAGGATGTCGGGGCGCCTGCGCGCGTCCGGCCAGCCGCTCGTGGCCGGCCGCTCGTCCTTGCCGACGCGGCCATCGGCTCCGGCGCGGTCGCGCGGTCCGGCGGGCTGTTCAGGTACTCCGGGGAGGTGATCCGGCGCGGTGCGTTCACGCCGCGCGGCGGGCTGGTCGGGCACCCCGGCACTGGAGTCGGGTGCAGCGGGCTGATCGGACAACCCGGTGCCGTCCTCGCGTCCGGTGGGCCGGCCGGGCACCCCGGCAAGGCCGTCCGGTCCGGCCGCCCGGTCGACGACCCCGGCACGACGGTCCGCCTCGGCACGGCCGACCGCGCCGGCCCAGTCGGCCAGCCTGGTGCGGGCGACCGCCCCGGCCCGCAGGTCAGCCTGTTCTCCGCGATCCGCTCCCGCAGGGCCACGCGGCCCGGCGGGCCGGTCGGCCGCCCCGGCACCGTCGGTCGACCCGGCCCGCGGGCCGGTCTCTTCCCCATGGTTCGCCTCGTCGTGACGCTCGGCGTCAGAACGGTCGGCGTCAGGACGGTCGGCGCCCGCGTCGTCGTCCGCGCTCACCGGACGGTCCACACCGAACCGTCGTTCAACGCCCGGCCGGCGCCCGGCACCGGACGAACGGTCCGCACCCGGCGACCGGTCCGCGCCGAAGGCGTCCGCCGTAGCCGATCCACGTTCCGCCCCAGTTCTCGCATCGGCGCCCGAGCGGCCTTCCGCGCCAGCTCCAGACTCTCTTTCGACACCGCGTTCGACATCGGTGTCGGATTCCGCTTCCGCGGCGAGCCGCACGGCGGCGCCACTTCCGATCTGAGGCCACGTCGACGTCGCGCGGGCGGCCTCGGGCCACACCACGGACTCTCCGGACCCCGTCGGCGCGGCCGGCTCTCCGGCTCCACGCCCGTCCGGCCGAGCGACATCTCGGTGATCAGGTTGGGCGTCTTTTCGCCACTTCTCCACGTGCACGCACATCCCCCCAGGGACAGGTTTCGGGTGCGCGCACGACTCCGGGCATTACGTACATGTCGTCCGGAACGAGCCCCCACTCGTCCCGAGCGCCCCCCTTTACCACACTGCACCCGGACCATGAATGTAGCGCATGGGGAAGACCCGTGTGCTTATGTGTCAATCCTGCCCCGCCATCACCAGCTCGTCGCTGGCCGGAATCCAACCGTCCGCAGGGCGCGTCAGCCACCCCTCCTCGGCAGCCAGCTCTCCGGCGGCGCGTCGAAGGGCATCGATCCCGGGGTGCACCAGCCCCTTTCGCCACACCAGTGACACGGGTGACAACGGAACTGGTCCAACAAGGGGTTTCCGCACGGTTTCAGACATGGCCGGAAAATCCACCACAGCGAGGACAGGATTCCGCTTCTTGGCCATGACCCGCCGGAACTCATCGGCCCCGAGGGCCACCGGCGCGGGCGGCGCCAGCGCGATACCGCGTCCCTCGAAAAGGTGAAGCGCGAGGTCGGTCCACTCCCGCGTCCGCGGATTCCCCGCCCCGGCGTACACGGTCTCGCCGGCGAGCGCGTCGAGCGGCACCACGTCCAGGGCGGCGAGACGGTGATCCTCGGGCAGCACGACGGCCATCGGCTCGTACCGTACGGGCTGCTGTTCGAGCCGGGCCCTGACCGCCGGATCGAGGCCCGCGAACCGTCCGAACGACGCGTCCAGGCGCCCCGCGAGGATCTCCCCCGCCGCGCCGGTGAGCCCGCTCTCGAAGCGGGCCATCAGCTCGCAGTCGGGCGCGAGCGCACGGGCCCGGTCCAGGACGCGGCCGGAGACGAGGCCCGGGGAGTTGACGTCGACGAGCAGCGGCCGCTCAGGGCCGTCCCCCGCGAACGCGGACAGCAGCGCGTCCTGCGCCTCCAGCACACGCCGCGCGTACGGCAGCAGCCGCTCACCGTCGGCGGTCGGCGTCACCTGCCGGGTCGTCCGCACGAACAGCTCCGCCCCGAGTTCACGCTCCAGTCGCCGGATGTCACGGCTGAGGGCCTGTTGGGCGACGTACAGGCGGGCGGCGGCCCGCGTGAAGTGCAGTTCCTCGGCGACGACGAGGAATCCGCGCAGGAGTCGGGGGTCGAGATGACGGTGCGGGAGGCCGAGAGAGCGGTCGGCAGGGGCGGGCATCACGCGAACCTACAACGCAGGTGCGTCAATCACCACGGAATAGGTGTTGGACCGTCCGCCCCGCCCCCGGCGACGGTTGAGCCATGCCGCAACAGCCCTCCGGACAACCGCCCGTACAGCTCCTCACTGTCACCGGCGACACCGCGATCGCCGTCGACTTCCGCCCTCGCCGCGAGGTCTCGCGGCGCTCCCCGTACCACCGTCTCTTCACCATCCCCGGCGCCCGCGCCTTCACCGTCGGAAACCTGCTCGCCCGGCTCCCCATGGGCATGTTCAGCGTCAGCGCGGTGATCATGATCGCGGGCTCGCGCGGCTCGTACGCGCTCGCCGGCGCCGTGACGGCGACCGGCCTCGCGGCGACCGCGCTGGTCGCCCCCTGGACCGCACGGCTCGTCGACCGCCACGGCCAGGCCCGCATCGCGGTGCCCGCCACGGCCTTCGCCCTGCTGGGAAGCATCGCGCTGCCGCTGTGCGTGCGCTTCGGGGCGCCGGACTGGACCCTGTTCGCCGCGTACGCCGCCACCGCCACCACACCCAACACCGGCGGCATGTCACGCGCCCGCTGGGCCCACCTCCTGCGGGACGACCCGGCCGCCACGCACACCGCGAACTCCTTCGAACAGGCCGCGGACGAGCTGTGTTTCATGCTGGGCCCGGTCTGCGCGTCCTTCCTGTGCGGGACGTTCTTCCCGGAGGCGGGCACCCTGGTGGCCGGCGTCCTGATGATGACCGGCGTGCTGATCTTCGCCGCCCAGCGTTCGACGGAGCCGCCGCCCCAGCCCCGTACCCCCTCCAAGTCGCCCCTCCTGGCCCCCGGAATGCCGCCCCTGCTTCTCTGTTTCCTCGCCACCGGTGCCGTGTTCGGTTCGATGGAGGTCGTCACGATCGCCTTCGCGGACGCGCAGGGGCACCGCTCGGCGGCGGGCGTGGTGCTCGCCCTCCAGGCGGCCGGGTCGTGCGTGGCGGGGCTGCTGTACGGGGCACGGAAGCCGACCGGTCCGGCCGAGCGGCGCCATCCGCTGTGCCTCGCCGCCATGACGGCCCTCTTGACCCTCCCCCTGCTCGCGGCCGCCCTGACCGGCTCGCTCCCAGCCCTGGCGGGCGCGCTGCTGCTCGCCGGAGCCGCGACCGCCCCGACCATGGTCACCGGCATGGCCCTCGTCCAGCGGCGCACTCCCGAGGGCCGGTTGAACGAGGGTATGACCCTCGCGGTGACCGGCCTGCTCGGCGGGATCGCCTGCGGCTCGGCGACCGGCGGCTGGGTGGTCGAACACATCTCGGCGACGGCGGGCTACGGCGTACCGGTCGCGGCGGCGGGTAGCGCGCTCGCGATCTCCCTCTCGATCTCCCTCGCGATCCCACCGGCGTCCGACCCGTCGAACCGGCGCCCATCCCTCGGCCCCAATTCCGACGCACCCCATTGACGCGCCCGGGACCCCCACATACCTTCCCCCGTCGAAGCGCTTCGACGTCACGCATCGAAACGATTCGACGAACGCTGCGCGCCCGCGCCGCCCCGACTCCTCCTACGCCCGCTTCCTCCTCCCCGGCGTCCTCGCCTTCCTCGCGGTGATCGTCGTCCCGTTCCTGATGAACACCGGCGTGAGCTTCACCGACTGGCAGGGTGTCGGCTCCCCGGAGTGGTCGGGGCTCGCCAACTACCGCGAGTTGATGGACGACTCCGAGTTCTGGGCGTCCTTCCGGCACAGCCTGTTCATGGTCGTCGCCATGGCGGCCGTACCCACGGTCCTCGGGCTCGTGCTGGCCGCCGCCCTCTTCGACTTCGTCGGCAAGCACTTCGGCAGCAGGATCGCCGCCGCCCTGCGTGCCTGCTTCTATCTCCCCCAGGTCCTGCCCATCGCCGTCGCCGGCATCGTCTGGAGCTGGATCCTCGCCCCCGACAACGGCTCCCTGAACGCACTCCTGAAGGCGGTGGGCCTCGGCTCGCTCCAGCGGGACTGGCTCGGCGACCCCGACTTCGCCCTCTACAGCGTCATGGGCGTGATGGTGTGGGTGCAGATCGACTTCCCGCTGGTCGTCT
Organism: Streptomyces sp. NBC_01549; assembly: GCF_026339955.1. Taxonomy (GTDB): domain Bacteria; phylum Actinomycetota; class Actinomycetes; order Streptomycetales; family Streptomycetaceae; genus Streptomyces. The sequence goes on along the minus strand of NZ_JAPEPW010000001.1, from coordinate 4,113,680 downwards.
TCATGGCGGGTCTGCAACGCGTCGACCCGCAGCTGTACGAGGCGGCGGAGCTGGACGGCGCGGGCTGGTGGCGCCGCTTCTGGCACATCACGCTGCCGCAGATCCGCCCAGAGATCCACGTCGTCCTCCTCTGGTGCACGATCGCCGCGCTCAAGGTGTTCGGGGCGGTGTACGTCCTCACGAAGGGCGGCCCCGGCGGCGCGGCAGCACGATCACGACGTCCTGCTGCTGACGCAGGAGGAGGGCGAGGAGGGGCTGCGGCGGGTCGCGGACACCGCGCTGGTGGACGCGCTGATCGTGATGGACGTCCAGCTCCACGACCCCAGACTGCCGCTGCTGCGCGCCCTCGACCGCCCCTCGGTCCTCATCGGGTTCCCCGCCCGGCCCGCCGGGCTGACCTGCATCGACCTGGACTTCAAGGCGGCGGGCGAGCTATGCGTCGAGCGGCTGGCGGGGCTCGGGCACCGGGTCGTGGCGCTGGTCGGGTCGCCGCCCGAGGTGTACATACGGGGGACGGCGTTCGCCCAGCGCGTGGTGGAGGGCTTCACCGCCGCCGCCGACCGGGGCGGGCTGGCGTCCTCCGTCCACCCCTGCGAGGCCTCACCCGCCGCCGCCCGCCGGGTCGCCGAGCAACTCCTGCGCGAACAGCCGGCGCTCACCGGCGTCGTCGTGCACGACGAGCCGATCCTGGAACCGCTGATCGACGCCTTCGAGCAGCTCGGTCTGCGCGTCCCCGTCGACCTCTCCGTCACCGCGATCTGCCCGGACGAGCTCGCCGAGAACGTCCGCGTCCCCGTCACCTCCGTCGCCATCCCGTCCACCGAGGTGGGCGCGCGGGCGGTGGAGCTGCTGATGAGAAAGCTGGGCGGCACCGACGTACCCGAGGCCACGCTCCTCGCACCCCGGCTGACGGAACGCGCGAGTACCGCACCGCGCACGCTGACCCCTTGAGGAGCCGTGACTCACCCCGCGCTGAGCCGGGTCAGCCGGACTCGATCAGGTAGTCCACAGAGGAGACGTGATACTCGCCGTACCCGAACCGCTCGCCGATCGCCTCGTACCGGTCGTACTGCTCCTGCGTGAGTCGCACGGACAGCGCGCTCAGGACGCGGAGGAACAACCGGAACCCGAGATCGGGATCGATCCGGGTGACCACGTGTTCCAGCGCGTCCATGACGTCCGCGGCGGGAACAGGATGCCAGTGGGGGCTGACGGCCTTGTCCACCACCACGGGCGCTGTCTCCCGGACTTCCCGCAGCACCGTGTCGGCGAGTTCGGTGCGGGCGGGCGCCACAACGGGTGTGTACGCGGGAGCGGCCTCCCCGAGCCGCTCCCGGCACACGTCCGCGATCAGCCGAAGCCAGTCCCGGCCGTCGGTACTTCCTGGCCTGTCCGAGGCGCCGGCCCACAGGGCGGTGACCGCGGCGTCGGGCAGTGCGGACCGCAGCAGACGGAGCGTGTCCTCCAGGAGGACGGCCGCCGCGGAGCCCGGGGTCTGCCCGATGTCGTCGCCCTCGGCTGCCCTCCGGATATCCTCCCGGCTTCCGTACCAGTCCTGGTGTGCCTGCCCGGCGAGGTGGGAGAGCCCGAAGTCCCAGGTGGCATCGCGGCGGGCGGTGTCGATGGGCGGCCACGCGATGTCGAGACCGGAGTCGACCAGCGCGGAGTGGTGGCCGAACCTGTCGGCGAGCGCCTGGAACCGGTCGTACCACTCCTTGTCGATCCGTACGGAGTAGGCCTTCAAGGCCCGTAGGAAGAGCCGGAAGCCAAGTTCGGGATGGACAACGGCCACCTCTTCGAGGGCCGCCAGGGTGTCGGGGGAAGGGAGGGGACCGGCCGATCGCTCGCGGCAGAACCGTATCTCCGCGACGACGTCGTCACGCACCTCGTCGGCCGCCGGCGGTCGGGCATACCACAGCGGGGAAGGTGCCGGGCGCCGCCCGGGGACTTTCCGGGGCGGGCGGGCGGCGCAGGTCTCGTCGATGCGCCGCAGCCAGTCACGGGCGCTCATGCCGTGCGCCGCGGGATCCCACACGCCCCCGGCGGCCGCTCGCCACACGGCCCGGATCGCCTCGTCCGTCAGCGGCGACTCGACGAGCCCGCGCACGTCCTCGCGCAGATCGTCGGCGTACCCCCACTCGTCGTGGCTGGTGTCATAGCCGAGGATGCTCCGCTCATCCGCGCCGAGATGGTCGACGCTGCCCACGGGACACTCACGGTCATACGCGTCGAGCTTCGCCGTGACGAGCCCCAGCGCCGCGCCGGTGTTCCGCGGAGCGGGTGAGAAGGCGAACGCCTCGGTCAGCCCACTGAGCCCGAAGTCCGTGTCGTAGTCCACGTAGTACGGCTCTTGCCGTCCTGTCACAGTCGTTCCCTCCACGCTTTCAGGCCTCTCACGGCATACACGAGCCGCACTTCACCGGTCGCGTTCAGCGGACTTTCACACCTCCCGGTCCCCCTGCCAGGTGACCGACATCATGGCGGCCAGGCCACCGTTCGCCAGGCCTTTGTAGGTCACCTTCCGGGCAGGGCCGAGCTCGTGCGCGACGCGTCTCGCCAGTTCCCTCCCCTCGCGGAACCGGCGCTGCCACTCGTCGTCGTACTTGCCCTCCTCCCGGTCCCGCAGGTCCAGGTTCACCGTGGTGTCGATGCTCTTCGCCCACGCGTACAGATCGGCGACGAGCTGCTCGGACAGATGAAGACTGCCGACGGGACCGTCCGGCGCGAAGTCTCCGAACCCGTCCGCGCGGAGCGGATACCACTTGAACTCGCCTTCGACCACGATGTGGAGCGGGTGCGGGGGCTCGCCGTGCTCGTCAAGCGCCCAGTCCAGGCGTCCACATCCCCCGCACACGAACTTCGCCCTGGCCTGCCTCTCGTCCCAGTACCGCACCACCCACGCGGGCCCCAGCCGCCTCGTCACGGCCTGGGCGATCTCCAGGCCCCGTTCGACGTACCTCCGCATGTGTCGGCGGGACGGGAAACCGTCCGATGGACGGGACAACGACCAGGAACGCAGCGCATCCGCCAAGTCCGCCGGGAGGACCAGCCCGTCATCGTCCAGCGGGGTGTTACGGGTGAAGGCGCCGAGGTCCTCGTAGTCCTTGGGATCCGCCGGCTCGTACAACGGAGACCGCTCGCCCCGGGCGCAGACGAGCAGATGCCGGGGTTCGTTGCGGATCACGATGGACGGCCAACCGTGCGGTGAAAGAAATCCATCATCCCTTCCCTTCCGGTATGGCTCCGGAAGCTTCGCGCAGGGCGATGCTTCTACTCGCCATCCGCGCGAGCGACTTGGCACGCGCGACGAAGATCTCCGTGTCGTCCATCCTGGAGGTCACCTCCGGTGGATAGATCACGGAATCCACATGGTCGGGGAATTCGTCACGCAGCGCGGTCAGAACGTTGGTCTGATCGGGTTCGGGAAGGTCGCCGATGAACACGTAACCCGATACGGCGCCCGCGGCAACATCACGCTTTGCGTGCTCGTCCGTCACATGCCGGAGAATGAAGGCGGCCGCATCGCCGAAGAGGGCGGCGGTGGCGAACCAGTCGAGGTCCTCTCCTGCCCCTCCGGAGGGGCAGGACACGAGTTTTGTCATCGCTTCCTTGCCTTTGCAGCGAGCGATGGGCGGCCTTGAGAGGGCCGACCACCGCAGGGTGAACAAATTGCTCTATCGGGTGATGCGGCACTCCAGCTCTCGGCGTACATAGTCCTCGCCGCAGCCCAGCCGATCGGCGAGCCGCTCGAAGCGGGTGTACCGGGCCTCGGTGATCGGAGCCTCGTAGGCGTCGAGAAGCCGCAGCAGGAGACGGAAGCCGAGGTCGGGATCGGCTCCCGTCACCACCTCGCCGATCAGGGCGGCGCCGGTCGCGCCCAGGGCTGGGGCGGCCGCCTGGACCTCGGTGAGAACGGCGTCCGCGAGATCGGTGCGCGGGGGACGCGGCCCGGGTGTGTACGCGGGGTCGACCTCGTTCAGCCGCTCCCGGCACACCTCGGCGATCTGGCGCAGCCAGGTCCGTCCGTCGGCGTCGAAGTCCTCGCTTGTGTACCGTCGACGGGAGGCTGTCCTCCACACTGCGGTGATCTGCTCGTCCGTGAGCGGGGAGTCCAGGAGGCAGGTGACGTCCTCCAGCAGGACGGCCGCCTGCACCCCGGGCACGAGACCGGCGTCGGCGTGCACGAACCGGACGACGTGCTCGCGCGGCGTCCCCGTGCCCTCGTACCGCCACGCGTCCCACTCCCCGTCGAACTGCCGGGAGAGTTCCGGCAGTCCGAACCCGAACTCGAAGTCCCGCCGGACGGCGCCGAGGGGCGGCCAGCACACGCTCAGATCCTCGAAGACAGCGGTCTGGGGGTAGTCCAGCCGGTCGCCGAGGTGCAGGAAGCGGTGGTACTGGTCGTCCGGTACCCGCACGGAGTACGCCTTCAGGGCGCGCAGCAGCAGACGCAGGCCCAGGTCCGCGTCGGCCTCCCGGACCACCCGTTCCAGCCCCGGCACGAGATCCGGCACCGGGACCGCAGTCGTCAGGGCGGGCGCGAGCAACCGGAGTTCCGCCGACACGGCGTCGCGCAGTTCCTCCTCGGTCACCGTCGGACCGCCCTCGGAGCCGACCGGCGGGCGCGGCGGGCACATCTCGGAGACACGGTGCAGCCACGCCCGGGGGGCCAGGCCGTGCTCGGCCGGGTCGAAGCCGCGCCTGGTGGCAGCCAGCCATACAGCGCGCAGCGTCTCGTCGGGCAGCGGCGACTCCAGCAACAGCCGTACATCCCTGCCGAGTTGGTCGTCCTCGTCGAGGAACGCCCGTGCGGCGAGGGCCGACATCGTCGGCTCGTCGATACGGAACCTCGTTCGGTGGCACACCGTCCCGGCCAGACCACTGAGGCCGAAGTCCGCCGAGTAGTCCACGTAGTACACCTCGCGGTGCGCCATCACAGAACCTTTCACGGTCACGGGCCCCTCCTGGTGTGAAGGGACCCGTGTCCTTGCTCGTACTTCCTGATCCTGGCCGCTACTCCGGGAGCGGGAAGGACGTGTAGACGACGAAGTTGGTCGGCTTGTGCGGCTGCGCGTCCTTCTTCTTCACATACCTCAGCACGATCCGTACCTTCTTGCCGGAGGCCTCACCGGTCCGGGGGCCGCCCTCCTTGAACACCGTTCCGAGAGGGTTCGGCTCGTTCCTGAGTTCCCACTCGAAGGTGAGGCAGTCCTTCTCGCAGACGAAGCGGTAGCCGGTCTTCCCCTGCTTGCGGGCCTCCCTCTCCTTCCAGTCCCCCAGGCGCTTGGCGTTGTCACCGTGCATCTCCCACTGCCGCATCGCCTCGTCGACGGCGCGCGCGGCCGTGGCCTGGTCCCGCCACTTCCCGACGAGGCCCACCTCCTGCGCCCTGTCCCAGGCCTGTGCGTCACTGACGTTGACGTGCTTGTCGATCGTGTGCGCCCCGTGGATGTCCTCGTCGGCCACGATGTTCGTACAGTTGTGGACCAGGACGTCCGTGGCCCGGCCGCCCTGCGGGCGCACGAAGAACGTGTGCAGTGAGTCGACGGTCAGGTCGTACACCTCGCGAGGCGCGAGGCCCTCCCGGTCCAGCAGCGCGGTCACCGTACGGACGGTCCCGTCCGAGGTGCGCAGCGCGTCACCGGTGCGCAGGTCGGAGACCGTGACCCAGCCGCGCCCGGTGACGTACACCCGGTGCCCGGCCGTACTGGTCAGCACGCCGCCGCCGGCCACGGTGACATCGATCAGGTGAGCGGTGTCGTGCCGGAAGGTGTCGGTGACCGGCTGGGGGATCAGACCGCCGGTGTCCGGGTCGCCGGCCAGGACCAGATCGCCGACCCGCACGTCCCGGATCGGCCTGCGCGTCCCGTCGGCCATCAGTACCCGGGTCCCGCCCGGGAAACTGTTGCGGGCGCAGGCCGTGACGATCTCGTCGTAGGTGTGGACGCCGTCCTCGATCCGGGCCAGCGTCGCCGGGTCCACGTCCAGGGTCTTCAAGGCCTTGAACGCGTCCGCGACCCCGATCCCGGTCTTCATGGCGGCGTCGAGGGCGCGGAGCAGCTCGGCGGCCTTCTCGTAGACCTTGCCCGGGATGAAGTTGGACGCGAACCAGGCACAGCCGGCCGCGTCGCCGTGGTAGCAGCGGACGGCGTCGCCCAGCACGATCTCGTACAGGACCGCACCGACCGTGTCGCCGAAGAGGGCCTGCCAGCCGATCCGGGTGATGTCACCGGCACTGAAGTGGTGGGTCCACTCCTGCTTCTGGTTCCGGAGGATCTCCGTCTTGAGAAAGACCGTGTTCAGCTTCGGACAGCCGGACGCGGTGGCGGGGACGTTCGGGTTGTCGCAGTAGTAGTAGCTGACCGTGACGTCGACGTGCAGTTCGTACGTGACCGTGCAGCCCTGCAGCGTGTAGTCGCACGGGGTGAGCTGCTTGCCCGGTGCCGCCTCGGTCATCTTGTCGATGATGTAGAAGACACCACCGATGCCGGTTCCGGCGCCGGTCTGGACCTGCTTGTTGGCGTCGTTCCGCTCGGCCTCGTCGGCCGCCTGCTGTGCCGAGTCCGCGTACTTCTGGGCGTCCTTCGCCGCGTCCTCGGCCGCGGTGGCCTCGGCGTCGGCGCGGTCGGCCGCCGCGCGGGCGTCCTTCGCCGCCTGTTCGGCCTCGGAGGCCGCCGCGCGGGCGGCGGAGGCGTCCAGGGCCGCCTGGTCCGCGGAGTCGCGGGCGTCCTTCGCGTAGCCCTCCGCGCGTCCGGCCGCCTTGTCGGCGGCATCGGCGTCGGTGGTGGCCTGCTGGTCGTACTCGATGGTGCGGGCCAGTGACTTCTGCGCGTCCGCCGCGGCCTGCGCGGCCTCGGCGGCGTAACCGAGCGCCTCCTTCGACGACTTGCGGGCGTCCGCGGCGTGTCCGGCGGCCTCGGCGGCCAGCGTGTACGCCGCCTTCGCGTCACCGGTCGCCGCGTCGGCGAGGCTCTGCGCCTGCTCGGCGTTCTTCTGCGCGTTGGCCGCGTGCGCCTCGGCGACGGCCCGCTGCTGTTCGGCGAGCGTCTTCGACGACTGGCCCGTCAGGACGACCAGACCCGCGGCGGAGTCGGTGGTGACGTACGGGGAGCCGAGCTGGATGGCGTCGTTGGCGGGCAAAGCGACCTGCTCGGCCGACGTCCCGGCGTCCTCCGCCGCCTGCGCGGTCGTATAGGCGTGACCGGCCGCGTCGGCCGCACCCGCGACCGCCTTGATGGCCTCGGCCTTGGCCGCGTCGGCCTGCGTCTTCGCGGTGGCCGCGTCCTTCTCGGCGTCGTCGGCGAGCTTGACCGCGGTGCGTGCGGCCGCCGCGGAGGCCTGGGAGGCCTTGATGGCATCCGCGGCCGCGCTGGTCGCCGTCTTCACCGCGGCGTCCGCCTTCAGCTTGGCGGCCTGCGCGTCATCGGCGTCGGAGCGGGCCCGCTTGGCCGCGGCCTCGGCGCGGGTGGCCGCCGCGTCGGCGTCGGCCGCGGCCTTGGTCGCCGCGTCCGCCTCGGAGCGGGCCGAACCCGCGGCTGTCTCGGCGTCCGTGGCGGCCTGGTCCGCGTCGTCCGCCGCCGCCCGTGACTCCTTGGCGTCGTCGGCGGAGTCGTGGGCGTCCGCGTAGGCGTCCTTGGCGTCGGCCTTCGCGCGGGCGGCGTTCGCCTTGTTCTCGGCGTCCCAGGCGTCGTCCCGCTTGCCCTTCGCCTTGTCCCGTGCGGCTTCCGCGTCCTTGCGCTTGTCCCTGGCCGTGGACTCGGACGCTTCCGCCCTGCCCTGGGCGTCCTTGGCCGTGGTCGCGTAGCCCTCGGCGTTCTTCTTGTGCTCCGCGGCTTCGGCCTGCTTCTGTGCGGCGGTCGCCTTCTCCGCCTTCGCCGTCGCTTCTTCCGCCTCGGCGTCGAGCCGCTTGGCGTGTGCGGTCGCGGCGGCCGCCTTCGCGTCGGCCTCCGCCTTCTGCGTCTCGGCGAGCTTGGTCCTGGCGGTGTCGCGGGCGTCCTTCGCGTTCTTCGCCTGTACGGCGGCGGCGTCGGCGGCGGCCTTCGCCTGCGCGTTGGCCTCCTGCGCGGCGGCCGTGCGGAACGCGGCCTTCGAGGCGGCGGCCTGGGTCACCGCGCGGGCGGCGATGGTCGCGCTGTCCCCGGCGGAGGCGCGGGTGGCGGCGTACGCGGTGTCGCCGGCCTTGGCCAGCGCGTCGAGCGCGGCTGCCGACGCCTTCGTGACCTGTGCCTTCTGCTGTCCGATCAGCAGACCACGCCCCCTGGGGGCGCCCGCCTTGTCGGCGACCGCGTAGGCGGCCTGGGTGGCGGTGTCCGTGTCGGTGGCGGCCTTCTTCGCGGAGGTGGCCTGGGCCTTCAGCAGGTCGAGCTGCTTCTTCGCCTCGGTCTGGGCGTCGGTGACGCCCTTCTTCGCCTTGTCGAACTGGGCCTTGGTCGGGTAGCTCAGATCGTCGGTGCCGTTGTGACCGGACGGGGTGACGTCGAACTTCTGCGGGTCGGTGCCCTTGCAGTCCCACATCCGGGCGTCACGGCCGTTGTCGTAGGTCGCGAGGTCGAGGCAGTTGCCGGTGCCCGTGTTGTACATCCGCGTGGTCGCGTGGGTGTTGTACTCCCACTTCTGGGCGGCGCTGTTGTTGCAGGTCCAGATCTGCACCGCCGTGCCGTTCGCCGTGCCGGAGCTCTTCACGTCCAGGCACTTGCCGGAGTTGACGTTGACGAACGCGTTGCCGCTGATCGTCCACTTCTGGCCCGCGGTGCCGTTGCAGGTGTAGATCTGCACCGGCGTGCCGTTGTCCTTCTTGCCTCCCCCGGCCTCAAGGCACTTGTCGGCGGCGCCGTGCGCGTGCACGACCATCGGACTGTCGCCGATCCAGCCGGGACCACCCGCCGACCAGTAGTCCTGCCAGCGGGCCAGATGGTCGGCGATCCACGACTGGCCGAGCATTTCGCCCAGCTCCTTGGAGCCGGCCGCCAGGGCCTTGGTCGCGTCGCGGTTGGCGTTGAGGATCTGGTTGCGCTGGGTGGCCTGGGAGCCGATCTCCTGCTGCCACTCGGCGGAGGCGGTGGCGACCTCCTTGCCGAGGACCTTGTTCGGGTCGACCGGGGTGCGCCAGGCGCAGGCCGCGAACCGGGTCTTCAGGTCCTCGACCGCGATGCGGTACTCGACGCTGCCCGGCTCGGGCGCGGTGCGCGGGAAGCCACCGGTGGACAGGAACAGGCGCGCGTCGTCCGAGGCGGTCGGCTCCGAACTCCGGTTCACCAGGCCGTCCCAGGCCTGATGTTCGGCGTACGCCTGCTGCCACTGCGGAGTGGGGAGCGAGGGGTCGGCGTCCTTGCCGTAGAGCGGGGTACCAAGATCCTTGAGGGCCTTGACCGTGGCGTCGTCGGCCTTCGGGGTCGGATCCTTGTAGAAGTCGCCCTCGCTCTTCCAGAACTGGTTCCAGATCCACTTGGAGATACCGGTCTGCGCGAAGAAGTTCTCGCCCTGCCCGCTGGTCCCCGGAGGCCAGTGGAACCCGGTTTCAGTGAAGTCGGCGGGCGTGGGCAGACCGGAGAGCGGCTGCTGCCAGTCGCTCACGTGGTCGGAGAGCGCCGTCCCTTCCTTGCCCGCGGCGTCTTGGTCCGCCTTGAACGCCGTCGACAGCGCAGTGGTGTTCCAGTACTCCCGGTCGGCCGTGGTGTGCAGCTTGTCCGGGGTCTGGTTGAGCCCGTTCTGGGCGGTGGTGTACATGCCCGGGCCGCCGAGGCGCAGCGCGTCGGCCAGCAGGCACTGGTCCTGGCGGAGCTGTTCGGCCGCCTTGGCGTCGAAGCCGTCGTAGCTGTCCCCGCTGTTCGCCACGGGGCGGGCGTCACCCGCGTTCCGCTCGAGCAGGCCGGGCTGGACGGCCAGGCCGCTCAGTACGGCCACGGCCACCGCGGAGGTGATGACGGGGGTGAGGAATCGGGATGTACGGGATCCGGGTATGAGGCGTGATCCGGATCCGGGTGTGCGGAACCCTGGTCTTGGGCGCAAGGAAGCATTCCTTCATCGCGGTGGAGGGCAGGCGGGGGCGCCCGTCCGGAGGGGCGGAGGAGATGCGTGAAGCTCAGCTCGCCGCCTCGGCACGGAGGCCCCGGCGGCAGACACAGGCACGGCGGTATCGCGGCATGACGGTCTTTCCCTCCCCGTGGCGACGGTGTTCCCCCGGTCGCCCATTGACTCGCGCGTCGGCCGAGGGGTCAGACTCGGCCAGGCGCGGCGATCACCATAGGCAGGGATGACCGGGACAGGACAAGGGATATTTCGAAGCCGGAACGGCGTGGCGCGATAGCGCCCATGGCGGTCCACGGCCCCCGACGCGAGCAAGTCCCGTGCACAAACAGGGGATTACCTGTGCGCCTCCCGTGAAGACGGAGGCCGGCGGGGTGGGCCCGGCAGGCCATCCCGCGCCAGAGTTGGCCGAAAACCACCCTCCGGTCGACCACCCGGCAGGATCGGCGCCGTCGGTCACCGGGCATGGCAAAGGCCCCGCCGCTCGAAAGCGACGGGGCCTTTGCCCACATGGGATGTGGAGGTCCGGGAGGACCTCCTGATCGTGGAGATGGCGGGAATCGAACCCGCGTCCACCGGTGCAGAATCAGGGCTTCTCCGTGTGCAGTTCGCTGCGATTTTCTCGGCCCCGGCGATCACGCGAACAAGTCGCCGACGGGCCCAGCCACTGTTTGATTTCCCATCGAACCCCGTGACCGGGCTCGATGGTTTAGTTCCCTAGATTATGCCAGGGTCCGGGTCGGGAACACCCCCGGGCTGACACCCATTAAGGGTCCTTCACTCACTGCTTATTAGGCAGCGAGGGCGAAGGACTGGGAATCGCTCTTGGAATTGGCGATTATTGGTTGCGACATATGGTTAACGAGATCATTGTCGCTTCCTCGACACGCTTCCCCTGCTTCGACATCCGCTGTCGAAACCGATCATCCCCATGTTGTTTTTTCAAGCCCCTCCGAGGAGGGTTGCGCACCCGCTGTGAGGTGCAGATCCCATCGTACGTGACCAACGCACGACGGTGCCACCATATTCCCGTGGCCACGCGCCATACCCGTGGCTACGCGCCCCGCTGCTTCCGCTTCGCCGCCGCGATCGCGCGGTCCGACTCCCGGCGGTCCTGCTTCTCGCGCAGGGTCTGCCGCTTGTCGTACTCCTTCTTACCGCGGGCGAGCGCGATCTCGGCCTTCGCGCGACCGTCCTTGAAGTACAGGGCGAGGGGCACGATCGTGTGACCCGTCTCCTGGGACTTCGACTCCAGCTTGTCGATCTCCTCGCGGTGCAGGAGCAGCTTGCGCTTGCGGCGCACCGTGTGGTTGGTCCAGGTGCCCTGGCTGTACTCGGGGATGTGGGCGTTGTGCAGCCACGCCTCGTTCCCGTCGATCTGGACGAAGCCGTCGGTCAGCGAGGCGCGTCCCTGGCGCAGCGACTTGACCTCGGTGCCGGTGAGCACGAGCCCGGCCTCGTAGGTGTCGATGATCGCGTAGTCGTGGCGTGCCTTCTTGTTCTGCGCGACGATCTTGCGCTTGCCGTCCTTGGCCTTCGCGGCCCCTCCGCCCTGCTTGGGCTGGGACTCCTTCGGTACGTACATTCCCTTACTCATAGTGCTGACCATTTTCGCACTACAGGGGGGTCCGGGGGAAAGCCGATTACAGCAGCGCCGATTACGGCAGCACCGCGCTGGTGACTACGAAGGGTCGCCGAGGCCGCTGAGTACGGTCTCCGCCCGCTCCAGGGCCTCCGCGTCCACCTCCAGGTCGGGGGTGATGCCCCGCCCGTCGACGGTGTGCCCGGCGGGGGTGCGGTAGTGGCCGACGGTCAGCTCGGCGACGGAGCCGTCGGGCAGCCGGCTCGGCATCTGGATCGAGCCCTTGCCGAAGGTCCTGGAGCCCACGACGACCGCACGGCCGCGGTCCTGGAGGGCCCCGGTGAGCAGCTCGGCCGCGCTCATCGTGCCGCCGTCGACGAGCGCGACCAGGGGTCTGGTGGTTTCGCCCCCGGGATCGGCGTGCAGGGAGCGCTGCGCGCCGTTGACGTCGTAGGTGGCGACGAGGCCGCCGTCGAGGAAGGCGGAGGCGGCGGTGACGGCCTCGGTGACCAGTCCGCCGGAGTTGCCCCGCAGGTCGAGGACGATCCCGGCGTGCTTGGGGGTCTGCTCGACGGCGGTCCGTACGGCGTCGCCGACGCCCTTGGTGAAGGCGGCGACCTTGATCACGGTGACGCCGCCGGGGAGCTTGTGGACGGTCACGGAGTCCGTGGACAGCCTCGCCCGGCGCAGCGTCTCGCTCCACGCGCGTGTGCCGCGCTCGAGGCCGAGGGAGACCTTCGTACCGGCGGCGGCGTCGTCCGCGTCCCCGCGCAGTAAGGAGACGACCTCGGTGACCGGCCGGCCGTCCACCTTCTCGCCGTCGACGCTGCGCAGCCGGTCGCCCTTGCGGATCCCCGCGGCTGCCGCGGGCGAGCCGCTCTGCACCCGGGTCACCTCGATCCGGCCGTCACGCTCGCGCCGGGCCCACAGCCCCACGCCCGTGTACTGGCCGTCGAGGGCCTCCTCGAACTCCTCGTACTCGCCCTGGGAGTAGACGGCGCCCCAGCGGTCTCCGCTGCGGCTGACGGCCCGCTCGGCGGCCTCCATCGGGGACTTGCCGTCGGCCATCGCCTCGGCGGCCGCGTCGGTGACCGTCTCGCGGTGGGCCGCCGGGGTCGTACGCGCCGAAGGGGGCGGGGTTCTCCGGTCGGGGTCACCGAACGACCCGGTCGCGGCCCCCGCGACGAGAACGCTCGCGAAAAGCAATGTCAGGGCGGCCCCGCGGCCTGCGCGGCGGGGCTGACAGAACAGGTCTCGGCCTGACATGGCGGTGAGTCTAGGACAACGCAAAGGGCCGTACCGCCGGTTGGCAGTACGGCCCCCTTGGCATGCGTCACACCTTCAGGTACTTGCGCAACGCGAAGAACGCGGCAAGCGCGGGCATCAGCAGACTCGTCGCGAGGATGAGCGGCAGCTTGGTGAGCACGGCGTCCCAGCCGATGAAGTTGATCAGATTCAGCTTCTGGGACAGCGCGAGGCCGTGATCGATGATGAAGTACCGCGCGACCAACAGGAATCCGCAGGCGACGCCTCCGCCGATCAGTCCGGCGACCGCGGCCTCCATGATGAACGGCGCCTGGATGTAGAACCCGGAGGCGCCCACGAGCCGCATGATGCCGGTTTCCCTGCGTCGACTGAACGCCGAGACACGCACCGTGTTGACGATCAGCATCAGGGCGACCACGAGCATCATCGCCATCACCGCGCGCGCGGCCCAGTTCATGCCGTTGAGAAGCCCGAAGAGGTTGTCCAGGATGCCCTTCTGGTCCTGCACGGACTGCACGCCGTCACGGCCGTCGAAGGCGGTCGCGATGACCTGGTACTTCTGCGGGTCCTTCAGCTTGATGCGGTACGACTCCTGCATCTGGTCCGGCGTGAGGGAGCTGGCCAGCGGGGAGTCGCCGAACTGCTCCTTGTAGTGCTTGTACGCCTGGTCCGACGACTCGTACGAGACCTTCTCGACGACGGACATCTTGCCCAAGTCACTCTTGATCTGGGTCTTCTGCTCGGCGGTCACGGCCCCCTTGGCGCAGTTGGGGTCGGACTCCGCGTCACTCTTGTTGCAGAGGAAGATCGAAACGTTGACCTTGTCGTACCAGTAGCCCTTCATGGTGCTCACCTGGTCGCTCATCAGCAGCGAACCGCCGAACAGAGCGAGGGAGAGGGCGACCGAGACGACGACCGCGAAGGTCATCGTCAGATTGCGACGGAGACCGACACCGATCTCCGACAGAACGAACTGGGCGCGCATGGCGTCTGCTAAGCCTTTCCGTGGACCGTCGTCAGTGCTGGTAGCCGTAGACGCCGCGCGCCTGGTCGCGGACGAGGCGGCCCTGCTCCAGCTCGATGACGCGCTTGCGCATCTGGTCCACGATGTTCTGGTCGTGCGTCGCCATCAGCACGGTGGTGCCCGTCCGGTTGATGCGGTCGAGCAGCTTCATGATGCCGACGGAGGTCTGGGGGTCGAGGTTGCCGGTCGGCTCGTCCGCGATGAGGAGCTTGGGCCGGTTCACGAAGGCTCTCGCGATGGCCACGCGCTGCTGCTCACCACCGGACAGCTCGCCGGGCATCCGGTCCTCCTTGCCGCCGAGCCCGACGAGGTCGAGCACCTGGGGCACGGACTTGCGGATCTCGCCACGGGACTTGCCGATGACCTCCTGCGCGAAGGCGACGTTCTCGGAGACCGTCTTGTTCGGCAGCAGGCGGAAGTCCTGGAAGACGGTTCCCAGCTGGCGGCGCATCTGCGGCACCTTCCAGTTGGAGAGGCGCGCGAGGTCCTTGCCCAGGACGTGCACCTGGCCTTGGCTGGTCCGCTCCTCGCGGAGGATCAGCCGCAGGAAGGTGGACTTTCCGGAGCCGGAGGACCCCACGAGGAACACGAACTCACCACGCTCGACCTCCAGGGTGACATCCCTGAGAGCGGGGCGGGTCTGCTTGGGGTAGACCTTGGAGACACTGTCGAATCGGATCACGGATGCACCACGGGTCGCCGGGGGTAGGTGAGCGTGACCATACGCGAACCGGGTGCACGAGCGCAGTCGCCGGTCAGGGTTGCGCGGGGGTTGTGCGGGGCTTGTGCGTTTTTGTGCAGGTCTTTTGCGGGGCCCTTTTGTACGGGCCTTTGTACGGGCGCCCCCGTAGGGGCACGGTGAACCGCGCGCCCTGCCTCCACCGGTCTCCACCGGTGTGCAACCGCGGACCCGACCCCGCCCGCCCCTCCGGAAGCGCCCGTTTCCCCGCCTAACCCGCGGAGCGCAGGGCAGGATAAGGCGAGCCGCGCCGATTTCCGCGGAACCTGGCACAGTGGAGGGGGAACGCTTGCGTTCCCCGCAGCGTTATGTAAGCGGTGAACGGCGCAAGGAGGGCAAGCGCATGACGTACGACCGATTGGTGTGCGCGAACTGCGCGGCGCCCGTCAGCGAGGGCCGCTGCGCGGTCTGCCGTGCGAACCGGGAGCGGCTGCAGCAGGAGAGCCCCTTCGCGGGACTGAACCCGATGGCGCTGATCGCGCTGCTCGCCGTACTGATCGCGGCGGTGGCACTGCTGGCGCACCAGACGGCATGAGTCTCGCGAGAGCGGCGGTGTGACCACTGTCACCATCCGAGGTGGTCACCATCTGAATCCGAGGCGGTCACCATCCGAGGCGATCCCTCTTTGAACCACCCCTGATGCGCCTGACGATGTGCGTGATGGCGCACCTGACACGAGAGGGGCCCGGAGCAAGCCGCTCCGGGCCCCTCTCGTGCTGTGTTCAGCTGCGTCAGGCAGCGGCGCCGCGGCCGTTCGCGAGGCGCGGCAGCAGACGGAAGCCGATACCGCCCGCGATCATCGTGGCGGCGCCGACCAGCAGGAACGCGGTCTCGCCGGCACCCGTCTCGGCCAGCTGCCCCTTCTTGCCCTGGGCGGAGGTGTCGGACGAGGTGTTCGCGCCGGTGTCGGTCAGGACGGAGGAACCCTTGCCCTGCTCGACGGGCTTGGAGCCACCGTCGGGGTTGCTGTCATTGCCACCGGTACCGGTGCCGGTGCCGGAACCGTCCGTCGGGTTGTCCGTCGGGTCGGTGGGCTCGGTGGGGTTCTCGGTGGGGTCGGTGGGGTCGTCCGTCGGCGGCGTGGTGGGCGTGGCCGGGTCCGTGGGCGTACCCGGGTCCGTCGTCGGGTCGGTCGGCGTGCCCGGGTCAGTGGGCGTACCCGGGTCCGTCGTCGGGTCGGTCGGGAGGGTGGTGGGAATGCCCGTCTCGGTCGGGGTGGGGCTCGGGTCTCCGTCGATCGTGACACCGACATTGATGTCGAGAGCCGAGGCGGCACCCGCGGCAGTCAGCGAAGCACCGGCGGCGATCACCACACCGGCTGCTATGCGTGCCACGCGGATCCGCGTCTTCTTGGTCATATGTTTGCTACCCCCAGTAGCTGATCGTCAATGGAGCAGCGCCCGGGGCCACGGCGTCACAGGTGGCTCTCTCAGCCCCCCGGTTCACATGCGCCCCAGAGTTACGCATGCCACGCGCCACCATTCCCAGTTTTCACAGCAACGTCAAGGTCGTTGCGTACGCGATGTCCGGATCAATGACATTTGCCTGCCGTGCGGACATGTGACTGTGACGTAAAACCCAGAAATCCCCCACACAAAAGGCAACTGCCGCCCGATGGGCGGCAGTTGCCTTGTCGACAAAGCAGCATCAAGATGATGTTGAAGCCTCGAACTACTTCTCCTGCTGCTTGCGCCAGCGAATTCCGGCCTCGATGAATCCGTCGATCTCGCCGCCGAAAACGGCCTCGGGGTTACCGACTTCGAACTCGGTCCGCAGATCCTTGACCATCTGGTACGGGTGCAGGACGTACGAACGCATCTGGTTTCCCCAGGAGTTGCCGCCGTCGCCCTTGAGGGCGTTCATCTTGGCCTGCTCCTCCTGGCGGCGCCGCTCGAGCAGCTTGGCCTGGAGCACGTTCATCGCGCTCGCCTTGTTCTGGATCTGCGACCGCTCGTTCTGACAGGAGACGACGATGCCGGTGGGGAGGTGGGTGAGGCGCACCGCGGAGTCGGTGGTGTTGACGCCCTGACCGCCCGGGCCGGACGACCGGTACACGTCGACGCGCAGTTCGGACTCGTCGATCTCGATGTGATCGGTCTGCTCGACGACGGGCAGGATCTCGACACCCGCGAAGGACGTCTGGCGGCGCCCCTGGTTGTCGAACGGCGAGATCCGCACGAGTCGATGGGTGCCCTGCTCCACGGACAGCGTTCCGTACGCGTACGGGACGTGGACGGCGAAGGTGGTGGACTTGATGCCCGCCTCTTCCGCGTACGAGGTCTCGTAGAGCTCAGTCTTGTACCCGTGACGCTCGGCCCAGCGCAGGTACATGCGCTGGAGCTTCTCGGCGAAGTCGGAGGCGTCGACGCCGCCTGCCTCGGCACGGATGGTGACGACGGCCTCACGGGAGTCGTACTCCCCGGAGAGCAGCGTCCGGACTTCCATCTCGTCCAGCGCCTTCTTGACGGCGACGAGCTCGGACTCGGCCTCGGCACGGGTGTCCGGGTCGTCCTCCTCCTCGGCCATCTCGAAGAGCACGCTCAGATCGTCGATACGCCCGCGCAGCGCCTCGGCCTTCCTGACCTCCGCCTGGAGGTGGCTCAGCTTGCTGGTGATCTTCTGCGCCTCGTCCGGGTCGTCCCACAGGGACGGCGCGGCCGCCTGCTCCTCGAGCACGGCGACATCTGCCCTCAGCTTGTCGAGGTCCAGGACGGCCTCGATCGACTCCATGGTCGAGGAGAGGGACTTGAGCTCTTCGGATACATCGACGACTGCCACGCCTCCAGCGTAACGGCTGCCGCAAGCGAGGCTCGCCCCTCGTCCGACGGGGGCAGCGCAAGGCCTCCCCGGGGGCTCGGGCGCAGCCCGGCCCCCAGGGCCGCGGGGAACTGCGCGACCAGCCCCCACCCGCCCGCGGGCGAAAACCGAACACCCAGGGCTCGGGCGCAGCCCGGCCCCCAGGGGCGCGGGGAACTGCGCGACCAGCCCCCACCCGCCCGCGGGCGAAGAACACACCCGGGGGCTGGGGCGGAGCCCCAGGTCGGGATGGGGGCTAGGGGGACGCCGGGGCCGAGTTCTTCGTGCCGTGCGGAGTCGCCCCCGCATCGTCACCCGACGTAGCCAGCCACGTACCGACCCCCACCGCGGCGGCGAGAACGACCCCCGCCACCCCCAGAGTGATCCGGCGGCGTCGCGCCGACGCCCGGTGCCGAGCCGACCCCGGCCGAGGCGCCCCCGCCGCCCGCGGCGCCCGGGCCGTCCCCCGCGCGCCACCCGCCAGCTCGTCCGGCCCCGGCACCCTCATCGACGTGTGCGTGTCCCGATTGGAGTCCGGCGCGGCCCCCGGCACCAACGGCACCGCCCCCCTCCGCACCCGCGACGCCGGCGCCGTCGGCTCCGCCGGCGCCTCGCCGCCCTCGGGGGCGTCCTCCGCCGACTCCCCGTCCGGTTCGTCGACGTCCAGCGGCGGCATCCCGGCCAGCAGGGGCAGCTGCTCCCGCAGCCGCGCCCCCAGCTCGGACGCCCGCAGCCGCGACGCCGGCGCCTTGGCCAGGCACTGCACGAGCAGCTGCCACAGCTCCTCGGGGATACCGGGGAGAGGTACGACGGTCTCCGTCACGTGCCGCCGCAGTACCGCACCGGGATGCCCGCCCCCGAAGGGCGTGAACCCGGCGAGAAGCTCGTACAGGACGGTCGCCAAGGCATAGATGTCGACGGCGGCCCGCGGCGGCAGCCCCTCGATGATCTCGGGCGCGAGATAGTCCGGCGTGCCGATGATCTTCGTGGCCCGGGTCCGTCGCGGTGAGTCGATGAGTTTGGCCACACCGAAGTCCGTGAGCAGCGCGGGGTGCGAGCCCCCCGGGCCCAGCGGGCCCTGCATGTCGAGCAGCACGTTCTCCGGCTTCACGTCCCGGTGCACGACCCCGGCCCCGTGCGCCGCCGCCAGCCCGTCGGCGACGTCGGCCACGATCGCGACAGCGGCCTCGGGCGCCAGCCGCCGTTCCCGGTCGAGCCGGGTGCGCAGATCCGTACCCCGTACGAGATCCATGACGAGCGCGAGGTCATTGCCGTCGACGACGAGGTCCCGTACCGCCACGACATGCGGGTGATCGAGCCCGAGCAGGGCCGTGCGCTCCTGTACGAAGCGGCCCACGAGCTCCTGGTCGGACGCGAGGTCCTCGCGCAGCAGCTTGATGGCGACGGGCCCCTCAGGTCCCTCACCGAGCCACACCGTGCCGGCACTGCCCCGCCCCAGAATCTGATGGGCGGTGTACCGGCTCCCGATCTTGCGTGCCAAGACTGCTCCTACTGACGCGTGTTGTCGCTAAAAGTACGCGTCCGAAGAGCCAACCTTCACTCCGGAGACGGAAATCACCCGTCAGATGTCGACAAGTCCCCAGAGTCGCATGGGAGCTAACAGGAACTAAGGGAACTAGTTGGTGGAAGAGTCGCCGGAAGAGCCTCCGCCGAGATCCCCGATCCAGTTCGTCACGGACGTGAACCCGTCGTGCAGCTCACCCCAGAAGCTCTTGGTGGTCCCGATCCAGCCCTGCAGGGGACTGAACTCCCAGACCAGCCACGCCGCGACGAACAGGATGACGATCGTGAACAGGCAGCCCTTGAGGCAGCCGAGTCCCGGGATCTTCATCGGGTTGGCGCTGCGCTGCCGCGGCTCGCGCGACTGCCGGGGCGCCGGCGCCTCGGGCTGCTGCGGCGGGGGCGCGTACCGCTGAGGCTGCGGCTGCTGGGGCGCGGGTGCGTACCCCTGCGGCTGCTGCTGTCGCTGGCGGCGCTGCTGGCGCTGCTGCTGCTGTTGCTGCTGTTGCTGGGGCGCGTACTGCTGGGGCTGCTGCTGCGCGTACTGCTGCGGCTGTTGCTGCTGATACCCGTATCCGGGCGGCGGCTGCTGTCCCTGCGGCGGGCGCTGCTGTTGCTGGGGCCGCGCGACCTGTCGCTGGGGACGGCGGCGCAGCGGGTCCTGGTCGGGGTCGAGGTACTGGACCTGGGTCTGTTCGTTGCGGTCGCGGGCCGCCCGCAGCTGGCTCTGCCAGGGGTGCGGGTCCTCGCCCTGCCCCGGCTGCCCGGGCTGTCCCGACTGTCCGCCCGGCTGGTGCTGGGGCACCGGCGGCATGACGGCGGTCGGGTCGGCCGCGCCGCGGTGCGGCAGTACGGCGGTGGGGTCGGCGGCACCAGGGGCGCCGGTGTGCGGCAGGACGCTGGTCGCGCCGTTCGGGTCGTACGCCCCCGGGGCGTTGTGCGGCAGCACCTGCGTGGGGTCGGCCGCACCGGGCACGCCCGGCACCGCGGCCGGCGTCGGGTCGGGGGCGAGCAGTGCGCCCACGCCCTCCGCGGCGGCGATCTGCGCGGAGGTGGCGTGCACACCGATGCCCTGGGCGACGGTGCGCAGTCCACGGGCGAGGTTCTCGGCGCTGGGCCGCTCGTCCGGGTTCTTGCGCAGGCACCGCTCTATGACGGTCCACAGGGGGTCCGGGACGGTGGAGGGGCGGCGCGGCTCGGCGCTCAGGTGCTGGTGCAGCACTTCGAGCGCCGAGTCCCCGGCGAACGGGGGACGCCCGGTGACCAGCTCGTAGAGCAGGATGCCCGCGCCGTAGATGTCGACGGCGGACGTCTGCGGGCGCCCCTCCGCGGACTCGGGCGCGACATAGGCGGGTGTGCCGACGAACTCGTGGGTCCGGGTGAGGCCCGGGGAGTCGGCGAGCCGGGCGATGCCGAAGTCGGTGAGCATCGGGTGCATCTGGCCGCCGTCCTGCTTGAGCAGGACGTTCGCGGGCTTCAGGTCGCGGTGTACGACGCCGTCGGCATGGCTGGCGGCGAGCGCGTCGGCGACCTGGGCGGTGAGGAGGGCGGCGGCGACCGGGGAGAACGGGCCGTTCTCACGGAGGTAGCGGTGCAGGTCGGGGCCGTCGACCAGGTCCATGACCAGCGCGAGCAGGTCACCCTCGACGACGAGGTCGCGTACCCGCACGATGTTCGGGTGGGTCAGGCGCAGCAGAACGGAGCGCTCGCGCAGGAACCGCATCACGATGTCCGGGTCGTTGGCGAGCTCCTCTTTCAGGACCTTGATCGCCACGGTCTCACCGGGCTGGCCCGCGACGGCCGCCTCCGCGCCCGCGGTTTCCCGCTGGCGGGCTCGCCAGACAGTGCCTGTGGCGCCGCGCCCCAACGGCTCCTCAAGGAGGTACTTGCTCCCTACCGGCCGCACGTCATGCGCTCCCTGTTGCTTGCTTGCCTGGTCCGTCCGCCGTTGTCAGCGTGCCGCGGCGGTTTCCGCCCCACTGTAGTGCCGAGGTACATGACACTGGGCTGTCGTCCGCGTGTGCTTCCCACTACTTCCCACATAGCGCTTGTGCTTCGCATAAGCGCTTACGTACGCGTCCCCGCACATGTTCGATGGAAAGACGCTCGCATTCGGCGGTTGGTTGCCGGACAGCGCCCGCGGGGGCGACGTGACCGATCTCAAGCGGGCACCGGTCGGGCACTGGTCAGGCACTTTTACGGGCAGAGCCGACCAATCAAGATCACTTGCCGGTGGGCGGCGGGCGTGTTGTCAGTGACAGGTGCGAGGATGCCTTCAGTACTGGCCGACGTGCCCGTGTGCGGTGGGGGATTCTGCGGTGGGGGACCGCGGCGCAGCCTCGCCCTCCTCGCGGGCGCCTGCGCGGAAGGGACCGCTGGCGGCGATGCAGATCCGGCTGACCGTCGTAGACCCGCTGGGCTCGCCCTCGGAGCCGCGGGGGCGAGCCGCGGCCTGCGATGTGCTGGTCACCGCTCCCGCCGGGACGGCGTTGGCCGCGGTGGCGGCGGGTCTGGCCTCGGCGGTCGGCGGCGAGGGCGCGGGCCAGCACGACCGGGGCCGAGAGCTCGGCGGAGGTCCCGTCGTGCTGTACGCGGGCGCGGAGCGCCTCGACGGCCAGCGCTGCACGCTGGGCGAGCCGCCACTGACCGACGGCGCCGTGCTGTCCCTGGGCTGTCCCGCCGAACCCGGTCCGGACGTGGACGGGGTCGCGGCCCAGCTCCATGTCGTCGCGGGCCCCGACGCGGGCGGCGTCCACCTGCTGCACGGCGGCCGGATCGACATCGGCCGCTCCGCCGACGCGGACGTCCCGCTGGACGACCCCGACGTCTCCCGCCTGCACTGCGCTGTCACGGTCACCCCCGAGGGCCGCGTCTCGGTCACCGACCTGGGCTCCACGAACGGCACGACGCTGGACGGCACCCACGTCGGCACCCGCCCGGTCCGCTTCGGGCAGGGCGCGCTCCTGCGCGTCGGCGAGTCCGCCCTGCGACTGGCTCCGCCCGACGGCACGGACCCGCTGGGCACGACGCCCGACGGGGAGGGCCACGTCCGGGTGACCACGGCCACCGGTACAGCCACCCGCCCGAAGCCGCCCGCCGACCCCGGACCCTCGTCGTCCTCCGCTGCTCCTGCCGCCTCCGCCGCCCCTTCCGCCCCTGTCGTGCCCCACACGCGCGTAGGGGGCGCCTCCGGTGCCGGAGCGCTGCCCGTCCCGCCCGCCGGCGACACACATCACGGCTTCGGAGCGGCGGAGTGGGGAGCCGCGGACGGCGTCCCCGAAGCGCAGGAGCACGGCCCTGCCGTGCCCGGGCAGGGCCGGGCGCCCCGCATCGAGAACAGGCCCGCGCGGCCGTCCGGCCCCAACGCGTCGGCAGGCGGCGCCACCGCCCACGCCTCGGCCCGCCCCGAGCCGGGCACCCGCAAAGGCACCCCCACGCGGGGCACCGACATATCGCCGGAAGTGCGCAGGCGAGGCGGAATCGGCGCGTGGGCGCGTCGGCTGACCGGCGGCAGGGGCGAGCTGCCGGGCGCCGGACCGGGGGATCCGTACGACACGGACGGGGACGACGGGGCGGCGGAGTTCCTGGCGGCCTCGCTACCCACGCAGGCTCCGGAGAGCTGGCCCGATCCCGCGACGCTGCTGCTCACCGCGCTGGGCCCGGGACCGCGGCTGTGGGAGCGCGGCCCGGGCCACCCGGAGACGCTGACGGTCCGGCTGGGCACGGCCGACCGGGCGGCGCCCGACGGTTCGGGCCTGGTGCCCGCCGTGCCGGTGACCGCGGGCCTGCGGGAGGTCGGCTCGCTGGGCCTGGCGGGGCCGCGGACCCGGCTGGCCGGGCTGGCCCGCTCGGTGGTCGCCCAGCTCGCCGCGCTGCACTCCCCCGACGCCCTCGACATCGTTCTGATCAGCGCGGACCGCTCACGCACGGTGGAGGAGCGCACCACCGAGTGGTCCTGGCTCGGCTGGCTCCCGCATCTGCGCCCCACCCACGGCCAGGACTGCCGCCTCCTCCTCGCCTACGACCGTGAACAGGCGACGGCCCGCACGGACGAGCTCCTGCGCCGCGTGGAGGACCGCCTGCCGGAAACGGGCGGCACCCGGGGCACGTACGACAAGGCCGATCGCGCCCCCGTGGACGCGCGGGGCGGCGCGCGGCGCCCGTCCTGGGCCCGCGACGAGGGTCCGACGGGCGCGGACCGGGACTTCGAGGGGCCCTTCACCGTGCTCGTCGTGGACGGGGATCCCGGAGGCGCCGATGTGCGGGAGGCCGTGCTGCGGCTGACGCACGAGGGCCCACGGGCCGGGATCCACGTGGTGTGTCTGGCCGAGACCGCGTCGGCGTCGCCCTCGTCCCCGGTGACGGAGACGTACGAGGCGGCCTGCGCGGCGTCACCGGCGTTCCGGGAGTGCGGGGCGGTCGCACTGCTCAGCGGGGACGTGGCGACGGCGCTGCGCCTGATGCGGGTGGGATCCGGCGGGCCCGCGGGACACGGCACGGTCGCCGCGGTGGACGCGGTGTCACCGGCCTGGGCGGAGCGTTTCGCGCGCGCCCTCGCCCCCCTTCGCACGGACGGCACACACGCCGACCGCCACGCGCGTGTGTCCGCGCCGCTCCCTCAAGCGGCCCGTCTGCTGGACGAGTTGGGACTGGCCCGGGCCACCCCGGCGTCGCTCATGGCCCGTTGGGCGGACGCGGCGGACGACACGGAGGCGCTCGGCGGCCGCGGCCGGGCCGTCCTCGGCGCCGGCCCGCGCGGCCCGGTCGCCGTGGACCTCCCCGCCGAGGGCCCGCACCTGCTGATCGAGGGCCCGCCCGGCAGCGGTCGTACGGAGCTGCTCCGCGCGATCGCCGCGTCTCTGGCCGCCGCGGAGCGCCCCGACCGGCTCGGGATCGTGTTGATGGACGGGCGGGACAGCACCGGGGGTCACGGCACCGTCCAAGGGGCCGAGGGGCTGCGGGTGTGTACGGACCTGCCCCACGTCACCACCCACCTCACCGCCAACGACCCCGTACGGATGCGGGAGTTCGCCCAGTCCCTCAGCGCCGAGCTGAAGCGGCGGGCCGAGCTCCTGGGCCGGCTCGGGTTCGCGGAGTGGCACACGCGCGGCGAGGTGTCGGGCCGGATGGTGGCCCAGCGCACACCCAAACCCGCCCCGGGAGCCAAGCCCGGCTCCACCTCCCCCTCCTCCTCCGGTGCCGCGGACCTCGACACGCCCCCCAGTTCGACCCTGCGGCTACGCCCGGCGGCTGCCCGCGAACGCACGGATCCGGGCCCCCCGTTGGCCCGTCTCGTCGTCATCATCGACGACCTGGACGCGCTGCTCTCCCCCGCGCTGGGATCTCCGGGACGGCCTGCGGCCGGTTCGGTCGTACGGGCTCTGGAGGCCGTCGCCCGCGAGGGCGACCGCCTCGGCGTGCACCTTGTGGCCGCCGCCGCGGACGACGGCCGCACGGCGAGCACCGAACTGGGCCGTGCCGCCTCCCTGCGCATCGCCCTCGACCCGGTGTCCCCCGGTGCGGACGAACCCGCCCCCGGCCGTGGCCGCCTGTCCACCCCGGACGGCCGCCTCACGCCCTTCCAGGCCGGCCGGGTCACGGGCCGTATCCCGCGCACGGCCACCCTCCGCCCCACGGTCGTCCCCCTCGAATGGCACCGCATGGGCGACCCCCCGGCCCGCCGCCCCGTCCGCGAACTCGGCAACGGACCCACGGACCTGGCCCTGCTGGCCAGCGCGCTGGAGCGGGCGGCGAGGTCGGTGGCCGCGGTGGAGGTGCCGTCGTTGCTGTAGGACGTGGCGTGCGCGCACTTCGAACGAGCGTGCGCGAGACTCCGCCCTCATGAGCGACTGGTATCTGCAGCGGGAGTACGGAGTCCGGTTCGAATGGGGGGCCGCCGGGGCGGAGCGGCTCGCGGCCGGTGTCGCGTGTCTCGTCGTGGTGGACGTGCTGTCGTTCACCACCTCGGTGAGCGTCGCCGTCGAGGCGGGGACCCGGGTCCACCCCTATGCCTGGCGGGACGAGTCGGCGTCCGCCTTCGCCCGGAGCAACGCCGCGGAACTGGCGGTCGGACGGCGGGCGGTGACCCCGGACTCTCCCTGGTCGCTGTCCCCCGCCGCGCTCCGGCGGGCCCCGTTCACCCCCCGGCTCGTACTGCCTTCGCCCAACGGGTCCGCCATCGCCGCGGCGGCGGGCGGATCGGCGGTGGTCGCGGGCTGTCTGCGCAACGCGTCGGCCGTCGGCCGGTGGCTGGCCCTCCATGGTTATGGAACACCGCAACGGCCACTCGCCGTGATCGCCTCGGGCGAGCGCTGGCCGGACGGCAGTCTGCGGCCCGGGCTGGAGGACTTGCTGGGGGCCGGAGCGGTCATCGCCGCGCTCCAGACGACGGGCGCTGCCGGACCGCTGTCGCCCGAGGCCGCCGCCGTACGGGCCGCCTTCACCGCGACCCCTGACGCGGCCGGCGCCGTGGCCGCCTGTTCCTCCGCCCTGGAACTGGCCCGAAGCGGCTTCGCCGACGACGTGGCGATCGCGGTCGAGGTGGACGCGAGTACGACCGTGCCCGTCCTCACCGACGGCGCCTTCACCGACGCCGCCGTCACCGAGGGCACCCGCACCGACGGCCCCCTCGACGGCACGGTCCACTCCACCCAGCCCGGCTGACCGGCCATCACCCGGCGTTCGTATCTTCCATTTCTCCCAGTCCCACCGACCGCCGTCTCCTCACCCCACCGGCCCCCGCACAGAGTTCGCACCGCGTTGCACTGCCGCCCACGTCACGACCCAGTCACGATCACCCACTTGACAGCGCACGCGCTCTTGCCGCCCTCGATGCCCCGGCGTAGACCAGAGCGCACGGGACAGCGCCGGACGTTCGACGAGGAACGAGAACGGGGCAGTGATGGACAGAGCTCTTCGTACGCACAGGTCGCCCAATCACTCGACGCACAGGTCACCCAGAGCCGCACAGAACCGCAGGTCACCCAGGGCCGCACAGGCCGCCGCAGCCGTCTTCGTCGTCGGCGCCCTCGCCCTCACCGCGTGTGGCGGCGGCGGCAAGGACAAGAAAGACAACGGCGGTACGAGCAGTCCCAGTGGCAGCGGCGACACCGTGACTCTCCCCAAGCTCGACGGCGCGAGCCTCGAAGTCGCCGCCGTGTGGACCGGCGACGAGCAAAAGAACTTCAAGAAGGTCCTCGCGGAGTTCGAGAAGCGCACCGGCGCGAAGGTGACCTTCGTGGCGGCCCAGGACCCGATCATCAACTTCCTCGGTTCGAAGATCGCGGGCGGCCAGCCGCCGGACGTCGCGCTGCTCCCGCAGCCCGGCGCCATCAAACAGGCCGTCGACAAGAAGTGGGCCAAGCCCCTGGGCCCCGAGGCCCTGGCCGAGCTCGCCAAGAACTACTCGCAGGGCTGGCAGGACATCGGCAAGGTGGGCGGCAAGCAGTACGGCGTGTATTACAAGGCCGCCAACAAGTCGCTGATCTGGTACAACGCCAAGGTCTTCGAGAACGCGGGCGCGAAGGAGCCCGGGACCTGGCAGGACCTGCTGACCACCGCGCAGACGGTCTACGATTCCGGTGTCACCCCGTTCTCCGTCGGCGGCGCCGACGGGTGGACGCTCACCGACTGGTTCGAGAACGTGTATCTCTCCCAGGCGGGCCCGGAGAAGTACGACGAGCTGAGCCAGCACAAGATCAAGTGGACGGATCCGTCCGTCAAGCAGGCCCTCACCACCCTCGCCGGGATCTGGGGCAAGAAGAACTACATCGCGGGCGGCGCGAAGGGCGCCCTGCAGACGGAGTTCCCGGGCTCCGTGACCCAGACCTTCACCGGCGGCGACCAGCCCAAGGCGGGCATGGTCTTCGAGGGCGACTTCGCACAGGTCAACATCGGTGAGACCAAGGCCCAGGTGGGC
Organism: Streptomyces sp. NBC_01549; assembly: GCF_026339955.1. GTDB lineage: Bacteria > Actinomycetota > Actinomycetes > Streptomycetales > Streptomycetaceae > Streptomyces. The sequence continues at coordinate 4,086,808 of NZ_JAPEPW010000001.1, read as the reverse complement.
ACGGACGCGAAGGTGTTCCCGTTCCCGGCCGTGGGCGGCACGGCACCCGTGGTGTCCGGCGGCGACGCGGCCGTCATCCTCAAGGACTCCAAGGCGGCGCAGGCGCTGGCCACCTTCCTGGCCTCCCCGGACGCGGCGACGATCCAGGCGAAGCTGGGCGGCTACCTCTCCCCCAACAAGAACGTGCCGAACTCGGCGTACCCGAACCCGGTGCAGCAGAAGATCGCCAAGTCCCTGATCGCGTCGGGCGACGACTTCCGCTTCGACATGTCCGACCAGGCCCCGCAGGCCTTCGGCGGCACGCCCGGCAAGGGTGAGTGGAAGGACCTCCAGGACTTCCTGAAGAACCCGACCGACGTCGCGGGCACCCAGGCGACGCTGGAGAAGGACGCGGCGGCGGCGTACGGCAGCGGAAGCTGATCCGGCGATGACGTCGGCAACGGCCGGAGGAACCGCACCGGTTCCTCCGGCCCGTACACGCAAGAGCGTGACCGGCACCCGCAGGACCGCGGCGGTACTGTTCCTGCTGCCCTGCCTCGTGCTGCTCGGTGCGCTCGTGGTCTACCCGATCGGGTACTCGCTGATCCGCAGCTTCCTCAACCAGTCCGGCGACGGTTTCGCCGGAGTCGACAACTACAAGGCCCTGTTCACCGACGACGGCATCCGCACCGCCCTCAAGAACAACGTCATCTGGGTCGTGTTCGCGCCCACCGTCGCGACCGCGCTCGGTCTCGTCTTCGCGGTCCTGACCGAACGGGTCCGCTGGGGCACGGCGTTCAAGCTGGTCGTCTTCATGCCGATGGCGATCTCGATGCTCGCGGCGGGGATCATCTTCCGGCTGGTGTACGACCAGGACCCGGACAAGGGGGTCGCGAACGCGGTCTGGGTGGGCGTGCACGACACCTTCGCCGAGTCGTCCGCGTTCCCGAAGGCCCATCCGGGACGGCAGTCGCCGCTCCAGCCGGAGAAGGGCGGGTTCATCACCCGACAGGCCGTGCACGCCGGGCAGTCCGTCACCCTTCCCCTCGTCGGGGTCGCCCCCGACAAGATGCCGAGCGGTGCGAAGAAGGCCGCGCAGGCCCCGTCCGAACCCGGCAAGGTCACCGGCACCGCCTGGCAGGACTTCACCCGGGGCAAGGGCGTCGGCAGGCTCGGCCAGGTCGACCCGGGCGAACTCGGCTATGTGGGGATGAGGATCGAGGCGGTGAAGGGCGGTAAGGTCGTCGATTCGGCGAAGGTGCGGGGCGACGGCACCTTCACGCTCTCCCAGAAGGCGGACGGGGCTCAACTGCGGCTTCCGGCAGGCAACTTCCGTGAGCCGTACAACGGCGTCGACTGGCTCGGCCCGTCGCTCGTCACCCCGGCCGTGATCGGCGCGTACGTCTGGATGTGGGCCGGCTTCGCCATGGTGCTCATCGCGGCGGGGCTCGCGGGTGTGCCGCGTGAACTCCTCGAAGCGGCACGGGTGGACGGCGCGAACGAGTGGCAGGTGTTCCGGAGGGTCACCGTGCCGCTGCTCGCGCCCGTCCTCGCCGTCGTCCTCGTCACGCTGATGATCAATGTGCTGAAGGTCTTCGACCTGGTCTTCATCATCCCGCCGGGCTCGTCCCAGGACGACGCGAACGTGCTGGCCCTGGAGCTGTACCGGAAGGGCTTCTCCGAGGACCAGCCGGGCATCGCGAGCGCGATCGCCGTGTTCCTGCTGCTGCTCGTGATCCCGGTGGTGTGGTTCAACGTGCGTCGTCTGCGGCGGGAGGTACGGCGATGACCACTCACGTCGACGGTCTCACGAAGACCGCGCCCGTCACCGCCGTCAAGGCCAGGCAGTCGCTCGGCTCCCGGCTCGCGAGCGGTGTCAGCGGCGGGATCGTCCGGGTCTTCCTCCTGCTTGTCGGCCTGTTCTGGCTGGTGCCGACGATCGGACTGCTGCTGTCCTCGCTGCGCACCCCGGAGGACATGAGCGCGTCCGGCTGGTGGAAGGTCTTCAGCGAGCCGTCCCAGCTCACCGTGGACAGTTACCAGAAGCTCCTGGAGAACGGCGACATCACCAGCTCGCTGGGGAACACGGTGCTGATCACCGTCCCGGCGACCGTCCTCGTCGTCGTCATCGGCGCGCTCGCGGGCTATGCCTTCGCCTGGATGGAGTTCCCGGGCCGCGACTGGTGGTTCCTGGCGGTGGTCGGTCTGCTGGTCGTGCCCGTGCAGGTGGCGCTGATCCCGATCGCCGAACTCTTCGGCAAGATCGGCATCTTCGGCACGATCTTCGGGGTGATCCTCTTCCACGTGGGCTTCGGCCTGCCCTTCGCGGTGTTCCTGCTGCGGAACTTCTTCGCGGAGATCCCCCGGGAGCTGCTGGAGGCGGCCCGGCTGGACGGCGCGGGTGAACTGCGCCTGTTCCTGCGGGTCGTGATGCCGCTCGGCGGTCCCGCGATCGCCTCGCTCGGCATCTTCCAGTTCCTGTGGGTGTGGAACGACATGCTGGTCGCGCTGGTGTTCTCCGACGCGGGCAGCCAGCCGATCACGGTCGCGCTCCAGACCCAGGTGCGCCAGTTCGGCAACAACATCGACGTGCTGGCGCCCGGCGCCTTCATCTCGATGGTCATCCCGCTGGCCGTGTTCTTCGCGTTCCAACGGCAGTTCGTGTCCGGGGTGATGGCGGGCGCGGTGAAGTAGCCGGACGGACAACCACATCAGGGGCGGGCCGGATGCCGGTTCGCCCCTCGGCGTTCACCCGAGGTTTCCCCCGTATGCCACATCTGGCGTAACCAAGTCACCCCTTCGGCCGTTGCCGGGCAGTATGCCCGAGCCGACCCATGGATGTCCGTTGCCCAGGTTCAGTGTCATCGTCCCCGCGTACAAGGTTCAGGCGTACCTCCACGAATGCCTCGAATCCGTCCTGGGGCAATCCTTTCCGGACCTCGAACTGATCGCCGTCGACGACTGCTCGCCCGACGGCTGCGGCGCGATCGTCGACGAGTTCGCCGCCCGCGACTCCCGGGTCCGCCCCGTCCACCTGCCTCGGAACGTGGGCCTCGGCCGCGCCCGCAACGCCGGGCTCGACCACGCGACCGGCGACTACCTGGTCTTCCTGGACGGCGACGACACCCTCACCCCGGACGCCCTGCGCGCGATCGCCGACCGGCTGAAGGACACCGCCGAACCGGACGTCCTGGTCTACGACTACGCGCGCACGTACTGGAACGGGGACATCGTCCGCAACCGCTTCGCGGATCAGCTCAGCGAGCGAGGGCCCGCGCCCTTCCGGCTCGACGACCGGCCGGGGCTGCTCAGGGTGCTGATGGTGGTGTGGAACAAGGCGTACCGAAGGGAGTTCGTCGAGCGCGAGGGCCTCGCCTTCCCACCCGGCTACTACGAGGACACCCCCTGGACCTACCCGGCGCTGATCTCCGCCCGGACGATCGCGACCCTCGACCGGGTCTGTGTGCACTACCGCCAGCGCCGCCGCGGCAACATCCTCGGCACCAGCAGCCGCAGTCACTTCGACATCTTCGAGCAGTACGACCGGGTCTTCGCGCATCTCGACGCGCACCCGGAGCTGGCGCGCTGGCGCCCGGTCCTGTTCCGCCGCATGGTCGACCACCTCTCGACGGTGTTCTCCAAGCGGGGCCGGCTGCCGCGCGGCACCCGCGCCGAGTTCCTGCGCAAGGCCCGCACCCACTACCGCCGTTACCGCACGCCGGGCGCCCCCGTCCGCCCCCGCACCCGCCTCCGGCACGCCCTGGTCCGGCTCGGCAACCACCGCACGTACCGTCTGCTGGCCCTGGCCACGAGCGCCCACAAGAAGGCCCTGCGCCGCGTCAAGGGACTGCTGCGCAAGGTCCGCGGCGGCGCCCTCCAGTTCCACTACCGGGTCCAGCTCCGGCTGCCGCTGCGCGCCGACCGTGCCGTCTTCTCCAGCTACTGGGGGCGCGGCCACGGCTGCAACCCGGGCGCCCTGGAGTCCGCGTTCCGCGCTCTCGCCCCGCACATCCGTACGGCGTGGATCGCGCACCCCGAGCACCACCACACGATCCCGGCCTCGACGCGCCGCCTGCGGCCCGGTACGACCGCGTACTGGACGGCGCTCGCCCGCTCCAAGTACCTCGTCAACAACGTCAACTTCGACCGCCGGCTGGTCAAGCGCCCCGGCCAGATCATGATCCAGACCCAGCACGGCACCCCGCTCAAGTACATGGGTCTCGACCTCCAGGACCGCCCGGCGGCCGCCCGCGACACCGACTTCGCCGAGCTGCTGCGCAGTGCCGACAAGTGGGACTACTGCCTGTCCGGCAACCGCCACTCCACCCTGGTCTGGGAGCGCGTCTTCCCCGCCTCGTACACGACGCTGGAGTACGGCCTCCCCCGCAACGACGTGTTCCAGCGGGCGACCTCGACGGACGTCACCCGGCTGCGCCAGTCCCTCGGCATCCCCGAGGGCACGGTCGCCCTCCTGTACGCGCCGACCTACCGCGACTACCGCCGCACCCAGCGCCTGGCCCTCGACCTGGAGCGCGTCCTGCGCCGGCTCGGCCCCCGGTTCGTCGTGCTGGCCCGCGCCCACCACTCGTACGCGGCAGCGCTGAGCGCACACTCCGGAGCCCGGCTCATCGACGTCTCCGACCACCCGAGCATCGAGAACCTCTGCCTGGCCTCGGACGCGCTGGTCACCGACTACTCGTCCCTGATGTTCGACTACGCGGTCCTGGACCGGCCGATCGTGATCCACGCGGACGACTGGGAGGCGTACCAGGCGTCCCGGGGAACCTACTTCGACTTGCGCGCCTTCCCGCCGGGCGCGGTCGCGCGCAGCGAGGACGAGCTGATCGACATCTTCGCGACCGGCCACTGGCGCGGCTCCCGTTCGACCCAGCTGCGGACCGCGTTCCGCGAGCGGTTCTGCCCGAACGAGGACGGGCGCGCCGCCGAGCGTGTCGTACGCCATGTCGTGCTGGGCGAGAGCGGCGGGCTGCCGCGGGTGCTGCCGCCCACGCAGCGCCACCCGGTCCCGTCGGCCGCCGCGGCGCGCCCGGTGACGCCCCTGGCCACCGTGCCCGCGCCCGCCGCCGCGCCCGCCACCGGCGTCCCTGTCGCCGAGACCCTCTGAACCGGAGCAGGCATGCCCTCCAGCCCCTCCCGGCCCACGCCGACTAGGCCCGCCACCTGGCGCCCTGCCGGGCGGCCCGGGCGCTGACACCCACCGGCGCCCGGCGAAGCCACCCCGCGCCGACACCCGAGAAACAACCAGAGAAGTATGCCCAGAGAAGTAAGCAGAGAAAGAGCAGAATGCCCCGCTTCAGCATCATCGTCCCCACCCATGGAGTCGCCGGGCGACTGGCCCTCGCACTGGACTCGGTCCTCGACCAGTCCTTCGGCGACTTCGAGCTGATCCCGGTCTGCGACGGGCCGGACTCCCCGGCGAGCGAGGTAGCCACCGGGTACGCCGCGCGGGACTCCCGGGTCGCCCCGGTCCACTCGCCGCCCACGGACGGATTGAGCGGGGCACGCAACACCGGGATCGGGGCGGCGAGCGGCACGTACCTGCTCTTCCTCGACGGCGACGACGTCCTGATGCCGGGCGCGCTGGCCGCCCTGGACCACAGACTCCAGGAGGAGTCCGAGGAGGCGGACGTCCTCTACTTCGGGCACGAACGCGTCCACTGGTGGGACGTCGGGACCAGCACACCGCCACTCCCGAGGACTCCGGAGGGGGTCTTCACCCCGGACCGGGCGCCGCAGCTGACCGGGGCGGGCCTTCCGGCGTGGAGCGCGGCCTACCGCCGGGCGTTCCTGCGTGAGCGGCGCCTGACCTTCCCCCAGGGACATTTCACGGATCTCGGCTGGGGCGGCCTGGTGACGGTCGCCGCCGAGCGGGTCGCGGTGCTGCGCCAGACCGTCGTACGGCATCGGCTGCGCCGGCAGGGCAGCCGCTTGAACACGCCGGGCGAGCACCAGTTCCAACTCCTCGACCAGGTCGACCTGGTGCTGGCCCGGGCGGCCGAGCGGAGGCTGTCCGTGGAGCGGTCACGGGCGCTGTTCGGTGACCTCTTCACGGTGGTACTGAAGTCGGCGGCCCATCCGAAGCGGCTTCCGCCGCACCGGCGCCGGGCCTTCTTCCGGCGCGCGGGCCGGCTCTACCGGCGCCACCGGCCCGCCGGGTTCCGGCCGCCGCCGGGCCGGATCGGGGTGCAGTACCGGCTCCTGGCGGCCGGGGCGTACAGCGCGTTCCGCGCGCTGCGCTGCGTCAGCCGGCGGATGACGAGGGCGGGGACGGGGGTCTCCCCCGGCCGGGCGAGGTCGAGCGCTTGGGGGAAGCTGCCGCTCTCCCGCCTGCTGAGCGCCCGTGCGCTGTACGCCGCGCGGCTGCGCCTTCCCCTCGACGAGAACCTCGCCGTGTACTGCGCGTACTGGGGCCGTGGCTACGCCTGCAGCCCGGCCGCGATCCACGCCAAGGCCCTCGAACTCGCCCCGCATCTGCGCTCGGTGTTCCTGGTCGAGGCCGACGCGGTGGACCAGGTCCCGGACGGTGTCGACCACGCGGTGATCGGCAGCCCGCGCGCCTGGGAGGTGCTGGCCCGTGCCAAGTACCTGATCAACAACGCCAATTTCGCGGACGGTGTCGTCAAGCGGCCCGGCAGCGTGCACCTCCAGACCCAGCACGGCACACCGCTGAAGACGATGGGCGTCGACCAGTCGACGTATTCGATCGTGGCCGCCGCGACCGGCAGCTTCGCCAAGCTGCTGGCCCGGGTGGACCGCTGGGACTACAACCTCTCCTCCAACCGGCACTCCACCCAGATCTGGGAGCGGGCCTTCCCGGGCACGTACGAGGCCCTGGAGTACGGCTATCCGCGCAACGACGTCTACTACACGGCGACCGCCGACGACGTGGCCCGCGTCCGCGCCCGGCTGGGCGTCCCCGAGGGCAGGACCGCCCTCCTCTACGCGCCCACCCACCGCGACTACAGCACCGGCTTCGAGTCCCGGCTCGACCTGGAGGCCTTCTGCGAGGAGATCGGCGACGAGTTCGTCGTGCTCCTGCGCGCCCACTACTTCTACGACGAGGGCAGGGGCAGAAGCAGCGGCCGGATCATCGACGTGACCCGGCACCGGTCCTCGGAGGACGTCTGTCTGGCCGCCGACGCGCTGATCACCGACTACTCGTCGATCATGTTCGACTACGCCAACCTCGACCGCCCGATCGTCGTGTACGCGGACGACTGGGAGGTCTACCGGGAGACGCGGGGCGTCTACTTCGACCTGATGGAGGCGCCGCCGGGCCCGGTGGTGCGCACCCCAAAGGAGCTCGCGGGGGCCTTTCGCGACCGCACCTACGCGGACGACTCCTCGCGGGCCCTGCGGGCCGCGTTCCGTGAGCGCTTCTGCCAGTTCGACGACGGGCAGGCCGCCGAACGGGTGGTCCGCAGAGTGCTGCTGGGCCAGCCGCCCGAGGCGATCCCCGCGGTGATCCCCCTCCTCGAACGCCTTCCGGCCCCGGCCGCGTCCACCCTTGTGAGGAGCTGACGTGCCCCGCTTCAGCGTCATCGTCCCCGTCTTCAAGGTGCAGGGCTTTCTGCGCGAGTGTCTCGACTCGGTCCTGGGGCAGTCGTACACCGACATCGAGGTGATCGCGGTCGACGACTGCTCGCCGGACGGCTGCGGCGCGATCCTCGACGAGTACGCGGCCCGCGATCCGCGCCTGCGGGTGCTGCACCTGCCGCAGAACGTGGGCCTCGGCCGGGCCCGCAACGCCGGCATGCCGTACGCGACGGGGGACTTCCTCCTCTTCCTCGACAGCGACGACACCCTCACGCCGGGCGCCCTGCGTGCCATGGCCGACCGCCTCGAGGAGACCGCCGACCCCGATGTGCTGGTCTTCGACTACGCGCGCACCTACTGGTGGGGCGGAACACGCCGCAACGTCCTCGCGCAGGTGCTGGCCGAGGGCGGCGACGGCTGCTTCACTGCCGCCGAACACCCGGAGATCCTCGACCTGTTGATGGTCGTGTGGAACAAGGTCTACCGCCGTGCGTTCGTCGGGCGGGAGGGCTTCACCTTCCCGCCCGGCTACTACGAGGACACCCCCTGGACCTTCCCGGTCATGCTGAGCGCGGAGCGGATCGCCACCCTGGACCGGATCTGTCTGAACTACCGGCAGCGCCGCCAGGGCAACATCCTGTCCACCACCAGCCGCAAGCACTTCGACATCCACGACCAGTACGAGCGGGTCTTCGCCTTCGTCGACTCCCGCCCGTGGCTGTCGAGCTGGCGCCCGTATCTGCACCGCAAGATGGGCGAGCACTGTCTCGACATCCTCGCCAAGCCGGACCGGCTGCCCGCGTCCGACAAGGACGAGTTCTTCCGGCGTACGGCCGCGCTCTTCCGCAAGCACCAGGGCGGCGGCCCGGTGCCGCGTGAACTGCGCGTGCTGCAGGGCGGTTACGTGGCCTACCTCGCCCGGCGGCAGTCCGGCCGTCTCGGCGCGGAGCTCGGGCGGCGCCGGCTGCAGGTGCGCAAGGCGGCGGCGACCAGGGTCAAGAGCGGCTGGTCCGCGGTGCACGAACGCCGGCCGCTGGACCCGGACCTCGCGGTGTACTCGGCGTTCTCGCACCGCGGTGTGCTCGGCGACCCGGGCGCGATCTACCACGCGGCGCGTGAACTCGCCCCGCACATCAGGGGGGTGTGGGTGGTGCGCGGGGACCAGGTGCCGCTGCTGCCGCCCGGCGTCGAGTACGTCCTGCCGGACTCGCTCGGCCACCGCCGGGTCACCGCCCGCGCCACCTACCTGATCAACAACGTCAACTGGCCCGGCACCCAGGTCAAGCGCGAGGGCAGCGTCCATGTGCACACCCACCAGGGCACCCCGTTGAAGTACATGGGAGCCGACCTGCTCGACAAGCCCGGCGCCCGGCACGGCTTCGACGTGCCGCAGATGCTGCGCCGCGCCGACCGCTGGGACTACAGCCTGGTCGCCAACCGCCACTCCGAACTGGTCTGGGACCGCGCCTACCCCTGCCACTTCACCTCGCTGCGCACCGGCAGCCCCCGCAACGACGTCCTCGTAAGGGCGCTCCCCGAGCACGGTGCGGCGGTCCGCGCCCGCCTCGGCATCCCGGCCGACCACCGAGTGGTGCTGTACGCGCCGACACGCCGCGACTACGTCCGCGGCGGGCTCGTCGACCGCATCGACCTGGCCCGGTTCGCCGACGACCTCGGCGAGGGCCACACCCTCCTCGTACGGCTGCACCCCTCTCTCACGGACGGCCCCTCCCGCGGGATGGGCCTGTCGGAGCTGCACCGGCGAGGTGTCGTCCTCGACGCGACCGACGAGCCGCACGTCGAGGACCTGATGCTCGCCTCCGACGTGCTGGTCACGGACTACTCCGCCCTGATGTTCGACTACGCCAACCTGGACCGGCCGATCGTGATCCACGCGGACGACTGGGGCGCCTACGCCGCGAGCCGGGGCGCGTACTTCGACATCACGGCCGACGCGCCGGGCCATGTGGCGGGCTCCTACCGGGAGCTCGCGCGGCTGTTCGCGTCCGGGTCCTGGCGCGACCAGGAGTCGGCACGGCTGCGGGCCGGGTTCCGGGCGCGGTTCTGCGCGTTCGACGACGGGCGGGCCGCCGAGCGGGTGGTACGGACGCTGATGCTCGGCGAGCGCTTCGAGGGCCCGGTGCCGGTGGCGGTGGTGCCCGCGCAGGCGGGACACGACGCTCTCACGTCGTCGTGAGGGCCCTCATGACCGTCGTCGGCCTGTTCACGAAGCCGCGTCCGCCCCGGTTCTGGGTTCTCGCCCTGGCCGCTGTCTTCGCCCTGCTCCAGCTCGCGAACGTCACCGGCCGGGACACCCCCGACACCAAGAACTACCTCTCGTACGCGCTCAGCCTGCGCGGCGCGAGCAAGCACGAGGCGGCCGCGGCCACGATCGACTACGCCTGCGCCGGCCGGGCGTCCATCGCGCGCCGCGACCAGAGCGTCAACGTCGTCCACTTCCGTGAGCCGAGCCCCGCCCGGCAGGTCGTCGAGGAGTGCCGGCGCCACCAGTGGGGGTGGGTGTCGAGGCGGCTGAGCGCCGGGCAGACGACGGGCCACACCGTGCCGTTCATACCGCCGCGCTTCATGCGGATCTTCGAGGCGCGGCCCGGATATCCGGCGTTCCTGGTCCCCTTCATCACCGTTCTCGGCGTGAAGTGGGGCGTGTGGACGTCGAGTGTCCTCATCACGGTCGCCGGGGGCGTACTCGCCTTCCTGGTGCTGCGCACCCTGCGCGCCCCCACCGTCGCGACCCTGACCGGACAGGTCCTCTTCTACGTCCTGCCGTGCGGCACGACCGCCATGCGGCCCATGACCGAGGGTCTGTTGCTGGCGCTGACACTGGCCGCGCTGTGGGGCTGCGCACTCGCCCTTCAGGGCCGGACGCGGGCCGCGACCGCGCTGGTCGGCGGGTCCCTGGCCGCGCTCTTCGCAGTCAAGCACTCGCAGGCGCTGTTCCTCGGGCTGTGTCTGGCGGGCGCCTGCGCGGTGCTGGGCGTCCGGCGCGGCGGGCTACGGCAACCGCTGCGCAGGCTCGCACGGCCGTTGCGGGAGGTGGGGGTGGTGGCGGCCTGCGGGGTCGCCGTCACCCTGCTCGCGGCGAAGGTGCTGGGCTACCCGTCCGAGTCGGAGTCCCTCCAGGACCTGCTCACGGCCCACTTCTCCCGGCCCGACCGCACCCGTCCGTGGCCGGAGTTCCTGAACCTGGAGGTCAACTTCTGGGTGGAGTGGCTGCGCCGCGAGCTCTGGGAGCCGTTCTTCCTGACGGCCCTGCTGGCCAGCGCCTGGGGCGCGCTGCGGCGGCGTCCGGACTTCGGGGTGTTCCTGGTCGCGGGCGCGCTCACCGGCGTCCTCAACCAGGCCGGACACCCCGACATCGACATCTACGGCGACCGGCTGATCGTACTGGCGTGGGTGCTGCCGGTGGTGGGGCTCCCGCTGTTGCTGGAACAGGTCGTACGGCCGCGGGTACGGGGGCTGGACACGGTGCCGGGGCCCCTTCGGACGGACGCGGAGCTGGACGCCGGAGTCGCTCGATGAGGTGAACGTCGGCAAAGCCGCCGACCACAGTGGGCATATACGACAAATGCTCCGAACAGCTCAGGCCGGCGTCGGCCTCCTCGTCCGACGGACCGCCCCCGGCGCGACCGCACTGCGTGGCGGCACCCCCAGGCGACCCACGCCCTACCAAGTCTTCGGCGGTCTGTTCTGGATGGTGATGTGCCTCGCCTCCTGGCGGGTGCCGATGTGCTGCGACTTCGGTCAGCACGCCGCGGTCGTCGAGCGCCTCAAGGCGAACCTCCTCCATCCGGCCCATCCGGTGGCGGACCTGCCGGGCGAGGGCAGCCCGTACTACTCGCCGTACACCGTGGCGCAGGGCGCCTTCGCCCGGCTGACGGGCCTCGCGGGCTGGGAGGTGGTCCGCCTCTCGACCCCGCTGAACCTGCTGGTGCTGCTGACGGGGATCGGCCGCTTCGTCCGCGTCCTGGCGCCCCGCCGTCCCTGGGCACCCGTGGGCGCGCTGCTCGCGATGGCGCTGCTGTGGGGTACCGAGCGGGCCTGGTCGAGCGGCTACCTCGGGCTGATGTCGATGGCGGGGAACCTCGGCTATCCGTCGACGTTCGCCATCGGACTCACCTTCTGGGCCTGGGCGCTCACGGCCACGTTCGCGGGAGGGCTCGGCGGCCCGGTCCGGTACGTCGGCCCGAGCGGGCTGCGGGGCCTGTCCGGGTACAAGGGGCTCGGCGTCCTCTACGGTCTGATCCTGCTCGTCCATCCGATCACCGCGTTCGCGGCGGCGCTCGGAGCGGTGGCGTTCGTGGCCGGATGGCAGCGGGGATGGCGGGCGGGCGTGGCGGCCCGTTGGGCGCTCACGGGGGCGGCGGCGCTGATGATCGCCCACCTCTGGCCGTACTTCGACGTCTTCACCCTGCCCGGGGATCACAGCATGGACGCGCTGTACCGGCGGCTGTACGAGGGGGTGCCCGGGCACTACTGGCTGGCGCTGATCGGGGTACCGGCGCTGTGGCTGCGGGCGCGGCGCTCCTGGCGGGACCCGCTGGTGCTGATGTTCGCGCTGGACTGTCTGGCGGTGGCGTACGGCTGGGTCAGCGGGCACTACACGTACGGCAGGATCCTGGGACTCGCGCTCGTGGCACCGCAGTTCGCGCTCGCGGTGGAACTGGCGGCGGCGCGGCCGTGGCCGGTGTGGCGGCGGGCCCTGGGGGCGGTGGCGGCCGTCGGCGCCTGCGTCGGTTTCCTCACGGTGCAGGCCGGTGCCGTCGTACCGCGTTCACTCGATCCGGTGAGTTTCGACCAGCCGCCGCGCTGGCCGACGTACGACTGGGCCGCACGGCACATCAAGCCCGGCGAGGTGGTGATCGCCGACGGGTACTACGCCGCCCATCTGATCGCGGGATACGGCCCGAACCTCGCCGCGCCCACGCGGCCGGACGCGGCGTTGGACGAGCGGGAGCGGGCACGGCGGCTCGCGGCCGTCCGGGGCTATCTCGACCCCGCGTCGACCCGCACCGAGCGTGCCGCCGTGGTGCGCCGCTATCACGTGCGGTGGCTGCTGCTCACTCGGGAGCGTCGGGTGCCGGAGGAGGCGACGGTGGTGGACTGGAGCCGGAGCACGGGTGAGGTGCTCGCGCGGGTCGCTCCGCGGGGTGGGCAGGAAGCCGCGGGTGATTCGTAGGGCGCGGGGTCGGCTGTGACTGGTCGCGCCCACGCGGCGGAGCCACACATGCCACAGCCCCGCGCCCCTGACGGGGCGCGGGTGCCGGGCGGCGTCACGAACTCCGGACCAACTCCGGACCGCTCGCTCCCGAACTACTCGACGACGAGCTCGACCGGGATGTTGCCGCGGGTCGCGTTGGAGTAGGGGCAGACCTGGTGGGCCTGCTCGACCAGCTTGCGGCCGGTGGCCTCGTCCACGGAGTCGGGAAGCTCGATGCGGAGCGTGACGGCGAGGCCGAAGCCCTCGCCCTGCTTGCCGATGCCGACCTCGCCGGTCACCGCGGCCTCGCTGACGTCGACCTTCGCAGCGCGGCCGACGAGGCCGAGGGCGCTGGCGAAACAGGCGGCGTAGCCGGCCGCGAACAGCTGCTCGGGGTTGGTGCCCTGGCCATTGCCGCCCATCTCCACCGGGAGGGCCAGCTGGAGGTCGAGCTTGCCGTCGGAGCTGACGGCGCGACCCTCGCGGCCGTGGGTGGCGGTGGCGACAGCGGTGTAGAGCGTGTCCATGGAGACCGTCCCTCTCAAGTCAAGGTCTTGCCGGGGCGGCCGGTCCGACCGCCTCACGGCCTCAATTAGAGCACGCAATTCAATTGTGCACAACTTAATGGCGGTCGAGCTATATTGGAGTCATGACCGCCATGCCGACGCCGAGCCCCCAGGCCCCGTCCGACGGGGACTACCTCCGTCTCGACCAGCAGATCTGCTTCTCCCTGAACGCCGCCTCGCGCGCCTTCGGGAGCGTCTACCGAGTGATCCTCAAGGACCTCGGGCTCACCTACCCCCAGTACCTGGTGATGCTGGTGCTGTGGGAGCACGGCGAGCTGCCCGTCAAGAAGGTCGGCGAGCATCTGCGGCTCGACTCAGGGACACTGTCTCCGCTGCTCAAGCGGCTGGAGACGGCCGGGCTGGTGCGACGGGAGCGCAGTGCGCTGGACGAACGCTCCGTACACGTCCACCTCACGGACGAGGGCACGGCCATGCGCGAGCGCGCGTTGCGGGTGCCGCGCCGGATCGCCGCGGCGACGGGCGCGGATCTGGAGGAGATCCGGGAGTTGCAGGCACGGCTGGATCGGCTGACGGCGGCGCTGGACGCGGCGGCGCTCGACCCCTCGGTCCTCGACTCGGCGGTCCTCGACTCGGCCGGAGCGGACGCCTTCTAGCGGTGGCGTGCGGACAGGTTCTGGCGGTGGCGTACGTACAGGCGAAGGGTGACGCCCCTGCGGACGATCCGCTCGCGCAGGGTGAAATCCTCGGCGAGTACGGCGCGTTTGGTTTCCTCGGTCGCGACCGAGGTGTCCGGATGCCAGTTCCGCCGGAACACGAACGGTTCGCAGATCAGCCACACCCGGTCGAGCCGGTCGAGCCGGCTGCGCAGTTCACGCGGGCCCACTTCCGTCCCGTACAGCGTCCCGGACGCTATGGCGGACGTCTTCAGCGCGACGTCCCGCACCGCGCGGAAGCCCGCCGGATAGGCCACCGCCGAACGGCGTGCCAGCGACGGCATGTACAACACCGCGTCGCCGGGCCGTAGTTCACGACCGGCTGCGGCGGAGACGGCGGCGAGGTTGTCGGGGCGGCGGTCGGGGTCCCGGTCCTCGCGGAGCAGGGGGAACTGGACGGTGAGGGCCAGGGAGACGGCGAGGACGCCGGCGAGGGTGACGAGGCGGGGAGCCGCTGCGCCCGGCAGCCGCGACACCCGCCGGGTCAGCCGGTCCGCCCCCGCCGCCGCCAGTAATGGCGCCCCCGCCAGCGCGTACAGCACATACCGCTCGTCGTACAGCGGCCGGAAGCGGGAGACCGCGATCAGGACCGTCGGCGGAACCAGCAGCAGCGGCACGGCGACCGCCGCGAGGGTCACCTCACCGCGTCGCGCGAACGGGCGCCACAGGGCGAGTGCGATCAGGAACAGGTAGGGCACGAACACCAGTTGGGCCTGCCCGAGGAACGCGTGCGCCAGGTCGTCCACGCTCTCGCGGTTCGGCACCGCCAGCCACGCCACCTGCGCCGACTGCCGCCGCGAGACGAGCGCGAGCGGCGCCAGGACGAGGACCGCGGCCCCCGCCGCGACGCCCCATCGCCACCACACCCGCCATGGCATCCGCGTCAGCGCCAGGGTCGCGCCGTGCGCGAGCAGGAGGAGTACGGCGAACTCGTGCAGCAGGCAGGTGACGGCGACGGTCACGCCGTACACCCACCAGCCCCTGCCCCCGCGCAGGGCCCTCACCAGGAGCAGCGTCGCCGCCGTCGCCCCAGCCTCGACGAGGGCGTACGAGCGACCCTCCTGCGCGAAGTGCCCGGCCAGGGGGGTGACCGCGTACAGCAGGCCCGCCCAGAGGCCGACGCGAGGGTTGCCCAGGCGGATCCCGAGGGCGGCGACGAGCCCCGTGGTCGCGGTGGCACCGACGACCGAGGGCAGACGGAGGGCGACCTCGCCGGGGGCGGGGAAGAGGACGAGATGCATGAACAGGTAGTACAGGCCGTGCACCGCGTCGACGTGGTGCAACAGATGCCAGATCTGCGGGACCGAGCGCCGCGCGACCTGGTAAGTGGCCGCCTCGTCGCGCCACATGCCCCCGCGGCCGAGCCTCCAGAGCCCGAGCGCGAGCATGACGACCATGGGCAGGACCACCGCGACGACCCGCGTCACGGGCTCGGCCGAGACCGCCGCGACCTCTTGACGGCCGGCGTCGGACCGTTTCATCAACACCCTTACCCCCACGTCCGATTTCTTACTATTAACTGACCTTCGTTGGCACTTGATGAGGTATCAGGTCTTGTGAGGCATCCGAGAGGCTTACGATCCGGCCTTGATGAGCGCTTACCTGAACCCCCGAGGCCGATCCCGCCACATCCCCCTCGCCGCTGCCTGGGTGGCGACCCGCGCCCTGATGCTGTGGCTGCTCGCCCACGACGACCTCCGCGTGCTGGGCAGCGGCGGGGTCTCCCGCGAGGTGAGTCACCTGTACTTCCGCTGGTACGGGACCCTGTCGCACGGCGCCTGTCCGACGGGTGACCGGCTGTGGCAGTACCCGCCGGGCGCGGGCCCCGTGCTCCTGGCGCCCGGGCTGCTGCCGGGCCTGACGTACCTGCACGCCTTCGTGGCCCTGACGCTCCTCGCCGACGCCGTGATCGCGCTGGCCCTGGCGCGCGTGGGCAGCAGACCCGGCCGCAGTCCGCGCGGCGCGGCACTGTGGACGCTGGGCCTGCCGTTGCTGCTGCACATTCCGCTCGCCCGCTACGACGTACAGGTCACGGCGTTCGCCGTCGTCTCCCTGCTCGCGCTGAAGCGCTCCCCGCGCGTGGGCGGCGCGTTCGCCGCACTCGGCGCCCTGGTGAAGGTCTGGCCCGCGCTCGCCCTCATCGGCACACCCCGGGGCCGTACGACCCGGGAGGCCTGGACGTCGGCGGTGCTCACCGCGGTCACCCTGCTCGCCGTCCTGGCCACGGCCTTCAGCAGCCCCTTCGACTTCCTGCGCCAGCAGGGCGGCCGGGGCGTGCAGATCGAGTCGCTCGGCGGCACGGTGCTCGGCTTCGCGCGCCGCGCGGGCTGGCCGGGCAGCGTGCGCTACCAGTACGGCGCGATGGAGTTCGTGGGCCCCCACGTCCAGACCGTCGCGACCCTCTCGCTCGCCCTGACGGCTGTCTCCTTCGCGCTCCTGCTGCTGTGGCGGGTGCGCGCGCGGCACTGGACGCCGGCGACCCCGTACGACGCCGCGCTCACCGCCGTGCTGATGTTCACGGTGACGAGCCGGGTGATCAGCCCCCAGTACATGGTGTGGCTGCTCGGTCTGGCCGCCGTGTGCCTGACCTCGCGGCACACCACGCAGCGCCCGGTGGCGGCGCTCGTCGTCGCGGCGACCGCGGTCAGCTCCTTCGCCTACCCTGCCCTGTACGGCGAGGTCGTCGACAGCACCTGGACGGGCTGTTTGCTCATGCTCGTCCGCAACGGTCTGCTGACGTCCGCGGCAGTCCTGTCCTTCACCCGGCTTTGGCATTCCGGTCTTCCCGTGCTCGTCGCGGATCAGCCGAAAAACGACGTCCCGAAGCGGAACCCGCACCCGATTCCTGTCGTCTTCCGGACCAGACACTAAGTACCTCTTAACGGAAAATTACTGTCAAGCCCTACGATTTCGTCCCGTGGATCCCATGAAACCTCATCACTCGCAGGTCTCTGTCGTCGTCATCGGTTACAACGACGCCGACCACGTGACGGACGCGGTGCGTTCGGCACTCGCTCAAGGCCCGGCCGTCCGGGAGGTGCTCGCCGTCGACGACCGCTCGACCGACGGCAGCGCTGACCTCCTCGACCGCCTCGCCGCCGACGAGCCGCGCGTGAAGGTCATACGCCGCGCGGAGAACAGCGGCGGCTGCGGCAGCCCCCGCAACGACGGGATCGACGCGGCGACCGCCCCGTACGTGATGTTCCTGGACAGCGACGACGTGCTGCCGCCGGGCGCCGTGGACGCGCTGCTCGAGGCCGCCCGGGTACAGCGCACGGAGGTCGCGGCGGGTCTGTGCGTACGCCGCGAACTGCCCTCGGGCCGGGAGGTCCCCTGGGAGCGCGACCTGTACGCGGAGCCCGCGCTGATCCCCCACCCGTCCCAGCGGCCCCGTCTGGTCCACGACACGCTGTGCGTCAACAAGCTGTACCGAACCGACTTCCTTCGTGAACACGCGATCCGCTTCCCCGAGGGCCGTCACCCGTACGAGGACTTCGTTTTCACCGCGCGCATGCTGGCCGCCGGGCCGCGCGTCGCGCTGATCCCCGACACGGTGTACGTGTGGCATGTGCGGCGCGGCGCCGAGCAGTTGTCGATCTCGCTGGACCGCGCGGACATCGCGAACTGGCGCTCCCGCACCGAGGCGCACCACACGGCCTACGAGATCCTGCTCGGCGCCGGTGAGAAACGGCTCGCCCGGGCCACCAACGCCAAGTTCCTCGACCACGAACTGCGCATGTACGCACGCGAGCTGGAGCTGCGCGACGCCGACTACCGGCGCGCCTGGTGGGAGCTCACGCGCACCTACCTGTCGACGTTCGACGCGAGCGACTTCACCGTCAACCCGACCGCCCCCGGCCGGCTGATCGCCCGTGTCGTGCTCGCCTCCGAAGAGCCCCGCGATCTGCCCCGCCTGAAGGAACTCGCCGCCCGCCCGGCCCGGTTGCTCCCGCCGTACGCCCGCGCCGCCGACGGCACGCCCGTCTGGTCGGACGACCTCCCCCAGGTCACCCTGGACCACTACCTGCAACGCCCCGCGCACGTGCTGCCCGCCGCGGTCGACGCGCAACTACGTCCCCGCGCCCGTACGGCACAGCTGCGGCTGCGCCTGCACGACCTGTACGGACGGCTCGCCGAGGCCGGACCGGCCTCGGCCGACGTGGAGTTCGTGCACCGGGACGAGGGGCGGATCGGGCTGAGCCGGCCGGTCGAGCTGACGCAGGACGCGGATCCGGCCACCTGGTCGGGCGAACTGCCGGTGGACCTGTCGGCGCTCGGCTGGGGCACCTGGGACCTGCGACTGCGGGTTCACTACCGTGACGGCTCGAGCCGGGACGTCACCGCGCACGCGGTCGGCGGCGCGGGCCTGCTGCGCCGTCGCGCGGTCCCGGACCTGCGGCACGGCGTCCTGCTGGTGCAGCCGTACCGCACCCACGCGGGGGCGCTGGCGCTGCGCCTGGCGCCCGGCTGGCGAGGACTGACCGACGTGGTACGCCGTCGGCTCAAGCGCCTGCTTCACTGATACGCGAGCGAGGCGACGCCGGTATCACCGTCGGCTCACCGACCTCACCGGCATCACCGACCTCACTGGCCGCGGTGTCCTCGGTGATCTCACCGAGGACACCGAGCTCACGCCGATCTCACTCACGAGGGGACGACCGTTCATGACCTGGCTGATCACCGGCGGCGCCGGCTACATCGGGGCGCACGTCGTGCGCGCGATGCGGGACGCGGGCGAGCAGGCCGTGGTCTACGACGACCTGTCCACGGGCATCGCCGAGCGGGTCCCCTCCGACGTACCGCTGGTGGTCGGCTCGACCCTGGACGCCGAGCTGCTGGCCCGCACGATCGAGGAGCACGCGATCACCGGCGTGGTCCACCTCGCGGCGAAGAAGCAGGTCGGTGAGTCCGTCGACCTCCCACTGCACTACTACCGCGAGAACGTCGAGGGCCTGCGGGTCCTCCTGGAGGTCGTGACGGCGGCGTCCGTCGGCTCCTTCGTGTTCTCGTCCTCCGCCGCGATCTACGGCATGCCCGACGTCAACCTGGTGACGGAGGAGACCCCGTGCGCGCCGATGAGCCCGTACGGCGAGACGAAGCTGGCCGGCGAGTGGCTGGTCCGCGCGACGGGCCGCGCCACGGGCCTGTCCACGGCGTCGCTGCGCTACTTCAACGTGGCGGGGGCGGCGACCCCCGAACTCGCCGACGTCGGTGTCTTCAACCTCGTCCCCATGGTCTTCGAGAAGCTCACGGAGGACGCGCCGCCGCGCATCTTCGGTGACGACTACCCGACGCCCGACGGAACGTGTGTACGGGACTACATCCACGTGGTGGACCTGGCGGAGGCCCACGTGGCCGCGGCCCGCGCCCTCGAGGCCTCGCCCGGACGGGACCTGACCCTCAACATCGGCCGCGGGGAGGGCGTTTCGGTCCGCGAGATGATCGACCGGATCAACGCAATCACCGGCTACGACCGTCCCCCGGTGACCACACCGCGCCGCCCCGGCGACCCGGCACGCGTCGTCGCCTCGGCCGACCGCATCGCGGTGGAACTGGGCTGGAAGGCGAAGTACGACGTCCAGGACATGATCACGTCGGCGTGGGCCGGGTGGGTGCGACTGCACCCCGGCGCGGCGCGCTCGTAGGGCTTGCCGGCCCTGGGCCTTGCCGGCCCGGGCCCCTGTCGACCTGGCGCTTGTCCCGCGGACACCTAGACGGAGACGGCCTGCGGGGTCCAGCTCTGGTTCCGCTCGGACTCCAGTCGGGGAAAGGTGACGCCGGTCAGTTCCTCGGAGGCCGCCCACAGGCGGACCGCGGACACCGGGTCGCTGGCCGCGGCCGAGCGCCCGACCAGGGTCGGTGCGCCGCGCATCTCGCCGAGCCCGTCGGGTCCGACGTAGCTGGCGCCGGGCAGGTCCTGTGTCGCGGCGTACAGCGTCGGCAGGGCGCCGGCCCTGTTGTCCTGGGCGACGAACCGGTTGCCCGCCGCCATCAGCGTGCGCCGCAGCACGCTGGCGTCCCGGCTCTGGAGATTGGTGGCGGCCCAGCCGGGGTGCGCGGCGAGGGCCCGTACGGACGAACCCGCGGCGGCCAGCCGGCTCTGGAGCTCCAGGGTGAACAGCAGATTGGCGAGCTTGGACTGGCTGTAGGCGGCCATGGGCGAGTACTCGCCCGCCAGGTTCAGGTTCTCAAAGTGGATGCGATTGCCGCGGGGCATCTTGTGCGCCCCCAAGGACACGGTGACCACCCGGTCGGTGATGTGCGGCAGCAGCAGGTTCGTCAGGGCGAAGTGCCCCAGGTGGTTGGTCCCGAACTGCATCTCGAAGCCGTCCTTCGTGCTGGCCTCGGGGATGTTCATGACACCCGCGTTGTTGATCAGCAGATCGAGTTCGCCCCGCCAGGACGCGGCGAACTCGCGCACCGACGCGAGGTCCGCGAGGTCCAGTCGGCGCACCTCGACACTTCCGTTGACGGTGAGGGCGGCGGCCTCGCCGCGCTTCGGGTCGCGTACGGCGAGGACGACATGGGCGCCGGCCCGGGCGAGGGCGTCGACGGTGGCGATGCCGAGCCCGCTGTTGGCGCCGGTGACCACGGCGGTACGGCCGCGCTGGTCACCGATGTCGCCCGCGTTCCACTTGCTGTTCTGGTCAGCCGAGTGCTTGGTAGCCATACATTGAATGTAGGCGTCGCCAACAATGATGTCAATGACAACAATGGTGACGACGACAACAAAGATGACAGTGCCAACAATGTAGTCGCCGGTTACATACCGGATAGACTGTCGGGCATGCAGACCCGCCCCCGCCGCTACCACCACGGAGACCTGCGCGCCGCACTGTTGACCCGCGCCGAGGAGACTCTCAAGGAGAAGGGACCCGGCGCGCTGTCCCTGCGCGAACTGGCCCGCGACCTGGGCGTCAGTCACGCGGCCCCGAGCCGTCACTTCAAGGACAAGCAGGCCCTGCTGGACGCGCTGGCCCTGGCCGGCTTCGAACGGCTCCTGGCCACCCTGACCGCGTCGCAGAAGACCGCGGGCGAGCCCTTCGCCGACCGGCTCGGTGCCCTGGCCCGCACCTACGTGGGCTTCGCCACCGCCAACGCGGAACTCCTCGACCTCATGTTCGCCGTCAAGCACGACCCGGAGGCGTCCGAGGCCCTGGTCAAGGCCGCCCAGAGCATGGGGGGCCTGGCCTCGGAACTCATCACGCAGGCCCAGCGCCGGGGCGAGGTCCGCGAAGGCCCCCTGGAAACCATCGCGATCCCGATCTTCAGCACCCTCAACGGCTTCGCGCGGCTCGCCGTCAGCGTCACCCTGCCCGGCGAAACCCTGGACAGGGACCTGGAGCACGTCATCGCCCACACCCTCCGCGGCTGCGCCCCGGACGCCCCCGCACCGCGCTGACCCCACGCCCAGCCCCAGGAAGTCGAGGACCCCGGGCGGTCGAGGACCCGGTGCGGTCTACGAATCCCTGTTGAGGTACGCCAGTACCGCGAGCACCCTGCGGTGGCCGCTGTCGCTCGGCGGCAGGCCCAGCTTCAGGAACACGTTGCCGATGTGCTTGCTGACGGCGCGTTCCGTGACGACCAGCGTCTCGGCGATGGTCGTGTTGCCGCGGCCTTCCGCCATCAGCTTCAGGACCTCGCGCTCGCGGGGCGTGAGCGTGTCGAGCGGGTCGTCGCGACGGCGGGTGAGGAGCTCGGTGACGACCTCGGGGTCGAGAGCCGTACCGCCCGTCGCGACCCGGTCGAGGGCGTCGAGGAACTCGTCGACCCGGCCCACCCGGTCCTTGAGCAGATAGCCGACCCCGCTCGCACCACCACCGAGCAACTCGGCGGCGTACGACTCCTCGACGTACTGGGAGAGCACGAGCACCGGCAGGCCGGGGATCTCCTTGCGTGCCTCCAAAGCCGCGCGCAGGCCCTCGTCGCGGAAGCCCGGGGGCATCCGGACGTCGAGCACGGCGATGTCCGGCCGGTGCTCGAGGAGGGCGGGCAGCACCTCCGGGCCGCTGCCCGCGACGGCCACGACCTCGTGTCCGGCGGAGGTCAGCAGCAGCACCATCCCCTCCCGCAGAAGGGCGTTGTCCTCGGCGATCACCACACGCACGGCGGCCTCGTCTCCCCTGTCCCGGTCACCACACGCACGGCAGCTCCACCTCGATCACGGTCGGCCCCCCGACGGGGCTGGTCATCAACAGGGTCCCGTCGAGCGCGGCCACGCGTCGCCGCATACCCGGCAGCCCCGAGCCACCCCCCGCTCCCCCGGAGCCGAAAGCCTGGGAGGTGTCCCCGGCGCCACCCCACCCCTCGTCGGCGACCCGGACGCTCAGTCCGCCCCGGTTGCGGACCAGCCGTACCTCGGCGCGCTCGGATCCGCTGTGCTTGGCCGCGTTCGTCAGCGACTCGGCGACCACGAAGTACGCCGCCGCCTCGACCGCCGCCGGGGCCCGGGACCCGCTCCGCGCCCCGTCCTCCAGGCCGTCCACGACCACGGTGACGTCGAGCCCGCTGCTCGCGGCGAGCACCCGTACGGCGCCCGCCAGACCCCGGTCGGTGAGGATCGGCGGATGGATGCCGCGGACGACGTGGCGCAGCTCGGTCAGCGCCTCCTCGGCCTGGCTCTGCGCGTCCTCGAGAAGTCTGAGCGCGGTCTCCGGCTCGCGTTCGTAGGCGCGTTTGGCGATACCGATCCGCATCGACAGGGCGACCAGCCGGGCCTGCGTACCGTCGTGCAGGTCGCGCTCGATACGGCGCAGTTCGGCGCCGTGCGCGGCGATCGCACCGGCCCGGGTCTCGGTCAGCTCCTCGACCCGTACGGCGAGCAGCGCCTCCGGGGAGGGCTTGAGCAGGGCGGTCGACCATGCGGCGTCGAGGTCCGCGAGCCGGCTGATCAGCGGCAGGACGAGCGGGGAACGGCCGAGCAGCCCCTGTCGTACGCCGTCGACGGGCAGGCCCAGCAGCCACAGCGGGGCGGTGAGCAGTCCGAGGAAGCCGTAGACGTAGTGGAAGACCATCCAGCGCAGGTCGCCGAACGTGCCGGGGCCGCGCACCGCCGTGCGCAGCCGCTGCCGCAGCGGGCCCTCGATGGGCCGGTACGCCTCGGGGATCTCGTGCCCCGTCCACGCGGCCACCATGTTCCGTTTGGCCCCGGCGATCCGCCGGATCAGCAGCACCGTCTCCGGCAGCAGCCCGGCGCCGACGACCACGAGCGTCAACGTGGCCGTGATCAGCAGCACGGTGATGAAGATGATCGTGCCGAAGGCCAGCGCGGCGGCCATGACAAGGCCGGCCGTGGCCCGCGCCGCCTGCCGCACCGTCTCCCGCATGGCCACAGGTTAGGCGAACGGCACCCCTCATGGGCGAACAGGTGACCGGGTGAGGCACAAGCCCACTACCTGTTCCTGTTCAACCTCGCCCTGTTCCTGTTCCTGTTCAACCTGTTCCTGTTCAACCTGGTCCTGTTCAACCTGGTCCTGTTCTTGTTCGACCTCGTCGTCACCGCGGCCGCCCCGTCAGGCGCCCTCACAACGCGCGCAGCGCCGCCGCCGTGGCCCGGGCCAGGCTCGCCAGGTACCCCTTCGGCAGCTTGGGCCCGCGGACCACCACCGCCCGCCAGTACAGCGGGCCCGACATGAGATCGAGCGCGAGTTCCTGGTCGATCCCCTCGCGCACCTCGCCCCGCGCGGCCGCGGCCGCGACGATCCCGCTCGCCACTCCCTGCTGGCCTTCCCGCAGCGCCTTCTGCATGGCGTCCGCGATGTCGGGGTTGCGGGCCGCCTCCGCCTGGAGGTCCGGGATGATCTGGCCGGCCACGGGGTGCCGCAGCGCACGGGAGCTGACCTCGTACAGCAGACGCAGGTCGCCCTCCAGGGAGCCCGTGTCGGGGGCGGGCAGTCCCTGGATCGCGACGGCGGAGACCAGGTCGAGCACCAGGTGCAGTTTCGAACGCCATCGCCGGTACACCGCCGTCTTGCCGACGCCCGCGCGGCGCGCGATGCCCTCGATGGACATCCGGGCGTAGCCGACGGCCGCGAGCTCCTCGAAGACGGCGGCCCTGATCGCCTCGGTCACGTCCTCGCGCAGTACGGCCGCCCCCGCCGGAGCCCTGCGACGCGGGGCCTTCCCGGTGGCACTCTCCGCCTCCGCGGCGGCACTCGTGGTGTCGGCGTTGGTCGTCATGTCCTCCAGCATAGGGCGTTACGACGAAACGGTTGCGTTCCGACGTCGAGAAGCTCTAGTCTCGCGTTGCGACGATACGGTCCCGTCCCGACGCAAGAAACTGGCAAAGCCGCAGTAAGAAACGTCAAGGACGGCCCGCGCATCCCACCCCCCGAGCGAAAGCAGCGGATGTGAGCCAGGTCCTCCACACACCGCCGACGTCGGTTGCCCCCACCGACGATCCCGCGGCGCTCGCCGCCCGGTACGGCCTCACCGTCAGCGGCGCCCGCCCGACCCTGCCGGAGTACGTCCGCCAGCTCTGGGCACGGCGTCACTTCATCACCGCCTTCGCCACCGCCAAGCTCACCGCCCAGTACAGCCAGGCGAAGCTCGGCCAGCTCTGGCAGGTGATGAACCCGCTGCTGAACGCGGCGGTCTACTACTTCATCTTCGGTGTGCTGCTCGGCACCAAGCGCGGCGTGCCGGACTTCGTCCCGTTCCTGGTCACCGGCGTCTTCGTCTGGACCTTCACACAGAGCTCGATCATGGCGGGCACCCGGGCGATCTCCGGCAGCCTCGGCCTGGTCCGCGCCCTGCACTTCCCGCGGGCCGCGCTGCCGGTGTCGTACGCCATCCAGCAGCTCCAGCAGCTGCTGTTCTCGATGGCCGCGCTGGTCGTCATCCTGCTCGGCTTCGGCGTTCCCGTGAGCGCGTCGTGGCTGCTCGTCGTGCCCATCCTGGTGCTGCAGTTCGTCTTCAACGCGGGCGTGGCGATGATCATGGCGCGAATGGGCGCCAAGACGCCGGACATCGCACAGCTCATGCCGTTCGTGCTGCGCACCTGGATGTACGTCTCCGGTGTCATGTGGAGCATCGCCTCGACGCTCAAGCACAGCCACATGCCGCACTGGGCGATGGTCGCGCTGGAGAGCAACCCGGCCGCCGTCTACATCGACCTGATGCGCTACGCGCTCATCGACAGCTTCCACGCCCACCAGCTGCCGCACCACGTGTGGGCGCTGGCGACCGGCTGGGCGCTGCTCGCCGGGGTCGGCGGCTTCATCTACTTCTGGAAGGCCGAGGAGACGTACGGACGTGGCTGACATGGCTGACACCCTCACGCAGGACGCCCGGCCCCAGGCCGCGGCCGACGGCGCCGACGCGCTCGTCCCCACCGTCGTCGCCGACCACGTGGACATCGTCTACCGGGTCAACGGCACCGGTGCGGGGCGGGGCAGCGCGACCGCCGCGCTCAACCGCATGCTGCGGCGCAAGCAGACCGAGAAGGCCGCGGGCGTACGCAAGGTGCACGCCGTCAAGGACGTGTCCTTCACCGCCTACCGCGGCGAGGCCATCGGGCTGATCGGCACCAACGGCTCGGGCAAGTCCACCCTGCTCAAGGCGGTCGCCGGCCTCCTTCCCGTGGAGAACGGCAAGATCTACACCGACGGCCAACCCTCGCTGCTCGGCGTCAACGCGGCCCTGATGAGCGACCTCACGGGTGAGCGGAACGTCTACCTCGGCGGGCTCGCCATGGGCATGTCCCGCGAGCAGGTCAAGGAGCGCTACCAGGAGATCGTCGACTTCTCCGGCATCAACGAGAAGGGCGACTTCATCACCCTCCCGATGCGGACGTACTCCTCCGGGATGGCGGCGCGGCTGCGGTTCTCCATCGCGGCCGCCAAGGACCACGACGTGTTGATGATCGACGAGGCCCTGGCCACCGGAGACCGCTCCTTCCAGAAGCGCTCCGAGGAGCGGATCCGGGAGCTGCGCAAGCACGCGGGCACCGTGTTCCTGGTGAGCCACAACAACAAGTCGATCCGGGACACGTGCGACCGGGTGCTGTGGCTGGAGCGGGGGGAGCTTCGCCTGGACGGGCCCACGGAGGACGTGCTCAAGGAGTACGAGAAGTTCACGGGGAAGTAGGGGCGACTCAGGGGGTGCGGGGAACTGTGTGCTGTCGGCCGCGGGTTGTGCACGGCTGAGCGCGCAGTTCCCCGCGCCCCTTCGGGCGCGCCTCGGTGGGCCGGGATCACCCGGCCCACCGAATTCACTTTCTACCTTTCCAAGAAGGTGAACAGGTCTTCCCACCTGCGGACGACCTCGTCCGTCGTGTAGCGCTGGATGTTGACGCGGGCCGCCTCGCCCATGCGGTCGCGCAGGTCCTTGTCGGACATCAGGGTGCCGAGGCGGCGGGCCAGTTCGCCGGTGTTGCCGAGGGCCGCGAGCAGGCCGTCCTCGCCGTCCCGGACGATCTCGTGGACGCCGGGCGCGCAGTCGAAGGCGGCGCACGGCAGGGCGGTCGCCATGGCCTCCATGAGGGCGAGGGGGAAGCCCTCGCCGCGGGAGGACAGGACGAAGACGGAGCCGCCGCGCAGGGCGCCCGGTACGTCGCTGGTGCGACCCATCCACTCGACGGACTCGTCGAGGCCCAGCGCGGTGCACTGCTTCTTGAGGATCTCCTCGTCCTCGCCGGAGCCGAAGATCCGCAACGTCCAGTCGGGATGACGGGGTGCGACCTCGGCCCAGGTGTCGAGGAGCATGTCGATGCCCTTCTGGTCCGAGAGCCGGCCGACGCTGACGACGACGTTCTCGGTGCGCGTCGAGGGCACCTCGGGCATGAAGGGGATCGGGTTCGGCATGAAGGACGCGTTGTCGAGGCCCTGCCGGATCCACAGGTCGGCGTCCTCGCGGGTGAGCGCGAGCATCCGGTCGACGTCCTTGTAGTGCTTCTGCACCCGCCCGAAGCGCGAGGTCGCCTTCGAGTACGCGAAGGACTCGTGGCTCATGCCGATGACGGTCAGGCCGGTGGTGTCGGCAAGCTCCACCCACTCCATCGCCCACACCTGCGTGACGATCACGACGGCGCCGGGCCGCGCGGCCTGGAACAACCGGGTCAGCTTGGCGGCCTGCTCGCGCATCCCGGCGGCGCGTTCGGCGCGCAGCCTGCGCTCGGCCACGTTGAGCCGCCCCTTGATGCCGCGCGCGGAGCCCACGCGCGGCGGGTGGACGTCGTACAACGTCGTGGTGGGGTACGGGACTTCACCGAGCTCCTGGACGACCGCGGGCTCGGTGATGCCGATGA
This sequence comes from Streptomyces sp. NBC_01549, assembly GCF_026339955.1. Taxonomy (GTDB): domain Bacteria; phylum Actinomycetota; class Actinomycetes; order Streptomycetales; family Streptomycetaceae; genus Streptomyces. The sequence goes on along the minus strand of NZ_JAPEPW010000001.1, from coordinate 4,059,568 downwards.
CGTGGACGCGGTGGCCGCGCTCGGTGAACAGCCGGGCCATCTGGTGCGACCAGCTGGTCACACCGCCGAGCTCGTCGACGCTGTTGGAGACGAAGAAGACGTCCCGCTCGCTGTACGCGGTCACGCGCGCCTCCACTGGGAGAAGAACTGGTCGACGATGCTCTGCGCGGCGTTGCCCTGGTCGAACTCGCCGAAGTCGGCGACGAACCGCTCGCGCGGGGCCGCGTACTTCACCGTCTGCTCCTCCAGCGAGTCGAGGACCGCGTGCAGCTCGTCCTCGGTGCGGACGACCGGGCCGGGGGCCCGTTCCAGCAGGTCGAAGTAGGTTCCGCGGCCCTCGTGCACGTACTCGTCGTAGTCGTAGGTGAAGAAGAACATCGGGCGGTCGAGGAGGGAGTAGTCGAACATCACGGACGAGTAGTCGGTGATCAGACCGTCCGCGAGCGCCAGCAGCGGGGTCATGTCGTGGTAGCTGGTCACGTCGATGATCCGGCCGCGCACAGAGGGCGGCAGCACGACGTGGTTGAGGTAGTGCGAGCGGACGAGCAGGACATAGCGGTCGCCGAAGGTGTCGGCGAAGCGCTCCACGTCGAAGGGCAGCTCGAACCGGCGCTTGCCGCCACGCTGGCGGAAGGTCGGCGCGTACAGCAGGACCTGCTTGTCCTCCGGGATGCCGAACTCGGCCGCCAGCGCGCCGCGTTCACGGTGCCCGGTGACCTCCTCGCGCTCCTTGGCCTGGACCAGCGCGTCGTTGCGCGGGTAGCCCACCCGCAGCAGCGTCCGCTCCTGGAGCCGGAACGCCCGTGCGAGGGTGCGCACATCGTGCTCGGAGCGGATCAGGAAGCGGTCGAAGCGGTCGAGGGTGCGCTGCTGCTCGGCCTGCTCCGCACGGGACTTGAGCTTCCACTCCGGCTCGTCGAAGCCCATCCGCTTGAGCGCCGAGCCGTGCCAGGTCTGGATGTACGTCGTCTCGGGCCGCTTGGTGACCTTCAGCGGGTAGCTCTGGTTGTCGACCCAGTACTCGGCCTGCGCGAGCGCCTTCAGGTACGGCAGCGACCAGCGGCGTACGAGGGTGGCGTCCTCCGGGAAGCCCTGGGGGCTGTCCGCGTAGGCCCACACGGCCTCGAACTCCAGTCCCTGGCGGCGCATCTCCTCGTAGATGGCCTTGGGGCTGTCGCTGTACTGCCGGCCCAGGTGGCTCTCGAAGACGACCAGGCCCTTCTTGACGGGCAGGCGGCTGAACACGTCGTGGTAGACGCGGAGCTTGGTGTCGCCGGAGGCGAGTTCCTTGCGCAGCGCCTTGGCCTTGCGGTAGCCGGTCTTGGCGAGCCGCCCGGTCGGGCCCTGCACACCGCGCTGGACCAGTTCGTTGGCCTTCTTGTCCGGGACGAGCCGGAAGGAGAGATGGCCACGGGAGGAGACCTCGGGCTCGATGCGGTCGGCGACCAGCCGGGTCAGACGGGGCCGGACGGGCAGGTGCCCCTGGGCCAGCTCGGGCTCGGAGGCCGTGAGCCGGGTCGTGGTGCGGACCGTCCCCGCGCCTTCGCCCTCACCGGCGACGGCGAGGTGGAGGCGTACGTCCCACACCGCGTCCACGATGCCGAGCGGGCGCAGGCCCTTGGCGAGGTTGGCCGAGGCCTCCCAGACGATGGCCTCGCCCTCGTGCCGCACGGTGGCCACGGGGAAGCGGAAGGTCTGGAAGCGCACGCCCGGACGGCGGGCGTAGAACTCCAGCTGCGCGGAGAGCCGGGCGTCGGGCGGGATCACACCGAGCGGGTTGGTGATGCGGCCGGTCAGCCGGACGGTGCCGTCGGTCTCCGCGTATCCGGTCAGCGCGTTGCGCAGGAACATCTTCTCGACCGGCTTGGTGTGGTAACCGAGCTCGGTGACGTCCAGGACGTGCCGGGCGAAGGCGTCGTGCTCGATGTGCTCGGCGCACCAGTACACGCGTCCGTCGTGCTCGACGAGCGGCGAGGAGATCTTGTCGCGGTTGCTGAGCGTGTCCACGGCGGGCAGCAGGTTGTCCCAGTCAGCCTCGTGGAGGAGGTACGCGCAGATGGCGTGAATCGGCTCGATCTCGTCGAAGGCGACGCGGTCGATCGACTCCAGGTAGGCGCGCGCGATCTGCGCGAACTCCTGGCGGTAGGTCTCGTCACGGAAGGGCAGCTCGCGCAGGTGCAGCACCAGGTCGTGCTTGAGCCACTTGACGTCCTTGGCGAACTTCAGCTCCAGCAGGCCGTGGTCGGCCAGGAGCTGGTCGACCCGGCGGTGGATCTCCATGCGGTGCGTGAAGTTGGCGATCTCGTCACGCCGGTTGCTGATGGACTTCGCGGCCGTCTTCTCGACGATCCGCCAGTCATACACCCTGTTCGGGATGAGCGTGATGCGGCGGGCGGCCACGTAGGCCTGCGCGGAGAACAGCAGGTCCTCGTAGTGGATCCCGACCGGGAACTCGAGGCCCTCATCGAGCAGGAACTGCCTGCGGTAGCACTTGTTCGTCGACAGCGTGTCGAAGACCAGCAGGTCGGGCAGCTCGGAGATGGACTCCAGGGTGCGGGTGCGGTCGTACAGCCAGGGGTACCACTTGACCTCCTTGCCGGTGCGCGAGTCGACGTGCACCCGCACGCACAGGCCGGAGACGAGGTCGGCGCCGGTGGACTCGGCGGCCTCCAGCATGTTGCGGCAGGCGTTGCGCTCCAGGACGTCGTCACTGTCGAGGAAGAGGACGTAGTCGCCGCGGGCCTGCTGGATGCCGTGGTTGCGGGGGGCGCCGCAGCCGCCGCTGTTCTCGGGCAGCCTGAAGGCCCGGACGCGGTCCGGGTGCGCGGCGGCCAGCCTCTGTGCCACGTCGTACGAGCCGTCCGTGCTGCGGTCGTCGACGATGACGACCTCGACACCACGCAGGGTCTGGTCGAGAACGGAGCGCACGGCCGTCGTCAGCCGGGACGCGTCGTTGTAGACGATCACGACCACGGACACGGCGGGCACGGCTGCTGTTTCTGCTGGCGGGCGGGGGTGATCCACACTCATCCTATTAATGCTAGACATTCCTGACGGTTCAACCTAGGCGATCTAGTCCATTTGCGTACCGCTTAGGTAGATGCGGATCGCCCGCAAAGGGTTGCGAGCGGCTGTCTAGCGACTGTGTTTCACCTGTTCGAACACCCATGTGCGGTACACCAGGAACCGGAAGGCCGAGGCCAGTACGATCGACAGCGCCTTGGCCAGGTTGGAGCCGAGCGGGCTGGTCATGCCCAGGCCGTGGTAGCCGACATAGAAGAGCGCGCTCTCCATGACGACGCCGATGCCGCTGAAGGCGAAGAACAGGGCGATCTGACGTCGGGTGCGCGAGGCCCGGTCGCGGTAGGCGAAGAAGCGGAAGCCGAGGTAGTTGCTGCCCATGGCGACGCAGCTGGCGATGACCGTGGCGACCATCGGGGGCCACTTCAGGCCGTGCAGGAGGAGGTTGAAGACCAGGAAGTTGACCGCGATGCCGCTGCCGCCGACGGCCGAGAACTTCACCACTTCGAGGGCGATCCGCCGGGCCCTTCCGATCACCCCGGCAGGAGCGGCGGCTGGTGCGGGCTGGGCCGGTGCGGGGGCCTGTCGGCCTACACGGGCCCGCCCCTCGGAGAGGTTCACAGTCACAATTGTCCCTTTTATCAGCAATAGGTAAATTCTGGTTGCGTTTTCCCCGAGAGATCTGCAAGAGCGAGGCAAGAGGGCGACCAAGACGCTTGCCCCCACCTGCGCAAACAGGGGCAGCCCCGGCCATTCCGGCCGGGGCTGCCCCATCGACGTACATCCGATCGAGTGAAACAGGTGCACTCAGGAGTGACTCGAGCGCACCCAGAGGTGACCTACGAGTGCGTCCGCAGCAGCGTCCGCATCGTGCGCATCGCCACCGACAGGTTCGCCAGATCGAAGGAGTCCGAAGTCTGGATCTCCTCCAGGGTAGTGCGGGCACGGCCCAGGATCGCGGCGTTCTTCTCCTCCCAGGCCTTGAAGCGCTGCTCCGGGGTCGAGGTGTCGTTGCCTACGGCGAGCACGTCCGCGGTGAGCGCCGCGTGGGCCGCGTACAGGTCCTCGCGGATCGAGGCGCGGGCCATGGACTGCCAGCGGTCTGCACGCGGGAGCTCGATGATGCGGTCCATGAGCTGGGTGATGCTCAGGCGGTCGGCGAGGTCGTAGTAGACCTCGGCGACGGCCATCGGGTTCTTGTCCATGCGGTCGGCCACCGCGACGATGTCCAGCGTCGGGAAGGCCGACGAGAAGCCTGCCACGCTCGTGGCGAGCTCCTCGGGCACACCGGCGCCCGTCAGCTCCTCGAAGATCTGCTGGTACCACTCCAGGTCCGCGCCGCGCAGCAGCTTGGGCAGCTCGCCCCAGACCTGCGCGACCCCGTCGTGGAAGAAGGAGATGTTCTCGGCGAGCTGGAGCGGCTGCGGCCGGTTGTTGAGCAGCCAGCGCGTGCCGCGCTCGACGAGCCGGCGCGCATGCAGGCGGATCCGCGTCTGGACGCCCGCGTCGACGACATTGTCGAGCCCCTCCACCGCGTCCCACGTCTCGCTCGCCCCGAAGATCGCGCGGGCCGCGGTCTGCGCCCGGACGATCTCCTCCAGCGACGCGCCCGTCTCCTCACGGAGGCGGTGCAGGAAGCTCGTACCACCCGTGTTGACCGTGTCGTTGACCAGAACGGTCGTCACGATCTCACGGCGCAGCGCGTGCCCCTCCATCTGCTCACGGAACTTCTTGCGCAGCGCGGTGGGGAAGTACGCGAACAGCAGGCTCTGCAGGTACGGGTCGTCGGGCAGCGAGGTGGAGAGCAGCTCGTCGGCGACGGTGATCTTCGTGTACGCGAGGAGCACGGCCGTCTCCGGACCGGTCAGACCCTGCCCGGAGTTGAGCCGCTCACGGATCTGCCGCTCGTTGGGCAGGAACTCCAGCGCCCGGTCGAGGTGGCCCTCCCTGACCAGGAAGCGCATGAAGCGCTGCTGGGCGTGGAGCATGCTCGGGGACTGGGCCAGCGCGTTGGCGATCGCCACGTTCTGCGCGTAGTTGTTGCGCAGGACCAGGGCGCCGACCTCGTCGGTCATCTCGGCGAGCAGCTTGTTGCGCTGCTTGACGGTCAGATCGCCGTTGGCCACCACCGCGTTGAGCAGGATCTTGATGTTCACCTCGTGGTCGGAGGTGTCCACGCCCGCGCTGTTGTCGATGGCGTCGGTGTTGATCTTGCCGCCGTGCTGTGCGAACTCGATGCGGCCCAGCTGGGTCAAACCGAGGTTGCCGCCCTCGCCGACGACCTTGACGCGCAGGTCGGCGCCGTCGACGCGGATCGCGTCGTTGGCCTTGTCGCCGACGTCCGCGTGCGACTCGGTGGACGCCTTGACGTACGTACCGATGCCGCCGTTCCACAGCAGGTCGACCGGCGCCTGCAGGATCGCCTTCATCAGGTCGGCCGGGGTCATCTTGGTGACACCGCGCTCGATGCCGAGGGCCTCGCGGATGTGCGCGTTGACCGGGATCGCCTTGGCGGTCCGCGGGAAGACACCGCCGCCGGCCGAGATCAGCTCGGTGTCGTAGTCGGCCCAGGACGAGCGCGGCAGCTCGAAGAGACGGCGGCGCTCGGCGTACGAGGTCTCCGCGTCCGGGGTCGGGTCGAGGAAGATGTGCCGGTGGTCGAAGGCGGCGACCACACGGATGTGCTCGGAGAGCAGCATGCCGTTGCCGAACACGTCACCGGACATGTCACCGACGCCGACGACGGTGAAGTCCTCGGTCTGGGTGTCGACGCCCAGCTCCCGGAAGTGCCGCTTCACGGACTCCCAGGCACCGCGCGCGGTGATGCCCATCTTCTTGTGGTCGTAACCGGCCGAGCCGCCGGAGGCGAAGGCGTCCCCGAGCCAGAAGTTGTAGCTCTCGGCGACCTCGTTGGCGATGTCGGAGAAGGTCGCGGTGCCCTTGTCGGCGGCGACGACCAGATAGGTGTCCTCCCCGTCGTGCCGGACCACGTCCACCGGGGGCACGACCGCACCGGCGACCAGGTTGTCGGTGATGTCGAGCAGCGCCGAGATGAAGGTCCGGTAGCTGCGGATGCCCTCCGCGAGCCAGGCGTCGCGGTCCACGGACGGGTCGGGCAGCTGCTTGGCGACGAAGCCGCCCTTGGCGCCGACGGGCACGATGACAGTGTTCTTCACCATCTGCGCCTTGACCAGGCCCAGGATCTCCGTACGGAAGTCCTCCCGCCGGTCGGACCAGCGCAGACCACCACGCGCGACCTTGCCGAAGCGCAGGTGCACGCCCTCCACCTTCGGCGAGTACACCCAGATCTCGTACGCCGGCCGCGGCGCCGGCAGGTCCGGGATGGCCTGCGGGTCGAACTTCATGGAGACGTACTCGTGCGGCTTGCCGCCCAGCGCCTCCTGGAAGAAGTTGGTGCGCAGGGTCGCCTTGATGAGGGTGAGGAAGGAACGCAGGATGCGGTCCTCGTCCAGGCTGGCCACCTGGTCGAGAGCGGCGTCCAGCTCCTCCCTCAGGGCGTCGGTCAGCTCGACACCGGCGTGCTGGCGCTCCGGCGACATCCGCGCCTCGAAGAGGGAGATCAGCAGCCGGGTGGTGTGGACGTTGTTGCGGAGGGTGTTCTCCATGTAGTCCTGGCTGAAGGTGGAGCCGGCCTGGCGCAGGTACTTGGCGTACGCGCGCAGCACCATCGCCTGCCGCCAGGTCAGCCCGGCGCTCAGCACCAGGGCGTTGAAGCCGTCGATCTCGGCCTCGCCGGTCCAGGTGGCGGCGAAGGCCTCCTGGAAACGCTCGCGGCCGTCGTCGCCGAGGTAGTCGCCGTTGCCGTTCAGGGACTTGGGCAGACGCAGCCCGAAGTCGTAGATCCAGGCCGTCGTACGGTCCGAGCAGCGCAGCTCGTACGGGCGCTCGTCGGTGACCTCGACGCCCATCCGGTTGAGGGCCGGCAGGACCGCGGAGAGGGAGACCTGCTCGCCGGTGCGGTAGATCTTGAAGCGGCGCTCGCCGGGACCGGCACCGACCGGCTCGTACAGGCTGAGCGCGAAGTCCTTGCTCCGGTCCTGGGTGAGCTTCTCCAGGTGGACCAGGTCGGCGACCGCCGCGCGCGGGGTGTGGTCGGCCTTGTAGCCCTCGGGGAAGGCGCTGCCGTAGCGGCGCAGCAGCTCGGCCGCGCGCTCCTCGCCGCACTCGGCGTTCAGCGCCTCGGCGAAACCGTCGGCCCAGGAGCGGGCGGCCTCGACCAGGCGCGCCTCGATCCGGTCCTTGTCCGCGTCGCTGAGCTGCGGCAGCTCGGTGCCCTGCGGGACCCGGACCACGAAGTGCAGCCGGGAGAGGATCGACTCGGTGTTCCAGGCGGTGAAGTCGACGCTGGTGCCGTTCAGCTCCTCCTTCAGGATGTCGATGATCCTGAGGCGCACCCCGGTGGTGTAGCGGTCGCGCGGGAGGTAGACAAGGGCCGAGTAGTAGCGGCCGTACTCGTCCTGGCGCAGGTAGAGGCGCAGCCGGCGCCGCTCCTGGAGGTAGAGGACGCTGGTGACGATGGAGCGCAGCTCGTCGGGGGGCGTCTGGAAGAGCTCGTCGCGGGGGTAGGTCTCCAGGATCTGGAGCAGGTCACGGCCGTCGTGGCTGTTGGGCGAGAAGCCCGCGCCCTTGAGGACCTCCTCGACCTTGCGGCGGACCACGGGGACGCGGCGCACGGACTCGGTGTACGCGGCCGAGGAGAACAGGCCCAGGAAGCGCCGCTCACCGATGACGTTGCCCTCGGCGTCGAACTTCTTCACACCGATGTAGTCGAGGTACGACGGTCGGTGCACGGTGGCGCGGCTGTTGGCCTTGGTGAGGACGAGCAGCTTGTGCTCACGGGCCTTGGCGCGGGCGTCGGCGGGCAGCCGCTCGAAGGACGGGCTGACCGGGTGGCTGTCCTCACCGCCGTGCTGCGGGTCGGAGCGCAGGATGCCGAGTCCGGTGCCGGGGACGGCGGCCAGCGAGTCGTCGTCGCGCAGCTCGTACTCGCGGAACCCCAGGAAGGTGAAGTGGTCGTCCGAGAGCCAGCGCAGCAGCTCACGGGCCTCCTCGACCTCCTGGTCGCGCAGGTCGTCGGCGGTCGGCTCGGTGGGCAGTTCCTCGGCGATGCGCAGCGCGGCGTCGCGCATCTTCTCCCAGTCCTCGACGGCCTCGCGGGCGTCGGACAGGACGCGCAGCAGATCGGCGGTGATCTGCTTCAGGTCGGCACGGTCGGTCTCACGGTCCATCTCGACGTGGATCCAGGACTCGACGTGCGCGTCGTGCGGCAGTTCCTCGAGGGTGGGCCGGCCGGGCAGCACCTCGATGAGCTCGCCGGTCAGATCGCGCCGTACGACGAACTGCGGGTGGATGACGACGTGGATGCCACGGCTCTGCCGGGACAGCTCGTTGGTGACCGAGTCGACGAGGAAGGGCATGTCGTCGGTCACGACCTCGACGACGGAGTGGCTGCAGGTCCAGCCGTTCTCCTCGACGGTGGGCGTGTGCACTCGGACGTTGGCCGTGCCCTGGGGGCGATTCTCGGCCAGCCGGTAGTGCGAGAAGGCGGCTCCGAAGACGTCGACCGGGTCGCGGTCGGTCAGGTCCTCCGGGGCGGTGTGCAGGTAGTAGCGCTGGAGGAACGCGAGCACGGTGTCCTTGTCCGGAGTGCCCTCGCTCGTCGTCCCAGTCGGTAGGTGCCCCCCGACCGGGCTGTTCTCAGCTACCCGGGCAGCCCTCTCGAGCAGCTCGGCCTTGGCTTCGTCCAGCTTGGTCTGCATTGTCCTCTGGCTCCTGTCGCGCGCCGTTGCGTGACGTAGAAAGAAGTACGGTCTCTTCTCCGACGTAGCGCCGCGACGCGGGGTGTCCGGTCTGGTCCGACGCTATGCCGCATGGAGAGATGAGCGGGGGGATATCGGCCATTCTCGGGGCCCGTGGCGACTGTGACGCTGCTCTCCGCGGCGTCCGTCCCCGGGGTGTCCGCGGCCTACGGAGCACGCTCGCGATCCCGCCGGCGCCTGCGATTCCGCTTGCGCCCGCGTCACCGCCCGCGCTTGCGCTTTTGCTTGCGGCCGCGTTTCCGCTGGTGCTTGCCGCGGTCGCCGCTCCGTCCCGCCCATGAAGATCAGCGACCGCCGCCCGGTCACGGATGTCGTCCGTGCGCTCCGGGCGCGAGGCAGGGGCAACTCGGCCCCCGCGAGATATCGCGCTGATCACGCCACCAGGCTATCGCTCCCTACCCCGGGCCCGTCATGAGCCGTATGTGTACAAAACCGGGGGTGGAACTTTGACAATATGCACAGGGACGAAAGGGGCGGGAACGTGCAGTCCTCCGGCAACCCCCTCCCGCGGCATCACGTTGACGAGGACGGCGGGGTGGAGGCGGAATAGAGCTGTATCCCCTCCGCGTCCCGCTGGGACCGGCCGGGCCCCGCTGAAGCTCCACCGAAGGGAGCGGCACCGACATGACACCGAAGATCCTGATGGTCACCGGCGACGCGGCAGAATCACTGGAGGTCCTGTATCCCTACCAGCGCCTGCTCGAAGAGGGCTACGAGGTCCATATCGCGGCCCCCACCCGCAAGAAGCTCCGCTTCGTGGTCCACGACTTCGAACCCGGCTTCGACACGTACACGGAGAAGCCCGGCTACACCTGGCCCGCCGACCTCGCGTTCTCGGAGGTCGATCCCGGCCAGTACGCCGCCGTGGTGATCCCGGGCGGCCGCGCGCCCGAGTACCTCCGCAACGACCCCGAACTCCGCAAGATCCTCAAGTCCTTCTTCGACGCGGACAAGCCCGTGGCCCAGATCTGCCACGGCCCCCTCCTCACGGCCGCCGCCGACGCCCTGCGCGGCCGCCGCGTCACCGCGTACCCGGCACTGGAACTGGACATGCAGGCGGCCGGCGCGACCTTCCAGGACGCGGAGGCGGTGGTCGACGGCACCCTCGTCTCGGCCCGCGCCTGGCCGGACCACCCGGCCTGGATGCGCGAGTTCCTCACGGTGCTCAGGGCGAAGGCACCGGCGGGCTGAACGAGTCCCGGTGGGCCGGGAGTCCCGGTGGGCCGGGAGTCCCGGTGGGCCGGGAGGACGCTGCGGGGAGTGCACCGGCGGGCTGAGGGAGTGCCGGCGCGCTTGAGAGGGCGCTGCTGGGCCGGGGGCCGGCCGAAAGGGGCCCGCCCCACCCCGCGGTAGGCGCCCTCCTCAACCCGCGGCTCCCGCGCACGCTCACGCTCACGCCGCCAGTCGCTCGGCCTCCTCGACCGCCTCCTCCAGGCTGTCCACCACGGGCACGCCGACCCCTTCGAGGCTGGCGCGGCTGTGCGAACCGCCGGTGTAGAGCACGGCCCGCGCCCCCACGTGCAGGGCGGCGACCGCGTCGTCGGCGGCGTCCCCGATCACCACCGTGCGCTCCGGGTCCACGCCCGCGAGCGAACCTATGTGCCGCACCATGTGCTCGGCCTTGCTGCCGCCGGACGGCCCGACCCGCCCCTCCACCCGCACGAAGTGCGGCTCGATCCCGAACCCCCTGACCAGCGGCACCAGTTCCTCATGCACATACATGCTCAGCAGTGACTGGCTGCGCCCCGCCGACCGCCAGTCCGCGAGCAGCGCCGCCGCCCCCTCTGTGAGCTCGCACGTTGTGCGGTGCTCCGCGTAGTACCGATGGAAGGTGTCGTCCATGACCTCCCACTCGGCGCTGGTCGGCAGCCGCCCCAGCAGCCGCTCGTAGAACTTCGGCACCGGCACGCAGTACAACTCCCGGTACCGCTTCAGCGTGAGCGGCTCCAACCCCAACTCGGCGAACGCCGCGTTCGTCGCCCCGATGATCGCGGCGTTGTCGTGGAACAGCGTCCCGTTCCAGTCCCACACGATGTGCGCTGCTGCGCCCTGCTTGCCCATACCAAGAAACTACCCGCCCGCACTGACAACGCCCCTGGCGAAGGCTCAGTCCAGCAGCCCCACCAGGTTGGGGATCTCCTGCGTCGCGAACCACAGCAACTCGTGGTCCTCGGCCCCGTCCACGGTGAACTGCGCGTCGTCGTCCCCGTGATCGGCCGCCCCGAGCGCGTCCACAGCGGCCGAGACATCGCTCTCGGCGTCACCGGCGTCGACGTGCACCGCGGCCGCCTTGGACAGGGCCACCGGCCCCGGCACCCGCACCTCACCGAGCGCCGCCGGATCGAGCCCCCGGTCGGGATCGGCCACCGCGGCCCGGTCGGGAACGTCGACCGCGACGACCACCCGCCGCCGTACGACCCCAGGCTCCCCCGCGAGCAGCCGCAGCGAGGCCAGCGCGGCCCGGTTCAGCGCCGCGTACTCGAGTTCCTCGATGTCGTCGGAGAGGTACCACTCGCGCAACGCGGGCGTGACGGCGTACGCGACGACCGGTCCCGCCGCCAGCTCCCCCGTCTTGTACGCCTCGGCGAGACCGGAGAGGGTCAGGGGGACGTAGACGCGCATGGCTGGCCGCTTTCGTAGTCGGGTGGGTTCCCGGGTCGGGGGGCTCCTGGAAGGGCGGTCCCGCGCCTCCCGGGAAGGCCTTCAGGATACGTGGGGGCGTCCCCTTTCGGGTCCCGGTCCCTCCTCCGTACGACGTCCACCCCCGGCCCGCGATTCACCCGGTACGCCCCTTCCCCGCCTGGCCTCCCACCGCTCCCGCTCACTCTGATAGGTGAACCTTCCGGCCGCCGCGGCGCGCGCCGAGCGTCCTTGCGGGGGCCCGCTCCCGCCTCGTAGAAGATCCCCAACGCGAAGTTACCGCCCGGTATCGACCGGGCGCGGCGAGCGGGCCGACGCGTGAACCGGGACGACTCATGAACGGGGACGACTCATGAACAAGGTGATGACCAGGACGAAGCGCCGCCCGGGCACCCGCCCGCCCGGCCGCCACGACACCCGCCGCCCCGGCACCACACCGCCACGCGCCCCGGGCGCGGGCGCACCCCGCCCGGCCCCGGGAGACACCCCACCGCCGACTCCCCCGGCCGAAGCCGCGTCCCGCACCCTTCTCCTGCCCTCACCGGGCGACCACGCACGGCCCTCGCCGCCTCCGTCCTCACCGCCGCCGCAGCCCCGCCCCACCGACCTCTTCGCCGACCGCCTCCTCGCCGTGCTCAGCGGTCAGCGCCCCGTCCACTGCATGCTGCGCCACACCGCGGGCCGGGCCTACGACGAGCTGGCCTGGCTCGCCGAACGCGGCCCGCTGCGCACCCACGGCACCCGTCCGGTCGTCCGGGACATCGGCTACTACGTGCCACGGCCCGGCGCGATCGAGGCCTTCGCCCGTATCGGCGCGGGCGACCGGCTCCGCGCGATGGCCTTCCGCCTGGAACGGGGCCCCGACCTCCGCTGGCGCTGCACGGCGGTGGAACTGGGCGGCCCCCGCATGCCCCGCCGGGACGACGACTGAGCAACTCCTCGGGCCCATGAACAGCCCTCCGAGCTACTCCTGCGGGCCCTGAACAGCCCGCTGAGCCACTCCTGAGGGCCCTTGCACCCCTCACCAACCAACATTGAAGGGCCGGACACCCACAGGTGCCCGGCCCTTCACCACTGCTCAGCTCTCACTCTCATCAGCTCTCACGAGCCGATGAGTCACTTCTTGCGGCGCCGCCCGTTGCTCTTCTGCTGCTTGCGGCGCTCCGCGCGCGTGAGGCCGTCCGCCTCGGAGCGCACGGGCTCGTCATCATCGTTGGCGAAGTCGCCCTCGACGATGCCACCCTCGCCGTCCACGGTCGGCGCGGAGAAGTGCAGCCGGTCGGGACGCTGCGGGGCGTCGAGCCCCTTGGCGCGGATCTCGGGACGCGCACCCACGGGTACGACGTCCTCCTTCTTCTCCAGCGAGGGCGCGGCGTCCTCGACCGGGACCTCCTCGACCTGCTGCTCAACCTGGACCTCCAGGTTGAACAGATAGCCGACGGACTCCTCCTTGATGCCGTCCATCATGGCGGAGAACATGTCGAAGCCCTCGCGCTGGTACTCGACCAGCGGGTCCTTCTGCGCCATGGCGCGCAGGCCGATGCCCTCCTGGAGGTAGTCCATCTCGTAGAGGTGCTCGCGCCACTTGCGGTCGAGGACCGACAGGACGACCCGCCGCTCCAGCTCCCGCATGATCTCGGAGCCGAGCTGCTCCTCACGGGCCGCGTACTGCTCGTGGATGTCGTCCTGGATGGACTCGGAGATGAACTCGGCGGTCAGCCCGGCACGGTCGCCGGTCGCCTCCTCCAGCTCGTCGACGGTGACCTTCACCGGGTAGAGCTGCTTGAAGGCGCCCCACAGCCGGTCCAGGTCCCACTCCTCGGCGAAGCCCTCGGCTGTCTCGGCCGCGATGTACGCGTCGATCGTGTCGCCCATGAAGTGCTGGATCTGCTCCTGCAGGTCCTCGCCCTCCAGGACGCGGCGACGCTCGCCGTAGATGACCTCACGCTGCCGGTTGAGCACCTCGTCGTACTTCAGGACGTTCTTACGCGTTTCGAAGTTCTGCTGCTCGACCTGCGACTGCGCGGAGGCGATCGCGCGCGTGACCATCTTGTTCTCGATCGGCACGTCGTCCGGCACATTGGCCATCGACATCACGCGCTCGACCATCTGGGCCTTGAACAGGCGCATCAGGTCGTCACCGAGCGACAGGTAGAAGCGGGACTCGCCCGGGTCGCCCTGACGGCCGGAGCGGCCACGCAGCTGGTTGTCGATACGACGCGACTCGTGGCGCTCGGTGCCCAGCACGTAGAGCCCGCCGAGCTCCTTGACCTCGTCGTTCTCCGCCTTGACGGCCTGCTCGGCCTTCTCCAGGGCGGCGGGCAGCGCGGCGGCCCACTCCTCGATGTGCTCCTCGGGGTCGAGTCCGCGCTGCCGCAGCTCGGCCTCGGCGAGGTCCTCGGGGTTACCGCCGAGCTTGATGTCCGTACCACGACCGGCCATGTTCGTCGCGACGGTCACGGCGCCCCTGCGGCCGGCCTGGGCGACGATCGTCGCCTCACGGTCATGCTGCTTGGCGTTCAGCACCTCGTGCTGGATACCCCGCTTCGAGAGCTGCTGCGAAAGGTACTCGGACTTCTCGACCGACGTCGTACCGACGAGGATCGGCTGGCCCTTCTCGTGCTTCTCGGCGATGTCGTCGACCACCGCGTCGAACTTGGCGACCTCGGTGCGGTAGATCAGGTCCGACTGGTCCTTGCGGACCATCGGCTTGTTGGTCGGGATCGGGACGACGCCGAGCTTGTAGATCTGGTGGAACTCGGCGGCCTCGGTCATCGCCGTACCGGTCATGCCGGAGAGCTTGCCGTAGAGGCGGAAGAAGTTCTGCAGGGTGATCGTGGCGAGCGTCTGGTTCTCGTCCTTGATGTCCACCCCTTCCTTCGCCTCGATCGCCTGGTGCATGCCCTCGTTGTAGCGGCGGCCGGCGAGGATACGGCCGGTGTGCTCGTCGACGATCATGACTTCGCCGTCGATGACGACGTAGTCCTTGTCCTTCTTGAAGAGCTCCTTGGCCTTGATGGCGTTGTTCAGGTAGCCCACCAGCGGCGTGTTCACCGACTCGTACAGGTTGTCGATGCCCAGCCAGTCCTCGACCTTGGAGACACCGGGCTCGTGGATGGCGACGGTGCGCTTCTTCTCGTCGACCTCGTAGTCCCCGGTCTCCTCAATGCCCTTGAGGGGGTTGCCGGCCTCGCCCTTCTTCAGCCGGGTGACCAGCTTGGCGAAGTCGCCGTACCACTTGGTGGCCTGGTCCGCCGGGCCGGAGATGATCAGCGGCGTACGGGCCTCGTCGACGAGGATGGAGTCGACCTCGTCGACGATCGCGAAGTTGTGGCCCCGCTGGACGAGTTCGTCCTGCGACCAGGCCATGTTGTCACGGAGGTAGTCGAAGCCGAACTCGTTGTTCGTGCCGTACGTGATGTCGCACGCGTACTGCTCACGGCGCTGGGCCGGCGTCATGTTGGCGAGGATGCAGCCGACGGTCAGACCCAGGAACTTGTGGACGCGACCCATCATCTCGGAGTCGCGCTCGGCCAGATAGTCGTTGACCGTGATCAGGTGAACGCCGTCTCCGGAGAGAGCGTTCAGATACGCGGGCAGCGTGCCGACCAGGGTCTTGCCCTCACCGGTCTTCATCTCCGCGACATAGCCGAGGTGGAGCGCGGCGCCACCCATCATCTGCACGTCGTAGTGACGCTGGCCGAGGACACGCTTGGCGGCCTCGCGCACGGTGGCGAAGGCCTCGGGGAGCAGGTCGTCCAGGCTCTCCCCATCCGCATACCGCTGCTTGTACTCATCAGTGAGGGCGCGCAGCTCGGCGTCGGAGAGGTCGACGAAGTCCTCTTCGATGGAGTTGACCTGGTCCGCGATGCGGTGCAGCTTGCGCAGGATCTTGCCTTCGCCTGCACGCATGATCTTCGAGAGGACGGACACGGGGGTTTGTCTCCTTGCCGGTCGGGCCTGGGACGGTCGGGTTCAATGTCAGATTCAAATCACAGCTTGAGCAACGGCTATCGTAAGCGAGGACCCCACCGCGCCGGGAGGTCTGCCGGTGACAGCCACTAGGACAACGGACAGGCGTTGCAGAAGGTGCCGCGTCCACGCTGCGAAAAGTAACCGAACCGTCACTCATCGCAAAGGAATGGCGCCCTTCCGGTAGCCCGAGCAGAATCGGCCGATGGACCCCGTCACACTGACCACCGCCCGGCTGCTCCTGCGCGCCGTGGACTCGCGCGACACCGACGCGGTGTACGAAGCCGTCCAGGACCCCGACATCCAGCGCTGGACCACGATCCCCTCGCCCTATCTGCGCGAGCACGCGACGGGCTTCACGGACCAGATGGTGCCGGACGGCTGGGCGGACGGCTCCATGTTCGCCTTCGGTGCGTTCCTCCTGTCGGGGGACTTGGCGGGCATGCTCTCCATCAGCATGCGTTCTCTGGGGGTCGGCGAGGTCGGCTTCTGGGCGGCCAAGGAGCACCGCGGCAACGGATACATCACCGAAGCCACCCTCACCGCCGCCCACTGGGCGTTCACGAGCCTCGCCGTCGACCGCCTGGAATGGCGCGCCGAGGTCGGCAACAAGGGGTCCCGCGCGGTCGCCGAACGCGCCGGCTTCACCCTGGAGGGCACCCTCCGCTCCGCCCTCAACAACAAGGGCGTACGCCGAGACTGCTGGATCGGCTCCCTGCTCCCCTCGGACCTGGGCCTGGCATCAACGGCCCCGTACCTCCCCGCACCACCCCCCTCCACCCCATAGAAACAAGCCCCACGCCAATCCGAGGCACCAGCCCGGCAGCCCCACGGGGCCCGAGGGCACAGCCCCCGGCACAGGGGCGACAGCCCCACGGGGTCCGAGGGCACAGCCCCCTGGCGGGGTGCAGGGGCGGCAGCCCCGCGGGGGTGCGGGGGCGTAGCCCCCTGGCGGGGGCTGGGGCGGAGCCCCAGGGATGGGACGGGTAGGGGCGGCGGGGGCGAGTCCACTGTCAGTGGCACCGCCTACGGTGTGGAACATGACGAGCCTCCCGCGTCCCACCACCGACCTCTCCGCCGAAGAAGCCCGCCGCATCGCCCTACGGGCCCAGGGCTTCCTGGGCACCCCCGACCGCAGGGCCGGCGTCCGCGGAATCCTGCGACACCTCGGCGCGGTCCAGCTCGACACGATCTCCGTCCTGGCCCGCTCCCACGAACTCATCCCGTACGCCCGCCTGGGCGCGGTCGGCCGCAAAACCGTCGACCAGGCCTACTGGACCGACACGCACGCCTTCGAGTACTGGTCCCACGCCGCCTGCATCCTCCCCGTAGAGGAATGGCCCCACTTCGCCTTCCGCCGCCGCGCCTACCGGTCCCGCCCGCACTGGAACCACGACCTGCCGGACGGCACCTACGACCAGGTCATCAAGCAGCTCCGTACCGAGGGCCCCCTCACGGCCACGGAGTTGGGCGGCGCGAAGAAGACCAGCGAGTGGTGGGACTGGTCGGGCACGAAGGTGGCCGTCGAGCGCGCGCTGATGTACGGCGAGGTGGTGTGCACGGAGCGCCGCGGCTGGAAGCGGGTGTACGACCTCGCCGAGCGCGCCGTCCCCGAGACCCTGCTCCATGACGAGCTGGACGACACGGAGTGCCTGCGCCGCCTGGTCGGCCTGGCCGGCAAGTCCCTGGGCGTCGGTACGCGCGCGGACATCGCCGACTATCACCGTCTCAAGGGCGAGCAGGTCGACGCGGTGATCGCGGACTCGGGGCTGGTCCCGGTGACGGTGGAGGGCTGGGGCAAGCCCGCGTGGGCGGACCCGGCGGCCCTGGAGACACCGCCGCGCGGCCGCCACCGTACGACGCTGCTGTCCCCGTTCGACTCGCTCATCTGGGAGCGGGCCCGCACGGAGCGGATCTTCGGCTTCACCCACCGTCTGGAGGCGTACACGCCCAAGCCGAAGCGGGTGTACGGCTACTTCGCGATGCCGGTCCTCGCCGGCGGCCGGCTCGTCGGCCGTGTGGACCCCGCCCGGGAGGGCCGCACCCTGGTCGCCAAGCAGGTCACGCTGGACGGCCCCAAGGCGGTCCCCGCCGTGGCCCAGGCCCTGCTGGAGGCAGCGAGCTGGGTGGACTGCACGAACGTACGGATGGAGCGGGTGGACGCCCCGGAGCTCCGCGAGCCCCTCGCGAAGGAACTCGCCCGCGCACTGGACTGACCGGCCCGGCCGGACCGACCAGCCTCACGCTCACTCACCGGATCTCGAGGATCTTCTCCCGCATCGCGTAGACCACCGCCTCCATCCTGGAGTGCAGTTGCAGCTTCTCCAGGATGTTGCGCACATGGTTTTTCACGGTGTTCTCGGAGATGAACAACTCCTTGGCGATATCCCGGTTGTTCATCCCGGTCGCGACGAGCTTGAGAACCTCCAGCTCGCGATCCGTGAGCCGCGGAGCGGGCACGAGTCGGCGCTCGTCCGTCCGCTGAATCATCGACTTGAACTCGGTGAGAAGTTTCGACGCCATCGACGGGCTGATCTGCGACTGCCCGTCCGCCACCGCGCGAATGGCCGTGGCCACCTCGTCCGTGGAGATCTCCTTGAGGAGATAACCGGTCGCGCCCGCCTTGATCGCGTCGTAGAGATCGGCTTCCTCGTCGCTGATCGTCAGCATGATGATCTTCGCGCTCGGAGCCACCTCCTTGATGGAGGTGCACGCCTCGATGCCACCCCGCTTCGGCATGCGTACGTCCATCAGCACGATGTCCGGTAGCAGGTCAGCCGCCTTGTCGACCGCCTCCGCCCCGTCACCCGCCTCGCCGACGACCTGGATGTCCTCCTCGGCCGCGAGCACGATCTCCAGACCGCGGCGGAAGAGGGCATGGTCGTCCACGACGAGGACCCGAATAGGCTCCTTGCGTGAAGAGCCCGTGTCCGGGCCCATGCCGACGACGCCGCCGTCGGCATCCCCGTCACGCATCGGTCCGAAGCTGTCCGCCATCGTTCCTCCCCCTGAAGGCCGTGGCCTGTGTTCCTGTGCCATCGCCAATCCGAGGCAACGGCCCACCGGTTGGGGCCGGTTCGGCCATGATTCCATGCCGGGACGACAGTGCGGTGACAGAGCGGGCCGCGAAGTGGTCGCACACCGGTGCCCCTGGGGGCGCACGCGCGCTCCAGGGGCACCGGCTCAGCCGTCATCGGGGCGGGTCAGCCGCCGAGCGCACCGCCCGGCGCGTCCGATCCGGCCTGGGCGACCATGGGGTCCGTGCTGAGGTGGATGACGCCGTAGTCGTACGCGTGCCGCCGGTAGACGACACTGGGTTCCTTCGTTTCGGAGTCGACGAAGAGATAGAAGTCGTGCCCGACCAGCTCCATCTCGTAGAGCGCCTGGTCGAGCGTCATCGGGGCGGCCACGTGGGTCTTCTCGCGAACGATGAGGGGGCCTTCGCCCATGACCTCGAGGGAGCCGATCTTCTTCGTCGGCACGCTGTCCGTGTCGTCCTCGTGGACGACGGCCCCGTTCCCGTTGAGCGTCGCGGCGCCGGGGACGTGGTCGGCGACCTCGGCGGCCGAGATCCGGCCGTTGCCACGGCGGGTGTAGCGCTTGTCGTGCTGCTTGCGCAGGCGGGCTTCGAGTTTGTCCGCCGCCAGGTCGAGTGCCGCGTACGGGTCGTTTGCCGCCGCCTCCGCCCGGATCACCGGACCGCGGGAGTGGAGCGTGATCTCCACTCGGTCGCAACGGTCGGCCTGCCGGGGGTTGGGCTCCTTGGACACCTCCACGTCGAGGCTGATCACCTTGCCATCGAGCTTCTGGATCTTCTCCAGCTTCAGCTTCTCGGCCACGTGCTTGCGGAACCGCTCGGGCACCTCGGTCTTGCGGCCCTTGACGACGATGTCCACGCAGAACTCCGTTCCCGGATTGCTCCGCTGCACTGGCGGAGCGTCTCCCTTTTGCACCAGGCCCCGGTGAGTGCCGGAACCTCGGACTTGGTGACTTTCACCTCCTCCTCCCCCATGGGCAAGATCTACACCCCACCGCTACGGGTGATTCAGAAACCCGCAGCACGGCATTCGGATGGTCGAGGTACGGCCTGCGCCATTGCCTCACAACCGAACATATCTCGCCCGGACGGATGTCGTCACCCTCTACTGCGGCGTACCTCCGTTCAGGTGAATTGACCTGGTCATTACCTGCAACGATGGAAGTTCTCGGTCAGTTCCGGTTTATTTCGAAAGAGTCTGGCGACGCCGCGACCACGGCCGCGCGGATCATGTCGCCGACTCCGCTCACACCCGCCATTCCCCGGGCTGCTTGTGCCCGGTCCGTACCCGCTGTCGTTGCCTCGCTCATCCGTTCCCCCGTTGCTTCCCCCGCTTCCGCGACGCATGCATCGGTGTCCGGGCATGCATCAGTGTCCGGGCTTGGATCGACGCCCGCCACCGCCGCCCGTACGGCACGGGCCGCCTCCGCCATCGAGGCGCCCGTCGTCATCAGGTCGTCCACGAGTACGACCCGAGCGCCGACCGCCAGCAGCCGGGCACCTCCGGCGGCCACCTCCAGGGCACCCGCGAGATTGTCCAGTCGCTGCCGGGAGTTGAGTCCCGCCTGGTCGGCCACGGCACGCCGCTGCCGCAGCACGGCCAGCACCCGGGCCGGCATCCCCGTACGCCGCAGCTCCCCCGCCGCCGCGAGCGCGATCCGCCGCAGCGGGTCATGGCCCCGCGCCCGCACCGCCCACCGCGAGGACGGCAGGGGAACAAGCAGCACAGGCCCTGGGCCGGAAGGCAGCGCGGACCCGTGACCACCGCCGGGCCACCGTTGCCCGCTCCCGCCCCTCAGGCTCCCGTCCGAGGCCGTGGGCAGCCTCTCCGGGACGGAGAGGCACATGTGCCCCAGCCCTGCCCGCACAGCCCCCGCCAGGGCCGTCCCCAAGGGAGTCGCAAGTGTCATTGCCCCCCGTTCCTTGTGAGCGAGGAGCGTCGCGCGCACCTCGTCCTTGTATGGGGCCGCCGCGTGCACCACCGGCAGCCCGGGCGGCTCCGGATCCGGCCGCACCCGGCGCGGTGCGGCCCCACTCAGCGCGGCACGGCACTCCGGGCAGAGCACCGTGCGAGGCCTTCCGCAGCCTCCGCACTCGGCCGGCAGCACCAGATCGGTGAGGTCCTGCCACCACCCCCGCATGTCCACCACTGTGCCAACGCGCGGGCCGACCAGCCACCCCTGTGGACAACCGCCTGTGGACAACTCCACGGCCGTCACACGTCCGGGGGAACCACCGCGTAATGGCGGCCAGGTCCACCCGTACGGCGGCCGGGCCTGCCCGAAAGGGGAGGCCCGGCGAAAATCCCTACCCGGGATAGACCGGTGCCGTGCCGTCCTTGACGATCTTCTGCCACGGCGCCCCGGCCGGCAGCCGCACGATTCCGTCCTCCTCCGAGTGCGCCACCAGCGGCAGCCGTTCGTCCTCGGACGCGGCGACCTCCTTCACCCCCGTGAGCGCGGAGGGCGCGGCGCCCACCGGAGTGGAACCGTCGACCTGGACGTAGCGCATCTGCTGCACTCCACCGGACTCACGCCCGACGACGACGAGCCGGCTGTCCCCGGCCCACGACATGGCGGTGACCTCCTCCAGCTGCGGCGCCACGGAGCGCAGCTCGAGGATCGAGATGAGGGGCCGTCCGCCGGTCTTGGTGTCGCGCTGGATGCGCCCGATCTGCAGCGAGCTCTTGCCGTCCTTCTGCACGATCAGCGCGATCCGCACCCCGTCGGCGGCCACCCGTACCGCCTGGACACGGCCGTCGATGCCCGGCGCGGTGACCTCCAGCGGAGTACCCG
The DNA here is from genome assembly GCF_026339955.1 of Streptomyces sp. NBC_01549. Taxonomy (GTDB): domain Bacteria; phylum Actinomycetota; class Actinomycetes; order Streptomycetales; family Streptomycetaceae; genus Streptomyces. The sequence goes on along the minus strand of NZ_JAPEPW010000001.1, from coordinate 4,038,263 downwards.
CGCCCTTCTCCAGCAGGAGCAGCTGCGGGTTCTTCGGATCGCGGTCGGCCACCCACAGGTCGCCCTGCCCGTCCCAACTGGGCGTCGTCAGCCGGTCGTCCGTCGTCGCCCCCTGGCTGTGCAGTACCGCGTCCCCCAGTGAGGCGCCCGACACCAGCGATCCGACGTACAGCGAACTCCCGTCGGCCGACACACCGGCCGCACTGTCCTCGCTCCGCGACACCGCGGCCGACCGCAGCTTCTTGTCACCCACTCCCAGCGCACCGGGCACCGGCTCGGGCTGCTTGTCCCTGTTGCCGCTGGGCAGCCGTACGAGCCGCTGCTTGCCGTCGATGAAGTACTCGTACTCGGGGTGCTTGGCCGTGCCGTGCGAAGCGATGGTCTGTGCCCGGCTCTCGGTGACCACGCACAACTGCGAACCGTTCGAGCGCTGCAGCTCCACCTCGTCGACGCCCGTGGGCGTCAGATCCTGGAGCGTGAAGAGGAGCTGGGTGGCCATCTTGTCGCACTGGGTCTCTCCGACCCGGTCGGCCTTCTTGTTCAGCGGGACCGTCACCCTGTTGCGGTCGTCGGGCGACAACGACGTGACGCCCTTCTTCAACTCCGTGTCGGAGGGGAAGCTCGACGTCACCACCGGATCCAGCCAGCGCGTGGGCCCCTTCAGGAGGGATCGGACCATCTCCGTCATCGGGTCCACCTTGTCCCGCACATAGACGGGATCGGCGACGGTCCCCAGCAGTCCACCCGAGCCGGAGGGCACGTTCGAGGCGAAGTAGTACTTGTTGACGGACACGTAGTTGCGCTGGAAGTCGGAGTTGCCCATCACCACGCCCTGCGGCAGCGCATCGATACGCCACTGCTTGGTGTCCTTCTGCAGCGTGAGGTGCACCGTCGTCCGGTACGAACCGGCGTCCGGTGCGTACGCGTGCTGTGCGTCCACCGTGGCGACCTTGCTGCCGGAGAGCGTGTACGAGTCGTCGCCCTCCCTGGTGCCCGAGTGCTCCGACTCGGGGTTGGGTCCGTCCGCGAGGACGGTCGTGGAGCGGTACGGATCCCACGCCTTGCGGGCGCTCGCCGTCAGATACTTGCGCGCCGTCTCATACTGCGGGTCGTCACTGGTCAGTGCCTCCAGGAAGCCCTGCAGGATATCCGCCGGCGGGGCGTCCTCGCGCGGCGGCAGGGCGAAGATGCGGACCTGCGAGTCCGGCCTCGGTGTCGACTCGACCCCGCGCAGATCCCCGCTGTCGGGCATCGAGGCACACCCGGTCAGCAGCAATGCGCCGCAGCCGATGTACACCCCCACACGCGCAGGACGCAGACGGCCGCTCCCCTCGCGGTCAGCGCCCACGAAATGCCTCCCCCTGCCCGAGTTCCTCGGGCTCTCCTTGTCCGAGTCGTGCAGGCCCGTCGCCGTCCCGGCCACGCTCCTGCACGGTCCGCTCCCCACCCGCGGCAGGCAGGTCGTCCGGCCGCCGCACGGCCCCGGAGGGCCTCGGCACCACACGCGCGCCGTTGCCCGGCAGCGCCGTCGGATCGGCCGTGGGCGACGCCCCGGCCAGTCGCGGCACCACGGACGCCCGCTGCATGTGGGGTGCCGTCTTCCCGCCCGTGTTCTGCACCGGCACCGTGGCGAGCTTGTCGCCGCCGCCGGAGGGCAGTCCCGCGTCAGTGAGTCCACGATTGCGCCGCGAGTCCATCGGCTCCAGAGGTATCGGGGACCCCCGTAGCGGCTCGTCCGCGGTCCGCGGCAGCGTCAGCCGGAACTGCGAACCGCCACCCGGCTCGCCCCACGCCTGCAGCCAGCCGCCATGCAGCCGGGCGTCCTCCAGGGCGATGGACAGGCCGAGCCCCGTGCCGCCGGTGGTACGCGCGCGCGCCGGGTCGGCACGCCAGAAGCGGCTGAAGACCCGGGTCGCCTCGCCGGGCTTGAGGCCTACGCCGTAGTCGCGCACCGCGATGGCGACCGCCCCGCCCGCCGCGGCGAGCTTGACCACCACTTCCTTGCCGTCGCCGTGCTCCACTGCGTTGACGACGAGGTTGCGCAGCACCCGCTCCACCCGTCGGGCATCCGCCTCGGCGATCACCGGCTGCTGGTCGCCGACCACGCGTATCTGCGAGCCCTTGCGCTCGGCGAGGGGCTCGGCCCCGCTGACGACACGCCGTACGACCTCCCGGAGGTCTATCGCCTCGGCCTCCAGCGCCGCCGCGCCCGCGTCGAACCGGCTGATCTCCAGCAGGTCCGCGAGCAGCGTCTCGAACCGGTCCAGCTGATCGGCGAGCAGCTCGGCCGACCGAGCGGTCACCGGATCGAAGTCCACGCGCGCGTCGTGGATGACGTCGGCCGCCATCCGAACGGTCGTGAGCGGCGTACGCAGCTCGTGCGACACGTCGGACACGAACCGGCGCTGCATCCGCGACAGGTCCTCCAGCTGCTGGATCTTCAGCTGAAGGTTCTGCGCCATCTTGTTGAAGGCCTCACCGAGCCGCGCGATGTCGTCCTCGCCGGTGACCTTCATCCGTTCCTGCAGGCGCCCGGCGGAAAGCCGCTCGGCGATCCCGGCCGCCATCCGTACCGGAGTGACGACCTGGCGCACCACCAGCCAGGCGATGGCTCCCAGGAGCACCACGACGAACAGTCCGGCCGTCGCGAGCGTCCCCTTGACCAAGCTCAGCGACTTCTCCTCCTGCGTCAGCGGGAAGAGGTAGTAGAGCTGGTAGGGCTCTCCGTTGGGGTCGTTGACCTGCTTGCCGATGACCAGCGCCGGCTGCGACTCCTTGTCGTCCTTGTAGACGACGCGGGTGTAGCTCTGGGCCGCCAGCGTGCTGCTGTCGACGCGTGCGCGCAGGGCCACCGGCACGCTGACCGTCGGATCGACATTGCCCGAGGAGCGCGGCCCGAGCCCCGCGCCGCCGTTTCCGGCCACACCGGAGCTGAGCGTCACCACGTCGAAGGCGCCCTGCCCACCACTGGAGAGGGACACCACGAGGTCGCTCATCCAATTAGTGACGTTCCTGGACGGGCGGCCATCAGCACTCGAACCGTCGTCGCCGTTGGCCGTCACGGCCGCGTCCGCCTTCTGCTTGGCCACCGAGAAGCCACCCGTGGCCTGACTCTGCGAGGCCTTGACCTTCGCGTCCAGCAGACCGTTGCGCACCTGCCCGATGACCACGAAGCCGAGCAGCAGCACGACACCCAGCGACATCAGCAGCGTCGTGACGACGATCTTGAGCTGGATGTTGCGCCGCCACAGACGCATCACGGGCAGCAGCGGACGGCGCACCCAGCGCATGAACAACCGAAGGACCGGGCTGCCCTGGACTCCGCCCTGCAGCAGCCCGCCCTCCAAGAAACGTCCCCAACGGGAGCCTGTCACCTTCCGGCCGACAGGCCGCCCCGAACGGACCCCCGGCTCACCGGGCGCCGAAGCGGCACTGTCCCGGGACATGTCAGCTCGGTCCGGCCTTGTAACCGACACCACGAACGGTCACCACGATCTCCGGCCGCTCCGGGTCCTTCTCGACCTTGGAGCGCAGCCGCTGGACATGGACGTTGACCAGACGGGTGTCCGCCGCGTGTCGGTAGCCCCACACCTGTTCGAGGAGCACCTCCCGCGTGAACACCTGCCACGGCTTGCGGGCCAGCGCCACCAGCAGATCGAACTCCAGCGGCGTCAGCGCGATCGACTGCCCGTCCCGCTTCACAGAGTGACCGGCCACATCGATCACAAGATCGCCGATGGCCAGCTGCTCAGGCGCCGGCTCCTCGGAACGGCGCAGCCGCGCCCTGATCCGCGCCACCAGCTCCTTTGGCTTGAACGGCTTCACGATGTAGTCGTCGGCACCCGACTCGAGGCCGACCACGACGTCGACGGTGTCGCTCTTCGCGGTAAGCATCACGATCGGCACCCCGGACTCCGCCCTGATCAGGCGGCACACCTCGATACCGTCCCGGCCGGGAAGCATCAGGTCCAGGAGCACCAGATCGGGCTTGCTCTCACGGAAAGCGGCCAGCGCCTTGTCGCCGTCGGCTACGAAAGACGGCTCAAAACCTTCACCACGCAACACAATGCCGAGCATCTCGGCCAGTGCGGTGTCGTCATCGACGACAAGGACTCGTCCCTTCATAAACGACATCATCCCATTAACTAAATCGTTACCTGGCGTGACCTGTCACACAGCTCAGCGAGTGCCTCAGCCGTCACGGGCGACACAGCGCCCTCTTCGGTCACGATCGCCGTCACCAACTCGGGGGGCGTCACATCGAACGCCGGGTTGTACGCCTGGGTCCCCAGGGGTGCCACCGGTATCCCGCCTCCCGCTTCCACTCCCGCCACAGGCACCTGGGGTGCTGTGACCTCGGTCACTTCATGACCGGGGCGCTGCTCGACCTCGATGGACGCTCCGTCCGGGGTGTCCGGGTCCACCGTCGTCACCGGCGCCACCACGATGAACGGCACATGGTGATACCGGGCCAGCACCGCGAGCGGATAGCTCCCCACCTTGTTCGCCACCGAACCGTCGGCAGCGATCCGATCGGCCCCGATGAGCACCGCGTCCACCTCCCCCGCCGCGAACAGTGATCCCGCCGCGTTGTCCGTGAGCAAGGTGTACGCCATTCCGCTGCGTGCCGCCTCGTAAGCCGTCAGGCGAGCACCTTGCAGCAACGGACGCGTTTCGTCCACCCACAGCCTCCGCAGCTGCCCCGCCCGATGCGCCGCGAGGGCCACCGCGAAGGCCGTACCCTCCCCACCGGACACCAACGCCCCGGTGTTGCAATGGGTCAGAATGCGGTGCCCACCTCCCGGCAGCAGCTCGTCGAGCAGCGCCAACCCGTGCTCGGCCATCCGCGCACTCGCCGCGGCATCCTCCCGGTGCAGCGCCCGCGCCGCTTCGAGCGCCGCCCGGGCAGCCTGCCGCTGATCACCGCCGCCGGACAGCGCGGCACGATACGCCGTCCGCGCCCGGCGCACACCCACAGCGAGGTTCACCGCGGTGGGCCGGGCGCCCGCCAGCGCCTGGGCCGCATCGTCCACGTCGAAACCGCGCACGGCGGCGAGCGCGACCCCGTACGCCCCGGCGATACCCAGCAACGGCGCCCCTCGTACGGCCAGCGTGCGGATCGCCTCCACCAGCGCGGGAGCGTCCGTGCACACCAGCTCAACTTCCTCGGCCGGCAACCGTGTCTGGTCGAGAAGGACCAGCACCGGCCCTTCGGGGGGCTCGTCCCAGCGGATCGCCGGTATCTCCAGTGGCCCGTCGTCCTCGCGGAATTGCGCGTTCTGATCAGCCATCCGCCCAGTCTGCCCCGTAGCAGGCGGACAATTGAAGGTGTCCACCCCATACGGGGGCCGGTCCCATGCCGGGCACACCGTGGCACGATGGCTGCCAACCTGCCGCCGCGACCGCGGACGGGCACCGTGAAGGAGCGACGATGAAAGACACTCCGGGCTGGGCCTCGCCCGGATCTGCCCCCTCCGACGGGCAGGAGCCGGACAACTCCGGCGCCGCCGAGCCCCCGGAGCAGCCCGCGGACCAAGGTGGCACGAACCAGCCGGAGCCGCCCTCGAAGTGGTCCAAGGAGCAGCCCCCGCCCGGCCAGTGGTCCGCTCCCAGCCCACAGGGCCCCGGCCAGGCCCCGCCACCACCACCACCCGGCCCCGGCCCCGGCTGGGGCGGCCAGCGGCCTCCGGGCGCGGGCGGCCAGGCCGGTGGCTACGGCAACTGGGAAGGCCCCGGCCGTGGCTACGGCGGCCCAGGAGGTCCCGGTGGCTGGGGCGGCAACTGGGGCGGCCCGCCGCCCGCCGCCAAACCCGGCGTGATCCCCCTGCGCCCGCTCGGCGTCGGCGAGATCCTCGACGGCGCGGTCTCCACGATGCGGACCTACTGGCGCACCGTCCTGGGCATCTCCCTCACCGTCGCCGTCGTCACCCAGATCGCGGTCATCCTGCTCCAGGGCCTCGTCCTGGACGACAGCGCAAGCACGGACGTCCTCAACGACCCGAGCGCCACCGCCGGCGAGCTCAGCCGCGCCCTGGGCGACACCCTGCTGAGCTCCGGCGTCGTCGTGCTCATCGGCCTGCTCGGCACCATCGTCGCGACGGCCCTGCTCACCTCCGTCACCAGCCGCGCGGTGCTCGGCAAGTCGGTGACCACCGCCGAGGCCTGGCGCGACGCCAAACCCCAGCTGCCCAAGCTGTTCGGCCTCACCTTCCTGCTGCCGCTCATCGCCGTCGCGATCATCACCGTCGGCACTCTTCCCGGCCTGCTCATCGCGATCGCCGGATCGAGCGACGCGGGCACCGCGCTCGCGGTCCTCGGCGGGCTCGGCGCGAGCGTCGTCGCCCTCTGGCTGATGATCCGCTTCTCGCTCGCCTCGCCCGCCCTGATGCTGGAGAAGCAGGGCGTCCTGAAGTCGATGAGCCGCTCCGCGAAACTCGTCCGCGGCTCCTGGTGGCGAGTCTTCGGTATCCAGCTGCTCGCCACGATCATCGCCAACATCGTGGCGTCGATCGTCGTGATCCCCTTCGCCCTCATCGCCTCCGCCCTGAGCGGCGACGGCATCACCGGCTTCCTCAGCAGCGCCGGCAGCGCCGGCTGGACGTTCCTCATCGTCAGCGGAATCGGTTCGGTGATCGGAGCCATGATCACCTTCCCGATCTCCGCGGGCGTCACCGTGCTCCTCTACATCGACCAGCGCATCCGCCGCGAGGCCCTCGACCTCGACCTGGCCCGCGCCGCCGGTGTCCAGGACTACGGCTCCAGTACCCCCGGCACCACGCCGGGGAGTTGATGCGGTGAGTCCGGCGGGGGGAGTTCTCACAGCGGTACTGGCACTGCCGCGCACCGGCGCCACGGCCGTACTCGCGCTGCCGCGCGGCGACGAACCACCGGTGACGATCCCGCGCGACCCCGCACGGGAGGCGGCCAAGCGGGAGCTGTCCAAGCGGATGTACCACGAGAACGACCCCAGCCCGGTGCAACGCGCCCTGAACGCCTTCTGGGACTGGGTCGACAAACTGTTCGGCGCCGCCTCCACCGCGACTCCCGGGGGCGCGCTCGGACTTGTCGTCATCGTGGTGGCGGTGCTGGCTGTCGTGGCCGCCCTCTGGTGGCGCCTCGGCACCCCGCACCGCACCCCCACCTCGTCCGCCGCACTCTTCGACGACCGCCCCCGCAGCGCCGCCGAGCATCGCGCGGCCGCCGAGGCACACGCCGCCCAGGGCCACTGGAACCAAGCCGTCCAGGAACGCATGCGCGCCGTCGTGCGCTCCCTCGAGGAGCGTGCCCTGCTCGACCCACGCCCCGGCCGCACCGCGGACGAGGCCGCCGCCGAAGCCGGCCGCACGCTGCCCTCCCACACGGACCGACTGCGCGCCGCCGCCAGGGACTTCGACGAGGTCACATACGGCGGCCGGGCCGCGGGCTCCGACACATACCAACGCCTCACCGAACTCGACCGCGCCATCGAGCGCACCAAGCCCGTACTCACCAGCAGCGCCCAGAGCACGGACCACAACACCCGCCAGGGGGCCGCCTCATGACCGAGGCCACCCTCACCTCCACCTCCGCCTCGCCCACCGCCCGCCAGCTGTGGACCCGCACCCGAGGCATCGCCCTCGCCGTCGTGATCCTGCTCGCGGCCGCCGTCGCCATCGCCGTGATCCGCTCCGGCGCCCAGCACGGCCGCCTCGACCCGCGCTCCGCCGACCCCTACGGCAGCCGCGCCACCGCCGAACTCCTCGGCGACCGCGGTGTCTCCACACGCGTGGTCACCACCCTGGACGAGGCTCGCGCCGCGGCCGGCGCCGACACCACTCTCCTCGTCGCCGCCCCGGACCTGCTGACCGGCCATCAGCAGTCCAGCCTTCGCGCGGCGACCAAGAACTCCGGCGGCCGTACGATCCTGATCGCCCCGGACTCGCCCTCCCTGGGCACCCTCGCCCCCGGAGTCACCGCCGATCCCGCGATCAGCTTCGACTCGACGCTCTCCCCCCACTGCGACCTGCCCGCCGCCCGCCGCGCGGGCAGCGCCGACACCGGCGGCATCCGCTACAGCACCAGCGCCCGCGGCGCCGATGTCTGCTACCCCAGCGACGGCCTCCCCACCCTGCTGCGCATCCCCGCAGCCACCGGGAACGGCGACACCGTCGTCATCGGAGCCCCAGACATCCTCTACAACAACCGTCTCGACAAGCAGGGCAACGCCTCGCTCGCCCTCCAACTGCTCGGTTCCCGCCCCCACTTGGTCTGGTACCTCCCCTCGCTCTCCGACGCCTCGGCCACCGACGCGGGCAAAAAAACCTTCCTCGACCTGCTCCCCTCAGGCTGGCTCTGGGGCACCCTTCAGCTCTTCATCGCGGCAGCCCTGGCCGCCCTCTGGAGGGCACGCCGACTCGGCCCCCTCGTACCCGAACGCCTCCCCGTCGCGATCCGCGCCTCCGAAACCGTCGAAGGCCGCGCCCGCCTCTACCGCAAAGCCAACGCCCGCGACCGCGCGGCCGCCGCTCTGCGCTCCACCACCCGCACCCGACTCGCCCCCCTCATCGGCGTATCCCCCGCCCAGGCTCACGCGCCCGAAGCACTGCTCCCCGCCCTATCAGCCCGCCTCTCCGGCGACGGACAGGCCCTGCACACCCTCCTCTTCGGCCCGCCGCCCAGCGACGACCCGGCCCTCATCTCCCTCGCCGACCAACTCGACGCCCTCGAAAGAGAGGTACGCCGTTCATGATGGACCCGACCACTGACAATGCCGGGTACGCCGGGGATCCGGGCACCGCCCGCTCCTCTCTGGAAGCCCTGCGCGCCGAGATCGCCAAAGCCGTGGTCGGCCAGGACCCCGCCGTGACCGGCCTCGTCGTCGCCCTCCTCTGCCGCGGACACGTTCTACTAGAAGGAGTCCCTGGAGTCGCCAAAACGTTGCTCGTCCGCGCGCTCGCATCCGCGCTCGAACTCGACACCAAGCGCGTCCAGTTCACTCCCGACCTGATGCCGAGCGACATCACCGGCTCTCTCGTCTACGACGCACGCACCGCCGAGTTCTCGTTCCAGCCCGGCCCGGTCTTCACGAACCTCCTGCTGGCCGACGAGATCAACCGCACCCCGCCCAAGACCCAGTCGTCCCTCCTCGAAGCGATGGAGGAACGTCAAGTCACGGTCGACGGCACCCCCCGCCCGCTCCCGGAGCCCTTCCTGGTCGCCGCGACCCAGAACCCGGTCGAGTACGAGGGAACGTATCCTCTGCCCGAAGCCCAACTGGACCGCTTCCTCCTGAAACTGACGATCCCTCTGCCGTCCCGTCAGGACGAGATCGACGTCCTCACCCGGCACGCCGAGGGCTTCAACCCGCGCGACCTGCGCGCCGCCGGTCTACGCCCCGTGGCGGGCCCGGCCGACCTGGAAGCCGCCCGCGCCGCCGTGGCCAAGACATCGGTCTCCCCCGAAATCACCGGCTACGTCGTCGACATCTGCCGCGCCACCCGCGAATCGCCGTCCCTCACCCTCGGCGTCTCCCCCCGCGGCGCGACCGCCCTCCTCGCCACAGCCCGCGCCTGGGCCTGGCTGACCGGCCGTGACTACGTCATCCCCGACGACGTGAAGGCCCTGGCCCTGCCCACCCTCCGCCACCGCATCCAGCTCCGCCCCGAGGCCGAGATGGAGGGCGTGACCGCCGACTCGGTCATCAACGCGATCCTCGCCCACGTCCCCGTCCCCCGCTGATGGCATTCACCGGACGCGCCGCTCTGCTGGCGGCCCTCGGCACACTCCCCGTCGGCATCTGGGGACCGAGTTGGGCGGGCATCCTCGCCGTGAACGCTCCCCTGGCCCTGGCCTGCGCCTGCGACGCCGCCCTGGCCGCACCCGTACGCCGCCTCGGCCTGGCCCGTTCCGGCGACACCTCCGTACGCCTCGGCGAGACCGCCGATGTCACCCTGACCGTCACCAACCCCTCCGGCCGGCTCCTGCGCGCCCGCCTCCGTGACGCCTGGCCCCCCAGCAGCTGGGAGCCGGGCACAGAGGTGGCGGCCTCCCGTCACCGCCTGGCGGTCCCCGCAGGCGAGCGTCGACGCCTCACCACCCACCTCCGCCCCACCCGCCGCGGTGACCGCCAGGCGGACCGCGTCACCATCCGCTCGTACGGTCCCCTTGGTCTCTTCGCCCGCCAGGGCAGCCACAAGGTCCCCTGGACGGTACGAGTCCTGCCCCCCTTCACCAGCCGCAAGCACCTCCCTTCCAAACTGGCCCGCCTGCGAGAACTCGATGGCCGCACCAGCGTCCTGACCCGCGGCGAGGGCACGGAATTCGACAGCCTGCGCGAGTACGTCCCCGGCGACGACACCCGCTCCATCGACTGGCGTGCCACAGCCCGCCACACCACGGTCGCCGTACGCACCTGGCGTCCCGAACGCGATCGCCACATCCTTCTGGTCCTCGACACAGGCCGAACCTCGGCCGGTCGCGTGGGCGACGTCCCACGCCTCGACGCTTCCATGGACGCGGCACTCCTCCTCGCCGCCCTGGCCTCCCGGGCCGGCGACCGCGTGGACCTCCTCGCGTACGACCGCCGGGTACGCGCCCTGGTTCAGGGCCGCTCAGCCGGCGACGTCCTCCCGTCCTTGGTCAACGCCATGGCGGCCCTGGAGCCGGAGCTCGTCGAAACGGACGCCCGTGGCCTCACCGCCATGGCCCTCCGTACGGCCCCTCGCCGCTCGCTGATCGTGTTGCTGACCAGCCTCGACGCGGCCCCCATCGAAGAGGGCCTGCTCCCCGTACTCTCCGGTCTCACCCATCGCCACACAGTTCTTGTGGCCTCAGTCGCCGACCCGCACATCGCGCGAATGGCGACGTCTCGGGGAAGTGCCGAGGCGGTGTACGAGGCGGCGGCCGCGGCCCAGGCCCAGACGGAACGCCATCGCACGGCCGAGCAGTTGCAGCGCCATGGAGTCACCGTCGTCGACGCGGTTCCGGACGACCTGGCGCCTGCCCTCGCGGATGCGTATCTGGCACTCAAGGCAGCGGGACGACTGTAAACCGGCACAAAAGAAAGGGGCCTCTCGCATCGAGAGGCCCCAAAAAATGACCGTGAACGCAGAGAACCCCCGTACCGATTTCCCGGTACGGGGGTTCTCCCTAAAATTTGTTCGGCGGCGTCCTACTCTCCCACAGGGTCCCCCCTGCAGTACCATCGGCGCTGTGAGGCTTAGCTTCCGGGTTCGGAATGTAACCGGGCGTTTCCCTCACGCTATGACCACCGAAACACTATGAAACTGTAACTACCGCACCATTGCCGTGGCCCGACAACGGGGTTGTTCGTGGTTTCAGAACCAACACAGTGGACGCGAGCAACTGAGGACAAGCCCTCGGCCTATTAGTACCGGTCACCTCCAGCGGTTACCCGCCTTCCAGATCCGGCCTATCAACCCAGTCGTCTACTGGGAGCCTTAACCCCTCAAGGGGGTGGGAGTCCTCATCTCGAAGCAGGCTTCCCGCTTAGATGCTTTCAGCGGTTATCCCTCCCGAACGTAGCCAACCAGCCATGCCCTTGGCAGGACAACTGGCACACCAGAGGTTCGTCCGTCCCGGTCCTCTCGTACTAGGGACAGCCCTTCTCAAGACTCCTACGCGCACAGCGGATAGGGACCGAACTGTCTCACGACGTTCTAAACCCAGCTCGCGTACCGCTTTAATGGGCGAACAGCCCAACCCTTGGGACCGACTCCAGCCCCAGGATGCGACGAGCCGACATCGAGGTGCCAAACCATCCCGTCGATATGGACTCTTGGGGAAGATCAGCCTGTTATCCCCGGGGTACCTTTTATCCGTTGAGCGACGGCGCTTCCACAAGCCACCGCCGGATCACTAGTCCCGACTTTCGTCCCTGCTCGACCCGTCGGTCTCACAGTCAAGCTCCCTTGTGCACTTACACTCAACACCTGATTACCAACCAGGCTGAGGGAACCTTTGGGCGCCTCCGTTACTCTTTAGGAGGCAACCGCCCCAGTTAAACTACCCATCAGACACTGTCCCTGATCCGGATCACGGACCCAGGTTAGACATCCAGCACGACCAGAGTGGTATTTCAACGACGACTCCACACGGGCTGGCGCCCGCACTTCACAGTCTCCCACCTATCCTACACAAGCCGAACCGAACACCAATATCAAACTGTAGTAAAGGTCCCGGGGTCTTTCCGTCCTGCTGCGCGAAACGAGCATCTTTACTCGTAGTGCAATTTCACCGGGCCTATGGTTGAGACAGTCGAGAAGTCGTTACGCCATTCGTGCAGGTCGGAACTTACCCGACAAGGAATTTCGCTACCTTAGGATGGTTATAGTTACCACCGCCGTTTACTGGCGCTTAAGTTCTCAGCTTCGCCACCCCGAAGAGTGACTAACCGGTCCCCTTAACGTTCCAGCACCGGGCAGGCGTCAGTCCGTATACATCGCCTTACGGCTTCGCACGGACCTGTGTTTTTAGTAAACAGTCGCTTCTCGCTGGTCTCTGCGGCCACCCCCAGCTCAGAGTGCAAGACTCATCACCGGTGATGGCCCCCTTCTCCCGAAGTTACGGGGGCATTTTGCCGAGTTCCTTAACCATAGTTCACCCGAACGCCTCGGTATTCTCTACCTGACCACCTGAGTCGGTTTAGGGTACGGGCCGCCATGAAACTCGCTAGAGGCTTTTCTCGACAGCATAGGATCATCCACTTCACCACAATCGGCTCGGCATCAGGTCTCAGACTATGTGCCAGGCGGATTTACCTACCTGACGTCCTACACCCTTACCCCGGGACAACCACCGCCCGGGATGGACTACCTTCCTGCGTCACCCCATCACTCACCTACTACAGGTCTGGTCCGTCGGCTCCACCACTCCCCTTTGCCCGAAGGCTCCGGGGCGGCTTCACGGACTTAGCATCGCCTGGTTCGATGTTTGACGCTTCACAGCGGGTACCGGAATATCAACCGGTTATCCATCGACTACGCCTGTCGGCCTCGCCTTAGGTCCCGACTTACCCTGGGCAGATCAGCTTGACCCAGGAACCCTTAGTCAATCGGCGCACACGTTTCTCACGTGTGTATCGCTACTCATGCCTGCATTCTCACTCGTGAACCGTCCACCACTGCCTTCCGGCGCGGCTTCACCCGGCACACGACGCTCCCCTACCCATCACAGCGGGCGTTGGCCCTCATGCTGCAATGACACGACTTCGGCGGTACGCTTGAGCCCCGCTACATTGTCGGCGCGGAATCACTAGACCAGTGA